>CAVVOX010000001.1:0-18928 GCA_963749875.1 uncultured Alphaproteobacteria bacterium
CTGTTAGGAGAGGGCAAGAAGACTTCACCTCACCTTAACACGCACTAATTTCCATTTCCCTCGCGCCATTCGGCGGAGAGATAACGCTCGGGCAGCTTTTCGGAGTCGTTCGGATCGAGCCCTGTCGCCTCGACCTCGTCGAACCAGCGGTCCCGCTTCGATTGCGGCAGCCGCGTTCCGCACCAGGGGCAATGGTCCAGCAGCAGATAGCTGGCGCCGCCGTCGCGGATCGGAATGCCATATTCGTCGAACAGCTCATGATAGACGAGCACCGTGTCGGGGCAGTCGAACGGGGTGCCGTGCTGCTCGCATTGATGATCGAGCGCCTTTCTCATCGTAGCGCAGCAATGGCGGAGATTGGCCGGCGCGGGCCGCCACGGCCAATCGAGCGGCATCCAAAGCGCACGGTGGGTGGGGAACAGGCCAGCAGACATCGCAAATCTCTCAAACCATGCTATTTTTCGGAAGGAACGTCGGGGGCGCCGCTTCCATAGCATGGCGGCCCTCGCCCTGTCCTCACTTAAACGGCCTAGGGAAAACCCCATGGACAAACTCTTCGATGTTTCCGGCAGGACCGTTCTCGTGACCGGCGCCTCGTCCGCCGGGCTGGGGCGCCAATTCGCGCTGACGCTTGCCGGGCGCGGCGCCACGGTCGTGCTCGCCGCCCGCCGGGAGAGCGCGCTTCGGGAGCTCGCCGCGGAGATCGAAAAGGCCGGCGGCAAGGCGCATGCTGTGCGGATCGACGTCACCGATCGGGCTCGGTGAAGGCCGGGGTGGCCGAGGCGGTCAGGCTCGCGGGCCCCATTGACGGGCTGATCAACAATTCCGGCACGGCGGAGCGCGTGCCGCTCCTGGAGCAAACCGAGGAAAGCTGGGACCGGGTGCTCGACACCAATCTCAAAGGCGTCTGGGCGGTCGGCGCCGAAGTCGCAAGGCATATGGTCGATCAGGGCAAGGGCGGCAGCATCGTCAATATCGCCTCGCTGCTCGGTCTGCGTCAGGCACCCGGCATCACCGCCTATGCGGTCTCCAAGGCGGCTGTCGTCCAGCTCACCAAGCAGATGGCGCTGGAATGGGCGCGCTACGGCATCCGCGTGAATGCGATTGCGCCCGGCTATTTCGAAACGGATATGAACCGCGAAATTCCTGAACAGCGACCTCGGCAAGGAAATGGTCAAGCGCGTCCCCATGCGCCGCACCGGCACGCATGATGAGCTGGTCGGGGCGATGCTGCTGCTGATCTCCGAAGCCGGCTCCTATATGACCGGCAGCATCATTTCGGTGGATGGCGGACACGCTGTGAATGCAGTTTAACGGCAAGCCTGGCACGGGGCGGGCGTGCCGGACTCGCAAGGAATGAGGGCAGCCCGATGAACGGAACCGAGACGCTCCCGCAGTTTAACGCGCCCTACGCGCCGGACGATGTCAGGATTGCGCGCAGCCTCCTCGGCGCCACCGCTTTCGCCAGCGAGCGCGAAGCCGCGATCGCCGACTGCGCCCGCGACCTGATCCAAGCCATCCGCGCCCGCGGCGGCGGCTTCGGCGGCGTCGAGGAGATGCTGCACGAATATTCCCTCTCGACGCGCGAGGGGCTGGCGCTGATGGTGCTCGCCGAGGCGCTCCTGCGCGTGCCCGACCGGGCGACGGCCGACCGGCTGATCGAGGACAAGCTCGGCCAGGGCGATTTCCTGCGTCATGAGGCGAAGTCCCACGCGCTGCTCGTCAATGCCTCGGCCTGGGCGCTGGGACTTTCGGCGCGCATCATCCGGCCGGGCGAGACGCCGGAAAGCATTATCGGCCAGCTCGCCAAGCGCATCGGCGTGCCGACCCTGCGCACCGCGACTCGCCAGGCGATGCGGGTGCTCGGCAATCATTTCGTCCTCGGCCAGACCATTGAGGAGGCGCTCGCCCGCGCGCGCTCCGGCTCCGGCGCGCTCTACCGCTATTCCTTCGACATGCTCGGCGAGGGCGCACGAACGGACGGGGGCGCCGAGCGTTATTTCTCATCCTATTCGCAAGCGATCGACGCCATCGGCCGGGAAGCCGGCGATCAGCCTCTGCCCGAACGGCCCGGCATTTCGGTCAAGCTGTCGGCGCTCCATCCACGCTATGAGGCGGTGAGCCGGGAGCGCGTCATGCGCGAGCTTGTGCCGCGGACGCTGGAGCTGGCGCGAAAGGCGAAGCAGTACGATCTCAACTTCACCATCGATGCCGAGGAGGCCGACCGGCTGGAAATCTCGCTCGAGGTGATCTCGGCGGTGTTCGCCGATCCATCGCTTGCCGGCTGGGACGGCTATGGCCTCGCCGTTCAGGCCTATCAGAAACGGGCGAGCGCGGTCATCGCCTGGGCCGGCGCACTGGCCGAACGGCTCGACCGGCGGATCATGCTGCGGCTCGTGAAGGGCGCCTATTGGGACACCGAGATCAAGCGCGCCCAGGAGCGCGGCCTCGCCGACTATCCGGTGTTTACCCGCAAATGTATGACCGACCTGAATTACATCGCCTGCGCCGATCAGCTTCTGGCGATGCGCCCGCGCATCTTCCCGCAATTCGCCACGCATAATGCGCTGACCATCGCGACCGTGCGGGAGCGTGCCGGAACGGGCGACGACTATGAGTTCCAGCGGCTGCACGGCATGGGCGAGGCGCTCTATGAGCGGCTGCGCGAGATCGTGCCGAGCGTTCAATGCCGCGTCTACGCTCCGGTCGGCGGCCATCGGGAGTTGCTCGCCTATCTCGTGCGCCGGCTTCTGGAGAACGGCGCCAATTCCTCCTTCGTCTCGGCGGCCGCCGATCCCGACGTGCCGGTCGAGGAGCTTCTTCAGCAGCCGGACGAAATTCTTGGCAGCGCCGATTATGCCCGTCATGCCAGCATTCCGCTGCCGCCCCGGCTCTACGGGCTCTCGCGGCTTAATTCGGCGGGCGTCGAATTCGGCGACCGCTCCGCGCTCAGCGCGCTGATTTCCGATGTCGCGGCGCATCGCAACCGGACGACGAAGGCCACCCCGCTCATCGGCGGCGAGCCGGCGGAGGGGACACGCCGCCCCGCAATCAACCCGATCGACGCGCGGACCGAGATCGGCGAAGTCATCGAGCTCGACCCGGCGGCGGCCGGCCGAATGATGGAAACCGCGCAGGCCGGGTTCGCTGGTTGGTCCGCGACGCCGGCGGAGGAGCGGGCGGCCATTCTGGAGCGGGTCGGCGATCTGCTCGAAGCCCGGCGCGGGCTGCTTATCCATCTGATCCAGACTGAGGGCGGGCGCACGCTCGATGACGCGCTCGCCGAACTCCGCGAGGCGGTCGATTTCTGCCGCTATTACGCCGCCGAGGGGCGGAAGCTGTTCAGCGATGGCGAGCCGCTGCCCGGCCCTACGGGTGAGTCGAACGTGCTGCGGCTGCGCGGACGCGGCGTCTTCATCTGCATTTCGCCCTGGAATTTTCCGCTCGCCATCTTCACGGGGCAGATCGCGGCCGCGCTTATGGCGGGCAACAGCGTCGTCGCCAAGTCCGCCGAGCAGACCCCGCTCATTGCTTTCGAAACCGTCCGCCTGCTGCATGAAGCCGGCGTGCCGACCTCTGCGCTGCATCTGGCGCTGGGCGATGGCCGTGTCGGTGCGGCGCTCGTCGAAGACCCGCGCGTCGCGGGCGTCGCCTTCACCGGCTCGGTGGACGTTGCGCGGGCAATCAACCGCGCGCTCGCGGCCAAAGACGGCCCGATCGTCCCGCTGATCGCCGAGACCGGCGGCGTCAACAGCATGATCGTGGACGCGACCGCCCTGCCCGAGCAGGTCGCGGACGATGCGGTGATGTCCGCCTTCCGCTCGGCCGGCCAGCGCTGCTCGGCGCTGCGCCTTCTCTGCGTGCAGGAGGATGTGGCCGACCGGATGATCGAGATGATCGCCGGGGCGGCTGCGGCGCTGAAGATCGGCGATCCGCGCGATCCGGCCACCCATATCGGCCCGGTGATCGACGCCGAGGCCAAGGTCAAGCTCGACGGCTACATCGCATCGGTGCGCGAGGGCTCGAATGCCGGGCACATTTTTTATGCGGGCGAGGCGCCGGAGACCGGCTTCTTCGTCGCCCCGCACATCGTCGAACTCGCCGACCCGCGCGCCCTGCGCGAGGAGATCTTCGGACCCGTTCTGCATGTGGCGCGCTATAATGCCGAGCGGCTGGAGGATGTGCTGGACGCCATCGACGCCACGGGCTACGGCCTCACACTCGGCATTCACTCCCGCATCAACGAGACCGCCGAGCGCATCGCCCGCCACCTCTCCACCGGCAATGTCTATGTCAACCGCAACATGATCGGGGCGGTCGTCGGCGTGCAGCCCTTCGGCGGCAACGGCCTGTCGGGAACGGGACCGAAGGCCGGCGGCCCGCATTACCTGCCGCGCTTCGCGACCGAGCAGACGGTGACGGTGAATACGGCGGCGGCGGGAGGCAATGCGGAGTTGCTGATGGGGATGGAGTGAGCCTCAATTTGGCAGTAAGAAAAAAATAGATCTACAGATCAAGCGTCAGTCAGTACCATGGAGGGCGGCCGCCGGAGTGATGACGGGCGTGTCGGCCCGCGGCCAAAGCGCAAGATCAGCGCCGGACGCAGACCGTCCCCGAGCCATGTGGTCAATTCGGTCCGGACCGATGCAACCTCGATCGGCTGATTGACAAAGCTCGTCCGGATATCGCGCGCCGTCGCCTCTAGCTGAAACCTTTGGCTGGCCCGTCCGACATTGAACCAGCCTTCGGGTTCGTCACGCTCAGCATAGAGGATCACCGCGCCCGCGGACCCATCCAATTGCGCCTCATATTTGGGGTTCTCAGTCTCCGCCGTAAAAACGAGCGGAAACAGAGTTCTCCCCAGCCAGCGCGGCAATTGCGGATTGTCCGAGGAGCCCGCATAGAGTTCTGTCAAGAGTCTCGGCAGCATGTGTCTGATTGAAGCGGATCCAATGCAGCAGCTCGTCAACGAAGGCCGTATCGTTGCATTGCGCTGTGTTGCCTGCTACGACCAGGCGTTTCAGCGTGTCCAGATCGCCGCGCGACGTCAAGAAGCGGGCCTGTACGCCGGGCGCGCGCGTCGCATCTTCCAGTGCCTGAAGGACGGCCCGAGGCAATGGCCTGGGATCGAACGGCGCACGCGTGGATTGGCGTTTCGGAATAGCGTCGTAGAGCGCGCTACTATCTGACGGGGCATCGCTAAACCGCACAAGAATAGCGCGCGACGGCGCTTCGAATTCGAAAACGGATCGCATTCCCGCTGCACGGGCGGTAATGGCGAGATTCTCCGCAGCGCAGCCGAGCGACGCCATGAGATGCCGGTCCTCGGGATCGACGACCGGGCAGCGCCGCGTCACGTCGAGTTTGATCCGCAGCGCCTCGCCTGTCACCTCGAAGGTCCAGGGTTGTGTATTATGGCTGTTCGCGGCGAGGGTGGCGTATCGAACCATCTCCCCGAAACGGGCCCGACGTTGATCCGGCCATTCGGTCAGCCGCCGTCTGCCCTCGGCGAGCGCCCTTGAAAAAGCGGGATCTTCGCCTGGCCAAAGATACCAGGCCGCTCCAACGCCGGCGGCCGTAGCGCCGCCGCCAATCAGCAGGCTTCGCCTTGAGATCACGAGTTCTCTCCTTCGCCACCTCAGTATTTTGGGTGAGGGCTGACGAATGCCTCAACGCGCCGCCGTTCTCCTACAAATACTGCCACCCAACAGGCACGAAACGATAGCCTTCCTGCGCCTTCTCGATATGGCCGACGCCGGGGAAGGGGAGATGCGAGCCGGCAATCAGCGTGCGGTCGGCGACGACCTGCTTCAGCAACGCCTTGCGGGTCTTGGCGGCCTGGGCGGGATCGACGTCGAAACCGATGGTTACGTCCGGATTGGGAAGCTGCGCCGGGGCGGCATGGACGATGTCGGCCCAGATCAGCATGGTCTCGTCACCGCTCGTCAGGCGATAGCCGGTATGGCCCGGCGTGTGGCCGTGAAGCGGAACCGAGGTAATGCCGGGGGCGACTTCGGTCTCGCCGCTGATCTCGCGCAGGCGGTCACCATAAGCCTTGAGCGCGCTCGTCGCGAGGTCGAAGAAAGCCTGCATCTGCTCCGCCGCCTTGGAGCGCTTGCCGGCATCGCTCCAGAAGGCGCGGTCCGCCTCCGTCACGATGAACTCGGCTTTGTCGAACACCGGCTTTCCGTCCTTGACGCTGCCGCCAATATGATCCGGGTGCAGATGAGTGGTGAACAGGGCGGAGATGGCCGAGGGCTGATACCCCGCGGCGCTGAGATTGCCGGGCAGATGGCCGGCAGTAGGGCCGAGCGCGCTGCCGGAGCCCGAATCGACGATGTAGGTGTTCGCGCCTGCTTCGATGACGAAGGCGTTCACCGAGGCGATATAGGCGCCGGGCTTCAGGAAGGCATCCTTCAGGGCCTCGTGGAATTCCTCCTCGGTCAGGCCGGAAAAGATCGACGCGCCGAGCTCAAGATAACCGTCGGACAGGGCGGTCACGATCATGTCGCCCACCTTGAAGCGCTGCGCGGCGGCGACCTGCGCGGTGTTCTGAGCGAAGGCGACGGGGCCGAGAAAAGAGAGTGTGACGCCGCCGAGCGCGGTCGCCGTTCCAAGCTGCAGAAATTCGCGTCTGTTCATGTCGTTCTCCCACGGGGCAAATTGTCATCCGCGAGGCGGTCTCGCGGCGCGATCCAATCTATCTCGCTTTTAAGGCGTGCATGACCTCGCAGTAAAGGAAATGCGATCACAAGCCCGCGACCGGCCAAGATCCGTGCGAGGGTGCGTCCCGCCGCGCATTCAAGGGGATATGGCCAACGGCGATCCGCCGCCTCAAAGCGGCTTTTCCATCGTCAGCAGATGATTCTTGAACCCGAACTTTTCATAGGCCGCGATTGCGTCGTGGTTTTCGGCAAGGGCGGAAATGCGGAGCCACCGGACGCCGGCCTTGCGCGCCCGGCTCTCGCAGGCCTCCAGCAGCTTGGTGCCGATCCCTTTTCGCCGCGCCTGCCCGGCAACAGCAAGGTCCATGACCAGCGCATAGACAGAATTGACATCTTCAGGCATGTCCTCCGATAGTACGGCGGTCAGGAGAACCGCATAGCCGACGACCGCTTCGCCCTGATCGGCCACCAGAATCACGCCGTCATGCGTGGCGCACGCCTTCTGAAGATTGTGCAGATACCAGGCGCCGATCTCGTCGGGCGCCTTCATCCGGTCGAAGAATTGCGCCTCGTGGCCCTGCAGCTCGCGGACGAGTGCGATGAGCTGCACGCTGTCAGACCTGGTGAATTCGCGTATCGTAACAGTCATCGCCTGGCGCTCGCCGACCCAAACTCCGTCGCCGGATCTTATTCAATATATTGCCACGCCGCGGGCAGGAAGCGATAGCCATCCTGCAACGCTTCAATATAGCCAAGGCCGGGGAACGGCGTGTGCATCCCTGCGACAAGCGTCCGTTCGCCAGCGACCTGCTCCAGCAACGCCTTGCGGGTCTCGACCGCCTGGGCCGGATCGACATCAAAAATCACCGTGACCTCGGGCCGGAAGAGCTGAATCGGCGCGGCATGCACGATATCGCCCCAGATCAGCAGCGATTTGCCGCCGCTTTCGATCCGATAGCCGATATGCCCCGGCGTATGGCCCGGTAGCGGCACGGCGGTGACGCCGGGCAGGGCTTCGCCATTGTCCGCGATGATGCGAAGGCGGCCGGCATAGGCGGCGAAGGCGGACTGAACGAGGTCGAAGACGCGCTGCGCCCGTTCGCTGCCCCGCGCCCGAATCGCCGGATCGTTCCAATGGGCATGTTCGGTTTCGCTCACCACGAATTCGGCATTCGGAAAGACCGCCTCGCCCTCCTTGACGCTGCCACCGACATGATCGGGGTGGAGATGGGTCATCAGGAGGGTCGTGATCCCTGCCGGGTCATAGCCTGCCGCGCGCAGATTGGTCTCGAGCCGCCCGAGCGTCGGCCCGATGAAATCGCCGCCGCCCGAATCGACCAGGATTAGCTGCGAGCCGGTGTCGATGACGAAAGCGTTGAGCGCGCTGCGATAAAGCTCCCGATCGACATAGGCGCGGCGGAAGGCGGTCTCCAGAAGCTCGTCCGTCACGCCGACAAAGTTCGCAGGATTGAACGGGGAATAGCCGTCGGAGATCGCGGTCACGACGAACCCGCCAATTTGGAAACGCTGCGCCGCGGGCAGCTGGGACATCGAACTTGCATTCACCATGGGATCTCCAAGATGGCTTCTGACCTCTGGCAGCAGCGCTACAACCGGCCCTGGCGGAGACGCGATATTACCAGCCCTTGACCGCCGAGGCCACGCCGCCGCGGAACAGCGCGATTCCGTGATATCCCTTGGGCCCGGCCAAGCCAACCGCTATGTTCGGGGCCATGACAGCACACAAAGATTCGCAAGGCCGCGCCGAGACGCACCGCCATACGCACAACCATGGGCATCACGATCACGCCCGGGGCGCAAGTGAACGCCGCGTCGGGCTGGCGGCGCTGCTAACGGGCCTCTTCATGTTCGCCGAATTGGCCGGCGGGCTGATATCGGGCTCGCTGGCGCTTCTCGCCGATGCCGGCCATATGCTGACCGATTTCGCCAGCCTCGGCCTTGCCTGGTACGGCTTTCGTCTCGCCCGCCGTCCGGCGGACTGGAAGCGTACCTATGGCTATGACCGCTTTTCCATCCTGATCGCCTTCGGCAACGGCCTGGCGCTGTTCGGCATTGCCGCCTGGATCGTGGCGGAAGCCTGGCACCGGCTGCAGGAGCCGGCGGCCATTCTCGGCGGGGTCATGTTCGCGATCGCGCTGGCGGGGCTCGCCGTCAACATCGCCGCCTTCTGGGTGCTGCAAGGCGGGGACAAGGAAAATCTCAATGTGCGGGCGGCGGCGCTGCATGTGATGGGCGACCTGCTCGGCTCGATTGCCGCGCTCGCCGCCGCGGTCGTCATCATGGCGACGGGCTGGACGCCGATCGACCCGATCCTGTCGGTGCTGGTCGCGCTGATCATTCTCCGCTCGGCCTGGCAGGTCGTCCGGGAGAGCGGCCATATTCTCCTGGAAGGCGCACCAAGCGGGATCGATGGCCGCGAAATCGCGCGCGACCTGACCGGCACCTTCCCGTCCATCGCGGACGTTCATCATGTTCACGCCTGGTCGATCACGCAGGAACGCCCCATGGTGACGATGCATGTTCGCCTGTCGGGCGCGAGCCGTCCCGAGCGCGTTGCGGCGGATGTGAAGAAGCGCCTGGCGGAGCGCTTCGGGATCGCCCATGCGACCGTCGAGGTGGAATTTGACGGCTGCGCCGATGATTGATGCGGGATCAGTTTTGGCGGGAAGGAACGTCACCCCGGATCTTGGCTCGAGGCCGGGACAGGCGAGTAAAGCGGGGATCCGAAGTCTATTGGCATGTCCAAGCTGACCCAGCCACAGGGCAAGAACACACATAGGTAGTTCACCTAATCATTGCCACGTTTCATTTCGCATCGCGACATGTTCCGTTTCGCCAATTCTTTCGCATAAGCGACTGAATTTTTTCACTCTTGCACGCGACGACTCGAAGTCGCGCGATGCAAGACTATTGCACTGCACAACGACCTGCCGCATATTTATATGACAGCGTGTATACAAACGGCGCCGTGGGGAAGGCATAATCCGATGAACTACTACACTTACGAAATGGCCCACGCGGCGGTTACGCCGATGCGCTGGGGGGCGCAGGGCCTGAAGATGCAGCTCGAATCGCCGCTCAACCCGTTCCGCGACATGCTCATGCCGCGGATGATTGCCGCCGGCTGCGAGGTGTTCGAAAACATCACGCGCCGCTACGGCAAGCCCGAATGGGAAATTGAGGAGACACAGATCTTCGGGATGCCGGTGCCGATCAACGAGCAAGTCGTCTATAGCAAGACCTTCTGCAACCTGGTCCATTTCGACCGCGATCAGGGTGTGATCGGCCGGCGCTATGACCCCAAGGTGCTGATCGTCGCCCCGCTCTCCGGCCACTATGCGACGCTCCTGCGCGGGACGGTCGAGGCGATGATCCCGGAGCATAATGTCTACATCACCGATTGGGCGGATGCGCGGATGGTGCCGCTCAGCGAGGGCCGCTTCGATCTTGATGATTTCATCGACTACATTATCGAGTTCATTCATTTTATCGGTGACAGCACGCATGTGATCGCCGTCTGCCAGCCCGCCGTGCCCGTGCTGGCCGCCGCCGCGCTGATGGCTTCGCGAAACGATCCGCTGCAGCCTGACTCGTTGACCCTGATGGGCGGCCCTATCGATACGCGGCGCAATGAAACGGCGGTGAATCAGCTCGCCAAGAACCGGCCGATAGAGTGGTTCGAGAAAAATGTCATTCACCGCGTGCCGGTCCCCAATCCGGGGTTCCTGCGCAAGGTCTATCCGGGCTTCATACAGCTGACCGGCTTCATGCAGATGAACCTGGAACGGCATATTAGCGCCCACCAGAATCTTTTCGAGGATCTGGTGAAAGGCGATTGCGATAGTGTCCAGCAGCACCAGGACTTCTACGAGGAGTATCTGGCGGTCATGGACCTGCCCGCCGAATTCTATCTCCAGACGGTCAAGACCGTGTTTCAGGATCATGCGCTGCCGGACGGCGAAATGATGCATCGCGGCGAGCCTGTCGATTGCAGCGCGATGGAGCAAACGGCCTTGATGACCGTGGAAGGCGAGTGCGACGACATTTGCGGCCTCGGCCAGACAGAAGCCGCGCACGATCTGTGCACGAACATCCCTGTCGATGAGAAATATCATTATGTCCAACCGGGTGTCGGCCATTACGGCGTCTTCAACGGCACGCGCTGGCGCACCGAGATTCAGCCGCGCATCAGGGAGTTCATCCGGACCATCCAATTCAAGCGCAGATCCGGTAACAAGATGTCGGTGGCCCTTCCCTATCGGAGCCTTCGGGCGGAGCGCGAACCGATCATCGAATATTCGGAAACCGAATAGCGCGCGGCCCATCCCCGCTGCGGGGCGGGCGCTGTTTTGCCGCCACATTCTTCATGTTAGCCTCGCTGCTCAATTGAGGGACAGCGCCTATGCTGCTTCGCTTTTCCGGTCTCCTTTTCGGGCTTGCCATTGCCCTATCCGGCCATGCCGAGGCTCAGGATCCCGAGAGCCCGCCCTATTTCAACCGCGGCGACGTTCAGCGCGCCATTACGCGCGCCCTGAGCGCCATACACACGGTAAAATGCGGCAAAGCCCCTTGTGCCAAGGCCACTACGGAAGAATTCACCTCGCCTCCCATCGACGTCGATGAGGCACGCATTGCCCTCCTGGCCGGCGCCACCTCGGCCCGGCTCAAATGGTGCGGCCTTGAATGGAAACAGCGCGCCTATCCGCTCATGATGCAGCAATTTCAGCTGCGCGGCATTCACGACGCCCGCAAGCTCGAGCTTCTCAATCTCATTCACAATGCGCAGTTCGGCAGGGATTACGCTCAGCTGCAAGCGCTGAAGACCTGTCCCGAGGCGCTGCGGGCCAGTCTTGATAAGCGGAACCCCGTGATCGACCTGCCGCCTTGGCAGCGCATTCTGAACAATGCGCTCCTCGACCAATCCGTCGCTCAGATGGTTCAGCGCGCCCTGTCGGAGATTCATCAGGCGCGCTGCGGGCCGGACAAATGCCCGGCCAGCGCGGATGGAACGGACCGATCCAAATGCGAGCCGCAACTCTGCTCGCCGGCGACGGAGGCTGAGAAGGCGAACCCGCCGATCACCATCGAGCAAGCCCGCCGGGCCATGCAGATCGGCCTCATGTCCGGCGTCGCGGCGTTTTGCGCGATCGACTGGAGAAGACGGATCTTCATTCCCTTCATCACCTATCAGCGCCGGAAACTCGCCATGTCCGAGCGGCAGATCGCCATCGTCGCCATGCTGCACGGGACGATGCAGAGCTTCATGCTCAAAAATTACCGGGAGCATGAAAAGAGCTGCACGGATAAGATGCGCAATGGCATCGAAAAGCAGCTTTCGAAGCGTTAGCTCGTGTGGACTCTTGGGATTCCAAAGGGCGGGCAAATCAGATTTAAGGGCTGCTTTTTGGCAGGCAGTCATGGGGGTGTCCACACGACGTAGGGGAGGAACTGGTCCGACCGAGCTTCGAGACCAGGGTCACGCATTGCGGTCAGGGCGCTGGCGCTCACTCCGTAGCCTGCGAGAAGTGCCAGCTTTCGCAAACCGGCCGAAAGCCGATCTTCTCGTAGCAGCGGTTCGCAGCCGGGTTGCGCAGATCGGTGTAGAGGCAAGCAGTCTTGCGCCCTTCGGTATAGACCATCTCGACGACGGCGGCGGTGACCGAGCCGGCATAGCCGCGGCCGCGCAGCTCCGGGGGCGTATAGACCCAGGCGATGGCGGCGGCGTTGCGTATCCGCCGGACAATGCCGGCCATTGACACCGGCTCGCCGGCGGCTAACCAGAACAGAATGTCTCCCGAAGCGGCGATGCGCTCCAGACGGTCGCGCGGCAGAGGATCGTCCTGCGGTGCGGCCTCGGCCATGAACGTCGCGGCCCATTCGGCGAACAGATCCGCATCCGCGCCGTTGCCGTTGCCGGACGGGCCGTGCCGGGAACGCCGGGATAGATCGGTGCTTCGGACAGCGCGTGGATACGCTGCGGCATCGGCTCTTCGAAGCGCTCGCCCAACGCCTCGGCACGCTCGACGAACCAGAGCGGAGCATCGTCCGGCCCGACAACGCTCTTGAAACGCGTTCCGGCAACCTGCGCAGCGAGTGTCTCGCAATGCTCCCGTCTCAGCTCGCCTAAGATGAGCCCGTGGCGCTGATCGGTCCGGATCGCGCAAGCGCCGGGCTCGGGAAAGGACCATTTCTGCGCCTCGCCGGTCGGCGCATCCGCCGCCCGCGCCATCCAGGCCAGAATCATATTGTGACGCGCTGCGTTCCGCTCGAGCGCCGGCATGTGATAGGCACTGAGCTCCGGCCAATCCATCCCCGCACAACCTCCACCTACACTTCGTCGCTATGCGGCGGCGTCAGCCCGCGCTTGGCCAGCAATGCGCCGATCTCCGGCATCCGGCCGCGAAAGGCGCGATAGGCCTCCGCCGGATCCATGCTGCCGCCGCTGGAATAGATGTAGCGGTGCAGCTTTTCCGCGGTCTCCGGGTGGAAGACGTCGCCGGTTTCCTCGAAGGCGCCGAAGGCATCGGCGTCCATCACCTCCGACCACAGATAGCTGTAATAGCCCGCCGCATAGCCGCCCGCGAACAGATGCAGAAAATGCGTCGGCCGGTGGCGCAGCACGATCTCGGCGGGCATGCCGACCCGCTCGATGAACGCGGTTTCCGCCGCATCGATGTCGATCGCGCTGTCCGGCTCAGCGGATTGATGCAGGTCGAGATCGATGATGGCGGAGGCGGCATATTCGACCGTGGCAAAGCCCTGATCGAATTTGCGCGCATCCAGCACCCGCTCCAGCAGATCGTCGGGCATCGGCGCGCCGGTCTCCGAATGCAGCGCATAGCGCTTCAGGATCTCGGGCGTCATCGCCCAGTGCTCATAGAGCTGCGACGGCAGCTCGACGAAGTCCCGCTTCACGCTGGTCCCGGACAGCGAAGGATAGGTCACATTGGATAGAAGCCCGTGCAGTCCATGGCCGAATTCGTGGAACAGCGTGCGTACATCGTCGACGCTCAGCAGCGACGGCTCGCCGGGCGCGCCCTTCACCAGATTGAGGACATTGACGATGATCGGCCGAACCTCGGCGCCGTCCAGCCTGTCCTGATTGCGGAAGCTCGACATCCAGGCACCGCCACGCTTCGACGGTCTTGTGAAATAGTCGCCCACAAAAAGCCCGACCGGCTTGCCTTCCCGGTCGAACGCTTCCCAGACGCGCACATCGGGATGATAGACGGGCAGATCGGTCCGTTCCTTGAAGCTGAGGCCGAACAGCCGCCGCGCGGTCTCGAATGCCGCCTCGATCATGCGGTTCAGCTCGAAATAGGGCTTCAGCTCGGCTTCATCGAGATTGTGCTTCGCCTTGCGAAGCTTCTCGGCATAGTGCCGCCAGTCCCACGGCGCGACGGCGAAATTGCCGCCCTCCTCGGCCACCAGTCTCGCCAGCTCGTCGCGATCCTCGGCCGCACGGGCGCGCGCCGGCTCCCAGACGGCCAGCAGCAGGTCGCGCACGGCATCGGCCGTCTTGGCCATCGTATTATCGAGGCTGTATTCGGCAAAGGTGTCGAATCCGAGCAGCCTGGCCTTCTCCGCGCGCAGTCGCAAAGTCTCGGCGATGATCGCACGATTATCCGTGCCGCCGCCATTCGCTCCCCGCGCGATCCAGGCCGTGAAGGCCTCCTCGCGCAGAGCCCGCCGGCTCGAGAATTGCAGGAACGGCCCAATGCTGGAGCGCGAAAGGGTGATCGCATATTTGCCCTCATGACCGCGGTCTTTCGCCGTCGCCGCGGCCGCCGAACGAAGGAAGCCGGGCAATCCGTCGAGATCACTCTCATCGAGCAGCATCAGATAGCCGCTTTCATCGGCCAGCACATTCTGGGCGAATTGTGTGGAGAGCGCAGCCAGCCGTTCGGTGATCTCGGCCATGCGCCTGCGGCCGGCCTCGTCGAGCTGCGCGCCGGAGCGGACGAAGACACGGTGGGCCTCTTCCAGGAGACGCCGCTGCTCCGATGTCAGGTCGAGCTCTTCGACCCTGCTTTTGACCGCATCGATCTTATTAAAGAGATCCTGATTGGTGTAGATCGCCTGATTGTGGGCCGCCATGCGCGGCGTGATTTCGCGCTCGATTTCCTGAAGCGTCTCATCGCTGTCCGTGCTCACCAGATTGAAGAAGACTGATGCGACCCGGCGCAGCATTTCGCCGCTGCGCTCTAAGGCTCCCGGCACATTGTCGAAGCTCGGGGGCGCCGGATCGGCGATGATCGCAGCGATCTCTTTGTCATGCGCGGCAAAGGCGGCTTCGAAAGCGGGCAGATAGTGTTCCGGCCTGATCTCGGCGAATGGCGGCATTTCGTAGGGCGCGGTCCATTCGGCAAGAAGCGGGTTGTCGAGCGTTGTCATGCGGGATCCATTTTTGAGGTTCAGCCTCTAAGATAGATCGCGGCACGGCATCCGCAATGCGCTTCGGCACGGCACGCGAGAAATTTCGGTTGAGGCAGGACCTTTTGCGGAAGTCGAAACTTCTTGGCCTCTCCCCTCGGGGGGAGGACGGCGCGAAGCGCCGGGTGATGGGACGCTAACTTATTGATCGAGTTCGGGATTCGTCGCCCCATCCATACCCTTGACCCACCCGCATAGGGCGGAAGCGGTGATATGGCGGTGCCCCCCTGCTATTTCCGCCGCATGGCTTCGGCGAGGGCCGCGCCGAACGCGCCCATATCGCCCTGCTTATCCTTGCCGCGGGCGGGCGGACGACTGGACGTCGGGCCGCGAACGGTTTCGCGCTTATCCCTCGCGCCGCCGCTCGGACGCGCCTCGCCGCCGCCATCCTTGCGCATGGAGAGGCTGATCCGCTTACGCTTCACATCGACTTCGAGCACGCGCACTTTCACAACATCGCCTGCCTTGACGACCTCATGGGGGTCTTTCACGAAACGGTCGGCGAGTTGCGAGACGTGGACGAGGCCATCCTGATGCACGCCGACATCGACGAAAGCGCCGAACGCCGCCACGTTGGTGACGGTTCCTTCCAGTGACATGCCAGGGCGCAGATCGCTTATCTCCTCGATGCCTTCGGCGAAGGTCGCGGTCTTGAACTCCGGACGCGGGTCGCGGCCCGGCTTTTCCAGTTCGGCGATGATGTCACGCACCGTCGGCAGGCCGAATTTCTCATCGACGAACACGGCCGGATTGAGCGCCTTCAGCGCGCCTTAGTCGCTCATCAGCGAGCGGACATCGCGCCCGCAGGCTTCGACGATCTTCTTGGCAACGCTATAGGCTTCCGGGTGCACGGCGGAGGCGTCGAGCGGCTCCTTGCCGTCCCGGATGCGCAGAAAGCCCGCACATTGCTCGAAGGCTTTCGGCCCGAGACGGGAGACCTTGAGCAGCTCTTTCCGCGTCTTGAACGGACCATTCTGGTTGCGGTGCGCGACGACCGCCTCGGCGAGCGAAGTGCCAAGCCCGGAAACGCGCGCCAGAAGCGAGGCCGATGCCATGTTAAGATCGACGCCGACCGCATTCACCGCGTCTTCGACAACGGCGTCGAGCGATTTAGCGAGGCGGCTCTCGTCGACATCGTGTTGATACTGGCCGACACCGATCGATTTCGGCTCGATCTTGACCAGCTCCGCAAGCGGGTCCTGCAGGCGGCGCGCGATCGAGACAGCACCGCGCAAGCTGACGTCGAGATCGGGGAATTCCGCCGATGCGGTCGCCGACGCCGAATAAACCGACGCTCCCGCCTCGCTGACCACGATCTTGATCGGCTTGGGCGGCGGCATCAGGCTAAGCATCTCCGCAACCAGCTTGTCGGTCTCGCGGCTCGCCGTGCCGTTGCCGATGGCGATCAGTTCGACCTTATGCTTGCGGATCAACCCCGCCAGCTCGGCCTGGGCGCCGCGAACGTCATTGCGCGGCTGGAACGGATAGATGGTCGACGTATCGACAAGCTTGCCGGTCCCATCGACCACCGCAACTTTCACGCCCGTGCGAATGCCCGGATCGAGGCCCATGGTCGCTCGCGAGCCAGCCGGAGCGGCGAGCAACAGATCCTTCAGATTGCGCGCAAAGACATGGATCGCCTCTTCCTCGGCGCGCTCGCGCATCTCGGTCATCAGATCGACGCCAAGGCTCAAGGACAGTTTCACTTTCCAGGCCCAGCGCGCAACGCCCATCAGCCATTCATCCGCCGCGCCGCGCTTCGGCTGAATGTCGTAGGTGTTCGCGATGATCCGCTCGACAGGCTTGACGGCGGAGGTGTCTTCGGCATCGACCTCGATGTCGAGCGAGATCACCTCCTCGTTGCGCGCGCGCAGCATGGCGAGCGCCCGGTGGCTCGGAATGTCCTTCCAGTTCTCCGAATAATTGAAATAGTCGGCGAATTTCGCGCCTTCCTCTTCCTTGCCTTTGGAGACGGTCGCGCGCATCACCGCGCGGCCCTTCATATGATTGCGCAGCGTGCCGACCAGATCGGCATTCTCGGCGAAGGTCTCGGTAAGGATATCGCGCGCGCCGTCGAGCGCGGCTTTCGTGTCGGCCACCTCTTCGGTGACGAATTGCTTGGCGAATTCGGCCGGATCGAGCTTGCGGTTTTCCAGGATCTGATCGGCGAGCGGCTGCAGCCCTTTCTCGCGGGCAATCTGCGCGCGGGTGCGCCGCTTCGGTTTGTAAGGCAGGTAGAGATCTTCGAGTTCGGCCTTGGTCTCGACCGCTGCGATCTTCGCCGTCAGCTCATCGGTCAGCTTGCCTTGCGAGGAAATGTTGTCGAGAACGGTCTTCCGCCGCGCTTCCAGCTCGCGCAGATAGCCAAGGCGCTCCTCAAGCTGGCGAAGTTGCTGGTCATCCAGACCGCCGGTCGCCTCCTTGCGGTAACGGGCGATGAACGGCACGGTCGAGCCTTCGTCCAGAAGTCCGATCGCTGCGGTTACCTGCTGCGGCCTGGCCTGGATCTCGTTGGCGATAGTCTGGGGAATGCGGTCCAAAGCTGCTGTCATTGCATGTCCTGGAATCAAATGCCGAAGGCGAGAGGATAGGGGCGGCCAAGGCCGCTGCCAAGATGCCCGTTCATGAGGGAAACACCTTCTCTGCGATGCGCATTGCGCCGGAACCACTCGAGCGCGCCGGCATTGTCGGCGGTCAATTCGACATAAACTTGCCGTGACTCCCTCCTCACAACGCTTCTCCGTCCCATTATGCTGATAGACAGCGCGCTCGGACCTATCACGTCATTCCAGCGCGCGGCCAAGGAGATGAAAGACCATGACCCGGAGACGTTTCCTGATAGCGGCGCTCGCCATCTTCGGAGCCGTCTCCATCGGCGGCTCAGAGCTTCGGGCCCAGTCAGGCAACGCTGTCTATGCAGAGCTGCTCGACAAGTATATCGTCACCGGACCGGCGGGCATCAATTGGGTCAACTATGCGGAGTGGAAGACGAACAAGGCCGATCTCCAGCGGCTCGGAGCCTATCTCTCCGACCTCCAGTCGCAGAAGCCCTCGACGATGAGCCGCGCCGAGGCCTTTGCCTTCTGGGTCAATCTGTACAACGCAGCGACGCTGAAGGTCGTGCTCGACAAATATCCCGTCAAATCGATCCGCGACATCGAGAGCACGGGCACGAGCCTGTTCGATTTCAAAGCCTATACCGGCCCCTGGCGGACGAAGCTCGTCACGATCGAGGGCCGTTCCCTGTCGCTGGACGAGATCGAACATTCGATTCTGCGCCCGAAATTCAAGGACCCCCGCGTGCATTACGCCGTCAATTGCGCCTCGATCGGCTGCCCCAATTTGAAGCCGACACCGTGGACCGCCGCCTCGCTCGACGCCGACCTCATCACCGCCGCAAAGGCCTATGTCAATCATCCGCGCGGTGTCAGTATCGGTCAAAGTGGTGCTTTGCGGGTATCGAGCATCTATGAATGGTTCAAGGAGGATTTCGGCGGTGGCGAGCGCGGCGTGATCGCTCATCTGCGCCAATATGCCAAGCCCGAACTGGCGAAAAAGCTTGGGAGCAAGGTCACGATCGTGGGACACGGCTATGATTGGACGCTGAACGACGTGAGGAATGCGAAGGTCGGAGGCTGACCGGCGGCCGGCAACCAAACGGACATGCGGCGCCCGAAGATTGCGTTTGCCGCGCCGTTCGCTTAATGTGCGATCCGAAAGCGGCATTGCTTACGCACCCATAGCTCAGCTGGATAGAGCGTTGCCCTCCGAAGGCAAAGGTCACAGGTTCGAATCCTGTTGGGTGCGCC
>CAVVOX010000002.1:0-1802123 GCA_963749875.1 uncultured Alphaproteobacteria bacterium
ACTCTAAAATCCTTGTAAATCAATGATTTAGAGAGATTTTGCGGCGCCAACTTCGGCGGCAGCACAGCGCGATCGTCGTCCAACAGGCGTTATCAAATAAGCTCAATCCGCCGGCTATCCCCTTACAAAAGCGTAAAGTTTGGGCAAAGCGCCTGTAAGGAGCGGGACGCATGGTCTTTATCGCCGCGCATTTGGCACGGCGCTATCAGCCGCTGGAGGGAGACCTCGTGATGTTTGCCGAACTATTAAGCTCTGTCGTCGCCGCCAGCGTTCTTTTTGCCGTGATGGCGCCGATCGCCGCTTGTGCAGCCAATGCCCGAAGACCAAAACGGAATGTCGGAAAGTAAAAGGCGTGACGTGGGATGCCGCCAAGAAAGTTTGCGTGAAGAAATAGATCTCCCGAACCCTCTTGCCCCACATCAAGCCTTGGCGGCAGGTTTTAGACCTGCCGCCCCTTTTCCCGGTCAGGCGAGTGCTCTAAATAAGGTATGGTAGCAGGACTGTTTGCGCTGCTTTGACCCGAGCAAGGGAAATTATGGGACGCGTGACGATCATCGATGAAGACAAAAATCCGCAAGGGGCATGCGGCGCTAGCGCAACGTGCGTCCAAGCATGTCCCCGCGAAGGCGGGGATGGACGTGGGAACAGTTGCGCTCGTCTCTTGAAATAGATCAACTTAACCGCGTTCAATTGATTCCAATTGGACGAGGGGTGATCTAGACCCGTAGGAAGGTCGCCATTCATCGCTGACGCACGCCCCGGAGACGCGAAAAATGCGGATTCTGGTTGTTGAGGACGATCGAGAGACGTCGGCTTATATCGTGAACGGCCTTAAAAAAGAGGGCCATAGCGTCGATGATTTGAGCGATGGCCAGGACGCGCTCCTGCAAGCCACCATGGAAAATTACGATGTCATGATCGTCGACCGGATGCTGCCCGGCCTCGACGGTTTGTCGCTGGTAAAGACCCTGCGCGGCTCCGGGCGGCACGTGCCCGCCATCTTCGTGACCTCGCTTGGCGGGGTCGAGGACCGGGTTACCGGCCTTCAAGCTGGCGGGGACGACTACATCTCCAAGCCCTTCGCATTTTCCGAATTGCTGGCCCGCATCCATGCCGTCGCCCGGCGCCCTCCGTTGAAGGGCGAGGAAACGGTGCTGCGTGTCGGCGATTTGTCGATGGATCTGATCCGCCACACCGTAACGCGCGGCGACGTGCGGATCGATCTGCAGCCGCGCGAATTTCGCCTGCTGGAAGTCTTGATGCGCAATCGCGGCCGCGTCCTGACGCGGACGATGCTGCTGGAACGTGTCTGGGATTTCCATTTCGACCCGAAGACCAGCGTCGTCGAAACCCATATTTCCCGCCTCAGGGCCAAAGTTGACAAGCCTTTCGACAAGGAGCTCATTCAGACCGTCCGCGGCACGGGCTACTCCATTCATGCGGATTGACGAATTTCGCGGCCGGACCGCGGTCCGGCTTGCCTTCGCCTTTAGCGGCCTGTTCGTTCTGACGGTCCTTGTGCTCTTTGCTTTGCTCTATTTCAGCCTGACGCAGTCGCTGATCGCGCGGATTCAGGAGCGCGTGGTGCAGACGCGGGACGCTCTGGTCCGTGTCGACCGCGAACAGGAGTTTGTCGATCTGGCGCAGGTCGTCGCCAGCGAGGCCGCCTCGGTCCGTGATGCCGACAGCATTTTTCTTCTCGTCGATAAGGCTGGACGCCCGATTGCCGGAAATATTCACAATGCGCAACGTTTCCAGGGCTGGCGTATTCTCGACCGGTCCGAATTTCCCGCCATCTTGTCCATCGGCCGGCCCGACGACCGCTTTTACGCGATTTGGACGCCTGTCTCGAACGGTGAATTGCTAGTCGGCGACAATGACCGCGTGATTGCGGAAACGTCCCGGACTCTGCTGGACGCACTGATATGGGGGCTTGCGGTCGCCATTGTCATTCCCGCTTTTCTCGGAACGTATCTGGCGCGGCGAGCCCAGCGCAAGATCGACGTGCTGGCGTCGACGCTGACGGCGGTCGCGGGGGGCGAGATTACGAAGCGGGTGCCGGTGATAGGCGCTCGAGATGATCTCGATCATGTCGCTCTGCAGATCAACCAGACGCTCGACCAGCTTGAGAGACTGATCCAGGGCGTCAACCAGACCTCGTCGGATATTGCTCACGATCTGAAGCATCCCATCGGCCGTCTGCGCCAGAAGCTGGATAATGTCCGCACGAATGCCGGCAGAGTTGACGAATTTCGCAGTGTTGTCGACGAGGCGCTCGGCGAGATCGACCGGATCGTCGAGACCTTCGAGGCGCTTCTGCGCATTACCCAGATCGAGGCCGGCGCCGGGCGAACGCGGTTCCTGCCACTCGATCTGCGGGAGCTGTTATCCGATGTCGCGGATGCCTATGATGCCGTGATCGAAGACGAAGGATACAGGTTCGAGGCAAACCTCGGCGGCACGGGCGAGACGACGGTTTACGGAGACCGGGAGCTTCTGACGCAGCTCTTCGCCAATCTGATTGAAAACGCGATTCGACACTGCCCGAAGAACACATTGATTACACTTAATCTGGAGGCAGATGATGACTATGTCACGGCACAGCTTCTCGATACCGGTCCGGGGATTCCCAAGGCGGAGCGTGAAAAAGTCTTCCAGCGGCTCTACCGTCTGGAGAAATCGCGCTCCACGCCCGGAAGCGGCCTGGGCTTAAGTCTCGTCGCCGCGATCGCGCAGCTTCATGGCGCGAAAATCGAGCTGGGCGACAACTGCCCCGGTCTCGTCGTGACCACGAAATTTCCCCGGCATACCCGCCGCGTTGCGCTAGCCACGCGGACCGCGCAATCGGCGATGAAGAATGATCGCCGCGCCGACGGCGGCAATCGCGATAATGGCGAGCAGAACCAGCTTCAGGCCGTGAAGGCGCTGGGCAAGTCCGACGAAATGGGAGGAGAAATAGGAACTGGCATAAAGCCAGAAGCCGACCCAAAGTCCGGCCCCGATCATATTCGCCGCCAGGAACCGCCACCAGGGCAATTCGAGACTGCCGGCGATGATCCCGTTTAGCTGACGCAGAATGATGAAGAACCTGGCGATGAGAACGACGAACACGCCGTAACGTTGAAATTGCGCCTCGAACCGCGCCAGCCGCGCCTCTGTCAAGCCGGAGGGGCGTCCAAATTTCAGGATGGCGTGCTTGCCGAAGCGGCGGCCGATGAAATAGCCGATATTGTCACCGATAATCGCGCCAGCCCAGACGGCGAAGAAGAGCCCGGCGACATCGATGTGCTCCACGCCGGCAGCGGTGCCAAGTGCAATTATGAGCGTTTCGCCAGGCAAAGGCAGACCCAGCGATTCCAGCCCGACGACGAGAACGACGACCGGCACCCCTGATTGCACGATATAAGGGATCAGACTGGACATTCAGATCGGGTCTCCGGTCCGTTCGGCATTGTGTCGGCCTTCGATCAGAGGGCGCACTCTCTCACCGTCAGCCGCCAGCTCCGATCGGCAACACGACGCCGGCAGACCACAGCTTCCGTTGGTGGATATGCCCCACTTCAGTGGTGGATAAGCCCAACCGCCTCGACCGATTTCGCCGCCGCCGGCAAAAACTTGCGTAAAAAGAACAATTTCGGCCGTTGAGACCTGTCGCATGCGGATTGGCACAGAGGTTGCTCATCGACTTATTACCTGGTGAGCGCAGTTTCAATAGCGTACGCCGCCAATTCACGAAAGATCGTCCAATGACTGAAGACAAGAGCAGTTTGGGTCACAAATTCGAAGAGCTTAAGCACCGCCTTACCGAGCGACAATACAAGCTTGCCGCTCGCGGGGTTCTGAGCGGCGATACGAGAATGAAAGCCAATGCGCGGCAAATCGAGCGCGTCTATGCGGCAAAGCTTGCCGAGGAGCTGGCGAAGGGAGCCAAATACCCCCAGCGCCGGGCAACGATCGCCGCCGAGATCGAGGCGCTTAAACTTTATTTCAGCCAATGGGTGGCGCTAATCGACCGGGAATTCAAAGCCGGTCGATAAAGACTTGAGATGCAGCGCGGGAAGGCGCTTGGCGGACTGTGATCGGGCCGCACCTGCGGCAATGGTCGAGAGTGCAGCGATAATCGGAGATAGGACAGTATCGACGGAGTGCGACCGACGCATTCAACACAATATGCGGCGGGGCGTTGTCTTGCCTGTAGAATCAAACTTCAGGGGGCAACATATATAGATGGGCCGGATCGGAGCTATGAATTGGAGTTTGGACATGTCGGCAATGGCGACGGCCAGCACGGCCTCGAGCCGATTTCAGATCTACCGGCCGTTGGGATTGACGCTCGGCATTGCCGGACTCGCTCTGCTGACAGCACTCGCCCTTCTCATCGTGACGGCGTGGACGGCCTTGTACCAGATCAAGCCGGTGCGCTTGCACGCAAATCACCTGCAGCAAGTTTATGACGTGTCGCTACGCGCCCAGGACCTTTGGGACCGCCTCCTTACGACCAATCAATCGCCCGCGGCTTCCGAAATCGAAGCGCTGCGACAGAAGCTGGGCCAGATCATCGCAGAAGACGCCCAACTCAGTCCGAGCACGCCTGAGAGGCTGCAGAAGGCACAGGCGGCCCTGGATGCCGCCTCGCTGAAGCCAACGGCTGCCCTTGGCGACGTGTTGAACGAGATTCACGCCGTCATCGAACATGAAAGCACGGCTCAGGAAGAGATCATCGGAGCGATGCACGCGGCAGCGGAGCGAGAGCTCGCTTTCGCCCTGGGTGCGCTGTTTCTGCTGCCGGCGGCGGTCGTCTCGCTGCTCCTGCTGCTCCGCTCACAGATTTTCCGCCCGCTCGTGAACATCAATGGCCTGCTGCAACGCCTGACCGTGCATGATTTTCGCCCGGCATCGGCGGAATCGGCCGTCCCCGTCATGCAGCCCATCATCCGCAGCTACAATCAGCTCGTCGGTCGTCTGAACGAAGCGGAGGCGGAAAATCTGGAACGCCGCCGCGCGCTCGAGTCGCAGGTGCGCGCCGCGACCGAGACGTTACTCAGGCAACAGCGCAATCTGGCGGCGGTCGACCGGCTGGCCGCCGTGGGCGAGATGGCCGCACGGATCGCGCATGAGCTTCGCAACCCGCTCGCCGGCATGGAGATGGCGCTGCGGAACCTGCAAGCCGACTGCCGCAAGGAGCATTGCCCGAGCGAGGAGATCTACGCCCGTCTCGATCCCGTGGTGCGCGAATTGCAGCGGGTCGCGCGGCTGCTCAACGATCTGCTGGAAGGGGCACGCGCCTATTCGGAAATGCCGGTGCGGCTCAATCTTGCCGCCGACGTTAACGAATTCATGGCGCTGGTGCGCTATCAGGTGCCGGAAGACATCCAGCTCACGGCCGACATCACGGAAGACATCGAATGCCGCCTTCCCCGCGACGGGCTTCGGCAGGCGCTTCTGAACCTGATCCTGAATGCCGTTCAGGCAATCGGCACCGGTAAAGGCGCGGTGCAGGTCAGTGCCGCCAGAAGTGACCGGAGCATCGAAATCCGGGTGCGGGACGACGGCCCCGGCTTTACGGCTGAATTGCTCGAACTCGGCCCGCGCCCCTTTGCGACCGGCCGTGCGGACGGAACGGGGCTCGGCCTTGCCATGGTGCGCCGCTTCGCGACAGGCGCGGGCGGCACCATGACGCTTGCGAACCCATCGGGCGGCGGCGCGGAAGTGACGCTGACCTTGCCATGCGGAACGGATCGATGACCGATCAACTGCTGATTATTGAAGATGAGCAGCTCCTGGGCACGGAGTTGCAGCGGCATTATCGCCGCGCGGGATGGGATGTTCTCCTGGCGCCGTCGATCAAGGCGGCGGAGAGACTGCTCAACACCGGTCAGGCCGATCCGGTCGTTGTGCTCTCCGACCTGGCCTTGCCGGACGGCAACGGCCTCGATCTTCTCGACCGCCTGCACAAGCGCATGGCGGGCGGAAGCGAGTGGATCTTTCTGACCGGCTATGGCGAGGCGCCGGATGCCGTGCGCGCATTGCGGCTCGGCGCGTTCGACTTTCTGACCAAGCCTTGCGACACGGACCGTCTCGATCTTGTCGTCGCAGGGGCTGCGCGCAGCGCGACGGCGCAGCGCCGTCTCGTCCGGCAGACGCGCCAGGAGGGCAATCGCTATCAGCCCGATGCCTATCTGGGCCGAAGCGTGGCCGCGCAGTCCGTGCGCGACATGCTGAGCCGTTTGGGCGGCGTTCCCTTTTCCGCGGTGACGATTACCGGCGAGACCGGCACGGGCAAAGGCCTTGCCGCGAAGATCCTGCATTATTCCGGTCAGCGCGCCTCGGCTCCCTTCGTTGAGGTGAATTGCGCGGCCTTGCCCCATGACCTCCTTGAATTCGGAGCTTTTCGGCCATGAGGCCGGGGCCTTCACCGGAGCCAAGGGGCGACATAAGGGATTGATGGAGCAGGCGCAGGGCGGGACCCTGTTTCTCGATGAAATTGGCGAGATGCCGGTCTCCCTGCAACCGAAGCTGCTCAAGGCGATCGAGGATCGTCAGATTCGCCGGCTGGGCGGCGAGCAGGAAATCCGCATCGACGTGCAGATCATTGCCGCCACCAATAGCGATATCACGAAGGAAGCACAGGCCGGCCGGTTCCGCGTCGATCTCTATCACCGGCTCAACGTCTTCGAGATCGATTTGCCCGCCTTGCGGGATCGCACCGAGGATCTGGAGGATCTGGCCGCAACCTTCGTCACGGAATTCAACGTCAAGGCGAAGAAGAAGGTCCGGATCATTCCGGAGGACATCTGGGCCGCTTTGAGGGCTTATGAATGGCCGGGCAATGTCCGTGAGCTGCGCAACGTTATCGAGCGTTCCGTCCTTCTTTCGGAATCGGAGGTTCTTCCCTCCGGCTGGATGAACCTGCGTCCCGTTTCGGCGGCATCGGACGATCTGGATCAGATTCGGCAGGATGGAACATGGCTGCATTTGCCGCTGGATGGGTCGATGGCGCTTGAGGATATGGACAGGCATATCATCGAGACCGCGCTCAAGCGGCATGAGTTCAACGTCACCGCCACGGCCCGTGCATTAGGGACCACTCGCGAGACGCTGCGTTACCGGATTCAGAAATACGGGCTCCATCGCGAGCACGCGAGCGGGTAGTGGCGAGGCGAACGCCCAAAGCTGGTGGTTTTCAACCAGCGAGACGGTGGAATAGCGCAAGGCTTCGCCCGGCCGAAGAAATATTATCATGTAAAATCAATTGCTTGGTGCCTGGCGCGAGGCTTGCGATGGCGTCTGGGTAAAGAGGAGCTTTCGCGCTCACATGAAGAAATGGACGGCGCCCGAGCAGCCGATTGAGTAAACCAGTGGGAGACAGAATCATGTTCGAAATCATCCAGGGATTGCCCGAGAACGTCGTCGGTCTGAACGCGGTCGGCACGGTCACCGACGAAGACTACTCCGGGGTCCTCATCCCCCGCACCGAAAAGGTTATTCGTGAAAAAGGCAAGGCGCGAATGCTCATGCGTTTCGGTCCCGATTTCAAAGGTTACACAATGGGCGCGATGTGGGATGATTCACGCTTCGGCTTGTTGCATTTGCGCGACTTCGAAAAGCTCGCGGTCGTCTCGGATGTCGCATGGCTGCGAAATACGGTAACATTCTTCGCACCCTTTATTCCTGCACCCGTGTGCATCTACAGCGATGCCGAGTTCGAGCAGGCTAAGGGCTGGATTGCCGAATAAGCGCGCTATCGCCAAGGGCCGGGAGCGCGAGGGGACATCACGATGAGCTATGTCGAGAAAAATCTGAGCTCCGGCGAAAGGCTGATCGGAAAGGCGCGAATTTCCTGGGTGATCCATGCCCAGGCGTGGCTGGCCTTGATCCTGTTCGGCATCCTTATCATCGGCATCATTATCTTCCTGCGTCTGATGATTTACATCTGGACAACGGAATTGGCCGTCACCAATCACCGGATTCTGTTCAAGACCGGATGGATTGCGCGTCACACACGCGAGTTGGAGGTGAACGCGATCGAGGAAGTGGCGCTCGAACAAGGCTTTTGGGGCCGGCTGTTCAATTTCGGCCGGCTGACGATCCACGGCACCGGCGTCGACGATCTCGAGACGCCGCTGATTGCTGCGCCGTCCGAGTTTGCGAAAGACATCGACAGTGCCGCCTACGCCGCGCCCACGCGGAGGGCTCCAAATGCCCCGCAGCAGAGGCTGAAAGCCGGTGCGATGCGCCGGGTGTAATGCCCCGGGCCTGTGGTAAATACCCCCGGCTTTGCGCCGTGGCCGTCAATCTTTAGGTGATTTTGGCCTGTTTCAGTGAACAGGTGCGCCTGGCACATCTCTTGCTGAAGCGGGCGTGAGCCCCTCGCAAAATCGTGCCATGGGTTTGCTCGTTAGGAGAAGCGAAGCAATGCAGGACAATCATCAAGTATTTGAACACCTTATCGGCAAGTGCCGCGCGCTGACACCGATCACGACCGCGGTCGTCTGGCCGTTAAGCGAAGTCGCATTGTTGGGCGCGGTCGAGGCGGCGCAGGAAGGGCTGATCGAGCCTCACCTGATCGGGCCGCGCGCTGAGCTGGAAATGCTGGCGCAGCGGCTTCACATCGATCTTTCGCCCTATCATGTCATAGGCGTCGAAAGCGATCTCAAGGCGGCCACAAAGGGCGTGGCGCTGTGCCGATCCGGTCATGCCGAGGCGCTGATGAAAGGCAGTCTCCATACGGATCATTTCATGCATGCGGTGATGGCGGACGAGACCGGCCTTAAGACCCACCGCCGGATCAGCCATGTCTTCATCTTCGACGTGCCGTCCTATCCGCACACTTTGCTGATCAGCGATGCCGCCATCAACATCTATCCGACGCTGGAAGACAAGGTGGACATCGTCCAGAACGCCATCGACGTCGCCAAGGCGCTGGGCATCGACGTCCCCAAGGTGGCCATTCTCTCGGCCGTCGAAACGGTAACGTCGAAGATTACCTCGACGATCGACGCGGCGGCCCTGTGCAAGATGGCCGATCGCGGCCAGATCGAAGGCGGCATCCTGGATGGCCCGCTTGCCTTCGACAATGCCGTCAATCTGAAGGCGGCCGAGATCAAGCATATCCACTCGCAGGTTGCCGGCCAGGCCGACATCCTGATCGTGCCCGATCTCGAATCCGGCAACATGCTCGCCAAGCAGCTCGAATATCTGGCTGGAGCGAAATCGGCGGGAATCGTGCTCGGGGCGCGTGTCCCGATCATCCTGACAAGCCGGGCCGACAGCGCCAAGACGCGGCTGACCTCCGCCGCGGTCGCGGTGCTGCTGGCTCATGGCAGACGACGCGAAACGGCAAAGGCCGTGGCGGTTTAGACCGCGGGCCGCGTCGGCGGGACGATCATCGTCTAGGCATCTTTTTTGAAGCATGGCCTTTCGGAAAAAACGGCCATGCTTTCAAGGAATTCCGATGGCCGACATTATTTTGGTTTTGAACGCTGGCTCCACCAGCCTGAAATTCGGGCTTTTCGGCGCAGGCGATAGGAAACGGACCGGGGAAGCGGCCGCCCTCGCCGCCCTCAGCCATGGCGAGATCAGGGGTCTCGACGCGGCACCGCATCTGACAATCCAGACAGGAGCGGCCGAAAGCCTTGCCGAGCGCGATTGGCCGGTGGGGACGGACCTGCATGAGATGCTGAATGATCTGCTTTGCTGGATCGAAACGCATCATGGCGCGGGCCGGCTGGCCGCTGCGGGGCACCGCGTCGCACTCGGCGGATTGGAGCATACCGGACCGGAACGCATCGATGCGAAACTCCTCGCCAGGCTAAAGCGCCTCGTCCCGCTCGCCCCCATGCATCAGCCGCGCAATATCGCCCCGATCGAGGCCCTTGCAAAGATTCACCCGCATTTGCCGCAGGTCGCCTGCTTCGATACCGCCTTTCACCGGACCATTCCCCATGTTGCCCAGCTTTATGGCCTGCCGCGAGAGCTGACCGAGGCGGGCGCGCGGCGCTATGGCTTTCACGGCCTGTCCTACGAATATATCTCCGGCCGGCTCGCCGAGATCGCCCCGGCCGCAGCGAAAGGCCGCACGATCATCGCTCACCTCGGCGGCGGCGCCAGCATGTGCGCGCTGCGAGACGGCAGGAGCGTCGCCACGACGATGGGCTTCAGCCCGCTTTCGGGGCTGCTGATGGCGACCCGGCCCGGCGAGCTCGATGCGGGCATTCCGCTCTGGCTGATCGAAGAACGCGGAATGAGCCTGGAGCAGATCAAGCACCTGCTCTATCACGAATGCGGGCTCAAGGGCGTTTCCGGTCTTTCCGATGACATGCGCGAGCTGCTTGCCAGCCGCGACCCGCGCGCTCGTGAAGCCGTCGATCTCTTCGTCTATCGCGTTCTTCAGGAGGCCGGAGCGCTCGCTGCCGCGCTCGAAGGACTCGATGCGTTCGTTTTCACCGGCGGCATCGGCGAGCACGCCGCGTCCGTCCGCGCCGAGATCTGCAAACGGCTGGCATGGCTAGGCATCAGAATCGACGAGACGGCCAACGTCCGCGGAGACGTACGCATCGGCGCGCATGACAGCCCAGTCGACGTTTTCGCGATCCCAACCAATGAAGAACTGATGGTTGCACGACACACGCAAACCGTCCTGTGCGGCCAAGAAGCGCCTGTCAGCACGGCGGGCTAACGGAGATGACATCATGAATGACCAGCAAGACATTGCGACCCTTCCGCGTGAAAAGCGGCCGGTGCACGAACATAGCGTGCCTTTCCTCTGGCCGCTGGCGCCGATGATCGAGATGGAGGCGAACGGGCTCCGTCTGTTCCAGGAGAACCTCAAATATCTCAGTGAAGCCGAGGCGATCACGGCCCCGCCCGCCTCCGAATGGGCAACGCGGAACCGTGTTCTGCTCGATCTCGACACGATGCTTCTGAGGGACTTCTCAGGCGGCGCCAATGGCGCTCTCCCCGTTGTTGTCGATGCCCCCTATGCCGGGCATTCGGCAACGATTGCCGATTATGCGCCCGGACAGAGCCTGGTGGAGACGCTGACCGATTCCGGCCTTAAGCACGTCCTCGTGACCGACTGGAAGACGGCCACCGAGGAGATGAAATATTTCGACATCGATAAATATCTCGCCGAGATCAATGTCGCGGTCGACGAGCTGGGCGGCAAGGCGCATCTGATCGGCCTGTGTCAGGGCGGGTGGATGGCGGCAATGTATGCCGCGCGGTTTCCGCGCAAGGTCGCCTCGCTGGTCCTCGCCGGCGCCCCCATCGATGCCGACGCCGGCAGCGGTCCGATCAAGAAGATCGCTCACAGCCTGCCCTTGAGCTTCTATGAGGAGATGGTGGCCGTCGGCAACGGGCGTATGCTTGGCCGTTTCATGCTGGCAGGCTGGAAGAACATGCACCCGGAGGTGCATTATCTAGAGAAATATCTCGATCTGTTCGCCCATGTCGAAGACGAGCGATATCTTCAGCGAACAGAGCAATTCGAGCGCTGGTACGAGAATCCCATCGATCTGCCCGGCCGCTACTATCTTCAGGCCATCCGCGACCTGTTCAAGGAGAACCGTTTCGCCAAAGGCGCGTTCACCGCTCTCGGCCGAACGCTGAAGCTCAAGGATATCACCTGTCCGCTCTATCTGCTCGCCGGCGAGAGCGACGACATTACGACCAGCGAGCAGGTCTTCAACGCCGAAAAGCTCGTCGGCACGCCGAAAGACAAAATCAAAAAGACGCTCGTCCCGGGCGGCCATATCGGTCTGTTCATGGGGCGGCGTACCCTTGGCGATGCCTGGCCGGTCATTGGCCGCTGGATCGCCGCACAACGGGGCTGACCCCCGAAAGGAGTGATCATGGACGAGGTCATCACAAGGCCGCAGGAAGGGGGGAGAAAGCGGCCGAAGACACTTTGGAGGGCGGGGACCAGACAGACCCTGAAAAGGGCCTGACGCGCGCCGAAGCAAAAGCGCGGCTCGCCAAATATGGGCCGAACGAGATCGCCGAAAAGCGCCAAAGCGTGCTCAGGCAGCTTCTGTCCTATTTCTGGGGGCCGATCCCCTGGATGATCGAGGCTGCCGCCGTGCTGTCGGGCGTTCTGGGCAACTGGGCCGATCTCGCGATCATCATCGTCATGCTCGGCATCAATGCCGCCGTCGCTTTCTGGCAGGAGCGCAAGGCGGGCGATGCGATCGCGCTGCTCAAGGCGCGCCTTGCGCCCGAGGCCCGCGTGCTGCGCGAGGGGCGTTGGCTGCGTCTCCCCGCGCGCGAGCTCGTCCCCGGCGATGTGGTGCTCCTGCAGATCGGCAACATCGTTCCCGGCGACGCAGAGCTGATCAAGGGTGACTATCTCAGCGCCGACGAGTTTGCGCTCACCGGCGAGTTGCTCCCCGTCGAGAAGAGCGTCGGCGATCCGGCCTATTCCGGTGCGATCGTTCGGCAGGGCGAGATGACGGCGATCATCACGGCCACGGGCATGAACACTTATTTCGGCAAGACCGCCCAACTGGTCGCCACGGCCGAGATCCGCTCTCATTTTCAGCACGCCGTCCTTAAGATCGGCGATTTCCTGATCCTGGCGACCGTGGGACTTGTGGCGTTGATCCTGCTCGTCGCCCTGTTCCGCCAGGAGCCGTTTCTGCGGGTGCTGCAATTCGCGCTGATCCTCACCGTTGCGGCGATCCCCGTAGCGCTGCCGACGGTGCTGTCGGTGACGATGGCGATCGGCGCAGAGCGGCTCGCCCGGATGAAGGCGATCGTCTCGCGGCTGGTATCGATCGAAGAGCTTGCGGGCGTGGATGTGCTGTGCGCCGACAAAACCGGCACCTTGACGAAGAACAAGCTGACGCTGGGCGATCCTTTGCCTGTCGATGGGGTCGATCCGGCCGATCTTGTGCTCGCCGCTGCTCTCGCCTCCGACCGCGACGGCGCGGATGCGATCGACGATGCGGTCGTGGCGGGCCTCAAGTCGCAATCGGCGCTCGATCCTTATACGGTCGTGAAGTTCACACCGTTCGATCCCGTCAGCAAGCGGACCGAAGCGGCCTTGCGGCTCGGCCGGAAGGATCTGCGCGTCTCGAAAGGGGCGCCCCAGGTCATTCTCGATTTGACCGCGCCCGACGCCGATACGCGCAAAGCCGCTGAAGACCGGGTGGACGCGCTTGCCCGGCAGGGCTATCGCGCCATCGCCGTCGCGCGCGCAGAGGGCAACCGGGACTGGCGCTATCTGGGTCTGCTGCCGATCTTCGATCCGCCACGCGAGGATTCCGCCGCCACCATCGCCGACGCAGAGAAGATGGGCGTCGAGGTCAAGATGATTACGGGCGATCATGAGGCGATTGCCCGGCAGATCGCCGGAAAGCTTGGTCTCGGCACCAACATCCTGTCGGCCGACGAGGTCTTCGAAGGGGGCGGAAATGACATTGCCGGACGGATCGAGGCGGCGAACGGCGTCGCCCGCGTGTTTCCCGAGCATAAATTCCGGATCGTCAAAGCGCTCGAAGCAAAGGGCGATCACATTGTCGGCATGACCGGCGACGGTGTGAATGACGCGCCCGCGCTGAAGCAGGCCGATGTCGGCATTGCCGTTTCGGGGGCGACAGATGCCGCGCGCGCCGCGGCCGATCTGGTGCTCACCGCGCAGGGCCTTTCCGTCATTACCTCGGCGATCGAGGAAGCGCGGCGGATCTTCGAGCGCATGACGAGCTATGCGACCTACCGGATTGCCGAGACCATCCGTGTCCTGCTCTTTATGACGCTGTCGATCCTGATCTTCAGCTTTTACCCGGTCACCGCGATCATGATCGTCATGCTGGCCATTCTGAACGACTTTCCGATCATGATGATCGCTTATGACAATGCGCCCTTCGCGCGTCATCCCGTGCGGTGGGATATGCGGCGGGTGCTTACCATTGCCAGCGTGCTGGGCGTCATGGGCGTCATCGAGACGTTCCTCTTATTCTGGTTCGTCGATACCCAGCTCAATCTGTCGCGCGAGGTCATCCAGACCATCATTTTCCTCAAGCTGCTCGTTGCGGGCCATCTGACCATCTATGTCACGCGCAGCCAGCGCTGGTTCTGGTCGCATCCCTGGCCGGCTATGCGCCTGTTTCTGACCTGCGAGGCCACGCAGGTGCTCGGTACGTTGATCGCTGTCTATGGAATTGCAGTGACGCCGATCGGCTGGACCTATGCGCTTGGTGTCTGGGCCTATGCACTGGCGTGGCTGCCGGTCGAAAGCGCGATCGCAGTGGGCGTGCGCCGTCTCCTCGACGCTGAAGCGCGGCATGCAAAGCATGCCACATTCGCGGGCTCGCACATTACAACACTGTAAGCATATGGCCAGAAAGCGGAAAAGGCCCGGTCCGATATTGACATTGTTCAATCCGATCGGCGGACGGTCCTCCACCTCACGGGTGTTCCGCAAACCGCCGACCCAAATAAGGAGATGATACAATGAAGAGCGCAAAGATCCTGCCGGCACTCGGCCTCGGTCTCGCACTCGGCCTGGCCGCGGCTGCAACGACAACGGCCTCGGCCGCCACCCGGCATATGGGCATTGGCGTTCGCACAGGAGACGCGAACCTGACCCTGGTCGAACGCCATCCCGGACAGGACGATTTCGGCGTTGCCGACAACGATAGCGGCCAAGGCGCATATGGCGCGCCTCGCTGGCATGCGAAATACAGCTTCAGCGCAGGCCGGTCCTGGCTGCCCCCCTCTTTCCTGAAATAGCGGTTACGGCACATCGCCGATCCAAATGAGGAGATGATACAATGAAGAGCATAAAGATCCTGCCGGCACTCGGCCTCGGCCTTGCACTCGGCCTGGCCACGGCTGCAACGACGACCGCCTCGGCCGCCAGCCGATATACGGGCATGGGCGTTCGCGCAGGAGACGCAAATTTGGCCCTGGTCGCACGCCATCCCGGACGGGACGATTTCGGTGTTGGTGACAACGATCGCGGGCGAGGAGCATATGGCGGACCCCGCTGGCATCCAAATTACAGCTTCAATGCAGGCCGGTCCTGGCTGCCCCGCTCTTTCCTGAACGATCGCGGTTACGGCACATGCCGGTATTCCCGCCTCAAATGGCAGCAATCGGGCAGCCGCTACTGGCGCAACAGATTTGAGGCATGCATGGCAGGTTAATGCAGTTTCCAGAGGACGGAGCGAACCACCTTTCTGTTGCATCTGAGCCCGCTCCGTCCTTTGGCTGAGCATAATCATTTGTGCAAGAGCCGGTGTCCATTCCCCCCCCTGAGAGGACGTGCTCTTGCCGATTATGCTCCCGCCCGCGCAGTCTCCCCAGCGTCTGCGCGGGCATCTTCTTGTCTTGCGCACGGCACGAGCGGCCGACCTCCATCGAAGCAAAAACAAACCTTACGAAACTGTATGCCGATGTCCATCATCCAGAAAGTCGGGCTTTGTCATAGTTCTCCCTATTCGTTGCGCGGCATAGACCGCGACACCAATTCGGAGAGATTTCATGATGACTACCATCGCACCCAAAGGTGAGCAGCCGACAAAGCGGCCGCGCTCCTGGTTCATGAGTAAGCTGATCGTCGGTGTAAGCCTTACCGCGCTGCTCGCCGGCGTGGCTCTTCCACAATTTGCGAACTCTGCCGCTTTGTCGGCTATCGCGCCCGCCCAAACTCAGACCGCCAATCTGCCCGACTTCACCAGCCTCGTCGCGAAGGTCAAACCCGCCGTCTTTGCCGTCAAAGTACGGATCGACCCTTCGCTCAAGACCGTGCACGAGAACGGGCAGCAGCAGATGGCGCCAAGTCCCTTCCAGGGCGAAAATCCGTTCAAGGGAACGCCTTTCGAGCACTTCTTCGATGGCATGCCGTTCCAGTTCCGCGGCAACCCCTACGGCAACGGCCATCATCATGGTCCCATGATCCAGGCGCTCGGCAGCGGCTTCTTCATCTCCAGCGACGGCTATGCCGTTACGAACAATCACGTCGTCGACGGAGCCACCAAAGTCGAGATCGCCATGGATGACGGCGAAACCTACAAAGCCAAAGTCGTCGGCACCGATCCGAAAACCGACCTGGCGGTGATCAAAGTCGAAGGAAGCAGCAACTTCCCATACGTCAAGATGGCGAAGAAAACGCCGAAAATTGGCGAATGGGTGCTTGCTGTCGGTAATCCTTTCGGTCTGGGCGGTACGGTGACGGCGGGCATTGTCTCGGCGGAAAACCGCGACATCGGTTCCGGGCCGTATGATGACTTCATCCAGATCGATGCCGCCGTGAACCGCGGCAATTCAGGCGGTCCGACCTTCAATCTGGCCGGCGAGGTCATCGGCGTGAACACCGCGATCTATACGCCGAGCGGAGGGTCGGTCGGCATCGCATTCGACATTCCCTCGACCACCGTCAACCAGGTCGTTCCCGTCCTCAGAGAAAAGGGCCATGTCGACCGCGCCTGGCTCGGTGTTCAGATCCAGACGGTGACCGAGGACATCGCTCAGAGCCTTGGGCTGCCGGATGCGAAAGGCGCGCTCGTTGCGGAGCCCGAAACGGGAAGCCCGGCGGCGAAGGCCGGCCTGAAAGCGGGCGACGTGATCGTCAAGGTCGATGGCAAGACCGTCGAGGACGCACGCGATCTCGCTCGCAAGATCGGCGGCATGGCGCCCGAGACCAGCGTCGATATTGCCGTGATTCGCAATGGCGATTCCAAGGACTTCAAGATCACGCTCGGCGCCCAGAAGACGGATCAGAAGCAGACGCTGGCGCAGAACGAAGCGGGCAATCAGGATCTCGGCAAGCTCGGCCTTTCGGTCGCCCCAGCCTCGTCCGTTATGGGTGCCGGTGAGGAAGGCGTCGTCGTCACGGGCGTCGATCCGGACGGCCCCGCCGCCAATGTCGGTATCGAGACGGGCGACGTCATTCTGAAGATCGGCGGACACGACGTGCGTTCCGGCGCCGATCTGCGCGACGCCCTTACGAATGCCAAAGCGCGCGGGCGGAACAAAGCCCTCGCCCTTATCAAGCGTGGCGACGGGCAGCACTATGTCGCTCTGCCTGCGGCCGCATAACCCTTACGGCTCGTTCAATCGTTAGAACGGCCTTCCAGTCCGAAGGTCTGTCCGATCCTAGGACCTTCGGACTGGCGACTGCAGACCCACCGGGATGAAACGGCCAGCCGTGGCTTTCATGCGGAACGCAAACCCGTTCAGCCGGACGCGGATTTGCCACGCGTCTCTGCCCCCTTGCTTGCGGCCGCGCCGCTGGAGAGTTCGGCGATCTCGCTTGTAATCTCCTCCTGGCGGAGTTGCCGCGAACGTGCGAGCAGCTCGTCGAGCGTATCGGCGACATTGGCGCGTGCCGCGATCATCGCACGCATCCGGACCTCATTCTCAGCCGCGAATGACAGCATCACCGCTTCGCACAACTCCGCGAAAATGTACTCTGCGGCCAGCTTCTCCAGCAGCACCTGCGACGGCAGGTTGATGATCGGCATGACGGCCGTCGGCGACAACGGAAAGCGGCTGAAATCGAACGGCACGAGCTGCTTCTTCACAAGCTCGACCGCAACGGATGTATCCGGCGCGGCGTGAACGAGCGTTACGCGCGCAACATGGCCGGCATCCAGCCGTTCATAGAGCGCTTCCGTGATCCGGCCGGCGAGCGCCGTCATCTGTCCGGCATGAACGATCATCGGAGCGGACCAATCGGCTGCGAGCCCACGCTCTTCGGCAACCATCGAACCGCGATCTCCGACAAGTAGAAGTTCCGTAGACTTTCCTCGCTCTCCAGCCAGAAGCGTCTCGGCAGCATCGAGAACATGTTCGTTAAAGGCGCCTGCAAATCCCTGCTCGGCGCACAGGGCGATGACGGCATGGCGGCCGCCGCCGTCCTTCCCCGGCCCGGGACGTTCGCTTTCCGGCAGGAAGGCGAGCGCGTCGCTGATTGCGGTCCCGATCATGTTCGCATAGGCGCGAATGCCATCGAGATGCGAGCGCGCTTCCCGCGACCGGGCGGCGGCGACGCCGCGCATCGCCGTGATTACCGCCGAGAGCTGGTGCACGGTCTCGATGCGTGCTTCGACATCGCTCAGCCGTTCGGTCATGGCGCGCCGCCTTCCGCGTGGGAGGAAGCCGCGATGTCGGTGGCGAGCGTCTCGACCACCTCGACAAGGCGGGTACGGACGGTCTCATCGAGTGTACCGCTTTCGGCAAGCGCATGAATGGCGTCGTGGGCATTGGCGTCGAGATATCCGGCAAGGCGCGTGCGGAGCTCGGGAATGATCGCAGGCGGGAGGTTATCCAATACACCCTCGGCGAGCGCGGCCAGCAGCGCGACCTGATCGACGAAGCGAAGATTGGCGAAGCGCGGCTGGGTCAGTAGCGCGCGAATGCACTCCCCACGGGCGATCTGGGCCTTCACGCGCGTATCGGAGATGCCGCCGAAGCGGGTGAACATCTCCAGCTCGAGGAACTGCGAATAGTCCAGCCTGATACGACCCGACACGGTCCTTAAGCCCGGCTTCTGCGCCTTGCCGCCGACCCGGCTGACGCTCAGCCCGACATCGACCGCGGGATGCTGATTGGCGGCGAAAAGACGGGCGTCGAGCACGATTTGCCCGTCGGTGATCGAGATCAGATTGGTCGGGATGTAGGCGGACAGATTGCCGGCGTCGGTCTCGGCGATCGGCAGCGCCGTGAGCGATCCGCCGCCGAGTTCCGGCGCCAGCTTGGCGGCGCGTTCCAGCATCCGGGCGTGAACATAAAAGACATCGCCCGGATAGGCTTCGCGGCCGGGCGGTTCGCGGGTCAGCAGCGCCAGCTCGCGGTGCGTTGCCGCGTGCTTGGTCAGATCGTCGATTATGATGAGCGCGTCGCCGCCCTTGTCGCGGAAATATTCGGCTATGGTAAAACCCGCGAAAGGCGCAACCCATTGCAAACCGGGCGATGTGGCTGCCTGGGCGACGACGAAGACGCACCGCTCCAGCGCGCCATGCTGCCGGACCGCCTCGATCACGCGCTTGACCGCCGTCGCGCGCTGCCCGACGGCGACATAAACACAGATCATGTCGGACCGCTTCTGATTGATGATCGTATCGACGGCGATGGAGGTCTTGCCGGTGGCGCGGTCGCCGATGATCAGCTCCCGCTGGCCGCGGCCCAGCGCGAAGAGTGCATCGACGACGAGGATGCCTGTCTCGACGGGCTCGGAGACCAGATCGCGCTCTACGATCGCCGGTGCCGGACGCTCCACCGGCTGATATTCATCGGCAGCCAGGGGCTCGTCACGGTCGAGCGGACGCCCGAGCGGATCGATCACGCGGCCGAGCAAGGAGGAACCGACCGGCACGTGAATGACCTCGCCCGTGCCCACCACGGGCGATCCCGCCTCGATCGCGGCGCCCTCATCCAGAATGACGGCGCCGATTTCCTCCGGGTCGAGCGTCAGCGCAAAGCCCAGCCGGCCGCCCTCGAACCGCAAAAGCTCGTTCAGCCGCACATCCGGGAGCCCCGAAATCCGCGCAATGCTGTCCGCGATCTGCTCGACGCGTCCGACAGACTCGGACTGCGGGACAAGCTTCGTCCGCGCCAGCGTTTCGCGGCTGTGCTGCAGCCATTCGGCCGTGTCAGAGTCCGGCTTTGTCATGGCGCGTCAACTCTGCGGCGATACGGTTGAGATCAGCGCGGAAGCTGTTCCGGACCACCGCATGCGGGGTTTCGATCTCGAGGCCTGCAATGAGATCCGGGTCGGTCTCCACGGTAATCTCGATCGGCCGCCCGAGAACATGGGCGAGCGTCTTACGGCAGCTGCGCTTTTCGGCATCGGTCAGCGGGTAGGCGGCCTTGAGATGAACAGGCGCGCCATTCGCGCCGACGGCGGCACGGGTCGCCTCGGGAAGCGCGGCAAGCCCCTCGGCGAGTCCGTCGAGAAAGCCGGAGACGCGAACCTCTTCGGGCAGACGCGCCAGGACCTTTCCGGCAATGTCGACCGCCAGACGGCTTGCCCGATCGGCAACCGCGATCGCCTCGTTTTCCTTGGCGCGCGCGATGTCGGCTTTCGCGGCCGCCCGGATCTGTTCGGCCTCCGCCCGAGCGTTTTCGAGAATCGAGGCCTTTTCTTTCTCCGCCGTGCTGGCGGCCGCCTTCAGCGCCTCATTGCGGCTCGCGGCAAGGAGAGTGGCCTCCGCCTTCGCCTTCTTCCTCTCCGCCTCGACCGCAGCCTTGGCAGCTTCGGCATCCTCAATCAGCCGTGCGGCCTTCTCCTGGCGCTGCTTGACCATGTCTGCGACCGGCCTGAACAAGTAGCGCGCCAGAATCCAGATAAGGATCAGGACGTTGAACGTCTGCAACCCGAGTGTCCACCAGTCGATCTGCATCGCGCAAAAGGCTCACTTCACGAAAGGATTTGCAAACAGAACAAGCAGAGCGATCACCAGACAATAAATGGCCATCGTCTCGATCATGGCGAGGCCGACGAAAAGAGTTCGCGACAAGGTGCCGGCGGCTTCGGGCTGGCGGGCAATGGCGTCCATCGCCGCGGCGACCGCACGTCCCTCGGCGAGCGCCGGCCCGATCGCTCCGAAGGATACTGCGATCGCAGCCGCCAGAATGCTGATGATCTCGATCCAGTTCATGGGTTCTTCCGTTCTTGTTGAGATTTTTCCTGAGAGCCTTGGCGCTGCTCGGCGACCGCCGCCCCGATGAATACGGTCGCCAGCACCCCGAAGATATAGGCCTGGACCGCGCCGGTCAGCAGTTCGAGCGCCATCAGCGGGATCGGCACCAAGAGCCCCGCGAGCGACAGCACGATGCCCACGACAAAGACACCGCTCATGACATTGCCGAAAAGGCGCACGATCAGCGAGAAGGTCCGCGTGATCTGTTCCACGAGATTGAGCGGAATCATCACCCAGCTTGGCTCGGCGAAGGTTTTCAGATAGCCGAGCCAGCCGCGTGTCGAGATGCCGTAGACTATCGTCGCGCAGAACACAATGAGCGCCAATGCAGCGTCGGTTTCCAGATGCGCGGTCGGCGGCTCGACAGCTGGCACCAGGGAGGACCAGTTGGCGATGAGCACATAGATGAAGATCGTGCCGATCAGCGCGCGGTAGGGACTGGGGTCGACTTGCATCGTCTCGCGGATCTGATCGTCGACTGCGCCGACAATTGTCTCCAGCACGGTCTGCGTCGTCGAGGGGAGAAGCGTAAGCCGGCCACTGATGATGGCGGCGAACCCCCCGAGCAGCGCCATAATCGCCCAGGTGATCAGGACCGGCGCGGTAATTGGCACCGGGCCGAGGGAAAATACCGGTTCGAGCGTGAGCGGCGTTTCATTCATGCGCTTCTCTCTAGCGCAATGCGCGTCCAAGCATGTCTCCGCGAAGGCGGGGATGGACGTGGGAACAGTTGCGCTCGCCTTTCGATATAGATCAACTTGATCATGGACGGTGCATCAATTTCCAGGCCGACCAGAAGCCGATCGCAGCGCCGATCATAATGAGTGGCGCGGAGAAGAATATGCCCGTATCGAAGATCCGGTCCAGCCAACGGCCGATCACCACGCCAAGCAATGTCGGAACGATAATCGTCCAGCCAAGAATGCCGATCTGGCCGAGCCGTGCGCCAAGCGATGGCTCCGGATTAGCCTCGGCTTCCCTGGAGCGGCTGGCGGCCCGGCGCGCGGCTTCCGCCATACGGTCGTCAGTATCCGGATCGTCAGGCGCCGTCACGGTGCTCTATCCTTTCCTATCGGCGCTCCTCCTTCGCTCACGCGGCCGGGACGCAGATATCTCATAAGCTGACGCACGGCGCGCGCATGAAGGCGTATCTGCTCGACCCGCGCGCGGCGTCCGGCGTCGAGCTCGGCTTCGCGGAGCGTTTGCACTTCCGCTTCGAGCAGGCTCAGATCCTCGCCGATCTTACCGTGGCGGCAGGCAATCTCGACACGCCGGCCATCGGCGACCGTGATCACACCGCCGCGTAAAGCGCAATAGTAAGTGATCCCGTCGCTCTCCCGCCAACGCACCACCGAGGCAGGAAGCACGGTCAGAAAATCGGTATGGCCCGGCAGAATGCCGAAGCCGCCGCTTTCATCGTCGGCGCGCACCGAGCGGACCTCCTTGCTGTCCACCAGGATCGCGGCGGGCGTGGTAATCGTCAGATGCAACCTGTCGCTCATGGCGCCGCAGCTCTCTCTCGCCGGAGACGCGGTGCGTCCTTGTCCTTGCGCGCGGCGTCTTCCTTCTCACGGGCGTCTTCGAGCGTGCCGACCATGTAGAGAGAGCTCTCCCGCCAGTCGTCGCAGGCCCCGTCAAGAATCGCCCGGCAGCCGCCAATCGTATCGGCAATAGGAACCGAGCGGCCCGCCACGCCGGTGAAGGCTTCCGTCACGGTGAAGGGCTGCGTCAGAAAGCGTTGCAGCCGGCGGGCGCGGGCGACGATCTGCCGGTCCTCGGCGCCAAGCTCTTCCACTCCCAAGAGCGAGATCACGTCCTGCAATTCGCGGTAATGCTCGATGGTCCGCCGAACCTTGATGGCGACCCCCGCATGATCCTCGCCGACGATCAGCGGATCAAGCAGGATGGAGGAGGAGGAGATCGGATCGATCGCCGGATACATGCCCTCGGCGGCCATGGACCGCGACAGCATGACCATGCTATCGACATGAGCGGCGATCGTCGTCACAGCCGGGTCGGTGAAGTCGTCGGCCGGAACATAGACGGCCTCGATCGCGGTCACGGACGCTCCGCCGACCGAGGTAATTCGTTCCTGCAGGGCGGCGACCTCGGTGGCAAGGGTCGGCTGATAGCCGACGCGCGAAGGCAGCCGTCCGAGAAGGCCGGAGACTTCCGCCCCTGCCTGGACGAAGCGGAAGACATTGTCCATCAGGAGCAACACGTCCTGATGCCGTTCATCCCGGAAATATTCGGCGATTGTGAGAGCGGTCAGCGGCACCCGCCAGCGCGCGCCGGGCGGCTCGTTCATCTGTCCGTAGACGAGGACGGTGCGGTCAAGCACACCGGACTCGGTCATGTCGAGCAGCATTTCGTGCCCTTCACGCGAACGCTCGCCGACCCCGGCAAAGACCGAAATGCCCCGATAGCTCGAGATCATCGCGTGGATCAGCTCCATGACCAGAACGGTCTTGCCGACGCCCGCGCCCCCGAACATCGCCGCCTTGCCGCCCTGAGCGAGCGGCGCTAGAAGATCGATAACCTTTATGCCGGTCGTGAATAGGTTCGACACGCCGCTTTGCGCGGAGAAGTCAGGAGGCGGGCGATGAATTGGCCGCCGCGGCACGTCATTCGCCAAGGGGCCGCGCTTGTCGCCGATCCGGCCCGCAACATCCAGAAGCCGGCCGAGCACGGCGTCGCCGACGGGGACCGCGATCGGCCCGCCGATACGCCGGACCGGGTCGCCACGCCGTAACCCGGTCGTTGCCTGAAGCGCGATCGCTCGGACCGTCTCCTCGTTCAGATGGGCCTGGACCTCGCCCAGGACTTCGTTCTTTTCATCATCTTCGATGAGAAGGCCGTCCTCGATCGGCGGCAAATCCCCGCTGGGAAAGCGGATATCGACGACCGCGCCGCGAAGGCCGATGACCTCTCCATCGCTGTTGATGCCAGTTTCCATCGAGTCCGCTCGTCGGTTTGAGGTCGTTCCAGCCAATGCGGAATGGCCCGCGTGCCTCAAAGGCTGGGCCAAGCCGCGCCGACGGCCCAATCAGTCTAAACTGCGCTTGGCCGCCGGGACGATCTCATGGACGACCGGCAGCTTGGCAATTTTGCGCATGCTGATTAACGTCCATTTCATCATTTAGCGCGTTTGGTCAAATTCGTCATCGACATACCGGACCCATTGGTCAAATCGGTCCAGAAGGCTGTTGAATTCCGCTTCGATCACATTGCGGGACTCCTCCGCGGCAGCCGCTCCCGGCTTTTCCAATCGACGTTTCAGCTCCTCATGCTCCTTACGAAGGTTCACCAGATGCCCCATATGCTGGCCCGCAGCGTGATGGGGGTGTGTCTCCAGCTCTTTTTGTTTCTTCTCAAGATGTTCGGTGAACTCATGCAGTCGCTGTTTCAGATCGTCACGATCACCTGCTGCGGTCATGAATTTACCTCCAATTGCCTGATAAGAGCTTATCTGATTGAGCGCTCTGCCGAATTTCGAGCCATCAATCTATGGAAAAACATAAAGAGAACGCATTGACGCGCGTCAAATGCCGGTGTTCCAGCCGAGCGTTGCCGGAATTGCCCTGAAGAACATAGGTTTTATACAGGAGATGAAAAGCATTCACATGATAGGGCTGGCCGGGGCATGGGAAAACCCATCGCCTCTGCGACGCTTTGCGCGGCCGCCCACAAATTTTCACCACTCCTCATGCAGGCGCGCTTCAACCTGCGCCTTGACGGGAATTGGCGCGACGGCGCCGTAGTCCTCAACCGAAAGCCCCGCCGCCACCGCCGCATAGCGCCCCGCCGCAACCGGATCGCCGGTCGCCAGCCATCGGGCCAGGAAGGCGCCGTCAAAACAGTCGCCGGCCCCCGTGGCGTCAACGAGACGAGTCGGATAGGGAGGAATGCGCTCCATCCGGTCATCGAATGCCACGAGCGCTCCCTCCGTGCCCAGGGTAAGCGCAACGATCTTCGCCCCCAGAGCTCTGTAGAACCGGGCAATATCCTCAGGCTCCTTCAAGCCGGTCAGAAGGCGCGCATCGTCAAGACCGGGCAGAGCCACATCGACTTTACCCATCGCCTCATGAATGACGGTCCGCGCCTGTTCGAGCGGCCAAAGCTGCAGCCTTAGATTCGGGTCGTAGGAGACCTTGGCGCCTGCTGAGCGGGCTTCGTCTATGGCCGCAAACCCGGCCTGGGCCGCGCTCTCCGAAATCGCCTGCGTTATTCCAGAAAGGTGGAGAAGCGAAGCGGACCGGATCGCCGCCCGCGGCAGAGTCGCCGGAGACATGCGGCTTGCCGCCGACCCTTTCCGTCGATACTCGAACCGATGGCCGTCCGCTCCATGCCGGACGAAATACAATCCCGTCGGTGCGTCATCGTCGCGCGCGACCGCATCGATGTTCACCTGCTCGTCGGTCCAGTGCTCCACCAGCGTGTCCCCGAAGCCGCCCGTTCCGATCCGCGTGGCGATCCCGCTTCGCGCACCCTGGCGGCGCGCCGCAATCGCGACGTTCGACACATCGCCGCCGATGCCTTCGAGCCAGCGATGCCCGCCAAGGTCGTTGAACTCGACGAGCGCTTCGCCGAGACAGAGGATGTCGAGCGGTTTCAGCGGCATTGTTCCTTCCAGCGGAGCGCGGCTTTCGCAAAGCGGTCAGCCTGGGCCTCGATATCCTGCAGAGACCGTCCGGGCTTGTACAGTGCCGAGCCAATCCCGACCCCGTCCGCTCCGGCAGAAAGGAAGTCGGCGAGGTTTTCGGCGCCAACGCCCCCGGTGACGACGATCCGCGTGCCTTCCGGCAGCACCGCCCGGATCGTGCCGATGACTTTTGGCGCGATCGCATCGCCGGGAAAGAATTTAAGCGCATCGGCTCCGGCATCGAGCGCGGCGAGCGCCTCTGTCGGGGTGAAGATGCCCGGGATCGATGTCAAGCCGGCCTGCCGCGTCGCAGCCACGACCGCCGGATTGAAATTCGGCGCGACAATGATTTGTCCGCCGGCCTCGGCCACGGCCCCGACATCGGCCGGCCGCAGCACCGTCCCCGCACCGATGACCGCATCCTTTGCAAAGCGCTCGGCAAGCAGGCGGATGCTTTTGAGCGGGTCCGGAGAGTTGAGCGGCACTTCCAGGATCGCGATGCCGCGCCGCAAGAGCGCCTCACCGACCGGAATGGCCTCATCCGGCGTAATGCCGCGGAGAACAGCGAGAATGGGCAGCGCACCAAGCGCTTCGATGAATGGTCTCATGATTTCGTCTGCGCCACGATCGACGATCGCCCCCCTGTCAATGATGTCTCGCGGAAGCCCTTTATTGTTACGATCCGCCGGTCATTCGCCGCCGGCATGCGCACCATGCCATTCGATAATTGTGCTAGGCAACCACGCCGTATTCCCTGCCATGGGGCTGAGTTGGCTGTTGCGATGACGCCTCATGGTCAAACGCGTTCGGTGATAGTATGTTCGTCAGGAAAATGGGATGCGAATTGAGCTAAGGGGCGAAGCAACGAAATGAGAACGTTCCTCATCATTATCATTGCGGCGGCGATCATCGTGAGCGGTCTCCTCTTCTTCTACACGACGCAGCAGGAGACGCCGCCGGCCAGCGCGACCTCGGAGCCTCAGCCGGAGGCGACGCCGGGGACAACGGAACAGCCGAATTGATCTATTGAATCCGGAAGAGCTCGGGCAGCGGCGGCCTGCCAGGCTTTCCTCGTCCCCGGCATCGTCAGCTACCGGCCGATCAAAGGCTGCACGGGCCGAATTTGCGGTTTGATGGGTTTGAGTTTGATGCGCGGCTTGATCGGTTTCGAGCGCGGCTGGGCAGGACGGACACGGGGCTGGATCGGGTGCAGCGGGCCGGCGGAACTCCTCTGACAATATTGGAGATCGCTAATATATTGCGATGTGCACGCCCGAGACGCAACGTTGTCTCCCTGGGCTTGCCGGGAACACAGATCGCGCTGATATTTGGCCCTCGCAATGCATGCGTTTCGGTCCTGGGCCATTGCCAGGCTCGAGGAAATGCAGATTGCGAGGCCGGCCACGAAGAGATGCCGCATCTTTTGTCCCAATGGCGATGAATGGGACGTGGGGATGCGACGGGCTGGTTGCAACGTGCTGCGGCAGTGGTGGTCATTCTCGGCGAAGCGATGCTCAAGGCAGCGGAAGGCCGCCGCGAGCACTTGCCGTGCCGTAAGGTCTGCCGAGCGCAGGCGCGGCCGTTCTGGAGCATTCATCGAAATAGAATTCGGAATCCTTAGGTAACACAACGCCTTATTGCCTATCTTCATACAATAACGGAGCACAGACTTATCTTTGTCTTGCCAATGACTGCAGCAGGAAACAAAATGCTGCAAATAGTCATGGAGTGTCGATCGCCATGTCGACCTGCGCCAAGTGTAACGGATCGGGCAAAATTCTCGGCTGGGACTGTTCTCAATGCGCCGGCACGGGTGTTGCTTTGGATGATCAAGCATCCTATTCGCCCAGTCAATTTGCCACGGCCTTGCATGCGATTCTTGGATATTTGATCGCCTTCTGCCTGATGTGGATCGCCTTCTCGATCCTGGTCATGGTGTGACTGCTGCAATTCAGCGCTCGTGATCGAGACGTCGTTGCAGAATGCTTGCGGTCTTTTCGTCGAAAGCGACGAGCGTGACGCCCACGCCCGTCGCGGCGGCCTCCTGCCGGCAGACATCGACGGCCTCACGGCAAGCGTCTTCGAGGGGATAGCCGTATATGCCGGTGCTGATCGCCGGAAACGCAATGCTGCGGCAGTCATTTTCCGCGGCGAGCAGAATCGCGCTGCGATAGGCCGAGCGCAGCAGCTCCCGCGCCTCGTCCGGCGCATAGCGGCTGTAAACCGGCCCGACGGCATGAATGATATGCTTGGCCTGTGAGATACCGAAGGCCGGTGTGATGACCGCGGAGCCCGTGTGGCAATGGCCGATCACCTGGCAGGCGCGGCTCAGCTCATCGACGCCGGCCGCGCGGAAGATGGCTCCGCAGACGCCGCCTCCCATGGCGAGCTCACTGTTTGCCGCGTTGACGATCGCATCCGCCTCGATGCGCGTAATGTCTCCCTGGACAATATCGACCTGTTTCTTGTCATTGCGGGATTGAGCCATCGTTTGCCCTTCTTGCTTTCGCCCTGCCGAGATGCCGATCCTGCGCCGCCAACAGACTGCGCCCTCGGCCCTTCTTTCGCAAGACCGCTTGGCTTACGCAGGTTGCGCAATCCTTCTTCCAATCGCCGCAACTGTCGCTATAGAGTTGCCGAATCAAAGACTATCCAAAGAGGCAGGCCACAATGGCAAAGATGACCCCGCTCGCTTATCTCGATCGTGCCCTGGAGACGGTCACGGATCTGGGAATCAAAACGAAGCCGACGAAAAACGACCCCATCACCGCTCTGCTCGAACAGATCGCACTCGTGGACGAGGACAAGGTCGCCATTATCGGCCGCACGCTTGCCGAAGCCTCCACGTTCAATGAGATCGTGCGCAATGAAGTCGCCGCGATGGAGATCGGCGAGCGCTACAACAAGATCGTCAACGCATTCAACTCGATCCGCGAAGGATGCCAAGGGGCTGGTCGATCAGCTCGATGACGGCAAGATCGATCCCTGGGAACGCGTCTCCAATGTCTGGATGAAAATTGCGCGGGGCGATATCGCGGACCGGTTCGACAGCATTCGGGATACCTATCTCGATGTCGCCAAGGAGACGAAGAACCAGATCCGGCGCGAGGCGAAGATCCTGAAAGCCTATCGGGATTATCGCGGCGCCTATAAGCAGGCGCAGGTTCTCGCCATGGAGGTGCTTGAAGCCGCAGAAGCCCGGCTCGATCAGGCCAAGGCCACGCTGAAAGAGTCCTCCGACAAGGTCGCGACCTATCAGGGCAAGTCGCCCGCCGAGCGCGCGATGCTCGAAATGGCGCGCGACGAAAAGCTCCGCCTGATGATGGATGAAGACAAGCGCTATCAGATTGCCAAGGATCTCGCCGACAATCTGACCATCGGCTACAACACCTCGGAAGTGATCATGTCGCGGCTGATGCAGACGACGAGCGCGAAAGAGCGCGTCTATGCGCAGGCGGTGAGCTTTTTCTCGACCAATGACGCCGTGCTGACCGCGCTCAAGGCCTCCTTTACCGGCATGTTCGGCCTGCATGAGTCCACCAAGACGCTGGATGCGATGAAGAAGGGTGTCTCCGACAGTCTGGAGACGCTTTCCGAGGTCGGCGATCAGGTCACGGAAGAAGCGCTGAAGGCCGGTTACGGTCCGACGGTGCGCGCCGAGGCGGTGAAGAAGCTGGTCGAGTCGGTGACCAACTTCCAGCAGCGCTCGCGCGAAATCATCGACGAAATGCGTGTGCTCGCGACCCGGAATTCGGAGGAGATCCGCGAGGCCGTCGAAAGCGGCAAACGGCGCATGGCCCGTCTCGCCGCCGACATCCAGATGCTGCCGCCCCTGCCGGAAAAGGCCTAAGGCCCGATGAGCGCTGCCGCCGAGACCGTCCGCCCGCCGCTGGATGACGTCATGCTCTCCATGGATGTGGTGGACACGCTGCGCCATGAGGAGCGCATCGCCCTGCGTGAGCTGAGCGATGAAACGCGGCGCAAGGCGCTGATCGAGCGGCTTCGTGAAATCTATCGTGGCCAGGGCATCGACGTTCCCGACCACATTCTCGAAGAAGGCGTGCGGGCGCTTGAGGAAAGCCGCTTCGTTTATGAGCCGCCGCGTTCCGGCTTTCAGGTCACGCTGGCCCGGATTTATGTCACGCGCTGGCAATGGGGGAAATGGCTCGGTGGCGGATTGGCGGCGCTTGTCATTCTGTGGATCGGCTGGCAGGCGGCCTATGTCTGGCCGCGCGCCGCGAAGGAGGAGAAGCTCCGAATTGAGCTGAGCGAGGCGCTGCCGCAGCGGCTCAATTCGCTTTATTCGACGATCGACGCCGAAACGAAGGCAGCCGCGGTCCTCGACCGTGCGGCCCGAATACGCGATGCCGGTCTTGCCGCGGCGAAGGCGGCGCAGGCGGATGCGGCGCGGAATGCCGCGAACGGGCTGAACGCGCTTCTTGAGGAGCTGCGGCTTTCCTATAAGGTCCGGATCGTCTCGCGGCCCGGCGAGATGAGCGGCATCTGGCGTATCCCGCGCGTCAATCCCGACAGCCGCAATTACTATCTGGTCGTCGAGGCGATCGATGAGAACGGCAACGTGCTGAAGCGGCCGATCACCAATGAAGAGACGGCCAAGCGCGAGGTCGTGACGAAATGGGCGGTGCGCGTTTCGAAGTCCGTCTTCGACCGGGTGCGGGCCGACAAGCTCGATGACGGCATCATCCAGAACGCGGTGATCGGCGTCAAACGCCGGGGTGAGCGCGCCATTCGCTGGCGCGTCGATACGCAGGGCGGAGCGCTGACCCGATGGTAAATCCTATCGTCTCCGGCCGTCAGACGCTGGACTCCATCGAGGAGGCGCTGAAGGAGGTGAGCGGCACGGTCGACCGCCTCAATGCCGAGCTGAAAGACGCCAATGAGGACAAGGCGAGGCTCGTTGCGCAGCGTCTCGACGCGTTCGAACAGCTGGCGAAATTCCGCACCGATCTGGCGCTCGTCGATGGCGTGGTCGATGAGGCCGATCAGCTTTCCGCGCAGGTGCGGATGATGCTTCAGGCCCGGCAGAGAACGGTCGAGGACCTGAAAAGACGAGAGGCGGATGCGCAGACGAAACGCGGTCAGCTCCTTGCCGATCAGAAGCCGCTGGACGAAGAAATCGAACGGCTCGAGACCCGGCTCGACGCGCTGGGCGAGAAGGCCCGCAAGGCGCTGACAGCCGAGCCCGCCTATCGCGATCATGCGAAGCGCCGCGAAGAGCTTGAAGGCATGGTCGCAAAGGCATCCGAAAAGGCGGAGAAGGCGCGTGCGGAAGAAGCCGCCAAGGGCGCGCCCTATCGGGACGATCCGCTCTTCAGCTATCTTTGGGCGCGCAAATTCGGAACCTCGGATTACGAGGCGACGGGCCTCATTCGCTATCTCGACCGCTGGGTCGCGCATCTGATCGACTATCAGGACGCCCGCGCGAATTTCGCCATGCTGACGGCGATACCGCAACGCCTTGCGGACCACGTGGAGCGGCTTGAGAAAAATCTGAAGGCGGAACGCGAGGCGCTCGACGCGATGGAGGCGGAGAAAATCCGCGAACTGGCGGGCAAGGATCTGCCTTCCGATCTGCACAAGGCGCATGAGCGGCGTGACCAGCACATCGCCCAGCTTGAAAGCCTCAATGCCGAGCTGGCGGAGACCGGCAAGCAGCTCAAGATCTACGCCGAGGGTCTGGACCCTTCGTTTCGCGAAGCGGTCGAGAAGACGGCGCAATTTCTTCAAGGCCGAAGCGTTGATGCGCTGATCTCCGAGGCGCGGCAGACCGCGGCGGTGAACGACGATGAAATCGTGGCTCTGATCGGCAGGCTCGCCGATGAGGTAACGGCTCTGGAGCGCGCCGCGAAGGCCAAGCGCGATGCACTCGACGCCGCCTTTGAGCGCAAACAGGAGCTGCTGCGTGTCGCCGCTGAGTTCCGGCGGTCGCGCTACGATTTGCCGGGGTCCGTTTTCGAACCGGGATCGGGGGGAGCGGATCTGCTCAAGATGCTGCTTGAGGGGGCAATCAACGCCGCCGAATATTGGGCGCGCACCCGCCGGAACCAGCGCTGGCGGAGCCGTCCGGGAGACAGCTACAGGCGCAGCGGGAATTTTCCGATGGGCGGAGGCAGGCGAGGCGGTTCGTCAGGCCCGGATTTCCGCACGGGCGGCGGATTTTAGGGGCGGGGTCTAACAATTCAGGGATCCGGCGGCTATTCGGCGTTGCCTGCAACCTTCGCAACATATTGCGAGACGGCCATAATCTGTTCCTCTGACAGGATTTCCTCGAAGGCCGGCATCACGCCGGTCCCTCCGCGCACGGCGAGTTCGACCTTCTCCTGGGACGGCTTCAACTCGTCGAGCGGCGGACCGACCTTACCCTCCGTGCCCGCAGCTTCGAGCGTGTGGCATACGCCGCAAGGCGGCTCGGCGATTTCGGTGAAAACCTTCCTGCCAAGCTCCATTGCCGCGTCGTCCTGCGCTTCGGCAGTCGGCGCCAACATGGAGAACAGGGCAGGCATCACTGCGGCAACCCGCAAGTTCGTCTTATGCCGGATGTTCAGCATAGACCTCCTTCTAGATCAACCCTCGTTGAAGTGGAATCACTTGAGCGAGGTTAAGTTGATCTATTTCAATTAGTTAGCGCAACTGTCAGCGCCCATCCCCGCCTTCGCGGGGACATGTTTGGACGCGCGTTGCGCTAGCGAAATGATCGAGGCAGAATAGGTAAGAAAGGCCGGGAGGGTCCCGCGTCGAGACGACGCGGGACCCAAGCGTGTTTACGCGACTGTGACCTCAACCGCGTGAGCCTTCCAGCCATTGTGGCCGTAACCGCGGTGGTTCGGCGGGAAGTCCTCCGGCTGGGTGTCGCCGTCCGCATCGGTCGCGCGGCTGGCAAGCATATGCTTTCCGGAGCTCAGCTCGGTCTCGAGGACGAATGGCCGCCAGGCGAACTGGCCAAGATCGGGCCCCACGAATTTGGCTTCCTTCCAGGTCTTGCCGCCATCCGTGGAGACTTCGACCTTGGAGACCGGCTTCGTGCCACCGAACGCAACGCCCGTGATCTGGACCTTGCCGGAGCTTGTCTTCACCGGGTTGGTGACCCAGGACTTGACCGACATCTCCCACATGGACGGCTGATCCGGAGCACCCTTCACTCCGACCGGCCGCACCCGATAGCTGGTCTGCTGGATCTTGGCCTCGCTCTCCTTCTCCGTGAGCGCGACCTTCTTCAGATATTTGACATTGTTCACGCCGTAGAAGCCCGGATGCACCAGACGGAGCGGGCCTCCATGCGCAAGCGGAACCCCTTCGCCGTTCATTTCCCAGGCCAGAAGCGCATTGTCCAAAGCATCGATCGGAACCGAGCGTTCGACCATGGCCTTCTTCGGGTCGAGCTCCTTCGGAAGCTCTTCACCGCCTGTGCCGGTAATGAACTTCGCGCCATCGACGGCGCCGCCCATAGCCTCGACGACGGTCTTGAGCGGAACGCCGCTCCAGATAGCGCAACCGGCAGCACCGACACGCCACTGACTGCCGCTTGTCTCATGCGCGAAAAAGCCGCGGCCGTTGCCGGAGCACTGAAGCACGGCGGCAACTGTGTGAACGCCCAGCTTCTTGAGATCGCCGAGCGTCATCTTGCCGGGATTCTTGACGCCTTCGATGCTAAGCTCCCACGCATCACGGTCGGCGACGATCGAAGCATCGGGCTCAGGCAGGTTCGCGCGGACATAGAAGACGTCGTTCGAGGTGACGACGCTCGTTCCGATGCGACTGCGGTGCGTCTCGTAGGTCTTGCCGCTATGCTTGATCAGGGCGTCAATGTCCTTGCTTCCAAGGAAATCCGCTGCCTTGCCTTCTTGCGCCAGCGCGCCAGGAACCAGATCGCCGCCAAGCGGGACCGAATATCCAAGCGCACTGCCTACCGCCGTTGCGCCTGCGGCCTGCAAAAAGCCGCGGCGGCTCGCCTTCAATGCCCCTGTATTTTGAGTTGAGGAACGTTCCTCAGCCATACTCTCTCCTCCTTGCCCACATCGTGATTGACTTTCGAGATTAGCGAATGTCGCCGCTAGAACGGAGCTCGATCCCCCAGAACCCGCGCCGCGTCCGCATCGAGGCAGTACACTAAAATTATCCGCCATCCGCAACAGGTCCGCGGAGCAAATTACCTCCTGGACCTAGGAAAGAATTAAGACCGAAGCTTGTTCCGGATGCGGTTAATCCCGACACGGCAGGGGCGAGCTCGGGACCACGCCGTGGGGTGCGCCGCATTGTCATACCAGCGGTGCTTGTGATCCTGGAGTTTATCGCAATTCAGGTTGCAGCTAGCGCCCCGGAAGCGCGCGCATTGCCGGAGGCGTCGGGACAGGGCCCGCCCCCCGGTTTCCGCGCCGGCACGCAAGAGCCTGGAACCCGCGCGGACGGGCCGGGGAGCCTTTGCGGCTTTATTGCCTCATTCGCAGGCGCTGACGCATTTGCCGCCGCCGTCGAACGCCATCGTCTTGCCGCTCAGCGGCACGTAGACCGGCACCTTCGTCGCTTCTATGAAGGTCGCCGTCTTCGTCCCCTCCTGAACCTTGCCGTCCTTCGTCGCCGCCTCATTGGCGTGCGAAGCAATGACGGATGCCGGCTGCACCAGCTCGTTGACGACCCAGGCCGCTTCCTTCGGTCCGGTCGTAAACACGTCGCCGATATTGATGACCATGAAATTGGCGCGATAGTGATCATGGACGACCAGCCGCTGCTCGGCGGTGATGCCCGTGTCCCCGGACAGATAGGCGACGAGTCCATTGGAGAACTGGAGCACATAGCCTGTGGGCGGGCCCAGCGAAATGGTGAGGCCGTTTTCGCTCAGCTGCTTGGCGAGATCGCCTTCGAGAAAGGCGGGGGACAGGCCGTTGCTGTGCACCGCCGGCACGGTCGTGATCGTGACGCCGCCGACCTTTCGCGAAGCGCCGAAACGCACCAGCACCGCCTGCGAGGCGTCGCCCCCCGCGGCCGCGATCTTCTTGCCGAAAAAGGACGCCATTTCGGAGCCCACGAGAAGCTTCGCCTTTTTGCCGACGACAATGTTCACCGTGTTGGACGCGGGCGTCACTTTCACGGAGAAATCGGGCTTGCCGCATTCGCCGGCATTGGCGGAGGGCTGGACCGCGTCGCCCAGGTGATCGCCATGCACATGGCTCAAGAGCACGGCGTCGATCTTGCCCAGGCGCGGATCATCCGGTCCGCGCACGGTGCGTCCCGCATCATAGAGGATGCGCGTCCCGTCAGGATCTTCGAAAATGAGCGCGCGGTCGAGCACACAGAATTCCCCGTCATGGCTTCCGAGCGGCGTGACCTTCACATTTTGAGACAATGAGGGCTGAGCGGTCCCGATCGCGAAGGCCCCCATCATGATCAAGAAGACAGACGCTTTTCCTCTCATAATTTCCTCCCTTTCCGGCACGCGCGCCGCGATGGGCGAAAGCCTGCATGGGACAGGCCGTCGTGCCTTTCGACATTGGATTGCAGGCCGGCTTCAGAATGTGCCGGATCGGCATCTCACTCGAATATGCGCTCATTGCCAAGCGAAGATCGCAGTCCGCATCGCATCGCCCGCTCGCGAGATTTGTGCTCGTCCGTAGGATTTTCCTAAATACATCCCAGGCAAAATCGGTTTAGCTGCTGGCAGCGCACCTGCGCGCCAACCGCTTTCTCCTCATCCCGGAGGTGATATGCAGCGTATCAAAGATCCGGCCGGCACTTCCTTGAGGCAAGGGCCTTCAGAGGCCAGCGGCGACGAAAAACAGAGTTCGGCAGATCCCTTGCGTGTCCTGATTTGCGGAGGCGGTGCCGGCGGCCTGGTGCTCGCCACGATGCTTGCGCGCAAGAGCAGGCGTCGCCGCAAATACGCCGTCACGCTCGCCGATCCGAATGCCGCCCATGTCTGGAAGCCGCTGCTGCACGAATTCGCCTCCGGCAGTGCGGATGCGGGCTTTCACGAGGTCGCCTATATCGCCCTGGCGCGATGGCATGGCTTCGTCTTCGCGCAGGGCTCCTTGAAGGACATCGACCGGGAGAAGCGGGAAGCCGTGATCGGCTCCGCTTATGACGAGACGGGGGTGGAACTGACGCCTGAGCGGCGCATCCCCTATGACATTCTGGTGATCGCGGTCGGCGGCGTCACGAATGATTTCGGAATCGCGGGCGTCCGGGAGCATGCATTCTTCCTCGACAGCGCCGCCGATGCCGAACGCCTCCAGAGGCAGATCATGCGCGACTGCATGCGCGCCAATCACGGGCTGAACGAGCGTAGCAACGACTATCTGGACATCAGCATCATCGGCGGCGGTGCGACCGGCGTCGAACTCGCCGCAGAGCTGCGCGCCACCACACGCGAGCTGATCGCCTATGGGCTCGACAAGCTGGATCCGGAACGGTTCATCCGTCTTCGGGTGATCAATGCCGATGCGCGTCTGCTCCCACAGCTGCCCGAGCGCATCGGCATATCCATCGATCAGATCCTGCGCGATCTGAAGGTCGAGGTGCTGAACGGGCAGATGGTGACGGAAGTCGCCGACAATCTGATCACGACCCGTTCCGGCCGGCAGATCCCATCCGACATTACCATCTGGGCCGCCGGAGTGAAGGGGCCGGCATTTCTGGCCGGTATCGGTGGACTCGAGACGAACGCCGCCAATCAGATCGTTGTGACGCCGACGCTGCAATCGACGCGCGACGAGCGCATCTTTGCGATGGGCGACTGCGCCGCCGCTCTCTGGCTGGGAGCGGATGCGCAGGTGCCGCCACGTGCTCAGGCAGCGGCGCAGGAGGCCCGCTATCTTGCGGACAGGATGGTGCAGATTATCGCAGGCAATGAGGTCAAGCCCTTCAGATATAATGATCTCGGCTCGCTCGTCTCGCTCGGCGAGGAAAATGCGGTCGGGACGCTGATGGGCTGGGCGCGCGGTGCGGGCATCCGCATTGAAGGCTTCGTCGCCCAGATGATCTATCGGTGGCTGTACAAACGCCACCAGGCCGCCCTTTTCGGATGGTGGGCCGTCATCGTCGACAGCATCGGCCATTGGATGCGCGGCGCCACCCGCCCGCAGGTGAAAGTGCATTGATCCGGCGAGGCGAGGCTCGTCGCCCGGCGAAGTCACTCCAGGGAGAACTCAGTAAGCGGATGGCGGCGTCATCTGGGCACAATTGGACGTCGCAAAATTGATCTATTTCAAAAGATAAGCGCAACTGTTCCCACGTCCATCCCCGCCTTCGCGGGGACATGCTTGAACGCGCTTTGCGCCAGGCCGGCCGATGATCATAGATTGCATTTAAATCCGCCAAATCTCTCCGCGATGAGGAAATCGGGCTCCGTCCACCTAAAGCAGCCCGTCCTGGTGCAACGGAACGCGCGGCTGTCACATGATTGGGGGCAGCCGTCGAACTCGTCGTCAAAATTGGAGTGCAGGTCGCAGATCTTACGGCAGATCTGGCCCTGCGTGTAGCAGAACTCCGCCACGTCCCTTCCTGGGAGCGCTTTGTCAGAGTTTGAACGATTGTCCGGATAGGCCTGGCCCGGCGACTTGCCAAGATCGGCAGCAAGAAGCGGCGCGCCCGCTCCTGCGAAGGTGAACGCCAAAAACAGATAGCAAAATAGTAAGCTCGCCCAGCGCATCCCTGCCCCCGCTGAAACCCCGTTTTCAGTCTGACGCGCTAGAGTGGCGGATTCTTAATCGGAATCGGAAGCACCACTCTAACTGCTAGTTTTGGCATCGGATTTACCCGAAAAGTGGGTGCCACTTTTCGATCCGATGCTCTAGCTAACACTGATTTCGTGCCCTTACTGTGTTGTCAGATGGGCATTTTTGACGCATTCAAGGCCGAAATCCGGCACGCGCCACGCCCGAAGGTGAGGCTGAGCCAGTCTGACTGTCTGTCTGAGCAACCGTAATGACTAAATCATCATGGAGCGGGTGATGGGAATCGAACCCACGTCTTGAGCTTGGAAGGCTCTTGCTCTACCATTGAGCTACACCCGCAGAGCATCGGCTCCTGGAGAGTTCTATTTGAAAAGCGGATGAGCCGCAAGCGGCGTGAAAAAGACGGCAGATATGAGAGAACAGCGCGGTATCTGACGAAAATTTGTAAGATTTTGGTGGTGGTCGAGACTCAATTTGCACTGGATGTTGCAAATTAAGTCTAGGCATCACATTTATCATGTGTTAGTGAGGCAACCTCAGCGCCTTTAGACGATTTAAGCGAACGCATCCCTCCAAACGATAATTTGGCAAACATTGCTCAATGGGCGGTGTGGCGTGCTTTACTCAGAAGGGCTGTGCACGGTGGCTCCATGAAGGAGTGTAGCTCAATCGGCTAGAGCACCGGTCTCCAAAACCGGGGGCTGGGGGTTCGAAGTCCCTCCACTCCTGCCAGCGGAGGCGCGGCGCCGTCGGTTGGCTGAAGCTGAAACGCGCGGCTCCTGGTCGCTGGGTCATAGAGGTCCCGAATCCCGATATGGCAAAGACGAATCCTTTGGAATTCATTCAGCAGGTCCGGGCCGAGACGGCCAAGGTTACGTGGCCGACGCGGAATGAGACGATCGTGACGACTATTATGGTCCTGATCATGGCGATCCTTACGGCGATTTTCTTTTTCCTGGCGGATCAGGTGTTGAGCTGGGGGGTCGGTATCGTTCTGGGTCTGGGCCGTTAGGCTTAACGCGTCGTTAAAAAAGAACAGGTAAACGATGACGAAGCGTTGGTATATTGTTCACGCCCACTCCAATTTCGAAAAGAAGGTCGCCGAGGCGATCAAGGAGCGCGCGACGACAGCCGGCCTCCAGGATCTGTTCGAGGAAATCCTGGTGCCGATGGAAGAAGTGGTCGAGGTCCGGCGGGGACGCAAGGTGAATGCCGAGCGCAAATTTCTCCCCGGCTATGTCCTTGTGAAAATGGATATGACGGATCAGGCCTATCACCTGATCAAGAATACCCCCAAGGTGACCGGCTTTCTTGGAGCGAACAACAAGCCGATGCCGATTTCCGAGGAGGAGGCGCTCCGCATTCAGCAGCAGGTGCAGGAAGGCGTCGAGCGGCCGAAGCCGTCGGTGACATTCGAGATTGGTGAGCAGGTGCGCGTCGCGGACGGGCCTTTCGCCTCGTTCAGCGGCCATGTCGAAGAGGTCGACGAGGAACGCGCACGGCTCAAAGTCGCGGTTTCCATTTTCGGCCGGGCAACGCCGGTCGAGCTGGAATACGGTCAGGTCGAGAAGATCTAGCCTGGCCTTACATTGCGGGAGGAGCGCGGGGTCCCGCCATAGCCCCGAGGGTCCGGACCGCAAACCCTGAAAATTAGGAACCGTTCGGTTCGAAAGGGCAAGAGATGGCAAAGAAAATCGCAGGCTCCTTGAAATTGCAGGTGCCCGCCGGTCAGGCCAACCCGTCGCCGCCCGTCGGTCCGGCGCTCGGCCAGCGCGGCATTAATATTATGGAATTTTGCAAGGCGGTGAACGCGGCGACGAAGGAATTCGAGCCCGGATCGCCGGTCCCGGTGGTGATCACCTACTATCAGGACAAGTCCTTCACCTTCCAGGTCAAGACGCCGCCGGCGTCGTTCCTGCTGAAGAAGGCAGCCAAGCTCAGCAAGGGCGCTCAGGCGCCGGGCCGCGAAACGCGGGGCAAGGTGTCGCAGAAGCAGATTCGCGAGATCGCCGAGCTGAAAATGAAGGATTTGAACGCGAATGATGTGGAGCAAGCAATGAAGATTATTGCGGGCTCGGCGCGTTCCATGGGAATAGCGGTTGAGGGGTGAGCGTCATGGCAACTTCAGGTAAGCGGCTCAAGGCTGCCCGCCAGGGCGTTGATCGGCTCAAACTCCACACGATCGATGAGGCGGTAAAGCTGGTAAAAGAGCGCGCCAAGGCGAAATTTGACGAAACGATCGAGATCGCGATGAATTTGGGCGTCGACCCGCGCCACGCCGATCAGATGGTGCGCGGCGTCTGCAATCTGCCGAACGGCACCGGACGGGCGGTCCGCGTCGCCGTCTTCGCCAAGGGCGACAAGGCCGAGGAGGCGAAGAATGCGGGCGCCGATATTGTCGGAGCCGAAGATCTCATGCAGGAGGTCCAGGGCGGCACGATCAATTTCGACCGCTGCATCGCCACGCCCGACATGATGCCGCTGGTCGGCCGTCTCGGTAAGGTGCTCGGCCCGCGCGGCTTGATGCCGAATCCCAAGGTCGGAACGGTGACGATGGACGTTGCTGCGGCGGTCGAAGCGGCAAAAGGCGGCGCGGTGGAATTCCGCGTCGAGAAGGCCGGGATCGTTCATGCCGGTGTCGGAAAGGCCAGCTTCACCGAACAGGCGCTTGCTGAAAACATCCGGGCGTTTACGGATGCGGTGATCAAGGCGAAGCCGTCCGGCGCAAAAGGCACCTATGTGAAAAACATTTCGCTGAGCTCCACGATGGGGGTCGGCGTGCGCATCGAGCCGGGGACGCTTTCGCAAGTTTCCGCCGCGGCTTAGGGCGCGACAATCGATTGCCGCCGAGAGGCGGCGTGAAGTTTCAGGCGCGCTTTTGCGCCTGAAGGCGTGTCGGGCGGCTTCGGCAATTCGGCGCGCCAACCTGTCCGAGACTGCAGGTGCCTTCGGGCTTAATTTTACCTGCAATAGACGGGGGAAAGCTGACTTCGCCAAATTCCGTTTGGCGGATTACGGCGCTTGCCCTGGGACAGGCCTAGCTGTCGCTATGCCCCTTGAGGGTGGCGGCGTAATCAACCGGCGGGAAGGCTTTCGAGCCGGACCGTCAACTTTTGGAGAGACGCGGTGGATAGAGCCCAGAAAAGAGAGATGGTCGATCAGCTCGGCCAGATCTTTGCCGAGTCCGGCTCTGTCGTCGTCGCACGATATTCCGGACTTTCGGTCGCTGAAATGACCGACCTGCGGAGCCGTTTCGGCGCTGCGGGCGCTCAGTTCAAGGTGATCAAAAACCGCCTCGCCAAAATTGCGCTGGAAAACTCCGGCCACGGAGAAGCGTGCGACATGTTCGTCGAGCCGACCGGCATCGCCTACGGGAGCGATCCGGTCGCGCCAGCAAAAATTGCTGCCGAGTTCGCCAAGCAAAACCAGAAGCTCGTCATCATCGGCGGGTTTTTGGGCGAGACGATGCTTGACGACAACGAGGTGAAGGCTCTGGCCGCGATCCCCTCGCTCGACGAATTGCGTGCGCAGCTCCTGGGAGTCCTCAGCGCGCCTGCTTCCAAGCTCGCCCGGACGCTCAATGCGCCGGCAACGGGCTTGGCGAATGTGCTTGATGCCTATCGGCGCAAGCAGGAGGAAGGGCAGGCCGCGGCCTGACGGCGTGATTGAAGCGAAAGCACCAAACGGAATTTGAGGATTAGACATGGCTAATATCGAAAAGCTCTATGAAGAGCTGTCGGGAATGACGGTTCTAGAAGTATCCGAACTGATCAAGCGGCTTGAGGATGGCTGGGGCGTCTCCGCTGCGGCCGCGGTGCCGATGGCGATGCCGATGCCGGGCGCCGGTGGCGGCGCTGCCGAAGCCGTTGAAGAAAAGACGGAGTTCGACGTTGTCCTGGCGAGCACGGGCGCGCAGAAGATCAACGTGATCAAGGAGGTTCGCGCCATCACCGGGCTCGGGCTGAAGGAAGCGAAAGATCTCGTCGAGGCTGCGCCGAAGCCGATCAAGGAAGGCGTTTCGAAAGACGAAGCCGAGGAGATCAAGAAGAAGGTCGAGGCCGCTGGCGCGACCGTCGAGGTCAAATAATGCGTTCGGGCGGAGGGCTTGTGTGCTCTCCGCCCGAGAGCGACGGCAGAGTAATGGATTGACGGTTCCCCTCAAGCGCCGGGAATGGGCGTTTGCGGCGAGCCGTTTACGAGTGATTATGAGGAGACGAGATGGCGCTATCGTTCACCGGCCGCAAGCGGGTCCGCTACAATTTCGGGCGCATTGCGGAAGTGGCAGAGATGCCGAATCTGATCGAGGTCCAGAAGCAGTCCTACGATCAGTTTCTTATGGTCGAGGAGCCGAAAGGCGGGCGCCCGAATGAAGGGCTGCAGGCCGTCTTCAGCTCAGTCTTTCCTATATCAGATTTTTCGGGCCGTGCCCAGCTAGAGTTTGTCAGTTACGAGTTCGAGCAACCGAAATATGATGTCGAAGAATGTCAGCAGCGGGGCATGACCTATGCCGCGCCGCTGAAGGTCAAATTGCGCCTGATCACCTTCGATCTGAATGAAGAGACCGGCGCACGCTCCGTTCGCGACATCAAGGAGCAGGACGTCTATATGGGCGACATGCCGTTCATGACCTCGAACGGCACTTTCGTCATCAACGGCACCGAGCGTGTGATCGTCTCACAAATGCACCGCTCGCCCGGCGTCTTTTTCGATCACGACCGGGGCAAGACCCATTCGAGCGGCAAGCTGCTCTTCGCCGCCCGTATCATTCCTTATCGGGGCTCCTGGCTCGATTTCGAATTCGACGCCAAGGACCTCGTCTTTGTGCGCATCGACCGCCGCCGCAAGCTGCCGGTGACGACGCTGCTCTATGCGCTCGGCAATGACGACGAAGAGATTCTCAACACCTTCTATGACCGCATTGAGCTGGTCACCGATAAGAAGGGCGGCTGGAAGATGCCTTATATCGCCGAGCGCATGCGCGGCGTAAAGGTAAATCATGACGTTCTCAACGCGACGTCGGGCGAGGTGATCGTCGAGGCCGGCGGCAAGCTGTCCGCGCGTCAGGCGCGCAAGCTGGCCGAGGAGGGTGTGAAGCATATCCGGATTCCGGACGAGGCGGTCTACGGACGCTATCTCGCTGAAGACGTCGTCAATATGAAGACGGGCGAGATCTACGGCGAGGCCGGAGACGAGGTGGGCAAGGAGCTGCTCGAGAAGCTGGCGAAGAACAACATCAAGCAGCTTCCCGTCCTGGACATCGACCATGTGACGACCGGCGGCTTCATCCGCAATACGCTTGCCGCGGACAAGAACAATAACCGCACCGAGGCGCTGCTCGACATTTACCGCGTGATGCGGCCGGGCGAGCCACCGACCATCGAAGCGGCCGAGAATCTGTTCCAGGGCCTGTTTTTCGATGCCGAGCGCTATGATTTGTCGGCCGTCGGCCGGGTCAAGATGAACATCCGTCTCGAGCTCGACTGCCCGGACACGACGCGCACCTTGCGTCCCGAGGACATGATCGCCGTCATCAAGACGCTCGTTTCGCTGCGCGACGGGCGCGGTGAGATCGATGACATCGACCATCTCGGCAATCGCCGGGTACGCTCGGTCGGCGAGCTGATGGAAAATCAGTATCGCGTCGGCCTGTTGCGCATGGAGCGGGCGATCAAGGAACGCATGTCCTCGGTCGATATCGACACGGTGATGCCGCAGGATCTGATCAACGCCAAGCCCGCCTCCGCGGCGGTGCGCGAGTTCTTCGGCTCCTCGCAGCTTTCGCAGTTCATGGACCAGACCAATCCGCTGTCGGAGATCACCCATAAGAGACGCCTGTCGGCGCTTGGCCCGGGCGGTCTCACCCGCGAGCGGGCGGGCTTCGAGGTGCGCGACGTGCATCCGACCCATTACGGCCGCATCTGCCCGATCGAGACGCCGGAAGGCCCGAATATCGGCCTGATCAACAGCCTCGCGACCTTCGCGCGCGTCAACAAATACGGCTTCATCGAGAGCCCGTACCGGCGCGTGAAGAAGGCCAAGGTGACGGATGAGGTCGTCTATCTCTCCGCCACCGAGGAGGCGCGGCATTATGTGGCGCAGGCCAATGCGCCGCTGACGAAAGACGGCCGCCTGGAGGAAGATCTCGTCGTCTGCCGCCATGCCGGCGACGTGCATCTGATCCCGCCGGACCAGGTCGATCTGATCGACGTGTCGCCGAAGCAAGTGGTTTCTGTCGCCGCCGCGCTCATCCCGTTCCTGGAGAATGACGACGCCAACCGCGCGCTGATGGGCTCGAACATGCAGCGTCAGGCCGTGCCGCTCATCCGGGCGGAGGCGCCGCTCGTCGGCACCGGCATGGAATCGGTTGTGGCGCGTGACAGCGGCGCGGCGATTGCCGCCCGGCGCGCCGGCGTCATCGATCAGGTGGACGCGACCCGTATCGTCATTCGCGCGACGGACGAGACCGATCCGTCGAAATCGGGCGTCGATATCTATCGCCTGCGCAAATTCCAGCGCTCGAACCAGAACACCTGCATCAACCAGCGTCCGCTGGTCCGTGTGGGCGACCGGGTCGAGGCCGGCGACATCATTGCGGACGGACCGTCGACCGATCTCGGCGATCTCGCTCTCGGCAAGAATGTGCTGGTCGCCTTCATGCCGTGGATGGGCTTCAATTTCGAGGAACTCAATCCTTATATCCGAGCGTATCGTCTATGATGACGTTTTCACGTCGATCCATATTGAGGAGTTCGAGGTCGCCGCGCGGGATACCAAGCTTGGCCCCGAGGAAATCACGCGCGATATCCCGAACGTATCGGAAGAGGCGCTGAAAAATCTCGACGAAGCTGGCATTGTCTATATCGGCGCGGAGGTCAATCCGGGCGATATTCTGGTCGGCAAGATCACGCCGAAGGGCGAAAGCCCGATGACGCCGGAAGAAAAGCTTCTGCGCGCTATTTTTGGCGAGAAAGCCTCCGACGTCCGCGACACCTCGCTGCGGCTGCCGCCCGGCGTGACCGGAACGGTCGTCGAGGTGCGCGTTTTCAACCGTCACGGCGTCGATAAGGACGAGCGCGCCATGGCGATCGAGCGCGAGGAAATCGAGCGTCTCGCCAAGGACCGCGATGACGAGCTGCAGATCCTCGACCGCAACGTCTATGGGCGTTTGCGCGATATCCTGCTGCGGAAAGAGGTCGCGCGCGGCCCCAAGGGACTGCGCAAGGGCTCGACCGTCACGGATGAGACACTGAGCGATCTGCCGCGCAGCCAGTGGTGGGAAATCGCACTGAAGAACGAAAAGGCGATGGCGGGCATCGAGGCCATTCGCCGCCAATATGACGAGGCCAAAAGACGGCTGGAGCAGCGTTTCGTCGACAAGATCGACAAGCTGAAGCGCGGCGACGAGCTGCCCCCGGGCGTCATGAAGATGGTCAAGGTCTTCGTCGCGGTGAAGCGCAAGCTGCAGCCGGGCGACAAGATGGCCGGCCGTCACGGCAATAAGGGCGTGATCAGCCAGATCGTGCCGATCGAGGACATGCCCTATCTGGAAGACGGAACGCCGGTGGACATCATTCTGAACCCGCTGGGCGTGCCGAGCCGGATGAATGTCGGGCAGATTCTCGAAACCCATATGGGCTGGGCCTGCCGCGGCCTCGGCGTGATGATCGGCGAGGCGGTCGATCAATATCGGGAAAGCCAGAAGCCCGACAAGCTGAAGAAGCTGCTACATCAGGTTTACGGGAAGAACGAGGCGATCAATTCCGTGGATGACGCCCAGCTTGTCGAGATGTCCGAAAATCTGCGGCGCGGCGTGCCGATCGCAACGCCGGTGTTCGACGGCGCTGCGGAGGCGGACATTGTGGAGATGCTGAAGGCTGCCGGTCTCGACGCATCGGGCCAGGTCACGCTCTTTGACGGGCGCACGGGCGAGGCTTTCGACCGGAAAGTGACGGTCGGCTACAAATACCTCCTGAAGCTGCACCATCTGGTGGACGATAAGATCCACGCCCGCTCGATCGGACCGTACAGCCTCGTTACCCAGCAGCCGCTGGGCGGCAAGGCGCAGTTCGGCGGTCAGCGCTTCGGTGAAATGGAGGTGTGGGCGCTCGAGGCCTATGGTGCGGCCTATACCTTGCAGGAGATGCTGACAGTCAAATCGGACGACGTTGCGGGCCGCACGAAGGTCTATGAGGCCATCGTGCGCGGCGACGACACGTTCGAGGCAGGCATACCGGAGAGCTTCAACGTGCTCGTGAAGGAGATGCGGGCGCTCGGCCTGAATGTGGAGCTGCTGCAGGGCGAGGAGAATCCCAGCGATCCGAAGCTTTCGAAGACGTAAGAAGACGATCAGGAACGACCGGCGCCGCGGATGATGTCGGTCGTTTCGTCCCGGCCGATACGCCGAAGCCTATGGCCGGACCGGCAGCGAAACATCAGATTTGGAGACCAGCAGCCCGTCTTTCTCAAACGCCGATGCCGAACGTGCCGAGACCGGCAAAGGCGCAAGACGGGATGACAACGGCCCATTAGGAGTGATGGATGAATCAAGAGATCACAAATCTCTTTGCCCCTCAGGCCCAGCCGCAAACATTCGACCAGATTCGAATTTCTCTCGCAAGTCCGGAGAAAATTCTGTCGTGGTCGTTTGGCGAGATCAAGAAGCCCGAGACGATCAACTACCGCACTTTTAAGCCGGAACGCGACGGCTTGTTCTGCGCGCGCATTTTCGGTCCGATCAAGGACTATGAGTGTCTGTGCGGCAAATATAAGCGGATGAAATATAAGGGCGTCATCTGCGAGAAGTGCGGCGTGGAAGTGACGCTGACGAAGGTCCGCCGTGAGCGCATGGGCCATATCGAGCTGGCCGCGCCCGTTGCGCATATCTGGTTCCTGAAATCGCTGCCCAGCCGCATCGGCCTCATGCTCGACATGACGCTGAAGGATCTGGAGCGCGTCCTTTATTTCGAGAACTATATCGTCGTCGAGCCCGGTCTGACGCCGCTCAAGGAGAAGCAGCTACTCTCCGAGGAGGACTTCCTCAAGGCGCAGTCCGAATATGGCGAGGACAGCTTTACCGCCGGCATTGGGGCGGAGGCGATCCGCGAGCTGCTGATCGCCATGGATCTGGAGCAGCTTCGCGACGAGCTGCGCACCGAAATCGCGCAGTCCACCTCGGAGCTGAAGCCGAAGAAGCTGGCGAAGCGCCTCAAGGTCATCGAGGCTTTCCTGGAATCGGGCAACCGCCCGGAATGGATGATCCTGACGGTCGTTCCGGTCATTCCGCCGGAGCTGCGTCCGCTCGTCCCGCTGGATGGCGGCCGCTTCGCGACCTCGGACCTCAACGATCTCTATCGCCGGGTGATCAACCGGAACAATCGCCTGAAGCGGCTGATGGAGCTGCGCGCGCCCGACATTATCGTGCGCAACGAAAAGCGTATGCTGCAGGAGGCCGTGGACGCGCTGTTCGACAATGGCCGGCGCGGGCGCGTCATCACGGGCGCCAATAAGCGTCCGCTGAAATCGCTCTCCGACATGCTGAAGGGCAAGCAGGGCCGCTTCCGGCAGAACCTGCTGGGCAAGCGCGTCGACTATTCCGGCCGTTCGGTGATCGTGGTCGGCCCCGAGCTCAAGCTGCATCAGTGCGGCCTGCCGAAGAAGATGGCGCTGGAGCTGTTCAAGCCGTTCATCTATTCGCGGCTGGACGCGAAAGGCTACGCCGCCACCGTGAAGCAGGCGAAGAAGCTCGTCGAAAAGGAGAAGCCGGAAGTCTGGGACATTCTCGATGAGGTGATCCGCGAGCACCCGGTGATGCTGAACCGTGCGCCGACGCTCCATCGTCTCGGCATCCAGGCCTTCGAGCCCGTGCTGGTCGAGGGCAAGGCGATCCAGCTTCACCCGCTCGTCTGCGCGGCCTTCAATGCCGACTTCGACGGCGACCAGATGGCCGTTCACGTTCCGCTCTCGCTGGAAGCCCAGCTCGAGGCCCGCGTGCTGATGATGTCCACCAACAACATCCTGCACCCGGCCAATGGCGGCCCGATCATCGTACCGTCGCAGGACATCGTGCTCGGCCTCTATTACCTCTCGCTGATGCGCGAGAATGAGCCCGGCCAGGATATGGTCTTCGGCAGCATCGCGGAAATTCAGCACGCGCTGAGCAGTGGCGTCGTCACGCTGCATTCCAAGATCAGGGCCCGCTATACCAGCCTTGGCGACGACGGCGAGCCGGTGTCGGCGATCTATGAGACGACGCCCGGCCGCATGCTGATCGCGGAAGTTCTGCCGCAAATGCCCGGCGTGAGCTTCGATCTGGCGAACCAGCTTCTCACCAAGAAGGCCATCGCCAAGATGATCGACGCCGTTTACCGCGATTGCGGCCAGAAGGAGACGGTCATTTTCTGCGACCGGATCATGGCGCTCGGCTTCTCGCATGCCTGCCGCGCTGGCATTTCCTTCGGCAAGGACGACATGCTGATCCCTGAGACGAAGGCGAAGATCATTGCCGACACCCAGGACCTCGTGCGCGATTACGAGCAGCAATATAATGACGGCTTCATCACCCAGGGTGAGAAGTACAACAAGGTTGTCGATGCCTGGGCGAAGTGCACGGACCGCGTCGCCAAGGAGATGATGGAACGCATTCAAGCGGTGGAGGTTGACAAGGAAACCGGGCGCGAGATGCAGATCAACTCGATCTACATGATGTCGCATTCGGGCGCGCGCGGCTCGCCGGCGCAAATGAAGCAGCTCGCCGGCATGCGCGGCCTGATGGCCAAGCCGTCGGGCGAGATCATCGAGACGCCGATCATCTCCAACTTCAAGGAGGGGCTGTCGGTTCTCGAATACTTCAACTCAACTCACGGCGCCCGTAAGGGTCTTGCCGATACGGCGCTGAAGACGGCGAACTCGGGTTATCTGACCCGCCGCCTCGTCGACGTCGCGCAGGACTCGATTATCACCGAGCACGATTGCGGCACGGATAAGGGCATCAAGCTGACGGCCATTATCAACTCCGGCGAGGTGATCGTCTCGCTCGGCGAGCGTGCGCTCGGCCGCACGGCCGTCGATGACATCGTCGCTCCGTCAACCGGCGAGGTGATCGTCAAGGCCGGTCAGCTGATCGAAGAGGCCGAAGCCCGGGCGATCGAAGAGGCCCAGGTGCAGGAGGTCCGCATCCGCTCGGTGCTGACCTGCGAGACGCGCAATGGCGTGTGTGGGTCCTGCTACGGGCGCGATCTGGCACGCGGCACGGTCGTCAATCTCGGCGAGGCTGTCGGCGTGATCGCGGCGCAGTCGATCGGCGAGCCCGGCACGCAGCTCACCATGCGCACCTTCCATATTGGCGGCACGGCGCAGGTGGTCGACTCCTCTTTCATCGAGTTCGAATTTCGCGGGCAAGATCAAGATCCGGAACCGCAATATCCAGCGTGACAGCCAGGGGCGTCTCGTCGCCATGGTGCGGAATATGTTTGTCATCGTTCAGGATGAGGAAGGCAAGGAGCTCGCAACCTACAAGATCATCCAGGGCGCGCATCTCCGGGTCGATGAAGGCGATACCATCAAGCGCGGACAGCGCCTGGCTGAATGGGATCCCTATACGAGACCGGTCCTGACCGAGGTGAACGGCGTCGTCGATTTTGAGGATCTGGTGGAAGGCCTGTCGGTCAACGAGCAGACGGAAGAGACGACCGGTATTACGCACCGCGTCATCATCGATTGGCGTGCTCATCCGAAGGGCTCCAGCCTGAAGCCGGCGCTTGTCATCAAAGACAAGAAAGGCAAACCCGCCAAACTGCGGCGGGGCGGCGAAGCGCGCTATCTGCTCTCGGTCGATGCCATTCTCTCGGTCGAGCCGGGGCAGAGCGTGAAGGCTGGCGACGTGCTGGCGCGTATTCCGCTGGAATCGGCCAAGACGCGCGACATCACCGGCGGTCTGCCGCGCGTTGCCGAGCTGTTCGAGGCGCGGCGTCCGAAGGATCACGCGATCATCGCGGAGATATCGGGAACGGTGGCGTTCGGCCGCGACTACAAGAACAAGCGGCGGATCTCCATCGTGCCGGATGAAGAGTTCCTCGAGCCGATCGAATATCTCATTCCGAAGGGCAAGCATTTGAGTGTCCAGGAAGGTGACCGGATCGAGAAGGGCGAGTTCATCATGGACGGTAACCCTGCGCCGCACGACATTCTTGCGATTAAGGGCGTCGAGGAGCTCGCTTCCTATCTGGTCAACGAGATTCAGGAGGTTTACCGGCTTCAGGGCGTGACGATCAATGACAAGCACATTGAGGTGATCGTCAACCAGATGCTGCAGAAGGTCGAGGTCGAGGATCCGGGCGACACCGATTTCCTCAAGGGCGAGCAGATCGACAAGATCGAGTTCGAGGACGCCAATGCCCTGATCGAGGCGAGCGGACGCCGTCCGGCCAAGGCGAACCCGGTTCTGCTGGGCATCACCAAGGCCAGCCTGCAGACCAGGAGCTTCATCTCTGCGGCCTCGTTCCAGGAGACGACGCGCGTTCTCACCGAGGCGGCTGTCATCGGCAAGGTCGACACGCTCGACGGGCTCAAGGAGAATGTCATCGTCGGACGTCTCATCCCGGCCGGCACGGGCGGTACGATCAGCCGCTTGAAGAAGATCGCGCAGCATCGCGATGAGCTGATTCTTGCAGAGCGCTCGCGCGCCGGCGAGGTCGAGCCGTCCGATGAGGAGCCGGTTCCGGCGCTGACGGAAAGCCCGGGCGCCCAAGCGGCAGAATAATTTTCGGCGTAGAACGATTAAAGCGGCGTATCGGCAAAGGCTGGTACGCCGCTTTTTGTCGCGTGCCAAATCCCACAATGAATGGTCAGTAAACTTTTTCACTAAATTCGCCGCTTATGCTTGGAAAAGCGACGAAATTTGGCTAGTTTGATGATTGTGCTGCAAATCACAAGAATGCGTAATTGCACGCAGCAGCGTTGACAATTCTAAATTGTCCTCCTAAACAGGCTGCTTTCACGCGGCTGAGGTAGATGAACTAAAGCAACAGCAAAGCCGGGCATGAAGCGTTTTGCGTAACGCGCGCTGAGCGCATTCACGACCCATTGGCTTTGTCAGACGGGAGTGTCATCGAAATGACGGGGGAGCAGCCCGTGAAACGGCCACGAGCCTTTCTGGCTTTCGTCCTTAGTTGTTGCGGATATATTTTTTGGATAAGCGCACCCGCCCGTGCCGACGAGGCCGATACCAAGCCAGCCGAACTCATCCCGCAGGATGAGGTGGTCGTTCAAAATAGCGGGGCGGTCGAAAGCCTCCCGATCACCTACTCCCTCCGGATCTACAAAGAACCCGATCGAATCAAACTCAAGGGCAAGATGTCCTCCGAAGAGGACTACAAGACCCTCATCGGGCTCATTAAGGCCAATTTTCCCTCGGTCAATCTCAGCGACCGCGTAACGGTCAACGAAGACGCCGTCGATGGCGATGTGAAGATCGGCGGGCTCAGTTTCGCGCTCAAACTGCTCGGCTATCTGGAGACGGGCCAGGCCTCCGTCGACGATAACGGCCTTTCACTCCAAGGGGCCGCCAGCACGGCCGTCGTGCTGAATGAGGTCAAGACGCTGATCGAGAAAGACAAACCGACCGGCGTTCCGATTAAGAACATTCGCATCGCTCCGCCGGAGAAATCATGGCATGCGTCCGTGACCGGTGAACGCGCGGTGAAGATTACCGGTGTCGTCCCGAGCGAAGACAATCGCACTCAGCTGCTGGAGTTCGTGCGCCAGAAATTCTCGGGCTACGTCATCGAGGACGATACAGCCGTCAATGACAAGCTGGATGCGCGCTGGTTCCAGGCCGCGCTGAACTCGCTGGAATTGCTGGCGCTGCTGGACAAGGGCTCCGTCGAAGTGACGGAACAGACCATTCACCTCGTTGGAAGCGCGGCGAGCGAACTGGCAATGAAGTCGATCGACAGCAAGGCGTCGAGCCTGCCGAGCGGTTTTGCCTTGAAAAGCGAGGTCACTGCGCCCGCGCCGTATCACGGTTTTGCCGCGATCCCGGCTGCGAGCACCTTCATGCGCCCGTAAGCGGGCCGCCGAGTCGTCCATAGATCCCTTATATCACTGGATGGGCAGTCGAGACCCTTCAGGGGTTGGCTGCGGCCCACGCGGCCACGCGGCCTGCCCAGGGAAGATCATCGCCCTTACTGTTCCGCTGGTTCTTCGACAGCGCTCAGGCGCGGAAGCTGCGGCGTGGGAATGCCCCGCTCAGCATCCTGCACATGATCCGGGTCGGTTTCGCGCAAGAAATCGGCAATGATCCCGATCGTGAAGCGATCCTTCAGAAGCGGCGCATGGCCCTGCGCGTGAACCGTCACTGCGGCGAGCCGCGGATGCTGCTCTTCCATTTTCGCGACGGTCCTCGGGCTCAGGAGATCGGAATTCTCGCCCCTCAAGACCAGCACGGGGATATTCCGGAGCGCCTCGAATTGCGGCCACATGCTCGGGATCTTCTGCGAGATGTCGACTTCCGACAGCGCGCTCGCCAGCTTGTTGTCATAGCCGGGCGCCGGGCGGCCGTTCCGTTCCGAGAAGAGCTGCCGGGCGACCGCCGCCCATTCCTCATCGGTCAGATTGGTGAAGAAGCGCTTATTCATGGAGCGGACCAGCTCGGTCGCCTCGTCCCAGCTTGCCGGGAGCGGCACCTTGCCGGCATAGCCCATAATACGCGCAAGACCGGCCGTTTCGATTTCGGGTCCGATGTCGTTCAACACCAGCGCGGAGATCGCGGCCGGCCGCATGACCGCCATGAGCATCGCAATGATGCCGCCGCGCGAAGTGCCGATGACGGCGGCGTGCTCCAGTCCCCGGATCGCCATGAGGTCGAGAACGTCGAGAAGCTCGATGAAGGGCGAATAGTTCCGCCAGTCGGGATCGTGATCGGACTGTCCGCGCCCCCGGTAATCCGGGCAATAGACTTCGCGCCGGCGCGTCGGGTGATTGGCGAGGAAGCTGGCGAGATCGTGAAAATCGGCGGAATTGCGCGTCAGCCCCGCCAGACAGACGACGGGACGCACGCCCCGCTGCGGTTCGCCATAATGGCGCGCATAGAGCGTCAAGCCATTATTGGACGTAAACCTGATGTCTTCCCATTCCTGGCCGTTCGTGCTGCCCATGACGCTCCGCTTGGATTTCTGATCTCCTAGTGCACTGACGCATTCACATGGTTCATGCGTCCGCGCCCTAGCTCTTTGTTTATGCATCAATTTTGCCAAACTCCGGCTGTTGCCTCCGTTTGGATCGATGCACTAGCGCAACGCGCGTCCAAGCATGTCCCCGCGAAGGCGGGGATGGGCGCGGGAACAGTTGCGCTCGCCTTTTGAAATAGATCAACTTGACCTCGCTCAGGTGATTCCACTTGAGCGAGGGTTGATCTAGACCCGCCGCCGACCGCGAAGGAACGGCGAACCACGAGAGGCAAGATAGCCTAATTGGATGGCGCGTCGGTCAGAAATATCGGCTTGTCCTTGCGTCCGCGATGGATATCCTCCGCAAGCCGCAAGGGCGCATCATTGCCGAGCAGCCGCGAGCGGTACACCTGCGCGCTCTCCAGGATCTTATGCACATAATTGCGCGTCTCGTTGAAGGGGATACGCTCGATCCAGTCGATAGGATCGACGTCGTTTTCGCGCGGATCGCCGAACCGGCGGACCCATTGGCGAATGCGTCCCGGCCCGGCATTGTAGCCTGCGAGCGCCATGACATAGGAGCCGTCATAATTGCTGATCAGGCGATTGAGAAAGGCCGTTCCAAGCGTCACATTGTAAGCCGGATCGGCGGAAAGCTTCTTCCTGGAAAATCTCAGCTTGTGATACCGCGCCATCATCTTCGCGGTTGACGGCAGGAGCTGCATCAGCCCCACGGCGCCGGCGGAGCTGACGATGTTCGTATTGAACTCGCTTTCCTGCCGGGTCAGGGCATGAACCAGGGCGTCTTCGATTTCCTGTCCATCGCCAAGCACTTTGAACTCCGGCAGGGCGTTGGGATAGGCGTAATGCTCAACGGCGAAATCGCGATTGATGGCGATCTTGGCCATCCGGACCGCGCGGTGACGCGGCGCGACCCGGACCGCAAGCTCGCAAAGCAGGATCATTTCCGGCGCGCTGTCGATGCCGCGAGCGAGATCGTAGAGGAAGAGCGACATCAGATTCTCGAAATCCGCCTGCTTCGCCAGAACGATGGCCTTCATCACGTCCTGTTCGACGAACGCCTTGATCTCGCGCTCCGTCGGCTTGACGAAGGTGCGAAACGCGACCTTGGCGTCGGTCGCGGCGATCATCTGATGCGCAAGCTGGCCGTAGAAGGTGTGATAATACTGCGCGGCCTCCGCGAAGGCTCCGATGGCCGCCTGCCGGTTGCCCAGTTCCAGCTCGGTCCGGCCGAGCCAATATCCGGCGCGGGAGCGCCGCTTCGGCAGCCCGCCTGCGGCCGCGGCAGCGAGAAAATGCTTCCGCGCGGCTTCGGGCTTGTTCAGGAAGCGCAGGGCAACCCAGCCGGCCAGAAACTCCGCGTCGCTGAGATCCCAATGTTCAAGTCCCTCGCCGTGGTTCCTGGCGAGGGCGTAAGCGGTCTTCGGTTTGCCCTCGTTCAGCGCCAGCCGGACCTGAATTCCGCGCTCTTTCCACCATTCCTCCGGATCGATCAGCTTTTCGGCCGATTTCGGCGCTGACCTTAAGAGGCTCCAGACTTTCTTATCCTTGTCCGCGCGGCGCAGCCATTGAATGCGAGCCAACAATACAGCCGGATACTTTTTGACGGATTTGTCGAGCCGAGTGAGCAGCCCTCCGGCCCGCCTGGTGCGCTTCACCGTCGCGATCCGCGCCTTGACTGAGGGCCGCCATTTCTTGTCGATCAGGGGCAGGATGCGCCGCACAGCGCCGACATAGCTCTTATTGTCCTGCATCAAGAGATAGTCCGCCCGGGCACGGTGGTCGTCCGGCTTCAGGACTTTGAGCTTGCGAATTTTTTTCTCGATCGCCGGCGTCAGCGGATGCCTGCGCCAGGCCTCGCGAATATGCTCGACGCCCTCTTCCTTGCGGCCTTCGGCGATCAGCGCGCTGCCGAGCGCTGCGAAGCCGGCTCCGCTCATCGGACGCTTGCCGACGAAATAGTCGATGATGCGCTTATTGTCGGTCTCACGCCAGAAAAGCGCATCTTCCGCGCTCTCCTGCAATTCCTCCCGGCTCGGCCAGCGCGGATTCTCCTCAAGAAAGGCGATGATCTCCTCGGGTGTCGTATCCGGCGCCTTCTTCCGGTAGTAATACCAGCGGGCGAGTTTCTTCGCGGTCGGGTCGCGCAGCTTCTCCATCAGCGGACGCGCCTCGGAATAGGATTCGCGATAGACCAGCTTGACGAATTCCTTGAGCGCTTCGACATCGGCGGCCGGTGCTTCGTAGGACATGAGCGGCGCGAGCGCTGCGTCGCCCTCGGCCTTTGGCAGCCGTCCGCGCGTATCGGTGTCTTCGGGCTCCGCTGCGGTCGCTTGTTCGTCCGTCTCATTCCGGCTGGCCAGCTCGTTCCTGACCGGGAGCGGAATCGTGGCGGAAGGCGGCTCTTCCTGCTTTTCCGGCAAGGGAATGGCGGCGGATGTGGAGCTGCGCTTGGCGACCCGAATCTCCTCGGAAGGCGGAGGCGGCGGTGTGTCGATGTCGTTCAGAGGTCCGGCGGTGCGAACCTCATGCTCCTCCACCAGGGCGAGCTTGACCTGCGAAACCGCTTGCGGCTCCGGCGCCGGGTTCGGCTCGGGCATGGAGGCGGACAAAGACGTCGTGGAATGTTCCACGGTCTCTTCGTCGGCAACGTCATTGCGCCAGGGATGCACGATCGCCAGGATCGCGGCACAAGCCGCAACTGTGACAAGCACGGCTAGCGCAGGTCTGACAAGCGAAGCGCGGCTATTCATCGTACGCATGGTTCGAACGAGCTGTCGGAGCCTTCTTTGTCACCATCTTGGAGCCGGTACGGTAACCCTAAAATTTTAATCGCACTATAACGTTTTCCGGTTGCTCGGAAACCTGTTTCCGTTTGAAGCCCGTTCAATGAAAGGGCAAAAATGTTTAACGCCTGCCTAGCGCAACGCGCGTCCAAGCATGTCGCCGCGAAGGCGGGGATGGACGCGGGAACAGTTGCGCTCGCCTTTTGATATCGATCAACCTGACCTCGTTCAATTGAGTCCACTTGAACGGAAATGATCTAGTGTAAAAGGTCAGTCCGCAAGGAACGGCGTAGCTTGCCGCCCTGGGGAGAACCCACTATGGTCAATATTTGGGTTTTTTATGAGGCGCTGCATGATCGGCGCCGGAGCGAATTGAAGGGCTCGCAATGTTTCGGGGATCATTTACAGCACTCGTTACGCCTTTCGACAACGGCGCGTTCGACGAGGATGCCTTCCGCAAGCTGGTCGAGTTTCAGATCAGCTCGGGAACGCACGGTCTTGTGCCGGTCGGCACGACGGGCGAGTTGCCGACGCTGTCTCATGACGAGCATCAGCGCGTGGTGAAGGTGTGCATCAATCAGGCCGGCGGGCGGGTTCCGGTGATTGCCGGGGCGGGCTCGAACAGCACCGCCGAGGCCATCGAACTGGCGAAGTTCGCCAAATCGGCTGGCGCAAATGCAGGGCTGGTCGTGACGCCCTATTACAACAAGCCGGGCCAGGACGGCCTCTACATGCACTACAAGGCCATCAACGACGCCGTCGATCTGCCTATCATCATCTACAATATTCCCGGCCGCTGCGTGATCGACATGAGCGTGGCGACCATGGCGCGGCTGTTTGCCTTGCCGAATATCGTCGGTGTGAAGGATGCAACGGCGAGCATGGCGCGGGTCAGCCAGCAGCGCGCGGCAATGGGGGCGGGCTTCTGTCAGCTCTCCGGCGAGGACGCAACGGCGCTCGGCTTCATGGCGCATGGCGGGCATGGCTGCATTTCCGTCACCGCCAATGTTGCGCCGGCGCTCTGTGCGGAATTTCAAAATGCCTGTCTGGCCGGAAATTATGCCCAAGCCCTCGATCTGCAGGACCGGCTGATGCCGCTGCATGAGGCGCTGTTTGTCGAAAGCAACCCTGCGCCGGTGAAATATGCCGCCGAGCGTTTAGGGCTCTGCCGGACCGAGGTCCGCCTGCCGCTCAGCGCGATCTCGGAGGCGAGCCGGGGCGTCGTCGATGACGCTCTCGATGCCGCCGGCCTGATCATGGCAGAGGCGGCGAGCGCTTAAGGGTCTTCCCGATGTCATCGCCGAAGAAGAAGCAGCCGCCACGCAAGGTCGTGGCGGAAAACCGAAAGGCACGCCACGCCTATGACATCGAAGAGGTGTTCGAGGCGGGGATTGCGCTCGCCGGTTCGGAGGTGAAGTCGCTGCGTCAGGGCAAGGCCAACATCGCCGAATCCTATGCGACCGAAGAGGGCGGCGAGATCTATGTGATCAATGCCCATATTCCAGGCTATTTGCAGGCAAACCGCTTCAATCACGAGGAGAGGCGGCCGCGCAAGCTGCTGCTGCACAAGAACGAAATCGCCAAGCTGATCGGCGCTATCCGGCGGGAGGGCATGACGCTCGTGCCGTTGAGGCTCTATTTCAACGACCGGGGCCGCGCAAAGCTGGAACTGGCGCTCGCCCGCGGCCGCAAGCTGCACGACAAGCGCGAAGTGGAGAAGGAACGCGACTGGAACCGGCAAAAGGCTCGGCTTCTGCGCGAAAAAGGCTAGCCCTGTCCGCAAAGTTGCATGGCGTAGGCATCTGCGGGGGGTACGCATTGGCCAACAAGACGTCCATCAAGCCAACGAAGGTCGCGAAAATGGCCGCCGCCAAGGGAGGCGGCGCAAAGCCGGTCCGCCTCACAGGCGGCAACCCTCAGATCGCGAAGGGCTATGGCGACGCTCCCGTGCAGGACTACATCGCGGCCTTGCCGGGCTGGAAACAGGGCGTCGGCCGCCGTCTCGATGCGCTCATCGAACGCACCGTCCCCGGCCTGCGCAAGGCGGTCAAATGGAACACGCCGCTCTATGGCGTCGAGGACGAGAGCCAGGGCTGGTTCCTCAGCTTTCGCTGCTTCACGAAGTACGTCAAAGTGGCATTCTTCCGCGGCACGTCGCTGCGTCCTGTTCCCCCGGTCGAGTCCAAGCAAAGGCACGTGCGCTACGTCCATATCTACGAGGACGATGAGATCGACGAAGCGCAGTTTGCTGATTGGGTGAAGCAGGCCAGTAAATTGCCTGGGGAGCGGATGTGAGCGGGAAGTAGTGTGTAGCCCGGATGGAGCGCAGCGCAATCCGGGATAAGATCCGCGGATGGTTCGTTACCGGCGCAACTTCGTCCCCGGAGGCACCTATTTTTTCACGGTCACGCTCGCCGACCGGACATCCTCGGCGTTGGTCCGTCACGTGGACGCCTTGCGGATGGCGTTCCGCATTGCGCGGCGCGAGCATCCTTTCACGATCGAGGCCATCGTGATCCTGCCGGACCACCTGCATGCCATCTGGACGCTGCCGCCAGGCGATTCCGACTTCTCCGGCCGCTGGCGGCGGATCAAAGCGTATTTCACGCATCGGCTCGTTGCCGCCGGCGTACCGGTCAAACGCCATCGCAATGGCGAATACGCACTCTGGCAAAGGCGCTTTTGGGAGCACACGATACGGAACGAGATGGATTTTGAGCGGCACGTCGACTATGTGCACTTCAATCCGGTCAAACACAGGCTGGTTTCTCGGGTCCGCGAATGGCCCTATTCGTCATTTCACGTCTATGTCAGGCGGGGCATCAAACCAGCCGACTGGGCGGGCGATGTCGAAGATCCCATGATGGATTTTGGCGAGCAGCGGGGTTGACCCCGGATTTCGCTGCGCTCCATCCGGGCTACTTGCTAAGCGCAACTCGTTCTATGTTCTGAGCATGAGAGTCTATTCGCCTGATCAGTTGAACGCGATGGCTGACGATGAGCGCAAGGCCGTGCTTGAAAGCGAGTTCGGCCGCTCTTTCCACATCAGCGCTGCTGAGCATGTCGCTTGGATTTTTTGGACTCCGCACACCGACGAGCCCAGGGAAATCTTAGATCAAGGCTCGGCGTTCATTCTGCGGCGCGAAGACAAGCTCTTTCTGGTGACGGCGGCGCACGTCTATCGCGGCTATTTAGAGGACCGCAAGCAACACGGGAGCCTATATTGCCAAGTGCAGAACTGCACAGTGAGAGATCTGAGCGATCACCTAATCGCATGCGGCAACCTTGATATTCCATTGGATGAACCCGACCGCGACCCTGACATTGCCGTCTTCCGCCTTACGCCCGGGGCTGCCGAGCGCATCGCCAGAAAGCCCATTAACGGCCCGAAAGGCGCTTGGCCCGCGCCTCCAAACGTGGGCGAAACGGTCATGTTCGCCGGCTTCCCTGGCCAGGCACGGATCATGACCGAGCCGGATGAAATCAGTTTCGGCATGTACTCGGCCATGACCCCCGTGACCTCGACTACAGACCATCAGATTTCGTGTCGTTTCGATCGTGAATACTGGATCGACGCTCATCGTCTTGGCCTGCCGCCGCTCGGATATGGGCTTGGTGGCATCAGTGGCGGGCCGCTGCTCATCCCTGACTTTCGCGATGGCGCGTGGTCTTGGCGCCTCGGCGGCGTGATCTCGCAGGCGCCACCCAAGCGCCCACCCAAAGACGTGCTCTTTGATAGCGTGATATCGCATCGCGCAGAATATATTTTGCCGGACGGTACTGTGGCTAAGCTTCGCTAGGCTTTCGGTAGCAAGTAGCCCGGATGGAGCGCAGCGAAATCCGGGGCAGCCGATCATTCGTTCCCGGGTTACGCTTCGCTCCACCCGGGCTACGAGGAAGCCACACTGACGGACGAGCGACGACAACCATGAAGAAGAGTAAGTACGGCTCGAAGGAAGAAGCAGAACACTCTCCCTCTCAGCTCATCGATGCGAGGATCGCGGCGCTGAGCGATTGGCGGGGTGAGACGCTCGCGCGGATCCGAGATCTCATCAAGCAGGCCGACCCCGAAGTGGTCGAGGAGGTGAAATGGAAAAAGCCGTCGAACCCTATGGGCGTTCCGGTCTGGGAGCATGAGGGCATCATCTGCACTGGCGAGACGTACAAGGATAAGGTGAAGCTGACCTTCGCCAAGGGCGCCTCGCTCCCGGACCCGTCAGGCCTGTTCAATTCCAGCCTCGAAGGCAACGCCCGCCGCGCCATCGATATCCATGAGGGCGGCAAGATCGATGAAAAGGCGCTGAAGGCGCTCATTCGCGCCGCCGTGGCGCTGAACACGTCCAAAGCCAAAAACTGATGCGGGATCGGTTTAGACGGAACCGTCCGAAATGCTTGTTCGTCGCGCCGGACTTGCCTGCCCCGCACTTGATGCGGGGATACGGCGCCCAATTCTCTATCGATCACGCATTGACTTCGTGGATATGCCAATGGGCCCGGGATCTCCGCTTCGCTCCGTCCGGGGCGACGTTCGTTTCCACCGAATATGATCCCGCATTAGCAGAAACGAACGGCCCTCTGGCTCAGCTGAGGTCCTGTTCGATCTGGTCGACGGAATAGCCGAGCTTCTCCAGACCTTCCTCCAGATAGTCGGCGAGAAGCGGGATTCCCATCAGGTAATCCTGGGTCTTGCTGGTCTTCTCGGTCTTGGCCGTCGAGATGGCCTCGTCCAGCTCATCCGCCGAGAATGAACCGCGCCCCAGCCAGGTCAGCGCGACAAGGCTGGCCTGCTCATCGTCGTTCAGATCGGCGATAAATTGCGCAAGCTCACTGCCGATGGAATCGGTCGAAAAGTTCTCAAGGATCGCATCGCTGCTGTCGTCCCGAAAACCGCTTGCCAGCGCATCCTCCCAGCTGCCCGTCTTTGCATCATATTCTCTGGCGCGAATGATCACCCGCGCCACCTTCTCGGTCGAAATCTCAAGCATAGGGCCAACTCATGGATATTCGAGAACAGGATCGGAATTGAAGATAAGCAATCAGTCTACATTCCGCTCGTCCAAGCGATCAAGATAGTTTCTGACATTCATGAAAACAGTTTCGAACATTTCGGTGGTCAGCATACCAGTATTGGTATTGTAGCGGGAACAATGATAGCTCCCGAAAAGGTGGATTTTGCCACAAGGCAGCGGATGATTTGCGCCGTGCGAGAATGGAAAACCTTTTAATTTCAGACCAAAAGCGCCGATTGTTGCGACATGGGCAATCCGTCCGAGAACGACGATTGCGGCCAGGTTGGGCAACAGAGATATTCGCTTCCTTAAAAACTGCCGGCACATATTGATTTCGGCCGTTTCGGGCTTGTTTGCCGGGGGCACGCAGCGCACGGCATTGGTGATCATGGTCTGCTGGAGCGTCAGACCGTCGTCGTCGCGCTCTTCATAGCTGCCGGAGGCAAAGCCGAATTTGAGCAGAGTGTCGTAAAGCAGAACGCCGGCATAATCGCCGGTGAACGGCCGGCCCGTACGGTTGGCCCCGCGCAGCCCCGGCGCCAGACCGACGATGAGCAGCCGCGCGGTCTCCTCGCCGAAGGAGGGCACCGGCGCGTTGAACCAGTCCGCATGCGCTTCGCGGTTCTCCTGCCGGAACGCCACGAGACGCGGGCAGAGGGGGCAATCGCGGTCGGGCTCCGCGCAGTCGAAGGCACTTTCGGGAAGACTCATGGAAGCAAATTGATGGCTGAAAAAGGCTTAACGAATTGGAATTGGCGTCCCCTCGGCAAAAGATCATTCCCGCCCAGCGAATGCAATGGCCGCGAAAAGCGGACGACGTTCGCCCATCGCAGCTTGCATGCGCTATGCGCGGAGAACGGCGCTTGAACGCGCTTCACGCGTCGGCGAAATCGTCGGTTTCGGCGTCGCTATAGTCCCGATTCGAGACGTTGCGGCTGCTCTCCCGCGGATAATGATCGCTGCCGGGACGACAGACCTGCTCCTCCAGATCGGCCAGGTCGATGAACTGGTCGGCCTGCCGACGCAGCTCGTCGGAAACCATCGGCGGCTGGGTGTTCATGGTCGAGATGACGCTGACTCGCTTGCCCTTATGCTGCAGCGCTTCGACCAATGAGCGGAAATCGCCGTCGCCCGAAAACAACACGACATGATCGAGATGCTCGGCCAGATCCATGGCGTCGACCGTCAGCTCGATATCCATATTGCCTTTGATTTTGCGGCGCCCCGAGGCATCGGTAAATTCCTTGGTCGGCTTCGTGACCATGGTATAGCCATTATAGTCGAGCCAATCGATGAGGGGACGGATCGAGGAATATTCCTGATCTTCGGCGAGTGCGGTGTAGTAGAGCGCCCGAAGAAGCCTGCCCTTCGACCTGAATAAGGTCAACAGGCGTTTATAGTCGATGTCGAATCCGAGTGCCTTGGCAGTTGCATAGAGATTGGCGCCGTCAATGAACAGCGCGATACGTTCCGATGGATAAAAATTCATTTGCATATGGTTCCTTCCTGGGAAGAAGAAATGTGCCAAATCCCACAATTGGCGCAAGCACCTTCTTCCAGCAGCTTCCCCGGCCCCCCGGGGCAATTTTCAGCGTAAATACCTACTTATTAACACGAAGTTCGCTATGATTATCATAAGTTTGGGTTCCAATGTAAGCGGCGCTTGGGGCAATTCTGATGCGACGATTCTGCAAGCATTCAAGGAGCTTGAGAGCGTCGGCATCAGCGTATTGCGCCGATCGCGCTTGTACCGGACCAAACCTTACGGAATGCAAAATCAACCAGATTATATAAACGGAGCTGCGGCGATCTTTACGTCGCGCACGCCACTCGCCCTCTTGTCGTTACTCAAGAGGATTGAGACGAAAGCCGGGCGGCGGTCACGGGTACGCTGGGGACCGCGGCCCCTGGATCTCGACATCATAGATTACCATAAGCGAATCTTAAATTGGGCGAAGCCCGATAGGCAAGCCCTTCAATCCGATATGTTAGATCTAATATTGCCTCATCCGGGAATCGAAAACCGCCCTTTCGTGCTCCAGCCAATTCTGGATATCGCACCGCATTGGCATCATCCGGTTTACGGGTGGACGGCAAGCCAGTTGCTGAAGCGGCTGCGCTTTGCGGAAATGGGCCGCGTTTTAGAACCCGTAACGGTGTGAAAAGTTCCCGAGGCGGGTGCCGGATCTTGCGTGAGCGAAAAAAAATCGCTACTTAAAGGGTGCGTTTCTCCGGACAAAACAGGAAATTTGCCTCATGGCCCGTGTAACCGTCGAAGATTGCGTCGACAAAGTCTCAAACCGATTCGAGCTCGTGCTGCTCGCCGCCCACCGCGCGCGTTCCGTTTCCGCCGGAGCGCCGATCACGGTCGAGCGCGAGAACGACAAGAATCCTGTCGTCGCTCTTCGGGAAATTGCCGAGCGCACGATTTCCGCCGAGGACATTAAAGAAGATTTGATCCACTCGATGCAGCGTTATGTCGAAGTGGATGAGCCGGAGGCCGAGGCGGTTCCCATGCTGTCCGGTTCCGCGGATCGCCCGATTTTCGGCCGTGACGACCAGTCGACCGATCTGGTCATCGATCGTATGAGCGAGGAAGAGCTTCTGCGCGGCCTGGAAAGAAGCATTCCGACCGATCAGCATCCGAACAGCCGGTCGCGCTGAGCGCCATAGCCGGGCCGTTCCCGGCGAGAGGCGGGTGAGGGTCCCGTCATGATGCGGCAATATGAGCTGGTCGAGAAAGTCCAAAGCTACAATCCTTCCACGAACGAGGATTTGCTGAACCGCGCCTATGTCTATGCGATGAAGGCGCACGGCAGTCAGAAGCGCGCATCCGGCGATCCTTATTTCTCCCATCCGCTCGAAGTTGCCGCGATCCTCACCGATTACGGGCTCGACGACGCGACGATCGCGACGGCGCTTCTGCACGACGTCATCGAAGACACCGACGCCACAAAGGCGGAGATCGTCGAGACCTTCGGGGACGAGATCGGCAGCGCTCGTCGATGGGCTGACCAAGATCGACAAGCTCAATCTGGTCAGCAAGCGCGCGGAGCAGGCCGAGAATTTCCGCAAGCTCCTCGTCGCCATTTCCAGCGACATCCGCGTGCTGCTCGTGAAGCTCGCCGACCGGCTGCACAATATGCGCACGCTGGAGCATATGAAGCCGGGAACCCGGCGGCGCATCGCGCAGGAGACGCTCGACATCTACGCGCCGCTGGCGGGCCGCATGGGCATCCAGGAGATGAAGGACGAGTTGGAGGAGCTCGCTTTCAAATGGCTGCAGCCGGAGGCCTACAACATCCTCGTCGCCCAGCTCGCCCTACTGCGTCAGCGCAATAAGGACAGCATCGAGGAAATCCGCTCAGCGCTCGAGGCCAAGCTGACCGAGTATGGCATTGCCGGCGAGGTGGTCGGGCGCGAAAAGAAGCCTTACTCCATCTGGCGGAAGATGGAGAACAAGCAGATTTCTCTGGAGCAACTCTCCGACATCTTTGGATTCCGCGTCATCGTCGAAAATGTCGAGGATTGCTACCGGGTTCTGGGCGCCGTTCATACGACCTGGCGGTCGGTTCCCGGCCGCTTCAAGGACTACATCTCCACGCCGAAATATAACAATTACCAGTCGGTTCATACGACCATTGTCGGCCCCAGCCATCAGCGCGTCGAGCTGCAGATCCGCACCAAGCTGATGGACGAAATCGCCGAATTCGGCGTCGCCGCCCATTCTCTCTACAAGGATGGCATCATTTCGGTGAATGGCGAGTTGTCGGCAGAGAATTTGGAGCCGTATCAGTGGTTGCGCCGTCTAGTGGGCAATCTCCTCGAGGGCGACAATCCGGAGGAGTTTCTGGAGCACACCAAGCTGGAGCTGTTTCAGGACCAGGTCTTCTGCTTCACGCCGAAAGGCCGGCTCATCGCGCTGCCTCGCGGCTCCACGCCGATCGACTTCGCTTACGCCGTTCATACCAATATCGGCCATAGCTGCGTCGGCGCGAAGGTCAATGGCCGGCATATGCCGCTGACGACCGAGCTGCGCAATGGCGACGAGGTTTTCGTCATCACCTCCGACGTGCAGACGCCGCCGCCGGCCTGGGAGAACATCGTCGTCACGGGCAAGGCCCGTTCGGCCATCCGGCGGGCAACCCGCGAGGCGGTGCGCGCGCAATATTGCAATCTCGGCCGCGACATTCTGAAATCGGTCTTCGCCGAGCGCGAGAAGAGCTATTCGGACGACCTTGTGGGCCCGGTTCTGCATCGACTCTCTCAGAAATCCGTGGAAGACGTGGTGGCGCTGGTGGGACGCGGCGAGCTGACGGCGGCCGACGTCTTCAAGGCCGTCTTCCCGGACGAAGCCCTGCCCGAGCGGCCGAAGCGCAAAGCGATCAAGCGCTCGGATGAAGGCTGGTTCAACCTGCGCCGCGTCGCCAATCTGCGCTTCCGCTGGCCGGGCAGCGTGCCCGAGGCCCATACGGCGAACGGCGCCAACGGCATTCCGATCCGCGGGGCCAAGGGCGATCTGCCGATTACATTCGCCCCCGGCGGCGCCATTCCCGGCGAGCGGATCGTCGGCATTTTCGAGCCGGGCAAGGGCATTACGATCTTCCCGATTCACTCGCCGCTCCTGAAGGACCATTACGATCACAATGACCGTTGGATCGATGTGACCTGGGACATTGACGAAGGCTCGCACGAACGCTTCCCGGCGCAGATCAAAGTGACCGCGGTCAACGAGCCCGGCTCGCTCGCCAAGATCGCCAGCATCATCGGCGACAAGGACGGCAATATCGATAGGCTGCAGATGATCGGCCGCCGCGAGGACTTCACCGACATGCTGATCGACCTCGAAGTGTGGGACGTGAAGCATCTGCGCGACATTCTGAACGGCCTGAGACACCTCTCAGCCGTCAATTCCGTCGAGCGGGTGCTGTCCTGAGGCCTGGATCGGCTCAGGCGGAAACGTCCCCTGTCGATTGCGCTGATCACCTCTCCCGCGGGCGTCCTGCGAATCCCAGATACCCGTGTTTTCCGTCGTCCCGGAAGCCCGAAGGGCTGTCCGGGATCCACTCGCAGTTCGGCAAGCACTTTGCTGAGTCGTTAGGCGATTAGGCCCCGGCTCGGGGGCCGGGGCGACGCAGAATATGTGGCTTCGCAGAGATCTCCCCAGGGAGAGGGAGCTCCCGAGGGATTGAAATCCTCTCGCCATAGACGGTCGAAGTCCGGTCGCGTCCGTTCGCCCGATGATCAGACCAGGGCAAGGACGAAGAGCACTGCCGCGATGAGGCAGGCAACGGTGCGGACGTGGTTCCACATCGTCCAGCTCTTGACATAATCCTTCCAGACGCGCGCGCCCTCCTCGCTCAACGGGTCCACTTTCGCCAGCCGGTTGTTCCGCGGCGCGTTGAACACGATCGTCACCAGAAAGCAGCCGACCACATAGACGAGCCCGCCCCCCAAGGCATAGATCGCCCCGGCCTGCGGCCAATGGACGACGGCATTGACCCCCAGCGCCACGCTGACGAACGCCGTTCCCATGAAGAACAGCATGAAGCCCAGATTGAGCACGGTCACGTTGATGTCCTGCATCGCGGCGATTCCCGCCGGCGTCGGGATGCGCTCCAGCGCTTTCATGATGAAATTCGAAAAAGCGAAGAAGACCCCGCCGATGATCGCGGAGCCCAGCGCGGCGAAGGCGGTGAGACCGGCGTAGATGGTTTCAGTCAAGATTTGCCCCCAATACCTTTTTGCCGGTCTTCATAAAACAAGGCTCGCTGAATTGGAATTGCCTGATGGTCCGAGACCGATATTACGTGGAGTGGCTCGAAAACCGGTTCCCACGCCTCCCAACCCGCGATAAAACCCCTCCCATGAACGATGAAGACGTGATCCAGGAATTCCGCGCGGCGGGCGCGCTCTTGACGGGGCATTTCATTCTGACCTCGGGCCTGCACAGCAGCACCTATCTGCAATGCGCGCGGGTGATGATGGACGCGCGGCGGGGCGAGCGGCTCTGCGCGGCGCTGGTCGGGAAGTTGCGGGCGAATGGCGCCGGGCCGTTCGATCTGGTGGCCTCGCCGGCGATGGGCGGGGTCGTGGTCGGCTATGAGATGGGCCGGCAGCTCGGCGTGCCGGCGATCTTCTTCGAGCGGGTGGACGGGCAGTTCCAGCTCCGGCGCGGCTTCTCCATCGAGCCGGGCGCGCGCGCGCTGATGATGGAGGATGTGATCACGACGGGCCTCTCCTCCCGCGAATGCATCGCGGCGATCGCGGCGGAGGGCGGCGAGCCGGCGGCGGCTGGCTGTCTGGTCGACCGTTCGGGCGGCGAAGCCGATCTTGGCCTGCCGCTGACGGCGCTGATCACGCTCGACATTCGCAACTATCCGGAGGATGCTATCCCTCCGGAGCTTGCGGCCATCCCGGCGATCAAACCGGGCAGCCGCGGTCTCAAATAGCCGCTGACCAGCGAGGTTGTCATGCTGCCCCGCGCATCGACCTATGAGGATCTCTGCGCGCGGTTCCGCTGGGAGATCCCCGAATTCTACAATATCGGCGTCGATGTCTGCGACCGCTGGGCGGATGCCGAGCCCGATCGCCTCGCCGTGATCGACGCGCGCGAGGATGGCGACCGGCATTTCGCCTTTGGCGAATTGCGCGCCCTGTCGAACCAGGTGGCGAATTTGCTGCGTTCCGAAGGCATCGGGCGCGGTGACCGGGTCGGCATTCTTCTGCCGCAGACGCCGGAGACGGCTTATGGCCATATTGCGGTCTACAAGCTCGGCGCGATTGCCATACCGCTTTTCACCTTGTTCGGCGTCGAGGCGCTGGAGCACCGGCTCGCCAATTCGGGCGCCGCCGCCGTCATCACCAATGCGGAAGGCGCGGCCAAGCTCGCCGGCCTGCGCGACAGCCTGCCAGCGCTGAAACGGGTGCTGAGCATTGACGGCGAAATGCACGGCGCGCTGGATTTTCATGCGCTGCGCGCGAAGCAGTCGCAGGCGTTCGAGCCGGCACCGACGCGCGCTGACGATCCGGCGCTGATCATCTACACCTCCGGCACGACCGGCCTGCCGAAAGGCGCGCTGCACGCCCATCGCGTGTTGCTCGGCCATCTGCCGGGCGTCGAGATGAGCCACGACTTTCTGCCGCAGCCGGGCGACCGGATCTGGACGCCGGCCGACTGGGCCTGGATCGGCGGACTGCTCGATGTGCTGATGCCGGCGCTGCATCACGGCGTGCCGGTGATCGCCAAGCGCTTCGAGAAATTCACCGGCGAGGCCGCCTTCGCGCTGATCCGCAAATATGGCATCCGCAACGCCTTTCTGCCGCCAACCGCCTTGAAAATGATGCGCGCCGCTTCCGATCCGGCGCTGGGGCGGCAGGTGGAGATACGCAGCGTCGCCAGCGGCGGCGAGACGCTCGGCGCGGAGCTGCTCGACTGGGGCCGCAAGGTCCTCGGCGTGACGATCAACGAGTTCTACGGCCAGACCGAATGCAACATGATCGTTTCCTCATGCGCCGCGATCATGGAGGCCGTCCCCGGCGTGATGGGCTGCCCGGTGCCCGGCCATGCGCTTGCGGTGATCGACGAAAGCGGCGTGCCGCTGCCGGAAGGCGCGCGGGGCATGATCGCGGTGAAACGGCCCGATCCGGTGATGTTCCTGCAATATTGGGCGAATGAGGAGGCGACGCGCCAGAAATTCGTCGGCGACTGGCTCGTGACTGGCGATCAGGGCGTGCGCGAGGCCGGCGGACGCATTCGGTTCATCGGCCGCGACGATGATATTATCAGCTCCGCCGGCTACAGGATCGGTCCTGGCGAAATCGAGGACTGCCTGATGCGCCATCCAGCGGTCGAAATGGCGGCGGCGGTCGGCAAGCCGGACGCGGTGCGAGGCGAGATCGTCAAGGCCTATGTCGTGCTCAAACAGGGGCGGACGGAAAGCGACGGTCTCGCCCGCGAATTGGCCGAGCATGTCAAAGCCCGCCTGGCGGCGCACGAATATCCGCGTGAGGTCGCCTTTGTCGACGCCCTACCGCTGACGACGACGGGCAAGATCATCCGCCGCGAGCTCAGAGATCGGGCCAGGCGAGAGGCGGATGACTGAAATCATCATTCGTCCGGAACGCCCGGCCGATGAAGAGACGATTGCGCGGCTTAACCGGGAAGCCTTCGATGGCCCCGGCGAAGCGGAGCTTGTCGAGCGTCTGTGGCGGGCCGGCCTTGTGGCCGTGTCATTGATTGCCGAAGAGGACGGCGAAATCCTCGGCCATCTTCTTCTAAGCCGGCTGAAAGCTGAAATTGGCGGCGAACCCATCAAGGCCCTAGCGCAACGCGCGTCCGAATGGACGCGGACAGTTGCGCTAACCTTTTGAAATAGATCAACTTGACCTCGTTCAAGTGATTCCACTCGAACGAGGGTTGATCTAGCGCTCGCGCCCATGGCGGTCACGCCGGCCCGTCAGTGTCGGGGGATCGGCTCGGCGCTTGTGGAGGCAAGCATCGACGCGGCCCGCGAAATCGGCGCGGACGCGATCCTCGTCCTCGGCCACAAGCATTTCTATCCGCGTTTCGGATTTTCCTCGCAAAAGGGCGCGATATTCGACAACCCCTTCAATAGCGATGCTTTCATGGCGCTGGAACTAGCGCAACGCGCGTCCAAACATGTCCCCGCGAAGGCGGGGATGGACGGGGGGAACAGTTGCGCTCGTCTTTTGAAATAGATCAACCCTCGTTCAAGCGATTCCACTTGAACGAGGGTTGATCTAGGCTCTGATGCGTTGTGTTATAGGTAGGGATCGGTCACTTATCCGCCGGCCTTCGGTCTTGAGGATGCCAATGAATTGCCTCGAAGCGCGCACGAACCGTCGTGATTCGCGCTCATTTTTCGTTCACTATCGACTTGTCAGATTACGGGGGGAAAAGCGTAATTGACACAGGAATTTTTGCGGTGCACATCAGGGCGATCTGGCGGAAGCGCACCCCGGCCATGACATTCGCTCGCCGAAAGATTTTGAAACCTTGGGTTGTATTTGCTAGCGTCGCCGGTGGCCCGAAGGAACTGCAATGGTTTTTAAGCGTGGGAAAGCTGCCGGCTTTGGCGAGCGTATAAGGCTGTTGGTTTGGCCGCGTCGGAGTTGGACCCGGTCAAGCCGGTATATTCTCCTGCGTCTCAGACGTTTGCCGTCCTCGCCGCACAGAATCGCGGTCGGGGCCGCCGCGGGCGTGTTTGCGATCTTCACGCCATTTCTCGGCGCCCAGCTTTTGATTGCGGGTGTGCTCGCCTGGCTGATGCGCGGAAGCATCCTGGCGTCGTTCCTTGCATCGTTCCTCGGCAATCCGCTCACCTATCCGGTCATCTGGTTCTCGACCTTCAATCTGGGCAATGTGTTGCTGGGGGCTACGGCATCCGGCAGACTCGTGGATCTGCGCGCACGCGCCGGCCTGCTTTGGCACAGTATCGTCCACGGCTCGCTCAGCGCTGTCATCGATGCTCTGGAGAGCATCTGGCCGATCCTGAAGCCGATGGTCGTCGGCTCGCTGCCCCTGGGCATCTTTGCGGCGTGCCTGACCTATGTCGGCGTAAGGCGCATAATCAGTTCGGCTTATCCGCGCAAACGTGGCCGGCCGAATTTGCGGACCGCCCATCAGATCGGAAGCTGACTTGCAATGCGTCCCTTGCGTCTTGGCGTCAATATCGATCACGTCGCAACAATTCGAAATGCGCGCGGGGGCGATCATCCCGATACGCTGCGCGCGGCGGAATTGGCCATCGAAGCCGGAGCTGACGGCATCACCGCGCATTTGCGCGAGGATCGCCGGCATATTCGCGATGAGGATATCGCCCGCCTCAAGGAGACGATCGCGCGGCCGCTCAATCTGGAAATGGCCGCGACCGATGAAATGCTGGCTATCGCGCTGAAGACGCGCCCCAACGCCTGCTGTCTCGTGCCGGAGCGCCGCCAGGAGTTGACGACGGAGGGCGGGCTGGATGTGCGCGCCCTTGGAAACAGTCTTACCGATTATGTGGCGAAGCTCCGTGAGGCCGGCATCCGCGTTTCGCTTTTCATTGGCGCCGATACCCCCCAGATCGAGGCGGCCAGCCATGTACGGGCCGATATCGTCGAATTGCACGCCGGAGCTTATTGCGAAGCGATGATCGAGGGCGACGAGAAACGCACGCAATCCGAATTGGCCCGGCTTGTGAAAGCCGCAGAACTTGCCGATAATATCGGCTTGGAAGTCCATGCTGGACACGGATTGACCTTCGATTCGGTCGGGCCGGTCGCTGCCATACCGGAAATCGTCGAGCTGAATATTGGCCATTTCCTGGTTGGAGAGGCGGTGTTCGTCGGGCTTGGCGAGGCGGTCAAGCGCATGAAGGCCATGATGCAAGGCGCCCGCAGCGGAGCGCCGAGCTGAGAGAGCGGGTAAGCCTGGAATGATTATCGGCCTCGGCACGGACAGCGTCGATATCCGCCGGGTCGAGCGGACCATCGAGCGCTATGGCGAGCGTTTCCTGGCGCGGATATTCACCGATATCGAGCGGCAGAAGTCCGACCGCCGGCGGCTGCGCGCGGCATCTTATGCAAAGCGCTTCGCCGCCAAGGAGGCCTGCGCCAAAGCGCTGGGCACCGGGCTCAGCCAGGGCGTATTCTGGCGGGACATGGGCGTCGTCAATCTGGCGTCCGGCAAGCCGACCATGCAGCTGACCGGCGGCGCGGCAACGCGGCTTCAGGCGCTTATCCCTAGAGGGTGCACGGCGCAGATCGACCTGACGATCACCGATGACTTCCCCGTCGCCCAGGCGATCGTCATCATTTCGGCCGTACCGGAAATACGATAGGCGGATTTGTTCAATTCGGCCCGTCTTGACGCGGTCTTATTTGCCTTTGCGGCCCATTGCTATTATTTGAGCGGGAGCGACGGTCTTGAAGCAGGAAGAGAGCTGATGAGTAGTGAGGCGAACGCCAAGGAAAAAAATGCGGAGCGCGGCGGCTTCATGGATACGCTCCGCGTCATTATTCATGCACTGATCATCGCCTTCCTGATCCGTATATTCCTCTATCAGCCATTCAACATTCCCTCCGGCTCGATGATCCCCACGCTGCTCGTGGGCGACTATCTCTTCGTGTCGAAGCTGAGCTATGGCTACAGCAAATATTCGTTCCCTGGCGGTTTCGACCTGTTCGATGGCCGGGTTTTCGCCTCCAAGCCGGAGCGCGGCGATGTTGCGGTTTTCAAACTGCCTCGCGACAATTCGACGGACTATATCAAGCGCGTGATCGGCCTGCCCGGCGATCGGATCCAGATGATCGGCGGCGTGCTCAACATCAATGGCGAGCCGGTGAAGCGCGAGCGTATCGAAGATTTCGTCGGTGACGGCGGCGCGTGCAACGCCCGTAGCCAGTCGGAAATCCGGGTCCCGCGCTATGTCGAGACGCTACCCAATAGCGTGCGCTATGAGACGCTGGATTGCACCGAAGGCAGCAGCGGTGACGACACCGACATCTTCGTCGTGCCCGACGCCCATTATTTCATGATGGGCGACAATCGCGATAATTCGACCGACAGCCGGTTCGGCATCTATGGCGGCGTTGGTTTCGTGCCGTTCGAGAATTTCGTCGGCCGGGCCGATATCCTCTTCTTCTCGATCGATGAGCACGCCAGCCTGTTTGCGCCGTGGCGCTGGTTGTTCGAAATTCGCTGGCAGCGCTTTTTTGAATTGATCCGCTGACCTGCCGTGGCGAGCCGTCCCGACCTCAGAAGGCTGCAGGAGCGGATCGGTTACAAATTCCGCGACAGGATGGTGCTGCATGAGGCGCTGACCCATTCGAGCGTGGGCCACGGCCAGAAGGGGAAGGGCCTTGCCAATTACGAGCGCCTGGAATTTCTGGGCGACCGCGTGCTCGGCCTGGCAATTGCCGAATATCTGTTCCACGCTTTTCCGGATTCGCCCGAGGGCGAACTTGCGCCCCGCTACAATAACCTCGTCCGGAAGGAGACCTGCGTGCAGATCGCCAAGGACATCGATCTTGGCCCGCATATCAAGCTCAGCCAGAGCGAAGCGCTGGCCGGCGGCCGGGACAAGGACACAATCCTTGCCGATGCCTGCGAGGCGCTTCTGGGCGCCATCTATCTCGACGGTGGCTGGGAGCCGGTGAAGGCGCTGATCGAAAGGCTCTGGGGCCCGCTGGTCAAGGACAGTGCCGAGATCCCGCTTAATCCGAAGACGGCGCTGCAGGAATGGGTCCAGGGTCGCGGACAGAAAAAACTGCCGCGCTATTCGAAGGTGGCGAGTTCCGGTCCGGATCACGCGCCGCTCTTTGTTTATGAAGTCCGGGTGGACGGCCTCGAGGCGGCGCGCGGAAAAGGCGCGTCACGCCAGGCGGCGGAGCAGGCGGCGGCGATGGAGATGCTGATCCGCGAAGGCGTCTGGGATGTCCGGCAATGACTGCGATTGAAGACCCTGCCGCAGAACCTCGCGAGACCGAGCCGAACGGTGAAACGCGCTGCGGCTTCGTCAGCATCATCGGCGCGCCGAATTCCGGCAAATCGACGTTGACCAATCGGCTCGTCGGCACGAAAGTCTCGATCGTCACGCACAAGGTGCAGACGACCCGCGCGCAGATCCGGGGCATCATGATCCACGGGCGCTCGCAAATTATTCTGGTGGATACGCCCGGCATCTTCCGCCCGAAGCGGCGGCTCGACCGGGCGATGGTCGATGCGGCGTGGGGCGGCGCGCGAGATGCCGATGCGGTGGTCATCATGATCGATGCCGCCAAGGGGCTCGACGACGAGGCCGAAGCGATCCTTGAGGGCTCCAGGGAGCTGAAAATGCCCGCGGTCCTGGCGCTCAACAAGGTCGATCGGATCGGGCGCGAGGAAAAGCCGCTTCTCCTACAACTCGCCGGGAAGGGCGCCGAATATGGCCATTTCGACCGGATCTTCATGATCTCCGCGGCGAATGGCGACGGCGTCGGCGATCTGAAAGACTATCTCGCCGAATGTGTGCCGCCGGGGCCGTGGCTTTATCCCGAGGACCAGATCAGCGACGCGCCCCAACGCCACTGGGCGGCCGAAGTCACGCGCGAAAAGCTCTTCCTGCGCCTCCATGACGAGCTGCCCTATGCCTCAACCGTCGAGACGACCGGCTGGAAGGCGCTGAAGGACGGCAGCATCCGCGTCGAGCAGACCATCTTCGTCGAACGCGAAAGTCAGAAGAAGATCGTGCTCGGCGCAGGCGGCGCCACGATCAAGGCGATCTCGATCGCCGCCCGCCAGGAATTGCGGGACTCGCTCCGCGCGAAGGTGCACCTGTTCCTGTTCGTGAAAGTCCGCGACAGATGGGGCGACGATCCCGAGCGCTACCGTGAGATGGGGCTGGATTATCCAAAGGGATGAGCGCATCGGAGGCGGGCTGGCGAATGGGCATTCACGTTAGGGGCAGCCGATGCCGTTGTCGCCCCGCCAAATCCGGTGCACATCCGCAGCGATCGGCATTTCCGCGATTGAATTGGCGTGTTTCGCGATCCAGCTTTAGCGGATGAATTCAGATCTGACCATGTGACGGCCCGATGCTCGCGCCTTTGCGAAACCGCGTCTTCCGACGGCTGTTCGCCGCGCAGGTGATCGCGCTGACCGGCACCGGCCTTCTGACCGTCGCGCTCGGGCTGCTGGCCTATGAGCTGGCCGGCGGCGAGGCCGGCGCGGTGCTCGGGACGGCGCTCGCCATCAAGATGGTCGCTTACATCCTCGTTGCGCCGCTCGCTGGCGCGGTTTCCGCGCTGCTGCCGCGGCGGAGCCTGCTGATCGGGCTCGATCTGGTTCGGGCCGGGGCGGCAATCTACCTGCCCTTCGTCGACCAGATCTGGCAGATCTACGTGCTGATCTTTCTCCTGCAGTCCGCCTCGGGCGCATTCACGCCGACCTTTCAGGCGGTCATCCCGGACATTCTGCGCCATGAGCAGGACTATACGAAAGCGCTCTCGCTCTCCCGCCTCGCTTACGATCTAGAGGCGCTCCTGAGCCCCATGCTGGCCGCCGCGCTTCTGACCGTCATGAGCTTTCACAGCCTCTTCGCCGGTACGGCGTTCGGCTTTCTCGCCTCGGCGGCATTCGTGTTCCTGACCGTGCTGCCGCCAAGATTGCCGTCACAGCAGAAAAGGTTCAGCGAGCGGCTGTTGCGGGGCGTGCGCATCTACCTGCTGACGCCGCGTCTGCGCGGTCTCCTGGCGCTCAACCTGGCAGCGGCGGCAAGCGGGGCAATCGTCATCGTCAATACGGTCGTCATCGTCCGCGACATGCCGGGCCTTGGCGATCAGGATGTTGCCATTACGCTCGCCGCTTTTGGGTTTGGCTCGATGGCGATGGCTTTCGCCCTTCCATCCGTGCTTGAGAAATTCCCGGATCGTTCCGTTATGCTGAGCGCCGCGCTGCTGATAACCGTGCCGATGCTGGCGGCGGCGTTTGCGCTGGGGCAGGGGAGCGAGGCCGTCGCCTGGCCGGCGATCCTCATGTTTTGGCCGCTCCTCGGGGCGGGCTATGCGGCGATCGTCACCCCGGCGGGGCGCTTGCTTCGGCGCTCCGTCCATGAGGAGGACCGCCCGGACGTGTTCGCGGCGCAGTTCGCACTGAGCCACGCCTGCTGGCTAATCGCCTATCCCTCGGCTGGCTGGCTCGGCCCGGTCATCGGCCTGCCAGCAACCATCGGCGTGCATGCGGCGCTCGCCCTGTTTGCAGCGTTTCTGGCGATCGGGCTGTGGCCCGCTGGCGATCCCATGATCCTGGCCCACAGCCATCCGGAGCTTTCCGCCTCGCATCCGCATCTGCGCGAGCACGGCCGCGCCCGGCACGCCCATGTGTTCGTTATCGATGATCTGCATCAACGCTGGCCGAAATAGCGGCTCGGGCACAAAAGAGGCGCAAGGAAGCATCGCTCGGACACTTCCCCGCGCCTGATATACGAAGGATTACTTCGCAATGGCTGCAAGCCGGTTAGCGCGGAATCGCCGCGCCCCATTTAGCGGCAGCCGTAATAGCGCAGGCAGCCATAGAAGTCGTTGTTGCCATAGCCCCAATTGTTCGCGCATCTGCGGGCCCAATAGGAGCATCGGCCCCCGCCATAATGGCGGCGGTAGCGATAATGCGGCGCGGCGAGAAGGCCAAGCCCGAGTAGCGAACCGATGAAAAGGTTACGGCCCCGGTGATGGCGATGTCTCCGGTAGCGATGACGATACCCGCGCCGGCGCCAACGGCGGCCAACCTTGGTAACATTTTCATTCGCGATTTCGCTGATCGGGGGAAGTCCGTTCAGCGCGGACGAGGCTGCCGGTGCCGCCTGAGCAACCGATCCAGCGCTCGCGCCACCGAACAGGATTGCACCGGTTAGCAGCGCGGGAAACAATAGTGACTTACGCATTTTGTAATCTCTCCCTGTGCGTTCATGGCAAAAGCGTAATATATAACCACGGAGGGAGAAATAAGTTCCCTGTAACACAATGTATAATCTGTAGGCGCGGCACATAAAAATTAACGCATATGCGACCCTATAACCGCAGGCCGGGCAAGGCAGGCAATGCATCGCAACAGCAAATACATCGCGTTGCTGCTAGCCGGTATCGGGTTATCAAAGCGCTAGCGGCGCGGGTGACGACATGCCGGTTCGGCCGCGGAATTCCGCTGACAATCACGATCATTTGCGCGAATTTTGCGCATGGACTGGATTGATTCCGCCATCGTTCTGCATGTGCGCCCGCTTGGCGAAACCAACGCCGTCCTGGAGGCGTTCACCCGTGAGCATGGGCGCTGTCTGGGACTGGTGCGCGGCGGGCGGTCGCGCAAGATCCGCCCTGCCTTGCAGACCGGTAATCTCCTGAAGGTCGAATGGCGGGCACGGCTGTCGGAGCATCTCGGCTTCTTCACCCTTGAACTCGACAAGCCCTATGCCGCGCGGTCGCTCGACGACCGGTTGGCTCTGTCCGGCATCGGGGCGCTCGGCAATCTTGCCGGGCTTCTTGCCGAGCGTGACCCTCACCCGCCGCTATTCGATATGGCCGCGCTGGTTCTCGACCATCTCGACGAAGAACGGCTCTGGCCCGAGCTTCTGGTCCGCTGGGAATTGCGTTTGCTCGCCGAACTCGGTTTCGGCCTCGCTTTGGACCGCTGCGCGGCGACGGGGACGCGCGACGACCTCATCTATGTGTCGCCGAAATCGGGCGGTGCGGTCTCGGCGCTTGCGGGCGAACCGTATAAGGACAAGCTGCTGCGACTGCCTCCTTTCCTGCGCGCTTCGAACGGCTTCGCCGCCTCGCACCAAGACGTTTTGGACGGGTACGAACTGACCGGGCATTTCCTCGAGCGTCATGTCTTCGCACAGCGCAACGCGCCGCTCCCGCCCGCACGCCAGGAATTTCTCCGCCTTCTCCGCAAAGCGCTCGGCTAGCACAATGCGCGTCTAAGCGTGTCCCCGCGAAGGCGGGGATGGACGTGGGAACAGTTGTGCTAACTTTTTGAAATAGATCAACTTAACCTCGTTCAAGGAATTCCACTGGAACGAGGGTTGATCTGGCCATGTATGGCAAATCCGATTAAACCGCGTCGGTGACGGAGGTTTGAATGGAGGATCTTGATGACACTTCAACTCTTCATCGGCGCGGCAATCATCTCGATAACCGTGGTGATCCATGTCGCCTTTACCGCCGCCGCGGAATGGGGGCTCAAGCGCGAGCATATCTGGCCGGGCCGGCGTGCCGGCACAATCCGGTTCGTGGTCGTCGCCGTCAGCATGACGCTCTGGCTGCTGGCGTCGATTACCGTAAGCGTCTGGCTCTGGGCGTTTTGTCTGCTTTGGTTCGATGTCTTTCACGATGTCGAGACCTCGCTCTATTTTGCGACCGTATCGTTCACGACGCTCGGATATGGCGACATTGTCCTGGGGAAGGATTGGCGGGTTCTCTCCGGACTGGCGGCCGGAAACGGTCTTCTGATTTTCGGGCTGACCACGGCGGTGATGGTGGACTTCCTGGCGCGGTTCCGGCGAAGCTGACGATGCGGGCGCGGAATGGGGAGAGGCGCAAATGCCAAGGATCGAGGTATCGGCGGAGCTTTCACCGTCCGAGGCCAAGCTGATTGAGGATCTGCTCCTCGTCCATGGGCGGGAAAAAGGCTTCGTCTGGGACGAGGATCCGCTCAGCCTTCTCCTGCGCGACGGCAAGCGAATTGTCGGCGGGGTGACCGGTAAGACGGTGCAGGGCTGGCTCTATATCGGCCAACTGGCCCTGGCGAGCGAATGGCGCGGACAGGGCTATGGCCGCAAGCTCGTTGCGGAAGCCGAACGCATCGCCGTCGAGCGCGGCTGCCATAGCGCCTGGCTGAATACGCATTCCTTTCAGGCGCCCGGCTTCTATGAGCGGCTCGGATATGAGCCATTCGGCATATTGGACGATTTTCCGAAAGGGGACCGGCGCTACTTCTTCGCCAAGCGCCTGAAAGCACCGGAAACCAGTGCGTGACCCTGCGCAGCCAAGCGGCGTGTCAGGACTTCGGTATCAGAATTGCATCGTAATCGAGCGGAAGGCCGTATAGCTGATGTCGGAGATCTGCTGCCATTCCGAGACGCGCTTCTGAAAGCTCGTCCAGCTCTCCACGATGCGATTGCTGAGCCCGTCGATGAGCGCAAGCTCCGAAACGACCTCGCGGGCCACCTTGGCGAATTGGCTCCAGACCTCCTTCGGGAAGATGTGGAGCTTGACGCCATGATTTTCGACGAGGTCGGCAAGGGCCTCGCCGTTACGCGCATTGTATTCCGCCATCATGATGTCGTTCTCGGCGGACGCGGCGGCCTTGATGATTTCGCGGTCCATTTCCGAGAGCCCGTCCCAGAAGGCTTTGTTGATCCCGAGGGACAGGCCCGTTCCCGGTTCGTGAAAACCAGGAAACATGTAGATCTTCGCAACGGTATGAAAGCCGAACGCCTTGTCGTTATAGGGCCCCACCCATTCGGCCGCATTGATGCGGCCTGTCTTCAGCGCCTCGAGAATCTCGCCGCCGGGTACGCTGATCGCCTCGCCCCCGAGCCTCCTGATGACTTCGCCTCCGAGACCGGGAATGCGCATTTTGAGGCCCTTGATCTGGCCCAGCGATTTGATCGGCTCCTGAAACCAGCCGCCCATTTGGACACCGGTATTGCCGGCCAGCAGAGCTTTGACCCCGAACTGCCCCGAGAGCTCGTCCCACAGCTCCTGTCCGCCGCCGAAATGAACCCACGCCTCCAATTCGTGCGCCGTCATTCCGAGCGGCACGGCGGCGAAGAAGGAAAACGCCTTGTGGTTCTTTTCCCAGTAATATTCGGCGCCGTGATACATTTCGGCTTCGCTGGAGGCCACGGCTTTGAAGGCGTCGAATGCGGGGACCAATTCCCCGGCAGCGAACAGTTTGACGCGCAGGCGCCCGCCCGACAGTGCGGTGATGCGCTTTGCGAGCCGGTCGGCGCCGGTGCCGAGTGCGGGGAAGTCGCGCGGCCATGTCGTTACGAGCTTGATCTCCTGGATGCCTTGAGACAATGCCGGCTTTGCCAGTCCGACGCCCGTAGCCACTGCTCCTGCGGTAGCCGCACCGATAAATTTTCGACGGTCCATACTTGTCCCTATACGCGACATCCAAGAATTTTCCACTTCACCAGCAAGTCGTATCAGCTCCGAAGCTGCCTGGCAAAAGGGTCATGTTAAAGAGTTGTATCTGAACTGGAATATCGAATGCAACGTTGCAATCCGACCCAAGGCGTTTCAATATGCCGAGCTTGGAGGAAGTAACCCCGGTACGTTATTCGGGATCAAACAGGCTGTCAGGGACATTGTACCGGACTATGTTCGAACTTATTAATGGCAAGACACGGCCTCATCGGTGGTTGTCACGCAGTTATGGTTTCGCCTGGCTTGCGGCAGTCGTGCTGCCGTTCACGGCGGCCGTCCATTCGGCACCGATCGATCGAAACCTTCAGCGTGCGAAAGAGAATAATGCGGCGGTCATGATTGTCGCGGGCAGACCGGAATCGACGATGATGCGGATCGCCGATGACCTGGCCATCTCGCTGAATGATCCCGATAGCGGCTTCCATGTTGTCCCCGTCGTCGGCGACGGCGGCATCGGCAATGTGCGCGATCTCGTGCTGCTCCGAAATATCGATCTGGCCATAACGGATTTGACCGTCCTGGCGGACATGAAAGAGTCAAAGGATCTCAGCCAGGCGCTTCACCGTGAAGTGGCTCATGTGCTGACACTGTTTCCCGACAAGATCACGATCCTGGCGCGAAAGACCATTCGCAGCCTGGAAGAGCTGTCCGGCAAGCGGGTCAGCGTCGGAATTCGCGAGGGCGGGGCGGCGGTCCATGCCAAGAAGATATTCGATGCGCTCGGCGTCAACCCGGAGCTGGCTTATCTGGCCTCGCCGGATGCGGCGGAGGCGCTGGTGAAGGGCGATCTCGATGCGTTTGCGTGTTTTTGCCTGAATTCGCCCGGCATCTACCAGCGTGTGATGTTCAATCCCGACCTCCACATTCTGCCCATTCCGTACACGCCGGAGATCGGTGACCATTATTTGCCGACTGCCCTTGTCCATGAGGATTTCCCATCCTTCATTTCGAAGGATGAATCGGTTGCGACGGTGGCCGTCACGCTGGCGCTGGTCACCTACAACTGGAAGAAGGGCAATCCGCGATACAGCCGTGTGGAGGATTTCGTCAAACGGCTGCTGAATCATTTTTCCGCGCTTCAAAAGCCGCCGCGCCACCCTGGGTGGTCGGCGGTCCAGATCAGCGCGAAGACGCCGGACTGGCCGAGATTCGCCGCCGTGACCGAATGGCAGGGCGGTCGCAACGCGGGTGCGCTGCAAGAGATGCGTGTCGCCTTCAGCGAATTTCTTGACCGTTGGAAACCCGAGCCGCGATCCGTTGAGCGAACAGAGCAGACGCAGCTGTTCGAGGAGTTTCTGGCCTGGCAGGGGCGGGCGCGTTAGCGCTTCAACGAAGCCGGCGGTTCTGCGCATTTCGCGGCGACGCGCGAAGCGGGTCATCACGGCCGAACCATAGGTGTTGGCTGCCGTTTTATCGCGCTTGAAGACCGCCCCGCATAAGGCTAAGCACACATCATGGCCGAAGATTCGATTCTCGAACCGGCGCCGATCGAGCCGGTCAATCTGCGTGATGCGCTGGAAGAGCGTTATCTCGCCTACGCCTTGTCCACGATCATGCACCGGGCGCTGCCCGATGTGCGCGACGGGCTGAAGCCGGTCCATCGGCGGCTGCTATTTGCGATGCGGCAGTTGCGGCTCGACCCGGAGGGCGGTTTCAAGAAATGCGCCCGCGTCGTCGGCGATGTCATCGGTAAGTTTCACCCGCATGGCGATCAGGCGGTCTATGACGCTCTGGTGCGCTTGGCGCAGGGCTTTGCGCAGCGCTATCCGCTTGTCGACGGGCAGGGCAATTTCGGCAATGTCGATGGCGATAACGCCGCCGCCATGCGGTATACCGAGGCCCGCCTGACAGAGATCGCCGCCGCGCTGCTCGACGGGATTGACGAGGACACGGTCGATTTCCGCGAGACTTATGACGGCGAGGACAAGGAACCGATCGTCCTTCCCGCCGACTTCCCGAATCTCCTGGCGAACGGGTCGTCGGGCATCGCCGTCGGCATGGCGACCTCCATTCCGCCGCACAATGCCGAAGAGCTTTGCAACGCCGCGCTTCATCTGATCAAACATCCGCGCGCCTCGGTCGAAAAGCTGGTCGAGTTCGTCCCCGGCCCGGATTTCCCGACCGGTGGCATCCTCGTCGAAGACCGCGCCTCGATCATCGAAGCCTACCGGACCGGCCGCGGCGGTTTCCGTCTGCGGGCGCGCTGGGAGAGGGAAGAAACCGGACGGGGCACCTATGTCATCGTCATCACGGAAATTCCCTATCTCGTTCAAAAATCACGGTTAATCGAGAAGATTGCCGAGCTGCTGGAGGCCAAGCGCCTGCCGCTGCTCGCCGATATTCGCGACGAATCGGCCGAGGACATTCGCATCGTGCTGGAGCCGCGCTCGCGCGCCGTGGATCCGGTCGTGCTGATGGAGCAACTCTTCCGGCTGACGGACCTCGAGACGCGAATCTCGCTCAATATGAATGTGCTCAGCCGGGGGCAGGTGCCGGTCGTGCTGGGGCTTTCGGACGTGCTGACCGAATGGCTCGGCCATCGCAAAACGGTGCTGAAACGCCGCTCCGAGCATCGGCTGCGGCAGATCGAGCATCGGCTGGAAGTGCTCGGCGGTTATCTCGTCGCCTATCTGAATATCGACGCGGTGATCCGTATCATCCGCGAGGAGGACGAGCCGAAAGCGGAGCTGATTCGCCGCTTCAAGCTCAGCGACGTTCAGGCCGAAGCGATCCTCAATATGCGGCTGCGCTCCCTGCGCAAGCTCGAAGAGATCGAAATCCGCACCGAGCATGAAAAACTCACTGTCGAGAAAGCGGAGCTTGTCGGATTGCTCGGATCGGATGAGCAGCAATGGCAGCGCATTTCCGAGCAGATCGCCGAGACCAAGAAGCGTTTCGGCAAATCGACGGAAGTCGGCCGCCGCCTGACCAGCTTCGCCGATCTGCCGCAGATCGATGTCGATGTCGAGCAGGCGATGGTCGAGAAGGAGCCGGTGACCGTCGTGCTCTCGGAAAAGGGCTGGATCCGCGCGCTGAAGGGGCACCAGAACGATCTCGACAAGGTGCAGTTCAAGGCGGGTGACCGCATGTTCCGCACAATCCCGGCACAATCGACGGACAAACTCGTTTTGTTCGCCTCGAATGGGAAATTTTTCACGCTCGACGCCTCGGCCCTGCCGGGCGGGCGCGGCCACGGCGAGCCGGTGCGGCTGATGGTCGATCTCGAGGAAGCCAGCGACATTGTCGAGCTGTTTGTCCACAGGCCGGGACGCAAATTGCTGGTCGCTTCGAAAGCGGGCAATGGCTTCATCGTCGCCGAGGACGAAGTGGTCGCGCAGACCCGCAAGGGCAAACAGATCATGACGGTCACGGCGCCAGACAAGGCGATCGCCTGTGTGGCGGCGGAGGGCGACATGGTGGCGACGCTCGGCGCAAACCGCAAGATGCTGATTTTCCCGCTGAAAGAGGTCAACGAGCTGGCACGCGGCCGCGGCGTGCGCCTGCAGAAACTGCGCGAAAGCGGGCTCGCCGATGTCACGGTTTTCCGCGGGGAGGAAGGCCTGCGCTGGCAGGAAGGTGCGCGCATGCGGACCTTCACGGAAATCGGTCAATGGCAGGGCAAACGGGCCCAGGCCGGCGCAGTTGTCCCCAAAGGTTTCCCCAGGGCGAACCGCTTCGGCGTCACCGGCTTTTGATTGCCATAATTCGGCGACAGTTCGCGCTCATAGCCTTCCGTTAAGGATATGTAAAACTCTGGCCGTTCCGGTGAGGATTGAGGCAACGATCTACGTACTGTCTCAATACCGGTTACGAACAGGGACAGCGGGGAAGCATGCTTTTAAGAGCAGGTGCGGCTGCGCTCATTTCTTCATTCACACTGATGGCGGATGCGCGCGCGGAGGAATGCGGGCGCGAGGCTTTCGCGGCGGTCGTCGCCGAGGCGAATGCTGAGCTGACGGCCCTCAACGCTGCCCATAAGCAGCGCTTCCAGAAGAAGCTTCAGGCGCTCAAGAGCCACGCCGGCTGGTCCGACGGCGAGTTCGTCGCTAAGGCAACGCCTTTTGTGAAGGACCAGAAGATCGCCGGCTTCGATACGCAAAACAAAGAGCTTCTGGCGCACGTTCCACAGCTCGGCGCATCGAGCCAGACCGTTGCCTCTCTGGCGGGGGCGGCGCCGTCTTTTGATCCGCCTGCGGATAAACGCTGCGGGATGGTCGAAGAGCTCCGTGGCCTCATGTCCACCGTGATCGAGAACAGCCGGGCTAAATGGACCTACATGATCGGCAAGGTGGATGCGGCGCTGAACGCAACGGCCGATGCGCCGGCGGGCAAATAGACCTGGTCGCGCAAACTGAGCTCCTTGAAGTCAGATCATGATGGGACGCCGAGCTGAAATGTCATTTTTTGCGAAACATCACCCGATCCGTCCAACGAAGCCGCTGAGCGCTGATGATTCGGCCGATGCGGCAGCAACGGCGCGCAACAGACAAATCTTTGCTTTGCGGCGCGGAGAAATAGTCGCGCATCGCAGCAGTGGCGCGGGCAATCCGGCCAGTAGTGCGGCTGCCGATCGCAGAGGTTTGAGCTCAGTAGAATCACGCAGGCTACTTCGAGACATAGCCGGCACGAATCGGCCTATATTGCAGTTTCTAAAGTCAAATCCCAGTTCGATTGCGCAAGACCGAGTCGCCGGAAAGTTAAGCAATCATGTATTCGGATGCACGTTTAGGTTGGTTAACTTGAATAGTCTTTGCAACCTAAGCGAGAAAAACTGGGGATTTCGTGGCAAATCCGCCACAAGACCCCGCGCGATTGTGCGGAATCACCGTGTTCTTGTTTACCGATGCGGGGGTTTGGTCTAACAAAATTTCTGTAAGCCTGCAGGGCCGATGGGATTGAAGGCTGGTTCGCAGGTTCGAATTTGGGTCGTCAGCATCTCGGGGTTTACCGCTGGCTGACTTGGATGCAGAGACCTCCGGCGCTCATGTGTAGGTGTCTCTGTGATTGGGAAAGCCCTTAGGGATAAATCCAGGGGGGCTGTTTGGAGAGAGAGATGATTGGGGGATCCATGAAGATGACCAGTCGCTTAGCTTTGGTTGCCGCAGCAGGCATGCTGATTGGTGTGGCAACTGCGCCGGCGAAAGCTGCGGACCTTGGCGGCGGATGCTGCGCCGACCTTGAAGAGCGTGTTGCTGAGCTCGAAGCCACGACCGCTCGTAAGGGTAACCGCGTTGTTTCCTTGCAGATCTATGGCCAGGTGAATAAGGGCCTTCTGTTCTTTGACACCGACTTCGGCGATAGCGATGCTTATGTCGTTGATAACGATGCTTCGGGTAGCCGTATCGGCTTTACCGGCTCGGCCACGGTCAAGCCTGGTTTGACCGCCGGTTACAAGATCGAGCTGGACATTCAGGACGCCGCGTCGAACACTGTTGATGACGGTGCCACGGTTACACAGGGCGATGATTTCCTGGGTATCCCGTTCCTGCCGACGTTTGAAAACACGTCTGTCTTTGACGATCCGGCTGACCAAATCCTAATCCGTCACAACTATGTCTGGATTGAGAGCGAGCAGCTTGGTCGCCTCTCGATCGGTCAGCAGTCGGCCGCGACGGACGGTATTGCGGGGATCAGCCTCGCCAATACGCTAAGCACGGCGTCTCCTGATCACGGCACGAGCCTGACGGTTGCTCCGGGGATTGAGGGTATTGGATTCGGTGCTGAGAGCCTTGCTCTTGGTGATGTGGCAACGGATCTTGATGGTCCGCGTGAAGACGTGATCCGCTACGACACGCCGTCGATCTACGGCTTCATCCTGTCCGCTTCTTGGGGTGATGACGACTTCTGGGATGTTGCATTGCGCTTCAGCAAAGAGTGGAACTCCATCCGTTTGGCAGCCGGTGTCGGCTATCAGGAAGGTTCGGATGATGGCGGTGGTGACGACTTCCAGATCTGGTCCGGGTCCGCATCCGTCATGCACGTTCCGACAGGCTTGTTCCTTTCGGGCGCTGCGGGTGATAGCGAGGTAGACGGCGGGGATGCCGGTAATTACTGGTACCTCCAGGGCGGCATCGAGAAGCGTTGGCTGGCATACGGCGCGACGACGGTCTATGCGGAGTACGGGCTGTACGACGACTTTGCGGTCGGTGAGACGCGCTTCAATTTCCTTGGCTTTCCGCTCGCAACCGTTCAAAGCAGTGAAGCTGAGCGTTGGGGCTTCGGCATCGTGCAGAACTTCGAAAGCGCTGCGCTGGATGTTTACGCGAACGTGAACTTCTGGGATGTTGCCATAGACACCAACTTCGTTCCAGCGGATCACAGACTCTGAGGTCACGACCGTTATGACCGGTATGCGCATCAAGTTCTAATCTGAACTGATCGCAGAGAAATTTGGGAGGCCGCTCTATCGGGCGGCCTGCCTTTTTTCGGCTATATCGATCGCCTGTTACGCATCGCCGGCGATCACGCACCGGTCTGATCGCCGCCCCCAAATGCTGTCTGCCGCGCATATCATAACGAAACCCGAACCGATGAAGGCCCGGCGCATCCAGCGTTGGGGAAAGACGCACTCAAAGAGCGATCCGGATCGGGCGGCCTTTGCCAAGAGCGGGACAAATTTCCGCATGACCCACGCCCCTCATACGCGGTAAATACACAAGGACGGGTTTTGGGCACATCCTCGATGGAATTTTTACGGCAAATTACGCTTCCCTCGGCCGCACACTGGCTGGCCGTGATCGTGCCGAGCCAGCGGATTTTTTTCCTTTATCTGCTCACGGCGGCCGTTCTTGCCTTCTTTTCCTATCTGTCCTTGCGCGCCCTCGAAGCGAAGGCCCGGCCGGAGAATGCGGACAAGGGATTCCTGCGCTATCTGATCGACATGGAGGTTCTGACGCATCCGTCTTCGCGTCAGGATTACAAGTTCTTTTTCGTCAACGGATTGATCTATTACGGGATTCTGTCGCAGCTCCTTGTCGGAATGCACAGTTTCGCAAACCTGTTCATCGGGTTCCTGGTCTTTGCTTTCGGGCCGGTGGAGGCGCCGCTTTTCGAAGTCACCCCGCTGTCTGTCGCGATTTATACCGTCTTAGCGGTTCTGGTTTTCGACTTTGCGGTGTACTTTCTTCATTATCTTCATCACCGCATCCCGGTCTTGTGGGAGTTCCACAAGGTCCACCATTCCGCCGAGGTGCTCACTCCGATCACGCTCTATCGGATGCATCCGGTCGACCTGTTCCTGACGGGACTGGCTGCCGCGGCGCTGACAGGGCTTGGCTTTGCCGTGTTTTTCTATCTCACGGGCAAGGAACCGTCGCCTTACACCCTGTTCAATCTCAACATCATCGTCTTCGCATTCTATCTGGCCGGCTATAACCTGCGGCATTCCCATATCTGGCTCAACTATCCGGCCTGGCTTTCAAAAATATTCGTGAGCCCGGCGCAGCATCAAATTCATCACAGCAGCGACCCGAAACATTTCGATAAGAATATGGGGCTGATTTTTTCCTTCTGGGACGGCCTTTTCGGGACACTCTATATTCCGCGAACCTATGAGAAACTGAAATACGGGCTCTGTAGGAGCGGATCCCAATCCCTATAAGTCGGTCAAGGATCTTTATCTCCAGCCGGTGCGCGATGCGATGGCGATCCTGTTCAAAGGGCAAGGCGGCGGACAGCGGTCCCGGCTGGCCGCGCTCACCATCGCGACAGGCTTCGTCCTCTATGCGGGGGTGTTTGCGTGGGATCGGTTCGTGCTTGCCATGCAGTTCGAGCTGCCCTCGGTCCATATGGAGGACCTGACCTGGACTGAGGTGGAGAAGGCCCAGGAGCACGGCTATGACACGGTGATCATTCCGACCGGAGGCACGGAGCAGAACGGCCCGCATGTCATTCTGGGCAAGCACAACTACATCGTCAAACATAACAGCGAGCGCATCGCCGAGGCGCTCGGCAACATTCTGGTGGCGCCCGTCATGGCCTATGTGCCCGAGGGGGCGATTTCGCCGCAGCCGACCGGGCATATGAGATTTCCGGGGACCGTGACATTGCCGGACCCGGTCTTTGAGGAAGTGCTGGAATCGGCGGCCGCCAGCTATAAGGCTCATGGCTTCAAGAACATTCTTCTCCTGGGCGACAGCGGCGACAGCATGGCGGCGCAGGATGCGGTCGCCCGCCGTTTGGACGCCGCCTGGCGGGAGGAGGGCGTGAGGGTGCTGCACATCGATCGATATTATAGGCAGAACGGCCAGATCGATTGGCTGAAGGCGCACGGCTATTCGATGGGGGATATCGGATACCACGCCGGCATAAGAGATACCTCGGAGCTGATGGCCGTGCATGAAAGCGGCGTGCGCAACCGTCCCCTGACCTTGCGTAAGAACGGTCAGACCGGCGTCAATGGCCGGCCGATGCTGGCCAACAAGAAGATCGGCGAGGCGATGCTGGAGCTGAAGATCAATGCCGCAATCCAGCAAATCCGGGACGAGCTGGGCCTGCATCAAGGCGTCGCCAAGGCCGATTAGAGCATCGGACCGAAAAGTGGCACCACTTTTCGGGTGAATCCGATGCCAAAACAAACAGTCAGAGCGGCGCTTCCGATTCCGATTAAGAAGCCGCCGCTCTAGCAGAAAACCTCCTCCGCATCGCGGCTGGCCCGGCCCCCGCGCCTTGGGTTAAGCTGGCTGCACATTCGCGATCCCACGCGGCGACCCAATCCAGGCGGAGGATATTGCCATGGCCGAGAGCATCAACCGGCAGATTCTGTTTGCTTCCCACCCGGAGGGCGAGCCTCGCCCCGAAAATTTCCAATATGCCGAAACGCCGGTCCCCGAACCCGGCCCCGGCGAGCTGCTCCTGCGCAACAAATATCTCTCGCTCGATCCCTATATGCGCGGCCGCATGAGCACGGCGAAATCCTACGCTAAGGGGTTCGAGCTCGGCCGGCCGCTCGGCGGCGGCACGGTGAGCGAGGTCGTCGCCTCCAATAATTCGAAATTTGCGCCCGGCGATCTCGTTCAGGCGATGGGCGGCTGGCAGGATTTCGCGCTGTCTTCGGGCGAGGGGCTGATGAAGATCGATCCCACGATCGCGCCCGTCACCACCGCGCTTGGCGTGCTCGGCATGCCGGGGATGACCGCCTATACCGGTCTTGCCAGTATCGGCCAGCCCAAGCCGGGTGAGACCCTCGTCGTTGCCGCCGCAGCCGGCCCGGTCGGTTCCACAGTCGGCCAGATTGCAAAGATCAAAGGCTGCCGCGTGGTCGGCATCGCGGCCGCCAATAAGCTGGGCTTTCTGAAGGACGAGCTTGGCTTCGATATGGCCCTCGACCGCCGTTCGCCGAGCCTGAAGGACGAGCTGCGCGAAGCCTGCCCGAACGGGATCGACGTTTATTTCGAAAATGTCGGCGGCGCGGTCTGGGACGCGGTCATGCCGCTGCTCAACGATTTCGCGCGAATCCCGGTCTGCGGTCTCATCGCCCATTATAACGACACGCAGGTCCCGCCCGGCCCCGACCGGCTCCCCCAGCTCATGCGGATGACGCTGACGAAACGCCTGCGCATTCAGGGCTTTATCGTCTGGGATTTCCGCGAGCAGTTGCCCGATTTCCTGCGCGATGTCGGCGCCTGGCTGCGCGAGGGCAAAATCAAATATCGCGAGGATATTGTCGAAGGGCTGGAGAAGGCGCCGGAGGCGTTTATCGGGCTGTTGAAGGGGGAGAATTTCGGCAAGCTGATCGTGAAGATCGCCGATTAGGCGCAAGGCCGCCCATAGTACGAGCGAAACAAGGGAGGCGGGCGGGCATGCACACATTGACGGGCGCGCGCCTCATACAAAGTGACGGCGGCGCGGTTCGGATCGCGCTCGACCGGGGCTTTTGCCTGAGCCTTCACCTGCTCGATGCTCACCTCGCGCGCATCCTCGTGACACGGCCATCCGGCTTGCGCATGCCGCAAAGCTGGTCGCTCTCCACGGAACTGGCCGGGACAGGCGAAACCGATCCCATCGAAGGGCGCGACCGCCTCGATATGTCGGACTTTCCGGGAACGGCGTTCAGCGTGGCCGAGAGCGAAGCCGCGATCCGCATCGAGTTCCGCTCATATCGCGATCGAGATCCGCCGCTCCCCCCTCGCCATCACTTGGTTTTTCCGTGAAGGGGCCGATAGGGACTTTGCCCCCGTCCTGCAGGACAGGCCGACCCAGCCATACCGCTTCGCGCGCCATTCACCGCGCTTCATCCATGCGCTGAGGCGCGATCCGGCCGAGCGCTATTACGGTTTCGGCGAGAAAAGCGGCGCGGCCGACAAGCATGGCCGCCGGCTGCGCATGGGAGCCCTCGACGCCTGCGGGTATGATGCGGAGACGTCCGACCCGCTCTATAAGCATATCCCGTTCTATGTCACCGTGCGGCCCGACCAGGGCGGGGCGGCGGTCGGGCTGTTCTACGACAATCTGGCGCGCGCCGCCTTCGATCTCGGGCAGGAGATCGACGCCTATCACGGGCCTTATCGCACCTTCGAAGCGGAGGACGGCGATCTCGACCTCTATGTGATCTTCGGCCCGGCGATCCGCGATGTCGTCGCCGGTTTCACCGCGCTGACCGGGCGCACCGCCTTCCCGCCGCGCTGGGCGCTCAGCTATTCCGGCTCGACGATGCAATATGCCGATGCCCCGGATGCGACCGCGCGCCTTGCCCGCTTCCTCGAGTTGATCGCCGAGCATGACATTCCCTGCCAATCCTTCCACCTCTCGTCCGGCTACACGCTGATCGGCGAGAAGCGCCATGTGTTTCACTGGGACCGCCGGCGCTTTCCCGATCCGAAGACTCTGGCGCGCCGCTTCGTCGATGCCGGTCTCCGCCTCATCGCCAATATCAAGCCGGCCATGCTGCTCGACCATCCGCGCTTCGCCGAAGTCGAGGCCTTTCGCGGATTTGTCCGCGACAGCGAGGATCCGGCGCGCCCGCATATCGCGCAATTCTGGGGCGGCGAGGCGGCCTATCTCGACTTCACCAATCCGCGTACCTCCGAATGGTGGTCGCGCGAGGTCACGGCGCAGCTCCTCGAAAACGGTATCGCCTCGACCTGGAACGACAATAATGAATTCGAGATCTGGGACGAGGCGGCGGGCGTCGATCTTGCCGGGCGGGGCGGGACGATGGCGTGTCTGCGGCCGGTGCAATCCTTGCTGATGATGCGCGCCTCGCGGCGCGCCCAGATCGCCCACGCGCCCGACAAGCGGCCCTATCTCATCTCGCGTTCGGGCGGGCCGGGCATGCAGCGTTACGTCCAGACCTGGACCGGCGACAATGACACGAGCTGGACGACGCTTCGCTACAATCTGCGCATGGGGCATGGGCTGAGCCTATCCGGCATTTTCAATTTCGGCCACGATGTCGGCGGCTTTGCCGGACCGAAGCCCGAGCCGGAGCTGTTCATGCGTTGGATCGAGCAGGGCGTCTACTGGCCGCGCTTCACCATACATTCCGCCAATAGCGATGGCAGCGTGACCGAGCCGTGGATGTATCCGGAGCTTCTGCCGCAAGTGCGCGCCGCGCTCCGATGGCGCGAAAGGCTGGCGCCGCTGATCTACTCGCTGCTCTGGCGCGCCTATGCGCATCACGAGCCGGTGCTGCGGCCGCTCTTCTATGAATTTCCGGGCGCGCCAGAGGCTTATGACGAGGAGGACAGCTTCATGGTCGGGCCGGATCTGCTGGTTGCGCCGGTTCTCGAACAGGGTGCCGCACATCGCGCGCCTTGGCTGCCGAATGTGCACGGCGGGTGGTTCGATTTGCGATCCGGCGCGCATCGGGCAGGGGGGCAGCGCACGGAAACGGAGGCGCCGCTCGGCGCAGCGCCGGCGTTCATGCGTGCGGGATCGGTGCTTCCGCTCGGGCCTGTGCGATCATGGCAGGACGGTCCGTTGACGCTCCGATTGTTTCCGTTGACTGACGGTCGTGCCGTCACCGAGATCTATGATGATGATGGCGAGGGGCATGTCGATCCCCTGTCGCCGCCCTGTCTGCTTCGCGTCGAGGCGCAATGGCCGGGAGGCGCGCCCGAGCTGACGGCCCGGCGGTCGGGATCACACCGGCCACGCTGGAGGGAGATCCGGCTGGAGGACGCTGCCGGCCAGCCGATTGAAGCGAGCATCAACGGAGAGCCCGCCGCCTCCAGCGTGCCGATCGACGCGATTCCGGCAGCCGCCCGGTAAGCGGCGCGCAGAACGCCGAGGCACCGGCGAGGCGAGCTCAGCCGCTCCCAAGCTTGAGCGCCAGCTTCGTGAAGATGCCCGGACCGCTGGAATAGACCCGCCAGCCGCCATCGACCGCGACCGTCCCGTCCCGCACGCGCACCCACTCGGCGCTCGCTTCGTCCCGGTCGCGGAACGCCGCGTCGCTGCTCGAGAAATAGGCGTTACGCTGACGAAGCGAAGCGTTCGGAACCGCCTCCGTCACGGCGATGGGATTGACGAGCTCCAACGCCGCGCGCAGCCCGTCCATCTCCCCGAGGATACCCAGCGTCTCGCAATAGCGCAGATGCGCGTGCGAATACATGAGGCCGATCTCCCGGCCGAAGAAGGCGGCGGATTCGGCGCGGCGGAAATTCACCTCCAGCCCGCCGCAATAGCGCACCGGCTTGTCCATCAGCCGCGCGCCGTCGGGGAAGAGGAGGTGTGTACGGATGAGCTGCAGATGGTGCTGCGCCTGCTCGGGCGTGAACAGCCCGGCGATGATTGCGCGGGTCATCGGGATCAGCGAATAGCTGACGCCGGTGCGGCTGTCGGCCGGATGCAGGAGGTAATCCGGCTCGCCGCCCTCCGGACGAAAGAGCGCATAGCCGGCGACTATGCCACCGGGCATCAGATAGCGATTGAAATCCTCGCGCATTCGCGCCGCATATCCGGCGAGTTCCTTGGCCTGCCGTGCCTTGCCGGCGCGCTTGAGGATCTGTGCGTAACGACCGATTTGCTGATAGAGCAGCGCGACGGTCCAGCTACTGACCATCCAATCGCGCATGGCCGCGTCCGCCGGCTGGAGAGAGTCGTTCCAGTCGCCGAGACCGTAGCGGATCAGATGCGTGCCGGGAATGAAGCGTTCACCGATCGTCGCGAAGAGCTTCTCTATATGGGTGGCGATCGTGTCGTGATAGGCCGTTGTCTGAAAATCCTCCTGCGTCCAGGCAATCGGCTCGGAGAGGAAGGCCGGATCGTCCGTCGCTTCGAGATAGTCGCAAAGCGCCTTCAGCGGCCAGATGATGATGTCGCCATGGCTGTGCCGGTCACGGATCTGGCGGTAGGGTTCCAGCATGAACCACTGCGGCCAGTCGCCGGATGCCTCATATTGCTGGGCGAAGACGATCCGCAGGATGTCCCGCACCGGCTCGGAATGGCCCAGCGGCAAGAGCAGTTCGACAGGCCCCTGGCAGACATCGCGCGTTCCCCAGGCAGCTGCGGAATATTGCTCCAGTCCGCGCGGCACGTTGAGATGGATCATCGCGTTCTGCACGAACCACGGGAAGATCGTGTCGAGCGCGGCGGTTCCCGGATCGTCGCGCGAAAACCGCCTGTTGCGGGTTATGTGGGTCCAGAAGGCGCTCACCTTCGCGAGCCTGGCGGCCTTATCCACGCGGCCCTCATATTTCGCCGCAAGCCGTTCAGCGTGCTCCGGATCGTCTGGCGCGCCGACGAGTGTGAAGGAGAAGCGGTCGGTGGGCCGGGTTCTGAGGCAAATATGCGCATCGGCCGAACGCGGCGATGTTGCCTCGTCGAACAGCAGAGCACCGCTCCCGATCGCCTCGACGGCTTCCGGCGTGCTGGTTATGAGATGGTGCACGGCATTCGGATAGGTCCGGCCCCACAGGCCGTCCGGGTCGGGGCGAAGGCTGATGCGTTTCGTGCCCGGATCGATTGTGACCTGCCCGGCATGCCGGTACTCGTGCTCGCCCATGACCAGATGACCACAGACCAGGAACCGGCACGGTTTGCCGGAGGCGGTGACATCGACCTGCAATGCCGGATCCTCGGCGGAGAGGAAAACATGCACCTCGACCCCGCCATCATCGAACTGGTAAATCCAGCGGCAGTCCCCCAGGCCCATTTCGAACAGCGACGGCACAGTGAGGAGCCGCCAGCCGTCGCCGCGATCAGCGAGAATGCGCAGGCCGCCCGTTCGAGTGATGTTGTAGGGATCGCGGGAGACGGAGAAGAGCTTGTGCAGCGCGGTGTTGCCGATCGTGAGTTGTGTGGCGAAGACACCGAACATCCAGCAGGTGACGGAGAGCGTGCTGTCGTCGGGCAGGATCGCCTCGCCGCTGCGCAGGATCGCGCCATGTCGGCGGCGCATTTCTCGCTCTTTTCCGGCAAGAACGATGTGGCGGTTATGCGGACCGTCCGGCGTGAAGAAAGACAGCAGCGCGCTGTCCCGCCATTCCTCATGCATTCGCTCCGGATAGGCCTTCGCGATGGCTTCGGTTGTCATGGGGCTCCCGGCGAGCGGGGGAGCGTCGCGGACAATGTTGCGCGGCGGCGAAGCGAGTGGGACCGCGGCCTCTTGAAAATCGTGCGCCGCGATTTCCGCCCTGTCCAACCGTGCCAGGTCGGCGTCGCTCGTTGCGGCGGCGTGATGCGGATCGAAAAGGCCGAAGAAGGTGACCGACGCGCTGGCTCCGGGCGCGACCGTACCGGGGGCGGACTGAAGCGCAGCGCAGGCAGCTTCGTGCTGAAGCTTGACGCCGGGCAGATCGGCGCCGAAGGCGGGCATGTCCTCCCCCAGCTCCCGGAAGCCGGGGCCGAAAAGCTGAAGCGCATCGGTGGCGAAGCTTGCCGCGCCGTCGAGGCAGCCATGCGCGACCCAGGGATTGCGGCCAAACTGCGCCATGTTCTGCCGGCTCATAATCACCGGGCCGAAGCGCGCGTGCTGCCCGATCGTGTGATCGATATATTGCGAGGCGTAGGCTTCGTTTGCGAGGACGAGGCCGTGCGCGCCGAGGCCGAGATCCTGAATGAGCATGGCGTCGCAGTCGACGGGCGCCGCACTGCGATTTTCGATCCCGATGAACCAGAACCAGCATGGCTCGACCGGATGCAGCCAGAGCGTCAGCCGGTGGCGCAGGCCATCCGTCTCGCCTTGCCAGACGAAGCGGTCGCTGCCTGCGCCGATCTGCACCTGTGCGCCCGGACCGGCGGCAATGACCGGCCTCCGCTCCGTGCCGACCCGAAGAAGCATGCGCCCGATACCGCCGCCGAGTGGCGAGCCGAAGACCTGATTGATCAGGATGCGTTCGCCGCCCTGGACATGTTCGACAGCGAAAATGCATCCATTCGGCAGGACACGGATTTCCAGACCGGCGGCATTGGCAAGACGATGGAGGCCGAGCTCGCCCTCACGCGGCAGGCGATAGCTGAGGCCCGCTTCGTTCATCGCTGCATCTCCCGCCCGCGCCGCTCCGATCAGGAGCCGCCGCCAGTATCCTTCTCGGCATCGGCCACATGCCGCTTCACTTCAGCGAAACTGTCCGGGCTGACCGAAATCGAGTCGATCCCGCATTTCACGAGGAAGCGGGCAAATTCCGGCCGATCGCTTGGCGCCTGGCCGCAAAGACCGATTTTCGCGCCCGCCGCATGGGCGGCACTGATCACCCTGTCGATCATCCACTCGACGGCCTCGTCTTCCTCGTCGAACAGCTCCGCCAGCGCCTCGGAGTCCCGGTCGACGCCGAGCGTCAACTGGGTGAGGTCGTTGCTGCCGATCGAAAAACCGTCGAAACGTTCGGCGAAGGCTTTGGCGAGCACCACATTCGATGGGATCTCGCACATCACATAGACCTGGAGACCGTCCTTGCCGCGTTGCAGGCCCTCGCTGGCCATGACCTCCAGAACGCGGTCCGCCTCCTTCACCGAGCGGCAGAACGGGATCATCATCACTACATTGTCCATGCCGATGACTTCGCGCAGGCGTTTCAGCGCCCGGCATTCCAGCGCGAAGCCCTCGCGGTAGCGCGGCGAATAATAGCGCGAGGCACCGCGGAAGCCGATCATCGGATTTTCTTCCTTCGGCTCGAACTCCGCCCCGCCGATCAGATTGGCGTATTCATTCGTCTTGAAGTCGCTCATCCGCACGATGACGGGCTTGGGATAATGCGCCGCGGCGATCCGGGCGAGCGACAGCGCGAGACGCTCGACGAAATAATCGGCCTTGTTGTCGTAGCCCTTGGTGAGCTCGGCGATCTCGCGCTTGGCCGCCTCATCCTTCAGCGTGTCGAAGCGCACGAGCGCCATCGGATGGATCTTGATATGGGTGTTGACCACGAACTCCATGCGCGCGAGCCCCACGCCGTCAGCGGGCAGGCGCCACCACTGGAACGCGGCCGCGGGATTGGCGAGATTGAGCATCACATTGGTTCGCGTTTCAGGAATGTCCGTCAGCGACATCTCTTCGACCTCGACCTCGGCCTTGCCCTCATAGACGAAGCCCTCGGCGCCCTCGGCGCAGGAGACGGTGATCTCCTGATCGTCATGCAGGATTTCCGTTGCCCGTTCGGTCCCGACGATGGCGGGCAGGCCGAGTTCGCGGCTGACGATGGCGGCATGAGAGGTCCGCCCGCCATGATCGGTGACGATCGCGGCGGCGCGTTTCATGATCGGTACCCAGTCGGGGTCGGTGGTCTCGGTGACGAGCACGGCTCCGTCCACGAAGCGGTCGATCTCGCGCGCGCTGCGGATCAGCCGGACGGGGCCGCTCACCACCGCATCGCCGATGCTGAGCCCGGAAATGAGCCGGCGGCCCTTGCTCTTGATGCGGTAAGTGCGGAATGCGGTCCCTTTGCGGAGTGATTGCACGGTCTCCGGCCGCGCCTGCACGATGAACAGATCGCCCGTCTCGCCGTCCTTCGCCCATTCCATATCCATCGGCGTCGCGTAATGCTCTTCGATCACGACCGCCCAGCGAGCCAATTGCAGGATTTCCGGATCGCTCAAGACGAAGCTGTCGCGTTCGAGCTTGGAAGTCGGGACATTGCGCACCGGCCGCTCGCTGCCCTCGGCATAGATCAGCTTCTGCGCCTTTTGCCCCAGCCGCTTCTCGACGATGGGAACGAGGTCCTGGTGCTGCAGCAGAGGCTTGAAGATCTGATACTCGTCCGGATCGACGGCCCCCTGGACGACATTCTCCCCCAGCCCCCAGGCGGCGTTGATCAGGACCACCCGGTCGAAGCCGGTTTCGGTGTCGATGGAGAACATGACGCCCGCCGCACCGCGATCGGAGCGCACCATTTTCTGGACGCCGATCGAAAGCGCCACTTTGAGGTGATCGAAACCCTTGGCCTGGCGATAGCTGATCGCCCGGTCGGTGAACAGGGATGCAAAGCATCGCCGGCATGCATCGAGCAGCGCCGCCTCGCCGCGGATATTGAGAAAGGTCTCCTGCTGGCCGGCAAAGCTCGCGTCCGGCAAATCTTCAGCCGTCGCGCTCGAGCGGACGGCGACGTCCGTCGCCTCAACGCCGAATCTGCGTGACAATTCCCGGTAGGCCGCCGCGATCGGCTCGGCGAGGTCGTCCGGCCATTCGCCGTCCAGGAAGGCTTGGCGGATGGTCCGGCCCGTATCGGCGAGCGTCCTCCGATTGCGCGCCACATCCTCGAGCGTACCCGCAATCGTGGTCTGCAGGTCGTTCGCCTCCAGATAACGCCAATAGCAATCGGCGCTGGTGGCAAAACCGGGAGGAACGCGAATGCCCTTCGAGCCCAGATTTTTCACCATTTCGCCCAGCGAAGCATTCTTGCCGCCGACAAGCGGCACGTCCTTCACCGTAAGCTCTTCAAACCACAATATTTTATCAGGTTGATCGTTGTTCATTGTCGGTTCCTTGCTAATGCATTCTTTCGAGCTTGCCAGACGGAAATGAAAGCCGCATTGCTCCAGATCAGATTTTTGGCCGAGGTTTGTTCGCCGGTGGTCTTGTCGAACTGCTCGGAGATCTCGCCCGTTTCGGGGATGAACCGGCGGGCTGTTTCGAGGATGGCGTCGCCCTTGGCGATCAGCTCGGCCGGTCCCTGCGCCGCGCTCCGCTCGGAGCTGAACGCGTCGGCTCGCCTGTAATAGAACTCCGCCGCGCCGAAAGTGCAAATGAACCACGCGCCGCCGCTGACATAGCTGTCTCCCCGGTAACGCCCGAAGGCAAGCCCTGGTCCGGCACTGCGGTTGATTGCGTAGTCTGCGGCGAAGAGCGCCTCGAGCTTGTCCATGGTCATCGCGGCGCGGTCGTCGGCGATGCTGTGCGGCCCGGTCTCCATGCGCGCGTGGAGAAGACCGAGAATGACCGAGAAATCGAGCGCTTTCAGACTTTCCCGGCCTGGCGGCATCAGGCGGCTGACGAGGAACCCGTTCTCGGGAGCCCAGAAATCCTCCAGCTTATCCCTGAGGTGATCCGCTCCGACCGACAGTCTCGACGCATATTCACGGTTGCCCTTTGCCGCCGCCCAGGACGAACCCGCATGCAAGGCCGCGCATTGCAGGAGGCAGGTATAGTAATGCTGCGCCTCTTCCTCCTCCCAGATGTCGTAGCAGGGGGCGCCGCCATGTTTCAGCGTGTAATCAAGGTCGAGACGCAGAAGGTCCGCCGCGCTATCGGCAAGGGCGTTATTTAACGCGCCTGCTTCGAACGCGCACAGCACGACCAATGCGCGCGCCGCCGGACCGTCATGCTGCGGACGTCCCCAGCGCAGAAAATCGAGCGTGCCGTCGGCATTGTAGCGAACCTCGCCGAGCACACGGTCGCCTTCGATGCCGGCAATGTCCTCCTCGGACCGCAGATATTGGCGCAACTCGGGCCTGGTCCGGCTTCGAAGATCGACCTCCGCCAGAAAACGCCGGCCGCTGATCTGGCTCAGGCCGAGGCTGAAACGGACGAAGTCGGCGAAGCGTTGTTTCCAGCCATCGGCATCGACGCCGTTGCGGATCAGGATGAGCGCGGCATCCATGATCACGGCGCTGTCACGCAGCCAGTGGAAGAAATAGTCGGGTTCGTCTTCGGACTCGGCGCTGCCGATCGCCGCCACCACCGAGCCTTTTGCCGGCCGGACGGTCTGGCCGAAGCCGGGGCGATGTTTGACCAGGGCGGTCGCCGAGACGGCTTCGGCCATCTTCGCGGCGGAGACACGCATCTGCGCGTCGCTCCATTCGTTCAGTGAAGGGGAAGGCGCTGCCGTCATTCCAGCGGTCCTCAGACGGTCGGCCGCGGCTCGAATCCCAGCACGTCGAGGCCATGCTGGACCTCCGGGCAGCTCATGAACAGCCGCCACAAAAGCCCTGTGCGGTGGTTCTCGATCATCACGACGATCGGTCCCTGGTCAATCGCCAGATGATCCGTCGCGTACCAGCCCGCCGTCTCGTTGAAGGCATCGACGAAGCCGTACTTCTTCCAGATGTGGTCTCCAAGGTCGTAATAAAAGTGCTTGAGCGCGCGCATGGACAGCTCCGGCGTATAGGGGAAGCTGGAGAGCGCCGCGGTCGGCGCGATCACGCCACGGTCGATATTCGGCGCGTGGGCGCAATAACCTTCATCTCCGTCACTTGCGGTCAGGCCCCAGCAATCCGGGCCGTAGCCCTTATAGCCCTTCGGGTTGTGCACGCAGTATTCGTAATTGATCAGAGTGTGCTGGACCACCTGCTCCCAATAGTCCGCATAACGGTCCTTGAGGCCGCGCGGATCGAGGCCGAGAAAGGCGAAATGCGCAAAGAACAGCGGTCCGCCGCAATCGGGACCGAGCGGCAGGCAGTGTCCATAAAATTTACGCCCGTTTCGGAAGGTCCGACCCGCCGCCCATCCCTCGTGATAGGGCTTGGGGCCGATCGGGTAGGTCGGCGAGGACGCCGCCAGCACATAGGCGATGAGGCATTCGTCCCAACCATGAATCCGATGCCTGTGCCCCCAGCCGATCTGTTCGCCCCAATGCCAGATCAGAATATTCTCGCCGCCCGTGAACCAGTTCCATTCGACGGCGTGCCAGAGGCGGTCGATGCGGCGGCGGAGGGCGGTTTCGCTCTCGCTCTCGCCGGCGAAATATTGCCGCGCAGCCAACAGGCCGGCGATGAGATAGGCGGTCTCGACAATGTCGGCGCCGCCATCGGCCTGCCAGAAACTGAACTCCTTGCCTGTCGTGCCATCGAGGAAATGCGGAAAGGTGCCGTGATGACGCTCGGCGGCCTCGAGGAAGGTCAGAATTTGCGAGAGGCGACCGATCGCGTTTTTCTTGGTGATCCAGCCGCGCTCGACCGCGACGATGATCGCCATGACGCCCATTCCCGAGCCGCCGGTCGAAATGGGAACGGGCTCCAAGATCTGCCGCTCCGTCGAGGCGCGATCGAAAGCCATGCCGCTCGGCTGGTGCGCGCCGTCCCAGAAATAGGAGAAGGTCCGGCGCTGCACGAGATCGAGAAGCGCCTCATCCGGAATGGTCTGCCTACCTATCATCAGCGCGTTCCACAAAGCATGAGCCGGCTCATCCCGGCGATCGGTTTTACTCGCTCACGGCCGCCGGTCAGGCCGGCTCTTCGGCAAGCCGGAGCGGCAGCTTGATGCCCGGCGGTTTTGCATCGAGATTGACCTGACGATCATAAAACCCGTCATCTTCGCCCTTCTTGCCGATGCTGATCAGCGTCGTTTTCGCGAGATCGTGTTTGAATATCGACTCCGCCAGCTCCTGGCTTTCATCATCGAGCTCGCTCATCGTTTCGTCCTGGATGAGCCAGTCCGGCTTGTGCAGCAAGACGCGGGCAAGGGCGACCCTTTGCTGCTCGTCGGGCGTAAGCTCCTGATCCCAGCGGCGGGCGCGGTCCAATGCAGGCAGACGGCCCTCCAGCCGGACGCGCCGAAGCGCGGCGTGGACGGCGTCATCGCCGAATTGGTCCGGCGGCGCCGGATAGGTGACGGCTTCGCGCAGCGTGCCGAGCGGGATATAGGGCCGGTGCGGCATGAACATCAGCGTACCGCGCTTCGGCAGCTTCAAAGTCCCCTTGCCCCAAATCCACAGACCCGCCAGGGCTCGGAAGAACGTGCTCTTGCCGATCCGCGGTGGGCCGGAAATGAGGACCCGCTCGCCGGGCGCAACCTCCAGATCGCCTTCAGCCACGAAGACCCGGCCGTTCGGCGCGAAAACCTCAAGATCATCGAACGACAGCCCGCCCTCGGGATGATCGGTATAGGTCACTTTGCTTCTGCTGCGCCCAAGGGTTTCAAGTTCGGTAAGGACGGTCCGGTAGGAAATGACGCGAATGAGTGTCGCCCGCCACTCCGCCAGCGCAGGGAAGTGGTCCACATACCAGCGGAGCGATGTCTGGACCTGGAAGAAGGCCCCGATGACCATCATGAGCTCGCCGAACGAAAGCGAGCCGGAGAAATAGCCCGGCGCCGCGAGCAGGACCGGCGCGATCAGCGCGATCCAGCCATAGCCGCCCGTGACCCAGTGGAGCGTGGCGATCCGATTGGCAATTCTCTCCATCACCGCGAACACATTGCCAGCGACATTGCCGAGCCGGCGCTGTTCATCCTCCTCGCCCCGGTAGATGGTAATGGCTTCGGAATACTCGTCCACGCGCACGAGGGAGAAGCGAAATTCCGCTTCCGCGGCACGCAGATCCGTGTTCGCCTTTATGAGCGGTTCGCCGACCAGATAGGTGATATAGGACCCGATGAGGGCATAAATGATCGCCGCCCACACCATATAGCCGGGGATCGAAAAGGAGCTGCCGTCGAGAACGAACACCACCCGATCGGAAAGCACCCAGAGCACGCCGATGAAGCTCACAAGCATGAGTGTCGACTGAACGAGGCCGACGGCGAAGTCGACGGAGAGCTCGGTCAGGCGCCGCGCGTCATCCTGAATTCGCTGGTCCGGATGCTGCCCGATTTCACCCACCAAGGGCAGCCGGTAAGCGCGCTTGGGCCGGAGCCATTCTTCGAGCAGGTCGAAGGCGAGAGCCGCTCTCATCTTGACCTTCATCATTTCATGCAGCCATGTCTGGGCGACGCCGAGTGAGAGCAAGATGACGATAAGGATTCCGTAGATCCAGATCTGCCGATAGAAAATATCCAACTGCCGGTTGGAGATCGAATTGTAGAAATCGCCCTGCCAGGTGTTCAACCTGACCTGCGCAATGGCATTGAGAATGATGATGAAGACGATCAGAGATGAGAAGATAACCAGCTTGGTCTTTGATCGCGAAAAACGCAGCAGCTTGAAAAATTCGCGAGTTTGCGCAACCGCGCTTTCGCGATCGGCCCGATCCGGTTGTGTGAGGGGGTTCATCGCTGCCCTGATTCGTCTGACTTAGACCATTGAAGTGTGATCATAAATGCGGTGCCTTAAACGCCAATGAGGTAAAGCACACTATCACGACGGCGACGTGAGACCCGGAGTTCGGATATGCGAATTGACGCCCTGCTTAAGAGCATGACGCTGGACGAGAAAATTGGCCAGCTAACGATGGTGTGTGGCCTGGGTGTGGACGCGCCCACGCTTTCCGACGCTCAGCTCCGGGATGCTGAGGCCGGACGGATCGGCAGCGTCCTCGGCCTGTGGGAGATCAGCGGGATCGAGCGTGCGCAGGCGGCGGCAAAGGCGTCCCGCCTCGCCATTCCGCTGATCGTGACGGCGGACGTCCTGCATGGCTATGAGACGATCTTTCCGATCCCGCTCGGGGAGGCGGCGGCTTTTGATCCCGCTCTGTGGGAGGCGACTGCGAGAGCGGCGGCGGAGGAGGCGTCCTCAGGCCGCATCGATCTGACCTTCGCGCCGATGCTCGACGTTGCGCGCGATGCCCGCTGGGGCCGGATCGCGGAGTTCCCGGCGAAGACCCCTGGCTCGGCGCCCGCTTTGCCGAGGCGAAGGTGCACGGCTTCCAGCACGGCTTTTCCGGGCCGAGCGTGCTTGCGGCGACGGCAAAGCATCTCGGCGCCTATGGCGCGGTCATGGCGGGGCGGGAATATAATTCCGTCGATATTTCGGCGCGCAGCCTGCATGAGGTCTACCTTCCGCCTTTCGCCGCCGCGGTGCGGGCGGGCGTGGCCGCGATCATGCCGTCTTTCAACGACCTTGGAGGGATCCCCATGGCCGCGAACGCCGCCATTCTCAGGCATGTAGTGCGTGAGCGATGGGGCTTCGACGGCGTGATCGTCAGCGATTATGCGGCGGTTGGGGAGCTCCTGATGCACGGGGTCGCCGCCGATCTGGCGGAAGCGGCGGCGCTCGCGATCAAGGCGGGTGTCGATATCGACATGGTCAGCGATGCTTATCCCAAGGGCTTGGCCGTCGCGTTGCGGCGCGGACTGGTCGAGGAGGCGCTCATCGACGAGGCGGTCCGCCGCGTCCTGATGTTGAAAGCGAAGTTGGGGCTTTTGGGCGAGGGGGCGCAGGGGCCGGCGTCCGCAAGTCCTCCCCCCGGCAACGCCCATCGCGACCTTGCCCGCGACGCCGCGCGACGCTCAATCGTCCTCTTGCAGAACCGCGGCGATGTCCTGCCGTTGCGGGGCGAAAGACAGTCCCTCGCCGTGCTCGGCCCGCTCGCGGACGATCAAAACGAGATGCTCGGGCCCTGGCACGCGGTCGGCAAGGCAGAGGGGACGAGAAGCATTCTGGCCGGCATCCGGGAAGTGCTTCCGGCTTGGGAGATCACGCACAAAGCCGGTAGCGGCATTCACGATGACGATCCGGACGCTCTCTCCGGGGCTTTGGAGGCGGCGCGCAAGGCCGATCTGGTGCTTCTATGCCTGGGCGAGGCGGCCAGCATGAGCGGCGAGGCGGCAAGCCGCGCGCAGCCGGATTTGCCCGAGGTCCAGCGCCGTCTTGCGGAAGCCGTCTTTGCATTGGGTAAGCGGGCGATCGTCGTGCTCTGCTCGGGGCGGCCGCTCACCATCCCCTGGCTGTTCGAAAAGGCCGACGCCGTGCTTGCAGCCTGGTTCCCCGGTAGCGAGGCCGGACCGGCTCTGGCCGAGGTGCTGACCGGCCGGTGGAATCCGAGCGGCAGGCTGCCGGTCTCCTGGCCGGTCCATGTCGGCCAGATGCCGATCTTTTATGCGCACCGCCCGACCGGCCGTCCGGCCAAGCCGGACGATATGGGCACGAGCCGCTATATTGATGTGCCCGTCGAGCCGCAATTTCCGTTCGGTCACGGGCTGTCCTATACGCGCTTCGCCTATCGCGCCTTGCGTCTTTCCCGTAAGGCATTGCGCCCCGGCGAGTCGGTGGTGGTCGAGGCCGATATCGCCAATGAAGGGAACCGCGATGGGGAGGAAACCGCCTTTCTGTTCATCCGCGACCCCGTGGCGAGCGTTGCGCGGCCGGTTTTGGAACTGAAAGCCGTCGCCAAAATCGCGTTGGCCGCGGGCGAGAGCGGAACGGCGCGTTTCGAGCTGTCCTGCGAGCAGCTAGCCTTTCCGGACGAGGCAGGGACTAGCGTGCTAGAGGCCGGACAAATTGACGTGTTGGTCGGCCCCAAAGCCGACCGCAATCTGTTGCTCAAGGGCACTCTTGAGGTGCAGATCGCATAGCTCTGGGCCGATCCCGGCCATCATCGGCAGGGCTTTGGCAATAAGACCGATGACAATAAATGCGGGCAATACGCCCAAGCGCAGCCTTTTGGATCGCTCAATGGCTCACGATCGGCCCGATAAGAAAACTGACAAGCCGGGGCTGAAGGCGAAAGTCGCGTTTCTGAGCCAGCCGGATGCCTATCCCGGCGCGGTCGACGAGGTCATATTGCGCGAAACGCATATGTCCCGCGTCTTTCTTGCCGGCGAGCGCGTTTACAAGCTGAAAAAGCCGATCCGTTCCGATTTTCTCGACTTCTCCACGATCCGCCGCCGCAAAGCCGCCTGCCATGAAGAATTGCGGCTGAATCGCAGGCTCGCCAGGGAAACCTATCTGGGCGTCGTGCCGCTGACGCAATCCGGGAAGCGCCTGGCGATCGGCGGTGACGGCGAGGCCGTGGACTGGCTCGTCATGATGAAGCGGCTCGATGAGCGCCTGATGCTCGAAGAGCAGATTGTCGGCGAGCGCCTGCAAAGCCGTGATCTCGACCGGCTTGCCGACGTTCTGATCGGCTTCTACCGGCACGCATCACCCACCTCTCTCGCTCCCAGTCAGCAGATTGCAGACTGGAAACGGGGCCTGGCCTTCAATCGGCGGATCCTTCTCGACGCGCGTCTTGAGCTTCCTTGCGGCCTCATCCGGCAGACCGGACGCATTCAGGAAGCGTTTCTGGCGCAATGCGGGGATTGGTTCGTCCGGCGCAGCCGCGCCCGCCTCATTGTCGATGCGCATGGCGATTTGCGGCCGGAACATATCTGGCTTGGCGAGCCCTTGCAGATCATCGACCGCCTGGAATTCAATGCGCGTTTGCGGACGCTCGATGCTCTGTCCGAGATTGCCTTCCTCGATCTGGAATGCGCAAGATTAGGCGCAGCCTGGGCGGGAGCGCATTTGCGCCGCCGCATTTTCGGGCGTTTGCCAAAGCTCGAAGACGAAGCGCTCTTTCATTTCTACCGGAGCTATCATGCGATGGTGCGCGCGCGTCTCGCCATTGCGCATCTCCTGGAGCCGAAGCCGCGCAACCCGCAAAAATGGCGGCCTCTCGCCTTGAGCTATCTGACGCTTGCCTATGAGGATGTGAGGCGGCTTCCGGACGTCGTCAGAAAACGAGCAGGTCGGTCAGCGGGCGGTTCAGGTAGAGCCGCCCTATCGTCTCCGCAAGCAGCGGGGCTGCGGAAACAATGTCGATCTTCTCGCGCGCCGGGCTTCCTTGCAGCCGGAAGGGCGCCGCCGTATCGGTAACGACAAGACGGTCGATCGCGCCATCGGCAATGATCTCCTCCGCTCCCGGCATGAACAGGCCATGCGCGACAAGCGCCAGAACACGCCGTGCGCCGGCGCGGCGCGCCGCTTTGGCCGCGCGGAGAAGCGTGCCGCCGGAGCTGATAAGATCGTCGATGATCAGGGCTGTGGCATCCTTCACATCGCCGACGAAATGCTGGCCCGAAACCACGCCTCCGCTTCGGTATTTTTCGGCAAAGGCATTGCCAATCGAGCGGCCGGTCGCCGCTTCGAGCGATTGCCGGAAGAGCTCCGCGCGCTTTGCCCCGCCCGTATCGGGGGAGACGACGCAAAGGCGCTCGTCTTCCAGCTTGCGGCAGGAATCGACAAGGAGCGGCGTTGCGCTCAGGGCCACGGTCGGACAGCGAAAGGCATTTTCGAAGGCCGCCGGATTGTGCACCTCCAGCGTGACGATACGGTCGGTGCCGACCAATTCGAACATCCCGGCAATATAGCGGGTCGTCACCGGATCGTGCGGCTTGGTGCGGCGGTCTTTGCGCGCATAGCACAGATAGGGCGTGACCGCCGTCACCCGTTCCGCGCCCGCGTCCTTCAGCGCACCGATGAAGAACAATAATCGGCAGAGCTTGTCGTTCGCGCTTTGCGACGGGCCGCCGTGGAGGCTGTGAAGGACAAAGACATCGCTCCCGCGAACGGCGTCGAGCGGGCGGATCTTATGCTCGCCATCCTCGAAATCGCGCTCTTCATGTGCGCTGAGAGGGTGGCTAAGGCGATCCGCGACGCCCTTTCCAAGCTCCTCGCTTCCCTTCAGCGCGAACAGCCTGAACATTCCGGCATCTTTCAGCGGGGGTGCTTGATCTGCGGGAGACCAGAGCGCGGTCTTAAGCGGTGCTGCGTTGTCAGTCGAGGTCATATGTCGCTCATTCGATCCGCTCGGGAGGCGGTTTCTTCCTCCCGGGTTTAAACTTTTCGAAATTCGGCGTTATCCTGCGTTGACTTCGGTCAACACACTGCGTCCGAAACGCAATCACGCTTTGCGTGTTATGCGACGAACGCGAAAACAAAGCCTTACGGCTTGAGGAAGGCTATGGACGTTGGCGACAGTCCGCTCCTGACGGACCTTTATCAGCTTAACATGATGCAGGCTTATCTGGATTCCGGAAAGACGGATACGGCCGTTTTCGAGTTCTTCGTCCGCAGGTTTCCGCCGCGCCGCGGCTTTCTCATGGCTGCCGGGCTCGAGTACGCTCTGGACTATCTTGAGCACTTGCGCTTTTCGCCCGATGAGCTTGGCTGGCTGGAGAAGACCGGCCGTTTCAGCCGGGCCTTCCTCGATTATCTGTCCGATCTGCGCTTTACCGGCGATGTCCACGCCATGCCGGAGGGTACGATCTTTTTTGCCGACGAGCCGATCCTTCGCATCACAGCGCCGCTGCCGGTTGCGCAGCTCGTCGAAACGCGGCTGATGAATATCTTGCATCTCCAGTGCCTGATCGCATCCAAGGCCGCGCGATATAAGCTTGCCGCGCCGGATAAGTCCCTGATCGATTTCGGCTTTCGCCGCTCGCATGGCAGCGAGGCCGGCATTATGGCCGCCCGGACAAGCTACATTGCCGGCTTTACCGGGACGGCGACCGTGATGGCCGGGAAGCTCTTCGGCATTCCGATTTTCGGCACGCTGGCCCATTCCTTCATCGAGGCCTTTGACGATGAGGTCGAGGCTTTCGACGCTTTCGCGCGGGCCCGTCCCGAAGGCCTCACTCTGCTCATCGACACTTACGATACCGAACGCGGCGCCAGGCGGGTCGTTTCCCTGGCTCCGCGTTTGCAGGAGGCCGGCATCAAGATCGGAGCCGTCCGTCTCGACAGCGGCGACCTGATCGCGCTCTCCAAATCGGTGCGCCGCATTCTCGATGAGGGCGGGCTCGCCGATGTCGGCATTTTTGCCAGCGGCGGCATCACCGAGGACAAGATCCTTGCCATGGCCGAAGCGAACGCCCCGATTGATGGATTCGGCATTGGCACCGATCTCACGGTGTCGTCCGACGTTCCGGCTCTGGACTGCGCCTATAAGCTGCAGGAATTTGCCGGTGTGCCGCGGCGCAAGCAGTCCCCGAGAAAGGCGACATGGCCGGGGCGGAAACAGGTTTGGCGCGTCTTTGACGCGGGCGGGCACATGGCCGGAGACGTCATCTCGCTGGAGGATGACGACCAGGCGGGCGAACCGCTGCTCGAGCTTGTGATGAAAGAGGGCGTTCGCACAACGCCGCCCGAAACGCTTGAGGAGATCCGCGGCCGCGCGGCGCGCAATCTGGAGGCGCTTCCCGGACCTCTAAGCCGGCTTGAACGCGGGGCACCCTATCCGGTTTCGATTTCGGACGCCTTGCGGGCATTGGCCAAAGAGGTCGATCGCCGCCTCAGCGAATAAGAGAGGATTGATCATGGCAACGCAAATCACCCCTGGCGAGAACGACGTGCTGATCGTCGTCGATGTGCAGAATGATTTCTGCCCGGGCGGCAATCTTGCCGTTCCGAACGGGGACGAAGTCGTTCCGATCATCAACCGTATCGCGGAGCGCTTTCCTCACGTGCTGTTCACCCAGGACTGGCATACGCCGGGCCACATGTCCTTCGCCTCCTCGCATCCGGGCAAGCAGCCCTTCGACAAGATCGAGGCGGCCTATGGTGAGCAGATCCTTTGGCCGGACCATTGCGTTCAAGGCACCAAGGGTGCCGAATTTTATCCGGAGCTGAATATTCCGCATACGGAACTGGTGCTCCGCAAGGGCTTTCGCCGAAACATCAACTCCTATTCCGCTTTTTTCGAGAATGACGGGAAGACGCATACCGGTCTGACCGGCTATTTGCGGGAGCGGAAGCTGCAAAATGTCTTTCTTGCCGGTCTCGCTTTTGATGTCTGCGTCTTCTATTCCGCCGAGGACGGGCATCGGCAAGGCTTCAATGTGTCGGTGATCGAGGATGCCTGCCGCGCCATCGACACGGACGGCTCGGATGCCGCGGCCCGGAAAAGGCTTGCAGAGCTAGCCATCCCGCTGATTCCTTCAGCCGCGATCCTCGGCGCTTAGAGCGGGTCCGGTTCCACGGAAACATCTGTGGAAACCGCTAAACTACCTCTCCCCATGGGAGAGGGGGCTGCTGGCGCAAGTGCGAGCGCCAAGCGCATCACCGGGCTTTCGCGTCCGGCTGGCCGGTCGGTCCCGGCTCGCGCTCGGGAAAGCGCGCTAGGAGGTCGATGACCTCCTGATCATCGATTTGCCGGAAGTCCCAATAATAGAACCCGATGGCGCCGAAATCCTCATGCTCCTCGAGACAGACGACATGGTCGGCTTCCCGGCGCATCTGTGCCATGACCTCGGTCGGCGCGACCGGAACGGCGAGGATCAGTGTCTTCGGCCCCCGCATGCGCGTCGCCTCCAGGGCGGCGCGGGTCGTCGCGCCCGTCGCGATCCCATCATCGACCACGATCGCGGTCCGCCCGGCAACATCAATCCGCGGCCGCGTGCGCAAATAAAGCTTCCGGCGCCGTTCGATCTCGGCAAGCTCCTGCTCGCAGATCTTGTTGAATTCGGTTTCGCTGATGCCGCCCAGCCGGATGACGTCTTCATTGCGCACGATATGCGGCGCCTCACCATCGACGACGGCGCCCATCGCCAATTCCGGCTGCCACGGCACGCCGATCTTGCGGACCAGGATCAGATCGAGCGGTGCATCGAGCGTGGCCGCCACTTCCGCCGCGACAGGAACGCCGCCACGCGGCAGCGCGAGGATAACCGGATGCTGTTCCTTGTAGCCGCTGAGACGTGCCGCCAGCTTTCGTCCCGCGTCCTCTCGATCTCTGAAGCTCATATAATTGGCCTCGTTCGGCATTGCCCGCTCCCGCTCGCTTTTTCGGGAGATGCCGGCAATCGTGGCTCAGCGGCGCAGCAATGTGTTTGACCGCGATCAATCCTCGCGTCCCGATCGGGCATGAAACACGTGCTTGCCGGACGCATTTCCCGCCGTCCCTTGCTCATTTGCCAGGCTTGGGCCGGATTGTCAGGCGGCCGGCGGCGGTTCATCCTCCTGGTCCAGCTCCGGCGCTGCGATGTCGACGATGGCCTTGACGACAGGGTCTTCCGACCCGCGATCGGCGAAAATCTCCTCATCGCCAATCGTGATCTTCGCGGCGGCCTCTTCCAGCTGGGCGTGTGCGGGTGCCAGCGCAAGAATGCGGGCCACCGCATGATCGCTGAGGGTCCGGAACAGATGTCTGACATCCTCGTTCGTCGGACGTTTCGAAGGCGCTTCTTGTGGCATGACGTCCTCCATTCCTGGGCTCATCCTGACTGGTCAATGTCAAATACATAGCGCAATGCGCGTCCGAATGGACGCGGGAACAGTTGCGCTCGCCTTTTGATATAGATCAACTTGACCTCGTCCAATTGAGTCCACTTGAACGAGGGTTGATCTGGTGCCGGCCAGCTGCTCCCAAAGATTCGTGTGTTGATCAGCGGTAGACATAGATCGGGCTTGTCCAAGCCCGCGTGCCGTCTTCGAGCGAGACCCGGATGAAAAGCGGATTGTCGCCGGCGGGCTTGAGCTCGATCGCGCGGGTGAATCGGAATTCGGTGTGCGTATTGGCCTCAGGCAGCCGAACGACGCGGATGAAACGGGGCAGCTCTCCGCTCGCATCGAAAAGCCGGTCCTCATAGCCGATCTCGACCAGGGGAATGTCGAGAGTGATTAGTGGCGTCGACACCTTCAGTCTGCCTTTCGATCCCTCGTCGAGCAGCACCTCGAAGCCGCCGAGATTGCCTGTCGTCAACGCTTCCCAACTCAGATTGTGGTCATCGAGCTGCTCAAGCCGCTTATCGGGGTTGAGGAAATTGATCGGCCGCGCCTCGCGGATGGATGCATCGCTGAAGCGGGCCGTGCCGTCCCACACCACTTGCCGGAACCGGCCGCGATACTCCGCGCCTTCCCAGACGACGCCGATTCGCGGCCCGAGATCCTGCTCGTCGTACGGCCGCAAGGTCTCGATCAGATCGAGGCCGTTGAACAGATCGACGCGCTCAATCGGCGCGCCGGCCAGGATTTCACCATCCAGTTCCACGCCGCCGGCGGGCAGATGCACGATGTCGCCCATGAACGCTTCGTTTGCCGTGCGCGAGGCTGCATCGAACAAAGCCGGATCGTCGTGATAGATCTGCGCCTCGCTTTCGAAACGGGCGCGCAGGTCAATCATCATGCGGCCTGTCGGTCCGCCGGTCGTTCCGTAATGGCGGCGCTTGCGCAGGCAGTCGAGCAGGGCAGGGCGCGTCAGCTCGTCCATCAGATAGCAGGTCAGCCCGCCGATTGCGCCGAACTTGCCCGCGCCGGGATAGCTCGCCCCCGGCCGCCCCTTATGACCATCCGAATTGGCGACGATGCCGACGCGATAGCCTTTTTCGAATGCGTCCTGCACAAGCCATTCGAACGTGCCCCAGGAGGAGTGAACTTCCACGGAGCGCTCGAAACGGCCGTCATGCGCGAGCTTGATATCCGCGTAGCGTCCGCCGCAATGCGCAAAGCAGACGACGTCCCATTCCTCATTCGCTGCGAAGGCCTCGAAAAGCTTGGCCGCCGTCACGCAATCCGTTTCGATGTCGGATCGGTCCTCGATCAGCGCGTGGGATGAACGGCGGATCGTGCGGCCTTCGTTTGTGAAGAAGACATTGCGGTCGCCGCCGAGCGCGGTGTTGCCGGACCATTCATATCCGGGCAAGGCGACGAAACGGCCTGGTTCGTCGAATTCGGCCGTCAGGCGATTCAGTTCGTCCCAGAACGCTTGTGTAATCTGAAAATCATTCCCCTGGTGGCCGCAGGCGTCGACGAAGGCGAGGTCCCGCGCGAAGGCGAAATAGTGACGGGCGCTCCCGGTGCCGATCGTTTCCTCCGACTGGCCGTGCAGATCGCCCCAGTAATGGCGGAAGGGTGTTTCTTCCGCGATGCGCAGCGGGTTGGTGCTGGCCGCGACCTGACCGTCTGCGTCGATCAGGTCGATGGCGCAATCGCCAGCGGCGCCGGCGGACAGGCCATCGATCGAGAAGGCGCGCTGACCGGGGCTCAGCGTGACCGTTTCCGGAAGCCCTGCAATCGGCCCGCTTGCGCGCAGAGTGAAGGTCTGATCGCAGCGGTCGGACGGATTGCCCCAGCGGTCCTCACCTTTCAGCCTCAGCGAAAATGTCTCGCCGACACGGCGAAGCGTCGGCAGCACGGCGACGAAACGGGCCGGCACGCCTGGCACGATGGCGATTTTCGGCTGATCGGGGAGGGGCTGGAAATTGAAGGTGGCAATGGGATCGGCGAGGACGCGAAATTCGAACGTGTCTTCGCAGAAGGTCTGAAGCCGCATTCCCGGCGATCCCGCATCGGTGACGCCGAAGCGGACGACGATCCGGTCGCCTTCGCTGAGATAGCCTTTGACGACCTTGATGTAGAGCGTGCGGTCCCAGGGGCGGACATTCGCCTTCGGATCGAAACGATAGTCGAGCACGGCGCCGTTCGAGGCTTCCACAGTCGTATAGTTCGGCGCTTTCGGGTCGGAGAATTGCGGGTTGCTCTGATCCGAGGCGAAGCGGAAGCAGATGCGCAGCGCGCCGGAATCGTCGATGCCATAGACGCCCGCCGTGTAGGTCAGCGTGAAGGACGCATAGGAACCGGCTTCGAACGCGCCGGACGGGGCAATCGCCGCGCTGCCGAGATCCTGCGGCGCGATGGTGTGCCTGATGACGCCGCTGTCCATGTCCTCCCATGGCCATGCGGGCGGGGTATTCCCGCCTGTCAGCTCTCCCATAGGCCCCGTCCTCCCTCGGTCTTTTTTCAGTCCAGCCGGAAACCACGTTTGCGCACATATGCGCCCCAGTCCGCACGCTCGGGCCCGGCATATTGCCGCGCCTTGTCCTCGGACCAGCCGTAAAACTCGGCGGTTCCGAAACGATCCTCCGCGCGCTGTCTGGTCATCGGCTGCGCGGCGGCTCGGCGGCGGTCGTAACCGTCGATTGCCTCTTTGATGCCGTCCTCGTTGAATCGGTTGCGATGGACCGTCGCCGAAAGCGGAAGGCGCATACTGACGCGTGGCTCGGGAAAGGCGGGCCAGCCGAGACCAAGACCGGCGACGGGAAAGACATGGGCCGGCAGCCCGAGCAGTTCGCTGATTTCCTCAGCGTGATTGCGAATGGCGCTGATCGGCGTGCAGCCCAGCCCTTTCGCCTCGGCGGCCAGCGCGAATGCGCTCAGCGCGATGGCTGCATCGACCGCCGCATTGAAGAAGGCGTCCAGATGATCGTTGGCGAACGGCTTTTCCCGCCATTCATGGATCTGCCGCTGGCGGCGATTATTACCGCAAAAGATCAGCATGGAGGGAGCGCCGCCGATCCATTCCTGCGCCAGGGAGCCGGTCGTCGTCAGCTCATCGATCCGGGAACGGATGGCAGGATCGTCGACGATGACGATGTCGCGCTGTTGCAGATCGCTCTTCGACGGCGACGCAAGGGCAAGGGCGCATAGCGTCTCGATGAGTTCCGGCGCGACCGGCTCCGGTTTAAAATGGCGGCAGGACCCGCGCGCGGCAAGCTGAAGCCATGTCTCCGGAATGGTCCCCAAGGCATCTGCCGCTTCATCGCTCACCGGCTGCTCGCCGAACCGGAGGGCGAGGAGATCAGTCAAAATTTTTGCTTCGTCCGCCATCTTTGGAACCCTGCCTTTACCACAGACGCTTTCTACCTCTCCCTAAGGGAGAGGTCGGCGCGAAGCGCCGGGTGAGGGGTTGGGGATTACCATCCGGCATGAAATCCCCTCACCCCGGCCCTCTCCCATTGGGAGAGGGAGACACGCGGCGCATCACAATCACAGAACTTCATCCCTCCGGTCGTTCGTTTCGCCGTAGCGATGGAGCGCGGGCGGTTTAAGGCCTTCATAGAGCGACGCCAGCCTTTCGTTCACGCTGTCGCCGTGCTGGGCCAGAAGCGAGTTCCCCGCCAGATCGCTGTCGACGATGAAGGGGCCGAAATTCTCGACCTCGAACAGCCACATGGCCTGAGCGATGCCGAGCTCGTCGATCCAGTGAACCGCCCGCACATGCTTCACGCCGCGCCCCAGAAGCGCGCCGGTCCCATAACCGACGGTCGTCAGATAGATCGCCCCGCGCGGCGCAAGGACGGTCTTATAATCCTCGCGCGACATGCCGCCCTTGCCGATGACGATCTTCGTGCCGGTCAGATCCAGCCACCGGGCCATCCATTTCGAGAAGCGGAAACTGGCGGTCGCGGTGACGCCCCCGACAATATACCCGCCTTCCGGCTTCGGCGCGGCGGCGGGCGAGCAATGGAAATTGGCGTTGCTGATCTCGGTCAGCCCCTCAGGCAATGGCGCGCCGTCGCCGATGACCTTCTGATAAACACCTTCGCGCGCCGTGTAGACGACGCCGTCGAGATAGACGATGGTGCTCAGCTCCAGCCCGGCGATGTCCTCGGGCGTGGCCGGGACCTTTAAGCGGACTTGTTTAAGGGCTGCTCGCTCGTCGGCCATTCGATCGTCTCCCTTCGCATGTAGGGGGTGAACCATTTCGGGTCGGTGCGGTATTCGATCGATCCGTCCGCCAGAATGCGCGCCGTCGCCCGGCGCGAGGACAGGCAGAAGGTGTGCACGCTCATCGGCATGCCGCCCGTATGGGTGTAGCCGATCTCGATATGGCAATCGACCACCATGGACGAGCCGATGAAGCCCATCGGCCCCATGCCGATCTTGTTGCCAAGCTCTTTCAGCTCGGCCTCAAGCTCCGCAATCTTCGGATCGGGATTTTTGTCGCCGACCACACGCAGACAGGCGGCCTGCTTGCCGAGCTGCATGCAGGTGTCTTTCGATCCGCCAAGTCCGACGCCGACAATGGCCGGCTGACAGGCGAGGCCGCGCTTGCCGAATGCGATCAGCGTATCGAGGAGGAAGCGCTTGATGCCGTCGATGCCGTCGCCGGGGAACAGCATTCGGTAGTCGGTGCCGAACAGCCCGCCCTTGTGGACCGTGGTGATGTCGATCCAGTCGGCGTCCGGCTCGAAGCTCCACTCGATCTCGGGCGCGTTGACGCCGACATTATTATTGTGCTCCGTGCGCCAGAGCGGATGGACGCGGTTCGGGCGAAGCGGCACGTCCAGGGTCGCGCGCGCGGTCGCGCTGCGCAAGGCGCGTTCGAAGCCTGTGAAGCCGCCCGCGAATTTCGCGTTGTCGCCCATCTTGACGTAATAGCGCGGCAGGCCCGTATCGGCGCACATCGGACGGCGGTCCTCGGTCGCCGCTTCCCAATTCTCGACCATCGCTTTCAGCACGAAGGCGGACAGATCGCCTTTCTCCAGGTCGATCATGCCCTTGATGCCGCCGAGGTAGTCTTCCGGAATGTCGATGGCGGCCTTTTTCATGATCTCATAGGCGGCCGTTTCGATCGTTCGGTTTTCGATCATCTCATCCTCCTATTCGGCAGCGGTTCTGCGTTCGAGCGGTTGGCCGTCTGCACCGACCAGCGACATTCCGGGGCTGACGATGTCGAATGTCACTGGGGCCATCGCGACTTTCAGCTCATCGCCCTGGCTGACAACGCGTGTATAGGCGGTGCTGTTGAGGTCGCCAGTTTCGGGGAAGTCCTCGCGAAAATGCGCGCCCCGGCTATCCTCGCGCGCCAGTGCGGCATGGGTGATGACCTCGCTGATGCTGAGCAGGCTGTCGAGATTGAGCCAGTCATGCCATGTGAGATTGAAGGCGCGGTCGCCGTCGGCGAGGCCGGTTTGCAGCAGCTCGGCCCGGCGGTCCGCGATCTTCGACACTCCGCGTTCGAGACCGGCCCGGTCGCGCGAAACGCCGACATCGTCCCACATGTCCTGCCATAGCGTTTCGCGAACGCCGAGCAGGTCGCCGGGCGTCAAGGCGAAGGGGCGCTCGGCCCGTGCGATGCCGGCATCAATCGCACTTTCATCCGGATCGGCGCTGTGGTCCAGACCAAGCACATGGGCGGCCATGTGATCCCCTGCGATGCCGCCGAACACGGTCGAATTCGCCACGCCGTTGCCGCCGAGCCGGTTCGCGCCATGCACGCCGCCGCAGTCTTCGCCAGCCGCAAACAGGCCGGGCAGGGCCGTCGTGCCGTCCGGCTCGAACTCGACGCCGCCCATCATATAATGCGCCGTCGGAACGACCTCGACGCGCCCGCCCGCCAGATCGAAACCGCAATCGGCGCAGCGCTTCACCATGCCGGGAAACGCCTTCGCCACTTTCTCGGGCCCGAGATGCGCCATCTCGATATAGACGCCACCCATCGGCGTGGTCCGGCCCGCGCGCATCTCGGCATAGATCGCACGGCTGACGATGTCCCGCGTCGCGCGTTCGCCGCGTTCATCATAGCGCGACATGAAGCGCTCGCCCTCGCCATTGAGCAGATATCCCCCCGTGCCGCGCAGGCCTTCCTCTAAGACGGTTCCCGTCATGCGCGTATCCGGCCCGCCAAGCAGGCCGGTGGGGTGGAACTGCACCATCTCCATATCGCGCAAGGACAGGCCCAGGCGAAGCGACATCGCCAGCCCGTCGCAGCTCTTATCGCCGGACGGCGTGTGATAGAGATACATGGTCGGCCCGCCGCCGGTCGCCAGCAGCACGGCCTTGGCCTCGACGAAGCGATAGCGGCCGGTCCGCATGTCGATCAGCAGCGCGCCGGAAATCGCGGAGCCGTCCTTCGCCGGGACCAGCTCGATGGCGCGATGCTCCTCAAGGCAGTTGACGCCCAGCGCCAGCACCTGCTCCATCAGCCGGTTGATGATTTCGATGCCGGTGAGGTCGCCCTTATGGACCGTGCGGTCGAAGGTCTGACCGGCGAAGGCCTTCTGATGCAGGCTGCCGTCCGGATTTCGGTCGAAGAAGCAGCCGACCTCGTTTTCCAGCTCACGCACGCGCTCGACGGCGCCTACGCAGAGCCGCCAGGCGAGATCCTGCCGGGGCAGCCATTTGCCGCCTTCGATCGTATCCATGAAATGCCGTTCGACGGCGTCGCCCGTGGCCAGCGCAACATTGTAGCCGCCCTGGACCATGCGCGTGCAGCCGCATTTGCCGAGCAGCCCCTTCACCGCGATGGTGATATCGGCGTCGGGGTTCGCCTGTTTGGCGTGAAGCGCGGCGAACAGGCCCGCTCCGCCGGAGCCGAGGATCAGAATGTCGGTCTTGTGGCGCTCGATCTGCATCAGAACGCTCCGACGAGAAACACGACGCCGATCAGAAAGGCTACCGCCGCGCCGGGCAATATCCAGCCTGTCCGGGCCGACGCCGGGTCCGGCCAGGGGAGGAATTCCAGCACCAGCAGCCGCACCCCGAAGAACAGGTGGATGCCGAGCAGGATCACCAGCCCCCATTCGGCAAGTTTGACGAGCGGAAGATCGGCATAGCTGATCGCGGCATCGAATGTTGCAGCGCCTTCCAGCGCCAGTCCGAGGGTGAGGAAGTGCAGAGGCAGGAAAATTGCGAGCGCGATACCGGAGAGCCTATGGCCGAGGAAGGCCCAATAGGCGCGATGATGGCGGTGCCGCACCATCTCAGCCTCCCACCACGGCAATGACGGCGCGGAGGCCGAGCGCGGCAAGAAGGATCGCGAACGCCGCCATGCTCCAATCGATGGCGCGGCGTGGAAGCGGCGTCCATTCGCTCAGGACATTGCGCAGGCCGATGGGCGCGTGGATTGCGGCGGCGATGACGAAGACGCTGTAGAACGCCGTCCAGATGAGGCTGCCTCTGGTCCGGCTGAAAATTTCGGCGGCGGTCAGCCCGTCGCGCACGGCATAGAGGATCAGCGCGAGATGGATGATGACGAGCGGTCCGAGGACGAGCGCGGAAATGCGTTGCAGGGCGAAGAGTTGGCGCTCGCTCATTCCGGCGCCCTCCCGAGAAAACGCAGGAGTGACATGCGTTTCAGACCGGCGATGCTGGCGGTCGGGCTGATCCCCACCGGACAGTGCTGCACACAGCTTCCCATCGTATGACAGGCGCCGCAGCCGCCGTCGGCGGCCGCGCGGTCGAACGTTTCGCGCCGCGCCGCGTGGCGAACATCATTCACAAGAGTCCAGGCGCGGTTCAAGGCCGCAGGGCCGAGATAGTCCGGTCTGGCGGTGACGACATCGCAGGCGCTGTAGCAGACCGCGCAATTGATGCATTCGATAGCGGCATTTGCCGCACGGCGTTCGGCGCTTACCGGATCGACTGCCGCCGGAGGATCGTTGCGCGTCAGCGTTCCCTCGAAGCGGCCGCCCGCCTTTTGCCATTTGCCGAAAAACGTGCTCATGTCGCAGGCGAGATCCTTGATCCGCGGCATGTTGCGCAAGGGCTCGATCGTCAGCCGGTTGCCGGCGGCGACCTTCCGGACATGGGTGCGGCAGGTCCAGCGCGGCGCCCCGTTCACGGTCATGGCGCAGGAGCCGCAGACACCGACGCGGCAGGCAAACCGATAGGCGAGCGACGGCTCATACCTGCGCTGAACTTCGGTGACGACATCGAGTACGGTCTGGTTCGGGCGCGCGGGCACGCGATATTCGACGAGGCGGCCCTTTTCCTGTCCGCGCCAGATATTCACGATCAGCTCGTTGATCTCCGCCATCACGTCATTTGATGTCTCGTATCGGCGATGTGCAACCCATGGGCGAGCGCTGCGTTGCGATCTTATCGTCGATTGCTTCTCGATCAAACATTTAGCGCATCACAGGCCCAGGGCGGCGCGAACCGTCATGTTCACGCCCAGCAGAAACAGCATTGCCAGAATGAGCCTCCGGAAGAGTTCGGGAGCGATGTGGCGCGCGGCTCTGTTCCCCGCCCACATGCCCAGCACGCATGGCGCCGCGCATGCGACAGCGGTCAATGCCCGCGGACCGGTCAGCACACCGATCGCAACGAATGAGCCGGCGATCAGCAGGCCCGATATGAAGAAAAATAGGCCGAGCGCCGAAAGCATCGTTTCCCTGTCGAGCTGAAGCCCCAGGAGATAGGAGATGAACACCGGCCCGTTCGTCGTCGTCAGCGTTCCGAGCATGCCGGCCGCGATCCCCGCCACAGCGCCAAAACGCCGCTCCGCCCTTTGCGGTATCCGGATATTGGGCCGAAAGGCCGTCCAGAAGACCAGGAGGATGATCAGCAAGCCCACGGTGAGGACGAGGACCTGCCGATCGATCATGGAAAAGAAAAGCGCTCCGAGCGGCGCTCCGACAGCGAGTCCGGCCAGCATCGGCCAGAACCTGACAAGCGTCTCGGTCATCTTCCTGCCGTTCACGAATTGGACGAGGTTCAGGAACGGCATGAGCACGGAGATCACCGCAAGGGTAAAGTCGAGCGGCACGAATTGGGTGGCGATCGGGATCACGACGAGCGGGAAGGCGAAGCCGAGCCCGCCTTTGGCGAACCCGCCCGCGAACAGGCCGACGGCCAACGCCGCCGCCTGCGTCCAGCTCAGCTCCACGACGCCGGTCATTCTATGTCGGCCGATGCGGCGGCATTGGTCCGCCGGTCCATGAGCCCCCGGCGGATAAGCGCTGCCAATGCAAGCAAGGTCAACACCCAAAAGGTCCAGGTGATCGGGCTGCGGACGAGAATATCCGCGCTGCCGCCGGACATCAGCATCGACTGGCGGAAATTGTCCTCCAAAAGCGGTCCCAGAATGAAGGCGACCAGAAAGGGGGCGGGCGGGACGTCGAGCCGGAACATCAGATAGCCGAGCCAGCCCATGACGAACATGACCGCGATGTCGAAGACGGAATTGTTGACGGCGTACACACCGTAGATGCAGAGAACCAGCACGCTCGGGAATAGCAGCGCTTTCGGTACCACGGCGATGAACCGGAACAGCCGGATCGCCACGAACCCGAAAACGAGCAGGAGAATCGAGCTGATCATCAATCCCATGAACAAGGCGTAGATGATGTTTGCGTTCTGGATGAACATCATCGGCCCTGGCTGAAGGCCGTGAATCATGAATGCGCCGATGATGATGGCCGTAATGACGTCGCCGGGCACGCCGAGCGCCAAAAGCGGAATGAGCGTCGCGCCGGCAACGCCGTTATTCCCGGCCTCCGAGGCGGCCACACCCTCAAGCTCGCCCTTGCCGAAATTCGCGCGGTTCGGACTGTTCCGGCGCGCCTCGCTATAGGAGAGGAATGCGGCCGGCGCCGCGCCGATGCCGGGGATGGCCCCCATCACCACGCCGATAAGTCCGCCTCGGGCGATGGAACGGAAACAGCGCCGGTATTCGGCGAAACTCGTATGGTCGCTTCCGACTTCGCGGACGGGGGCATGCTCCTCGCGCGGCGCCCAGGCATAGGCGATAATCTCGGGGAGCGCAAAAAGGCCGATCAGAACGGCAATGAAATTCAGCCCGCCCATCAGGTTCGGTTCGCCGAACACGAAGCGGTTCGTGCCATAGACCAGGTCGAGGCCCACCGTTGCGAGCAAAAGGCCGAGACAGGCGGCCAGAATGCCTTTGATGAGACTGTCGCCGGAAACGCCTGCGATAATCGTCAGAGAAAAAACGATCAGCGTGAAGAATTCCGGCGGTCCGAAGCTCAGCGCAAAGGCGGCGAGCCATCCGGTCAGCAGAATGAGGGCAAGGTTGGATATCAGGTCGGCGGTGCATGAGGCATAAAGCGCCATGTCGAGCGCCTTTCCCGCCTTGCCCTGCTCGGCCATCGGATAGCCGTCAAGCACGGTTGCGCTCGAAGCGGGCGTGCCGGGGGTCTTGATCAGGATCGCCGGGATCGAGCCGCCGAAAATGCCGCCCTTGTAGACGCCGAGCAGAAACAGGATCCCGAAGATAGGCGGCAGACTGAACGTGAACGGAAGCGAAAGGGCAACCGCCATCGTGGCCGACATGCCGGGAATTGCGCCGGCGATCACGCCGATCGTGACCCCGGTCGCCAGGGAGAGCAGGCTGCCCCATTGCGCGACGAGCGCGAAGGCTGCGGCGGCGTTGTCGAGGAAACTCATGGCAGCCTCACAAGCTGCCCCTGCGGGATCGGGACGCCGGCAATCTTGCTGAAGAAAGCGTACATCATCAGCGGAAGCAGTATGGCCGTGAGGATCGTCGCCAGGGGACGGCCGGCCCGAACCAATGCGGCATAGGCGAGGACGGCGATCGCTGATGCGATCGGCATTCCAAGCACTGGCAGCGAGAGAAAAAGCGCAGCCATCAAAATGGCGGCGGCCGCGATACGGACCCAGGGCAGCCATCCGCCACCCGATCCATTCCTCTCGCCGGCCTCATCCGGTCCCGCAACGAGGGCCCGCAGCACGAGGATGCTTCCGATGAGCATCAGCGCGACGGCGATGATCTCCGGCCAGATGGTTGGCGAAAGGACGGCGATACGGACATTCGTCGGCGAGGTTATGCCGAGGGGAATGAGAACCAGCAGCAGGAATGCACCGAACGCAATGACGCCCGCGCCGAGCCACACATCTCTGGAAAGTCTGGACATCTCGTCTCTCGCCCGGAAAGCGGGGAGCGGTGCCGGGGCACCGCTCCGAGGGGAAGATCAGCCTTCGATGCGCATGCCGAGCTGATCGACGAGCTTGCGGAAGGTTTCGTACTGCTTCTGGATGAAGTCCTGGGATTCCTCCGGCGACATCAGCCGAATGATGGACCCGCGCTTCGTCATCTGTTCGACGAACTCTTTGTCGTTCGTCGCCTTGGTCAGCCATTCGCGCCAGGTTGCCGCGACCTCATCCGGCAGACCTTTGGGGCCGGCGATGCCCGTCCAGCCGACGAGCTGCTCGAGCTCGGGATGGCCCAGCGAGCGGGCGCTCGGCGCGTCGAATCCCGCTACGCCTTCCTGCGGCGTTGCGAGGATCGGACGGAGCTGCTTATTGGCGACGAAGCTTGCAAGCGCCGAGGAGTTGGTGCAGATGAAATCCGCCGTACCCGACAGCACGGCCGTTGCCGCCGCGCCGCCGCCTTTCAGCGGGATGTGCACGGCTTCCTCGAGCGGCTTTTCGATGCCGAAGGACGACAGCACCATCGCGCCGGCCAGATGCAGCAGCGAGCCCACGCCGGAGGAGCTATATCGGACCTTCCCCGGATTGGCCTTCACCTTTGCAATTAGATCGTCCATCGATTTGATGTCCGACGAAGCCGCAACCGCGCAGACCACCGGGTTGAGCTCATAGACGCCGACGAAGCGGAAATCGTCGAGCGTATAGGGCAGGGTGGCTTTCATCGCCGGGTTGACCGTATGCGAGCCAACGCGCGCGGCCAGCATGGTGTAGCCGTCCGGTTCGGCATTCTTGACGGAGACCGAGCCGGTGGCGCCGCCTGCCCCGGTCCGGTTGACCATGAGGATGGGTTGAGGCGAGATTTCGCTCAGCGGTTTTGACAGGGTCCTTGCCGAGATATCGGTTGCGCCGCCTGCGCCATAAGGAATGACAAGTGTAACCGGCCGATCCGGATATTCAGCCTGTGCCGGCGCCGCGAGGCTGAGGACCATTCCGGCGGCCAGAATTACGGCGGACAGCCTTCCCGGCCGTCTTTTCCCTCTTTTGATCATGGTGTTCTCCCTTTTTTGATGGCGATATAAGAGTGTACCGGAATGGGGGGATAGGTCCATCTCCAGTTTAATGAATTATGGCGGGGCGGGAAATCGGCGGGCCGATGGCAGCCTCTTCGATGGCTCGATGCCGCCGTATCCGGTCGTGGACTGCTTCCCTGAACTGATACCAAATTGATTAAGAGAAACCGGCCATTTTGAATGCGATTGAGGGAGACGAGGGAACGGCACGGAAGACATTCACGACGGAGCAGATCATCGCGACGCTTGCCAAGAGGCTGAGGTCCGCGCGGCACGGGACCATTGAGCGCACGCTGCTCAGGCTGCCCTTGTGTCAATGCGTAACTGCGTTCACCCGTTCCGACCCTCGGTTGGCCGCTTCTGCGGCTGGCTCAGCTTTTTAACGGCGGCAACTTCGCGTGCCCAGAGGTGAAATGGACGGGCCGGTGTGCCGCCCATCCTGGCTCCAGGTTCGACATCGGATTTCACATGGGCCATGCCTGCGATCTGCGCGCCGCTGCCAACCTTGATGTGGCCGAGGATGCCGGAATGCGCCCCCATGACGACGAAATCACCAAGCTCCGAAGAGCCGGCAATGCCGCTCTGCGCTACGATGATACAATGACGGCCGATTACAACATTATGTGCAATCTGGACCTGATTATCGATCTTGGTGCCTTCGCCGATCACTGTGTTGGATAAAGAACCGCGATCAATGGTTGAGTTGGCTCCGATTTCAACATTGTCACCAATGATGACGGTGCCGATCTGCGGTATTTTGAGATGTCCTTTGCCGCTCATCGCAAAACCGAAGCCATCCTGTCCGATCCGCGCTCCAGAATGAATGATGACATCTCTGCCGATCAGGGCGTGAGTGACGCATGCTCCGGCTCCCAGATAGCAATCGGCCCCCATCACGACCCGAAATCCAACGACCGCCCCTGCTGCAATGATCGTCCCCGGACCGATGATCGCCTCCTGTCCAACGATCGCGCCGGATTCGATAATTGCTCCTTCGCCAATTTGCGCAGTCGGATGAACGAGTTTGCCGCCCTGGTCTGCTGCTGTAGCCGCCGCCTTGCTGCGTAGCGCATCGGGGTAAAAGAGAGATAGAGCGCGGGCGAAAGCAGCATATGGTGCAGGGGTGCTCAGTACCGCCAGGCCATCCGGAAGCTCGCCCTCATGGGCCGTCGATAGAATGCAAGCCCGCGCCCTCGTATTCGTGAGTTGTCTGAGATATTTGCGGTTCTCAAAAAACACAAGATGACGAGGGCCCGCCTCACGCAACGTACGAACATCGTCGATGAGACTGGAAGCATCCTCGTCTGTCAGTTTGGCGCCGATTTTCTCGGCGATAAGCCACAAGGGGAATGGTCCCGCCCGGTGAAAGAAGCCTGCATGTTCCATTTTTTGCTCCTTCGACGGACCTTGTGCCCGTGGATAGCGTTCATCTATCAAATTACACGAGCTTCGCTGCGACCATTCAGCCGTGGCCGAATCCTGGAAACGCGCATCGAGAAAATGCCCGAGACATTGGAAATGCTCAGATTTTGGACGAAATCGTCTATAGAGAACGGGGACATCCGGATGGCCTTTCAATAAGCACGAGAACAAAGACCAAAGGCCGTTGCCATGTCCATGATCGGGCTGGTCCACTCGCGGCGGCGCCAAGAAAGCCTAGTCTGTCTTTTCCTGTTCTGAAGGCAGCGGAGGAGGGGAGAGGCCGACCGACAGACTTAGATTTAGCAGTACCGGGTGTACTTACGCGGCCGCAATCGTATCGCTTGTTTAAAAGGCGCGAAGCTGTTCATTCATAGCACGCTGCGGAGAGAACCGAAAGGCCGGCGGCGAGACATTTGCTCACACCCTCTCCACAACAGAACGCCACCTAAGAGGAGCAACCGGCCTCGATTTCAAAGTAGCGGCGCGCGATACGGCAGGCATCGTCTCCAGGTTCGCAAGCCCGGCAGACTTTCGGACGCGTATTATAGACGGCGCAGGAGGTCGAAGTTCCGACCTCGCCGATCAGAGCGGAGCACCGATCGCCGTTGCAGCGCATACCCGACATTGGTTCATTGACGAACTGTTCTGGAATGTTTTCTATATAGGCATCCGTTTCCAGCGTGAAGCGCGGCCACTCCCGCGAGTAGGAGCAACATGCCCCACAGCTCCGGCAGTCCACCGCTTTTGATGCCGGGGGCAGCGCTGCCCCAACGGCTGCCACGCCGCCTCGTTCGCTCATTCATACCCCCATCGTCTCAGAGTCCATGCGCGCGCCCAAAATACAGGTGTCTCCCGAGGCCGATCGCATGCATGTATTTATATTCGGCCTCGCCAAAACATCGTGGCCGTGAGAAACTTTCTTTTGGAGCTGGTGCCGTTCACACTTTTTTGAGCGGTGCATAGGATGGGTCTTCCTTCGACACGATCGAAATGATCGGCGACCCCGGCGTCCTGTTGATCTCGGTGAAATGCTGCGTGGCCTCGTGTGCAACTCGACCAAGCAGACGATCCATGAGGTGGTCCGGCCCTCCTTAATGCGGGGGCGGGCAGCTCACCCCTAAGATAGGAAGAAAAATGCGTATCAAAGTTGGGTGCGAGTTGAGCTTTGAATTTCCCCAGCCGACGCCGCTCATCTCCATACTCAACGTCCACTTCTCGCGCGTCTCCGACCTCGAACGGCCCGATCATCTGACGACTTCCCCAGCCGTGCCCGTCGAAGGCTACCGCGACAGTTTCGGCAATTGGTGCAACAGGTTGGTCGCACCTCCCGGCCGTTTCACTCTTGGAACCGATACCGTCATCCGCGACGCTGGTCAGCCCGACACGGCGAAGCTCGATGCGCTGCAGCACCCGGTCCAGTATCTTCCGAGCGAAACACTGCAATTCCTCCTTGCCAGCCGCTATTGCGAGACGGACCGTCTGTCCGATGCGGCCTGGGCGCTCTTTAACAATGCGCCGCTTGGTTGGCCTAGGGTCCAGGCCGTGTGTGACTTCGTCCATAATCACGTCACCTTCGGCTATTCTCATGCTCGTGCAACCCGCACGGCTGCAGAAGGCTATGCTGAAGGACTCGGCGTATGCCGTGACTTTGCGCATCTTGCCATTGCATTCTGCCGTTGTCTGAACATTCCGGCGCGCTATTGCACCGGCTATGTGAGCGACATCGGCCTGCCGCCACCCTATGAACCGATGGATTTTGCCGCCTGGATGGAGGTCTATCTCGGTGGCGCGTGGCACGCTTTCGATCCTCGCAACAATGCGCCACGTATCGGCCGCATTCTGATCGCCTATGGCCGAGACGCGGCCGACGTGCCGCTCACGCATATTTTCGGCCCGAACATCTTGACGGCTTTTCAGGTCTGGACCGAAGAAGCGCCGCCTCAAACAAACAGCGTGCTTTAGCGCAACGCGCGTCCAAGCATGCCCCCGCGGAGGCGAGGATGGACGCGGGAACAATTGCGCTAAAGCTATTGGGATGGATCAACTCAACCTCGTTCAAGTGAGTCCACTTGAACGAGGTTGAGTTGATCTAGACATTCGCCGACCGGGCGTTCATGAAAAAGCCGCCCCGGGCAGGAGGCGGCTTCGAGATGAGGCGGGCCACAAATTCGAGCCCGCTATCATTTAAGTCCAGCTAAACCTGGAGCGTGCTGACGCCGATTTTGCCGGTTCGAGAATCTGTCTCAGTTTCAAAACTGACCTTCTGGCCTTCAACGAGACCGCGAATCCCGGCGCGTTCAAGTGCCGTTGCATGCACGAACACATCCTTGCTGCCGTCGTCCGGTGCGATAAAACCGTAACCCTTTTGGTCATTGTAGAATTTCACAGTACCGCTAGTCATCCTAATTCCCTTTTCGCTGCAAAAAATGCACTTGAGTGACCGGCATCACATAGCGGGCCGGGCAACTCGCCTTGAATCGAAGTTTGGAGAGAGTCTGAACGTGCACCCGTTAGCGATTAGGGTGAAACGGCCTCATCGTCTGGCCAACGTCGAAGCTGTAATGTAGTCGTTAACGACTGCATTTACAAGCGGAACCTCAAATGGATCGCGGTTCAGCCCATATTCACAAGCCCGCTACTCGTGATGAGTGAGCGGAATTTCAGCGATCTGAATTAAGCCCGGCCAGCCTCCAAAGATCATCCCCAGACAAATCTTATGGCTTTTATTTCGAGGCCGTGCGACTGTGCGGGAAGGGCTCACTGACAAAATCATTCATTGAGACGTCGCTGAGCCGACGGGCGGCGCCGGCTTTGCCGCGTTGCATTTCGATGCCCGGTCAAACTCCGCAAGAAGCGGCTCTTTCGTTTGGATCGTTAGGCCCTTGCTGGTGACAACGCCTCTGTTGTCCCGAAACCGGGACGTTTCTGGCGAGGCGGGCCATCTCAGATTGGGATTATCATATGACAGATCATAAGTTCAAAATTGGCCAGACTCTCAACTATACGCCCCACCGCATCAATTATTCCGCCGGACCGGGCAGGTGCAAAATCGTCCGGCTGCTTTCGACGGATGACAATGATCCGAAATATCGCATCAAGTGCACGAACGAGAATTTCGACCGCGTTGTTGTCGAAAGTGAGCTGGCCTCGCCCAGCTCCAGCTTATGAGCTGGATTGTTGAACTCAGCCTGGAAGGGAGAGACTGGAACCTGGAGGGCAGAGAGCGAAACCGACTTTCAGCCGTTCTGACCGGGTAGATTGATGATCCGCCGGTAAGAGGATCAAAGGCGAACGCGATTAGCGGTGCACGCAGATGTCGCCGTTTCTGCGATAAGGCCTGCCGCATTCCCAGCCGTCGCCTGAAGTGCTCAAATGACCATTTTTCGGGACAGACACGGGCAGGCAAGCCTCTGCTGTCGCCCGATACCCCCGCTCGCATTTCCAGCCCGGCCCATAGGATGCCTCCGAGAAATAGGCGTTCTCAGGCACTTTCACGGCAACGCATTTTCCATCTGCCTCGCGGAATCCCCGTTCGCATTTCCAACCTGCGGCTGAATAGGCGTCCGTCAGATAGGCATTTTGGGGGACCACGATCTTTTCGCAGGAATCACCATTCCGCTCATATCCGCGATTGCACTTCCAGGCGGTCCCGTAGACGTCGTCGATGAGATAGGCATTCTTGGGAAGCGTCAGGGCAACGCATTTTCCGTCCGTCTCCAGATAGCCGCGGTTGCAGCGCCAACCACTGCCATAAGAGCCGTCACTCAGATAGCCATTTTCGGGAACTGCAATTGCCTCACATTGACCGCCATTTTCACTATATCCGAAATTGCATTCCCAGCCGCGCCCGTAAGATGAATTTGTCAAATAGGCGTTGTCAGGTACGACAATCGCATCGCACGCCCCCGCCTGCTGCCTATAGCCGGTGTCGCACTCCCAACCGCCGCCATAAGGGGCCTGATGAGCATTGTCAGGAATATCCACCGGGTTTGTTTGCGCAGTCGCCGGGGCCAAACTCCACGAGATCAAGGCCGCCGTGACGACGCTCAAAAAAATGCGGCGCCCGTAGATCGCAATCGACATCTCGCAGATTCCTTTTTCCTGGTGCTGGAAGAGGTAAGGCCCGGCTGCAATTCAGCTCTCGATCGGTGAATCCAAATTTAGAGGCCTGTGCTCATGGATAAGGGGGCCGACCGGCTGATGCGCAGAAGGAATGCTCGCCAAACATCCACAGACGAATGTTTCCGGCTGTACGTAAGAGAAAAATTCTCGTCTCGAAGGGCTATTTACTACAATGGGCTCAGTTCACGAGCCGTTTTTTATGTGGGATTTTGGACGGTTCGTTACAAGGCGCGGGTTTTAGAAACTGGTAATTTAGGCTCTTTTTTACTATATAAAAACACTGTGAGGATCGAAATCCTTCGAAACAAATGCTATTCAAGAGCGTCCACATGCGAGCCGGCGTTGATGGCAAATAGATAGATCACTATTGGAAAGGTCCGTCATGCCCACGCACGGCATCTCAAAGGAAGAAGTCCAGCGTCGAGCGGCGCTCCGCGCCAAACAGGCTGAACAGCGCAGGCAGGATGCGGCCAGAGCGTTGGAAGACCTGAAAGAAGCACAGCAGGCTGAAGAAAAGAAGACTCAGCGCCTGCGAGCTCTTCGCCTTGCTCGGGAAGCAAAGGACGCTCAAGAGGCTGTTGAAGCTAAGAAAACGAAACCGCTGCGCAAGGTTAGGACTGCGCGAGGGTCCTGATTGAGCGTGCAGACCGCGCACATGACGGGCCCCGCCGTCCCTTCAGACGACCCTCCGACCGCTGACTTCCGCTCTTCTCTATCACCATAATAAATCCGGCGCGAACGCCATCAGAGCGGCGGATTCTCAATCGAAATCGACGCGCCACTCTAACCGTTTGTTTTGGCATCGGACCGAAAAGTGGATGCCACTTTTCGGTCCGATGCTCTAGCTCCAGTAGCCGGTATCCTTAGAGCCAATGCCTTCCCAGGCCGCATCGATCACCGTCATACGGCGCGACCAGTTCGCTTCATCCTCGCTACAGACCCGACGCGCAATCTGCATCATCTTATCGGGGCTTTGCAATATCTGGAACAAGTGCTCGCCGATCTGTGCGACCGAAAATCTCAAAGCACCGTCGATCGGAGAGCTGGCGATGAGGTCCATTGCAGTCTTAATGCGGGTCAATGGCGGTCCTGAGCGAGCATAGGGAGCTTGCTTCAACCCTACGGAGGCGTCCGGTGCTAAGGTTTTCCTGAGCGTCACAATCTCGCCGACCAGCATGTTCAGCGCGCATTCTATTTCATCAACGGACGCATCCAAGCGGCTGTACTCGATCATTTCTGCCTCGATCCTATGGCATCGGAACTCCGATGCCTTTATGTGCCGTCAAGCGGCACGAGCGCAACGCGCGTCCAAGCATGTCCCCGCGAAGGCGGGATGGACGTGGAAACAGTTGCGCTCATCTTTTGAAATAGATCAACTTAACCTCGTCCAATTGAGTCCACTTGAACGAGGGTTGATCTAGTGGTTCTTGTGACTGAAACATTTGCAAATGCGGGTGCTGCACGGGGATGCAAATGTTTCAGTCGAACCACCAGCGGCAGATTGATGCCACTATTCTACAATCGTGAACGGCGGTATTGGGCTCTCCTGAGAAACGGAAGCTTCGCCAGCCCTCAGAATCAGCCATTATTCATCGCTGCATGGACTGATTGTCCAGGTCCGCTGCGGTCATCCGCATTCGCTTCGGATCGTTTCCGACAATGATCGATCCAACCGAAGCGCCATTTAGTACCGACAACGGTACGCGGGGAGTCACCCATCCTGGTCCATCATACAGGATTTTGTGGTTGGCGCTTGACTTTCTTCCATCCAAGGCGGATATGAGCTTCATACGACGGCTGCCGCGTGAGCAGCGCGCACTCCTAACGTCCCGATGTCTCCAACGGCATCGCGCTTTTTCCGGTGCAAGAAACGTTACTAGCCTGTCAGGCGCATTCTCCGCCGCAAGGCTGTTCCACACAGTTCCCATTTCACGCGGGGTTCTGACGGTCCGCCACTCCGTCGGGCAATCCGGTTCGGGGGAAGGCAAGGCCGTAACCGTAACCCGCGTGGTTCCTGCGCCTTATAGCGCGGCGTTCCGCGCATCCAGTTTCATTTATGAGGCGGATGGGGACAACCCGTTCCGTCCGACTGAAAGATTTGTCTCTTGACACAATTCGAAGCTCTCGGCCTTTCCCCGGCTATTCTTAAGTCTGTCCAGACACTCGGTTTTGAGACGCCGACCCCTATTCAGCGCGAGGCGATCCCACTGGTGCTTGGCGGCCATGACATGATGGGGCTTGCTCAAACAGGTACTGGCAAGACAGCGGCATTCGGCCTGCCACTCATACAGAACCTTCTTGCCGAGAAGACCAAGCCTGCGCCAAAATCCGTGCGAGCGCTGATCCTTGCCCCAACACGTGAGTTGGCCAATCAGATCGCCAGCAATTTGCGCCAGTATGTCCAACGCATGCCGTTGCGGATCGAGCTGGTCGTTGGCGGCACATCGATCAATGCTCAGATTAACAAGTTGTCGCGCGGCTCCGACATTCTTGTCGCAACGCCGGGACGCCTCATCGATCTTGTCGAGCGCCGAGCGGTCTTTCTCAACACGGCGAAATTCCTGGTTCTTGACGAAGCCGACCAGATGCTGGATCTCGGCTTCATCCATACGCTGCGCCGGATCGCCAAACTTGTTGGCACACCTCGGCAGACGCTCCTGTTCTCGGCGACCATGCCGAAGCAGATCGAGGAACTCTCGCGCGCTTATCAAACGGCCCCGGTCCGCGTGGAGGTCAACCCGCCGGGACGCACCGTTGACAAGGTTCAGCAGTCTGTGCATTTCACCGGTGATCGCAACAAGGTCGATCTGTTGAAACTATGTCTCGCTGAAGGGCCGGAAGACCTTTCTATGGTCTTTGCGCGCACCAAGCGCGGCGCCGAAAAGCTCATGAAAGCTCTTGTGCAATCCGGATTTTCAGCCGCTTCCATTCACGGCAATAAAAGCCAGAACCAGCGTGAGCACGCAATCAAGGCGTTCCGCAAGGGCGAGATTCGCGTGCTGGTGGCGACGGACGTCGCTGCCCGCGGCATCGACATTCCTGGCGTCAGCCATGTCTATAATTTCGATCTGCCGGAAGTCCCGGAAAATTACGTTCACCGGATCGGCCGGACCGCCCGCGCGGGAGCCGGCGGCAAGGCGGTCGCATTTTGCGCTCCGGACGACATGCGTCTCCTGCGCGACATTGAAAGGGCGATCGGAACGAAGATTCTGGTTAGCGGCAGCGAGCCGGTGACAGCAGACCGCACGAAACCAAGCAAAGCCCGCTCGCAAAACGGAAAAACACGGCGCAATGCCCACGCCGGCATCGGTGCTTTTTCTGCCGCTAAATCCGCTCCTGGCGACAAGGCAAAGTATCGCGACGGGCCTGACAGCGCTCCACAAGGGGAAACGGCGCTGAAAAAGCTTGCCCGCAATACACCCAGCCGGAAGGGGGGCGGCAAATGGCCTCGTTCCAGGCAAAAGAGAGCTGCCGCTTAGGTGCGCGCATGATTCAATATCGTGCCGGAATATTTATTCGGTGCAGGTGCCCTAGTGTCCTGAATCAGAGGTATGCTTCATAATTTTCCGGGCTGGTTCTGAGACAGAACCTGTTGACGGCTTCAAGGATGTCGTCGGCGGTGCGAACCCATTTGAACGGCTTCGGGTCTTCGTTGCGGGCGTCGATATAGGCGAGGATCGCCTGCTCCAACTCGCGTTCGCTGCGATGGACACCGCGCTTGATCTGTCGTTCGGTGATCTCGGCGAAAAACCGCTCAACCATGTTCAGCCATGACGAGCCGGTCGGCGTGAAGTGGACGTGCCAGCGCGGCCGCCGGGCAAACCAGGCGCGGATCGCCGGGGTCTTGTGGGTGGCGTAGTTGTCCATGACGATGTGGATGTCGAGGTCCCCGGGCACGCGGCGTTCGATCTCGGCGAGGAACCTCTTGAACTCGACCGCGCGGTGGCGCTTGTAGCATTTGCCGATGACGTCTCCGGTTGCGGCGTTCAGGGCCGCGAACAGCGAGGTCGTGCCGTGACGGACATAGTCATGCGTGCGCCGCTCCACCTGCCCGGGCCGCAACGGCAGCACCGGCTGCGCGCGGTCCAGCGCCTGAACCTGGCTCTTCTCGTCGACGCACAGCACAACCGCCCGCTCCGGCGGGTCCAGATACAGCCCCACCACGTCGCGCACCTTGTCGATGAACAGCGGATCGGTGGAGAGCTTGAACGTCTCGGTGCGGTGCGGCTGCAGGCCGAAGGCGCGCCAGATCCGTTGCACGCTCGAGGTTGAGATGCCGCTCTGCCGGGCCATCAGGCGCGAACTCCAATGCGTCGCCCCCTTGGGCGCGCTTTCCAGCGTGCGTACAATCACGGCCTCGACCTGTTCGTCGGTGATCTTGCGCGGAACGCCGGGCTTCGGCTCGTCGTACAAGCCATCCACACCGCGCGCGATGAACCGCCGCCGCCACTTGCCGGCGGTCGCCTGATCGACGCCGAGCTCCGCGGCCACCTGCTTGTTCTCGGCGCCCGTGGCGCACGCCAGCACGATGCGCGCGCGCATCGCCAGCGCCTGCGCCGTAATTCGGCGCCGCGCCAGCGCAACAAGCGCTCGCCGCTGTGCCTCGCTCAACTCGACTTCCGGTGCGCGCCGCGCCATCATCCCTCTCCCCTTATCAGCGAATCGCTCACCCCGATAATGGCACGTATCTCTGAACCAGGACACTAGGATAGTTTGGTTTTATCATAGCGCGTTGCGATACGGCGGAACTGCTTCAGCTTCCCAAAGATGCGTTCGATCCGATTGCGATCCTTGTAGGTTTTGAAATCGCACACAGGTGGATCCTTGCGATTTGTCTTGGGCGGGATGACCGGTCCAATGCCCTTTAAAAGCAAGGATGAGCGGACGTCATCGCTGTCGAAGCCTTCGGCCTTATGGCGTAAGCGCACCAGCAAATCGTCTATGCGTGTGATCGTGTTCGGTTCACAGTCGGAGCATGGAAGAACCGCTGATCATCAAGGCGCTTCGCGACAAGCGGCCGGATCCGCGCACCGGTCTCACTTTCATTGATCCTTGTGATTGGCCCGAGGATCGCAATGGCTCAATCCTCCGCCAGGGATTCAGAGCTGGTCGTGATGCTGCAAGGCGGCGGCTAGAATATCTATGTCCGTCACGCCTCGACCTGTTGGTCGCAGAGCGACAATGTCAATGCGTCCGATGATTGGGATAGCTGTAATCCGGACGAAGTCCGCCAGCCCAGCTATCCGAGGAAGGCCGTCGTGAAGCCCGCGCCTTGGGCGAGGCGCTGCGGGCGAACAGGATCCCGCTGGGCCGTGTTGTCTCGAGCCCATATTGCCCCGTGCACGTTGACACAGCGCGGCCAATCTCCCGGAAAAGAGCCTCAGCTGACGAGCGATTTGATGAACCTGCGGGTCGAGGAGCTTGTCGGCGGTCGCGCTGCGGTAGTTAGGCGCGCGCGCAATCTGTTGTCCGAACCACCCCCTGCGGGCACGAACGATTTGTTTGCGGCTCATGGCAATCTCGGACGCGCTTCGTTCAGTCTGTATTTAAGCGAGGGCGAATTTATGGTGATCGCGCCACGCGGCAATTGGCAACTCGAAGTGATTGACACCCTATCGTTGGACGAATTGCAGAGCACGGCAGATGAATCAGACGTTAAGCTTCGGCGATCCGACGCGGCGGCGGAACCCGCCGGCTCCATCGCTGGCTGTTTACAGATCCCCTATCGGGAATTCTGAAATATTGATATAAGAATGTTATAATGGGAAATTGCTATGCTCCGGGCCGACGATCGGTCGTTGATCTACGACAAAGTTTCGATGAGCCGGATGGGGCATCATGCCGACTTCCTCAGGGGCCAGAAGTCTGACCGAAAGCCGATTGGGCAGGTCGGAGCGGCGCTCGCTATGTTTGGAATTGGTCCGAGATTGCTCGGTGGAACGCGCATCGCCTGAGCAGACAGGAACGTTAGCGCAATGGAGACTGTGTCATGACAGCAAGTAATGGGGCGCAGAACAATGCCAAGAGCATGTCGATCATCGTCACCAAGGGCACGCTGGATTGGGCCTATCCGCCCTTCATCCTGGCGACGACCGCGGCCGCCATGGACGTCAAGGTCTCGATGTTCTTCACCTTCTACGGTCTGCCGCTCCTGAAGAAGAAGCTCGACCTGCAGATTTCGCCGCTCGGCAAGCCGGATATGGCCATGCCGATGATGGGCATGCATATGAAGATGCCGAACGTGGTGGCGATGCTGCCGGGCGTGAATGCCGCGGCGACGACGATGATGAAGAATTTGATCAAGAAAAAAGGCGTCGCTTCGATCGAGGAACTGCGTGAGGTTGCCGTAGAGGCGGAGATTGAGCTTATCGCCTGCCAGATGACCATGGATTTGTTCGAGTACGAGAAATCGGACATGATCGACGGCATAAAGCTTGGCGGCGCGGCGACCTATATGGAAAACGCGTTGAAGTCGGACATTAACTTGTTCATCTGAAATTGGAGCGCGATGCGGGGAAGAACCGGCGCGCCGATCAAGGTCTTAAATAAGAGAGAAGTGTGATGGCGGATAAATTACTCGACGCGAAGGGTCTTAATTGCCCGCTGCCGATTTTGAAGGCCAAGAAGGCGATCAATGAAGTGTCTCCGGGGGGCACGCTCGAAGTTTTGGCGACCGACCCCGGCGCCGTTGCGGATTTCCAGGCCTTTTGCCGCCAGACCGGCAATGAGCTCGTCGAGCACAGCGTGGCGGATGGCGTTTACCGCTTCCTGATCAAGCGCGCCGCTTAGATCAACCCTCGTTCAAGTGGAATTGCTTGAACGAGGGTTGATCTATTTCAAAAGATGAGCGCAACTGTTCCCGCGTCCATCCCCGCCTTCGCGGGGACATGCTTGGACGCGCGTTGCGCTAGACGGCGCGCCGCATCACCGAAAAGCTGACCGCGTTCAGCCCGCGAGGATCAGACGCTGATTTGGCGTCGGCTCGTGGGGGGTGTTGGCGTTTGCCTTGATGACGGGGCGGCGGAATGGCGGCGCGTTTCGGGCACTGTGGTAACAAAACACCAATCGTCATTACAATGAACGTCGCCAAGCAAATCGTCTTCATATCTGAATGAAAATATATGAACATGACGCCGGGATATGACAGGGATGCGAATTTGACCGAGGGATAGCGAGCGACGATCGGCTGCTCGGCGTCCCTCATGAAGAATAATGTCCGGTGGAGGGGAGCATGTTCGAAGCGAAAGGGACCGGCGTTAGGCGCCGCGCGTTGACCGTCGCATTGACCTTGATGGCTGGCAGCGCGCTCAGCTTGGGCCTGACGACCGACGCGAAGGCGACGGATGGCTATTTTCAGGATGGTTATGGAGCGCGGCAAAAAGCGCTTGGCGGGGCGGGCGTCGCCGATACAAGGGACGCTACCGGGATCGCGAACAATCCGGCCGGTCTTGCGGATGTCGACAACCAGGTGACGGGCGCCATATCGGCGTTCGGGCCGATACGCGGCTATGAAGCGGGAGCGCCGGGATGCGATCCGGCCACCACGCCCGGGTGCGCACCCGTTCCGCCCGGAAAGCATGGCTCGGATCGCCATGTCTTCCCTGTCCCGAACCTTGCCTACACACGCAGGATCGATGCCGATACGGTCTTCGCCCTCGGCCTCTACGGCAATGGCGGAATGAACACGACCTACCCGGAGCCCATTTTTTCCCAAACGAAGGACAGCGGCGTCGACCTCACACAGGCGTTCGTCTCAGCGGCCATCGCTCACCGCATGGGCCGGTTCTCCTTCGGATTTGCGCCGGTCTTCGCGGTGCAGGCGTTCGAAGCGACGGGCTTAGACGGGTTCCAGCCATTTTCGACCGACCCATCGAGCCTAAGTGACAACGAGCACGACTTCTCCTATGGCGGAGGTATTCGCGCAGGCATTCAATACGATCTGATGGATGGGGTACGTCTTGGTGTTGCGGGCAATAGCCGGATCTATATGTCGAAGTTCGACGATTATCGCGGCCTGTTTGCCGAACAGGGTGATTTCGACATTCCCGCCAGCATCACTGCGGGCGTTGCCATCGACGTCAAGCCGAATCTGACGGTGATGTTCGACTATAAGCATATCTTCTATGGCGATGTGGCGTCGATCGCCAATCCACAGTCGAATATCTTCAACTGCCCGGGCTCAGGCTGCCTCGGCAACGATGGCGGCGCCGGCTTCGGCTGGCATGATATCAACGTCTTCAAGTTCGGCGTCGAATGGCAGGCCGACGACCGCTGGACGCTGCGCGCTGGCTATTCCTATAACGAAAGCCCGATCAAATCACCGGACGTGACCTTCAACATTCTCGCGCCGGGTGTCGTCAAGCACCACATCACCGGCGGCTTCAAATATAAGTGGTCGGACGATCTCGATCTGGAGTTTGCTGGCGTCTATGTGCCGGAGTCCAGCGTCAGCGGTTTCGATCCTTTCGGCGGCAACCAGCCCGTCGAAATCAAGATGCATCAATATGAAGCGACGGTCGGCGCCGTCTGGCATCTCGGCGGCGAGGAGCAACTGGAGCCGCTGAAATAGCGCTCCCTCGCATTGCAGGGCAGGGGGGGTACGATCGAGGCGGTCAGCTTGCCTCCTCCACCAGATGGTCGGCGATGATGTCGACTAGGCTGGCGAGCCCGCCTTCCCATTTCCAGTGCGCCTTGCTCTCATCCATGGTGAGGCGGCAATTGGAGCAGGACGACACCATCGTTTTGGCCCCCGTCTCTTCGACCTGATCCATCTTGATCTTGAACACCTTGTGACGAAGCTCGGCTGCGCGTCCGATCGCCTGCACGCCGCCGCCGCCGCCGCAACACCAATTGTAATTGCCGGTCGGCGTCATCTCGCGGAAGTCCTGCGCGAAACCTTCAAGCAGATAGCGCGCATCCTCCATCGCGCCGCCGCGCCGGGAGATCTGGCATGGATCGTGATAGGTGATGGAGTCCGCCATCGGCTTCAGCTTCAGGCGCCCCTCACGTTTGAGCTGCGCCAGGAATTCGGTGATGTGCAGGACGGTGTATGGCAGGGGCCGGCCAAGCATATTGGCGCCCGACCAGCGCAACACGCCGAAGGCATGGCCGCATTCGGGGATGACGACCGTTTTCGCGCCGACGCTCTCGGCGGCGTCAGTGATCCGCTCGACCATGAGCTTAGCGATATCGGCCTTGCCGGCGAGGTAGCCGAAATTCGTGGCCTCATAGCCCTTGCTGCTGAGCGTCCAGTCTACGCCCGTATGATTCAGCAGCTTGGCCATCGCCACGACCGAGTTGGGATATTTCATCACCTCGATGGATGAGACCGTCAGAAGCACCTCGGCCTTCTCCTTGTCGAGCGCGATCGGGACCTCGTTCTCGTCCTCCAGCCATTCGAGCCGCTCGCGCAGCTTTTCCGCCGTCACGCCGAGCGGACTGCCGTGATCGCGCGAATTATCGGCCGCTGCCAGCAGATCTTCCGGGCCGAGCCCCGCCGCCACGAATGCCTGCCTTGCGCCGCCGACGATGGACGCGATGTCGATGCCCATGGGGCAGACAGTCGTGCAGCGGCCGCACATGGTGCAGGTATCGAAGAGCAGCTCTTCCCATTCCTTGAGGTCGGCCTCGGTGATGCGCGGCGCGAGCCCGAGCCAAGCCAGCGGCCATTTCTGCCGACGATAGGCCTTGGCGATGGGGAAGAGCTTGTAAGCCGGCGTATGTCTCGGATTGCCGGATGCTTCGTAGAAATGGCATGCCGCCGCGCATTGGCCGCAATGGACGCAGGCTTCCAGATAGCTGACGAGATGCTCTTCCGTATGCGCGAGAAAGGTTCGGGCGGCGGCCTCCACATTAATCGTATCGGTCATGGTCCCCCCTCTAGCGGACGCGCAGTTGGAGCAATTCTTCACCTTGCGGATCTAAGACGTGAACCGCGCAGGCGATGCAGGGATCGAAACTGTGGATGGTGCGCTGGATCTCAAGCGGCTGCTTGGGATCGTACAGCGTATGCCGGTCCATCAGAGCGGCTTCGTAAGGGCCCGGCTGGCCTTCCGGATCGCGCGGCCCTGCGTTCCAGGTCGACGGCACCACGGCTTGGTAATTGTCGATCTTGTCGCCCTTGATCACCACCCAATGGGCGAGCGCTCCGCGCGGCGCTTCCATGAAGCCGACGCCGCGCGCCTCGTCCGGCCAGGATGACGGCTCCCATTTGGCTGGATTGTGCACCGCGAGGTCGCCGGCTTTGATGTTGGCCATCAGATTATCGTACCAGGTCAGCATCTGATCGACGACGATCTTGCTCTCCAGCGTGCGCGCCGCCGTGCGCCCGAGGGTCGAGAACATCGCGGTCAGCGGCAGATCGAGCTTGCCCAGCGCATATTTCGCCAGCTCGCGCGTCGGCTCGTGGCCCTTGGCATAGAGCATCAGCACGCGGGAGAGCGGCCCGACCTCCATCACCTTGCCCTTCCAGCGCGGCGCCTTCAGCCAGGAATAGCTCTCCTCGACATTGAGCTGGGTAAATGGCGGTTGGGGGCCGGTATAGTTCAGATTGGTCTGGCCCTTATAGGGATGCAGGCCCTCATTCTTGCCGCCTGAATAGTCGTACCAGGAATGCGCCACGAACTCCTGGATCTCCTCCGGGCTGTTCATGTCGATGGGATGGATCGTCGTCAGATCGCGGTTCAGAATGACGCCTGCCGGAATGAGCCAGCTCGACGGATCGTCCATGCCCTTTTCCGGAAAATCGCCATAGGTCAGGAAGTTGCCGACACCTTCGCCCCGCTCGAACCAGTCCTTGTAGAAAGAGGCGATCGCCAGCGTATCGGGCAGATAGACCTGCTCGACGAACTCCTTCATCCGCCCGATCACCGTCCTGACCTGCTCCAGCCCGGCGATATTCACCGCCGTCGCGGCAGCGCCGCCGGTACCGCTCATATCGATGCTGATCGGCGAGGGTGCACCGCCCACGAGGAAGTTCGGATGCGGGTTCTTGCCGCCGAAAATCGTGTGGATCTGCACGACGTCGCGCTGCCAGGCGAGCGCCTCCAGGTAATGCGCCACCGCCATCAGATTGGCTTCGGGCGGCAGCTTAAATTCGGGATGGCCCCAGAAGCCGTTGGCGAAGATGCCGAGCTGACCGGCCTCGACGAACTCCTTCAGCTTCTTCTGCGTGTCGGCGAAATAGCCGGGACTCGACTTGGCATAGCTGGAGATCGACTGGGCGAGCTGCGAGGTTGCGGCGGGGTCGGCCTTGAGTGCGGAGATCACATCGACCCAGTCGAGCGCGTGCAGATGATAGAAGTGCATGACGTGGTCGTGCACATATTGCGCCGCGATCATCAAATTGCGGATGATCTGTGCATTCGGCGGGATTTTGTAGTTGAGCGCGTTCTCCACGGCCCGCACCGATGCGATGCCGTGCACCAGCGTGCAGACTCCGCAAATGCGTTGGGCAAAGGCCCAGGCATCGCGCGGATCACGGCCCTTGAGGATCAGCTCGATGCCGCGCACCATGGTGCCTGAGCTGTAAGCGCCGGTGATCGCGCCGGCGCTGTCCGTCTCCGCCTCGATGCGAAGATGGCCCTCGATGCGGGTGATCGGATCGACGACAACGCGTTCGTTCATCCTGTTGGCCTTCCCTTGCTATCGCGCCAGCTCAAATCTCGACGCCCCGGCGGCTGTAGAAAATGCCTGTCTCGCTTCTGGTGAGGAACACCAGGAAGGCGTGCATCAGCTTGCCGAATGGAAACCAGATCAGCAGCAGCGCCACGCTGAGAATGTGGATCGCCAGCAGCGTCTCGTAGGGCGCCCAGAGATGGCTGACGGCGATGAGCCCGGTAACAACCGGCAGGGTGGTGGCGATCCAGCTGAAATAGTCATTGACGGTCGAGAGCAGCCTCAAGACAGGATCGGTCATCCTGCGGACGAGAGCCGCCACGAGCGAGGCCAGCGTGATCACCGAGACGACCGAGATGATGCCGGCCGGCAAATTCGGCCAGGCGAAACCGAACAGGCCGCGCAGAAAGAGAATGTGCTGTGCCAGCCCGAAGACAATGATGGCGAGGCCGATGTGGAAAACATAGCCGTTCACAGTGGAGAATAGCGAGGCGCGAGCAAAACCCTTCGGCGGCCAGAGATGGCGTATGAAACCGCTGGCCGCGGCAACGATCGCGGACGGCGCTCCCGGCCGCGCGACCGATCTGTCCCGCGCCCAGGGCAGCAGCAGCAAGGAAAGAAGCCGCCACAGCACGCCGAACACAAAGATCGCGAAGGCCGCTTCCAAAGCGGGTCCGCGCGCGAAATCGAGCAAGCTCATGACTGATCCTTATTGACACCTTTTTTTCGCGCCGCCACCTGAGCCAAACGCCCAATCTCGCGGCTGCCCGCCCGCTAATCCGGGAACACATCGAATCATTTAAATCTTGGGCTGCTAACAACGAACGGCATTGATTTGAAATCAACCACAGTTCAGAACGTCCAGGTTAGAAATGGAACTTCCAGCAAAGGAGCGGCATCATGTGTCTCGGAGTGCCCATGCGGGTCGTGGACCGCGACGGTTTCCTGGCGCGATGCGAGGCGAAGGGGATCGAGCGTTCGGTCAGTCTTTTTCTTCTCCAGCATGAGGATATTCAGCCAGGCGACCATGTCATGGTCCATGTCGGCTACGCCATCCAGAAGATGTCTGAGGACGAGGCGCAAGATGCCTGGAGCCTTTACGACGAGATGCTGGCCGCCGAAGACGAAATGAACGCGGATGCATGAACTTGCCGTCTGTCAGAGCCTGTTGCGTGAGATCGAGCGGGTCGCCGCGGCACATGGCGCGACGGAGGTTACGGGCGTTCTCGTCGCGGTCGGCCCTCTGTCCGGCGTGGAAGCGCCTCTCTTGAAGCGCGCCTTCACTGTGGCCCGCGCGGGAACCATCGCTCAGAATGCGGAGCTCGACGTCGAAGAAATGCCCGTCCGCGTCTGGTGCGAAAGCTGCGGCGTCGAGACGGCAGTGGCGGCGAACGCATTGCTATGCGGCGAATGCGGAGGCTGGCGGGTCAAGCTCAAATCTGGGGATGAATTGCTGCTGAAGCGGGTCGAGCTGGCGAATGCTGACGCGCCGGCCTGACAGAGCGGAAGCCAAAGGAGAGAAGCAATGTGCCAGGACTGTGGATGCGCGGCGACTTCCGGCCACGTCCATATCACGGACCACAAAGGCGAAATCCCGGCCAAGTCCGTTCACGAGGCGCCGATTAAGGTTCTCACCGGCATCCTCCATGAAAATAATCATGCCGCCGCGCATAATCGCGAGCATTTCGACAGCCATGGCATGCTCGCCGTCAATCTGATGTCCTCGCCGGGCTCGGGCAAGACCAGCCTGCTCGAAGCCACGATCGAGGCGGTGGCCGACCGGCTGCGCGTCGCGGTTATCGAAGGCGATCTCGAAACCGAGAACGACGCCAGGCGGATCAGGGCGAAGGGCGTGCCAGCGATCCAGGTGACGACCGGCCAGACCTGCCATCTCGACGCCCATATGATCCACGATGCGCTGCACGGGCTGGATCTGTCCGCGATCGACATCCTGTTCATCGAGAATGTCGGTAATCTGGTCTGTCCAGCCGGCTTCGATCTGGGCCAGCACGCGAATGTCACGCTGCTCTCGGTGACCGAAGGCGACGACAAGCCCGCCAAATATCCGGTCAGCTTCCGCAGCGCCGATCTGGTTCTCCTGTCGAAGGCCGATCTGCTCGACGTTTTCGACGATTTCTCGCCCGAAGAGGCGGAACGGCATGTGCGCGCCCTGGCCAATCCTGCGGAGGTGGTGCGCATTTCGGCGCGTCGCCCCGATATGCTGGCGCCCTGGATCGCGTGGCTTGAGGACAGGCTTGCCGAGCGCCGCAAGAGCGCGCCACTGTCGGCACATCCCCATCATGCCGGCGCGCATCTCCACGCAGCGGAGTGACCGCCATGATGGACCGAAAAGCCGATGCGAAGGCATGGCTTGAGCGCATCCGCGCTCTGCCGCAAAGCGAGCCGGTCCGCGTGATGAATGTCTGCGGCGGGCATGAACGCTCGATCTCTATGGCCGGCTTACGCGGCGCTTTGCCTGATAATATCGAGCTCATCCCCGGCCCCGGATGTCCCGTCTGCGTCTGTCCGGAGGAAGATGTCCATGCCGCGATCCAACTGGCTTTGCGCAAGGACGTCATTCTCGTCGCGTTCGGCGACATGCTGCGCGTCCCCGCCAATGTGCCGAAGAACGAGCCGCGTTCGCTGGAACAGGCCCGCGCGGCCGGCGGCGAGGTCCGGCCGATCGCGTCGCCGCGCGAGGCGGTGAAGATCGCCGAGGCCAATCCCACCCGCGAGATCGTCTTTTTCGCCGCGGGATTCGAAACGACCACAGCGCCCGTAGCAGGCCTTATCGCCGAGGGCCTGCCGTCCAATCTCTCTATCCTGCTTTCGGGCCGCCTGACCTGGCCCGCCGTTGCCATGCTGCTCGACAGCGAAAAAGCCGGGTTCGACGCGTTGATCGCGCCGGGCCACGTTGCCACGATCATGGGGCCGGAAGAATGGCGCTTCGTGCCCGAAGAGCACGGCATCCCCTCGGCCGTCGCCGGTTTCGAGCCGGACAGTCTGCTCGCCGCGCTCTACTCGGTGTTACGGCAGCGGCTGGAAGGGCGCGCTTTTCTCGACAATTGTTATGCGGGCGTCGCCAAGCCTGGCGGCAATCCGACCGCGCAGTTGCTGCTGAAGGAAACGCTCGACGTCGTCGATGCGAACTGGCGCGGGATCGGCATTATCCCCGGTTCGGGCTTCGCATTGAAACCGGAGCTGGCCCATTCCGACGCCGTCCGGCGCTTCGATCTGGATATCGACGCTGCGCGCAAGCGCGCAGGCGAAATGCCGCCGGGCTGCGATTGCGCGCGCGTCGTGCTAGGGAAAATCTATCCGAACCAGTGCGTGCTTTACGGAAAGGCCTGCACGCCGCGTAATCCGATCGGCCCCTGCATGGTTTCGGATGAAGGCGCCTGCCGAATCTGGTGGTCGTCGGGCATCAGGCAGACGGCAGCAGATGAACACGCACCAGCGCGATATTGACCCGCTGCACGGCGTCTGCGCGCGGCGCATCGTCGTCGGCGGACGGGTGCAGGGCGTCGGCTTCCGGCCCTTCGTCTTTCGCATCGCGCGGCGCCATGGTCTCGGCGGCTGGGTCCGCAACGGCTCCGGGCAGGTTCTGATCCATGTCGAAGGCCGCCCCGAAAATATCACGCAGTTCATCACTGCGCTGACCTCCGATGTGCCGCCGCTTGCGCGGCCGCGGCTTGAAACGTCGGCGGAAACCGCCGTCGAAGGCGTCCGGGACTTTCAAATTCATGCCAGCAATGGAGATACCGAAGCGGACATTCATCTGCCTCCGGACCTGTTCTGCTGCGATGATTGCATCGCGGAATTCGAGAACGTCGCCGAACGCCGCTTCTGCTACCCGTTCACCAATTGCACGCAATGCGGCCCCCGCTACACGATCATCGAGGCGCTGCCCTACGACCGGCCGAACACCTCCATGACGGGCTTCGCGCTTTGCCCGGAGTGCCGGCGGGAATACGAAAATCCGCTCGACCGGCGGTTCCACGCCCAACCGCTCGCCTGCCCCGTTTGCGGGCCGAAACTCAGCCTTCATCGGGACGGCGCCGCGCCTCTCGAAGGAGAGGCAGCGCTCGCGGCGGCCATTGAGCTGCTCCACGAAGGCGGCATCGTCGCCGTCAAGGGCGTCGGCGGATACCACCTCATCTGCGATCCCGCGAGTGATGCGGCCGTGCTCCGCCTGCGGGCGCGCAAGCACCGGCCGCACAAGCCGCTCGCCGTCATGTTTCCGCAAAGCGGCAGCGACGGCCTCGCCGCAATCCGCGAATGCGTCACCTTGGACGACGCCGAAGCCCAGGTGTGCGTCGATCCTGCCCGGCCCATCGTCCTGGCGCGCCGCCGCAAGGACTGCCCGCTGAGCCCGGCGCTCGCGCCCGGTCTCGCAGAGCTGGGCGTCTTCCTGCCCTACAGCCCGCTGCATCACCTGCTCCTCGCCGAGTTCGGCGGGCCACTGGTCGCGACCTCCGGCAATATCAGCGGCGAGCCCGTCATCACCGACAATGGCGAAGCGGACCGCCGGCTCTCGGGGGTCGCGGACGCCTTTCTGCATCACGACCGCCCGATCGTGCGGCCCGCGGACAATTCCGTCCTGCGCATCATCGCGGGAAAGCCGCGTCCGATCCGCATCGGAAGAGGGATCGCCCCGCTCGAAATCGAGTTGCCCGAACCGTTCACGGAACCGACGCTTGCCGTCGGCGGTCATATGAAAGGAGCGATCGCCCTTGGCTGGGACCGGCGCGCTGTCATCTCGCCGCATATCGGCGAGCTGGACAGTCCGCGCAGCATCGCCGTCTTCGGGCAGGTAATCGCGGATCTGCAAGCGCTCTATCGCGTCGAAGCGTGCCGGATCGTCTGCGACGCGCATCCGAATTACGCCAGCACGCGTTGGGCGGTGGCAGCAGGATTGCCCCTCAAGCGCGTCCAGCATCATGCCGCTCATGCATCGGCTCTGGCCGGCGAATATCCCGAAATCGTTTCCTGGCTCGTCTTTGCCTGGGACGGCATCGGCTATGGCGGCGACGGTGAATTGTGGGGCGGCGAAGCGTTCCATGGCGCGCCGGGCAGATGGCGGCGTGTCGCCAGCATTCGCCCGTTCCATGTGACCGGCGGCGACCGGATCGGCCGCGAACCGTGGCGCGCGGCGGCGGCGGTGATGTGGGAAACGGGACGCGCCTGGACGCCTCCGGTCGAGGGCGCGGAGATTGCCGCTCAGGCCTGGCGCAAGCGCATCGGCACGTCGCGGACGTCGTCAGCCGGACGCCTGTTCGATGCGGCCGCTTCGCTCGTTCTCGGCATCGACACAGCGAGCTTCGAAGGTCAGGGGCCGATGATGCTGGAAAGCGCAGCGGCGGCCGAATCACGCGCCATCCGTCTGCCGCTGGAACCCGACGAAAACGGCATCTTGCGCAGCGATTGGGAGCCGCTCCTGCCGATGCTGACGAACCCGGAACTGCCGCCCCAAATCCGCGCGGGGGTCTTCATCGAAAGCCTGGCTCAGTCGCTGACCGAACAGGCGGCCGCGCTGGCGGAAACGAAATCCTTCGGCGCTGTCGGCCTGGCGGGCGGCGCATTCCAGAACCGCCTTCTGGCCGAGCGCGTAATCACGCTTCTCAAGGCCAGGGGCATCCACGCCTATCTCCCGCAAATGCTGCCCGCAAATGACGGCGGCCTGGCCTTTGGCCAGTTGATCGAAGCCTTGCATCTCGGCTGCGTCTCGGACACTCATCAGGACAAGGGCGCGTCATGATCGAAGACCGGCATATCACGCTCGCCCACGGCAATGGCGGCCGCTACATGCGCGAGCTGATCGACGAGATCTTCGCGCGCCATCTCGCCAACCCGGCGCTCGACGTCGGGCTCGATGCAGTGCCGCTCGAACTTGACGCCGGGATGACGCCACTCATCACCACCGATGCCTTCACGGTGCAGCCGCTCGAATTTCCCGGCGGTGACATCGGCTCGCTCGCGGTCAACGGCACGGTCAACGATCTGGCCGTGAGCGGCGCGGAACCGAAATTTCTGACGCTCAACGCCATCATCGAAGAGGGGCTCGCAGCCGACTGCCTCGACCGCATCGTGGCCAGCCTCGCCACCGCCGCGCGCGCGGCGTCCGTCCATATCGTCGCCGGAGACACCAAAGTCGTTCCGCGCGGCCAGGGCGGCGGCCTGTATTTCGCGACGACGGGCGTGGGGCTGCGCTCACCGGAATGCCAGCTCGGCATGGATTGCATCCGCGAGGGCGACGTGCTCCTCGTCAGCGGCCCGGTCGGAGATCACGGCATCGCCGTCATGCTGGCGAGAGAGGAATTCGACCTGAGCGGTTCGGTCTGGTCGGACTGTGCGCCGGTAATGCCCTTCACGGGCCCGCTCGCCGCGCTCGACGGGGTGCGTTTCATGCGCGATCCCACGCGTGGCGGTCTCGCAACCGTCGCCCATGAGATCGCCGCGGCAACGTCGAAGACCGTACGTCTCATCGAGGGCCAGATCCCGGTGCACGGCGCCGTGCGCTCGGTCTGCCAGATGCTCGGCTACGACCCTTATTATCTCGCCTGCGAGGGACGCGTCGTCGCCGTCGCGGCGCCCGAGGCCGCGGAAACCGTCCTGGGGCTTTGGCGCGACCTGCCCGGCGGTGAAGACGCCAGCGTGATCGGGATTGTCTGCGAAGGCCGGGAACAGGTCATTCTGGAGACCGAAATCGGCGGCGAACGCTTTCTCGAAGAACTCGAAGACGATCCATTACCCCGAATTTGTTGAAAAGGAGAGACAGACCGATGGCCAAGAAGCTCGTCATTGTAATGGCTAACACCGATCCGCGGCATGGAGAGGAACTCGGAGCGCCGATCTTCCAGGCCTCGGTCGCGGCCGCCATGGAATATGAGGTGGACGTTATATGCACTGCCACCTCCGGGCAGCTGCTCAAAAAGGGCGTCGCGGAGAAACTCTACGTGAAAGAAGGCTCGCCGAAATCGGTCTATGATTTCATCAAGGATGCGCATGAGGCGGGCGTAAAGTTTTACTGTTGCTCGCCCAATCTCGACCTCTTCGACATGACCAAGGACGATCTGATCCCGGAATGCGAAGGCATCATCGGCGGAGCGCACCTGATCGAGCAAGTCATGGAGGAGGACTGCCAAGTCCTCACCTACTGAACGCGGCGTCTCCAAGCGGGAGGCGAGCCGAGGCGAAATTATTGATCAGAGTCAATGACGTCGCCCGCTGCGCAGCCTAAATAGAGACGCGTATGCGGCCAATATCTCTTTAGGGGAGTAAGGCGTGCCGCCTTCGAGAGAAGTTCTCATTCTGGGGCTCGGCAACCTGCTGATGTCGGACAATTCGGCGGGTCTGCTCGCTGTCAAGCGGCTGGCCGAAATCAACCCGTCCGGCGCCCGGGTGCTTGACGGCGGAACGGTCGGCATGGCGCTCCTGCCGGAGATCGAGGCGAGCGCGGCGCTGATCGCGGTGGATGCGGCGAGTTTCGACGCCAAACCGGGCGTTGTTGCGACCTTCGAAGGACCGGAGATGGACCGTATGCTGACGGGCGTGAAAAAGACCGCTCATGAGGTGGCACTCTCGGACCTGATCGGCGCTGCGCTGCTGAGCGGCTCCTGCCCGGCGCGGCGCGCGCTCGTCGCGGTCCAGCCGCAGACCATTGCGCTCGGGCTTGAGCCGACGCCGCCGGTCGCGGCCGCCATCCCCGAAATGATTTCGGCGGTGCTCTCGATCCTGAAACGCTGGAGCGGGGAGGCGCAAGCGGCATGAGCACGCCCCCTCATGGAGCCATCCCGCCTCATCCCGCCGCTTACCGGACCGGAATGGCGGACGCCGTCCTGCGCGAGATTGCCGGACTCCTGGACCGGCTGATCGGGACCGGCGAGGACGGCGCCATCGATCTGCGCAGCCTGCCGATGACCGATGCCGACCGCGAGGAGCTGAAATCGCGTCTCGGCGGCGGTGAAGTGCGAGCGACGCTTGACGTTGCCGGTCCCTCCACCGTCGAGGAAACGGCGATTTCCGGGGTCTGGTGGATACGCCATGAGGGCGCGGACGGCTGCATCGCCAACGAGCAGATTGCCGTCACCCGCATTCCACCCATCCTCATCACCCATCCCGACGATCTAAGCCTCGGCGCAGCGCGGCTTAAGGATCTGATTGGCGCGGATGAAACGCCGCCGAAACAGGAGACTGCATATGAGCAAGGCTGACACGCTTGGCGATCAATTGGCGAAACGCGGCGTCTCCCGGCGCGCTTTCCTCAAATATTCCGCCTATCTCGCCTCGATCATGGCGCTGCCGCCATCAGCCGCATCGGCGCTCGCCGAAGGGCTCGCCAAGGCGCGGCGGCAGGCGGTGATCTGGCTCTCCTTCCAGGAATGCACCGGCTGCACGGAGTCGCTGACCCGAGCCCGCGGCCCGACGCTTGAAGACCTGATCTTCAACTTCATTTCGCTCGACTATCATCACACGCTGATGGCGGTCTCGGGTGAGGCCGCGGAGGCCGCCCGCCACCAGTCGATGCAGGAGAACAAGGGCAAATATATCGTCATCGTCGACGGCTCCGTGCCGACGAAGGATGGCGGCGTCTACTCGACCATTGCTGGGCAGACCAATGTCGCCATGCTGCGCGAGACGGTGGAAAACGCCTTCGCCGTGATCTCGGTCGGCACCTGCGCTTCCTTTGGCGGCTTGCCTTACGCTAATCCGAACCCGACCGGCGCTGCGCCGGTCACGAAGCTGGTTACAGACAAGCCGGTGATCAACATTCCCGGCTGCCCCCCCATTCCGGAGGCGATGGCCGGAACGGTCGCCCATCTCATCTCCTTCGGCAAGCTGCCTGAGCTGGATCATATGCACCGTCCGAAAGCGTTTTTCGGCGAGACCATCCACGACCGCTGCTATCGCCGTCCGTTCTATGACCGCGGTATGTTCGCCAAGAGCTTCGACGATGAGGGCGCGCGCAAGGGCTGGTGCCTCTATGAGGTGGGCTGCAAGGGGCCGATCGCCTATAATGCCTGTGCGACGCTCAAATGGAACGGCGGCGTCTCCTTCCCGATCCAGTCGGGCCACGGCTGCTTTGCCTGCGCCTCGCCGAATTTCTGGGATCAGGGCGGCTTCTACAAGCCGCTCTCAGCGAGCGTCGGCATGAGTGGCTCGGTGATCGGCGGAGCGGCCGCGGTCGGCGCTGCGTTCGGCGCAGGTGCCGCTTATCTCGCCCGCAGGCGCAAACATACGATCGTCGACACGGTCTCGGCGAAGGACAAGTAGGATGGATCTGCTCGACTTTGCGCGGGCGCTGGCGGTCGAAATCGCGCATATGGAAGGCGGCGCCTGGAAGTCCGCCGGTCTCCCCTATCCGGCCATCGACCCCGCCACAGGCTCGAAGACCTGGAAGTCCTAAGCAGAGCGTTACGACGATGGCCCGCGATCAGTCACCGAAGATGGACGATGTTTCGCAGGCCATGGAGGAGGTGCTGAGCGCGGAACGCCAGGTGCGGGAAGCCATCGAGGCCAGCCGCGCGCAGGCCGGTGCGATCGTGGAGGGCGCACGCGAGGCGGCTCGGCGCATCGAAGCCCGAGCCGACGCCAGGATTTCCACCGCTCATCGCCTCTGCGCCGATCGGACCGCGGTAGCGGTCGAGGCGATCATGGCGACACTGAACGTGGAGAGCGCGGAGGTCGTACAGTGGGATGACGCGTTGATCGCCGAAGCCGTCGCAGCTCTGGCCACCCGCATGACCGGAGGGGACGGTGGCGCAGACACCTAAGCTCGCCTATGTCCAGACCCGCATCCAGTCCCGCCATGGCGAGCGGCTTGACGAAGCGGACTGGCGGTCTCTCGAAGCGGCGCGTTCGGCGGGGCAGTTTCTCGATCTTGCGCGGAATACGTCCCTTGCGCCCTGGGCGGATCGTCTTTCGGCGGAGATGGAGCCGCACATCATCGAGCGCAGACTTCGCGCGGCATGGCGCGAGACGGTTGAAGAAATCGCGACCTGGCTGCCGGAGCGGTGGCAGAAGCCAATTCGAAGTCTCGCGATTTTGCCTGAGCTTCCGGTTCGCGATTACATCGCGCGCGGATATGCGCCTCCCTCATGGCTTGAGGACAATAACACGCTGAATGACGCCGCGCTTTCTTCTGAAATGGAAAAACGGGTAGAGGGATCTTCCATCGGCACAGATTGGCTCGGGAGATGGCGCGAGTTCCGGCCGTCACTCTCGGTGGCGGAGGCAAGCGCTCTCGACAAGCTCATCGGACAGCTCTTCACAAATTTCAAGAACACCTCTTACGAGACGCCGGCATCTCACTATCGGCCGTCGCGCGCCGTGATCGAAGCGGCCTGCCTCCGCATCTTCCGGCGGCATGCCGGCTCGCCCATCGCGGCCCTTGCCTATTTGCTCCTCGCAATGCTCGACTTCGAACGCTTCCGCGGCGAGTTGCTCAAGCGCGTCCTGTTCGGTCCCTCCGCGGAAAGGAGCGCGGCGTGACTCTCAGACCTGTCCCGGCGAGATGGTTCGAGCTTCTGACCACGCGCGACGAGCTGGCGGCCGTTCTCGGCGCCCTGGCGCATGCAGGCGGCGTGGAGCTGGAAAGCTTCACTCGGCCGTCGGAAGCATTCTTCGCCGCCGATGTCGATGAGGCGCTGGCAGTCTATTCCGAACTTGCCAAGCGCTATCACGCCTATTGGCCGCCCGCGGCCAGCACGACGCCCGACCATATCGGCGCGCCGGAAAAGCTGGTTACGGAAGGGCTCGGCGAATTGCAGCGCTGGCGCGTCGCGGCCGACCCGCTGATTGGGGAGATCGAGCGCCTGCGCCGCCGGATGCGCGAGCTCGAACTGCTGCACGGGCTGCTCGCCGATTGCCCCGATCCGCTGCCGGACCTGGCGCAGCTTGGCCGTTGCGGACCCGACCTCGCCGCCCGTCTCTATCTTCTGCCGGAGGGCACGACGGTCATAACCCTCCCCGAGCTGACGATGCATAAGCGTATGCGGCGTCCGGCCGGCGACTATCTGCTTGTCCTCGGCGGCGCACACGACATCGCCGCGCAGGACGAACGCCTCTCCGCCATGAAAGCCTCGGCCGTTCCAATCCCGGACGATCTCCCCCCGACCGCCGCCGAGGCGGCGACGGAGATCGAGGCCCGTCTCGACCGGCTTCGCGCGGAGACGGACAAAGCCGAAGCGCGGCTGCGCACGCTGTCGGAAACCCACAAGGTCGCCCGCATCAGCGGCCAGATCGAGCTGATCGCCTGGCTCGCCAGCCATACCGGCAAAGTCTCCGGCACGCCGCGCCTCGCCGCGGTGACGGGCTGGACCACGACCCCGGATCGGGCGGCGCTCTGCGAGCCGCTGGCGCGCGCGGGGTTGCGCTGCCTGGTGAACTTCCCCGAAGCGCCGGCCGGCTCCAATCCGCCGATGATGTTGAGGAATCCGCGCTGGGCGCGGGTCTTCGAAACCTTCACCAATCTGCTCGGCAGCCCGGGACGGCACGAGGCCGATCCCAGCCTGATCATGGCGGTCTTCGCGCCGACGCTCTTCGGCTTCATGTTCGGCGATGTCGGCCAGGGGGCGGCGCTGCTCGCGGCAGGCCTCATCCTGCGCAGCCGTGCGCCCATCTTCGGTCTCCTAGTGCCGGGCGGCGTGATGGCCATGGTCTTCGGCATTCTTTACGGCGCGGTGTTCACGCGGGAGGACCTGATCGAGCCCTTGTGGCTCCACCCGCTGAAAGAGCCGATCACCGTCATCGGCGCGGCGCTCGGCCTCGGCTTCGTCATCCTCGTCACGGGGCTCGTTCTGCACGCGGCGCAAGCCCATTGGCGCGGCGCACATGGGAGCTGGTGGTCCCGCGACGCCGGTCTTCTCGCCGCCTATGTCGCGCTCATCGCCGCCGTCTTCTGGCCGCCCGCTTTCTGGCTCAGCCTCGCAGGCGTCTTCTGGTTCATCATCGGAGAAGTTGCCCTCGATCGCGCCTCGCCTGTCGCAGCTGCCATTCGCGGAATTGCGCATCTCACCGAAGCCGGCCTGCAATTGCTCGTCAATACCGTCTCCTTCGCGCGCGTCGGCGCTTTTGCCCTGGCTCATGCCGGGCTTTCGGTCGCCGTCGCCGAAATCGCGGAAGCCGCCGGGGGTACCGGATACTGGATCGTCCTGACGCTCGGCAACGGTCTCATCCTTCTGTTGGAGGGGCTGATCGTCGGCATCCAGACGACGCGTCTCCTGCTCTTCGAATTTTTCATCCGCTTTCTGGAAGGGACGGGGCGTGGCTTCAACCCGCTACGGCCTCCCGCGCCAGCGATGCCATCATCAAAGGGGGAACAATCATGAAGTTCAGCGCGCTCAACACGTCGCAAGCGCTCGCGCTCGTGGCGATCTTCATCGGTGCATTCGCGGTGCTGCTCCTGCATGCGGGGCTTGCGGTCGCACAGGAACCCGTCCAGCCGGCCATAGATCCGACAGTGCTGAAATGGGCGTTTGCCAGTGCGGCGGCGGCGGCCGGGCTCGCAACCCTCGCGGCGGGCTATGCGGTTGCGATGGTCGGCAGCGCCGCGGTCGGCGCGCTGGCCGAAAAGCCGGAGCTTCTGGGGCGGGTGCTGATCCTTGTCGGCCTTGCCGAAGGCATCGCAATCTACGGCCTGATCGTGGCGATCCTCATTCTCAACAAGGCCGGTTGAGATGACGGGCTTCGTCGTGATCGCCGATGAACTGACCTGTGCAGGCTTCCGATTAGCCGGCATCAGGACGCTGACGCCCGAACCGGAGACGATGCGGGAGGCGTTCGGCGCGGCGCTGAAGGAAGCGGCGGTCGTTATCGTAACGGCGGCATATGCGAGACGCCTGCCGAGCGCGGACCTTGAGGCTGCGATGTGCGGCGAAAGCCCCGCGGTCGCCGTCATTCCCGACATCAGGGAACGGGACATGCCGCCGAGCCTCGCGCCGGGCATCCGCAAGACGCTGGGGATCGAAGAGTGACGGATCAGGACACATCGCTCGCCTCCGCACAGGCCAAGGCACTGATCGAGGTGATCAATGCGCGCCGCGACACGGACTGCGAGACGCTGCGTGCCGAGGCGCGCCGCGAAGCGGCCCGGATCGTCACCGCTGCCCGCAAACGCGCCCGCCGGAAATTTCACGAAGCGGCGCGGCGGCTGCGGCGAGACAATGCGCGGCGCATCGCCGAAGCGGAGGCTGAGCGCGATACCGAGCTGCGGATGCGCCGTCAGCGCGCCCGCGCCGCGCTTCTCAAGCGGTCGTGGCCGCTTCTGACCGACGCGCTGACGGAGCGATGGCGTGACGGCGCGGCCCGGGCGCGGTGGATAAAGGCGGCGCTCGGCATGGCCGCCGCGCGGCTTGGGCGCAGCCGCTGGCAGATCGAGTATCCGGCTGCAGACAGCGAGGATGTCCGGCAAGCTTTGGCCGAGATGAGCGACGAACTGACCGATATCGAATGCGTGATGGAAGGCTCGGAAGCAATCGGCGCCGGGCTGCGGATCACCACAGGCGGTGCCGTCATCGACGCTACGCCGGAAGCGCTGATCGCCCTTCACGGCCGCGTCGAGGCCGCTTTGATCGCGGAGATCGAGCGTCTTACGGGCGAGGACGAGCGCGCCGACCGGCCCGGAGCGGAGGCGGCTCATGGCTGATGCGCACATAAGCTGGATCGGCGGCCCGGTCCTTCATGCCAAGACGGAACGCTCCTTTCAGCTCGGCGAGGCTGTTCTGGTTGGAGAGGCGGGACTTCCCGGCGAGGTCATCCGCCTGCGCAGCGACGAATTCGTCGCCCAGGTCTACGAGGACACCACCGGCCTCAAGCCCGGCGATCCGGTGAACGGGACGGGGCGGCCGCTTTCGGTGCCGCTTGGGCCGGGGCTCCTCGGCAATATCTATGATGGCCTGCTGCGTCCCTTGTCAGGACATGCGCACACCGGTGAAAGCGCGGAAGCCAGCCGTTTCGCCTTCGAGCCGGCGGTCGGCGTCGGCGAAAAGGTCAAGGCGGGCGCTATCTATGGAAGGGTGCAGACCGGCGAGCGGACGGAGGCATGCCTCGTACCGCCGCAGATCGAAGGTACGGTGGAGGCAATCGCGGTTCAGGGCGAATATTACCTGACCGATCCGGTCCTGACCCTGAGAACTACGGATGAGCAGCGCATCGAATTGCCCCTTCGCTCCTACTGGCCGATACGCCAGCCGCGCCCCGTACAGGAAAGGCTGCCGACGGATTATCCGCTCATCACGGGCCAGCGCATTCTCGATACGCTGTTCCCGGTCGCGCGGGGCGGCCGCGCGGCCATCCCCGGCGGCTTCGGCACCGGCAAGACCGTGCTGCAGGAGACGCTGGCGAAATGGTGCCATGCCGACGTCATCGTCTATGTCGGCTGCGGCGAGCGCGGCAACGAGATGGCCGAAGTTCTGCATGAGTTTCCCGAACTCGTCGATCCGCGCACCGACCGCCCGCTGATGGAGCGCACCGTCATCATCGCCAACGCCTCGAACATGCCGGTCGCGGCGCGCGAGGCCAGCATCTACACCGCCGTCACGGTCGGCGAATATTTCCGCGATCAGGGGCTGCATGTCGCCCTGATGGCCGACTCCACCAGCCGCTGGGCCGAGGCGCTGCGCGAGGTTTCGGGACGGCTTGGCGAATTGCCGGGCGAGGCGGGCTATCCGGCTTATCTGAGCTCGCGCCTCGCCGAGTTCTACGAACGGGCGGCGCGGGTGCGCACGCTCGGCGGCGAGGAGGGCTCGCTGACCATCATCGGCGCAGTCAGCCCGCCCGCAGGCGATTTCTCCGAGCCGGTCACCAGCCACACCAAGCGCTATGTCCGCTGTTTCTGGGGGCTCGACCGCGAGCGTGCGCAGGCCCGCTTCTATCCGGCGATCCACCCGCTGCAATCCTATTCCGAGGACGCAAGGCGCTTCGGCGGCTGGTGGACCGAGCGCGGCAACCCGGATTGGGCCAGCCAGCGCGAGCGCCTGCTGACCCTTCTGGAGCGCCAGGCGCATCTGGAGCGGATGGCCCGGATCGTCGGCAAGGATGCGTTGCCCGCCGAGCAGCAACTGACGCTGACCTGCGCCGAACTCGTGAACGAAGCGCTGCTGCGCCAGTCCGCTTTCTCGGCCGTCGACCGCTATTGCTCGCCGGAGCGTCAGACCGAGATGCTTCGGCTCGTGATCCGCTTCATCGATCTCGCTTTCGCCGCGCTGGAGCGGGGCGCGGCAGCCGAGGACATCTCCGCGGTTCCGGTCTATCGGAGCCTGCAGCGCATGGGCGAGGAGATCGGCGAGGAGGACCTCGCCCGCTTTTCTCACCTCCGTGCCGAACTCGATCAGCAGCTCGGCAGTCTCGGTCTGCACAAGGAGGAGAGCCATGTGGGCTGAGCTCAGCGTGAGCGGCGCGGCGACGGCGATCGAGGGACCGCTCCTGTTTCTGAAGCGCAATGTCGTCGCCGGTCTCAACGAAGCGGTCGACGTCATCAGCGATGGCAGCGCGCCGCGATTAGGCCGGGTGACGGCGCTCGGCGAGGATGAGATGGTCATCGAGGTGCTGGAGACGACCTCCGGCCTCGCGCTCGACAAGGCGCGCGTGCGGTTCCGGGGCGAGCCCCTCACCTTCGGCATCGGTCCGGACCTGCTCGGACGTATCTTCGACGGCCGTGGCGAACCGATCGACGGCGGGCCGCCCGTGGGCGCGCACGCCTTTCGTCCGATCCATGGCGAGCCGCTCAACCCGGCAAGACGCGCCCTGCCGCGCGACTTCATCGAGACCGGCGTCTCGGCCATTGATCTGATGAACAGCCTCATCCGGGGCCAGAAGCTCCCGGTCTTTTCATCCGGCGGCCTCGCCCATGACCGTCTGGCCATCGAAATCGCCCAACATGCGCGGCTGCGGGGAGAGGCGGGCGGCGGCTTCGCCATCGTCTTCGCAGGGATAGGCGTTTCGCATGATACGGCCGACGCCTTCCGGCGCGCCATGGAGGATTCCGGCGCGCTCGGCCACACCGTCATGTTCCTCAGCCTCGCCGGCGAGCCGAGTCCGCAGCGTCTGCTGACGCCGCGCGTCGCGCTGACCGCCGCCGAATATCTCGCCTATGACGAAGGCCGGCACGTGCTGGTCATCATGACCGACATGACGAATTATTGCGAGGCGCTGCGGGAGGTCTCGTCGAGCCATGGCGAGATCCCGAGCCGCAAGGGCTTTCCGGGCTATATGTATTCCGACCTCGCCTCGATCTACGAACGCGCCGGACGCATCCGGGGCGGCAAGGGCACGGTCACGCAGCTTCCCATCCTTACCATGCCGGCCGACGACATCAGCCATCCCATCCCGGATCTGACCGGCTACATCACCGAAGGCCAGATCGTCCTCGACCGCGCGCTCGACCATAAAGGCGTCTATCCGCCGATCAACGTGCTGCCGAGCCTGTCGCGGCTGTTCGATCAGGGCACGGGCGAGGGCTTCACCCATGCCGACCACCCGGCGCTCGCGCATCAGCTTTTCGCCTCCTACGCCAAGGCGACGCGGGTGCGGATTCTCGCCAGCGTCGTCGGCCAGGAGGGACTGACCGCGACGGACCGCCAATATCTCGCCTTCGCCGACGCTTTCGAGACCGGGCTGGTCGGCCAGGACGAGCCGCGCTCATTGGAAGAAACGATGGCGATCGGCTGGCGGCTCCTTAGCGGTCTTCCGCGCGCGGAGATGACGCGCTTGAGCGATACTCAGACCGAGCGCTATCTGGGCGATGACGGCGCCGGGCAGGATAAGAGCGAGACGCGCGATGGTTGAAGACTTGCCGACACGAAGCACCGCGCTCGCCCTGGCCGATGAGCGCAGCGTCATGCGTCAGGGCTACGAGTTCCTGGACGAAAAGCGCATGTTGCTGGCAGCGGAGATATTGCGCCGGCTGCGGCTCTATGACGAGCAAGAGAAGGCGTTCCTTGCGGCCTTGCGGGCGGCGCGCGAGGCCCTGGAGCAGGCGGTCGGGCGGCACGGGCAGGAGAACCTGGAGGTCTATCCGCCGAACGAGCCCGAGCCGCCTCCCCCCGATCGTCAGCGCTCGCTGTTTCTCGGCGTTCCGCTTATCGCCTTGACGGTCAACGCCGAACCGGGCGCGGCCGCCTTTCCTCCGCTCGATCCGTCTTCCGAAGCGGATCGGTGCCGGAGCGCCTTCCTTGACTTGCTCGCGCATCTGGCGTCGCTCGCGGCCCAGTCCGGGAATTTGGCCCGGCTCGCCGCGGAATACCGCCGCACGGAGAAGCGCGCACGGGCGCTTGAGAACGTGCTCCTGCCCGAGATTCAGCAGCGGCTGAAGCGGATCAACGAGCATCTCGAAACCTTCGATCAGGAGGAAGCCGTTCGCGCCCGCCTCGCGGCACGGTGAGGGAGCGTTCCAATTCCGATAGTGTCCCGGCAAGTGCGTCCATCGCCTCCGCGACGTCGGGAGCGGCTTGAGAAGGCGGTTATCCGCTGCGCCTCGACAGATATTAAAAGGGCTTTGGAATACATCTGAATATGATAATATTCCTTCAAAGAACAGCCTGACGGCCGCTGAGCCGGGCCAAGCCGCCATGCTTGCCGCGGCACAGATCCGCCAGGTTAAACACCTGGGGAGAAACGATTATGACGCATGTGGTTGTGTTGGGCGCCGGCATTGGCGGCGTTCCTATGGCGTTCGAGCTACGGGATACGCTCGGGCGCAAGGATGAGATCACCGTCATCTCAGAATCGGAGTGGTTTCATTTCGTGCCGTCTAACCCCTGGGTGGCGGTTAACTGGCGAAAGCCGCAGGACATCAAGATCAACCTGCCCGAGGCGCTCGGGCGCCGGAATATTGGCTTCAAGGGGGGCGGGGCCAAGCGGGTCATTCCGAGCGAGAACGTCGTCGAGCTCAATGACGGCAGCCGCGTGTCCTACGATTATCTGGTCATCGCAACGGGACCGGCGCTCGCCTTCGACGAGATCGAAGGACTCGGCCCGGACCGCAACACCATCTCCATCTGCCACGTCGATCACGCCGCTGCGGCGGCGGAGCGCTGGGAACGTTTCTGCCAAGATCCGGGGCCGATCGTGGTCGGCGCCGTGCAGGGGGCCTCCTGCTTCGGTCCGGCCTATGAATTCGCCATGATCATGGTGAACGAACTGCGGCGTCGCAGGATCCGTAACAAGGTGCCGATGACCTTCGTCACCTCCGAACCTTATATCGGTCATCTCGGCCTCGGCGGCGTCGGCGACACCAAGGGCATGCTCGAGTTTGCGTTCCGCGATCGCGATGTGAAATGGATCACCAACGCCAAGATCGACCGCTTCAACCCGGATTCGGTCGAGGTCACCGAGGTGAACGAGAACGGTGAGGTCAAGCAAACGCATAATTTGCCGTCGAAGCTGTCGATGTTCATCCCAGGCTTCCGCGGCGTCGATTGCCTGAAGGGCGAGGATGGTAACTGGGTTCCGGGGCTGACCAATCCGCGCGGCTTCGTTACGATCGACAAATATCAGCGTAACGGAACGCACAAGAACATCTTCAGCGTCGGCGTCTGCGTGGCCATTCCGCCTTTCGAGCCAACGCCGGTGCCGGTCGGCGTGCCCAAGACCGGCTATATGATCGAGTCAATGGTGACGGCGACCGCGCACAACATCCGTGACCTGATTGCCGGCAAAGAGCCGACCACGGAGGCGACCTGGAACGCAGTGTGCCTTGCTGATTTCGGCGACAGCGGCATCGCTTTCGTGGCGCAGCCGCAGATCCCGCCGCGCAATGTCAACTGGTCCAGCGAGGGCTATTGGGTCCATGCCGCCAAGGTTGCCTTCGAGAAATATTTTCTGCGCAAGGTGCGCCGCGGATCAAGCGAGCCGGGATATGAGCGCATCATCATGAAGGCGCTCGGGATCAAGAAGCTGCACCCTGCGGCCTGATCCGCTTTACGGCCCTCGCGGGAACGGCGATGCCCGCGTGGGCCGTAAGTACGACGCTACAAGGGCGGCCGGTGATCCGCGTCACCGGCCCTCGATTTTTGAGCTTGTCCCACCGTCTGTTGCCGCTAAGACTTGCGTCTGATGGATATCGAGGACGACATTGCCGATAATGCCTCAGCTCCCAGCAAGGTCATGAATCTCGGCGATCCGATCGGCGAGCAACCGGCGCGCATCCGTCCGGCGGCCCCCTTTCCGCGCGAGCGGCCACAGAGCCTCCTCAAGCTGCTGCTGACGCTCAACCGGAACCCGCTGGAAGCCTGGACGAAGGCGCATTTCGAAGAAGAGATCATTGCGGGCGAAAGCCCATTGGGACGCTTCGCCATTGTGAACGAGCCGGATGCCATACGCACGGTGCTGGTCGAGAACCTGCAGGACTTTCCCAAGGACAATCTACAGAAGCTGCTGTTGAAGCCGGCGCTCGGCAACGGCCTGCTGACCACGGAGGGCGAATCCTGGCGGCTGCAGCGGCGGCGGTTCGCGCCCTCTTTCGCGCCGCGTAAAATCGCTCCCTATCTACCGGCAGTGCAGGCCGAAGCACAGGCGCTTGTCGCGCGCTGGAGCCGCTTCCGCGAAGGTCAGCCCCTAGACGTCGCCGAAGAGATGGCGCGGACCATGCTGAATATCCTCGCCCGCACGCTGTTTCCGGGCGGTATCGGCCGCTCGCCGGCGGAATTCAGAGAGGCGGCGACGCGCTATTTCGAGACGCAGGGGCGGGTCGATCCTCTCGATCTGGTCGGCGCGCCGGAATGGCTGCCCCGCGTCGGCCGGTTCCTGTCGCAGCCGGCGCTCGAATTCTTCCCGGAAGTGGTCACCGGCATCCTCCGCGATTATGGACAGCGCGATGGACGCTCAATGGACGGCGGGCTCGTCGACCAGTTTATAGGCGCGGGACACGGGCCGGGCGCTGCGCTAGCCGATGCCGACATTGCCGCCAATGTCATCACCTTTATCGGCGCGGGCTTTGAGACGCCGGCCAATGCTCTGAGCTGGACACTTTATCTCCTGTCGCTGGATGAGAACTGGCGGCGCCAGGTTGAGGAGGAAGCCGACCGGCTGCTCGCCGGCGAGGCGTGGCCGGGGGACGGCATCGAGCCGTTCACCGCGGCGCGGGCGCTGATCGAGGAATCCATGCGGCTCTATCCGCCGGTCGCGATCATGACGCGGCGCGCGGCGCGGGACTGCGTTCTCGCCGGCCGGCAGGTTCGGCGCGATTCGACCATCATCATCTCGCCCTGGATCATCCATCGCCATCGACGGTACTGGTCCGATCCTGACGCGTTCGATCCTTCTCGGTTTACGCCCGAGCGCCGTGCGGAGATCGGCCGTTGTGCCTATTTGCCATTCGGGATCGGCCCGCGCGTCTGCATCGGCTCCGGCTTTGCGATGCAGCAGATGATCGTAACGCTTGCGACCATCGCGCGGCATTTCCGGCTGGATCTGGTCCCGTCCCACCGCGTCGTGCCGGTGCATCGCGTCACGCTCAGGCCGGAGGGCGGCATGATGATGACGATCCGGCGGAGATAGAGACGCATGCGCTTTGACGACGATGCGCCGGCAGGGCAGGGGGATAATGGCGTGGATAGGCGTCACCCGATCGCGCACCCGGCGGCGCTCGTCACGCATCCCGTCTTCCGGGCCCCGGCCTTCGGCAACCACCATCCCTTATCGACCGGGCGGCAGGGTGCCGTCCTCGATCTGATCGATGCTTTGGGTTGGAGCGCGGCGGGCAAAGTGGCCGAGCCCAGCCTGCCGGACCGGACGATCCTCGAGCGTTTCCATGATCCGGCTTATCTCGATGCCTTCGAGCGGTCGGCCACGGCGAATCTCGCAAGCCCCGAAGATCGGCGCAACTTCAATCTCGGCACGATGGCGTGCCCGATCTTTCCCGGCCTGTGGGACCGTGCGCGGGCGACGATCGGCGGATCGATCCTCGCTGCGCGGCTGGCGCTGGAGGGATATGTCGCCTTCCATCCCGGCGGCGGCACGCATCACGGCCGCGCCGGGCGGGCGTCAGGATTCTGCTATCTCAACGACCCGGTCTTCGCCGTCCAGACGATGCTCGATGCCGGAACGCCGCGTGTGGTCTATGTGGATTTCGACGCGCATCACGGAGACGGCGTGCAGGACATGCTTGCCGCCGAGGAGTGCGTCACCTTCATCTCGATCCATGAGGAAGGGCGCTGGCCCGGTACCGGACATCTCGACGATCGCCTGGAGGGACGCGCGTTCAACATCATGGTGCCACGCGGACTGAACGACAGCGAATTCGGCGCGCTGATCGAGACGGTCGTTCTGCCGGCAATCGAGCGGCGGAACCCGGCGGGCATGGTGATGACCCTTGGCGCGGACGCGCTGAAGGGCGACCCGCTCTCGGCAATGATGCTGTCGAATGTCGCGCTGTGGGGCGCCGCAGAAGCCTGCGTCGCGCACTCAGAATACGCGGTCGTTCTCGGGGGCGGCGGCTATAATCCCTGGACGACGGCTCGGCTTTGGGCGGGGTTGTGGGGACGGCTTTGCGGGCAAGAGCTGCCGGACACCTTGCCCGAGAAGGCGCAAGCGGTGCTCGAACCGCTCGAATGCGATCTGATCGATGCCGAGGACCGCGAAACCGAGTGGCTGACGACGCTGTGCGACAGGCCAAATACCGGTCCGATTCGCCCGGCGATCCGTGAGATCATTCGGAAGCTATCGGACGACACGCAATGACGTCCTCCAAAACGCGAAGGACGCACCAGAGTTCGATATCCGTCCCTGTAACCCCGTCCGCTCAGGCGCAGCCCGCAAAGCCCTCGGCAGCCATCTTGGCTTCATATGGCGCCGTCACCGCGGTTCCCTCGACCAGGTTCGGCTTCACAGCCGCCCAATCGGCGGGATTGAGGATAACGAACCAGCCCTTGTCGTAAGGGTCCTGATTGGCCAGCGACGGAGTCGCCACCAGATCATCATTCACCTTGACGACCTCGCCGGCGGCGCAGCTCTTGGCCGGTCCCACCCATTTGCCGCTTTCGACCGTCGCGCAGGATTTGCCCGCATCGACCTTGCGGCCGACTTTCTTCGGCGTGAAGGCGACGAGTTGGCCGGCCATCGCCGTGGCGACCGTAGTCATGCCCAGCTTGACGGTGCCGTCACCCATCTCGCGGTACCAGATGTGGTTGTCGACATCGTAGAGAAGATCGTCCGGAAGATTACAGCCTTTCACTATCGGCATGAGCGGTCCCTGCTATCGAAGTTTTCTTTATGCATAATCATTGCCCATCCGAACGCAAGGGCCGTGAGGAACAGCAAAATTCCCCGAGCCCTGCGACCTGCATCTTACCGGAGACGAAAAGACAAAGATGTTTCGCGACCATGACGGCAAGACGAAGGCGCTTTTCAGTATCCGGATGGCTGGGATCGAGTGTAATCAGATTGTAGTGATAGGCAAGTTCGCGCACCGTTTCGCGGCAGGCGTTGAATGAGGGCTCGCCGCGCGCGCCCTGGCGGTGCAGCGCGATCAGGCGGAAACCTTCGCGTTCCTCGTCGACCGGGTCTTCCCCGCGCGCCTTGATCCAGCATTCGAGAATCTCTTCGCCGATCGTGACGAGTTCACGCGCCGCCTCCGCCGCCGAACCGGGATTTGAGGCAATCGCGTCGATGCGGGCCTCGATCGCGTCGAAACCTCCAATATCTTTGCGAGGCTTAGGCGGCGTATCCGCCCCGATGATCACGGTCATGCGATCCCTCCAGTCCGCGATCGCTCCGAAACCGCGTCCGTCCAAACGAGGTTCCTGCGATCAGCTCTGAAGCTGCTTCTCAAGAATGAGCTCCATAGCGTCGGAAATATTCTCCTGCACGCCCAGCTTCCTCGGCTTGATGCCAAGCGCGAGCCCGAGAAGCTGGGTGAAATACATGATCTTCACCGTCGTCTTCACGCCGAACCGTTTTTCGGCCCGCACCTGATGCATTTCCAGGCCGGTATGGCAGGTCGGGCATTCGGTGGCGATGACTTCGGCCCCGCAGGCTTCCGCCGCCTGAAGAATATTCAGAACGAGCTTGGTCGAGGTGTCGCTGTCCGAAAGCGTATGAGCGCCGCCGCAACAGGCGGTCTTCAGCGGGAAGTCGACATTCTCCGCGCCCGCGGCAGCCAGCAGGTCGTCCATGAAGTGCGGCTCGGAGGTGCTTTCCGAACCCGGCCCCTGGTCCTTTTCCGGGAAAATATGGCGCGGCCGCGTGTACATACAGCCATAGTAATTCGCGACTTTGAGACCGGCCAGCTTGCCCCTGGTGCGCTCCCGCAGGCCGTCCTCCCCGATCGCTTCCTTGATCCAGTCGAGCGCATGGATGGTCTTGGCCTGGCCGGGCTCGAAAGCGGCGTGTCCGGCCTTCGTCGAAAGCCGGTCGACCACGGCCCGGGACTCCGGATCATAAGTGAGGTCGTATTCGGCCTTTTTGAGGTTGTGATAGCAGCCATTGCAGGGCGCCATGACCACATCGACCTTGTCGAGATGAGCCGCATTGGAGAGCACGCGGGCGGAAAGATAGGTCTGGATCTTGGGATCGATGTTCTTGACCTCCATCGCTCCGCAGCAATTCCAGTTCGAGACCTCCTTGAGCTTCAGGCCGAGCTTGCCCGCAACCGCCTTGGTCGAACGGTTGTAGGCATGGCCCGTGCCTTCGAGGGCGCAGCCGGGATAGTAGCCGACTTCCTGATACGTCTTGGGTTTGCTCTTGTCAGCCATCTTGGCGTTGTCCTTTTCTTAGGTCCAAGGCGGCGCGCGCGGCCGCGCCGTTCAGGCCCAGCGCCTTGCGATGATGCGCGTTCTGCTCCTGGATGTACTCCTCAATGGCCGCCCGCGATTTGCGCCAGCGGCGCGTCCTCGGCTTGAAGACGTTGGCGAGCGCCATCTTGATGCCCCAGACGACCGGCAGTTTCGCGGCCACCCGGCGCACGATCGCCAGCAGCCAATCCTGCATCAGCGGCTGTCCGGTGCGCTTGAAAAATCCCCTGAGGACTTCGGCATCCTCGATCTTGCCGCGCTCGATGACCTGCTCCGAGAACACCTCGTCGAACACCATGGACGGCGATTTCTCCGTGTGACCCTTGAGCTCCAGCCAGTGGGCGGTCGCCTTCATCACGCCTTCGGGAACGACGTCGCGCGGGCAGGCATAGGTGCATTTGTTGCAGGACACGCACATCCAGATGATGTCCTTGTCGCGCAGCAGCTCCTCTTCCATGCCCATGCGGATCAGATAGATCCAGTAGCGCGGATTGAAGCGGGGCTCGATCGCGTTGACGGTGCAGCTATTGGTGCACGAGCCGCACTGCCAGCAGCGATGAATGGACTCGCCGCCCGGCAGCGAGGCGATCTCTTCCTCCATCTGCTCGTTGTAGTCTGTGACGACGCGCGACTCGATGAAGGTGGACCAATGCCCCGAAACGTCGACGCCGTCGATCTTGAGGTCGTCATGCGTCTTGAGGTTTTCCGGCCGGATCAGCGATTTCTCGTGGATGGGCATGGGCAGCGTCCTTAGTTCAATTTCCGGATCGCATCGACGCTCTTCGCCGTGCCATCGATATATTTGGCGCCGCTTCGGCCGACCCTGGCGTCGACACCCAGCATCCGGCGCGTGTGCTCCAGAGGATCGCCTTCCGAGCCGAATTCGGTCTTCAGATAAGCGCCGCCCAGGGCGTTGATGTAGTCGGCATAGATCTGGGCGAGCAGCAGATCGACATACCAGAGCATGTCGCGGAAGACGCCATTGTCGGCAAGAAACTGCGAAAGCTCCTCGCGGAGAACGAGAAACGTCTCATGCGTATCCGCAACCGGAATGACCATATGGTCGACATTGTCACCGTGCCAGATCTCGCGCAGCACGCCGGTATTCGCTTTCGCGTCCCACACCCAGCGTGTCATCAGCGGATAATGTTCCGGATGCAGATTATGCAGGATCTCTGCCGCCAGATCGCGGACGAAGCGGCGGCTCTTACCGGCTTCGAAGCTCTTGCGGAAGCGGGCGAGACGGCTATCCGCCGTGTCGGGAACATGCGCATCCGCAAGCAGATCGACGATTGCGGAGCGAACCGACGGCCAGCCTTCCGCGTCGACAAAGTCCACGACACGGCGGCGCACGGTGGGCATGAGCACGCTCATTTCCTCGAAGGTCGCCCGCTCCAGAGACGCCGCGCGGCCCTCGCCAAGCCGCTCCTCGAACAGCCGCGATTTCAGCTTCAGCGCCTCGGTGAACGCCTCGATGCCGCCAATCTGCTCGCAGGCCCCGATGAGCGTCTCGAACGACGCACGGAGCTTCGGTCCGGACAGATCCAGGACCGGCCTGTCACCGCCCGAGCCTCCACCGGCATATGGCGTAACGTTACGCATTGCCGGAAACTCCATCATTCCGCCGCCTGCGTCACGACGTTCCGCGATGCGGCGACCGCGGCTAGAGCCGCCGCATTGGCCTGCGCAATCGAATCGTCGATCGTCTCGGGGCCGATTGCGGCGCCAGCGACGAATACGCCCGGCCGGCTGGTCTCACCCATCGTCCCGTAGGCCGGCTCGCGCTTGATATAGCCGTGCTGATGCAGATCGACGCCGAATATGGCCGAGATCGTCATATTGTCGACATTCGGGTCCATGCCGATCGCGTGCACGACCATGTCGAAGGGGATGGTGATCGGTCGCTTCACCAGCGTGTCCTCGCCCTTGACGATGAGCTGCTTGCCGTCGGACGTCACCTCGGCGATGCGCGCCTTGATGTATTTGACCTTGAACTCCTCCTGGCTCTTCCAGTAATAGTCCGTCTCCAGAAGGCCGTAGGTGCGGATGTCCATATAATAGATGTAGACGTGGGTGTCGGGCAGCTCTTCGCGGATCTCCATCGCGATATTCGCCGACACGGTGCAGCAGATCTTGGAGCACCATTCACGGCCGATCTGGCGGTCGCGGCTGCCCACGCAGAGAAGGATCGCGACGCGCTTGGGCTTGCGGCCGTCGGAAGGACAGCGCACGCCCTTGCCGGAGGACAGCATCTGTTCGACCTGAGTCGTCGTCACCACATCGGGGAAGGTGCCGAAGCCCCATTCGGGCTTGTTGATCGAGTCGAAATGGGTGAAGCCCGTCGTGAGGATCGCCGCGCCGCAATCGAGGCTCGTTCCGTCGCTGAGCTGCGCCTGGAAGGCGCCGGCCGCACCGGTGAAATTTTTGACGGTGGTATTGAGCTTGGGCGTGACCAGGCTGTCCGTCTCAACGCGCTTCACCATCCCGCCGATGGCGTCCCTTGCCCACATTCCGGACGGCACGAGCTTGGCATAGCCCGACAGGATCGGCGCACCGCCCAGCCGGTCCATCTTCTCGACCAGCACGCTCGGCTGGCCGATAGTCGATAGGGCATGCGCGGCGGCCAGACCGGCAGGGCCGCCGCCGACGATGAGAATGGGCTTGGTCACGGTTCGCGTTCCTAACTGTCTCAAGGAAGGTCTCCGCCCGCCCTCCGTCCCGAGGACGGTCTCCCTGCGCGAGCCTTCATTTGTTTTGTTCCGGCCGGAAAAGGGGGCTCGATCCTGTGGGAGGCTGGCGAGCCCTAGTCCCCGGTCGGTTTAATCGGCTGGCGGCGGCGGGACGACCTCGCGCTTTACCGGCTTGAAACCGGGGCCCGAGGTGATGCGCAGCCGCGGATCGTAAAGCTGGTCCGCATCGCCGGTCTGGATCGTCGTCAGATAATCCTCGAAATCGGCCTTCTTGGCTTTCCAGTCGATGCCGAGCTTTTCGAGCAGTGTTTCGATCGGGCTCGCATGCCAGTGCGTCTGCACGATCCGGTAAGGATCGGCTCCGCAGACCAACGCCGCGAACTGACAATCCGCCATCACCGGCAGCTCATAGGCCTTGCCGGCGGCCTTGCCGATCCACTGGTTCTTGTCCAGCGTCGTGATGCAGCCGGTGTCGTGGCCGATCATCACATCGGATTGCGCCTCTTCCACCGCGACCTTGATCTTGCGGTCGATCGCGAAGGAGCGGGTGAATTCGCGCTCGGAGATGATGTGCCGGAAGCCGAAGCCGCAGCAATCGTACCAGGTTTTGTAGTCGATCACATTGGCGCCCAGGGCCTGCATGATGCCGGTCGAGACCGCCACACGATTGCCGTCCAGAATGTCGTCGTCATAGATCGCATCCTCCGGCACCATCTTATAGACATGGCAGGCCGGATGGATCGTGGCCCGGATGCCGGATGCGTCGATCTCCTGATGCTCCTTGATCCGGTTGCGCATCACATGCACCCATTCGGAATAGTGCACGACCTCTTCCGGGATCAGCAGCTTGCCGTCGACGAGGCGTCCGAGCTTGCCGAGGATCTTGGTCACGCTCTCGCGCAGCCTGGCGGAATGCAGCAGATAGGCACGCACTTCCTTGTAATTGCCGAAGGACGTGCCGCAATGAACGAGGGGATAGTAGTAGCCCTCGGGGAGCCCTTGCGCCTTGGCGGCGACATAGGCCTGATGGAAATTGCGCAGGAAAACCGCGGCGAGGCTCTCGATATTGCCGATGCCCGACCCGTGATAGTTCCACGCCGTACAGGATGTCTGATCGGTCTCATCCAGATAGCGGATGCCCATCTTGTTCATCAGCCACAGGAGCGAGACCGGATATCCCGGAATATTGCCGCATTGGCCGCAGCTCTTGTGATGCCAGAGCTGGGTCGTGGGTATGCGCTTGGTCCAGCCGTAAAGCGTCTTCGCCTCGACAGGCTCATGCTGCTCGGTGATGCGGTGGACCTTGATCTGGCCGTCCTTTTCGAGCTGCCACATCGCGTCGCGGACATCCTCGACGCGATCCTTGTTGGTCAGCATCGACCGGCGGTCGATCTTCTGCTCAACCCAGGCCGTCGCGATCGCGGCCTCGCCCGCGGTCAGGTTGGCCGGCTTCCATTCGGAGCCGTGGCCGGTGAAGCGTTCGCCATCTTGAGGTACGCGCTCATTCGTCATCGTCGTCCTCCTGTTCTGCCTGGAAGTCTTCCCAATCCGCGCGTTTCTCATCCATGATGTCGGTGATCACATCGAACAGATTCTCGTCGATGCCTTCGAGCTGATCGAGAACGCCGGTCATTTCCCAGATCGTATAGAGCTCCACCGAAGTCTTCAGATTGACTTCCCAGGCCGTTTCGGTCGTGTTGAGAGTCGCCATCGGGACCGCTTTGCGCAGAACTTTCAGCGGTGCGTCGACTTTTGAGATATTCGGGCCCCAATCGGCGAAATGCTGCGGATTGATCATGTCGGGGGCAAGCTGGTTGCCCGTCGAGATCAGTTTCAGCATCACGCGGCTGAAGGGGCGCAGCACATCCTTCGCCGACTGCATCTGATGCTTGATCGCCACCTCGCGCATGAGCATGACGAGGCCGCCAGGCGAGTTGCCGAACGGGCAACGCGCTGCACAAGTATAACACTGCGCGCAGGACCAGATCTTTTCCTGCATGGCATCGTAGATGCCTTCCAGGTTCTCGGTCCAAAGAAGCTGGACGATCTCGCGCGGCGAAAAATCGTAGTAGTGGGCGGCAGGACAGGTCGCGGTGCAGATCCCGCAATTGAGACAACCGTTCAACTCGTGATCGAACCGCAGATCGTCCTGGATATCCTTGAAGATCTCTTCAAGTTTGGCGCGGGGCACTACCGGCGTCTCGCTGACGGGATCGCCGATGAACTCCTGTACGCGGCTGGTGGCGGCTTCTGCCATCTCTGGCGCTCCTCACCCTTTCAAAAGCGCTGGATCAACCCTCGTTCAAGTGGAATCACTTGGACGAGGTTAAGTTGATCTATATCAATAAGTTAGCGCAACTGTCCGCATCCATTTGGATGCGCGTTGCGCTAGTAGGTCAGGACCTTGCAATCACCTTCCATGACCTCTTCGATGAGATAGGCGCCGCCCACAATGCCGGAGCATTCCGGGATCATGTCTTCCTTTTCCATGTCGAAGAGATCGAGATTGGGAGAGCAGCTTAAGAATTTCACGCCGGCGTCGTGTGCATCCTTGATGAAATCATAAACGGTTTTCGGGCTGCCTGGCTTGACGACGAGCTTTTCCGCCTCGCCCTTTTTCAGCAGCCGGCCGGCCGTCGCGGTGCAGATGACCTCGACTTCATAGTCCATTGCCGCGGCGACAGACGCCTGAAAAAAAGGCGCACCGAGTTCCTCGCCGTTGCGCGGGTCGGTATTCGCCATGATGATAAGCAACTTTTTCGCCACGAACGCATTCCTCCACCGGCGAGCGCAGTTCTGCTTCCAGCTAATTATTTTCATTCTACACTTAATAATCTACCGGCCATTTTACCAGCCTTCAAGAAATATCTGTATATGTGAATGTAATCCCGTTTGTGTCATTTCGACGCTACGTCGGAGCCGGTCGCGGGCATCCAGCCCGCCGCACGCACAAGTCCCGTCATGATCGGGACCAGCGCATCCTCGATCGGTCCGATCAAATCTGTCAGGGCCGCGAGTTGTGGACCGGGGTCGTCCGGAACATCGTCGAATTCCATGATCAGGTCTTCGACCATCGCGCGGCGCAAACCCGGATGCCCTGTGAAGCCGAAGGCGTTCATCCCGATCTGGAAGACGGCAACGCGATCCTTGGCATCCCTCGCGATGATATCGGCATAGTCCGGCGGCGCGGGGCGGTCCCGCATATAGATGACGTTAGGGAAGCGCTCCGGAAGCAGGCCGCCCAGCGCATCGTCCCGCGTCCGCTGCGCTTCGCCGATCTCGAAGGTCAGCGGCGTCTCCACGGCGCGTCCCTCGGCGGCGAGGCTCAATATCTGGCTTCCGAGCCCGAACCCGATGACCGGCTTTTCGTACATTAGACAGGCGCGGGTGAGCCTGACCTCCTCTTCGAGCGTGGGCAGCAGCCGATCCTTACTCGCCGCGCCCCAGGGACCGCCTCCGAGCAGGATCAGGCCGTCGCCGAGCGTCGCCAGTTCGGGAATCCCGCCGCCTGTCGCGAAGGGCCGGAAATAGCTGAAGCGGATACCGCGCCCTTCGAGATGATCTTCGATATGTCCGAGCCATTCCGAATGCGTATGCTGAATGACTGCGACATGCTTCATGTAGGCCATTATGCCGCCGTTTCGTAAATCGCGTCCTCAATCACGCGCTTGAAGTCCGCGGGCGCGATCGTCAGCAGGTCGGGCTTGGTCCGGGCGAAGAAGTCGTCGACCGCCACGCCTGCCTGCTCGATGGGAACGCCGCGCAGCGACGCTTCGAGATCGTAGACGATGCGTGGCGGGGTGACGAAGAAGTCGCCCGTCAGCAGGACCGAGCCGACGCGCTGCGCCCGGGCTGGACCTTCGATGCGGACATAGGCGGCCACCGTACCGCCCGCCCCGGTGAGGCTCGCCTCGAAGATGTCGGGGCCGCGCGGATCGTCGATCGAATAGACGAACTCGTCGGTGCCGATTTCCTCCGCGAAAAGCTTTGCCGCGAGCGCTTCCTCCTCTTCGGAGGGGGGCGCTTCCACGGGCTCGATCCCGAGCTGTTCGGTGAAGCCCGTGAGGACTGCGGCATGGACGTCCGCGACGGGCGGCACCTCGCCGAGCAGCGCCTTCAGCGTGGTCACGCGCCGCTCCGCCTTGTCGAGATCGCGCTTTTGCAGCTTCGCCTCCGCAACGTTGAGGCAGGACATGATCCGCACCGGATCGGCATCGACGAGGACCGTGCCCTGATAGATCAGCGTGTCCCCGTCGAAAAAGCCGCCCGTGCCGCACAGCTTGCGCCCCTCCACCTCGATGTCGTTGCGCGGCCGGTAGCGGGCGTCGATGCCGAACGCTTTGGAGAGGCCGTGCGCCGCCGCCTCGCAGATGGCGCGGGTGTAATCGGCGAGCGTCGGCATGGGCAGGCGCGTCCTTGAAAGCACCAGCTCCCATCCGACCTGGTTCGGATCGAGATAGATCGCTCCGCCGCCCGTAATCCGGCGGACGACGCCGATGCTATTCGCCCGGCAATAGTCGAGCTTCAATTCGTGACGCACCGCCTGATGACGCCCGACGAGGGCGGACGGCTCGAACCGCAGGAAACGCACCGTGTCGGGCGTCTTGCCCTCCTTGTGCAGCTCGATCAGCGCCTGGTCGAAGGCGATCTGCAGCCGTCCGTGACGCACGCCTGTATCGATGACGCGGAAGGGTGTGGACATGGCTCAGCGCCCTTCCGGGCTGTCGAATTCCTCGCCTTCCACATACGCCTCACCCGGCTTTTCCCGGCTGAGCTGATGGCGGATCTTGCGAATGTCGACGACCGCGGGCTGGAACGGATAGCTCGCGATGTTGGACGGCGGACTGTCGCCATAGGGCCGGTCGCAGGCGGAGATGTCGTCCTGAAACTTGCCGGGACAGCCGCTGGTCCTGAAGGCGATCCCTTCGTCGATCACGCTGTCCAGCTCGGTCTTCGGAAGGCCAAAATCCGCGACCCGCCCGGCCTCGTCGAAATGCATCTGCTCGACGCGCACGCCGCGATAGTCGATCAGATAGCGGGCAAGCTGCACGCGCCGCCACTGATCGCGCGGCGTCGCCGGCAGGTGATCCATCAGCGATCCACGCTCCGGAAAAAAGCAGAACATATGGCTGTGGCCGCCTATATCGACCAGCCGCTGGACCAGAGACAGCACATCGTGCTCGGTCTCGCCCATGCCGACGATGATGTGCGCGCCGAACTTTTGCGGCCCGAAAATGTCGCGCGCAGCTTCGAGGATCGCCCAATATTTCGCCCAGCTATGAGGGGACGACACGCCCTTGCCGCGCGTGCGGTCGAAGATTTCCGGCGTCGCCGCGTCGAGCGCGACGGTGAAGATGTCCGCGCCGAGATCCTTGAGCTGGCGAACGTCCTCCGCCGTCATGGTGGTGGGGTTGGAGAGGATCGAAACGGGCACCGTTTCCGGGTCGATGCGGTCGGTCCATGCTTTCAGCACCGTCACCGTGTCCTCGTCGGAGCGCGGATGCGTGATCATCGAGATGCACATGCGGTGGAACGGCGTCTCTTCTCCGTCGGCCGACACTTTCTCGATGATCTGCTCCAGCGGCACCGCCGGCCAGTCCACGCGGATGAAATTGCGGTCGGCATAGTCGCGATCGGCTTCGCGGTGCCGGGCCAGCCCGCAATAGGCGCAATTGGCGCGGCAGCCTTCCGGATAGGTGAGCAGGAGATTGAGACAGCGCGTGCAGCCACAGCGATGCATTCTGCCGGGCATGACGCCGAGCGTGATCGCGGCCGCGGTCGACATCTGCACATAGTCGGGCGAGCGCATATGCGGCACCAGCCGGTTGTTGTTCGGCAGGTAGACGCCCTCGGGCGGAACGTTCGCCACTTTCACCCGCGCGCCGTTCTTCGCCTCCTGCGGGATGGCGCCCGGCAGACGCGGCTGCATCGCGCCGAAGGGATTGTAATCGAGCCCGTCCGCTCCGGCGCGTCCGGGGAGCGCCACTTCTCGTTTCAGGCAAGTCATCGCACCGCGCTCTCTCTTGTTGTCGGTTCCGCCCAATATTGAGGAAACGCGATCCATCCCCTTTGCAGATCTGCCGGGGATGGTCCGCTGTCTTCCTTATAAAGCTGAAGGAGTTGCCGCCGGCGCGCAAGCGCCCGGTCGAGGGAAGCTTTGTAGAGATCCTCAAGCTCCTCCGCATAGTCCGGGCCGGCGTCCGGCTGGCCGTTCAGGATCGCAGCCGTCGCTTCACCGGCAAGCCTCCCTGACACGACCGCGGCATTGATGCCTGCGCCGGTGACCGGGTTCGCAAGACCGGCCGCGTCTCCGGCGAGCAGCACCTCCGTCGAGCCGAGTCGCCCCTCCGGATCGAGCATACCGCCGACCGGGATCGCTCCACCGGTATATCGGATAACTTCCCCGCCGACCCGGCCTTCCGCAACAAGCTGGCGGTGCAGCGCTTCGAGTTCCGGCTTGAGCCGGTGACGCCATGGCGGCGCGACGCCGAGGCCGAGATTGGCCACGCTCCCTTTCGGAAACAGCCACGCATAGCCGCCAGGCAGCGAGGGCGAGAGGAAAATGTCGGTCGCCGTGTAAGGCGTGAGGAGCGGAACGGTAATCTGCCGCGTCTCGGCGATCGCCGTGTTCACGCGCCCGATGGCCCGGCCGACCTTCGAGCGCGGCCCGTCCGCGCCGATCACGATGCGCGCCTGGATCGTCTCACCGCTCGTCAATCGCGCAACGCCATCGGGGCCGAGCGCCGCAAGTCCGCAATCGAGACGGCATTCCGCGCCCTGAGCCTGTGCGGCTTCCACGAGTAAAGCATCGAACGCGGCGCGATCGATCATATGGCCGGGGAATTGCGGACTGATATGCGGCTCATCTCCGTCGATGAATGTCGCCATCGACTGAATATGCTGGCGCCAGCTTGCGCCGAGCGCCTCCGAGCGGCCGGCGTCGAGCATCGGGCCGACCATTGCGGGCACGAATTCGGCGCACTGCACCGGCTGGCCGGCTTCACGCTTCCGGTCGATGGCCAGCACCTTTGCGCCATCGCGCCGGGCCGCAGCGGCTGCCGTCGCCCCCGCCGGCCCCAGACCGACCACCAGAACATCGACGGTGTGGCTCGGCCCCGTCATGATGCACACGCCGTTTTCAGACGGAGGCTGGTCGGCCCGCCGAGCTTCATCGAGCAGCAGGCGTGCTGCTGTTCATAGGGCCGCCCGATGGCCTCCGTTACCGCTACGGCTCCGTCGGCCGGAAAGGCGATGCCGTCGAGCCCCGCCATAACGGCATAGGCATCGGTTGCGCGCTTGTGCAGCCCAGGCGGACGCGCACAGCCGAGCAGCACCTGCTTGTCGGGCAACCGGCCTCTCGCGTCGAGGAAGACCCGTCCGACATCGCCGGTCGCCGGCGTCTCGAAGGTTCCGGGCCGGGCGTAGAACGGCATGATCACAACGAGCACCAGCGCATGGATTCCGTGGCGCGCGCAGATATCCAGCGCCGTCGCCTCACCGAGGATGCGCCCGTAATGCAGGCCGATCACGATATGCGGCACGACCTCCATCCTGGTTGAACAGAGCGCCGCCAGAGTGGCCTCGAAATCCTCGACCGGCCGGTCGAGGTGGTAGACCTGCCGGATTGTCTCCTCCGAGCCGATCACGTCCATCATCGCCGTATCGACACCCGCGCTCTCCATCAAGCGCGCCCGCGGCTCGTCGAGAAGCGCGGAGTGAATGGCGATGCGCAGATAGGGAAAATCGCGCTTCAGCCGCTCGATAACGGGATAGTAGCGTTCATATTTGATCTCGTTGCGCCTGTTGGAGCCGCCTGAAAGCAGGAACCCCTGAAGGTCCTGCAGCAGCACCAGATCGCGCACCTTCCGGTCGAGCATTTCCGGCGTGGTGGCCGGGATCATCGGCTCCAGGATCTTTGCCTGGCAGTGATCGCAGTCGAGCGCGCAGGCGCCCGCCGTCACGGAGAAGGCGGGAAAGGAATTTTTGCTGCAGCCGCTGATTTCGGAGGTTGCGTACTCCTTGAAGGTCGGCGTCGAAAACCGGATCGGCGGCAGCCCGCCACGCCGGCGCGCCGCCTCTTCCATTTCATCGACGAGGCCCGCCTCTAAACCGGCGTCTTCCAGCGCCTCGATCTCTTGCAGCCGCGCCATCCAACTCATGGCATCAATATATTCGAAGGTTTCTATGCCTCGTCAATGACGTTTTGCAGACTTGCCTCTCGGGGCGGCGTGCTGCTCTGTTCTTTATAATCGGAAGGGCCAATTCGTCGGGCTGGAGCTTGGCCATGACATCATGCCTGACGAGACCACGATCCTCAATTTCCGCCATCTTCTGGATCATCACACTAGATCAACCCTCGTTCAAGTGGGATCACTTAAGCGAGGTCAAGTTGATCTATTTCAATAGGTTAGCGCAACTGTTCCCGCGTCCGTCCCCGCCTTCGTATTTAGTCTCGCGAGATTGGCTGGATGGAATCGCATGTCGATGCTGCCGATGGTCCGACAATTTGCGTTTCGGTCGCAAAGCTCCCAGCCAAATCAAAGCGGTGGAGGTGGTAGACCGGACGCGTCTTCATGTGAGGCGGGTACTCACCTTTGCGTAGCGTCGTCGCGACGCTCGGCATCACGGTCGCCGGGATGTTCCCGACATGACCGGAGGTGCCGCGGTGAACATGGCCGCTGAAAACCGCGATCGCCCGCCCGGAATGCCGCAGGGCTTGGCGCAGCCTTTCCATCATCTCCGGCGTTTCGAAATTGAGCGGGTCCGGCCCCACCGGAACCTCAAACGGCGGATGGTGAGCGAAAGCCGCGATCGGCTCGCTGGCCTCGGCATCGATCAGATCGATCAGGCGCATGGCCCGCTCGGGGCAAAAGTCGCCCTTGTTGCTGCGGGTGTTCAGCGTATCAACTGCAATCAGTCTGACCGGATAATCCTCGACCGCATATTCGATAAAGTCGGAACCGGGCTTGAGATAGCCGAACGGTGAAAAGGCCGCCCGCAAATTCGCCCGGCTGTCCTTGTTGCCGGGAATGACATAGACCGGCGCCCGCGCCTGCGCGAGAATGCGCACGGCCTCGGCATATTCGTCCTGCCGTCCGTTGTGAACGATATCGCCGGTGTGAATGACGACATCGGGGGCCGGATCGAGCGCGTTGATGTGCGCAATCGTGCATTCGAAATCGCGTATTCTCTGATCAGCGTCGGGCGTATCCAGCGTGATATGGGTATCGGAGATCTGGGCGATGATCATTGAGCCGGCCGCAAGCCTCCCGATTGCAGTCCTGCGTAGTACTCCTTGAGGATCGCCACTACCTCCGGCCGGCTGAACTCGGGCGGAATCTCCGCATTGCTCGAGAGCATTTCCCGCTGCTGCGTGCCAGAGATGGAGATGTGATGCTTGGGATCGTGGGGACAGGTCTTTGCCGTCGCCATTCCGTAGCACTTCCGGCAATAAAAGGTGACGTCGATCTTCAGCGGCCTGCAAAGAAGCGCGCCGGGCCACAGCTCGTCGAAGATGTGGTGCGCATCGAAGGGACCGTAATAGCTGCCGACGCCGGCATGATCGCGCCCGACGATCAAATGTGAACAGCCGAAGTTCTGGCGGATCAGGGCGTGCAGCAGCGCCTCGCGCGGGCCGGCATAGCGCATCTCAATCGGATAGCCGGCCTGAATGACCGTGCCCGGGCGAAAGTAATTGTCGATCATCGCCTGGATCGCCCGCGTCCGCACGTCGGCCGGAATGTCGCCGGACTTCAGTTTGCCCAACACCTGATGGATGAAGACACCGTCTGACACCTCCACCGCGATTTTCACCAGGTGCTCATGGCTGCGGTGCATGGGATTGCGGGTCTGGAAGGCGGCGACGTTTGACCAGCCCTTTTCAAGGAACATCGCCCGCGCCTCGGCCGGGCGTATATAGAGGTCCGGATAATTCGCCGGATAGTCGCCTTCGCTCAGCACCATGACGCGCCCGGCCAGATTGACCTCGCCCTGCTCCAACACTTTGGCCACACCCGGATGCTTCGGGTCGGCCGTGCGATAGACGCGCTCGGCCTCGAATTTCTTGTCGATAGAATATTTCTCGTGCACCTCCATGATGGCGAGGATGTCACCGCTCTCCCCGTCGGCGAGCGCGATCTCCTCTTCGGCATGGATGCTGTCGGCAAACTCTTTCTTGACGGGCAGCGTGATCGGGATCGGCCAGAATATGCCGCTGGACAGCTTCATATCCAGGCACGAACCCCGCCAGTCGTCATGCCCCATGAAGCCGTTGAGCGGCGTATAGGCGCCCATAGCCAGCATGAAGACGTCGGAGACCGCGCGGGAGTCGAGCGGGATCTTCTTGAGCGTCCCTGCCCGCTTGCGTTCATCGGCCCGCTCCGTCTCCGGCAGAAGCAGCGGTTTGACCTGTTCCGAATTATGCGGCGCTACGAGCTGGGGCATTGCGACTCCCTGAGGAACGCCGCTGAGCGCGCAAGCTTCCGACAGACGCAAGCGTTCTCAGTGGCGGAGCGGTCAGTCGATGATGTGATAGACGGGCGCCTTCTCCATCTCCCACGTTCCGGAATCCCGGTCGTATTGGGATAGGGTGAAGCAATGCCAGTCCTGGTCGTCCAGCTTCGGATGATCGGCCCGGTAGTAGTATCCCGGCCAGCGCGTTTCCTGACGGAACAGGGTGTGCTGGGTGACGCATTCCGAAGCCAGCAGCCGGTGCTGCAGCTCCCAGGCGCGCTGAAGCTGATGCAGGTCTTCGGCCCCGAGACTGGCGGTATCTTCCTTCAGCATGCCCAGCATTTCGAGCCCGCGGGTGAGCAGCGGTTCGTTGGTCGTGTAGTTGGCGCTGATGCCGCCGCAATACTCGTCCATGATCTTCTCGAGACGCTGCAGCGCATGGATCGGCAGGATATAGTGCGGCGACACGGTGCCGGCGACGATCTCGTTGCGATAGACCTCATAGTGCTCCATCGGTTTGTAGACGGTCTTCTTGAGGTCTTCGATCTCAGCGTCGCTGACCTGCGGCATCTCTTTGCCTAATTCGCTCAGATATTTGACCGCGGCCTTGCCGGCAATTCGGCCTTCCGTGAACGAGCCTGACGAGAACTTGTGAGCGGTGCCGCCAATGGTATCGCCCGCGCCGAACAGGCCCTCGACGGTCATCATCCGGTTGTAGCCCCATTGGTATTCGGATGGAGCGTAGTCCTCCGGACCGCTCGCCCAGGCGCCTGAACAGGTTGCGTGGGAGCCCATGACGTAGGGTTCGGACGTGGTCAGTTCGGGGTTGATGTATTTGGGATCGATGTTCTGCGACGCCCAGACGACGGCCTGACTGATGGTCATGCCCAGGAAGTTTTCCCAGCCGACCGTCTCCTTGTGCGGGTCCTGGAAGGCCTCCTTGGTCACCATGCGGATCGGGCCGCGCCCGGCCTTCATCTCCTCGAGGAAAGCGTGGTTGCGCAGGCAAGTCGGCACCGGATGATGATTGACATAGTCGCCGACCATCTGTTCGATCGAATCGCGCCAATAGGCCTCGTAGTCCTCGCCATAGGCGTTTTGCGTGTAGGTCTTGAGGTGCAGGAAGTAGGCGCCGACCGGACCATAGCCGTCCTTGAAGCGGGTCAGGACGATCCGATTCTCCATCTGCGTCATCTTGGCACCGGTCTGGATCGGCAGCGCGTAAGCCGACGCGCTGCTCCACGGCGCGTACCAGGTACGGCCCATGCCCTCGCCGACCGAGCGCGGCTTGAAGATGTGCGATGCGCCGCCGGCAGCCACGATCACCGCCTTGGCGCGGAAGACGTAAAAATCCCCTGTCCGGACGTTGAAGCCGACAGCGCCGGCGACCCGCTTGCCCTGCTTATCCATCAGCAGGTGGGTCACCATGATCCGGTTGTAGACTTCGGTGGCTGCCTTGCGCGCGGCCTCGGCGACGATGGGCTTGTAGCTCTCGCCGTGGATCATAATCTGCCATTTACCTTCGCGCTGGTACCGCCCGGTCTCCGGGTCGCGCATGATGGGAAGCCCCCACTCCTCGAACTTGTGCACCGTGGAGTTGACGTGGCGCGCGATGTCGTAGCCGAGATCCTCGCGCACGAGGCCCATGAGGTCGTTGCGGGCGTAGCGGACATGGTCTTCGGGTTGGTTCTCATCCCACTGCATGCCCATGTAGCAATTGATGGCGTAGAGGCCTTGCGCCACCGCACCGCTGCGCTCGATGTTTGCCTTCTCGACGCACACGATCTTCAGGTCGCGGCCCCAGTACCTGGATTCGTACGTAGCGCCGCACCCGCCCATGCCACCGCCGACGACAAGGATGTCTGAATCGACGTAAACAGTTTTGCGCCGAGGCATCACACCAATCCTTGCTTGAGTTGATCCGGCTTGAGCACCGGCAGCGCTGGGACATTAAGCGCCTCGGGCTCGTGGGCGAGTTCCTGGGAATTCCACTGATCCTTGGTCGGCACGGCGTATTCCGCTGGCCCTTTGATCGAACCCCATGGTGTGGTTCTGATCGGGGATACGAAATCCTTTTCGCGGCCGTCCCGGAACTTGATCTTCCAGGAAACGGTCGCCTTCTCCTCTTCCCGGCGCACTCGGACGCTGTGGCCGAGCGGAGCGAAGTCGACATAGCCTCGGCAGTCGATGGCGAATTGCGGACAGGCCTTCACGCAGGAGTAGCACTCCCAGCACATATTGGGCTCAATGTTGAGCGCGCGGCGATAGGTCTTGTCGATGTGCATGATGTCCGACGGACAGATATCGACGCAGTGTCCGCAGCCGTCGCAACGCGTCATATAAACGAAGGTTGGCATGATGTTCCCTTATCTCTTGTAGCGAAGACCGATGCGGGACCGATCAATAATGGTGCGCGTGCTTGAGGGCGCTGCCGAACCTTTCCGGCGCGTCGGCGGGAGCCGGCAGGTTGCTGCGCGTGCCGTTCGCCTCGGACACTCGTTTCTCAAAGGCCGCGGCGGGCTTGAAGAACATGTGTGAGAACTTGGACCACGGGATCGATGCGAACAGCACCGTCGTGTCAATGAGATAAAGCCCAAGGAACACAGTTGCCCAGGTCGTGTTCCCCGCCGTTTGCAGCCAAGCCCAAATCAGACCGAAGGTCGTGCTCAGGACGAGCGTTACGATGAACAGGTCGGCGCGCACAAAGCGGAACGGCGAATTGCCCTCCGCGGCCACGTCGACGCGGATGAAGAACCAGAACCAGTAGCCACCGAGGCAGACCATCAGTGCGCCGATGTACCACAATGCCGCAAGCACGGTCGGCGTGGGCGTAGCAGGCGTCGGATAGGCGAAGACCATGATCACGGTGGTGACGACGTAAATCACAAAACCGTACATTCCCAGGAGGTGCGCGATCCTGCGCCGGGCGTTGCAGAATTCGCCCGAGGCCATGACATCGACCGCGGCGGTCTTGACAGCGATCGATATCATCTCTCCGCTGCCGACCTGCTTCTCCGCTTTCGTTTTGGAATTGCGCCAATTGTTGAAGAAGTACTTGGCGCTCTTTTTGTGCACCATGTCGAAGAGCGTGCCAATCACGACGAAAAGGGCCATGACCACAACGTAGGTCTGCATGACCGCGGGTGATACGGATGCCGAAAGTTCGGCGAACGGATTGCTGGTGAACATTGGCCGGCATTTCCCCGGTGAAGCCCATTTTATGGGCGCCACGATAGCGAACAAGGTTTGCATCCGCAATTAAAACAATTATCTATTGTTCAGATCGTTTCAATCAGCGTAATCGATTAATTGACAATGACACTTGATCAGCTGCGCGTCTTCGCTGCGGTCGCCGAGCTCGGGCATATGACACATGCCGCCGAAGCTCTCGGCTTAAGCCAGTCGGCGGCGTCTGCTGCCATCGCCGCATTGGAATCCCGCTATCAAACCAAGTTGTTCGACCGCGTCGGTCGCGGAATCGAACTCACCGAGACCGGTCGGATTTTCTTGCGCGAAGCGCGCGCCGTGCTCGATCGCGCTTCGATGGCGCGTTCGGTGCTGCAGGATCTCGCCGGCTCCGCCACCGGCACAGTCGCCATCGCCGCCAGCCTGACGATTGCGACCTACTGGCTCCCGCGGCGGCTCGCGGCTTTCCAAGCCGCTAACTCCGGTGTGCGCCTCCATGTCGTGATCCGCAATACACATGACGTGGAGAGCGCCGTGCTCGAAGGCGAGGTGAATGTCGGTCTGGTCGAAGGACCGACGCGGCATCCGGCTCTGGTGCGGCAAAAGATCGATCAAGACCAACTCGTGCTGGTGGCCGCTTCGGACCAGCCGCCGCTGCCGCTCAATCCCTCGGGCCGGCCCGATCTTCGCGCGGTTACCTGGGTGATCCGCGAAGAGGGCTCAGGCACCCGCCGCGGATTGGAAGACCTGGCCGTCCGCGAAGGCCTGTCCCTTGACGACCTCAACATTTCCCTGGTCTTGCCCAGCAATGAGGCCGTGCGCGAAGCGATCGAGGCCGGCGCCGGCGCCACGATCATTTCCCGCCACGTCGTGGCCTCCGCCATAGCCGCTGGCCAACTTACTGAAATCCCAATCGAATTGCCGCAACGTGAATACGCGCTGGTCCTCCACCGCGACCGGCATGCGACGCTGGCGCAGCAGGCTCTGGTCGAGCATTTGACCGGCTAGATCAACCCTCGTTCAGGTGATTCCACTTGAACGAGGGTTGATCTATTCCAAAAGGCGAGCGCAACTGTTCCCGCGTCCATCCCCGCTTTCGCGGGGACATGTTTGGACGCGCGTTGCGCTAAGAGACAGAAAGGTCATGGTTCGTCTTCACGAGCCGCCCCGACACCTCGCGGCTTGGCAATTCCATACACTTCAGCGACAGGGAAGCGCCGTTCATTGAGACTGATCTTTTGCTCTGCCGCTGCAACAGGGTCGAAACCAAGAGCATCACAAAGAAGCAGGAGATAGATCAGCACATCCGCCACTTCTCCTTTGGCTTTCGAGAGCGCCTCGCCTGCGAGAGGCTCATCAGAGGGCTGCCACTGGAAGATCTCAAGTAGTTCGGCAGCCTCCACGCTCACGGAAATGGCGAGGTCCTTCGGGCTGTGAAACTGCGCCCAATTCCGGAGGTCACGGAATTGAAGCAAGCGCTGGAGTAGTTCGTCCATCGTCGTCATGGCTGCAAATCCATTCAAATAAACGCTGGCACACCCTTTCGGATTCCTTCGAGAATGAAGACGGTGAGATATGAGGCGTTTGAGTTGCCCTTTCCGTTGATCATGCCTTTCTCCGTCTTCGATGCTGCTCCCTTGTCTTCTCAATCAGATTGAAACCCCGCGTCAACAGCGGCGGAAACGATCTTGCCGCTAGTGTTCGACCTGTCCTACGCTGCGCTCCGGCCAGCTCAAACACTGGCCGATGAGCGCCGGATTCTAGAAAGAAACAACTTGTCACCGATCATGCGGGGACAGGTGCGATCTGAGCTTCATATCCCAGCGCCTGGAGCTTTGCGAGAAGACGCTTGATCTGGACAGGTTTTGCCCGGCGTTCGAAATGGTCGGCGCCGAGGTCTTCGTAAAAGGTTCCGTTTTTGATCATATGGTAGGCGGCGGTGAGCATGGAGGCAGCGACTGCACCGATTGCCTTTTTGGCACCGTTCCTGGCGCGTTGGCGATGGAACTGGGCCTGCAGATAACTCCCTTTTGTGCGCGCGCCTGCCCAGGCACATTGAAAGAGAGTCGTCTTCAGCCAGGGGGCGCCTTTACGCTACCGTCAGTGCTCGGCTCGGCACAGATTTCGGCGATCCGGTCATACATCCCCAGCGTCAGCGCATTGCGCGCGTCCGGCCGGTTGATTGTGATCTTGCCGATTTCGCTGGTGACTTCATAAAGAACTGAATTGCTGGCCTGTCCTGATCTGTTCGCTCTAAGAGTTGAAGCTTGCCGCAAGTGCCATGTCTGATGCAGACAAATCCACTCGCGGCAAGCACTCGAAAGCGTATCCTCAGGGAACCAGCGCTGGCGTTTTACCTCTTCTCGAACGAGAAATATGCTTGGACCAGTGACATAAGGTTCACACGTTGCTCGAGAGTCAGTTCGCCAGTCGGAGATTCGTTGCGGAAGCTCTGATACTGCTTGATTGCCGCGACCGTCTCGTCATCGATCTTCCCATCCGGCACGCTTTAAATCATCTGCAGTGAGAAGAAGGCCTTCTCCACCTCAAGCGTAGACGGATCGATTTCCGCTTCCGGCACGGTCTGCCGCGTGTTCTCATGACCGGCGACAGTTTTCGTTTCATTCTGGGTCGTCTCGACACCAAAATTCGGCTTGTAGGAGCCCTGCTCCAGACTTGTCGCCATCAGCGAGCCTTCACCTGCCGGATCGACCTCCTCTACACTGCCGCCATCACCCGTATTGGTACCCGTATTGGCCGGCTCTGCCGCAACTGCACTGTCGCCATCGATCGTATCGGCCGCCTCTGCCGCAACTGCACTGTCGCCATCGATCGTATCGGCCGCCTCTGCCGTAACTGCACTGCCGCCATCGATCGTATTGGCCGGCTCTGCCGTAGCTGCACTGCCGCCATCGATCGTATTGGCCGCCTCTGCCGCAACGACATAAAGGTTTTTGCGCTGTTCCGGGGTCAATCTGCCCGTTTCCTGATAGCCCTGATCACGCTGGTATGCCTTGACCGCAGCCGTCGTTTGCTGCCCGCGAATGCCGTCCTCCGTGCCGGCTTCATACCCGGCCTGGTTTAGCGATTTCTGGGTCTCCAGGACCTCTCGCGAGAATTGAACCTTGGGCGAACGGTTCTGGCTGCGGGTTGAGCGAGATTTGCTTCTTTTCCGGTAGCTTCTCTCCTGATAATCGTCGTTATCGTCGTTGTCCTCGTAGCCGCCATATTTTTCGGCTCTGGCCGCCTCATTCATCATGACGCCAAGCCCGAATGCACCCAGGCCAATGGCCAGTCCGCGACCGAAATTTTTCGCGTGAGCCGGCTCGGCTGCCAGGCTGGAAAGCAAGAAGGTGGCGCCCGTAAGGAGAGCGACGCCGAATTTCGGCGCTTTTCGGATTACGTTGATCGTTGCGGGGTATGAATAAGCCAATTTGGTCATAGCACGTCTCCACCATGAAAGCTGTAATCCGTCAGACGCATTGATGGGCGGAGAGGTTCAAATCGGAAAACGCGTTTGATATGTATGAGCGTGACGCATCAACACCGCGCGGTGGATAACCGGAGTTGGCGTAACCAATACGTCCGTTGAGCCTCACCGCGCCATGGTGTGGCCGAGGCCTTGTTCAGCTAAAAATGAATGATCGGTGAGGAACTGGTGAGACTCAATGACGGCGGTCGGCGTGAGGGCTGATGCGTTCGATGAAAATGCGGGCAATGCGGTTCGCGCAAAGTCGGCATCATGGCCGCGTCTCGTCAGGTTGGGGATATTCGGTAATTGCGTCGTTGGGACCCCACGGAACTTTTGCTGATCGTTGTTCGCTTGGGGTTTTTGATAAGTCGTCGGTAATAAAGGGTTTTATTGGTGCCGGCTGAGGGACTCGAACCCCCGACCTACTGATTACAAAGCAAGCAATTATATTGTTCGCGGAATATCGGGTATTCTCCGAGGCTCTGTCCGCGCTGAGTATGGGGATTGACGGCAGTTCAAGTTCCTGATTTGTTCCCATTAAGGGAGACCGATCATGGAGCACCGAAAATTCAAACAGCGGCTAGCGGAACTTATCGCGGAACTCACGCCCGCGCAGGGCCGCAAGCTGATCGATACTCTTCGCGAGCGGAGCGCTGGAAATGAAACGCAAAAGCTCATCGATGGCCAGTTTCAGACCGATCTGAAATGCCCGCATTGCAAGGGGCGTCGCATCCATCGCCATGGTATGGCGCGGGGTCTGTGGCGTTACAAATGCCTGGCCTGCGCCAGGACGTTCAACGCTCTGACCGGCACGCCGCTGGCCCGGCTTCGAAAGCGGGACCGCTGGCTGAAATTCGCCGAAGCGCTCAACGGCTCGGAGACCGTCCGCGCCGCGGCGGTGCGGACCGGGATCGACAAGAGCACGTCCTTCCGCTGGAGGCATCGTTTTTTGAAGGCGCAGAAAGACCTTAAGGACCAGCGGCTGACCGGCATCGTCGAGGTCGACGAATGTTTCGTTCTGCAAAGCCGGAAAGGTGAGCGGCGCTTGCCGCGCAAGGCGAGGAAGCGCGGCGGCAAGGCTGAAAAGCCAGGCTTGTCCAGCGAACAAACGCCGATCCTGATCGCCCGCGACCGCTACGGCCATCATCTGGATGCGGTGTTGCACAATCGCTCGGAGGACGCCGTCAACGCGGTTTTGAAGGGAGCAGTTTCGAACACTGACGTGCTGCTGTGCATGGACGGCGATCCGGCGCTGATCGCTTTCGCCAAGGCAGAAGCGATCGAATACGAGCTGATCCTCGCCAGCCACGGCGAGCACGTGCATGAAAAGGTGCTGCACATCCAGACCGTCAATAGCTATATCAGCCGCTTCAAGAAATGGCTCAACCGCTTCAACGGCGTGGCGACGAAATATCTGCCCAACTATCTCGGCTGGCGGCGAATGCTGGAAAAATCCGCTGCTTCCCTTGCGCCCGAGCACTGCTTGGCCGCCGCCATTGGATGAAACACATACTCAACGCGGACAGAGCCTTTAGAAATGCCTATCTCGAATTAGGACGGATGAAATGAAATACATTGTGGAAATACCGAAATCCGTGGATCAGGCTGAAGCGGATTTGTCCGCTGCGGTTCAGCGCCATAAGTTCGGCGTATTCACTCCCATGCGTTATTTTGCTCACGCGGGCTTAGCGGTCCTCGTGCTATTGTTCGAATTCATGGCGCCTGCCGGCGCAGCCGATCAACAGACCGTCAAGATCTCCCTGATCGATATGACCGCGATGTTTGGACCCGGCGGCGGCGCCGGCCATGGCCCCGGCATGATGGGTCAAGGTTATGGTCTAGGCGGCGGACAGGGCTACGGTCCGGGATATGGCATGATGGGCGGCATGTCGATGCGCGCCAACATCTCATCGGTCAAAGCCGGCAAGGTCACTTTCGACGTGTCCAATCTTTCGCGCAGCATTGTGCGTGAGATGACCGTCGTGGCGGTCGATAATCCCAATGCGCCGCTGCCATATGACTACAACGCCGGCCAAATTCGGGAAAAGCAGGTCAAGATGCTGGGCGAGACAGAGGAGATGCAGCCGAACGCCGAGAAGACGATCACGCTCGATCTCAAACCGGGTGCCTACCTGCTGATCTGCAACGTGCCGGGCCACTATGGCGCCGGCATGTGGACACCGCTCACGGTGACTCAATAACGCCGGTACGGCGGTGCCGCAACTTAGGCGCCGCTGCGATCTTGTTTCCGATGCCAACATTTGAGCACTAGCGCGCACAAAACGCCCACCGAGTCGAATTCGCGATGGTAAATTGGAACTAATCCATAAAGTTGACACTTATAACTAGCACGGAAAGGTTTTACTCGATTGGACCGCTTCATTGTGAGAGCAGTCCGGTCGCGCAATGATGTCTTCAGGAGAATTATCATGTCCTTATTCCGTAGCGCTGCGGCGCGGCTGCTCGCGATGTCCACGCTCGCGACATTGGCTCTCGCGACCGCGGCGAATGCACAGATGGGCGGACAAGGTCAGGGGCCGGCGCCTGGTCATGGTGGCGGCATGATGGGCGGCGGCTGGGGATGGGGTATGGGTAACGGAAGTTACGGAATGGGCGGCTTCGGAGGGATCGGCATTCTTGTGCTGGCTCTGGTGGTCATCACTATTGCCGTCTTGGCGTTCCGTCGCCGCAAGCCATGAGCCACACTATCCCGCCGTGTTCCCATCGGCCGATTGAGATCAGATGAAATGCTATTTCGCAAAAACCTCGAGCGATGATTTCTTCGCCGTTAGGAAAGTAAATGGCCGCCAGAATTCGGATACCATTGCGATCAAGCTAATTTTTTGGTGGGTGAGATCGCGTTTCGATCGCGCCTTCTCAAACGATGGATGACGGAAGTGGTTACGACCGTTCCTGTTTCAATCACGTATTTCTCGGACGTGCTCTGTATATGGGCCTATGCGTCCCACATCCGGCTTGAGGAGATTGCCAGAAACTTCGGTGCGGACGTGCAAATTGATTATAGGTTCTGCTCCGTCTTTGGAAATACCACAGACAAGATCGCGCGGGGATGGGCCGACAAAGGTGCCTACGACGGATTCAATCGACATCTGCGAGAGGTCGGCAAGAAATTCAGCCACATCGACGTCCACCCGGAAATATGGCTTTCAACCAAGCCGGCGAGTTCGGACAGTGCACATCTGTTCATCAAAGCTGTCCAGATTGTGGAGCTGAGGTCTGAAGGTGGCGGCAACTCCGGCGTTGGCAGCCCTCTTTCAGCGCAATTGATCTGGCAGTTGCGTCGCGCATTTTTCCATGAATGTCGCGACGTCTCCCAGCGCAAGGTCCAGCATGCGATTGCCGAACAGATCGGCATTCCTCTTGCCCCGGTGGAGGCTGAGATCAACAGTGGTGCGGCGTTCGCTTCACTGGCTGCCGACTACCAGCAACGAGATCGCCTCAAGATCGAGGGCAGTCCAACCTTTGTGCTCAATCAGGGCCGCCAGAAGCTTTATGGAAATCTGGGGTATCGCGTCATCGAAGCGAACATCCGTGAGGTGTCGCGGGAACCCGGCGTAGGCGAAATGAGCTGGTGCTGAGCAGCCCCCAGTTGCGTAGAGCAAATCGCATCAACGCATGACACACGAATACGTAAAAAATAGCCTGCCGAAGCGGTCTACCCATTTGATATCATACGAGACAATTTGGTTTCGGGGGCACGCAACACCTTTGGTAGACTCTGTGATGTCTGGATAGTTCCGCTTGTATCGAGCGCGGTTCTCTGCCGTCCACATGCTCGCCCCCAAGAATCCTTTGAACGGCAGAGAATCATAAACGATTCCAATGACTCAACATGCTTCCGGACAGACACTAACCACAATCACCGTGATCCATCGAAAACTTCTATTGGGGGGCCTAAATCACGGTTCGTCGAATTTGAAAATCCCAAATCCTCACAGGCCCCTAGATCAACCCTCGTTCAAGTGGAATCACTTGGACGAGGTCAAGTTGATCTATTCCCAATAAGTTAGCACAACTGTCCGCGTCCGTTTCGGCGCGCGTTGAGCTAGAGTCCGTGGACAATTATCTCAGTGCGATCACGATAGCGGCAAGGTTGATCGTGGCTTTGTAGCTCAGGTCTGTTTTGTCGTATCGCGTATTCACGGATCGAAAGTCTTTGATTTTGCTAAAGTAATTCTCGATGAGATGACGCCACCGATATTTGACCCGATCGTGCGGGATCGGCTGTTTTCGATCCGCTTTTGATGGAATGACGGCCTCCGCTTCGCGCCTCTCCAGCTCGTCTCGTATAGCGTTATTGTCGAAGGCTTTGTCGCCGAGCAGAGCCTCAAATGTCAGTCCCCCGATAAGGTCCGAGGCACCGATGCTGTCATGGCGCTGCCCTGGCCACAAGGAAAAGCGCACGAGATTGCCCAAGGCATCGACCAGCGCCAAAATCTTCGTTGTCAGGCCGCCTTTTGAGCGGCCGATGGCCTGATCGAGAGTCCCCCTTTTGCGCCGCTTGCCTTCTGATGCACGCTAACGATCGTTCCGTCGATGAGGATATATTCGAAATCGGGCTCTCCGGACAAGGCATTGAAAATGCGATCGAAAACACCGGCCATCGCCCAACGGCGAAACCGCCGGAAGATGCTGTTCCAAGCCCCAAAGCCAGATGGCAAATCCCGCCAGGGTGCGCCGGTACGAACGCGCCACAGCACGGCTTCGAGAAACAGCCGGTTATCCCGAGCCGTCACACCGCAATCGCTCGCCTTGCCCGGCAAGAGCGGAGCGATAACACTCCATTGAGAATCCGACAGCACGAAGCGTTCCCAGCGCATGCAAACCTCCCAAAAGGAAGTTTGAAATCACTGTTCGAGGAAAATGTGAATCCCTTGATTGTCCACGGGCTCTAGTGGAGCGACTCTAACATTTGCTTCCCACGCTTGACGCTTTCGATGATCCGATCTGGATCGGCTGTCCAGGCGAAGGGTTTCGGCTCGGCATTGTTTTCCTGGATAAAGCGGTTGATAGCCGTTTGCAGCTCAACGAGGGATCGGAACACGCCCCGTTTCAACCGTTGCCGCGTGAGTTTTGCGAAGAAGCCCTCGACAGCATTGAGCCAGGACGCTGAAGTTGGCGTAAAATGGAATGTCCAACGCGGATGGCGCGCCAGCCAGGCCCTGACTTTGGAGTGTTTATGCGTCGCGTAGTTGTCGACAATGGCGTGGACGAGCTTGCCTGCCGGAACCTGCGCCTCGATGGTATTCAGGAAGCGGATGAATTCCTGATGACGATGGCGCTGCATGTTGCGGCCAATGACCGTTCCTTCCAGCACATTGAGCGCGGCGAATAAGGTCGTCGTCCCGTTCCGCTTGTAATCATGGGTCATGGTTCCGGCTCGCCCCTTCTTCATTGGCAGTCCCGGTTGGGTACGGTCCAGCGCCTGGATTTGGCTCTTCTCATCAACCGAGAAAACGACGGCATGAGCGGGCGGATCAACGTAGAGACCGACAATGTCTCTGAGCTTGTCGGCAAAGTGGGGATCTTTGGAAAGCTTGAACGTCCGGATCCGGTGCGGAGAAAGCTGATGGGCTTCAAGAATGCGCTGAACCGAACGCAGGCTGACATTGGCAGCCCTGGCCAACATCCGGCCGGTCCAATGCGTGGTCTCTCCCGGCGGCCTGCTCAGCGCCAGATCAACGACACGTTGCACGGTCGTTGCGGGCAAAGGCTTCTTCCCTGGCCGCCGCGTCTTGTCGCGAAGCAGCCCATCCACGCCCTCATGCATGAAGCGCTCCTGCCAACGCCAGACGACGGGTTTGGATTTGCCGGACCGGCGCATGATCTCGGTGGTGCCGCAACCATCGGCGGTGGCCAGAATAATCTGCGCGCGCCAGACGTGTTTCTGAGGCGCACAACGATCCGCAATGATGGTTTCAAGACGAAGCCGCTCATCGCGCGTAACAGTCACGGTGATCCCTGATCTCATTGCGCAAGAATGAGCTGCTTCGGAGAATTTGGGAATCGCCTGAATGGATCAGACCACTAGGTCGTTGCTGCTTCGTTGTCGACCGTCATCGGGATGAAAGGTAGCTGCTCCAGACAGGACGGTATTGCATCGGCCGGCAACCGGCCGCGCAGCAGTTCAAAGATCTCACAGAGCGAAAGCTCGGGGCGATTTCGGTCCGACCTGCTTTCAACAGCCGATGCCTCTGTGACGGGGGCACCCGGTTTCCAGGGGATTTCATTGCTGGTGCTGCCTGAAATAAACATCGTCTCACTCCACCCATTTTGTCTTGGGGTCGGGCTTCAACCCCCGGGCTGCTTTCGATGTCGTAGGACATCATGCCCTTTCTATTGTTGGATATTACCGGCGTGGACTGTTCCCAGGCGTGATGCGCATCACAACGCGTCGATTTCTTCGACAAAGGTTACAAGGCGTCATGCTCGCCTTCTCACGGCCTGGCAAATCGGCCGCCGAAGCGTTTATCGAGTGGTTTAACAGCGCCTTCCACGTGGCGTGCCTGAATGCGCATTGGTTCATAAGCCTTGCGGATGCACGGCAAAAAACGGAAGATCAGCGTAGGGACGACAATGAGATTCGCCTTTTCGGCTTTGCGCGACCCTTGAGCGAGATCAGTTGTGACGGAAACGGAGCCGTCTCCGTCATTGCGAGCGGCCGAAGGCCGCGCGGCAATCCACGAGCTGCCGGTGCCGAGAAGTCAATGGATTGCTTCGTCGGCTCCGCCTCCTCGCAATGACGCGAGCAGGGCAAAACCGTTTCCGATTTGTCAGGTCCCACTCTGGTTGAGCGGTCAATGCGCCGATGACAATCACCGTCAGTCCGACATTTGAATCAGCCGTCGCGGAGCTCGCTGTCCCTGGCGTAATGGTAGGCCACCGACTGATCTCGCCCGGCGACGAGGCCGCTCTCCTGCCGGCTGAAGCCGCCGCCATCGCGGGAAGCATCGCGACGGTGCGGCGCGCGAGTGGTGCGGCGCGCGTGGTCGCCAGACAGCTCTTGAGCCGAATTGGCTATTCCGACTGCGCCGTTCCACGTAGCCAATCCGGAGCACCGGTTTGGCCCGAAGGTATAAGAGGCTCTCTCGCACACGATGCTGATTATGCGGTCGCGGCCGTAGGCCGGTGCCGCGATGTAGGCGCCTTGGGAATAGACGTGGAGCCGGCTGAGCATCTACCCGGCGAATTGGTGGATTTGGTTGCGACTTCCAACGAGCGAACGAATTTGGTTGCCGACCCGTTTCGCGGGCGGCTGTTGTTCGTAGCCAAGGAGGCTGTTTACAAAGCCGTTTATCCGCTTGATCATATCTTCCTCGATTATCATGACATAGAAATTGACTTCGCAAAACGGAAGGCAATCACGTGTAACGGTCGCGTTGTCGATCTGCGTTTCTGCATTTCTACGCATTTGGTGAGCCTGGCCTTCATCCCCCGCGGCCACCGAGGTAACGACCATCACGGCTCATGAGCTGCGGGAGGCTGAGGTCTGGCCGGCTTGACGTCGGCAAGATCATACCGGACCGCAACCAGCATCTCTCTCAACAGACGCCCGGTCGATCAATCTCGCCAGATCGTCTAGAGTCCGTGGACAATTATCTCAGTGCGATCACGATAGCGGCAAGGTTGATCGTGGCTTTGTAGCTCAGGTCTGTTTTGTCGTATCGCGTATTCACGGATCGAAAGTCTTTGATTTTGCTAAAGTAATTCTCGATGAGATGACGCCACCGATATTTGACCCGATCGTGCGGGATCGGCTGTTTTCGATCCGCTTTTGATGGAATGACGGCCTCCGCTTCGCGCCTCTCCAGCTCGTCTCGTATAGCGTTATTGTCGAAGGCTTTGTCGCCGAGCAGAGCCTCAAATGTCAGTCCCCCGATAAGGTCCGAGGCACCGATGCTGTCATGGCGCTGCCCTGGCCACAAGGAAAAGCGCACGAGATTGCCCAAGGCATCGACCAGCGCCAAAATCTTCGTTGTCAGGCCGCCTTTTGAGCGGCCGATGGCCTGATCGAGAGTCCCCCTTTTGCGCCGCTTGCCTTCTGATGCACGCTAACGATCGTTCCGTCGATGAGGATATATTCGAAATCGGGCTCTCCGGACAAGGCATTGAAAATGCGATCGAAAACACCGGCCATCGCCCAACGGCGAAACCGCCGGAAGATGCTGTTCCAAGCCCCAAAGCCAGATGGCAAATCCCGCCAGGGTGCGCCGGTGCGAACGCGCCACAGCACGGCTTCGAGAAACAGCCGGTTATCCCGAGCCGTCACACCGCAATCGCTCGCCTTGCCCGGCAAGAGCGGAGCGATAACACTCCATTGAGAATCCGACAGCACGAAGCGTTCCCAGCGCATGCAAACCTCCCAAAAGGAAGTTTGAATCACTGTTCGAGGAAAATGTGAATCCCTTGATTGTCCACGGGCCCTAGCGCAACGCGCGTCCAAGCATGTCCCCGCGAAGGCGGGAATGGACGCGGGAACAGTTGCGCTCGTCTTTTGAAATAGATCAACTTGACCTCGCTCGAGTGATTCCACTTTAGCGCGGGTCGATCTGGACATGAACGCCGCCCGCGTTCAGCAATGACCCCGAACGGTTCCTGACCGATCCGGCGACGCACCATCTTGAGCCTCCCTCCGCTGAACGAATTGAATTCGAGAGATTCAAAAAACAAGACTTCTCGCCCAAAACACCTCGCACACAGGTCTCGTAGATACAGCGTGGTTACAGGTCCAGCTGTCGTACTGCGATGTCGATCATCGCTATTGGCCGATCCGACCATGTCTGATCATGCCGACAACATTTCGACAACCGTGAGTTGCCTGGCGGCGAACTCCCGCCGAATGAATTTCTTTGCGGAAGCATAGTCGCGGAAAAGGCCACCGCGGTTGCCCGCCGCAGCTTCCACGGACCAGCAACCCGTAGCCAACTGTTCCAGGCGGACGCGAACGACGCCCGAGGCGGTTTGGCGAGCCGTGGTTTCGAGGACCGCCTCGGTCACCTTTTGCTTGCTCGTAACGACGGGAGTGGATTCGCAGCGTCCGCCGTCCCGCTGGTTCACAAAAATTGTCATCGTTCCAAACTCCAAGACGCTGGTCGCGCATAAGAATATCTAGGTTAGCCGAGGCTGCCAGTTGACCTCGGCCAATTGATGCAGGCTCACGCTGCCCGGAGATCACCTTGGCCTGCGCATTCGGCAATCCATTTGTCGCGAGACATGCCAGGAACGCTGCGGATCGGATCATAGTAGTGGTGCAGCTTTCCATTCGCGACGGCCGGTGAGGTGAAAGTGGAAATGCCAAGATTACGATCGTAGGCTTCCGTGCTGTGCACATCCCGTTTCCCCGCCGGCGTGTCGACGATGAACAGCGGGGTATTGAAGCCCGCAGTCGAGCCGCGCACCTCTTTCTCGAGAGTCTGTGCCTCGTGAAGTGGAATGCGGAAATGTTCGGTCCCTTTCACCATGTCGCAAAGATAGGCGTAATAGGGATGGATGTTCACGCGGCCGAGCTTTTTGATGAGGTCTTGCAGCGTCGCCGCGTCGTTGTTGACGCCCCTGAGCAGAACCGTCTGGTTTCGGACGAAAACGCCGTCCGCGTGCAGCCGGCGCATGGCCTGTTCGACCATTGGCGTCACTTCGCGAGGATGATTGAAGTGTGTATGGATGCACACATGCTTGAATTCCCTGCGGGCGCGCGAGACGACCTCGACGAGGGCGTCCATCCATGCCGTGTCGGTGAGGAATTTCATCGGCTGCACCGCAAGACCTTTGGTCGCGAAGCGGATGCGGCGGATGTGCGGGATGTCGAGCAGCGCGTTGCCAAGCAATCTCAGATTGGCGGGTTTGAGCCTGGCCGAGTCTCCGCCTGAAACGACGACGTCTTCGATGTCCGGATGCGTCCGGATATAGTCGAGAGCTGCGTCCCAGTTATTTGCACTTGCCACCTTGTCCTTCTGCAATTGCTCCGTGTCACCGCCGACGGCGTAGCTACGCGTGCAAAACTGGCAGTAGACGGGGCAAACGGACGTCGCGAGAAACAGGACTTTGTCCGGATAGCGGTGGACCAGGCCTTTGACCGGGGAGTGTTCGCGCTCGTGAAGCGAGTTGACCACCAGAGATGGATGGTCAGGTTCGAGTTCGCTAAGCATCGGCAGGAACTGGCGGCGGATCGGATCGGCTTCCACGTTGTTCCAGTCGATCAGCTCCATGATGTAGGGGGTCAGGCGGATCGACATGTTAACCATCTTGACGGCCGATGTGATCTCACCGATCATTGTAGATGAAACAGTTCCCTCGAGAGCTTCTTCGAGCTGAGGCACGCGAAAGATGGCATTCTTGTCCTGCCATGCGTGATTGTCGAACAGACTTTGCGGAACATCTTTCCACGGCGCGAGAGTTGGTGTGGTTGCGGTCATGACATTCTCTTTCACGTTAAGTCGCGTTGACCCTTCAAGCCTTGGGAAGATGTCGCTTTGAGCCTTTTGAAGATGGTTTAGGCTCATGGCCGATCCAGAATTTTGATGCGGCGTTAAGTGGACGACTTCCTCATGCTCGATCTCATCTGCACGATCACAATTGCACCCAACGCCGGCACTCCGCTGTGAACTGCGTCACAGCGCGCGGATCTTGAATAAGTCATTCAAGTTCGCAGCACCCTTTCAATCCGGAAAGGGCAGGAAACCAATGGGGCGAGGTGCATTATGACTAAACATCTGTCGGCCATTAGTTCGGACTTTACGACTGCATCAATGCCCACGATGTGCCTGCATGAGCTGTTCGAAGCTCAACTTGCAGAGCACGGCAATTCCCTCGCCATAAGCGGTGCCGCTTCGCTGACCTATCAAGAGGTCGAAGAACAAGCGAACCGCATTGCGCACCATTTGCGCCAGCTCGGCGTCGGCCCGGGGAAGCTGGTTGGTCTGCTGTTCCACCGCTCGGAGTTGCCGATCCTTACTATCCTGGGTGTGCTCAAGGCTGGCGGAGGCTACGTCCCGCTCGATCTGAGCTACCCCGACGACCGCATGCGCTACGTACTGACCCAGGCCGAGGTCGGCGTTGTCGTATGCGAAGCAAAGACACGCCATCGAATCGACGAGGTGTTCGACGGAAAGACGCTCGTGCTTGACGAGGCCGGCGATCAGCTTGCCGCTCAACCTTGCACGCGCCCGTCCCGCACTCAGATCGGTCTGGAACCGACCGACCTTTGTTACGTGCTGTTCACGTCGGGTACGACTGGGCAGCCCAAAGGCGTGATGGTGGAACACCGCAATGCGGCGCAATTCGCCGTTGCCTTTAACGAGGTCTGCCAGACAACGCCGGCTGACAGGATCTTCCAGGGATTCGCGCTCACATTCGATGGTTCCGTCGAAGAGATGTGGATGGCGTTCTCCAACGGAGCAACGCTGGTCCTGCCGACTATCGATACGCCGCGCTTCGGAGATGATCTGGCTGAATATCTGGATAGCCAATGCGTGACCTATTTTTCGACAGTTCCGACAATGCTGACGACGATACAGAAGAAATTGCCGTTGCTGCGTCAGCTCGTCGTCAGCGGCGAAGTTTGCCTTCCGGAACTGGTGGAAGCATGGGCAACTCCAGGACGACTGATGCTCAATGTGTATGGCCCGACCGAAGCTACGGTGAACACCACAGCCTTCGTCTGCAAGCCTGGAAAACCCGTTACGATCGGAAAGCCTCTTCGCGGATATGAGGTTCATATCTTTGACAGCGAGATGAATCCGGTCCCACAGGGCACAAAGGGCGAGCTGTATGTCAGCGGCGTCGGTGTTACGCGCGGCTATCTCAAACGGCCGGACCTGACCGAAGTCGCTTATCGAACCAAGCCTGGAGACGAAACCCGTTACTATCGCGCCGGTGATGTCGCACGCATTAACGACGAGGGAGAGATCGAGTTCTTCGGTCGAGCCGACAACCAGGTCAAGATCCGCGGCTATCGGGTCGAGTTGTCGGAGATTGACGCGCTTCTATCCGAACAACCGAACATCGGCATTGCGGTCACCAAGCTCCATCGTGATGACGACCAGGACGCCCTGGCTTCGTATGTCGAGCTTAAAGACCCCGCACAGCCGTTGGACCGCAAAGAGGTCCTCGCTGGACTGCGCTCGAAACTGCCTCCGTATATGGTGCCTACGTTTTTCGAGGTCCTTGAGGCAATGCCTCGCCTCGTTAGCGGCAAGGTCGATAGAAAGAGCTTACCCGCGCCCTGCACGCCTTTAGTCGACTATAGCGAGCTCTCGCTTCCACAAACGGAGATGGAAGAGAAGGTCGCTGAAGCGTGGCGAAAATTATTCAAGATTGAGCAAGTTGGAGTAGACCAAGATTTCTTCCTTGATCTGGGCGGCCATTCGTTGCTCGCCGCGCAAATGGTTACCCTCTTGCGCAGTGTTTCCGGGCTGGAGATCGCCGTCAGGGATGTCTATACCTACCCAAAAATCGCATCACTAGCTGAACATTTGTTGCGGCTGTCTGAAGCGGATGCGATAAAGCCGAAGACTGCAAAACAAACAGGCGCCTATCTGAAAGACGCGCTTGACGAAATCGGCAAATTTTATCAGCTAAACGTCAAAAAAATCTTTGGTTTTTGGTCTTCCGGACGTCAAAAGGATATTGAAAATTTATCTACGGCCGATCTTCGATTGAGAACGCACATCAGAGAGGAGCTTGAATACCACAAGGCAAGAAATCGTGCATTGGGGCGGCCAATCCAAGAGACGCCAACGCAATTCGCCGCGGCCGTCCAGGAACTCATTATCCTGGGCTTTCTTGTTCTATTATCATGGCCGGCGGCTGTCTTCATTATTTATGCAGACGAAGTCCTTTTAGGCCGCATGTCATTGTTTGGCGCGGCATTGTATCTATGTAGTTTCGCCATTGCGCTTTGGCCGATCATCATGACGCTGAGCATCGCGTCCAAATGGTTGATCATAGGACGCTATAAACCAGGCTCTTATCCACTATGGAGCCCTTACTATGTTCGTTGGTGGCTTGTCTCCGGCCTGCAGGGGCTCAGTGGCATAAGTATGTTTACCGGGACGCCCATCATGCCCGCCTATTTCCGGCTGATGGGGGCGAAAGTCGGTCGCAACTGCGCACTGGACACGGCGGAATGTTCAATCTGGGACTGCCTTACGATTGGCGCTGACACAAGTGTCGGGACCGATACCCAACTGCTGGGCTACCGCATAGAGAATGGTTATTTGCACATCGGCAAAATAGAAATTGGCAGCCGCTGTTTTGTCGGAGCCCATTCGGTGCTCGGTTTGAACGTCAAAATGCAGGACGATGCGAGGCTGGATGATCAGTCATTACTTTATGACGACGAGACAATTGCAGCCGGCGAACAGCGTCGCGGCTCGCCGGCTGAGGTCACGGACGTCGCCGTTCCAGAAGGTGATTTGAAGCGATACGGTGCTTTTCGCAAAACGGTCTTTTCGATATTCGCCGTATTGTTCAGTGTCCTTTCGGGCGTGTTTCTGATGATTCCGCCTATGCTGGCGCTGTTTTTCCTCATCATCGGATTTCAGCAGGGCTGGCTTCTCACAGCGATGGCAATACTCTTTGCCGCAGTTCCGGTCCTTGTTCTTGTCATGTGTCTGTGGGTGGTCTGGCTCAAATCAATAATATTGCCTCGCGCGAAGGAGGGGGTGTTCAACCTCTATTCGGTATACTACCTCAGATACTGGCTGGCATTCAGCCTCATGCGAGGGGTGGGGTCGATGATGCTGCCTGTTTTCACAACGATATACCTTCCGCCCTGGTTGCGATTGCTCGGCGCGAAGCTTGGGAAACATTGTGAATTATCGACGATGTGGAGCTTCATGCCGGAACTGATTACGGCCGGAGACGGGAGTTTCTTCGCCGATGGATGCATTCTCGGAGGTAAGCGCGCATTTGGTGGACGTTTCGAGCTTCGAAGCAACACGGTCGGGAAGCGCAGCTTCATTGGCAACAGTGCAATTCTGCCGACCGGAGCAACCGTCGGTGACGACTGCCTGCTCGGCGTGCTGTCTTCACCTCCCTCAAGAACAGAGCCGATACCGGATGGCAGCGATTGGCTTGGTTTGCCAGGGTTCCGTCTGCCAAATCGGCAAAAGGTCGGTGACTTTGACAATAAGCTGACCTATCAGCCGTCGTTCGGACTGTATGCTCAACGAGCGATTATCGATGCCCTGAGAATTCTTATCCCGGCCTACTCGACACTTATCCTTGGCCTGACGGGTATCGCGACACTGCTCTATCTTTATCAGACTTACGGATTTTACCCGATGCTGGCTGTCACGCCGGTGCTCACGATATTGCTCGCGCTTGCTGCGGTCTTGTTCGTTGTTGCGCTGAAATGGGTTGTGATGGGCAAATTCCATCCTGTCATCAAGCCACTATGGTGCCGTTATGTCTGGCTGAATGAGATGGTTAACGGCGCCTACGAGTCGATCATGGCGCCTATTACGAGCATCCTGTTCGGAACACCGTTTGCGGGAATTCCATTGCGGCTTATCGGGTGCAAGGTCGGACGTCATTGCTATATCGCCTCCAACCTGTTCTCTGAATTCGACCTGGTTGAGATCGGCGATTATGCGGCAATCAATGAGGGCGTCATTCTGCAAAGCCATCTTTTCGAAGATCGAGTGATGAAATCATCCTATGTCAGGATTGGAGACAACTGCTCGGTGGGCAACATGGCTGTGGTGCTTTACGACACTTCGATGAATGACCGCGCGGTCCTGGGACCATTGTCATTGCTCATGAAGGGTGAAACCATGCCGGCCGACAGCAAATGGTATGGCGCACCAACGGTCCATCGATGAGTTAAATGTGGATGGGGCCTTGTCTGATCGCGGGCCATTTCGGTCATCTTTCTGCCGCGCTGGGCTGACTGCCTTGTGTATCGATCCGTAGGGCGTCAGCTCGGCTATTCGCGGTCCGCGCTCGATCTCTGAGCCAGACGGGCGAAGAGCTGGGCCGCGGGTAAGCTTCCCTCGAAGCTGAAAACGGTCGCGCCGCGAAAGGCGGTCGGCGCGCCCCGTGACGTCTGTCTCTGTGTCATCGGCGGCCACAAGGTGAGCAATCCCGCCGCCGCGACGGCGCTGATCGAGCGTTTGGGCTGATGTCCCTTGCCGTCGCGGCTTCGTCAACTCAAGAGAGCCACGCTGCGAACGCGGCCTCCCCTCCAAGCTGCGCTTCGATCCTCAGGGCTTCGTTCCATTTCGCCATCCGCTCCGACCGGGCAAATGCGCCGACTTTCAGCTGATCCGACCGCCAGCCGACGGCGAGATGGACGATGGTCACATCCTCCGTTTCGCCGGATCGGGCCGAGATGATCGTCCGCCATCCCGATTTCCGGGCGGCATCGAACGCGGCGAGGGTCTCGGTCAGCGTTCCGGCCTGATTGGGCTTGATCAGGGCCGCATTGCAGGCCTTCAGGGCGGCGGCGCGCTCCACGCGCGCAGCGGAGGTGACCAGATAGTCGTCTCCAACGACTTGCACCTGCCCGCCGACGGCCTCGGTGAACGCCGCCATGCCCGAATCGTCATCTTCGGCGACAGGGTCCTCGACGGAGACGATCGGGTAACGGCGGCACCACGCGGCGAGCATCTCGACGAGCGCCTCGCTCCGGAGAAAGAGACGATCCGCGCCGAGCCGGTAGCTGTCGCCCTCGCGGAACTGGCTGGCGGCCACATCGAGCGCAATCCCGATGTCGTTACCCGGCCGGTATCCGGCCCGCTCGATCGCGCGGACGGTCTGATCGAGCGCCTCTTCGTTGGAGGCGAATTCCGGCCACCAGCCGCCTTCGTCGGCGACGCCCCGCAACAGGCCGGCTTCGGCCATGATCGCGCCCGCCGCCCGGTACACCTCCGCAATCATGATCGTGGCCTCATCGAAAGACGATGCGGAGAGCGGAACGGCCATGATGTCCTGCAAATCGATCCGGCGCCCGGCATGCGCGCCGCCGCCGAAAATCTGTATGATCGGCATGGGCAGTCTTGGCGGCGCGTCCCCGGCCAGATAGCGCCAGAGCGGTACGCCGTGCCCCGCCGCCGCGGCGTGCGCCGCCGCCATGGAGACGGCGATCGTCGCATTTCCGCCGAGGCGCGCCTTGTTCGGCGTGCCGTCCAGCTCGATCATCGCCCGATCGACGGCGGCCTGATCGTCGGCGGCCATTCCAGTTAAGACGGGCGCGATGGCCTCCTGAACGGCGCGGCATGCCGCGTCCACGCCGAGACCGCCGAATGCCGGACCGCCGTCCCGCAGATCGACCGCTTCGCCTGAGCCGCGCGAGGCGCCGGCCGGTGCGATCGCCCGTCCCCTTGCGCCGCCCGCCAGCGCGATTTCGGCTTCAACCGTCGGCCGTCCGCGCGAGTCCCACACCCGCTGCGCCGTGACGGTCTCGATGCGCATGTCCTTCATTTGCTTCCTTTGACGATTGCGGCGGGCCATTCCGCCCCTATGGCTGCAAGCGTGTCGGGCGGTGAGGCAAGAAGCCGGCGCGCCACCGAACGGACCAGCGCTTTGCCTGCCTCCTCGGTGATATATTCGACCGGCGACTTGCCGTCGATCCGCGCCAGCAACAGCCCCGGCAGCAAAGACGCGGCGCGGCGCTCGACGTCCTGAGGCGGCTCCCAATCGACCCGCGGCAGATAGGCGTCGGTCAGAACGGAGAATGCGCCGAGCAATCTCCGCCGCGCCGCCGGAACCGGGAGCGTCTTCAGCAGCAGATGATTGAGGCAGAAGGCAAGGTCGAAGGCGGGGTCGCCATACCATGCGCATTCGGCATCGAGAAAAACCGGGCCGTTGGGACCGATCAGGATGTTCTTCGGGCTGATGTCTCCATGTACGACCGTCCGCCCGCTGTGCAACGTCCGCTCGCAAAGCGCGTGCAGGATTGGTGCGAGGTCCGTATGAACCTGCGCAGTCGCGAGGAGATAGGGTTCCAGCCGGATCGACCGGAATATGCCGTCCGTGGCAAAGCGTGCGCGTGAATGCGGGTCCCGCGCAAAGGCGGAATGGATCGTCGCCAGATGCGAGCCGACCGCGGCGGCGACCGTTTCGTCGACCCGGCCGGCAAGCAACTCGGCCTTCCAGCAGCGGTATTGCGCGGGATCGAGATAGTCCATCGCGAAAATGCCCGCATCGGAGTCCTCCGCCAGAAGCTGCGGCACGGCCTGCGGCAGGATCTTCGCAACGCCCTTGAGCCACGCCGCCTCGTAGACGCTTCGCTCGATCGGCGCCAGCCATTCGGCCGCAACGCGCAGCCGCGGCAGGGCGCGCTTCACGCAGAATGTGCGCTCGGCCTCGACAAGCCATATGTCGGAGGAGACCCCGCCGGCTAAAGGCCGAAAACGTGCGGCCGCCAGATCGCGAACAAGACCGGCCGAGATCAGAAAGTCCGCAACCGCCGGATCAGGTGTGCCGAAATCCATTGCCGAATCGTCTCGCTTTGCCGTGCCGTTGGCGCTGTCACCGTATGGATTCGATCAGCTTATCAGAGCTGACCACAGAACCGCCGGCAAAGCCAGTTCCCCCGTTGTTCTCCGGCAGCATTCGAAATCTGGCCTTTCCTTGGTCCAATAAATGCCTTTTCATCCTGCTATACGTCGCCATTCTGGAATGCATTGCGCGGGCGGCGCCCGCGCAATGTGAAGGATCGAACCTGGCGCAATGCGTGTCCGGGCATGTCCCCGCGAAAGCAGGGATGGACGCGGGAACAGTTGCGCTAACTTATAGACATAGATCAATTTGACCTCGCTCAAGTGGTTCCACTTGAATGAGGGTTGATCTAGGGGGCCACGCGATGCGCATCCCGACCGCTCACCTGATGCTTTGTCTCCTCGCCGTCTCGGCGGCGGGCTGTGCCGGTTCTCAGGGACCGGCGCTCTCCGCTGCCGATAAGGGTTTTCTGGGGGGCGTCGCCAGCTACGATCAGAACCACGACAATGTCGTCACCTGCGATGAATGGAAGGCGGCGGCGGGGAAATTGTTCGCGCGCGCGGATAAGGCCGGCGCAGGATATTTGACCCAAGCGGAATTCCCGACACTGGCGAAGATCGACAGGACATTCTCCTATACGGATTTCAAATATTTCGACCGCAACGGGGATGGAAAAATCGATCGGGCCGAATTTGTCGAACATCCGAACCCTGCATTCACATACGCCGACAAAGACAAGGATTGCCGTCTCAATGAGCTTGAGCTCCTGACGGCGCGCAACCAGTCCAGCCCGCCAAAGCCGAAAAAGCCTAAGCAGACCGGACCCGTGACGCAAAGCCCCTCGACATCCTCCGGATATTGACGCGGCCGAGCTTCGTTCGCCGCCGTCTTTACAAAACTTTGCAATCGGCGGGTTCGGCAGCAATAGCGCCGGCTCATCTATCGGCTATCCACAGTTAACCGGAATGGAGACGGATATGACCGATATGGATGGCTCGAACGCGACGCCTGAAAATGCGCGCTCTCAGCCCAAGCCGAAGCGAAGCTGGGTCCGGCGCGCCCTGATAGGCGTGCTGCTGGTCGGCCTCGGTGCGCTTGGCGGCTTTGGGATCGGCGCCCACAGCGCCTCCGCGTGGCTCTGGCATGGCATTGGTTACCACAGGCTCGACCCCGAACGCGCCGCGGCACACATCGATCGCCGCGTCGAAAGGGCTCTGTCCCGCGTCGATGCGACGGCGGAGCAGAAGCAAAAGGTCAGTGCAATCGCGAAGACCGCCGTGTCGGATCTCGCCGCACTCGGCGTGAACCCGCGGGAGTTGCGTTCGCAGTTCGTCGCGTTGCTGCGCGCCGATACCATCGATCCGGCAGCCTTCGAGGCGCTGAGGGCGGAGCAGGTCAGCAAGATCGATACCGGCTCGAAGCGAATCGTCCAGGCGATGGCCGAGGCCGCGGCGGTCTTGAGTCCCGAGCAGCGGCGCCAGCTGACCGACCACTGGAACCGGCGCTTCTGGCATTAGATCAACCCTCGTTCAAGTGGAATCACTTGAACGAGGTCAAGTTGATCTACATCAAAAGGCGAGCGCAACTGTTCCCACGTCCATCCCCGCTTTCGCGCGGGGCTGTCCGGACGCGCGTTGCGCTAGGTGTCTTCCAGGTCAAGCCTGTGGCCGGTCTTTCGGAAAATGCGCGAGGCTTGAGAAGAAATGCGGGGCATGGGATAGCAAGCGCGATCGAACGTGTGAGCGACATGCCCAGCATTCTCCTTGTGGACGATGACGTCAGGCTTGCCTCGATGATCGTGGCTTACCTCCGCGAGCATCAGCTTGACGTCACCCATGCAGTGGACGGGGCGAGCGCGCGCGCTACGTTGCAGCGCCGCCCCTTCGATCTCCTGATCCTGGACCTCATGCTGCCCGACACGGACGGGCTCGATCTTTTCCGCGATCTGCAATCTCAGCCGTCTCTCCGGTCTTTGCCGGTCATCATGCTGACGGCGCGAGGCGATCCGATGGACAGGGTTGTGGGTCTTGAGATCGGCGCGGAGGATTACATCGCCAAGCCCTTCGAGCCGCGCGAGCTTCTCGCCCGCATTCGCGTCGTGCTGCGGCGCGGCCGTGGCCCTGCCGCCGATATTTTGAAGTTCGGCCGGCTGGAGATCGATCGCGGCAGCCGCATTGTCCGCGTCGATGGCGAGGAAAAGACCATCACCAGCTATCAGTTCGATCTGCTCCTCGCCATGGCGGAGCGAGCCGGTCGCGTTCTCTCCCGCGAGAGTTCTGGCGGAGCTGGTCCGCGCCGATCATCAGCCCTACGATTCCTCGCTCGATCGGTCGATCGATGTCCATATTGCCCGGCTGCGCGCCGCCCTCGAGGATGATCCCAAACAACCCAGGCGCATTTTGACGGTCCGCGGCGTGGGCTATGTGTTCGCAAAGGCGCAGAGCTGATGAGCCGCCTCTATTTGCGCATCTATTTGACGGTCCTGGGAAGCCTGCTCGTCTTTGCGCTGCTCGCCGGTCTGGCTGGCATTCTGCTGCATGTCTTCGAGGGCGACGATGGCAGAGGCGTCTGGTGGCCGGAAGCCGGCACGGAAATCGCCGAAAGGCTGTTGCCGGCGGATCGCGGCCCGGCGGCGCTCGCCACCGAGCTGCGCTTCTGGAAGGAGCGGACCGGCTTCTCCCTGCTGCTGCTCTCTCCGCAAGGGAAGATTGTCGCCCAGGCCGGCAAATTTCCGCCGCGCATCCTCGAGCGCGCTCGGGATGCACCGCCCGGGCGGTGGATGTGGCGCGGATGGGGCGGGGTTTACGGTCTCACTTTGAGCGATGGACGCCGGCTTCTCGCGGTCGCTCCGGATCGCGAATTCCACTCTATCCGCAGTATGGGATGGCTTGCGGCATTGCTCGGCATCGCGATCGCCGTCGGAATCAGCGCCTATCCGCTGATCCGCTATCTGGCCCGCCGGCTGGAGCGCCTTGAACAAGGCGTCGCCGCATTCGGCGGCGGCGATCTTTCGGCCCGTGTCGCGATAACGGGACGCGACGAGATCGCCAGGCTGGCGTCCACCTTCAACGCCTCCGCGGACCGGATAGAGGCGCTTCTGAATGCGCATAAGACGCTGCTGGCGAACGCCTCGCATGAGCTGCGCTCACCGCTTTCGCGGCTCAGAATGGCGATTGAACGGCTTCAGACGGACAAAGCCGACGGCGCGGTGCAGACCGAGATCCGGCGGAACATCGAGGAGCTGGATGCGCTCGTTGAGGAAATCCTGCTTGCAAGCCGTCTCCAGGCGAACGAGCCGCGTGAGGGGAAGCGGGAGCCGGTCGATCTTGTCGGTCTGCTTGCGGAGGAATGTGCCCGCTATGACGCCGAGCTGAATGTGCCGAGCGGGGCAACGCCCGCCATCCTGGGCAACGGGCGGCTGCTCCGGCGGCTGTTCCGCAATCTGCTTGAGAATGCGGCGCGTTATGGCGGGGATGAGCCGACGACCGTGACGGTCAGTCCTACACCAACCGAGGTTCGCATTGCCGTATGCGACCGCGGGCCGGGTGTCCCCGAACCCGAACGGGAGAAGATTTTCGAGCCGTTCCACAGGCTCAAAAGCGTGCCCGAGAGCGCAGGCGGAGCAGGGCTGGGACTGGCCCTCGTCCGCCAGATCGCCGAGCGCCATGACGGCAAGGTCGAATGCCTTCCGCGCAGCGGCGGCGGCGCCTGTTTCGACGTCTGGCTGCCCATTGTCCAGTAGCGCGGGTTAAGGTGAGATGGACACTTCTTCCCCTCTCCCCAAGGTGAGCGCTTGTCGCGATGTCTTGCTGATCGCGACCAGACAAGCGTCGCTCACCGTAAAGGTTCGCGAGCCGGGAGAGGGCGGAATGCGCCAGCATTCCGGGTGAGGGGATCGTGAATCGATAGGATGTAACCCCTCACCCCAACCCTCTCCCAAGGGAGAGAGAGACCGCTCGCGCAAGCCCGATCGATTCAGCTTAAGATGATCCCGCTCCAGGCCGAATGCCCCGGACACATCAGCCGAAAAACCGCAAAGCCGCAGAGATGATCGCCTCGGGGGCGTCCTCCTGCATGAGATGTCCGGAGCCCGGGATCTCGTAAAGCCGACAATTCGGGATCATGGCCGCCAGCTCGCGCCCGCGCTCCGGCGGCAGCCACTGATCCTCCTTGCCCCATAGGAGCACGGCTGGGCAGCGGATCTCGCCATAACGGTCCTGGACCTCGTCCGTATACTTCATATCCATCTGGGCAATCTGCCGGTAAAAGGCGGGCTGCCCCACCGGCCCGAGCCAGGGCGCAAGATAGGGCTCCAGCTCCGCATCGCTGATCGGCCGGCTGATCGCGCTGCGCAGATAAGCCCGCAAGATCGCCTGTTGGAGATAATCGGGGACGCCGGCGAACGCCTCTTCATGGTTCCGGACGTGCTGGACGAAGGGCGACCCCCAGGGGCGGATCGCCACCGGATCGACCAGCAGCAGCTTTTCATAATCGCAGCCGTTGAGGAAATGCGCGCGCAGCGCCGTCGCGCCGCCGAAATCATGCGCGATCACTTTCGGCCGGTCGAGCCGCCAATGGCGGAGAAGCGCCGCAAGAACGCCGTTCTGCACGCCGAGTGAGACATCCTGGCCCTCCGCCTTCTCGGATTGCCCGTAGCCGAGGAGGTCGAAGACATGAACCTTGCGATCTCTGGCAAGCTCGGGCGCAATTCGCCGCCAGACATAGGAGGAAAAAGGGGTTCCGTGGATGCAGACGACGGGCTCCCCTTCGCCGAAAATGTCGTAGGCGATCGCCTGCCCATCGTGAATGTAAGTCTTGCCGAGGGACCAGTCCGTAGTCATGGCTCAACTCCCACTGTGCCTGCGCGTCCGGCCAAGACCTAACTGAACGATGTGCGGATTTCGAGCCCCGCCCCTTCGTTCAGGCTCCGGTCTTGCTCTCCTCCTGCGCGTCGCTTCTTCCCCGAGATCGCGTGGACGCCAGGGAGCGCGCTTCCCAGATCGCCGATGTATTACAAATGGCTCTGTCCGCGTTGAGTATGTGTTTCATCCAATGGCGGCGGCCAAGCAGTGCTCGGGCGCAAGGGAAGCAGCGGATTTTTCCAGCATTCGCCGCCAGCCGAGATAGTTGGGCAGATATTTCGTCGCCACGCCGTTGAAGCGGTTGAGCCATTTCTTGAAGCGGCTGATATAGCTATTGACGGTCTGGATGTGCAGCACCTTTTCATGCACGTGCTCGCCGTGGCTGGCGAGGATCAGCTCGTATTCGATCGCTTCTGCCTTGGCGAAAGCGATCAGCGCCGGATCGCCGTCCATGCACAGCAGCACGTCAGTGTTCGAAACTGCTCCCTTCAAAACCGCGTTGACGGCGTCCTCCGAGCGATTGTGCAACACCGCATCCAGATGATGGCCGTAGCGGTCGCGGGCGATCAGGATCGGCGTTTGTTCGCTGGACAAGCCTGGCTTTTCAGCCTTGCCGCCGCGCTTCCTCGCCTTGCGCGGCAAGCGCCGCTCACCTTTCCGGCTCTGCAGAACGAAACATTCGTCGACCTCGACGATGCCGGTCAGCCGCTGGTCCTTAAGGTCTTTCTGCGCCTTCAAAAAACGATGCCTCCAGCGGAAGGACGTGCTCTTGTCGATCCCGGTCCGCACCGCCGCGGCGCGGACGGTCTCCGAGCCGTTGAGCGCTTCGGCGAATTTCAGCCAGCGGTCCCGCTTTCGAAGCCGGGCCAGCGGCGTGCCGGTCAGAGCGTTGAACGTCCTGGCGCAGGCCAGGCATTTGTAACGCCACAGACCCCGCGCCATACCATGGCGATGAATGCGACGCCCCTTGCAATGCGGGCATTTCAGATCGGTCTGAAACTGGCCATCGATGAGCTTTTGCGTTTCATTTCCAGCGCTCCGCTCGCGAAGAGTATCGATCAGCTTGCGGCCCTGCGCGGGCGTGAGTTCCGCGATAAGTTCCGCTAGCCGCTGTTTGAATTTTCGGTGCTCCATGATCGGTCTCCCTTAATGGGAACAAATCAGGAACTTGAGCTGCCGTCAATCCCCATACTCAGCGCGGACAGAGCCTTACAAATTGAGACAAATATAAACAGTCGATAAATATCGCCGTCAGAGCAAGTTCATTGCGCGCCGGCTAAACATTGATCATCGGCTCTCAGTACGAGGCCGACTGAAAAGTGATGAAAAGGAGTAATTCAGGATGTTCACAAGAATTCTGATGGCAAGCGCACTGACTCTTACGTTCGGTTTGGGCGCAACGGCGGCTTTTGCTGGTGAAAATACTGCAACTGTCGAACAGTACGGCTATAAGAACGCGGCTGGCGGCGGCCAGAGCGGCCATCGCAACCGCCTGTCCATTTACCAGAATGGCGGCCGCAATTCGGCGATCAGCACGCAATATGGCTCGCGCAACCGCGCGGTCGTCGGCCAGCAGGGTTACGGCAACTATGCCGACACCTATCAGAACGGGCGCCGAAATGTCGTGGGCGTCGGCCAGTTCGGCTCCGGCCACACGGCGATCACGACGCAGGACGGCGCTGGCAACGCCATCGGCATCATCCAGGGCGGCCACGGCAACAGCGCCAGCGCCACGCAGGTTGGCCGGGGTAACGTGTCCGTAATTGTTCAGGACTGACCGGCTACAGCCAGACATATAAGAAGGGCGTGTGAGGCGCCCTTCTTCCAACACTCAAGGAGACGGAAGATGACGACAGCCAGGGGAACCTTCGGTCGCCGCATCGTAACACTGGCTCTGGGGCTCGGTGTGATGGTCATGGCGGCCCAGGGAGGTGAGAACGGAATGAAAGCTCAGGCAGCCGACGGCTCGGTCCGTTGCGAGATCGAGGTGACGGAGCTCGGCACCGGCGTGCAGCTTCAAGGCGTGGTATTTGCGAACCGGTCGGTTCAGGGCGCCTATGAATTGCAGGTCAGCAAGTCGGGAGCCGGTGGCCACTCGAATATCAACCAGGCCGGCGATTTCGATGCCCGGCCGGATGCGCCGGCCAAGCTGGGTGTCGTGCAGCTCGGCGGTGACGGCGGCACCTATCGCGCCAGGCTCAAAGTCATGTGGGATGGCGATGAGATCGAGTGCGAGAAGCGCATCGGCGGCGGCTGGCTTTAACGCTTCCGCCGACGGCGTGCGAGCCCGGCGTTGAGCCTAGCAAGGGCCGGATGGATCCGTAGAGCCTCCTGAAGCTCGCATTGAGCCGGAGGCTCTCCGGCCGGCACGATCAGACAAACCAGTGACATCGATTAAGCGGCGGTGACAGCTCACGCGCGCCGAAGGGCTCCTCGTGCGCTCGTTCCACCCCGCAGAGACGGCTTGGAGAGGCGAGATGAGGACAAGACATTGGAAAGCGGCGGCTATGGCCCTTCTCATGGGCGTGACGCCGGCGATCTACACGAGCGCTCCCGCAAATGCCGGCAGCGTGACGATCAAGGTGACGCCGAAAGGCAAACCCGCCAAGGCGGTGAAGAAAGGCCTGACTTTCCTGTCTAGGGTGCAGGAAGCCCGAAATCGGGTGCGGGTCGAGCAATATGGCAGCGATAACGGCGCCTATGTGAGCCAGAGCGGCGGCGGCAATTGGCTTGGCGTCTTCCAGCGCGGCAGCGGCCATACCGCGACGGCGTCTCAGGACGGCAACAACAACACGCTCGGCATCTTCCAGTTCGGGAAGAACACCTCGACCAATACGGCCCAAACGGGCGACGGCGAGTTCGGGCTGATCTTCCAGGGCGGGTGGTAACGGTCCTGTCGCTTTGCGGAAAATTCGCGGGACAGAAAGTCTGGTTTAGAGTCCGTGGACAATTATCTCAGTGCGATCACGATAGCGGCAAGGTTGATCGTGGCTTTGTAGCTCAGGTCTGTTTTGTCGTATCGCGTATTCACGGATCGAAAGTCTTTGATTTTGCTAAAGTAATTCTCGATGAGATGACGCCACCGATATTTGACCCGATCGTGCGGGATCGGCTGTTTTCGATCCGCTTTTGATGGAATGACGGCCTCCGCTTCGCGCCTCTCCAGCTCGTCTCGTATAGCGTTATTGTCGAAGGCTTTGTCGCCGAGCAGAGCCTCAAATGTCAGTCCCCCGATAAGGTCCGAGGCACCGATGCTGTCATGGCGCTGCCCTGGCCACAAGGAAAAGCGCACGAGATTGCCCAAGGCATCGACCAGCGCCAAAATCTTCGTTGTCAGGCCGCCTTTTGAGCGGCCGATGGCCTGATCGAGAGTCCCCCTTTTGCGCCGCTTGCCTTCTGATGCACGCTAACGATCGTTCCGTCGATGAGGATATATTCGAAATCGGGCTCTCCGGACAAGGCATTGAAAATGCGATCGAAAACACCGGCCATCGCCCAACGGCGAAACCGCCGGAAGATGCTGTTCCAAGCCCCAAAGCCAGATGGCAAATCCCGCCAGGGTGCGCCGGTGCGAACGCGCCACAGCACGGCTTCGAGAAACAGCCGGTTATCCCGAGCCGTCACACCGCAATCGCTCGCCTTGCCCGGCAAGAGCGGAGCGATAACACTCCATTGAGAATCCGAAAGCACGAAGCGTTCCCAGCGCATGCAAACCTCCCAAAAGGAAGTTTAAATCACTGTTCGAGGAAAATGTGAATCCCTTGATTGTCCACGGGCCCTAGCGCAACGCGGGTCCAAGCATGTCCCCGCGAAGGCGGGGATGGACGTGGGAACAGTTGCGCTCGTTTATTGAAATCGATCAACTTAACCTCGCTCAAGTGATTCCACTTGAACGAGGGTTGATCTATTGTCCGCAAGGTGAATAGGGTCTTCGATCAGCGAGGATAAACCCGGAGTGCGCCGGATGCGCTCCGGGCGCGCGCGAGCGCGGGACGGTTTAGGTGCCATGACGATGCCCGGCGACAGGCCAGACGATCCGCATCAGGACATTCGCGACGCCGTCCGCGAGCTGTGCAAACGCTTTCCCGACGAGTATTTCCGCAAGCTCGATCAGGAGCGGGGCTATCCAGAGGAGTTCGTCGAGGCGCTGACCAGGGCGGGTTGGCTGGCGGCGATGATCCCGGAGGAATTCGGCGGCTCCGGGCTGGGGCTTTCCGAAGCGTCGATCATCATGGAGGAGATCAATCGCTGCGGCGGCAATTCCGGCGCATGCCATGGCCAGATGTACAATATGGGCACGCTGCTCCGGCACGGGTCGGAGGCGCAGAAGCGTCATTATCTGCCGAAGATCGCCTCGGGCGAGCTGCGCCTTCAGTCCATGGGCGTCACGGAGCCGACCGCCGGGACCGACACCACCGCGATCCGCACGACAGCGGTGCGCAAGGGCGACCGCTATGTCGTGAACGGACAGAAGGTCTGGACCTCGCGGGTCCAGCATTCGGATCTGATGATCCTGCTCGCCCGTACGACGCCGCTCGCCGAGGCGGGCAAAAAATCCGAAGGCCTGTCGATCTTCCTGGTCGATCTGCGCGAGGCGAAGGGCAAGGGCCTCGCTCTACGGCCGATCCCGAACATGGTCAATCACGAGACGCACGAGCTGTTCTTCGACGACCTTGAGATCCCGGCGGAAAATCTGATCGGCGAGGAGGGCAGGGGCTTCCGCTATATTCTCGACGGGCTGAACGCCGAGCGCACGCTGATTGCGGCGGAATGTATCGGGGACGGCCGCTGGTTCATCGACCGCGCAGTGAAATATGCCGGTGAGCGCGTGGTTTTCGGCCGTCCGATCGGGCAGAATCAGGGCGTGCAGTTCCCGCTGGCCGAGGCGCATGTCGAAATCGAGGCCGCCGATCTGATGCGGATCAGGGCCGCGCGGCTCTTCGATGAGGGCAAGCCCTGCGGGGCAGAGGCCAATATGGCGAAATATCTTGCCGCCAAGGCGTCCTGGGAGGCGGCGAACGCCTGCCTGCAGACGCATGGGGGCTTCGGCTTCGCTTCGGAATATGACGTGGAGCGCAAGTTCCGCGAAACGCGGCTCTATCAGGTCGCGCCGCTGTCGACCAACCTGATCCTCTCCTATATTGCCGAGCATGTCCTCGGATTACCGCGATCCTTCTGATCGTGCTGAGCGCGTCATTGCACCTCCGGCAGTTCCACGCTGACCTTCATAGCCGAATACCATGCGGCGAGATTCTGGATGTCTTCATCCGAGAGGCTCTTGGCGATGATCGTCATCTGCTGGTGGCGGCGTTCGCCCGAGCGGAACGCTTTGAGCTGCTTCTCGATGTAGATCGAGGACTCGCCGGCGAGATTGGGCGCCTCGGGGTTTGTGGCAATGCCTTTGGGGCCGTGGCAAACGGCGCATTGCGTGGCGCGTCGCTTGCCCGCGGCGATATCCGCGGCTGAAGCGGGCGTAAGGCTGGACGCCAGGGCGATCAGCAGCGCGAAGGGCGCCGCGCCTTTTAGAAAGGTCTTCAGCAAGAGGCTATCCCCAATTGGATGAAGGGTGACCGAGCGCTTTGCGCGCCCGGCCTTTTTTGATGCTGCGAGGTTTTAGCCTTCGTACCAGATGCGGTAGATCGCACCGGCCAGATCGTCCGATACGATGATCGAGCCATCGGGCAATTGCACGACATCGACCGGCCGTCCGAGATATTCGCCGTTGTCGGTCTTCCAGCCTTCCGCAAACGGCACGCTTTCACCCGCCGATCCGTCTTCGTTGACCGGGGTGAACATCACCCGCGCCCCGACCGGAACGGTCCGGTTCCAGGAGCCGTGCTGAGCCGAGAAAATGCCGCCGCGATATTTCGCGGGGAATTGCGTGCCCGTGTAGAAGGTCATGCCCAGATCGGCGGCATGAGCGACCATCTCCACGGCCGGCATGACGACATCCGCCGGCGGCTCCGAGTCCATATACTCATTCGTGCGGACCGAGCCTCCGCCATACCAAGGGAAGCCGAAATTCTGGCCCGCCTGGGTCTGCCGGTTGAGCTCGCCGGGGGGAATGTCATCGCCCATCCCGTCTACCTGGTTGTCGGTGAACCACAATTCGCCATTGGCAGGATTGAACCCCAGTCCGACCGAATTGCGCACGCCCCGCGTATAGACTTCGCGTCCGGTGCCATCGGTGTTCAGCCGAATAATGCCGCCGAGCCCCCATTCACTGTAAAGGTCCAGCTTCTCTTTCGCAGGCACGTTAAAGGGCTGACCGAGCGTGATGTAGAGCTTGCCGTCCGGTCCGAGGGCGCAGACGCGGGCCGTGTGGTTATAGCTCTCTTCCGCTTTCGGGATCAGCTTACCCTCCGGCACGACATTGAATGCCGCCACGTCAGGGCTCTCATAGAAGAATTCCGCGGCCGGAAAGAGGAGCACGCGGTTGCGCTCGGCAATATAGAGCATGCCGTCCTTGGAGAAGCACGGGCCGTTCGGAATGGTGAAGCTGATGGAGGGGGCGAAGTCCTTCACCTCGTCGGCGACGCGATCCTTGTCGCGATCCGTGACCGCCCAGACTTTCGTCTTTCGTGTGCCGACAATGGTGACGATCCCCTGAGGGCCGACAGCCATGTGCCGTGCGTCGGGCACGATGGCATAGAGCCCGATCTTGAAACCGGCGGGCATCGTGATCCGCTCAAGTGTCTTCTTGATCGCTGCCGCCTTATCACCGCCCTGGTAAACCTCTGTGAAATCGGTGACGCCGGTGATCTGGAATTTGCTCAGCTTGTCCAGATTGTCGGCGGCGGACGCCTCAAGCTGGCTTAAGCCGAGCGCCAGAGCGCTCACGAATATGAGCCTCCCAAATTGCATAGCGTTTCTCCCATCTCTAGTGAGCCTTGTCTTATTGCGACTGGCTCGGTACAGCCTCTTTTGAGAAAGGCCAGCAAACATAATACGATAAGATCGCGAACTTCGCGAGGCCGTAGGGCAAAATGCGTCCAAATCGCCAATCCGGCACTTGCCGCGTCTTTCGGCCTGTGCCATGCCGATGAGCGAAGGCGAGCCGGGCATTGGTATGAGATTTGCTCGCTTTTTCCGGTTTTCCCGGCCAGCGCCCGAGGAAAGGCCCGGCACGATCGCGGACCGGCGCCGTCACCGAATGGAAGGGCGCATTCCGTAAAGATAGCAGGCGACAGCGCGGCCTGGAGGCCGGGGACCAGCCTGGGGCAACCCCGGTCGAGCAGCACGACACAAACATTTTGGATCTGATGCCATGACAATTCGCAATTTGGACGCTGCCTTCATGCCGGCATCGGTCGCGCTGATCGGCGCGAGCGAAAAGCCTGGGTCTGTCGGTCTGAAGCTCGCGCAGAATTTGCAGGAAGGCGGGTTCTCCGGGCCTATCTGGCCGGTCAACCCGCATTGGAGCGCAATCGGCGGTGAGAGATGCTATTCGAGCATTGCCGCGCTGCCGTCGGCGCCGAGCCTAGCGGTGATTGCCACCCCGCCCCGGACGGTTCCCGGCATCATCACCGAGCTGGGCCGGAAAGGCACCCGCGCCGCGGTCGTGATCACGGCAGGCATCAGCCGCGAGAATGGCTTGCGCCAGGCGATGCTCGATGCCGCCAAACCCTTCACGCTCCGCATCATCGGACCGAACTGCCTTGGCATTTTCCTCCCCAAGATTGGGCTCAATGCGAGCTTTGCCCATTTGCCGGCCAAGCCTGGCAAGCTTGCCATGCTGAGCCAATCGGGCGCGGTGGCGAGCGCGATGCTCGACTGGGCGGCGGCTCACAATGTCGGCTTCAGCCACGCCCTCTCGATGGGCGATATGGCCGATGTCGATGTCGGGGACATGCTGAATTATCTCGCCGGGCGCGCGGATACGACAGCCATTCTGATGTATATCGAAACCGTTACCGAGGCGCGCAAATTTCTCTCGGCCGCCCGCTCGGCGGCGCGGGCCAAGCCCGTCGTCGTCGTCAAGACGGGACGCAGCGAGGCCGCGGCGAAGGCGGCGGCAACGCATACAGGCGCGCTGTCGGGAAATGACCGCGTCGTGGATGCAGCCTTCAAACGCGCGGGCGTTCTGCGCGTGGACGGACTACATGAGCTGTTCGATGCGGCCGAGACGCTGACGCGGCTCCGCCGGGTGCGAGGCGACCGGCTGGCCATTTTGACCAATGGCGGCGGCGCGGGCGTTCTGGCCGTGGAATCGCTGATGCAGCTCGGTGGTGAGCTGGCCGAGCTCTCGCCTGATACGATAGAGACGCTCGATCGCGCGCTTCCGCCGACCTGGTCGCACGCCAATCCGGTCGATATCATCGGCGACGCTGGACCGGAGCGTTATGAGACGGCCCTGCGCGCCATACTGGACGATCGCGCGGCAGACGCCGTTCTGGTCATGAATTGTCCGACGGCGCTTGCCTCATCCAGCGAAGCGGCGGAGGCGGTGATCCGCACCATCGCGGCGCGGAAGGCGGAGACGAAGCCTGTCAAACCTGTCCTGACCAACTGGCTCGGCGAAAGCACGGCGCGCAAGGCGCGCGACCTCTTCACCGAAGCCGGTATCCCCGCCTATGCCTTTCCCAGCGACGCGGTTCGCAGCTTTTCCTATCTTACCGGCTACCGCAAGGCGCAGGACCAGCTTTTGCAGGCGCCACCCAGCCTGCCGCATGATTTCACGGTGGATACCGATGCCGCGCGGGCCGCGATGGCGGAAGCGCAGCGGGAAGCGCGCGCCGTGTTGAGCGAACCGGAGGCGAAAGCTGTCCTGAGCGCCTATGGCATTGAGACGGCCGCGACGCGGATCGCAAAAGACCCGGGCGAGGTCGAGCGGCTGGCGCAGGATCTTGTCGCGCAAGGCCGCGGGGTCGCCGTCAAGGTGCTGTCGAAGGATATCTCGCATAAATCGGACATTGGCGGCGTCGTTCTCAATCTTGAAAGCGCGGCCGCGGCGAAGCAGGCCGCCGAGCAAATCGCGGCGCGGGTGGCGCAGAAGCGGCCCAATGCGAAGCTCGACGGCTTCACCGTTCAGGAGATGGTCGAGCGGCCGGGATCGCATGAGCTGATCGTAGGCGTCAGCGAGGACTCGATTTTCGGTCCGACCATCCTCTTCGGCGCCGGAGGGACGGCGGTCGAAGTCATCAATGATACGGCGGTAGCGCTGCCGCCGCTCGACCTCATGCTCGCTCATCGCCTCATCGGGCAAACGCGCGTCGCCAAGCTCCTGGGCGGGTATCGTGACCGGGCGGCGGCCGATCTTGATGCGGTCGCCATGACCCTGGTGCGTGTTTCTCAGCTGGTTACAGACCTGCCGGTCATCACCGGACTCGACATCAACCCGCTTCTTGCCGATGAGCGCGGCGTCGTGGTGCTCGATGCCCGTATCACGATCGAATGGGCGAACGCGCAGGTTGCCGCGCCGAACCCCTATTTTGCGATCCGGCCTTATCCGAAAGGCTGGGAGAAGAGCGTCACGGTATCGAGCGGCCGTGTCATATTCATCCGCCCGATCCAGCCCAGCGACGACGGGCTTTATGGCCGGTTCCTGCGGTCCATCACGACGGCCGATCTTCGTCTGCGCTTTTTCACTCCGAAAGCGGAATTCTCGGACGCGTTCATCGCCCGCTTCACACAGATCGACTATGCGCGGGAAATGGCTTTCATCGCGATCGATCCGGAAAGCGGCGAAATGCTGGGCGGGTCACGGCTGATCGCCGGTCCGGACTATACGAGCGGTGAATATGCCGCCATGGTCCGCAGCGACCTCAAGGGACACGGCATCGGCTGGGCCCTGATGCAGCAGCTCATCGAGTACGCCAAGGCGGAAGGGCTGCAGCAGATCTATGGCAGCGTGCTGCATGAGAATACGCAGATGCTGGCCATGTGCCGCGAACTTGGCTTCGCGGTGCGGACCGACCCGGACGACATTATGCTCTACCAAGTGACGCTGGCGCTGGGATCGTGACGCGCCTCGGCGGCTCCGATCTCCAGCCATTGTCACTGCCGGAAGGGTCTCCCAAGCTCAGGCGGAGTTCGTGAGGCGCTTCTCGATCTCATAGACGGGCACGTTAACCATGTCTTTGGCGACCTCGGCCGCAATCGCGTCCTGCACGGTCTGACTATAGGCGGGCCGGAGTACGCCGAGCGCGCGGGGCGCGGCGACGATGATCAGTGACTGGGTCTCTCCCTTTCGGATCGCCTCTTCCAGCCTTTGCACGAGCTGTTTCAGAAAATCCTGCTCGGCCTGATCATGCCAATCCGTCTGCTGGACGGCGCTCCGGGCCGCGCCGGTCAACTCCTGAACGCGGCCCGGACGGTCGGTCCCCTGTTCGCCGGTCTTGGCATCCTCATGTTCGTGCGTTTCGCGCATCCGCAGATTGGGAAATTTTTCGTCGCCCTGATTCTCCAGAATTAGCGCCTTGCGCCCATCACAGACCACGACCCAATCGCCAGCTTTCAGTTTGATCTCGCTCATTCAAATCTCCCAAATCCCGGGTACGCTCTTCGTGCCGCAGGGGTCAAGCGCAACGCGCGTCCAAGCATGTCCCCGCGAAGGCGGGGATGGACGCGGGAACAGTTGCACTGACATATGGATATCGATCAACTTAACCTCGTCCAAGTGATTCCACTTGAACGAGGGTTGATCTAGCCTGTACACCGATCCCAGGGCAAGACATCCCGATGAGGAAACGCAGCCCACGCCGATACGTTGCAGCCAATGAGCCATGTCAAGCGGCACAGGATTTTTCGGCCTGCAGAAACGACGCCTCGTTAAGCCATAGGGAGCGCGAGATAGGCGAGATAGCCGACATAGGCGACATAGGCGAGGAAAAATAAGAGGCCTTCCAAACGGCTGATGCGCCAGTTGCTGATCGCAACGACGATGAGGGCGAGCGTCGCGGCTGCCATGACCCAGATGTCGAACCGTATGATCTCGGGTGGAACGGTGATCGGATGGACAATTGCCGTAATGCCCAGGATCCCGAAGATATTCTGAATATTGCTGCCGAGCACATTGCCGAGCGCAATGCCGGTCTCTTTCCTTCTGGCCGCCATCATCGAGGTGATCAGTTCGGGCAGTGAGGTGCCGATGGCGACGACGGTGAGGCCGATGATCGTCTCCGACACCGCATAGTGACGCGCAAGCTCAATCGAGCTGTCGACCAGCCAGCGCGCGCCCAGGAGAACCAAGGCAATTCCGACGAGCGCGAAAAACCAGGCGCGTCCAACGCCTTTCGAATCGCCGCCCTGATCCTCGGAGCCCGCCAGGACATCGCCATCCTGAAAATAGCTGTAGGCGAAATAGGCAAGCAGCAGGGCGACGAGGGCTGCGCCAATCGTGCGGTCGAGATGGCCGAAGATGACAACTGCAATGCAGATGGCCGTGGCGGCCACGACCACCAGGCCGGTGCGTCGAATCACACTGTGCGGCGTGGAGATCGGATAGATGAGTGCCGCAAGACCGAGAACCAGAAGAATATTGGCCGTGTTGCTGCCGATCGCATTGCCGACCGCGATGCCGGGCAATTCCAGCAGCGCGGCGCGAATGCTTGTGACCAGCTCCGGCATCGACGTCCCGAAACCGACAAGCGTGATGCCGATGAAAACGCTCGACACACGCAAATGCCGCGCGATGGACGCCGCCCCGATGACCAGCAACTCGCCGCCGATGGCCAAGATCAAAATTCCGGCTGGCAGCTCCCAAGAGATCGCAGCCCATTCCATCCCCGTTCCCCCCTGCTTTTCCGCGCGGATGGCACGCCGCCGCTGAAGCCGGCCCTCCACCTTTCGCACATGATTCAGGCTGATACTGTAATGTCGGCCCGACGGCAAGGCAGCGCAATGCGGACCGGCGCGCTCATCACGACCGCATTCGTGGTTTCCACATGCGGGGACGGCGTATTTCCTTGGGGTGGGTTTTTTGGTACGTTCCCATGAGTGTTGACGCGCAAAAATTTATAGATTTCAATTATTTACTACAATTGTCGGCGCAGGCCGTGTGGCACGGGAGTCAGAATTTGGTTTTGAGGCGCTCATATCTTTTGCAGCGATTTTCAGATTCGCATCTTCAAGGGCGAGGATTTCGCGCCGTCATCCGCATATCGCTTCTGGCGGCGGCGCTTTGGACGGCGCCGGCCATTCCCGCGGCACTGGCGGAGGGAGAGACGCCTAAGGCGGCGACGAAGAGCGAGGCGCTTTTCCTCGATCGGCTGATGATGGCCGAGTCCGGCGGCAAGCTCGACGCGAAGAATCCGCGATCTTCCGCGCTCGGGCCGTTTCAGTTCATTCGCAGCACCTTCTATGACGTCGTCATGCGCTACCTTCCCGAGCTGATAGACGGCAAATCCTATGCCGAAATTCAGCAGCTTCGGGTCGATATGAAGGTGGCGCGCCGGGCCGCACTCGCCTATACGCGCGAGAACGCGGTCAAACTCAATGAAGGCGGCGTCAAACCCGAGCCCGGCTTTCTGCGTCTGGCGTTTCTCCTGGGGCCGCGGGGCGCGATCAACGTGATCTCCGCCAAGCCTGAAACGCCGGTGAGCAGTGTTCTCAGCACGGCGGCGATCGAGGCCAATCCGTTCATGCAGAGCATGACTGCGGAACAGCTGGTCGAAAGAGCCAAGCGTGAGGCGGCAGGCTTGAAGCCCTTGCCCATCTTCGCTTCGGCAAAGACCGCGGCGGCGCATCCGAAGATCAAGGTTCGGTGCAATCTGAAGCGGGCCAGCTGCCGAAAATGGCTGGCGCTGGCGAAAAAACGCCTGGCGCGCAAGGCGAGGACGGCGAGGAGATGAGGCGGAGGCCAGAGCTGCCGAACCCGTCAGCCGACCTTTCGCGGAGCTGCGAGGGAGAGATCGACATAAAAGAAAACGGGCGGCAACCCATGTGCCGCCCGTAAACTTTCTTAGCTGGAGTCGCTCTCAGTAGCCGCCGAGGTGATATGTCAGACGAGCGCGTGCGGCCCAGAAATTCGCGTCGTTGTTGAAGTCGTCCTCAAAGGCGTAGTAGAGGCCCTCGACGCCGACACTGACTCTATCTCTCAGCTTATGTTCGACGCCGAGACCGGCCACCCAGCCGGTATCCGAATCGTTGCCGAAGACGCCGTCATCAAAGCCGATGAAGGCGGCGCCGCCGGTCGCATAAGCGAGCGTCGGACCGAAAGCCCAGCCCAACCGGCCGCGAATCGAGGCGAGATAGTCCACATCGTCGAGGAAATCGACGTCGCCCTCGACACCGACCACGAGATTTCTCGCGCCTTGCCAGTTATAGCCAAGATGACCGCCGCCGATCAAAGTGGCGTCGTCGACAATTTCGATATCGGAATCGTCCCACGCCGCTCCGAGATTGGCGCCGATATAAAAGCCCGCCCACGTGATCGGCGGTGCGTAGTTGACCGGCCCCGGAGGGATATCTTTTTGACCACCCTGGTAGATGTCGGCGGCATTGGCCATCGGCGCAGCTGCCGAAAGAGCAAGAGCGCTGACAAGCCCAAGCCCCAGAAACTTGAAGGATTTCATTAATAGTCCCCCGTGTTACTTTTAGAACGCGCATGAGATCGCGGTCACAATCCCTGCGCCACCGAATAGCTCAGTAGGTAGGCCCGCCGTTTGACAATGGTGTGGCAAGCGGAGCTGGTGCCGCGATGCGGCAGCGTTAGATCAAAAGAGAGAAAAAGAAGACTTAAAAATCAATATATTATTCGACCAATCTTACCCAATTGCCCCAACACAGAATCGTCTTCAAGCTGCTGGCGACGGCAGCCTTGGATTGAATTAAGGCGAAATTGCACCCAACAAGGGGGCGAACGCAGTTTTTGTGAGTAGTTGCAATCCTGCGTGTCGCCGCTACAGCTTTCGGCTATTGTTCGCGGAAATCTCAGGCCGGGCTTCAACCCAGGGATCGCATGGAACGGCGCTATACCCTTTTGAACGTGTTCGCAGCGAGCGAGGATGGCGGCAATCCGCTCGCGGTGATGAGTGACGTGGACGGTCTCGACGATGCCGGGATGCAGGAGATCGCGCGCAGGCTAGGCCTGTCGGAAACGGTTTTCGTCTTTCCGCCGAAATATCCCTCGCATACGGCGGCCATACAAATCTTCACGCCGGCGGCCGAGTTGCCCTTCGCGGGGCACCCGACCGTCGGAACTGCTGTCTGTCTGGTACGCGAGCGCCTCTGGCGTACGCAGGGCGCCGAGTTCGAAGCCTTGGCGGTGCTGGAGGCGAAGGGCGGCATCTTACGCGTGGCCATTCGGCCTGGGAACGGCGAGGCGCCCTTCGCGGAGTTCGACGCGCCGGGTCTGCCGCAGGAATGCGGCGAAGCCGCGCCGGCGGACCGCATCGCCGCGGCGCTCGGCCTGTCGCCGACCGAAATCGGATTTGAAAATTTCAAGCCGCGCCGGTTCCGTGTGGGCGTCCCCTTCACATTCGTGCCCGTTGACGGGCTGGAAGCGATCGCCCGCGCGCAGGTGGTGAGCGAATATTGGGACGAGGCGTTCGGCGGCGACGATCATGCGGCCGCCTATCTGTACTGCCGGGACACGGTTCAACACAAAGCGGCATTTCACGCCCGCGCCTTTGCGCCGGCAATGGACGTGCCCGAAGATCCAGCAACCGGCTCGGCCGTTGCGGCATTTGCAGGCATCATTCACCTTTTCGACAGTCCGCCGGAAGGGACTTATAGCGGCATCATCGAGCAGGGAATCGAAATGGGCCGGCCGAGCGAGATCTTTCTGGAGTTCGAAATCGTCAACCGCAAGATTCGCGTCGTTCGCATCGGCGGCTATGCGCTGGCCGTCGGAGAGAAGACCATCGAGAGCTGAAAAGCCTCAGGCCGCGCCATGGCAGCCCGGAGCGCCTGCCGTCTCCTTACGAAAACATCCCGCCATCGTCCGCAGCCCTATCACGCCCGCAGATTGCGTTCCCAGGATTGCCGGCATGCTTCACGAAGCTGTTCGATATTGACGGTTTCCGGATCAACGATCCACTGCGCCACGACCCCGCGCAATTCGCAGATGATCAGCATCGCCTGGATGTCGGGATCGAGATCGGCGCAAATTTCGCGCTTCTCCTGGCCGAGGCGAATCTGGTGCGCGAAGCGCTCTATCGATGTCCGACTGAGCCGGACGATGGCGGGGAAAAGTTCCGGATAGTTCGTCGCCTCGGCGAACGCAATGAACAGGGCGCGCATGAACATCGGCTGTTCGATCAGGGATTTCACATAGAAGTCAATTCCTTGGAGGACCGCCTTGAGCCCCTCGGTGCGACCTTCGCTCTGTGCGCGCTGAACCGCCTCCGTGAACTCATCGACCATATAGCGGGCGGTCGCCGCCAGGAGCTCATCCTTGCGGCCGAAATAATGGGTCGGTAGCCCGCGGCTGTAGCCGGCGGCCTCCCCGACCTCGTTCAGCGTCAGCCCGGCGAAACCCTTCTCGGCCAGGAGGCGCACGGCGGCCTCGAGCATCCGCCGTTCGGCCTCCTCCCTGCGTTCCGCTTGCGTGCGGCCTTTGCGCAAGGGGGCGTCGCTGCCTTCGCCGTCACCGTCGACGAATCCATCGGTCATTGATTATTCTTCCTTCGCATCGGACCCAATTTGGTCAGCCGACGGTTTATTCTTATGGCCGTGGTGCGGGACCACGTTTGCTTCTCCGTCAACAGGCGCGGATCTGCCCGACGAGGCGCCGGGACTGTGCGGAGGAGCCGCTCATCGCCCGTGTGTTAAGAATAAGCGTTATTCATATCACAAAAATTAGATATGTCGAATGGAGGAATTCGTCCGCGGACGCCCCTGCCGGACCTGTCGAAATGAGCAGCCGCGAGCGGCGGCGTCGATCACGCGGACGCGCCATAGGGGGCCGAAAGACATAGCGATCGGCCAAAATGCACGTATCGGTGTTTTCCTGATCAGAAAAGTTCTGTTAGCGTAGCGACATGGTACGGTTTGTGCCTGCATTTTCGCGTAATTAAAACAGCTTCAGACAGGAAGGTTTTGCGATGCGTGTTACAGGATTGATTACCGGCGCATTCGCCGCTTTGGCGGTCGCCGCTGTGCCGGCGCTCGGTGCGACGCTTGACGAAGTCAAGTCTCGCGGACATCTGAAATGCGGCGTGAATGGGGAGGTTCCGGGCTTCTCCGCGCTCAATGATAAAGGAGAGATGGCCGGAATCGATGCGGATTTCTGCTACGCTCTCGCCGCTGCGATTTTCGGAGACAAGGGCAAGGTGAAGTTCACCACTTTGAACGCCAAGGAGCGCTTCACGGCGCTTAGCTCCGGAGAGATCGACGTCCTCTCCCGCAACACGACCCATACGCTCACGCGCGACGCCACGCTCGGCATCAACTTCACCTACTACAACTACATCGACGGCCAAGGCTTTCTCGCGAAGAAATCGCTAGGTGTAAAGAGCGCCAAGGAGCTTGATGGCGCGAGCGTCTGCGTTCAGGCCGGCACGACCACCGAGCTCAACCTCGCCGACTATTTCCGCACCAACAACATGAAGTTCAAGCCAGTCGTTTACGACAGCGCGGTACAAACGCGCGAAGGTTTTGATGGCGGCTCCTGCGACGTGCTGACCTCCGACAAATCTCAGCTCGCCGCCCTTCGCACCGAGCTGAAGGATCCCGAGGGAGCGATTATTCTGCCCGAGACGATTTCGAAAGAGCCGCTCGGACCGGCCGTTCGTCAGGGCGACGATCAATGGAGCAATATCGTTCGCTGGACGCTTTATGCGCTCATCAATGCCGAAGAGCTGGGCGTCACCTCCAAGAATATCGATGATCTGAAAGCGAATGCCGATAATCCCAATATTCGCCGTCTGCTTGGCACCGAGGGCAAGATGGGTGAAGATCTCGGGCTTTCGTCGAGCTGGGCCTATGACGCCATCAAACAAGTTGGCAATTACGGCGAGATGTATGAACGCGATATCGCGCCTCTCGGTCTTGAGCGCGAAGGTAGCGTGAATGCGCTTTGGACGAATGGCGGAGTCCTTTACGCGCCGCCGATCCGGTAAGGTGATGTTCTGCGGCGGCAGCGGCGTCCGGGCCTTCCGAATGCTGCTGTCGCCCTTTTTCCGCTGAAAGGTCGATCGTCCAGCGAAAAGGACCCAGTCTTGAGGCCGAAAGCGCGCATACCCTTTTATCGAAATCCCACTATTCGCGGCATCTTCGCCCAGATTGTGCTTTTGGTGATCGTCCTCTGGGGACTGATTACGATCTTCAACAACACCGTCACGAACCTTCGCGAAAGAGGAATCCAGACGGGTTTCGAGTTTCTGGACCAGGTCGCCCCATTCGCCGTCGGCTTCTCTCCCTTTATTGATTACAAGCTCGGCGAAAGTCCTTATTGGCTTGTCTTTCTCATCGGCATTCAAAACACGATCATCGTCAGCGTATTGGGTGTCATCGCGGCGACGTTGCTGGGATTCGTGATCGGCGTCATGCGCCTGTCCTCCAATTTTCTCGTTTCGCGATTTGCGGCTCTCTACATCGAGACGTTTCGGAACATCCCCGTGCTCTTGCAAATCATGTTCTGGAACTTTGCCGTGTTCCTGCCGCTCTTTCCGCTTCCGCCCGACAGCATCGACATCGGCACCGGCATCTATCTCAATAATCGCGGGCTTTATCTGCCGAGGCCGATCCTGGGCTCAGGGCCAGGACTCTGGGCGCTGGTCGTCGCCATCATTCTCGGGATCGCTGCGGTGATCCTCCTGGCGCGCTGGGCGAGGAGGCGGCAATATGAAACGGGACAAAGACCGCCAGGGACTTTATATGGGCTGCTGATCGCGGCGGGATTGATCGGCCTCGTCTTCCTTATCTTTCCCGCAACGCTTACATTCGAGCTGCCTGAACTCCGCCGCTTCAACGTGACCGGCGGCATGCCCGTCCCGCTTCCGCTCTTTTCGCTGTGGTTTGCGCTGTCGACCTATACCACGGCCTTCATCGCCGAGAATGTGCGCGGCGGGATCCAATCCGTTTCCAAGGGTCAGACAGAAGCCGCGCAGTCGCTCGGGCTGCGCCGCAGCACCATGCTGCGGCTCGTGATCATTCCGCAGGCGCTGCGCGTCATCATTCCCCCCACCATCAATCAATATCTCAATCTGACCAAGAACTCTTCGCTCGCCGTCGCAGTCGCCTATGAGGAGCTTGTGAATCTCTGGGCGGGCATTGCTCTCAATCAGACGGGCCAAGCGCTGGTGATCATCGCGATGACGATCGGCGTCTATGAGATCTTGAGCTTGAGCACATCGGCGATCCTGAATTGGTACAATCGCCGGGTCCAACTGGTGGAAAGGTAGCGGAATGGCGCAAGCACTCGTCTTCGACGCGAAACCGACCCGTCCGCCGCCGCTTCAGGAGACGGGCATCTGGCAATGGGTGCGTCAGCGCCTGTTCGGCTCGATCACCAACACGATCGTGACTCTCCTCTGCTTCTATATTCTCTATCTGATCATCCCGCCCATCGTGAACTGGACCATTCTCGACGCCACGATATCCGGCTCGAACAAAGCCGTCTGTCAGGCCAATCCGCATGGCGCCTGTTGGACGTTCATCAAGGTCCGCTTGGCGCAGATCATGTTCGGCGTGTATTTCGGCAGCCATCCGGATGAGCTTTGGCGGCCGATTCTGGCCTTCGCGGTGATCGGCTGTCTGCTAGGCTGGCTGTTATGGCCAGGGGCGCCCAGAAAGCCCCAGGTCGGTCTCTTCACGCTGATCGGTTTTCCAATTTGCGCCTACGCGCTCATTCAAGGCCAGTGGCTTGGTTTGCCTGCCGCGCCGACCTACGAGTGGGGCGGCTTTCTTTTGACCTTTACGCTCGCCAGCGTCGGCATCGTCGCCGCGCTTCCGATCGGGATTCTGCTCGCGCTGGGGCGGCGCTCCTCTCTGCCGATCGTTCGCGGCCTGTCCGTCATCTATATCGAATTCTGGCGCGGGGCCCCGCTCATTACAATCCTGTTCATGGCCTCGGTCATGATGCCGCTATTTTTTCCCTCGGAGATCGATTTCAACAAGGTGCTCCGGGCAATGATCGGCATAGCGCTGTTCGAGGCGGCTTATACCGCCGAGGCGATCCGGGGCGGCCTGCAGGCGGTCCCGCGCGGACAGTACGAAGCCGCCGACGCGCTGGGGCTCAGCTACTGGAAGAAGACGATTTTGATCGTGCTGCCGCAGGCGCTTAAAATCTCCATCCCCGGCATCGTCAACACCTTCATTGCGCTTTTCAAGGACACCTCTCTGGTTGCGATCATCGGTCTTCTCGATCTGCTCAACATGGCCCAAAGCGCTAGCCGCTCGATCGAGTGGAAGGGATATGATTTCGAAGCCTACCTGTTTGCGGCATTGATCTATTGGGTATGCACCTACAGCATGTCCCGTTACAGCCAGCATATCGAGCGCCAGCTCGACACCACGAACCGAAGCTAGGAGGCTGGATCATGGCGGTTCTGGAGCCCACAGAGAAAACGGTCTCGGCCCGTGGCGAGGGGCGCGAAGACGAGCGACCCATGATCGAAATCAGCGGCCTCAACAAATGGTTCCTCGACTTTCACGTCCTGAAGGACATCGACCTCGTCGTCGGCCGGGGCGAACGCATCGTCATCTGCGGGCCGTCCGGGTCAGGCAAGTCGACGCTCATACGTTGCATCAACCGGCTGGAAGTCCATCAGGAGGGCTCGATCATCGTCGATGGGACTGAGCTGAACGATGATTTGAAAAACATCGAGGAGATCCGGCGCGACGTCGGAATGGTCTTCCAGCACTTCAACCTCTTCCCGCATCTGACGGTTCTTGAAAACTGCGCGCTGGCGCCGGTCTGGGTCCGCAAGATCCCCCGGAAAGAGGCCGAAGAGGCCGCACGCGAATATCTGGCGCGGGTGCGCATCCCGGAGCAGGCCGACAAATATCCCGGTCAGCTCTCCGGCGGACAGCAGCAACGTGTCGCCATCGCCCGGTCCCTGTGCATGAACCCACGCATCATGCTTTTCGACGAGCCGACCTCGGCGCTCGATCCGGAAATGATTTCCGAGGTGCTCGACGTGATGATCGATCTGGCGGAAAGCGGCATGACCATGCTCGTGGTAAGCCACGAAATGGGCTTTGCCCGGGAGGTCGCCCATCGGGTCGTCTTCATGGATGAAGGCCAGATCATCGAGGTTCAGGACCCGGAAGGCTTCTTCAACAATCCTCAAAGCGACCGCACGAAACTCTTCCTGAGCCAGATCCTCGGGCATTGATGCGAAATCATGTAATGCCGCCGCTGAAATCGAGTGCACTGTCAGTTGCGCTCTGATCGGCGGCGACGCGGCCCTTTGGGAGGAATGACGGCCGTTTACGAGAAGATGTCGGCGGTGATGCCGGCGTACCAGCCGAGCGCCTCCTGGTAGTTCCGCGCCCGGACCTCGGCCGTATCGGTCGGCTGAGAGATAAAGCCCTCCGTCCGCTTGATTTTCTCTTCCGTCGCCTCGTAGCGCCCGCCGACCTTCACGCAATCGTCGGTCTCGATCAGGCTCCAGCAGGTATTCGCAAAACGCGCCGGGAATGTTGGCGCCTTCGCCAGATCGCCCCGGATCGACATTGCCGCGACCTTGGCTTGGCTGTTCGCAGCGAAGGCCGATTTCGGCATGTCGCCCGGTATGCAGGCATCGCCGACAATATGAATGCTCGGATCGCGCTTCGACTTCATGGTGAACGGGTCGATCGGACAGAAGCCGGTTTCATCGGCGAGCCCGCTATCGATGGCGATCCGCCCCGCCGATTGCGCCGGGATGATATTGGCCAGGGCCGGCTTATAGGTCTCGAAATCCGTGACGACTTCGCCCGTCGAGGGATCGACCGACTTCACGCCGCCATGAATCATCGGCGAAAGCCATTCGATCATGCCGGGATAGTATTTCTCCCAGCCCGGCTGAAACAGACCTTGCTTGGAGAACTTCTCTTTCGGATCGACGATGATGATCTTGCAGCTGTCGCGCCCCGTGCTCTTGAAGAGATGCGCCATCATCGAGACGCGCTCATACGGTCCGGGCGGGCAGCGAGACGGATTGGGCGGTGCGATCATCACCACCAGTCCGCCATCGGGCACGGCGTCGATCATGGCTTTCAGCAGTTTCGTCTGAGGACCGGATTTCCAGCCATGAGGCATCTTTTCCGCCGCCGCTTCGGAATAGCCGGGAACGGAATCGTATTTCAGATCGATGCCGGGCGACATGACGAGGCGGTCATATTTCAGAACGCTGCCGTCCGTCAGCTTGATCTCCCGTTTGTCCCGGTCGACCCCGGTCGCCGCCTGATGCACGACGTTCACGCCATATTTGGAGCCGAGCGCGTCATAGGAATGGACGTTGTCCTCATACGTCCTGAAGCCGCCCAGATAGAGATTGGAGAAAAAACACGTTGCATATTCTTTCGCGGGCTCGACGAGAGTGACCTCGATCGCTTCACCTGCGTCCCTGGCGACATATTTGGCGACCGTCGCACCGCCCGCGCCGCCGCCCAGAACGACGAGCTTGGCTTTGCCTTGTCCCAGAACGGAAGGTGCGCTCAACGCCGCGGTGCTCGCCAACGCGGATGTCCCGATCAAGAAGCGACGCCGGTTCAGGATCATTCTGGTCTCCTTGTTCGGACTCTTACCGTCTTGGACCCTGCGCCGCAAAATAGGCGGCAAGTGCGGCCATGTCTTCAAGGCTCAGCCGGCCGGCAATGTTGCGCATGACGTCATTGTCGCGTTCGCCGCGCTTGTAAGCAGTCAGCGCCTCGATGAAGAGGCCTTCAGCCATCCCGACGATCGACGGGATTCCGCCTGTGCTATGGCCCGAAAGCTGGTGGCAGGTGACGCATTCAGCGGCGAGATATTCCCCAAGCGCGATATCGGCGGTGCGCCCGGCTCCTGGGACAAGAGCCATCGGCGCGGCAAGACGAAGCAGGAAGCCGATCGCTCTCATGCGCTTGCCCATCCAGGCCGGCTTCGTCTCTCGCACGTATTTCAGCGGCACGCCCGTATACATCAGCGTGTGGATCATGCCATCGGTGAACTGGCAGCCATTGAGCTGCGCGCCGCGCCATTCCATGCCGGAATTGGCTGCGCATTCGAGCAGATAGACACGGTTCTCTCGGGGGAACCGCTTGACGTCGTCCATTGTGAAGACGAGCGGCTTCTCGACAAGTCCGTTGATCATCAGCCGGTGCTGCGCCGGATCGATTTCGGCGACGCCCGCATGGTGCCGCTCGAAGGCCAGCCCGTTCGGGGTGATGATGCCGTCGAGATCGTGTATGGGCGTGAAGTTGACCGAGGATTCACGGGTCGCCGTCAGCCATTCCACGTCGCGCCGGATCACATTCGCCTCATATTGCGACGGCGAGCCATAGGGGTGCGCCTGAACGCCCTCACCCAGATATTTGCTGTGATCGGGAAGATTGACGATGGCCGGATCAGGTTCGCCCGCCCGCGACGCGCGCCAGGATACGGCCGTCGCGGCCGCAGCGATGCCGGTCCCTTTCAGGAAGCTCCGGCGATTATACCTCTTGTCGGATGTCATACCGCTACCGTTTTCTCACCATATCGATTCATCGGTATTCGTGAATGTTTCGGGCGCAATGCCACCCCGGCCCGCCTCGTTCACGCGCCCACGATCTTGACCGCGGCACTCTCCTCAACCTTGACCGTCTTGGCCTGCGAGATGTAGTGCTCAACGACCTCCCAGATCGGCGGGCCCTCCGTGCCTTCATTGATGCTCGCCCATCCGGCGACCGTGTAATTTTTCGACGGCTCAAGCGGCTCGCCCGTCTTCAGCAGCGTCATTTCGGAGATGCGGCTGCCGATCGGCGCATTGACATCGATCTTGTAGCCGAGCCCGCCGACGCGGACCATATCGGCGCCCTGCTGGTAGTAAGGGTCGGGATTGAAGAGGTTGTCCGCGATGTCTTCGAAGATTTCCTTCAGGAACGCGCCGGTCATCTCCGTCCGGTAGCAATTCGGATAGGTGATTGCCGTCAGGTTCGCGATCGCCTCGAAGGTGATCGGGTCGCCCGGCAGGAGGCTCGCCCCCCAGCGCACGCCCGGCGACAGCGCGATCTGTGTATCGCGCTCCGCGAGCATGGCCTGGCAGATCAGATCGTCGAATGTGCCGTTGAAATTGCCCCGGCGATAGAGGAGGAACTCGGTCGTGCCGATCACGCGCTGAAGATTGGCTTCGAACGGCGCGCGGGCCTTGTCGATCGCGGCGGCCATTTCGGCATCCGGCGCGATGACATCGGAGAAGATGGGGATCAGCGTGAAGTTGAAATCCGCGATCTTCTTGTCCCGAACTTCCAGGTCGAGCCGCGACAGGAACTTGCCGTGCGAGCCGGTGGCGATCAGCAGCGTTTTGCCTTCCTGCACCACCTTGGGCAGCGCGTCATGCGTATGGGCGGTGAGAAGAACGTCGATGCCCTTGACGCGCGACGCCATCTTCCGGTCGACGTCGAAACCGTTATGCGAGAGCAGCACAACGACATCCGCCCCCGCGCCTCGGGCGTCATCGACCTGTTTCTGGAGATCCTCCTCGCGGATTCCGAATTCCCATTGCGGAATCATCCAGCCCGGATTGGCGATCGGCGTATAGGGAAAGGCCTGACCGATCACCGCGATTTTCGCACCGCCGCGTTCGACGGTCGTGGCCGCTTCAAAGACCGGTTCCTGCCATTCGAGGTCGCGGATGTTCTGGGCGAGGAACGGGAACGGCAAGGCATCCACCGCCTCGCGGACGCGCTCCGCGCCATAGGTGAATTCCCAATGGCCGACCATTGCGTCGGGTTTGAGCAGGGCCATGAGGTCGATCATGTCCTGCGCCTTGGTCTGCAGCGACGTCCAGCTTCCCTGCCAGGTGTCGCCGCCGTCGAGGAACAGCACGTTGTCCTCACCGCGCTCGGCGCGGATCGCTTTGATCGCGGTGGCGATCCGGTCGAGGCCGCCCATTCGGCCGTAAGTTCGCGCCAGAGCGACATAATCGTCCGCGGTCAGCGCGTAGGCATCCGCCGAACCGGGCGCGATTCCGTATGCCTTCAGGAAGTCGCCGCCGGTCAGATGCGGAGGTTTGCCCTTGACGTCGCCCACGCCGATATTGATCGACGGTTCGCGGAAATAGACCGGTTTCAGCTGCGCATGAAGATCCGTCAGATGCAGGATGGTCAGTCCTCCGACGGATGAGCCGCCGAGCAGCGCATCCTGCGTCAGCTTCTGCTGGGCGAGGGCGCGCGCCAATGGCAGGCCGGTCGAGCCTGCAATAAGGGCGGATGCTGCGGCGGCAGCGGTCAAGAACTCACGGCGGCTGAACATGGCGGTGCGATCCCCGTCATTAGGGCGACGTTGAACAAGGCTATTGCGGTGAGGCTGTCGCCTCGTGTCCCGATTCCGAAGTTCGCCCTGTCGTCCCGGCAAACTCCGTAGCGAAATTCGGAATCTTAAGGGACACTAGGCTATTGATCTTGCTAGTGTGATTCAGATCCAGAAGTTCGTTCCGCACCTGCTGAGAGGGATGACGAACTTCTGGATCATCACACTAGCCAACCTTCAGCTCGGACTTGGCGGTGTAGGTCGAGCCGTCATCGTCATTCCAGATGAACTCGAACGTGCCGCTCTCGGTCGCCTTGTAAAAGAACGCCTGATAGGGGTTCGCAGACAGCGCCGGATACCAGTCCGCGCTGAAAACTTCCTTGCCGTTGAATTTGGCCGTGAACTTATTGATGATCTGGCGCGGGATCGGTTTCCCGGACAAATCCTTGCGCTGACCATTCTCCATCCGGTGCGAGATCAGCGTCTTGATATCGATGATTTTCCCCGGCTTCGCTTCAGCGGGGACGCGGATGCGCGGTTTCGTTTTGCCTGCCATCGTTTCCTCCTGAGACCTTTTCGTTTTCGCCAAGCGTTAGCCGCCACATCCGCCGATCGTCACTTTGACTTCGGCTTTTGCCATATGGAGACTGCCATCGGACATCTCGGCCACGGCGCTGACATTTTGCGTTTTTGCCAGCCTGATGCGGTTCGACGCCGAGGCTTTGCCGTTGGCCGGCGTGAAGTGATAGGTGATCACATGCGGGCGCGGATTGCTGCTCTTTGCCAAGGACTCGCCGGTCAACAAATGACGGCTTTCGGGATGGGGCGCCGCCGCGCGCGCCGTCTCAGATTTGCTGCGGGTTGGCGCGCAGCCATTCCTCGAAGGATATGGTTTCGTAGCCCTTCTCGCGGACGAAGCGCAGCATTCCCAGGAATTCGGCCGGTTCACGATATTTCGTCCGGGCGACTTCCCTGGCGCCGGCCGCTTTGTCCTCGACGAAGAAGAGCAGGGTTGGCGTACCTGAGACCCGGTAGCGCACGGCCAACTCTTTTTCCGGAAGTTCCGCGCCGTCGAAATCGGTCACGGCACGAGAGCCGATGATATTGAGCTGCAGGAAATCGAAATTCTCTTGAGCGTAGGACGCAATCTTCGGATTGGCGAAATTGACGGTGTGGAGAAGCTTGCAATAAGGGCAGCCTTTCAGCTCCCACAGCACCACGAAGGCCTTTCCGGCCCCTTGCGCGCCGCGCAGATCCTCTTTCAGATCGAGGAAGCTTTCCAGGAACCACGGCTGCTGGTGCAGCCCGTCTTCCGAAAGCTCGACCGCTCTCGCCGTCCCGCTTCCTGCGAGCAACGCGAGGGCGGCGGATCCGGCAAGACGCCGCCGCCGCGACAGAGCGATGTTCGACATTTGGCCTCCTTTAGTCTGACAAGGGTGCTTCCCGCTATGATTTTGCGATATATTCGTATATGTATATATAGCATGAAGAGATCGGCTTGGCCTATATGCGCGAGGACGGCATTTCTGTTCGCGGTCGCCACGATCCTGTTCTGCGCGATGGTTGCGCGGAGCGGAAACGCGACCGAGCTCCTGATGGTGAGCCGGTCGAGTTGTCCGTATTGCAAGGCTTGGGAAATCGAAGTCGGATCGGTTTATGCAAAGACGGCGGAAAGCCGGATCGCTCCATTGCGTCGCGTTGAGATCGACGACATTTCCAGCGTGAGCCATTACCGGTTCAAGGAGCCGGTCATCTATACGCCGACCTTCATACTTTTGGCGGGGGATGTAGAGATTGGGCGAATAGTAGGCTATTCCGACGAGGCGATGTTTTGGGGATTGCTTGGCGCGCTCCTCGATAAGGTGGAGCCGGAGGCGTCAAAACCAATGCGAGCGAGTCGACAAGCGGAACCGAAAGTCTGATGGAAAAAGAGCGCCCTGCCATTCTGCCCGACGCGATCATCGACGAGTTGCGCTCGATCGACGAAGAAGCGCCTGAGCTGGATAAGATGGTCCACAAGGCGCGCGACGCCTGTGATTTCTTGAAAGCGCTTGCGCATGAGACCCGGCTTCTTTTGCTCTGCTACCTTGCGGAGAAGGAGCGCTCGGTGACCGAGCTGGAGAGCATCCTTTCGCTGCGTCAGCCCACCGTTTCGCAGCAACTCGCAAGGCTGCGGCTCGACGGGCTGGTGACGACCCGGCGCGATGGCAAGACCATCTATTACAGTATCGCAGATGAAAGACTTCACAGAGTCATTAACGTCATCTACGATCTATTTTGCCGAGACAACGGCATTGGCAGAATAAGAAACTAAAACCATCGCCAGTTAAGCGCTGGAACAGGGAACGTCCATATGGAGCCGCTTCCGGCTTGGGCCGTCGCCCTGTGCGGCGGCGCGATTGGATGTGTGATCGGATATGCCGCCAGGCGCGGGCGGCTCTGTACGTTCGGCGCGTTGGAGGATGCGTTTCTCGCCGGCAGCTTCCGGCGCTTGAAAGTCCTCGCGGTGGCACTCGGCATCGCCATCCTTCTCACTCAGATCCTGATCCTCACCGGCGCGCTCGCGCCCGAGACCATCCGCTATTTGCCCACGCATCTTGCCTGGCTGAGCATCCTGGTCGGCGGCCTCATTTTCGGCTTCGGCATGGCGCTGGTCGGCACATGCGCCTTCGGCTCGCTGGTCCGGCTCGGCGGCGGGGATTTGCGCAGCCTCGTGACGATTCTCGTCTATGCCATTATTGCGCTTGCGGTTCTGCGCGGCGGCCTTGCGCCTTTCCGGCTCGCCTATCTCGAGAGCCAGAACATCGCTCTGCCGGGCGGAGTTCAGGCCGATCTTGCCGCGCTCCTCAGTTGGCTGTCGGGCTTCGAGACCCGCGCAGGCGTCATGGTGGTTTTAGCCGCTCTGCTTTTCGGTTGGGCTTTCTCCAAACGAGACATCTTTGGAACGCCGCGCCTGCTCGCCTCCGGCCTCGCTCTGGGCGTCGGCGCTGCGATGGCCTGGGTCGTAACCGGCGTGATTGCCGACGAGATGACCCTCATCGTGGAGCCTAGAGGACTGACCTTCGTGGCGCCCGTGGCCGACACCGTGCAGGCGATTGCCCTGCCGGGTCAGAGCATGTGGACCTTCGGGATCTGCTCCGTATTCGGCGTGATCGTCGGTGCATACCTGGCCTCGATACGGCACGCCGAATTCCGCTGGGAAGCCTATGACGACGCGCGGGAGATGAAACGCCATATTACCGGCGGGGCGATGATGGGCCTGGGCGGCGTGCTGGCCGGCGGATGCACGATCGGCCAGGGGATCACCGCCGGCTCGGTTCTGGCGCTGAGCTGGTTCCTCGCCGTCGGCGGCATGGCGATCGGGGCGCGTATCGGGCTTTCCTATCTGCTCTCGGGGCTTCGTCTCAGAGACCTGCTCGCCGTCTGGCCGGCAATATGGGGACAGCGTGACCGCCGGCCGGATACGGGCGGTCGGTAAGAACGGTTCCCGCCCCCTTCCGCGCAAGCGGTTCTCACCCCGCCTATTTCGAGCCGATGAGCTCAGCCGAAGCGAGCTCGTTGATGACCGGCAGATAGCGCCGGCCTTCGCTCGTCAGGAATCGGATGAAGACGTCCATCGCCGGTGAGACCGACCTGTCGAGCCGCGAGACCAGGAACCACTGCCGCCGGATCGGCATGCCCTCGACATCGAGAATGACGAGCCGGCCAAGCCGCAGCTCCTGCTCGACCGTATGGGCCGAGATGAAGGCAACGCCAAGCCCGGCCATGACCGCCTGCTTGATCGTCTCGTTGGAGCCCATCTCGGCGCCGAGCTCCTCCATTTTCTCCGGAATGTCGGCGAAGAAGATCTCAAGCGAGATCCGCGTGCCAGAGCCGGGCTCCCGGACGAGAAACTGCTCGAGCGCGATTTCCTCCTTGCGGATTTTGCGTTTCTTCGCCAGGGGATGCCCGGCGGGCGCGATGATCACCAGCGGATGGTCGCCGAAGACTGTCGAGCGAAGGGGGACATCGCGCGGCGGCCGCCCCATAATGGCAAGATCGAGGTCATGGCCCCGCAGGGCGGCAATGGTCTCGGCGCGGTTGCCGATCAGGAGATCGACCTTGATCCCAGGGTATTTCTCCAGAAACGCCGCGATGAGGCGCGGGGCGAAATATTTCGCGGTCGAGACGACGCCGAGGCGCAGCTTTCCGACCCGCGCTCCCGCGACGGCCTGCATCTCATCCGACAGCGTTCTGAGGCGCTCCTCGATGGCATTGGCCGCTTCGAGCACGACAAGGCCTGCGGCGGTCGGCCGCATCCCTTCCGATGTCCGGTCGAAGAGCGGCAGTCCGAAGGCTTCCTCCAGCTGCTTCAGCTGCAAGGTGACGGCCGGCGCCGTCAATCCTAACGCATTGGCTGCTTTGGTGATTTTACCGCAATTCTGGATAGCTCGAACGGTCCGGAGCTGACGGAGCGTAATGCTTTGCATGGCTAAGGATAAGAAAAACTTACTCATGCTGTAAAGATAATAAAATTTACTTAAACACGGGACTGCTGCTTTCTTGCTTGGGCCGGACCTCTAATGGGGCCGGTCTTGGGGAGGATCCGCGATGAGCGCGCCGACACTCGAAGCTTATCTGGACGCATTTGTCGCCGGGGGCGATGCCCGCCACGGCCATGTCGCCGCCACGGTCCGCCGATTGTGCGAGGCCGCGATCATGGTCAGGAACGTCGTCAATGAAGGCGCCCTGGGTGCCGCTTTCGCAGCCTCACGCGGCCCCGCGCATGGCAATGGCGACGACCAGAAGGATCTGGACGTCTATGCCGATGATCTGTTTCTCGGCGCGGCGCGGCAGGCGCCGGTCGCATTCTATGCATCGGAGGAGCTTGCGAATCCGGTCTGGATCGACCCGAAGGCTCCGCTCGCGCTCGCCATCGATCCGCTGGACGGCTCCTCGAACATCGACACGAACATATCGATTGGGACGATCTTCTCCGTCCTGCCCTCCGCCGGTGACGAGACACAGACCTTTCTCCAGCCGGGCCGTCAGCAGCTCGCGGCGGGCTTCTTCGTCTACGGCCCCCAACTCGCTCTGGCGCTCACGCTGGGGGAGGGGACGAACATCTTCGTCTTTTCGGCGCGTCTCGGCACCTTCGTTCAGGCTTACCCGAACGTCGCGATTCCCTCCGACACGCGCGAATTCGCCATCAACATGTCGAACTACCGTTCCTGGGACGACACCGTCCGGCTTTATGTCGATGACTGCCTGAGCGGCGCGGACGGTCCGCGCGAGAAGGACTTCAACATGCGCTGGATTGCCTCCGTGGTCGCGGAGGCCTACCGGATCCTGGTCCGGGGCGGCGCGTTTCTCTATCCGGGCGATGGCAGGCGCGGCTACAGGCAGGGACGTCTGCGGCTGATCTATGAAGCCGGTCCACTCGCCATGCTCACGGAGCAGGCCGGCGGCGCGGCGACCGACGGCGTCAACCCGATCCTGGACATCGTCCCCACGGAAATCCACCAGCGCACGCCACTGGTCTTCGGCTCCTCGAAGGAGGTGGAAAAGATCCGCCGCTATCTCACCGACCCGTCAGCCATCGGCACCCGTCACCCGCTGTTCGGAACGCGCGGCCTGTTTCGTGCCTGAGGGAGGAATCCATGTCGGTCAAACATCCGATCATCGCAATTACGGGGTCGTCCGGTGCGGGCACGTCCACCGTCCAGGACACGTTTCAGAAGATCTTCACGCGCGAAAAGGTCACGGCCGCTTTCATCGAGGGCGACGCCTTCCACAAATATGACCGCGTGGCCATGAAGGAGAAAATCGCGGACGAGGAAAGCCGCGGCGACACGCATTTCTCTCACTTCAGCCCGGAAGCGAACGAGCTTGAAATCCTCGAATCCGTCTTTGAGCAATATGGTCGCGAAGGCACCGGCAAGACGCGCCACTATGTTCACGATGAGGATGAGGCCGAACGCTACGGCGTGCCGCCCGGCACCTTCACGGAGTGGGAAGAGCTGGCTCCGAGCGATCTCCTGTTCTATGAGGGCCTGCATGGCAGCGCGGTGACCGACAAAGTCAATATTGCCCGGCATGTCGATCTCAAGATCGGCGTCGTCCCGGTCATCAATCTCGAATGGATTCAGAAGATCCATCGCGACAAGGCCGCGCGGGGTTATACGACGGAAGCGGTGATGGACACCATTCTGCGCCGCATGCCGGATTATGCGCGCTATATCTGCCCGCAATTCTCCGAGACCAACATCAACTTCCAGCGCGTCCCAACCGTCGATACGTCCAACCCGTTCATTGCGCGCTGGATTCCGACGCCGGCGGAATCGCTGCTCGTCATCCGTTTCGCCAATCCCCGCGGCATCGATTTCCCTTACCTGCTTTCGATGCTGCACGGCAGCTACATGTCGCGGGCGAACTCGATCGTCGTGCCGGGCGAGAAGCTCGATCTCGCCATGCAGCTGATCTTCACCCCGCTCATTCACAAGCTGATGGAATTGAAGCGCCGCGCGTCCTGAGGAGAAATATATGACCATGCCTCTTATGAAAACTGCCGTAGAGCGCGCAACAGAGCAGGAGATGGCGAACGCCATCCGCACGCTCGCTATGGACGCCGTTCAGAAGGCCAATTCCGGCCATCCGGGCATGCCGATGGGCATGGCCGATGCGGCAACCGTGCTCTTTAGCCGTTTCATCAGGATCGACCCCGCAAAGCCGGACTGGCCGGATCGCGACCGCTTCGTTCTGTCCGCCGGGCATGGCTCGATGCTGCAATATGCGATCCATCATCTGCTCGGCTATGAGGACATGCCGATCGAGGAGCTGCAGCGTTTCCGTCAACTCGGCAGCCGAACCGCCGGTCACCCCGAATACGGCCATGCGGCCGGGATCGAGACGACGACGGGGCCGCTCGGCCAGGGACTGGCGAACGCCGTCGGCATGGCGCTGGCCGAGCGCATGATGGCCGCGCGCTTCGGTTCCGAGCTTGTCGATCATTATACCTATGTGATTGCAGGCGATGGCTGCCTTCAGGAAGGCATCAGCCATGAGGCGATCGACCTCGCCGGTCATCTGGGGCTTTCCCGCCTGATCGTGCTTTGGGACGACAACGGGATCACCATCGATGGACCGACCTCCCTGTCCACCTCGATGGACCAGCCGGCCCGCTTCCGAGCAGCCGGCTGGGATGTTCAGAGCGTCGACGGCCATGATTTCGAAATGGTCGCCGCCGCGATTGCGCGGGCGCGGGAGACGGAGACGCCGTCGCTGATCGCCTGCCGGACCGTGATCGGCAAGGGCGCGCCGAATTTGCAGGGCTCGGAAAAGACGCATGGGGCGCCGCTCGGGAACGATGAGATCGCCGCGGCGCGCGCTGAGATCCGCTGGCCGCATGAGCCGTTTTTCGTGCCTGAGACCATCGTCGATGCCTGGCGCGAAGTCGCCCGGCGCGGCGCGGCGGAACGCGCCGAATGGGAAGAGCGCCTTGCCGCCTCGCCCCGGCGGACCGCGCTCGAATCAGCGCTCGCGGGCAACATTCCCGCAGAGCTGGGGGATCGCCTCGCCGAGTTCCGCCGGCGGCATGTCGAAGAGGCAACCGCCGTCGCGACGCGCAAGGCCTCGGAAATGGTGCTGTCGGTCGTCAATGAGGTTTGCGAGACGACGGTCGGCGGCTCGGCCGATCTGACGCATTCCAATCTCACCGTCACCAAGGGCCTGGAGCCGGTTCATCGGCAGGCCTTCGTCGGGCGCTATATTCATTACGGCATCCGCGAGCATGGGATGGCGGCGGCGATGAACGGTATCGCGCTGCATGGCGGGTTCATTCCCTATGGCGGCACGTTCCTCGCGTTCGCCGATTATGCGCGCGGCGCGATGCGCCTCTCGGCGCTGATGGGCCAGCGCGTCATCTATGTGATGACGCATGACTCGATCGGACTCGGCGAGGACGGTCCCACTCATCAGCCGGTCGAACATCTCGCCATGCTGCGCGCGACGCCGAATCTTAACCTCTTCCGCCCGGCCGACATCATCGAGACGGCGGAAGCCTGGGAGATCGCCCTTGCCACACGCGACAAGCCGAGCGTCCTCGTGCTCTCGCGGCAGAAGCTGCCCATGCTCCGCCGGGCGCATACGTCCGAAAACCGCTCGGCGCGCGGCGCCTATCTGCTGCGCGACACGAATGGCCGGCGCGACGTCACGCTGCTCGCGACCGGCTCGGAGGTCCAGCTCGCCGATGCCGCCGCCTCCAGGCTGCTCGCCGAGCACGGCATTCACGCGGCGGTCGTCTCCATGCCCTCATGGGAGCTGTTCGAGCAGCAGGATGCGGCCTATCGCGCCGAGGTTCTCGGCACCGCGCCGCGGGTGGCCGTGGAAGCGGCGGCCCGGCTCGGATGGGACCGCTGGATCGGCGAGCACGGCGCGTTCATCGGCATGACATCCTTCGGCGCGAGCGCGCCGGCGGATGCGCTTTATGCCCATTTCGGCATCACCGCCGAAGCCGTCACGGACGCCGCTCTCAAGCTCGTCAAATGACAGGATACTGAGGAAGGACACAGGACATGAACCTCGAAGCCAAGACCGAAATCCGCGGCAAGGAACGCTACAAGGCGGGCGTGCTGAAATATGCCCAGATGGGCTATTGGAACGGCGACTACGAGCCGAAGGACACCGATCTCATCGCACTCTTCCGCATCACGCCGCAGGAGGGCGTCGATCCGGTCGAAGCGGCCGCCGCCGTTGCCGGCAAGTCCTCCACGGCCACCTGGACCGTAGTGTGGACGGATCGTCTGACGGCTGCCGATCAATATCGCGGCAAGGCCTACAAGGTCGAACCCGTCCCCGGACAGGAAGGCCAGTATTTCGCCTATGTGGCCTATGACCTCATTCTGTTCGAGCCTGGTTCGATCGCCAATCTGACCGCTTCGATCATCGGCAATGTCTTCTCTTTCAAGCCGCTCAAGGCCTGCCGGCTTGAGGATATGCGGCTGCCGGTCGCTTATGTGAAGACGTTCAAAGGTCCGCCGACCGGCATCGTGGCCGAGCGCGAGCGGCTCGACAAATTCGGCAAGCCGCTGCTCGGCGCCACGACGAAGCCCAAGCTCGGCCTTTCGGGCAAGAATTACGGGCGTGTCGTCTATGAGGCGCTGAAGGGCGGGCTCGACTTCGTCAAGGACGACGAGAACATCAACTCGCAGGCCTTTATGCACTGGCGCGACCGTTTCCTCTACTGCATGGAAGGCGTCAACAAGGCGACCGCGGAGACCGGCGAGGTCAAGGGCCACTATCTCAACATCACCGCCGGGACGATGGAGGAGATGTACCGGCGCGCCGAATTCGCCAAGGAGCTAGGCTCGGCGGTCGTCATGGTCGATCTGATCATCGGCTGGACGGCCATCCAGTCGATTTCGGAATGGTGCCGCCAGAACGACATGCTCCTCCACATGCACCGCGCGGGCCACGGCACTTACACCCGCCAGAAGACCCACGGCATTTCCTTCCGCGTGATCGCCAAATGGCTGAGGCTGGCCGGCGTCGATCATCTCCATGCCGGGACGGCCGTCGGCAAGCTGGAAGGCGACCCGATGACGGTGCAGGGCTATTACAATGTTCTGCGCGAACTGAAGAACGATGTGGACCTGCAGCGCGGCATCTTCTTCGAGCAGGATTGGGCGGACACGCTGAGGGTCATGCCGGTCGCCTCGGGCGGCATCCATGCCGGGCAGATGCACCAGCTTCTCGATCTCTTCGGCGATGACGTGGTGCTGCAATTCGGCGGCGGCACGATCGGCCACCCGATGGGCATTCAGGCCGGCGCCACGGCGAACCGGGTCGCGCTCGAGGCCATGGTGCTCGCCCGCAATGAGGGCCGGGACATCAAGACTGAGGGGCCGGAAATCCTCCGCGCGGCGGCCAAATGGTGCAAGCCGCTCGAAGCCGCCCTCGATGTCTGGGGTGACGTCACCTTCAACTACACCTCGACCGACACGTCGGATTTCGTGCCGACACCGAGCGTCGCCTAGGGCGGGATGGAGCAATGCCCGGCAGCCGGGCACATCTTACCTCTCCCAATGGGAGAGGGGGCTAAACTGTAGCACGCGCATAGGAACGACAAAAAAGGACTTCGACAAATGCGGATTACACAAGGTTGCTTTTCCTTCCTGCCGGATCTCACCGATGAGCAGATCTCGGCCCAGATCGAATATTGCCTGCAGAACGAATGGGCGATCGGCGTCGAATATACGGACGATCCCCATCCCCGGAACACCTATTGGGATATGTGGGGCCACCCGATGTTCGACCTGCAGGACGCCAAGGGCGTGATGATGGAGCTTGAGGACTGCCGCAAGGCGCATCCGGACAGCTACATCCGGATGAACGCCTTCAACTCGACGCGCGGCTGGGAGACGGTGCGTATGTCCTTCATCGTGAACCGGCCGAAGGAGGAGCCGAAATTTGTGATGACCCGGTCCGACACGCGCGGCCGTTCGCAGCGCTATGGCTGGCAGACGGTGCGCTAGCGCAACGCGCGTCCAAGCATGTCCCCGCGAAGGCGGGGATGGACGTGGGAACAGTTGCGCTCATCTTTTGAAATCGATCAACTTGACCTCGCTCAAGTGATTCCAATTGAACGAGGGTTGATCTAGCGCAATGCCATGAGGGAGCCGATGTCCGAGCCCGTGAAGGAACAGACCCAGACGGCCGAGGTGCCCGAAGCGATCGATCTGGCCGAGGTCTACAGGGAGTCCGGCGTCGCCGAGGTGCTGGACGAACTCGACCGGGAACTGGTCGGCCTGAAGCCCGTGAAGCAGCGCATTCGCGAGATTGCGGCGCTGCTGATCGTGGAGCGGGCCCGGAAAACGATGGGCCTCTCTCACGAAACGCCGACGCTGCATATGAGCTTCACCGGCAATCCCGGCACCGGCAAGACGACGGTCGCCCTGCGAATGGCCAACATCCTTCACCGGCTCGGCTATATCCGCAAAGGCCATCTCATTTCGGTGACGCGGGACGACCTCGTCGGCCAGTATATCGGCCACACGGCGCCAAAGACGAAAGAGGTGCTGAAGCGCGCCATGGGCGGCGTGCTGTTCATCGACGAGGCCTATTATCTCTATCGCCCGGACAATGAACGCGACTACGGCCAGGAAGCGATCGAGATCCTTTTGCAGGTGATGGAGAACAATCGGGAGGATCTGGTCGTCATACTCGCCGGCTATGCCGACCGGATGGACCGCTTCTTCCAGAGCAATCCGGGATTCCGCTCCCGCATTGCCCATCATATCGACTTCCCCGACTATGACGATGCCGAACTGCTCAGCATCGCCGAGGCCATGCTTGCGGCGCAGAACTACAAACTCGATGCGGAGGCGCGCGAGGTGATGGCGCGCTATATCGAGCTGCGGCGGCAACAGCCGCATTTCGCCAATGCGCGCTCGATCCGCAACGCTCTCGACCGCGCCCGGCTGCGCCAGGCCAACCGCGTCTTCACCAGCGCCCAAGGCCCGGTGACGGCGGATGATCTCTCCACGATCCACGCCGAGGATATCCGCGTCAGTCGCGTTTTCACCCTGGGCGTTCCCGATAGCGCCCGCGAGTCCTGATTGCGCGGTGGCGCTGACGCCGGATCAGCTTTGACGGAAACAGGGGCTGCCATATTCGTGTCATTGCGAGGAGGCGGAGCCGACGAAGCAATCCATTGACTTTCCGCATCGAAAGCTCGCGGATTGCCGCGTGGCCTTCGGCCGCTCGCAATGACGGAGGCGGCTCCGTTCCAATTCATTTGATCTGGCATTGGCGCGAGCGGCGCGGGCCGAGCCGCGTCGTCATTCTGCGGGATCGCAGAGGCGCTTGTTTTCTTTGATCATTCCCCCCGGAATGCCATGACTTGTCCAAAGCGTCTTTTAGCGCGACATTGTCGCGGTCAGATAAGGAGGCGCGAATGAGCAGATTTCAGAACATCCTGGAAACGGTCGGGAACACGCCCGTCGTGAAAATCAACAAGCTGGCGCCTTCGGGCGTCAATCTCTTCGTCAAGATCGAAGCCTTCAATCCGCTCGGCTCGGTCAAGGATCGTCTGGCGCTGGGCGTCATCGAGGCTGCGGAGCGGTCCGGTGAGTTGAAGCCCGGACAAACCGTCATCGAGGCGACGAGCGGCAATACCGGCATCGGCCTCGCGATGGTCTGTGCGCAGAAGGGCTACCCGCTGGTCGTGACGATGGCGGAGACCTTCAGCGTCGAGCGGCGCAGGCTGATGCGCTTTCTTGGCGCCAAGGTCGTCCTGACACCAGCGGCCGGCCGGGCCGTCGCGATGGTTGACAAGGCCGTCGAGCTTGCCGAGAAGCATGGCTGGTTCCTGACCCGCCAGTTCGAGAACGAAGCCAATGCCGATTTCCATTCGCGTACGACGGCGCGGGAGATCGTCGACGATTTCAAGGGCGAGAAGCTCGACTATTGGGTGACGGGCTACGGCACCGGCGGAACGCTGAAAGGCGTCTCGCGCGTGCTGGCGAAAGAGATGCCGGACACCAAGATCGTCGTTTGCGAGCCCGAAGATGCACAGCTTCTCGGCAGCGGCGTCGAGCAGGCGCGCAACCCGGATGGGTCGCCCGCCGCCGCGCACCCCGCTTTCAAGCCACATCCAATGCAAGGCTGGACACCGGACTTCATCCCGAAGCTGACCGGGGATGCGGTGCAGATGAACGTCATCGACCGCCTTCTCCACATCCCCGGTCCCGAGGCAATACGCTGCAGCCTCGAACTGGCCCAGAAGGAAGGCATCTTCGTCGGGATTACGTCCGGCGCGACCTTTGCGGGCGCTCTGCGTGTCTGCGCCGAGGCGCCGGCGGGCGCGAATGTCCTTTGCATGCTTCCCGATACCGGCGAGCGCTATCTGAGCACGCCGCTTTTCGCGGACGTGCCCGCGGATATGACGGAAGAGGAGCTGAAGATTTCGCGCTCGACCCCGACTGCGCAATTCGAGAGCTGATCACGGCCGGCGCGGGGGAGTCGCTGCGATAAGCCCCGCGCCCCGCCGTCCCCGGCCTTACAAGGCGAAGCCGCCGTCGATCTTGATGTCGCCGCCGGTCATGAAGGCGCTTTCGTCGCTGGCGAGATAGAGCGCGAGCGAGGCAATTTCCTCCGGCGTGCCCATCCGGCCCATCGGCTGGCGTGCGATGAAAGCGGCACGGTTCTTCTCATAACCGCCCGGCAGCGCCCGCAGCCGCTCCTCGAGGCTGGGGCTCTGCACCGTGCCGGGGCAGATTGCGTTACAGCGTATGCCCTGGGTGATGTAATCCACCGCGACCGCTTTGGTGAGCCCGATGACCGCCGCCTTGGTCGTTCCGTAGGCGAACCGGTTCGGGGCGCCTTTCTGGGACGAGGCGACGGATGCTATGTTGATGATCGAGCCGCCGCCCGCGCGAAGCATCGCCGGCAGGAAGGCGCGGATCGTGCGCCACATCGATTTGACATTGATGTCGAAGGAAAGATCCCAGCTTGCCTCGTCGCAATCGAGGACGGTGCCCTGATGGACATAGCCGGCGCAGTTGAAAAGCACGTCCACCGCGCCGATGCGCTGCGCGATCGCTTCGACCGCCGCCGTGTCGCGCACGTCGAGAAGGCTGGTTTCAATGGCGGGATGCGTGGCTCGCAGGGCGGCCAGGCCTTCCTCCGAAATATCGGTCGCGTAGACCCGCGCGCCTTCCTCGGCGAAAGTACGGGCCGTCGCCGCCCCGATCCCCTGACCCGCCGCCGTCAGAAATGCGGTCTTTCCTTGAAGGCGTCCCATCGATCCTCCTTTGCAGCTTTGTGAAATCGATTTAAGGAAAGACACCCGCCAAGGGCAAGAAAATCAATTCGAGGACCGGATGCAGCAGGGTTTGAAGGCAAGAACGGGCGGCGGCACAGGCCCGGCGCCAGCCGCGTGAGTATCGCTCCCATAGAAGACCGGCGCATGACTGCGATAGCGTTTATGCTAGTGGCCAGCCTGATGTTCACTGGGATCGATACCTGCGCGAAGTGGCTCGTTCTCGCGGGCGTGCCGGCCTTCACCGTCGTATTCGTGCGCTATTTCACTCACCTGTCGCTCGTCACGACGCTATCCCTGCCGTCACAGCGGCGCAGGCTGTTTTCGACGGGAAAGCCTTGGCTCGAAGCCGCGCGCGGCGCAAGCCTCCTGGGCGCGACGATCTGCAATTTCGAAGCGGTCCGCTTCCTGCCGCTGACGCTGACTGCGGCGATTCTGTTCACCGTGCCGCTCTGGATCTGCGCGCTGTCAATTCCGATCCTCGGTGAGCGTGTCGGCATCAGGCGCTGGGTGGCGATCCTGGTCGGGCTTTGCGGCGCGATCATCGCATCGCGGCCCTGGAGCGCGGAGTTCCACTGGGCGGTGCTGTTCTCGTTCGGCGCAGCGCTCTGCACCGCCTTCTATTCCATCCTCACCCGGTTGCTCGCGGGCGTCGACGCCACATCGACTCAGCAATTCTATGCGGCGATGTTCGCTACGCTGGGCATCGCACCGATCGCGCTTCTGAACTGGGGCTGGCCCGCCGCCGCCGTCGACTGGCTGGCCTTTGCGCTGATCGGCCTGTTCGGCTGGACCGGCCATCAGTTCCTGACCATTGCGCATCGCTACGCGCCCGCCTCGGCGCTTGCGCCGTTCATGTACGCCCAGATGATCTATATGACTGCATCGAGCTGGATCGTGTTCCACACGCCGCCCGATGGCTGGGTGCTGACCGGCGCCGCCATTGTGCTGGGGGCCGGCTTCTATGTCTGGCTGCGCGAGCGCCAGCTTGCCAAGACGGGAAGGACGCAGCTCACGGGCGGCGAAGCGGTCCCATAATGCCGCGTCAATAGGTCGCCCGGCCGCCGGACAGGTCGAACACGCCGCCGGTCGTAAAACTGCATTCCGCCGAGCACAGCCAGGCGATCATCGCGGCAACCTCGTCCACCTCGACGAAACGCCCGCGCGGGATTTTCGAAAGCATGTAGCCGATATGTTCCTCGGTCATCTGGTCGAAGATCGCGGTGCGCGCGGCCGCCGGCGTGACGCAATTGACCGCGATGTCGTGACCGGCGAGCTCCTTGCCCAGCGATTTGGTCAGCGCGATCACGCCGGCCTTTGCCGCCGAATAGGCGCAGGCATTCGGATTGCCCTCCTTGCCGGCGATGGAGGCGACGTTCACGACGCGCCCATAGCCTTCAGCGGTCATCAGCGGCGTGACCGCCTTCAGGCAATGAAACACGCTGTCCAGGTCGATTGCGAGCACCCGCCGCCATTCCTCGACCGGATAGTCCGCGAGGGTCGTGTTCATGCCCGCAATGCCGGCATTGTTCACGAGGATGTCGATCCGCCCCATCTCGGCGGCGGTCCGTTCGGCGGCGGCGCGGACGGCCTCCCAATCGCTGAGATCGACCTCGACGAGCCCCGCGCCGATCTCGCCCGCGGTCTTGGCGGCGAGATCCTTGTCGCGGTCCCAGATGGTGACGCGCGCCCGGCTCGCGATCAGACGTTCCGCCACGGCCCGGCCGATGCCTTGCGCTCCGCCCGTCACCACCGCCTGCCGTCCTTCGAGATCAATCCGGTTCATTCCGTTCCTCCGAGCTATTGCAGCGCAGCTTGACCCGCTTCGCGCGCGACAGTTTAATCGATTTAAGTACCGCGGGAGGAATGGCGCAATATGCTCTAACATCCCCGGACGAATCGGATCTGGGAGGAACGATGTCTGAAGATACCCGCGCGAACAAGGCTCTGCGCAGTCAGGAATGGTTCGACAACCCCAACAATCCTGGCATGACGGCGCTCTATGTCGAGCGCTACCAGAATCACGGCTATACGCGCGAAGAGCTGCAATCCGGCCGCCCGATCATCGGCATTGCGCAGACGGGCTCGGACCTTGCTCCCTGCAATAAGATCCACATGTTTCTCGCCGAACGGGTGCGCGCCGGCATTCGTGACGCGGGCGGCGTGCCGATGGAGTTTCCGGTCCATCCCATTCAGGAGACCGGCAAGCGCCCGACTGCCGCGCTCGACCGCAATCTCGCCTATCTCTCGCTGGTCGAGGTGCTGCATGGCTATCCGATCGACGGCGTCGTCTTGACCACGGGCTGCGACAAGACCACCCCGGCCATGCTGATGGGTGCGGCGACCGTCGATATTCCGGCGATCGTGCTCTCCGGCGGGCCGATGCTGGATGGCTGGTGGCGCGGCGAACTGGCGGGTTCGGGCATGGTGGTCTGGGAAAGCCGGCGGTTGCTGGCGGCCGGCGAGATTGACTATGACGAGTTCATGGCCCGCGTCTGCGCGTCGGCGCCCTCGCTCGGCCATTGCAATACGATGGGCACGGCCTCGACCATGAACGGGCTGGCCGAAGCGCTGGGCATGAGCCTGCCCGGCTGCGCCTCGATCCCCGCGCCGTACAGGGCGCGTATGGAAATGGCCTTCGCCACCGGCCGGCGCGCGGTGGAGCTGGTGCGGGAGAACCTCAAGCCGTCCGACATTCTCACGCGGAAGAATTTCGAGAACGTCATCCGCGTGAACACCTGCATCGGCGGCTCGACCAACGCGCCGCCGCATATTCAGGCGATTGCGCGCCATGCGGGGGTGGCGCTGTCCATTTCCGATTGGGAGGAGCTGGGCTATGAGCTGCCGCTGCTCGCGAACATGCAGCCGGCGGGCAAATATCTCGGCGAAGCCTTCGAGCGGGCGGGCGGTGTGCGCGCCGTCATGGGCGAGATGCTGGCGGCCGGGCTCCTCCACGGCGATGCGCCGACGGTCAGCGGCCGGACGATTGCCGAGAATCTGGAAGATGTTCGCAGCGCCGATCGGGACGTGATCCGGCCCGTCGACAATCCGCTGCGCAAGGAAGCCGGCTTTATGGTGCTCTCGGGCAATCTGTTCGACAGTGCACTGATGAAGACGAGCGTCATCTCCGACGATTTCCGGCGCCGCTTTCTCTCCAAGCCCGGCTCCAAAGGCATTCACGAGGCGCGGGCCGTGGTCTTCGAGGGGCCAGAGGATTATCACGCCCACATCAACGATCCCGCTCTCGGTATTGACGAGAACACGATGCTGTTCATTCGCGGCGTCGGACCGGTCGGCTATCCGGGCTCGGCCGAGGTCGTCAACATGCAGCCGCCGGATGCGCTGATCCGGCAGGGCATCGAGCATTTGCCGACGGTCGGTGACGGACGGCAATCCGGCACGTCGGAAAGCCCCTCCATCCTCAACGCCTCGCCTGAAGCAGCGCTCGGCAGCGGTCTCGCCCTCTTGAAAACCGGGGATCGCGTCCGGCTCGATCTCAACGCGCGGCGGCTCGATGCGCTGGTGCCGGAGGAGGAATGGGAGGCGCGCCGGGCGGCGTGGAAGCCCGACATCGTCCCGCATCAGACGCCATGGCAGGAGCTTTACCGCAACCATGTCGGCCAGCTCTCCGGGGGCGGCTGTCTGGAATTCGCCACCAGCTATCAGCGCGTGTCGCAAATCTTGCCGCGCGATAACCACTGAGGACGATGCGGCGCTTTGCGCGCTGTCGGGAGGCAGGCTCATGAATGTGCTGATCATCGGCGGGGGCGGATTTCTGGGACAGAAGCTGGCGAAGGCGCTGGCGGCGCGCGGGACGCTGCGCGGTCAGCCGATCCGTAAGCTGATACTCGCCGACCTGGCCGCGCCTGCGGACGTCTCCGCGCCCTTTCCGGTCGAGACGCGCACGGCCGATATCACCGATGCCGCGCAGATGCGCGCGCTGATGCAGGACAGGCCGGACGTGATCTATCACCTGGCCGCCATCGTCTCAGGACAGGCGGAGGCCGAATTCGACCTCGGCATGAATGTCAATCTGTTTGGCACGATCAATGTGTTCGAGGCGGCGCGGGCGCTCGGCACCAACCCGGTCCTTGTCTTCACCTCCTCCATCGCCGTCTATGGCGGCGAGGCACCCGATCCGATCGAGGACTGGACCCTGCTCAATCCGCAGACCTCCTATGGTGCGCAGAAGGCGGCGGCGGAGGCGCTGCTCAACGATTTCTCGCGAAAGGGCTTTTTCGACGGCCGCGGACTCCGGCTGCCGACCATCTCCATCCGGCCCGGCAAACCGAACAAGGCGGCGTCCTCTTTCATGTCGTCGATTTTCCGCGAGCCATTGCAGGGCCAGGAGGCGGTCTGCCCCGTCTCGCCCGATTATGAGCACTGGTTCCTGTCGCCGCGCCGCTGTATCGAGAATCTGATCATTGCGGCGGAGATTCCTGCCGATGCCTGGGGGCAGAACCGCTGCCTGGCTCTGCCGGGACGGACCCATTCGATCGGCGAGATGGTCGAGGCCATGCGCCGCGTCGCCGGGGACGAGCCGGTCGCGCGCATCCGCTGGGAGCCCGATCCCGAGCTTCAGAGCATCGTCATGGGCTGGCGGGGCCGGTTCAATCCCACAAAGGCGCTGCGGCTCGGCTTCAAGAATGACGACAGCTTCGAGGATAATGTGCGCTATTTTCTCGAAGACGATCTCAACATTCCCGCATAATCAGGAGGAGACTCATGGCCAGCCCGCTTATCGTTCTTGTCACCGGCGCAAGCCAGGGCATCGGTGCGGCCACGGCGCGAACCTTCGCCGAGGCGGGGCACAAGGTCGTTCTCGCAGCACGGACCCGCGAAAAGCTGGAGGCGGTTGCGTCTTCGATCGGCGAGAACGCGACTGCGGTCGCCTGCGACGTTGCCGATCCCGATTCGGTCGAGGCGCTTTTCGCGCGCATCGGCGAACGTCACGGACGGCTCGACGCCGTCTTCAACAATGCCGGTGTGAATGTGCCGCCGGCGGATGTCGGCGATACGCCCTGGGAGGACTGGCGGAAGGTCGTCTCGATCAATCTCGATGGCGCCTTTCTGATCGCCAGCGCGGCTTTCCGGATGATGAAATCGCAATCGCCGCAGGGCGGCCGCATCATCAATAATGGCTCGATCTCGGCGCATGCACCGCGCTACAACTCCGGTCCTTATACGGCATCGAAGCACGCCATCACCGGCCTGACGAAGACCATTTCGCTCGATGGCCGCCCCTATAGCATCGCCTGCGGCCAGATCGACATCGGCAATTGCGCCTCGGAAATGACCGAGCGGATGTCGAAGGGCGTTCCGCAGGCGGACGGCACGCTGAAGCCGGAACCGACGATGGATGTGCGCTATGTCGCCGACGCGGTGCTGCGCATGGCCGAGCTGCCGCTCTCCACAAATGTTCTGTTCCAGACCATCATGGCAACGAACATGCCGTTCGTCGGCAGGGGGTAAGGCAATGAGGCTCGACCACATCAATATCCGCACGGCGAATCTGGAAGCGATGCGCCGCTGGTATGTCCAGGTCCTCGGTCTCAAGGAGGGCTGGCGCCCGCCTTTCGACTTTCCCGGCGCATGGCTCTATGCCGGCCCCGATCCGATCGTGCATCTGGTGGGCGTCGAGCGCCCGCCAGGCGCGGATGCGGCGGATGTGCGGCTCGAGCACTTCGCGCTCAGGGGCGACGATCCGGAAGCGCTGCGCGGCCGGCTGGCGGCCGAGGGTGTTCCCTGCCGCGAGGCGCAGGTGCCTGGAACCAACATCCTTCAGCTCAATGTCCATGACCCGGACGGCAACCACATCCATGTGGACTTCCGCACCGGTCAGGCGGATGGCTGAGGGCTTTCCGCCTCACGCCACCGGCGTCAGCAGCAGATCGCCGGCGAAATGCGCCGCGAGATTGCGGACGACGAGATCCCCCATCGCGGAGCGGGTCTTCTGCGTTGCCGAGCCCTGATGCGGCGAGAGCACGACATTGTCCAGCGCGAACAGCGCTTCGGGCACGTTCGGCTCGTCCTCGAAGACGTCGAGCGCCGCGCCGCCCAGCCCGCCCGATTGCAGGAGCTCGACCATTGCCGCTTCGTCAACGAGCGAGCCGCGCGCCACATTGACCAGATGGCCTTTCGGTCCCAGCGCCTCCATCACGCGGCGCGAGACGATGCCGTTCGTTTCCGCCGAGCCCGGCGCGATCACGACGAGCCAGTCCACGGCCTCGCGCCATCTCCACCAGATCGGCGTAATAAGGGTAGGGCTCGTAAGGCTGCTCGCGCCTGCCATGATAGACGACCTGCATCTTGAACACCTGACAGCGCCGGGCGATCTCCTTGCCGATCCGGCCAAGCCCCAATATGCCGACCTTGGCGCCCGTCAGTTCTCCGGTCAGCGCATAGGCGCCGTTTCGCCAGCGGCCGGCCCGGGTGAAGGCGTCGGCCTGCGGTATCCGGCGGCAGAGGGAGATCATCAGTCCGAATGTGATTTCCGCAACGGCATCGTTCAGCACGTCCGGCGTATTTGTCACGCGGACGCCCCGCGCTTTGCAGGCGCCGACGTCGATAGCGTCGTAGCCGACCCCGTAACTGGCGATGATCTGCAGATTGGGCAGCGCGGCCAGGATCTCCGGCGCGCAGCCTGAATGACCGTTCGTGGCGACGCCGTGAACCCGCTCGCCGACCTCGCGAAGCAGCGCCGTCTTGTCCTGCGCCTCCCAATAACGGTGAACGAAATAGGCCGATTCAAGGGCCGCCTCCACATGCGGCATCATCGGCGCGATCTGCAAAATTTCAGGCTTCATGACGTCTCCCGAAGCGAAACTGGTCCGAAATGACCAAAGAACATCGTTGACCGATGGTTTCCCACCGCACTATATCAAAGACATAACCCCGGCAGGAGACTGGGGTCTATAGGGAGGTAACGACGCGATGGCGTCGGTTACGATCCGGGACGTCCGGAAGTCGTTCGGCGCTGTTGAAGTCATACACGGCGTCAGTATCGGCATTGAAGACGGCGAGTTCGTGGTTCTCGTCGGCCCTTCGGGCTGCGGAAAATCCACCCTTTTGCGCATGATTGCCGGCCTTGAGGCGATCACCTCCGGCGAGGTCATCATCAACCGCCGGGTGGTGAACCAGCTGCCGTCCAAGCAGCGGGACATCGCCATGGTGTTCCAGAACTACGCGCTCTATCCGCATATGAAGGTCTTCGACAATATGGCCTTCAGCATGAAGCTGCGGAAAGCCCCGAGATCGGAAATCGACGTGCGGGTCCACCAGGCGGCGGATATTCTCGGATTGACGGCGCTTCTCGACCGCTATCCGCGCCAGCTTTCGGGCGGTCAGCGCCAGCGCGTCGCCATGGGCCGCGCGATCGTGCGTGACCCGCAGGTCTTTCTCTTCGACGAACCCCTTTCAAATCTCGATGCCAAGCTTCGCGTCGCCATGCGGACCGAAATCAAGGCTCTGCATCAGCGGGTCGGCGGAACGACCATTTACGTCACCCATGACCAGATCGAGGCGATGACCATGGCCGACAAGATCGTCGTCATGCAGGGCGGCTATGTCGAGCAGATCGGTCCGCCGCTTGAGCTATATGACCGGCCGGACAATCTGTTCGTCGCCGGCTTCATCGGCTCTCCCGCCATGAACTTTCTGCGCGGCCGGGTTGACCGCAACGGTACGGCGGCGGTGGTCACGCCCGAAGGCGAGACGATTCCCGCGCCGGAGGTGCCGGGGATGGAGGAAGGGCGCGACGTCATTCTCGGCGTGCGTCCCGAACATCTGACGCTTTCCGATAGCGATAAGGGATTTGCGGCGAAGGTGGTGGTCACCGAGCCGACGGGATCCGAAGTTCAGATTTATGCGAAACACGGGGCGGATGATGTCGTCGCGGTCTTCCGCGAGCGCGTTCAGCCGCCTCCGGGCCAGACGATCCGGCTCGTTCCGGATCTTGCCCGTGCGCATGTGTTCGACCCGGAGACGGGCCGGGTGCTTCGGGGATAAGAGCCTGCGCCGGGCGCGTGCCCGGCGGATAACCAGCCGGCGGGGACCGGCGCGAATGGGAGGAAGTCGAATGAATTTAACGAGACGCTCGATATTGCAGGGAACGGCAGCAGTCGGCGCTTTGGCGGTTGGTGCAGATCTGCTGGGCTGGGCCAAGGCCTGGGCCGCCACCAAATTACTTCACAAGCCGGAAGATGGCGCCAAGCTTCAGCTGCTGCGCTGGAAGCGCTTTGTGCAATCGGAAGAGGATGCATTCCTGGAACTGGTTGACGCTTTCACCAAGGCGACTGGCGTGCCGGTCGAAGTGCTTAACGAAAGTCTCGACGACGTTCAGCCGAAAGCATCGGTTGCCGCCAATGTCGGTTCCGGGCCGGATATGTTCTGGGGGCTGTATTCTCTGCCTCATCTCTTCGCTGAGAAGTGCATGGATGTGTCCGACGTCTGCGAATATATCGGCAAGAAATATGGCGGTTGGGCGCCATCGGCAGAGATCTATGGCAAGTCGGGCGGCAAGTGGATCGCGGTTCCCGTCGCATATAACGCAAACCTCATCAACTACCGCATATCGGCAGTCAAGGAGGCTGGCTTTGACAAGGTGCCGGAGGATCTTGCGGGCTTCCTTGAACTGAACAAGGCCTTGAAGGCTAACGGCAAACCAGCCGGCATGGCTCTTGGCCACGCATCCGGTGACGGCAATGCGTGGGTGCACTGGGTCCTCTGGGCGCATGGCGGCTATCTCGTCGATAAAAACGACAAGGTCATCATCAATTCGCCGGAGACCGCCGCAGCACTGGAATATGCCAAGCAGCTTTACGAAGCCTGGATCCCCGGTGTCGCGTCATGGAACGATGCCTTCAACAATAAGGCTTTCCTGGCCGAAGAAGTCTGGCTGACCAATAATGGCGTCTCGATCTACGCTGCCGCCAAACGCGCGGCCAATCCAGGCGCTGATGCAAATGCTGCCGCCAAAGCCGCAGCGCCAAAAATGGCGGCGATCGCCGAAGATATGAACCACTCCTTCTGGCCGATCGGACCAGCAGGCAAACCTACAGAGTTCCATATCTGCTATCCGCTCCTTGGCATGAAATACACCAAGAATCCCAACGCGGTAAAAGCCTTCATGCAGTTCATGATGGAAGTGGAGAATTACGAACCTTGGTGCGCGGGCGCTGTCGGCTATCTGAGCCATCCGTATAAGGCGGGCGATGACTTCGCATTCTGGAACGACGATCCCAAGCTTCTGGCGGCGAAACCCGCAGCATGGCGTACGTCAACGGCTGGGCATCTCGGCTCGGTCGGAGAAAAGGCTGCTGCTGCTTTGGCTGACTTCATCGTGCTCGACATGGTTGCGAATGCCTGCTCCGGCCGCGAAAGTGTCGACGGCGCCATTAAGATTGCCGAGCGCCAAGCCAAGCGGCTCTATCGGTAGGGGATAAGGCGCAGACTGGACCGCGCATGGTCCGGATCTGCGGGTTGGAGCACGATCTCTGGGGAAGGATTTCCCTTGATCCGTGCTCCAGGCTTAGAGCGGCGGATTCTTAACCAGAATCGGAAGCGCCACTCTAACGGTTTGTTTTGGCATCGGATTGACCCGAAAAGTGGGTGCCACTTTTCGATCCGATGCTCTAGCGCAACGCGCGTCCGAATGGACGCGGACAGTTGCGCTAACCTTTTGAAATAGATCAACTTACCCTCGTTCAAGTGATCCCACTTGAACGAGGGTTGATCTAGCCGGCGGGGTTGGGCGAACCGGCCCCGCCGCAATGCGGAGGAGCGGGTTTGGCCGAGGTCACTCTCGACCGTGATGCGGCCGACGCGATGGGCGGACGGTCCTTATGGCAGCGTCTGCAGACCAACCGGAACTGGCTCGGTTTCTGGTTCATGCTGCCGGCGGCGGGCTTTCTGATCCTGTTTCTCGCCTATCCGCTGGTCCTTGGCGTCTGGCTCTCCTTCACCGACACGCGGGTCGGCCGGGCCGGCGAATGGGTCGGTTTTGAGAATTACGCCTGGCTCTGGGACGCACAGCGTCTTCTGGCTGAGCGTGTTCAACACGATGCTCTATACGGTCGTCGCCAGCATCATCAAATTCGCGGTCGGCCTCTATCTGGCTCTGCTCCTCAACCGCCATATGCCGTTCAAGGCGATCATCCGCGCTGTCGTGCTGATCCCGTTCATCGTGCCGACCGTGCTGTCCGCGATCGCCTTCTGGTGGATTTTCGACACGCAATTCTCGATCCTGACCTGGATGCTGCAGAAGGTCGGGGTCATCGCAGACAGCTTCCAGATCAACTGGCTGGGCGATGCGACCATGGCGCGCGCCTCGGTGATCTTCGCCAATATCTGGCGCGGCGTGCCCTTCATCGCGATCACGCTGCTTGCCGGCCTGCAGACGGTCCCCGCCTCGCTCTATGAGGCCGCGGTGATCGACGGCGCGACGCGCTGGCAGATGTTCCGCTATATCACCTATCCGCTTCTCACGCCGATCATTGCCGTGGTGATGACCTTCTCGGTGCTGTTCACCTTCACCGATTTCCAGCTCATCTGGGTTCTGACACGCGGCGGGCCGTTCAATACGACGCATCTCATGGCGACGCTCAGCTATCAGCGGGCGATCCTCGGAGGCTATCTTGGCGAGGGCGCGGCGATTGCGACCGCGATGATTCCGTTCCTGCTCGCGGCGATCCTGGTCTCGTGGTTCGGCCTTCAGCGGCGCAAATGGCAGCATGGAGAGGGTAATGACTGAAGCGACGCAGCCGCTGTCAAAAGCCGATTACCGCGAGGGCTTCGAATATCTGGAGACCCGGCTGAGCCGGCTCGTCACGCTCTGGCTGCCGCTCGGGATCATCCTGATCGTCCTGATTTTCCCGTTCTACTGGATGGCGCTGACCTCGATCAAACCGGACCAGGAGCTGATCAATCTTCAATCGACGAACCCGCTCTGGACCTGGAATCCGACGCTCAAGCATTTGCGCGTCCTCTTGTTCGAGACCGCCTATCCGACATGGCTCTGGAACACGATGATGGTGGCGATCAGCGCGACGATCCTGTCGCTTATCGCCAGCGTTCTGGCGGCCTATGCCATCGTCCGTATCCGCTACCGGGGGGCGAACTGGGTCGGCGGCGCTGATCTTCCTGGCCTATCTCGTGCCGCCCTCCATCCTGTTCATTCCGCTGGCGACGGTCGTCTACCAATATGGGCTGTTCGACACACCCTTCGCGCTGATCCTGACCTATCCGACCATCCTCATTCCTTTCTCGACCTGGCTACTGATGGGCTATTTCAAGACCATCCCCTTCGAGCTTGAGGAATGTGCGCTGATCGACGGCGCCAATCGCTGGCAGATCTTGATCAAGATCATCCTGCCGCTGGCGATCCCCGGCCTGATCTCGGCTTTCATCTTCTGCTTCACGCTTGTGCTGGAACGAGTTCATCTACGCGCTGACGTTCATCTCGAACGTCAACAACAAGACCGTGCCGGTGGCGATCGTCACCAACTTCACCGATGGCGACGTGTATCGCTGGGGCTCGATCATGGCGGGCGCGCTGGTCGGCTCGCTGCCGCTCGTGATCCTTTATGCCTTCTTCGTCGAGCACTACGTCGCGGCGATGACCGGGGCGGTTAAAGAGTGAGCCGCCATATGCCCGCTTCTTATCCCGCCTTTTGCGGGCGGCGCACGGTTTCGAAGCTCCGGTGCAGGAACGCGCCGAAGAGGCGGATCAGAGCGCTGACGGCCAGGCCGATAAACAACAGAAGCACGGATTTGGCGCCGAGTTCGCCAAGGATCGTCGCATAGGCCTGAGTCGCCAGCTCGGGAGAGAGCCTTTCGAGCTGGGTCGCAAACATGTTGAGCAATTCGCGGGCAAGGCCAATCAGGCGCCCGAACGTCTCGAACTGGTAAATATTGAGGTACATATAAGCCAACATGGCTATGAGCACCTCGGCGACGAGATAGACGGCGAGCAATGCGACAAAGAAAACGGCCTTCAGGAGAGCGGTCACGGGATTAATCCTGGGTCGGCGGGTGGGCGTCTCGCGCCGCTCAGCGTGGCGGGCGTGCTTTCGGGCGCGGAGCTTGCCCATTCGCTGAAGAACGCTGACTCCGGCAATTGCAGCAGCTGCGGGATGCGAGAAATTTTCCTCCGACACGCGCTCCTCGTTCCAATGCTGCTGTTCTATGGCGCTGGGCTCAGCAATCCATCAATACGCAAGATCCGCAAGATGCCGGGCCATCGGACGGGCCCGACAAACAGGTTACGCAAGATTGGCGATGGCGCCAAAAGCAAAAAGCGATCGGACCGGAGCGGGGAGGCGAAAAGGCGCTCGTCAGTGCTTTATGGCCGTCCCTTGCTGGACGGTCCAGGCATCGCGGAAAAAGCCGAGCGTGCACGCGATATGATTACGAATCGCTGAGGAGAGCAGAACTGCGTCGCGCTTCTCGAGCGCATTGATAATCTGCTCATGTTCCTTGATCGCGCTGCTCATACGCGATCTTGGCACGTTGATGGACAAACGGGCCCGCCTGATCCGGCTGGAGACGCAGCGGATGAGATGGAGCAGATTCCGATTGCGGGATGCCGTCTGAATGCGCGCATGCATCCGCTCATTGGCGTCGGTGAACGAACTCGCGGTCACCGCGGTCAAAGGATTCGATCATCGTGTCGTGGAGCTGTCTCAGCTCATCGATGTCGGCCTGGCCCAAACGTTTACAGGCCAGCTCGCCAGCAAGTGCCTCCAGGCGTCCATAGATCGGAAACGCCTCGTTCAGGTCGTCGATCGTCAACGGCCGAATGACCGCACCCCGGTTGTGATTGAGAGTGACCAGGCCTTCGAAGGCTAGCACCTTGAGCGCCTCGCGAAGCGGCGTTCTCGACACGCCGAAACTCACAGAGCTCCTTCTCCGGCACTTTGGAATCGGCAGGTAGCGCTCCGGAGATGATGAAATCCCGGAGGCGGTCCAGCAACTCGTCGTGAAGCTGCCGTCGCGAGATCAGGGCTACAGAGTTCATTTGCGGTTCCGAAAAAGACTGGGACGCACTGTCGTGAGTGTCCATCGCAACCCAACTCTTATGCACGCTTTCCGACACCCGTTAATTACCCTCCCGTTTCCTGCCGCGTCGTCCATCGCACCGCGCGGGCGCATTTACGAAGTTGCCGCACTCGCCAAAAGTTGCGGGGTCATCCTTCTCTCGTGATTCCAAATAACAATTATGACGCCTAAAGATGTCGGCGAGACGCACATCAGGCAAGGCCGCCAGTCCGGCGGCATTCATTGTGCAATATAAGTATTAAGACAGAGAAACTCTTGCATGGCAACTACCGGTTTTGGAAATTCAATCGTGAAGCAAAGCGTGTGCTTCTGTCTTTGTTCCGCAAACCGGTGCCGGCACACTATATATCGCGTGTTTGCGCGCGTGGCAGTGTCATATGTGACGGATTCAACCCCTACACAAATCACCAGGCTCGGTGCAAGCTGAGGCGGACCAAGATCGCACCATATGCGGAAGAACACCTATTCGCTATCGCTGCCGCAGCCACTGCCGCCACACGCCTGATACTGTAAGCATGTGCGATCACTGGCCTCCTTCGTCACAGAACGATACAATTTGTAAATCGGTGACTGCGGTGTCAGCCCGGAAACTAAAGCCATCCATGAGGATCTATAAGCAACATCCTCAGGGAAGAGACGTCCACAACCCAATTATGAGACCTCGTTATGACTGGGATTAAGCACAAGGCGGTTGTGCTTTCGATGAGCGCAGCCCTGTTCCTTAGCGGTCCACTCAGCGCATATGCCGTTCCCGCTGCCGGATCGGCCGCTCAAAGCGTCGCCAAGGCCGGCGAAACGATCGGCAATGGCGTCGTCCTGACGGGCAAACGGTTCCGCAGCGGCGGCAAGTGGCGTGGGCGAAGAGGCGGCTTCAGGCACCGGCGCTACAGGGGGCATGATGGCCGTTGGCTGGCTCCGTTGCTGGCGGCCCCGTTCCTGTATGGCTACGGCTATTATGGCTATGACGGTTATGATGGCTATGACGGCTACGACGACGGCGATGACGATTGTTATCGGGAGTGCCGTTACGACCATGGTCCGAGCTATTGCCGGCGCTATTGGTATCGCTATTGCTGAGCCATGAATGAACGGAGAAGGCGGCGCGGGCAGAGTCGCTTTCCGCCTTCTTCACAATTCTCTGCCGTCCCATTTCGGCTGTTCCAATCACCTTCGGAGAGGGCGGAACCAGTCTTCCGCAGGGCTTCGCGTTTCGGGCCCCCGGCTTATTGGGGAGCCGGTATCACACGGGGTTCATTTTCTCGCGGTGCGACCCATGACAGCTTGGGCCTGCCGGGCAAATCATGCCAGCCTCATTTCGGGCACAATCTAGCGGAGCGCGGGCAAGCCGCTTCGCTCAGGTCATGGGGGCTGGCCGTGATTCACGATTTGCCAAGGGGGCAGTTCGGAGCTTATTTGCGCGCGCATTACTTCAACGACAAGCCAGGTGTTGCGCCACGATTTTCCATGGGATGCGGCGCGATCTTCATGATTCACCGCGTCAGCCCGCCGGAGCGGTGCCTGACGTCCGGCACGCCGGTTTCCGCGACCGATCCAGGCATGCTGGAAGAGATGGTCTCGCTGGTCGTCGCTCTGAAGCTCGATGTTATCTCTTTGGCCGAGATGCAGCGGCGCCTCATGGCCGGGGATCTCAGCCGCCGCTTCGTCTGCTTCACTTTCGACGGCGCCTATCGCAGCGTTCGCGAATTCCGTGCTGCCGCTCTTTCGAAAGCGCGGTTTGCCTTTTGCCGTCTATGCCGCAACCGATTTTCTGGACGGTGATTCGCTTCCCTGGTGGCTTTCGCTCGAAGTTCTCCTCAAGGAATGCGACAAGCTCAGCTTGGAGTTCGGCCCGGACCGGAGGAGATTCGATGCCGGTCCTATGCCGAGAAGCAGGAGGCCTATGCGCGCCTTTATAGGCGGCTTGCCAAGCTGGAGCGGTCGGCGCGCGTCACCCTGCTTGAGGCGGCGTTGAAAAAATACGGAGTCGATCATCAAGCGGCCGCCGCGCGGGAGCTGCTTTCACGGGATGAGCTGAACACGCTGGCCCAAAGCAGCCTCGTGACGATCGGGAGTCAGGGCGGCGGCGGCGAACCACTCAGCGAGCTGAGCTATGACCGCGCTAGACAGAGCGTCGAGCAATCGCTGGATTGTCTCGAAGCGGCGAGTGGCGCACGTCCCCGGCATTTCGCTTACCCGGGAGGCGCGAGGGCCAAAGTCACCGCACGCGACGTTCGCATCGCTCGCGATTTGGGCCTTGAAACCGCCGTGACTGGGATTGAGGGCGCCTTATGGCCCGAACATTCGCATGAGATGCTGGCCTTGCCGCGTATCGCCCACGACAACGACCCGGCCATCCTGGCGCGCGCGCTCATGTTGAGCGGCGGCAGCTCTCCGGGCGCGGGCCTGTCGCTGGGAAGCGCGTCGGGATAAGCGCTAGATCAACTTAACCGCGTTCAAGTGGACTCACTTGAACGCGGTTAAGTTGATCTATTTCAATAGGTCAGCGCAACTGTTCCAGCGTCCATCCCCGCCTTCGCGGGGACATGCTTGGACGCGCGTTGCGCTGGACTGCGCGGCTCAGCTCCGCGTGTAGAGCATTCGGGCGCGGATCGTGCCGGGGAGCGCCCGGACTTCCTTGAGCACGCCGCGCGCCTCCTCGACCGGGCCGTCCGCGTCGAGCACGACATAGCCGATCTGCCCGTCGGTCTGGAAATATTGCGCGGAGAGATTGATCCCCCGGTGGGCGAAGATCTCGTTCAGCCGATTGATCTCGCCCGGCACGTTGTGGTGCACCTGAATGAAGCGCGTGCCGGTCGGTTTTTGCGGTAGCTGCACTTGCGGGAAGTTCACCGCGCCATAGGTCGAGCCGACATCGGAATATTCGATCAGCTTGCGCGCCACCTCCGTGCCGATCCGCTGCTGCGCCTCCTGGGTCGACCCGCCGATATGCGGCGTCAGAATGACATTCTCCAGTCCGCGGAGCGGTGAGACGAAATCCTCACCCGGCGCTTTCGGCTCGATCGGGAAAACGTCCACGGCCGCGCCGGCGAGATGGCCCTCGCGGAGCACGACCGCAAGCGCCCGATCGTCGAAGACGGTGCCGCGCGCATTGTTGACGAAGCAGGCCCCGCGCTTCATGGCCCGAAATTCAGCCGAGCCGATCATCCCCTTGGTCTGCGGCGTCTCGGGAACGTGGATGCTGACGACATCGCTCTCAGCCAGCAATGCGCTCATGCTCTCTTGCGGCTGAACATTCCCCCGATTGAGCTTGTCGGTGGGATCATAGAAGATCACGCGCATGCCCATCGCCTCGGCAAGTCCGGCGAGTTGGCTGCCGATATTGCCATAGCCGATGATCCCGAGCGTCTTGCCGCGAACCTCATGCGCGCCCGCCGCGCTCTTCAGCCATTCACCGCGATGCGCGGCGGCCGATTTCGGAAAAATCCCCCGAAGCAGCATGACGATCTCGGCGATGGTGAGTTCGGCGACGCTTCGGGTGTTGGAGAAGGGCGCATTGAAGACCGGAATGCCCATGTCCCGCGCCGGCCATAGATCCACCTGATTGGTGCCCACCGAGAAACAGCCGACGGCGACGACCGAGCGCTGCATGTCGAGGGCTTCCGCGGTCAGCCGGGTGCGCGAGCGGATGCCGAGCATCGAGACGCCATGCAGAGCCTCCCGAAGCTCATCGCCATGCAGGGCCTTGGCGTGTTGCTCGATATTGGTGTAGCCCGCCGAGCGGAACGCCTCGACTGCGGTTTCGGCAATGCCTTCCAGGAGCAGAATATTGATCTTCTCCTTTGGGCGCGAGAGTATTGTCGTCATAGGATCCCTGGATGTAATTGGACCGGTGTCCGCGAGAATGAACAGCAATCTGGCCGCTTTTCAAGAGCGGCTTTCGAGGAGAGCGGTGCGGGCCGGTAGACGGGATCAATCCATCGGGGCTTAAGCCATGGCTGTGGAGATCGAGAGGCGTTTCCTCGTCGAGGGGCGTGACTGGGACAGTGGCGCGGAAGCGCCCAGCAGGATTCGGCAGGCCTATCTGGCGCTGACGCCGGGAGCCGCCGTCCGCATTCGGATCAAGGACGACAAGACGGCGTTTCTGACGATCAAAAGCGCCGGGGCCGGCGTTGAGCGCGCCGAGTTCGAATATGCGATTCCGGTCGATGATGCCGAAGAGCTCATGGCGCTCCGGACCGGCGGGATCATCGAAAAACGCCGCCATGATGTCTTCGTGGGCGGCGCCCATTGGGAAGTCGATGTGTTCGGCGGCGAACTCGCCGGCCTGGTCATTGCGGAAATCGAGCTCGAAGACAAGGACCACTGCTTTGACCGGCCGCATTGGCTCAGCAAGGAGGTTACGGACGATGTCCGCTATTCGAACGCCAGTCTTGCGATGAAGGGCTTGCCGTGAAGGGACACGCCCGACATTGCCGGTTAAGACTGCTTTCGCGACGGCATTGTCGGACGTGTATGAAAAAGGCCCGGACCGAACTCCCCCCAGCCCGGACCTCCACTGCCCCCCGGTCAAACTTTGTGTCGGCAGCGACTCGACCGGATATTGGCCAGCGATTATGCCCGAACTGTGGCGCGATGCAGAATGCCGAGCGATTGTCAGGCCTTATTGTAAAGATACGGAGCCGGGGATCGAAGTAAGGGGACTTAGAAAGCCGGATGGAATGGTGACTTTCTTTGTTTGTTGCAGCTTTGCAACTCGCTAAGTTTTTCTTTGGTTCCTCAACGCCGCCCTTTCGTTAAGGCCGCCATAGCAATCGATCTTTGAAGATCGGAATCGCCGCAAGTATCGACGCCGCCGAGCTCAACGATATATTGCGGATCGAGGCCGTGCTCTCGTGCCCCTGCCCGTATCAGCTCGACATACCAGTCAAATGGGATGAGATCCTCGCGGCAGGCGTCCGGCTGAGCGAGATAAGTGCTTGCGAGGATGCTCTCATTACTTTCGGTGTGCACCGCAAATGTGTCATGCCGCATATAGCGCGCCTCGACGCGATCGAGATCGGGGCGTTCGCTGAGGTCGATCCGATAGAGAACGCCGTGAGCCCAGGTGCTTCCCGAGCTTTGCTGGATGAGGGTCGCCTTGCCGGATCCGTCCCGGCCTTCCTTATGAAAGGCAATTGTATAGCCCCGCGCCCAAGCGGGCCCATGCGGGTGAGCGCTTGGGCAGCGCTCGCGGAGCCGAGCCGTCAGCATGTTGGAACCGTAGGCGAAATAGAGAAAAGAAGACATCGGGCAAACTGAACACGAAGCGATGCAAAACCATCGTCAATGGCTGAACTGCCGGTCCGACCAACCCGCGCAGCGATCAGAAACCGTATCGGCTCATGGTCGTTCCCGGCGCCGGAACGGTATGCGGACGGCCGCCACCATTGCGCGGCTCGATCGGCAGGAATTCCACGCCGGAGGTCTGAACGGGCTGCGGATAAAGCGTCATCAGCCTCAGCACCTCCTTGGGAAGTCCCATCTCGACCGGAAGGCCGAGCGACATCGCTTCCTTGTAGGTGAGCGCATGATCATGTGTCCAGTGGCCTCCGGCAAGCTTCTCGGCCAGTGCCGCCGCCGCTTCATGACCGAGCCGCTTCTCGGTCAATTCGATTGCGCCCTGTTTGACCTGCAGCAGCGCTTTTTCGCCCATATCGGCCATGACGAGCGTCAGATCATGCACCTCGCTGATCGGCTTGCTGTCGCGTGCCCGAACGATGCTGGCGGCGGGAAAGCCGGCAAGCTGCGGATCGATCGGTCCCAGCACCGAAAACTCGCCCATCCGAATTTCGTCCGCTGCGAGCGCAATCAATGTGCCGCCGGACATGGCATAGACGGGAACCATGACGCGGACCCGCGCCGGATGGGCCTGAAGCGCGCGGGCAATCTGCATTGCGGCGAGCACCAGTCCGCCGGGCGTATGAACGATGAAGTCGATCGGGCGGTCTTCCGGCGTCTCCTTGATCGCGGCGATAATGGTTTGCGCATCTTCCAGGTTGATGTAACGCGAGACGGGAAAGCCTAGAAGGCTGCGCCTTTCCTGCCGGTGAATCATGGTGATGACGCGCGAGTTCTGCGAGCGCTCGATGGCGCGAATGGCGGTGGCGCGCTGCATTGTCCGGATTCGCTCAGTGATCAGGGGCTGCAGAGCCAAGATCAGGATGATGATCCAGATCCAGGAAAAGACATTGTCCATTGTCAGCGCTCCCTATCTATCCCTGCTCGGTTCCCGGCGGCATGTGGGGCTACCCCTTTGTCGCGTGGCGCGTTCCGTGCGCCGCTCGCCAACACTCGTTGCCGTGGCACGATTTGATCCCGGCACCGATCATTATGGTTGAAAACCACCAATTCTCACCAGATTGCGCACCCAGGAATTCACCACCTGGGGAGGTATCTGCCGTTCAATCCGCCGTCAAACATGCTATAACACGCTTTTGACGCAGGCCGACTTTCATATTTTGATCGGAATTGCAGGGGGAATTGTCGGCGTTTCGATCGACAGCAGGACAAAAGGATCGATGTTTCGGGGTATTCATGCGAGGGCCTATATATTGCCGAGCCCGTGCGCGGAACGCGGTGCGCATTCGGACGAGCACACGCGCAACCGGAGCCGGCGATGAGCGGACCATTTGAAGCCTTTGCCAGCCTTATCGACGCGCGCATCACCTCCCGCCTGGGCGAGATGAAAGGCCGTATCATCGAGCTCGGCGAAGACCTGCAGGAGATGATCCACAGCCGGATCGGGACATTCGTCAGCACCCTTCAGAGCGATCTCGAGGCGCATAGCTGCCGGATCGCCGTGATCGGCCAGATCAAGGCGGGCAAGAGCTCTCTCATCAACGCACTGATCCGGCGCCCGGACCTCCTGCCGACCGATATCAATCCCTCGACCGCCGTCATTACCAAGCTCTATTTCGGCGCGCCGGCCGAGCAGAACAATACGGCGCTGTTTCATTTCTTCAGCGACGAGGAATGGGAGCACATCATGTCGGGCGGCCGCGCCGGCGCGATGACGATGGAACGGCATGCCGGCCTGAGCCCCGAACAGCTGCAGAAGCCGCTCGAGGACCTCCGGCACCGGGCGCAGCTTCGGCTCGGCTCGGAATATCAGACGCTTCTCGGCAAGCATCATCTGTTCTCATCGGTAACCTCCGATCTCCTGGAGCGTTACGTTAGCGCCGGCGATTACCGTGAGCCAGACGGTGACGAGGATAAGCACCATTTCTCCGATATCACGAAGAATGCCGAAGTGTATCTCGAAGGCCAGCCGCTCGGCTATCCGTCGATCATCATCGACACGCCCGGCGTGAACGATCCATTCCTCGTGCGCGATGAAATCACCCACGGCAATCTTGGCGAAGCCGATATCTATCTCGTTGTGCTCACGGCCCAGCAACCCTTGTCGACCAGCGATCTGGCGCTCCTGCGAATGCTGAAAGGCTTGCAGAAGGACCGTATCATTGCGGTGGTGAACCGGATCGATCTCGTCGATATGGCGGCGGGCGAAGCGGAGCGGCTCGTCGAACATGTGCGGGCCAGTCTGAAGCGCGAATTTCCCCATGCCGACATCCCGGTGATTATGGCGAGCGCCCAGTGGGCCAATATCGCGCTGAACCGCGATCCCGATGAGATGGAATATGCGGTGTCGTCCTCCTTCGCCGATTACGTTGCCGAGCTGGCGCAGCGAGGCGAGCCCGGCTTCGAACAGCCCCGGCCCGACTGGGAACTGGAGCGGACGGCGAACGTGCTTTACCGCGCCTCCGGCATTCCCGGCATCATCTCGGCGATTTCCCGGCTGATCGGCCATTCGGTGACGGCCGAACGGCTCCTGCCCGTCGCCTCGACCTTCGGTGCGATCGCCGAGAACACGGCGATTTCGATACGCCACGGCGTCAATTCCCTCGAAGACGGGGAGGGATGGCATCACGGCAAGGCGATGGCGAATCTTCAGCAGCTTGAGCATCTGCTTGGTGAAGTTGAATCGACGCTGGCGGAATGCGAGCATGAATTCACGCGGATGACGGAGGAGGAAGTCGATCGTCTGCGGAGATTCATGGTCTATACCGTCGAGAATTTTGCCGAACAGCAGCGCGAAAAACTCATGCAGTACGGCTCTTACGCTGCGTTTCGGGGTGAATTTCAGCAAGAGATGTTCCAGCTCCGCTCGCAGCTTGCGGAGGATTTTTATAAATACATTACCGAGATCTCGAAGGAGTTCCTGACGCGGCAGCAGGAGGCCGAAGCGATCCTGCGCCAGACCGTGAAGGGTGCGCTGCCCGATCTCCAAGACGTATTGCGCTTCGGAATACAGTCCGGCAGCCTGCCCCCGCCTTCGATCATGCCGCTGAGCAAGGTCACCAGCCTGGACATGGACAGCTATTGGGATGCCCGGGCCCATGCGACGGCGATCAATCCGGCGGAGGCCGACCGGTTCCGGCAGCTTGCCACGGTCGCCTTTCTTGAGCTGATCGAGGAATTGTTCGAGATCGCCGAGAGCATCCAGCAAGAGCATGTTACGGAGGCGCTTCGCCGCCTTCGCTTTTTGAGTTACAGCGCCATTTACCCGATTGCGCAGCAGTTACAGGAGCTTGTAAGCTCGCAGAAATCGTTCTCTGCGGGCTCGCAGGATGGGCAGCTGATGGGAGCGCCTTTCTTCTGGGATCAGTTCCTGGACGAATGCCGGCAGCATCTTTCACGCTGCGAGCAGCTCGGCACCGAGGCTGGCGAAATCCGGCGGCAATGTATTCAGCTTATGAGTGGTTGAGGGTATCGCCATAGTGGCCACAATAGAACAAAGCCTGCTGGCTGAGCTGAAGTCCATCCGGATGGCGCTGGCTGCGGCGCATAAGGGGCGCGCCACGCCACGCCACGCCGCCCTTGCCCACGCCTGCGCAGCGATCGAGCGCAGCTTGGAGCGGCCCTTGCGGATTGCCGTCCTCGGCGAGGAGAAATCGGGCAAGTCCTTGCTGATCAACTACCTCTTGAAGCATCAGATCCTGCCCTCCGGCGGGTTTGCCGGCGACAGCACGGAGATCCTCATTCGTTACGCGCCCGAACCGTCGGTCCACTCCGTTCGCGCCGACGGCTTCCGGAACAGGCTGACCTCGAAAGCCTTCGACCGGCTTGTGAAGCCGGAAAACCGCGTCAAGCCGTCAACGCCGTCGGTCATCTATGATGCGTTGAACACGACCGCATCTCCGGCAAGATCGGGTCCCAATCCGGCGAATTTGGTCTTTGCGGCTCCGAAAAAGGTGGAAGGGCCGTCCAGACTGATCGAGGTGGGGCTGCCTCTGGAGTTCCTCAAACAGGTGGAAATCGTCGAGATCCGTGTCTTTCCCAAAGCGAAGCCGGACAGCCCGGTGAGCCGAGCGTTTCGGCAGGTCGGCGCGGCGGTCTGGTGTACGCTTGCGACACAGGCGTGGAAGGAAACGGAGGCTCTCGCATGGAAGCGCATTCCGGCCGTCCACCGCAAAGGGGCGCTGCTGCTCGTCACCTATAAGGATGCGATCAGACATGAGAAAGACGAGGCAAAGATTGCAGCGCGGCTTCGTTATGCGAGCGCAGCTCTTTTTGATGAAGTCGCTTTGGTTTCCCTGCGCGACGCCGTGCAATCGCTGCTGAGCCCCGATGTCGAAGAGGCAGGTCAGCTACGCGCGGAGAGCAATATCAAGACGGTCGAGAAGGCGATCGCCTTAATGCTCCACAATTGGCACGCGCAGCGTCTCCAGAAGGTCGGCCGGCTCCTGGACCGGATAGCAGGGAAGCTTGGCGCCGCCGCGCAGGATCGGGACATTGGGGCAACGGGCGAGCTTGCGCTTCGTCTCCAGCGGCTTGCGCTGGGCTATCTGCGCGCCTCGCCGTCCGTCTCGCTTTCGGTTCAGGCCGCCTAGGCAATGCCCCTTTGCCACCAAAGAGATTTGTCGAGAGGAGACCGGTAAATTCGGCTGAGTACTGATGATGGACCGTAAAAGGCAGCAATGCGCGAACTGCCGCTATTTCTGTCAGGACATCGATCCTGAGAACCGGCTTTATTTTGACGAGAAGAGCGGCGAGTGCCGACGGTATCCGCCGCGCGACAATTTCGCCTGGCTCCGAACGCGCGCCTACCATTGGTGCGGCGAATGGGAGTCCAAGGCGCAGAGAGACGCGGGCTGGCAGCGGCTGTCGAGCCATCCGAGGGATGAGAGGCCGGTTCTGCTCTACAAGAAAGACGCGTTTTGCCGTCAGAGCGGCGTGATCGTCGGCTACTGGAACTCCGCCTTCGGCAAATGGCACGATGATGGCGACCGGCTTTTCGAGTTCAACGAATTCACCGCCTGGCGGGAATTGCCGGAGCCGCCGGAAAGCGCTTTCTAGGTGATCCCAGCGTGAACGAAACCGTTAATCTGATCTTCGCGCTGATCTTCGTCTTCTGCGTGCTCTTCGCGATAATCTCCGATTTCTCCGCTCTGAAGAATCCCCAACAGCGTGTCGATCCTGCTCGTTGCCGCTTTTGCGGTCTATGCGCTTCTCGGCGGCGTGAGCCCCGTCTGGCCGCATCTGGTCATTGCGGGCGTGGTCTTCGTGCTTTTATTCGTCTGTTTTGCGCTGCGTTGGGTCGGCGCGGGCGATGTCAAATTCCTCGGCGCCCTGATGCTGTGGGCCGGACCGGCGCAGGGCGTCACCTTCATCGTCTTATCCGCCATATTCGGCGGCGTCTTCGCGCTCATGCTTCTCGGGCTGCGATCGGCACTGCCCCATTTCCCGACGCTTGGACAGCTTCCGGTGCTCGAAACGGTCAGCCGCTGGGCACGCAACGGACTCTGCCCTTACGGCATCCCGATCGGCCTTGCGGCGCTCTACATCGCGCCCTCGATTTTCGCCCTCCGCTAACAGGGGACCAGCGCAACGCGCAATTGCGATAGCGCGGGGCCTCAGGTTGCTTTCTTGCCCGCCTGTGCTTCCCAGCGCTCCAGCAGATCCATGTTATTGCGGATGTAGAGATTGCCGGGCGCCTTCTCAGCAGCGGCCTGAAGCGTTTGCCGTGCAGCGGCAAAATCGCCTTTGAGCATCTGATGATAGGCAAGATTGTTCAGCACCGTCGGCGTTTGCCCCGTGATCTGAATGAGCTGGTCGTAAGCGCGCTCCGCCAGATCGAACCGCTTGAGCCTGTCATAGGAGGCGGCCAGACCAAGCCAGGCTTCGGCGTTGCTGTGGCGCTCCTCGATCGTTCGACGGTAGTAGCGCTCGGCAAGACCGTAATTGCCGTTCCGGTAATAGGTCTTCGCCTTTTTCAGCCAGAGTTGCTCCGGTGCGGACCCAAAGGATGAGCTGTCCGTAATGCTTCCGGTGATCTCGTCCTGGGAGGCGGTTCCGTCGAAGGTGGATTGGCATCCGGACGCCGCTACCGCGATCGCCGCGACGGCCAGAAGTTTGAAATAACGTCCCCTCATCTCAGTGTCCCCAGTTCTAAAATAATGCGTTTCTGATTCTGACAAAAATTGGCAACGCGATTACAACCAGCATGACCGGAAAGATGAAAAGTCCCAACGGGATGGTCAGCTTGACGGGCATGGCGTGCGCCCGTTCCTCCGCGCGCGATATGCGTTTGTCGCGCATCTCGTCGCTATAAACGCGCAGGGCGTCGGTCAAGCTCGTACCGAGCTGCTCACTCTGGGTCAGAAGTGCCCCAAGATTGACGACCTCGTCGACGCTTGTGCGCCGCGCCAGGCTTTCGACGGCTTCCGGCAGCGTGCCGCCCGCCCGGAGCTCAAGGCTCATCAGATAAAGATTGGCGCCGAGATAGGGATAGGTGAAGGAGATCTCGCGGCTGATCCGGTCAACCGCGGCACGCGGGCTCAGCCCGGCCTCCGCGCAGACCAGCATCAGATCCATGAAATCGGGAAAGCCATCGCGGCATTGCCGGCGCATGGCCTTCTGCCGCTGTGTCAGGTACCGGCCCGCCAGCAGGAAACCGATCGCACCGGCGGCCGCTGAAAGGCCGACCCGTGTCGAGAGCTGCATCTCCGTGCCGAAATAGAGCAGAAGGATGTGAATGATCAGTGGCAAGCCGGCCAGAAGACTGAGGCGAATGGCCTGGAACCAGATGACGTTATGCGGCCCGAAGAACCCGGCAGCGACCAGCTCGCGCTGCAATCTGGTTTTCTCGCTTTCCTTCTCCCGCCCTTTCCGGCCGCGTTCCACACGCCCAAGCAAAGCGGTGTTTTCCGCAAAGCTCTGGAAACGCAGCGAACGCGCGCCCGTCTCCCATTCCTGTTCGGGCGCGATGCGGGCATAGCCGACGCCGGAATCGAAGGTTGCGCGCTTGCGAATATCATTCCGGCGCTGAATGACGTCGGTCGTCGCGAGCACGAAGAAGAACATGCACATGAAGGTGAAGAAAATCGCGCCGAACAGCACGACGCTGTCGGATTGATAGGCTCCACCGGCAATGAAGTTCAGAATCGAGTGCATCAGACGCTAAATTTCACCATTCGGTACATGACAAAATTGCCAAACATCATCCACAGCAACGTCAGGCCCAGGGCCGGTTTCACGAACCACTCGTCCCACACCTGCCCGTAATAGCTGGGCGCGATAAGCCAAAGAATGCCGAACAGGGCGATTGGCAGGATGCTCAGCAACATCGCCGAGTACCGCCCCTCGGCCGAAAGCGCTCTCGCCTTCCGGCGCAGTTTGAACCGCTCGCGGATGACACGCGCCAAATTGGTCAGGATTTCCGCGAGATTGCCGCCCATCTTCGCCTGGATGGAGACGGCGAGAACCAAGAGCGACAGGTCCGCCTGGCCGACGCGCGAGCGCAGGTTGATCATGGCCGTCTCTAAGTCGAGACCATAGGTCAGCTCCCCGCCCGTAATGCCGAATTCGCCGCCGATCGGCTGCGACATCTGCCGCCCGACCGTCGATATTGCGAACGGGATTGCATGACCGGCTCTCAGGCCGCGGACCAGAATGTCGATCGCTTCCGGCAGCTGCTCCTCAAACTTACGCTGGCGCGATGTGCGAAGCATGCGGAGACATCTGAATGGGCAGGCCGACCCCGAAGGCTAGGGCGCCGAGAATGGAGACGATCCGCGAATCCTGAATGATCGAAAGCAGGAAATAGGCCCCGGCCGTCAAAAACGCCATTGTGAAAAGCACGCCCTGGACACCGACGGTGACGCCCGATTGCAGGATGAGCTGGTTCAGCGGAATAATGGGCAGGGAATAATGTCCCTCCGCCGAAAGGCTGCGGCCGCGGCGGATGCGTGTCAGCTCGCCCTGATTGGCGTCCGCGATGCCCAGTTCGCCCAGGCGCCGGCTGACGCTCTTGCGCTCGGTGCGCCGTGTCGAGACCAGGAGAAAGCCGGCGGTTACCGACAGGAGAACGGCGATGAAGACCAGGATCGGGAACGAGCTGGGCGGCGGTCATAGCGGCTGCCCCGGATCAAAGAAATCAGACGGAAATGTAAAGCCTTTGACCTGAAGGTCCTCCATGAAGCTGGGGCGCAGGCCGGTTGCCCGGAAGTCGCCGCGGACCTGCCCGTCCATTGTAGTGCCGCTGCGGACGAATTTGAAGATTTCCTGCATTTGAATGACGTCGCGTTCGATGCCGGTGACCTCGGTCAGGCTGACGATGCGGCGGCGGCCGTCGCTGAAGCGCTGAAGCTGGACGATGAGCGTGATCGCCGAGGCGATCTGCGTACGAATGCTCATCTCGGTCATGTTGAGACCGGCCATGCCCACCATTTGCGTCAGCCGCGCAAGAGCGTCGCGAGGATTGTTGGCATGGATGGTGGTCATAGAGCCCTCATGGCCGGTATTCATGGCCTGAAGCATGTCGAAGGCTTCCTCGCCGCGCACCTCGCCGATGATGATGCGGTCGGGGCGCATACGCAGAGCATTCTTGACCAGTTCGCGCTGCCGGATTTCTCCGCGCCCCTCGATATTGGGCGGGCGCGTCTCCAGGCGCCCGACATGGGGCTGCTGAAGGCGAAGCTCCGCCGCGTCCTCGATGGTAATCAGCCGCTCTCTATGCGCGATCGCCGTTGACAGCGCGTTCAGAAGCGTCGTCTTGCCGCTACCGGTGCCGCCGGCAACCATGAGGGTCAGCCTCGCTCTCACGGTGGCGCTCAGCACATCGGCCATTTTCTGCGTCAGGCTGCCGACAGAGACGAGCCCTTCCAGATCGTAGGCCTGCTCGGCAAATTTACGGATCGAAACCAGCGGGCCGTCCACGGCGATCGGCCGCACGGCCACGTTGATACGCGAGCCGTCGGCCAGCCGCGCATCCACCATGGGCTGCGACTCGTCCACGCGCCGGCCTACCGCGCTGATGATCTTGTTGACGATGCGCAGCACATGCGCCTCGTCCTTGAAGCGCACCGGCACTTGTTCGAGCTGGCCAAACCGCTCGATATAGACCCTTTCATGCGTGTTGATGAGAATGTCGCTGACCGTCGGGTCCTTGAGAAGCGGCTCGATCGGGCCGAGGCCGGTCAGCTCATCCAGGACTTCGGTCGTGAAGTTCTCGAGTTCTTTGGAATTGAGAAGAATCCGCTCGGTGCGGACATATTCCCCGACGATTTCGGAGATCTGCACGCGTAGCTCTTCACGCGACATACGCTCGAGCATCGGAAGATTGAGGTCGTCGATGAGCTTGCGATGCAGCCGGACCTTGGCCTCGATCAGCTCCTGCTTAAGGAGCTTGTTGTCCTCGGTGACGAGCTCGGCGAGCCGTCGCTCCATAGGCGCGACCCGGCGCTGGCGATCCACCGCCTGCCCCAGATTGCCGAATCTCTCTCCGCCTCGCAGAAATCTTTCCGCCATCACCTATCATCCCTGAGCGATGCGCCTCGGCAATCGGCTCTTCGGCGCGTCGTCGTTCAGCAAATCGGACGGCCCGCACGCGGCCTGTCCTCGCAAATCCGGCTTAAGCACCGTCCCTGAGAATCCGCTCCAGCGCCTTTTCCAGCTTATTGCCCCGGACAACCTCGGAGAGAGGCAAGCCGCGATTGATCGCCTCCTGCACGAGATCGGAACTTTCGGGGATGAAGCCGGCAAGCCAGTTGCGCAGCAATTGTTCGGCATCGCTCTTTTTCAGGCCCGCGCCGAATAGCTTCTGGCGGTGCTTGTTGACGATCACCGAGACCTTGGGCTCGTTTATCGCCTTGGCCGAGATGGCGTCGATCACATAGCGCGCATGACGCAGGGCCGGCACCGTAAAATTCGTCACGACGAAGACGTGGTTCGATCCCCAGATCACATTGTCCATCCAGGGATACCAGTTCTTGGGCATGTCGATCACGACATAGTCGAACGACCGGGACAGAAGGCCCAGCACCGCGCCGATCAGCCCTTCGCTGACCTCGATATATTTTGCCGGAACACGCGGCGTCGCCAGCACGGACAGGCCCGAGGAATGCCTTGTGAGCATGACTTCGAGCAGCTGGCGGTCGAGCCGGCCCGGAGCATTCGCAAGCTCCTCGATGCGAAATGCGGGAGCGACATCGAGATAATCGGCGATCGCGCCGTCCTGAAAGTTGAGATCGACCAGGCAGGTGCTTTCCATCTGCTTGATCGAGCGACCGAGGATAAAGGCCGTCTGGATGGCAAGCGTCGTATTGCCGGCGCCCCCCGCGGCCGGAAAAAAGGAATAGCAGATCGCGTCCTTGTTCCGGTTCTCGACGGCGGGCGTCCGGTTCAGCCGCTCGCAAGAGCGGTAAATGTCGGAGAACGGGCTATCCTTCGGCAGCCAGTCGTCGACTTTGATCTGAACAAGACGGCGGACGATCTCCTGATCCAGGTAGCTCGACAGCGCGATGATGGGCGTATCGGCGTAATGGCCGCGCTTGATGCGTTCCAGCGCCGCCAGATCCTCGGGGCGAGCGTTCTTCAGATCGACAAGGAGGACGCCCGGCAGGGCTTCCATATTGAGATAGTTCTCAGCATCGGAAATGGCGCCCTTCACCGTCTTCAGGAGAAAGTGCTTTTTCTCGGTAAAGCCATCCGCAAGCAATTCCTTGAGCTCGACATCCTCGCTTATCAGGAGGATGTCCACCCGCTGATCTCCACGTAACGCGCTTTGTCTGGTCATCTCGTCAAGACCAATCCCGGCCCCGCTCGGAGTGTTCACCAGAGACGCCGAGACAGGCCGGAATTTTTCCATAATTGCCATAGTGAACTCGACTCTACTCTTACGCGATTACCCTCAACATATGCTCGCAATTTTTATTATTGGCCCGTCTCAGTCCTTGATCTGGGCGCTGGACTGCTGGCCGGGTCCCGCCTGGCCGGAAATCTCGGTTGTGTTCAATCCATGCGGGGGGATCGATTTGTTCTGCTGATAACGCCGGACCGCGACCCGTGCGCGCTCGCCTTCGAGATTGATGTCGGTATCCCGCGCATAAGGCGGCCAGGGGTCCACGGTGTGCGTCGCCTGGTCGGTGGCGATGGCGTCGCCGGCTCCGAGCGAGATCGTATCCCGTCGCGACAGGTACTCGTCCTCATAGCAGCCCTGGAGCAAGATCGCCGGCATGGCTATGGCGGCAATGGCCAGAGCGAGTTTTGCGTGCTTCCGAATTCCCGTCATCACTGGTACTCCCCCTTCCAGCTGCCAATGACGGGTTCATCATCCGTCAGGTCGATGATATGTCCGCTATAGCTGCCCGGCTTTCCGATCTCGACTTCCTGCCGGCCCGTCAGGAAATATTCCTTGTCATTCGTCGGCAGGGTCTTATCCAGCGGACCGGCCAGCTTCTGTCCCGGCGCTCGCGGCCTGACGAGGCGCGGCGTAATGATGATGACCAGATCGGTTTCTTCCTTTTCCCAGGCCGCGCTGCGCAAGAGAGCGCCGATAATCGGCACATCGCCGATCCACGGAAGCTGGCGGTAATTCTTAAGGTGATTGGCCTGGAGCAACCCGGCGATCGCGAAGCTTTGACCGTCGCGCAACTCGACCGTTGTGGATGCACGCCGGACGGTCAGGCTCGGGATCTCGGTATCCAGGACTTTGATCGAGTTCGTCGGATCGAGATTGCTGACTTCCGGCTCGATCTTCAGATTGATCTGCCCGTCCGCAAGGACCGTGGGCGTGAAGGCAAGACCGACGCCGAATTTCTTAAACTCGACGCTGACTTTGTCATTATCGGCGGAGACCGGAAACGGGAACTCGCCGCCGGCAAGGAAGCTTGCGGTATCGCCGGACAGCGCAACCAGGTTCGGCTCCGCAAGGCGGCGCGCCAAGCCACGCTCTTCAAGCGCTTCGACCGCGACATCGACCCGCGTACTATTAGAGATGATCGACCCGATCGCCGCGCCGAAGGGAGACAAATTGCCCACAAGGGTGGGGTCCGTCGCTCCCAAGAAATCATTCGAATTCGACCCGTGCGCCGACGCCGAGCGCTTTGGCGGCTGAGCGGTCGGCTTCGATGAAGCGAACTTCCAGCAGAACCTGCTGCGGCGCGGCGACCCGCATAGCGTTCGTCACCTCGCCTTCGGAGACCTGTTTCGCCAGGGTCATGGCGTTCTGCATGGCAACGGCGTCGGGAACGACGCCCGTCAGCAGAATCTTGCCGTTCACCGACTTAACCTTTATGCCATCAAGGCCAGGCTGAGCCGAAAACCGCGACTGAAGGCTCTCCAAATCATAGGTCACCTCGACATCGACGACGCCGATCATCTGCTTGCCATTGTCGAGCAGAGCCAGACGCGTGATGCCGACCTGCTTTCCGACGATATAGATTGTGCGATCGGTCAGGGGCACGACGTCGGCGACCTCGGCATTGCCGACCAGCGCCTCGCTGAATGGCACGCCGACGCGGACCGTTTCGGATTTGTGGAGGGTCACTTTCACTTCGATCCGGTCGTCACTCGGCCGGACGAGGTAAAGTCCCTGCTCGCTCTTGCCGACATCGCCCGCACGACTCGGCAACGCCCCTGCGACCGAAAGTGCCAGCGCGAAAAGCGCAAGGATCCCGCCCCCGAGCGCCCGACGCCAGGGCTTGCGACGCTGCAATACGCCGTCGCCCCTTCGTCCGGTTCGCCTGCCTAAAAGTCTTTGTGCCCATTGCATCCGAATTCCCCTCACCCCTTTTTGCCCCCTGGCAGAGATAGAAATAGTTCCACGCATTATTGCGCCGGCGCTCGCCGGCTTTTCTGAGAACTCAAAATTTCGTGCTGCCAGCTTTCATCACGTCCTTTATCGGGCGTGACTTGATAGGTCTTGCGTTCCACCGATCGCGTCACCGTGACGACCGGTCCGCCCGGCGCCGCGTGACGGACCTTTTGCTCGGCTGTCAGAAGATCGTTGAATGAAACTGTTCCGGTATTCTGTGGTCCGCTTTTGTCTGCCAGCCGGTTCAGCGCCAGCGAGAGCTCCCCGACGCGGCCTGCCAGAATCAGTTTTTGTGCTTCCTCTGTGGAGGCCTCCAAGGTCACTGCCTTTGCCGGTGTCGGCTGCTCCTTGCGCTGCGTGACCTGATCGACCGCAAGGACGCGAATATTCTGGAGCAGCACGACCACGGATGAACTGTCTTGTGTAATATCATCCGGCTTGGCGGTCTGCTTGCCGTAAGTCAGAAACACGTCCACCCGGTCGTCCGGCTGAACGAAGCCGGCAACGCCGGCGACGTCGTTCACCCGGATGGTCACGGCTTTCATATTTTCGTTCAGCTTGGCAGCGAGCGTATTCGCCGTTGCGCCGCCAAGCAGCTTGTTCTGGAGCACCGGCTCGCCTTCGGACATCGACTGAAGCGCCGTCCGCGAGCCTTGCGGCCCGAGCATTGCCTCTTTGGACTCGAAGACGCCCTTCGGCGTAGCGTCCCCCGGCCACGAAACAAGCCTGATCGCGTCGGCGTCGAGCTTGTCACCATATTTGAGGTCGCGAGCCGCGACGACGACCGAACGCGACGGGATCACTATGGCGGCCTCCGTCGCGGTGGGCGTCTGGGAGTGGCGTACCAGCCACGTCCGAGCAAGCAGGGCGGCGGCGGTGGCGCAGACAAGCGCAGCGACCAGCATTGTAAGATGGCTCATGCGCATGACGCGCCTCCGCTCAACCAAACATTAGGACTTCGCCTTGGCGGCAAAGTTCGCTCTGCTAGCCAGAGGTATTGGTGGCCGCGCCAGTAAGCGTCGTATTGATGTTCGTGAAGATCGTGTTGAGATTGCCGCTGATAAGCCCGAGGGTGCCAACGAGTGCGGCCGTCACCAAGCCAACAATGACCGCATATTCGATCATGGAGGCACCGCGCTCCTCGCTGGCAAAGCGCTTGACAAGAGCCAAAGCTGAGATAGTCATGGGACTTTACTCCAACTGTTAAATCGATGATTCGGTTGGGTACTTTTGGGGGGTCGAGCTTTCCTACGGTGGCGGCCCCCCAATTGCGTTCAGGCTCCAAGGCCTGCAACCCCAGCGATTTAAGAGAAAACGCTTAGGTAGTTGCAACGCCGCTTTGGTTGTCGAATGACTGCGTGGGCACGCCAAAGTTGCTTACAATTGTTTTCAACTAAAATTTCTGTGGCCTTTTAGCCTTCGGGGCCAAAGGATGGCAGTCCGGTGCCGGTCTTGTGAAAGAGGAATAAAGTGAACGATCGAACTGCTTGGTTTTCTCGGTTTTCTAACTAAAACTTAACCATCGTTCTACAGCGTCAGATATCCAAAAGCAGAACTTCCTTATTATAAATCGATATACAGAAAATTAACTAAATGGGAGAGCGTGTCAGTCTCTCGCTCGGCAGACAAGGTGGCCGAATTATGCCTTCAATAAGGCGAATACTGATTCGTTTTGTGGAGTGTCGAATTGGGATTGCAAGCGAAAATGTGCCAAAAACCACGGTCCGAAGCTGCTGTGTTGAAAAGGCCACAAGCGCGTTGGAAATGCGTATTGACACGGAAAGTTTTCGTAAGCGGGCAGTGTCGACCTGAAGACATAGCAAAAAAGGTTTTCACTAGCTGGTTATTTTTACTTGTTTATCTATAAGAGAATAGAATTTGCTGCTCACGTTAACAGCTGGTGATGTGCCGACTTTGGACGAAGTTACTTGCAGCGGAACAAGCAGGGGCTCGATCAATCGGGCGGAAGCGGCTCGGCGTCATGCGCGCCGCACGCGAAAGAGCCGAATTCCAGCTTCAATTTCAGAGATTTGCATATGTGCCTCGATAACGGAGACAGGGACGCAGCCGTGTGCGGCCCTGCGATGGGCCGATTCGTATTTTAACTAGGCGCAATCCCGAGGGGATCTGCGCCGCGCCCTCCCACCGCTCAGGAGCGCGCCTCGGGCGCATATTTGATCGAGCATCCGTAAGGCCGCGCAATCGGCGTCTCGACCGGCTGTCCGCTCTTGACGGCTTCAAGCGCGGCCCGAACATAGTTGGTGGCGCCTTCGATATCGGCTTTGTCAGCGGTTGGCCTGTCGTCGATTCCGCCCATGAACACCAGCGTGCCGTCGCGATCGATCACGACCATATGGGGCGTTGTGCGGGCCTTGTACGCACGGCCGATCGTGCCTTTCTCATCCAGGATCACATGGGCCGGCGATGCGTCGCGGCTGGCCGTGAGCCGGTCGGCTTCCGCAGGGGAGACATGCCCCTGACTGCCGGGGTGGGATGAAATTATGGTGAGCCAGACCACGCCATCCCTGGCAGCCTCGGCCTGGAGCTTCTGCATATTGCCGGCGCCGTAATGCTTGCGGACATAGGGGCATTGATGGTTGGTCCACTCCAGGACCACGACCTTGCCGCGCAGATCGGCGAGCGTGACTTCATTCCCTTTCGTGTCGATGGCCGTGAATGCCGGCGCGCTTTTGCCGATGTCCGGCGCCGCGGAGGCCGCAGGCGCAACAGCCGTCGCCGCCGCGGCGGAAAGGGCAGCACCCATCGCAAGAATCGTTCTTCGAGTGACGAACATCCTCAAAAATCTCCTTTTGCTTGCGTGAGGGCCGGGGAGGGGAGGTTCGCGAGCTGGTCGAGGACAATCGACTCGGTCAGGAGCTGCGGCAGGATCTCGGGCGCTTCGCCCGGCTTGCCCGAATAGAGCAGATAGAGCGGCACGCCCACCCGGCCATGTGCCTTGAGCAGCTCGGTAATCTCCGGATTGCCGTTCGTCCAATCGCCGACAAGATAGGAAATGTCGCGGTCGCTGAAGGCTTTCGCGATTTCGTTCCGACCTCAGGGCGACCCGTTCATTGACCTTGCAGGTAATGCACCATGCGGCGGTGAGATTGACGAAGACCGGCTTGTTCTGGCCGAGCAGCTCCGAAAGCCGCGCCTGGGTGAACGGCTCCGCCTTCGGCCCGCCCTGCTTCTGCGCATTTGAGGCGACGACTGGCTTATCTGCTGCGCCTTGCGGCATGCTCCAAATGCCGGCGCCGATCGCAAGAAGGGCAATCAGAGCCGCAGCCACGCTCCGCCCCTGTCCCGCCTCCGGCGACCGGCCGAACAGCCACACGGCGAAGGCGACACCTATAAGTGTCACGCTTGCCGCAAGAACCCCATCGCTGCCCTGCTGAATGGTGAGCACCCAAAGCAGCCACGCGACTGTCGCATAGAGCGGAAAAGCCATGAGCTGCTTGAAGGTCTCCATCCATGCGCCGGGCTTCGGCAGCCATCGGCCCAGGCCGGGCGACAGACTCAGAAGCACGATAGGCAGCGCAAAGCCGAAGCCGAGCGCCAGGAGCACGGCGAAGACGGTCGGTGCGGGCTGCGTGAAGGCGTAACCCATCGCCGCGCCCATAAAGGGGGCGGTGCAGGGGGTTGCGACAACGGTTGCCAGAACGCCGGTGAAGAAATAGCCGCTAAGACCGGACCGGCGGGTCAGGCTGTCGCCAAGCCCCGCGACGGTGCCGCCGAGCGTGAAGGCGCCGGACAGGTTGAGCGCCAGGGCCAGGAACAGAGCCATCATGGCGAGGACGAATGCCGGCGACTGGAACTGCATGCCCCAGCCGATCGCCCCGCCCCCGCCGCGCAATACGACCAGTGCGAGGGCGATCAGGGCAAAGCTGACCAGCACTCCGGCGAGATAGACGAAGCCCTTGGCGCGGCGCGCTTCGGCGTTTCCCGCATCCTTCGCCAGAGAAAGCGCCTTGAGCGACAGAACCGGGAAGACGCAGGGCATCAGGTTGAGAATGAGACCGCCGAGAAAGGCAAAGCCGAGAGCGACGATGAGCGAAAGGCCGCCGGACGATCCGCCGATGGCCGAGATTGCCGCGGGGCCGGCGATCGGCGTTTCGGATGGCGCCGCGCTGAAACTGTAGCCGTGGCGCGCGACCGATCCATCGGCCGCCTGTGTTTCGACCGCGAGCACGCCATCGAGAGAGGTCGGCTTCTTCTCTCCCGCGAAATCCCCGCGCGCAAGGCCGAGAACCAGGGCGCCTTTCTCGAATGACGCATGTTGGGGCGCGGCGTGGCTGACAACGCCCCATTCCAGCGGAAAAAAGTGGAATTTGGCCGTTTGCGGCAGTTGCTGCGCAACCTCTTCGATCCGGAGGGTGACACGCTCGTCGCGCATGTCGAACCTCGCGGCCCAGGGCATCGGCTCGGGCACCTTCTTCCTTGCCGCCCGAATGTCCTTGGCGCTGGGGGATGGGAGAGGCGTCACGCCGCTGACCAATGGCAGGCTGAGCCGTACGGCCGCTTCTTCCGGTATGCAGATCTCCTCGCACACCAGCCATTTTGCATCGGCCGCAATATCGAAACTGGCCCCGCTCGCCGATTTCAGGCACCGAAATGTCGGACAGGAGCAGGACTTCGTCCGAATAGCCGAAATTCATCAGCGGACCGACGGGAATCGCATGGGGCAGCGGCCACTGAATGGGGCCGGCGCTCGCGCCTTCCGGCAGCTTCCACTCGATCCGCGTCGGCTCGCCGGAATCGCCGGGATTGGTCCAATAGGTATGCCAGCCGGGCGTGATGCGCTGGCGCAGCGCAACGGTGATCCTGTCACCGGGACGGACGGCCGTCTTCTCGGCGAGCAGCTCGACCTGCACCTTTGGGGTGCGCGCCGGTCCCGTCTGAGCATGCGACGGCGCCAGCGGAAACAGGATGGTGGCAACCAGAAGGGCGCCTGCGAACTCAACAAGGCGAGCCGCGGTGTATTGCATGATGCGATTCCTTAAATCTCCACCTTCCTGCGGAATATGATGTCCCAGGCCGGGATGCGCGAGCGATTATCGAGGCTCGAGATGCGGCAATATGTGCGCTTCTCTGCCGCACCGCTATCTATCTAATCGCTCGCCACTCAGTTCATTCTGCGCAGCCTGATCCTGCTCCCGCCAAATCGCGGCGAGTGCCGAGCGATGAAGCATCAGGTCCATATAAATTTAGAGCAGAAACCCTGTGCTCTGGAACAAACTTTGCTTCAAAGTTTTTTGACTGGGCATTGCGAGACGCCGGGCAGGCTGTCGCCAACGGATTTTGTTCCCCCCGCAGCCGTTCTTTCGGGAGGTCCGCAATTTCCCGGAGATGCTGCTATCTGGTTTAACTCGTCACGTTAACCGTCAGTGAGGATATGCCGATTTGGATTATGCTAGCGCCTCAAATTCGCCTAAAAGTAACGAAAGGTCAGAGCTGTTCAATGAGCAAGTCGGACGTGGGCGTGGGGGGCTCATTGTCTGTCCACCGTCTCATTGCTCACAGATTAATCGAACCGTCTTCTTGATCCGGGGCGGCCGCCGGAGTCCGGCGGCCGAATCTGAATGAATCGTCGCAACTTCATCAAGCTTGCGAGCGCCCTTTCGCTTGCCGCAACGCTGCCCCAACGGGCGAGCCGCGCGCAGGCGAACAATTTGGCTGCCCCACAGCCCCCTGCCGCCGGTTCGGCAACGGCTCCCGCTCCCGCGGCCTCCGCGACGGGCAATCAAGCAGCGTTCTCCGAGGAATGGCTTCTCAGCCGGGCGGAGAGCCTGGCGACCGAGCCGTTCAGCGCCCCTGAGCTCAACCTTCCCTCCGAACTAACCGGCCTTGATCAGCAAAAATATCAGGCCATTCAGTTCAGACCCGAAGCGGCGGTCTGGAAAGACGATCCGGTCAAGTTCAGCCTGGAATTTTTCCACACCGGCTTCCAGTACAAGAACCCTGTCGAAATCTTCCTGATCGAGGACAACGTTCCGCGGCTCTTTCCCTATTCGACCGGGCTGTTCAATTTCGGTCAGCCATTGACGCCGCCGCCGCCGGAGTCCCAGTCCGGCTTTTCGGGCGTTCGCGTGAACGGGCCGATACAGCAGCTAGGCAAGAAAGACCCGTTTCTGAGCTTCCATGGCGCCAGCTTCTTTCGCGCGATCGCGACCGGCCAGGCCTTCGGCGTCGTCGCGCGCGGCGTCTGCATCAATACCGCGCAGGCGCAGGGCGAGGAATTTCCCGTCTTCCGAACGCTTTGGATCAGGAAACCCGCGCCGGACGAGCGGCAGCTCACCATCTATGCCCTGCTGGATGGGGCGAGCCTGACCGGCGCCTATAAGTTCACCGCCGAGCCTGGCCGCTTCACGATTATCGACGTCGAGTGCTCGCTGTTTCCGCGCAGGCCGCTGAACCATGTCGGCATCGCACCGCTCAACAGCATGTATTTCTTCGGCGCGGCCGACACCACCCGCCTCGACGATTACCGCCCGAATGTCCATTCCTCCAACGGGCTGCAGATATGGAACGCGGCCGGCGAATGGATCTGGCGTCCACTGACCAATCCGGAGCAACTGCAATATTCGGTGTTCCTGGATCGGACGCCGAAAGGCTTCGGTCTGCTTCAGCGCAAGCGTGCATTCAGCGATTTCGAGGACATCGATGCGCGCTTCGGCGACCGGCCGAGCGTATGGGTCGAGCCGCAGGGCGATTGGGGCGACGGCGCCATCGATCTGATCGAAGTGCCGAGCCGCAGCGCGATCTACGACAACATCATCGCCTTCTGGCGCCCCAAATCACCGCTCGCGGAAAAGGCGAGATATTCGTTCCGGTACCGCCTCCATTGGGGCTGGGAGCCTCCGGTACGCAGCAGCCTTGCGTCCGTTCTGCAAACCCGCGTGGGCAGGCGCGGCTCGGATCGGCGCTTCTTTGTCATCGACTTCGTCAGCGGGCATTCATATAACGACCGCAACCTTCCGGAATTTACGGCGGATGTAGGCGCTGCGGATGGCGAGATAAGCAATGTCGCCGTGCGAAAAAATCCGGCAACGGGAGGTCAGCGCGTAACCTTCGAATTTCAGCGAGGGGGAGAACAGCAAACGGATATTCGCTGCGAACTGAAACAGAACGGTCAGGTTATCTCTGAGACCTGGGTCTATCGCTGGACAGGTTGAGGCCCACCCGATGCACGATATCAATACAGCACTCGAAGCGCCTCTTCCCGTTGAGAAATCCGCCGAGCGGTTTCCTCAGCAGGATCTGTGGCGCTTTGACCGTGCGAGCCGACGAGGCTTCAGGCCCGATATCCGTGCCGTCTTCCGGCGATTGTTCGTCTTCGGCGGGGCCGCGCTGCTCACGATCTACCTGACCCGCGAGCTCTGCCTTGTGCTTGCGGTCGGCGGTTTTGCCGAGCTGGAACTCGTGCTCATCGGGCTCTTCGCACTGAACATCGCCTGGCTGTCGCTCTCCTTCATGACCGCGCTTGCCGGTTTTCTTGTCATTGCGTTGCGCCTGAAGCCGTCGATCATCGATCTGCCGAGCGATGCCGACGCACGGGAATTGCCACAAGGCCGCACGGCAATCCTGGTCGCAACCTATAATGAGATGCCCGAGCGCATTTTCGGCATGGCGCTGGCGACAATGGAAGAGCTGGACCAGTCCGGTCACGGCGAGGCCTTCGACGTCTTCATCCTTTCGGATACCACGGATCCGGACATCTGGGTTCACGAGGAGGCGGCGTTCAATGCGGCGCGTGCGCGCCCCGGCAGCGGCCCGCGTCTCTATTACCGCCGCCGCGCGACCAATTCGGGCAAGAAAGCCGGGAATATCGCCGACTGGTGCCGGCGCTGGGGACCGGCCTACGATTATATGGTGGTGCTCGACGCCGACAGCCTGATGACCGGCGAGTCGCTGGTCAAACTTGCGCATTCCATGGACCGTGCGCCCGGCATCGGTCTCATCCAGACGGTCCCCGTCACCATCGGACGCAAGACGCTTTTCGCCCGGATGCAGCAATTTGCCGGCAACGCCTATGGCCCGATCATGGCGACGGGTCTGGCTTTCTGGCATCGCGGGACAGGCAATTTCTGGGGCCACAACGCCATCATCCGCGTGGCCGCTTTCATGGATTCGGCGGGGCTGCCGCATCTGCCGGGCTCCCCGCCCTTCGGGGGACAAATTCTCAGCCACGATTTCGTCGAGGCCGCATTGATGTGCCGTGCGGGATGGCGCGTCTGCATGGTGCCGCAGCTCAAAGGGTCCTACGAGGAGACCCCGCCGAGCCTGATCGATTTCGCCACGCGCGACCGGCGCTGGTGCCAGGGAAACCTGCAGCACGGCATGGTTCTGGCCGCGAAGGGCTTGCGTCCGCTCAGCCGGGTGCATCTGGTGATGGGCATCATGGCCTATCTGTCGGCATTGTTCTGGCTGATCTTTCTCCTCGCGGCGCTCACGCTCACGATCCAGCAGCTCACGGCGGAACCGATCTATTTCGGCGGCGATCAGCCTCTTTTCCCGACCTGGCCGATGCAGGACAGCGAACGCGCGATGACCTTGCTGTTCCTGACGCTGGGGCTGCTCTTTCTGCCGAAACTGTTCGGCTTCTTCGTTGCGCTGTTCGACCGGGAGAAGCGGCGCGGCTTTGGCGGAATCTGGGGGCTGACCTCCAGCATCCTTGCCGAAACGGTCCTGTCCTCTCTCATTGCGCATGTGATGATGCTGGTCCAGTCCGGCGCGATTTTCGACATCATCCGCGGGCGTGACAGCGGCTGGAACCCACAGCGCCGGGATGACGGCTCCCTGCCTGCGAGTTGGGTCTACCGCTATCACACTCTCCATATGATGGCCGGCGTCAGCCTTGGCATTTTCACATATATGATGGCTCTGCCGCTCTTCCTCTGGCTCCTGCCGGCGACCCTCGGCCTATCGCTTTCGGGGCCGCTCTCGGTTGTGTCGGCAAAGCGCAAATGGGGGGCGCGCTTCGAAGCGCTCGGCATTTTCCGGATCGCCGAAGAACGCCAGCCGCCACGGATCGCGGTCTTGGCGCTGCAGCGTTCCGAGCTGCTGGCCAGGGAATTTTCCAAGCATGAGGCGATCGCCCAGCTCGCCGGCGATCCACAGCTGCGCCATCTGCACCGCCAGCTGATCGAATTGCAGCCTGTAACGCGTGAGGCGCGGATCTCGCCGAGCCTCGCCGTGGGGCGGGCGAAGCTGGAGATCTCCGCCGATCTGCCCGAATTGCTGCGGCTGCTGAAACCGAATGAGAAAGCCGCGATCCTTTCCGATCCCGAGAGCCTGGCGCGGTTGGAGGCGATGCTGGCGCCCTATGTCCAGCCGCCGGGCGTGACGACGGGCGGAACCGAAAACGGCGCTCAGGCCGCCGCCCCTTAGCGCAACGCGCGTCCAAGCATGTCCCCGCGAAAGCGGGGATGGACGGGGGTTGATCTAGCGGTCCGGGGGAGCGGCTCGCAGCGCGCATCGATTCGCCATAGGGGCGAGACCCGAGCCGCTTGAGGTGCGGGCGCCGCCCTCCCGCCTGAGGAAAGCCGCCAATGGCTGAGTTCTTCTCCATCCTCTGGACGATCTTCAGCTTCATCTTCGGATTCCTTTGGAGCGTCGTCTGGTTCATCCTCAGGGATCTCCTCTCCACCCTCGCCTGGCTCGGCATTTTCGTCTGGCTCGGCTTCGTCCTGCGCTATCGCAGCTTTGGCCTCGGTTCGCTCGCCCTGCTGCGCTACGGCCGTTATGGCCTGGTATGGCTCTGGCGCTGGATCAGGGGACGGCCCTCTTACGCCGGCATGCCGTCTCCGGAGCCCGTGACGAAGGTGGTCAGGGAATATCGCAGCCGCATCCCGCTCGGCTACGCCTCGGTCTCCGAGCAGATGAACGTCCTCTTGATCCTGCTCATCATCATCATGGCGAACGTCTGACGGCGGCTGTTGCCGGGATCTGATGCGCCACTGATGCAACGCAACCACAGAGCGCAATTATATTTTAGTTAAACCTTAAGTCGTAATTGACCCTCCATCTGTGGGCTGATAGCGAATGCGACATGATGTGTTCCGGGCTAGCGCGTGCAGGTAATCGGAAAGAAATCGACTTCTTTCCTTCCCCGTCTTGAGTGACGCTACCAATGAATTATGTGGTTAGCGAGTTTGTATTGCATATGTTTAAGTAGAAAACATCGAATAGATCGTTTTTGCCGAGGTTTTTGTTTGGGATTTTTAAAAATGCACAGAATAGCGATTTTGACAGGCGCGTTCGCGCTTATGTGTGGTGCCCCGGCCGCAGCGGACATGATTTATAAGCCGATTAATCCGTCTTTCGGTGGCGACCCCTTCAACTCGAATCATCTGCAAGGCCTCGCGACAGCACAGAAGTCCTTCAAGGAAAACGATAGCTCCACGAGCCAATCGCCCACGGAGCGTTTCCTCACAATGCTCCAGTCAAGATTGTATTCGTCGCTCGCATCTCAGGTCGCGGAGGCGATATTCGGTGAGAATGCGCAGCAAAGCGGTACGATCGTGTTTGACGATCAGCAGGTCGCTTTCCTCAACACGGGCACCGAAATCCAGCTGACCGTTACGGATTTCACGACCGGCCAGGTGACCAACATCACCGTTCCGACCTTGGTAACGAATTAGCCGATCAGCATTGGAGTGGAGTGGCCGCCAAGTTCGCTGCGGTCATCGGCGGACGTTCCAGAATGTCTCGGTCTGAGATGTTGAGAAGGCAAGGCATCGCATGCACAAGGTTATCAAGCTTGCCCAAGTGAAAGCACTTGGCGCGATCATTCTGATCGGGCTGGCGGGCTGCAGCGCCAGAGTTGCCAAGGAGCAGCTTACGCCGGGCATCTTGCCGCCGGTGGTAAATCCGGTGACCGAGATGAATCAGACCCTGCGCGATCTTCCGAAGCCTTCGCGGAAAGTCGCCGTCGCAGTCTATGATTACGCGGATCAAACGGGGCAGTTCAAGCCAACCGAGGCAGCGCAAACGCTGTCAAGGGCGGTCACGCAAGGGGCGACCTCAATCCTGATTAAGGCATTGCAAGATGTCGGCGGCGGAAGCTGGTTCACGGTGGTTGAACGCGAGAAGATCGCCAATCTGCTCAAGGAACGGCGCATCATTACTCAGATGCGCATGGCCTATCTCGGGGAAAAGAAGATCAATCCCAAGGCCCTTCCACCATTACTATTCGCTGCGGTCATCTTCGAGGGCGGAATCATCGGCTATGACAGCAACATCCAAACCGGCGGCATCGGGGCAAGGCTGCTCGGCATCGGCGGCGATGTTAAATATCAGCTCGATACGATCACGGTCTATCTGCGGGCCGTGAGCACCAAGACGGGAGAGGTTCTAGCCTCGGTGACGACCCACAAGACCATTGCCTCGATCGGCATTCAGGGCGGCGCGTTCAAATTCATTGCAGTCGACAAGATCCTGGAGGCCGAAGCGGGGATCACCAAAAACGAGCCTGATCAGCTGGCGGTCCAGCAGGCCATTGAAAAGGCCGTCTACTCAATGGTGATCGAAGGGACCGACAAGCAGATCTGGTCGTTTGCCGACAAGGCGGCGCAAGCGTCTCTGATCGACGCTTACAAGGCGGATTTGCGACCGGAATCGGCCCAGGCAGAAGACCGCGACGTCGTTAGGAGCATCCCCGTTTCCGACGGCAGGGAGTCGGGGCAACGCGGTGCGCCGAACAAGAAGGTCGCGGACAATTCGTCTCAGAGCTCTGAGGCGATCGCAATGGCGGTTCTGCAGGAATTTCCATCCAACAGCACCGGACGGGCGCGTAAGACGCCGACCGCAATGGTGGATGCGCCGCCCTCGATGCCGGAAAAGGCAAGAACGGCGCCTCTAGATCGGCCGTCACCGCAGGGCCGTGAAACCGCGAGTGCGGAAGCGACAGCAGTCTCGGATACAGCTCAGGACGGGACCGCGACTATCGCGCTTCCGGCCAGGGCCTCTGCCAGTTTCGCGACTCGTGTGGAGATTTTGCCGGCGGAGAGGTCGAACACGCGGCACCGCTGGCAGACGAGCACAGTGATGGCCAGCCGGTATCGCTCGGTTACGAACATTCCTCCGCCCTCTCGCAAAGCACGCGGTACGGGACAGCGATCGGACAGCGGCGAGGATCACCATCCGGCGTCAAACCCGTGGGCCACGGATGTCGCGACGGTGCGCGAGACGTTCAACAATCAGCCGAGCAGTCATTATAGAGAGTCGGTCTCAGAGCAGAGAGCGGCATATTCTTGTAAGAAGATTTTCTATAACAGGTTTCTCTTCCATTCAGGAGGAGAAAAGAGGCGAGTTCTTAAAGATTATTTGTAGAAATCGCTTCTCAAACTGGGGGAATTCCTCCCCTGTGCGTATTAGGTTTTTGAGTGCAACATAATAAGGAGATTAGAATGAAAAAGCTCTCACTCGCGGTGTCGCTGGCTGCACTTCTTGCGTGCTCGCCGGCGTTTGCAGACGATAATACGAACACGTCGAATATCGATCAGATCGGGGGCCCGGGTATATCTGCCACTGTGACCCAGCAGGGTTCGGGAAACACCAACACCTCCGACATTGATCAGGGGCTGGGCGGTCCTGGCGATACGCTCACCGCCAATGTTCTCCAATACGGCCTCGATACGACGAACACGGCGAACGTGATCCAGGACGACACGAACAACTTCGTGGAGGTCGAACAGAATGGTGACACGACGGAGAACGTCTCCAACTCGACGCAGGTCGGCCTGAATAACGAGGCCTTCGTCCGACAGAATGGCACCATGAACTACAACGAATCCAACATCAGCCAGACCGGCACGGGTGTGTTGAACCATGCCGACGTCACGCAAGGCGGAATGGGCAACACCAACATCTCCACCATCGGTCAGACTGGTGGCGGTCTGACAGCGTCGGTGGTCCAGCACTAATAAGAAACGATGGAGGATGGGCGTCGAATGGCGCCCCTCCTTCCCATTCGATCACCTGCAACCGAAAAATGGCGCGACAACGATGCTTCCCAAATCTCCGCTTCTTATTCTGCTTGCGTTCTTGTGGCATTCGCCGGCAGCCGCCCAGACCAGCGAGAACCTCTCGGCCATCGAGCAAATCGGGACCGAACACTCCGCCGAGGTCGAGCAGCACGGAACAGCCAACGCGAATGATGCTCGACTGCGGCAGAGCGGCGTGGGCAATCGCATTTCGGTCAGGCAGCAAGGCTCCGAAAGCGACAATGAGGCGAGCATTGATCAGGACGGGGCTGGGAACGAGGCGAAGGTGGCCCAGAGCGGGACGGCGAACGTCAATGACGCCGAACTCAGCCAATCAGGGGCAGGGAACATAGCTTCCGTCGAGCAGACCGGCAGCGGCGGTATCAATCTGGCGGCGATCCTCCAGCAAGGTAACCTGAATACTGCCGTCATCAAACAACAGGCCATGGCCCATTCGCTGCAGGGGAATTCGGCATCCATATCTCAGACGGGCGACGATAATCTTGCGGAAATCGAACAGGACGGCAGCGGCCATAATGCCGAAATCGAGCAGGACGGTACCGGAAATCAAGGCCGGATCAAGCAGTCGGATGCCGATCAGAAAGCCATTCTTAAGCAATTTGGTGATAATAACGCCTGGACCATCGAGCAATCCGGTCCTGTTGGCGGGCTCATTGTCGAGCAATTCGGTTCCGGTGGAGCAATGACAATCTCACAGTTCTAGGCTCCGCCCCGACCATACGTCTCCCGGGTTCAGTTCGTGGTTGTCGGGAGTTTCAGTATGAGTTTTGCCAAGTGCTTCGTTTGCATTCTCGTCTTCTCGTTGGCGGTTGCGTCCTTGACTTCAGATCCTTTCGCAGCGATGCGGCGAGCCGCACCTTCCGGATCGATGAGCGAGGTCGACTATGCCGTCCCGCAAATCGGTTCCGGACCAGTCATCGGAAGGAAAGGCCATTCGGTCGGCAAGACCGCTCGCGAATTGATCGGAGGATCGCCGCGGAGGAAAAAAGAGCGTGCGGGCAGAGCTTCCAAAACCCTCGTCGATGCGCTGATCGAGCCGGCAAGTGAGGCGAATTCGGAGCTGCTCAGCGAGTTCGGTCTGCCGCTTGTTGAGGGCGTGCCGCCGTTCGCCGTTCTATTTCCGCCGAGCCGTGATGCTGTCGGCCGGCTTCGATCGCAGGCGACGCAGTGAGCAGAGGGCGGGCGGGCGTTGTGTCGCGTCTACCCTGCCCCCAGAGGTCGGTCCGGAGCGCCAAGCGGCCGCCCGGTCATGATCACCATTTCAAGCAAAAGGCGCGCGGTAACGCGTCCGCGCGCATCAAGTCCCCGATCGCTCTCGAATTTCCGGATCGCTTCCCGGGTCCGCTCATCGAGCCGGCCGTCGATCGGCCCTGAGCTGTATCCCATCGCGGCGAGAGCGTTCTGTACTTCCGCGATAAGAGCGCTGTGCCGCTCGAACCGGACTGGTGGCCCCGGCGCCGCGTTGGCGTTAACCGCGCCAAAGATCAGCGATTTCAGGATTGCCTCGGTCGGCTCGCCCCGAAGCGGCATGCCTTCGTCGAACTCATAGGCGATGATCGCCGACCGGGTCTCGAGGCCGAGGTCGCCATTGACCGGTCCGGGGTCATAGCCGCGCCGGGTCAGCTCGCGTTGGATCGCTTGAATGAGACGAGGGGGGGCAGTCGGCGCCGCTGTGTGCTCAGCGGTTTCCGCCGGCGCAGGCGACCGGGCGCTCAGCCGCTGCTCGCTCTCCTTGCGTTCGCTGGCAATCCGACCGTCCTTCGGAAGCGAGGCGGTCGCCGACCCGGCAAGTTGCTCCGGCCCCTCGGCGGGAACCGCAATTGCGCTGCCGGCGAGACGCTGCGCTTCCTGCCGATAGAGTGCGTTAAATGAGATCGCCGTCGCCAGAGCCGCAAACGCAACAAACAACAAGCGAAGCCGTAATGGTGTCATGCCAACAGCGCTAGAGCAGCGGATTCTCAATCGGAAGCGGATGCGCCGCTCTATCTCTTTGTTTACGCATCGGATCTGTCCGAAAACCGGTACCCAGCCCCGCCTTCGCGGAGCCATGCTTTTTTCGGTCCGATGCGCTAATGAAGCTGCAATGTCCGGTCACTAAAGCGGAGAACCGTAAAGGCTTGCTTAATGCCTGGCCCCAGTTGAACCAGACGACGCGCAATGCCGACGCCCGACCACATCGCCGCCGATCCCGGCTCCCGCATCAATTTGAATCAAATCACGGCGCCGCCGCTCACCCATCGTTAGGCGCGCTCTGATAAAAACGGCGCATTCTTTTGCCATCATCGGATCGAGCGCAGTGAAGTTCTTTGTAAAAGCTGCATTTTGGATTGCCCTCATCCTGTTTCTGCTGCCGAGCAACGGGCAGGAGCGGTACGAGCTATATGCCACGGCCCAGCGCACGATCTCCGACATCGGCGGCTTCTGCACGCGCAACCCGGATATTTGTGAGAAAGCCTCATCGGCCTTTCAGGGCATTCTGCAAAAGCTGAAGGCGGCCACGCATTCTGTCGAGGACGTGCTGTATGAGTTCAGGTATCGGGGCGAAGCGTTCACCGGCGCATGATGAGGTTTCCGTTCGTGATGACGACCCGCCCTATCACCGCGCGGCTTTGCATCCGGCCACGACCTCCAGCGTCGGTGTCGGTGCGGATACGCTGACGGCCGAGGACAAACGCCCGACCTGGCGCGGTCCGAACCGGATCTGACGTAACGATCCGCCGGCGCGCTACGGCAGGCGCGCAATTATGAGACGAACCTCGGAATCGGGACGCGAGCGCGGATCTGCCCCTGCCGATTCTGGCGGTAGAGCAGGGCGAACGCCGTCGCATTCTTCGCCTGAGGGCCCCTGGTGTTCGGAGCGCGGGATCGCCATATGCATGCAGCCGGAGTCATTCTCAAGGTTGGATCTAACATGGCCGCGCTCGTGACCCGCGCGATGCTCGCCGTCATCGCTATCGCGCTCATTCTTGTCGGCTTGGTGGTTCTGCCGCTGCCGATCCCGTTCGGCGCTTTGATGATCCTGGTCGGGCTGGCGATCCTGGTCTCTATCAATGCGGCGGCCGCGGAATGGGTCAAGGGGCGCCGGATACGAAATCCGAGGCTCCATCGCTGGCTTGACGCGATCGAGACCCGGCTTCCCGGCCGGCTTGGGGACATCGTCAGGCGCACCGCGCCCTAGATCAACCCTCGTTCAAGTGGGCCCACTTGGACGAGGGTTGATCTATTTCAAAAGACGAGCGCAACTGTCCGCGCCCATCCCCGCCTTCGCGGGGACATGTTTGGACGCGCGTTGCGCTGGCGTCCCTTCCGGTGGCCTTTCGGGCAGTATATGCCAGGATTTCGTCAGCTATTTTCACCCCGGAACGAATTGCTCCGCGTCAGAAAATTCCGCCGCGCCGGTTCCATATTCGTCCTGTCTGTGTATAATCCGATCTATCCAAACGATCACGGCCTGCCTGATCGACAAAACTCCTCACATCGGAACCGGATAAGTTCTTTGGCGAACACTCTCTCTGTTCAAGATCTATATAAAATCTTTGGCCCAGCTCCGGACGAAGCATTGAAATTGGCTAAAGAAGGATTAGAAAAGGACGAAATATTCCGTCGTACGAAAAGTTTAGCTGCGGTCAACAACGTTTCGTTCAGCGTTGAGGAGAGCGAAGTCTTCGTAGTGATGGGGCTTTCGGGCTCAGGGAAGTCGACACTTATTCGCTGTATTAACCGGCTCTTCGAACCGACGAGTGGCACGGTCATGCTTGGCGATCAGGATGTCACGGCTGCGCGCCACGAGGAGCTGCGCCAGATCCGATTGAACCATATGGCGATGGTCTTCCAGCATTTCGCACTTTTGCCGCACAAGACCGTCGTGGAAAATACCGAGTATGGCCTCAAGACGCGAGGCGTGGGACGGGAGGAACGGCGCGAGAAGGCGATCGAAGCGCTGAAAACCGTCGGGCTCGATGCCTGGGCGGACGTCTATCCGAGCAGTCTCAGCGGCGGCATGCAGCAGCGCGTCGGTCTGGCGCGCGCTCTGGCGGTTACGCCGCGCATTCTCCTGATGGACGAGCCGTTCTCCGCGCTCGATCCGCTCATTCGCCGCGACATGCAGGACGAGCTGATCCACATTCAGGAGAGGACGCAGACGACCATCGTCTTCATCACCCATGACCTGCAGGAAGCGCTGAAGATCGGCGATAAGATTGCCATCATGCGCAATGGCTCGTTCGTACAGCTCGGCACGCCCGAAGAAATCGTGACCGAACCGGCCGACGATTATGTTCTGGAGTTCACCCGTGATGTCGACCGCAGCCGGGTCCTCACCTTCCGGTCCATTATGGACGATACACAGACCGTTGCAGGCGACACGCCGGTCGCCAAGCTTCGCGAGCTGTTTCAGTCTCAGCCAGAGCTCGGCGCCGTCTTCGTCACCGATTCGTCCGGCAAGCCGGAAGGGGCCATCCGCCGGTCCTTGATCGAACAGGCCGGTGCGGACGAAACGGCCGGTCAGATCATGAACCGCAATTTCCTCAAGATCCGCGCGAACAAGTACATCCACAACGCCTTCGACACGATTCGCAGCGCGGCAATGATCGCCGTGACCGACCGTTCGGAGCATCTTGTCGGCGCGGTCGATCCGATCTCCGTCTTTGCGCATTTGCAGGCGCCGCTCAAGGAAGAGCATCCGCAGACAGACGGCCAGATTCGCCAATACGCATAAGTCGGAGTCGTGTCATGGCCACAGTGGTCGAAGCCAGCATTTTCACTTTAATAGACAAAGCCTTACGGCCCTCCACCTATGTCGAGTTGCCGCTGGAGGATTGGGTCGAATGGGTCGTCAAAGACTGGCTGGTGCCCAATTTCCGGCCGGCCTTCCGGGCGGCGCAATGGCCCATCTATCAGGTCCTGCAAGGGCTCGATTCGTTCCTGCAGGCAACGCCATTCATCATAATCGTCATCATCGTCGGCGTTTTGGCGCTCAGGCTCACGAGCAAAGGCGTAACCGTCTTTGCCGTTCTGTCGCTCTTCCTGCTCGAATTGTTGGGCATCTGGCCGCAAACCATGACGACGCTTGCCATGACCCTGACGGCCGTGTTTTTCTGCACGCTGTTAGGCGTGCCTCTGGGCATCGCCGCAGCGGCCAGCGACCGGTTCGAGAGCATATTGCGGCCGATCCTCGATATTATGCAGACCATCCCGCCATTCGTTTATCTCGTGCCGATCGTGATGCTCTTCGGTGTGGGCGTCGTTCCCGGCGTCATTGCAACCATCATTTTCGCGCTGCCCCCGATTATTCGTTTGACCAATCTGGGGATCAGGCAGGTCCGTGCCGAAGTGGTGGAGGCGGGCTATGCCTTCGGCGCGACCTCTCGCGAGGTCCTGTTCGACATTCAGATCCCGATGGCGCTGCGCACCATAATGGCCGGTCTCAACCAGACGCTCATGCTGGCCCTTTCGATGGCGGTGATTGCGGCGCTCATCGGCGCGGGCGGCCTCGGTCTGACCGTTTACACAGGGCTCGGACGGCTGGATGTCGGACGGGCATTCCTCGGCGGCCTCGGCATCGTCCTGCTCGCAATCATTCTCGACCGGATTACGCAGGGCCTGGGAACGCAAGGCGCGGCCCGCCAGCCGGGTTGGACGTTCCGGGGCGTGTTTGCAAGGCTTCAGAATCTTGGAGGTGCTTCGTCGCGGACGCCTAAGCCTGCTGAATGAGCCCCCGCAGGCGGTCACGACCGGAACGGAGAGGCTCTAGATCAATCCTCGTTCAAGTGGAACCACTTGAACGAGATCAAGTTGATCTATTTCGAAAGGCGAGCGCAACTGTTCCCGCGTCCATCCCCGCCTCCGCGGGGACATGCTTGGACGCGCGTTGCGCTGGCTCAATGTTGAGGATGCGCGCGGAGGTGTGGCCGCACCATCCCTTTATGCCGTGAACCACATCGGTCCAAGAACCATGAGGAGGAAATTGGACATGTCGAAAATCTTACGTGGACTTGCGGTGGGCCTCGCGGCCGCCGCATTCCTGACGACCGGCGCTTTCGCGCAGGATCTGCCCGGCAAGGGTAAGAGCATCAAGATGGCGCGCGCGACCTGGGACACCGGATGGTTCCAGGCGGAAATCTACCGCCAGGCCTTCGAGAAGCTCGGCTATGAGATTCCCGAGCCGACGACGCTGGACAATCCGCCTTTCTATCAGGCCGTGGGACAGGGCGACGTCGACCTCTGGGTCAATGGCTGGTTCCCGCTGCACAACACCTATGAAGACAGCTTCAAGGACGGTGCCGAAAAAATCGGCTATGTCGCCAAGGGCGGCGCGCTGCAGGGCTACCTCATCGACAAGAAAACGGCCGACAAGTACAAGATCACCAACCTGTCGGATTTCAAAAAGCCCGAGATCAGAAAGCTGTTCGACAGCAATGGCGACGGCAAGGCCGAATTGGTTGCCTGCCCTCCGGGCTGGGGCTGCGAGAAGAAGATCGCCGAGCATCTCGACAAGTGGAAGCTGCGCGATTACATCGAGCCGATCAAGGCGGCCTATTCCGCTTCCATGGCGGACGCGATCGGCAAATTCAAAGAGGGTAAGTCGATCCTGTTCTACACCTGGACGCCGAACTGGACGGTCGGCATGCTGAAGCCGGGTAGGGACGTTGTCTGGATCGAAACGCCGACAGCAACCGAAACTCAGACCGTTGCCGGTCTCGAAGGCTGTGTCGCCGATCCTTGCAAAATGGGCTGGGATGCGAACGATATCCGTCCGGTCGCCAACAAGAAATTCCTGAAAGACAATCCGGCCGTGAAAGTGCTGCTCGAGGAAATGTCTATCCCCTTGGCAGATATTTTCGCTCAGAATGCGAAGATGAATGCGGGCGAGGATAAACCCACCGATATACAGCGGCACGCGGCCGAATGGATCAAGGCCAACCAGGACAAGGTCGACGGCTGGATCAAAGCGGCTATGGATGCTGCATCGTAAGATCTGAAGTCGGATCGAACGGCAAAAGGGCGGCGGGAGGCTCCTGCTGCCCTTTTCCTTTGCCTCAAATCAGCGAATGACCGCCGCATAGATCGCCGCATATTGAACGGCGGCCGCGGCGAGCACGAACAAATGCCAGATGACATTGTGAAAGGGCAGCCGCTCCAGCAGATGGAAAATTACCCCGGCCGAATAGAGACAGCCGCCGAGGATCAAGAGATTGACGCTGCCGGCCGGCACGGCGTCGATCAGCGGGCCGACGGCGAAGAGGATGCACCAGCCCTGCGCGAGATAGAGGGCGATCGAGATCCTTTCGAATTTGTACGGAACGAACAGCTTCGCGGCGACACCGAAGAATGCGATGCCCCAAACCGCCGATAGCAGCACCGCCCCGGTTTCTCCGCCGATTTTCAGCGCAAAGGGCGTGTAGCTGCCTGCGATCATCACAAAAATGACCGCATGGTCGATCCGGCGAAGAAACGCCTTCAGGCTCGGCCGGTGGACGAGATTGTAGCTTGCGGACGCAGCGAACATGCCGATCAGCCCGGCGCTGTAGACGCCGAGACCGGCGATTTCGCGAGCAGGCAATCGTTCGAGGGAGGCGATAAGCAGCGCAAAGGCGCCGATCAGGCCGAAAAAAATGCCGGCAAGATGAACAGCGGCATCTGCGGCGCGCTCGGCGCGTGAGTAGACCGGGAACAAAATCCGCTCCAGCTCCTGCGTACCCTGCGTAGGATGTCAATGCTGTAAGGTAAACGCGGCAATCACGCGACGCAACTCAAGCGTGTCTTCTTAACGTGCGGCTGCGGCGGACGCGCGAAATTACCGCCGCCGCGGTCCACCACCGCCGCGAGGACGGCCGCCACCCATGCGCGGGCCGGAATCGGTCTTGTGCCGGAAGACCACACGCCCTTTTTCCAGATCGTAAGGCGTCATCTCGACCGTGACCCGGTCGCCCGCAATCGTCTTGATCCGGTTGCGCTTCATCCGCCCGGCCGTATAGGCGATAATTTCATGCCCGTTGTCGAGCTGGACGCGGAAGCGCCCGTCCGGCAACACATCCGTTACCGCTCCTTCGAACTCCAACGTCTCTTCTTTGGCCATTCCATCTCCTTGGTTGTGCCCGGCGCGGGAGGCGAGCTCTCCGATCCTCTGCGCAAGGGGACTCACCACGCGTGCGAACCATGTCTTGCAAGCCATGCGCGGTCAACGTCAAGCCGCGACCGGGCCGCCATGCAAAGCTTCGCGTGAAATCACGTCAAAACGGGACGCGAAAATATCCGCCGCAGTTGCTAATATGCACAAAACGGCCTTGGCCGCCATTGTCTTGAAGCTTTTTCGGGCTTCGAAATGCGCTCTGCGGGCGAAAGAATTGCCCTTATGCGCAATGCTCGGTCCACCTCATGCAGGTACATCGGCGAGGTGTGAGACAATTTCAAGCGCCGCCTATCGGTGCTTTCCGACCAGACCGATCGCCACCTTTTTGCCTTCACCATTGGCGGTCATGGCAAATCCCAGATGTGTGACGTCCTTCGAAAGAAGGATCTGCTTGTAGCTCCCCTGTTCCAGCCATTGTTTGGCAAAGAACGCGACATCCGCCGCGACGGGCGCCACGCCGCAGCCGCCGCATGAGGCGCTCACCACGGTCAGAGATCGCCAATTGCTTTGCTCTGTGCGCGGCAACGCACCGTAAATATCGACGTCCTCCTCGACGCTGAAGTCTCCCTCGCCGCGGGCCGGCGTGAGCTTGCGTGCCGCCGCGGACATCGGCTTGCTGAGCTTCAACGGCTCCCGTCCCGCCGCCTTGCGCGCTTCGTTGATCCTGTCGAGCGCCGCTCGGGCCTGCCCGGACGGGGAGAGCGGCTGTTCGTCTGCTGCCGAGCCCGTTCCGCGAGGCGTGCCGGGACCGGCGAATGTCTGCACGGCATAAAGCCCCCCGCTCTCGCTCAGAACGATGCCATAGCCGAAACTGTCGAGCCCTTTGCGCAGAATATTGGCGCGGTGTCCGGGGCTCTTCATCCAGCCCTCATGCATCTTGCGGACATAGTGCTCGTCCAGCGGCGGCGCGCAGCCCTCGCATTTCGCAATATTCTCCGCCGTCAGCACCCAGCGACTGCCGCCGGCCGCCTGGAAGCGATCGCCGACCGACTTCCCCTCCGGTGAGATATGCGAATAATAGCCGCGTTTCAGCATGTCGGCGGCGTGCGACTGCGCGGCCTCGGTGAGTTTGGCCTCCAGGCGCAGCGGCGGCAGATCGTGCTTCGCCCGCGACCGATTGACAAGCTCAAGCGCAAGCTTTCGAAGCGGGGCGAGACCGGTGTCCTGGGCGGCTGCGGGGACAATGAGAAGGCTTGCGGCGAGGATCGCCGAGACGGCGGAACGGCTCCAGAGCCGCGCGCTGACAACCGGAAAAATTGAACGCATTCGGTTTTACTCCATCGAACTCCTATGCGGCGAAACGCGCGGCGCCCTCTTTCTTTCCCGAAATTTGCGTTAGAGTCAGCTTGCTGGCTTAACGTTTGCACAGATACCGTCCAGGGCCGGTCCGTTAGGGCGAAGGAGGCTTCATGACCGTTTCCGGCATCCTCGAAACCGTTCTTTATGCGGAGGATCTCGACGAGGCGGAGGCGTTCTACTCCGATGTGCTGGGGCTGGAACGCGTCACACGCGCAGGCAACCGGCATGTATTCTTCAGATGCGGCAACCAGATGCTGCTGATCTTCAATCCTTACGAGACCATCCGCCTGCCGCGGCGCGGCGCCCTTCCCGTGCCGCCGCATGGGGCCATCGGGCCGGGCCATGTCTGCTTCAGCGCCTCGGCGGAGGAGATCGAGGCGTGGCGTGCGCGGTTGAGTGAGAAAGGCATTCTCATCGGGGCGGATTTCGAATGGCCGCAGGGCGGACGCTCGATTTATTTTCGTGATCCGGCGGGTAATAGTCTGGAATTTGCCGAACCGCGGATCTGGGGATTGAGTTGATAATGCTTCGCGTTAGCCCTTAAGCGTTATCCTGTCCCGGTTGAATTGATCATGGCGCCGGATCAGCCCTGCTTCCTCTTCCTCTTCATGTTCGCAATGGGAGTTTTCTATGAAATACCGCAATCTCGGCCGCAGCGGCCTCAAAGTTTCCGAAATCTGCCTTGGCACGATGACCTTTGGGCACACGACCGACGAAGCGGAGGCGGCGGCGATCGTCGATGCCGCCTTTGACGCCGGGGTCAATTTTCTCGACACCGCGAATACCTATAATGAAGGCCGGTCCGAGGCCATTCTCGGCAATGTGCTGAAAGGGCGGCGCGACCAGCTGGTGCTTGCGACCAAATTCTTCAATCCCACCGGCGGCGGGGCGAACGATAGCGGCGGCTCGCGGCGCCATACGATGAGAGCCGTCGAAGACTGCCTGAAGCGGCTGCAGACCGACTACATCGACATTTTCTACGTGCATCACATCGACGTTGAGACGCCCCTGGACGAGACGCTGCGTGCGCTCGACGATCTGGTGCGCCAGGGTAAGGTCCGCTACATCGCCTGCAGCAATTTCGAAGCCTGGCGCCTGATGGAAGCCATCTGGATCAGCGATAGCAAGGGCTGGGAGCGCTTCGTCTGCTATCAGCCGCAATATAGTCTGGCCGTGCGGGACATCGAGCGCGAACTGATCCCGGTCTGCGAGTTGAAGGGGCTGGGCGTCGTCGTCTGGGGGCCGCTGGCGGGAGGCTTTCTGACCGGGAAATATCAGCCCGGCGACCGGGTCGTGAAAGGAACGCGCTCGGAGGAAGGCTGGGTGTTCATGGGCAGCATGTTCGCGGCCAACGCCGACGAGACGCTGACGGCATTGCTGAGCGCTGCAAAAGAGCTGAACTGCCCGCCGAGCGCCCTGGCGATCCGGTGGGTTTTGGAGCAGCCGGCGGTCAGCTCCGCCATTGTCGGAGCGCGGACGGCCGATCAGTTCCGGACCAGCCTGCAAGCGGCGAAATTGAGCGTCCCCGAAGACGCGCTGCAGCGTTTGACCGAGGTCTCCCGTTTGCGCCCAGCCTATCCGCACGCCATGGAAGCCGGAATGCGCAAGCGCCGGAGCGACGCCATCAAGATACCGTCCTCCTGAGGAGACTTCTGCGAGATGTGGGCCCCCTTTTTCTCGTCGTCCCGGAAGCCCGGGAGGGCTGTCCGGGATCCACTCGCAGTTCGGCAAGCGCTGGGCCGGACGGAGAAGCGAGTGGCCCCGCCTCGCGAACCTTTACGGTGAGCGACGCTTGTCTGGTCGCGATCAGCAAGACATCGCGACAAGCGCTCACCTTGGGCCGGGGCGACGCAGAGTCTGTTGCTTCGCAGAGGTCTCCAACGGGAGAGTGGTGAAGCGAATGCTTCCGCTTCAAGTAAGCACACTCTGGGGGGACCGGTCCCTGCTCAGGCCGGCGACAAGCTCCTCACGAAGCCGATCATCGCGCGGTTGACGTCCTCCGCCCGCTCCTGCTGTGTCCAGTGACCGCAGCCAGGCAGCATGACGGTCTCGCACAAGCCGGGCACGAAAAGCTTCAGGTTCGGGATCAGCTTGTCCAGGCCGCGGAAGCCTATGACGAGATCGCGGTCGCCCGCCATGTAAAGCGCGGGCACGCTCACTTTTGCGCCCGTGAAGGGGGCGAGCAGTTCCCAGTTCCGGTCGATATTGCGGTACCAGTTGAGGCCGCCGCGAAAACCGGTGCGGGCAAATTCGCCGGCATAAAAGTCGATGTCGTTCTCGCTGAGCCACGCCGGTAGCGTCTCGGGATCGCGGGTCCGCGACAATAATCCGCCGTCCCTCGGCACCATGCCGATAAGGGCGGCCGTGGCCTCCTCCGACCCGCGCGGCGCGTCGCCCGATGCGGAATAAAACACCTGTCGGATCGTTGTTCGCGGGTCGCGCGACAGCTCCTCTTCTGCGACACCCGGCGTCTGAAAATAAAGCTGATAGAAGAAATCGGTTTCGTCCTGCGGCATGATCGTCGTCGGCCGGAACCCTGCCCGCGGAATGAAGGGAACGCTGAGGCCGATCACGGCGCGAAAGAGATCGGGCCGCAGAAGCGCGCAGTGCCAGGCGACCGGTGCGCCCCAATCATGGCCGGCGATGACTGCCTGCTCAGCCCCAAGCGCCTGGCAGAGCCCGACCATGTCGCCCGTCAGATGGAAAAGCGTGTACTGGTCGATGGCCTCGGGAGCCTCGGTCTGGCCGTAGCCGCGCATATCCGGCGCGACGGCGTGGAAGCCGGCTTCCGCCAGCGCGGTTAGCTGATGCCTCCAGGAATACCAGGATTCCGGAAAGCCATGGCAGAGCACGACGGTCGGCCCTTCGCCGGCCTCCGCTATATGCATTGCGATGCCGTTCGTTTCGATCGTCCGGTGTTTGATCTCCGTCATTGGGGGCCTCGTCTCAAGATCCGTAATTGAGCCCGGGTCAGTCTGCGACGGGCACAGCGGGGCGTCCAGCGTTTTGGCGAAAAGCGGCTAGATCGACCCTCGTTCAAGTGGACTCACTTGGACGAGGTCAAGTTGATCTATTTCAAAAGATGAGCGTAACTGTTCCCGCGTCCATCCCCGCCTTCGCGGGGACATGCTTGGACGCGCGTTACGCTAGAGCGACTTTAGCGGAGAGGCGCTTTCGCCGCGCGCTGTGAGAGTACGATGGCGACGCCGCCGAGCGTTGCGACGGAAGCCAGGATCAGGCGCAGAGTGAGAGGCTCGGAGAGCAGCACGACACCGCCAAATGCGGCGATCGCCGGAACCGAAAGCTGCACGGCCGCCGCCCGCCCGGCCGTAAGCCCGGAAAGCGCGGCGTACCAGATCGCATAGCCGCCGCCTGAGGCGAACGCGCCCGACGCGGCCGCCAATGCCGCACCGCTTGCGGAGATGCTGAAGCGGCTCCAGAAGACTGCGCTGACGACGAGCACCGCGGGCACGATATAGAGAAAGTTGAGCGCCGTGGCCCGGAGCGGATTTTTCACGCCCCTGCCGAGCAGCGAATAAAAGCCCCATGCCGTGCCTGCGATGGTCATCAATGTGGCGCCGAACGGGTCGGGTGCGGCAAGACCCGGCGAGACGAGATAGATGAGGCCGAGAACGGCGAGCGCCAGCCCGGTCCAGGAGAGAGCCGAAAAATGCTCCCCATGCCGCAAGGCCGCGATGAACATCGTTAGTTGGACCGCGCCGAACAGGATCAGCGCACCGGTGCCCACGCTGATGGAGAGATAGGCGAAGGAATTAGTGACCATATAGGCGAAAAGGGCGAGGGCGGAGCGCCAGTCCCCTGCATTGCCGTCGGCGGTCGGCTGCTGCGCGAGGACGATGAGCCCCAGCATGGCCGCGCCGGAGATCGCCCGGACGGACGTGAAGCTCGCCGCGTCGATGAGCTGCTGCGCCATGGCGAGCCGGCATAGCAGCGTGTTGGCGGCAAATGCCAGCATGGCGATGACTGTCAGTATCAGGGTGCGCCCTGCATGGCCGGAAAGGACGCTGCGCATCAGCCGGTGACGCCGCAGCGGTCGGATTGCCGACAGTCCGCTTCTCCGAAAAGATCCATTGACAATTCCTGGCTGGCGGCAATGCGTGGGTTGCGGTTACGGTGAAAACGACTTTGGCTGAATACCTTACGGTGCACCTTAAACTGAGCCGCCTTGATTTGGATGCGGAATTTGTAGCGCCCCGTCGAGCGGCATGCGCGCCTGCGTGGAAAACGAACGGCGAGGAGGGACGCCCATGACCCGATCCGGCCACGATCTCGTCGTCTTCGGGGCGACCAGCTTTGTCGGCCAGCTTCTTTGCCGCTATCTCGTCCGGCAGTTCGGCGTCGGCGGCGAGCTGAAATGGACCGCGGCGGGACGTTCGCAGAACAAACTTCAGCGCATGCGCGAAACGTTCGGGCCTGGCGCGGCCGGCCTGCCGTTGATCGCGGCCGATGCGGCCGATGAAACCGCTCTGCACGCCATGTGCGCCGAGGCGCGCGTCGTCGTCTCGACCGTCGGCCCATACGCGCTTTATGGCGAACCGCTGGTCAGAACATGCGCCGAAACAGGTACGGATTATTGCGACCTGACCGGCGAGGTGCATTGGATCAGGCGCATGATCGAGCGCTATGAAGACGCGGCGAAGTCGAGCGGCGCGCGGATCGTGCATTGCTGCGGCTTCGATTCCATTCCCTCGGATCTTGGCGTCCATTTCCTCCAGCAAGCGGCGCGCGAACGCTATGGCGCGCCTTGCCCGCGGATCAAGATGCGCGTGCGGTCGGCTCGCGGCGGGGCATCGGGCGGCACCGTGGTGAGCATGATGAATATCGCCAAAGAGATGTCGGGCAACCCTGCCTTGCGCCGCGAAATGGCCAATCCCTATTCGCTCGTGCCAGAGGCGATCGCGCCGGACGTCCGACAGCCGAGTCTCTCCAAGGTCGCCTACGATCCCGATTTCGACCGCTGGCAGGCGCCTTTCGTCATGGCGGCGATCAATACCCGGATCGTGCATCGCACGAATGCCCTCTCCGGCTTCGCCTATGGCAAGGACTTTCGCTATGACGAGGCCATGCTGATGGGCAGCGGCTTTCGCGGCCGGCTGCGCGCCTATTCTCTGGCCGGCGGGCTTGCCGCCTTTCTCACCGCGAGCGCCTATGCGCCCACGCGCTGGATTTTGGAGCGGTTCCTGCCCGCGCCCGGCGAAGGTCCGAGCCCGGAGACGCAGGAGAAAGGCTTTTACGATCTGCGCTTCTTCGGCACGACCGCCGACGGCCGCTCGCTCCGCGCCAAAGTGACCGGAGAGGGCGACCCCGGCTATGGCTCGACATCGAAAATGCTGGGCCAGGCCGGCGCGTGTCTGGCACTCGATATCGGCAAGGAGGAGAAGCCGGGCGGCTTCTGGACGCCGGCAACGATCTTCGGTGATCGCCTGATCGCGCGCTTGCGGGCGCATTCAGGACTGACCTTTGAGGTGCTTTAATAATGGGTCAGCTTGTAACCGTCCAAGATACTTGTTCGTCGCGCCGGATCCGATCCGGCGCCCAATTCTCTATCAGTTACGCATTGACCTTGCGGATAGGCCAATAGGCCCCGGATCTCCGCTTCGCTCCGTCCGGGGCGACGGTCGTTTCCACCAAATACGATCCCGTATTAGGGGCAGATCAGATGAGACGGAAACCGTTCTTCTGGCCAGCCGATCGTCATCCCCGCCGCGAATGCAGGAACTGAAGTGATTCCGCCTTAACCGATCACGCCCCTCTTGCGGAGGGCGTCGATCTCTCCGGCGGCGAAGCCGAATTCGGCAAGGACGCTGTCGGTATGCTCGCCCGTGAGCGGCGCACGGCGCTGCACGCCGCCCGGCGTATCCGTCATATGCAGCGGCGTGTTTGCGACGGTGAGCGGCCGGCTCGCGCCGGGCATCTCGACCTCGGCAAGCATCTGCCGCATGGCGAAATGGGGATCTGCGAAAATATCGTCCGCCCGGAAGACCGGGCCGAAGGGGATCTTCCCGCCGAAGGCATCCGCAAGCTCCTGTTTCGTCCGGGCACTGGTCCATTCGCTGACGAGCGCATCGACCTCCCGGCGCCTCTCCAGGCGGGCTTCGTTCGTGGCATAGCGGGGATCGTCCGCCAGCTCGGGCTTGTCCATGGCCATGACCAGAGACTTCCAGAACGCATCCTTCGGAACGCCGATACTGACGAAGCCGTCCTTGGCCGGGAAGAGCCCGAAGGGGCACAAGAGCGGGTGGCCGCTGCCTTCCGGCCCCGGCGCAATTCCCGTTGCGCTGTACTGATAGACGATCCGCTCGCAAACGGCGAGGACGCCGTCGATCATGCCGATGTCGACGAACTGGCCCTTGCCGCTGCGCGCGGCGCGCCAGCAGGCCGAGACGATGCCGAAGGCAAGGAACATGGCCGGGAGGATATCGCCCACGCCCGGCCCGATCTTGGTCGGCGGCCCGCCAGCGGTCGCGCCGGTAATGCCCATAATGCCGCCCATGGCCTGCGAAACCGGGTCATAGGCGGGCCAGGCGGAATAGGGACTGCCGCCGGTGCGCGCATCGCCGAAGCCGCGCAATGTGGCATAGACCAGGCGCGGATTGATCCCGGCGAGGTCTTCATAGCCGAGGCCGAGCCGCTCCATCACGCCCGCACGAAAATTCTCGATCAGCACGTCGGACCGCGAGACGAGGCGGCGGAGAATCGTCTTTCCGGCCTCTTGCTTCAGATCGACGACGACGGATTGCTTGTTGCGATTGATGGAGGCGAAATAGGCGCCGTACCCGCCTTGCTCCAAAGGCGCCGCGCCTTCGATGAACGGGCCGATCCTGCGCGCATCCTCACCGCCCGGCGGCTCGATCTTGATGATTCGGGCGCCCTGATCGGCCAGCATCATGCTGGCATAGGGGCCGGCGAGCATTGCTGTGAGGTCGATGACGGTCAGGCCGTCGAGCGCGCCGCGCGGCTTCAGCCTGTCATCTGCGGAGCTCTTTATCGCCATCTTCGAAACATCCGGTCTCTCCGCGCCTAAAGCCGGATCACTTTAATCAGAAATGCTGCACTGATCCTACCCGGCGCCCCGACGTCATTCCCGCGCAAGCGCAATCCAGTAAACGAAGGCGTCCCGCGATCAAATCGAAACGCCGCGGCGCGCCGGGTCTTTGCATCCGCAGTGAGAACGAGACCTTCCTCCAGTTGGTTGCGCAGGGAATATGCCCTAAGCTGAATGGCTTCGCGGGAGCGCGGGCGCAAGCAGCGTTCTAAACAGCAAGGGAGGTTTTCATGCCGGATAGTGTCTACAAAGTCGTCGAAATCGTCGGGACCAGCGCGCAATCCTGGGACGACGCCGCAAAGGTTGCCGTCGAAACGGCGAGCAAGTCCTTGCGTGATCTGCGTATAGCTGAAGTCATCGCCAATGACATCGTCGTCGAAAATGGCAAGGTTCAGGCCTATCGGACCAAGCTGAAGATCTCATTCAAGCTTGAAAGCGGCGGGTCGTTGTAAGAGCCGCGCTGGAATCGCATCGGCGGTTATCGCGAAAGGGGGCGATACTCGCCTAGATCACCCCTCGTTCAATTGGAACCAATTGAACGAGGGGTGATCTATTTCAATAAATTAGCGCAACTGTTCCCACGTCCATCCCGCCTTCGCGGGGACATGCTTGGACGCGCGTTGCGCTAGTCCACTGACGCATTCACATGGTTCATGCGCCCGCGCCCTAGCTCTTTGTTTATGCATCAATTTTACCAAACTCCGGCTTGTCGCCTCCGTTTGGATCGATGCACTAGCAAATGTCGCCGGTGCGATTGATGCGGCAAAGAGGGCGGCTGGATCAGTGGAGGCAGAATGACGCTTCATGGCTTGCGGGGACGCCGGCTCATGCATCTCGAAGCGCGCACAGCTCTGCGGCCATGACGAAGCATAAATTCCGTCAATCCTATTCGGTAATGCGCAGCTGATTCAGACTGTTCGCAATAGCGCGGAAAGTCGTATCAAGATTTGCTGGAGTTGGCGAGTTCGAAATATTTGCCCGTATCTGTTGCGCAGTTTCGCATAAGATCCTGGATTGTGCCTGAAGTCGCATTAAAGACGATCGTATAGATCAAAATATCTTCGTCGCTTGTGTTGCCATCTTTGTCGGCCTTGACGTTGCCGCAAAGCGTCGATGTCTTTGTGTTCAGCGTGCTCGTTGATATGGTCTGCCCATAAGACGAAAAACTTCCACTTGCGGCATTTTCTCCGTCTGTCAAAAGAATAATCGCCTTGATGGTCTCCTGCTGTGAATAGGGCGCGCCTTCGGTGAATGGCTCGGTCGGTGAGATCATCCGCCATCCCCATGCGAGCCCCTCCGGAATATTGGTGCTCCCGCCGGCCTCCATCGCATCGATTGCGGAAATGATCGTGGCGCGGGTATCGGTCAAAGTCTGAACCTTGGATTTCGGACAATTCTGATTGTTGTTGTTGTCCGTGACGAGGGTATCGATTGTTGGCCCCTGACCGACATAGCTGAGCAGGACCGAGCCGAGCCAGGCGTTGAAGTAAGCCGAGAAAAGCGTATTCGGGTCGGCCGGGTCCGGCGGCGTATCGTCCAGGTCGTAATTGGTAAGAAGGTAAGAGCGGGATCGGACGCAGCCGCGCCAATTCTCGGCAATTCCGTTCGCCATGGTCTCCATGACCGTGAAAGCCGTTTGATTCAAACCCAGATCCAAAGCGAGAAATTGAGCATTGATGTCGGCCGGATTGCCGTAGTCGAGCCAGCTCGGCGGCGGATTCACGGTGGGATCGGCAAGCCAGGTCTCGACCTCGGGCACTCTCAGATTGACGCCGCCCGAGAAGGGTACGAGGCCGATCTTGACCTTGGTCGAGGTATCCTGATCCTCGAAAAGCGCATTGACGAGCGTGGTCGCGGCGGTCTGCATGGCCGCCATCTTGGTCCCGAGGCCGACCCCCGCAGAGTTGGACATAGACCCGCTATTGTCGAGCACCATCATGACTTCGAGTTCGTTCTCGCGCCGCAAGACCTCCGAGCTGACGGTCACCGTCAATTGATCGACCCCGCCAATACGCATGAAATGGGTCGGAACCTGAGCCGTTGCAGTGACGACGATCGAGGTGTCCCGCTCGCTTTCGTCGGTGCGCGTGACCGTGAAGTTCGTCAATGTGCCGAATTCTGCGTCCGCGTAATGCGCCCTGATGAACGCCTCGGCCTTATCGTCCAGCTCACCCTGGTCGGTCAGATTGGGATCGGTGCCGATGGCGAGCGCGGCGGAGTCAACCGCGCCGGCGAGCTGCCGCTTGACGACAAGCGTCTGGCCAAAATCGATGCCGATGGCGATGATCAGCAGGAGCGGAACAATCAGGAGAGCGACGAGGATCAGGACAACGCCGCTTTCCTCGCTTCTAAATCGCCGGATGCTCCGGAAAAACAGGCCCCACACCTTGTCCCCCACGCCAATACCCGCCGGGATCGCCGGCTGTCCACAGCTTTACATATCGCAAAGCGCATGCGTTTCCAACTCAGGATGCGAAACAATTACGTCGAAAGTTGCGCCTTGGATAAGTTATGGCTATGAAAGTTGGGCCGGGGCATGTAGTGCAAGGTGTTCCTTGTTTATAGAGTGTTGCAGAAATGCCTCTAAAGTACAGTTGTGGGAAAAGCCATAAAATACTTCGCTTCCGCTTCTTGCGCGGTCTCCGCGGCGAGCGCGGCGCCACTCTGGTCGAATTCGCACTCATCGCTTTTCCGTTCTTCCTTCTGGTCTTCGGCATTTTGGAAATCGGCTTCATTATCTGGGGCACCTACGAACTCGACAACGCCACCGAGGATGCCGCGCGCGAGATCCGCACGGGACAAATCCAGTCGAGCGCCGCCAACACCCCGGCCGGCTTCAAAGCTCTTGTGTGCGGCCGCGTGACGGTGCTGTCGCAATGTACGAGCAAGCTGCAGGTCGACGTCCGCAGCTTCGCCAATTACACCGATATCCAATCCAATCAGCCCACCCCCCTTGATGGCGACGGCAAGCTGCAAACGAATTTCACCTATGACACCGGCGGATCGCGCTCGATCATCCTGGTCAGCACCTTCTATCAGTGGCCCCTCTTTTCGGGCATCACCAGCTTCGCCCTGTCGAATATGGCGGATGGCGACCGGCTCTTACGCGCCTCCGCCGCCTTCAGGAACGAGCCCTTCCCTGCTTCGGCGGGGGGATCGGGGGGAGGCGGATGAAGAGCGGTCTCGTTTCCAGCTTTAGCGTGTTTCGCGGGATCGGCGCTCTTCGCAGAGGCGAGCGCGGCGTCGCGCTGATCGAGTTTGCGCTCGTGCTGCCGGTTCTCATTCTCCTGTTCATCGGGCTTGTCGAGTTTTCGGAAGCCTTCACGGTTTCCCGCAAGCTTGCCACGACCGCCAACACGGTGTCCGATCTCGTCGCCCAGGAGGCCACGGTGACGACGGGCGACCTGGACAATATCGCGCTGGTCGCCGACGAGATCATGAAACCGTATAGCACCACACCGCTGACGCTTGTCATTGTGAGCGTTGTCGCCGATTCAACGAATACGCCGAGAGTGGACTGGAGCTATCCGGCCACCTATGCCACTGGCGCGGTCTATGCCCTGCCGCAGGCCGATATGACCGAGCCCGGCTCGAGTTTGATCATCGCGGAAGCGACTTACGGCTTTACGCCCACGGTCAGCCGGTTTCTGGGAACCTTCAATATCAATAAGCGCGCTTTGTTCAGGCCTCGCATCGCCCCCAGCGTCTCGCTGAATTGAGCTGGACCTGCCCTCACATTGACCGGCGGTTTCTTGCCGTGCCAGCGCAGTGCTTTGCGGTCTCGCAATCGCCATGTTATCGGCGCATGCAGATGCGCGGCTGATTGTGCCGATTCACAATTCCGCGGAGGAGTTTATGAGGATCGCCATCGGCGGTGCGGGCGTTGCCGGCCCGGCCTTGGCCTTTTGGCTTCGTCGCATCGGTCATGAGCCGACTCTGATCGAGAAAGCTCCGCATTTTCGGACCGGCGGCTATATGATCGACTTCTGGGGTGTCGGCTATTCGCTTGCCGAGAAGATGGGAATTCTGCCCGAGATTCGTGACGCAGGTTATCGGTTGAAGGAAGTGCGCCTCGTGAATGGCGAGGGCCGCAAAGTCGGCGGCTTTTCAACGGATGTGTTCCGCCGGATGACGAATGACCGCTTCACCAGCCTGCCGCGCGGCGATCTTGCCGCAGCGATTTTCAACGCGGTCAAGAACGACGTCGAGACCATCTTCGACGACAGCATTTCGGCCGTCGAGCAGGACGATGGGGGTGTGCGGCTCCGCTTCGACCGGGCCGCGGAGCGCGAATTCGATCTGGTCGTCGGCGCGGACGGGTTGCATTCGGAGGTCCGCGAACTCGTTTTTGGGCCTGAGGATCAGTTTGAAAAACAGCTCGGCTATCGCGTCGCGGCCTTCGAGGTCGAGGGCTATCGTCCGCGTGACGAGCTTGTCTATGTCAGCTATACAACGCCCGGACGGCAGGTCGCGCGCTTTGCCCTGCGCGGCGACCGGACGATGTTTCTCTTCGTCTTCGTGGCCGAACGCATGACGGGGCCGGATCCGTATAAAGCGGATGAGCGCAAGGCGCTCCTGAGACGCGTCTTCGGCGATGCCGGCTGGGAGTGCCCGGCGATTCTCCAGGCCATGGAGCGCGTCGATGAAATCTATTTCGATCGCGTCAGCCAGATCCGAATGAATGGCTGGTCGAAGGGCCGTGTGGCGCTTATCGGAGACGCCGCCGCTTGCGTTTCGCTGTTGGCGGGCGAGGGCACCGGCCTTGCCATGACGGAAGCCTATGTGCTGGCAGGCGAGCTCTCCCGCGCAGGCGACGATTATCGGGAAGCCTTCCGCCAGTATGAAGAGCGCCTGCGTTCCTTTATCGAGGGCAAGCAGAAGTCGGCTCAGAAATTTGCTTCCTCCTTCGCGCCAAAAACCGCCTTCGGCGTGTGGGTCCGCAATCAGGCAACAAAGCTCATGGCGTTTTCGCCAATCGCGGACATGCTGGTCGGGCGCGATGTGCGCGACAATATTGATTTGCCCGATTACGGCACGTAGGGTCCGCCGGATCAGCAGAGGGCGATGGGCAGCACAGCCTCACGAATTTCGCGGATCTTCACGGTACGGACGGTCCTCTTGCGGTGTGCGACAAATTCGCGCCGCCTTGTTCGTATATGACAAAATACCGCCCTGTTTTTCAAAAGCTTGCAGGTAGTGAGGATGTTCACGCCGGGATCGGCAAAAGCTGGGCTAAGGTCGGTTGAACCGCCGCTCAGGCAGTGTTAACAAATCGGGCCCTTCAAACTGGGTCGCGACCGGTATTTTGCGGCCCCGCCCCGCGAATATTATCGAACGGCAATTGTGAGGAGACCCCATGCGGCTGACTGTTCTTGGTTCCGGCGACGCATTCAGCTCCGGCGGTCGGCTGTCGAGCTGCTATCTGGTCGAAAGTGGCCAGACAGGTTTTCTGCTCGAATGCGGCCCCTCGGTCCTGACGGCTTTCAAGAAGGCGGGTCTCTCCACGAACAGCATATCGCAGATCTTCATCAGCCATCTGCATGGCGACCATATGGGTGGTTTGCCCTTTCTGCTTCTCGATGCCATTTTCCCGAGCCAGCGCCAGGCGCCACTGACACTGATCGGCCCGCTCGGCCTGGAGGCGCGTTTCCGGATGGCCTGCGAGGTCTTCTACCCCGGCTCGCTCAATCTGCCCCATCCTTTCGATCTCAACTTCGTCGAGCTCCATAGGGATGTACGCCGGCAGATCGGCGATCTGGCCGTCACTCCGTTCGAAGTCGATCATTTCTCCGGCTCCCCGTCCTATGCCTACCGTTTCGAGCTCGATGGCCGGATTTTCGCCTTTTCCGGGGATGCGGGCTGGTCGGACAATGTCGTGCGGGTCGGGCAGGGGGCCGATCTCTATCTGATCGAGTGCTATCAATACGATCTGGAGCTCTCGATGCATCTCAACTATCTTCAGATTGCCGCACATTTCGACCAGATCGGTGCCAGGCAACTCGTTCTCACCCATATGAGCGAGGCCATGCTTGCCCGGCAAGATGATGTCGATAAAGCCCGCTGCGAGCTGGCGCATGACGGAATGATCATCGACATATAGAGAATGGCGAACAAGGCGGACGAACCGCAAAGCGATCGGCTGGAACAGCTGCTTGGCGCGATTCGCGCGTGCCGGCTGTGCCGGGAGAAACCGCGCGGGGCGCCGCTGCTGCACGAACCGCGGCCGGTGCTGCGCGTGAGCCGGACGGCGCGGATCTGCGTCTGCGGGCAGGCGCCGGGGACGCGCGTTCACGCCTCGGGGACGCCGTTTTCCGATCCCTCGGGCGACCGGCTGCGCCAATGGATGGGGGTGACGCCGGAGGCGTTTTACGATGTCGGCCGGATCGCAATCGTGCCCATGGGGTTCTGCTTTCCCGGCCTCGACGCAAAAGGCGCCGACCTGCCGCCGCGGGCCGAATGTGCGCCGGCCTGGCGCGCGCGCCTGTTTTCGCTGCTGCCGCAGTTCAGACTGATCCTGCTCGTCGGCTATCACGCGCAACGCTGGCATCTCGGCGACCGGGCCGGACCGAACCTGACCGAAACCGTCGCCCGTTGGCGGGACTATCTCGAGCCGGGCGGCGACGAGCGCACCACGGCTTATCCGGCTGCGCAGGTCTTACCGATCCCGCATCCGTCCTGGCGCAACAATGCCTGGCTGAAGCGCAATCCCTGGTTCGAGGCTGAGGTTCTCCCCTATTTGCGCGGGGAGGTGCGCCGTCATTTAAGCGATCCGGAAGGTGACGGAGCCGACCGGGATTGAGACACGCCGGGCGAGAACAGGTCAGGCCCGGAACCGGGTCGGTGGCACATGTAGAAAAATAATCCACAGCGTCTGGTAATCTGAACAATGAGTCCCTATTTTGCGGCACGGACTGGTTATGTGCGCAAATTTTTTCCCCGGCAAAATGATATGTTCGATGCCGTCGATTTGAAAATTCTGAATATCCTCCAGCGCGACTGCACGATCGCTGTCGCCGATATCGCCAAGGAAGTCGGGCTGTCGACGACGCCCTGCTGGCGGCGGATCCAGAAGCTCGAGCAGGAAGGGGTGATCGAATCGCGCGTCGCGCTCCTCAATCCGAAGAAGATCGACGCGGCCGTCACGGTTTTCGTCGCCATCACCACGAGCGAACATACGGTGGAATGGCTGGACCGCTTTCACGCCGTGCTGCGCGAGTTTCCGGAAATCGTGGAAGCCTATCGCATGAGCGGCCAGATCGACTATCTGCTGCGCGTCGCGGTGCCGGATATCGAAAGCTATGACCGATTTTATAAGCAGCTTATCAGCCGTATTCCGCTGAACGATGTCAGCTCGAGCTTCGCCATGGAGCAGATCAAATTCACGACCGCGCTGCCGCTCGATTTTGCCGCGCAAAAGCTGAAAAGCGCCTAGTGTCCTGAATCAGAGGTATGCTTCATAATTTTCCGGGCTGGTTCTGAGACAGAACCTGTTGACGGCTTCAAGGATGTCGTCGGCGGTGCGAACCCATTTGAACGGCTTCGGGTCTTCGTTGCGGGCGTCGATATAGGCGAGGATCGCCTGCTCCAACTCGCGTTCGCTGCGATGGACACCGCGCTTGATCTGTCGTTCGGTGATCTCGGCGAAAAACCGCTCAACCATGTTCAGCCATGACGAGCCGGTCGGCGTGAAGTGGACGTGCCAGCGCGGCCGCCGGGCAAACCAGGCGCGGATCGCCGGGGTCTTGTGGGTGGCGTAGTTGTCCATGACGATGTGGATGTCGAGGTCCCCGGGCACGCGGCGTTCGATCTCGGCGAGGAACCTCTTGAACTCGACCGCGCGGTGGCGCTTGTAGCATTTGCCGATGACGTCTCCGGTTGCGGCGTTCAGGGCCGCGAACAGCGAGGTCGTGCCGTGACGGACATAGTCATGCGTGCGCCGCTCCACCTGCCCGGGCCGCAACGGCAGCACCGGCTGCGCGCGGTCCAGCGCCTGAACCTGGCTCTTCTCGTCGACGCACAGCACAACCGCCCGCTCCGGCGGGTCCAGATACAGCCCCACCACGTCGCGCACCTTGTCGATGAACAGCGGATCGGTGGAGAGCTTGAACGTCTCGGTGCGGTGCGGCTGCAGGCCGAAGGCGCGCCAGATCCGTTGCACGCTCGAGGTTGAGATGCCGCTCTGCCGGGCCATCAGGCGCGAACTCCAATGCGTCGCCCCCTTGGGCGCGCTTTCCAGCGTGCGTACAATCACGGCCTCGACCTGTTCGTCGGTGATCTTGCGCGGAACGCCGGGCTTCGGCTCGTCGTACAAGCCATCCACACCGCGCGCGATGAACCGCCGCCGCCACTTGCCGGCGGTCGCCTGATCGACGCCGAGCTCCGCGGCCACCTGCTTGTTCTCGGCGCCCGTGGCGCACGCCAGCACGATGCGCGCGCGCATCGCCAGCGCCTGCGCCGTAATTCGGCGCCGCGCCAGCGCAACAAGCGCTCGCCGCTGTGCCTCGCTCAACTCGACTTCCGGTGCGCGCCGCGCCATCATCCCTCTCCCCTTATCAGCGAATCGCTCACCCAGATAATGGCACGTATCTCTGAACCAGGACACTAGCGCAACGCGCGTCCAACCATGTCCCCGCGAAGGCGGGGATGGGCGCGGGAACAGTTGCGCTCGCCTTTTGATATCGATCAACTTGACCTCGTTCGATTGAGTCCAATTGAACGAGGGTTGATCTCGTGGTTCGACTGAAACATTTGCATCCCCGTGTAGCCTGCTCATTTGCAAATGTTTCAGTCATAAGAACCACTAGCTAACTATAGGTTTCTAGTGGAGCTTTTGAATTTGACATTTGAGAACGAGCCTGGCCGCGGGCCGGGACTCAAATGTCAAATTCGCTCCACTAGTGGGAGAGCGGAATGACGTTGGAGGGCGCGCCGTCCTCTTCTTCCTCGGTCTCCGCCTCATCGACGCTGGGAGCGGTGATCCAGTAGGTCGTCAGCCGCGCCGCCAGCGACGAGGGCTTTTCCGCAAAAAGGCGTGCGCCCATGCCGCGCGCCAGCGAGCGCAGTTCATTCTGCCGGCGTCTGCATAGGTCCAGATAAGCCTCGACATCCTTGTTTGCGACGCCGTCAAGGTTCGTCCGGACGAAATTGGCGAGGACGAAAAGGTCGTGATCCTCCCCCAGCACTTCGGAGAGGTCGCGGGCGAGGGCGATGTGCGGCCGAAGCGCCTTCGGCCAGGAGGGCGCCACCAGCAGCAATTGGCGCCAATGGCGCTGGACATATTTCCGCCAGTCGTGAAACGCTTCGTCTTCCTGCAGCTCATAGGCCCGGTGAAAAGCGCGGCGCGCCTTGCGGTAATCGCGTTCGATGGTCGAGGCCAGGATTTTGAAGTCATCCTTCTCCAGGACGATGTCGTCGAAGGCGGCCCGCGCCTCTTTCAGCAGCCTTCGGGCGAGCGAAACACCGGATCCTTTGCGGTCTTCCCCGGTCGTGTCGTGTTTTGCCTCGAGCTGGGCCCGCAGCTTGACAGCCACCGGTCCCCGGCCGACCCGTTCGTCATAGGCGTCGAGCTTTGCCACCGTCTCAAGCATCGCCTGGGTGTCGCGAGCGCCGGCCAGCGACCGGGCGATGTGCTTCAGCCGCGCCTCATCCCGCCGGAAATCGGCTTTACGCATTGCAGGGCGAACAAGATGAAGAAGCGCGCGCAGCCGCTTCATGGACTTGCGCGTTTCATGGATGGCATTGCTTTTTTTCGCTTTGCCGGACAGCTTCGCCAGGGCGCGGTCGATTTGCTCCGTACCGGCCTGTCTTACGCTCTGCGAAATGTCTAGGCCGGGGACAAGACGGAAGGCCATGATTTTCAACGAATGACAAAGGGAGTTGTGACAGGAGAAGAGTAATTCGGGCACTGAGCTATTGCCAGCCAGACTTTGGTTTCATCGGGCGTTATTCCCTTGCCGATGCGGCGAGCCAATCACGCACGCGCCGCTCCGGATCGGTGTGTTTTACGATGTCGGTGACAACCGCGATGCTGTCGGCTCCGGCCGCAAACACCGCGGCGGAGCGCTCGAGCGTAATGCCGCCAATGGCGACGAGCGGGCAGGAAATCAGGCTTTTCCATTCTTTGATGCGGTCGAGCCCTTGCGGCGCGTATTTCATGACCTTGAGCGTCGTCTTGTAAATCGGGCCGAGCGCGACATAGTCCGGCGTCGCGCCAAGGGCGATCTTCAGTTCTTCATGCGTGTGCGTCGAAATGCCGAGCTTCAGCCCCGCCTCGCGGATGGCGTCGAGATCGGCGTCCGCCAGGTCCTCCTGGCCCAGATGGACAAAATCCGCGCCAAGATCGATCGCCTGCCGCCAGTAATCATTGACGACGAGCTGACAGCCATATTGCCGGCAGACGGTCAGGGCGGAGGCGATGTTCCGTTCGACCGTTTCCGCGGGTTCGTCCTTTACACGAAGCTGGACGGCTTTGACGCCCAGCGGCACGATGCGCGCGACCCAGCCCGCGTCGGGTACGATGGGATAGAACCGGTCAAGCATCGCCGAACTCGAAAAACGGCGTTCCGGCAACCGGCGTCGACGGCGTCGCCATGTTCCGGCGCGGCATCAGACCGGCCTCGAAGCCCTCGCGGCCGGCCCGGATCGCCTGCGCAAATGCCGACGCCATCTTCGGAGGATCTTCCGCCTTCGCCACGGCGGTATTCAGAAGGACCGCGTCATATCCCATCTCCATCGCCGCCGCGGCGTGCGATGGCGCGCCGATCCCTGCGTCGATCACGAGCGGTACCTTGGGGAAATAGGCGCGCAGACTTTCGAGTCCGGTCGAGATTGTTCAGCCCCTGTCCGGAGCCGATCGGCGAGGCCCATGGCATGAGGACCTCGCAGCCGGCGGCGAGGAGCTTCTCCGCGGCGCTGAGATCCTCCGTCGTATAGGGGAAGACTTTGAAGCCTTCGCGGGAGAGCGTCGCGGCCGCTTCCACCAGGCCGAACAGGTCGGGCTGCAACGTGTCGTCATTGGCGATGACTTCAAGCTTCACCCAAGGCGTATCGAACAGCTCGCGCGCCATCATCGCCGTGGTGATCGCTTCCTTGGCCGTCCGGCATCCGGCCGTATTCGGCAGCACCCGAACATCGAGCGATTGAACCAGGCGCCAGAACTCCTGGCCGGTCTTCTCGCGGGCGCCTTCGCGGCGCAAGGAGACGGTAACGATCTCGGCGCCGGAGGCTTCCACCGCCTGCTTGAAAATCTCCGGCGAGGAGTAAAGAGCGCTGCCAAGAATGAGCCGCGATGTGAAGCTTTCGCCGTAAAATTCGACCATGTCTCAGCCCCCCTGTCTCGGGGCGACGATCTCGATCCGATCGTTCGGGCCCAGGCGCGTTTCGGCGCGCCGGCCGGCGGGCACGAATTCGCCATTCAGCGCCGTCGCGATTTTCATGTCGGAAAAACCGAGCGATGCGCAGAGTTCGCCGAGCGTTTCGGCGTCGGTCTCCCGCGTCTCACCGTTCAATGTGATCTTCAACAAAGACATCGTGCTTCGTCACCTCCCCCCTAATATAGTCGGTGACCAGCCTTGCGAGAACGGGGGCGAGCAAATAACCGTGCCGATAGAAGCCGTTAACCAGAATATGCCGGCCTCGCAGCACGATTTTGGGCACATTATCCGGGAATGACGGGCGCAGGCCCGCGCCGAAACGGATAATGCGCGCCTCACCGAAAACCGGGTGCAGCGTATAGGCAAGGCCGAGCAGGTCGAGCCCGGAGCGTAGCGTCGCGGGCCCGCGATCCTCGCTTTCGATGACCGTCGCGCCGATCATGAAGCGGTTCTGCGACCAGGGGACGACATAGAGCGGAAAACGGGGATGGAGCAGGCGCACCGGCCGGTTCAGCGCGATTTCGTCGGTTTCGACGACCAGCATTTCGCCGCGCACGCCGCGAAGGTCGGGCAGATCGTCTTTCGCGCTCATGCCGCGGCAGTCCACGACATAGTCAAATTCGGGCGGCAGGCTGCCGTCCCAGCTTGTGCCGAATTCGACTTGGGCGCCGAGCTCTTTGGCGTGCTTCAGCAAGGGCCGGCATGGCGCAGGCCGGCTCGACATGGGCTTCGGAAGGGTAGAACAGACCCTTGCCGTAGCGGCCGGCCAAAGCGGGCTCGAGCGCAGCGATGCGGTCGGCGTCCACCCGTTCGAAATGGGAGGTCATGCGGGCAAATCGGTCGAGCTCGGCCAGATCGCGCGGCGCGGCGACGACGAGGCTGCCATTCGTGCGGATTTCCGGATAGGCCTCACGCCAGAGCCGGGAGCTTTCCGCTCCCAGCTCGGCGACGATCGGCTCGGCGCTTTCGCTTTCGCAATAAGGGGCGATCATTGCGCCGGCGACGCCGCTCGCGGCTTCGTCGAACGGGTCGGATGATCGCTCGACGAGACGCACGGAATGCCCCGCGCGCGCCAGCGCGATCGCTTGCCACAGGCCGCTAATGCCCGCGCCGACAATCAGGATCTTCGCCATGGGACGTCATTTAAGACGAATTGGCCGAGATTGCGATCACAACTCAGCGTATCCGCGGCGTCCATCGGTCAAAAGGAAAAGGAGCAGGCCGGGTTTGAGGAGAAACGCCCTGTCATTCGGGGGGCTGATGACTTTCGGGCTTTCAGCTTTGCACGGGAACGCGACACCTTCTGCGCAACAGCTCTTCCGGGCACAAACCCTGCCTGCTCATAATCGGCTGTCAGCGGATTGAGGGGGCAGATCTCCGTGACAGCGGTTGAACATCGATTGAGCGGGGGCACTCATCTCTGTTCTGTTTATGTTCTATGAAGCCGCCAGCGAGTCGTCAAGCTCAAAATAGCACAAAACGAGAACATAAGGGGTGTTTCGTAGAGCGTCCAGGCGAGGCAATGCTCATGGCTTCGCGAGGATGGACCATACTGATTACAGGCCAATATGGCTTTCGCTCATCGTCCGGTTCGATCCGGGCACATAGGCGTCGAATGCGGCCCAGAACTGCTCCCGGATCTGGTCGCGTTCCTGAAGAATCTCATGCTTGGCGCCTGCGATGACCAGCAATTTGCAGGTCTTGACCTGGGTTGCGAAGCTTTCCAGCGCGCGGGTGGACACGACCGTATCGTTCCCAGCGGCCACGATCAGCAGCGGCACGCGGACAGAGGAGGCAAAACCGAAGGCGTTAATCTGCATGATCGAGCGCGACGTGGCTTGCAGCCATCCAAGGGTCGGCGAGCCGAGCGCCAGCCACGGCGCCGCTTTGACGACCTCCGCGATGCGTTGATGGCGCAGGGGATCGCTGGTCAGCTTGCTCTCGTTGAAAGGTTCTAATTCCCACGGCTGCGCCTTGCCGCCCGGAATGAACCGGTCGCCGAGACCGATCAGCACCTGCGCCTCTATGAGAAAACGCAGCACCGGCGCGCGCGTAAGCTCCGGCAGGATGTCGATCATCGGAGCGCAGAGGATGATGCGATCGAACCAGCAGACTTTCGTCAGAGCGGAACGAAGCAGAATATGCCCGCCCATCGAATGAGCCATGCCGTAAAAGGGCGCCGGACAGTCGGGCAGCACGATCTCGCTCATGAACTGGCCGAGATCGCGGTCGTAATCGGCATAGTCTTCCACATGGCCCTTGCGCGGATTTTTGAGCAGCCGGTCCGAGCCGCCCTGTCCGCGCCAGTCCATCATGGCCACCGCAAAGCCCCGGTGGCGCAAATCGCCGATGGTTTCGAAATATTTCTCGATGAACTCGCTGCGCCCGCCGAAGAGGCACACCGTGCCGAGCGCCTTGTCCGCCGTCCGTGGCCAAAGCGCATAGCGGATCGTCACGCCGTCCCGCGTCACAAAGCTGCCCGGAACCGCGCCGCTCGGCACGGGATTGCGTGCGATGCCGACCAGTTCCATCGGCTGGGCTGTCTTTCCTGTCATCTGATGCCGGACAATATCGGCGGCGCGGCTGCGGCTCAAGCGGGATGATCGGCCCGCGCCGCCTTTTCACGCTGGTTTGACTCCAACCGGCTCGCCGGTTCGGGGCCTCTTGAAACCGGCGAACCGCCCCCTAAATCTCTGTTTGCACGCCACAATGGGTGCATTACCCGCAAAAGCCCGGCCGAATGGCGGGCCAAGCTCATGTCGCTTCGAATGGAGGATATGTGATGAGACGATTCGATTTTTCCCCTCTTTATCGCCAGACCATCGGCTTTGATCATCTTGCCAATCTGGTCGAGCAGCTTGCTTCGACGGAGAGTGAGAACGGCTTTCCGCCGTACAACATCGAGCTGCTGGATGAGAACGAATATCGTATTACCATGGCCGTTGCCGGCTTCTCCAATGATGACCTCAATATTGAAGTCAAGGAGGGCACGCTGACGGTGCGCGGCGAGAAATCCGTCGAGGAGAAAGACCGCGAATATCTGCACCGCGGCATTGCCGCCCGCAATTTCGAGCGCCGGTTCCGCCTGGCCGATCATATCGAGGCGAGCGGCGCGACACTCGAGAACGGTCTTCTGCATGTCGATCTCAAGCGCGAGATCCCCGAGGCCATGAAGCCGCGGACGATCAAGATCGATAAGCCCGCGAAGAACGGGCACGATCGCGTGATCGAAGGCGAGAAGGAGAAGCTCTCCGTTTCGGCCTAAGGCAATGATCCATCCGGGAAGGGGAACGGCTGCGTCGATTGCGCTGATTCCCCCCGAGTTCGAAGACTTTCCGCAATAAACTCTTTGCGCCGCTCGGTAGTGTCTCAGTTTGAAAGTTGTTGGGGTTGACCGACTTCGTGAAGTCTGATTTGCATTGCATTTAGATCAATGCGCAAGCGGAAATTGGCATCGAGACCAATTGATCAAATTTGCGTTTAAATTCGCTTGGTAAGCTGGCGTTCAGAATTTGAGTTGATCTAGTTCTGGTTTGTCTCGAATGTGCGACACGGTGAAATTCTGCCAGCCGTAGCACCGCTTAAACACTTTATTAGGGGCAGCGGGAGTGCTTTGTGGGGTTCTCGGCAGGCCCCATTACATTAGACTGGCGAGCGCTACTGCCCCGTAGCACTCGCCACCCTAATCATGTCGCTTGAGAATTTTTCCGCTTCGCAGGATTGAGCGTGCCTGTCGAGGTGCCAATCTATGGTATGTTGACACCCAAATCTCGCATGTTCTCTCGGCTGCTTTCATCGCAACCACATACTGATTTTCATTATCTGGATTGGTATAGCAGGCGGCAATGCATTTCGGTCGGTTCAATTCCTGGACTAGAAGCCCCTTTGTGATTGCGAATGGTAAGTGCAGAAAATCAACGACAGAAATGTCCGGGTGCTTGTTGACGATATGCACTAGCGAGGATCTTGAAAGGTAGACGTGCGGTAATCGCCACTGAACCGCTTCGCGAACGGCATCCGGCAAGTTCCCAACATGAAGTGGGTCGATCTGCCCAGCGCGCAGATTCGAAAGCTGACCCATTTCGAGCGGCATTTATCAATCGCCTTGTAACATCAATCATCGAGATAACGTCTTCCCAAAGCCGATCTGTGATCCAGCGGCTATGGCGGGCGTGACGTGCGACGTCAACTTTTATGCTTAGCGTCAAGCATTTTATCGGGTTGACTTAGTTTGGTTCGCATATAATAAAATTATGATCATCGAGTTGCAACGGGCGTCTTGCGGGAATATCAGGATTTTATTATAATATGGCGTGGACGATCCTCGATTACGTGGATGCGAATGGAAGGAATCCGTTCAAGGAGTGGGCGCGAAGGATTTCCGCGGAAGCTCAAGGCGCTATCGATGATCGTTTGCTGAAGATGGAATCCTTGGAGAAGGAGAAATGGCCAGAAAAATGGGCGACGGATTACAAAACTAGGCCAAAGATCGTGGAGCTTCGAATTCCATGGAACAAAGTTCAGTATCGTCCGCTTGGAATGTATCACCCAACTCGCCGACGAAATTTTGTGCTTTTGCATGGCGCTATTGAGAAGGGAGGCAAGATTTCCTCGATCCGATTTGGATGTCGCGGAAAAACGCCGCGACGCAGTTAAGATGGAGCCCAGCCGTGTCGTTGAACATGAATATTAGAATCAAGCGCCTATGGGAGAAAATGAAGTCTATAAAATATCGGCGCGCGTTCGTGACATCACATCTTTCAACCACGATAGCGGCGGCAGATTCAGACCATGCGAGAGGAACGCGGATGGACTTCAAGAGAGTTGGCCAAAGCCACTGGGATGAAGCAATCTCGTATTTCTGTCTTGGAGGATCCAAGCAACACAAGTTTGTCGGTTAATACGTTACGTCGGATTGCGGAAGCGTTCGATGTGGCTTTGGATGTTCGATTTGTGAGCTTCAGCAGTCTATTAAAATGGTCAGTTCAAGCTTCAGAGAATAAGTTTTCCGTATGCTCCTTTGAGCGCGATGATTGCGCTATGGAAAGGAACCCAGCCCCCTGTCTTGTGCTTTAAGGGTGGATCGTCTCAAAGTCTGGTAGCGAAGGAGGGATTGGCCCTGGTAATGAACTGATCAGACTGCAGGCCGCCTCAAAGAGAGAGGGCATTGCTTATGTCCAGTGACCAAACTACATCCAAGCAAATTGAACGTTCCAATGGCTTCCGTTTTGTTTTCGCTAACAATTTTGGCATTAAGGTAAGTGATAATGATATATTACTTATGTTAAATAATGAACAGGTTGTAGAAGAGGCAAAGATATTGATGCAGGAGATCGGAGATGTATTTACGCCGCGTTCAATGAAGATTCTCGCTCACCTTCTCACTGAAGCGGTGCGACAATATGAAACTGCAATTGAACCAATAAGTGTCCCGGAAGGCAAGCTAGAGGCTATATCCGCTAGGTTCAAGGTGAATGCAGGGAATTCGTGATTATTTTTGCCAGCGTTTTTGAGCTGCCTTTTTGCAATCTCCGCACGTCGCTCCGGTGTCATCTTCTCAGCGCGTGCTTTCCCACCGCGGCGTCCTAACGATTGCGCAGCCTTGTCCTTGCCTTCATCCTCTGGCTTGTCTTCTTCAATCTCGCCAGTAGCTATCTTGGCGACTTTGACAGCTCTGGCGATGGCATCAGCAGGGCGTTTTTTTAGGTCCGGTGGGCATCAGTTCATAGCCTTTGGTAATCCTCTGCAAATGTCAGTAGCGAGCGCTATGGTTGTAAAATTCTGAGCTTGACCACGCATATTATCAAGCATGCATTCTTCGTAGGTGCGTGGCCCGAATGACCAAAACGACATGCCAAATGCGCCGATAAGCATTCCTAGGATTATGAAGATACCGTCACGAATTTTCACGCTCCCCTCCGCAAGTGCTTATCGCTAAGCATATGGGAGATCGGGATAGGATTCGGAACCGGTCAAGAGGGACAGATTTCAAACTGAGACATACCCGTCGCCCCGAGCCAAGGGGCGTAGCGCGATTTCTGTGATCGGCCGACAAATGGCGGTTATTGAACTGCGAGCCGGGGCGGAATTCTCCCGCAAGGAGAGGAAACAATGGACGCGCCGATAGCGGGTCGCCTATTCCCGAGAGATGGCGGCGGGTTGACGTTGGGCCGTCCTTCCGCGCTGTCGAGATAGGGCAGAAAGGTGCGCAGGAAATGCAGGCGCTGCTCCGGCGTCAGCTTGGCGAGCATGTCATCGATCATCGGCTTGGCTTCCCGGCGCGCCCGGAGCTCCTTCTGAAAGAGCCTGTCCATGGCGGCGTTCAACTCGTCCTGTGAATAGTCTGCCCGCTCGAGCAGCCGGCCGATCTCGATCCGCGCCTGGCGGACCTCCCGCCAATAGGGCGCCAGTTTCGGCTTATGCTCGAAGAACACCTGCCGGATTTCCTTGCGGTTTTCCCGGGGCAAGCGGCGCATGAACAGGCGGCTGCGCTCGAAGGCGATAGGCGCGTTCCAATAGCCGCCCCGCTTCACCGCCCAGACGCTGCCCGCGACGATCCCGACGATCAGCAGATTGATGGACAGCGACAGGATCAGCAGCGCCCATATCCAGCGCGGCGTCCGCCGCACGACGACCGGCCCGTTTCCGCTCAGCGCCTCGCTCATAGCCGATCACTTTCATCGGGCTCGCCCGGCCCGAACAGCGATCCGGAAATGGCCAATCCGGTGTCGAGATCGTTCGAAGCCAAAAGCTCGATATTCCGCAAGGTCGGAACGGCGTTGCCCGATACTCCGATATAGATGCCGAGGATCAGCGACGCAGCCAGCAGCGCCGCCCCGCCCCAGAAGGACGGCGCCGGCATAGGGGAACGGCCGCTCTCGCCCGCCGACCGCCGTCGCAGGCCATTGCCGAAGCCGGGCACGGTCCCGGCCCCGCCGCCCCGGTCCTGCGGCAGCTTCAGAGCGGCGGAGACGATGTCCGCCTCGAAGCCGGCGGGCAGGCGGCATTTCGGGGCGCAGGCCAGCACACGGTCGAGCGCCTTGGCCTCGGCAAACAGCAGCGCGGCGTCGGGGTCCGTTTCGATGAAGGCCGCGAGCCTTGCGCGGCAGTCATCAGGCCAGCATGAGGGCCTGGCTCCGGCCGCGTTCAGCGTCTCCTCCAACTGCTTCAGCAGGTCATCCCGGCTATATTTTGTGTTCATTTTCGGGTCCCACATGCGTCAAAGCGAATGATCCTCGGCAAGCAGCATCCGCCATTCCGTCTCCAGCATCTGCCTCAGGCCGCGCCGCGCGCGGCTGAGGAGCGACTCGATGGCCTCCGGCGTCGTCTCCATCACATCGGCCGCCTCGGCCATGCTCATTTCTTCGTAGTGGCAAAGCATTAATGCAAGTCTTTGCCGCTCAGGCAGTCTTTGCAGCGCCGCATTGACCTTGGCCGCAACCTGGTCCTCCATAATTTGCCGGTCCTGTCCGGCCGGCAAGGCCACGTCGAAATTTTCCGGCCAGGCTTCCTCCTCACGTTTCCGCAGCCGGTCCAGGCAGATATTGGCCGTGATCCGCGTCAGCCATGTCGTCAGCCGCGCCTTGCCCGGATCGTAGCGGCCCGCATGGGTCCAAAGACGCAAGATGGCTTCCTGCGCGGCTTCCTCGGCATGCGCATCATTGCCGAGCATTCGCCGGGTCACCGCCATCACGCGGGAGGAGTGCTTCCGGACGAGCGCAGCATAAGCGGCGCGGTCGCCCTTGCGAGGTCCGCAAAGCGAGCACAGCGTCCTCGTCCGGCGCATTGACAAAGCCAGAGCTCTCGTCCCGAACCAGCGGATCTTGCTCCGGCACGTCGGCGCCTTTCTCCCGCTTCCTGCACAGGTCCCGATACCGGCTGCTCACAAGACAATCCGCGAGCGGCCGGCATGTCAATTGAGCGCCTGTCATGTTGTTTATACGCGGTAACGGCCGGCGGTCCGTCGCGGCCGCTGCTCCAGCTATTGGACAAGCTTATCAAAGCGTTGCGCTGACGGCCGCCTGCGCCTCCTGCAGCAGCGGGGCGATGCGCGGGAAGTCGGGCACGCCGGCCGCCTGGCTGAGCAGCGCCGTCAGGCCCGGCGGCGCGATTTCGGGATTGAACCGCCCTTCCTGACACAGACGCATGATCTGCGTCAGGCTGTGATAGAGATGCGCCGCGCCGAAGCAGGACCTCGGCGTCGTCCGGATCGAGCAGCCCCGCGGCGCGCAGCTTTTCCAAGGCGTTGACCGTGTTCTGGTCGAGCACGTGCGGATGATTCGGCCGCGTGGATGAGCTGCAGATATTGGGCGATGAACTCGATATCGACGAGCCCGCCATCGATATATTTGAGATCCCAGATATCCTTCGAGCCCTTTTCCTTGCGCGATCCGCCTGCGCATGTCGCGCACGTCGGCGGCGATCTCTGCGCCGGTCGCGCTTCCGGCAGAGCACGTCGCGGATGGTGCTCTCGATATCGCGCCGCAGAGCGATCCGGACCGGAGATCACGCGGGCGCGGGTCAGCGCCAGATGTTCCCAGGTCCAGGCGTCATTGTTCTGATAGGCGATGAAGGCGGGCAGGCTGGTGGCGACGGGCCCGGATTTGCCCGACGGTCTCAGCCGCATATCGACGTCGTAAAGCCCGCCTTCCGCCGTCGGCGCGGAAAGCGCGCTGATGAGACGCTGGGTCGCGCGCGCATAATATTGCGTCGGGCGACAGCGGTTTCAGCCCGGTCGAGCTGACCTGTCGCTTCGGAAAGCGGTAGATGATGATCAGATCGAGATCGGAATTGGCCGTCATCTCCCGGCCGCCGAGCTTGCCCATGCCGATCACGGCCATCTCGCCGCCCGTCACATCGCCATGCTGGCGGACCATCAGCGTCTCGACCTGTTTCTGCAGACCGGCGATGAGCTGATCGGCGAGCGTCGCATAGGCAAGGCCGGCCGCTTCCGCGCTGATCGAGCCGGAGAGCACGCGCACGCCGATCAGAAAGGACTGCTCCTGACCGATCCGGCGGGCGCGGTCGAGGCACTCCTCATAGGTGGCGCGCCCGCTTGAGTTCGTCGGCGACGAGCGCGGCTATGCTCGTCCGGCTTCGCCATCTCGCCAAGAAATCCGGGATCGAGGAGGGCATCCATCAGTCTTGGACGCCGGCTGACCAGCCGCGCGAGGCGGGGGGCCGAGCCCATGATGTCGGCGAGCAGCTCCAGGAGGCCGGGATTGTTGCGCAGCAGCGCAAAGAGCTGAATGCCCGCCGGAAGCTCGGAGAGGAAGCGGTCGAAAGTGGCGAGCGCCAGGTCGGGATTGGCCGTGTGGGAAAGGGCTTCGAGCAGCAGCGGCTGGAATTCGGTCAGCCGTTCGCGGGCCCGCGCCGTCCGTGTCGCCGGATAGCGGCCGAAATGCCAGCCGCGCACCGTGCTGATCACCGAGGACGGGCTGGAAAAGCCCATTTCGGCGAGCGTCCGGACGGTATCGGGATCGTCGCTGTCGCCGGTGAAGACCAGATTTCCCGGCGCGCCGGAGCGGGACAGGGCCGGGACATCCTCGAACAAGCGCCGCATAATGGCGCTGCACCGTCTCCAGCCGGCTGCGCACGTCCTTCGCGAAGCGCTTCGCTCGTCTGATATGCCGCAGAAATGCGCGATCCGCTCGAATTTCTCCGGCTTTGCGGGCAGCAGATGGGTCTGCTCGTCGTCGATCATCTGAAGCCGGTGCTCGATCCGGCGCAGGAACCGGTAGGCTTCCGCCATGTCATCGGCGGCCTGCCGGGTGATCCATCCCCGGCCTCCAGACGGGTGAGCGCCTCCAGCGTCGAGGAGACGCGCAGGTCCGGCTGGCGTCCGCCCGCAATGAGCTGCTGCGTCTGCACGAAGAACTCGATCTCGCGGATGCCGCCCCGGCCGAGCTTCAGATTGTGCCCTTCGACGGCGATGGTGCCATGGCCCTTATGCGCGTGGATTTGGCGTTTCATCGCATGGATGTCGGCGATCGCGGCATAGTCGAGATTTTTCCGCCAGATATAAGGAGCACAGTTCGCCGAGAAACGCTTCGCCGGCCGGAATGTCGCCGGCGACCGCCCGCGCCTTGATGAAGGCGGCGCGCTCCCAGTTCTGGCCGACGGTTCGTAATAATGCAGCGCCGCATCGATGGAGAGCGCGATCTGAGTGGCGCCGGGATCGGGACGTAGCCGCAGATCGGTGCGGAAGACATAGCCTTCCTGGCGTGCGCTCGGTCATCAGCATGACCAGATCGCGCGTCAGGCGGACGAAGAAACGACGTGGGCTCGACATCGCGCGAGAGCGGTGCCTTTTGCGGGTCGTAAAGGACGATCAGGTCGATATCGCTCGAATAGTTCAGCTCGCGCGCGCCATATTTGCCCATGCCGAGCACCACATAGCCGCTCTCCTTTTCCGGCTCGTCCGGCTGGGCGAGGGTGAAATCTTGCCCGTCTTGGCGGCCTCTCGCAGAAGAAAGCGGATTGCGGCCGTCAGGAGCGTGTCCGCGCCTTCGGAGAGCGCGGCTGTGACCTGCTCGACGTCCCAGACCCCGCCGAGATCGGCGAGGGCGGTCACGAGCGCAAGGCGCCGCTTCGCTCCGCGCAGCGCCTTCATCGCCTCGTCATTGCGGCGGCATTCGTCGATGGCCCCATAAAGTTCCGCCGCGCTTTGCCGCAAATAATCCTCAGGCTCGCTTTGCAGGGCGCGCCAAAGTTCGGCCGGGTTCGACAGGATCAGCCGGGAAAGAAAGGGCGAGGTTCCGAAAATTCCGCTGAGCAGCCGCTGTGCGGGCGATTGGGATTCGAGCAGCGCAGCCCATTCGCCCGATTCCTCGTCTTGCGCGGACTTCGCCTTCAGATCGCGCGCGTTGCGCTCCGCCATTTCCGGGTCGTGGATGAGCGGAGCGGACCGAATCCGATCGATAAGCGGCACGTAGCGTTCCTTTCCAGCCCTTCTTCAGAAGTAGCCGAGCGGGGCGTTGAAGGCAAACGCGGCCGCGTGGGATTTGGCGATTGAAGCGGATCAGCGGCGGCCCTTCTCCTGCTCGACCGTCAGGATGGCTCTCATATTGGCGCGCTCGGCGCTGTCCAGGCGGGATGAACTCGTTGGCAATATTGATGGAACAAGCGCCGGACCTGAATGAAGACTGACATGAAAGCGGTCAAGATCCGCTGCCGTTCAAGGCGCGGAGCGCGGGAACACGTTCCATCAAAACTGGGTGAAAGGACCTACTTCGGCAAAACCGATTTGCCCATATTCAGCTATGATTTCAGCCTCATACCCAGCGAAGAGGTGACAAGCGCATGCTCATTTCCAAAGCCCGTCAGATCGCGCCGTCCGAGATCACGCCCCGCGACGTCTATATGCGCCGCCGGGAATTCCTGGCGGGAGCCGTGGCCTTGGGGCTCGTCGGATCGATCCCAGGCGCGGCGCTGGCCGAAAGGCTCGATGTCGTAAAGAGCAAATACTCCACGAAAGAGAAGCCGACCTCGCTGGACGATATCACGCACTACAACAACTATTATGAATTCGGTACCGGCAAGGGCGATCCGGCTCGAAACGCCCATACGCTGACGACCAGCCCCTGGACGATCAAGATCGACGGCCTTGTTTCCAAGCCGGCCGAATATGCGCTTGAAGACATATTGAAGCCCGTGACGTTGGAGGAGCGCCTCTATAGGATGCGCTGCGTTGAGGGCTGGTCGATGGTGATCCCGTGGGACGGTTTCCCGCTTGCCGATCTCCTGAAGCGCGTCGAGCCGCTGGGCAGCGCCAAATATGTCGCCTTCGAAACCCTCGTCCGTCCGGCGGAAATGCCTGGACAGCACGGCATCTTGCAGGTTCTGGAGTGGCCCTATGTCGAGGGATTGCGGCTCGACGAGGCGATGAATCCGCTTACCATCCTGGCCACCGGTATTTACGGCGAGACCATCCCCAATCAGAATGGCGCGCCGATCCGGCTGGTTGTGCCGTGGAAATATGGTTTCAAAGGCATCAAATCGATCGTGCGCATCAGTCTCGTGGAGCAGCAGCCGCCGACGACCTGGAATTTGCAGGCACCGAACGAATATGGCTTCTATTCCAATGTGAATCCCGAGGTCGATCATCCCCGCTGGAGCCAGGCGACCGAACGGCGTATCGGCGAAGGCGGACTGTTCGCCGCGCGCCGGCCGACCCTCAAATTCAACGGCTATGGCGAGCAGGTTGCCAGCCTTTATGAGGGCATGGATCTGAAGAAGAATTTCTGAGATGGACGCTGTTCGGCAAGATGCGCGGCTTTCGCGGCGGGGCGTGAGCTGGCGCAATTTCGTCCGCCCGGCGATCTATTGGGGCGGCGTGATCCCCGCCGTCTGGGCCTTCTATCTCGGCTTCACCAACCAGCTCGGTCCCGAGCCGATCAAGGCTTTGGAGCATGAGCTGGGGCTGTGGGCGCTGCGCTTTCTGATCGCGGGGCTGTCGATAACGCCGCTGCGGCGGCTGGGTGGTCCGAGTCTCATCCGCTACCGGCGGGCGATCGGCCTCCTCGCTTTCTTCTATGTCTGCCTGCATTTCGCTGTCTATGTCGGCTTCGATCAGGGTTTCGACATGACCGCCATTTGGAGGGACATCGTCAGACGCCCCTACATCACCATTGGCATGACCGCTTTCCTGATCCTGATCCCGCTGGCCGCCACATCCAACAACGCCATGATCAAACGCCTGGGTGCGGGCGCGTGGCAGAGGCTGCATCGCTTGGTCTATGCGGCGGCGCTGCTGGGCGCGATCCATTATCTGATGGTCGTGAAATCCTGGCCGCCCCAGCCGCTCATTTATCTGGCGATTATCGCGGCATTGCTGCTGTTCCGGCTGACGCCGATCGGCAAGAAAGGCGCGCGGCGGAAGGCTGTAACGGCAGCACGGGGCCGAGCCAAGGCAGCGCCGGGTGAGGGGGAGGCCGTGAAGACCGCGTCCGGCTAGAGCGGCGGGTTCTTAATCGGAATCGGAAGCGCCACTCTCACTGTTTGTTTTGGCATCGGATTGACCCGAAAAGTGGGCGCCACTTTTCGGTCCGATGCTCTAAATATCCAGGTCGTGCGCGAATTCGGCGTGTTCCTGGATGAAGCGGAAGCGGCCCTCCGGCTTGTTGCCCATGAGCTGTTCGACGGCGCTGTCGGTGGCCCTCGCATCGTCGGAGATCTCGACCTTGAGAAGCGTGCGCTTCCTCGGGTCCATCGTGGTTTGCTTGAGCTGGGCCGGCATCATCTCGCCGAGACCTTTGAAGCGGGAGATCTCGACCTTGCCGCGCCCGGTGAACACGGTCCGCAGAAGCTCGGCCTTATGCGCGTCGGTTCGGGCATAGGCGGTCTTGCCGCCTTGGCTGAGCTTGTAAAGCGGCGGTACGGCAAGATAGAGATGGCCGCCTTCGATCAGCTCACGCATCTGCGTATAGAAGAAGGTGATCAGCAGCGAGGCGATATGCATACCGTCGACATCGGCGTCCGTCATGATGATCACGCGCTCATAGCGCAGATCACTCTCGCGATAGCTCTTGCCGGTGCCGCAGCCGAGCGCCAGCACCAGATCGGAAATCAGCTGGTTCTGCGCCAGCTTCAGCGAGGAGGCGTTGGCGACGTTCAGGATCTTGCCGCGCAGGGGCAGGATCGCCTGGATGGCGCGGTCGCGCGCCTGCTTGGCGGAGCCGCCGGCCGAGTCGCCCTCGACGATGAAGATCTCGGTGCCGCCCGCGGCATCGCGCGAGCAGTCGGCCAGCTTGCCCGGCAGGCGCAGCTTGCGCGTGGCGGCCTTGCGGCTGACCTCTTTTTCGCGCTTGCGGCGCAGCCGGTCCTCGGCGCGGTCGATGACCCATTCGAGAAGGCGTGTCGCATGGGCCGGGCTCGCCGTCAGCCAGTGGTCGAACGCATCGCGCAGCGCGGTCTCGACGATGCGCGTCGCCTCGGGCGAGGACAGCTTGTCCTTGGTCTGCCCCTGAAATTCCGGCTCGCGGATAAAGACCGACAGCATGACGGCGGCCGAGTTCAGCACATCATCCGCTGTGATCTGCGCGGCCTTCTTATTGTTGACCAGTTCGCCATAGCCTTTGAGCCCGCGTGTCAGCGCCGCCCGCAGCCCCGCCTCATGCGTGCCGCCTTCCGAGGTCGGCACGGTGTTGCAATAGGAGTTGAGGAAACCGTCATCATTGGCGAGCCAGGCGACCGCCCATTCGACCGTGCCGTGCCGCTTGTCGCGCTCGATCTTGCCCGCGAAGACCTCTTTTGCGACGGTTTCCGCCCCCTCGATCCGCGAGGCGAGGAAATCCTTGAGCCCGCCGGGGAAATGGAACACCGCCTTTTCGGGCGTATCGTCGCCGGCTTTCAGCAGCTCCGGCGCGCAGGACCAGCGGATCTCGACGCCGCCGAACAGATAGGCTTTCGCCCGCGCCATGAGGAAGATGCGGTTCGCCTTGAAGCGCGCGCCCGCCTCGCCGAAAATTTGCGGATCGGGCCGGAAACGCACCTTCGTGCCGCGCCGGTTCTTGATCGCGCCGAGCTTCTCCAGCTTGCCCTGCGAATGGCCGCGCGCAAAGACCTGCCGGTAAAGCTGCTGGCCGCGCGCGACCTCGACCTCCAGCCTTTCCGAAAGCGCATTGACCACCGACACGCCGACGCCGTGCAGGCCGCCGGAGGTCGAATAGACGGTGGAGTTGAACTTGCCGCCCGCGTGAAGCGTGGTCATGATCACTTCGAGCGCGGATTTGTTCTTGAATTTGGGATGCGGATCGACCGGAATGCCGCGTCCATTGTCGGTGACGGTGAGGAAGCCGTCAGCCTCGAGCGCCACATCGATCCAGGAGGCGTGCCCCGCGACGGCCTCGTCCATCGAATTGTCGATGACTTCGGCGAAGAGATGATGCAGCGCCTTCTCGTCCGTGCCGCCAATATACATGCCCGGACGCCGCCGCACGGGCTCGAGCCCCTCCAGCACCTCGATATTTGCCGCGGTATATTCCGTCTCAGCCGCGGTCGCCCGGCGCGTGGGCGTGCTGCTGGTCAGCTTGGCAAAGAGATCTCCGGGTGGGGCCATGTATGTTCCTCGTCAGACGTGGCAGGACGCAAAAATAAGGCAAAATCGACAGGACATTACACTGAGTCGCGGGCCGCTTAAGGTGCGCCGCGGCGCCTGCCGTGGCAAGCGGTCACATTTGCGCATGTGGATGACTTCCGCCGCTATTTTGCGGCCTATGACTAGCGGGCCACATTCCCGACCACCATTAGGTTTAGATAGGATTCCGAACTCTCCATCGCCAGATCCGGTCCGACGAGATCCTTGCCGTGAAAGGCGCGGATTGCGCCGTCCTTGGCCCCTTTGATCATGTTGAGCGAGGCGAGAATATCGTCGCCCGCGCTCGTGACGCCAATGCCGACGCGGCAGTCGCTGAGCGCGTTTCCCTGGGCGAGAATGCTGCCATTGCCTTGGTCGCTGCCGAGTTTAAGGCCGAAAGTCTTCGCTCCGTTCACGATATTCCCGGCGATGATGGCGTCATCATGCACGGCGATGCCGGTATCGCATTTATCGATCTTGTTTTGTGCGAGGCGGATCCCGGCCGACGCCGATGCCTCGATGCCGGTGCGGCAGCCGGCAAGCTCGCATCCGCCGATATAAACCGGCGATTCGAACGCCGCGATGCCGGTTCCCGCGTACCAAATCACCGCGACGCCTTGCAGGCCGCCGAGGCAATTGGCCAGCCGGATGGCCGGGCCGTCATTCTCGCCGCCGAGAAAGACACAATTGGTAATGCTGACAAAGGCATTCCGCACCGTCAGATGTGGAGCGGCCGGATTGATGCGGCCCTCGAACATCATGCCGGAGAGTGTGAAGCTCCCGCGAAGCTCGCTGCTGACGGTGACGTCGAATTCGTTCACCTTGAGCTGAGTGAGGCCCGGCGTGCCGATGACCGTGGCGCTTCTTGCGCGCAGAGACAGTTTGCTCGCATTGAAGACGCCGGCCGGAAAAATGATCGGCGACCCGGCGTGCGCCAATTCGTCGATCGCCTTTTGCAGCGCCTCGGTCTGGTCGGCGTCCTGATTCGGCTCGACGCCGAACTCGGTAACGCTGTATCCGCCGGCGATCGGGGCGGCAAGCGTCTGCGCCGCAGGCAACAGCCCCGCGCCCGCGACCGAGCCTCCCGCCATCAAAAACCCGCGACGACCGATTGTCATGACGCTGCCCTCCCAGAAGCCAGGCCGTTCTTACCCGATTTGCGCAGCTTCATCCAGCGCGCGGCATGGTTCGCAGGAAATGCGCCAGAGTGTGGAGAATCACGCCGGCGCCCTTGCGGACTTCGGAAAAGCCGAGGCCGGGAGGCGGCATTGCGCTGCCGGCAAGATGCGCCGGCGTCAAGGCCGGGATGTGGACGAAGCCGATCAGCGACTCGCGCGCCGGCATGGCGTGCAGCAGTGAGAAGTAAAGCGTGGCATTGCAGAGATAGCGCCCGGCGTCGCGGGACAGCGAGGCGGGAATGCCGGCCAGCCTCAGGCGGTGGAGCAGCAATTTTGTAGGAAGTGTCGCGCCAAGCACGGGCGGGCCGGCCGGATTGACATAATATCCGCCGGGCAGGCGGCCGGAGCAGTCCCGTGCAGCGTGGCGCAGATTGAAGGCGCGGGTTTCGATCTGCAAATGCCGGGCGCGCGAGGAAACCCCGAAATGCAGAACGGCGTGCGGCCGGAAATCCTTGTGCAGAGCACGCATCAGGGCCGGGGCCTGGCGCCAATCCGTCGGCAGGACCGCGGCGTGGATCTCGGCCGATGGACGCGGAGGGAGGGACGCCTCCGCCAGAGTCTCGACCAGCGCCGCCGAGGCGTTGAACGGCATCTCCGGGAAGGGGCCGAAGCCGGTCACCAGAATCCGGGGCCGTGCGCCTTGCGCAGGCGCGCCTGCCGTCTTCGATCGGCGCAATGGATAGGGGCCCGGCTTCATCGAGGCAGCATTATTTGGTCGACAGGCTCAGCCCGCGTCCCGGCCGGGATGCGAGCCAGACGCCGCTCAGAATAAGCGCGAAACCGCCCAGATGGTAGAGATAGAGCGACTCGCCAAGGAAAGTAATGGCGAGTATGGCGCCGAAGAACGGCACCAGATGCATGAACACGCCGGCCCGGCTGCTGCCGATCAGCTCGACGCCGCGAATATAGAAGATCTGCGCCACGACGCTCGGCAGGGTCGAGACATAGGCGATGGCCATGAAAGCTTCCAGCGTCGGCACGATCCGCTTGCCATAGAGAAATTCGCCGATGAAAAGCGGGAAATTGACCACGGACGCAATGCAGAAGCAGATCGCGGCAAAGCTCAGCCAGTGGATCGGGGGCTGTTTGCGCAGGAGGGCGGTGTAGGTTGACCAGACGATCATCGCGGTCAGCACCCAGAGGTCGCCCTCATTGAGGTCGAGCGTTGCCAGCACGGCCGGATTGCCCTTCGTCAGAACGGCGACCACACCCAGGGTGGAGATGGCAATTCCTGCCACCTGCAGACGGCTCGGCACTTCGCGAAAAAGCGCAAAGACCGCAATCGGAATCAGGATTGGAACGGCCGAGTTGATAATCACGGCGTTAATGGCCGTCGTTTTGCTGAGGCCGATATAATAAAGCGTAATGAAAATTCCCGGGCCAATGGTGCCGATCAGGAGCAGGGTCGGCCATTTCGCCCGAATGACGGGCATATCGCGCTTCAGATGCGGCCAGGCGAAGGGCAGGATAATCATGGCCGCGAACGTCCAGCGCAGCCAGGTCAGCGTCAGCGGCGGCACCAGCCCGGCAGCGCCGCGCCCGACCACGGAATTGCCGGCCCAGAAGACCATGGTCAGCACGAGCAGCAGCATGGCATTGCCAAAGCCGCGCGATGCAAGGCCTTGCTTGTTTTGTTCCGCGATGCTCTTTTGCATTGCAGAAGGCTTATGCGAGTGTGGCATCCGCGTAAAGCGATTCTCGTGGCCGGGCTGCCTTTCGATGGCGGACGGAATGAATCCAGAACTCGCCGAACCGTTCCCTTAAGTGTTATAGGTAAATTTCCGAATGTGCCTCGTGCACAAGGGTTTTTTCTTGTGAGGAATGCTGATGGCGAACGTCGCTGTCGTCGGATCGCAATGGGGGGACGAAGGCAAGGGCAAGATCGTCGACTGGCTCTCCGAGCGCGCCGACGTCGTTGTCCGGTTTCAGGGCGGGCACAATGCCGGCCATACGCTCGTTGTCGATGGTGCGACATACAAGCTCTCCCTGCTGCCGTCCGGCGTGCTCCGGCCCGGCAAGCTCTCGCTGATCGGCAATGGCGTGGTGGTCGACCCCTGGGCTCTGGCGGCGGAGATCGCGGCCTTGCGCGAAAGAGGCATCGACGTCTCGCGCGACAATTTGCGGATTGCTGATAATGCGACGCTCATACTGCCCTTCCATCGCGAGCTGGACGGACACCGCGAGGCGGCCGCCGGGGCGAACGCCATCGGCACGACCAAGCGCGGCATCGGTCCCGCCTATGAGGATAAGGTCGGGCGGCGCGCGATCCGGGTGATGGATCTCTTCAACCTGAAGACTTTGCGGCCGAAGATCGACCGGGTGCTGACGCATCACAATGCGCTGCGCAGAGGGCTTGGGGTGGAAGAAATTTCGGCCGACCGGCTGTTCGAGGACATGGCTGCGATCGCGCCGGAGGTGCTGCCCTTTATGGACCGCGTCTGGCAGCTACTCGATCAGAACCGGCGGGAGGGTAAGCGCATTCTCTTCGAGGGCGCGCAAGGCGCGATGCTCGATATCGACCACGGCACCTATCCGTTCGTCACCTCGTCGAACACGGTGGCGGGGCAGGCGGCGACCGGCTGCGGGCTCGGGCCGCGCTCGGTGACGCATGTGCTGGGGATCACCAAAGCCTACACGACGCGCGTCGGACAGGGCCCGTTCCCGACCGAGCAGCCGAACGAGGTCGGACGCCTACTCGGCGAGCGCGGGCATGAATTCGGCACAGTGACGGGGCGGCCGCGCCGCTGCGGCTGGTTCGATGCCTGCATGGTCAGGCAGGCGGTGAAAGTCTCCGGCATCGATGGGATCGCGCTCACCAAGCTCGATGTGCTCGATGGGCTCGACGAGCTGAAGATTTGCGTCGGCTACAGGCTGGACGGGCGCGAGATCGACTATTTCCCCGCGGCGCAGGGCGCGCAGGCGCGGGTAGAGCCGATCTATGAGGTCATGGAAGGATGGCAGACGTCCACTGAAGGGGCGCGCTCATGGGCCGCGCTGCCGGCGCAGGCGATCAAATATGTCAAACGTCTCGAAGAGCTGATCGAGGCGCCGGTGACCATGCTGTCGACCTCGCCGAAACGCGAGGACACGATCCTCGTTCATGACCCTTACGAGGATTGAGGGCGGTTTCCGGCTTGTAACGGCGCGCGGCGACGCCGGGGAACGCTGGCCGGCTCGTCCCTGGACATCCGAACCGGGTGCTTGCACGTCACCGCTCGTGGGGATCAAATAGCGCATTGGCGCGTTTGCGCCCCTGTCTGACAACATCATGCGGATCCGGTATGCGCTGGTTTCTTCTCGCTCTTCTTCTCTTTTCGGCTGGCGGGGTTGCCGCATTGGCTGATGACGATGATGACGGCCCTGAGCTGATCTTCAAACGAACGACCGTCTGGAAATTCCTCTCGCCCGATCACAAGCTTGCCACCTATGCCATCGACGATCCGCTTGTCGAAGGCGTCGCCTGCCACTTCACGGTGCCGGAGAAGGGCGGCTGGAGCGGCTGGCTCGGGCTGGCGGAGGAACTGTCCAACGCGTCGCTCGCCTGCCGGCAGGTCGGCCGGATCAATTTCAAGGCGAAGTTCGAGCAGGGCGGAGAGATGTTCCGCCAGCGGCGTTCGATCTTCTTCAAGAAGATGCGGATCGTGCGCGGCTGCGACAAGCGGCGCAATGTGCTGGTCTATCTGGTCTATACGGACAAGCTGATCGAGGGGAGCCCGGAAAATTCGACCTCGACCGTGCCGATCATGCCCTGGGGCGGAGCCGAGCCGCAGCGCTGCGCCGATTGGGTCACGGAATGAGAGGTGGGGGGATCGCGCTGCGCCGCCCGTTCAGGACGGCTTCGTCCCGAAGACCACGGCCACGCGCAGATCGCCGGCGCCGCGCAGCGGCCGCACCGACACATCATTGCCGTGACGCCGGACGACGAAATCGACGCTGGAGCCTCTGAGCCGCAGATCACGGATCATCACCTCGTCGAGGAAATCGGGCAGATGCGGATTGCGCATCCGTATCTCGCGGGCGGTCGGATCGAATTCGAAGCCGAGCCCTGCTTCCAGAAGCGCAAATGGCGTGCCGCTCGCCCAGGCCTGCGGCGCGCAGGCGACCGGATAGAGCGTCGGCCCGCGCCCCTTGGCGCGCTGGAATCCGCAGAACAGCTCCGGCAGCCGGCGCAGCTCCATATAGGAGGCCGCTTCGATCAGCCCCTTGAAGATCCGGTTCACTTCCTCGCGATAGCCGTAGCGCGAAAGCCCGAGCGCGATCACCGCATTGTCGTGCGGCCAGATCGAGCCGTTGTGATAGGACATCGGATTATAGCGCGACTCGTCATTGGGGATCGTTCGGACGCCCCAGCCGGAGAAGAAGCGCGGCCGGAGCAGTTCACTGGCAAGGATGGCGGCGCGCTCGGGCCGGACGATGCCGGAGAACAGGAGATGGCCGACATTCGACGAGCGGACCCTGCACGGCTGTTTGTCACCGTCGAGCGCAAGCGCGAAGGTGTTGAGCTCCGGCAGCCAGAAGGCCTCGTCGAACCGGGCGGAAAGATTATCCGCCTCCGCATTCAGCTGGTGCGAACGGTCGTGATGGCCGAGCAGTCGCGCGCAGCGCGCGGCCCGCCGCTTCGCCTCATAGAGATAGCCCTGAACTTCGCACACGGCGAGCGGGCCATGAGCGAGCCGCCCGTCGCTATGGAAGATGGAATCGTGGGAATCCTTCCAGCACTGATTGGCGAGGCCCTCCTCGGTCGCCCGCTGATATTCGAGGAAACCGTCCCCATCGGGATCGCCGGCGCCGTCCATCCATTTCAGCGCCGCCTCGGCCGCGGGCCAGAGATCGCGCAGCGTGTCCATGTCGCCGGTGCGCTCGACATAGCGCCCCAGCAGCACCAGGAATAGCGGCGTGGAGTCGACGCTGCCGTAATAGCGGGCAAACGGCACCTCGCCGAGCGCGGCCATCTCGCCGCCCCGCATTTCGTGCAGGATCTTGCCGGGTTGGGCATCGGAGGCCGGGTCGTTTTCGGTTGCCTGATAGCGCGCCAGACGGCGCAGCACGCCCTTGGCGATGGTGGGGCTGCACCATAAGAGCTGTAAGGCGGTGATCAGGCCGTCGCGTCCGAAGGTGGTCGAGAACCAGGGAATGCCGGCGTAAGGATATTGCCCCTCGGCTGTATCGGTGAGGAGCATGGACATATCCGCCATCGAGCGGTTGACGATCTCGTTGAACAGGACGTTCGACGTCTCGACATTGGTCGCGGCGCGGGCGGGCGCGCGCAGTTCGCGCCGCGTGGCGAGAAAGCCGCTGATGAAGGGCTGAGGCTTCTCCTCGGCGAGCTGGTCGCAGCCCGCCGTCAGAAAGAACGCCTTTTCCTCGTCCGGCTGCAGGCTGATCTGGTAAGAGGCTGAATTGGTGCTGATTTCCGTCGGCGCCGGGTCGAACATCATCGTCGTGCGGCGGGACATCTTGTCCAGCCCGATATAGGTCATCACCACGGTATCGGAGCCGCCGACGCGCCGGTTCACCACGCCCCTTTTTGCGCGCCGCATGCCGCGCACCTCGAAAATGTCGGCGAAATCATTGCCGAAATAGGCCGTCGCCCGCAGCGTGACCGGGGTCTCGCCATAGTTCTTCAGCGTGACGCGCTGATAGGCGATGTTGCGCCAGAGAAAGATGTTGCGGGTGATGTGCACCGTGTCTTTCGGCAGCACCAGCTCGCCATCGGCGAAAATGTCGGGGTTGGTGAGCTCGACCGTCAGGAGGGAATTGTCGTCGCGAACATTGGAGCCGAGCAGGAGCGGCTGCAGCCCGTCGATGACGATTTCGAGATAGGACAGGAAACGGGTGTCGCAATGAAACAGCCCGTCCTGTCCCCCGGCGGACGCACCGATATCGCCGTAGCTGTCGAGCACGATGAACGCGTCACCGTGCTTTAGCGTGCGGCGCGTGCGCGACGCCTGCCCTCTTGCGGTAATGTAGAAGGGGGCTTCCGAGAACCCATCAGGACTTTTCGCTGTCTCTAATGTGCTCTCGGCGTTCATGGCGCTCCTGTCAGTTCATTCTTTGTGTATACCGCCGCGAGCTGGCAATTCCGTTCACTGCATAGTCGCGGCTCGGCACCACATGCTGGCCTAGCATCTTCTCATAAAGTGCGACATAGCCTGCCGCCATACGGGACGCGGAGAACCGTTCTTCAAAACGGCGCCGGACATTGCGGCGATCAAGCATCACGGTCTGTTTGAGGACGTCGATGGCTTCTTCTTCGGTGTCCACGATATAGCCAGACATCCCATCATCTATAACCTCCGGAACTGAACCATTTCTGAATGCCAAAATCGGTGTTCCACAGGCCATCGAACTCAATCATAACAAGACCGAACGGTTCCGGCCAGTCGATTGGGAAGAGCAGCGCCCGCGCATTGCCGAGGAACGAGGCTTTCTGCCTTTCGTTGATTTCCCCAATGAACTCCACGCCGGGCAGATCGAACATTGGCTTGATGTCGCGTTCGAAATATTCGCGGTCGGCCGAATCGACCTTCGCCGCGATCTTCAGCGGAATGCCGGCAGCCGAGGCAATCCGGATCGCACGATCGACCCGCTTTTCGGGCGAAATACGGCCGAGGAACGCAACATAGTCACCCGTCGGGTTCAAGGTGGGCTTGAGCAGACCCCGCGGCAGGCCGTGATGGACCGTACCGACGAAATGAGACGATGAAACAGGGCGGCGCTGCGCATCGGAAATCGAGACGAGCGGCATTTCCGGGAAGACCGCATAGAGCGACTTCAGCTCGGCGATATCCTGTCGCCCGTGGAGGGTCGTCAGCGTGCGGTCCGCCATATGATGAAACAGCGGGTAGTGAAAGAATTCCGTGTGAAAGTGGAGAATGTCGAACTCGTCCGCCAATTGTCGGACGCGGTCGAGCATCACCATATAGAAGGGCACCTGCTCTTTCACGTGCGGATCGAGCCGCAGAGCCATCGGAGCGCAGCCCACGAGCTCAGCCGATGTTGCGGAGTCTCCGCTTGCGAAGAGGGTCACCTCATGGCCCATCCGGACCAGTTCTTCGGTTAGGTAGGAAACGATCCTTTCCGTCCCTCCATAGAGTCTGGGCGGTACGCTTTCGATCAATGGAGAAATCTGTGCGATCTTCATGTGTGTCATCCGTTGTGGCAACAAACCTTACGGGAACAGGGATAAAGTCAAAAAGTTCCCAAAAGAGGGCAGAGTTAACTTAAAAGCGCTTATCACAACGGCGCATAAAAAGTACGTAAAAAAATAAAAAGAGCTCATATACCACTCTAATATATCTCCAATGATTTGAGAGCTGTGGAAAGATCAGTATTATTTAACTTTCACTGAGGCGGCGCGGCCGACACCATCCCTCTTACTAGGCCAGACTACAGTTTGTGACAAAATTGGGGCAAAATGGCACAGAGTTTCCACTACGGAAGAACACTTATGCCGCGCCACGTGGAAAACACGGATGCCGATTTGTACCGTCCAGGGCATCGCCATCACTCCGTGAGGAGCGCGGGGCTAATTCTGGCGTGTCTGACGCGCGCGGGGGCTGCGATCGTTCGATACAATCGACACGGATAATCCGGATAAAGAGCGTTCGCTAACGCGGGGTCAATTTGAACGGAAACGGTCTCCCCGAATTCAGCCGAAATCCCCGTGAAAACGAGGATCCAGTACTCTCCCGAGGCAGTTCTATACTGGATGCCCGCGTTCGCGGGCATTTCGAAGCTGTTGTCTTCGATTGGACCGATCGCGCTTTAGCTTGCTTGCGCCAGGACCGGTTGGGCCAATTGGCTGGGACGCGCGGAGACCGGCCCGCCTGCGGGAGACCGGGGCAGGCCATCGCAATTCGCGACGGGCAACTGAGCCGGCTGGCGGATTGAGGTGACGCGCGCCGATCCGGCGGCGCCCGCGACCAGGCTCTGCTCCTGTTTCAGGACAGCGATGAGGAGATGCGTTTGCGGTGCTGCGATCATGAGGCCGGCTCCCTTGTGAAGCGCCGGCCGCGAGGGATCGCTGGCCGTGCGCCGTGGTCGTCTTGCCTCTATTGGTCGCTTTAGCCGGCGAATTGGTTCAGTGCCCGGTCGCGGACGCACCGCGATGCGCTGCTTGCATAGGCAGGACCCCCGCGCCGGACCGGGATCAGCCGTCCTGTCTGAGCCGGGCGATGAGTTCATCCGACGGGTAGGAATCGGCGGGCAGCCCATATTTGATCTGGGCCTGGCGAATGGCCTGCCGCGTCTGCTCGCCGATAATTCCGTCGGCCTCGCCGACATCGTAGCCATGTCGCGACAGAAGCTGCTGGAGCTGGCGCGTCTCGTTCAGGCCATAGGTCGGTATTCCGGATTTGCCCTTGTCATAGCGCGGCGCGCCGGCGAGCCGCGTGGCGTAATAGGCGGCGGTGGTCGCATAGACGAGCGACTGGTTCCACTGTGTGTAAACGTCGAAATTGGGATAGGCGAGAAAGGCGGGGCCATGCCGGCCCATCGGCAGGAGCAGCGCCGCCGGGACATTGTCCGCCGGAAGCCGCTCCCCGCCCCGGCGGCGGACGCCCCATTTCGCCCATTGCGCGCGCGGGTGGCGGATCGTCAGCTCGGCTTCGTGCCAGGGGAGTTCGGCCGGAACCGAGACCTCCTCCAGCCAGGGCTCTCCGCGCCGCCAGCCATAATGCCTCAGAAGGTTTGCAGTCGACGCCAGAACGTCGGCCTCGCTGCTGCGGAGATCGACGCGGCCGTCGCCGTCATAATCGACGCCGAATTCCAGATAATGCGTTGGCAGAAACTGCGTCTGGCCCAACTCGCCGGCCCATGCGCCGATGAGCTGGTCGCGGCGCAGATCGCCCCGATCGATGATCTTCAGGGCGGCGATGAGCTGGTCGCGGAATACCTCCGGACGGCGGCAGTCATAAGCGAGCGTTGCGAGCGCACCGATAATGGGGCTTTTGCCGGTGTTGACGCCGAAATCCGTCTCGAGCCCCCAGAAGCCGACGATCACCGGCCCGGGGACCCCGAACTCTTTTTCGATCCGGTTGAACGTCGAGGCATATTTTTTCAGCTTGGCCCTGCCATGCTTCATCCGGTAGCCGGAGACCATGCGGCCGGAGAATTGCAGGAAGCTCTGCGCGAAAACGCTGCGCGCCCGGTCGCGGCGGACGATCGCGGGATCATAGCTCACGCCGCTGAGAACATTCGCGACGGTGCGGCTCGAAACGCCGGCGGCGACTGCGTTGCGCTTCATTCCCTCCAGCCAGCTCGCAAAGCTCTGGCTATGATTGCACGTGATGGCAAGGGCAGGCGCCGCACCGACAGTCACGGTGAGCGCCGCTGCAAGGATGCTGATCGTCCAACGTGAAGAAGCCATAGGCGGTTATGCGTCTCCCTTCTCGTCATTTTCGATTGATCGCCGATGGGCCGACGCCCGGCGGGTGCTGCAAGGCATGACGAACTTCCGGATCATCACACTAGCGGATCGCTATTCCGGCTTGAAGCCGCGTGTGGCGCCGATCGGTGCGTCGCTGTCCTTGCTCCGGCCCGTAATGCGCTCCCACCAGCTCCGGTCTTCCTTGTAGTCCGGGATCGTGCCCTCATAAGGGCCTTTGAGCGTCTTTGTCGTCCCGGTTGACAGGAAAAGGACGCGAAGCTTGGTGTCGTCCGGCATGATCACGCGCTTGTCGTCGGCGATCTTCGTGCCGACCGGAAGCTCCGGCACGTCCGACTCCAGCACTTCCAACTCGGCGTAAGCCGAAGGACCGGGCGGCAAGGCGGCCAGGAGCAGTCCCAGGATCGCCGCCGTGCAGACATATATGAGCCTGTTCATGCCCATCTCCTCATTTACCCCGCTATGCGAGCCCCCTTCAAGATCCGGGAAGCGTAATGGCCTCCCGTCACACCAAGCGTCCAGGCAAAGAACAAAGTGGTCGAGGGCGCGATGATCCGGAAGCCCGCGAACAGAACAATGCCGCCCAGAATGAGAACGGCGATACCGCCGACATAAAGAAACAGGTCGTAGCGTTTGAGCTGCCGCCACCGCCGGTTGGCTAGGAAACCGACAAGGCAGACCACGGCCAGAAGGATCATTTCCGCGGCCGGCGGGAAGGTGTAGATCGAGCGGCCGTCGAGAAGCTGGGCCAGGATCTGCGCCTGCACCATGACGCCGGGCATTTTCGCGCCATCGGCGATCGAAAGCGGCGTCAGGTGCTTGTCACGGTCGATGAAATCGCCGCCTATGAGGACGATCCGGTCCTTGAGCGCCTGACGCCAGCTCGGAGGCAGAATGACATCCGGCGGACTTCCCGGCTGATGGCGTGGCACACGGAAGAGCGGAAACAGATCGTCGCCGGGCGGTGGCAGCAGCCAGGAAATATAGGGCGTCGCCGGTTCTTCGCTCACGCCGCCGACCTTCTCGGCAAGAAGCTGAGCAAAGCTCTTGCAATTCGGCGGGCTCGGCGAACGCTCGCCCATATAACGGACGACCTGGTCTCCGATTTTCAGCTTTTCCTTCTCGCGTGCGAAGAAGACGTGACCCGCATCCTTGCCGGTCCTGGCGATGAAATTCTCCTGATAGTCGAGGGTCTCGTCGCGGAAGCCGCGGACGCGAAGGTCGATGGCGCCGAAGACGATCGGAGCGCTGACGCCCCGGATCGAATCGATCAGCTCCTGGGTCTTGGCTTCCTCGCTCTTGCGGTCATAGATGAAATCCAGCCCGATCGCCTTGGGCCCGGCGGTGTTCAGCGCACGCAGCAGCTTGGCGACGAGTGCGCGGTCGACGGGCGAGACATAGTCATAATCGGCCATGCTCTGCTCGTCGATGATGAGGAGGGCGATGTCCCTCCGGGGCTCATCGGCGCTCGGGGAGAAGAACAGCGTGCGCCAGTCATAGGTCCATTCGTCCGGACCTTCCGGCAGAGCGTTGGCCTCGGAAAGCACGACCAGACCGAACGCAACGAGGCCGGCCCAGAGAATGCCCAGGAGCATCATCAGCCGGGGCCGGCGCGGCGCGGCGTCCGTTACTTGAACAGCTTCAGTCATCGCCACTCCAAATCGAGCGCCTGGGATCTAAAGCATCTCTATGAGCGCTTTTACCGCAAAATCGATCTGAGAGTGCCGTTTTATTCCGGTCGGCAAGCCGGCTCAAATGAAAAGTCACGAGAATGCAACAGCGCGAAAAGCTCTACGGCACAATCGGCGCGCTCCACGGAATCGTTTCATCCGAACCGATCGCGCTCTATGGCTTGGGCTTGCGGACCGGAAGCGGAACTTCGCCATTTTCCGCTTCGTCGCCGGGCGGTGGGGAGGATGCGTCCACCGCAACGCCGGGAACGATGGTTGCGGTCCCCTCGCTGGCGGTTGCCGCGGCAGCGAGCTGCTGCTTGGCCTTCCTCTCGGCCTCCTGCCTGGCGCGGATCTCCTTTTCGACGGTCCGCCATTCGGCCACGGCCTCCTTGTGGTCCGCATAGGTCTCCGAGAAGGCATGTCCGCCGGACCCGTCGGCGACAAAATAAAGATCGTTCGTCTTTGCCGGACGCAGCACCGCCTCGATGGCGGCGCGGCCCGGATTGGCGATTGCCGTCGGCGGCAGCCCTCTCTTCGTATAGGTATTGTAGGGTGTCGGCTGCTCCAGCTCCGTCTTCAGAATGCCGCGCCCGAGTGTGCCTCTCCCGCCGGACAGTCCGTAGATGATGGTCGGGTCCGATTGCAGACGCATTTTCTTGCGCAGCCGGTTGACGAAGACGGAGGCGACGCGCGGGCGCTCATCGGCCTTGCCGGTTTCCTTCTCCACGATCGAGGCGAGAATGACGGCCTCTTCCGGCGTCTTGATGGGAAGGGTGGTCGCGCGCTTCGGCCAGATCCTGTCTATGTATTTACGCTGTTCGCTCTGCATCCGCGCAATGAGTTCATTCCGGTCGGTGCCGCGCGCAAAGCGGTAGGTGTCGGGCATCAAGCTGCCTTCGGGCGGGATGAGATCGATCTTGCCGGTCAGGTTCGGATGCGCATTCAAGTGTTCGACGACCTGATAGCTGGTGAGCCCTTCGGGAATGGTGACGCTCTGTAGGATGGCCTTGCCTTCGATGAGCGTATCGAGCACGCTGCGCATGCTTGCATGTTTATTGATCGCGTATTCGCCCGCTTTCAGCTTCGACTGGGCGCGGAAATAGAACACCACGGCGGCGACGAAAATGCGCTGATCGGAAATCACGTCTTCCCGCTCGAGCCGGCTTGCGATTTCCCTGACGCCCTCGCCTTTCGGGATCACGACGACGGTGGAGTAATCGAGAGGGCCCGGCTGATCGAACTGGGTGCGCACATAATAGAAGAGCAGCGCCAGGCCGATAATGCCGACGAAAACCGCCGTCATGGCATTGTTGAGGATTTTAACGAAGCGTTTCTGGTGCAAGCCGGATTTCTCCGCGGGAGGGCGAGGCGCATAGTCCGGTTCGAGCGCCTCCGCCGGACTGTGCGGCAGGACGCCGTAGTCCCGGTGAGCGCCGAAATAGCCTCCAATACGTTCGTTGCGTTGTGAGCCCCTTTTACGACTATCGCTTGGCATAGCGGATAAGCGCTCCGACCCCCATAATCCAGGCAAGAATGACCAATTAATTATGGCGAAAGCTAGGTTAGCTCCCCCACAGAGACTTCATTCAGCTCCGAGCATTCGTTTCTATGCCGGCACGCTTCTGATGATAAGTGAAGCATTCGTTCCGCCGAAACCAAAGGAATTGCTGAGAACTGTATTAATGACCTTGCGTTTCGCTTCATGCGGAACGAGATCAATTGCCGTTTCGACGGAAGGATTGTCGAGATTGAGGGTCGGTGGAGCGATATTGTCACGGATGGCCAAGGCGGAGTAAATGGCCTCCACCGCACCGGCGGCGCCAAGCAGGTGACCGGTTGCCGATTTGGTCGACGACATGGTCAATTGCGCGCTCGCATCGCCGAAGACCCGCTCGACGGCCGACAGCTCGATTTCGTCGCCCATCGGCGTGGATGTGCCGTGAGCGTTGATATAGTCGATATCCGCCGGCGAGATCCCCGCCCGCTTGATCGCCATCTGCATGCAGCGATAGGCGCCGTCGCCGTCCTCGGCCGGGGCGGTGATGTGATAGGCATCGCCCGAGAGACCATAGCCGATGACTTCGGCGTAGATTCTCGCCCCGCGCGCCTTGGCGTGTTCCAGCTCCTCGAGCACGACGATGCCGGCGCCCTCGCCCATGACGAAACCGTCGCGGTCGCGGTCATAGGGCCGGGAGGCGCGCGTGGGCTCATTGTTGAAATGGGTCGAAAGCGCTCGGGAGGCGGCGAAGCCGGCAATGGCGAGGCGCGAGATCGGCGATTCCGTCCCGCCCGCGACCATCACATCGGCATCGCCGAGCGCGACGAGACGCGAGGCATCGCCGACGGCGTGAGCGCCCGTCGAGCAGGCCGTCACCACCGCGTGATTGGGCCCTCTCAGACCATGGCGGATTGAGACATAGCCGGAGGCGAGATTGATCAGCCGGCCGGGAATGAAGAACGGGCTGACGCGCTTCGGTCCCTTCTCGGCCATCAGCAGGGCTGTCCGCTCAATGCCCTGCAGCCCGCCGATGCCTGAGCCGATCAGAACGCCGGTGGTCGTCTGATCCTCGTACGATTTCGGATGCCAGTCCGCATCATTGAGCGCTTGCTCGGCGGCGCCCATTGCATAGATGATGAAATCGTCGACCTTGCGCTGCTCCTTCGGCTCCATCCATTCGTCCGGATTGAAACCGCCTTCGGCGTAAGAGCCTTTGGGAATGATACAGGCGATCTGACAGCTGAGGTCGGAGACATCAAACTCTGTCACGCGGCGGGCGCCGGTCTCTCCGGCAACCAGACGCTTCCAGTTGGTCTCGACCCCGCACCCAAGCGGTGAAACGATCCCGAGGCCGGTAATCACCACACGACGCATCATGCCTCCGTTTCGGCGCCAAGCGCACTCATCCGCCGAGCGTGACACCCCTGCCATCGCCCTCGAAACTGGCTGCAATCTGAGCCGGAAGAGTGCGCTCGGACATAAGCGCTATGCGCTCGCGTTCTGTTCCAGAAAGCGAATCGCATCACCGACCGTCTGAATGGTCTCGGCGGCATCATCGGGGATTTCGCAGCCGAACTCTTCCTCGAACGCCATGACGAGTTCGACCGTGTCAAGGCTGTCCGCACCGAGATCGTCAATAAAGCTGGCGTTCTCGGTGACCTTCTCGGCCTCCACGCCCAGATGCTCGACCACGATCTTCTTCACGCGCTCGGAGATGTTCTCGCTCATGCTATTGCCTCACCGTTGCTCCCAAAAGTCATTCTCATAGGCTTACCAATCACAAATTCGATCTCTCTTCCAACAGCCGGGTCGCCGATGATTTGCTCCAGAACGCTAAAACGACTTTTGGAGCCCGTTGCCAAGACCTTCGCACACATGGTCCCGCAGCCCGCAAGGTTCCCGCTTGGTAGCATAGTTTCCACCGGCTGACTATTCATTGAGCATCAAGAGATTCGGGTCTAAACCATGGCCATCCCGCCATTGACATGAATGGTCTCGCCGGTGACGTAGCGCGCCTCGCCGCTCGCAAGATAGAGAACGGCGGCTGCGATATCCCCGGGTTTGCCGAACACGCCGGCAGGAATTGCGCCCGCTATGGCTTCGACCTGTTTTTCATTGAGGGCTTCCGTCATCGGCGTTTCGATGAATCCCGGCGCGATGCAGTTCGCGGTCACGCCGCGCGAGGCCACTTCGCGGGCCAGGGATTTCGTCATGCCGACCATGCCGGCCTTCGAGGCGGCGTAATTCGCCTGGCCGGGATTGCCGATCACGCCGCTGATCGAGGCGATATTGACGATGCGCCCGTAGCGGCGGCGCATCATATTCCGCAATGCCGCCCTGCAGAGCACGAACGTCGCGGTGAGATTGACGGCGATGACGTCATCCCACTCCTCATTGCTCATGCGCAAGAAGAGATTGTCGCGCGTAATGCCTGCATTGTTGACCACGATATCGAGCGTGCCGACGGCATTCTCGGCCTGCGCCGCCAAGTTGGCGACGGCTTCGCGGTCTTTTAAGTTGCAAGGGAGCGCCGTGACATCGCCGAGCTCGGCGGCGAGCGCCTTGAGGCGGTCCTCGCGCGTGCCGGAAATTGCGACCTTGGCGCCCTGTTCCTTCAGCGTCCTGGCGATCGCGCCGCCGATCCCGCCGGTGGCTCCGGTAACAAGCGCGCCCTTTCCTGTCAGATCAAACATGGCAACGGATCTTTCGCATTCTTGCGGGTCTGTCAGCTGGCGTGGGAGGGAAGCGCGCCGACCGCGGTCTCGACGTCGGCGGGTGTTCCGATCGCAACGCCCGTCAAGCGCTCATCGATACGCCGCACCATCCCGGTCAGAACCTTGCCGGCGCCGATCTCATAAAGCCGGGTAACGCCGCGATCGGCCATGAAACGGACGCTTTCGCGCCAGCGCACGGTGGCGGTCACCTGCTCGATGAGCAGCCGGCGAATGGTCCCGGGGTCTTCAACCGGCTCGGCGGTCACATTGGCGATAAGGGGAACGGCCGGCGATTGCAGCGTGACGTCGGCGAGCGCCTCCGCCATGCGATCGGCCGCGGGCTGCATCAAGGCGCAGTGGAAGGGGGCGCTGACGGGAAGCGGCACGGCCCGCCTCACCCCATGATCCTTGCCGATCTCGCCGGCGCGGTCGACGGCCGCCTTCGCGCCGCTGATCACCGCCTGGCCGGGCGCATTGTCATTGGCGACCTGGCAGACGAGGCCAGTTGCCTGCGCCGCTTCTTGCGCGATCTTCGCGGCGGTCTCCAGATCGACGCCGAGCAACGCCGCCATCGCGCCCTCGCCGAGCGGCACGGCCTCCTGCATGGCCTTGCCGCGAATGCGCAGCAGCCTTGCGGCGTCGCCCACGCTGAATGTCCCGGCGGCGGCCAGGGCCGAATATTCGCCGAGAGAATGCCCCGCGACGAAGCGCGCGGAGGCAACGTCCCATCCCTTTTCGCGCTGGAGAACGCGCGTGACGGCAAGCGATACCGCCATGAGCGCCGGCTGGGCATTTTCCGTCAGCGTCAGGCTGTCGGCCGGGCCTTCCCACATGATCTGGCTGAGCGGCTGGCCAATCCCGTCATCGACTTCCCTGAAGATTTCGCGCGCGGCGGGAAAGGCTTCGGCGAGGTCCTTGCCCATGCCGACGAACTGGCTGCCTTGTCCGGGAAATGTAAGTGCGATGTCCATTCTTGAAGCGAGGCAAACCTTCGGCGGATGTCGGTCCTGCCTGCCGGCATGCGCGGCATTGGGCGCCAAAGACAACTATTGCAGAGCCAATGTCAAGCGTTCGTTCGCCCTCGCTTCCCCGATCCCGGCCCGTTTTGCACGCCGGCTTTCTGCGACCTTCCCGCGCTTGCCCTTGCCAAGCTGGAAAAATCGCTTATAAGCAGCCCATACCGCTTCGGTTGGAGGCTGAACGGGAGCCGCTGCATGTGCGGCGGTGCGCTGCTTGAGGGCAGGCGCTTCTCCCCGTGTTTCCGCTCTTTCGAGTCTGCCGAACGAGCCTTTCCTTATTGAAGGCTCAAAGGGGCTTCGCGCCGGGGCGTATCGGTTTTGAAGAAGGAAAGGCGCATTCATGCCCAGCTACGAACATGTCTTTTTGGCGCGCCAGGATATCACGGCGCAGCAGATGACCGCTTTGCAGAAAGGCTTTCAGACCGTCATCGAGGAAAATGGCGGCACGGTCGGCAAGGTGGAGCATTGGGGTGTCAAGACCCTCGCTTTTCGGATCAAGAAGAACCGCAAGGCCCATTTCTCGCTCATGAACATCACCGCGCCGCATGAGGCGGTCGCCGAGATGGAGCGCCAGATGGGCCTCTCGTCCGACGTGATTCGGTTCATGACCATCCGCGTCGATGAGCTCGAGGAGAAGCCGTCGGCGATGATGAAGCGCGCCGACGATCGGGGTGATCGGGGTGACAGAGGCGACCGCGGTGACCGGGGGGACAGAGGCGACCGCGGTGACCGGCGCGGCCCCCGCCGGGAACGGGAACGCGCGCCCCGCACTGAAACCGCCGCTGAAGGAGAGCAATCATGAACGCGCAGTCGGTCCAGCCCCGCAAGGTTTTTCAGCGCCGCCGGAAAACCTGCCCCTTCTCCAGCGACACCGCTCCGAAGATCGACTATAAGGACGTCAAGCTGCTGCAGCGCTTCACGTCCGAGCGCGGCAAGATCGTTCCCAGCCGGATCACCGCCGTGTCCGCGAACAAGCAGCGCGAACTGGCAAAGGCGATCAAGCGGGCGCGGTTTCTCGGCCTCCTGCCTTACGTTCTGAAATAGGAGAGCCGGACGGCGCCGGCGGCACAGTAGCGATAATCGATCAGAGCCGGGCAAGTTGAAGACGCTCGCATCGGCTCTGGGTTGAGGCCGGTTCATCGTGATCGGCGTCTAACCGCATCAGGCGGGACAGCACAATGACGGCATCGCCAACATTAATCGGCATCGGTGCGGGGCTTGTCGCGGCCGTTCTGTTCGCGTCGCTTGCGAACAATTCCGCGCTCGCCCTCATGCTCTTTTATCTGACGCCGCTTCCGGTGCTGCTCGCCGGTGTGGGATGGGGCGTTAGCGCCGCCCTGCTTGCCTTCGTCACCGCGACGGCGCTTTTGGCCCTCGTTCTCAGTATCAAGTCCGCGATCGCCTTCGGCCTGTTCGTCGGCGTGCCGGGCGTTGTCCTGTCCTATCTGATGCTGCTCCACAGGGACGTTCCGGTCTCCGGCCAGCCGGGCGAGGGGAGCGGATCGCCGCAGATCCGGATCGAATGGTATCCGTTCGGCCGGATCATCGCCTGGGCGTCCGTCATGGCGGGAGGGCTGGTGGCGCTCGCGCTGCTTCTGATCGGCGGCGACAGCGAAACTTATTCCCGCACGATCGGGGCGATCTTCAACGAGGAGGCCTTCAAACAGCTCCAGGCGGTGTTCGGTCCGGAATTCGGACAGGCCGCGTTCCAGCAATTCGTCGAGCGGTTCACGCGCTACATTCTGCCGGCCTTCGCCGCGATCTTCTGGCTTCTGGTCATGGTCGGCAATTTATGGCTCGCGGCCAAGAGCGCAAGGATCTCCGGGCTGCTCGCCCGCCCCTTGCCGGAATTCACCAGGATCGACTATCCGCTCTTTGTTCCGATCGGCTTCCTGATCGCCCTGGCGCTCAATTTCGGTTCGGGCCTTCCCGGCCTCATCGGCACCGCGTTCCTCGGCGCCTTCGCCTGCGCGCATCTCCTGATGGGGCTGGCGGTCGTGCATGTGCTCGTCGCCACGCTGCAATTCAAACCGCTGGTGCTGTTCGCCCTTTACGCCGGCTTGTTTCTCACGCCCTGGGTCGGTCTGCCGGTTACGCTTCTGGGGCTGCTTGAGCCATTTCTTCGTTTGCGTCAGCGTCATTTGCAACGGAACACACCGCCCACGCCGCCGCGTCCGGGCCCACATCTTTGAGGAGTAGAAACCATGCAAGTCATTCTTCTGGAACGGATCGGCCGCCTCGGCCAGATGGGGGACGTCGTCAAAGTCAAAGACGGCTACGCACGCAATTTCCTGCTGCCGAAGGGCAAGGCCCTGCGCGCGACCAAGACCAATATCGCCCAGTTTGAGCAGCAACGCGCCCAGCTCGAAGCGCAAAATCTGGAGCAGAAGAAAGAAGCCGGCGCCGTCAACGCAAAGCTGGAAGGACAAAGCTTCATCGTGCTGCGGCAGGCAAGCGATTCCGGTCAGCTCTATGGCTCCGTGACGACTCGCGACATTGCCGAAACGGTGACCGAAGGCGGCTATACGGTCGGCCGGGCGCAAATTCAGCTCGACCGGCCGATCAAGACGCTCGGCCAGCACCCGATCCGAATCCGGCTCCATCCGGAAGTGGAGTCTTTCCGTCCTCATCAATGTGGCGCGGACGATGGAAGAGGCCGAGCGCCAGGCTCGCGGCGAGGACGTCACCGCGCTGCGCGACGAAGATGAGCGGGAGGAGGCGTTGGCCGCCGCTCAGGAGGTTTTCGAGGAGGAAGCCGTTGAGGTGATGCAGGAGGCCGGCGAAGAGGTCGAGGAAGCTGGCGACGAGAGCAAGGGCTGAGGGGGGCTTTGCGCGGATCCGCGGCGCAAAGCCATCTCTCGACCGAGCGGGCCGCGCGCCTTGCGCCGATCATTTCGCATTCCCCGCAATGAGGGGTTTCGGGTCAATAGGAAACGGCCGTTCTAAGAAGAGCTCTGCGAACCGCTTGCCTCGCTGCCTTCCGATTGCGCCGCCGGTCGGGCGACAATGCCGCCGGTCATCGGTTGCGGGGCGCCGGTCGTGCCCGGAAATGTGATCGGCAGACCCTTCAGCGAGCGCACCGCTAGGAAGCCGAAAGCCTGGGCTTCGATCGCCTCGGCGTTCCAGCCGATGTCATCGGCAATCTCGACCCTCGCAGGCAGGAGCTTGCGCAAATTGCCGGTGAGCGCCCCATTATGCGTGCCGCCGCCGCTCAGCACGAAGATCTGCGGCGCGGCAGGGAGATGGGCGAGGCCACAGATCAAGGAGGCAACCGTAAAGGCGGTCAGCGTCGCCGCGCCGTCCTCGAGCGACAGGCCGTCGACCGCCTCCAGCGAAAACGCATTGCGGTCGAGCGATTTCGGCGGTTTCAGCATGAAATAGGATTCGCCGAGCAGCGCCTCCACCCGGCGGGCATCGGCCTGCCCCTGGGCTGCAAGCCGGCCATCCTCGTCGCAGCGCAGCCCGGCATTTTGGAAGACCCAGTCGTCGATCATGGCGTTGCCGGGGCCGGTGTCGAAAGCCACCAGACCGCCGTCCTCGCCGATGAAGGTCACATTGGCGACGCCGCCGAGATTGACGACGACAGCCGGCCTCGGCAGCCCGGACATCTCAACCAGCGCCCGATGATAGATGGGAACCAGCGGCGCGCCTTGCCCACCCTCCGCCATGTCGGCGGCGCGGAAATCATAAACGACATCGATCCCGAGGCTGTCCGCGAGACGCTGCCCGTCGCCGAGCTGGACCGTCAGCGCCTCATGCGGCTTGTGCAGGACCGTCTGCCCATGGAAGCCGATGACATCGACGTCTTCGCGCGTGAAACCATAGTCGGCGAGGAACGCCTCGACCGCCTGAATATGAACCTCCGTGATCAGCATTTCCGCCTCGGCCAGAATGCCCGGCCGCGCGCCGCGGTCGCTCAGCTCCGCCGCATCCTCGACGGCTTGGCGCAGCAGGTCGCGCTCCTCGTCCTGATAGGCGTAGATTCCGGCCGGCCCGAGTGACTGGATGTGCTCGCCATCCGTTTCGATCAGCGCGACATCGACTCCATCCATCGATGTGCCGCTCATAAGTCCGATCGCTCTCATCCGGTGCTCGCTAAGCCGTGCAACTGAGCCTCGAAACTGTTATAGAACCGGCAAACGAGGCAGTCTTTATGTATTCCCCTCATGCCCCGGCGCGGCACAGCCGCCCTGAGAGTGCCTGCCAGCCCGGCAGACGCGCCTTCCGCCTCCTCCGCGCGCCGTGCCAAACGCATTATAGCAGCCGAAAGCCTATAGTATGACGACGCTGAAATCCGATTTTCTGAACACGCTGCAGAGCCGCGGCTACATCCATCAATGCACCGACCTCGCCGGATTGGACGAACTCGCATGCCGCGAGACGGTCACCGCCTATATCGGCTTCGACTGTACCGCACCGAGCCTGCATGTCGGAAGCCTGATCGGCATCATGATGCTGCGTCATCTGCAGCAGACCGGCCATCAGCCGATCGTGCTGATCGGCGGCGGCACGACGAAGGTCGGCGATCCGTCCGGCAAGGACGAGACGCGCAAGCTGCTGACCCAGGAGCGGATCGGTGCGAACAAGGCCGGCATCCGCGCCGTCTTCGACAAATTCCTGTCTTTCGGCGACGGCCCGCAGGATGCTCTGATGGTCGACAACGACAATTGGCTGAGCCAGCTCAACTATATCGATTTCCTGCGCGAATACGGGCCGCATTTCACGATCAACCGCATGCTGACCTTCGACAGCGTCAGATTGCGGCTCGAGCGCGAGCAGCCGCTGACCTTTCTCGAATTCAACTACATGCTGTTCCAGGCCTATGATTTCGTCGAGCTTTACCGGCGCTATGGCTGCCGGCTGCAGATGGGCGGCTCGGACCAGTGGGGCAATATCGTCAACGGGGTCGATCTCGGCCGGCGGGCGCAGCATGTCGAGCTGTTCGGCCTGACGACGCCGCTTCTGACGACCGCGTCGGGCGCGAAGATGGGCAAGACCGTGCAGGGCGCCGTCTGGCTCAATGCCGACATGCTCAGCCCCTACGACTACTGGCAATATTGGCGCAATGCCGAGGACGCCGATGTCGGACGGTTCCTGCGTCTGTTCACCGAACTTCCGCTTGATGAGATCGCGCGTCTGGAAGCGCTCGAGGGGGCGGAGATCAACGAGGCGAAAAAGCTCCTGGCGACGGAGGCGACCGCGCTCGCCCACGGCCGCGAGGCCGCCGAACGGGCCGCTGAGACAGCGCGGCAGACCTTCAGCGAAGGCCATGCCGCTGCTGGCCTGCCGACCGTCGAGCTGCCGGCCGCCGAGCTGAAAAAGGGGATCGGCTTGCTGACGGCGATGGTGAAGGCCGGTCTTGCGGCGAGCAATGGCGAGGCGCGCCGGCATGTCAAGGGAGGCGGCGCACGCGTCAATGACGAACTCGTCGGCGACGACAAGGCCAAGCTGACCGAGGCCCAGCTCAACGCTGACGGCGTGATCAAGCTGTCGCTCGGCAAGAAACGCCATGTGCTGATCAAGCCGGTTTGATGCTATGCCGAAGCTGAACAAGCGAAACGCACTTCCTCACCTCTCCCTCGGGGAGAGGCCGGCGCGACATTGCCGGGGAGAGGGAGTCAGTCGGCCTTTGACCCGCAGCTCCGATGCCCCGTTACAAACTGACCATCGAATATGACGGGACGCCTTTTGCCGGCTGGCAGATGCAGGCGAACGCGCCCTCGATCCAGGAGCGGCTTCGGGAAGCCATCGCCGCCTTTTGCGGTGAGCCCTTCATTCCGCGCGGGGCGGGCCGCACCGATTCCGGCGTCCATGCGCGCGGGCAGGTCGCCCATATCGATCTCGCCAGGGATTGGCCGCCCGATACGGTGATGAAGGCGGTCAATTACCATCTGAAGCCCGCGCCGATTGCTATTCTCGCCTGCGAGAAGGTGGACGAGACCTTCGATGCGCGCTTCTCCGCCAGGGCGCGGCATTATCTCTACCGCATCATTAACCGCCCGGCGCCGCTCGCCCTCGACCGCGACCATGCCTGGCGAGTCTGGCCGCGCCTCGACGCCGCCGCGATGGCGGAGGCCGCGCAGCATCTCGTCGGCCGGCATGACTTCACCACCTTCCGCGCCGCCGAATGCCAGGCGCGATCGCCGCTCAAGACGCTGGACCGGCTCGATGTCGAACGCGCCGGCGATGAGATCGCGATTCACGCCTCGGCGCGCTCCTTCCTGCATCATCAGGTTCGCTCGATGGTCGGCAGCCTCAAGCTGGTCGGCGAGGGCAAATGGTCGCCCGCCGATTTGCGCGATGCGCTTGCCGCCCACGACCGCACACGCTGCGGGGCCATGGCCCCCGCCTGCGGCCTCTATCTCATGAGCGTGGATTACTGACGCTCGCTCATGCCTCGCTGCATGGGAGGGCTTCAGCGTCCGCCCCGCTCATCCGGCCGCCCGATTGCTGCGCGCCGCGTCCCAATAGTCCGCCACGGTCTTCATCAACGTGTCGTAGCTCACCGCCAGCCCCTGCGCCGTGATGCCGACGCCATCGGCGCCGAGCGCGGCATTGGCCCCGCGCGTCCATTTCGCGATGCGCGTCGTCGTCAACCGCTCCCTCACCGCCGGATCGACGGCGAGGATGAGTATTTTCTGGCCGGAAAGGCTCCAGGTCCACATGCCTTGAATGGCCGGCCAGGGAATGAACTCGGGCGCAATCCGGATGTCGCGAATGCCCTCCGGCGCCATCGTCACCACGGGGCCGCGCATGGTCGCGGCGCGCCGGAAAATCAGGACAGTGCAGAGCGCGAAGAAGACCACCCCGACATAGCCGACAAATTGCGCAAAGCTTCCCGGCGGCACGTTGCCGAGCAGCGGAATGGCGACCGCCGCGCTCAGCGCCGTCATGCCGATGCCGAGCACCCCCAGGCCGAAAAGCTTCCAAGGCGAAGCGTGGAACGCCACCTGCTGCCCTGCATCGATCATTGTGCCTCCCCCCACTCCAATTCCAGCGCGCCGTCTACAGTAGTAACGCGAAGGCGAATGAATGGCGATAGCTTCCTGCCGCGATTCGTGCCGCCGCCGGAAAAGCTGAATTGGCGAAACTACGATCCCGACCCGCCGCCCTTGTTCATTTTCGTCAGAATGGCGCGGCCCGCACGGCCATAGATCGTGAGCGTGGGCCAGCTATCCCGAATGCTGATTCTGGCGCGGTCGAAGAACAGGATGCGGCTGTCGACGACGGACTCGATGCTCTTCCACGGGATGAGCAGGGGCGGGCTCAGGAAGCGAAAGAGGAACAGGATCGAAAGGTGGATGCCCGCCGGGGCGACGGTGACGAAGAGACAGCCCGAGTAATTGACCGGAAAGATCCGCATGCCGAGCGAGCCGGAGACGAATTTGTAGCTGTCGCCGGGAGGAGGCACATCGGCCCGGAACTTTTTGGCCAAACTCCGCCAGCCGCTCAAATAGGAGAGAAGCCCGGTGACGAACAACCACAGGAGCGGAAAACCGATCAGAAACAGGGTAATGGAGAATGCCGGTGGGATTGAGGGGTCTGTCATGTTGCCGCGCATCGAGCCCGTTGCGAAGATGACGGCAAGCTAGCGCGGGATCAATTTGAACGGAAACGGTTTCTCCAAACTCGGCCGAAATCCCTGCCTTAGCGGCGATTTCAAAGTCGTCGTCACCGATTGAACCGATCGCGCCCTGATGCGGGTCATGTTTGATGGAAACCGACGTCGCCCCTGATCCCGGCTCAAGGCCGGGACAGGCGGAGCGAAGAGGAGATCCGGGGCCTATTGGCATATCCGCAAAACTGGTGCGTGGCGGATAGAAAATGGCTCGATCCCCGGCTCGGGCGCCGGGCAGGCAGGCCCGGCGCGACGAATAATCATTTTGAATAGTTCCGTCAAAGCTGATCTCACTCGAAGATGGCCGATAGGGTTTTCCGTAGGCCTCGTCGCTGACATCGCCGGTGCACAGAATGCGGAAGAGCTGGCCTTTGGCGATGCGGAAGGCCCGGCCGTCGCGCGGCGGGACGGTCAGCTCGGAGGCTTTGGTCATGTCACGGCGCGCCGCGTCATAGAAGGCGGCGTCGAAGGGCGGCAGCTTTTCGCGGGCGTCGCCCGTTATGCTGCGCCATCTGGCAGTCCGGTCTTGGCTGTGGCGGATAAGGCAAGGCTTGACCTCATAGAGGGCTTGCTTTGGGTTTGGGAGTCAAGCTTTGAACTTCAAATATCGGATGACTTGGCCTTCGTTAGACCATAAGTCTCGCCGGGGGTAATGGGTTCCAAACTGGCCGCAAACCTTGCGGTGGTCGGCTAAGACGCCGATCAGAGATGTCTGACTGCAAGCGTACTATCCCATTTGTCGTTTAGATATTCGACAACGAGACGGCGGTGGCAGTGATGCGGCGTTGCTTCCGAACAGAGTAGGCATGCACCTTCGAGCATCTCCGGTTTCAATCGGGTCTCGATCTTGCGTTCATACATTAGATTTAGAAAACGATTTTCATAGATGCTCCAATCGCCCTTTTCCTTTTTGTAAGCCTTAAGCATCGTATCGGTAGGTGCAAGCAAAGGCTGGTGAACATACTCGATGTCGCCGATCTTCTTGAGAAAGTATGCAAGATCATCGGCCTTAGCAAAACCGGCAAGTTGTGAGGTGTTGTGAAGTCGCACGTCTACAATCTTCCGAACACCTGCGCTTAGCAAGCGTTCAAAAAAACACTCAGCGTTAGTCTTAGTGAAGCCGATCGTCGTGACCACGGTTTTTGCCATAAGAAGTTTCCTATCCCGCTTCGGCCGCATTTTGTACGGATTTGCTTTCTGCAAACGCGACCTTACGGGCCTGTTTCCTATAGGCATCATTCAGTCGCTGGTTTCGCGACGCGAACATGTCGTCCACGTTCTTTACGTGCCATTTCTAATAGCTGCTGTTCTATCTCTTCCTGTGCGATCGATTTGTTCCAGGGAGGAGATATGGGTCACGCTTAGCCCACGCACAATCAGGATTTTTCCAACCAGCAGACAGCGATGACAATCGAGCGGACTGCGCTCGGAACACATCAACGCAATGCGATATTCTCGTGCCCCGCGCTCGACCCGATCAAGACCAACACTGAACGTATCAGCAGTTGCCATCTTTTCATAATCGGCGATCCCGTCGGTATAATATTCCTGCGCCGCAGGCCTTCCGCCTAGTTCCTTTCCTAGGAAGACGTAGGATATTCCGTCTTTGATCAAAGCCTCTTTTAGTTTGTTTCTGATTGTATTGTGGGAACTTTCGCGAGAAAGGTGAAGTCCTGACATCCGCGATTGCAGTAATGCCGGCCTTCCTTAACCGAACTAAAAACTGCTCATACGTGAGCGTCGAATGGCCTATGCTTAACACTTCAGTCATTTTGGGTCGTATCCTTGGCAGTTTGTCAGCCTTGCGGTGGAATAACAGCCGCTACGAGCTTGTAGGCCCATCCATTAAAAGGCTCACTTAGACTGACGCACAGAAGGGCATGTCCCACCGGGAACCTGCCATTCGGCCCCGCAAGGTATTGGCGTTCGACTGGTGGATCGGTGATTGACAGCGAATGTCGTATGCAACCGTGAGTGAACCGCCCACGCAGCCTACGCTTTCCGTTGCCGAATTCGGCTCCCTCAACGGCAACCTGTACTTCAAGGTCGGTGACCTCGATAAGCCGCAATGATCCATCGGTGGGCGTGGCAACAGCCTCATTCACCCTGTCACGCAGGCCGTTGTAGCTTGACGACTGGTTGTCCCAAAGCGGGCGTCCTGTCCCCTCCACCGCAGCACGCGCCTCCTCCCAGCTAACGGTTCCTTGCAACGTCCAATAATAATCGGCGTCGATGAGATGGTTCTCCACCTGGAAAGCATGCGGCCTCGGTTCAATCATCGGGATACGGATGATATCGAGAACGCGCGGATCGTTACCATTCTCGAACCGGCGATCTTCCTCTGACAGCTCAGCATTCGGTCGTGAACTTACTGGGCGAATCCAGCCTCCGAGCTGGCCGTTCACCAGCTCACGGCCTGCAATGCAACGCCCGCTAATCTTACGGGAATTGGCTAGTGGTCTGATCCATTCAGGCGATTCCCAAATTCTCCGAAGCAGCTCATTCTTGCGCAATGAGATCAGGGATCACCGTGACTGTTACGCGCGATGAGCGGCTTCGTCTTGAAACCATCATTGCGGATCGTTGTGCGCCTCAGAAACACGTCTGGCGCGCGCAGATTATTCTGGCCACCGCCGATGGTTGCGGCACCACCGAGATCATGCGCCGGTCCGGCAAATCCAAACCCGTCGTCTGGCGTTGGCAGGAGCGCTTCATGCATGAGGGCGTGGATGGGCTGCTTCGCGACAAGACGCGGCGGCCAGGGAAGAAGCCTTTGCCCGCAACGACCGTGCAACGTGTCGTTGATCTGGCGCTGAGCAGGCCGCCGGGGGAGACCACGCATTGGACCGGCCGGATGTTGGCCAGGGCTGCCAATGTCAGCCTGCGTTCGGTTCAGCGCATTCTTGAAGCCCATCAGCTTTCTCCGCACCGGATCCGGACGTTCAAGCTTTCCAAAGATCCCCACTTTGCCGACAAGCTCAGAGACATTGTCGGTCTCTACGTTGATCCGCCCGCTCATGCCGTCGTTTTCTCGGTTGATGAGAAGAGCCAAATCCAGGCGCTGGACCGTACCCAACCGGGACTGCCAATGAAGAAGGGGCGAGCCGGAACCATGACCCATGATTACAAGCGGAACGGGACGACGACCTTATTCGCCGCGCTCAATGTGCTGGAAGGAACGGTCATTGGCCGCAACATGCAGCGCCATCGTCATCAGGAATTCATCCGCTTCCTGAATACCATCGAGGCGCAGGTTCCGGCAGGCAAGCTCGTCCACGCCATTGTCGACAACTACGCGACGCATAAACACTCCAAAGTCAGGGCCTGGCTGGCGCGCCATCCGCGTTGGACATTCCATTTTACGCCAACTTCAGCGTCCTGGCTCAATGCTGTCGAGGGCTTCTTCGCAAAACTCACGCGGCAACGGTTGAAACGGGGCGTGTTCCGATCCCTCGTTGAGCTGCAAACGGCTATCAACCGCTTTATCCAGGAAAACAATGCCGAGCCGAAACCCTTCGCCTGGACAGCCGATCCAGATCGGATCATCGAAAGCGTCAAGCGTGGGAAGCAAATGTTAAAGTCGCTCCACTAGACACAATATGGCCTTGCTATAGGCCGGCATCAATTTCTTACCGCAGGTTTCTTGGCTAGGTAGCAGAAATTGCTACGCGGTCTCAATTAGGATTCTATGAGCAAGAACTCCCGCTCATGTAGTGATCCTATTCGAGATTGCACAGGTAACTCGGCGATCGGGCGATAAATCGCAGCTTGTCGTCCACCGCCCATCGTCGCATACCGGCGGATATAGGGCCTGGCTCGTCGGGCGCGGCCTTTACCACTTATCCTTTCCGCCTCACACCGCCGCCATCGCCCCCGGCGCACTCTTCTCCCGCCTGGTCATCAGATTGTTCAGCGCGCTGACATAGGCGCGGGCTGAGGCGACCAGCGTGTCGGTGTCGGCGCCGCGGCCGGTGACGGTCTTGCCGTCCTCCTCCAGCCGCACGCTGACCTCGGCCTGGGCGTCGGTGCCCTCGGTGACGGCGTGGACCTGATAGAGCGCCAGATGCGCATTATGCGGCACCAGCGTGCGGATCGCCTTGAAGGTGGCGTCGACCGGGCCGTCGCCGGTGCATTCGGCGGTCTGGTGCTTGCCGTCGATGTCGAGCGTGACGGTCGCCTTTTGCGGCCCGCCCGTGCCGGCGATCACGGTCAGCGACAGGACCTTGATGCGGTCATGCGCGGTCGCCACGCCCTGGCCGACGATCGCCTCGATGTCCTCGTCATAGACGCTCTTCTTCTTGTCGGCGAGATCCTTCATCGCCTGGAAGGCCGCCTCGAAGGCATTGCCGCCCAGATCGTAGCCCATATCGCGCAGCTTCTCGCGGAAGGCGTGGCGTCCGGAATGCTTGCCCATCACCAGCGAGGACTGTTTCAGGCCGACGCTCTCCGGCGTCATGATCTCGTAGGTCTGGGCGTTCTTCAGCACGCCGTCCTGGTGAATGCCGCTCTCATGCGCGAAGGCGTTCTTGCCGACGATCGCCTTGTTGTACTGGACCGGGAAGGCGGAGACGGCCGAGACCAGCTTGGAGGCGCGGGTGATCAGCCTCGTGTCGATACCGGTCCAATAGGGCAGCACGTCATTGCGGGTGTTGATCGCCATGACGACCTCTTCCAGCGCGGCATTGCCCGCCCGCTCGCCGAGGCCGTTGATGGTGCACTCGATCTGCCGCGCGCCGGCCTTGACGCCCGCCAGCGAATTGGCGACGGCGAGGCCCAGATCGTTGTGGCAGTGGGTGGAGAAGATCACCCCGTCGCCGCCCGGCACCTCCTCGCGCAGCATCCGAATGATCTCGTAAAACTCCTCCGGCGTCGTATAGCCGACCGTGTCGGGAATGTTGATCGTGGTGGCGCCGGCCTTGATCGCGGCCTCGACGACGCGCTTGAGGAAGTCCGGCTCGGTGCGCGTTGCGTCCATCGGCGACCATTCGACATTGTCGGTATAGGTGCGCGCGCGGGTGACGGAGGCGACGACGGCCTCATACACCTGGTCCTGATCCATCTGCAACTGGAACTGGCGATGGAGCGGCGAGGTGCCGATGAAAGTGTGGATGCGCGGACGCTCCGCCTCGCGCAAGGCCTCGCCCGCCCGGTCGATGTCGGTGAGCCCGGCCCGCGCCAGGCCGCAGACCACGGCGTTCTTGACCACCTTGCTGATTTCGCGGACCGCCTCGAAATCGCCATTCGAGGCGATCGGGAAGCCGGCCTCGATGATGTCGACGCCCATCTCGTCCAGCAGTTCGGCGACCTGGAGCTTTTCCTCCAGCGTCATCGAGGCGCCGGGCGACTGCTCGCCATCGCGCAAGGTGGTGTCGAAAATATAGACGCGGTCGCCGGATCGCTGCTTTGCGGGGACGGCGCCTTCAGACTTCACGTCCTGTGTCATGGACTATCAACCTTCTTCCTCTCCGGCAGGAATTGAGCCTGGACCGGAATTGTTGCGCTTTTGTCGGTAAGTGCAAACCCCTAAGCGCCCAGCACAGCCGGACGGCGCTCAGGGGCGGATAAGGAGGAGAAGGCCGGAAAGCAGGGACGCCGCGGGCAAGGGGCTGCGAGCGCGGGGCGCCGGGGTGGCGCGCGCTGTCAGTCTCTCGATGTTGCCGGGCGTGGGCTTCACTCGTGGTAACGGTGTCGTTAAGAATTGCGTTTATGCTGGTCTTCTACCGGATGAACGGGCTGCAATGCAAGCAGTTCCGCGCCGGGGTAGTGGGTCAGTTTGAAATTTTTCGCTGAAATCCACGCGGTTTTTTCATGCTTGACCGCACAGGCATTTTGTGGTCTTTTTCTTTTCATATCCTCAAATTCGAGGTATGTTCGTTCCAGTTGCGTTGCGTAAAAAAGCCGCCTGAAGCTGTAGGGGCTTAAAGCGGCTTAGTTTCTCAAAAATCTAAAATACGCTCGACGCCACGAATCACCAAACCAGTCTGAAGTCCTTGCGTTGTTTTGGTCAAGCGTCCGGCTAACCAAAAGGACTACTTACGATGAGCAATTGGCCATCGAATTTCAATAAACCGTAGACCACTGATGATTTAAGGCTGCTACGCAAGCTGATTGCGGAGAACACGCCAACGCGGATCATCGCACTTAAGCTCGGCCGCAGTGAGGATGCCATCTACGCAAAAGCAAGTGAGCTTGGCTACTCTGTGAAGCCGACGAACCAGTCTCCGTATAATCGCCAAAAGTGAGGAGATTGACGGTAGCTTCGTAAGCGGTGCGCTCGCACTCCGCCCACTGATGCCCGGCCTTGGAAAGGGCAAGTGCGAGCGTATCGACAGTAGACAGAATAAAGGCGATTTCGTCATCAGCAGTCATGCGATCGTCGCAGCAATTTTTGTTGAGGCATCGAAGCAATCCTGATCGGTGTTTGGTTAACGCTTTCTTTATGCGGCTTTCTTTTTGTACGCCCCGCGCTTTTTCGGCGCATCCTCTGCAGCTTCAACAAGCGCCGCAATGTCGGAAATTTCCCAAAGCCGATCGGTTACGCCCGCAGCCATAGCAGGGCTCATTCGCAATTTCTGATGTATACGGACGAAATTGTAATACATGAAATGCAGAGCGACAGCGTAGGAATGATTTTCGACTTTCTTCGAAAAGGCATTCGTCAGCCGAGTGAACCTGCGCATATGCATGCGCATCGTCAGGTTTTGGCGCTCGACGTAGCTGGTTGAAACATGCTTGGGATCGGGATTGCCTTCAATGCGCGTCTTTTTGATGCCGGTGCATTCTGCCGGTGAATAGCGGCCCTTCGCGCTCTCTGGCGCATTGCCATACAGCTTGACCAGTTGAGCGTAGTCAACATCGCCGCCGAAAGCGCCCTCGACCGCTTCCAGATAAGCCTTGTGTCCATCGCTGGTGAGCTGAACGCGGTTTGAAATCCGGCCCCGCAGATCGTCCATAAACGTTATTGCATATTCGCTATCCCGCCCACCGACGAGATAGGAAACGATCAACTTCGTGTCCGCCTCGATCGCCGTCCAAGTCCATGTGTCGCCAGCGTCTTCGGGAGCCGCCTTCGCCGTGGAAACGTTTTTCTGCTTGGAATAGGTGAAGCTCCAGACCTCATCGACCTGCACGCGCTCGGCTTTGACATTTCGGACATGCTCATCGTGGTACGCAGCGCAAGCCTTACCAGCGTCAATCAAGAGCTTAGTGACCGTGTTTTTGCTCACACCGGTAAGGCGTGTCACTGCGCGAATGGAATTTCCTTCGCACAGGAGGTGCAAAATCTGAGCGCGTTTTTGTAGGGGCAGCTTGTTCATGCCCCTAGATATAATGCTATATGCTTAAGCGGTCAAGCATTTTCAGTCAGTTTAAAAATCTTTTTGGTAGAACGAAGGGCCTTTTCAACCGCATATTCTGCGGCGCGTTCTGGTGAAATTTTGCTCTTGGGTATGGGAATATGCTCATTGATAGATGAATTAGGCTGCGTTGACAAAAGCGGGTAGCCAGATATGGGCGGCAGCGAGCGCGAGGAATCCAGCGTAAGACAGTTTCGTTTTGTCATAGCGCGTGGCGATGCGCCGGAACTGTTTCAGTTTACCAAACATGCGCTCGATCCGATTGCGATCCTTGTAGGCTTTGAAGTCGCAGGCAGGCGGATCTTTGCGATTTGTTTTCGGCGGAATGACTGGTCCAATGCCTTTCATGAGCAGGGCAGATCGAACGTCGTCGCTGTCAAACCCTTTGTCCGCCAACATGATTTTCGGTTTGTTGACCGGCAATTTCAACAGGTCGTCTACGCCGCGATAGTCCGAGGTTTCGCCGCCTGTGAGGACAAAGCCAAGAGGGCGTCCTTTACCGTCTGACCGGGCGTGGATCTTTGTCGAAAAGCCGCCGCGGCTTCGACCAAGAGCATTTGAATGAGTCCCCCTTTTCCGCCCGCTGCCTGAGCATGAGCGCGAACGGTGGTGCTGTCCATCATGTGAGCCCAGTCGTCGGTGAGCCCCAGTTCGACAAGCGTTTCGAGGATCGCATCCCACACACCCATCTCCGCCCAGCGCCTGAAACGGACGTAGACGGAATTCCATTTGCCATAGTCTGGCGGCAGGTATCGCCACGGTGCGCCCGTGCGCATGATCCACATCATGCCATTGAAATATCTGCGATTATCCTGTGCTGGTCGCGCCCACCGGCCACGTTCTGATGGAAGGAGCGGGGCAATGATTTCCCACGCTGCATCGCTGACGTCACTCGGATATCCCAAAGATGCCTCCCCTAAAAGACATCCTTAAATCAAAACTCAACTGATTTGGGAATCCCTTTTGTCAACGCAGCCTAGATCGATAATAATCGGTCTTCTTGATCATCCTACGGGTTCTGATCTTCATCTTTTTCACCTTTCAAAAGGCGTGGTTTCTCATCAAGATATTGCTTTAAGAAATGCGCATTGTACTTTTCATCAAAATAGTGCTTGCGCTTGATCCATACAAAACCATCACCCTTTGATAAAGTTGCAACATCTACAGGCCCTCCCACGACCTCAGTTCGCTTGGAGACCCTTAGCTTCAGTGAAGCGATATCCACCAACGCCTCTGCTAAGCTTGCCATATCTTCCTTACCAAGCCCATCTAAAGCGCTCAAAATCGGACTAACAGAACTCCTATGAATATAATCACCCAAATTATTCTTAAAGTTTCCAACAAAATCTGATACTTCGTCATTAAACATTTTTCTATATACTTTTCGTTCATCTGGACTAATTTTTTGCGCATCTAAGAATTGCTGAAATATTCCATCCCCAAAACCCTTGAGAGAGCTTTCTATTGACTTAATAAAAAAACTTTTTTACATTCTTTGATACTTCTTCCACAAATAATTCTGCGGTATCAAACCGAGCAAATGCATATATCAGTGCATTGTTATTAGGTGTCCTATCTATGGATTTAATTTCGTCGAGTTGGATTCTTGGCTGACCGTATGGGGCACCATCAATATGATTGACAGCCAAGCTTGGAAACAATTCTTGGTTCCCGTAGCCGCAAACTACGAACCCTGACATATATTCCGTCATCAGGGCACTTTGCGTGAATTGTCTAACAATTTCTGGGAATCTATTAACAAATCTTATAGCAACACTTGATGGGTGAAATACTTCTCTAATTACATCTTTGCACAATTCTCCATATTCTTTCAAAAAGACATTTTTACTCGGAGCATTATAGTCATTTAAATTATCCGCTTGCTCTATCTCCAAGAGCAAAGCATTCATCTGCTCTTCAATTTTTTTCGATCGCTCATGCCCCCTGCAACCTAATGGAGCGACTTCTAACATTTGCTTCCCACGCTTGACGCTTTCGATGATCCGATCTGGATCGGCTGTCCAGGCGAAGGGTTTCGGCTCGGCATTGTTTTCCTGGATAAAGCGGTTGATAGCCGTTTGCAGCTCAACGAGGGATCGGAACACGCCCCGTTTCAACCGTTGCCGCGTGAGTTTTGCGAAGAAGCCCTCGACAGCATTGAGCCAGGACGCTGAAGTTGGCGTAAAATGGAATGTCCAACGCGGATGGCGCGCCAGCCAGGCCCTGACTTTGGAGTGTTTATGCGTCGCGTAGTTGTCGACAATGGCGTGGACGAGCTTGCCTGCCGGAACCTGCGCCTCGATGGTATTCAGGAAGCGGATGAATTCCTGATGACGATGGCGCTGCATGTTGCGGCCAATGACCGTTCCTTCCAGCACATTGAGCGCGGCGAATAAGGTCGTCGTCCCGTTCCGCTTGTAATCATGGGTCATGGTTCCGGCTCGCCCCTTCTTCATTGGCAGTCCCGGTTGGGTACGGTCCAGCGCCTGGATTTGGCTCTTCTCATCAACCGAGAAAACGACGGCATGAGCGGGCGGATCAACGTAGAGACCGACAATGTCTCTGAGCTTGTCGGCAAAGTGGGGATCTTTGGAAAGCTTGAACGTCCGGATCCGGTGCGGAGAAAGCTGATGGGCTTCAAGAATGCGCTGAACCGAACGCAGGCTGACATTGGCAGCCCTGGCCAACATCCGGCCGGTCCAATGCGTGGTCTCCCCCGGCGGCCTGCTCAGCGCCAGATCAACGACACGTTGCACGGTCGTTGCGGGCAAAGGCTTCTTCCCTGGCCGCCGCGTCTTGTCGCGAAGCAGCCCATCCACGCCCTCATGCATGAAGCGCTCCTGCCAACGCCAGACGACGGGTTTGGATTTGCCGGACCGGCGCATGATCTCGGTGGTGCCGCAACCATCGGCGGTGGCCAGAATAATCTGCGCGCGCCAGACGTGTTTCTGAGGCGCACAACGATCCGCAATGATGGTTTCAAGACGAAGCCGCTCATCGCGCGTAACAGTCACGGTGATCCCTGATCTCATTGCGCAAGAATGAGCTGCTTCGGAGAATTTGGGAATCGCCTGAATGGATCAGACCACTAAAGATACGTCTCTTATTGTTAACGCCAAGCTGTAGGCAATAGTAACAAGCTCACTACCTTTGGATTTTTCATCCAAGAACTTTGGATTACTTAAAAAGTTTGCAAACGAGCTGTTCCATTCACTGATTGAATCAAACGTTTTATTTCCAATTTCATTTCTATAGAGTTTTGCAACAAGCTCCCACGGCAATCCAAAAACGTCGGCATTGTTGTAAACCATAAGCCCAACCGGGCTTTTGTTGCTTAAACTAAAAATTTTATTTGCATTTACGTGGACCTTATTCGGTCCTCTAGTCACAGCACTATCCGCTGCGATAACAATTGCTGATCGATTTAATACAGCTATTTCAGCCGTCATCTGTTTTTGAAGACCAGCGGGCAGCGGCAGCCTTTTTAGCTATTTCAGAGCGCTGCTCTGGCGTAAGCCGCTCTGCCCTGGCTCTCCCCCCCTTTTTCCCACCCAACCGTCCTAATTCAACGGCAAATGGATTTTTATCTGATTCTGGAGAGCGTATTTTTTTATTGCTACTTTCGCCAGTGGCAATATCCACTACGTGCTTAGCTAGTTCGTTGATGTCTCTCGGGCGCTTTTTGCCGCGCTTGGCTTCTTGATCGCTCATGCATCAATATGTGACATGTGCGGACTCGATTCGCAAGCAAGAGTTAACAGGCGAAATTTCAAACTGACCCACTACCCGCGCCGGGGGCCGGGAGATGGCGGCGAATGTTCGCGCACAGTTGCGCACATTGGGCGCACAATCGGCGCGACGATTGCGCACATTCGGTCCCATGTCAGGGGCGGGCGAGCCGGTCGAGCATGCGTTTCACGGCCAGCATCTGCGGCGCCTCGCGGGTGAGGAATTTCCGGCCGGTATAGCCCCACCAGTCCCAGCAGCCATTCGGATTGAGCGTGCTCGCGCTAACTTGCGGAAAGAGAAGGACAATCCGGTTGCCCTCCGCCCAGCGCGCGAAGCCGGAACCTTTCACGAAGGCGTCCCCGACCGCCTCGCGCCCCTGCTTGCAGCCGTGGAACACCACATGCACCGCGCAGCCCGCCTGCGCCCGGCAGCTCTGCGGCACATAGGCGACGCCTTCCTCAGCGAGCCCCGCCGCCCCGAGGCTCGCCGCATAGGGCGCCTGATCGAAGCGCGCGAAACTTGCCGCAGCCGGGCTGCCCGGCGGCTGCAACGGCCCCAGAAGCCATTCGAGGATCGCCTTCGCCTGATCGGTATCGCAATCATTGAGAAAGGGCGGCCCTGTCTCACCGCAGGCGAGCCCTTCGCTTTCCGTCAGGAAGGCGTGCGCCGCATCGTCGCGCCGTTCGAAACGGATGCGGCTTTGCGGAACCCCGACCTCAACGTAAAACTCTTCCGCGGCCTCGACCACGCCGCGCTCGACCGTGTCGTCTGCGCTGCTGGAAAAAAGGTAGACCTTGTCGGCTGCGACCGCGCTCAGTGGACCGATCTTGCCGCGCTTCGCCAGCCTCTTCGCGTATCGCACCAGCTTCGACGGCGACGGCACGCCGGAGAAGATCCAGCCATCCTCCATGCAATTGTTCTGCGCGCGCGTCAGGTTCCAGCCGAGGACGACCGGCCAGAAGGGATTGAGGTCGCTGCCCGGCGTATGGGCGCAGGCATAAGGGCCGCCGGCGACCAGTGCCGCGCCGATGACGGTTTGCGAATAGGCGATCTGAAACTGGCCGGCCATATAGGCGCCGGAGGAGAGGCCGGATACGGTCGTGCGGCTGAGATCCGCGCCAAGTCCCGGCAGCGGTTCGGCGGATGCCGGAGGGGCCGCGAGACAGAAGAAGGCGAGAGCCGCGACACCGTGAAGCGTAAATCGGCGCATCGGACGCCTGGGACCAATCAGTTGAACAACCAGTCGAACAGCCCACGCGGCCTCCGCCGTCTGCGCCAGTCATAGTCGTCCTGATACCACCGGCGCTCTTGAACGACTTTCGGCTGCGGCGGCTTCGGCTTGGGCGGCGGGCGCAGCTCATGCGCACTGATGACGCCTTCGGCGTCCGTCACGACGACGCCGGTATTGGACCAGGCCCATTTCGCTTCGGCCTCGCCGGTGAGGTAAGGCTCGATCGAGACGACGACCTGGCGCCGCAGATCGATGATCGCGACAAATTCATACCGGCTCGTCTTGTCAGTCGCGGCCGGAAGCGCGCCCGCCGCATATCGCAGAAGGCCGAACCCACGCAGGGAATCAGAGAGCGGCGTCCATTCGAGGACCTCCGGCTCGCCCTCGCCGTGCATTTCCAACAGCACTTTGAGCTTGGGATAGCTCGAATTGATCGCGACGTAACGGCCCTTGAACGGGCTGATGATCTCCCATCCATCGACGGCGGGGGCGATCGGCTGGAACACCTGTCCTTCGCCCTCGGTGAGCTTCTTCAGCGTATCGGCGGCCCCCTCGATGAAGGGATCGAATTCGAGTGCTTTGCGGTATGCGGTGATTGCAGCGTCCTTTTCGTTCTGCGCTTCGGCGATCTTGGCGCGCAGATTGTAGACGTCGGCATATTTCGGGGAGAGCTCCAGCGCCTTGGCCATATCGGCCTTCGCCCGGTCCAGGTCGTCCAAGTGGAAATAGGCTTCGGCCCGGCGGTAATAGGCTTCGGCAAGACCGGTATCCAGCGTGATCGCCTGGTCGAGGTCGGTCACGGCGTCCTCATAACGCTTGCGCTCGATCTGCGTTGCACCGCGGCCGACATAGGCCTGCGGGTTCTGCGGATCGATTTCGATCGCCTTGCTGAAATCCTTCATTGCGGACTGGATCTTGCCTTGCTTCAGGTAAACCTGTCCCCGACCGACATGGAGATCGGTGTCGTCCGGCGCCAGATTGATCAGGCGCTCATAATCGGCCAGTGCATTGTCCTCCCGCTCCAGCCGCTGATTGATCAGCGCGCGGTTGCGGTAGGCGGCGGTGTATTTCCCGTTCAGCGAGATGGCGCGGGTGACGTAGCGCAAGCTCGAATAGGGCCGGCCGAGCAATTCCTGAACCTGGGCCCGCCCATTATAGGGCACGGCGTTGGTCGGCATCAGCCTGATCGCGCGGCGATAGTCGGCCTGGGCCTCCTCATAGCGCCCGAGCTGAAAATAGGCGTTGCCGCGATTGTTGTAAGCGGCGCCATAGGCGGGGGCCAGCGCAATGGCGTGGTTCAGGTCCGAGAGCGCTTCCTCATAGCGCCCGAGGTCGATATAGACATTGGCCCGGTTGTTGAACGTCGTGGCCAAGCCGTCGAACAGCTTGATCGAGCGGTCGAAGTCTTTCAGAGCGTCCTCAAGGCGGTTGAGGCGCCAATAGGCGACGCCGCGGTCATTGTGGATGCTCGCCAGCCGGGAGGAGGCCAGATCCTTGTCCTTGAGCGCTTCGTCGAAGGACGCAATCGCCTGTTCGAACTTGCCGCGCAGCAAGGCCGCGCTTCCCTCCTGAATGCGCAACGGCGCCGTGTCGGTCGCGGCGGCTAAGGGTTGCGCCGTCGCAACGAAAAGACTTGCGATCATTATGAAGCGTTGCATGGTGCCAAATCCGGGTAGGCGATCTCGAACCATATCGTCTATAGTGCTAAAAATTTGTGGCCTGCGACAACACCGCCACGGGTGCGGTGGGCAGCGTGCGCCAAGAGTTGGCTATAGTCAAATTGCCCGGCGAGTATATACGAGGATTTGGAATTCGGCGCTTTCGCTGTTGGGTGTGGGGGAGTTTGCGTTGAAAAGATTTCTGTGCACCGCCTTGCTTGCTTGGCTGTTTGGGATTTCCGGCGATGTACAGGCCCAGGACTACGGCATCCGCGGGAATATGCCCTGGCCCGAAACGCCTTTGATCTCCGGGGAGGCGCCCCAGGATTCGCTGAGCGCCGAAGAGCGCCGGAGCCTCCATCGCCTTCCCTCGGAGGGTTGGCCGGACACCGAGCATTTCAGTCCGCCATCGCCGCCCACCGCCACAGCGCCGACACAGGCGGCCTCGCCCCGTAATGCAGGCAATTCACGTGGGGCTCGGGAGCGGCCGTCCCGAACACAAACCCCTGTCGATCGGATGGAGACGGGAACGAGCCCTGCGCGACGGGCGTCACGTGAGAGGTCGGAAGAGCCGACTCCCGTGCCTGATCGTCTGGACGGGGCGGCGCAAGCCGTGTCGGAAGACGGCCCGCTCCCGGAAGCGATCGGCGCGGCTGGGCAGGACACGGAGGCGGGCTCCGGGCTCAAAACCGACGCTTCCAAAAATGCCGGTATAGCGACAGAGCCGAAGGCCGAGACGGCGCCGCAGGCGGCTGAGACTTCAGAGCAGAAGGCCGAAGCGGCACAGAGTGTGGCTGCGCCCCCAGAGGAGAAAGCCGAGGCGCCGAAGCAGACGGATTCCCCTTCGGAGAAGACGACTGAAGCGGCGCAGCAGGCGGGCGCTCCCGACGAGCAGAAGACGGAGCCGGAGCAGCGGAGCGAGAGCGCTGCCAATCAGAAGGTCGAACCCGTACAGACATCGGAGTCTCCGACTGAACAGACTGTTGGCGCGTCGCAGGATACCGAATCTGCGCCGGTGCAAACGGCAGCCAGTTCGGCAGGCAATGACAATGCCCAGGAAAATCAGGCCGGCGCTGCCGCCAACGCCGGCGAAACACGGGAGGCCAAAGTCTCCGGCGGGGCGATTTCCGAATTGACCAGCCCTCCCCAGACCGCGGCGCTCACAGAGAAAGACGACGGCCTCGGCAAGATCATCGGCCAAATGATCGCGGTCGGCTTCGACGGCACGCGGCCCGACCAGCCCGGCCCCCAGCGGATCATCTCAGAGCTAAGAAGCGGCAAGATCGGCGGGGTGGTGTTCACATCGCGGAATGTCCGATCGCCATCGCAGCTTCGAGCGCTCATCGAAGCCCTGAAGGCGGCGAGCCCGGCAACGCCGCCATTCCTTATGATCACGCAAGAGGGCGGCACCGGTCAGGCGCTTTCGGCCGAGAAGGGCTTCAGCATGTATCCGTCCGCCTCCGAGCTGGGACGATCGAATGATCCCCTCAATGCCTTCAGTGTCTATGACCTTATGGCTGAAGAGCTTGCCTCGTTCGGTTTCAATGTGAACCTCGGCCCCGTGGTCGACCTCGATCAGAAGGACGATGGTGCTTCGACGGACGAAGGGCGGCGCTTCGGCGCATCGCCGAAACATGTGGCCGCATTCGCCAAGGCGTTCCGGCTGGCCCACCAGCAAAATGGTGTTCTGACGGCCCTCAAGTATTTCCCGCGCCAGGCCGGACCAGCGTCTGAAGCGGCGAGCGGCACGGCTGCCGAGAATGACCGGAATGACGCTGCGCTCGAGACCTATCGTGAGCTCATTGCGAGCGAGACCGTCGACATGGTGATGACCAGCCATTTGTCCGACGCGCATTTCTCCGACGAGCCCGGCCTTCCCGCATCTCTGTCGGTCAAGGCCATTCAGAAGCGTCTGCGCGGGGAAATCGGCTTTCAAGGCGTCGTCATCAGCGTGGACCTTGGCGATCCCGCGCTTCCTGCGGACCTGTCGCGCAAGGAGCGTATCCGGCGTGCGATCGGTGCGGGAACGGATATTTTGCTGATCGGCACGCAGATTGCGCCCGGCGACGAGGTGGTTGAGACGATTGTGACAGCCGTCAGAGAGGGGCTTGCGAGCGGGGCGTTCAGCCGGAAGGATCTGGAGGCCTCCTACGCCCGGATCGTTCGCCTGAAGCAGAGCCTCGACGCGTCAGGCAACGCGATCGCCTCGGTCGATGCGCAACAAGGGGCTCAGAAACCGACGAATGCCCGCTGAACGATCCTAAGACCGCACCGTTCGGGTAGGGTACCATCAACTCGGACGGAAACAACTCCGTAGATTGCGCAGATTACCTTTCCCTGTGGAGGGCTCTGTGAAGCAGCATATTCTACGTCGTCCCGGAAGCCTGAAGGGCTATCCGGGACCATTCGCCTCACAACTTGGCGAAGCACTTGTTGACAGGCGATTGGATCCCAGCCCGGCCTGCGGTCGTCCGGGATGACCAAGTGTGGGGCTTATTCGTAGAGGCCTCCCACGACAGAGGCGGGCCATTGGCGCGGGCAATCGTTCAGCCTAAAATGATTTCGCGCTAAAACAGCTTCTCGAGCTTGTTGAGACGGTGGAGCAGGGCCGGCAGCATTTCCGACATATCTTCGGCGATCAGGCCGGGACCGAAAGTGCGCGCCAACTCACCATGCATCCACACCGCGGCGACCGCGGCGTCGAATGGCGACATGCCTTGAGCGCATAGGCCGGTGATCATACCGGCGAGGACGTCGCCCGTGCCGGCTGTGGCGAGCCAGGGCGGCGCATCGTCCGTGATCGCGGAAAGGCCGTCCGGCGCCGAGACAACGGTATCCGGCCCCTTGAAAATGATGACGGCGCCGGAGATTTCGGCGGCCCGCTTTGCTTGCTCGAGCTTTGATTCCGCATTGCCGAGCTCGGGAAAGAGCCGGTCAAACTCGCCGCTATGCGGCGTCAGAATGGTTGGGGCGCCGCGCTGCTGAATAAGGCTGAACAGCTCTTGCGGCTGGCCCTCGAAAGCCGTCAGTCCCTCGGCGTCGATCACCACCGTCGCGTCGCTGGACAAGACGGCCGCGACATTTTCCTGGGTCTCCTGGGTCGCGCCCGCTCCTGGGCCGACCAGTGCCGCATTGCGGCGCGGATCGCTGATCAGCACCTCCGCCAGACCGACCGCGCCTTCGTAAACCGCGAGCATGATCGAGGTGAGCTGGGCTGCGTTGATGTAAAAGGCCGATTTCGAAGTCGCCAGCGAGACGAGACCTGCTCCGATGCGAAGCGCCGCCCGTGCACTCAGCCTCGACGCTCCGGTGCTCTCCATCGGACCCGAGACGATGACCGCATGGCCGCGATCATATTTGTGTCCTTCCGGATTCAGCCGCGGATAGTATCGCAGCCAGAAATCGGGCTCGTTCAGAAAGGTCTGGGGCGCGACGTCGGCGAGAACGCTCTTCGGAATGCCGATATCGACCGCCCGCACCTCGCCGCAATAGCGTTTGCCGGGCAGCAGCATATGGCCGGTCTTGCGGCGGAAGAAGGTTACGGTCGAGACGGCGCCGAATGCGATGCCATGCACGTTGCCGAAGGTCGCGTCGATGCCGCTCGGTATGTCGACGGCGACAACGGGCAGATCGCGCTTGGTGACATCGTCGATGATCTCGGCGACGATACCGTTGACCGGCCCCTTAAGGCCCGATCCCCAAATCGCGTCCACCACGACCTCGGCGCCGTCGATCGCATGGGGCGTCAGCGGCTCGATGGTTTCATCCCAGCGGCGCGCCATCTCTTTCGGATCCGGACGCAGTTCCTCCGGCTTGCAAAGAAGCGCGAGCCGCACGTGATAGCCGCGCTCGCGCAGCGTCCTGGCGCAAACGAAACCGTCGCCGCCATTATTGCCGGGACCGCAGCAGACGAGAACCTTGCTGCCTCTTGGAAAGCGCCTTACGACCTCTTCAGCAACCCCGCGACCAGCATTTTCCATCAAGGTGATGCTGGGAGTGCCCTTATCTATTGTGATTTGTTCCGCGCGGCGCATTTCGTCCGCGGTAAGAAGTTCGAGCAATGGACCGCCCACTCAATAAAACTACGCACTGCCACCAAGCCGTTGCCCCGCAACTTAGCCTAATTTTATGGCGAGGTGTAGAAAATGGTGAGCCGAAAGAGGTTTCCGTTTTCGTGTGGAATCGTGGCGACAGTTACAAGACGCTCGCGTGCGATCGACTGTAGACACAACCGGTGAAAAGCATTCAAAATAGGCAATTGCTCAATAAGTGATCATCGCAGTGCCGCGGATCGCGCAATTTTGCGCCCGGATTTTTTGCATTGGGCGTAAAATGCCGGTTGAATAGCTTCTCGATCGGACTTGGCACAAAGCGTGCTTATTGGCAGGCAATGCCGATGGTGTGAGATTCATTTCGGGAGGTCAGCCCATATGAAAAAGGTTGAGGCCGTAATCAAGCCGTTCAAGCTTGATGAGGTGAAGGAAGCCCTTCAGGAAATCGGTTTGCAGGGCATAACGGTGACCGAAGCGAAGGGCTTCGGCCGACAGAAAGGGCATACCGAGCTCTATCGGGGAGCTGAGTATGTCGTTGATTTCCTGCCGAAGGTTAAGATCGAAGTTGTGCTTGCGGATGAGATGGTCGAAAAGGCAATCGAAGCGATCCAGAATGCCGCAAAGACCGGACGTATTGGCGATGGCAAGATTTTTGTCTATGCCATTGAGGATGCCATCCGTATTCGGACCGGTGAATCCGGTGTAGACGCTATTTGAAATCGAGTTATAGCCATCATCGCCTGTTCCATCAGAACCATCGCTTCGCGAACAAACTCGCGGCCTTGCCACAAGAGCCGGGAGATTTTTGTTGACGCGCTCATGGGAGGAGGCGAGATCGCTCATTCTAGTGCACTGACGCATTCACATGGTTCATGCGCCAGCGCCCTAGCCTTTTGTTTATGCGTCAATTTTACCAAACTCCGGCTTGGCGCCTCCGTTTGGATCGATGCACTAGCGCAACGCGCGTCCAAGCATGTCCCCGCGAAGACGGCGATGGACGCGGGGACAGTTGCGCTCGCCTTTTGAAAATAGATCAAGTTGATCTAGCCGATTGTCAGTAACCCATCACGAGGGAGCACAATGACCAGCGCTACCGAAGTCATTCAAAAGATCAAGGACCAGGACGTTAAATTCGTCGATTTGCGTTTCACCGATCCGCGCGGCAAGCTTCAGCACGTCACGATGACTGCGTCCGAAATGGACGAAGGGGCGTTTGCGGACGGCATCATGTTCGACGGGTCGTCGATCGCGGGCTGGAAAGCGATCAACGAATCCGACATGACGTTGATGCCCGATCCGGAGACCGCGCATATCGATCCGTTCTTTGCGCAATCGACGCTGGCCATTTTCTGCGATGTGCTGGAGCCATCGACGGGCGAGCGCTATGAGCGCGACCCGCGCGGCACGGCCCGCAAGGCGGAAGCCTATCTCCGCGAGACGGGAATTGGCGACAAGGTTTTTTTCGGGCCTGAAGCCGAGTTCTTCATGTTCGACGACGTCCGTTTCTCTTCCGACCCCTATAGCTGCGGCTTCAAGTTGGACTCGTCCGAACTGCCCTCGAACATGGGCACCGAATATGAGATGGGCAATCTGGGCCACCGCCCGCGCACCAAGGGCGGCTATTTCCCGGTCCCGCCGGTCGACAGCGCGCAGGACATCCGCTCGGAGATGCTGAGCGTGATGACCGAAATGGGTGTGCCGACCGAGAAGCACCACCATGAGGTGGGCGCCGCCCAGCACGAGCTTGGCGTCAAATTCGGCCCGATGACGCGCATGGCCGACCATCTGCAGGTCTACAAATATGTCGTGCAGATGGTGGCGCAGAATTACGGAAAGACCGCCACCTTCATGCCCAAGCCGGTCTTTGGCGACAATGGCTCGGGCATGCACTGCCATCAGTCGATCTGGAAAGGCGACACGCCGGTCTTTGCGGGCAATCTCTATGCGGATCTGTCCGAGATGTGCCTGTTCTATATCGGCGGCATCTTGAAGCATGCGAAAGCTTTGAATTGCTTCACAAACCCGACGACGAACTCCTATAAGCGCCTGGTTCCGGGCTATGAGGCGCCGGTGCTTCGCGCATATTCTGTGCGCAACCGCTCGGCATCGTGCCGCATTCCGGTCGTTTCGAGCCCGAAGGGCAAGCGCGTCGAGGTTCGCTTCCCGGACCCGGCGGCAAATCCCTATCTGGCTTTCGCTTCGATGCTCATGGCCGGTCTCGACGGCATCACGAACCGGCTCCATCCCGGCAACGCGATCGACAAGAACCTGTACGATCTGCCGCCTGAGGAGCTGAAGAGCATTCCCACGGTTTCGAGCTCCCTGCTGGAAGCGATCGAGAGCCTCGACAGCGATCGTGAGTTCCTGAAGCAGGGCGGCGTGTTCACCGACGATCAGATCGACGCCTATATCGAGCTGAAGATGGAAGAATATGACCGCTTCCGGATGATGCCGCATCCGGTCGAGTTCGATCTCTACTACAGCGCGTGATTTCTCCTTGACGCGGGCAAACTGGGCGGCTTCGGGCCGCCCTTTTTTAGCGCTCAGGACGAGATCAACCCTCGTCCAAGTGATTCCACTTGAACGAGGGTTGATCTAGAAAGCGGCCGCCCAGAGCGTATGCGGATAGACGGCAAGAGTGCCGCACGCGATTGCGATGCCATAGGGCAGTTCGGCCCTGATCCATTCAGACGAAGCAAGGAAACGCCCGCTGATGCTCCGCAGCGCGATCACGCCGAGCGCCAGCAGCCCGCCGGCAATTGCGACAGTCGCAGCGAAATCGGCGATATGGCTCCAGCCGAACCAGAGCGCTGCCGCCGCGAACAGCTTGGCGTCGCCGCCGCCGATCCAGCCTCGCGCAAAGAGGACGAAGCCGGCGCCGAGCATCGCCAGCGCACAGCTCAGATGCAGCAGCATTGTCTCGAAAGGCAGTCCCGCGATGATCGCTGCCGGCACGAATGCCGCGGCGATGGAAAGGCAAAGCGCATTCGTTATCCGCAGGGAGAAGGCGTCATAGCTTGCGGCAAAGGCGATAAGGGCGGGAAATATCAGAAAAAGGATGGAGCTGTTCATGGTGCCGGATGGGGGTAACGTGGAACGCTGTTGCTAGATCAACCCTCGTTCAAGTGGGCTCACTTGGACGAGGTTAAGTTGATCTATATCAAAAGATGAGCGCAACTGTTCCCACGTCCATCCCCGCCTTCGCGGGGACATGGTTGGACGCGCGTTGCGCTAGCTGCCAAAGCCGACGCCGATCGATGCCACGCCGGAGACGATCGCCTGATAGGTTGCTGTGAGTTCGTCGCCCAACGCCGAGATCGCCGAAAGCAGGGCAATCGCGATCCCGCCAATCAACAGGCTATACTCTATCATGGCGGAGCCCCTGCAATCGCTTAGCATGTGTTTGATAGGCTTCTGCATGGGCCTGCCGATGCGCTTGTGATTTTGAAAGCGTCTCAACCGGCATTGCGGCGCTGAAACTGGGGATGCCGGGATGAACTTCTGTACCCGCCGGGCTTGCGCTCGCAGGGGGGAGAATGCGGCTCCGGGACCGCTTCTGCCCCCCTTGGCGACCGCGGCTGCTTACTGAACGGTGTTGAAGCCGTTCAGCTGGGTTTGGACGGAGCTGAAGATCGTCTGAATCTCCGTACCCACCTGACCGACGAGCGTAATGAGTGCGACACCGATGCCGGCGGCGATCAGGCCATATTCGATCGATGTGGCACCACGTTCATCCTGGATGAATTGCTGAATCAAGCTGTACATTTGTGTCTCCTGAACACGTTACAGATTGGAGGTTTTAAGAGCTGATTCAAAACGCAAGTTTGATGATGCGTCTGATGAGCCGAACTTAGGCGCCATTCATTAAAGAACGCTTTCAAATCGCCCGTGATCGATGCGAATTGAAGAAAATTGGGCAGTTACAATTAACAAATGGAAAAGAGCGTTTGGCGGTAGGAAATGACGGCTCAGCTTCGATGACGCTATCTTCGGCACCGTTGCTTGGCCGCTGCTGTGTCTCGTTTGAGTTAAGTCTTCATTGAATAGTGCTAATGATTCATGAATTGATCGGCACCGCTTTGGGTGGTCGTTTTAATGGATGAATTGAGCAGCACGTGATTTAGCAGGCTTCTTTGAGCTGGCAAGCTTGGGAAGACGCCGAACCCGGCATCGATATGACGGCGGAGGTATAGGCGGTCACCGCTTTGAGCTGAGCGGCGGTCATGACGCTCCCGCCGAAATTGGACAGCTCCCTGAGCATTTCCTCATAAACCTCCCGCATTGGCCGGAGCGTGTGGAGAGGCTTCAGCACCTCGACATAGGCGAAGCGGTCGAGGGTCTCGAGCAGGAAGGTCGCATAAGCGATATAAGGCTCTTCGGTCTCGGGACAGAAACCCGGAAAGGCGAGCGCCTGCTCCTTGATGTGCAGCTTGTCTTCGAGACTCAGCGCGTAGAAAGACTTCTGGAGCCAGTCATACATCTCCAGAACATGGGAGACGAAATTCATGTCCTCCTTGAGCAAGGGCGCCTTCAGCCCCTTGAGCACCACCTCTTGCCAGCCTTCCTGATAGCCTTCGGACAAGATCTTCACGGCCCGCTCGAACTCGGCGGCTTCAAGCGGATAGAGGGCTGCCAGAAGGCGCGACTGGTTGATGAGAATACACCGTTCCACGTCTGTGAGGTTGAGCATATCCAATCTCTAGTATCGGGTTTGCCGGAGTGTGGTCGCAGCGGCATTGATTCGCAATTCCTGATTGCGGATCACGCACATGAGACGCGCGGAGATTGCTTTCCATGTGCTTTACATCGAACAGCCCTGTTCTTATTATAGGCCGAACGCCCCGACTTTCAGACAGCGCGGCTGCGGCGCCAGCTCTTCACCGTTCGCGTCAGAGCGCCATCTTGCCGATCGGCTGAATTTGCGTTAGGGGAGGTTGAATTCGCCGGAGCTGGTGACAGGGGTTTCGGCATAGGGCTCTTACAATTTCACCCTCGATGATTAGATGGAGATTCGAGACAGCGGAGAGCTGCGATGACCTATGTCGTACTAGACGTATGCATCAAATGCAAACACACCGACTGCGTTGAAGTCTGCCCTGTCGATTGCTTCTATGAGGGCGAGAATATGCTCGTCATTCACCCGGACGAATGCATTGATTGCGGCGTCTGCGAACCCGAATGCCCGGTCGACGCCATCAAGCCCGACACCGAGGCGGGCCTTGAATTTTGGGTGCAGCTCAATCGCGATTATTCGGAGAAATGGCCGAATATCACCGTGAAGAAACCCGCCCTTCCCGAGGCCGAGGAGTTCGCCGAGCAGACCGGGAAATACGAGAAGTTCTTCTCGGAAAATCCCGGCGAAGGCGACTAGATCAACCCTCGTTCAAATCGCTTGGACGAGGTTGAGTTGATCTATTTCAAAAGACGAGCGCAACTGTTCCCACGTCCATCCCCGCCTTCGCGGGGACATGCTTGGACGCGCGTTGCGCTAAGCGTCCATCTCGCTCGTCATCGCAAGGTGACAACGCCTTGGTCATCCACGGGGGAGAAGGGATTATAGGCAACCTCCCATACGTGACCGTCGGGATCAGCGAAATAGCCATGATAGCCGCCCCAGAAGGCTTTCTGCGGCGGCTTCAGGATTTTTGCGCCGATTTTTTCCGCCTGCGCCATGACGCTGTCCACATCGGTCTCGTTTGGGAGATTATAGGCCAGTGTTATCCCGCCATTGCCTGTCCAAACGGGGCCGGCATTGCCGTCTTCCAGAAGCGCTTCGCGTCCGAAAAGGCCGAGCACGGATGATCCCAATTGAAAGAAACTGACGGAGTCCTCACTGGCTGCCGACTTCTTCAGTCCAAACGCCTCGTAAAACGCAGTTGCCGCTGCAATATCTGCAACGCCAAGCGTCACCATAGAAATGGCAAGCATAACCGCACCCTTCCTGATTTAAGACTTCCTTAGCCATGGGACAATTTGTCGATAATTTTAATAAAAGAACAAGATTTCGAGCCCCTAACTGGTGTCATGCCTTCAGGCAGGACGTTTCCATTATCAAGGGGCATTGCCATGAGACTCTACGCGTTGGCCGCGTTACTGGCCCTTCCGCTATTCGGGCTGGCGTCCCAGAGCGCCAAGGCCGATTATTACTGCTGCGGCGGCGGACACAAACCGTACGACTTCGTCACGCACAAGTTCTACGTCGCCACGGACGCCGTGGTTTTCGGCTGTGATGGCTATCACTGCGAGACCAATGTCCGCCTGCGCAGCGACATTGAGATCAAGGCGAGATGCCGGAATGGCTGGTGCGAGGTGCGCTCCTTTCCCTTCAAGAATGCCTGGGTTCTGGAGCGGTGCCTCAAGCGCCTTGACTACGATCACGAGGGTTATCCGGATCATTCGAGCCTACCTTACGAACCCTATGATGTGGCGCCCGAATATGATCGCCGGCCTTATTGACCGGCGGCAATAGGCGGTCCGACATTTCCCGCAAGTGGGCCGGTTTCGGCCCGAACTCGCCGGCGCTCCGGGGCGCCGGCCTTTTCATTTTCAGCGCCGTCTCAAAATAGGCGCTAGCGCAACGCGCGTCCAAGCATGTCCCCGCGAAGGCGGGGATGGACGCGGGAACAGTTGCGCTCGCCTTTCGATATAAATCAACTTAACCTCGTCCAATTGATTCCACTTGAACGAGGGTTGATCTAGCGCGCTCTCAATCCCCATTCGCCACTTCACCTGCGATCCATTTTTCCTCACCCCGCCGCCTTCGATGGGCGCCCTCTCCCCAAAGGTGAACGCTTGTCGTTCACCGTAAAGGTTCACGACCGGGTGAGGGGGAAATGCCGCGCTCTGCGGAACTTTCTTATGTGAGAAGTAGGGGCGACCAATCCGCTTTAACGGCCTAACCGCCGATCTTGGAGAAGTCCGCTATCTCCAGCGTCGCCGCGCGGATCTGTGACAGGAGCCTCAGCCGGTTTTCGCGCAGCGCCGCATCGGGCGTATTGACCGTCACTGTGTCGAAGAACGCATCGACAGGCGCACGCAGCTTGGCCAGCGCCGCCATGGCGCCTTCGAAGTCCTCTTTCTCCAGGCGCGCGCGCGCATCCTTCGTCACCGGGCCGATGGATTTCGCAAGCGCCTTTTCCTCCGGCTCGCTCAGCAGATTGGCGGCCGCCTCACCATCATAGCTGCGCTTGTCCTTCTTCTCCTCGATACGGAGAATATTCTGTGCACGCTTGACGCCGGTCAGCAGGTTCGCACCGTCATCTGTCGCCAGGAAACGGCCCAGCGCCTCGACGCGGCGGACGATCATCAACAGATCGTCCTGGCCGGGCAGAGCGAAGACGGCGTCGATCAGATCGTGACGCGCGCCCTCGTCGCGGAGATGCACCTTCAGCCGGTCGGCGAAGAAGCCGCGCAAATCGTCGGAGCGATTGACCATCTCCTCGATATTGACCGTATGACTGTCGCGGATCGCCATCGAGATCTGATGGTGATGCGCGGTGCTCAGATCGAGCCCTTCTTCCGCGACGGCGATCTCGATGGCTTTTTCAAGAGCCTCCTTTGACTGACGGCCGTGTTCCAGCCGGATCATATGGGTGACGATCCAGGGGCGGAGGCGAATGCGAAGCGCGTTCTCCAGCACGGTCCGCACGATGCCGAGCGCCGCGCGTCTTAGCGCATACGGGTCTTTCGATCCCGTAGGCTTCTCATCGATCGCCCAGAAGCCGACCAACATATCGAGCTTGTCAGCCAGCGCGACGGCGATGGAAACCGGCGCTGTCGGCACATCGTCGCCCTGTCCGGCTGGCTTATAATGTTCGGCAATCGCGTCGGCGACCTCTCGCGCCTCGCCATGCTCCCGCGCGATATAGCGGCCGATAATCCCTTGCAGCTCGGGAAACTCGCCGACCGTTTCCGACACCAGATCGGCCTTGCAAAGCTCGGCCGCGCGCTCCGCTTTCTCGGGATCGGCTCCAACGTGCTGTGCCAGCTCATGCGCCAGCTTCATGATGCGCACCACGCGCTCGCCCTGCGTGCCGAGCTTCTCATGGAAGGTGATGTCATTGAGCTTCGGCAGCATCGCATCCAGGCCGCGCGCCTTGTCGGTCTTCCAGAAAAATTGCGCATCCGACAGACGTGCACGGATGACCCGCTCATTGCCCGCTATGATCGATTTGCCACAGTCGGGCGCTTCCAGATTCGCAACTAATAAAAAGCGGTTAGCCAATTTGGCTAAGTTGCGATAACGTAGCGAAAAGCACTTCTGATGGGCCTTCATGGAGGTGATCAGGACCTCCTGCGGCACATCCAGGAAGCTTTCATCGAAGCTTCCGGCCAAGACCACGGGCCACTCGGCGAGCCCCGCATTCTCGTCAACTAGCCCGTGGTCCTCCACCCAGTCGAGCTTCTCTTTATCGGCCAGTTTTTGTGCCTGTGCCTCGATCGCCGCGATGCGCCGCGAGCGTTCGACGACGACATTGGCCGCTTCGAGCGAGCGCTTGTAATCGCCGAAATCTTCCATGGGCAGCGCCTTACCCCGGAGCGAGGGGTCCTGCGCACGGCGATGTCCGAAGGTCGTCCGGGAGCTCCGGATGCCGTCCACCTCGAAGGGCACGACCTCGCCGTCGAGCAGGCAAAGCACGGAATGGAGCGGGCGCACCCAGCGCAGCCGGGTCGCGCCCCAGCGCATCGATTTCGGCCAGGGGAATTTGCGGATCACCTCGGGGACGATCTCGCCGACGATCTCACTGGCGGGGCGGCCCGGCTTTTCGATCACCGCCACATAATAGGCGCCCTTGCCGTCATCCCGCGTTTCGCAGTCATCGAGGCTCGCCAGGCCGGCTGCGCGCATAAAGCCTTCGATCGCCTTGTCCGGCGCGCCGACGCGGGGGCCCTTGCGCTCTTCCCGCACATCCGCTGAGCGCGCGGCCAGCCCCTCGACATGCAGGACCAGCCGGCGCGGCCCGGACTCCGCCTCACTCGACGCAAAGCTGAGGCCCGCCCCGTTCAGCCTCTCGCCCATGAGCCGCTGCAGGTCCTCAGCGGCGCGCGCCTGCATGCGGGCCGGAATTTCCTCGGAGAAGAGTTCGAGCAAGAGGTCGGGCATGATGAATCCGCGGGGTCAATTACGAAAGCCCTTTTTATCGTCATTCCCGCGAAAGCGGGAATCCAGTAAACGCCGGCGCCGGGGTTACTGGATCCCGGACAAGCCTGGCGGCTTTCCAGGATGACGGGAATAGGGCATAGGTCTATCGAAGCTCGTCTTTCAATAGTCGGGAATGTTCGCGGAAGGAACCGCGAAATAACGCCTTGCGGGCACTTTCAACCGCCGGTGACGGGCGGGAAGAAGGCGATCTCGCGCGCGCCGTCTACGGACGCGCTGTGCTTCACATGGGTCTGATTGATGGCGGCGCGGATCACTTCGCCGCGCTCGAAGGCATTTTCGAATTCCGGGCCGCGCGTCTTCAGCCAGGCGATGACGTCGCCCACCGTTTTCGCCTCCGGCGGCAACTCCACATCTTCCTCCGACAGCCCGGCCTTTTCGCGCACCCAGGCGAAATACAGCAATTTCACGCTCATCCTTACTGCTCATAGATCACATGCTTCAGACCGGCGCGGAAATAATCGAAGCCGGTATAAAGCGTTAGTAACGCCGCCGCCCACAACAGGACGAGACCGTAATTGACCGCGTCGCAGGCGCAGAAGCTGTTTCCGGCCTCCCCTGCAAGCAGAACGCAGAGCGCCAGCATCTGCATGGTCGTCTTCCACTTCGCGAGCCGGCTTACGGCGACCGTGACATTCAGCTCGGCCAGAAATTCGCGCAGGCCCGAGACCAGAATCTCGCGCGACAGGATAATCAATGCGGCCCAGAAGGACCAGCCCGAGATGGTCTGATCGGCAACCAGGAGCAGCAGGGCGGCGCCGACCAGCAGCTTATCCGCAATCGGGTCGAGCATGCGCCCGAGCCGGGATTGCTGGCTCCAGGCCCGCGCAAGATAGCCGTCGAGAAAATCGGTAACGCCCGCCAGCGCGAAGATTGCGGCCCCCAGCCAGCGCCCGGTATTGCTCTCGATGAGCAGCATCACGACCGCCAGCGCCGGCACGGCGGCGAGCCGCGCATAGGTCAGAAGATTGGGAACACTCAGCGAGTGCGGGCGGTAAACAGTTTGCTCCATGGCGGCACAACATCACTCCGGATGGCATCAGTCAATCTTTGCCGAGTGTAGAGACAGGATATGACACGTTTGTTGCTTGATATCAGGTGCAACACGCGCCTAGTGTCCCGATTCCGAAAGTTCGCCCGGTCGTTGCGGCACTCTCCGTAGCGAACTTCGGAATCTTAAGGGACACTAGCCTATTAATGTTGCTAGTGTGATTTAGATCCAGAAGTTCGCTCGGTACTGGCTGCGAGGGATGACGAACTTCTGGATCATCACACTCGCTTGATATGGTGTTAATATGTGGATGCAGCCAAGATGTCTTTTGCCGATAAAGCCGTGATGGTTACGGGTGCGGCGAACGGAATTGGGCGGGCGATCGCCGGCCGTTTCGCCAAAGCCGGGGCCAATGTCGTCATTGCCGATGTCGATGAGCAGGCCGGCCGCGTCGCCGAGACCGAGCTGACGGGCGCCGGGCACAAGGTCAAATTCATCCCCTGCGACGTCGGAGATGAGGGCCAGGTTCGGCAGCTGATGCAGGATGCGCTGGAGTTCGGCGGACCGCTGGGCGTGCTGGTGAACAACGCCGCGATCCTCGACAGCGCCGATTTTCTCGATCTGGAGGCGAGCGAGTTCGACCGGGTGCTCCGCGTCAATCTGCGCGGCGCGTTCCTCGCCGGCCAGGCGGCGGCGCGCAGGATGGTGGCGCAGGTGAAAGCGGGAGGCGAGCCGGGCGCGATCGTCAACCTGTCCTCCATCAATGCGGTGTTCGCTTTGCCCGATCACGTCGCCTATTCGATCTCCAAGGGCGGGATCGCCCAACTCACCAAGGCGATGGCCCTCTCGCTTGCGCCTTACAATATCCGGGTCAACGCCATCGGGCCGGGCAGCATCCGCACCGCGATGCTCGACAAGGTGATGTCGGACGAGAGCGTCAGGACGCGCATCCTGTCGCGGACCCCGCTCGGCCGGCTCGGCGAGGTGGAGGAGATTGCGGAAGTCGCCCTGTTTCTCGCAAGTCCGGCGGCCAGCTACATTACCGGCGAGACGATTTACGCCGACGGCGGACGGCTGCCGCTGAATTATACGGTGCCGGTCGAAGGCGCCTGACATCTCTGCGCGGAAAGCGGGAGGCGGGATCAGGCGCCGGCGATTTTTCCTCTAGCGCAACGCGCGTCCATGCATGTCCCTGCGAAGGCGGGGATGGACGCGGGAACAGTTGCGCTCATCTATTGAAATAGATCAACTTAACCTCGTTCAAGTCATTCCACTTGAACGAGGGTTGATCTAATGGCGGCCATGGCTTCGCGGCTTGCTGCCGTGCTGGGCGCGGCGCGCGAGGCGACGAGGCACGCTTCCGATTTCAGAATCAGCCCGTCTTCCAGCATCTTCAGATCATTGGCGCGCAAGGTCGTGCCCGTCGTCGTGATGTCGACGATGATCTCGGCCGTCTGCGCGGCGGGCGTGCCTTCGGTCGCGCCGAGGCTTTCCACGAGCCGGTAGCTGGTCAGCCCGTTCTCGGCAAAGAAACGGCGGGACAGGTTCATATATTTCGTCGCCACGCGCAGGCGCCGCGCATGCTCGCGGTGGAACAGCGCCGCCGCTTCCTCCAGATCGGCAATCGTCGAAACATCGATCCAGCATTCGGGCACGGCGACGACGACATCGGCGCGCCCGAAACCGAGCCGGGCGAGGATTTCACAGCGCTCATCGGCGTCGGCAATATGCTCGCGGATCAGATCCTCGCCGGTCACGCCGAGATGGATGCGGCCGAGCTGCAGATGGCGCGCAATTTCGGCGGCGGAGAGATAGGCGACCTCTACGCCGGCAAGCGTCTCGACAGCGCCGCGATAGCCGCGGTCATGTCCGACCTTGACATATGGCAGGCCGATCCGGGCGAAATAATCGGCCGTCTGCTCCATTAACCGGCCCTTCGAGGGCACGCCGAGAATGAGCTTGTCTGCCGTCATGGAGCGCCTCCTGTCGCGGCGAGCAGACGCTCGGTGTGGATCGCCGAGCCGATCGCGGGCGCGTCACGCTCCGCGCCGATCGCGGCGAGCAGCCCGTCATAGCGCCCGCCGCCGGCGATCTGGCCCGGAATGCCGCGGCCGGGCAATTCGAGCTGGAAGACGAAGCCGGAATAATATTCGAACTGCCGTCCGAAATCGGTGTCGAACAGCATCGCGCCGGTGTCGATCCCGGCCTCCCGCATGAGGCGTTGGCGCCGGCGGCAGGCCTCGAGCGGCTCATCGAGGTTGATCCCGGCTTCGCGGGCGAGCGCCGCAATGGCGTCGAGCGCTGCGTCTGGCGGACCGGACACGGTGAGATAGCGCTCGACCAGTGACACCAGCGCGTCGGACAGCGGTTCCTCACGCATATCGGCCGCCGCCGAAACCAGCCGTGTCGCAATCTCCCCGATATTGCGCGCGCCGATGATCGTCAGCCCATGCGCATCGAGATAGGCGGCTACGTGTTGTTCGGCCGCGAGCGGATCATCCGCGTCGAGCGATGCCGCCAGAGCGGCGATGCCGTCGTCGCGCCAGGCAGCGGGCGGCGACATGAGCCGCCTCAGCGAGGTGTGAAACGTCCCCGGACGCCAGAATTGATGGAGCAGCCGGTCACGCCAGCGTTCCGGGATCGGCAGCGCACGCAGGAGCGCGCCGAAGAGACCAAGATCGCCGCAATGGATCTGAAACTGCTCCAGGCCTGCCAGACGCACCGCCTCGAGCGCCAGGGCGAGCACTTCGGTCTCGGCCCGCTCGCGGTCCGCATCGCCGAAATTCTCAATGCCGGCCTGCCGGAACTCGCGCGGACGCAGAGCGTCGCCTCCATCCGGCTGATAGCGGAAGGCCGGGCCGTTATAGGCGTAGCGCGCCTGCACATCGGCGCTCGGATTGCGTTCCAGATAGATGCGGCAGGTCGGAATCGTGAGATCCGGGCGCAGGCAGAGCTCTTGGCCGTCCGGGTCGGTAAAGACATAGGTCCGATTACGCAACGCCTCGCCGATCCGGTCGAGGAAGATGTCGGCGGGCTGGATGAAGGCCGGCGCGATGCGCTCATAGCCGGTCTGGGCGAAGACGCCCATGATCTGTTCTGCCTGCGCTTCGAGCGCCTCGAAACGCGCCGCCGACTCCGCCGTCATGATCCGATCCGACGTAGGAGCGCCGCTTTGGAAGCATCCCGGCGCGCCACTGCCAGCCTCACCACTTCCCCCTCACCCACCCGCCTTCGGCGGGAGCCCTCTCCCGCTAGGGGAGAGGGCAAACCTACGGCAATCTCGGTGCTCAGCCCTCTCCCCTCGCGGGAGAGGGCGGCGCGAAGCGCCGGGTGAGGGGGGAGCCGCTTGCGCGACGAAAGTAATCTCGGGATCATCGATATTCTGCCTAACCGTCCGTCTTACCGTGGCGAGCGAGGACGGAACGCACGGCCTCGACCAGCTCCTCCTCCTTGACCGAGAATTGCGCCGGGCGGCCTTCGCGCCATTCCTGGTGATCGCTGATTTCCGCCGACAGCCGCTCGCCTTCGATGAGGTCCTTGATCGTGACTTCGCCGCGTTCGCGCTCGTCGCTGCCCTGAATGACGACGCAGGGCGCGCCGCGCTTATCGGCATATTTCATCTGCGCCTTCATGCCGGACGTGCCGAGATACATTTCGGCGCGGATGCCGGCCTCGCGCAATCTGCGGGCCATGCGGTTATAGTCGGCCAGCCGCTCGCGATCCATGACCAGCACGACGGCGGGACCGGAGGCCACATCGGCATCAAGCTTGCCGAGCGCCTGCAGCGCCGCATAAAGACGCGACACGCCGACGGAGAAGCCGGTCGCCGGGATTTTCTGGCCTTTGAAGCGGGAGACCAACCCGTCATAGCGCCCGCCACCGCCGACCGAGCCGAAGCGGGTAGACGTGCCGTCGTCATCCTCAGCCTCAAAGGTGAGTTCGGCTTCGAAGACGGGGCCGGTGTAATAGTCGAGCCCGCGCACCACTGATGGCGATATGAGAATTTGATGTGAACCGAATCCGGCAGCCTCAGTCAGTTTATGGATCGCCTCCAACTCATCGATGCCAATCCTCGCTTGCTCTGATTGGCCAAATTCGCTGCGCATAAAGGCAAGAATTTCAGTATTAGATGTCGGAATTGGCCCCCTACTTGACGCCCCTTTAACGGGCTTCACGCTGCGTACATTTTCCACCGGATTGGATTTCCACTCGGCATATGCCAATGACGCGTGTTCAAGGAATTTTAGGATCAGCTCAATCTGTGCGACTTCCAGTTTTGCTCCGGGAGTAAAATCACCGCTATCGTCTTTTCGCCCCTTGCCGAGAAGCAGTTTCACCCCCTCCAAGGAAAGCCGGTCAAGCTTGTCGATGGCACGGAAAACAGCGGACCGCTTTTCGATGGGAACGCTCACAGCATCAAGAACCCCGTCCAGCACTTTTCGGTTGTTGATCTTAACTACGTATTGATCTCTGAGCCCAAGCGCCTCCAGCGTATCCGCGGCGAGCATACACATCTCGGCGTCGGCGGCGACGCTCTCCGTCCCCACCGTATCGGCGTCGAACTGGGTGAACTGCCGGAAGCGGCCGGGGCCGGGCTTTTCATTGCGCCAGACCGGGCCGGTCTGATAGCGGCGGAAGGGCTTCGGCAGGGCGTCATAATTCTGCGCGACATAGCGGGCGAGCGGCGCGGTCAAATCGTAGCGCAGCGACAGCCATTGCTCGTCCTCGTCCTGAAAGGAGAACACGCCTTCATTCGGGCGGTCCTGATCGGGGAGAAACTTGCCGAGCGCGTCGGTATATTCGAAAGCCGGCGTGTCAAGCGGCTCGAAGCCGTAGGACTCATAGACCTTGCGGATGGCGCCGAGCATCCGTTCGACGGCCCGGAGTTCAGGCGCCTCGATGTCGCGCATGCCCTTCGGCAGCCGCGCCTCCGGACGATGATCCCGCTTCTTCTTACTCATAATGCCTCTTGCCGCGCCGCTGTCCTGTGGCACGCATCCAGATCATATCCGCAGCGCGAACAACAGCCCGGACTTCATTCCGCGCCGGACGGACGACGGGTTTCCCGTCTCATCCTGAGCTGAACTGGCCACGACGCCAAGCGTGCTGCAGTGCTGCGATGTTGGAAGCGGTTCTAGACGATTGCGATAAGACCGGCAAGCATTGCACGGGCCGGGGGCGATGGGCGGGAGAGCGTCTGTTTTCGGGAGGAGTGCGTTTTCGGGAGGGGTGTTTTGAAACGTCCCAGCGCCGGGGGCATTTTTACCCTCGGCGCGCATTCGAGGAATTAGGAGAGTTCTTATTTAGTGAGAGGAGCCGTTTTGCGTTCGAAGTTTGGCGAGCCGGTCTTTAAGGAGAAGTTTTTGTCGTTTTAGTTCCGCGATACGTAAGCTGTCAGAGGATGGCCGGCATTCTTCTTCCTGAATGAGCTTGTCGAGGGCCCGGTGCTTAACCGACAGCTCCTCCACGTGAGCGTCAAGCGCCATAATTAACCTCCTTTGTTCATTTCGCACCGTCACGCAGGCGTAACGCCATTATGACAGGATTGTCATCATGGCAGACCCAGGGGGGAAAGTCTAATGTGATTAATGCGGATCGGAAGGATTACTTTAGGTTGTGTGAAAGCTGTGAATCACCTTCGATTGTAGCGCCCGCCGGAGGAGGTTCGCCGGCCGTGAAAGGCGCTTTTGTTTCAGCCTTTTGCCCCGCAACAGCAGGCTGTCTCAAGGACTGTGCCAATTCCGCTCAGGCGGCGAGATTGAGGGCGTCGCCCAGGCTGCGCAGCCTCTCGAGCATGTCTTCGGCCTGGCGCATACTGTCCTCGTCCTGCGCATCGGCCGCGTCTTCCTCGGCGTTTCTGATCTCCTGCGCGATCACATCGCGGTTGACATTGGCGAGCGGGATCGCCTGCTCGGACAGCACGGTCAGGCGATCCGGGCCGACATCGGCCAGGCCGCCCCGCACATAGATCTCGTCGAGCTGACGGTCCATGCCGGGAATGCGCAGCACGCCGGGGCGCAGCAGGGCAATAACCGGCGCGTGCAGCGGCAGAACGGTGAAATCGCCTTCCGAACCGGGCACGATCACCTCCGTCACATCGGCGGAGACGAGAACCTTTTCCGGTGAGACGAGCTCGAATCTGAACGTGTCGGCCATGGCCGGCTCCTTGGCTTAAGCGGCCTCAGCCAGTTCTTCGGCCTTTTTGACCGCTTCCTCGATCGTGCCCACCATATAGAAGGCCTGCTCCGGCAGATGGTCATATTCGCCATTGGCAAGGCCCTTGAAGCCTTTGACCGTATCGGCGACATCGACCAGCACGCCGGCCTTGCCGGTGAAGACCTCGGCGACATGGAAGGGCTGCGACAGAAAGCGCTCGATCTTACGGGCCCGCGCCACGGCCAGCTTGTCCTCTTCGGAAAGTTCGTCCATGCCCAGAATGGCGATGATGTCCTGGAGCGACTTGTATTTCTGCAGGATCTCCTGCACCTGGCGGGCGACATTGTAATGCTCTTCGCCGACGACGCGTGGCTCAAGCACGCGGCTGGTGGAGTCGAGCGGGTCCACCGCCGGGTAGATGCCCTTCTCCGCAATGCCGCGCGAAAGCACGGTGGTTGCGTCCAAGTGAGCGAAGGTCGAAGCCGGGGCGGGGTCGGTCAGGTCGTCGGCCGGCACGTACACCGCCTGCACCGAGGTGATCGAGCCCTTGTCGGTCGAGGCAATGCGCTCCTGCAACTCGCCCATATCCGTGCCGAGCGTTGGCTGATAGCCCACGGCGGAAGGGATGCGGCCGAGCAGGGCCGACACTTCCGAACCGGCCTGGGTAAAGCGGAAGATGTTGTCGATGAAGAGCAGCACGTCCTGGCCCTGATCGCGGAAATATTCCGCAACGGCGAGACCGGAGAGGCCAACGCGCGCGCGGGCGCCCGGCGGCTCGTTCATCTGGCCGTAGATCAGCGCGCATTTCGAGCCCTTGGCGGAACCGCCATTCGCCTTCGGGTCGATGTTCACCTTCGACTCGATCATTTCCCAGTAAAGGTCGTTCCCCTCGCGGGTGCGCTCGCCCACGCCGGCGAAGACCGAGTAACCGCCATGCGCCTTGGCTACGTTGTTGATCAGCTCCTGAATGAGAACGGTCTTGCCGACGCCGGCGCCGCCGAACAGGCCGATCTTGCCGCCTTTGGCGTAAGGCGCGAGCAGGTCGATGACCTTGATGCCGGTGACCAGGATTTCCGCTTCGGTCGATTGCTCGACAAAGGACGGCGCGGGCGCGTGGATCGGGCGGCTTTCATTGCTCTTGATCGGGCCGGCTTCGTCCACCGGCTCGCCGATCACATTCATGATGCGCCCGAGCGTTTCCTCGCCGACCGGCACGGCGATCATGTCGCCCGTGTCGATCACCTCCTGGCCGCGGACAAGGCCGTCGGTTGCGTCCATGGCGATGGTGCGGACCGTGTTCTCGCCGAGATGCTGGGCGACCTCGAGCACCAGGCGCTTACCCTGGTTCTGCGTCTCAAGGGCGTTGAGGATCGCAGGCAGATGGGCGTTGAATTGCACGTCAACAACAGCGCCCGTGACCTGCCTGATCCGGCCATTCGTCTTTTCTCTTTCCATCGAAAACGTTCCTGTCGTCTCTCAACTCTCTCGACCGCACCGAATGGCGGCTGTTTCTAAGCTCTTTCCCGGCGCGACTGCGGCCCGCGGATCACGGGGCACGTCTCGCCTCCTGTCGTCTATAGCGCCTCCGCGCCGGAGATGATCTCGATCAGCTCCTTCGTGATCATGGCCTGGCGCGTGCGGTTATATCTCAGGGTCAGACTGTCGATCATGTCGCCGGCATTGCGCGTCGCATTGTCCATGGCCGTCATTTGCGCCGCGTAGAAGCCGGCCAGGTTCTCCAGCAGGGCGCGATAGATCTGGGTCGCGATGTTCCGCGGCAGGAGATCGCGCAGAATTTCCTCTTCCTCCGGCTCGAATTCGTATGAAGCGTGCGCGTGACTCTCATCCGTGGGCGCGGCTTCCGGCAGGCGGGCCGGAATGACCTGCAGCCGGGTCGGCGTCTGGGTGATGATGTTCTTGAATTCGGAGAAAAACAGCGTGGCGACGTCGAACTCGCCATCGTTGAACATCTTCAGGACGCGCTTGGCGATGTTCTGCGCCTCGCCGAAGCCGAGATGGCGGACGCCCCGCAGGTCGACGAAATCGACGATCAGCGAGCCATAGTCGCGGCGCAGCATATCCGCCCCCTTACGGCCGACGCACAGGATCTTGACCTGCTTGCCCTCCGCCTGCAGGTCCCGGACGCGCTGACGGGCCTGGCGCGCGATGCTCGAATTGAATGCGCCGGCGAGCCCGCGCTCCGCCGTCATCACGACCAGGAGATGCACATCGTCCTTTCCGGTCCCGACGAGCAGCGGGGATGCGCCTTGCCTCGATCCGACCCGCGCGTTCAGATTGGCGAGGATGCCGTCCATGTGCTCCGCATAGGGACGCGCGGCCAGGGCGGTCTCCTGCGCCCGCCGCAATTTGGCGGCGGCGACCATCTGCATGGCCTTGGTGATCTTGCGCGTCGCCTTGACTGAAGCGATACGGTTTCTCAGGTCCTTTAGCGAAGGCATTCAGTCTTCCCCTTGGGATCAATAACGGCGTTCATGACAATGCCGCCGCTCCGGCTTGAGCAATCGCTTCGTCCTCGGGCGGGGTCGCCCCCGCCACGCCAATTCCGCCGATCAGCTTTCCCTCGGCAATCAGCGGCAATCCGCCCGCCACCGGCATTGCGTCGCTCAATGCAAGAATGCGCGGTGTGTGCGCCAGGCTATCCTCGAACTCTTTCGTGGGACGGCGAAAGGCGACAGCACTCCTGGCCTTCGTCTCGGCGACGGGAATGCTGCCGAATTGCGCATTGTCGAGCCGGTGCAGACAGACAAGGTGGCCCCCCGCATCGACAACCGCAACAATCACGTTCAAGCCTCTCCGGCCGGCTTCCGCTTCAGCACCATCAGCAACGGTCCGGGCATCCCGAAGTGTGATCGGGAGACCGTAATCTGCAGGTGCCGTTGAAGGAAGCGAAGCCGCGCTCATACCGATCCCTGCTATGCCGCGAAGGTCTTGGAGAATTTGTCGAGCGCTTCGCGCAGGGCCTTCTCCATCTCCTCGCTCAGCGTCTTCTTGTCCCGGATTTCGTCGAGCAGCGACTGATGGCTGTCATGCATGAAGAGGAGGAACTCTCTTTCAAAGCGCTGCACGTCGTTCAACGCCAGCGGGTCGAGATAGCCCTTGGTGCCCGCGAAGATCACGACCACCTGCTCTTCGACACGGAGCGGTGAGAATTGCGGCTGCTTCAAGAGCTCGGTGAGCCGTGCGCCGCGCGCCAGCAGCCGCTGGGTTGTGGCGTCGAGGTCGGAGCCGAACTGCGCGAATGAGGCCATCTCGCGATATTGCGCCAGCTCGCCCTTCAGCGAGCCCGCCACCTGCTTCATCGCCTTCACCTGGGCCGACGAGCCCACGCGCGAAACTGAAATGCCGACATTCACCGCCGGGCGGATGCCTTGATAGAACAAGTCCGATTCGAGGAAGATCTGCCCGTCGGTGATCGAGATCACATTGGTCGGGATATAGGCGGACACGTCGTTCGCCTGTGTTTCGATGATCGGCAGGGCGGTCAGCGAGCCCGAACCGTGGTCCTCGTTGAGCTTCGCAGCGCGCTCCAAGAGACGGCTGTGAACATAGAACACGTCGCCGGGATAGGCCTCGCGACCGGGCGGACGGCGCAGCAGAAGCGACATCTGACGATAGGCGGTCGCCTGTTTCGACAGATCGTCATAGACGATCAGCGCGTGCATGCCGTTGTCGCGGAAATATTCCCCCATCGCGCAGCCGGTGTAAGGGGCAAGATATTGCAGCGGCGCCGGGTCGGACGCGGTGGCGGCGACGACCGTGGTGTAGTCGAGCGCGCCATTGTCCTCCAGGACCTTAACGAACTGCGCGACCGTCGAGCGCTTCTGGCCGACCGCAACATAGACGCAGTAAAGCTTTTGGCTTTCGTCGCCGCTCTCATTGATGGATTTCTGATTCAGAATGGCGTCAAGCGCCACGGCGGTCTTGCCGGTCTGGCGGTCGCCGATGATCAGCTCGCGCTGGCCGCGGCCGATCGGGATCAGCGCGTCGATGGCCTTCAGACCCGTCTGCATCGGCTCATGCACGGACCGGCGCGGCAGGATGCCCGGTGCCTTGACATCGACAAGCCGGCGCTCGGCGGACTCGATCGGGCCGCGCCCGTCGATCGGGTTGCCCAGCCCATCGACCACGCGGCCGAGAAGTCCTTTGCCAACCGGCACTTCCACGATCGCGCCGGTCCGCTTGACCGTGTAGCCTTCCTTGATCTCGCGGTCTTCGCCGAACACCACGATACCGACATTGTCGACTTCCAGGTTCAGCGCCATACCCTTAATGCCGCCGGGGAATTCGACCATCTCGCCCGCCTGCACATTGTCGAGGCCGTAGACGCGCGCGATGCCGTCGCCGATGGAAAGCACCTGGCCGATCTCGGAAACCTCCGCTTCCTGGCCGAAATTTTTGATCTGATCTTTCAGAATCGAAGAGATCTCAGATGGCCGGATTTCCATCAGCCTACCTCTTTCATGGCAAGTTTGAGATTGTTCAGTTTGGTGCGGATCGAGCTGTCAACCATGCGGCTGCCGATCCTCACGATCAGCCCGCCCAAAAGATGAGGATCGACCCGTGTATTTAAGGAAACGTCTCTGCCCGTCTTCGCCTTGAGCGTGGCCTTCAATTCCTCGGTCTGCTGGTCGGCAAGCGGCACTGCGGACACGACATCGGCCGTGACTTCGTTGCGGTGATCGGCGAGCAGCCGGCGGAAACCGGCGATGATATTGCGCAGCACGAAGAGGCGGCGATTTTTCGCCAGCAATTGCAGAAAATTCGCGGTCAGATCGGCAAAACCGCCCCGCTTTGCGAGCGCCGCCAGTGCGGCGGACTGTTCGGCGGAGGAGAAAACGGGGCTCATGACGAGACGGGCGAAATCCTCGCTCTCGTCGAGAAGGCGTTCGAGATCACGGAGCGAGGCGGCTATTTCGTCGAGCTTGTCCGCATCCCGCGCAAGCTCGGAGAGCGCCGTGGCATATCGACCTGCGATGCCCGATACAAGTGTGTCTTCGCCAGCCAAATCAGCGTTCTTTCTTCTCTGCTCTGCGGATTGAAGGCCCGCTGGTCACTGTGCGCAAGCCAAACCTCGTCCAGGGCAAGGGTGCTCCTGAAACAAGCGTGTTTGGAGAGTTGAGGGTTGTCTAACACAGGCTTCAAATCGCTTCAATAAGCCGTGTTTGCGCAATCAATGCGGCTTATTGGCTCGGGGATAAGTCGAAGATCCGACAATTGTCTTGGGGCTGCATCGGGCAAGGTTCGCCTCTCGCAACTCAGCGGCAATGCGGCGCGGTCAAATTCTCCTGGCGGCTTGTGGCTTTTCCGCCTCTCGGCCCATGCCGGGTCTCACAAAAAGCTATATGGATCAATATCGACGGCCAGCCTCAGACTTCCCCTCGGCGGCGGTGCGCGCTCTATCCAGTGGCGCAGATAGGCTTGCAGGTCCGCGTCGCGCGTGGCCTTGACCAGCAGGCGGTAGCGATAGCGCCCGCGAATGAGCGCCAGCGGCGCCTCCGCCGGACCGAGCACAGAAATTTTTGCCGAATGCGGCGCGGCCCTTGCCAGGATCTGCGCATAGGTCTCCGCATCGGGCTTCGCCTTTGCCGAGACGATCAGCGCCGCGAGCCGTCCGAAGGGCGGCATGCCGGCTGCCTGACGCGCTTCGATTTCCTCTTTCAGAAAGCTGTCGCGGTCATTGGCGACGATCGCCTGCATGACGGGGTGCTCGGGCAGATGCGTTTGAATGAAACCGCGGCCTTTCACGCCGTCCTCGCGGCCGGCGCGGCCGGTCACCTGAGAGAGGAGCTGAAAGGTGCGCTCCGCCGCGCGCGGATCGCCGGTCGCAAGGCTCAGATCGCCATCGACCACCCCGACCGTGGAAAGATGCGGGAAATGGTGTCCCTTGGCGACAAGCTGGGTGCCGATGACGATGGGCGCCGCGCCGGCCGCGATCTTCTCGATGATCTCGCGCAGCGCCTTCATGCCGGGGATGAGATCGCTCGACAGGATGGCCGTCTCGACGCCCGGAAAACGCTCGGCGACTTCCTCGGCGACGCGCTCCACGCCCGGCCCGCAGGGCACCAGCGAGCCCTCGGCGGAGCATTTCGGACAGGCTTCCGGCGATGGCAGGGTGAAGCCGCAATGATGGCAGGTCAGCTCCCGGCGAAAGCGGTGTTCGACAAGACTGGCCGAACATTGCGGGCACTCGATCCGGTGGCCGCAGCTCCGGCAAAGGGTGAGCGGGGCATAGCCGCGGCGATTGAGGAACAGCAGCGTTTGCTGGCCGCGCTCCAGCGTCTCGGTCATCGCCTGAATGAGCGGCGGGCTGAGCCATTGGCCGCGCTCGGGCGGATCCTTGCGCAAATCGATGGCCGAGACCTCGGGCATCTGCGCGCCGGCAAAGCGCTGCGGCAGGACGAGATGGGCGTAGCGGCCCTGCTGCGCGTTGACGACGGTTTCGAGCGATGGCGTCGCCGAGGACAGCACGACCGAAGCGCCGGCAATGGACCCTCGCACGACGGCCATGTCGCGGCCCTGATAGCTGACGCGATCCTCCTGCTTGAAGGCGGCGTCGTGCTCCTCATCGACCACGATCAGACCCAGATCGGTAAAGGGCAGGAACAGCGCGGACCGCGCGCCGGCGACGACCTGGGCATCGCCTTCCGCCAGAGCGCGCCAGATCCGCGCCCTTTCGCCCGGCGAAACGGCGGAGTGCCACTCCTGCGGGCGGACGCCGAAGCGGTTCTCGAAGCGTTCCAGGAACTGGTTCGTGAGCGCAATTTCCGGCAGCAGGATGAGGGCCTGACGCTTCTGGCGCAGACATTCGGCGACGGCTTCGAAATAGACCTCGGTCTTGCCCGAGCCGGTCACGCCATCGACCAGCGAAACCGAGAAGCCGCCTGCGCGCAGCCGCTCCCGCAGCGCATGCGCGGCATGGGCCTGGCGCTGCGACAGATCGGGCGGGGCAAAATCCGGCTGAGGCGGGGCCGGTTTCCAGCGCGGCAGCTCGACCCGCAGAAATGTGCCGGCCTTGGCCAGCCCGTCAATGACGCCATAGCTGACCCCGGCGCGTTCGGCGAGAGCCGCTTTCGGCCAGACCAGATCCCCCTCGGCGGCCTCGATGGCGCGCTTGCGTTCGGCGGTCATCCTGGCCGGCGGCGGCCCTGCGAGCCGGTAGCCCCAGCGCGGCGTGTCGGGGGAGAACACCTCGCCAGCGCTCATCATCATTTTGAGCACCATGCCTTTCGGCGAGAGCGTGTAGCGGGCGACCCATTCGGCAAAGCGGCGTGCGGCCTCCGGCAAGGGCGGCAGATCGAAACGCTCGATCACCGTCTTCAGCTTCCTCGGATCGACCGGCCTGGCGTTCGGATCGCGCTCCCAGACGACGCCGATTTCCTTGCGCGGCCCGATCGGGACCAGAACGAAATCGCCCGGTTGCAGTTCGGCATGATCGGGGCCGATGTAGTCATAAGTCGTATCGAGAGCGAGCGGTAGCAGGACAGGGACCGTTTCGGTCTCGGCGGCGCTATGCCTTTCCTCGTCCAAGCCCAGGAGATCCGCCATCAAGCCTCCGGTCAGCGCCTTGTCACGGCAGAGAGGAAGATCCAGACGACGATCGTGCCGATCACCGTTAAAACCAGTATCGGCAGATGTCCGGAAAGCCCGCCCAAATGGTCGAAGCGGTCGAATCCGCCGAAATCGCCGAACCGCCTGCGGAACAGGAAGGGCGCCGCAACTTGCGCAAAAGCGACGCCGCCGGTCACGGCAAGGACCAGCCGAATCATCCTGCCGAAAAGGCTACGCCGACGCGGCGGTGGCGCGTAGCTACGGTTGCGCACGCTTTGCCGCGGCACCGTGTCACGCCGGCCGCCGCCGAACATTTGCAGGATCAGCGCGACGATCACGCCGCTGACCACGGATAAGATCAGTTCTCGTATCATGCTAGCCTTGCGAGGCTTCACCAGCTTTGCGACGAAGTCAATTCCGGATCGCCCGAAAACCCCAGGGGCGATGCCCGGCTGAACTCCCAAAAAGGCCGAGGTTTTTTACGGCCGCGCCATGCCGCGAACAAGTGATGAACATTTCAGCTTCAGACTCACCGGCCTATATACCTTCTTTTTGCTTTGGTCTTGCCTTTGCGCGATAGCTTGTCAGGATTGAGACCACGCGCGGAGCGGATATCGCCATGCCGAACCCTGCCTCATCACCGGTCGCCACGCTCTTTGTCTATGGGACGCTTATGCGAATGACGGGCCAGCCAATGGCGAGAAAACTGCACGGCCAAAGCGGCTATCTGGGCCTCGCCTGGGTTCGCGGCAAGCTCTATTCCCTCGGCCGCTATCCGGGGCTCGTCCTGTCGGACGCCGCGCCCGACCGGGTCCATGGCGAAGTGGTCCGTCTGGCGAACCCCGCCCGATGCTTTGACTGGATCGACGCCTATGAAGGCTGCGGCCGCGCCGATCCGGAACCGCATGAATATGATCGCCTTATCGTGCCGGTGACGCTCCGGTCGGGAGCAAGGCTCGATGCGTGGGTCTATGTCTATAAGAAGCCCGTTTCGCGAGCGAGACAGATCCCGGACGGCCGGTTCTATCCTTTCTGATCGGGGGGGGGCGCAAAGAGCGGCGAAGCGGATGGGCTTGATGAATGCAAGAGAAGTCAGCTACAAGGCGCTGCTCGGCTTCGATATCTCATTGCGAATTCTGTTTCGAGACTGAGTAAACAAGAGCGCTTACCCAAGCGATGCGAGTCAGGAAATCTCATGCCCACCCGCCTCTTCTACGATCTGCTCAAACATTCGATTGAAACCAATGTCCGGCTGGCCGAAAATCTTGCTACCTTTATGCAGACGGCAAATCAGTCAGGTAAGAGCGACGTGGGAAAAGAACCAGCACCTGGGAATGAAAGTGCGGGCAATCCGGGCTCGGTGAAAAAGCGCGATGGATGGGTGTACCGCTTCGGCCTGGGCAAGGCTGACGGTTCGGCGGAGATGCGCGACCTGCTTGGCGGCAAGGGCGCCAATCTGGCCGAGATGTCCAATCTCGGACTGCCGGTGCCGCCCGGCTTCACGATCTCGACCGAAATGTGCGCACTTTACAATGAGAGCGGCAAGCGGTTTCCCGACAAGCTTAAGACGGAGGTCGCCGATGCGCTGACCCAGGTCGGCAACGCGGTCGGAGTGGCGTTCGGGGATCCGGAAAACCCTCTGCTCGTTTCGGTCCGCTCTGGTGCGCGCGCCTCGATGCCCGGCATGATGGACACGGTTCTCAATCTCGGTCTGAACGACCGGACCGTGGACGGATTGGCCGCGAAATCCGGCGAGCGGCGCTTTGCCTATGATTCCTACCGGCGCTTCATTCAGATGTATTCCGACGTGGTGCTCGGCATCGATCACCATGTCTTCGAGGAGATTCTGGAGACTTACAAGCAGGCCGCCGGCGTTGAGCTGGATACGGATCTGACCGCGGAGGATTGGGTCAAGATCGTCGCCGACTATAAGGAGGCTGTGGAAAACGAGTCCGGCCGGCCCTTCCCGCAGGACCCGCATGAGCAGCTTTGGGGGGCGATCGCGGCGGTTTTCGAGAGCTGGAATACGCCGCGCGCCATCACCTATCGGCGCTTGCACAATATCCCGAACCATTGGGGAACGGCAGTGAACGTTCAGGCGATGGTGTTCGGAAACCGGGGCGACCGGAGCGCGACGGGCGTGGCGTTCACGCGTAATCCCTCCACCGGCGAGAAGAGCCTTTATGGCGAGTTCCTCGTCAATGCGCAGGGCGAGGATGTCGTCGCCGGCATCCGGACGCCGCAGCATCTCACCGAAGCCGCGAAGGCCGAAGCCGGTGATACGAAGCCGTCACTGGAAGCCCTGATGCCCGAGCTGTTCGCCGAGCTGAGCGCGATCTACGCAAGGCTCGAGGCCCGTTACCGCGACATGCAGGACGTGGAGTTCACCATCCAGGAGGGCAAACTCTGGATGCTGCAGACGCGCTCCGGCAAGCGCACCAGCAAGGCGTCGCTCAAGATCGCGGTGGACATGGCCGAGGAAGGGTTGATCACGCGGGAGGAAGCGGTGCTTCGGATCGATCCGGGACAACTCGACCAGCTTCTCCACCCGATGCTCGATCCGAACGCCGAGATACGCATCCTGACGACCGGCCTGCCGGCTTCGCCCGGCGCGGCAACCGGCGAGATCGTCTTCGACGCCGACAAGGCGGAAGCGCTCAAGCAACACGGCCATACGGTCATTCTGGTCCGTACCGAGACGAGCCCGGAAGACATTCATGGCATGCACGCCGCCGCCGGCATTCTGACGGCGCGGGGCGGCATGACCTCCCACGCGGCCGTCGTTGCGCGCGGCATGGGACGGCCCTGCGTTTCCGGCGCGGGCGCGATCCGGATCGACATGAAGGAGCGCACCATGTTGATCGGGGATACGATGCTGGATGAAGGCGACATCATCACCATCAATGGGGCCAAAGGACATGTCATCGAAGGCAAGGTGCCGATGCTGCAGCCCGAGCTGTCGGGCGATTTCGCCAGGCTGATGACCTGGGCGGACGAAATCAGGCGGATGCGGATAAGGGCCAATGCCGACACGCCGCGCGACGCGAAACAGGCGCGCGAATTCGGCGCGGAAGGCATCGGATTGTGCCGGACCGAGCATATGTTCTTCGATGAAGATCGCATTCTCGCCGTCCGCAGGATGATTCTGGCCTCCGACGAAGCGGGCCGCCGCGAGGCGCTTTCGAAGCTCCTGCCGATGCAGCGTCAGGATTTCATCGAGCTCTTCGAGATCATGGCGGAACTGCCGGTGACCATCCGGCTGCTCGATCCGCCGCTGCACGAATTTCTGCCGCATCTGGACGACGAAATCCGTGAGGTTGCCCAGGCGCTCGGCGCGGAGGAGGATTTCGTAAGGCACCGTCTCGCCCAGCTCCGGGAGGTCAACCCGATGCTTGGCCATCGCGGTTGCCGTCTGGCGATTACCTATCCCGAGGTAACCGAGATGCAGGCACGGGCCATTTTCGAAGCCGCGATCGAGGCGAAGCGGAAGACCGGAAAGCTCGTATCGCCCGAAGTGATGATTCCGCTTGTGGGGCTGCGCAAGGAATTCGACATTCTGCGCGTGGTGATCGACAAGGTCGCCCGCGACGTCTTTAAGGAAATGGGGGATACGGTCGACTATCAGGTCGGCACGATGATCGAGCTGCCGCGCGCAGCGCTTCGCGCCGGGGAGATCGCCGAGGAAGCCGAGTTCTTTTCCTTCGGCACCAACGATCTGACGCAGACGACCTTCGGTATCAGCCGCGATGACGCAGCCATGTTTCTCGGTGAATACGCCGCCAAGGGCGTGATCGACTATGATCCGTTCGTCACCATTGATCAGGAGGGCGTCGGCGAGCTGGTCGCGATCGGCGCGGAACGCGGCCGCGCCACCCGGCCGAAGATCAAGCTCGGAATCTGCGGCGAGCATGGCGGCGATCCCGCATCCATCGATTTCTGCGAGCGCATCGGCCTGGATTACGTCTCCTGCTCGCCTTACCGTGTGCCGGTCGCCCGGCTTGCGGCGGCGCAGGCCGCGCTGGTTGCGCGCGCGAAGACGGAAACGGCCGATCGCTCCGATTAAGTCGTTCCGGCAGTATGGGACCGCGAGCGGTCGGCACGTAATTGTCCAAGTACGCCGGAATTGCATAAATTTTCGGCAGATTAGGCGGAGATCAGCGCTTCGATATGGCTGCAGATGACCGCCGATTTTTTTCCGCGTTACGCCTTGATAAATGTCTGACCGTCAGCCATTTGCTACGGATTTCCGATCATGGGGCGCCGAATACTCATGGCAGTAATCCAGCAACAGGCGAAATCTTTATGCACAATTTACGATTGGATACGGTATTCGATCTGTTGCTTTTATGGCCAATTGCGGTATGCGGGCCAGTTGCGTGCAAGGAGCTGAGATGGGGGACGTGATCTTTATTGCCCTGATCTTCGCCGGGTTCGCATTTTGCTGGCTGGTGGTCATCGGATACGAACGGCTTTGAGGAGCGGCCATGGGATATGATTATTTGATAGGCGGCGCATTCATTGCGATTCTCGCTGGCTATCTTCTCTATGTTCTCGTGAATGCGCAGAAATTCTAAGGGCTGAGCATGGCGGACAACACGGCTCAGCTGCTCTTCTTCGTGGCCGCCATCGTCGCGCTGACGCCGGTCATGGGTCGCTATATGTACCGCGTCTACGCAAGCGAGCGGACTTTTATGACCCCGGTCATCGCGCCTTTGGAGCGGGCGATCTTCCGCATAGGCGGAATTGATCCCGATGCCGGTCAGCACTGGACCCGCTATGCCATTTCCGCGGTTCTCTTCAATATGATCGGCGTGCTGTGCTTCTACCTGATCGTACGAATTCAGCATGTTCTGCCGCTCAATCCCCGGGATTTCCGAGGGCTCGATCCTGCGCTCGCCTTCAATACGGCGATCAGTTTCATCACCAGCACCAATTGGCAGGCCTATGCCGGCGAAACGACGATGTCCTATTTCAGCCAGATGGCCGGCTGTACGGTTCACAATTTCATCAGCACGGCGACGGCGATGGCGGTCGCGGTCGCTATCATGCGCGGCCTGACGACAAGCCAGACCAAGGTACTCGGAAATTTTCATGCCGATGTCGTGCGCACCATCCTCTATATTCTTCTTCCGATTTCGCTGATTGCCGCTCTGTTTCTTGTCTTTGAAGGCATTCCGCAAAATCTGAACGACTATGTCACCGTTATGACGGTCGAAGGCAGCGAACAGCTCATTCCGCAAGGGCCCGTCGCCTCGCAGGTCGCCATCAAGATGTTCGGTACGAATGGCGGCGGCTTCTTTAACGCGAGCGCCGCCCACCCTTACGAAAATCCCACGCCGCTTTCCAATTTCGTTCAATGCGTGCTGATGCTGATGCTGCCCGCCGCGCTCACCTACACATTTGGTCTCATGGCGCGTGATACACGTCAGGGCTGGTCGCTTTTTGCCGCCATGGCAGCGGTCTTCGTGCTTGGGCTTGTCATCGTGTACATAGCGGAGGGCGCGAACAATTCGCTGATCGCCGGACTGCCGATCGACCAGACCAGCGGCAATATGGAAGGCAAGGAGGTGCGTTTCGGCGCGGCCGGCTCCGCGCTCCTGTCGGTGATCGCGACGTCGACGGCAGGCGGTGCGACCAACTCGATGCTGGATAGTTACACGCCCATTGGCGGTCTCGTGCCGATGATGAACGTGCAACTGAACGAGCTGATTTTCGGCGGCGCCGGGTCGGGCTTTTTCAACCTGCTCATGTTCATCATCCTCGCCGTGTTTCTGGCAGGGCTGATGGTCGGCCGTTCGCCTGTCTATCTTGGCAAAAAAGTCGAGGTGCGCGAGATCAAGCTCGCCGTTATCACGCTGCTGATCGTGCCGATTGGAACATTGCTTATTCCGGCAATCGCCATCATGATTCCCAGCGCTGCGGCTGCCATTCAGGATCCTGGGCCGCATGGACTTTCGGAGATGCTCTACGCCTATGCTTCTGCGACCGGCACGAACGGCTCTGCCTTCGCCGGATTTGACGGTGCGAAAACATTCCATCTGGTCGCCATGGCATTCGTGATGCTTGCCGGACGCTTCGCCTTTATCATCGGGGGGCTGGCAATCGCTGGTTCGCTTGCCGCGAAGCGGACGACGATCGTCGCTGTCGGAGCGGTACCGACCAATACGCCGCTATTCGTCGTGTTGATGGTGTCTGTTATCTTCGTCTTCGGCGCGATGATGTTCTTTCCAGCCATCGCACTTGGGCCGCTTGCCGAGCACTTCGAGATGCTGGCAGGCAAGAGCTTTTGAGGACCGCCCAGGGAGGCACGCGCCATGACCTATGAAAGAGGCCGCATGCGGCTCCTTGACCCGGTCATACTGCGCCAGTCGCTCTGGCCCGCGGTGAAGAAACTCAATCCGATTACACTCGTCGACAATCCGGTCATGTTCGCCGTCGAGATCGTTTCGATCCTGGCGACGCTGTTTGTGGTGGTCGAGCTTCTGCAGGGGCGCGCCTATGCCGGCATCCAGGTGCGGGTCACGATCTGGCTCTGGATCACGGTGCTGTTCGGCAATTTCGCCGAAGCCGTCGCCGAGCAACGCGGCAAAGCCCGCGCGGACGCCTTGCGGGCGACGCAGCAGGAGACGGCGGCGAAGCGGCTGATCGTCGAACATGGGATGGATTACGAGGTCGTCCCGAGCAGCGATCTTGAAACCGACGACGTCGTCCTGGTCGAAGCAGGCGACATCATTCCCGCCGACGGTGACGTCATCGAGGGGATTGCGTCTGTCGATGAGTTCGCCATCACCGGCGAATCGGCTTCTGTAATCCGAGAGTCCGGTGGCGACCGGTCCGGCGTGACGGGCGGGACGAAGCTTGTTTCCGACTGGCTTAAAGTCCGGGTGGTCGTCCGGGCGGGAGGCAGTTTTCTCGATCGCATGATCGCCATGGTCGAGGGCACCAAGCGACAGAAGACGCCGAGTGAAATTGCCCTGACGATTCTGCTGGTCGGGCAGACAATCGTCTTTCTCATCGTCGTCGCGGCGCTTGGGCCGTTTTCGATCTATTCCGGCGCAGTCGTACCGATCACCTTCTTGCTGGCGCTTCTTGTCACACTGATCCCGACGACCATCGGCGCCCTTCTGTCCGCGATCGGCATCGCCGGCATGGACCGGCTCGTGAAAGCGAACGTCATCGCGAAATCGGGCCGGGCCGTGGAGGCCTGCGGCGACGTCGATACGCTGCTTCTCGACAAGACCGGCACGATCACCTTCGGCAATCGTATGGCCGACGACCTTAAGCCCCTGCCGGGCGTGTCGATGCGCGAGCTGGCTGAGGCCGCCTATCTCGCCTCGCTGAGCGATGAAACGCCGGAAGGGAAGTCGATCGTGGAATTGGTTCGGCAGAAATTCGGGCGGATCGTTGAAGATCCCAAGATCATGCGCTTCATCCCGTTCAGCGCCGAGACGCGCATCAGCGGCGTCGATCTCAACCCGAATGGCGAGGTCCGCAAAGGCTCCGAGGACGCCGTCCGCGCCTATGCGAAGATCAAGGAGAATTACCAGCTCACCCGCATCGTGCAGGACATTGCGCGCTGCGGCGGCACGCCGCTGGTGGTTGCGAAGGATCGCCGTGTGCTGGGCGTCATCCATCTGAAGGATGTGATCAAGCCGCATATCCGGGATCGCTTTCAGCAGCTGCGCAAGATGGGCGTGCGTACCGTCATGATCACGGGCGACAATTCGCTCACCGCGGCGGCGATCGCGGCCGAGGCCGGCGTTGACGATTTTCTGGCCGAGTCCGCGCCGGAGCGGAAGCTGGAGCTGATCCGCAAGCTGCAGGGCGAGGGGCGGGTCGTCGCCATGTGCGGAGACGGGTCCAACGACGCCCCGGCGCTGGCCCAGGCCGATGTCGGCGTGGCCATGAATGACGGGACGCAGGCGGCGAAGGAAGCGGCGAATCTCGTCGATCTCGACAGCGATCCCACCAAGCTCATCGAGGTCGTCACCGTCGGCAAACAGCTCCTGATCAGCCGTGGTTCGCTCGCGACCTTCTCGATCGCCAATGATGTCGCCAAGTTCTTCGCGATCCTGCCGCCTCTCTTCGCAACCGTCTATCCGGGTCTGGAGGCGCTGAATATCATGGGCCTCCACAGCGCGCAGAGCGCGATCCTGTCCGCCGTGATCTTCAACGCGCTCGTGATTGTGGCGCTCATTCCGCTTGCGCTGAAGGGGGTCGATTACGTGCCGTCGAGTGTCGAAGCATTGCTCGGCCGCAATCTTGCGATCTATGGCCTCGGCGGCATTATCGCGCCGTTTCTATTCATCAAGCTGATCGATCTGTTGATCGTCGGCCTGGGGCTCATATAGGAGGGCCAATGCTGAAGGAGCTTCGTCTCGCCCTGTTTCTGGTCTTGTTGATGACCGTGCTGACCGGCCTCGTCTATCCGCTCACCGTAACCGGCATTGCCCAGATTCTCTTTCCGACGGCCGCGAATGGCAGCATGATCCTGAATGCGGATGGTGAGCCGATCGGGTCGGAGCTGATCGCGCAGAATTTCACCCGTCCCGAATATTTCCATCCCCGTCCGTCGGCCGTGGCCTATGACGCTTCAATGTCAGGCGCGAGCAACGCGGCGCCGTCGAGCAAACGCCTCATCGAGAAGATTACCGAACGGACGGAGGCCGCGCGCGCCGGGCTCGGTGAGCGCCAGATTCCGATCGACCTCGTGACCGCGTCGGGAAGCGGCCTTGATCCGCATATTTCGCCCGCGGCGGCTTACACCCAGGCCCCGCGCATTGCCGGCCTGCGCAATATGGCGGAGGGCGACTTGTGGACGCTGATCGCGGCCCATGTCGAAGACCGGACCTTCGGCATTTTCGGCGAGCCGCGCATCAATGTGCTGAAGCTCAATCTGGCGCTCGACGCCCTTCCCAAGCGCGATGGTTCCGTGAGATAAGCGGCGCGTCTTTGCCGGCGCATGAACCGATGCGAGCCGATCGGCCACGCGGGGCATCGTTTTGCGCCTGTTTCCACGCGCCGCCCGCCCTTCCGTCTGATGACATCCGCCCGACCGTCCTTCGGAGCATCTCTTGCAGCTTTTCATCGAGATCCTGACAGGCATCACCTTGCCGATCCTTGGACTGGTCGCGCTCGGTTTTGGCGTGCAGCGCTATCTGACATTCGACGTCTCGACCCTCACCCGCATACAGCTTTATGTGCTCCTGCCCGGCGCGCTGGTCTACTTTCCCTACGCCGCCAAGCTGCCGCTGGGCGCCGCATGGCCCGTCTTCTGGTTTTCACTGGCTCATTTCATCTTTCTGTTCGCGCTCGGCTGGGGGACCGCCGCGCTGATGGGATTGAGCCGCAAGCTTTGCGGGCTGGTCGCGTTGGCCGCCTTCTTCTCCAATTCGGGCAACTACGCCATTCCGCTCATCCAGCTCACCTTCCCCGAGGATTATCTGCTCTTTCAGACGGTCGTCTTCAGCCTGCACTCAATTCTGATCGTGCCGGTGGTGATGTTCACCTTCCAGTCGAGCGCTGAAGCCAAGCAGATCTTAAAGACCGCGCTGTTCGGCACACCGTTCCTGCCGTCGGTTGCGATCGGCTATCTTCTGAAAGGCTTTGAAATCGACCTGCCGACCGTTTTCGAGGTGCCTCTGAAACTGATCAGCGACGCCTTCACGCCGATGGCGCTCCTGCTGCTCGGCGTGCAGCTTGCGGCCATCGAAGGCCGGATCGAGCGCAAGCCCCTGATGCTGGGCATCGGGCTGCGCATGGTCGTTGCGCCGGCCACCGCATGGGCGTTCGGCCTGCTTCTGGGCTTTCCGCCCGATCTCATCGCATTTTTCGTGGTCAGCGCCGCGGTGCCGGTCGGTGTCCTGCTCGCAATTTTCGCGGGCGAATATCAGGTGCATCCCAGACTTGCTTCGATGATGGTTTTCCTATCAACCCTGTTGAGCACCCTGGCGGTCACGGGCTGGGTCTACGCGGTTCGTTATGCGGGCCTGCAATAGCCTCCTCGCGCCGGCACGGTCAGCCTATGGCAAGAAACTCACGGCAAATTAGAATCTCATACCGTCCAATGCACCACTAGCCTGTCTTCCTCCGGTGCGTTATGAAATCCCGAAATTCTATTAAAACTTAGGACCATAGGAGGGCCTTTGCATGAAGCAGATCATTGCATTCCTTATTACCGCTTTCTTCGCCGTCATGGGGACAGCGCTGGCGCAGGACAATCCGATCAAACAGCGCCAGGATCTGATGAAGGGAAATGGCGATGCATTGAAGCTGGTGGGCGAGATGCTCAAGGGCGAGAAGCCGTATGACGCGGATGCCGCCGCGAAAGCTTTGACCAAGGTCAGTGGCGCGATGGACGAATTCCCGACGCTGTTCCCGGAAAGCGCAAAGCCCGCCCCTGGCGTTAAGACGAATGCCAAGCCCAACATTTGGGAGAACATGACGGACTTCAAAGCAAAGGCTGAAGAAGTGAAAACGGCAAGCGTCAAGGCGGCCGAAGCCGCGGCCGGGGGACTCGACAGCCTCAAGGGAGCCATCGGTGCGGTCGGTAAGGGCTGCAAGGGCTGCCACGAGGAATACCGCGTCAAGAAGAATTAGGAGCCGCAATGTACCGCCTGTTGTCCATTTGTCTCGCTGCATTTCTGACCGGGCCGGCGGGTGCCCTGGCGCAAGAACCGGATGCCGAACCGCATCAGCCGAGCGTGGAGAACGGGCGGTACATCTATATTGCCGGGGGGTGCGGCTCATGCCACGCGGCGCCCGCTTCGGAAAAATGCGACGATCCGAAAACGAAGGACGACTTCAAACCCGTGGGCGGACGCTGCCTGAAAACGGGGTTCGGAACCTTCTATGTGCCGAACATAACGCCGGATAAGGAGACCGGAATCGGCGGCTGGAGCGAGCAGGATTTCATCAAGGCGATCACGGAAGGCACTTCGCCGTCCGGCGAGAATTATTATCCAGCCTTTCCCTACAGCTCCTATCAGCGGATGAAGCGGACCGACCTCGTCGATCTTTGGGCTTTCCTGAAGACATTGGAGCCGGTCTCATCGATTGTCCCGGACCACACACTCTCGTTCCCCTACAGCATCCGCCGTGGTCTGAATATCTGGAAAGCGCTCCATCTCGACGGCAAGACCTTCACGCCTGATCCGAAAAAATCGGCCAAGGTTAATCGCGGCGCCTATCTCGTCGAAGGACCGGGCCATTGCGGCGAGTGCCATACGCCGCGCAACTTTCTGGGGGGCAAGATCGAAACGAAGAAGCTCTCCGGCGGGCCCAGCCCGGAAGGGAAAGGCTACATTCCTAATATCACCCCGGATAAGAGCGGGATCGGCTCCTGGAGCGAGAAGGACATCGTGTTTGCGCTCGAAACCGGCTTTCTGCCCAATGGAGACGTCATAGGCGGCACAATGGCGAAGGTGCAGGAAAATATGGCGCAACTGACTGCTGAGGATCGCGAGGCTATCGCCGCTTATCTGAAGTCGGTGCCGCCGGTTGCCTCGGACCGTCCGAAGACGAATTGAGCGCACCAACGCCTGACCGTTGATTTGAGGGGCATCGGACGGCGGAACGTGGTTCATCCGTAGGCTGACGCGATCTTGTCTGACGGATTTGTCAACAATTTTAATCTATCGATTTTTACCTACTTTACGCCGGTCAAACCGGGCGATTATATCCATATCGTTAAAAGAGTTTTTTATTATTTACCTGACAGGCATAGCGAAAGAAAACAGCCCCACCTTTTTGCTCGATGAAACGGCATTGGATCGTGGCGCTTCGCCGCGATTGAGGGGACGTTCTGAACCAACGCGAACTGGCATCGACCCGCGGCGGCAGCTGTTGCGGGCTCCCGGCTGCTGTGTGTTCGTCAAAGGAGGGACTGTCATCCATGGCAGAGAAATTGCTGGACGCGATGGGACTGAGCTGTCCGCTGCCGATCCTGAAGGCGCGGCGAACGCTGCGGGAAATGGCGCCCGGACAGACGTTGGAAGTGCTTGCGAGCGATCCTGGCGCGCTGGATGATTTTCCGGTCTTTTGCCAATCGGACGGCCACGAGCTGCTCGATACGTCCCAGGTGAACGGGAAGACTTACCGTTTCGTGATCAAGAAAAAATGCGCCTGAGTGGCGACCTTAGCGAAAAAAGCGCAGAGGGCATGCATGAGAGTCTTGAATTATGAGCCGTTTTTCCCCATTTTTGCGCGCTGTTGACCGGTTTGGCCGAATTCGAACGTCGAAGCTCATCCCAGCCGGCGCAGCAGAAGGTTCAACAGCCACATTAGCGCAACGCGCGTCCAAGCATGTCCCCGCGAAGGCGGGGATGGACGCGGGAACAGTTGCGCTAACTTAGCGACATAGATCAACTTAACCTCGTTCAGGTGACTCCACTTGAACGAGGGTTGATCTAGGGGGGCGCATGGGATGGAAAAATTCCGCAGCGCGGCCGATCTTGTCCGCCTTCAAAAACCGGAGCAGCCGGTCCTAGGATTTCGTCCGCACGCCGCTGAGCGTGCCACGCGCTGGTTCCTGCAGAATTTTCCCGGCAAATGCCTCTATGCGGTCAAGGCCAATGATGCACCGCATCTGCTTGAGGTTCTCTATCAAAGCGGCATAAGGGATTTCGACGTCGCCTCGCTGAGCGAAATCGAGCGGCTGAGCGCATTGCCCGATTTCCGTGCGCATGTCATGCATCCGATCAAATCGCGCGCGTTCATTCGCCGGGCCTATTTCGAGTACGGCGTGCGAACCTTTGCGCTCGATTGCGAAGCCGAGTTGGACAAGATTATGTCCGAGACGGAGAACGCGACCGACCTCACGCTGATGGTGCGGATGGTCTGCTCGAACCAGTTCAGCGAGATCCCGCTCGAGGACAAATTCGGCGTGCCGTGGCTGGAGGCCGCCGGGCTGTTGCGCAGCACGCGGCAGGCGGCGGAACGCCTCGGTCTGACTTTTCATGTCGGATCGCAGGCGATGTCGCCCGAAGCCTTTCGTCACGCGCTGCAGACCGTGTCCCAGCATATCGTCCATGCGGGCGTCGTCGCGGACGTCATCGATGTGGGCGGCGGATTTCCGAGCGTCTATCCGGGCCTGGAGCCGCCGGAGCTGTCGGCTTACATGGACGAGATCCGCGAGGCCTTCGACCAGATCGCCGTTGGCTGGCACTGCGAATTGTGGGCCGAGCCGGGGCGGGCGCTGGTCGCGGAAGCGGAGTCCGTGATCGTCCGGGTGGACGGGCGAAAGGGGGACACGCTCTACATCAATGACGGCGCGTTCGGCACGCTCTACGATGCCGCCCATCTGCAATTCGTGTTTCCCGCGCGCCGGATCGGACCGGAGCGGCAAAGCCGGCCGCAAAATTTGGCGCCCTTCGAGCTTTACGGGCCGACCTGCGACGATGTCGATCATATGAAGGGGCCGTTCTATCTGCCGGCCGATATGGCTGAAGGCGACTATATCGAGATCGGCAATATCGGCGCCTATGGGCGCGTGATGGCGGCCCCCTTTAACGGCTTCGGCAGCTATCGGGAAGCCATCCTGGACGATGAGCCGATGCTGACGGCCTACGGCCTGCCGGATGCGGCGGCGGGCCTGTTCGCCGGGCGATGAATTGCGGGAGACGCGCCGTCGCGACGGCTGCGGCGTTCTCGTTCGAAAATCGCCGGGACATTTGCGCTTTCGGACCACGAATTGTCGTCCCCGGCACAGCGTTACGGCGGCTTATGTGCGGCAAATGATCAGGCTGCTTTCACGAAACTCTGCTTAAATCTTGATACGGTCTCGTCGGATCAAAATATTCTGGGCGCGCCTGCCGGACAGCGGTTGCGGAGTCTCGGCCGAACGCGTGAACGCGTTGTTCAAGGTCACACAAACTGAAATGAGGCCGTCCCATGCGCCGCCCGCTTCTCCTGCACAGTTCCGCATCGCTGCGGAACGGCTTCCGGGACAGCCCGGTCTTCTCAGCCGCAGGCAGCGTCTGGGCGCTGCTTGTCGGCATGGCGTTTTTGATGCTGGGCAACGGCCTGCAGGGCTCATTGCTCGGTATCCGGGCGGCTGCGGAGAATTTCGGCGCGGCGGTAACCGGCTTCGTCATGACCGGCTATTTTGTCGGCTTCCTCCTCGGGTCACAGATCGCCGTGCGCACGATCCGCCGTGTCGGCCATCTGCGGGTCTTCGCCGCCGTCACCTGTCTTGCATCGCTTGCCATCCTGATCCAAAGCCTGTTCGTGACGCCGCTCGTCTGGGCGGTGATGCGCATCATCACCGGCTATTGCATGGCGAGCGCCTATATCGTGGCCGAAAGCTGGCTCAATGACCGGGTGACCAACGCGCATCGGGGCGGCTTGCTGGCCGTCTATATGGTCACGGCTTATGTCGGCATGGCAGGGGGCCAGCTCCTGCTGAATGCTGGCGCTCCGACCAGTCATGACCTGTTCATCCTGTGCTCGGTGTTGATCACCTTCGCCGCGATCCCGATTTTGCTCTCGATCACGCCGCAGCCAATTCAGGAAAATGTGGAAAGCCTGTCTCTGTCGGATTTGTACCGGGTCTCACCGCTTGGGCTGATCGGCTCGTTCGGCGCCGGCATTCTGCAGGGCTCGGTGTTCAGCATGGGCGCGGTCTATGCGCGGCTGGTTGGGCTCACGATCGCCGAGACCTCGCTGTTCATGTTCTTTCTGGTGGTCGGGGCCGCGCTGCTTCAATGGCCGGTCGGCAAGCTTTCAGACCGTATCGACCGGCGCAAGCTGATTACGGGCCTGGCGGCCTTCGGCGCCGTGATACCCCTGGCGGCTGGTATTGCGGCCGAGCGCGGCCCGAACTTTCTGATCGGCTCTGCGCCGCTGATCGGCATCGGTCCGCTCCTCCTCTATTCGCTCTTCGTCGCCTATACCAACGACTATTTGCGCCCTGAGCAGATGGTGGCGGCGAGCAGCGGGCTGATCCTGGCTTTCGGCTCGGGGGCCGTCCTCGGGCCGCCGGCGGCCGGTATCCTGATGGATGGCATGGGCCCCAACGGCTTCCTGCTGGTTCTGGCCGCAGGGCATGCTTGCATTGTCGGCTTTGCGCTTTACCGGATGACCCGGCGCGACACCGTGCCCGTCGAGGCACAGTTGCCCTATCCGGGCGCGCCCGCCCGCACGGCCTCGCTTGCGCCGGCCTATGCGGAATGGGTCTCGGAGCAGGTGGAGAGCGACGATGCCGCCGATCCCGATGCAGGCTCTGACGACGCGCCCGAAACGTCCGGCCAACTGGAACGCACAGCGCCCGGCGAGGCGTCGGCCGCGCCGGACGTTGACTGAAGCCTGCTGGTGCGGGTCTTCGCCCCCTGACGGCGAGGTGTGACGAGATCAGAGCGCAGGCTGGCGCGCCTCTTCGACAAGGCGCTCGATCGTGGCGTGATCGGGCGCATCGACGGGGCCGCAGCGATAGGCATCAGCCAAAAAGCCGGTCAGCTTCGTCGTCACGCCGCGCGCATGAGGCAGATGGCCGGAGAGCACGACCGACGGGTCGAGCCGGTCGATCGCGGCGAGCGTGCGCCCGAACGCGCCCCGATCGATTTGCCCGAGCCAGGGGGCGTCTATAGCGGCCCAGGTGGTCATGCCGTCGCGAAGCGCTATTTCATTCACCTCCCCGGCGTTTTCGGCGGGCGCTTCCAGCAGGGCCCCGAAGGCATCCGCGCTGAAGAAGGCGCGGCTCTTCGTGTCGAAGAAGCCCATCGTTTCCGGCGCATCGTAATAGGGCGGCCGGATCGGCACGATCCGCCTGTCGCCGGCATCGAGGACCGCCCCCTCTCCGAGCAGATGAACGCGATCGACCGGCAGGCCCACAAGCCCCATCTTTCCCATGCCGAGGAAATTCGTGACGACCTTGGCATTCGGCGCCAGATCGAGCACCGCCCGCAAATTGCCGAGGTGATCCGGATCCATATGGCTGAGCCAGATCCATTTCAGATCGGTCGGGTCAATGATCCCGCCAAGCGTTTGAAGGAATTGCGGCTCGAGCGCACCGAGTCCGGTATCGACGAGAATGGGCTCCTTGGCTTTGATGACAAAGCTATTCACCGCCAGCAGGCCCAGGCCGGGGACCGGCAGATAAGAGCCGAGTTCGTAGGTTTCGGGCGCGATCGTCCGCGCGCCGATCATTGTCGGATGTTCCATGATGTCGCTCCTCACAATTTCAATGAACATATATGTTCATCGATATGTCGCCGGAGATATGCCCTTCGATGCCGCTTGTCAAGAATTGAATGATCACATATGTTCACTGATATGACGGAACGGTCATACACATTGAAAAAGCGCGCCCAATCCCAGGAGGCGACGCGCCAGCGCATTGTCGAGGCGACAATGCAACTTCACGAAGAGCTGGGGCCGAAGAACACCACGATCAGCGCCGTGGCGTGGCGGGCGGGCGTTCAACGCCTGACGGTCTATCGTCATTTTCCGGACGAGACCGCGCTCTTTCAAGCGTGTACGTCGCACTGGCTGACGCTCAACCCGCCGCCTAATCCGGATGGTTGGGCCAGGATCGAGGGTGGAGTCGCGCGCTGCCGGGCGGCGCTGATGGCGCTTTACGGCTATTTCCGCACCACCCGATCCATGTGGCGTGTGGCTTATCGTGATGTCGAGCAGGTGCCGGCATTGCAGGGGCCGATGGCCGAAATCGCCGCCTATCTCTCATCCGTCGCCGATGGGCTTGCAGAGCCGTTCGGCGCTTCGAAGCCGCCGCCGCACGAAATCGCGGTCACGCTTCGTCATGCGGTTCAGTTTGCAAGTTGGGCATCGCTCGCCGACCAGGGGCTGACCGATGACGAAGCCGCGGATCTCGTTTGCGCATGGCTGAACGGGCTCAACACTACAAAAGGCAATCTTCGCCGCGGCGCGCGTGCAAGGCGCGGACCGCTCCATGCCTAGGATCTGTTCTTTTTCTTATTGAGCGGGACATATATCTAACGCGAATATCCGGCATTGCCCGTGAGGCCGCACGAGGGCAGGCTGCTATTGGGAAAGGATGGCGTAATGATCGAGCTGGTACCTCCCTTCCGGCGTGCGGAACCCGAGGACGCGCCGGCACTCGCCGAGCTTGTCAATTTCGCCGGCGAAGGTCTGCCGCTCTATTTGTGGGAAAAGATGAAGGAGGCGGACGAGACGGCCTGGGATGTGGGCCGCCAGCGTGCGCGGCGCGAGCAGGGCAGCTTCTCCTATCGGAATGCGGTCGTTGCGGAGGTCGGCGGCAAATGTGCGGCTTGCCTGATCGGCTACCCTCAGCCGAAGCGGCCGGAGCCGATCGATTACGAGACGCTGCCGGCGATGTTCGTGCCGCTTCAGGAACTGGAAAATCTTGCCCCGAACAGCTGGTATGTGAATGTTCTGGCCACCTATCCCGAATTTCGCGGCCAGGGGCTCGGCACAAAGCTGTTGGCGATCGCCGACGAACTGGCGCGCGCGACCGGCAAGACCGGGCTGAGCCTCATCGTGTCCGATGCCAACGAGAATGCGCGGCGCCTTTATTCTTGCTGCGGCTATAAGGAGGCGGGTTCGCGCCCGATGATGAAGGGGGATTGGCGGAACGATGGACGGAACTGGATCCTGCTGACCAAGAGCCTTTAGATCAACCGACGTTCAACTGGAATCAGTTGAACGTTGAAAAGTTGATCTATTTCTTAAAGTTAGCGCAACTGTCCGCGTTCACTTGAACGAGGGTTGATCTAGAAGATGCGGGCAGGGGCCAAACTCGGGAAGGGAGGCGTCATGGGCGAGACGGATTTTGCGGCGGCCGATGAGGCGATCAGAAGATTGGTCATGACCCAGGGCTATGTGCAGCTCGTCGGCGCAGAGATCGACAAGCTGGCGCCCGGATACGCCCTCTTCAGTCTCGACCGGCGAGAGGCGCTGCTGCAGCAGAACGGCTTCATTCACGGCGGCGCGATCGCCTTTCTCATCGATGTCGCCACGACCACGGCCGCCTACACCCTCGTCGACCGCAAAGTGCAATCCTGCCTCACAGCGGAATATAAACTCAATTTCGTTGCCCCGGCGAAGGGCGAACGGCTCACCTGCGAAGCGAATGTCGTGAAGCCGGGGCGCAGGCTGACGATCGTCGAGGCAAAGGTCTACTCGCATGATGGCGACGACGCCAAGCTCGTCTCGATTGCGCTGGCAACGATCGCCATGATCGATCGCATACCGACCGTCAATTGACGATGCGGCGCGCCTGAGGCTTCGCGTCCTGCCGAAATGAACGAACAGACCTTCGCGGCGCTGCAATGTGAGCGCACGCCGGATGGCTCCGGGGGGATGGACCACTCATGTCAGGGATCTTTGCCGCCGCGCAGGGCTTCGGCCTCGGTGCCAGCCTGATCATTGCGATCGGCGCTCAGAATGTCTTTGTGCTGAGGCAGGCGCTGCTCCGTCACCATGTCCTGCAGGTCGTGCTGTTCTGCGCGCTAACCGATGCGGTGCTCGTCATCGTCGGCGCGATCGGGCTCGGCGCCGCCGTGCGCGGATCGGAGGCGGCGCTCAGGATCATAGCGCTGGGCGGTGCCGCGTTCCTCACCTGGTATGGCATTCAGGCGATTGGGCGCGCCATCGCACCCGGAACGCTCGAGCCGGCCTCCGGCGCGGCGAGCAGCCCGCGCGAGGCTCTTGCCACGGTAGCGGCGGTCACCTTGCTGAACCCGCATGTCTATCTGGACACCGTCGTCCTGGCCGGCGGCATTTCTGCAAGCTATGGGCCCGATCTCCAGGCCTGGTTCGTCGGCGGGGTCATCGCCGCCAGCTTCGCCTGGTTCTTCGTGCTGGGATATGGCGGCCGCGCGCTCGCCCCGCTTTTTCGAAATCCGTCGGCATGGCGTGTCTTCGACATCGGCATTGCAGCCGTGATGTGGCTGATCGCGGCGCGGCTCGCCATGCTCGCGCTTTCCGGGCAGGGTCTCGAATAGCCGTCTTTGCGATCGCGGCGCAAAAAGCTTGCGGGGGGCGGCCCAATGAGGCTAGCGTCGATCATAGGTCTTCCGTTTCAACACCCTATCTGCTGAGATCCGGAATATGGATCCACAAGATGAGCGGCTCTCACCCGCCGATCCGCGACAAGCCTATCTTAGCGTCGAACAGCTCTATAAGCGTTTCGGACCTCTCGAGGTCCTCAAAGGCGTTTCGCTCCAGGCGGCACAGCAGGAGGTCGTCTGTCTGATTGGCGCATCCGGCTCGGGCAAGAGCACCCTCCTGCGCTGCGTCAATCTGCTCACCATTCCCGATAAAGGCGACATCTGGATCGACGGCGTCCGTATTCCGTTGTCTGACGATACCAAGCCGCCGCGCCGTATCCTGAACAATCAAGCCGTCCGGCTGATGCGCGCCAGGCTCGCCATGGTGTTTCAGAGTTTCAACCTCTGGAACCATATGACCATTCTCGAAAATGTGATGGAGGCGCCGATCCATGTGCTGGGCGCCGGACGGGCCGAAACGCGTGAGAAGGCGGAGGCGCTCCTTGCGCGCGTCGGCATCTCCGACAAGCTCGAAGCCTATCCTTCCCAGCTCTCCGGCGGCCAGCAGCAGCGCGCCGCGATCGCCCGGGCCCTGGCGATGGAGCCGAAAATCCTGCTGTTCGACGAGCCGACCTCGGCGCTCGATCCCGAGCTTGTGGGCGAGGTGCTGAAAGTCATGCGCGACCTCGCCGAGGAAGGCCGGACCATGGTGGTCGTGAGCCACGAAATGAGCTTCGTGCGCGAGGTCTCGAATAAGGTTATCTTTCTTCACGAGGGCCGGATTGCAGAGGAGGGACTGCCGGCCGAGCTGTTTCGCGCTCCACAAACCGAAGCCTGCCAAAAATTTCTGTCGAGCGTCATCCAATGACGCCGATCATGCGTAGCAATTCCGTTCAATGCGTTGTCAAAGGGAGACATCATATGCGTATAGGAAAAACCCTGCTTTTCGCCGGTCTTATTGCTGTCGGGGCAATGTTCTCGGTGGCGGGCGCACAGGCCCAGGACACGATCAAGATCGCGACCGAAGGCGCCTATCCGCCCTTCAACATGAAGGATGCCAGCGGTGAGCTGATCGGCTTCGATGTCGATATCGCCAAGGCGCTTTGCGAGGAAATGAAGGCGAAATGCGAGATCGTCGCCCAGGATTGGGACGGCATCATCCCCGGGCTCGTGGCCAACAAATATGACGCCATCATCGCCTCGATGTCGATTACGGACGAACGCAAGCAGAAGGTCGATTTTACCGACCGCTACTATTCCAACTATCTGCGTATCGTCGCAAAGAAGGGTGGCGGCATCGACAGCGCGGACGATCTGAAAGGCAAGACGGTCGGTGCGCAGCGCGCAACGATCGCCGCGACCTGGGCGGAAGACAATCTCGGCCGCGGCTCCACGGTCAAGCTCTACGACACGCAGACTGCCGCTTACAGCGATCTCGAGGCCGGCCGTCTCAACGCCCTCGTTTCCGATGTCTATCCGGCTTATGACTGGTTGAAGGACAAATCCGATTTCACCTTTGTCGGCGACAATATCGACATCGACGACAAGATCGCCATCGCCGTACGGAAAGGCGACGACAAACTGCGCGAGGCTTTCAACGGTGCGCTCAAGGCCATCCGCGAAAACGGCACCTACGCCAAGATCAACGAAAAATACTTCCCCTTCGACATCTATTGATTCCGTATGTCAGGGCTGAGACTTACAGGCCGACATGCCGCGCGGGGGATCCGCGCGGCATATTATTATCGCGCCGGTCATGACGGGAGGGCGCGGTTTTGGTCTTAGAGAACCTCCCGCTTCTCACCATTGGCGACACCGGCTGGGGCGACGAACTGCTCGCCGGCTGCCTGGTGACGCTCGAACTCGCCTTCTGCGCTTTGGCGATCGGGCTGGTGCTGGGATTGCTGCTCGCCGGAGCCAAGCTGTCGAAATATGCCGTCCTCAGAGGGTTCGGCGAAGTATACACGGCGTTCATCCGGGCAACGCCGGAGTTTCTCATTCTGCTGCTTGTCTATTTCGGCAGCGAGCGCGCCATACAGTCGCTGCTCGCTCTCGTCGGTCTGCCGATTTCCTTCGAAATGCCGCGTTTCGTGGCGGCGGTTATCGGACTTGCCGCAATCTTTTGCGCCTATGCGGCGGAGGTCTTCCGCGGTGCCTATCTTGCGGTTCCCCACGGCCAGATCGAGGCCGGCATCGCATGCGGCATGTCGAGCTGGCGCGTCTTCCACCGCATCCGCCTGCCGCAAATGTGGCGCTTCGCGATACCCGGTCTCGGCAATCTGTGGATGGTGTTGCTGAAGGACACCTCGCTCGCGGCGGTGATCGCTGTCGATGACCTGTTGCGCCAGGCAAAGATCGCCAGCGAGTCGACACGCGCGCCACTGACCTTCTATCTTGCCGCCGGCGCGATCTATCTGCTGCTGACCGGCGTCTCGGACGCCGCGCGGGAGCGGCTCGAACGGCGGGCGCAGCGCGGCCTGGCGAGGGCACAGGGATGAGCACGATCGGCCGGCTCTATCTCGACGGCAAGATCTGGCTTTCGGATTCGGTCTGCACGCTCGTCTCTCCCGTGTCGCCGGAGACTTTTGCGAATTTCTGCCCGCGTTTCATCGACGGCTTCTTCGTCAGCCTTGAGCTTTTGCTCCTGTCGTCGCTGATGGGCATCGTCATCGCGCTTGCGATCGCCCTGGCGCGAACATCGAGCACCGTTTTGCTCAGCCTCCCGGCCTACCTCTACTGCTATGTCTTCCGGGGCACGCCGCTTCTCGTGCAGCTCTGGGTGTTTTATTACGGCTTCGGCGCGCTGGGCGAAGAGGGGCTCGGCTTCCTCTGGCCGCTTTTCCGCGACGGCTACACGGTGGGGCTGTTCACCCTGACCATCAACACATCCGCCTATGCCGGCGAGATTTTCCGCGGTGGCATCGTCAATGTCCCGCACGGCCAGTATGAGGCGGCGACCGCCGCCGGCATGGATTGGTGGACGACCATGCGCCGGATCGTGCTGCCGCAGGCGCTGCGTATCGCCTGGCCGGCTTATAGCAACGAGGTGATCCTGCTGCTGAAGGGCAGCGCCCTCGTCTCCACCATCACTGTGCTCGACCTGATGGGCCAGACCCGCACGATCTTTGCCCGCAATTACAGCCTGGACGTTTTCCTTTACGCGATCGTTCTCTATCTCATCCTGTCCGGTGCGCTGACCGTGCTCCTGCGTCTAATCGAGCGGCGGATGATGCTTCCCGGCGAGGCGGCGGGCGCGGCGGGGTGAATGCGGCGGGTGCGGTCCGCTGCCGCGGGGCGTCTGAACGGGTGCGCCGCAGCCGGTGGTTTAAGCTTGCGTTCGACTGGAAAAAGAGTGAGAAGTGCCGATCTACGGACAGGATCGGGGCGTAGCGCAGTCTGGTAGCGCATCTGGTTTGGGACCAGAGGGTCGGGTGTTCGAATCACCCCGCCCCGACCATTGCGGCATTTCCGATTGTCTGAGACTATCAAGGAAGCTCAGATACTCACTCATTGAGGCAAGCGATGAAGCTTCCCCTGACGATAATCCTGTGCGTGGCCGCCTGCATCTCAGGGGTGACTTATGCGCGCGCCGATGAAGTGTCTCAATGCGTGACGGAAACCGTGCCGATTGCGGAGCGCATAGCGGCCTGCTCGCAGATAATACAGAACAAGGATTTCAGTGAATCCGAAAAGGAGCGCGCCAGAAACGCGTTGGCGACTCTGCTCCAAAGCAATGCCAGATTCCTGGCCACTTATGCCCACCGTTTGCTGAGCTTCAAAAAGCCGAATTTGGGCGATTGGTCTCCCCAACTTAAAGCTTTGGAGTCGGAGCTGGACGAAAATCCAGAATCAAGCGAACAAAAACAAAAATATATAGCTTTGTCGTTCCAGGTTTATAATCAGGCCATTCGGACTTACTCCTCCGCGATCGATCTGCAGCCAACGGATAAAGCGTTATTATCCCATCTCTATTCTGCGCGTGGCTGGACCCGCCATTTGATCAGCGCAGGCTTCACGGAACACTCGGAAGAGTTCTTAAATATCAGCCGGCTTGCGCTAAATGATTTAGACAAGTCAATTGAGATATATCCGGACAGCGTCCAAAACTATCTGCGAAGATCGAGGTATCACGTTTATTACGAGAATCATGAACGGGCACTTTCAGATATCGACATTGCCCTGTCGGTCTTTGATAGGGACAAGACAGTGCCCAAATCGCTTGAGGCCGATCTTCGGGCTCTGAGGCGCGCATTGCGAGCGAAGTCAGGTAAGAACGATTGACTGACGCCCGCGTCCCGCAAGCCGTCCGCTTCCTCCGGCGTCCAGCAAATGGGCAGGGCGACAGCGAGGATATCGCCGACAGGCAGGAAGCCGATATCATGAGACAAAAGCGCGTTGCGCTAACTTATTGATATAGATCAACTTAACCTCGTCCAAGTGAGTCCACTTGAACGAGGGTTGATCTAGCCCGCATTTCTCACGCGACTGAAGCCATGGCATGGTGATCTGGCCGATTGGCCGGCATGTTGTCTTGTGACGTGCTTGGGGGTGGCGCAGATTGCGCGACCGGCTTTGGCAATCGGCTCGGATTTTTCGGTCTCCAGTGGGCCTCCGGGGTGTGCTGCGAAAGTGGCGTGTCGCAGCCTCACGCATTAAGCGGGGGAGCCACGGGCATGCGCGAGTCGGGCTGCGGCGAGACGCCATTCCGCAGCAGACGGACAGGCAGACGCGAAGGCGATCTTGACCCGACGCGCGCTGATTTTCACCAACGCGCCGATCTTCAGCAGCTTCAGCCGGATCGTGCCGCAGGTCGCAGCGGCAAACTGCGTATGAGCCAGGCCGATCCGGCGCAGCGCGCAGAGCAGAACGTAAGCCATCGAGGCAAACCACAAGCGCAGCTGGTTGGCCCGCATCGTCGCCGCTGAGGTGCGGTCGGCGAACAGATCGCCCTGCGCCTCTTTGATACGGTTTTCCATCTCGCCGCGCTTGCAATAGAGATCTTCGTAGAGTGGCTTGGCGGTCCAGGCGTCAGGCTTCAGCGAGGTGACGAGAAAACGCGGATTGGCTTCGCCGCCGGTCCACTCCGCCTTGCCGATCACGCGCCGACGGCGCGACCAGGAGTCCTTGGTCGACCAGAGGAAATCCCGAAACACCCGCGCCGGCTTGCCTTCCGTGGCCTCCGATAACCTCCGCGCCTCGGCCAGCGCCTCAGTGATGCGGGCTTCCAGACGCGCGTTGCGGGCGAGACCGAAGACGTAGTCAACCTTGTGGGCCTCGCACCAAACCATCAGGGCCTCTCGGGCGAAGCCGGAATCGGCGCGCAGAATGATCTTCACCTTCGGCCAACGCGCTCGGATCTGCGTGACGATCCGGGCCGTCTCCTCCGCCGCGCCGGCGCTGCCGTCGATGTTCGAGCGCCGAAGCTTTGCGGCCAGGAGATGCCGGCCGCAGAAGATGTAGAGCGGCAGGTAGCAATAGCAGTCGTAATAGCCATGGAAGAACCGGCCTTCCTGATGGCCGTGCAGCGGATCGTCGGTGGCGTCGAGGTCGAGCACGATCTCACGCGGCGGCTTGCTATGCGCCTCGAGAAACACGTCGACGAACAGATCCTCGATCGCGGCGCCGTCGTGCCCGATCTTGTGATACCGGCCAGTGGCTCCTTCCGCTGGGGCGTGCTCCAACCGGTTTAGCGTGCTCTTGCCGGCCAGCGGCGCCGGGGCTTCGGCCGTGCGTTCGAGCTTGCCGAGCAGCACGCCGAGAACGGGATCGCGCCGCAACTCGTCATGGTCGACGAGGTCTTCATAGCCCAGCGCCAGGCCGAACACGCGCTGTGCAACCAGCGTCTTCACTTCGTGAACCACGTAAGCGGGATGGCGCCGATCGCGAAAGCAGGCCGCAAAGCGGTCGACGAGCCGGATCGCCTTGTCCGTCTCCCCGAGCAGGTGAGCCCCGGCATCCGAAAAGACCATGCCGCCGTCGAAATCCGCGACCACACGGCGTCCGCCCGCTCTTCCAAAATCGATCTCGCTCGCGCTACACTCCGTCAGCATCGGGGAACTCCATCGAATCGGTATAACTCGTTCTCGCAAAACAAGTTTACACCGTCAGAGACCCCGATGCGCCTCCGCCGCGTGAGAAATGCGGGCTAGAGCTCGTTTAAGTCACGCCGGGGAACCCTTCCCCTTCTCATCCCGTGCGAAACGGCCATGGCGTCCCTCGCCTTCGGCGAAACGGGCCGCGCCGCTGACGGCCTCGCCGCTTTGCATGGTCTCAAGTCCCTTGCGCAGCTCGAAGCGCATCGCTTCGTCTTCGGTGAGATCCCATTGCTTCAGCGCCGAAGCGCGATCGTTCCGCAGGCAGATTTGCGGGAACGCCGCGATCTGGCGGGCCAGTTCCAGCGCAATTTCGAGCGCCTTGCCCGGCGGCGCCAGGCGATTGGCGAGGCCGATCTGCAGCGCCTCCTCCGCATGAACCGGCCGCCCGGTGAGAATGAGGTCCATCGCGCGCGAATGGCCGATCAGGCGCGGCAGCCGTACCGTGCCGAGATCGATGAGCGGCACGCCGAAGCGCCGGCAGAAAATGCCGAATACGGCGTCCTGCGCCATCACCCGAAGATCGCACCACAGCGCCAGCTCCATGCCTCCGGCAACCGCATGGCCCTCCACCGCGGCGATCACGGGTTTCGACAGAACCATGCGCGAAGGGCCCATCGGCGCAAGCGCGCTATCTTCGCTTATGGATCGGCGCTCGCCTTCCGCAATGGCCTTCAGATCGGCCCCCGCACAGAAACTCCCGCCGGTGCCTTGAAGGATCGCCACGAAAGCACTGGCGTCGGCATCGAACCGTTTGAAGACTTCGGCGAGGGCCTTCGCCGTCGCCACATCGACGGCGTTCCGGCGCTCGGGCCGCTGAATGGTGACGATGGCGACCGGTCCGTCGCGATCATAGTCCACGAGCATCGGTTCTCTCCTGTTCCATCTCCGTTGCGCCGGCTGGATCGATCTTAGCCGTCACCGGCATATGCGGCGAAGCGCGAACGCATGGCGAATTGCGATTTCCATCGCCTGCGATTGATGTTTTACTGGTGCACGCGCTGGGTGATCCGGCGGCGTTTTTTAATTGGCTTCCTGGGAGACTCTCGATGACGCGGATACGATTTATGCTGCCGCTCGCGGCAGCGCTTGCATTCTCGGGCATGGCGCAGGCACAGACTCTGGTGTTCTGCTCCGAAGGCTCACCGGAAGGGTTCGACCCGGCGCTCTACACGGCGGGTACGACCTTCGACGCTTCATCCCGTGCAGTCTACAACAAGCTCGTCGAGTTCAAGCGCGGGACCACCGACCTCATGCCGGCATTGGCCGAAAGCTGGAACATCTCCGATGACGGGCTGGAATATACCTTCAAGCTGCGCAAGGGCGTGAAATTCCACTCGATCGACGGCTTTACCCCGACGCGGGACTTCAATGCCGACGACGTCGTCTTCAGCTTCATGCGTCAGAAGGACGAGAACCACCCCTGGCACAAATATACGACCGGCGCTTGGGAGTATTTCAACTCCATGTCCATGCCGGAGCTGTTCAAGGAAGTCGTGAAAATCGACGACTACACCGTCAAGATCGTGCTGAACAAGCCGCAGGCGCCGATGCTCGCCAATCTGGGCATGGATTTCGCCTCGATCCTCTCCAAGGAATATGCCGACAAGCTTGAGGCTGACGGCAAGATGGACCAGCTTAATCAGGTCCCTGTCGGCACGGGCCCATTCAAATTCGTCGCCTATCAGAAAGACGCCGTGATTCGCTTCGCCAAGCACGAGCCCTATTGGGGCGAGCCGGCAAAAGTCGATCAGCTCATCTTTGCGATCACCACCGACCCGGCTGTCCGCTATCAGAAGCTGAAAGCCGGCGAATGCCAGATCATGGCCTATCCGAACCCGGCCGACCTTCAGTCCATGCGGGATGATCCGAATATCAATGTTCTCGAACAGGAAGGGCTGAATGTCGGCTATCTCGCCTACAACACGCTGGTCGCTCCGTTCGACAATGTGAAGGTCCGCAAGGCGCTCAATATGGCGATCAACAAGGAAGCCATCCTTAAGGCCGTCTATCAGGGCGCCGGCAAGATCGCGGTCAATCCGATTCCGCCGACCATCTGGTCCTATAAGAAAGACCTGAAAGACGACCCTTACGATCCCGAAGCAGCCAAGAAGATGCTCGAGGAGGCCGGCGTCAAAGACCTGAAGATGAAGATCTGGGCCATGCCGGTGCAGCGGCCCTATAATCCGAATGCGCGGCGCATGGCCGAGCTGATCCAGGCCGATTTCAAGAAGGTGGGCGTCGATGTCGAGATCGTCTCTTATGAATGGGGCGAATATCTCAAACTGTCCAAGGAGAAGGATCGTGACGGGGCGGTTCTGCTCGGCTGGACGGGTGACAATGGCGATCCAGACAACTTCCTGGCCGTGCTCCTGGGCTGTGACGGCGTCGGCGGCGCGAACCGCGCACAATGGTGCTACAAGCCTTTCGAGGATCTGATCCAGAAGGCGAAGCTGGTGTCGGACAAGGCGGAGCGGACCAAGCTCTACGAGCAGGCGCAGGTCATCTTCAAGGAGCAGGCTCCCTGGGCGACGATCGCGCACTCGGTGCGGTTCCAGCCGGTCCTCAAGCAGGTCAAGGATTTCAAGATCGACCCGCTTGGCGGCCATATCTTCTATGGCGTCCGGCTGGAGGAATAGGCGGCCAGTACGGCCTCATCCGAAGCTCGTGTCCCGATTCCGAAGTTCGCCCTGTCGTCTCGGCACCCTGCGTAGCGAACTTCGGAATCATCATACTTAGATTAACCCTCGTTCAAGTGGAATCACTTGGACGAGGTTAAGTCGATCTATTTCAATAAGTTATCGCAACTGTTCCCGCGTCCGTCCCCACCTTCGCGGGGACATGCTTGGACGCGCGTTGCGCTAGCGATAGAGTTGGATGAGGCCGTCGCGGGCATAGCGCGGACCTTCCTCATGCTCGTCCTCGTTGCGCCACCGGCCGCCGCCGAACACGACGCTCGGCACGCTTCCGACAAGCATCGCAGAGCCTGCCGCGGTCAACAAACGCCGCCGATCAATCCCGGTCATGCTACCTGCTCCATTCAAAAAAATTCCAAATTTTGGAGGATGTTATGCGCTGTTGCAGTCTCATCTACGGGAGGCGCATTGCGAGTCCGTCGCCGAGAGGTAACAATAAGGCTAAAGGGGCAAGGTTCTCGTCGCTAGTCCACTGACGCATTCACATGGTTCATGCGTCCGCGCCCTAGCTCTTTGTTTATGCATCAATTTTGCCAAACTCCGGCTGTTGCCTCCGTTTGGATCGATGCACTAGGGTGCTTCAATCTTCTGCCATCGGCGCCCGCGCATTCACCAACGAGGAGCAAGAAGAACAAGGGACTCCATGCTGGCATTCATCCTTCGCCGCCTTGCCCTTCTGATCCCAACCTTCATCGGCATCACCATTGCCGCTTTCGGCTTCATTCGCATATTGCCCGGCGATCCGGTGCTTCTCATGGCGGGCGAACGCGGCCTCTCGCCGGAGCGCCATGCCGAACTCATGCACGAGCTCGGCTATGACCGTCCGCTTTACGAGCAATATTTCGATTTCCTGACCTCTGCGGTTTCGGGAGACCTGGGACATTCCGTCGTCACAAAGCGGCCCGTCTTCGAGGAATTCTTCACGCTCTTTCCGGCCACGCTCGAACTTTCGATCTGCGCCATCCTGTTTGCCGTGATCCTCGGCGTCCCGGCGGGTGTTGTCGCCGCCACGCGGCGCGGATCGTGGCTCGACCAGTCGGTCATGGGCGCGGCGCTTGTCGGCTATTCCATGCCGATCTTCTGGTGGGGGCTGCTGCTTATCATCCTTTTCTCCGGCATACTCGGATGGACGCCGGTCTCGGGGCGCATCTCCCTGCTCTACTATTTCCCGCCCGTGACCGGCTCCATGCTGATCGACAGCCTACTTTCGGGACAGAAGGGCGCCTTTGCCTCCGCCCTATCCCATCTCATCCTGCCGACGATCGTTCTCGGCACCATTCCGCTCGCCGTGATCGCCCGGCAGACGCGCTCGGCCATGCTCGAAGTGCTCGGCGAGGACTATATCCGCACGGCGCGGGCCAAAGGCATGTCGACGGCGCGGGTCGTCGGCGTCCATGCGCTGCGCAACGCGCTCATTCCGGTCGTGACGACGATCGGGCTGCAGACCGGGGTGCTCATCACCGGCGCCATCCTGACCGAGACGATTTTCTCCTGGCCGGGGATCGGGAAGTGGATGGTCGACTCCATCTTCCGGCGCGATTACCCTTCCGTGCAGGGCGGCCTTTTGCTGATCGCGACGATGGTGATGATCGTCAATCTCGTCGTGGACGTGCTTTACGGGCTCATCAACCCGCGGATCCGGCGTATGGGATGAGGCTGCGATGACGGATGCAATCCTGGAAATACAAGCGCCGGATACACGCCCCAGCGGCATGCGCGCGATGCTCGCGGAGTTCTGGTTCTACTTCCGCGAAAATCGGGGTGCTGTCATCGGCCTCTACGTCTTCGTCTTGATCTGCTTCGTTGCAATATTCGCCAGCCTGATCGCGCCGCACGGTCCGGCAATCCAATATCGCGACGCGCTTCTGGCGCCGCCGGTCTGGCAGGAGGGGGGCGACTGGCGCTTTCTGCTCGGCACCGACGCCGTGGGCCGCGATATCCTCTCCCGCTTGATCCATGGCGCGCGCTATTCGCTCTTTGTCGGCTGCATCGTCGTATCGGGCGCTATGGTCGTGGGCGTCGTCATCGGTCTGATCGCCGGATTCTTTGGCGGGATCATCGACACGCTGATCGTCCGCGTAATGGACATCATCCTGTCCTTCCCGAGCCTGCTGCTGGCGCTTGTCCTCGTCGCCGTCCTCGGCCCGAGCCTGACCAACGCAATCATCGCCATCGCCATCGTTCAGCAGCCCCATTATGTCCGTCTGACCCGCGCGGCGGTGCTGTCCGAGAAGAATGAGGACTATGTGACGGCCGCGCGCGTGGCGGGCGTCGGGCCGCTGCGGCTGATGGGCGTGACCATCCTGCCGAACTGTCTCGCCCCGCTGATCGTGCAGGCGGCCCTGTCTTTCTCGACCGCCATTCTCGATGCCGCCGCGCTCGGCTTTCTCGGCATGGGCGCGCAGCCCCCCATACCGGAATGGGGCACCATGCTCGCCGAGGCGCGCGAGTTCATTCTCAGGGCCTGGTGGGTCGTGACCTTTCCGGGGCTTGCCATCCTCATTGTCGTTCTCGCCATCAATCTGATGGGTGACGGGCTGCGCGACGCACTCGATCCCAAGCTGAAGAGGTCGTAAGCGTGGCCCTTCTGGAGATCGAAAACCTCACGGTCGAATTCGCCACCGCTGCCGGACCCTTGCGGGCCGTGGACCGCGTTTCGCTGACCATCGACGCACGCGAGGTTCTCGCGATTGTCGGTGAGTCCGGCTCCGGAAAATCCGTCTCCATGCTGGCCGTGATGGGGCTCCTGCCGCCGATCGCCACCGTTGCCGCCGACAGGCTGAACTTCGATGGCATCGACCTGCTCACACTGTCCGACCGGCAGAGGCGCCGCATCATGGGCGCGGACATCTCGATGATCTTCCAGGAGCCGATGTCGAGCCTCAACCCCTGCTTCACCATCGGCTTCCAGCTCGCCGAAGTGCTCAAGATCCATTCCGATATGAACCGCGCTCAGCGGCGCAGCCGCGCCGTGGCGCTGCTCGATCAGGTCGGCATCCCTTCCCCCGCCAAGCGGCTGAACGCCTTTCCTCACGAGCTTTCCGGCGGGATGAATCAGCGCGTCATGATCGCGATGGCGATAGCCTGCAATCCGAAGCTCCTGATCGCCGACGAGCCGACCACGGCGCTCGACGTCACGATCCAGGCGCAGATTCTCGATCTTTTGCTCAAGCTTCAGCAGGATTACGGCATGGCATTGATCCTGGTGACGCACGACATGGGCGTCGTCGCCGAGACCGCACAGCGCGTCTCCGTTCTCTATGCCGGACAGAAAGTCGAGGAGCAGTCCGTCCTCGATCTGTTTGCGGACCCGCATCACCCTTACACCGCAGCGCTGCTGGCCGCTCTGCCCGAACGCGCGACGGCCGGCCACCTGCCTTCTATCGCCGGCGTGGTGCCCGGCGTGTTCGACCGGCCGACGGGCTGCCTTTTCTCACCGCGTTGCCGCTTCGCAACCGATTATTGCAAGGCCGTTCAGCCCGGCCAGGCCCGCAAGGCGGAAGGCGAGGCGCTATGCCACTATCCCCTGAAAGCCGGTGTCCCGCAGGGGCACCCCGCAGTCGAGAGCGTGGCATGACGGGTGAGGTCGTTCTTCAGGCGCGGGATCTGGCCAGGCATTACACGGTGTCGCGCGGATTGCTGCGCGACAGCGCCATTCTGAAGGCCGTCGATGGGGCGAGCTTCGATCTGCACCGGGGCCGGACCCTGGCGGTCGTGGGGGAATCCGGCTGCGGAAAATCGACGCTTGCCCGCCTCGTCACCATGATCGAGGAGCCGACGAGAGGCAGTCTCAACATTCTCGGCGAGGAAATCGCCGGAGCCTCCCGCGCGGTCCGCAGAAAATTGCGCCCCAGCGTCCAGATCGTCTTCCAGGACCCCTATGGCTCGCTCAATCCGCGGCAGAAGATCGGGGCGGCGCTCGAGGAACCGCTTCTCGTCAATACGGACCTTAAGGCGGCCGCGCGCCGTGAAAAGGCCGAGGCGATGATGGCGGCAGTCGGCCTCCGGCGGGAATATTACGGCAGATTTCCACATATGTTCTCCGGCGGGCAGCGCCAGCGCATCGCCATTGCGCGCGCCCTGATGCTCGATCCGGCGATCCTCGTTCTGGATGAGCCGGTCTCGGCGCTCGATGTCTCGATCCAGGCGCAGGTGCTCAATCTGCTCGCCGATCTTCAGCAAAGGCACAACCTCGCTTTTCTGTTCATCAGCCATGACCTCTCGGTCGTCCGTCACATCGCCGATGAGGTGATGGTGATGTATCTCGGCCGGCCGGTGGAGCAGGGGGCGAGCAGGACGATCTTCCAGGACCCGCGCCATCCCTATACCCGCGCCTTGCTCTCAGCGACGCCCATCGCCGACCCGGCGCGGCACAAGGAGCGCATCGTCCTCAGAGGCGAGTTGCCTTCGCCGCTCGATCCGCCCCCCGGCTGCGCCTTCAATCCGCGCTGTCCCTTGGCATTCGACCGCTGCGTCAGGGAGCGGCCCCTGCTCTTGCCGATCGCCGGGCGCGCGGCCGCTTGTCACGCCTGTGAGGAAAACGAAGCGGGGACTGAGCTCGACAAGTGCCGCTCCGCCTGAGCCCGGATGCGGCCGCGCGGACGATTTCGGCCCTCGTGCCGAGCCATATTTTGTGCTGAAAATGCTAATCTGATTATTTCTGCCGTATCGAAGAGCGCAAGCCGCTGACATACTGCACATATTGAAGAATGATTCAGGGAGGAACGCGATGCACAAGCTTTTCGTGAAATCGGCGCTTGCAGCCTTGGCGCTCGCCGCGGCTGCCGCCCCGTCCAGCGCTTTCGAGCCGGAAAATGTCGAATGTATTGCGCCGGCCAATCCCGGCGGTGGATGGGATTTCACCTGCCGGCAGGTCGGCAAGGTGTTCTACGACCTCAAGAAGACACCCGGCCCAGTCCAGGTGACGAATAAGGCGGGCGGCGGCGGCGCGGTCGCATTTGCCGAGGTGGTTGCCAAGCGCAACAGTGAAAACAACCTGCTGATCGCGGCATCGACGGCGACGACGACGCGGCTTGCCCAAGGGCAGTTTGCCGGTTTCACGGCCGATCAGGTGCGCTGGCTCGGCAGCCTCGGCGCGGATTACGGTGTGATCGCCGTCGCCAAGGACAGCCCCTACAAGACGCTTCCGGATCTGATGGACGCCATCAAGGCCGATCCGACGAAAGTGTCGATTGCCGGCGGCAGCGCGGTCGGCGGATGGGATCATCTGAAGGTTCTGATCGCGGCGAAAGCGGCCGGCATCGACAATGTGAGGTCGATCAAATATGTCGCCTTCCAGGGCGGTGGCGAAGCGGTCACGCAGCTGATCGGCGGCCATGTTCAGGCCTTTTCCGGCGATATTTCCGAAGCCCTCGGCTTCATGCAGTCCGGCGATCTGCGCGTTTTGGCGGTTCTGGCGCCGGAGCGGCTGCCCGGCGATCTGGCCAATCTACCCACGGCCAAGGAGCAGGGCATCGACGCCGTCGGTCCGAACTGGCGCGGCTTTTACGGTCCGGGCGAAATGTCGGACGAGGCATATGACTACTGGTCGAAGACGATCGCGGATGTCTATGCGTCGGACGAATGGAAGACGATCATGTCCGACAACGGCCTGATGCCATTTGGCAAGACCGGCCCCGAATTGACCGAATTCGTCAAGCAGCAGGTCGAAAACATCAAGGCCATCTCGAAAGATATCGGACTGATCAAGTGAGTTCGGACCGTTTGCTGGGGGCAATCGGTCTGATCCTCGGGGTGGCGTTCATCTGGAGCGCCACCCAGATCGAAACCGGCTTCATCGTCGATCCGCTCGGGCCGCGCACATTCCCGGTGATTGTCGGCGGCGTGCTGGCGCTTGCCTCGCTCTTCATACTGCTGAGGCCGGATCCGAAGCCGGACTGGCCGATTGCCTCGCGATGGATGGAGATCGTGGCGGCGGTCGCGGTCCTGATCGGCTATTCGCTGTTTCTCGAAGAGGTCGGATTTGTGGTCGCCACGGCGATCGCCGCAGCGCTCCTCAGCTGGCGCCTCGGCAGCCGCCTGCACTGGGCCGTCGTCTCCGGCATCGGGATTTCGCTCGGGATCTACGCCATCTTCCATCTCGTTCTCGGCCTGTCGCTTGCCAAAGGCCCCTTGGGATTTTGAGCCATGGACATTCTGACCAATCTTGCGCAGGGCTTCGACGTTGCGCTGACCTGGCAGAATCTCGGCTTGGCGCTCATCGGCTGCCTTCTCGGCACGATCATCGGCGCCCTTCCCGGACTTGGGCCCTCGAACGGCGTTGCGATCCTCATTCCTCTTGCCTTCACGCTCGGGCTCCCGGCCACGCCAGCGTTGATCCTGCTGACCAGCGTCTATTACGGCGCCATGTATGGCGGGCGCATCTCCAGCATTCTGATCAACATACCGGGCGACGAGCCCGCCCTGATGTCGACCCTGGACGGCTACCCGATGGCGCGTCAGGGCAAAGCCGGCGAGGCGCTCGCCCTCTCCGGGACGGCATCGTTCGTGGGAAGCTTCCTCGCCACGATCGGCGTTGCGCTTTTCGCCCCGCTGCTGGTCCAGGTCGCCTTGCTCTTTGGCCCGGCCGAGTATTTCGCGCTGTTCACCCTCGCTTTCGCCACGCTGGGCGGCGTGTCGAGCGCTAATCAGGGCAAGTCGGCCATGGCGGCCGCGCTCGGCCTCGGCATCGCGATGATCGGCATCGACGGATCGACCGGTACGCAGCGCTTCACCTTCGGTAATATCCATCTGCTCGAAGGGATCGATTTCCTCGTCGCGATCGTCGGGCTGTTCGCGATTTCCGAAGTTCTCCTGTTCATGGAGCATAAGGGCGAGGGCACGCCGTCCGGCGTCAAGCTGGACCGCATCACCGTCCCCTTGTCGACTTTGCGGCGGTGCTTCGGCGCGATGATGCGCGGCTCCGGCATCGGCTTCATCGCTGGCATTCTGCCGGGCGCCGGCGCATCGCTTGGCAGCTTCGTTGCCTATACGATGGAAAAACGCATCTCCGACGGCAACAAGACGTTCGGCAAGGGCGATCCGCGGGGGCTGGCGGCTCCGGAAGCGGGCAACAATGCCTCGGCGGGCGGTGCGCTCATTCCGATGCTTTCGCTCGGTGTGCCGGGCAGCGGGACGACGGCGGTGCTGCTCGCGATGCTGCTCACCCTCAACATCACGCCGGGACCGCTGCTTTTCCAGAACAATCCCGATGTCGTCTGGGGCCTGATCGCGGCCTTGTTCATCGCCAATATCATTCTCTTTGCGATGAACGTGCCGCTCGTCGGCCTGTTCGTACAGGTTCTCCAGGTGCCGCCGCGCGTGCTGATGCCCACCGTGGCGATGGTGAGCGCCGTCGGCATTTACGGCCTATCGGGGAGCACGTTCGACCTGCTGCTCATGGTCGGTTTCGGCGTCGGCGGCTATATGCTGAGGAAGCTCGATGTGCCGCTCGTCCCGATTATCCTAGGCATTCTTCTCGGCAATCAGATGGAAGACAATCTCCGCCGCGCCCTGACGATCTCCAATGGCGATTGGAGCATCCTCTGGGCGAGCCCTCTGGCGATTGCCCTGTGGTCGCTCGCGGTGATCGGTTTCGTTGCGCCGATGATCCTCGGACGGTTCCTGCGGCCGGAATTGCCCGCGTCGACCGCCGAAGCGCTCGACACCGATTAGGCAGGATCGAAGGGGCCCGCCAGCTATCTCGGTCAACGAACAGAAATTAAGGGAAACAGCCATGCAGCTCGAAGGGAAACGGACAATCGTCACCGGCGCGGCCTCCGGGTTCGGACGCGGGATCGCCGAACGCTTTGTCAAGGAAGGGGCGAAGGTCGCCGTTCTCGACATCAATGAAGACGGAGCGAAGGCGGTCGCCGGGGAGCTGGGCGATGCGGCGATTGCCATCGGTTGCGATGTCTCGCGGGCCGGCGACATCAACGCCGCCGTCGCCCGGACGATCGAAGCCTTCGGCGGCGTCGATGTGGTCGTTAACAATGCCGGCTGGTCGCATAAGAACCGGCCGCTGATGGAAGTCGATGAGGCGACGTTCCGCAAGGTTTACGACATTAATGTGCTGTCCATCTTTCATATGACCAAGGCAATCGTGCCGCACTGGCTCGAGCGGAAATATCCGGGCGTGATGATCAATATCGGCTCGACCGCCGGCATTCGCCCGCGCCCCGGCCTCACCTGGTACAATTCGTCCAAGGGCGCAGTCCACGCGATGACGAAGTCGCTCGCCATCGAGCTGGCGCCGGAGAAAATCCGCGTCTGCGCTCTCGCGCCGGTGATGGGCGCAACGGGCCTCCTGGAGACATTCATGGGCATGCCCGATACGCCGGAGAACCGGCAGAAATTCATCGCCACCATCCCGTTCGGCCGCATGAGTGAGCCAAAGGATCTGGCGAATGCCGCCCTGTTCCTTGCCTCCGACCAGGCCGAGTTCCTGACCGGCGTCATTCTCGAGGTCGATGGCGGGCGGACGATTTAGAGAATGATCAGTTCGGATAGAAACGACGCTTTAGCGCAACGCGCGTCCAAGCATGTCCCCGCGAAGGCGGGGTTGGACGTGGGAACAGTTGCGCTAATTTATTGAAATCGATCAACTTGACCTCGTCCAAGTGGTTCCACTTGAACGAGGGTTGATCTAGATCACGCTGCTTACCTCTCCCAAGGAGAGAGGTCGGGATGCGTTAGCATTCCGGGTGAGGGGGTATTGCATCGATAGGGTGTCACCCCTCTCCCCAAGGAGAGGGAGTTGTCGGCGTAAGCCCGATCGATTCAGCTTCAAATGATCCCGCTTTAGTGCAGAAATCAAGCGGCCTTCGGTTGCCGCTTCAGATAGGGCCAGGCCAGCTCCAGCAGCACCGAGCTGCAAATCACGACAATGGCCAGGACTTGCCAATGGGTGATCTGCTGTTGGAGAAAGGCCAGCGCCAGCAGTGCGGTGATCACCGGCTTCAGGAAGAAAAGATAGCTTCCGCGCGTGATGTCGGGCACCGCTGCCAGCCCGCCCAGCCAGAAGAGCTGTGTCAGCGTCGTATTCCAGAAGCCCAGCGTAATCAGCGCCGCCGCCGCCCCGGCGGGCTTGTCGAACAAGGCGAGCGGATTGACCCAGCGCCCGAACGCGATCCCGACGATGATCCAGAGGCCGATGGCGCCGATGGTCAGGCTGAGCGTTGTAATCCGAATGGCGCCATATTGCTGGATGTACGGCTTGACCAGTACGGCATAGGCCGATGCGAGCGACGCGCAGCCGAGCGTGAGAAAGATCCCGGTGAGCGAGCTGCTCTCCGCGGTCAGCTTCGCCAGATAGCCGTCCGTCAGCAGCAGCGCCACGCCGAGTATGGCGGCAAAGCCGCTGACCAGCTTGGGCGCTGTGATCGGCGCACGGTTGATCACCAGATTTGAAAGTCCGACGAAAATCGGGATCGTGGTCACGAGCGTTCCCACCTGCACGACCGTCGCATAGTCGAGGGCCCAGTGAAAAAACAGATAGGCGAGACTGACGCCGACGATCGAGAGCGGAACGAGCGCGCGCCAATGCGCTGCAAGCGGCGTCATTAGATCCCGCTGCCTGGGCCACACCGCACAAATCAGGATAAGGCCGAGCGCGCCCAGCATATAGCGCCAGACGGAGGCTTCCGGCCCGGCAACGCCGGAGAGGACGGCGAAGAATTCGCTGGAGGCGTGGCCGGTCACGCCAATGAACACCATGAGATAGGCAAGCCATGCAGCCATCAGACCTGCGCTCCCGCTGCTGGCGTCAGGCGGGCGCCAAATCCGATCAGCAGGCGGGCGAGCTCCTCCGGCGCCTCGGCCGGGATCAGATGGCCGACATCGGGCAGGGCAACACGCTGAATATCCGGAATTTGAGCTGAAATGCGCTCGACATCGACGGGGTTGTAAAAGACGCGATCGCGCAGGCCGGTGATATTCAGCACCGGCACGCCGATGCGGCCCCAATCGACCGCCCAATCCGCGTGCCGGCCGCCGCCAAGCAGCCGCAAAATGCCATTGTCGGCGCTGAGCGGCTGATAGCCTTGGTCGCCGAGACAGCTCGCGCGCATGGGGGCGAGGTGCCCCGGCCCGACAAGCATCGGCAGGAAGAGGTCCAGGATCAGAGGCGGACCGCCGAGAGCCGCGGCGCGGAAGATCGCTTCGTTCACCCAGTCGAGCGGCAGGCCGGGTGCGCGCAATGTGTTGAGATAGACCAGACCGATGGCCGGTGCGCCTTCCAGATAGGCCTTGGTCGCAAAAAGCCCGCCGATGGAAAGCCCGGTGAGGATAACGCGCGGCGGGCCAACATGAGCGAGCAGCGCCTTCAGATCCGCAACATGCAGCGCCTCGGTCAGATCATCCGCAGGCCGTGCCGGGCTCTTCTCCTGGCCGCGCATATTATAGGCGAGCGTACCGAAGCCTTCGGCGCGCAGAGCCGGGCCGATCACGCCCTGCCATTGCGCAGTCGAGCCTGTGATCGCGTTGATAAAGACGAAGGTGGCGCGCCCGTCCGCTGGAGCGTCATATTCGAAGTGGAGTTTCGCGCCCTCGCCGAGATCCAGCGGGTCCATCGCCTGCCTATTCTTTCCAAACTCGCTGCGCCTATACTCGGAGGGACGTCCTTCGCGAGGGCGATATATTGTATCAAAACGTTAAATTTCCGAAAGCATTTCGGGGACAATTCGATGGTGACACCCATCCTGTCGCAAGCCGGCGGTCTGGTGCCCGGCCATCAATTCGATGCTTCGTCCGCATGGTGGCAGGGGGGCCTGACTCTCCTTGACACATCACTGTAATTAGTTCAGCTTTGAACTAATGGTCTGAAATCAGACTGAAAAATCGACCGGAAAGCACGCCGTTTTCGGCGCTGCGCCATCCGGCTGCCCTGTCTTCTGGGATCATAAAAGGGAGTGAAACATGACATCAGTCGCGTCATTCATCACGCGCAGAGCCGCTATTGCCGGCGCCTTGTGCGCGGCCGTTACAACCGCAACAGCCGTCCACTACTCAACCAGCGCGAAAGCGGCCGACGACATAAAGGTCGGCATCCTGCTGCCCCTGTCCGGCTCCGTCGCGCCGATCGGAATCAACAATCGCCGGGGACACGAGCTCGCGATCGAAGAGATCAATGCCGCGGGCGGCATCAAGTCGCTCGGGGGCGCCAAGCTCGTGATGGTCGACGGCGATACGCAGGGCAATCCGAATGTCGGCATCCAGGAGACGGAAAAGCTGGCGCGGCAAGGCGTCGTCGCGATTATGGGGGCGTATCAGTCCGGCGTGACATTCCCGACGACACAGATCGCCGAGAAGCTCAAAGTGCCCTATATCGACCCGGTCGCCATCGCCGACAGCATCACCGAGGGGCGCAATTTCAAATACACGTTCAAAGTGTCGCCGAAAGCCTCCTGGTATGCGCGCGACCAGCTCAATTTCCTGAAATCCATCGGTGAAAAGACCGGCCATCCGGTCAAGAGCGTCGTGCTCATGCATGAAGATACGCTCTTTGGCCAGTCGAGCTCCAAGGGCCAGGCGAAATACGCCGAGAAGCTCGGCATCAAGGTTCTCGACAAGATCGCCTATCCCAAGGATACGCCCGACCTGACGGCGACGGTCTCGCGTGTCAAAAGCCTCAAACCCGATGCGCTGGTGCTCGTCTCCTATATTTCCGACGCGGTGCTGATCACCAAGACGATGAAAGAGCTGGGCGTCAACATCCCGATCGTCGGGACCAGCGCCGGCCATATCGATCCGGCCTACATCGCCAATCTCGGCCCGCTCGCCAATTACAGCTTCACGGTCGGCGAGTGGAATCCCGACATGAAAAAGGCGGGCGCCCAGGAAATCAACGAGCGTTTCGAGAAGAAGTTCGGCATCCCGATGAACGGCCATGCGGCCGAGACTTACATGTCGACCATGGTGCTGCGCGACGCGCTCGAAAAGGCAGGGTCCACCGATCGCGAGAAAGTGCGCGATGCGCTGGCGCAGACCGAAATCTGCGGTGACCGGAATATTCTGCCCTATGACTGCATCAAATTCGATGCATCGGGGCAGAGCGAGCAGGGCCGCCTCGGCATTCTCCAGGTTCAGAACGGCGAGTTCGTCTCCGTCTGGCCGGAGCAGATTTCGCCGAAACAGGCCGTGTGGCCCGTTCCCGCCTGGGACAAGCGCTGAATAGCCTGCCACTGGATAGGCCAGGACCTGCGGCCGGCGTTGCAGGTCCTGGCAGCTTCTCAACCCGAGCGAGCCGCGAGCGTTCATGAGCACCTTGGTCGCGCAAGCGATAGTCAGTGGGCTGCTGATTGGCGGTGTCTTCGCCCTCATTGCCCTTGGGCTGACACTGATCTTCGGCGTCATGAAGATCATCAATTTCGCTCATGGCGACTTCCTGATGCTGGGCATGTATTTCGCCTTTTTCCTCTCCGTCATGGCCGGGGTGAACCCTTACATATCGGCCTTGCTGTCGCTCCCCCTTTTCTTCGCGCTGGGATGGGTGATTCAGGCCCGCCTCATCCGGCCCGTGCTTGATGCGCCCGAGAACATCCAGATCCTCGTTACGGTCGGCATTTCGCTGGTCTTGCAGAATGCCGCACTGTTCCTGTTCTCACCGGATTTCCAGAGCCTGCGCCTCTCTTACGGCGCGCAGACCTTTTCCGTCGCGGGCGTCGCCGTCAGCTATGTCCGGCTGATTGCCTGCGTCGTCTCGCTGTCGACGTCGGTGGGCGTGTTCCTGTTTCTGTCCCGGACCGATACCGGCAAAGCTCTCAGGGCCTGCGCGGAGCAGCAGACCGGGGCGATGGTCGTCGGCATCGATGTCGGCCGCATGTACAAGATCGCCTTCGGCTTAGGCACCGCTTGCGTGGCGCTGGCCGGCGTCCTGATGACGCCCTTCTTCTACATCGCTCCGCAGGTGGGGCTGCCCTTCACGCTGATCGCCTTCGTGACGGTCGTCCTTGGCGGACTTGGCAGCGTCCCCGGTGCGCTCGTCGGCGGACTGATCATCGGCGTCGTTGAGAGCCTCGGCGAAATCCTGCTGCCATCGCCGTCAATGAAGCAGATGGCGACCTTCTCCGTCTTCCTGCTCATCCTGCTCGTCAGGCCTCAGGGCCTGCTGGGCGGGCGCATGACATAGGGCGCACCGATGCGGCTGGCGATCTTTCTCATTGTCGGTCTGGCGGTGCTCCTCACTCTGCCCCTTTATGCGGAATCCGATCTCATCGTGGCGATCATGCCGGAAGGATTGACCGGCTCGGCCCTCCTGAATGTCTTTTTGCTGATCTTCCTGTTCGGCTATTGGGGGCAGTGCTGGAATATCCTCGGCGGCTATGCGGGACAGCTGTCGCTGGGGCATGCGGCCTATGTCGGCGTCGGGGCCTATACGTCCTCGCTGCTCTATGTGAATTTCGGGTTGTCGCCGTGGATCGGCATGCTGGCGGGAATGGGGCTATCTGGGCTGTTCGGCTTTTTCGTCGGTTTTCTGAGCTTCCATTATCGCCTCACCGGACCGTTCTTCGCTCTTGCGACGATCGCCTTTGCCGAACTGCTGCGCCTCACGATCCTTCATGTCGAGTTCACCGGCGGATCGCTCGGCATTCTCATTCCGCTGACCGGCGACAATTTCTGGGACTTTCAGTTCACGAACAAAGCGCCCTATTACTATATCGCGCTCGCTATGATGGTTGCGGTGACGGCGGTCGTTTACTGGATTTCGAGATCGCGCCTCGGTTATTACATGCACGCCGTCCGGCAGGACGAGCAGGCGGCGGCCGCGATCGGCATCGACACCATCCGCACCAAGCTGATTGCGACGACCCTCAGCGCGGCGCTCACAGGTGCGGGCGGCACGTTCTACGCGCAATATTCGCAATATATCGTTCCCGATGACATCATTACCGTCGCGCTGTCCATCGAGATCATTCTGCGGACGATCTTCGGCGGCTCCGCGACCGTCTTCGGCCCGATCCTCGGCTCCTTCATGCTGACGCCGGTCGCCGAGGCGACGCGCGTCCTGTTCCCCGGCGGCGGCTCGGGCACGGCGGTCGTGCAGATGTTCGCCTCTGATGCTCCGGTGGCGGAAAAATTCGATGCCTATCTGAATTTCCTCTCGACCGGCGGCGGTGGCGGCGGCGCGCTGTTCCTTTACGGCGTCGTGCTGATCCTGGTGTGCATCAACATGCCCCGCGGTGTGCTGCCCTGGCTGCAAAGTCGGTTCGGGAGGCCTAGGTGATGCTGCTCGAGGCCAAGAACCTCACGCGCAGATTTGGCGGCCTGGTCGCGGTGAACGATGTCAGCCTGAACGTGGACAAGGGCGAGATCGTCGGCCTGATCGGACCCAACGGCGCCGGCAAGACGACGCTTTTCAATCTCCTTTCCGGTTTTCTGAAACCGGACCTGGGCGATGTTCTTCTCGACGGGGTCAGCATCGTCGGCCTGAAGCCGCATCAGATCTGCCATATGGGCATGAGCCGGACATTCCAGATCGTCAGACCGTTTCCCGAAATGACCGTTCTGGACAATGTCATGATGGGGGCGTTCAGCGTTCACGCAAAGGCCGCCGAGGCGCGCAAGCAGGCGCTCTCCGTGCTTGAACGGGTCGGCTTCCGCGACATGGCCGATCGCCGGGCCGGGGACCTGCCGGTCGGGGGACGCAAGCGGCTCGAAATCGCGAAGGTTCTGGCCACGCAACCGAGGCTGATCCTGCTCGATGAGGTCATGGCGGGACTGACGCCGTCGGAACATAACCAGATGATCGAAACCGTCCGCCGCATCCGCTCCGGCGGCGTGACGATCGTCATCATCGAGCATGTGATGCCGGTGATCATGAATTTGAGCGACCGGATCTACGTTCTGCATCACGGTCAGATGATCGCGCAGGGCGTACCTGAGGACATCGTACGCGATCCGGCCGTGGTCGAGGCCTATCTCGGCGAGGATATGGCGCTATGACCGTGATGCTGGAGGTCAGCGGCCTGCGGGCCGGATATGGCGATGTGGAGGTCGTGAAGGGGATTTCCTTCTCGGTCGAGGAAGGCGCCATCGCCACCATCGTCGGTGCGAACGGGGCCGGCAAGACGTCCACGCTGAGGGCGCTTTCGGGCATCCTGACGCCGAGCGCCGGCGAGATCCGGTTCTCCGGTGAGCCGATCCACAAGCTTCCGGCGCATGACATCGTTCGCCGCGGTCTGATCATGGTTCCCGAGGGACGATGCCTGTTTCCTTCGCTCACGGTCCTGGAGAATCTGGAGCTGGGGTCGTTCCAGAGCCACGTCAAGCAGCACCGGAGGCAATCGCTTGAGCGGGCTTACGCGATCTTTCCGCACCTCAGCGAGCGCGCCGGGCAGAAAGCGGGGACGCTGTCGGGCGGTGAGCAGCAGATGGTCGCGATTGCCAGAGCCCTGATGGGCATGCCGCGCATGCTGCTGCTGGATGAGCCTTCGCTTGGACTTGCACCCTTCATCGTCCGGACGATGTTCGAGGTCATCGCGGAGATCAACGCTCAGGGCACGACCGTTCTCTTGGTCGAGCAGAATGTGCAGCACGCCCTGGCCGTGTCGTCGCAGGCTTGGGTGATCGAGAATGGCGAGATCGTTCTCTCAGGCACGGGTCAGGAAATCATGACCAACGAGCACACCAGGCGAGCCTATCTGGGGCTCTAGATCAACCCTCGTTCAAGTGGAATCACTTGGACGAGGTTAAGTTGATCTATTTCAATAAGTTAGCGCAACTATCCGAGTTCGATTTGGACGCGCGTTGCGCTAGAGCGAGTTTACGGCGCACTGACGAAAGGCTAGTGATGCAGGCATTCGGTCCTGAACCGCTCAGACGCGAACACCGGCTGGCCCCCGACGACGGGCGCGATGTTCCGCTCTCCATTCTGGAAGTCGCGCCTGCGGACGGCGACGCGGAAAGAACGCCTGTTGTACTGCTGCATGGAGCAACGTTCGGGGCGCCGATGTTCGACCTGCGGCCGCCCGGCCTCTCGATGCAGCGCGACCTCGCTGCCCGCGGCTGGCGCAATTTCGCTCTCGACATACGCGGCTATGGACAATCGACGCCGTCCCCGACGCTCGATGCGCCCCCGGAGACAAATGACCCCTATGCCCGCCTGACCGATGCCGTCGACGATCTCGCCGCCGGCATTCGCTTCGTCAGGGAGCGGACGGGATGCGGGCGGGTGCATCTCATCGGCTTTTCCTGGGGCTCCGTCGTCGCCAGCGTGTTCGCCGAGCGCAACGCCGCGGAGCTAGACCGGCTGGTCCTCTATGCGCCGGTCTATGCCGAAGTGAACGATATGTGGATCGACAAAATCGCCGATCCGGCGAACCGCACGCGGGTCAATCCCGCATTGGGGGCCTATCGCTGGGTCGACCTTGCCCAGCTTTTGTCGCGCTGGGACGCCGATATTCCTGATGGCGCATCGAGCGCCGACTTCAGGGCTGAAGCGGTACCGCCCGCCATCATAGAGGCGCTAGCCGCCGCCGATCCAGCATCGGGTGACCGCAAGGAGCCGTCGTTCCGCGCGCCCACTGGCGCGCTGGTCGATCTGTTCGAAATCTTCAACGGGAGGCCGCTCTACGATCCGGGCAGAATTTCGACACCTACCCTGGTTGTTCGGGGCGCCAACGATACCACCTCAACAGTGAGCGATGCCGTGAACCTCTTCCACCGGCTCGGGGCGAGACGAAAACGGTTCGTAACCATATCGCCCGGCTCGCATTTTCTTTGTGTCGAGCGGAATGCTGCGGAGCTTTTCGACGAAATCGATGTTTTTCTGAAATCGAGCGCGGATTGATAGGCCTCGATAGTTCCGCCTCTCAGGAATGGCGATTGGACCTTGGTGAGTGATTTGTCGATAAGAGCCGGTTCCTCGGCGCAGGACGATGACGGACGAGAAACCGGCACCGGGAGCCGGCGGACCGCCGATCTGGCGCATATTCTGGAAAAGAATCCGATCCTCGACGCCTATCTTCTAAACTATCTCGCCAATTTCTATGTCGGCCCGCTGCTGAAGCTGGTCGAAGCGCGTCAGGGGCTGACGCGGCCCGAATGGATCGTGATTTTCTGCCTGTCTCAATATGAAGGGCTGAATGCCCGGCAGATCAGCGATGTCACGGGCCGCGTCAAGAGCAGCATCAGCCACGCCATCAAATTGCTTGAGCGGAAGAAGTTCCTGCGGCGCATAGCGGATCCGGCGGATGGCCGCCGCCAGGTCCTCCAGCTCACCGCGAGCGGACGGGGCGCATATGAGGATCTCGTCGGCTTCTTTATCGAGCGCGAGCAGGCGATGCTGGCCTGCCTGACCGATGCGGAACGGCGTTCGTTCCGCAAGCTGATGCTGAAGTTGACGAGGCACACGGAGAGCTGGGCCCGCAGCTATTAGGGCAGCATCCGCTTTGACGGAACCGTCCAAAATACTTGTTCGTCGCGCCGGACTTGATCCGGTGCCCAATTCTCTATCGGTCACGCAATAACTTTGCGGATAGGCCAACAGGCCGGATCTCCGCTTCGCTCCGTCCGGGGCGACGTTCGTTTCCAATGAACATAATCCTGCATTCCTGCGGGATCAGTTCCGATGGATCGGGATCGCTGTCAGGATCCGCCGGATAGCGGCTCGGTGACCTGACGCAGCCAGTTCAGCGTTTCGCCTTCGAGCGCGCCATTCAGCCTTGCAAACACGGTTCGATGGTAATCATCGATCCAGTCGATTTCGTCCCGCGAGAGAAGGGCCGGATCGATGAGCCGCCGGTCGAACGGCGCGAGCGTGAGCGTCTCGAAGCGCATCATCGGACGGTCGCCGCCCGGTATGTCCTCGGGCTCCGTGACCAGGATCAGGTTCTCGATCCGGATGCCGTATTGGCCCGCGCGGTAATAGCCGGGTTCGTTGGAAAGAATCATGCCGGGCTCGAGCGCCGGCAACTCCCGCTTGGCAATGCTCTGCGGGCCTTCGTGCACCGCCAGGAAGCTGCCCACCCCATGGCCGGTGCCGTGATCATAGTCCAGCCCCGCATTCCAGAGCGGATGCCGCGCCATGGGGTCGATATGCGAGCCTCGCGTGCCTTTCGGAAAGCACAAGGTCGCGATCGCGATATGGCCTTTCAGCACCAATGTGTAGTGACGTCGCATGTCCGGCGTCGGCTCGCCGATGGCGATGGTCCGTGTGATGTCGGTCGTGCCATCCTGATATTGGGCGCCTGAATCGATCAGCAGGAGCGTTCCCGGCTCGATCTTTCGGTTGCTGGCGCGCGCCGGACGGTAATGGACGATTGCCCCATTCGGCCCGGCGCCCGCGATCGTATCGAAACTGATGTCGCGCAGCGCGTTGCTGGCCCTGCGGAATTCCTCCAGTTTCGTCGTCACCCCGATCTCATCCAGCGCGCCGCTTGACGCGTTGGCATCGAGCCAGCTCAGAAATCGGCAGACCGCGACGCCGTCGCGCAAATGCGCGGCTCGGCTGCCGGCGATCTCGGCCTCGTTCTTTCGCGCCTTGGGGAGAATGCAAGGATCGCTCGCCTTGACGATCGTGGCTCCGGCATCCTCAAGCTGGTTCAAGTACCACTGCGAGGCATTGGCCGGGTCGAGCTGCACGCCCGCCTTTTGCTCGCCAAGCGCATGAAGGGCGGCATTCAGCTCGGCGGGCTCTGCGAGTTCGGCGACCTTCGACAGCGCATCCCGCACATCCGGCCCGACCTTGCGACTATCGACGAAAAGCTGCGCTTTACCCTCGGCCGGTACAATCGCATAGCTGTGCACGAACGGCGTATGCGGCACGTCCTCGCCGCGGATATTGAACAGCCAGGCGATTAAGTCGAGCGCGGTGATGATGACCGTATCAAGGCCGTTTTTCGAAAGCTGATCCTGGATGTCAGCGATTTTGTCCGCCGCCTCGACGCCTGCATAGCGGATCGGTTGCAGCGCGATAGGCTTCACCGGCGCAGAGGGCCGATCGGTCCATAAGAAAGCCAGCGGGTTCGGATCGACTGGCACGAGATGCGCGCCGGCCTTTTCGACGCTCGCCCTTAGCGCCGTGACCTGCGAGATCGTGTGCAGATACGGGTCGTATCCGAGCCGGTCGCCGGCGGCGAGGCGGTCCTCCAGCCACCGCGTAATGCTGGTTTCCCCGACATTGACGATGTCATAGGCGTCCGCATCGACCTGCGTCGCGGCCTGGAGCGTATAGCGGCCATCGATGAACAGCGCCGCTTCGTCTCGCAAAATGGCGGCCGTCCCCCAGGAGCCGGAAAATCCGGTCAGCCAGAGCAGCTGCTCGGCATCGGGCGCGACGAACTCGTTCTGGAACCGGTCGGACCGGGGCAGCAAAAAGCCTGACAGATCCAGCTTTTCAAGCTTCTGCCGAAAGAGGCTCAGGCGTTCGGCACTGTGCTCGGGGCCGCCAATATCGTCGAAATTCTGAAACATGGCGTTTTCTATGCGTGACGGAGGAGACGATCAAGTGAACTTATCGCATCGATCACGCGCGCTGAGTATGCGGTGAACGCATTGCTGCGATGCAACCAAACCGGCTAGTCAATGTCCGGCGATGACGCGATATTGGGATGGCAAGCAGGAACCGTGAGTCGGTTTGTGCCGATAAAAAAGCAGTCCTGGAGACGATCATGGCAACAACGTACGCGAATTCTTTGACGTTTGACAACGCATCAAGAACTTCCGGCAGCTTTATTGGCCGTGTGTTTCGGCGAGTTATTGAGGCCAGACAGAAAGAAGCCAATAGGCGCATTTTATCTTACCTGCAGAGCCTGGATGCTCGTGCTCTGCGCACCTACGGCTATACCGAGGGCCAGATTAGGGATATTCGCGGTGGAAGACTTCCGTTAGGCATGCGCTAACAGCATGGCTCTTCCCGCCCGTCACCTTGTAGAAGCCGCCGCCTCATGGCGGCTTCTTCGTTTCCTGCCGGAAAGCCGCAGAAGAAGCGTCGCCCAGCCATCCAGAGACAACCGCGCCGAATGCACAAAGCCTTGTGCGACATAGCAGGCGCTGACCTCCCGCGCCTGGCTATCCAGCAGCCCGGAGAGGATCACATGTCCGCCCGGCGCCATGATGCGCTGAATGCCGGGCACGAGCAAAATGAGCGGCGCGGCAAGAATGTTGGCCGCCACCAGGTCGAAGGGCGCATATTCGGAGACGATTGCATGCGTGAGCCCGGCGGCCGTGACCGTCCTGACGCGATGAGCCACGCCATTCCGGGCCAGATTCTCCGTGGCAACTTGGACTGCAACCGGATCGATGTCGGTCGCGATGACATTCCGGCACAGTGACTTTGCGGCTGCGATCGCCAGTACGCCGGAGCCCGTGCCGAGATCCAGCATGCGGCGGACCTGGCCCAGCTTCGCCAATCGGTCGAGCATCAGCAGACAGCCGCGCGTCGTGCCATGATGAGCGGTGCCGAAGGCCTGGCCGGCGTCGATCTCGATCGCAAAGCGCGTTCCGGCCCGCGGGCGGTCATGGCTGCCGTGAATGAAGAACCGGCCCGCTTCGACCGGATGAAGGTCGCGTTGGCTTTTCTCGACCCAGTTTTCCTCCGGCACCGGTTCGAGCGCGAGATCACGAAGGATCGTCGCCGCAGGATGGTCTGCGATGAGTGCCGCAAGAGCCGCCGGATCGGGACGTCCTTCGAAATAGATCTCCAGGAGGCGTCCGGACGGCGTTTCGCTCATGCTGATCGCCGGCACCGGATCGAGCGTTTCGGCCAGCAGCCCGGTGAGGATCTCGCCATCCGCCTCGGAGGTCAGAATGGCTGCCTTATAGACGGTCATAGGGTTCAGCGTATTTCGGCGAGGCTGCACCACCGGTCGCGCAGATGCCGGCTGGCGTCTTCGAGCGGCATGGCGTGGAGATCGCCCATCGGCGACTGATTGACCAGCCCGAGCGCGATAAGCCGCGAAAGAGCGTCGCGAATATCGAAGTCCAGAAGAACGCCGAAGCGATGCTGGATGAACACATTGATCCGCGCCCGCAGCGTTTCGAGCTGCGAGACGCTGACCGGCGTCTGCAGGAGATGCACATAGAGCAGCGCTTCTTCCTTGACGTCCTCCTCTTCCGCCTCATCGACCATCAGCGCCAGAGCTCCCTGATTATTCGAGAGATTCTGGAAGTAGAGCCGGCGGGCAAGCTCCATTCTGTAGCGGTCGCGGGTGATGAAGATGTTGCGAATCTGAGCCCACATAATGCTGCCGACCCCGGTGATCAGGGCCGCGGCGAGCATTAACGGCGTGAGCGCGGCCAAAATCGCCCATTTCGAAATCGTCCCGACCACCCACATCACCGTGCCGCCTAAGGCGCTTCCGCCAAGCTGGAGCTTATCGCGATATTTCATTTTGACCCGGATATTCGGGAACAGCATCTCCAGATCATAGCGCGGGATATCCTTGAACACCTTGATATAGATGTGATCGGTCGAAAAGTGCGGGGGCAGCATACGGCGCAGTTTCTTGAGCTTCTTTCTGGCCTTTGCTTCGTCCACCCGGTGCTCCCGCATGATTTCCTGAACGCGCAGCTCGTCCGGCTTGAATTTTACCGCGAGAAACAACCGTTCGAATGTCGGGATCTCGTAAGTGACGTGCTTCAGGAACAGCGTCCTGATGTCCCGCATTTGTTTAATGGCGTGGGATTCCCCACGATAAAACATAAGCTTGACTTCATACTCCTGAAAATCGACATCGACATGCACGCCTTCGGGCGAAGCCCTGGTCAGGATGTCTTCCAGGTCTTCCTGACCCAGTTCGCGATAATTTGCGCTCGTCACGAGTTGCTTAAGCCTGTGGTTGAAGATCCGCCGCTTTTCCAGACGCTCCATTTCCGAAGCTTCGACGACATTGATGGTTTCGTCGTCCGGGTTGAACGCGTCGTAAATATCGCTGAGCTCATTGAGCATCACGGCGGAGCGGTGCTGCCGAAGCATGCCGATCTTGTCGAGAACATCGGCCGCCTGCGCCTGCCGCGCCTGGCTGGGCCAGAGCTCAGTGCTGAGCAGCGCCTTGAATATATCGGCTCTGGACACAGGGATGAACGCCGGCTCGGCCGAAATGGCCTTGGCCGCCGGGATCGGACGAGCCTCATTCATCGCACAACTCCGAATTCCCTCAATTGCCCATCGGCCCGTACTAGCCGGCACGCCGATGTGCAATGCCTATCATGCAGCGCGGCATATTATTATGAAAAATGCCACGCCGAAAGCGCCTAACGTTATGGACGTACGACGAATGAGGCAACCACCCGCTTGCGGCCGGCTTTGTCAAAATCCACGGTCAGCTTATTGCCGTCGATATCGGCGATCTGGCCATAGCCGAATTTGTCGTGGAAAATTCGCTCGCCCCGTTCGTAATCGCAAGTTTCATCGCTGCTGGAGGCCACGAGCTCGCCTTCGATCGTCGGAGGACTCGCGCGCCGTGCGTAGGGGGCCTCCTGCGCCTGCTGCTGATAGTAGCTCTGCGCACGCCGCCAGCCGGGGCTCGTATAGCCGCCATCCATCCGGCCTTCCCAGACATCGGAAAAGCCGGGGCCACGGGCATAAGCCCCCATTGCGCCTGTATCCTCGACCGGATCGACATGCGCCTCTGGCAGCTCATCGACGAAACGGGAGGGCAGGGCGGTCTGCCACAGGCCGTGAACGCGGCGGTTTTGCGCAAAGGAGATATGCGCCCGCTTCCTGGCGCGCGTAATGCCGACATAAGCGAGCCGACGCTCTTCTTCGAGGCCCGCAAGGCCGTTCTCATCCAGCGAGCGCTGATGCGGAAACAGCCCTTCCTCCCAGCCGGGCAGAAAGACGGTGTCGAACTCTAGCCCCTTGGCGGCATGGAGCGTCATCACGCTCACGCGGTCGCCGTCCGTCGCCTGATCGGCATCCATGACGAGGGAGACATGCTCGAGGAAGGCCCCCAGCGTGTCGAACTCATCCATGAAGCGGATCAGCTCCTTCAGGTTCTCTAGCCGCGCCGGGGCCTGCGGCGACTTGTCGTTCTGCCACATCGCCGTATAGCCGAACTCGTCGAGAATGATCTCGGCGACCTCCGTGTGGCGCATCGTCTGCAGCAGCCCCCGCCAGCGCTCGAAAGACTGAATGAGCCGGTTCAGCGGCTTTCGCGCCTGCGGCTTCAAGTCTTCCGTCTGCGAAAGCGTGCGCGCGGCGTGATAGAGCGGCTCGCCTGCCGCGCGGGCGAATTGATGGATGGTGCGCACGGCCGTCTCGCCGAGGCCCCGCTTCGGCACATTGACGATGCGCTCGAATTTCAGATCGTTCGCCGGATTATACGTGACGTCGAGATAGGCGATCGCGTCCTTGATTTCCTGGCGCTCATAGAAGCGCGGGCCGCCGATCACGCGATAGGGCAGCTGGATGGCGATGAAACGGTCCTCGAAAGCGCGCATCTGGAAGGAGGCGCGCACCAGAATGGCGATCTCATTCAGCGCATGGCCTTCGCGCCGCAGCTCCTCTATGCCATCGGAAATCGCGCGCGCCTCCGCCTCGTCATCCCAGACGCCGCGCACGGTCAGCTTTTCGCCCGCCTCGTCCTCGGTATGCAGCGTCTTGCCGAGCCGTCCCTCATTATATGAGATCAAATGCGAGGCGGCGGCGAGAATATTGCTGGTCGAGCGGTAATTGCGCTCCAGCCGGATCACCTTCGCGCCCGGAAAATCGTGCTCGAAGCGCAGGATGTTATCGACCTCGGCGCCGCGCCAGCCATAGATCGACTGGTCGTCATCGCCCACGCAGCAAATATTGCGATTGCCCTGGGCGAGCAGGCGCAGCCAGAGATATTGCGCGACATTAGTGTCTTGATATTCGTCCACCATGATGAAGGCAAAGCGGTCCTGGAAGCCCTTCAGGATTTCCGGATGCTCGGTGAACAGCCGGATATTCTCTAGAAGCAGGTCGCCGAAATCGGCGGCGTTCAGCTCCTTGAGCCGCTTCTGATAGGCCTCGTAAAGCTCGGCGCCCTTGCCATTGGCGAAGGCAAAGGCCTCCCCGGCGGGCACCTTGTCCGGCGTCAGCCCGCGATTTTTCCAGCTGTCGATCAGGCTTGCGAGGTGACGCGGCGTCCAGCGCTTGGCATCCAGCCGTTCGGCCTCGATCACCTGTTTCAAGCAGCCGGAGCTGGTCGTCCGTGTCGAGCACGGTGAAGGATGGCTGCAGCCCGACAAGCTCGGCGTGATAGCGCAAAATGCGCGCACCGATGGAGTGAAAGGTGCCGAGCCAGGGCATACCCTCGACCGCGCCGCCGACGAGTCGCCCGACGCGCTCCTTCATTTCGCGCGCGGCCTTGTTGGTGAAGGTGACAGCCAGGATTTTCGAGGGAAAAGCGCGCCGCGTCGCCAGAATATGCGCGATCCGGGTGGTCAGGACGCGCGTCTTGCCCGTTCCGGCGCCGGCGAGCACCAGCACCGGACCGTCCAGCGCCTCCACCGCCTCGCGCTGCTCCGGATTGAGCCCGGTCACATAGGGCGGCACGGCGCCCGCCATGGCCCGGCGCGACAAGGGAACCGGCGCACTCCCCTCCGCCTGTCCTTGCGGCACCGCCGCCATTTCCTCGGACCGGCTTGGCGCGGCGGGGCCGGCTTCCAACGCTTGCTTCCGACTCACTCCCATGATGCCGACTATATCATCATTGCGCCGATGGGAATCCAGCCTTTGCGCCGCGTCCACATCTACGCGCCTCACCCGTCCGGACGACTTCGCCATGAACCTTTTGCGCTATCATGACGACAGACCCGTGAGAGGGGCGATCCCGCCTTGCCGCACATCGAAGGGGTTCCGTGATGAAGAAAGCGCTGCTCGCATCCGCCATTGCCGCCACAACCGTCATTTTCTCCGCTTCCGCCTTTGCCGGCTGCGCGCCCGGCGAGAAGATGGTGCAAAAGGATGGCATCCGGCTTTGCCAATCCGCCTTTGCGGTCACCGCCGAGTATACGGCGCATAATGGCTCCGTCGTGGCCGCGAGCAGCTATGTGCAACGGCTGATGCCCGAGCCGCAGCTAACGACCGCGTCCGTCGGGACCATACCAGCAAAAGCAGGCGCAGCAATAGCCGCAACCGACATTTGCGTCATCGAACCGCACGGAAAGCATCGGGCCCGGGCCGTACCCATACCGACCACCTCATTCCCCCGCTGACTTTTCTTGCCTTTCTTTGCCCTCTCCCTTTAGAGAGTTCTGTGAAACGGCATACTCTGCGTTGCCCCGGTCCAAGGTGAGCGCTTGTCGCGATGTCTTGCTGATCGCGACTAGACAAGCGTCGCTCACCGTAAAGGTTCGCGAGCCGGGGCCCACTCGCTTCTCCATCCGGCCCGGTGCTTGCCAAACCGCGAGTGGATCCCAGATAGCCCCTACGGGCTTCCGGGACGACGAAGAAAAAGGGCGCCTGGATTTTGCCGAACTCTCCTCCAAGGTGAGAGTATGAGCAACGGCGGCGTCGCCCATGCCAAAACTTAACTTCACGCCTCGGGCGGGCAATTGGCCTAGGGCCCGTGGACAATCAAGGGATTCACATTTTCCTCGAACAGTGATTCAAACTTCCTTTTGGGAGGTTTGCATGCGCTGGGAACGCTTCGTGCTGTCGGATTCTCAATGGAGTGTTATCGCTCCGCTCTTGCCGGGCAAGGCGAGCGATTGCGGTGTGACGGCTCGGGATAACCGGCTGTTTCTCGAAGCCGTGCTGTGGCGCGTTCGCACCGGCGCACCCTGGCGGGATTTGCCATCTGGCTTTGGGGCTTGGAACAGCATCTTCCGGCGGTTTCGCCGTTGGGCGATGGCCGGTGTTTTCGATCGCATTTTCAATGCCTTGTCCGGAGAGCCCGATTTCGAATATATCCTCATCGACGGAACGATCGTTAGCGTGCATCAGAAGGCAAGCGGCGCAAAAGGGGGACTCTCGATCAGGCCATCGGCCGCTCAAAAGGCGGCCTGACAACGAAGATTTTGGCGCTGGTCGATGCCTTGGGCAATCTCGTGCGCTTTTCCTTGTGGCCAGGGCAGCGCCATGACAGCATCGGTGCCTCGGACCTTATCGGGGGACTGACATTTGAGGCTCTGCTCGGCGACAAAGCCTTCGACAATAACGCTATACGAGACGAGCTGGAGAGGCGCGAAGCGGAGGCCGTCATTCCATCAAAAGCGGATCGAAAACAGCCGATCCCGCACGATCGGGTCAAATATCGGTGGCGTCATCTCATCGAGAATTACTTTAGCAAAATCAAAGACTTTCGATCCGTGAATACGCGATACGACAAAACAGACCTGAGCTACAAAGCCACGATCAACCTTGCCGCTATCGTGATCGCACTGAGATAATTGTCCACGGACTCTAATATATAAGGCCCGCTATGCTATGGGATGACAAAGCAACAGGCGTTGATCTGACCGATCGAACGTGTGAGCCGGAGCAGAGGCCATGACAGCCGACACCAAATTCGCAAACGACAATCTGAGCGCCGACCGCGCGGCGACGCTGACGGCGTTGAAGGAGCGCTTCGGCTCGCGCTATGCGGATAGTTTCTCGCTCCGCGAGCAGCACGGCCACACGACCACCTGGATCCCCAACCAGCCACCCGACGCCGTGATCTTCCCGGAGTCCACCGACGAGGTGGTCGAGATCGTCAATCTCTGCCGGAAGAGCCGGACGCCGATCATTCCGTTCGGCGTCGGCACCTCGCTCGAAGGCCATCTGAACGCGCCGTCGGGCGGGGTGTGCCTCGATTTCGCGCGGATGAAGCGTGTGCTCGCAGTGAATGCGGACGACATGGATTGCGAGGTGGAGCCCGGCATCACCCGCAAGGAGCTTGAGTCGCATCTGCGTGATACGGGGCTGTTCTTTCCTGTCGATCCCGGCGCCGATGCCACGCTCGGCGGCATGGCCGCAACGCGCGCGTCCGGGACGATGGCGGTCCGCTATGGCACGATGCGCGAGCTGGTGCTGAGCCTCACGGTCGTCATGGCCGACGGCAGCGTCGTGCGGACCGGCCGGCGGGCGCGCAAATCCTCCGCCGGCTATGATCTGACGCATCTGATGGTCGGCTCCGAGGGCACGCTCGGCATCATTACCGGGCTCACCCTTCGGCTGTTCGGCATCCCCGAGACCATTCTCTCCGCGGTCTGCCCGTTCAAGACGCTGGACGGCGCCTGCCGGACCGTGGCGAGCGCGATCCAGCTCGGCCTTGGCCTCGCCCGCATCGAGCTGCTCGATCCGCTATCGATCAAGGCGGTCAACGCCTATTCCAAACTGTCGCTTCCGGAAGTCCCGACGCTTTTTCTTGAGTTTCACGGCACACGGGCCGGAACCCAGGAGCAGGTGGAGATCTTCAAGGAGTTGGCGGCCGCCGAAGGCGGCGGACCGCTCGATTGGGCCGAGAAGCCGGAAGAGCGGAACAAGCTGTGGCAGGCGCGTCACGACCTTTATTGGGCGGGGCTGGGCCTGCGCCCTGGCGCTAAAGCCTTCGTCACCGATGTCTGCGTTCCGTTGTCGCGGCTCGCCGAATGCGTGGATGAAACCTATCGGGACATCGAAAAAGCCGGGTTCATCGCGCCGGTGGTCGGCCATGTCGGCGACGGCAATTTCCATGTCATGGTGCTCGTCGACATGGAAAGCGCCGAGGAAATCGCGAAGGTGGACGCGTTTAACGACCGCGTCGTCGAGCGGGCGCTGAAAATGGGAGGAACCTGTACGGGAGAACACGGGGTTGGAACCGGCAAAATGAAATTTCTGGGGAAAGAGCATGGCACGGGCGTTGCCGTTATGGTTGCCATAAAGAAGGCACTTGACCCGGATAATTTATTAAACCCCGGCAAGATTGTTGCTTTGCCATAAGGTTCCTTTATTGTTCTCTGGCTAGGTTCACCATGCTCCTATAGCTAAGTTCCTGTTATTGCCTGAAAAAGGCTGGAGGCTTCGTTGGGTTCGCTCCTTGCCGCCCTCGCAACAATTTTATTGACTGGGCTCGCCGCGCTGCTTGCCGTGCCCTATTTCGTCGACTGGAACGAATACCGGACCCAGTTCGAGTTGCAGGCGGCGAGACTGGTCGGGCGCCCGGTCGTCATCGAGGGCGACATCGACATGACGATCCTGCCCGTTCCCCGGCTGAGCTTGAGGGGCGTGAGGATCGCGGATGAATTCGGCAAGTTCGAGCGTCCCTTTGCCGAGGTCGAGCAGCTCAACGCCATCCTTTCGCTTCCGCCGCTGCTCAGCGGCACGATGGAAGCCAAGTCGATCGATCTCGACCAGCCGATCGTCCGTCTGAAGATCGATGAGTTCGGCGAGGGCACCTGGCTCAGCATCGGTCCTTACGGGCTGAACATTCCCGTGCCGGTGCGCGAGGTTGTTCTGAACAAGGTCGACATTACCGACGGCGCAATCGAGCTGCGCAAGGCTCATCAGTCGCCGGCCGCCCGCTTCGATCGTATTTCGGGAACCTTCTCGGCTGACAGCCTGACCGGACCCTTCCGCTTTGTCGGCGTCGGGGCGATCGGCGGAGGCGACAAGGAAATCCAGCTTTCCGCGGCCAAATCGAGGGAGGGCCCCAGCCTCAGGGTCAAAGGCGCCCTGCGCTCCCTGGACGGGGTGAGCCTTTATCAGCTTGACGGCGAGATCAAGGGGCTCGACGGGCCGGTGCATTATGTCGGGCCGGTCGCTGCCCGGCTGGCGCTCGACACGAAAGCCAAGCAGGCCGAGACTGGGCAAATCGCCGAGCGCATGCCGGGCCGGGCGATCGAGATGAGGGCCTCCGCCAACATCACGCTGGAGGACGCAGCGCTCGACGATATCACCTTGACGCTCACTCAGAACGACCGGCCGCAATCCGTCACCGGCAGCGCCCATGCGTCCTGGACCGATGTGCCGCGGCTCGACCTGTCGATCGAGGCGTCCTGGCTTGACATCGACCAGATGCTGAAGATGGGGTCCAACGTGGAGCGGCCGGTCCCTACGACCGCCATTGCGGCGCTTCCCCGTGTATTTGAAGGCTGGTCCTTCAAGCCGCGCCAGGGGCGGATCAAGGCCAAGATCCAGCAGGCGGGGCTTGGCGGCGATGTCGTCGAGAAGGTCGATTTCGTCGCATCGCATAATCGGGAGGGCTGGCAGATCGAGACGCTGGTCGCGCGTCTGCCCGGCGACACCGATATCGATGTCAGAGGCACGCTGCCCGCCGGCGAGGCCCTCGCCTTCAATGGCGATTTCACTTTGAAGGGTAAGAACCTCTCCCGGCTCCTGCGCTGGTCCGCGCCCTCGCTCGGCGTCGTCGATGCGGGGAATGTCACAGATTTTTCCCTGTCGAGCGGCGTGACGCTGACCCCGGAGCAGCTTGCCTTCCGCAATGCCAAGGGCTCGCTCGGCGATTCCTCCTTCACCGGCGATCTGGTTCACGATTACGGCAAGGAGTCTCCGCCTTCTGCTGGCGCTCGAAAGCGAGCGTCTCGATCTGCGCCCGCTCTATGGCGGGCGGGGCGCCACGTCCCCGGCCAAGACCGGCGAGGACGATCTTGCCGCCCTCGCGGCATCCGCGAAGGGAAACAATTGGGCGGCGGAGACCGTTCCGGCGCGCAAGACGACGCTGGCCGATGTTCTGAAGACGGTGTTCAAGGCGGAACAATCCAATGTCAGCCTGCAGATCAGTGAGCTGCGCCTGCCGGATTTCGAAGCGCGTGATGTGCGCTCGGCCTTCCGGTATGAGAAGGGCACGTTCGATTTCCGGGAGCTGAATGTTGCGACCACGGACGGATTGAAGGTCCAGGCGAGTGGCCGCATTACCGGTTTCGAGACGAAGCCGGACGGCTCCCTGAAGCTCTCGGTCGATGCGCCATCGGCGCAATCGGTTACGAATCTGGCCCGCCTCATCGGTCTCGACAGCGTTGGCCGCGGCGCGCGGAGGCGAATCGAGGCCCTCTCGCCATTTCAGCTCAGCGGCCGTCTCGATGCCGTGTCCGGCGACAGCCTCGTCAAGCTGACCATGGCCGGCCATGCGGGCGGCAGCGAGCTGTCGGTCAGCGGCCAGCTGCGCGGCGGTCTCGACGCGCTGGGCGACGCCAGCGTCGATGTGAACGGGGTGATCGGCAATGCCGATGGCCGCCGTCTCATCGCCCAGCTTGCGCCGGAAGTGCCGGCCGACAAGGCCACCTCGCAAAAGGGCGACGGTTTCCTCAAGGTTTCCGCGGTCGGGAAAATCAAATCCGGACTGGCCAGCAAGATCAAGCTGCAGACTGCACAGGCGCGCGGCCAGTTCGAGGGGCAGATCGCGCTGCTCGACAAGCCGTCCTGGAGCATGGCCGGCGAGCTTAATATGCGTGCCTCGCAGGCGGCAACGGCGCTTTCGATGCTGCGGCTGTCGCCGGGCGGTGAGCCGGTCACGGGCGCGGCCGATGTGCGCGCCTCGATATCGAAGAAAGGCGCCCGGTACCAGGTCTCCGATCTGACCCTGAAGATCGGCGGCGAGACCGTTCAGGGCGCAGCCGAGATCAATGTCGCAGCCGAGCGGCCGGTTGCGAAGATCGACATCAAGGCGGCCTCCGTCGCCCTGCCGAAGATTGCCGCCTATCTCGTCGATTGGGAGCGCCGGGATGTGACCTCCGAGATCGCCAATGTTGCGAGCGGCGCGCCGGCGGTTTGGCGGAGCGAAGCTTTTTCGCTCGCCTCGCTTCGGGCTGTGGACGGCACATTCTCGATCAAGGCGCCGGCCATCGTCGTCGCCGACGGGCTAAGCCTTGCCGACGGTCAACTCGCGGCCTCGCTTCAATCGGGAACGCTGAGCATCACGAAACTGGAGGGCAAGGCTTTCGGCGGCTCCGTCAGCGGCTCCGCCAGGCTGAAAGCGCTCAAGGGGCACGCTGCGTTCAGCGGAACGCTGAAGGCCGGGAATATCGACCTCGCCGCCGTCGCCCGCGCGCAGGGCGGCAATGAGGTGGTCAGCGGGACGGCGGATCTCGATCTGTCTGTCGAAGGCGAGGGGCTGAGCCCGCGCGGCCTCATCAGCGTGCTGAACGGCAAGGGCCAGGTCGTGCTGAGCAAGGGCAGCTTCAACGGTCTTTCGCCTTCCGTGCTGGGCAAGGCGGCCAGCCGCTATCTCAATGAGGAGATCCCCGACAAGGAGCATCTCGCCGGCCAGCTCGACGGCGCCTTTCGCCAGGGCCGCTTGCCCTACCGGTCGATCACGGCGCCTGTCACAGTCAAGGACGGTATTTTGCAGGTTGCGCAAGTCGAGTTCGGCGGCAAGCAGCATCGGGCCGATGCCGAGCTGACGGTCGATCTGGCCTCTTTCCGCTTCGACAGCGAGTGGCGGATCGGCCATGAAGGCAAAACCGATGACGGCGAGGCCTTGCCGCCCGTCCGTCTGGTCTTTGCCGGGCCTCTTTCGGGATTCTCCGCGGTTAAGCCACAGCTTTACGCCGATCAGTTCGAGCGTTTCCTGACCATCAAGCGCATGGATCAGGATATGGAGCGGCTCGAAAAGCTGAGCAAAGAGCGCGGCAAGCCGACGAGCTCGGCTGTGCCGCATGGGCCGCGTCCGGAGGCGGGGACGCGCGCTTCGCGTGACGGATCAGCCGAAGCGGGCAGCTCCGGCGCGACCGTTCCCACCCAGTCGCTCTTGCGTGCGCCGCCGATCGATCGGAAGGCGCGCGGGGAGCCCGAGCCGGCAGCGCAGGAACAGGCGGCGCAACCGGCCGCCGCCGGCAATAAGCGCGGCGCGGCGAAAAGCGGCTGGGCGACCGGTACGGAGACGACCGGGGAGCCGCCCTCCAACGGATGGAAAACGGCACCTCAGCCCTTGCCGCAAGGGGCCCAGGATTTCGAGGCGCAAATCCGCGAAGTGCTCCGCTCGCAGGGTGAACAGCAGCCGTCTTATCGCCGTTAATGCAGAGTCAGCTTAGAGTGAGATCATTCTAAGCCGAATCGATCGAGCTTGAGCGGTCGCTCCCTCTCCTTGGGGAAAGGGTTTGGGGGTGAGGGGTAACACTCTATCGACACTGTATCCCCTCACCCGGAATGCTGACGCATCCCGACCTCTACCCATGGGAGAGGTCATTTAACGCATACGGCAGACCGAGTCGGTTCCACTTAAACCGATCCGGCCCTAGTGTCCTGAATCAGAGGTATGCTTCATAATTTTCCGGGCTGGTTCTGAGACAGAACCTGTTGACGGCTTCAAGGATGTCGTCGGCGGTGCGAACCCATTTGAACGGCTTCGGGTCTTCGTTGCGGGCGTCGATATAGGCGAGGATCGCCTGCTCCAACTCGCGTTCGCTGCGATGGACACCGCGCTTGATCTGTCGTTCGGTGATCTCGGCGAAAAACCGCTCAACCATGTTCAGCCATGACGAGCCGGTCGGCGTGAAGTGGACGTGCCAGCGCGGCCGCCGGGCAAACCAGGCGCGGATCGCCGGGGTCTTGTGGGTGGCGTAGTTGTCCATGACGATGTGGATGTCGAGGTCCCCGGGCACGCGGCGTTCGATCTCGGCGAGGAACCTCTTGAACTCGACCGCGCGGTGGCGCTTGTAGCATTTGCCGATGACGTCTCCGGTTGCGGCGTTCAGGGCCGCGAACAGCGAGGTCGTGCCGTGACGGACATAGTCATGCGTGCGCCGCTCCACCTGCCCGGGCCGCAACGGCAGCACCGGCTGCGCGCGGTCCAGCGCCTGAACCTGGCTCTTCTCGTCGACGCACAGCACAACCGCCCGCTCCGGCGGGTCCAGATACAGCCCCACCACGTCGCGCACCTTGTCGATGAACAGCGGATCGGTGGAGAGCTTGAACGTCTCGGTGCGGTGCGGCTGCAGGCCGAAGGCGCGCCAGATCCGTTGCACGCTCGAGGTTGAGATGCCGCTCTGCCGGGCCATCAGGCGCGAACTCCAATGCGTCGCCCCCTTGGGCGCGCTTTCCAGCGTGCGTACAATCACGGCCTCGACCTGTTCGTCGGTGATCTTGCGCGGAACGCCGGGCTTCGGCTCGTCGTACAAGCCATCCACACCGCGCGCGATGAACCGCCGCCGCCACTTGCCGGCGGTCGCCTGATCGACGCCGAGCTCCGCGGCCACCTGCTTGTTCTCGGCGCCCGTGGCGCACGCCAGCACGATGCGCGCGCGCATCGCCAGCGCCTGCGCCGTAATTCGGCGCCGCGCCAGCGCAACAAGCGCTCGCCGCTGTGCCTCGCTCAACTCGACTTCCGGTGCGCGCCGCGCCATCATCCCTCTCCCCTTATCAGCGAATCGCTCACCCAGATAATGGCACGTATCTCTGAACCAGGACACTAGGCTGCGTTGACAAAAGGGATTCCCAAATCAGTTGAGTTTTGATTCAAGGATGTCTTTTAGGGGAGGCATCTTTGGGATATCCGAGTGACGTCAGCGATGCAGCGTGGGAAATCATTGCCCCGCTCCTTCCATCAGAACGTGGCCGGTGGGCGCGACCAGCACAGGATAATCGCAGATATTTCAATGGCATGATGTGGATCATGCGCACGGGCGCACCGTGGCGATACCTGCCGCCAGACTATGGCAAATGGAATTCCGTCTACGTCCGTTTCAGGCGCTGGGCGGAGATGGGTGTGTGGGATGCGATCCTCGAAACGCTTGTCGAACTGGGGCTCACCGACGACTGGGCTCACATGATGGACAGCACCACCGTTCGCGCTCATGCTCAGGCAGCGGGCGGAAAAGGGGGACTCATTCAAATGCTCTTGGTCGAAGCCGCGGCGGCTTTTCGACAAAGATCCACGCCCGGTCAGACGGTAAAGGACGCCCTCTTGGCTTTGTCCTCACAGGCGGCGAAACCTCGGACTATCGCGGCGTAGACGACCTGTTGAAATTGCCGGTCAACAAACCGAAAATCATGTTGGCGGACAAAGGGTTTGACAGCGACGACGTTCGATCTGCCCTGCTCATGAAAGGCATTGGACCAGTCATTCCGCCGAAAACAAATCGCAAAGATCCGCCTGCCTGCGACTTCAAAGCCTACAAGGATCGCAATCGGATCGAGCGCATGTTTGGTAAACTGAAACAGTTCCGGCGCATCGCCACGCGCTATGACAAAACGAAACTGTCTTACGCTGGATTCCTCGCGCTCGCTGCCGCCCATATCTGGCTACCCGCTTTTGTCAACGCAGCCTAGATCAACCCTCGTTCAAGTGGAATCACTTGAGCGAGGTCAAATTGATCTATTTCAAAAGACGAGCGCAACGGTTCCGCGTCCATCCCCGCCTTCGCGGGGACATGCTTGGACGCGCGTTGCGCTAGGGCCCGTGGACAATCAAGGGATTCACATTTTCCTCGAACAGTGATTTAAACTTCCTTTTGGGAGGTTTGCATGCGCTGGGAACGCTTCGTGCTTTCGGATTCTCAATGGAGTGTTATCGCTCCGCTCTTGCCGGGCAAGGCGAGCGATTGCGGTGTGACGGCTCGGGATAACCGGCTGTTTCTCGAAGCCGTGCTGTGGCGCGTTCGTACCGGCGCACCCTGGCGGGATTTGCCATCTGGCTTTGGGGCTTGGAACAGCATCTTCCGGCGGTTTCGCCGTTGGGCGATGGCCGGTGTTTTCGATCGCATTTTCAATGCCTTGTCCGGAGAGCCCGATTTCGAATATATCCTCATCGACGGAACGATCGTTAGCGTGCATCAGAAGGCAAGCGGCGCAAAAGGGGGACTCTCGATCAGGCCATCGGCCGCTCAAAAGGCGGCCTGACAACGAAGATTTTGGCGCTGGTCGATGCCTTGGGCAATCTCGTGCGCTTTTCCTTGTGGCCAGGGCAGCGCCATGACAGCATCGGTGCCTCGGACCTTATCGGGGGACTGACATTTGAGGCTCTGCTCGGCGACAAAGCCTTCGACAATAACGCTATACGAGACGAGCTGGAGAGGCGCGAAGCGGAGGCCGTCATTCCATCAAAAGCGGATCGAAAACAGCCGATCCCGCACGATCGGGTCAAATATCGGTGGCGTCATCTCATCGAGAATTACTTTAGCAAAATCAAAGACTTTCGATCCGTGAATATGCGATACGACAAAACAGACCTGAGCTACAAAGCCACGATCAACCTTGCCGCTATCGTGATCGCACTGAGATAATTGTCCACGGACTCTAGGCCGAGCTCTCTGTTCGGCTCGAAGCGCGTCTTGCGCGCACCCCCGCCATTGCCTGGCTCGGCTTGCCGGCGCGGTGCGTGTGAACGAAGAGCCGGATGGCGCTCGACAGGCTGACCTCGCCTCTGACGGCGTCGATGGCCGTGACCAGCGATGCGACCGAAACGCCCTTATCGCGCGCGATCGCCTGTAATCCCTCCCAGAACGGCTCTTCAAGCGAGATCGAGCTGCGATGCCCCGCTATGGTGAGAGACCGCTTGCGGGGCCTTTTCGCGGCCGACGCGTCCCAGCCGCCCAGCAGCACTTCCGCCTCGCGAAGCCGCCGCGCGTCCCGATCCTTGACCGGCGCCGTCACCGTTCCAATCCGACCATGGTTTCCGGCCTGACGAAGGCCTCGAAATCGGCTTCGCTCACATAGCCGAGCCGCAGCGCCTCCTCCTTCAGCGTCGTGCCGTTCTTGTGCGCGGCCTTGGCGATCTCGGTCGCCTTGTCGTAGCCGATCTTGGGCGCGAGCGCGGTCACCAGCATGAGCGAGCGTTCCATCAGCTCGGCGATGCGGCCGGTATTCGGCTCGATCCCCTTGATGCACTTGTCCGTCAGGCTTACCGAGGCCTCGGCGATCAGCCTGATCGACTGCAGGAGATTATAGGCGATAAGCGGTTTGAACACGTTCAGCTCGAAATGGCCCTGGCTGCCGCCCATGGTCACCGCCATGTGGTTGCCGACCACCTGGCAGCAGACCATCGTCATCGCCTCGCACTGGGTCGGGTTGACCTTGCCGGGCATGATCGAGGAGCCGGGCTCGTTCTCGGGCAGGGACAGCTCGGCGATCCCCGAACGCGGGCCGGAGCCGAGCAGCCTGATGTCATTGGCGATCTTGAACAGGCTGACGGCCAGCACGTTCAGCGCGCCGGACAGCTCCACCGCCGCATCGTTCGCCGCGAGCGCCTCGAACTTGTTCGGCGCGGTGACGAAGGGGAGGCCGGTCATCGCGGCGACGCGCTCGGCAAATTTCTTCGCAAAGCCGGGCGGGCAGTTGAGGCCAGTTCCGACGGCCGTGCCGCCCTGGGCGAGGGCGTAAAGCCGCGGCAGGGTCGCCTTTACCCGCTCGATGCCAAGCCGGATCTGGACGGCATAGCCGGAAAATTCCTGGCCGAGCGTCAGCGGCGTTGCGTCCTGCAGATGGGTGCGCCCGATCTTGATGATGCTCATCCAGGCGGCGGATTTCTCCTCAAGCGCCTTGGCGATGTAGTCGAGTGCCGGCAGCAGCGTGTAGTTGACCTCTTCCGCCGCCGCGATGTGGATCGCGGTCGGAAAGGTGTCGTTGGAGGATTGCGAGCGGTTCACGTGATCGTTCGGATGAATGGGGTCCTTCGATCCCATCACGCCGCCGAGAAGCTGGATCGCGCGGTTCGAGATCACCTCATTGGCGTTCATATTGCTCTGCGTGCCCGAGCCGGTCTGCCAGACCACCAGCGGGAAATGGTCGTTCAGCTTACCGTCCATCACCTCCTGCGCGGCCTCGGAGATCGCCTTGGCGAGCTTTTCATCGAGATTGCCGAGGTCGGCGTTGACCTGCGCGGCGCAATTTTTGATGATCCCGAGCGCACGGATGAGCGGCAGCGGCATGGTCTCGCCGCCGATCTTGAAATTTCCAAGGCTCCGCTGCGTCTGAGCGCCCCAATATTTGTCGGCCGGGACTTCGAGCGGACCAAAGCTGTCGGTTTCGGTGCGGGTGGCGGTCGGCTGGTCGGACATGGCTGGCTCTTTGCTTGGCTAAGGCGTTTTGTCCGCGTCCCTTTAACATGCGCTGCAAAGCCAAGCCAGACGCATTAGATTGCCTTGTTCACGCTCATCGGCGGGAGCAGGGGGATTGCCGCAAGCGGAATTGTGGCGCTCGATTTTTGGCAGCGTCAGGGAGCGCGTTGCGAAGGAAGGAATGATCGGCGCATTTGGCGTTTATGTCTTATCGAGATAGCCCTTTTTGCCCAGGACGGCCGTCACCTTGTCTTTCGCCGTGTCCAGGGCACCAAGTGCCTCGTCGCGTTTAAACTGTACGGCGCATTCTTTTAGCTCTTTGAAGATTTTATCAATCTCCTCGCGAACTGTTTTTTCATCATTTTTCTTTGTGGGCGAGAACCAATAAATTGCGGCAACACCAGCCACCAGAAGAACGATGAGAAAAACTGTCAGAAACCCGTCAAATGATGTCGGCGGGGGGGAATAATAGAAGGAATCGGACTTCTCTAACAAAGCTGCTCTCCGCCGCCGAGCCCAGGCGTCTTCGGGCATTCGCGCACGAGGCGAGTGAAAATACCTAGACTATCGAATAGAGTCCGCAGCAGAAAAAGTTTTAGTCAAAATTAAGCTTAATTGCTGGGCCTGTGAGGGCACGACATAGATGCCCCTGCGACCTACGAAAAAACCCCTTTGTCTTCGAGATGTTTTAGGACCGCTTTCTCGGTGTCCTCCAGGTAAGAAATGGCATCATGCGCCCTGGCCGTGACGGCGGCGCTCTTTTTTTCAAGGAAGATATTCTCGATATTAGTCTTTATCGAGGGATCGGGAATGGGGCACGGCGTCGGCCCGAGAACGCCGAGAAGCCAGAGAATTGCGAAAATCAGGATCGCCAGGATGAAGAGCAGGAACAGGAATGTCCCCGGACCATCGGCGACGGGCAGATAGGATCCGTAATAGACTGGCTCGTGATACAAGGCCGATCTCCAATACTTCCGCCGCCTGCGATATGGCGACGGCCTCGGTATTTTATCCCGGTTGAACGAGATTATTTAGAGCACGAGATCAGTATAGGAATGGTTACCGGATGCACTGTCACTTAAAGTGCATATTAAAAATATGCAATCTTAGATTGAAATACTGGTTCTGGCCGCTCCACGCCGTGGCTCATCTTGCGGAACGGAGCAGCTTGCAGCGCCGTTCATCCGATCGTGCTCAGAGATCGGTCGAACGGCGCCCTGCGCCGGACCCAAACCTCACACGACCTCGAACAGCCCGGCCGCCGCCTGGCCGCCGCCGACGCACATCGTCACCACGACATATTTAACGCCACGGCGCTTACCCTCGATCAGCGCATGGCCCGTCAGCCGCGCGCCGGACATGCCGTAAGGATGGCCGATCGAAATGGCGCCGCCATTGACGTTCAGCTTGTCCTGCGGAATGCCGAGCCGGTCGCGGCAGTAAAGAACCTGGCTGGCGAAAGCTTCGTTGAGCTCCCACAGGCCGATATCGTCCATGGTCAGCCCCGCGCGTTCCAACAGGCGCGGCACCGCGAAGACCGGACCGATGCCCATCTCGTCCGGCTCGCATCCGGCAACGACAAAGCCGCGATAAATGCCCATCGGCGTGAGCCCGCGGCGCGCCGCTTCCGCATCGGACATCAGCACCGAGGCGCTCGCCCCGTCCGAAAGCTGGCTGGCATTTCCCGCCGTGATGAACTGATCCTCGCCGCGAACCGGCTGAAGCGCGGCCAGCCCTTCGAGCGTCGTGTTCGGGCGGTTGCCCTCGTCCTGCTCGATCGTCACCTGCTTTTGCGTGACCTCCTTGGTCTCCTTATTCTCCACGGCCATGATCGTCGTCATCGGCACGATCTCGTCCTTGAGTAGCCCTTCGGCTTGCGCGCGCGCCGTTTTCTGCTGGCTGGAGAGCGCATAGTCATCCTGCGCCTCGCGCGAAATGCCGTAGCGCTGCGCGACGATGTCGGCGGTCTCGATCATCGGCATATAGATCGCCGGCTTGTTTTTCAGGATCCACGCATTCTGCGCGAATTTCTGGTTCAGATTCATTTGCGTGAGGCTGATCGACTCCAGCCCGCCCGCCACCGAAATCGGCACGCCGTCCACGATGATGCTGCGCGCCGCGATCGCGATGGCCTGGAGACCGGAGGAGCAGAAGCGATTGACGGTCTGTCCGGCCGTGGTCACCGGGAGTCCGGCGCGGACCGCCGCCTGCCGGGCGATATTGCCGCCTGTCGCGCCTTCGGGCAGACCGCAGCCCATGACCACATCTTCGATGTTCGCCGGTTCGACGCCGGCACGCTCGACGGCGTGTGAAATCGCATGGGCGCCGAGCTCGGCCCCATGGGTGAGATTGAACGCGCCGCGCACGGCTTTGCCGATGGGAGTGCGGGCGGTCGAGACGATGACGGCATCCACCATTTGAACGGGCCTCTTTGGTTCTAGCGCAATGCGCGTCCAGGCATGTCCCCGCGAAGGCGGGGATGGACGCGGGAACAGTTGCGCTCGCCTTTCGATATAAATCAACTTAACCTCGTCCAATTGATTCCACTTGAACGAGGGTTGACCTAGAGTTGAGCCGGAGTATCGATGAAGTATGAAGGAAATGCCAGCCAGGCGAAAGCGCGGCCGCAGGCGGAGGGGCAAAGTGAAGAGGCCCGCGCGTGAGCCGGTAGGCGGTCTCTGTTGCCGCGGCGAAAGCGCGTCAGGATAAATACGCCGGAACGAACGGCGGCCGGCGATGTGCTGGAAAGAAGCCGGCTGCGCCGGGCTTCACTTCCGCGAAATGCCGGCGCAGAGATGCTGCCGGCGCAAGCCGGATCGACTCTGCGAAAACAATCTCGCTTTGACAGTTAAGCCGGGCGGAGAAATGTCCGGGACGGAGCAGATGCGCCGCTCGTCCCGGCCTCAAAAACGCTCAATCGTCGCATTCGCGTTCATATTTCCGGCAAGCCCAATCCGCTCCATCTTCGCATTTGCGGTTGAGGCGCCGGCAAAGGCGTTCGGCTTCTTTGGCCTCTTTGGCTTCGACCGCACCGGAAATCACCTCGCCGATAATGCCGGCCACGGGGTTGCCCGCGTCATCGTCATCGTCGTCGTCATAAGCGCTGGCGGCGCCGGCAAATCCGAACGACCCGACAGCAAGTGCAAGTGCGAAGGCTTTAAGTGTCATAGACATTTTCATCGATTCCTCTCTTGGAAGGCCCAAATATCGTGGCCCTATTAAGACGCGGCGACCCCACTGTTGGTTCGATCGAGCCACGAAAACGCTTTAATGTCCAGCGGCTAGCGTAAACACAAGGTGAATTCACCTGCACCACACTAGGCAATTTTGCAACCCTGCGGGACCATTCCTGCCTGCGTAGTGAGACCGGTTGCGAAATCCGCCTGATTCGATCTAGTTTGGATTTGAATGGCGAGGGGCAGAATTTGAACGCGGTCCTTAAAGGGCGCGGGTGAGAAATGCGATTTATTCTTGTTCCGGCGGCATGTTTTCTTGCGAGTTCCGCTTTCGCAAGCGAGTTTCGTGCGCCGCCATTGCCGGCGAAGCAATTCCCAACAGCCGAAGCGAGGAAGGCAGTCGCGCTTTATCGCGACCGCATGGCCGCTTATGAGAAGGCGCGGAGCGCGCATGAGGAGAAGGCGCGCGCCTATTGGAGCACGGTCGAAGCCAAGCGCGTGAAGAGGCTCCGAAAGCGTGCGCGGGGGCGGAAGGTGCATCTGGCCGATTACGTGTTGAAGCAGCCCCCCGTCTATTCCGGCCCGCCCAAGCCCGATCTGCCCGATTTTCTGCCGCCGCCCGCACGGAGGTCGAAGAAAAAGGCAGACCGCGAGCCGCTTCCCGTGGTCGCGGATTTTCTGCGGCACGCCAAAGCGCGGTTCAACTTCACGCCGGAGATGCCTGAGGACGAGCTGGATTATAAGCGCGCCTATGTGCGAACCGCTCTTGCCGCCGGCCTGAGCAAGGACCAGGCGGTGCGGATCTACGGCTTCGAGGCGAGCGGCAACGGCAAATATGATGTGCAGGCGGGACTGGAGTTGGGCAGGAAGGGCCGGCCGATCAGCACCGCGCTCGGCTACAATCAGCTTCTCGTCGCCAATACGATCGGGATCGTGGCCAAATACGGCAAGCGCTTCATCGCCGAACTCAGGGAGCGCAGCGCCGCCGCCAAGGGCGAGCGTAGCAAACGGCTGAGGAGGAAGATCGCCTCCTTGAGGCGGATGGTCCGCTATGCCCGCAGGCTTCCCTTTCGATGGTCGAAGCATGTGGCGGCGTCGCGCGGCGCCAAGGGGCGGGCGCTCCACGCGCTGATCCTCGATGTCGATATCGGCCCGCTGCTGCAGACGCAGAAGCTGATCAATTCGATCAATTACGCCGAGGTCAAGGGCTACGACAAAACGCTGACGGCGGCCGAGCTGGAGATGATGAATTTGACGGGCGACGGCAATGGCTTCGACATGATCTCGCTGCCCCCGGCGATGCGCGAGAAGGTGCCGACCGCGAATTTCTTTCAGCGCGGCGGCTATGAGCGCAATCCCGTGGCGCGCCGGAACAATACCGTCGCGAGCCTTCTGGCGGCGACCGACCGCAAGATGGATTATCATGCCGCGCTCGACGGAGCCAAGGCGATGGCGGCGATATTCGATCAGCTCACGCAGGAAGCTCGCTCGGAAGGCGCTAACGCGGCCGCCGGCGCGATCAGATAGGGCCGGATCAGAAAAATCAGAAATGGTTTCGCCATACCCGCGTCATTGCGAGCGGCCGAAGGTTGCGCGGCAATCCACGAGCTGTCCATGCGAAAGTCAATGGATTGCTGCGTCGGCTCCGCCTCCTCGCAATGACGCGAGTATGACAAACCCCGTTTCCGTCAAAGCTGATCCCGCGCTAGCGCAACGCGCGCCCGAGCATGTCCCCGCGAAGGCGGCGATGGACGCGGGAACAGTCGCGCTAATTTATTGAAATAGATCAACTTGACCTCGTCCAAGTGAATTCCACTTGAACGAGGGTTGATCTAATTCGCGGCGGCCTCGGTCTCTTCCGGTTTGATTTCCTTGCCGGTCTCCTGATCGACGACTTTCATCGACAGCCGCACCTTTCCGCGATCGTCGAAGCCGAGCAGCTTGACATAGACCTCCTGGCCTTCCGTCACCACGTCCTTGACGTTCTTGACGCGCTCGGGGGCAAGCTGGGAGACATGCACCAGACCGTCGCGCGAGCCGAAGAAATTCACGAAAGCGCCGAAATCGACGATTTTGACCACCTTGCCCTTGTAAATCTCGCCAACTTCCGGCTCCGTGGCGATCATCTTGATGCGGTCGAGCGCCGCTTCGATCGACTTGGAATTGGTTGCCGCGACCTTGACCGTGCCGTCATCGCTGATGTCGATTTTCGCGCCGGTCTCCTCGACGATGCCGCGGATGACCGAGCCGCCCGAGCCGATCACCTCGCGAATCTTATCGGTCGGAATGTTGATGATCTCGATCCGCGGCGCATGTTCACCGACGGACGCGCGTGCGCCGCCGATCGCCTTCGCCATCTCATCGAGAATGTGTATCCGGCCTTCGCGCGCCTGTTCGAGCGCAATCTTCATGATCTCGGAGGTAATGCCGGTGATCTTGATGTCCATCTGCAGCGAGGTGACGCCCTTCATAGTGCCCGCGACCTTGAAGTCCATATCGCCGAGATGGTCCTCATCGCCGAGAATGTCCGAAAGCACGGCGAACTCGTCGCCCTCTTTGATCAGCCCCATGGCGATGCCCGCAACCGGCCGCTCAAGCGGCACGCCGGCATCCATCAGCGCCAGGGACGAGCCGCAGACGGTCGCCATGGAGGAGGAGCCGTTCGATTCGGTGATTTCCGAGACGACGCGCAGCGTATAGGGGAATTTCTCCGACTCCGGCAGAAGCGGATGAATCGCGCGCCAGGCGAGCTTGCCGTGGCCGACTTCCCGGCGCCCCGGCGATCCGATGCGGCCCGTTTCACCGACCGAGAAGGGCGGAAAATTATAGTGGAGCAGGAAGTTTTCCTTATAGGTTCCCTCCAACGCGTCGATCCACTGCTCGTCCTCGCCGGTGCCGAGCGTCGCCACGCACAGCGCCTGGGTCTCTCCGCGCGTAAAGAGCGCCGAGCCATGGGTGCGCGGCAATATGCCGACCTCGCAGGAAATCGGCCGGACCGTGTTCAGGTCGCGCCCATCGATGCGCTTGGAGGTCTTCAGAATGTTGCCGCGGACGATGTTTTTCTCCAGCGATTTGAAAGCGCCTGCGACACCCGTCGCGACCATCTGATCGGCATCTTCGGAAACCAGCTCCCCGACGACCTTTTCCTTAGCCTCGGCAACCAGGTTCTGGCGTTCGGCCTTGCCGGCGATCTGATAGGCTTTCTTCAGATCCTTTTCGGCAATCTTGCGAACCTTCGCCTCGAGTTCGCCGGTGTCCTTCTCCTCAATGTCCCACGGCTCTTTTGCCGCGTGCTCGGCGAGCCGGACGATGGCGTCAAGCACGGGCTGAAAGCTTTCATGGCCGAACATCACGGCGCCGAGCATTGTCTCTTCCGACAGCTCCTTGGCTTCGGATTCGACCATCAGCACGGCGTCGGCCGTGCCCGCGACGACGAGTTCCAGATCGCTCTCCTTGACCTGGTCGATCGTCGGGTTGAGCACGTATTCGCCATTGATATAGCCGACTTCCGCGGCGCCGATCGGCCCCATGAACGGAATGCCGGACAGCGTCAGAGCCGCCGAGGCTCCGATCAATGCAACGATGTCAGGGTCGTTCTCCATGTCATGGGACAGAACGGTGATGATCACCTGGACTTCGTTCTTGAACCCCTCGACGAAGAGAGGGCGGATCGGACGGTCGATGAGGCGGGAGGTCAGCGTTTCCTTTTCGCTCGGGCGGCCCTCACGCTTGAAGAAGCCGCCGGGGATTTTACCCGCCGAGTAAGTCTTTTCCTGGTAGTTCACGGTCAGTGGAAAGAAATCCTGGCCGGCGCGCATCTCCTTCTCCGCAACCACGGTCGCCAATACGGAGGTTTCGCCATATTGGACCAGCACTGCTGCGGTCGCCTGACGTGCAATGCGACCCGTTTCAAGTTTCAGCGGTCGACCGCCCCATGTGATTTCTTCTCGATGAATTTCGAACATTCGTGTAATTCCGATATCTTGCATTGAGCGCAGGATTGCGCTCCATTTCTCGTTTCACTCGCTTGTTGCGCGCATAGCCTTAGCTGAAATGTCCGCCGGAGAATAGTCTTCACTCGCTGATGCAGGCGGCCGGAGCTGAAAAGCTTTGGAATGCGCGCAATGACCTATCAATAAATATGACGCGCACCGCCGTGGATGCGCATGTCTTAACATGATTGCCGTATTGTTCGGGTGCAAGGCGGCTCCCGCGGACCGGCACGCTCGGCCCGCCGCTACCGGCGGATTCCGAGACTCTCGATCAGCTTGCGGTAACGCCCGTCATCCTTCGACTTCAGATAGTCGAGCAGGCGGCGGCGCTGGCTGACCATCTTCAGCAGCCCCCGGCGCGAATGGTTGTCCTTCTTGTGGCTCTTGAAATGTTCCGTGAGGTTGGTGATCCGCTCGGTGAGGATCGCTACCTGCACCTCGGGCGATCCTGTGTCGCCTTCCTTGGTCCCATAGTCGGAGACGAGCGCCTGCTTGCGCTCTGTGGTAATCGACATCGTATGCTCCTTAAAATCTGCAGCTACGCCTGTCAAAGCGGGATGTTGAAAACCCGTGATGGGCGCAATTCGCCTTGGCTGACCTCGCCGAGCGCGACAAGCGTCCCGCTGCGAGGTCGCATAGATGAGACCGTGATGGATGGGGGCGTCCCGGCCACGAAGGATGATCGGCTTGCCCCGTCTTCAGTCTCGCCGCGTCCGGCACCGCTGACGGCCAGCGCCGGGATGCCGTCCAGCGCGGTCTCAACAGGCAGAAGCGCTCCGAGAAGCGCCTCGCGGCCGGCGTCACTATTGCTCATTTCAATGAGCCTTTCCAGCGAAATCGCGTCCTGCTCCGAGAAAGGTCCGACCCGCGTGCGGCGGAGCTCGGCGACATGGCCGAAACAGCCCAGCTTGCGCCCCAGGTCGCGGGCCAGAGCACGAACATAGGTGCCCTTGCCGCATTCGGCTTCGAACAGGCAGCTGTCGGGAGAGGGAACATCGACGATCTCCAGGCTGGTGCACATCCACCGGACGGGCCTCGATCTGAAAGGCCTCGCCGTCGCGCGCGAGATCATAGGCCCGCTCGCCCTCGATCTTGATCGCGGAGAAGCGTGGCGGCACCTGCATGATCTGGCCGCGAAATTCCGGAAGCGCGGCCTCGATCGCCTCACGGTGGGAGCGCTCGGCGCTTTCCTGAACCGGCTCGCCTTCGGCATCATCGGTGTTGGTCTCGATGCCCCAGCGCACCAGGAAGCGGTATTCCTTCGCACCGTTCACCACATGCGGGATGGTCTTGGTGGCCTCGCCGAAAGCGATCGGCAGGATGCCGGTCGCAAGCGGATCAAGCGTTCCCGCGTGGCCGGCCTTCGCGGCGTCGAAAAGGCGCTTCACTTTGTTCAGGGCATGCGTCGAGGTAATGAATTGCGGCTTGTCGAGAACGAGCCAGCCATGAACGGGTGAGCCTTTGCGACGGGCCATGAAACGCTCCGCGATGTTTGATTAGTCGAGATCGCGCCTGACCTCCGGCGAGCGCAGGATCTCCTCGATCCGCTCCGCCTTGTCGAAACTGTCGTCGATCTCGAAGGACAGATGCGGCATGTATTTCAGATCGACGCGTTTGGCAAGCTCGCCGCGCAGGAATCGCTGATGGCGTGTCAAAACCGCCTTGAGAGCTTTTGCGTCGCCTTTGCCGAATGGCATAGCGTAGATCGTTGCATTGCGCAGGTCCGGACTGACCCTGACCTCGGTGATGGTCACGTCATGGCCGTCGAACTTGGGATCGACGATTTCCGAACGCATGAAGATTTCGGCAAGGGCGTGGCGGATCATTTCGCCCACGCGGAGCTGGCGCTGTGTCGGGCCCTTCGCGCCGTGCTGTCTTGCCATTTCGACCCCGCTTGTTGCAGACCGGGCGGCGACCTTGGGGCCGGTCCGCTCATCCGGTGAAACGATTATGTCAGAACGCCCCGCTGCATGGCATAAGCCGAAAATGCGCATGCCGCCGTGCTGATGATGGCGCCGTTCCAGGCCTTGCGCCATCGGTCGGCCTCACCGCTTTCGGCCATCCTTGCGCCAGTAATCCACCAGGCATAGCCGTAATAAGCGGCCTGGAGGAGAAGCCCGCCGCCTAGATCAACCCTCGTTCAAGTGGAATCAATTGAACGAGGTCAAGTTGATCTATATCAATAAGTTAGCGCAACTGTCCGCGTCCATTCGGACGCGCGTTGCGCTAGATCAACCCTCGTTCAAGTGGAATCAATTGAACGAAGTCAAGTTGATCTATATCAATAAGTTAGCGCAACTGTCCGCGTCCATTCGGACGCGCGTTGCGCTAGATCAACCCTCGTTCAAGTGGAATCAATTGAACGAGGTCAAGTTGATCTATATCAATAAGTTAGCGCAACTGTCCGCGTCCATTCGGACGCGCGTTGCGCTAGAAGCCAAACCGCCAGGGCACTCTTGAGGATAAGGGCAAGGCCGGCCGCGCCATAGAAACAGCTGGAGGCGGTCATGGCCCAGAGGCGGCCCCGCTCCGGATCGCGGTCATGGGTCAGAGACTCAATGGTTTTAGCCTGGACCCATTCCATCCGCACGGCGTTCAGCGCCAGCAAGGCTGCAAGAAGATTGAAAGCCCCGAGCGCCGAAGCCGCCAATCCCATCAGCTTGCCTGCCCTCCATAACGCCGCTGCCCCGCAAGGCGGCGGCGCCTGACAGCGCAACCGCCGCGCGCCGGGCGACTAAAGCGTGCGCTGGACCTCTTCGACCCGGAAGCACTCGATAATATCGCCTGCTTTCAGGTCGTGATAATTCTCGAAGCCCATTCCGCATTCCTGGCCGGCCTGAACTTCCTTCACCTCGTCCTTGAAGCGCTTGAGCGTTGAAAGCTTGCCCTCGTGAATGACGACATTGTCGCGGATCAGGCGGACATGGGCACCCCGCTCGACCTTGCCCTCGGTGACGCGGCAGCCCGCGACATTTCCGACCTTGGAGATGTTGAAGACCTCGAGGATCTCGGCATTGCCGAGGAAGGTCTCGCGCAAAGTCGGCGCAAGCAGACCGGACATTGCCGCCTTGATGTCATCGACGAGATCATAAATGACGTTGTAATAGCGGATCTCGACACCGGACCGCTCGGCCAGCTCCTTGGCCTGCGCGTTCGCGCGGACATTGAAGCCGAAAATCGCCGCGTCGGACGCGCCGGCCAGCGAGACATCGGATTCCGTGATGCCGCCGACGCCGGTGTGAACCAGCCGTGCCGCGACTTCATCCGTGCTCAGCTTCTCGAGCGCGGCGGCGATCGCCTCGACCGAGCCCTGCACATCACCCTTGATGATCAGCGGGAATTCCTTCAGCCCGGATTCGCTGAGTTGGCTCATCATCTGTTCGAGCGAACTCCGGCGTCCGGCGCCGCCCGCTTTCAGGTCGCGCAATTTACGCTGGCGATAGGCGGTCAGTTCCCGCGCGCGGGCTTCGTTTTCGACGACGGCCAGCTGATCGCCTGCCTCCGGCGCGCCGTCGAAGCCGAGGATCTCGACCGGGACCGACGGTCCCGCCGAGTCAATGTGCTCGCCCTGATCATTGATCAGCGCACGCACACGGCCCCAGGCGCGTCCGGCCACGACGATCTGGCCGACCGTCAGCGTGCCGCGCTGGATCAGCACCGTGCCGACCGGTCCGCGGCCGCGCTCCAGCTTCGCCTCGATGACGACGCCTTCGGCGGGCCGGTTCGGATTGGCTTTCAGCTCCAGAACCTCGGCCTGCAGGCCGATCGCGTCGAGCAGCTTGTCGAGATTGGTTCTTTCCTTGGCGGAAACCTCGATCTCCAGCGTATCGCCGCCCATGCTTTCAACAACGATCTCGTGCTGCAGAAGCTCGGTCCGCACGCGCTGCGGATCGGCGTTCGGCCTGTCGATCTTGTTGATCGCCAGAATGATCGGCACCTTAGCGGCTTTGGCGTGATTGATGGCTTCAATCGTCTGCGGCATGACGCCGTCATCGGCCGCGACGACCAGAATGACGATGTCTGTCACCTTCGCACCGCGCGAGCGCATGGCAGTGAAGGCGGCATGGCCGGGCGTGTCGATAAAGGTCACGGCCGCGCCGTCCGGCGTATGCACCTGATAGGCGCCGATATGCTGGGTGATGCCGCCCGCCTCGCCGGCGGCGACATTACTTTCGCGCAAGGCGTCGAGCAGCGAGGTCTTGCCGTGATCGACATGGCCCATCACGGTAACGACCGGCGCGCGCGGCTCCAGATCGGAAGCTTCGTCCTTCGTGCCGATGAAGCCCTCCTCGACATCGGCTTCGGAAACGCGCTTCACCGTGTGGCCGAATTCGTCGACGATAAGCTCGGCCGTATCGGCGTCGATCACGTCGTTGATCTTGTGCATCTGCCCCTGTTTCATCAGGAATTTAATGACGTCGACGGATCGCTCGGCCATACGGTTGGCGAGTTCCTGAATGGTGATCGCCTCCGGAACCTGAACTTCGCGCAGAATCTTCTTGCGCGGCTCGGCAGCGCCCATCGCCTGCTTCTTCAGGCGCTCTCGCTGGCGGCGCAGCGAGGCAAGCGAGCGCTCGCGCTGCCCCTCATCGAACGCATTGGTAATCGTCAGCTTCTGCCGGCCGCGGCGATCATCCTCCGCGCGGCGTACTGGCGGGCGCTCCACTTTCGGCTTTTTGGCAGCGGCGACGGTGCGGCCGCGCGCGGGCGTATCCTCCTCCTCGGCCGCCGCGCGTAAGGGTTTGCGTGCGGCTTCAGACGTCTTCGGAGCGGCCTCACTCTCGGGCGTTGCCGCGCCCTGGCGGTCTTTCGGGGCCGCGGTCTTCGGCTTGGCACTGCCAGCGGCCGTTTTCTCAGGCGCGGCTTTCTGCTTTGCCTCATCCGCCGTCTTGCCCTCGGCCTGCGCAGTTTCGGCAGCAGGCTCTTCAGCCTCGACAGCCGCCTTTTGCGCTTCTTCCTCCTGGCGCTTCTTGTCAGCGTTGGCGCGCTCCTTTTCCTCCTCGGCGCGCTGGAGCTCATACTCCTCGCGTTCGCGCCGCTCGACCTCTTCGCGCTTGCGGGCCTCGACCAGTGCGCGGCTACGCGCGTCCACCTCGTCGGCCGAGAGCTGACGCAGGACATTGCGGGATTGCGGCTTTTCGGCCGGCTGCACGTCCGGCTTCCGGCCGCGCGCGGCTTGACGCGCGGGCTTCGCCGCGCTGGAGGTCTTGCCTTCCTCCGGAACCGCGGCGACCGCGTCCTGCATGCTCAAGGGCCGCTTGCTGCGCTTTTTCTCGACCACGACCGATTTTGAGCGGCCATGACTGAAGTTCTGACGCACCGTGCCTTGCTCGACCGTCCGTTTGACGCTCAAGGTCATGCTTCTGCGCCCGCCCTTAGCGGCTTTTTCTTCGGGGTCTTTCGTTTCGCTCATGCCTTACCCTGTTCCGGCGTGTCCACCATGGATCCTGCCGCCGGATGTGTTCCCAAATAGCTTATAAACCGGGCGGCCGACCGGAGAAACGTCCGGCCAGCGCCTCCAACCGCGATTGCGGCGTGGTTGACATTCCCTTTCCCGAGCGCCGTGCTCAATTCGGCGGAGCTAAAGCACGTGATCGGGCGTAATTCCTTCATCTCAGGCGCCGAAGAGGCGCGAAACTGCCGGTCCAGCTTGCGGCATCCATCCTGGGACGCGTCCGATGCGTGAACCAGGATAAGCGCCCTTGCGTCCTTGACCGTCTTCTCGACCTTGGCATAGCCGGCAGTGACACAGCCCGCCTTATTCGCCAGGGCCAGATCCTGCAATGCAGCGCGCCGCAAGAGATCCGCAACAAGATCCGCCAGATCGGTGTCGACCGTTACAGCCCGTTTGAAGCCTCTCGCCAGCACCTTCCGGCGGACCGAGCTTGCGACGGCGTCATAACTCGCAGTAATCCAGACGCCGCGTCCCGGAAGCTTTCTCTTGATATCGGGCACGACCCGGTCATCGGGGTCGAGAACGAAACGCAAAAGCTCGTCTTCCCGGCAAGGCAAGCGATGGAGTGCGCATTGCCGGATCGGTTTCTTTGTATCCCTATCCTCTTCCCACGTAAAATTCACGAACTCAATTGGCCCCAAGATCGGCAAATTCACTCAGCTGTTTCTATAACGACACAGCCCGTGACGCCAGAGAAAGTCCAGCCCTAACTGCTCGTTGGCGCAACTTCAACCTCCTCGCTCGCATCCGTTTCCCCTTCGCCGCCGTCCTCGGGCGTCTCTTCGGGTTCCGGTTCCGGCTCGATCCAGCCCGCATGGATGCGCGCATTGAGGATCAGCTGCTCGGCCTCTTCCCGCGTCAGGTCGAAGCCCTCCAGAATTCCGTCATGGCGCGTCGTCTCGCCGTCCTTCTTTTCGGTCCAGCCGACAAGGTCATCGGTTGCGCAATCGGCCAGGTCCTCGACCGACTTGATGCCGTTCTCGCCCAGCGTGACCAGCATGGACTTGCTGAGACCCGGGATTTCCGTCAGCTCGTCCTCAACGCCCAGCTCGCGCCGTTTCTCGTCGAGCTCCGTCTCGCGGCGCTCGAGATAATCGGTCGCACGGTTCTGGATCTCCGAAGCCATGGCATCGTCGAAGCCCTCGATCTCCGCGATCTCCTGCACGTCGACATAGGCGATTTCTTCGACGGAGCTGAAACCTTCGGAGGCGAGAAGCTGTGCGATCACCTCATCGACATCCAGCGCCTCCATGAAGGTGTTGGACCGCTCGGTGAACTCCTTCTGCCGGCGTTCGGACTCTTCGGCTTCGGTGAGGATATCGATGTCCCAGCCCGTGAGCTGGGAAGCGAGGCGCACATTCTGTCCGCGCCGCCCGATCGCAAGACTTAACTGGTCATCCGGGACGACGACTTCAATACGTTCGGCGTCCTCATCGAGCACGACCTTGCTGACTTCGGCGGGAGCAAGCCCGTTCACGATGAATGTCGCTGCGTCCGGCGACCATTGGATAATATCGATCTTTTCGCCCTGCAGCTCGTTCACCACCGCCTGGACGCGCGAGCCGCGCATGCCGACGCAGGCGCCGACAGGGTCGATCGAGGTATCTTTCGAGATCACGGCGATCTTGGCGCGGCTTCCGGGATCGCGGGCGACCGATTTGATCTCGACCACCCCGTCGTAAATCTCGGGGACCTCCTGGGAGAACAGCTTGGCCATGAACTCCGGCCGCGTGCGCGACAGGAAGATCTGCGGGCCGCGCTGTTCGCGCCTGACATCGTAAATATAGGCGCGGATCCGGTCGCCATAGCGATAGGTTTCGCGCGGCAGCGTCTCGTCGCGGCGGACCACGGCTTCGGCGCGTCCGAGATCGACGATGACATTGCCATATTCGACGCGCTTCACCGTGCCGTTGGAGATGTCGCCGATGCGGTCCTTATATTCCTCATACTGGCGCTCGCGCTCGGCTTCGCGCACCTTCTGGACGATGACTTGCTTGGCATTTTGCGCGGCGACCCGTCCGAAATCGAGGGGCGGAAGCGGCTCGGCAATGAAGTCGCCAACATTGGCCTCCGGATTGCGTTTGCGTGCATCCTTGAGCGAAATCTCGACGGCGTCCTGCACCACCTCCTCGACCACTTCAAGGAGCCGGGCAAGCCGGATTTCGCCGGTTTTGGGATCGATTTCGGCGCGGATTTCGTTCTCACTGCCATAGCGCGATTTCGCCGCCTTCTGAATGGCGTCTTCCATGGCGGCAATGACGAGCATCCGGTCGATCGATTTCTCCCGCGCCACCGCATCCGCGATCTGCAACAATTCAAGCTTGTTTGCGCTAACACCTTGCTGCGCCATGAACGTCACTCCAGATTGTCGCCATTCCGGTCCCTTCCGGACCCGGCGTCTTCAGTCTTGCTTGCCGTTTGAGCCAGCTTCAGAAGGCCGTCCGTCAGGACGAGTTTCGCATCGCTGATCATCGTCACGGGCAGTCCTATCGTTTGCGGCTCGTCATAATCCTTCAATGTCATCCGAAGCAGAGCCTCGCCATCCCGATAGCCTTCGAGAATGCCCCGGAACCGGCGGCGGCCCTCGATCATCTCCCTCAATTCGATCTTGGCTTCATGCCCCGCCCAATCCTCAAAATCGGATGGCCGGACCAGAGGCCGCGCTATGCCGGGCGAGGAGACTTCAAGCACATAGCCGCCTTTGATGGGATCGTGCGCATCGAGGAGCGGCGAAAGCTGCCGGCTGATCCGCGCGCAGTCATCCACCGAGATCGTCCCGTCCGGGCGATCGGCCATCACCTGTACCGTCGTCCCGTTCTGGGCGGAAATCGACACCCGCACAAGCCGCATTCCGAGATTTTCGATCACAGGCTCGGCCAGCTCCGCGATTTCTGCCGCAATCCCGGTTTCACGGACAAGGCGCTCGTCCAAATCGCCATCAGCCACGTCAGCCATTGCTGCCTGTTAAAAGCCTTTTCTAGCGCGCTGGAAATATCCCAAAAAGAAAGAGCGGACCCGGAGGGCCCACTCTCCACAGTCGAGATGATCATGAGCGATAATAATGTAAGCAAGTTTTTGTGAAGACGCAAGGCTGTATCGCAAAAATTGCATATCTATTAGGTGTATTTCTGCGTTTGGCGGCGAAGCGTTCAGCAGAAGAGCGGCTAAGCGCCAGGGCTGCCGATTTACGATTGGTAAACGGAACTAGATCCGCGTGAAGGCGAAAAACCGGCAATCGCGGCCCGCCGCAGTGGCCTTTTCGGCATATCGGGTCAGCGGCCAGTCCGCCGGGCGCTGCGCCAGCAAGCCGGGTTCGTCGCGAAAATCGCGTGATGCGGCGATTCCTTGCAGGACCATTTCGGCGTAATCGGTGATGTCGGTGGCAAAGCGTAGCTCCGCTCCGGGCCGCATCACGCGAGCGAGCCGGCCAAGCCCGGCCGCCGTCAAAAGACGCCGCTTGCGATGGCGCTTCTTCGGCCAGGGGTCGGGAAACAGCACAAACACCCGTCCGAGGCTCCCATCGGGAAGCCAGTCGAGCACATGGTGTGCATCGTCGTCGTAAAGCCGAATCGTCTGAAGCCCGGCCTCATCGTTCCCGCGCAGCACCTTCGCCACGCCGTTCAGAAACGGCTCGCAGCCGATAAAGCCGATCTGCGGGTTCGCCTGAGCCTGCCAAAGCAGATGCTCGCCGGCGCCGAAGCCGACTTCCAGCCAGACATCGTCGACCGGCACGGGAAAGAGCCGGGCGAGCGGCTGTGGCGGGGGTTCGGACAGATTGAGCCGAAGCGCCGGGAGCCTGGCGGCGAGAAGCTCCGCCTGGGCCGGACTCAGCGGACGGCCGATCCGCCGGCCATGGAGATCGCGGCGACGGGGGGCGTTTGCCGATCAGCGGCCACAGCCACAGCCTTCCCCGCCTGCTTGGACACAACACCTTGCATACCACCCGTGCGACCCCTCTTCATAGGCTCGTCTCAGTGGCAATAATGTGCGGATCGGTCAGGATCAAGATAGAAAGGCCCGCCCATGCAGGCAAGGTCCCCACTTTTGCGAATCTGGGGCGTTTCAACTGCCGACGGCTTCGGCGCGACCGCCGTTACGAGAAAGCGCTGGCCGCTCGCCGACGTCTGTACATGCGGTAGATGCCTGCCAGCATGACGGCCAGTCCGCCCGCTTTGATGAATTGTGCGTTCCAGCGTTCTTCGGCGAGCGCATCGGCAAACTGCTGACGCTCCGCATCGAAATCGAGCCGCGTCGTCTCGCCGACCTTAAGCTCCCACGCGCCGCCTCGGCCGTTTATCCCCCGCGGCAGAGCCGTGATCGGCATGCCGTGCATCTTCTCGGCAATCTGGTCGCTAAGCTTCTTTTCAGGAAAAATGAGCGTAATGGCGCCGCCGTCCCCTTTGCGAAGGTCGACATGATATTCGGTCAGCGTGCCATCGCCGATCAGCTTCTTCTTGGTCGCTTTCGACACGTTTTCGACGGTGCCGGCGACCGGCTCCAATTCGGCGCGCTCCGGAAGCGCCCTGTAGAGGCCATCGTGATAGACCGCCGCACCAAACATGATGATGAGCCGAGCATCACCCAGCCGGAGGATGTGTAAAGAAGCCTGAAGAACCCCATCGTGTCCCCCATCCAGCCAATCTCGCGAGACTATATACGAAGGCGGGGATTGACGCGGGAACAGTTGCGCTCGTCTTTTGAAATAGATCAGCCCTCGTTCGACGGACGCCTGTTCCCCTGAACGCCCTCTATCATCCGGCGGGCAATTAAGGGCAAGCCGCAAGGCCGCGGCTGCATGAAAAAAGCCGCCAATCGGGCGGCTTTTTCTGCATCGCTTTGCCAATCGAGCCGTTCCTTTCCGATCCGAATGTGGAAGGAACGGCGTTTGATGTCAGGAGAGCGCACCCCTGATCGGTTCAACGAGGTCGAGCTTTTCCCAGGAGAAGCCGCCATCATTCTCCGGCGTGCGGCCGAAATGGCCGTAGGCCGCCGTCCGCTCGTAGATCGGGCGGCTGAGGCCGAGATGCTCGCGGATGCCGCGGGGGCTCAGATTCATGACCTCGCTGAGCGCCTTTTCGAGCTTCAGCTCGTCAACACGGCCGGTGCCGCAAAAATCGACATAGAGAGACAGTGGCTTCGAAATTCCGATCGCATAGGCGAGCTGAATGGAGCATTTCTCCGCCAGACCAGCGGCAACGACATTCTTTGCCAGATAGCGCGCCGCATAGGCCGCCGACCGGTCAACCTTGGTCGGATCCTTGCCGGAAAACGCGCCGCCGCCATGCGGGGCCGCGCCGCCGTAAGTGTCGACGATGATCTTGCGGCCCGTCACGCCTGCATCGCCGTCGGGCCCCCCGACAACGAAACGCCCCGTCGGGTTGACGTAGAATTCCTCTTCCGGGGGCATCCAGCCTTCCGGGATCACGCTTTCGACGAAGCCGCGGACGATCTCCCGCACGCGCGGCTGGCTTACGTCTTCCTGGTGCTGGGTGGAGACGACGATCGATGTCGCCTTGACCGGCTTGCCGTGTTCGTAAAGCAGGGTGACCTGGCTTTTCGCATCGGGGCCGAGCTCGGGAACCGTTCCGGCGTGCCTCGCCTTCGCCATCTCGTGCAGGATACGGTGCGCATATTGGATGGGAGCGGGCATATAGGCTTCGGTCTCCGTGCAGCCATAGCCGAACATGATGCCCTGGTCGCCGGCGCCTTCGTCCTTTTCTCTGGCGGCGTCCACCCCTTGCGCGATATCGCCCGACTGCTCATGCACATAGCACTCGAATTCGAGATCGCGCCAATGGAAGCCGGCCTGCTCATAGCCGATATCCTTCACGCATCGGCGCGCCGTTTCTTCCAACACCTCGTGAGTGATGCTTTCCGGGCCCCGGACTTCGCCGGCCATAATCACCCGGTTCGTGGTTGCAAGCGTTTCGACGGCTACTCGGGAATTCGGGTCCGCACCGAGATATAGATCGACCACCGCATCGGAGATCCGATCACAGACCTTGTCCGGATGCCCTTCCGACACCGATTCACTTGTAAACAGATATTGCGTGCGAGACACCAAAAACTCCCTTTCGGTCAGTTGGAATTCGCGCAGGACAATAGGTGTTACGCCGAAGAGACGCAAGCGCTCAGCCGCGATCTTAAAAGCTTTCGCGGCTCACTCGGCAGATTGTGCTGAAACCGTGCGCAGATTCGTTGCCTCGACGGCTGTATCTTCGCTCAAAGCACGCACCAATTCGACAACGCGCTTGCGCACTTTCGGATCGGTAATCTTCACAAATGCTCGGTTGAGCTCCAACCCATCGCGGCTATTCAGGAAATCGAGCAAATAGGCTTCGGTCCTCGACTCCGCAAAACCCGCCGCGCTTCGGCCTCCCATCGACGCATGCGCGTCCTCGAAGAAGAATTGGACCGGGACGTCCAATATCTGCGACAGCTGAAAAAGTCGGCTAGCGCCGATCCGATTCGTACCCTTCTCATATTTTTGGATCTGCTGGAAGGTCAGCCCCATTCTTTCCCCCAGCTTCTCCTGGCTCATGCCGATCACCATGCGGCGGAGCCGAACGCGGCTTCCCACATGAATATCCATTGGATTCGGCTTGCGTCCTTGCATCTCAAGCCGCTCCTCTGTGCCCCCCGGCGTCTGTTCGCGTCCCATCGTCCCAATCGTGCCCTATTCACTCTAAGTGCCAAAAAAGCGCGTAAGCTGATATATCACATCCATACAATGCTTGGTTGTAAGCCCCCGATGCCTCGCGCGTCAAGAAATTAGAAACACAACTTGTGAGTGTGGTTAAAGACCACGCTCACCCTCAGCGTGTATTTTGGTAACCGGCCAAGCCGAAATACTCGCTATGCTTGATTCTTCGCTAATCACTCAACTTCGATTAACAATCTATACAATAGGAGAATGAGAAACGCCATAAGCATTAGGCAGTTTTCCCGAGATCGGGCATAGGGCGGAGGCGGAACTGCCACAGGCAGCGCCTGATCGATAATGCCGATTTCATTGAGCGGCAGACTTGCCGTGATCCTGCCATGGGCGTCGATAACGGCCGAAATGCCGGTATTGGCGGCGCGAACGAGCGGCAGCCCCTCCTCGATGGCGCGGATGCGGGCCTGGTGCAGATGCTGATAGGGGCCGGTCGAGTTGCCGAACCAGGCGTCGTTGGTCAGATTGAGCAGCCAGCCCGGGCGTCCACTCCCGCTTGGAACGCGGCCGGGGAAAATGGCTTCATAGCAGATATATGGCGAAAAGGGCGGCGCGCCGGGCGCGGCCACGAGCCGCCGTGCCGAGCCGCTGGCAAAGCCGGAATTCATATGGGTGAGCTGCTTGATGCCGATCGCCCCAAGCGTTTCCTCGAACGGAAGATATTCGCCGAACGGCACCAGATGCGTTTTGTCGTAGATGTCGAGCACCCGCGCGTCGGGGCCGACGACGAAAAGGCTGTTGAAAACCCGGTCGACATGATAACGGCCATCGGGCCGCTTGGTGCCCTCGACGCGCTCCGCCCCCATGATCAGCGTTTGACCATCCGGGATCAGCTTGGCGAATGCCTCTCGCGCATCGCTATAAAGGATCCGGTTGTTGAGCATGAAAAGAATCGGCAGCGCCGTCTCCGGCCAGATCAGATGTGTGACGCTGGTTGCGCCGTCCGCACCGTCCTTCGGCTTCTTGCTGAGGCTCAGGAGACGGTCGAAGATCCATTGACGATTTTCCGGTTTCCATTTCTCCGCTTGCGGGACATTGGCCTGAACGATCCGGAGCCGGATGTCGGGATGAACCTCATCCGTCGCGCCGGAGAGCCTGAAGGTGCCCCATGCCCATCCGAGAGCGAGAAGGCCCAGGCAAATCGCGGGAAGCACCCAGCTCCGCGCGCCGTCCCGCGCGGTCATGCCGGCAAGGGCCGCCGGGCTCAGGAAGACCAGCAAAGCGATCAGCGTCAGCCCATAAATGCCGAACAATGAAGCGCTCTGAGCAAGGGCGTCGTTTCCCGCCAGCGCATAGCCCCAGAGATTCCAGGGAAAGCCCGTCAGGATATGTCCGCGCAGCCATTCGGCGGCGAACATCGCGGCGGTGAGCACGAAAACCCGGCGGATGCCGGGCCGCCAAAAGACGACCCCGGCAGCGCTTGCCAGGGCGAAGAATATGGCGAGCGCGGCCGGGAAGGCGGCGACGCCCAGCGGGGCGAGCCAGGCGAATTTGTCGGCTTCAACGAAAAAGGCGAACCCTACCCAGTAGAGTTCCTCCGACGAAAAAGCCGAAGCCGAACCACCATCCTGCAAGAGCGGCCTGCCGCCATTTCGGCTTTGCGGTTCCTGGCTCATCGCCGGCAATGCCGTCGAGAAGCCAGACAAACGATGGCAGCGTGAAGAATAGAAGCGGCCAGAAATGAAAAGGTGCGAATGCCAGAACGGAAACGACGCCCAGAGAGAGGGCGAACAAGGCGCGCCGCCAGCCCCGCAGACTGGCAATCCGCCGCGACAGCGCATGGAGTGTTGGGACGACAAATCCGGCCCTTGGCTCGCTCACGCTCAACGGGTCACCTCCGCTTCTTTCAGCTTCGCATGACCTATCGGCCTGAAAATGACAAGCCGTCTGAATGCGGACCGAACCTACTCCGGAGAACAGCGGCGGCTGTACCGCAGCGCTCAGGCACCGTGAAGATGCAGTCCGCCGGTCCCGCGGCCGGTCTTCTTCGGCAGCTTCAGCTTCAGCTTTTTCACCCGGCGCCGGTCGGCATCGAGCACCTCGAATTCGACGCCGGTGGGGTGGTAAACCGCCTCACCGCGGACCGGCACACGTCCGAGCATCGTGAAGATCAGCCCGCCAAGCGTGTCCACATCTTCATCCTCGGCCGAGCTGAGGCGAATCCCGATCACCAATTCGACATCCTCGATTTCGGCGCGCGCGTCGGCGATGAGCCCGTCGGCCTCTTCCTGGATCAGCGGCTCATCATCGGCATCGTGCTCGTCCTCGATATTGCCGACGACCTCTTCGAGCAGATCCTCGATCGAGACGAGACCGTCCGTGCCGCCATGCTCGTCGATGATGAGAGCGAGATGGATGTGACGCGCCTGCATGCGGATCAGGAGATCGAGAGCGGACATGGAGGGCGGCGCGAAAATCAATTCGCGCATGATCGCCACATCCGCGATCCTTTGCGACAGATCCGCCGTGCCCAGATTGAGCCCGCCATCCGTGCCGCCGCTGCGCCCCTGCGCGATGACCCAGCCCATCAGGTCTTTGACATGGGCCATGCCGACCGGCTCATCCAGCGTGTCGCGATAGACGGGGACGCGCGAATGCTGAGCCTCGGCAAAGACGTTCAACAACTCGCCGAGCGTGGAATCCTCGTCAACGGCGACGATCTCCGCCCGGGGCACCATGACGTCTTCGACGCGCAGCTCCTTGAAGTGCAGCATCTTTTGCAGCATGGCCCGCTCCGCGGGGGTGAAAGATGCGCCGGCATCATTTCTCAAGGCTTCCTCGATGACGGACCGGGTGTCCACCTGGCTTGAGAGGCCGACCTTCACCGCAAGACGGTCGAGCCAACTCGACCCGCCCTCCCGCTCGCCGGAATGGATGCTATTGAGGTTGTTGCTTATAGCCATTTTCTGTCAGCAGCCAATGAAGCTGGCTCTTCTTCTGGGGTGGTGGAATAGGGATCGGGAATGCCCATTGAGGCAAGGATATCGCGTTCGGCGCTTTCCATCTGCTCGGCGTCGTACTCCGTCTCGTGGTCGAAACCGGCCAGATGCAGAATCCCATGCACCGTCAAATGCGCAAGATGAGATTGCGGCGGTTTACCCTCCTCGGCCGCTTCACGGATCACGGTCTCATAAGCGATGATAATGTCGCCAAGTGGCGCAGGTTCCGCAGAGGCCGGCCCGGTCGCGGTGGGAAATGACAGTACATTGGTCGGCACGTTCTTGTCCCGATAGCGGGCGTTCAGATCCGCAACCGCCGCGTCGGTGGACAAGAGGACGGTGACCTCGCGGCCGGCGATCCCGCCGAGCCGCTCAGCGCACGCCTCATGGGCGCGCAGCACGGCTTCCCCGGCGCCCGGAAGCGCGTTCCAGCACTCAGATCCGATCAGGAGAGTTAAGGGACTAGGTCCAGGCTCATCGTCGGAAGAGCCGTCCGCTTCATCGGCAGCTCTTTTTACGAGACCAGGCGCATTCAAAATCTCAGTCATTTAAATTCTAATGATAGGCTCTTAGCGAGCTTTATCATACGCCTCCACAATCCGCATCACCAGCTCGTGCCGAACCACATCGGCGGCGGTGAACGGAATATGAGAAATTCCCTCTAGATTTTCCAGAAGGCCGATTGCCTCCCGAAGCCCCGACACTTGCCCAGCCGGCAAATCGATCTGCGAGGGATCGCCCGTTACAACCATCTGACTGCCCTCACCAAGGCGCGTCAGAAACATCTTCATCTGCATTGAAGTGCAATTCTGCGCCTCGTCAAGAATGATCGTTGCATGGCTGAGCGTTCGCCCACGCATAAATGCCAGCGGCGCGATTTCAATGACGCCGCTATCGATGCCGCGCTCGACCTTTTCCGCCGGCAGCACATCGTAAAGCGCGTCATAAAGGGGGCGTAAGTATGGATCGACCTTTTCCCGAAGATCGCCGGGCAAAAAGCCGAGCCGCTCGCCAGCCTCGACCGCCGGACGCGACAGGATCAACCGCTCGGTTTCGCCCCGTTCGAGGCGGCCGGCGGCGTGAGCGACGGCAAGGTAGGTCTTGCCCGTGCCGGCCGGGCCCGTTGCGAAGGTCAATTGCTGAGACTGCAGCGCTTCGACATATCGCGTCTGAGTCGGCGTGCGCGCCGAGATCAGCCTTTTGCGCGTTCGCAGCTGAGCGGCGCCGGTCGGGCCTTTCTTCGCGTCGGGCGCTCCTGCAGCATTGGCATGGCGAATCGCACCGTCAATGTCGCCGAGGCCGAGGCTGTCGCCCGATTCGAGGCGGCCATAAAGATGCTCCATCACCTCCTTCGCGAGCGCGCAGGCGTTCTCCGTGCCTTTGATGACGACCACATTGCCGTGCGCCACCGCCTCGACGCCAAGCTTGTTCTCGATCATCGACAGATGCGCGTCGAACTCGCCGAGCAGATCGGCTAACAGACGGTTGTTGTCGAAATGGACTTCTGTCCGAAAGATTTTGTTGCCCCGGTCGGAGGCTCGGGCGCCTTTAGCCGGATGGGATGCGGAATCGCGCAATTGAGGCAAACACCCTCTCCTGGTTATCCCGATAATGATAGGTCAGTCTGCGATGGGCTGTCACTTCGTTGGTTTATATTTTGCTTAAACGGCACTCTATCAGAATCGTTCTCCGCGATTATGACACCGCTTAGGCTGTTTGCGCCAGCACTTGTGATACGCGTAAGGGCAATTTCACCAATACGGGTCTCATCACATTCGACATGGACGGCCTGAAGATAGGGTGAACGTCCGGCAAGCTGTCCGGCTTTGCGCCCTTTCTTCTCCAGTAATATGGGCATTGTGCGCCCGATTTGCGCCTGATTGAAGGCCGTCTGCTGCGCGCTGAGCAGCGATTGCAGCATCGCAAGGCGCTCCGCCTTGACCCGGTTGGCGATCTGCGACGCCATATCGGCCGCTGGGGTTCCAGGGCGGGGGCTGTATTTGAACGAATAGGCCTGCGCGAAGCCCACGCGGCGCACCATGTCCATCGTCGCCTCGAATTCCTCGTCGGTCTCGCCGGGAAACCCGACGATAATGTCCGTCGATAGAGCCATATCGGGCCGCGCGGCCCGGATCGTCTCGATGATCCGCAGATAATCGGCGGCCGTATGTTTCCGGTTCATGGCTGCCAGAATGCGGTCGGCCCCCGCCTGGAACGGCAGGTGCAGATACGGCATGAGCTGGGGAATGTCGCGATGGGCGGCGATCAGATCCTCGCTCATATCGACGGGATGGCTGGTTGTGTAGCGCAGGCGCGCCAGCCCCGGAATGGCCGCCAATTCTTCGAGCAGACGCGCAAGGCTCCAGGGCCGCCCATCCGGACCGTCGCCGCAATAGGCGTTGACGTTCTGGCCTAGCAGCGTCACCTCGCGAACGCCGAAACCGGCGAGCCGCTTGGCCTCGGCGAGGATTTCGCTTGCCGGGCGCGAGAATTCGGCGCCGCGCGTATAGGGAACGACACAGAAGGTGCAGAACTTGTCGCAACCTTCCTGAACCGTCAGAAAGGCCGTCGGCGCTCTCAGTGGACGGCGCGCGGGCAGCGCCGCAAATTTGTCCTCCGCCGGAAACTCCGTATCGACGATTTTCTCGCCGGCATCGCGGACACGGCGGACGAGACCCGGCAGACGATGAAAGTTTTGCGGGCCGATGACGAGATCCACAACCGGCGCGCGCCGCAGGATCTCGGCTCCCTCCGCCTGGGCGACGCAGCCGGCGACCGCGATCGTCATATCGGCGCCTTCGGCCCGGCGTTGATTTCGAAGCAGTCGAAGCCGGCCCAGCTCGGAATAGATCTTCTCCGCCGCCTTTTCGCGGATATGGCAGGTATTGAGGACGATCAGATCGGCCGCTTCGAGGTCGTCCGTTTCGTCATAGCCGTCAGGCGCCAAAGCCTCCGCCATACGAGCGGAGTCGTAGGCGTTCATCTGGCAGCCATAGGTCTTGATGTGAACCTTCTTCGCCAAAACGTCAGTTTCCGTCGGTCAAACCCGGCAGTTTCGCGGCGCTCTCGGCCTCGGGCGCACCATGCGCTTTTGCCGAACGCGCCGTCAAGAGTTGCGAGAAATCGAAACGCACCCGCTCGAAGGCGTGCGCCGCCAGCTTCTTGCGGTCGCCGACCTCGGCAATGGCGATGGGTTCGCCGAAGCGGACCTGGACATCGAGCGGTCCGCCTTTGAGCACACCCCAGGCGTGACTGAGCATGTCCATATCGCCATACCAAGCAATCGCCGGGCGCTGCTGCCGGTTCATGGGCAGCCCGTGTATATGGGTGTACACGATCGCGCAGGTCTGTAGCTGGTTGGCGGCGCTATTGCCTCCATCGGGCTCGATGGCGGCAAAAAGGGGGCTCTTGAACGGAAGCACCTGATTGCCGTCGCTGCTGGTTCCCTCCGCGAAGAGGACGACCCGCTCCTTCGCATCGAGCCTTGCCAGGATCTCCGCCCGCGTCTCGGCCACCGCCGTTCGCCGCGTCCGGTCAATGAAGATGGTTCTCTGGAGCCTGGCGAGCCAGCTGATGAACGGCCAACTGGCGACTTCGCGTTTCGCCACGAAGCTGAGCGGAGCCACGCTGGCAAGAACGGGAATATCGAGCCAGGAGATATGGTTCGATACAATCATTGTCGGGCCGGGCGCGATGGGCGCACCGCTCAAATGCACGCGCATGCCCAGGAGCTTGCAGACAAGACTATGATAAAGAACCGGCAAATAGCGTGCGGCCGGTAGCCGTGCGGCAATGAACAGTGCCTGTATCGGCATGAGCGGGAGGGTCAACAGGAAAAAGAAAAACAGGATTGTCGTTGCGCGCAGAACGCCCATTCGCATCTCCGGACCAAGCAGCAGCTTTCGGGATTTCGGTGCAGAATAGCGTCAAAGCAATCGCCGCGGCAATTTTTGCTTGCGCGCAAAGATTTCTTTCACCGCTATTGGATGACCGCGAATGGGTAATTTGAGCCAAGGGTGTTTGTAGCACCAGCGCAACAGGCATGAGCAAAAGAGCTGCTCCTGCTTGCTCTCTGTCTTCGTGTTGAAAGGCTGTTTACTTCGCTCCTCACAGAAATATCCTTTTGTGAAAACTGTGTGACAACCAACAAGAGTAGTTATTTAGACGCATGCCAAAGCTTACTTAAGTATAGATTGTGCGGGGCAGGACGGGCGGCGAATCGATTGCGCGCCGCGCATATGATGCTTGTGTCTGGTTCGGCTGCGGGGCAATCTCAGCGCAGAATACGATTTCATGGCACGACAGCCATCACCAATACACGGCGATCCGGGGGGACTACGTGGATGCTTTCCAAACGCGATAGCAGATTCAAATTGGGTGTCAGTCTGGTTGCGCTCGTCGGCGCAATCACTGGGACCGTTACGGCGGCTCAGGCCGGAGGGTTCTTGGTTCACGAGCAGTCAGCCTATTATCAGGGCATGTCGTTCGCGGGGGCAGCCGCAGGCAATGAGCTCAGCTCAATGTTTTGGAATTCGGCCGCTGCGGCGGCTGCGCCGGGGATCAATAGCGAGAGCCATATTTCGCTGGTGGTTCCGCATACGGAGATTACCTCGACGGGCGCGACTTTCTTAGACCGGAGGTTTAGGCCTGGATACCAACAGCGGCGATATCGGTGATCCGACATTTGTTCCGGCGAGCTACGCCAATTATCAGGTCAATGATCAATTGTTCCTCGGACTGGCCATTAATGGCCGGTATGGTTTCACAACAAAGCCCGATAATCTGAATTTCGCGGGGACACCGATTGCCACGACATCGGAAATATTCTCCATCAATTTCAACCCGAACGTCGCTTATAAGGTGACGCCGGAACTGACAGTCGGTGTCGGTGCGCAGGTTCTCTATGCTGATCTGCGTCTGCGCAGTAGCAATACGGTTCCGGTGGATCTGAATGGCGATGTAATCCCGGACGTCTTTCCAAGTGGCCGGACTACGGAAGCGGATGACTGGGGCTTCGGTGCGACGGCTGGCGTGATTTGGAATCCGGCTCCGGGTACAAGCATCGGCGTGGGCTATCGCTCCGCTATCAATCTGGAAGGGAAGGGGACTTGCACCGGTTTCGGCCTTTCTAACATTGCTGCGGGAAATATTTCGGGTTGCGGAAGTGGCGTAGACGTGAATGCCGACCTTACCCTTCCTGATATGGTTACGGCGAGCTTCCGCCAGCAGATGAACGAGCGCTGGGCCCTGCTAGGGACTGTCGAATGGACGAATTGGAGCCGCGTAGGTGCACGTGCCGAATTCAAGGATGGCGACGGAAACATCATTGATGTCTTCCCGCTGGATTATGACGATGGATGGCTCTTCTCCGGCGGTGTTGAATATGCCTGGAGCCCGGACACGACCCTACGGGGTGGTCTTGGGTATGAACTGTCGCCGATCTCGGATGAAGTCCGCAACGTTTCTCTGCCCGACAATGATCGCTTGTGGCTGAGCGTGGGGGCGACCACTAGGCTGACAGAAAAGATTACGGTTGATCTCGGATACACGCACTTGTTCGTGAAAGACGCACCGATCACGGCAGAGAATGGAGGTCAAGAGCTTTGACCGAAGCAGAAGGCACCGGCGACATCGATATTGTCTCAGCCAGCTTCAAATATAATTGGGGCGGCGCGGAGCCGCCACTGGAGCCGTTGAAGTAGCGGCAACGCAAAACTAACCGATGAGGAGAAGCTGGTCGTGTCGGCCAGCTTTTTCTTTGCCTCAGCGCAACGCGCGTCCAAATGGACGCGGACAGTTGCGCTAACTTATCGATATAGATCAACCCTCGTTCAATTGGAGTCAATTGAACGAGGGTTGATCTAGCGGACGCCCTTGGGCCACTCCCGCTCGGGCCGCAATCTCGGCCTCAGGCCGCTTCCATGATCAGCCGATAGCCGACGCCCGGTTCGCTTTCGATGAATTTCGGCTTGGCGGAATCATCGCCGAGCTTCTGGCGCAGATGGCCGATATAAATGCGCAAATAGTGCACATCCTCTTCATGCGCCGGTCCCCACACTTCGCGCAGGATCTGGCGATGGGTTACGATGCGCCCGGCATTCTGCGCCAGCATCCGAAGAAGCTCGAACTCCTTCCGCGTCAGCTTGATGTCTTTCTCGCCCACCGCGACCTTGCGGCGCGGGACATCGACCGTCAAATCGCCGATGACGAATTCCGACGCCGCTTCGGGCCCCATCTTCAGCCGGAGAGCGACGCGGATCCGGGCCAGCAGTTCCTCGATGCTGAAAGGTTTGGTGACATAATCATTGGCGCCGCTGTCCAGCGCGCTGACCTTTTCCTGATCCTTCGTGCGGACCGAGAGGACGATGATCGGCACGTCCGACCATTCCCGGATGCGGCCGATGACCTGCTGCCCGTCCAGATCGGGAAGGCCGAGATCGAGAATCACCAGATTGGGCTGAGCCGTCGCGCATTTCGAGACGCCCTCCTCGCCGCGCGGCGCTTCGATGACCTCATAGCCCTCGGCGCCGAGACTGATGCGCAGGAATTTGCGGATTTGCGGTTCGTCATCGACCACCAAAATGCGTTTCGTCATCAGGTGACGCCAACCTCCTCATTCAGGCGATCGTCCGCCTCGCCGGTGGGCACGGACGGCGCCTCGGTGAGCGGAAGCGTGATTTCGATCGTCGTGCCTTTGCTCTTCGGCCCATCCTTGGCCACGATGCGTCCGCCGTGAGCTTCGATGATTCCGCGGCAAATGGAGAGCCCCAGTCCCGTCCCCGCGATCTGGGTATCCTTGGCGCGGGCGCGATAGAAAATATCGAATACCGCATTGCGCGCCTCCGGCGGAATACCTATTCCGTCATCGCTGATACGAATGATCGCATCATTGTCCTTGTGCACCGCCATCAGGGTGACGCGCCCGCCATCGCTCGTATATTTCAGAGCATTGTCGAGAACGTTCGCGAGCACTTGCTCCATCAGAACCGGATCGACATGGATGAGCGGAAAGGACGGCGGAATATCGAAGACGACCTCGCGTTTTTCCAGCGTCTTGCCGAACTGCTTCATGGCGCGCCCGGCGATCTCGCGCAAGTCGCTCCACTCTCTTTTCGGCTCGAGCGCGCCATAGCCGAGACGGGTCATGTCGAGAAGGTTCTGCACGAAGCGGTTGAGCCGTTCGCTTTCGTCGAGAATGGTGTTGATGAGCTCCTTTCGGCTAGCCTCGGTCAGATTTTCGACGGTCGCGAGTGTTGTCGCCGAGCCCAGGATCGAAACAAGCGGCGTCCGCAGATCATGCGAGACGGAGGAAAGGAGCGCTGAGCGCAATTGCTCGGTCTCCGTCAAGAGGCGGGCATCCTCGATGTCGGAAGCCAGATTCGTCCGCTCCACGGCGACGGCCACCTGGTCGACGAGCGCCTCGAGCAGCCGCCATTTGTCCGCCGCGAGCGCGCGCTGGCGTTCCTTGAAGGAGACGCCGAGCAGCCCGACCGTGCCGCGCCCCGTCCGCATCGGCAGGAACAGCCAGTCGGCCGTCGGGAGCGTTTCCGATTTCCATCCCGCCGGGCGTCCATGGTCCCAGGCCCATTCGGCCGCGCCCCAATCCTTCAGCGCAAGCTGGTCCTCGGGCGGATAGCCGGCGGCGATCTGAAGCCGGCCGTCCTTCTGCGGCAGAAGAACGAGCGATGAACATTGGAGATTCGACGCAACGTGATGCACCGCCGCCCAGAGGACGTCTTCCAGAGCCGCCGCGGCGGCGATCTTGCGGCTGAATTCATAAAGATTGGCGGTCCGCTGCGCCGAGAGCCGCATGGCCAACATCTGGCTTTTCAGCCTCGCCGCCAGATTGCCGACGATCACCGAGACCAGCAGGAAGAAGACGATGGTGACGAAGTCGTCATGCCGGAAGCCGGAGAAATTGTAATAGGGCTTGGTGAAGACGATATTGTAGGCCAGGAAACTCAGAATGCTCGCGAAGATCGACGCGGCGCGTCCGAGATAGATCGCGATCAGAATGACCGCCGTCATGAAGATCAGCGAGACATTGGGAAGCGGCAGGAAGAATGACACGCCATAAGCGAGCATCACCGCGAGACCGATGCCGACCGTGGCGAGCGCATATTCGTTCCACTGACCGAGCGCCAGCCGCAATCCGCCCGAGATGATATCGCGCCGGGTTTCCTCTTCATCCGGCGAGACGATGGTCAGCTCGAACTGCGTCGCCTTGCGCAAAAGCTCCTGCGCCACCGTTTCGCGGAACCAGCCTGTCCAGCGGCGCGGCCTCTGGCGGCCGAGGAGCAGGCGCGTCACATTGCGCTTGAGAGCATAGGCGATGATCTCATCGGCAATGCGCGCCTCGGCATGGATCGTAACGACCTCGCCTTCGAGCCGCTCCGCCAGTCTGATCGCCTCGGCAATCCGGTCCTTCGCCGCTTCCGGCAGGCTTTCATAATGCGGCGTGCGGACATAGAGCGCGATCCAGGGAATGCGCTGACGCTCGGCCATACGCCGCGCGGTGCGGACGAGCCGCTTGGCGACGGGCGCTTCGTTCAGGCAAACGAGCAGACGGTCCTGCGCGGGCCACGGGCCGGGGATGGCATGGGCGCGCATATAGTTGACCATCTGCGCGTCGATCCGCTCCGCGGCGATCCGCATCGACAATTCGCGCAGCGCCGTCAGGTTGCCCTTGCTGAAGAAATGGGTGATCGCGCGCCCGGCCTGCTCAGGCATATAGACCTTGCCCTGCCGCAAACGCTGAATCAGATCGTCGGGCGGCAGGTCGATGAGCTCGATTTCGCTGGCCAGTTCGAGCACCCGGTCGGGCAGTGTCTCGCGCACCTGGATGCGCGAAATCCGCGCGACGACATCGTTCAGGCTCTCAATGTGCTGAATGTTGAGCGTCGTATAGACATCGATCCCCGCGGCCAGCAGATCCTCGACATCCTGATAACGCTTCTCGCGGCGGCTTCCGGGAATGTTCGTATGCGCCAGCTCATCCACGAGCGCCAGCTTCGGCTTGCGCTTCAGGACCGCGTCCACGTCCATTTCGCCGAAATACCGGCCGCGATAGTAGATCTGTTTGCGCGGGATGATCTCCAGCCCTCGCAGAAGGGCCTCCGTTTCCGCCCGGCCATGCGTCTCCACCACGCCGACGACGACGTCCACCCCCTCGGCAAGATAGGCCTGCGCGGCCTGAAGCATTGCATAGGTCTTGCCTACGCCGGGGTAAGCTCCGAGAAAGATCTTGAGTTTTCCGCGATGCTCCCGATTGACCTCTTCCAGAAGAGCCTCGGGCGTCGGGCGGTCTTCAGATTCGGTCATAAGTGCATTCGACTAAGCGCTGGATCATTTTTGGCTTTATACCCTGTTTGGGCTGTTTTGTCCCAATTCACGCCAAGTTGGCCGAAAGAACGGCGCTTGCCCGCTTCTTTACCGCGATTCCGTCAAAGATTGATGTGCGGCGGCGACAGCTGGTCATTTTTTGACCGCTTGGGAACAGTTGGATTTTAACTAAACGCAAATAAAAAATGCTTTTTCACAAGGATGGTGGTTAAACTTACACGAAAGGGGTAGATAATTTTTGTCAATTCAAGAGAATAGCATATAAGAGTCATTTAATATCCAGAAAAACATCTAAGATATTGAATTAAGCCGAGGGAGCCGTGCAAACCTTGGGTCCTATCAAGCGTCAAAAAACACTGACAGAACAAGCTGCCGATGCGATCCGATCGCGAATCGTCGAGGGGCAATTCGCGTTTGGGGAGGCTCTGTCCGAGATCACGCTCGCCAACGAGCTCGGCGTGAGCAAGACGCCGGTTCGGGAGGCATTTCTTCAATTGAAGAATGAAGGGCTGGTGGAGATCCAGCCACAGCGCGGCACTTTCGTGTTCCGCATGACGACCGAGCAGATGCGCCAGCTTTGGGAAATGCGCGAAATTTTGGAAGTGAACTCGCTCCGCTTCGCGATGCGCAATGGCGGCGATGCGCTGATGCGTGCTGTCGATCCGGTCATCGAAGGCCTGGCCAAAGCGACGAAGGAGCGCAATCCCATCCTTTACCGGCGTTTCGATGCCGATTTCCATGGCGCGATCATCCAGGCCTCCGGCAATGCCTTCATCCAGTCAGGCTATAATATCATTGCCCTGCGCGTGCAGGCTTTCCGGAACCGGCTGTCGCTCGATGCGCAGAACTGGCGATCGCTCGATGAGCATGCCGAAGTCGCCGAACTGGCTCGCGCGGCGGAAACCGACGCGGCGGCGGAATGCCTGTGCAAACATATCCGCGCTGCGTTCAAGACCTATCTCGAACGGATCGAGGGCAAGGCCGCCAACGTCGCCTGATTGCGTCGGGGCTGCCAGCATCACCCGCCCATGTTGGCTGACTTGATGCCGTGGGTGTCTCTCAGTGCGACATCAGCACGGGCGTCGCCATGTGATTCAGCACATATTTCGTTGCGCCGCCAAGCACCATCTCTCTCAGCCGCGAATGCCCGTAACAGCCCATGACCAGCAAATCGCTGCCCGCGCTTTTGAGCTCAGACATCAATTGCTCCGCATCCGAATGCCCGGTTGTATTGGAAACGGCCGCTTCGGCGTTCACGCCATGCCGGGCGAGGGCGATCGCCAGATCCTGTGACGGGCTCGACGCCCCGTCCTCCGCGGAGTTCACGGCAAGGATGCGGACCGAATTCGCCATCTTGAGCAGCGGTAATGCATCGAAAGCCGCGCGCGCACTTTCGCGAGAATGATTCCACGCAACCGTAATCCGCTCGCCGACCGTCTCGAATTTGCCCTTTTCCGGAACGAGCAGGACCGGACGTCCGGTCTCCAAGACAATGCGGATCGGCAGATCGTGCCACTGGCCCAGCGGGTCGTCCTCGCCGCTGCCGCCGGCGACGACCAGATCCGCCGTGTGCGCAGCCGACACAATGTCGCGGAAGGCTTCGGCGTCGGCAAGCGTCTTATGGCGCCATTCATGCGAGACATTTCGAGCCTGCGCCACCTGCGTGAAGGTCTTCTGGATGGCCTCGGCCGCCTCGCGCTGCAGCTGATTATGCTGTGCCAGATAATCGGACGGAATGCCCCCATAGAGCATGAGGCGCACGGAATTATGGGTGCCCACCACATGGGCATGGCATTTTTCTGCAAGATAAGCGGCAACTTCCGAGAGAAGCCCTGCGGTCTTGGCGGACGGCAAATAGGTGAATATGGTCTTGTACATCCGCTTGGCCTCCCAGCGATCTGACGGATTTGGACGCTACCCGCGCAGGCTGGCCCGTGCCTTGATCTTGGTCAAGATCGTGCAGGCGAGAATCTGCATTTTTGCCTTTGACTTGTATCAAGCCCGGGACGCACAACACCGCTATTATGGCGAAGCGCAAATCCACGCCGGAGCAGTTCCCGCAAGATCGGCCCGGCGCGAGCCCTAGATCAACCCTCGTTCAGGTGGAATCACTTGAACGAGGTTAAGTTGATCTATATCAATACGTTAGCGCAACTGTTCCCGCGTCCATCCCCGCCTCCGCGGGGACATGCTTGGACGCGTGTTGCGCTAGACCTGAGGCCCAAGCATGACCGATGTGCAAGACGACAAATACGGCATCACCGTGCGGCTCGGCTCGGCGGATAGCGCCGACGAGATCGTCCACATTTCGCGCATCGATATGGAGGCGCCGTGGCGCTGGCTCGGCAAAGGCTGGGCCGACCTTCTGGCCATGCCGAGGATCAGTCTGACCTATGGCGCGGTCTTCGCCGGCATTGCGGTCGGGCTGTGGCTCGGTCTCGGATCGCTCGGCTGGCAGTCGCTCATGCTGGCGCTTGCCGGCGGTTTCATGCTGATCGGTCCCGTCCTGGCGGTCGGACTATATGAAGCCAGCCGCCGCCGCGAATTGGGGCAAAGCGTGAAATTGCGCGACGTCGTATTCGCCGGCGTCAAATCGCCCGATCAGCTCGCGCTGCTCGGTCTTGCGTTGCTCCTGATCTTCATGATCTGGGTGCAGGTCGCACTCCTGCTGTTCATGATGTTCTTCGCCGACCGGCCATTCCCGCCGATCGACGATTTCATTCCGCGCCTTCTGTTCACCTGGCAGGGCGTCACATTGCTGATCGGCGGGACCATTGTGGGGGCCGGCCTTGCCGCGCTTGTCTTCGCCATCTCCGCCGTCTCCGCTCCGATGTTGATCGCGCGGCCGGTCGGGGTCAGCACCGCCGTCTTCGCCAGTATCCGCGCGACGATCTTCAATCTGAGGCCGATGGCTTTGTGGGCCATATTGATCGCGGGCTTCGTCGCGGTGGAACTCGCCACCTTGAGCATTGGGCTGATCGTGATTTTCCCGCTGATCGGCCATGCGAGCTGGCACGCTTACCGGGAAATCCTTGACCAGGACGGGGACTGAAACCGGTCGATGACGGAAAGGGGGGCGTCGCCCCGGCAAACCCGTTTCCGTCCAGCCAATCGCGCGCTAGCGCAACGCGCGTCCGAATGGACGCGGACAGTTGCGCTAACCGATAGAAATAGATCAACTTGACCTCGTTCAAGTGATTCCACTTGAACGAGGTCAAGTTGATCTAGGCTGCGTTGACAAAAGGGATTCCCAAATCAGTTGAGTTTTGAATTCAAGGATGTCTTTTAGGGGAGGCATCTTTGGGATATCCGAGTGACGTCAGCGATGCAGCGTGGGAAATCATTGCCCCGCTCCTTCCATCAGAACGTGGCCGGTGGGCGCGACCAGCACAGGATAATCGCAGATATTTCAATGGCATGATGTGGATCATGCGCACGGGCGCACCGTGGCGATACCTGCCGCCAGACTATGGCAAATGGAATTCCGTCTACGTCCGTTTCAGGCGCTGGGCGGAGATGGGTGTGTGGGATGCGATCCTCGAAACGCTTGTCGAACTGGGGCTCACCGACGACTGGGCTCACATGATGGACAGCACCACCGTTCGCGCTCATGCTCAGGCAGCGGGCGGAAAAGGGGGACTCATTCAAATGCTCTTGGTCGAAGCCGCGGCGGCTTTTCGACAAAGATCCACGCCCGGTCAGACGGTAAAGGACGCCCTCTTGGCTTTGTCCTCACAGGCGGCGAAACCTCGGACTATCGCGGCGTAGACGACCTGTTGAAATTGCCGGTCAACAAACCGAAAATCATGTTGGCGGACAAAGGGTTTGACAGCGACGACGTTCGATCTGCCCTGCTCATGAAAGGCATTGGACCAGTCATTCCGCCGAAAACAAATCGCAAAGATCCGCCTGCCTGCGACTTCAAAGCCTACAAGGATCGCAATCGGATCGAGCGCATGTTTGGTAAACTGAAACAGTTCCGGCGCATCGCCACGCGCTATGACAAAACGAAACTGTCTTACGCTGGATTCCTCGCGCTCGCTGCCGCCCATATCTGGCTACCCGCTTTTGTCAACGCAGCCTAGGTGCGGTCATTGCTGCGCGAAGCCGGACTGCGATCAGCCCCTTTGTCGGGCTCCGGCAAATCCTCTTCGTCATCCTCCAAAGCGCGATAGGCCGCCCCCTCCAGATCCTCGAACTGGCCCGAGCGCAGCGACCAGATGAACGCGGCAAGGCCGAGCAGCCCCAGAAACAGTGCAGCGGGAATGAGCCAGGCAAGAGCCGTCATTTCGCAAGTCTCAGTTTGATCGCCCGCAATCGAAGAGCGTTCGCCGTCACGAAGACCGAGGAGGTCGACATGGCGATGGCGGCGATCAGCGGTGTGACGAATCCGGCCGCCGCGATGGGGATGAAGATCAGATTGTAGATGCCGGCGATCCCGAAATTCTCGAACGCCATGCGCTGCGCGCGCCGCGCCGTCGCCAGAAGATCGATCACCGACCGGAGGCTCGCCCCCTGGAATACCGCGTCGGACGCCATCTGGCTGATATCGGCGGCGGATGAAGGCGCGAGCGAGGCATGGGCCGCGGTGAGTGCGGGCGCGTCGTTGAGACCATCGCCGACCATCAGCACCTTGTGGCCGGATGCGGCCAGGCTCCGGAGCCGCGCAATCTTCTCCTGCGGCTGACATTTCGCCCGCCATTCGGCGATGCCGAGCTTGCGCGCGATCGGCTCGACGGTCTCGGCCCGGTCGCCCGACATGATCTCGACGGCGAAACCCGCCGATTTCAGCTCGCGAATGGTCTGCGCCGCGTCCTCGCGCAATTCATCCGTGAACGCAAAGGCGATGGCATCGCGGCCGGGCGCGGCATAATAGAGCGATGCCTGCCCCGATCCCCGCTCAAATTGGCCGCACCACTCCGCCGAGCCGAGCCGTGCCTCGCCCTGGGACGTTTCGACTTTCAATCCGCCGCCCGGCTCCTCGACGACCCCTTGCATCGGCGAGAGTGTGCCGAAACGCGCCTTCGCCGCCGAAGCAACCGCAATCGCATAAGGGTGCTTACTGGCGGCGGCGAGTTCGCCCGCCGCGCGCAATGCGGCGTCCTCGATCTCGTCCGCGTTTTGCAGAACCGGCCGGCCGTAGGTCAGCGTGCCGGTCTTGTCGAATACGATCGTGTCGATCTCCGAGAGCCGTTCAAGCCCATCCGGCGCCTTCACCAGCACACCCCTGCCGAACAATCGATCCGCCGCGGCGACTTGCACCGCCGGCACCGCCAGCGCCAAGGCGCAGGGGCAGGTGATGATCAGCACGGCGATCGCGACCATCAGCGCGGCTTCCCAGCCCACGCCTGCAATCAGCCAGCCGAGGAACGCGGCTGCGGCAAGAATGTGAACGGCCGGCGCGTAGAGCTGCGAGGCGCGGTCGGCAAGGCGCACATAGCGGCCGCGCGCCTGTTCCGCCGTTTCCATGAGGCGCGTCAGCTCGGCGAGCAGCGTGTCGCCTTCCGTCTTGCTCGCCTCGAAAACGACCGGCGCGCCCAGATTGATGGTTCCGGCAAAGACCTCCGCGCCGGGCGTAAGTGGCCGCGGCGCGCTCTCTCCGGTGAGCAGGCTTTCATCGGCCTCCGATTTTCCGGTCAGCACCGTGCCGTCGGCCGGAAATCGCTCGCCGGCCGCCACGGCGACGCGCATTCCCGGCACGAGAGCCGCCGCGGCCATCGTCTCCGCCGACCCGTCAGCTTGAACGATCGTCGCCGATTGCGCCCGCATCTTCAGAAGGTTCTGCGCCGCGCCTCTCGCTCGCGTCCGCATCCGCTGGTCGAGATAGCGGCCGATGAGCAGGAAGAACAGCAGCGTCACGCTGGCGTCGAAATAGACATGCTCGCCGCCGCGAATGGTTTGCGCCAGGCTCATGCCCGCGGACAGCAGAATGGCGAGCGAGATCGGCACGTCCATATTGAGGCCGCGCGCTCGAAGAGCCGTCATCGCCGAGCGGAAGAAGGGTTGTCCCGAATAGGCGACGGCCGGCAGGGCGATCAGGGCGGAGATCCAATGGAAGAGGCTTCGCGTCGCCTCCTCCATGCCGTCCGAACCCGCCGACCAGACAGAGACCGACAGCAACATGACATTGGCGGCCGCGAAGCCGGCGACGGCGAGCCGGGCGAGAAAGTCGCGGTTGCGTTTCTCGTCGGCGTCGGAGGTTTCGGCAACCAATTCGCCGGCTTTGTAGCCCGCAGCGCCCAGCGCCGCGATGAGTGCGTCCGGTGTGCTCCGGTCCGTATCGAAGCTGACCGCGACCCGTTTGGCCGAGAGATGCGCGCGCGCGGAGGCGACGCCGGGTGCGGCCATGAGGGCGCGCTCCACCTTCCGCATGCAGCCGCCGCAGTTCATGTTCTCGACGGTCAGGGTCACCGAGCGGAGGCGGCTCTCCTCTTCCGCTTCGTCCGTGCGGCCCGGGACGTCCGGCGTCAGGAGTTGGGCTTCAGCCATAGGCGTTGCTTGATGCGGTAGTGGGTTGCGGGCCCCTGCGAAGGCGCGGTTGCGGCCTCGAGCGAGACGATCCAGTTGCCCGGATCGAGATCCTCGACGCTCACGATGTAAGCGCCGGCGGACTCTTCCTTAAGCAGGAGCGGCCCGGTGACGCGGTCCGCGACCGCGCGTGCGATATTGCCCCTGACCTCAAGTCCGGAGACCGGATTGCCGGTCTTGTCCCTGATCGTCAGCTTCAGGCGCCGCTCGCCTGTCACAGCGAGCCGATAGGACCAGCCGAGCGCGGCCTGTCTGCGCTCCGCCGCGATCCGCTCATTGTAGTGGAGGCCCTCCTGATAAGGGTGCGGCGTCGAGAGTCCGTCAAAGGTTGACAGAGCGAAGTAGAGAAAGATGCCGTTGGCAAGCAGCATGACACCGAAAAAGCCGAGGAGCGCGAAGAGAACGTGACGGCCGGTGATTTCCTTCATGGCAAACACAGTCATTGAACGGGTCCCCGGAAAACGGTCTCGCGGGCGGTTTCGGTCCCGTCCGTCAGGTCGCGGACGACGATGGAAAACGGGATCTGGCCGTCTTCCGCCGCGCGCACCGCCTCACGCGGCAGGGTGACGAAAGCCTTCAGCGTGCGCAGATTGTCAGGCGTCACCTCGATCTGCGGCGGGTTTTCTCCCTCCAGACCGAGCACCGAGAACTTCGCCTGGTGCAGCCCGTCGACCCTCAGGCTGAAACTGCGCGTCTCGTAGAGCTTGTTCAGGATGCGCACCGTATAGCTGTTGCGGATGCTGCCATCGGAAAGCATGACGAATAAGGGGTTCCGGTCGGCCTGCACATTGACGTCGAGAACCGTCTTGGCCGACAGGGCGAACAGCAGGATGACGCCGACCAGCGCCAGGACGGAAGCGTAAAGGATCGTCCGTGGCCGGATCAGGCGGATCGGTGCGCGGTCGCCATGGCTGGCGGCGTCGAGATTGCGGAAGGTGTCGTAGGCGATCAGCTTTCTCGGCCGGCCGACCTTGTCCATGATCTCGTCGCAGGCGTCGATGCAGAGCGCGCACTGGATGCATTCGAGCTGCGGCCCGTCGCGAATATCGATGCCCATCGGGCAGACCGCGACACATTGCTTGCAGTCGATGCAGTCGCCGCGGCCTTCCCAGCTCTCGCCTTTCTTGTGCGCCCCGCGCGGTTCGCCGCGATAGCCCCGATAGCTGATCAGCAGCGAGTCCGCGTCGAACATCGCGCCCTGAATGCGCGGCCAGGGGCACATATAAGTGCAGACCTGCTCACGGGCGATCCCGCCGAGCACATAGGTGGTGCCGGTGAAGATGCCGATGAAAAGATAGGCGATGAACGGCGCCTCGAAATTCAGCAATTCCGAGGCGAGGGTCGGAGCGTCGCGGAAATAGAAGACGAAGGCGCCGCCTGTCGCCAGACCGATCAGCAGCCAGGAGAGGTGCGTCGCGCCGATCTTCCAGATCTTCTCGAAGGTCCAGGGTGCTTTGGCCAGCCTCATCCGGGCATTGCGGTCGCCCTGCCAGAAATGCTCCACCGCGATCATCAGATCGGTCCACACCGTCTGCGGACAGGTATAGCCGCACCACACACGGCCCGCGACGGCGGTGACGAGGAACAGCGCGAGCGCGCTGACGATCAGGAGGCCGGTGATGAAATAAAGCTCCTGCGCCCAGATCTCCACGCCGAACAGATAAAGCCGCTGATGCGCGAAATCGAGGAGGAAGGCCTGATCGGGCAGGTTAGGCCCGCGGTCCCAGCGCAGCCAGGGCAGGAGATAATAGATGCCGAGCGTCACCGCCATGACGATCCACTTGATCCGGCGGAATTTGCCATGGGCGCGCTTCGCGTAGATCGGCTCCCGTGCCGCGTAGAGCGGACGTTCCGCCCTGGCGTTCACGGCCTCGGCGTCTGACCGCGTAACGCCGGGGGCCGCTTCAGCGCTGATTTCGAATTGAGGCTGCACTGTCATGTGCGACTCCAAGCGGCTGCGCCGGGCTAGCGCAACGCGCGTCCAAATGGACGCGGGAACAGTTGCGCTCATCTTTTGAAATAAATCAACTTAACCTCGTTCAAGTGATTCCACCTGAACGAGGGTCGATCTAGGAAGCCCTGAGTCGGTCGGTCCGGCGCAGCGCCTCCTCTCCGCAAACGGGACGATTATAAAGGAGCTGCTATTGACCGCCACCCAGCGAGTGGACGTAAACCGCCAGCTTCTTGATGGTATTCTCACTGAGCCGTCCGGACCAGGCGGGCATGACGCCGCCGCGTCCCGTTTCGATGCTCTTCACGATGTTGGTTTTGCTCGAACCGTAGAGCCAGATTGCGTCGGTCAGATTGGGCGCGCCGAGTTCCTTGTTGCCCTTGCCGTCCTCGCCGTGACAGGCGGCGCAGTTATCGGCGAAAATCGTCTTGCCACGCTCGGCCGCCGCCGCATCATGCTCGCCGCCCGACAGCGACAGGACATATTCGGCCACATCGGAAATCTGATCACTGGTCAGGATTTGATCCGCGCCGAAACGGGGCATGTCGCTGATGCGCGTTTCGTCACTTTGGCTGCTGCGGATGCCATAAAGAATCGTCTGATGGATCGCCTCCAGTGAGCCGCCCCAGAGCCAGTCGTCATCATTCAGGTTCGGAAAGCCCTTGCCGCCTGCCGCGCCGCGCCCATGGCACGGTGCACAATTGTCGCCGAATGCGGCGTGCCCGGCAGCGATCGCAAACCGCCGGAGCTCGGGCGAGGCTTCGATCTGCGCAAGCGAGGCGTTGTCGATCGCATTGTTCATTTCCGCTTGCGCGGCGCGCGCCTGTTCGATCTGTTGCTGGACGGTCGCGCGCTGGCTATAGCCCCAGATGCCCTTGGTGTAGCCGGAAAGCGTAGGCCAGGCCGGATAGACGATCCAATAGCCGATCGACCAGATGATGCAGGCGTAGAACACCCAAATCCACCATTTCGGCAAGGGCTTGTTCAGCTCCTTGATCCCGTCCCACTCATGGCCGGTCGTTTCGACGCCGGTTACATCATCAATTTCGGTCTTAGCGGCCATTTTCGCCTCTCGATGAACTATCGTCGGAATCGTCGTCCAGGGGGATGTGCCTGGCCCGCTCGAACCGCTTCCTGTTGCCTGGCCAGAAGATGTAGATCAGCACGCCCGCGAACAGAGCCATGAAGATCAAGAGACCTGCAACGCCGACAAAGCTTCTGACCTCGTCAAAACTCATGGATGCTTATCTCAAGTTCGGGCCGGCTGCGTCGAATGTGGTGAAGTCGACGAGCGTGCCGAGCATTTGCAGATAGGCGACGAGCGCATCCAGCTCCGAGATCTTGGACGGATCGGCGTCAAAGGTGCGCACCTGCGCCTTGGGATAGCGGGCGGTGAGATCCGAGGCGCCGTTAGAATCAGCCACGGCCTGCGCCTCGAGATCGGCTTTCGCGTTCTGAATCATCTCGTCCGTATAGGGGACACCGACGGCCCGGTTCGCCTTCAGATGGTCCTCGATGTCGCGATAGTCGAGCGCGCGTTCGCGGAGAAAGGGATAGCCGGGCATGATCAACTCCGGCACGACGCTGCGCGGATCGGTCAAATGCGCTACATGCCATTCGTCGGAATATTTGCCGCCGACACGGGCAAGGTCCGGCCCGGTTCGCTTCGAGCCCCACTGAAAGGGGTGATCGTACATGCTCTCGGCGGCGAGGCTGTAATGGCCGTAGCGCTCGACCTCGTCGCGAAGCGCGCGGATCATCTGGCTGTGACAGACATAGCAGCCTTCGCGGATGTAGATGTTGCGGCCGGCCAGCTCGAGCGGCGTATAGGGACGCATGCCCTGGACTTTTTCGATGGTCGAGCCGATCCAGAAGAGCGGCGCGATTTCGAACAGTCCGCCGATCGCCACGACGATCAGGATCGCGACGGTCAGCAGGATCGAATGTTTTTCGAGAATGGCGTGCGAGAATTTCATGTCGCGTCCCCCTTATTCCGCTGGCACCGGCCCGGAAGTCTCGGGCTCGGCGGCGACGGGCTCCCCAGCGACCGCGCCGCGCACGGTCATCCAGAGATTGTAGACCATGATCAGGGAGCCGATGATGAAGAGCAGCCCACCGATCGCGCGGATCACATAATAGGGGTGCATCGCATCGACGGTCTCGGCGAAGGAATATTGCAGGAAGCCGAGGCTGTCATAGGCGCGCCACATCAAGCCCTGCGTGATGCCCGACACCCACATGGCGGTGATGTAGAGCAGGATGCCGATGGTGGAGACCCAGAAGTGCCATTCGACCAGGCGGAGCGAGTACAGCTCCTTGCGCTTCCACAGCCACGGAACCAGGCAATAGACCGCGCCGAAGGAGATCATCGCCACCCAGCCCAGCGCGCCGGAGTGAACATGGCCGATGGTCCAATCGGTATAGTGCGATAGCGAATTGACCGCCTTCACGCTCATGAGCGGGCCTTCGAAGGTCGACATGCCGTAGAAGGCGACCGAGACGACCAGGAAGCGGATCACCGGATCGGTGCGCAGCTTGTCCCATGCGCCGGAGAGCGTCATCAGGCCGTTGATCATGCCGCCCCAAGAAGGCATCCACAGCATGATGGAGAAGGTCATGCCGAGCGTCTGCGCCCAGTCGGGCAGGGCGGTGTAATGAAGGTGGTGCGGGCCCGCCCAGATATAGAGGAAGATCAGTGTCCAGAAGTGAACGATGGATAGCCTGTATGAGTAGACCGGCCGCTCGGCGCGCTTCGGAATGAAGTAGTACATCATGCCGAGGAAGCCGGCGGTGAGGAAGAAGCCGACCGCGTTGTGGCCATACCACCATTGGGTCATCGCATCCTGAACGCCGGAATAGGCGATATAGCTCTTGGTGCTGACCAGAGAGACCGGCATCGTCACATTGTTGACGATGTGCAGCATGGCGATGGTGACGATGAAGGCCAGATAGAACCAGTTCGCCACATAGATATGCGGCTCCTTGCGGCGCCAGATCGTGCCGAGGAAGACGAGCAGGTAAACCACCCAGACGATCGTCAGCCAGAGATCGGCATACCATTCCGGCTCGGCATATTCCTTCGATTGCGTGACGCCGAGCAGATAGCCGGTGGCGGCAATGACGATGAAGAGATTGTAGCCCCAGAACACGAACCACGGCGCCCAGCGTCCGGCCAGACGCGCCTTGCAGGTCCGCTGGACCACATAGAACGACGTGGCGATCAGCGCATTGCCGCCGAAGGCGAAGATGACGGCCGAGGTATGTAGCGGCCGCAGCCGGCCGAAATTCGTCCAGGGCAGGTCGAAATTGAGCGCGGGATAGGCGAGCTGCCAGGCGAGCAGATCACCGGCGAGGAAGCCGGCAATACCCCAGAACATCGTGGCGATCACGCCCGCCTTGATGACATCGTCATTGTAGGGGCGTCGATCCGGCGTGTAGCGGCTTCCGGCGAGCGTGCCTTCCGAGAAGGTCTTGTTGAGCAGATAGAGCAGGGCTCCCGCACCGGCCACGGCGAAGACGAGACCGTGAAAGACCATCACATCATCCACCGAGACGATCGAGATCATGACGCCCAGGATCAGCGCGGCGATCGAGCCGAGGATCGCGAGAAGGTCTGACAGGGCGGCAAATTCGTCTTTCGTTGGAGCGTCGTTCATTGGCGGCCTCATCTGCGCATGGCTGTCCACTGTGGAGCCTCAGCGTTCCGGCGTTTCTTATTCGGCAAGAACGCCCCGAGGACTTTGACACAGATCAATCAGTCGTGCGCCAGTATGTCACCGATGCGCAACCTCTTCGGCGCATTTTCCCATATTTCTTCTGATGTTGGCACTTCCCTGCGCGGCACGCGGCGCGCCTGCGCAGCGCGTCCGCCGGCTCCTCCGGAAGACATCATTAAGATAAAGATCGGTTTTAATTCAAATCGTAGTTGTTTCACTTTTCATTAATTCCAATGCGAGAAACTCACGCAAAGTTCAGGAGTAGTTTCGATGAGTGATCCCGCGTTTCAGCCTCTGTCTTTGCGTGTCTTTGAAGCCCTTCGTCCCCGCGTCAGCCGCCTCGCCATTGCGCTGGTCCTTTGCGGGTTCAGCCTGGCCGCTCTGCCGACTCAAGCGAGTGAATATATTCCCGGACCGCTCTTCGGCGGCCCAGGAGATGGCGAACCCTATCGGAACCGGTTCGACCCGCGGGTCCTCCTGGCCCCGATGCCCGAGCGCAACCCTTTCATGCATCGGCCTCACCTCTACCGGCCCGATCACTCGACCGTCTATGAGCCGCCGCTTCCGCCGCACCGGAAGAAGCGCCACTATGCCGAAGACGACTATGATGGCGAGCCGGAGACGCATGCTTATAGCGGGCCGCGCTACGACGATCCGCCCAGGAAGCCCGTCTATGACGGCGATCGCTATGATCGCTATGATCGCGGACCAGAGCCCTATCATGAAGCTCCGGCCGACTACGGTGCGGACCATGAGGGCGACGGCTTCGGGCGTCTGTTTCCTGACCTCATTGCCGGCGACCATCCCTATCGCACCCCCTCCTACGAAGCGCTCCAGGCGCTCGGCCGCGCAATGGTCGAGCGGGCCGAGGCGGACGATCCGGCAGGCGACAGCGAAATCCCCGCCGGCTACACCTTTTTCGGCCAGTTCATCAGTCACGATGTGGAGCTGGATACGACGACCGATCTCGGCCGTGAGATCGAGGGCGATTTCGAACTCAAGAACAACCGCACCTCCGATCTCGATCTCGACAGCGTTTATGGCGGGGGGCCGAAGCGCACGCCGCATCTCTACCGGCTGCCCTATATCCGCGTCGGACGGCCGATCTCCGGCGAGGGCGAGTTGCCGCGCTACGATCTCTTCCGGACGAAGTCGTCCTATTATTACGGGCCTGCCGGCGGCGACGCCGTCGCGCTACTGGGTGATCCGCGCAATGATGAAAGTATCGTCATTTCGCAGCTCCATGCGGCCTTCGTCGCGTTCCACAATCGGACCGTCGACATTCTCGTCGAGCGCGATTTCGGCAACGCCCGCGACGGCTTCTGCCATCGGCAGTCTCCTTGCGACACGCATGAGCTGGCTCAGTCGCTGCCCGACGACGTGAAGCTGAAGCTGTTCGAAATCGCCCGGGATCATGTGATCCACTACTATCACCGGCTGATCGTAGAGGATTTTCTGCCGCGTGTGATTGGACCGCGGCACACGGTGAGCCTTCTGAAACACGGGCGCGACTTCTTCTATCCTCGCGGTTTCGGCGACGAGAGTGGCGAGGGCGGCAAGATCAGCATTCCCGTGGAGTTTGCGGCCGCCGCCTTCCGTTACGGACATAGCCAGGTCCGCGACAGCTATGTTTTGCGGGACGGCGTGCAGTTCGATCTGCTGTCGGACGGACGGGACGGCTCCCCGCGCGCTTTCACGCCGGTGACGCCCCGCTTCCTCGTCGATTGGCGCTATTTCTTCGACCTTGGCGGCAAGCCCCCTTACGGGTTCAACGTCGCCCGGCGCATCGACACGGAGCTTGCGAAAAGTCTCCACCGGCTGCACTTCTCGCATGTCGTCGGCCTGCATGAGGTGACCTCGCTGGCGTCGCGAAATCTGGCGCGGGGCAAGACGCTGCATGTGCCTTCCGGACAGGAGGTCGCCAAAGTCGTGCTGCCCGTTCTCGAGGCGCGCGGTCTGCTCGGCAAGGGCGATCCGGCGTCCCGGTCGCGCTATGGGGGCGAGCTGTGGCGCGCCTATCTCCTGCCCCCCGACGAGCGCACGGCCTATTTCCTCGGCGAGGGCGACACGCCGCTCTGGTACTACATCCTTCAGGAGGCGAGCATCTTCGGTACGCCCACGCGGCTCCATGCGGCGCCCTATGGGCAGGATGACGAGCGCTATCTCAGCGGAGATTACCCGTCAAAATATCACGACGGCCTCTTCCGCCGCGCCTCGGTCAGGTACCCCCATAAGCCGCCGCACCGTTATGACCCCGGCTACGACGATGGGCGCTATGATGGCCCCGATGGCGGTCACAGGCTCGGCCCGGTCGGCGCGACCATCGTGGGCGAAGTTCTGACCGGCCTCATCGATCATTACCGGGAGACGACCGGCAAAGGCCTTGACTATCAGCCGCAGATCAGAGGCAGCGAGTCCGTCTTCGTCGGCCTGGACACGAAGAAGCCATCGGGGCACAGATATCTGATGCGCAACTTCCTGATCGATGCCGGCGTCGTGGAAGACTATTGAGAGGGCAGGGCGCCGGCTTGAATGCTGGCGCCGCCCCAGCGAGATGTCGGGGGATCGCTTCTGCGGAGGGCCTCTGCCGATGTCTCACACCATCCACTGCCAACATCGGAATTTCATCTGGGACAATGCGATCGCGCCGGTGATGACGGTTGCGCCGGGCGCGACCGTGACGTTCGAGATCATCGACGCGATGGACGGACAGATCAGCCGCGACAGCACGGCTGACGCCATCACGAATGCCGATCCGCGCCGCGTCAATCCGGTCACCGGCCCGGTCTTCATCGACGGCGCCAGGCCCGGCGACACGCTCGTCGTCCGAGTCGATGGCTACCGGCCATCCGGCTGGGGCTGGACCGCCAACATCCCTCGATTCGGACTGCTTGCCGATCAGTTCCGCGAGCCGGCCCTGCACATCTGGCAATATGATCCAAGCGGCGCCTCGCCCATGCTGTTCGGCGGTCATGCGAAGGTGAGGCTCGCCCCGTTCGCCGGCACGATCGGTCTCGCTCCCGAGGAGCCGGGCGCGCACAGCGTCATTCCTCCGCGCCGCGTCGGCGGCAATATGGATATCCGCGATCTCGTCGCCGGCAGCGTTCTTTATCTCCCGGTCGAAGTGGACGGTGCGCTTTTTTCGGTCGGCGACACGCATGCTGCTCAGGGCGATGGCGAGGTCTGCGGGACGGCGGTCGAAAGCCCGATCGAGGCCACGCTGACCTTCGATCTGATCAAAGGCCGGCAAACGCCTTTTCCGCGCGTGGAGCGTCCCGGCGCGGCGCCGGCATCGGACGGACCGATCGACATCACGCTCGGTATCGGGCCGGATCTTTACGAGGCGAGCCGCGACGCCGTCCGGACGATGATCGACGAGCTGGCCCGGCGGGAGAAGATGTCGGCTGTCGAGGCCTATATGCTCTGCAGTGTCGCCGGCGATCTGCGCATCAGCCAGATTGTGGACGCGCCGCACTGGACGGTCAGCTTTCACCTGCCCCGCCGCATTTTCGACTAAATCAACCCTCGTTCGAGTGGAATCACCTGAACGAGGTTAAGTTGATCCATATCAATAAGTTAGCGGGGCGCAGCCGAGCCCGGATTGTGCGATAGGCGGCAAGCCGGTGTCAGCTTGCGTCGGATGCGCAGGCCTCGGTGCGGCTCGCGGGTTATTCCGGCATCGCCAAATTTAGCCGGTCGCCAGACCTGGAATGCCGATGCCGAAGGTTTGAAGGAGAAGCACCAGGTTCAGCAGAAGGACGATCGCTGCGCCGACGATGGCGAGCATGTCGATCAGCCTGCCGTTTGCGTATGGCCCCATAATATCGGTGCGGCGCGTGAAGAGGACCAGCGTGATCATCGGCACGGGCAGGGCGATGCTGAGGACAACCTGACTGATGACCAGCGCGTTCGTTGCATTGACGCCGAACGCGACCACCGCGAAGGCGGGCAGCATGGTCACGAGGCGCCTCAGCCAGATCGGGATGTGAAAGCGCACGAAGCCTTGCATGATAATCTGTCCGGCCATCGTCCCGACGACGGAACTGGAGACGCCCGAGGCGATCAGCGAAATCAGGAAGGCGGCAGCGGCAGCCCCTCCGAGTAGTGGCGTCAGCATGTGATAGGCGGTCTCGATCTCGGCGACGTCGCTGTGACCGGCGTGGAACGCGCTCGACGCCATCACGACCATGGCCATATTGATAAGCCCCGCGACTGCAAGCGCCAGAACGACCTCGATATTGGAGAAGCGCAGAAGCTTGCCGCGCTCCTCTTCATTGCGAATTTGTGCGCGCCTCTGAGTCAGGCCCGAATGGAGGTAGACCGCGTGCGGCATTACGGTTGCGCCGATGATCCCGACGGAGATTGTCAGCGCCGCAGCATCCGGCATTTGCGGTAGAACCGTATGCAGCGCCGCCTCGCCCCATGCGATCGGCGCGATGAAAAGCTCCACGACATAGCTCAACCCGATCGCCGCAATCAGCGCGCCGATGATCAGCTCCATCGGACGGAATCCGCCGCGCTCGAAGAGCAGGATGCCATAGGTCACGATCGCGGTGACGGCCATGCCCGCCATCAGCGGCATGCTGAATAGAAGCGCCAGGCCGATCGCGCCGCCGAGAAATTCGGCAAGGTCGGTGGCCATGGCGGCGATCTCGCTGACTAGCCACATGACCCAGACGACCGGCGCCGGGAAATGCTCGCGGCACATCTCGGCAAGGTTGCGGCCGGTGACAATGCCGAGCTTCGCCGAAAGCGCCTGGAACAGCATTGCGATCAGATTGGCCATCAACACCACCCACAGGAGGGTGTAGCCATAGCCTGCGCCGGCCTGGATGTTGGTCGCGTAGTTGCCCGGATCCATATAGGCGATCGACGCGACAACCGCCGGCCCTGCGAACAAAAGCGCCGATCGCGGCCCTCGTCTTGTGCCGGCGAGCGCTTCGCCCATGGCCGTCACGGTACGGCTCGTCAGTGTCGTCTTTGTCGATAAGGTCGTCATGCCGATATAGCATTAGCTTATGATTAAAAAGATAGCCTTGGCTACACTTTTATCAAGGATCAACATATCACGTCTGGGTGTGAATTGACGCAGTTCCAACGCGCCTTGTAAAATGAAGCCTTAGCTGTAAAATTTGACCGGCGTTTCAATGAGTTGGTGTGGCCGCGTGTAACTGGCATCCCAGACAGACGAGGGCAGGGCCAATTCCGAAGAAAAAATCACCCCTTAGCGAAAATCCTGATGCAGCGGAGAAGTTCAGTCAGGCCAGAACCGCGCAGGCGCAGGTGCTTCTGGAAGATTACACCGAACTCATCGACGATCTTCTGCAGGAATATGGCGAGGCGCGGACTACCGATATTGCGCGCCGGCTGGGGGTGACGCACCCGACGGCGACCAAGGCCATCGCGCGTCTCAAGCGGGAGGGCTTGGCGGTCTCGCGGCCGTATCGGGGCGTATTTCTTACCGAAGCCGGTACGGAGATGGCGGCGCGGGTGCGCGCACGGCATCGCATTGTCGTCGATCTGCTCGTTGCCGTCGGCGTTCCGCGCGACGCTGCCGAGTTGGACGCCGAGGGCATCGAGCATTATGTCTCCGAAGCCACGCTGGCCGCCTTTGAGCGCTATCTGCGGCGGACGGGCTGAAGGGGCTTAGTGCCGAGAATTCGGAAAGAGCTGGGCGCTGGCTTTATGGCGACGGCGTTTGCTCCGCTTCGGTGGCTAGGCAGCGATCGCGTGCTGCACGCTCATAACCGGGAAGGGGTTGCAATTAGGGGTGGGGCAATTAGGGTGACAAATGCGAGAATTGCGAAATGACGTTACTAGGGATGCACGCATCTCCCCTTCAGTTTGACCCGAAGCGGCTTGTCGCAGTTTGTGTTGTGCTGTGTTGTACTTTCTCTGTCTTCACCCCAGTCGCGGTTGCACAAGGCGCGCGAGCCGATTCAGAACGACCGGCTCTCATCCACACGCTTCAAGGAATGCAATTTGTCGGGCCTCTCAGGATTGGGGGTGACGTTGTTCCCCCCGATGACGTGTTGAGTTTCAAAGACGGCAAGTTTTCATCAAAGACTTGTCGCGGATTTGGATTTGCGCCAGCCCCTTATTGGGTGCGCCGCGATGCTGACGGGCTTCATTTTCGAGCCGAGCTCAAGAGTCCAGGCCACGGCAAAATCCAGTTCAAGGGTACCTTCAATGGCGAACGGTTGATTGCCGCGGCGGTGTGGAAGAAGGAGCGATGGTATTGGACGCTTAAGCAGCAAATCGCATTCACCGGAACACCATCCCGACAAGCCGAATGACGATACAGCTTCGGGCAGTAGACCAAGGGTCGGTGGAGGCTCGAATGGCCGACCCGTGGCGGAACCGGCCGGTGTCCGATGGGGTCGAATCACGATCCTGATCAGCGGGGCTGTCGCACTTTACTTCCTGGGACAATTCCTGATCGACATGGTCGTTGATCAGCTCAATCTGCATGTGCGCGCAAGTACCGAGCCGATGCTCCACAGAGCGGTCATGACAGCGACCGCTGTATACGTCCTTCTTATGACCATACCTTTCATGCCAGCCGTTGAAATCGGCCTTAGCATGCTCTTCATCTTCGGCGGCAAGATCTCCTTTTTGGTTTATGTGAGCACGGTTACTGCTCTTATGCTTGCTTACATGATCGGCCGTTTCCTCCCCGCAGAGTTGGGCGCAAAGGGCTTTGGCGCCGTCGGGATTACAAAGGTACAAGCCTTCCTGAACCGCCTGGCTCCTGTCAGAGCCGATCAACGCATAGCTTTGTTGGTAAGCGAGTCACCTACCCGCCTGGTACCCTACCTCATTCGCCATCGCTTCGTCGCACTAGCCATCTTGCTGAATGTGCCCGGCAATGTCGTAATAGGAGGCGGGGGCGGAGTTGCAATGCTTGCGGGCATGACGCGACTCTACCCGTTTCCAGCCTATCTGTTGACCATTGCCCTGGCTGTCGCCCCGGTGCCGTTGTTCGTTTATGTCACGGCCTAGATCAACCCTCGTTCAAGTGGGCTCACTTGAACGAGGTTAAGTTGATCTATTTCAAAAGGTTAGCGCAACTGTCCGCGTCCATTCAGACGCGCGTTGCGCTAGCCCGACAGATGTAGGTAACGGTACGGATGCGCCTGTCAGCCAAGTTTTGAACCTGGTTTCGCACCATCTGCGGGAAGTCATCGCCAAGAAACAACTGGAATGAGACCGCAGGTGGCTCTGAGTTTGCGATGCGGGCAGTCATATCCTGGAACCAGGCCAGGCTTTCCTCGGTCGAGTCGATTTCATCCAAAATGTCGAACTCAGATGCGGCCAGCAGCCGGCGCATCTCTTCGGGCGTCGCGAGATGGCTGATGGAGGGTTCGCGAGCCCACGGGACCGGGAACTGGACGGGCCCGCCTTCTCCCTGCAGAATGTCGTAGACTGCAAATATGCGGCCCGGCTTGAGCGCCCGCCTTGCGCTGTCATAGAGGGCGTGTTTGGCTGGAATGTTCATCGCGGCATGTATGGTCATCGCAGCGTCGAAGCGACTTGGCTCAATCGAAGGATCTGTCGCATCGCCATGAATAAAACGAGTCCTGTCAGAAAGACCCAGCCAACCTGAAATCTCGCGCGCTGCATCGCAAAAAGCGGGGGTCAAATCGATTCCGGTGACTGTGCAGCCATAGGTCTCAGCCACCGTCCGCGCCGGCCCGCCCAATCCGCTCCCCATGTCAAGGACGTGGCTGTCGGCCGTGAGCTCCATGCGTTCCGCCATTTCAAGTGTCGCTTGCCGGCCGCGAATGTGAAATTCGTCCACTGTGGCCAGGTCGCCGGTTGTGAGCCGCGTTCGGTCTTTGCCGGCTGCGCTAAGTCTGTCCCAGATCTGGTTTGCCAGGTCGCCTGAGCCGGCATAATGGGTCTCGACGTAAGTCATGCGCGCCTCCTTTGAACGAGGACAATCAAGCCAAATAACTTGCCGAAGAAGGAAGACAGATGCAAATCGTGGAGCGGGACCGCATCTAACGGATGAAATCTTGAGACCGTCCTTTCCCGGTTGCAGGCGTCGCGCATCCCCCAGTCTTCGCTTGATCGTCGCTCTGTGTGACGGCAGGCCCTTCGAGGGGAGCGCAAAGGGGGGATCCCGGCTGAAAGAAAGAGGACCGCGCAATGGACGAAAAACCGCAAGCTCTGCATGAGGCATTTCCCGAGCATGCCGAAAAGATCAAGTGGCTGCAGGAACAGGACCCGGAATTCAAACGAAAGGCCGACGAGTTTCACGAGCTCAGCCGCGCCGTGCACAGGGCCGAAATGCATGAAGAGCCGATTGAGGAAGTGTCGGTTGTCGAATTGCGCAAACGGCGCGATCTCGCCCGAGACGAGCTTTACCGGCTGATCATGCTCTGAGCGCGGCCGCGTTGCCTTTGTCGCCGGCGGCTTGGCGGTCTCGGACGACCGTCTGACGGACGTACAAGCTTTTCGCGCGCAACTCCGCTTAAGAGGGCGCAAGCGGGTTAGTCGGCCGCCGTCCAATCCAGCCGGATATCGTGCGTGTAGCGCTTGTCTTCCGGCAAGGTCGGCGCGGTGGCCTCGTCGATTTTGGCGTGGACGTTCTTTGGCGGTTTGACGGTGGCGTCGCGCCCATAGACATAGGACTGTTCCTTGACGATCACCCGGTAAGCCTTGTTCAGCGTGAGCGCGCGGGCCTTGCTCGGGGCGATCAGCTCGCAAACGGATTTGCCGCGCACCTTGTCCTCCAGAGCCTTGCCGTCCTTGTCGAACCAGCGCCGGAGCATCTCCTTGTTGGAGCGGAATTCGTCACCCCCGCCGGCGCGCTTGAAATAGGCGAGGATTTCGCCTTCGGTCTCACCCCTGTTCGGCGCGTCGGGCTGCGCGCGATAGTCGATATAGCCCCAGCCAGCGGCGCCTTTTACCTTGCGGGGAAAGGCCCATGTCTGGTCGATATTCGCTCCCGTCGTCGCATGACAGCTGCGGCAGAAAAACTGCTCCTCATTGGTCTGCGGGCGCAGTTCGCCATCTGCGTCCTCGATGAAGCCGAGCAGCGTCCAGCCAAAGCCGGTATCCATGCCGCGATCGCCGAGGTCGATGTAGCGCGGCAGATTCTCGTCGATCTTTTCCTGAATTTCGTTGCCGTAGCGCGAGCGAAGCCGCGGAATGGACAGCGCGCGCGTCTTGACTATATAGCGGGGCTCCTTCATGCGCGGCGGGATCGTGATCTCGCCATTCTCGCTCACGCCGACATAGCGCACCGAATGCATGAATTCGGTGCCCTCCGGATAAAGCATCCGTTGCATTGGCTGATCCGAGGCCATGCCGACATAGGTCTTACGTCGCTTGACTTCGGTGATTGCCGACAATTCGCCGTCGCTATTCAGATCGACGCCAATGGCGCTCTCATCGATTTCCGGGACACTGACGCGGTCGAAATCCTGAAAGGCGATCTCGAGCAGAGCCAGATTGGCCATGTAGACATCGCGTGACGACCCGCCATCGGCGCGTCAGCCGTCCATGTGCCGTCTTCGGCGCGGCTGATCTTTACGCGGGACATGCCGCCCGGACGGTCTTCCCAATTCGTGAAGAGATAGCCTTCATTGGCGCCCGTCGGAACATAGGCGTTGAAGTCGGGATCGTTGGAAACCTTGATTTTGCCGCCCTCGCCGGAGATCGAGGCGATCTTGCCGTCGAACGAGCCTTCCTGGAACAGGATTTGATAGCCGCCCAGGGTCGAGACGACCTTTTGCTTGTCGGCCATCGCGGTCGGCATGGGGCTGGCATCGGCGCCGAAATCAGCATTGGAGATAACGCCGACCGCTGCTTTGGAGAACTGCGTTGGTATGTCGTCCGAGGGATGTTGGACGTTGAAGAACAGGTCCGGTCCGACCATGAATATGCCGGTAATTTCGGCGCCCAGCGGGACTGTGACGACCCGCTTCAGCTCCGCCGCAGAGGCGGCGGAGGTCAGGAAAGTCGACGCTTGCGAGGGCGAGAAAGATCTTCTTCATCGGAAATAGCCCCCATATACGACTGTGGTGCGTGACGACGCCGTTGCGAAAGCTACACCATGCGTGTTGATGTTTTTGTGAAGCGCGTCGTTAAGCACAAAATCGTCGGCAGCACGCCCCACGCCTCAAAATGGGTGCAACACGTCGCGATTATACTCGCAAACGGTCTCGATGTATCGGCCGGAGAATCAATGGCGAGAAGGGGGCTGTCTTCTGAGCGCCAAACGGCAGGTGGTTGGCCCTATGCAGGATTAGCTTTGACGGAATCGTCCGAAATGCTTTTTCGTCGCGCAGGAATTGATCCGGCGCCCGATTTTTGTCCGTCACGCATTGATGTTGCAGAGATGCCAATGGATCCCGGATCTCCGCTTCACTCCGTCCGGGACGACGTTCGTTTCCGCCAAACATGATGCCGCATTAGGCTGACGCAGCGAGCTGAACGCATGTCCGCTCGCACGGGGCCTATTTTTTCCTGAACAGGTCCAGCTCGACGACCTTGGCGGATTCCTGTTCCGGCTCGCTTTCCTCGACCGGCTTCTCCGGCTCGGCGCTCGCCGGCTCGACAGCCGTGTCGGCCGGAATGGAGGGCTTGGGAAGCGCGGAGAGATCCTGGCCGTCCTCGCTTTCGGGCACAGCCGTAATGGGTGCCGCCTCGCGCGGACCGAGTGGAGCGAAGATGTTCGGCGCGAAGCCGAACGGCACGCTCGGGTCGACGAAAGTCTTGATCGCCTGAAACGGAACGACCAGCCGCTCGGGAACCGTGTGGAAGGAAAGCTTCACCTCGAAACGGTCGTCATAAACCATCAGATCCCAGAATTGGTGCTGGAGGACGATGGTCATCTCCTCGGGATATTGCTCTTTGAGGCGCTTGGACAGGATCGTTCCCGGAGCCGTGGTGTCGAAAGTGACGTAGAAATGGTGCTCGCCCGGCAGGCCGCGTCTCTGGACCCTTTGCAGGACCGAACGGATGATGCCCTGCAACGCCTCCTTGGCCAGGATATCGTAATGGATCTTGTCCTCGGACATGTGGCTGTGGTCGAGCTTCACCGGTTGGGGCCCACGCACCGGCACCGCTCGCCGGCTGCCGGGTGGAGGACTTCTGTTGCCCGGTGTCCTCCAAACCGCGCCTAGACGTGCTACCGCCTAGGACTTGGATTTCGGCTTCCGCACCGCATTACGCGGCGAGGGCTGCCGGAGCATAGTTGTCGTTGGCAACTATTTGATTGGCCCGATAACGGCGGATACCATGCCGAGCGAAAACCCACCCTTTACACCTTCGTCGATCCTAGTTCGCCCCCATCAGAAACACACTGCGCGTCATGCGCTTGTGGTGGAGGCGCCGGGTACTGCCCCCGGGTCCGATAGGTTTATTTCGGCAGTCGTTTATCGCCATAGCTGGTTTCCCAGCTCCTTCAATATATGAAGTCCGGCGGTTAAAAAAAAGACCGAATGCACCCCTAAAGGCGCCGACAGCCGCATGATTTAAACAGGTAATTGCGGGCAGGCAGAGGCCCGGCGAGGCCGGAATCCGACCTTCCCGGCCTACCAGCAGACGCTTGCGGTAGCTTTGCAGGTGTATTCGTCAAACACCCCGAAGTCGAGAAAGAGCTCACATTCGACCTCTTTCTTTCCCGTTCTGTATTTCTTGATGCCTTTCTCGGCTGCCCATTTGGCAATGAACGGGTCAAGCAGCGTCTGTGCGTCGCGGGCCGGACCGTCCTTGCCGTAATCATTTACCGAGTAGAACAGCTTGGTGCACGCCGCCTCGGCGGCGTTTGCTCCAACCACTGCAGCCATACAGAGCGCGACGGCGATCAGCCGGCGGCGAAGGGTGTTCATCGATTGGTCCCCAATTTGTCAACGAAAAGAGAAACTTGCGCCCGGCCGGTTCCAAGCGCTAGATCCGGCCCGCCACAGCAAGGGAAAATTCGCTGTCCCTGCGCGCCGGGCTTATCCCGGCATCGCTCGGCCTTCCGGGTCTGCGGGACCGCCGTGCTAGTGGCCTGACTTTGACATTTCGTTCCCTCCATGTCAGCCCAGCCCACTAGTCTAACCTTTTGTTATAGTTCGACTTATCCGAACGGAAATCCACTTGTCACCGGCTTCATCCGTTCGGGTCGAACCACAGGACAAACGCCCAGCCGACCGCATGTCCGACACACGGCCGTCAACCGGGCGTCTGAAGTCTCAATTGGCTGGATGATCGTGTTCGGTCGTTCTTTCCCGGCGCAACCCTGTCCTATTCGGATAGCTGAAGATTGATGGCCTTCGGGCCTTTGCCACGCGGATCCGGCTGCGTCTCGAACGAAACGCGCATTCCGCCGTCCAGCATCGGGACGCCGGAGCGTTCCACGGCCGAGATATGAACGAAAACGTCTTTGCCGCCCTCATCCGGTGTAATGAAGCCAAAACCCTTCGATTGATTGAAGAATTTGACCGTACCAGATTGACGCATCCTGCTGCTCCTTAATTCCCCAAATAGGCTCCCGTCAGGCGCGGGGCCGTCCGGACTTAAAGGCGATCATTCAGAAAACGGGGAAAATCGAGCAGGCACAACTCACTGCAAGCGAGATCGAAGGCACAACGTCAGGTCTTTCCACCGCGTCCGATAAGACGCCAGACGCCGTGCAGTATGGTAGATTTCACAGAAATCGGCAACTCAATTTCGCCAAATGAATACAATACATTCGGCAACACTTCTTTGGCTTCTCAATGAAACTTGGATCTTCGGGAGTGAAGCCGGAGCGCCATACTTGCCCGCACTGCGCGATGAATTGTGTCTAAGTACAACCTCTGATGCTGGTTTCCGCATTCTGGAGCAAAGATTCTAGAGGTGCTAAGACCGGGGGATACGGCATCCTCCGGATGCGGAAAATCAATGTAATTCATTGGCTATGCTGCAAAGCAAAAAACACCTTTGCCAAAATATATATCCGTATGCAGCTCTTACTGCTTGCAATTTTTCCGCTCGTATTAAAGGTCTTTACACACAAGCATTCAAAAGAAGCGTGCAGCGTTATTCGGCGGAAACCGCGCTTTGAGTTGAAGGCCGTAAGCCGCCTCGCCTGGGACGGTTTCATCGTGACCGCAGGCCTTCGGGCCCGGCGCCAGCTGGCCACGATGGGGGAGCACAACGGGGCGGCGAGGGTCGAAAGGGAGTTTCCGGCGGAAGATGGAATTGATGATGGCGAAATCCGATGAGGATTTAGGAAAGCGCGAAAGTTCCGCGGAAATGGCCGATGATCTTGTGGCCGATATCGAACACTTCAGGGGGCAGGCGAGAGCGGCCAGCGACTTTCTGAAGGCTCTGGCGCATGAGAGTCGGCTGCTTATCCTTTGTCTCGTTGCCGAGCGCGAGCGTTCCGTGACGGAGCTGGAGACCATTCTGGCGCTCAGACAGCCGGCCGTTTCGCAGCAGCTCGCCCGCCTGCGGATGGATGGGCTTGTCACCACACGGCGCGAGGGCAAGGCGATCTATTACAGCCTTGCCGATGACGAAGTACGCCGGATCATGGGTCTGCTCTACGACATCTTCTGCCGCGAAGCCGCCGGCGAGAATGCCGGCGCGCTCTCGCGGCGTTTCGAGGTCGCACCGAAGCAGTGACCTCTGAAGCGGACATCGCATTATACGGGGAAGGCCGGTTCCCGGCAGGGCAAGACGTTTTTCCCAAAGGTGCCCTTAGCGCAACGCGCGTCCAAGCATGTCCCCGCGAAGGTGGGGATGGACGCGGGAACAGTTGTGCTAACTTTTTGAAATAGATCAACTTAACCTCGTTCAAATGATTCCGCTTGAACGAGGGTTGATCTAGCTGAAATGGGTGCCCTTTCCGAGTGGGAAGCCGCGCAGAAACTCCGCCCCGAGCATCGGCTTCTTGCCCGCGCGCTGCACGCGGGTGAGTCGCACCGCGTGATGACCGCAGGCGACGGTGAGCTGGAAGTCGAGCAGGAGGCCGGGCTCGCCCATGCCCGGCACGATGACCGAGCGCAGGACCTTGATCCGCTCCCTCCGGCCCGATAGGAGCGCCTCGAACCAGGCGCCCGGATGGGGCGAGAGGGCGCGAATTTGATTGTGGATCTCCATCGCGGGGCGCGTCCAATCGATGCGTTCCTCGTCCTTGGTGATTTTGGCGGCGTAGGTCACCCCCTCCGTCGGTTGGGGACGGCAGTGCAGCTGTCCCTCGCCGAGCTGGTCCAGGGCCCGGGCGATCAGCTTGGCGCCGAGCAGCGAGAGTTCGTCGTGAAGCTCGCCCGCCGTCATATCCGGCCCGATGGTGATCCGCTCGCCGAGGCAAACCGGCCCGGTATCGAGCCCCTCGTCCATCTGCATGATCACCGTGCCGCTATGGGTATCGTCCGCCATGATCGCCCGCCGGATGGGCGCCGCACCGCGCCAGCGCGGCAGAAGCGAGGCGTGAATGTTGAGGCAGCCGAATTGCGGCGCATTGAGGATCGCCTTGGGCAGAATGAGCCCATAGGCGGCAACAACGGCGACGTCGGCATCATGCGCATAGAATTCGTTCTGAACCTGCGCCGGCCTCAAGCTTTTCGGCGTGAAGACAGGGATGCCGGCTTCTTCGGCGAAATTCTGCACGGCCGACTTGCGGGCAAGCATGCCGCGGCCGGCCGCGCGGGGCGGCTGTGTGTAAACCGCCAGCACATCGTGGCCGAGGGCGACGATCTCGCTCAAGGGGGGCACCGCGAAATCGGGCGTGCCCATGAAGATAACGCGCAATGGAACCATGCTTTCAGCAGCTTCGGTGCCTGCAAGGGAGCAGGCCGATTTAGGCGGAGGGCGATTGCGCTGGCAAGCTCTTTAAGCCTCGATCGGCGGGATCATGCCGCGCTACGCCGCCCCCTCCTCGCGGCGCGCCTTGCGGAATTTCCGGATCAGGAAGTCCCTTTTCAGCCTTGAGAGGTGATCGATGAAGAGAATGCCGTCCAGATGATCGATTTCGTGCTGCGCGACGGTGGCGGCGTGCCCCTCGAGCCATTCCTCGCGCAACTCGCCCTCCTGACCGAGATAGCGAACGAGGATCGAGGCCGGGCGCTCGACTTCGGCATAGATATTCGGGATCGACAGGCAGCCTTCCTCATGCACGCGCGTCTGCTCGCCCTTCTGCAATATTTCGGGGTTGATCAGATAGCGCGGCGCGGGCGGCTCGTTCTCGCGTGCCGGGTCCATCACGAAAAGACGCCGGGAAAGCCCGATCTGCGGCGCGGCCAGCCCGACGCCGGGCGCGGCGTGCATCGTCTCCATCATGTCCTCGAGCAGGCGCCGCAGCGTCTCATCCACCTGCTCGACCGGCTGAGCCGTCTCGCGGAGGATCGGATCGGGAAAAATCAGGATGGGAAGCTTGGCCATGCCCGTCAGATAAGCCGATTGGCAGGCCCGGTCAACGCCGCTTCACCAGGAATCGTTCGCCTTTCGTTCGAGATCGAATCGCCCTAGCCTGCGCGAGGCGCGCCGCCGAGGGAGAAGCATGGTGGAATTACCGTCCTGGCAGGTCAACGGGATCGCGATCGATCCGCTGGTGGTTTTTGCCGTGATCGCGGGGCTTGCCGTCGCCGTGCTGCTGGCGCTGGTGCTCCTCGTCTGGCGCAATGGCCGAATCCGGGCAAGCGAGGCGGCGCAGCGTCAGGCCGAGGCGCGTCTCATGGAATTGGAGCTTGCGGCGCTGAAAGGCCAGCTCCACGGGATTTCCGAGCTTGCGGGCGCCAATCAATCCGAGCTCAGCCGCGCCCTGCATGAACGCCTCGATCGTGTCAGCCAAACGGTCGGAGTCAATCTCGACGAGACGGCGCGCAGAACCGCGGAACATCTGGCGCGGCTCAATGAGCGGCTCGCCGTCATCGACACCGCGCAGCGCAATATCACCGAGCTGTCGACCCAGGTCGTCTCGCTTCAGGACATTCTGGCGAACAAGCAGCAGAGGGGTGCGTTCGGGCAGCTTCGGATGGAGACCATCATTCAGGACGCGCTGCCGAAGGACAGCTACCGGTTTCAGCCGACGCTTTCGAACGGAAAGCGTCCGGATTGCCTGATCCAGCTGCCCGGCTCCGATGCCGGTCTCGTGGTCGATGCCAAATTCCCCTTGGAAGCCTTCGAGGCGCTCCGTGCGGCGGCGGATGAGGCGGCGCGGAAGGAGGCGGCCCGGCGGGTCCGCACGGATGTCGGCCGGCATATCGATGAGATCGCGGCCAAATACGCCGTGCCCGGCGAAACTCAGGATTCAATGCTGATGTTCGTGCCGTCGGAGTCGATCTATGCCGACCTGCACGAGCATTTCCCAGACCTGCTGCAGAAAGCGCACCGCGTCCGCCTTTTCATCGTCTCGCCAAACATGCTGATGCTCGCTGTCCAGACCATGCAGGCCATTATGAAAGACGTTCGGATGCGTGAGCAGGCTGGGATAATCCAGCTTGAGGTCGGCCTGCTGCTGACCGATGTGAACCGCCTGAAAGAACGCGTGCTGGAATTCCAGAAGCATTTCGGCCTCCTCGGGGGAGATATGGAGAAGATCCTCACCTCAACCGACAAGATCGCCAGCCGGGGCCGGAGAATCGAAGGGCTGGAGTTCGAACAGCGGCCGCCGGACGGCGTTGCGCAGAATGGCGACGAACGCCCGCGCCTTTAGTCAGCGACCTCTTTAGCTGGCGACTTGGCTCAAAAAATGACGCCGATGCGATTACGCTACCACATACACCAGCAACGCAACGACCACGACGACGCCCACGACCGTCATGGCCCAGACTTGCCATCGAGCCGCAGGACGCATGGAGAAAGATCCGCGTGCATAGGGGTCGTCGTGGTTATCGTTTTCATTTGCCATTTCGGGCCTCTTTCTCCTGATTGTTGAGGGAAAACGCAGTGCGATGGCTCTTGTTCCACCGCATCGAGGGCCCCCAGCGCCCATTTGCGGCTGCGATTTTCGCCTTAATTCGTGAGCGGCAGGGCTTGCGCTCGCGATCAACTTCTGACAATCGCCATGGGAACCTCTAATTCGGATGGAAATCCCATGCGCAGGGAATGGAGCGGCGCGCGCCGCATCGTGGTCAAGATCGGCTCGGCCTTGCTTGTCGAACGGACGAGCGGCAAGCTGAAAGGCGACTGGCTTGCGGCGCTCGCCGACGACATTGCCGGCCTCAAGGCGGAAGGCCGGGAGGTCATTGTCGTCTCCTCCGGGGCCATCGCGCTCGGCCGGCGCGCGCTCGGCTTGCCGCAAACCTCCCTGAAGCTTGAGGAAAGCCAGGCTGCGGCCGCGGTCGGCCAGATCGCGCTCGCCCGCGCCTATGAGGAATGCTTTTCCGCGCGCGATATGACCGCGGCGCAAATCCTCCTGACGCTCGGCGACACGGAAGAGCGGCGCCGCTACCTCAATGCGCGCAGCACGATCTCGGCGCTGCTCGGCCTCGGCGTCGTTCCGGTCGTGAACGAGAATGACAGCGTGGCGACCAACGAAATCCGCTATGGCGACAATGACCGGCTGGCCGCGCGCGTCGGCTCGATGATGAGCGCGGATTGCATCGTGCTCCTGTCGGACGTCGACGGGCTTTATACCGCGCCGCCCTCGATCGATCCGCAAGCGAGGCGGCTCGAAGTGGTCGAGGAAATCACGGCGGAAATCGAATCCATGGCGGGTGACGCGGGAAGCGAGCTGTCGCGCGGCGGTATGGTCACCAAGCTCGTTGCCGCCAAGATTGCGGTCGCCGCCGGCGCAAATCTGGCGATTACCAATGGCAATGTCCTCCATCCGCTCCGCGCCCTGGGAAAAGGCGCCCCTTGCACCTGGTTCCTCGCTTCCACAAATCCGGTCGTCTCACGCAAGCGCTGGATCGCCGGCGCTCTGGAGCCGCGCGGCACCATCACCATTGACGATGGCGCCCGGGCCGCGCTCAATGCCGGGCGCAGCCTCTTGCCCGCGGGCGTCATCGGGGTGGAAGGCGCATTTGACCGCGGCGATGCGGTGATCATAAAAGATGCAGGCGGCCAGGAATTGGGGCGCGGTCTCATCGCTTATGCGCACCGCGACGCGGAGCGGCTGATCGGGCGCAAAAGCACTGAAATCGAAAGTATTTTAGGCTACCGTGGCCGCACAGAGATGATCCACCGGGACGATATGGCGCTGAACAGGAGCTGAGATGTCAGTTGTGAGTGTGGCTCAGAAGGCTGATGAACGAGATGGCGACCTCGCCGCCAGAATGCAGGCGATCGGCGCTGCGGCGCGGGCCGCGGCTGCGAAGCTCGCGCTTGCGACGACCGAGGCCAAGAATGCCGCGCTCATTGCGATGGCGGCGGCGCTGCGCAATTCCGGCGATGCGATTTTGGCGGCCAATGCCGAAGACGTCGAGGCGGCGCGCCAGGCCGGCCGTCCCGGCGCATTTGTCGACCGTCTGACGCTGACGCCCGCGCGCATCGAAGCCATGGCCAAGGGGCTTGAGGATATTGCCGCCCTGCCCGATCCGGTTGGTGAGGTGATGGCCTCCTGGACGCGGCCTAACGGCCTTGTCGTCGAGCGCGTGCGGGTGCCGCTCGGCGTGGTCGGCATGATCTATGAGAGCCGCCCGAACGTCACCGCGGATGCGGGTGGGCTGTGCCTGAAGGCCGGCAATACCATCATTCTGAGGGGCGGTTCGGAGGCCATCGCATCGAACCGCGCGATCCATGCGGCGCTGGTGGCCGGTCTTCGCCAGGCCGGGCTCGACGAGGCCGCGATCCAGCTTGTCGGCTCGACGGACCGCGAGGCCGTGGGCATGATGCTGGCGGGGCTCGATGGCGCGATCGACGTGATTGTCCCCCGGGGCGGCAAGAGCCTTGTCGCGCGCGTTCAAAGCGAGGCCCGTGTCCCGGTCTTTGCCCATCTCGACGGCATCTGCCATGTCTACATCCACGAAGCGGCCGATCTGGAGATGGCCAAGGCCATTGCCGTCAACGCCAAGATGCGCCGGACGGGGATCTGCGGAGCGGCCGAGACGCTGCTGGTTGACAAAGCCTGCGCCGCAACGCATCTCGGCCCGATCATCGCGGCGCTGATCGACGCCGGCTGCGAGGTTCGCGGCGATGCGGCGGCCCAGTCGTCGGACGCGCGCGTCAGCCCTGCGACGGAAGACGATTGGGCCACGGAATATCTCGATGCGACCATCGCGGTCGGGACCGTTGCCGGCCTCGAAGACGCGATGGCGCATATTGCGCGTTACGGCTCCCGGCATACGGACGCCATCGTCACGGAAGATAGAGGTGCCGCGGATTGTTTCCTCCGCGAGGTCGACAGCGCCATCGTGCTTCACAACGCTTCGACGCAATTCGCCGATGGTGGTGAATTCGGCATGGGCGCCGAGATTGGCATCGCGACGGGCCGGTTCCATGCGCGCGGGCCGGTGGGCGTCGAGCAACTCACCACGTTCAAATATTGCGTGCACGGGACCGGCCAGACGCGCCCGGCCTAAGCTGGGAAGCAGGCGGGCCTTCCCCTGCCTCACGGGAAATCCGTGCGTATGATCTCGTCTTAGAGCGGCAATCCGAAGGGAAGGGTTGCAAATTGACGCCGCTTGGAAAAGGCTTGCCCATCCCGGCGCGTCCGGCGAGATCCGCCCATATGCGCAAATAGGGCCCCGGTCACGAGCGCCCGTTAAGGAACGAGTGGCATGACGTCATCGAGTAGCGAACAGGACGAGACGAGCCGCATCATCGACATCAAACTCGACGAAGCCTCGATTGGGCGCAACAGTTCCGAGGTGGAGCATGAGCGCCAGGTCGCGATTTTCGACCTTCTGGAAAACAACAGCTTCGCGCTCAATGACGGTGCGTCAGGGCCTTACAAGCTGCGCATCGCCATCGTGGAGAACCGGCTGGCGATCGAGGTCTCCAACGAGGATGGTACGCCGCTCAATACGTTCCTGCTGTCGCTCTCCCCTTTTTCCAAGCTCATCAAGGACTATTTTCTGGTCTGCGAAAGCTATTACGAGGCGATCCGGACCGCGCCGCCGAGCCGCATCGAGGCCTTGGATATGGGCCGCCGCTCCCTGCACGATGAAGGCGGGCAGCTTCTGATCCGGCGGCTGAAGGACAAGGTCACGACCGACCGGGAAACGGCCCGCCGCCTCTTCACGCTGATCTGCGCGCTGCATTGGAAAGGTGAGCGCAGGTGAATGCGTCGCCTCCGCCTCCCTCGCTGGATCTGCCCAAGGCGGTCCTTTTTGCCTGCAATTACAATTCCGTGCGCTCGCCGATGGCCGAAGCGATCCTTCGTCATCTGGCGGGGCGGCAAATCTATGTCGAAGTCGGCGGGCGTGCGCGCAGGTGAAGCCGATCCTTTCGCCGCCGCGGCAATGGAGGAGATCGGCATCGATATGGGCAAGCACATGCCGCAATCCATATCCGATCTCTATGACAGCTCCTTCGATCTCGTCGTTAGCCTGTCGCCGGAAGCGCACCACCAAGCGCTGGAGATGACGCGGACGCAGGCGATCGAGGCCGAATATTGGCCGACGCTCGATCCGACGGCCGCCACCGGCAGCCGCGAGCAGATCATGGATGCCTATCGCGAAGTGCGCGATACGCTCTTCCAGCGGATCAAACAGCGTTTCCCGCTGCCGGGCGCGCACGCGCGCGTTTAGAGCGGCGGATTCTTATCGGAATCGGAAGCGCCACTCTAACTGTTTGTTTTGGCACCGGATTTACCCGAAAAGTGGGTGCCACTTTTCGGTCCGATGCTCTAACTCGGCTTCCGATCCGCGCGGCCGGTGATCATCAGCGCGAAGGCGTAAGCGATCGCGACCTCTTTCAACCGCTCGAACCGGCCGGACGCGCCGCCATGCCCCGCCTCCATATTGGTGCGGAGCAGAAGGAGATTGCTGTCGGTCTTCATGGCGCGCAGCTTCGCGACCCATTTCGCCGGCTCCCAATAGGTGACGCGCGGATCGGTGAGCCCGGCGAGCGCGAGAATATGCGGATAGCCTTGCGCCTTCACATTGTCATAGGGCGAATAGGCGGCGATGGTCCCATAATCCTCGCGGCTGGTGACGGGATTGCCCCATTCGGGCCATTCGGGCGGGGTGAGCGGCAGCGTATCGTCGAGCATGGTCGCCAGCACATCGACGAAAGGCACCTCGGCAACGATACCCTTGAACAGCTCCGGCGCCATATTGGCGACGGCGCCCATCAGCATGCCGCCGGCCGAGCCGCCATGCGCGACGATATTGCCGGGCGTGGTAATGCCGCTTTCCGCCAGATAGCGCCCGGCGGCGATGAAATCGGTGAAGCTGTTCACCTTCTGCTTCCGGCGTCCGGTGCGATACCAGCCATAGCCCTTGTCCTTGCCGCCGCGAATGTGAGCGATGGCGTATATGAAGCCGCGATCGACCAGGCTGAGCCGGTTGGTGGAGAACGAGGCGGGCATTGCGATGCCATAGGCGCCGTAGCCGTAAAGCAGAACCGGCGCCGAGCCGTCGAGCGGTGTCGTGCGGCGGTAGAGCAGGGAGATCGGCACCGTTTCGCCGTCCGGCGCGGGGGCGAAGACGCGGCGGGTCACGTAATCCGCCGGGTCATGGCCGCTCGGCACCTCCTGCGTCTTGCGCAGCACGCGCTCCCGCGTCGCCATGTCATAGTCGTAGACCTGCGCCGGCGTCGTCATCGATGAGTAGTTGAAGCGGAGCTGATTGGTCGCGAACTCATAGCCGGGGATGGCGCCGAGCGAATAGGCCTCTTCATCGAAGGCGATGCTGTGCTCCTCTCCATCCGCCCAGCGGCGGATGACGATGCGGGGCAGGCCGTGCTCGCGTTCCAGCCGAACCAGAAAATCGCGGAAGACGACGACATCGAGGATCAGCCGTCCGGGACGCTGCGCCTCGATTTCCCGCCAGCCCTCTCGCCCGGCGCCGATGTCCGCTTCCATGATCCGGAAGTCTTCCGCTTCGCCCGAATTGGTGAGGATGATCAGCCGGCCGTCGCGATGTTCGACCGAATATTCGTGGCCCGGCTCGCGTGCAGCGGTCAGCAGCGGCTCGGCCTCGATCCCGTCGGCCGGGATCAGGCGCACTTCCGAGGTCTGATGGTCGCCGGTATGGATCACGATGTACCGGCGGTCGGACGTCTCATCGACCCCGACGTAGAAGCCGGAATCGGGTTCGTCATAGACGAGCACGTCCTCGCTCGCATCGCTCCCGACCCGATGGCGGTAGACCTGACGCGGGCGATGATTGTCATCGAGCCTGGTATAGAAGATCCATTGATTGTCGGCGCTCCAGACGGCCCCGCCGGTGGTCTCCGGCACGCTGTCGGGAAGATCCTCGCCCGTTGCCGGATCGCGAAGCTTCAGCGTGTAGAATTCCGAGCCCTTGTCGTCGAAGCCATAGGCCAGCAAGCGATGATCATGGCTGTGCGAGGCGCCGCCAAGCTGAAAATAGGCAAGCCCCTCGGCCAGCCTGTTGCCGTCGAGCAGGATCTGGCGGTGGCCGCCGTCTCTCGGCTCGCGGCAGAACAGGGGATGCTGTCCGCCCGTCACATAGCTGACGAAATAGGCCCAGGGGCCGTCCGGCGCCGGCACGGTCAAATCATCTTCCTTGATCCGCGCCTTCATCTCCTGAAAGAGCGTTTCCTGCAGCGCCTTGGTCTTCGAAAGCATCGCCTCGGTATAGGCGTTCTCGGCCAGGAGATGATCGCGAATGTCCGGAGCCAGCACGGAAGGATCACGCATCACCTCCTGCCAGTTCTCGGCGCGCAGCCAGGCATAGCTGTCGGTCCGTTCGATGCCGTGATGCGTGTTTGTCGCCGGGCGCTGCGCGGCGATCGGGGCGGGGCGCTCATTCGTCGAGTTGTCTGTCATCGCTCAGCCAGTTCGGAAAATGGGGATGTCGCGCCGATCGGCGTTCACCGGGCGCAAGGCGTGCCGACACATAAGCGCGGGACATCCCCGGAGGCAAGCGGGGCTTACTCTTTCGGGTCGAATTCGAGCGCGACGCCGTTGATGCAGTAGCGCAGTCCGGTCGGGTCGGGCCCATCGGGAAAGACGTGGCCGAGATGGGCATCGCATTTGGCGCAGCGGACCTCCGTGCGGCGCATGAAGAAGGCGCGGTCATCATGCTCGCTGACACCGGCGCCGTCCGCAGGCTGGGTGAAGCTCGGCCAGCCGGTGCCCGATTCGAACTTGGCGTCGGAGGAAAAGAGCGGCGCGCCGCAACAGACGCAGTGGAACATCCCCTCCCGCTTCTCCGCATTGAGGGGGCTTGTATAAGCGCGCTCGGTGCCGTGCTTGCGCGTCACCTTATAGGCTTCGGGGGAAAGCTGGGCTCTCCACTCGGTATCGCTCTTGCTGACTTTCTTGGTCTCCATGGGACAACTCCTTGGCATGGGCCGGCTGGTTCCCCTGAGATTGGTGAGAAACGAGCGCTTTGGAAGAGCTTGCCAGTAACGCCTTGGCTCTCACAGGATAAAATTCCCGTTATTTCGCGGATCCCAGTCGCGGGCGTTTTGCCGGACGTATATTGACGCTCTCCGCAGTCCCGGCAGGCGCGTCTTCATGGGTTACATGCCGGTTTCGGCATCGCCCGGCTGCGTTGGTTAAGTCAATCGCCTCATGTGAGGTCGTCTCAATGCCGCCATTCTCCGGTTACATGAAATGGTGGGCGGTGTTTCTGACGCTTTTGTTTGGGTTGTGGAGCCCAACTGTTTTTCACCTGGCGCATTCAGTTGCGTATATTCACAGGGCGATTGGCTGTTATTGGCAAGCTGCGTCAGAAAATCGCATGGTTTTCTTATTTGGTTAGTCCATTTACACACGGATTGATGTGGTCCTCTGGCTGAGGAGGCAAGACTGCGCCGGAATCCTGTGGACAGTTGCGGATCGCGAGACCGTTAATCCTATAAGGTCGATTTCGATCGCCAATTTGTTTGATTCCAGTAACCGGCTCGGGACTATGTTCTGTGTTGCGTAAATTTTGAAGGAAAAAATTTACAGAACAAGTGCGATCTGTACATGAATCCTAAACGTCGTGGCAAAAATATCGACAAAACATCACCAACCAGCGGGACGTTATCAACTCAGCTCTCAAAAATCCTAGGTCTTTCGTATCATCTTATGAGTTCTGCTTGAATGTAAGGCTTTTTTGAATATTATGTTTGCAGAAGTTAGTCAGGTCCACTGGAGCTAAATCAGAAATATGGTAACCAATCCAGACGGATCGCTATCTTCATCTTTTCGCGTAGAGAATACGGCTCCGGACCGAACCCCAGACTCCTCCGGAACTGTTTGAAAGAAATCAACGATGTCCGTAAAGGACGGTGGGAGACCGCACATGATGGATATGAAATCGGATAACAATGAGCTGGTGGAACTAACGACCACCATCGTTTCGGCCTATGTCAGCAACAATACTGTCGTTGCCGGCGATCTTCCGAACATCATCAACGATGTGCACGATGCCTTATCGCGCGCCTCTGTAAATGCCACGCAGCCGCCGGCCGAAGAGCTGAAGCCGGCCGTTCCGATCAAGCGTTCCGTGACGCCGGAATACATCATCTGCCTGGAAGACGGCAAGAAGTTCAAGTCGCTGAAACGGCACCTGCGCACCCATTACAATATGTCGCCGGAGGAATACCGGGAGAAGTGGGGCCTGCCGCACGACTATCCTATGGTCGCGCCGAACTATGCCGCAGCGCGTTCCGCCCTCGCAAAGAAGATGGGCCTCGGACAGCGCCGCAAGTAGTCCGCAAGGAAGCACCGAAATGGAAAAGCCTCCGTCCTCGGCGGAGGCTTTTTGCATGTCTAGCGCAACGCGCGTCCATCCCCGCCTTCGCGGGGACATGCTTGGACGCGCGTTGCGCTAACTTATCGATCTACGCCGCGGCGGCAGCCTGGTAGGGTTTCGCAAAGCCCGAACGGATGAAGCGCGCCATCTCCTGGGCGATATCGGTCACGCCGCTCTTCGGCAGCCGCAGATTGATATAGAACGTCGGAAGCGGCGGCAGCCCTTCCGCTGCGCCCAGGACCTGCAGGTTGTTAGGCACCGTCAAGGTCAGCATCGGCGCGACGGCGAGGTCGGCGGCCAGGGTCGCGCAATAGGGAGCGAAGTCGCCCGTCTCGCAGGTCAGGTGCCAGTCGAGCCCGGCTTTGCCGAGCGCCTCGATGGTCGGCGGGCGGAACGAGCACCTGGCGTCGCCGAATGTGACCGGCAATGGCCGGCGCTTGTGAGCCTCCCCGTCCTTTGCACCCGCCCATACGAGCTGATCGGGCAGAAGCAGCTCGCCTTGCTCGCCTGCCGTCCGCTCGGTGGTGAGCGTCAGGTCGATCTCGTTTTCCTCCAGCATGCGCAGGAGGTTATTTGACGACTGGCACACCAGCGTCACGCGGACACGCGGCCAATGCTGATTGAAGCTTCTCAGGATCGGCGGAATGAAGGGGGTGATGATGTCGTGCGGGATGCCAAGCCGGACTTCGCCCTGGAAATCCGGTGACGTCATCATACCCCAGACCTCGTCGTTCATAGCCAGCATGCGCTGGGCGTAAGCGACAAGCCGTTCGCCGCAGGGCGTCAGCACAGGACGCCGGCTGTCCCGGCAAAAAAGCTGCGTATCGAACGTCTCTTCGAGACGGCGGATCTGCTGGCTCACCGCCGCCTGGGTGAGGTTCAGCGCGCGCGCCGCGCTCGTCATGCCGCCTGTTTCGGCGACCGCGACGAGGGCGCGTAAAAGGCTTAGGTCAACGGTCCGGCGCATCTGTCGTCTCCATAACGAACTCTAATGGATAATATCATAAACATTCGTTTCACTAATGCAAGGGGCTGCAGTAAATAGAGGGTGCGCGCGCATTCGACCACGCACGATTGGAAAGGCAAGACAATGTTGATGAAGCCAGATCAATTCGCGTTGGGCATGAAGACGCTCAACGGGGACGCGCGCACGCAGCCGAATTTCCTGACGCGCCTGACTTGCAGACTGGAGGCCTATGCCGAGCATCGGCGCCAGCGGCAGGCCCTGCGATCCCTTGACGACCATTTGCTCAAGGACATCGGCATCGGGCGCGCCGAGGCGGAGCAGGTCGCCGCCAAGCCGTTCGACTGGAGCGACGCGTCTGCCAAGACGATCCGCTAGATTATGAGCAGCAAAGCAAGACACCGCGGGCGAATCGTCGAGTTTCGCCCGCGGCCCGTTCAGACAGAGATGTCGTAAGCCGCAAGGGCCGCCATATTGACCAGGTCGCTGTCCGTCGCCCCCAGCGAGACGATCTGGACAGGTTTCGACATCCCCACAAGAAGCGGACCGATCACCGTTCCGCCTCCCAATTCCTGAAGCATCTTTGTCGAGATGCTGGCGGAGTGAAATGCCGGCATTACGAGCACATTCGCCGTGTCGGACAGGCGGCAGAACGGGTAGAGCTTCATTGCATCGCGGCTGAGAGCGACATCGGCGCCCATCTCGCCGTCATATTCGAAATCGACGCGGCGGCGATCGAGCAGCCGCACCGCCTCGGCCACACGCTCCGAGCGCTCACCGCGCGGATGGCCGAAGGTCGAATAGGCGAGCATGGCGACGCGGGGATCGAAGCCCAGACGCTGAGCGACCCGCGCAGCGGCGACCGCAATATCGGCGAGCTGTTCGGCATCCGGCATATCGTGGACCGAAGTATCGGCCACCAGCACGCTCCGCCCGCGCGAAATCACCAGCGAGACGCCGATCACGGTATGCGACGGTTTCGGATCGAGCGCATGGCTGATATCGGCGAAGGCGGTCGACCAGTTCCGGGTCGTGCCGGTCACGATCGCATCGGCATGGCCGCAGGCCACCATGCAGGCGGCGAAGATGTTGCGGTCCGTATTGACCATGCGCTGACAGTCGCGGAACAGATAGCCCTTGCGCTGCAGGCGCGCATAGAGAAATTCGGCATATTCCCGATTATGGGGCGACAGCCGCGCATTCTGCATTTCGATTGCGTCGCGGTGACTGAGACCGCAGGCACTGAACGCCTCTTTGATCTGATCGTCATGACCGACGAGAATCGGCGTGCCGAGGCCCGCATTGTAAAAGGCGTTGGCCGCGCGAACCACCTGTTGCTCCTCGCCCTCGGCAAACACGACCCGTTTCGGGTTCTGCCGGACCTGGGCGAAGATCGAATGCAGAAAGGAGGCGGCGGGATCGAGCCGTCCATCCAGCCTTGCGCGGTAGGCGTCCATATCGACGATCGGACGGCGTGCGACACCGGAATCCATCGCCGCCTTGGCCACGGCCGCCGGAACCCGGCTGATCAGGCGCGGATCGAAGGGCGCCGGGATAATGTAATCCGGACCGTAGCGCAGCCGGCGGCCCTGATAGGCGGCGGCAACCTTGTCCGGTACGTCCTCGCGTGCGAGCGCGGCAAGCGCCTCGGCCGCCGCCATCTTCATATGGTCGTTGATGGTCGAGGCCTGGACGTCGAGCGCCCCCCGGAAGATGTAGGGGAAGCCGAGCACATTGTTGATCTGGTTCGGGTAATCCGACCGGCCCGTCGCCATGATCGCGTCGTCGCGAACCTCGGCGACCTCTTCCGGCGTGATCTCCGGATCGGGATTGGCCATGGCGAAAATGATCGGATTCTCGGCCATGCTGGCGACCATCTCGCGCGTCAGGGCGCCCGCGACCGAGAGGCCGAAGACCACATCGGCCCCTTCGACCGCTTCGGCAAGCGTGCGCGCCGGCGTATCGACCGCGTGGGCCGACTTCCACTGGTTCATGCCCTTTTCGCGGCCCTTATAGATTACGCCGCGAGAGTCGCACAGGATCGCGTTTTCGGACGGAAGGCCCATCGCTTTGATGAGCTCGAGGCAGGCAATGCCGGCCGAGCCCGCGCCATTGCAGACGAATTTGACGTCTTTGAGCTCGCGGCCGGTCAGATCGAGGGCGTTGATGAGCCCGGCAATGGCGATGATCGCCGTCCCGTGCTGATCATCGTGAAAAACGGGGATGTCCATCAGCTCGCGCAATTGCTGCTCGATGATGAAGCAGTCCGGCGCCTTGATGTCCTCCAGATTGATGCCGCCGAAAGACGGACCGAGATAGCGCACGGAATTGACGAAGGCGTCGACGTCTTCCGTGCCGATCTCCAGGTCGATCGAATCGACATCGGCGAAGCGCTTGAACAGAACCGCCTTGCCTTCCATCACCGGCTTTGAGGCCAGCGCGCCGAGATTGCCAAGGCCGAGGATCGCCGTGCCGTTCGAGATCACAGCGACGAGGTTGCCTTTGACGGTATAGTCATAGGCCAGGCTCGGCGTCTTGGCGATTTCCTCGACCGGGACGGCCACGCCGGGAGAATAGGCAAGGCTCAGATCGCGCTGTGTCGCGACCGGCTTGGTCGGCGCGATCTCAAGTTTGCCAGGCCTGCCACCCATCTGGTGGAACTGGAGCGCGTCCTGGCGCGTGAAGGCCGCATCGGCTGACTTGGACATTCTCGTGCATTTCCTCGTCTCCGAAACCTGCGTTTCGGTAGAAGACTCGTTTTGGTCCGGAATTCTTGCGAGTGCCGGCTCAGGTATATTGAGGGCCATGGTGGTGATCTTGGATGTTTCCTCGGAGCGCTAACGCTCCTTATTGCACTGCTTTTTGCGAAGGGCAGAAAATAGCCCTCCCGCGATAAGGAAACAAGCGGTGCATTTCCTGACCTGAAGACTTTCCAGTCCCGCTTTGCCCGCGTTATGCCTTTCTGGACGCATCTGTGTGCCATTTGCATCAGCTTAAGGGGGATGGGGGTCTATGAGCAAACACGCAAAAGCGCGTGTAATATCTGAAAAAAGCGGAACCGCTCTTCACGCCCGGAAAGCCTCTGCGGAGGGCGTCGAAGACGGCCCCGCCATTGCCACCATGACGCCGATGATGGCGCAATATGCGCGAATCAAGGCGGCGAATCCGGATTGCCTGCTCTTTTATCGCATGGGCGACTTCTTCGAATTGTTCTTCGAAGACGCCGTCGAGGCCGCGCGCGCGCTCGGCATTCAGCTCACCAAGCGCGGCAAGCATCAGGGCGACGACATTCCGATGTGCGGCGTGCCGGTGGTGCGCGCCGATGAATATCTGCAGAAGCTGATTGCGGCCGGGTTCCGGGTCGCGATCTGCGAGCAGCTCGAAGACCCGGCCGAGGCGAAGAAGCGCGGGGCGAAATCGGTCGTCAGGCGCGACGTCATCCGGCTGGTGACGCCCGGAACGATCACAGAGGAGACCCTGCTCGATGCCGGTGCCCATAGTTTCCTGACCGCGCTTTTCGAGGTGAAGGAGGGAGACCGGCGAACCGGCTTCGCACTCGCCTCGGCCGATATTTCCACCGGCGAATGCCTGATCGGTGAATGCGCGCCCTCCGATCTGCCGGGCGAGCTGGCCCGCCTGTCGCCGCGCGAGGTTCTCATCGGCGATGGCGTCTCCGGCGACAAGGCGCTTCGCTCCGCGCTCGATCAGGCCGGCGCGGCGATTACGCCGGTTCCCGACATTTATTTCAGCGCTGCGGCAGGCGAGACGGCTCTCAAGAAGGAGCTGGGCGTCGCCGCGCTCGATGCGTTCGGCTCTTTCAGCAAGGCCGAGTTCGGCGCGGCAGGCGCGCTCCTCAAATATATCGAGATCACCCAGATCGGACAGAAGCCCGTCCTGCGGCCGCCGCGGCGGTCCGGGGGCGGCGCGTTTCTCATTATCGACGCCGCAACGCGCCTCAATCTGGAGTTGACCCGGTCCCTCGCCGGCGGCAAACAAGGCACCCTGCTCGCCGCCATCGACCGGACGGTGACGAGTGCGGGCAGCCGGGAGCTTGCCGCCCGGCTCGCCAGTCCGCTCACCGACTGCAAAGCGGTCGATGCGCGGCTCGACGCCGTCGCTTTTCTCAAGGACCGGCAGATGTTGCGGGCGAAGCTTCGCGACTGCCTGAAAGGCGCCCCCGATATTGCGCGCGCCCTATCGCGGCTGTCGCTGGAACGCGGGTCTCCGCGCGATCTCGGCGGAGTTCGGGACGGGCTGAATTGCGCCGTGGAAATCGCGCGGTTGCTTTCCGAACCGCTGGCGGCGGACGGCGCGCCCGCCGAGATCTCCGCGATTTCGGCGCGGATCGTTGCCGAGGACGGCGGACTTCGCGGAGAGTTGGGCCGGGCGCTCGCCGATGAACTGCCGCATCTGAAACGTGATGGCAGCTTCATCCGCGCCGGCTTCAGTGCCGATCTCGACGAGAACCGGCAGCTTCGCGACGACAGCCGCGGCATGATCGCCCGGCTTCAGGCGCGCTATGCGAAGGAAACCGGCATCAAGACGCTGAAGGTCCGGCACAACAATATTCTGGGCTATTTCATCGAGGTGACCGCCGCCAATGCCGGGCCGCTGCAATCGCCGCCCCTCGGCGATGTCTTCCGGCACCGCCAGACGCTCGCCAATCAGGTGCGCTTCACCAGCGAGGAGCTGGCAAGCGCCGAGGCGCGGATTACCGGCGCCGCCGACCGGACGCTGGCGATCGAGCTTCAGATTTTCGCCGATCTGCGCGCACTCGTTCTTGCTCACGAACGCGCACTGACCGATTGCGCCGCCGCGCTCGCCGCGCTCGATTGCTATTGCGCCCTGGCCGAGCTTGCCGAAGAGCAGAGCTATTGCCGTCCGGTCGTCGACAATTCGACGGCCTTCGCGATCGAGGCGGGCCGCCACCCGGTCGTCGAGCAGGCGCTCGCCAAATCGCGCTCCGGCCCGTTCATCGCCAATGGCTGCGATCTCACCCGCAACCGGCTCTGGCTCGTGACCGGGCCGAACATGGCGGGCAAGTCCACCTTCCTCCGCCAGAACGCGCTGATCGCCATCCTGGCGCAGATGGGCAGCTTCGTCCCCGCCGCCTCGGCGCATCTCGGTGTCGCCGACCGCCTGTTCAGCCGCGTCGGCGCATCGGATGATCTGGCGCGCGGGCGCTCGACATTCATGGTCGAGATGGTCGAGACGGCGGCGATCCTCAATCAGGCGACGGAGCGCTCGCTCGTCATCCTCGATGAGATCGGACGCGGCACGGCTACCTTCGACGGCCTGTCGATCGCCTGGGCAACGGTCGAGCACCTGCACGACGCCAATCGCTGCCGCGCGCTGTTCGCCACCCATTATCACGAGCTGACCGCGATGGCGGAGAAGCTGGACGCGGCCACCAATGTCACGGTCGCCGTCAAGGAGTGGCGCGACAGCATCGTTTTCCTGCATGAGGTGATCGCCGGCGCGGCGGATCGCTCCTACGGCATCCAGGTCGCCAAGCTTGCCGGCCTGCCGAAGACTGTCATCGCCCGCGCAGATCAGGTCTTGATGCAGCTTGAGAAGACGCAAGGGCGGCCAAGCGTCAACATCGTCGACGACCTCCCCCTTTTCGCCGCGGTCGCGCCGCCTTCATCTGCAAACGGATCGGAGGCGCCGTGCGACGGCCTCGCCGAGGCGCTCGCCGCCATCGACCCCGATAGTATGAGCCCGCGTGAGGCGCTCGATGCGCTCTACCGGCTCAAGGCGATGCATGACGGGCATCTTGCCGATTGAATGCCGGGATTTCCGTCAAGCACGGCCTGCATTGAAGCGGGATCATGTTTGATGGAAACTGACGTCGCCCCGGACGGAGCGAAGCGGAGGTCCGGGGCCTATTGGCGTATCCACAAGCTTCGTGCGTGACGGATAGAAAATTGGGCGCCGGACCTGATCCGGCGCGACGGATAACCATTTTGAATGGCTCCGCCAAACATGATCCCGCATGAGCCCGCGCGAGGCGCTCTACAAGTTGAAGGCGCTTAGCGGATAATACCGTCTCCGGATAATCCATTCCGTAGGATGGGTTGAGCACACGCGAAACCCATCGCAAGAATGGCGGGTTTCCTTCCGCTTACGCGGACGTCAACCCACCCTACAAGAAGCGATCCGGCGGAGACGGTATAAGGCGTTCTGTGCGCCGATTGGCAGTCCGAAAGCGCATGTAACTCTTGATCGTCTAAAATTGGCTGCGGCCGCCGGCCTTGAGCACGGGTCTGACATGCCGTTCGCTCGCTGCCCGCGCTTTCTCCTCCAGCCGGTCATAGACGTCGCGGATAAAGCCGAGCCGTTCCGCCGGACTGGCAAATGCGGTGTCGGGAACCAGCCAGAACAAACTGCCGTGGGAGAGAACGACGCCATCATGTTCGATCAGGATTTGGCTGATGCCTGGCCATTTCAGGTAATATTCGATCTGGCCGGTTGCGATGCGAATGCCGTTCTCTTCTTGAACGAGCCGGACCGACTGGTCGAAATCGACGCGGTCTTTGACCTGTCGCCTTTGGTATTTCCGGATCAGAAACATCCCCGTCAGGGCGGCGAGGACGGTCACGACAAGCAGCACGTTCAAGCTGTAGGAAATCCCGAAGGGGGCGAGGATCCCGGCCAGCGAATCTTCGAAGGCGCTCAGGGCGAAGAGGACGGCGAAAAAGGCCACGAGCAGGAGCCATCGCGCCCACCAGACGCCGCTATAGGCTTTGCGGCCCATGGACCGGCCGAGCTTTCCAAGCCGCCGAAACGGCACCTTATAGGTCAATTCGCGCATTTTCTTTCTCCCCTCTCGCCCGCTTCCGGAGCATCTGAAAAGTTACCGTCCCCCTTTTGGACGCTGGAGCCGCTGGCGGGGTTCAAGACCGGCAATTCGCACATGGGATGATCGCTGCCGCTCCCAGATCAGGCAGCCAACCGGAGACTGCGGCGCCATAATCCAGGCTTACAGCTTCACAAATAACCCCTTCCCGGTGTAAGCGGTTAAGGCTTTTCTCGCGGCGGCAAAAGAATCAGGGCAATTTCCGGCCATGGCGATCACGCTCAACAGCTCGACTCTGGTCACGGTCTTCGGCGGCTCCGGCTTCGTCGGGCGCTATGTTGTGCAGGCGCTGGCGAAAACCGGCTGTCGTGTCCGGGTTGCCGTTCGCAGGCCGAATTACGCGATCCATTTGCAGACGCAGGGCAGCGTCGGCCAGATCCATCCCGTGCAGGCCAATCTGCGCTATGAGGATACGGTGCGCCGCGCCGTTGCGGGCGCGGATGGGGTCGTTAATCTGGTCGGCATATTGCAGCCCTGGGGAAGACAGAGCTTCGATGCGGTTCAGGCGAAAGGCGCAGGGCTTGTCGCCGAGGCGGCCAGGGACGCTGGCGCGCGGGCGATCGTCCATATGTCGGCCCTCGGCGCCGACAGGTCGAGCCGGTCGGCCTATGCGCGAACGAAGGCCGAAGGCGAGGAGCGGGTCAGCGAAGCCTGCCCGAACGCCACCATTCTGCGGCCCTCGACCATCTTCGGCCCGGAGGATGAGTTCTTCAATCGCTTCGCATCGATGGCGCGTTTCATGCCGGTCATGCCGCTGGTCGGCGGCGGCAAGACGCGCTTTCAGCCCGTCTATGTCGGCGATGTCGCCGGAGCGGTCGTCGCCGGGCTCGACGGGCGCGCACGGCCGGGCGTCGCATACGAGCTGGGCGGACCCTCGATCTATACGTTCCGCGAAATTCTCGACCTGATCGCCGACTATACGCAGCGGAAGAGGTATTATGTCTCGATCCCGTTCTGGCTGGCGAAAATCCAGGGCTTCTTCCTGCAGATGCTCCCCAATGCGATCCTGACCGTCGATCAGGTGCGGCTGCTGAAGACCGATGTCGTCGTCAGCCAGGAGGCGATCGCCGAGGCGCGCACGCTGAAGAATCTCGGTATCGAGCCGCACGCCGTCGAGGTAATCGTTCCGCGCTATCTGGTCCGGTTCCGGCCGAAAGGCGAGTTTTCGGTGCGCGCGGTTTAGCCGGTATTGTCGTCCGGCGGCGTTATGACGCCCGAATCGTTCCGTATGTCAGTATGTGATCGTATTGCGCTGAGCCTGCTCAGCGGTCATGGAGCGTTAGCGCCCTGTTAAGCGTAACGGCGATTTCCCTGCGAGCGGCAACGGTTAAGAAGCGGTGATCCGGTAAACAGGCCGAACAGGCAGGATGCCCGCAATCGCAAGAGACGAGACTTCGCCCGAAAATGCTTCGGCTTATACATTATTCGCTTTGCCCGTTTTCCCGTGCGATCCGGCTCGCGCTCGGCGAGTGCGGCATGGTCGTCGAGCTGGAGGAGGAGCGGCCCTGGGCGTGGCGGCGCGACTTTCTGATGCTCAATCCCGCCGGGACGCTGCCGGTTCTCGTCCGACAGCAGGGCTTCGTGCTGGCGGGCAGCTACGCGATCTCGGAATATCTCGCCGAGACGCATGGCAAGGTGAATGGCGAGCAGCCGCCGCGCAATCCGCTCTTTCCCGGCTCCGCCATCGAGCGCGCCGAGGTCCGGCGGCTGGTGGACTGGTTCCATGGTAAAATGGATCAGGAAGCGACCCGCTATTTTCTTGAGGAACGCGTCTATCAGCGTTTCGCCGATCTGGGCCGGTCGACGCCCGACACGGACATTATCCGCGCGGCCCGCAGCAATCTCCGCTACCACCTCACCTATCTCAGCCATCTCCTTGGCGACCGGCAGTGGCTCGCGGGGTCCGAGCTTAGCTTTGCCGATCTCGCAGCGGCGGGCCATCTCTCGGTGCTCGATTATCTTGGCGAGGTGCCGTGGGAAGAATTTCCGAAGGCGAAGGACTGGTATCTGGCGCTGAAATCGCGGCCGGCATTCCGCCCTCTGCTTGCGGATCGTCTGCCGGGCGTGCCGCCCCCGCAGATTTACGCCGAGCTTGAATTCTGAAGTCTTAGGTCGCGATCCGGCAGCGCTGCGGGCTTCCCGCGCGCTCTGGCGCCCGGTCTCCAGCCGGACGCTGCTCCGGCCGGCAATCCTGTTTTCAGCATCGCATAGGGCAGCGCGGCTTGTGACCAGCGGGGCGCGGATCTACTTATAAGGCCCAACGTTCGCGCACATTGGGCTGAACGTTCGGGCACATTCAAACCGTTGATCGCTAATGCCAAGGGGCCCTGACCAGATATCCGCCTGCCTTGCCGAGCCCAGCGCCGCGCCGAACGGCGGCCCAGTGAAAGCCGAGCTCATCAGGCGGGCGAGGGCCGAGGGCTTCGACGCCGTGGGCGTGACGGCGCCGGACGGTATCGGGCGCGCGGGCGAAAAGCTTGCCGCGTTCCTCGCCGAGGGCATGCATGGCGATATGGGCTGGCTGAAGCTGCATGCGGATCGCCGCCGCCACCCGAAGGCGCTCTGGCCGCAGGTTCGCTCGATCATCATGCTCGGCATGAATTACGGCCCGGAGATCGATCCGCTCGACCTGCTCGCGGAACGCTCGCGCGGCGCAATCTCAGCCTATGCGCGCGGGCGCGATTATCACGGTGTCATCAAAGGCAAGCTGAAAACGCTCGGCGGCTGGCTGCATCGCGAGACCGGGGCGGATGATCAAGGTCTTCGTCGATACCGCGCCGGTCATGGAAAAGCCGCTCGCCGAAGCCGCCGGGATCGGCTGGCAGGGCAAGCACACCAATCTCGTCTCCCGCGATCTCGGCTCCTGGCTGTTTCTCGGCGCCATCTTCACCGCCGCCGAATTGCCGCCCGACGCGGCGGAGGCGGACCATTGCGGCAGCTGCCGCGCCTGCCTCGACATCTGCCCGACGGATGCGTTTCCCGCGCCCTACCGGCTCGACGCGCGCCGCTGCATCTCCTATCTGACCATCGAGCATAAGGGGCATATTCCGCGCGAATTCCGCCGCGCGATGGGCAACCGCATCTATGGCTGCGACGATTGCCTCGCAGTCTGTCCGTGGAACAAGTTCGCCGCAGCGGCGAGCGAAGCGAAATTCGCGGCACGCGCGATCACGGAGGGCGCGCCGCTTTCGGATCTGCTCGCGCTCGATGATGCCGCGTTCCGCGCGGCTTTCAGCTGGATCGCCGATCAAGCGGACGGGCCGCGACCGTTTCATCCGCAATGTGCTGATTGCCGCGGGCAATTCCGGCGACACCGCGCTTATGCCGCAGGTGGAGCGCCTTATGACGGATGACAGCCCGCTCGTCCGGGCCATGGCGGTCTGGGCGGCAAGCGAGCTTCTGGGCGCCGAAGCCTTCGACGAGCTTCGCGACGCGCATCTGCCGAGCGAAACGGATGAAGCCGTCCGCGCGGAATGGCAGAGGGAAAGGCAAGCGGCATGAGCACATTGCTGGCTGTCGGACTCGGCTATTCGGCAAAGGTAATCGCGGCGCGGTTGAAAAGTGACCGCAGCCAGCTCCCCTCACCCACCCGCCGTCGGCGGGAGCCCTCTCCCGCGAGGGGAGAGGGCGGACTTGCCGCGAGCTCGGAGCTCAGCCCTCTCCCCTGGCGGGAGAGGGCGACGCGCAGCGCCGGGTGAGGGGGAGAACCGCTGGCGGATCATCGGCACATCGCGCAGTGCAGAGGGCGTGGCGAAAATCGAGGCCCTGGGTTATGAGGCAGTGTTGTTCGGTGGCGAAGCGCCGTCACCCGAACTGGCTCAGGCCATCGGCGAAGCGACGCATCTGCTGCATTCCGCGCCTCCGTCGGCCGAGGGCGATCCGTTGCTCATTCATCACGAAGCCGATCTTGCCGCCGCCGCCAATCTCCGATGGATCGGCTATCTCTCGACGATCGGCGTCTATGGCGATCATCAGGGCGGGTGGGTCGATGAAACGACGCCGCCTCATCCGTCCTCGGAGCGCAGCAAGCGGCGATGGGAAGCGGAGCAGGCGTGGCAGGCATTTCGCGCGCTCCCGTGGCATCACGCTTCAGATCTTCCGGCTTGCCGGCATATACGGTCCCGGCCGCAATACGATCGAGCGTCTCATTGCCGGCACGGAGAAACGCATCGACAAGCCTGGCCAAGTGTTCAACCGCATCCATGTGCGAGGACATCGCCGCGACTGTGCTGGCCGGCATCAGGGCGGGCGACGAAAGCGGCATCTTCAACGTCACCGATGACGAGCCCGCGCCGCCGCAGGACGTCGTCGACTTATGCGGCGCCGAGCTGCTCGGCATCGAGCCGCCGCCGCTGGTGCCGTGGGAGGAGGCGGAGAGGAAAATGACGCCGATGGCGCGGAGTTTTTATCGGAGACGAAGCGCGTGCGGAATGGGCGGATTAAGGAGGAGTTGGGGGTGGTGTTGGCGTATCCGACTTATCGGGAGGGGTTGGGGGCATTTGCGGAAGGGTTAGTGGGTTGAGGGGTTGCTAATGCTGGACTTCAGAGCCGGACCGATTTACCCTCAATCCGATCCATCAAATCTCGGACCTTTACAACCAAGCAATTACGGGCGGTAGGGCATTCCCAGGATCTTTAGTCTCATGACGGAGCTCGGAGCAGGATCCGGTTGTGGACCCGTCCCCGGAAGGATGCCACCTGGGCGATCAGTTCCACCGAGTTTGAGTTCGTCGCAAGGGCATACCCCCTTCTCAGATTTGCAAAGCACCAATTTGCATAATTCCCCCATCGCCTTGCCGTCAGGATCAATATTTTTTTCCAGATCATCCTTACAATTGCATTCCCGTCCTGGTAGGGTATAAAAGTCCGTACACCGGGTGAATGCTCTGGCAATCGTTCTGGGTAACGATCTTGTTTTCACCGGAAACGCCAATTGCTTCCAATAAACACTGATTAAGTTGGGCAATCTCAGGCTTAAGTGCTCCGACGGTCTGCGGGTCCGGCATTAGAATCCTCGGGTCTGGTTCAAACTTCGACCGCTCTTCTTCCTTGGCATTTTTTCCGTCACCTTCGAGAATAGCGATACATTCCCGAATATCGAGGAGCCTTTGATCTTCAATCGAGCAGTTGTCGGCGCATGTGTCCTGTTCCGGGCCGCATCTCTGATTGGCTGGTGACGGGGACTGGCTCTGAGTTCCTTGGGATGGATCGTCGTCGTCTGATTGACCGCCACCATTTGTCTGAGCATTTTTCGCAGGAGGATATTTGATGGTATCGGATGAAGCATTGCCATCTGTATCAAATGTAACCGTCGTCACAGTTTGAGTTCCATCAGATGCGTCATTTTGAATTATTATAGAAGAAATTGTTCCATCTTTATTGTATCGCGTGCTTATGTAAAGCCGTGACGAGACATTGCCGTTATTATCTTTAACGGTAACTTCGGTCCACCTTTGAATTATCGTTCCATCTGGCGCTCTTAATATATGAGAGTTTGGGGGGTTAAAACCGGCAGCGCCTTGCGAAAGATTACAGCGTCGCCTGACAGCAATCTCTTCCCTCGTAGGAAGGCTTTCCTCCAGATCAAGGATACCGAAAACCTTTCGTTGCTCCGCAATACCTTTGTCGATAATGCAGCTTGTGAAACGCCGGTTGCGGTCGCCGAATTCTGACTGGCACTGCTTGATTTTCGAACGGGCAGGCGAATCCAATAGCGCTTTCTTCTGATCGCGCTTCCTGTCGCATAACTGCGTTATCTCATTGATGGGCTTACCGTTCAGTTTGAGTTCGGCTGAATCACCTTCCACAGCCAAGCAGTCTTTCAGGCAATAAGGGATGCCGGGCTCGATGCCTTTCACGGGAACGATTTGTACGTCGACGATTTTGCAACGACCCGAAGCAAGCGCACTTGATGTCAAGATGTCGGAAAGCTGGCGAATATTCTCCAAATCAAGCCTTCGCAAGCCGTAGTCGCTTGTCACCCAAAAGCCAATTTCGCTTGCAATAGACGGGCTTTTGACTGAGGCAGACTAATCTTAGCCAACTGAACATAAAGCCACGGATAGAGAACGTATCTCAATCGCGCGCTTCCCAAGTCGAACAGAAGCAGAACCACAGGTGCAAGCGTTTGATCTGCAAACTGCTTTGCATCATCTGGAAACTTCGATAAAGACTCGTGTTTAAGGGTGAATTGAAGCGACATTAGAATGTCGCGAAAGCGGGCAGCGCTAACACACTTCAGCTGGACATGAATTTGGCTCAAAATCCGTGCCGCTAAAGGCATATTTCCGTCTTGCACGGTGCCGAAATAGGTCTTCAGGATGCCATCTGACAATCTATACGGGCAGCGAGCATCGAATCCGCTGAGGCCTGACTTTGTTTTCGCGTTAGAGTCCGTTTGAGAAATCCCTCAATGGCTGATCCTTCGCAGTAGGAGACTTCCCATGGCGACATGGATCATGGCCTCGGAGACGTCGATGCGTTGTTCGTAGTCGCGTATGAGACGCCGCCATCGGGTCATCCAGGCAAAGGTGCGCTCGACGACCCAGCGCCGGGGCAGAACTTCGAAGCCTTTTTGCCCTTCCATCCTGCGAACGATTTCGACAACGAAGTCGAGGAAGACGGCCTTGTCCATAAGCTGGGTACGGTTATAGCCGCCATCGGCGAACAGATGCTTGAGCCATGGCCAGCGCTTGCGGATGGCGTCGAGGATCATCTGCGCCCCGGCGCTGTCGGAGATGTCGGCGGGCGTAAGGTTCACCAGCAGGAGCCGTCCGTCCGTATCGACCGCGATATGGCGCTTGCGTCCCACGATCCGCTTGCCGCCGTCGAAGCCCCTTTCCTGCGCCGCCGGAGCCTTGACAGTCTGGCTGTCGAGCACGCCACCCTCGGGACTTGCCTCACGCCCCGCACGCTCCCGGTCAAGCATCAAGGCGACATCATGGATCGTCCTGAACAGCATGAGCCGGACAAACCGCCGGAACCACCAGTAAACGGTCTGCCAAGGCGGAAAATCCTTCGGCAGCATCCGCCAGCCGCCACCGGAGCGCGCCATGTAGCGAATGGCGTTGAGGATCTCGCGCAAATCCACGCCCGGCTTGCGCCCGCGCCGCCGCGGCGCCGGCAACAAAGGCGCGATCCGCGCCCATTCCGCATCAGTCAAATCCGTGGGATAGCGCTTCGTGCGCCGCTCAATCTCGGCCATCCGGCCCCGCGTCTCTCGTGTCCACATAAATATCGTGAATCACAAACGCGCTGATTCGCAAACTGCATTCTCAAACGGTCACTTAGAACTGGGCGATTGGCCAAGATTTCGGGCAAAATTATCGTTTATCTCCTTCAAAAGAGTAGGAGCTTCAGCGGGTGCAGCTGTTTTCGCGAAAGCCCACCCTGTGCTCAATATTAAGATCGAGCACATTGCAACGGAGAAAACTGCCGATCGCCACCAAAGCATTACGTTTGTCCGATCCATACTCCCCGAAATTTACTGCAGACATAATACTCAATGGGTCTGCTGGCAACGTTCGCAAGAAAATGATATCAAAATAGAGTTTCACCCGCAACACATGCTGCGATGATGCTAGTCACCAACTTAGAACCCGACGCTCCCTAGCGACGAAAGTCCAGTTGCGACCCAACGCCTAATACTGGAACGAGCGGATGTCTGCTCACACCGCTTATCAGACATTAAGCGGTGCGGCCAAAATGCTTCCTCGATTCAACTTCAGAAAAGAAATCTAACCCCGGGCCCTCAACCTGCTCACACTTCCACAAATTCCGCCACCATCCCCCGCAGCACCGCCAAATCCCCCTCCCGCGACAGCCGGTGCTCGCCATCCTTGATCAGCGTCAGCCGGACATCCTCCCCGCCGAGCAGATCGACGAGCTTCAGCGCGTGTTTCCACGGCACGTCGGGGTCGCGCAGACCCTGAAGGATGCGAACCGGACAGCCGGGATCGAAATGCGTGCCCGCGAAGAGATGATTGCGGCCTTCCTCGATCAGGGCGCGCGTCAGCGCATAGGGCTCGCCATATTCGGAGGGCTGATAATAGACGCCCTCGCGCTCCAGCACGTCTTTGACTTTGGGCGTAAACTGCTTCCACATCAGCTCCTCGGTCATGTCCCAGGCCGGCGCGATCAGCACCATGCCCGCAAGCCGGTCGCCCTCACCGCGCTCGACCAGCGCCCGCGCCAGAAGCAGCGCGATCCAGCCGCCCATGCTGGAGCCGATGAGAATTTGTTTCCCGCTTGTCAGCCGGTCGAAACAGGTGAGCAACTCGGTCAGCCAGTCGCCGATGGTGAAGTCCTCGATCGGGCCGGTCGATTGGCCGTGGCCGGAATAGTCGAAGCGCAGATAGGCGGCGCCGGTTCTCTCGGCGAAATCCGCCAGCGCGCTCGCCTTCGTGCTCACCATGTCGGATTTGAAGCCCGAAAGCCAGACGAGGCCCGGCGCATCGGCGCGGCGGCCGGTGATTGCAGATAGGCGATCTTGCGGGGCGGGCGGCCTTCGGCCGTAACATCAAGGAATTGCGTGGCGTGGCTCATCTCTCTATTAGCTTTGTGATCGTGTTTGAGCTTCCGGGCAATCTGCCACGGAGCCGCCTCCAATGCCAACGCCCAAACCGTGGCCGATTCTCATGCCGCACAATCCCGTCATTCTGCAGGTGATCCCGGCGCTCGAAACGGGCGGGGCGGAGCGCACGGTTATCGAGGTGGCCGAGGCGATCGTGAAGGCGGGAGGGACGGCGCTGGTCGCCAGCGAAGGCGGGCGTCTGGAAAACGAGCTGGTAAAAGTCGGCGGCGAAATCATCCATTTGGCCGCGGGGACGAAGAATCCGGCCAGAATGCTCGCCAATGCGCAACGGCTCCGCAGGATCATCGAGCGTCGCAATGTCGATCTCGTCCATGCGCGAAGCCGCGCTCCGGCCTGGAGCGCATGGCTTGCCGCGAGCCGGTTGAATAAGCCGTTCGTCACCACATATCACGGCATCTATAATCAGAAGGGCCGCATCAAGGGCTGGTATAATTCGATCATGGCGCGCGGCGATCTGGTGATCGCGAACTCGCATTACACCGCCGGCATCCTCAAGCAACGGCACGGCACGCCGGATGATAGGGTGCGCGTCATTCCCCGCGGTGTCGACCTGGAGCGCTTCTCGCCAGCGGCGGTCTCGCCCGAACGCGTCGCGGCGCTTCGCGAAAGATGGGGTGTCCCGAGCGAGGCGCAGCTCGTCGTTCAAGCCGCCCGGCTCACACGCTGGAAAGGCCAGCTCGTCACCATCGGCGCCGCGGCGCGCATTCTGGAAAAGCCGGACTTTCGGGATGTCGTCTTCATTCTTGCCGGCGACGATCAGGGCCGCGCGGCCTATCGCGATGAACTGGCGAACCGTATCGCCGCGCTCGGGCTGACGGAGCGCATCCTGTTGCCCGGCCATTGCGACGACATGCCGGCGGCCTTCGCGGCGGCTGTGCTCGCGATCGTGCCATCGATCGAGCCGGAGGCTTTCGGACGCATTTCGATCGAGGCGCAGGCGATGGGGTGTCCGGTGATCGTCAGCGAGATCGGCGCGCTTCCGGAGACGATCGCCGCAGCTTCGACGACCGGCAGTGGAACGCCGGGAACCGGATGGATGTTTCCCGCCGGCGACGAGGGCGCGCTGGCCCGGCAAATCGAGGCGGCGCTGACGCTGCCGGCGGCGCAGATCGATGCGATGGCAGAGGCGGCGCGGCGCCGGGTCGCCGCTTTGTATTCGAAGCAAGCGCTCCAGCGCCAAACGTTATTGGTCTATGATAACTTGCTGGATAGTGCGCTTGCACCCGGCTTTGACCGCAACTTGTCGGCAAATGAGGCATCTCCGCCATCATTCGACAGAATTTCGGTCTAGTATATTTGTGAAATCCGCAATTCTCTTGACTTGCCTGGAAAGAATATTGATCCTATTTCTTCAATTCAAATCAACTCACCGGATGGTGCCTATGGGAGCGGGTTCGGTGTGATTGGTTTTGTGGGAACAACGAAGGAGACATAACCATTCGCAGACCGTTTAAGAGCGAGCCAACAAAGGATGGTCCGCGCATCAATGACGCAATCGCCGCCCGGGAAGTCCAGCTCATTGACGAGTTGGGGCAGAATCACGGGCTTATCGCAAAGCAGGATGCCATAGCGCGCGCCGAGGAAGCGGGACTTGACCTTGTCGAGGTCGGAAATTCAAATCCGCCCGTCGCCAAGATCATGGACTTCGGCAAGTACAAATATCAGACGCAAAAGAAAGCGTCCGAGGCGCGTAAAAAGCAGAAGACCGTTGAGGTCAAGGAAATCAAGCTGCGCCCGAACATCGACACGCACGACTATGACGTCAAGTTCCGGGCGATGAAGCGCTTCTTCGACGAAGGCGATAAAGTCAAGGTCACCTTGCGGTTCCGTGGCCGGGAAATGGCCCACCAGGAACTGGGAATGCAGCTTTTGCAGCGTGTGAAGGAACAGGCGGAGAGTTTTGCCAAGGTCGAAGTCGAGCCGAGGCTCGAAGGGCGACAAATGATCATGATCCTCGCCCCCCGCTGAGGCCGGACGGCTGTCACAAAAAAAACGCCGAGCCTCTATCGTGAAGCCCGGCGCTTGAGACCGCAATAACGATGTTGCCGATGCTGCCACCCCGATCGCCAGATGTTCGGATAAGGCGATCGTCTGAGCAACAAGGTGACCATGAAACGACCCGGCACCCCAGCGTGCCGGTCACTTCTATTGAGATCACCCTTTCCCCTCTTACCACAAAATGAACATTTCGTAAGGCGGAAATCGTATATTAGCGTATTGAAGGTCACATACAGCCCACTTGCGCGGCCGTGTATTTGCACGTAAGTTGCCTCGCGCAGAGCCGCCCGGCGAAAAGGGCATGCCGTGGCGGCCTCGAAACGCTTCTCAGTTGAGCGAGAAATATGATCGCCCGGTGAATGCTGCCGGGCCAGTTCATTTTGAAAGGAAGCAAAATGCCCAAACTGAAAACCAAGAGCGGTGTCAAAAAGCGCTTCAAGGTGACGGCGACCGGAAAGGTGAAGTTCACCCAGGCGGGCAAGCGGCACGGCATGATCAAACGGACGAAGAAGTTTATCCGGCAGGCGCGCGGCACGGCCGTGCTCAGCGAGCCGGATACGAAGATCGTCAAGCAGTTCATGCCCTATGACCTCACCTGATCGCGCTGCCTGAACCCACATTTCCTTTGCCTTTCTCTGAAGGAGCACCGCCATGTCGAGAGTGAAACGGGGCGTCACCACCCATGCTCGCCACAAGAAAGTTCTGAAAGCCGCCAAGGGCTATTACGGTCGGCGCAAGAACACCATCCGCGTCGCACGCCAGGCCGTCGAGAAGGCCGGCCAATATGCCTATCGCGACCGCCGGACCAAGAAGCGCAATTTCCGCGCGCTCTGGATTCAGCGCATCAACGCCGCCGCGCGTGAGCTGGGCCTCACCTATGGCCGATTTATTGACGGCCTGAACAAGGCCGGCATCGAGGTCGACCGTAAGATCCTGGCCGATCTCGCTGTGCGTGAACCGGAGGCTTTCAAGGCTCTGGTCGAGCGGGCCCAGGCGGCAGTCAAATCTGCCTGATCGGCCCATTTGCTGGCGCCGGCGTCCTTGCTAAATCATACGGGCGCTGCGTGTTCGCCTCTTGAAGGAGCATTCGGGTCGCTTCTTTGGGACGGCAAATCCATTGGAGAGGCTCATGGATGCGGTAGCGGCGGCATCAGAGAGCGATCTTAAGAAGCTTGAAAAAGACCTGCTGGAGCGCGTGGCGGAGGCGCAGGACCTGGCCGCGCTTGAAGATTTGCGGGTCGGTGCGCTCGGCAAGAATGGCAGCGTGACCGCGCTGCTGAAGACCCTCGGCCGGCTTCCCCCCGACGAACGGCGCGGCTTCGGCCAGGCGATCAATGCTGTAAAAGAGCAGGTCAGCCAGGCGATCGAAGCGCGCAAAGCCGTGCTTCAGGAGGAGGCGCTCGCAAAACGCCTTGAGACGGAACGCGCCGACATCTCCCTGCCGGTCCCGCGCGGGCCGCAGCTGGAGGGCCGCATCCATCCGCTCAGCCAGGTCTGGGACGAGATTACCGCGATCTTCGCCGATCTCGGCTTTCCCATCGCGGAAGGCCCGGACATCGAGACCGACGATTACAATTTCTCCAAGCTCAACATTCCGGAAGAGCACCCGGCGCGCCAGGAGCACGACACCTTCTATTTCAACGAGAAGGCGGACGGCTCGCGCCTGCTCCTGCGCACCCATACGAGCCCGGTGCAGATCCGGACCATGCTGGAGCAGAAGCCGCCGATCCGCCTCATCGCACCCGGCCGCGTCTATCGCTGCGACAGCGACCAGACCCATACGCCGATGTTCCACCAGATCGAGGCGCTGGTCATCGACGAGGAGACCCATATGGGCCACCTCAAATGGGTCTTCGCCGAGTTCTGCAAGGCGTTCTTCGAGGTGGACGAATTGCCGATGCGGCTGCGCGTCTCGCATTTTCCGTTCACCGAGCCGTCCATGGAGATCGACATCGGCGCCGAGGCGATCGGCAAGCCAGGCGAGTGGCTGGAGATCGCCGGCAGCGGCATGGTCCACCCGAATGTGCTGAAATCCGTCGGGCTCGATCCGGAGCGCTATCAGGGCTTCGCCTTCGGCATGGGGCTCGACCGCATCGCCATGCTGAAATACGGCATCCCCGACTTGAGGGCGTTCTTCGGGGCCGATCTGCGCTGGCTGAAGCATTACGGCTTCCTGCCCTTCGACGTGCCGAATCTGGCCGGCGGGCTTTCGAGCTAGGCCCCTCACCCACCCGCCTCACGACGGGAGCCTTCACGTAGGGTGGGTTGAGCCCTTGCGAAACCTGCCATTCTTGCGATGAACCGATGGGTTTCACTACGTTCAACCCATCCTGCGCGGGAGAGGGCGGCGCGAAGCGCCGGGTGAGGGTGAGAAGCGGATTGCACTGAATATCTGAGACTGAATACTTCAAGTCAGGTCAAACCCCATGAAATTCACACTAAGCTGGCTCAAAGACCATCTCGACACGAACGCCTCGCTCGATGAGCTGCATGATGCGCTGATCCAGCTCGGTCTCGAAGTGGAAAGCATCGACGATCCGGCGGAGAAGCTGAAGGACTTCACCGTCGCGCGCGTCATCGAGGCGGAGCAGCATCCCGATGCCGACAAGCTGCGGGTGTGCAAGGTCGATACCGGCAAGGGCGTCGCGCAGGTCGTCTGCGGCGCTCCCAATGCGCGCGCGGGAATGATCGGCGTCTTCGCGGCGCCCGGCGTCTACATCCCGGGCACCGACTTCACGCTCGGCAAGGCGAAGATCCGGGGCGTGGAATCGATGGGCATGCTGTGCTCCGAGCGCGAGCTGCAGCTTTCCGACGAGCATACCGGCATTATCGATCTGCCCGAAAGCGCCGGCGGGCATATCGGCGCGCGCTTCATCGACGTCATGGAAATGGCCGATCCGGTCATCGACGTCTCCATCACGCCGAACCGTGCCGATTGCCTCGGCGTCCGGGGGATCGCCCGCGATCTTGCCGCGCTCGGCATCGGCAAGCTGAAGAAGGAAGATGAGGGCTTCACCGGCAAGGGCAAGTTCGCCAGCCCGATCAAAATCGATCTGGAATTCAGCAAAACGACCGCCGACGCCTGCCCGATCTTTGCCGGGCGCTATATCCGGGGCGTCAAAAACGGCCCCTCGCCGGATTGGCTGCAGAAGCGGTTGCGCGCCATCGGACTTCGTCCGATCAATGCGCTGGTGGATGTGACGAACTACATCACCTTCGACCGCTGCCGGCCCCTGCACGTCTATGACGCCGACAAGGTGCAAGGCGTCATCCATGCCCGGCTCGGCAAGAAGGGCGAAAACTTCCTGGCGCTCGACGGCAGGACCTATGACGTCGACAGCGAGGCTTGCGTGATCGCCGATGACGGGCGCGTGCTCGGTTTCGGCGGCATTATGGGCGGCGAGGAAACCGGCTGCACTGAGGAAACCGTCAATGTCCTCATCGAGTCGGCCTATTTCGACCCGGTCCGCACCGCGAGGACCGGCCGCCGCTACGGCATTCATTCCGACGCCCGCTACCGTTTCGAACGCGGCATCGATCCGCAGTCGGAGCGGCTCGGGGTCAATCTCGCGACCAAGATGATTCTGGCGATCTGCGGCGGCGAGCCGAGTGAGTTCGAAGTGGCCGGACGCGAGCCCGACCGGAAAACCGTCATTGCCTTCGATCCGGCGCGCGTCGAAAAGCTGACCGGGCTGAAGCTGAAAACGTCCGAGGTTCTCGGCCCGCTGAAGAAGCTTGGCTTCACTGTCGAGGGCTCGGGCGCGCGGCTGAAGGTGAGGCCACCGAGCTGGCGGCCCGATGTTGATGGGGCCACCGATCTCGTCGAGGAGGTGATCCGCGTCGCCGGTGTCGACCGGGTGCCGACAATGCCGATGGAGCGCGCGCCGGGCGTGACGAAGCCGGTCATGACCGACGGCCAGAAGCGCATCAGCCGCGCACGCCGCGTGCTCGCCGGACGCGGTCTTATCGAGGCGGTGACCTGGTCGTTCATCCCGCGCGCGGATGCCGAGCTGTTCGGCGGTGGCCAGCCGGAGCTCGAACTCGCCAACCCGATTTCCACCGAGATGGCGGTCATGCGGCCAAGCCTGATCGCCGGGCTCGCGGCGGCGGCGCGCCAGAACGCCAATCGCGGATTCAGCGATTTCGCCCTGTTCGAGGTCGGCCAGGTCTATCGTGGCGACAGGCCGGAGGATCAGCTCATCGCCGCCGCCGGCCTTCGGCTAGGCACTGCGAAGCTGACCGGCGGCGGTCGCCATTGGGATGGAGCCGCCGAGCCCGTCAGCCTCTTCGATGTCAAGGCGGATGCGCTGACACTGCTCGCCGCGCTCGGCCTCGATCCCGCCAAGGTCCAGATCGCGCGGGAAGCGCCCGGTTGGTTCCATCCCGGACGCTCCGGCGTCATCCGGCTCGGCCCGAAAAATGTTCTCGGCATGTTCGGCGAGCTGCACCCGCAGGCCCTGAAGGGCATGGATCTGGGCGGGCCGGCCGCCGCATTCGAGATCTTTCTCGAGGCGATCCCCGTCCCGCGCCGCAAGGGCAGCGCCAGGCCGCCGCTTGACCTCACGGACCTTCAGCCGGTCCGGCGCGATTTCGCCTTCGTGGTGGACTCCGATACGCTTGCCGGCGATGTGATGCGCGCGGCCCAGGGCGCTGACAAGGCGCTGATCTCGGATGTGACCGTCTTCGACGTCTTCGAAGGGGCGAGCCTAGGGGCAGGCAAGAAGTCCCTGGCGATCGAGGTGACGATGCAGCCCCGCGAGAAGACGCTGACCGATCAGGAGATCGATGCCGCCTCATCGCGGATCATCGCCGAAGTGAGGAAGGCGACAGGCGGCGAAATTCGCGCGTGAGGCTATGGCATCACCCTACACATGGCGTCATCCCCGCGGAGGCGGGGATTCAGTATTATAAGGCGAATCAGATGGTTACTGGATTCCCGCTTTCGCGGGAATGACGATGGAGAGGGCCAGGGGTACTGAGCAGAAGGCCGGCCCGGCTTCGCGCCGGAGAGCGCCATACAGCAGGGCGGTTGGAGGCAGGGATGAACTCCGGGATCAATTTCCGCAGTGAGCTGGAAAAGGTCAGCGACTACTGGTCGCCGCGCATCGTCGGGCAGGTCAACGACCAATATGTCAAGGTCGCCAAGCTCAAGGGCGAATTCGTCTGGCACAAGCACGATGAGGAAGACGAGCTTTTCTATGTCGTCAAAGGCCGGCTCGTCATCCAATATGAGGATGGCGCGGTCACGCTTGATGAAGGCGATTTTCACATCGTGCCGAAGGGCGTGATGCACAATCCGGTTGCCGAGGACGAGTGCTGGATCGCGCTGATCGAAGCGGTTTCGACGAAACATACAGGCGATGTCGTCACCGAGCGCACCAAGACGATCGCGGAGCAGCTCGGCTCGCCCTCCTGAATAAGGCGGCGTCCGCATACGCTATGAACGATCGTCAGAAAATGCGTCTGGACCAGCTTCTGACGTTGCGCGGGCTGGCGGCGACGCGCTCGCGTGCGCGCGACCTGATCAAGCGCGGCGTCGTGACGGTGGGCGGAGCGGTGGAGATGCGGCCGGGGCTCGACCTCCCGCCCGATGCCGAGATTGCGATCACGGAAGGCTGGTCCGGCTATGTGTCGCGCGGCGCCCTGAAGCTGGAAGCTGCGCTCGACCATTTCGGCTTCGACTGCGCGGGCCGCGTCGCGATCGACATCGGCGCGTCGACGGGCGGCTTCACGCAGGCGCTGCTGCGGCGCGGGGCGCGGCGCGTCTATGCCGTCGATGTCGGGACCGGTCAACTGCATCCCGCCATTGCCGCCGATGATCGCGTGATCAATCTGGACAATACCGACTCGCGGCGGCTGGACGCTTCACTCATTCCCGATCCGGCCGATGCCATCGTCGCGGATGTGAGCTTCATCTCTTTGACAAAGGCGCTGCCGGCTGCTCTGGCGCTCGCCGCGCCCGGCGCGTGGATCGTCGCGCTTGTGAAGCCGCAATTCGAAGCCGGCCGCGAGCATGTCGGCAAAGGCGGGATCGTGAAGAGCGATGCGGCCCGCGAGAGAGCGCTGGCTGCTGTCGTCGGCTTCCTTGCCGCGCAGCCGGGCTGGTGCATGGAAGGGGCCATGCCCTCGCCGATCGAGGGGCAATCGGGCAATCGCGAATATCTGATCGGAGCGCGCCATGCGCCGTGAGCTGACGATCGCGCGCCTCGGCAATCAGGGCGACGGCATCGCCGACACCGAGAGCGGGCCGCTCTATGTGCCCTTCACCTTGCCGGGGGAGCGCGTCGCGGCGGACATCGCCGGCAATCGGGGGCAGCTTGCGGAAATCCTGGAGCCTGCACCCGCTCGCGTCGCGCCGGTCTGCCGGCATTTCGGTATTTGCGGCGGCTGCGCGCTGCAGCATTTGGAATGGAACGCCTATCTCGAATGGAAGAGGCAGCGTGTCATCGATGTGCTCAGTATGGAAGGTATCGATGCGCCGGTCGAGCATGTCCGCGCCTTCGGACCGCGCTCCCGGCGGCGTGTAACGCTGACCGGCGAGAAGACCGGCAAGGGGCTGAGGCTCGGCTTCCGGCGCGCGCAAAGCCACGAGATCGTCGATCTGGGCGAATGTCCGGTGCTGTTGCCGCAGCTCGAAGGCGCGCTTCCTGGCCTACGACGCCTCTTGTCCGGGCTTCTCCCGGGCGGCGAGGCCCGGAGTTCTCGTGACCGTCTGCGATAATGGCTTTGACGTTAATATCGACGGCGTAAAAGGCCGGCTGCGTCCGATGACACCGGATCTGAGCCGGGCCGCCGAGGCAGCCGGTATCATCCGCATCACGGAGGCGAGCGATCCGCTCTTCAGCATTGCCGCGCCAAAACTGACCTTCGCCGGCGTGAGCGTCAACCTGCCGCCGGGCACATTCCTGCAGGCGTCCGGCGAGGCCGAATGCGCCATGGCGGAGATTGCAGCTGCCGCGATCGGGAAAGCACGCAAGATCGCCGACCTGTATTCCGGGCTGGGGGCCTTCACATTTGGCCTCGCCCGGAATGCGTCGGTCACCGCAGTCGAGCTGGAGAAAAGCCTGCTCGCCGCGCTGGCGACCGCCGCCCGCCACGCCCAGGGCTTAAAGCCGATTGAAACCCTTGCCCGCAATCTGGCGAAGGAGCCGCTTTCGCCACCGGAGCTGAACGCATTCGATGCCGTGCTGTTCGATCCGCCGAGAGCCGGCGCGATCGCCCAGGCGAAGGCGCTCGCGAAATCCCGAGTCCGCAAAGTCGTCGCCATTTCCTGCAATCCGGTCAGCTTTGCCAAGGATGCGCGGGCCTTGCTCGACGGCGGCTATCGGCTCACCCACGTCTCCCCCATCGACCAGTTCGTCTACTCGCCGCATATCGAGCTGGCGGCTGCATTCTCACGCTCCTAATGAGCCAGCGCAACGCGCGTCCGAATGGACGCGGGAACAGTTGCGCTAACCTTTTGAAATAGATCAACTTAACCTCGCTCAAGTGATTCCACTTGAACGAAGGTTGATCTAGACGCGCCTGGGCCGCACGAAGAAGTGCAGATAGCGCACGTGAACCAGCACATCCATGATGCTCGCGACGAACAGGATGATGAAGATCGACGTCCAGGCGATCGGAACGAAGAACATCTCGATGCTGGTCACGACGAGCAGGAAAATCGAGCCGTAAAGGTCCTGCTGGCTTCGGCTGAAATTCCGGTCCAGCCCGTAACGCACGATCCGGCTCATCTCGAAATAGAGCGCGAGCAGAATGGCAAAGGTGACGATGGCGCCGTAGGTGATCACGAAAGTCGGCCCGTTCGCCCCTATCAGCCCGCCCAGATCGAGCACGGCAAGGCTTTCATGCATGGCCGCCTCAAGGCCCGCCGCCGCGCCGCCTCCATAGACATGGAGCAGTGCGATGATGTGGTAAAGGAGCCACGCCCCCATAAGCCATGTAACCATTAAAGCCTCCCTGGCTAGCTCTTGCGCCAGCCTTCTGGTGTTCGCGCGAAAGCGCAAGGCGGGAGCTCCTGCCTATCTACAGCTTTTTGGGACGAGGAGATTGAGCGTGTGACGGCGGAGCGAAACCCGCCAGCGGCGAGTTGACTGATCCCCCTAGATCAACCCTCGTTCAAGTGGACTCCCTTGAGCGAGGTCAAGTTGATCGATTTCAAAAGGCGAGCGCAACTATTCCCGCGTCCGTCCCCGGCTTCGCGGGGACATGCTTGGACGCGCGTTGCGCTAGAGCAGCGGACCGAATAGTGGCATCCACTTTTCGGGTAACTCCGATGCCAAAACAAATAGTTAGAGAGACGGTGCCGATTCCGATTAAGAGTCCGGCGCTTTAAGGACGGGGCCGATCCGGCATTCGATCAGCCGTCTCGCGTCAGCAGAAACACGGCCTGCTCACCGATCAGATTGTGCCAGATGAGCGGGAAGTTGATGCCTATGCGCTGGCCATAGGCATTCAGCGCGACGGAGCGTTCGACCTTGGCGTTGACCAGCTCGCACAAAGAGAGGAAGTCCTTGATCGTGCAGTGATGAATGTTCTGGGTCTCGTACCAGGGTTCCGGCAGGTTGCGCGTGACCGGCATGCGCCCCTGGATCAGAAATTGCAGCCGGATCCGCCAATGGCCGAAATTCGGGAATGAGACAATGGCGTGCCGGCCGATCCGGAGGAGTTGCTCCAGCACATGGCGCGGATCGCGCATTGCCTGCAAGGTCTGGCTGAGAATGGCGTAATCGAACGCCTTGTCCGGATAGTGGACGAGATCCCGGTCGGCGTCGCCCTGAATGACCGACAGACCTCGCGCCACGCACAGATTGACGTTCGACTGGCGGAGCTCGATCCCGCGCCCGTCGACTTCGCGCTCGATCTCCAGGAGCGACAGAAGCTCGCCATGGCCGCAGCCGATGTCGATCACGCGCGAGCTACGCTCCACCATTTCGGCGATGAGCAGGTGATCGACGCGGGCCGGGGTCAGCGGTTTGTTATGGAGCGCGCGCATGGGGATCAGACACTCGCGAGGGTCTTTTGCGGGGCAAGGGTGATGCCGCGCCTTTCAGCCGCCGCGTTCAGAAAGCCGGAGATCGTGTCGAACAGCTCCGGTTCGTCGAGCAGAAAGGCATCATGTCCCTTGTCCGACTCGATCTCGACAAAGCTGACATTGGCGGCCACCGCGTTCAATGCGCGGACGATCTCGCGGCTGTCACGCGTCGGATAGAGCCAGTCGCTGGTGAAGGAGACCAGACAGAAGCGCGTTTTCACCCCCTGAAAGGCGCCGGCAAGCGTGCCGCCATGATCCGCGGCGAGATCGAAATAGTCCATGGCGCGCGTGATATAGAGATAGGAATTGGCATCGAACCGGTCGACGAAGGTCGATCCCTGATGCCGCAAATAGCTTTCCACCTGGAAATCGGCATCGAAGCCGAAGGTCAGCGCTTCGCGGTCCTGCAGCTTGCGGCCGAATTTCTCGTGCAGCGCCTTGGACGACAGATAGGTAATATGCGCGGCCATGCGCGCCACCGCGAGCCCCTTGCGTGGGGCGACGCCCTCTTCCAGATAGCGCCCATGCCGCCAGTCCGGATCGGCCATCACCGCCTGGCGCCCGACCTCGTGAAAGGCGATATTCTGTGAGGAATGGCGGGCCGCGGTGGCGATCGGCACGGCGGAAAACACCCGGTCTCCATAGCTTGCCGCCCATTCCAGCACCAGCATGCCGCCCATCGAGCCGCCGATCACCGAGAACAGATCGTCAATGCCGAGACGTTCCAGGAGCCGGGCCTGCGCCTTGACCATGTCGCGGACCGTGATGACGGGAAATTCCAGCCCATAGGGCTTCCCGGTGCGTGGGTTGGTCGAGGCGGGACCGGTCGATCCCAGACAGCCGCCGATAATGTTCGGGCAGATGACGAAATAGCGGTCGGTGTCGATCGGCTTGCCGGGGCCGACGACGGTTTCCCACCAGCCCCGCTTACCGGTCACCGGATGCGGGCCAACGACGTATTGATCGCCGGTCAGCGCGTGACAAATGAGAATGGCGTTGGATTTGGCGGCGTTCAGCGTGCCATAGGTCTTGTAGGCGATGGTGAATGGAGCGAGTTCGGCGCCGCTATCCAGGGAAAGCGGCTCATCTTCGCAGAAATGTGCAACCTCGCTTTGCGTCGTCAAGGTCTGCGCCATATCCTGTGAGCCTCCCGCCCTCACCGCTCCGGCATGATTTACAACTGCGCGGGCCGGATACGCGCAGAGGCTGCTTAGCGCAACGCGCGTCCAAGCATGTCCCCCGCGAAGGCGGGGATGGACGCGGGAATAGTTGCGCTCGCCTTTTGAAATCGATCAACTTGACTTCATTCAAGTGAGTCCACTTGAACGAGGGTTGATCTAGTGTTGAGGCAGCGCTTTGTGCGTTAGCTAGGATGCTGGCCGCTAAAGTCAATCTTTTCTTTGCAATCTGCGGTCTGCAATCCTATGAGTCCGGCTGTTCGCGCGTTATCAGCTACAGCATATAACGCAAGCGTTAGGGAGATCGAAGTGCCGCCTGCGCAAGGGCCCGAGGCAAGACCGGCCATATTCGAGATCGAGCCTTACGTGCCTGGCCGAAGCAAATTGCCGGGGGCGGGGCCGGTCATCAAATTGTCGTCAAATGAAACGCCGCTCGGGGCGAGTCCGGCCGCGATCGAGGCTTTCCGTGCGGCTGCCGGAAAGCTTGACCGCTATCCGGACGGCTCGGCAACGGCGCTGCGGGAGGCGATCGGCGCGCATTTCGGGCTCAATCCGGACCATATCGTCTGCGGCTGCGGGTCGGACGAGCTGTTTCATTTGATCGCGCAGGCCTATCTGGGCCCCGGCGATGAGGCGGTCTTTACCGAGCACGGTTTTCTGGTTTACAAGATCGTGATCCTGGCGGCGGGTGCGGCGCCGGCCGTCGCGCCGGAGACGGCGTTTCGCGCCGATATCGGTGCGATTCTGGAGCGCGTCAATCCGAAGACGCGCGTGGTCTTCATCGCCAATCCCAACAACCCGACCGGCACCTACATCGGCTTCGATGAAATCCGGCGTCTGCGGAAAGAGCTGCCGGAGCGCGTGCTGCTCGTGCTGGATGGGGCTTATGCGGAATATGTGAACCACAACGATTATGAGGCCGGGATCGAGCTGGTCGCGACGACATCGAACACGCTGATGACGCGCACCTTCTCCAAGATCCACGGCCTGGCGAACGCGCGGGTCGGCTGGGTCTATTGTCCGGCCGATATTGCCGACGTGCTGAACCGGATTCGCGGCCCGTTCAATGTTCCCGGACCGAGTATGGCGGCTGCCGTCGTCGCGCTGAAGGACTACGCGCATGTCGAGCGCGCAAAGGCGCATAATGACGAATGGCTCGGCTGGCTGGCGCGCGAGATCCGCGCGATCGGCTTGCAGGTGACGGACAGCGCCGGGAATTTCCTGCTCGTGCATTTCTCCGGCGAACCGGGGCGAACGGCCGCCGACGCCGACGCCCTCCTGCAGAGCCGCAGGATCATTCTGCGCCGGCTGGAGAATTACGGCATTCCGAACGGTCTTCGTCTGACCGTTGGCCTGGAACGGGAAAACCGGGCGGTCGTCGAGGCGCTGCGCGACTTCATGAACGGGGCGCGCGCGCATGGCTAAGCCAATTTTCGATCAGGTCGCGCTGATCGGCCTCGGGCTGATCGGCTCCTCGCTCAGCCATGCAATCCGCCGACGCGGGCTTGCGGGGCGTATCACGGGATGCGCGAAATCGGAGGCGACGCGGAAGACGGCGGAGCGCCTGGGGCTGTGCGACGCGGTCTTTGCCGATCCGGCGGAAGCCGTGGCTGGCGCCGATCTGGTCGTTCTGTGCACGCCGGTCGGCAGTTTCGGGGCGATCGCCGAGGCGATTGGTCCCGCCTTGAAACCCGGCGCCATCGTCACCGATGCCGGTTCCGTCAAGAGCGCTGTGGTCCGCGAAGTCGGCCCGCATCTGCCCAAGGGCGTGCATTTCATTCCCGGCCATCCCATTGCGGGAACGGAGCATTCCGGGCCGGAATCCGGCTTTGCCGAGCTGTTCGACGGACGCTGGTGCATTCTGACGCCTCCGCCGGACGCCTCCGCCGAGGCCGTGGAGAAACTGGCCCGTTTTTGGGAAGGGTGCGGCTCGCGGGTCGAAATCATGACGCCGGAGCATCACGATCTGGTGCTCGCGATCACCAGCCATGTCCCGCATCTCATCGCATATAACATCGTCGGCACCGCCTCCGATCTCGAAAAAGTCACCGAGAAGGAGGTCGTGAAATTCTCCGCCGGCGGCTTTCGCGACTTCACGCGCATCGCCGCGTCCGACCCGACCATGTGGCGCGACGTGTTCCTGAACAACAAGGACGCCGTGCTCGAAATGCTGGGGCGCTTCACCGAGGATTTGACCGCTTTGCAGCGGGCGATCCGCTGGGGCGATGGCGAGGCGCTGTTCGAATTGTTCTCCCGCACCCGCGCGATCCGGCGCGGCATCATCGAAGCCGGCCAGGAAACCGCCGCCCCCGATTTCGGCCGCCCCCACGGCGCCGGCGCGGCCGGGGAGAAGAAGACGGCGTGAGCGCGGAGCCTGGCGGTCTTTGGGTGTTCGGCTATGGCTCGCTGATGTGGCGGCCCGGCTTCCAGTATGAAGAGGCCGCGCACGCCTTTCTCGCCGGCGCACACCGATCGCTCTGCATCTACTCGCACAACCATCGCGGCACTCGGCGCCGGCCCGGTCTCGTGCTGGGGCTCGACGCGGGCGGCTGGTGCGAGGGCATCGCCTATCACGTGGCAGCGTCCCGCGCCGGTGAAACGCTCAACTATCTCCGCCGCCGTGAGCAGATCAGCAATGTCTACCGGCCGATGTGGCGGACCGTTGCGCTGCGGGAGGAGGAACGCCGTAAGGTTCGCGCGCTGTGCTTCATCGTCAATCGCGGCCATCGCCAATATGCCGGACGCCTGCCTCTCGAAATCCAGGGCTGGCTGGTTCGCCGCGGTGTCGGACGGTCCGGCCGGAATATCGACTATGTGGTGAACACGGTGCGGCATCTGCGCGAATGCGGCATCTATGATCAGCGGCTGGAGGCTCTCATCAACAAGCTCGGCCATCATCGGCAATTGCATGATCTGCCGAAGCAGGAGCCTGTTTCGCAGCGGTAAACGGAATAGGCACCGGGTCGCGGCATTGTGGAGGCTTTAAGTGAAGGCCGCAAAGGGTTAGGTCTAGCGCAACGCGCGCCCAAGCATGTCCCCGCGAAGGCGGGGATGGACGTGGGAACAGTTGCGCTAACCTATAGAAATAGATCAACTTGACCTCGTCCAAGTGAGTCCACTTGAACGAGGGTTGATCTAGCGCAACGCGCGTCCAAGCATGTCCCCGCGAAAGCGGGAATGGACGCGGGAACAGTTGCGCTGACCGATAGAAATCGATCAACTTGACCTTGTTCAATTGAGTCCACTTGAACGAGGGTTGATCTAGGGCTGATCCTGCGAGACAGCGATGGAGATACGCCATGCTGGATACGACAAGCACCCGCGGAAAGATTATCGATGCCGCCCTTCGGCTCGCGGCAAGCGAGGGCTGGACAGGACTGAGCCTCGACCGCATCGCGAATGAAGCAGGCGTGAGCCTGAGCGCGTTCCGCCAGGAATTTTCCTCAAAAGCCGACATCCTCGCCGCCTATACACGCGCCGTGGACGATGCGGTGCTTGCGAAGGTCGATCCGGCGGATGCAAGCCTTGCCCCGCGCGATCGGCTGTTCGACGTACTGATGACCCGCTTCGAGCTGATGGCCCCGCATAAGGCGGCTCTGCAGCGGATCAGCCGGGATATGCAATATCGCGTTGGCGAACGGGTCGCGCAGTTCGGGGCTGCCGGCCGGTCGCTCTATTGGATGCTTGCCGCGGCCGGCGTCGATGCGGAAGGCTCGCGGGGCCTCCTGCGCGTGCCGGGCTTGATGAGCATTTATGCCCGTGTCTTCGACATCTGGCTCGAAGATGACGATCCCGGCCTCTCCCGGACGATGGCGGCGCTCGACAGCCGCTTGCGGCGCGGCGAGCGGGCGATGCAGCGGATCGACGATTTCGGCGCGGCGGCCGGACGGTTCTGTGCGAACATCCTGCGATCGAGAGGCAGGTCAGAGAAAGCCGAGGCGCAAGAGCCGGAAGAACCGCCGGAACCGGAGCCGGCGGGGCCGGCGCCTGCGCCTGGCCAAACCAACGGCAGCGCCGGCCCCGGTCCGACCCCTGCAATGTGAGCGGCTTCCCATGAGCGAGACGAAAGAGTCCCCCAAGATTAGCTACGCCGATTTCGAGTCGGTCGACATTCGAGTCGGCATGATTGTCGATGTGCAGCCCTTTCCCGAGGCGCGTAAGCCCGCCTTCAAGCTCTGGATCGATTTCGGGCCCGAGATCGGCGTGAAGAAAAGCTCCGCCCAGATCACCAAGCATTATACGAGGGATGATCTGGCCGGCAGGCAGGTTATGGCGGTCGTGAACTTCCCGCCCCGTCAGATCGGGCCGTTCGTGTCGGAAGTGCTCACGCTGGGCTTTCCCGACGAAGAGGGCGGCGTTGTCCTGGTCGCGCCGACCTTGCCGGTGCCGAATGGCGGGAAGCTGTTCTGACGGAAGTCGCACGTCGCCGACGCGCCGTCATCTCATGGGAGCTGCAACCGCCGCATTTCGCTCCAACCTGTTGTCAGCCTCGGGCTGCCCGCGGGATCAGCGTTGACGGCAACGGGTTTGCCGGTCGGCATGATGGGTTTCGCAAAACTCAACCCATCCTACGGGGTGGGGCGGTGGATCTTGGGAGTGTAGGTTGGGTTGAGCAACGCGAAACCCGCCATGGCTGCGTCGGCTAATCCAGCTCCTGGAATCCTTGGCATTCAATCTTGTCTCTCGCAAGAGACAGTCTCGACTCGGATCATCGGGATGCCGCGTCGGTGCGACAAGAAAGATCCGTCTCGGCAGGGTTCGCATCGTCCGATGACGGCAATGTTTCGTGGAAGGCGCGGATCATATGGGCGCCGACCTCGGATGCGGGAAGCGGGCGTCCCAAATAGAACCCTTGCACCTGGTCCACATGGGCATTGAAGAGAAAACTGGCCTGTCCCGCGGTCTCCACGCCTTCGGCGGTCACGCGCATGTTCAGCTCGCGGCTCAGCGCAATGATCGTTTTAATGATGGTCTCAACGCCCTGGCCCGGCTTTTCGAAGCCCTCCATGAAGCTGCGATCGATTTTGATCTTGTCGAAAGGAAATTTCCAGAGATAGCTCAGGCTCGAATAGCCCGTGCCGAAATCGTCCATGGCGATCGCCACGCCGAGCGCCTTCAGCGCGCGCAGTTGCTCCATGGTGTTCTCTTTGTTGCCCAGCAGCAGCGTCTCGGTGATTTCGAGCTCGAGCCGCTCGGGCGGCAATCCGGACTGTCTCAGGACGTCGGCAACGGTCTCGACAATTGTTCCGTTCACGAATTGAGACGGCGACAGGTTGACCGATATGATCAGGCTGCTTGGCCATGTTGCGGCGGTCCGGCAAGCCTCACGCAGCACCCACGCGCCGATCTTGTCGATGAGGTGCATTTCCTCCGCCATGGGAATGACTGTTAGCGGCGAAATCTGCGAGCCGTCCGGCGCCGGAAGACGCAACAGCGCTTCATATCCGGCCAGGTGATTGACGTCTCCTTCATATATCGGCTGATAGTGCAACTCGAAGCCGTTGTTCACGACCGCATCGCGAATGAGCTTCTCAAGACGAATGCGCCCCTGCAGCGCCTCGTCCAATTCCGGGGAGAAGAAACGGACGCAGTCGCGGCCGGCCGACTTGCCTGCGTAGAGCGCAAGGTCGGCGCTCTTAAGAACCCGCTCGGACGTATTGCCGTCTTGCGGCACCATCGCGACACCGATCGTGATCGTCGCGGCGATCCCCTGTTTGCTGAACGTCATCGGCTGGCTTAGCGATTCAGTCAAACGCTTCGCAAACGCTTCCGCCTGCGGCTTCCCGGTCACGTTCGATTGGACCACGACGAACTCGTCGCCGCCGAGCCGCGCCACGAGATCCTCGATGCGGGCGCACATTCGCATGCGCTCAGCGACCGTCTTGAGCAGGAAGTCACCAGCATCATGGCCGAGCGTATCGTTGATTTCCTTAAATCGGTCGATGTCGACAAAATGAACCGCCATCTGCGGGCCGTCCGGGGGCAGCGAGGCAAGCATGCACTGCAGCCGCTCGATCAGCTGCGCGCGGTTGGCAAGGCCGGTGAGGACATCATGATGCGCAAGATAGCGCATCCGGCGTTCGGTGCCCTGCTTTTCCCGGGTTCTGCGATACCAGGCGGCCGCCGGCACGGCGAAGGAGAAGGCGATGAGCGTGCACAAGCTCAGGGCTGCTGTGAGAAAGGCGTTGCGGAACCTGTCGCGCTGCGCCGTTTCATCGACAACGGCCGCAACCGCTCCGACAGCCTCTCCGTCGACGATAATCGGAACATAGGCATGGCCGAAATGTTGCGGCATTCGCTCCCCATCGCCGTCGGACGTATTCACGATGGTTCGTCTGAGGGCGACCGACTTTGCCGCATCCGGGCTGAATTCCGAAAGGCTGACGGATGAGGAGCGCTGAGCGTCGGCAATGAATTGCGAATAGCCCCGTCGGTTGAAAATCACATAACGGAAGACTCTGTTCGACTTCCGCGCCGCGTCGAGGAAAGCGAGGCTGGCGGCGGACGGCAATTCGCCCGTAGCGATCTGCTTGAGATCGGTGACATTGGCGACGAGAAACTGAGCCCAGTCTCGCGCATTGGCCCGCGCGTCCTCGTTAACGAGATAGCTTGTGGTCAACTGAATGGCGAGAAATGTGCCGCCGGCGAGGATGGTCACGATGATCACCAAGAGCACAATGCCCCGTCGAAGCGTGATGTCAGCCAGATACGCCATATTGCGGTCTCACTGCGTCCGCCGAAACCTGGCGACATCCGTTCTGGCAGCCTCGACCAGCGCGGCCCGACGCGGATTGTCGGCCACATAATCATCGATGACGGACTTGAAGACCGCTTCGGCTTTTTGCATGTCCGCCTTTGACGGAAATATCACCTTCCGGCCGGGATTGGATTCGAGCTGGCTCATGACCAGCGCCGTCGAGCTTTTATCGATTTGGATCCATTGTAGTGCCAGCCAGGCTCCGCTGTATTTGCGAATGATGGCCTGCACGTCGTCGGACAGGCTTTCGAACGTCTCCCGGTTCATGAGCAGCACCAAGGGCACGCAGGAGGTGCGGAGGAGATAATGATACGAGGCGACCCGTCCGATCCCGAACTCAATCATAGGAACCGGAGGCACATAAGCACCATCAATCCTGCCGCTGCTGATCGCATCGGCCGTCTCAGTGATGGGAACGAAATCGGGTATTGCGCCCAACCGCTTCAGAACGGCAACTTCGACGTCGTTGTTGGCCCGGATGTGCTTGCCCTTCAGGTCGGCGAGCAACTCTATCGGCGTTCGGGAATGGATGGATTCAGGCTGGCTCGCAGAGACGCCGACGACGAAGAAGTCGTCGAATCCGCGCATCTTGCCTGTCTCGACAAGGTGAGAAAAGACCAGCGTCGCCTCGCGTGCATCCTGAAACAGACCGGGAAGTTCGATGACCTCGTGATCGGGAAATGACGCCGCTTCATATGGCACCACCACATAGGCAATATCCACTTTGCCTTCGCGTACCAATTGCGACTGCTTGGTCACATCGCCGCCCAAGCTGCCGCTGAAACTGACCGCGATTTTGACCTGCCCGTTGCCATCGGTGTTGATCGCGTCGACGAACGGCTCCACCGCCGCCCGATAAAGATAAGATCGGTCGGAGCTGAAGAAGGCCAGCTTGAGCGTAACCGGCGCGGCGTGTGCAATCGCCGGCACCAGGACAAGGACCGTCACGGTAATGCGCAAAAGATAGCCGAACATTCGCACCTCACTCCGAAGGCGGAGAAATTGCCTCCTGTAGGGCCGACCGTAACGACTCAAGCTTTGTTTTTTGTGTACGGGATTAAATGCATTTTGCGGAAATGGCCGCCGCGGCGCTGATGGAAAGCTCGTTCCAAGAGCATCGACGTTCCCGCTGCCTGCCGAGCCAAGCGGCAAGGTTTTGACTGATTGTAGGATCGTTTCCTCAGCTCAGCGACGAAAAGCGCCGCCAGCGCCCGGGATCAGGATCATCGTGCGTTGCTGGGCGTTTGCTGCACTAAAAGACAATATTACCAACAATATAAGGGCGGAAGCTAAGCCAATGCGCATGATTACCCCCAAAAAGCGCAACAATAGGAGCCTGAAATCCAGAAAAATATTTCAAACAACAAAACATTGGCAAAGTAGATTGTCAAGCCGCCCAATCTCGCTGTCGCCGGAATGAACGTTGCCGGCCATCGTCGTCCGCTGCTTCCGAATGTTGTCGATCGGCGGATCGAGGTCAATTTCCCCTTCCGCATTGATGCTGACGAGGGCGGGACGAATTGTGTAGACTATCCAGACAGGTGAGGAGGATGCCATGTCCGACACAATTATCGTCCCGATCGATCTTGGCCATGCCGAAAGAGCCGGATTGATGCTCGAGACCGCGCGAAAACTCGGCGGCGATCAGGCTCACCTCGTTCTCATGAACGTTGTCGAGGATGTGCCGGCCTATGTGGCCGCTCAGCTTCCCGACGGTTTCATCGACATGAGGAAAGACGAGGCGCGGGCCGAGCTGGGCAAAATCGCGGAAGCGGCGGGCGTTGATGCGGAGATTGAAGTCCGAAGCGGGCAGGCCTCGACCGCCATACTTGCGGCTGCTGAGGAGAAGAAGGCCCGTGTGATCGTCATCGCCTCCCATCGGCCAGGCTTTGGCGATTATTTCCTCGGCTCCACCGCGGCGCGCGTCGTGCGTCACGCCGAGTGCTCCGTGTTCGTTTTACGTTAGACGCCAGATCCCGTTTGTTTGAATTGGAAGCGTACGCTTCCATTTCACAATGACGGAGGCGGCTCTCCGTTTCCGATTTTTCTGATCCGACTCTCGTGAAGGTCGAAGGATATTCGAAGCTCGAAGTCGTAGAAAGGAGGGCCGGCATCCGGGCGCTCTTCGAAATAGGTCGGTCTGCAATCGTCTCGATGCAAACCAGCCCCCGCTCACAGGCAGTCGCGGGGGATCTTCCGCTGCCAGCTCCGGCATAGAACACGCCGTTCCCCGTCCTCATCGGCTTCGTAGGCATCGAGATCGGCGCGAATGTGGAGCTCGGTCGCCGTGGAGGTCTGTACCGTCCGCGTGACCGTGCAAATGGTCCAATCGCCACAACACGATCCCGCAAATCCGAGGAATAGCTCTTGCCCATGATTCACCTCCACAGACAGTGGATCACGGTTCGCCTCAAAAAGGAATCTGCGAGCCCGGTTTTGAATCCGATAATCTAACCTGCCCTATATGTTGACGCCGGTGCTCAAGTCAAAATGCAGCGCCTGTGAATTCTCTTTCGGAGAAACAGGTTTGCGCCCATTCACTGCCGCAAAATGCTCCAAATTTGTTAAGCAAATTGGGAAAAAAGCAGACTTTGCGTAATGCCGGTACACTCTTCGACATCTACCCGCCGGCTCCTTTTACACATTATGGTGATGTTAGCCAGTTCCAAGGCGCAATAAAAAGGTTACAAAGGGAGGCATTCATGCACTTTCGGTTTTTGTCCGCAATTCCGGCTTTGACGCTGGCCGCGTTCGTTACGACGGGCGCGTCGGCCGAGCCTTTGAAAGTCGGCGTGCTTGCCACGCTTGAAGGCACTTACACCGTCCTCGGTGAAGACGGCGTGCGTGGCCTGAAGACGGCAGTGAAACAATTTGGCGGCAAAGCTGGTGGCCGCGAAATCGAGCTGACCATCCAGTCTACCGATGCATCCCCGGACAGTGCTGTACGCGGCGCGCGCAAACTCGTTGAGCAGGATGGTGTGGATATCGTTATTGGCCCGCTTTCCGGTTCCGAAGGCATTGCAATACGCGACTACTGCAAAACTCAGCCCGGCGTAACCTTCCTCAACGGAATATCCGGCGCGCAGGAGACAACTTACGTCGATCCGTGCCCGAACTTCTTCCGTTTCAATATGGACGGCGCACAGTGGTCGGCCGGCCTTGGCGAATATATTTACGACGAGAAAGGCTACCGCACCATCGCAACCATCGGTGAAGACTATTCTTTCGTGTATACGCAGGTGTTTGGCCTCGTTACGGAATTCTGTCAGAAGGGCGGCAAGATCGCAGAGCGATTTTGGGTTCCGCTTGGCACGAAGGATTTCGGTTCCATCATCGCGGCTCTGCCTGATGACGTTGACGCAATCTATCTTGGTCTTGGTGGTGGCGACGCTGTCAATTTCCTCAATCAGTATCAGCAGGCCGGTGGCGACGCCAATTTGGTCGGCGGCACGATCATGGTCGACGGTACTGTCCTGAACTCCAAGGGCGACGCAAAGAAAGCTCTGATCGGGACGCCCTCCGCCGGTCCCCAGGCCGATACATGGGATAATCCGAAATGGCAGGCCTATGTCAAAGCCTATCAGGACGCTTTCCCGCCAGATCAGCGTTTCCCGATCCCATCCTTGTTAGGCACAGGCTATTACAATGCCGCAACGGCAGCCTTCACCTGCCTGAACGAAGTCAAGGGCGATCTGTCCGATGGCCAGAAGGCTTTCCGCCAGTGTCTGACAAATCTCGAATTGGACGCTCCGAACGGCAAGATCGTTCTGGACAAAAACCGTCAGGCGATCGGAACAAACTTCGTTTCCGAAGTGGTCGAGCTCCCTGACGGCACGCTGGCAACCAAGCTAGTGAAAATCAAAGAGAATGTTAATCAGACGCTGGGCATTGATCCGGCCGCATTCGCGAAAATCGGTCTGCCTGGCCGTGAGGTTCCCGAGTGTAAAACCTCCTACGAATAAGGCCTTTAAGCGGGTCTCCGGGCGGCAGCCGCTGCCCGGAGATCTGGCTGCCGAGATTCCAATTTTAAAGAATCCATTTATGCCAGCAGCCCGCTGAAGGGGCCGCAATGACGCTGATCAACTATCTCACGCGGGTCCATTTCGGGGATGGTGTGCTGATCGAAGCTGTGCGCGCGGAAATGGAGTCACGGCGCAGGTTTCGCCCTTTGATCGTCGCTGATCGTAAGGATCTCGAGTCAGGGGCAGCAGATCGATTGTTTCTGTCCTTTCCGTCCCGGCTAAAAACGGAGACTTTTTCCGAGATTGCTCTCGTCGCTGATGACAAACTGGTTGCTAAACTTGCCGAATTCTATGTTTCGCAGGAATGCGACCTGATCGTCGCTTTCGGCCGTCGTGAGATCATTGAACTTGCAAAACTGGCACGCATTGCGATTTCGAAAGGCAAAAAAATTGCCGCAGCTCAGACGCTCTGCCCGCCCTTATTGCCGGATGCCAATGATGATCAGTTTCCTGATCTTTTTATCATACCGGCCATAGATGGCATACCGTCGGCATTCAGTATGCGAGCCATCATCAATACCGCATGGTCCGGCCGCACGGTGCTGACGCGGCGCAGCTTTATTCCGTCTCTGATCATTCTGGATCCAACCTTGTATATTGACGGCCAAGGGGTTCAAAGCGCTGGCGCATTGGCCGAAGACATTGCCTGTTGCGCCGAAGCATTTTTAGCGCCCGAGTTTAACCCTCCTGCCGACGGCATCGCGTTAGATGGTTTGATCCGCGCTTTTAGTATTCTTGATAAGGCTTCTAAAAGGGATGATCTGGCCATACGCCGGGAGATCGTCGCGGTCGGCTTGAATGCCGGTCTTGCACTGCAAAAAGGCGCCGGGATGACCCAAGCGATGAGCAGCGCGATCAAGGCGGTAAGTGGTCGGCCCCTCCATGATGGAAGCTTGTGCCGCATACTTCTGCCGGGTTCGATCCAGTTAAATCATAATCAGACAGCGAAAAAGCATCGCCGGCTGATCAAATTGCTTGGCACGGCACCTGGCCAGCAATTTGGAGATTTTCTCAGCGTGCGCTTTGCCCGTCTTCCGCTGCCGTCGACCCTTTCCGAAATGTCTATCGAGACCAGCCATATTCATCAGGCCGCGCCTGTCGCCGCCACGGATCTTTCCGCTGGCGTCAATGCGCGTTATGCCAGCAAAGCCGATCTACTGAAGGTCATGCAAGACGCCTATTAAGCGCTTCCGAAAGGTCGAACTCCATGAAACCGCTTCTGATCGGCGGACAATGGCAATCCGCTACCAATGCATCTGAAAATTTCAATCCATCGGATGTGACGGATGTTGTCGGTACCTATGCGCAGGCAGGCGCTGCGGAGACGAAGTCTGCAATTGCCGCGGCCGCTGACGCCTGGCCCGACTGGTCAATGTCCACGCCGCAGCTTCGTCATGACATTCTCAAAAAGGCCGGAGACGAGATTCTCGCCCGCCGCGATGAAATCGGCCGGATGCTTTCGCGCGAAGAAGGCAAGACATTGCGTGAAGGCATTGCCGAAACGGTACGGGCAGGGCAGATATTTCTGTTCTTTGCGGCTGAGGCGGTAAGACTGAATGGTGAAAAGGGAGCGTCCGTCAGGCCCGGGATCGATGTCGAGGTTACGAGAGAACCGGTCGGCGTCATCGGTGTGATAACGCCATGGAATTATCCGATCGCCATACCGGCCTGGAAAATCGCTCCCGCGCTTGCCTTCGGCAACACAGTTGTCTTTAAGCCTGCAGAGCTTGTGCCCGAATGCGCCTGGCAGATCGCTGACATTCTCAGCCGCTCCGGTTTGCCCGCAGGGGTGCTGAATCTCGTCATGGGTAAGGGCTCGATTGTCGGACAGACAATTGTCGATGATCCGCGTATTGATGCAATTTCCTTTACCGGCTCGGTTGCCACAGGTGAGCGCATCGCTGCGGCCTCGGCTCCGCATATGCGTCGATTACAGCTTGAAATGGGTGGAAAGAACCCGTTGGTCATTCTTGACGACGCCGATCTCGAAACGGCAGTCCATTGCGCTGTCGACGGTTCGTTTTTCTCGACTGGCCAGCGCTGTACAGCGTCTTCACGACTCATCGTCACCGAGGACATCCACAGCCGTTTCATTGAGGCCATGGTCGGGCGGATGCGGAGTTTGAACGTTGACCATGCGCTGAAGCCTGAAACCGAGATCGGCCCGGTCGTCGATGAGAAGCAACTGCAGCAAGACCTCGATTACATCGACATTGCACGCAAGGAAGGTGGAAATCTGCGCATAGGCGGTGAGATCCTCCGCCGGGAAAAGCGGGGGCACTATTTTTCGCCCGCATTGATTACCGATACTGAAAATCAAATGCGCATCAACCGGGAAGAGGTCTTTGGACCCGTCGCGTCCGTCATCCGTGTGCGTGATTATGAGCAGGCTCTTGCGGTGGCGAATGACACCGAATTCGGACTGACTGCGGGGATCTGCACAACGAGCCTGAAATACGCAACGCACTTCAAGCGGCACTCGCAAGCAGGGATGGTTATGGTCAATCTTCCGACCGCCGGGGTCGATTATCATGTGCCATTTGGCGGGCGTAAAAAGTCGAGCTATGGCCCACGCGAGCAGGGCAGTTATGCAAAAGAGTTCTTTACACTCGTCAAAACTGCATACTCGGCACACTGATCATCGAAGGCAACGACAAAGCGGCCTGCCCCAGGTCATGATACCCGTTTTCGGGTAAATCCGATGCGCTAGATCAACCCGCGTTCAAGTGAGTCCACTTGAACGCGGGTTGATCTAGCGAACTTCCCCGATCGGCGTTCCATCCTCAGCCCGCCGCAAAATAGAAGCGAGTCTCAAGCCTCGTTGAATTTCGAGCGCTTCATGAAAAATTCCCTTCCTCAGCGCAGGCTGCAAAAGCGGAGAATTCTAACCCGGTTCGGTTCCTGGGAGGCCGATCGAAGGAACGTAACCGAGAGTTTGACATTGATCCGAAAAGTCTTGTATTAGCTGGGCATCTCAATAAAGTCTGTATGTATCTGGCAGCGCATGCATAAAATTGCGCGCCAACCGGGAGGACTGTAGATGAGCCATGCCCTGGCGGTGTTTCATGGGGCTTTTGGCCGTGTGGGGCTTTACGAATTCAACACGCCATTCGTCACTCATGCCCATCGTGAGGGACATCTCATATTCTATGTGGATGGCGCAGGGGCGACCGCGAAGGTTAGCGATGTAGACATTCAGATCGGCCCTTCTACCGCCGTTGCCATCAGCCCGTGGGAGCCGCACAGTTTCCGCGTGGAAAGCAAAATATCCCCCTGCTTGTGTCTTGTCCTCTATATCAAGCCGATCTGGTTTCTTGAATCGAGCCACTCCGCGCAATTCGCTCTTAATTTCGGTCATCCGGTCATTACGCCAACAGAAGATATCCAGCGTTGGGTGCGCCGGCTGATTTATTTGCTGCTGCATCAGGAATTGGAGGAAATTGCCGATAGCATCCTGGAGACCACACGGCGATGCTATGAGCAATCGTGGAATAATGTGGAGGTGAGTGAGCCCGCCTTTTCCAATCGGTTTCGCTGTAATGATTTTCGCATACGACGCTCATTGCTTATGATGCGCGAATGCTTTTCTGGCGGCGTCGAAATCAACGCAATTGCGCGCGAAGTGGGACTGTCCCGGCCTCATTTTTTCCAGCAATTCAAAAAATATGTTGGTGTTACGCCTAACGTCTACCTGAATACTTTGCGTTCCGAGCAAGCGATTGAGGATCTTCTGAACAGCACGAAATCGGTCACGGATATAGGCTATGATCTCGGCTTTTCGTCTCAAGCAAGCTTTACGCGCTTTTTCATCGCCAATGTCGGCATAGCGCCGAGTGAATATCGCCGCATGGCTCACATCTATTGATTTTAGGCTATCGCGCAGCCCATTCATCAACCGGCGTTTGATCTGAATTTCCGGTAATATTCGGTCCTGTTTATACGCGCTTAACCCCGAGACTATAAGCTGTGTCGCCACAAATCGCGTCTTTTCCGATATGTGGCAACGGGGACAGACTTTCAGGTATGCTAACCTGTCAAAGTTTTTTTTAGCCTTTTATGGCTAAAAAGCGATAACCGCGATTTCCTAAAAACCATAAGATTTTGGGAGGAATTTCGGGCAATGACAGCGATCGGTAGAGCATCCCGCAGTCAAGCGTATGGCGTCGGGTTGTTCTGTTTGTGTCCAAGTAGCCAACATTTCTGGGTTCAATTGCGCGTTATTGAACGTCAGCTGAAGTAAGCGTCCCGGCGGGCACACGCTGATGGGGAACTTCGCGCAACGACATCCTTTCTGGGCAACGGTGATTGCAGCCGCGGTGGCAATCGCGCTGTGGCTGATATTTGCCGTTTGGCCGGGATGGTTGGTCGATCTGATCGGCTCGAAGAAGTTGTTTTTGAATGCGCTCTTCAATGGGATCACCCTCGGCGCATTGTATTTCCTGGTCGCAAGCGGTTTTACGCTCATCTTCGGGCTGATGCGAAACGTCAATCTCGCCCATGGCTCCCTGTATCTGTTCGGCGGTTACATCGGTTATGAGTTTGCCAACTGGACTGGCTACTGGCTGCTCGCATTCCCAGCCGCTTTTATCATTGTGGCCCTCCTGGGCGTTCTCATGCAGCTTTTCGTCTTTCAGCGCATGGAAGGCCAGGAGCTGCGGCAAACGCTTGTTACGATTGGAATTTCTATCGTATTTGCCGATCTGCTTTTGTGGATCTGGGGTGGTGATTTTTACAATATTGGCCTGCCAAGCTGGCTGAGCGGGCCAATGGATACATTTTTAATAACCGGCGTTTCCCGGCGTACGGGCGAGTTTCTTTTCCTAAAATATCCCATGGTCCGCATCGTCATCTTTGCCGCCTCGGTGGTTGTCGGCATAGCCATGTGGCTGCTGCTCAACCGCACCCGGATCGGCATGATCATTCGTGCCGGCGTCGATGACAGGGATATGTTGGCTGCGACCGGTGTGCGTATTCAGCTAGTCTTCGCCGGTGTGTTCGCCTTCGGTGCAGGCCTCGCCGGCGTTGCCGGTGTTGTGGGCGGGTCTTTCCAGTCGCTTGCCCCGGGCGAGGACATCCGATTCCTTCTCGCCTCGCTCGTCGTCGTTATCGTTGGCGGCATGGGCTCAATTCCCGGCGCCGCGCTCGGCGCCCTGATTATCGGAACCGCCGAGCAATTCGGCTCCGTCTACTTCCCGACTTATGCCGTGGTTCTGACCTTTATCATAATGGTGGCGGTTCTGGCGTTCCGTCCACAAGGTCTGTTGGGGAGAGCGTGACGCATGGCAAACGTTGATACCCAGACACGGGGATTGTCATCGCCAAGCTGGATCGAGCGGATACCGGCCTATTATTATTTTATTGGTATCATTCTGATCGCCATGCCTGTTTTCGCCGGCGATTTCGTGCTTTTCCAGATTTTCGGCTGGACGTTCATCCTTGGCATAATCTCTCTCAGCCTGATGTTTCTTGCCGGCTATGGCGGAATGGTCAGCCTCGCACAAATGACCTTTGCCGGGCTAGCTGGATATTTGGTCGCTATTTTCGGCAACAGCGCAATCGATACGATAAGCCAAGGCTGGCCATGGTATGTTGCGATCCCGCTTGCCATTTTGATCGCGGTCCTGTTCGGGACGATCGTAGGTTGGCTCGCCGTTCGTACGGAGGGGATCTATACGATCATGATCACCCTCGCAGTTGCGTCCGCCTTCTTTTATTTTACGCGCCAGAATTATGTCGTCTTCAACGGTTTTTCCGGTTTTAACGGTGTTCTGCCGCCGGAATTGTTCGGCATTGATTGGCGTCATCCGGTTGCATTTTATTATCTCACGCTGTTCTGGGCACTGGCGGCCTATTTCTCCGTTGTTTACCTGTCGCGCGCTCCGTTCGGTCTTGCTCTGCAGGGCGTGCGAGATAATGCCCGGCGCATGGCGGCCCTTGGCTATAATGTAACCGCGCACCGCGTTGCCGCCTATTCCTTTGCCGCTCTGCTTGCCGCGATTGGGGGCATATTGCTCACATGGCAATCGGCGCAGATTTCACCCGGAACGGCAGGCATCGGCCCAGCAATCGACATACTGGTCATTGCGGTCATCGGAGGTTTGCGGCATCCGATCGGTCCGTTTATCGGGGCTTTCATCTATGTGCTTCTCAAGACGTTCGCGATCGACGTGTTGATTTCGCTTGGCCTGTCCGGCGAGCGCTTCCAGCTTCTGATTGGGCTTGGCTTCCTCGTTATCGTGTTCTGGTCGCCGGATGGTATTCTGGGGCTTTGGCAACGCCTTCAGGATAGCCGCGGGCGCGACCCTCTGACAGGGCGGGGGCGGAGGGGCGTATGAACGTACCTCCTCCAAATAGCCGCATGAGTGCAAACGGAGTTGGCAACGCTCTGGAGCTTCGAGGCGTAGGCAAGGTCTTTGGAGCGCTAGCTGCGCTTTCCGACATTGACATGACCGTCAGACCCGGTGAGCGGCGGGCCGTGCTCGGGTCAAATGGCGCGGGCAAGACGACGCTCTTCAATTGCATCACCGGCGACTTTTTCGCGACGACGGGGTCAATTCGGTTTTTCGGCGAGGATATTTCCAGCTTCCCCGCTTATGAGCGTACCCGTCGGGGCTTGCGCCGCACCTATCAGATTTCACTGCTTTTCACGGCATTGTCGGTGCTCGACAATGTCTACCTCGCCTGTAATGGCGTGTCCCGCGGACGTTTCTCCTTCCGGCGACCGCAGCGCAATGATGCGGTTCTGGAAAGCGCGGAAATGCTCGTCCGCATGGTCCATCTGGAGAATGTGCGCGATACGCTCGTATCGGATTTGTCCCACGGGCAGCAGCGACAGCTTGAGATTGCAATGGCGCTCTCCGGTGCGCCTCGGTTCATTCTGTTCGATGAGCCTGCTGCGGGGCTGTCGCCAGGAGAGCGCCGCGAACTTGTCGAGATCCTGACGAACCTGCCCAGCCATGTCGGTTTCATCATCATCGAGCACGACATGGATGTCGCCCTGCGCGTCGCCGAGTTTGTCACCATGATGCATGACGGACGTATCTTCAAAGAGGGCAAGCCTGCCGAAATCGAGGACGATCCGGAAGTGCAGGCGCTCTATCTCGGAGGCGAAGGTCGTGGCTGACAGGTCGATACCATCGCTTCAGGTGCGCGATCTCAATGTCTATTACGGTCACAGCCACGCGCTGCAGGGCGTGAACCTGACCCTCCATCAGGGCATTCTGTCCGTTGTCGGACGGAATGGCATGGGTAAGACGACGCTATGCAATACGATCATGGGCCTGCGGCCTGTCGCATCTGGCGAAGTCAGTTTCCACGGCCAATCGCTCGTTGGAAAATCGCCATCTGAAATTGCCCGGCTTGGCATCGGTTATGTTCCGCAAGGACGCCGGCTGTGGCGTTCGTTGACAGTTGACGAACATCTCAGGCTCGTATTGGCACCCGGTGGCGCCTGGACCATTGAGCGTATTTATTCGACGTTCCCGCGTCTTGCCGAACGCAGATCGAATGGTGGCGGTCAGCTTTCGGGCGGGGAGCAGCAGATGCTCGCCATTGCTCGCGCGCTTCTCCTCAATCCAAAACTGCTTGTGATGGACGAGCCGACCGAAGGGCTAGCGCCCCTCATCGTCCGGCAGGTCGAGGAAATGCTTATCCGGCTTGGCGAAGAAGGTGATATCGACGTTCTCGTCATCGAACAGAATATCGGCGTTGCCTGTTCCGTATCCGAACAGGTCGCGATCATGGTCAATGGCCGGGTCAACCGGATCATGGATGCTGCGGTGTTAGCGGGCGACCGCGATCTTCAGCAGGCTCTGCTCGGTGTTGGCCGTCATGCGCATGATGAAACGCCAGATGCAGCGCTGCAACGCCGCGAGGAAACAGCGCGCGCGCAAGCCGGTCCCGTGCGGATCTATGTCTCGAACCCACAAATTCCGACGCGCTGGACGCCGGCTGTTCCCGTAAGGGTCATTGAAGGCGCCGCCCGCACTCAAAGCGAAATCGGGTCCGCGTCCCAGAAAGCCCAGACCACTGCGATACGCCACATACCCCGGCAGGGCGCCGGCGTCGTTTACGTCTGCGGCACTCTCGATACCAAAGGCGATGAATTGCGCTTCATGCGGGATATCATCAAGTCTGACGGGTTGCCCGTCCGGCTCGTCGATCTCTCCACGTCGGGCAAACCATCGGGCGCAGATGTCCCGCCGCAACTTGTCGCGGCCTTCCATCCGCGTGGCACTACCGGCGTCTTTACCGGCGATCGCGGCTCTGCCGTCGCGGGGATGACGGTTGCGTTTGAACGCTGGATGACCCAGCAAACGGATGTAGCCGGCGTGATCGCTGCCGGCGGATCGGGCGGAACGGCGCTGGTCGCTCCGGCTTTCCGCGTGCTTCCGGTCGGTATCCCGAAAGTTGTCGTTTCGACTGTCGCCAGCGGGAATACCGGACAGTATGTCGGCCCCTCGGACATGGTGATGATGCACTCGGTCGCCGATGTGCAGGGCCTGAACTCAATTACGAGGCAGGTTCTCGCGAATGGTGCGGGCGCGCTCGTCGGAATGGTGAAGGAGCGGCGTAAACCGAAACAGGCGGTTGCCGACAAACCCGCAGTCGGCCTGACCATGTTCGGCGTGACGACGCCTTGCGTCCAGCAGATCTCCAAAGCGCTCGAAGCCGATTATGACTGTCTTGTCTTCCATGCGACCGGCACAGGCGGACGGGCGATGGAAAAGCTCATGGACAGCGGAATGCTGTCGGCGATCATCGACATTACGACGACTGAGGTCTGCGACATGATCGCGGGCGGCGTATTCGCAGCCGATGAGGATCGCTTCGGCGCATCGATCCGCGCGGGGCTGCCCTATATCGGAGCTTGCGGCGCGCTCGACATGGTCAATTTCAACGCGCCGGAAACCGTGCCGGAGAAATACCGCGGACGGAATCTCTACGAGCACAACCCTCAGATCACGCTGATGCGCACGACGCCGGAGGAAAACGCCATTATGGGCCGCTGGATAGGCGAAAAGCTCAATCAGATGACCGGCCCGGTCCGTTTCTTTCTTCCCGAAGGCGGGGTTTCGCTTCTCGACTCTCCGGGAAATGCGTTTTGGGACCCGGCTGCCGATGCGGCCCTATTCCGCGCATTGGAGGAAACGGTGCGCCAGACCGGCAGCAAGCAGCTCGTCCGCGTGCCGCACAATATCAACGATCCGGAATTCGCGCGCCTCGTGGTCAGCACCTTCCGGTCATTACACGGAGCGCGGCCTGGCCGTGCCGCGAGGGGGTAACGATGTTCAACCGCTCCGACCTCCTTGCGAAATTCCAGGCCATGAAGGCGCGCGGCGAACCGATTATCGGTGGCGGAGCGGGAACCGGCTTGTCAGCAAAATGCGAGGAAGCGGGCGGTATCGATCTGATCGTCATCTATAATTCCGGGCGCTATCGCATGGCGGGACGCGGATCACTGGCCGGTCTCATGCCTTACGGCGACGCCAATGGCGTGGTGATGGAAATGGCGGCGGAAGTCCTGCCGGTGGTTAAGAATACGCCTGTTCTAGCCGGCGTTTGCGCCACCGATCCCTTCCGCCTGATGGATCAGTTTCTCGATGAAGTCAAAGCAGCAGGGTTTTCCGGGGTTCAGAATTTTCCGACCGTTGGTCTGATCGATGGAAATTTCCGCGCCAACCTCGAAGAAACCGGAATGTCCTACAGTCTCGAAGTCGACATGATCGCAAATGCGAGGTCGAAAGATCTTCTGACGACACCTTATGTGTTTTCCGCGAAAGACGCCGAGGCCATGGCGACAGCCGGCGCCGATATCATTGTCTGCCATCTGGGTTTGACGACGGGTGGCGCTATCGGGGCAAAAACCGCGCTGAGCCTGCCGGACTGTCCGGCCATTGTCGATGAATGGTCAGCGGCGGCGCTTGCGATCAACCCGGATGCAATCATCCTCGTTCATGGAGGCCCCGTCGCCATGCCGGATGATGCGGATTTCATTCTGAAGAATACGAAGAATTGCCACGGCTTTTACGGGGCATCCTCCATGGAACGGCTACCGGCAGAGATGGCAATCATCGAACAGACCAAGAAATTCAAGCAGATCGGCCGTTAAGGTCTGAAGGAGGAACGAATGACAGGGCAATTGATTGGAGAGCTGATTCTCTGGCTCATCCTGGCTGTCATTGTCATCTTTGTTGTTTATTGGGTCATGCACTGGCTCTACCGGCGTTCGACAAAGGAAATCTCTTTCGTGCGAACCGGCTTCCTTGGCGAGAAGGTGGTTATTGACGGCGGTGCTTTCGTCTGGCCGATCATTCATGAGGTGACGCCGGTCAATATGAACTCCCTTCAACTCTCGGTCTCCCGCCGTAATGAAGACGCGCTGACGACCAAGGACCGGATGCGCGTTGATGTCGATGCCGAGTTTTATGTCCGCGTCAAGCCCGACCGTCAGGGCGTCAGTCTTGCCGCCTCTACTCTTGGCCGTAGAACGCTGGAACCCGAACGTATTCATGCGCTGCTCTTCGGCAAGTTCGTCTACGCGCTTGGAACGGTTGCCGCCGAGATGACATTTGAGGAAATGCACGAGAACCGGAATGTGTATGTCGGCCGTGTGAAGCAAAATGCGCAGACCGGTCTCGATAGCAACGGGCTGGAGCTTGAATCTATAGCGGTCACGGATGTTGACCAGGCAGACATTCAATATTTCAACCCGTCCAACCGTCTCGATGCGGAAGGTCTGACGAACGTTATCAGGGCGGTCGAGGAGCGCCGTAAGTTGCGTAACGACATCGAGCAGGATGCCATGATCCAGATCCGTACACGGAATCTGGAGGCGGAACGCCAGTCACTCGAAATTGATAAGATGTCGGAACAGGCGCGGCTCGAACAGGAACGCGAGATCGAGTTCCGCCGTGCACAACAGCGGGCCGAGCTTGTACGAGAACGCGCCGAGCGTGAAAAAGAAGCCGAACAGGCGACAATGCTGAGCCGCGAGGCGATCGAAACGGCCCGTATCCTTAACGAACGTCAGATTTCCGAGGCGCGCATCGCATCCGAAAGAGCGGTTCGCTACAAGGAAATCGAGCGTCAGCGCGCCATTGAAGAAGCGGAAATCGCCAATCGCGAGTCGACCGAAAAGGCGCGCATTGCCCAGGAAAAGGCGCTGACCGAAGAAAGAATCCGAACTCAGAAGGAAACGGATGCGGCTGAAATCGCTGCCCGCCAGGAGATCGAGACTGCGAGGATCGAGCAGGAGCGGATCATAACGGAGGCGCGTATTTCGATGGAGCGGAATACGCGCGAACGCGAAATTTCCCGCAATCTTGCCGTTGAGGAAGCCGACATTGCGGCACGCGAAGCGTCCGAGAAGCTGCGCATAGCACAGGAACGCACGATCAACGCCGAACGCATCACATCCGAACGCGATACGCGGCAGCTTGAAATCGAACGTCAGAAGATCCTTGAAGAAGCGGAGATTGCGTCGCAACACGCAACGGAAGCCGCGCGCATCGCACGGGAAAAGGCGATCTCTGCCGACCGGATCAATTCCGAGCAGGTCATCCGGGCCATGGAGATCGAGCGTCAGCGTATTCTTGAGCAAGCGCAAATCGCTGCGAGTGAATCAACCTCCAATGCGCAGATCGCGCAGCAGGAGCGCATCCGCGTTCTCGAAATCGCCCGCAATAAGGCAATTGACGAAGCCGAAATCGCAACGCGCGAACTGGTCGAGAAAGCGCGTATTGCGCAGGATCGAAATCTGGCTGTTCAGCGTATCGAGGCGCAGGAAGCGACCGAGGAGCGAGAGGTCGCACGTCAGCAGGCTATCGAAGCCGCCAATATTGCGGCGAAAGAGGTCACCGAAGCTAAGCGCATTGCCCAGGAAAAAGCGATCGCGGCTGAGCGTATCGCCTATGAGAAGGACACCAGAGAGCTGGAAATCGCACGCAATCGTGCCATCGATGAAGCACAGATTGCCGCGAGGGAAGCTGTCGAAGCGAACCGGATTGCGCAGGAAGCCAGGACGACCTTGGAGCGCATCAATCAAGAAGAAGCCACTGAAGAACGCAATATTGCCCGGGCGAAAGCAATCGAAGCGGCGCAAACTGCAAAAGACGAAGCCATCGAGGCAGCACGCATCGCGAAGGAGAAACATATCGCTGCGGAACGCATCGCTTACGAGCAGGATATGCGTGAACGCGAAATCGTCCGCAATAAGACGATCGACATGGCAAATATTACCGCCATGGAGATCGTCAATGCGGCCCGTATCGCCGAAGAAACCAAGACCAAGGCAGCCGAACTCGCGCGCGATACGGAAGTTCGGGCCCGCGAGCTGCAGAAGATCGAAACGATCGAGACGACAGAAATCACATCGCGCAACCTCATCGAGCATCAGCGTATTGAGAAGGAAGCCGAAACCGCCGCCGACAAGATCGCGCGCGACGAGCGCATCCGCTCGCTGGAAATCGCCCGCAACCAGGCGATCGATGCAGCTCAGGTCGCTGCCGATCAGGCGGTCGAGGCTGCCCGCGTGGTCAAGGCAAAGACGATTGACGCAGAAAAAATCCTTGCCGAGCAGGAACTCGACGCCCGTCGTCTGGAGCGCAAGAAATATATCGAGCAGCTCGAGATCGCCCGCGTCAAGGCTCTGCGCGAAGCTGAAATCGCCAGCAAGGATGCTGTGGAACGCGCGCAGATCACTTCCGAACGCGGTCTGGATGTTGAACGAATTGGCCATCAGACCGAACGGCGCCAGCTGGAAATCAACCGTGAACGCGCTGTTGAAGAAGCAGCCATGGACAAGGCGATTGCGCTTTACAAACACTCGCTTGAGGAAAGCGCTGCCGCCGCCAACGCCGAAATCGCCAGGGCGCAGGCCGCCGAGGCCGCGGAAAAAGTTGCGACGGCGCGCGAGAAGGAAATCGCCACTCGCCGCAAATCTGTTGACATCACCATTGCCGAGAAGCAGGCCGAGGAACAGCGGATTATTTCCGGAGCCGATCGCATTCGCGCCGCTGTCGAGGCCGAAGCGCAGCGCCTCATCAATGAGGCGGAGAACATCCTCACCGACGCTGCCCGGCATTCGCTGTTCCGCCGCAAGCTGCTTGAGCATGTGGAAGGCATCGTCTCGGCCTCCGTCAAACCGCTCGAGAAGATCGAGGGCATCAAGATCATGCAGCTCACTGGAGCGGGCGGCACCAGTGGCAGCTCAGGAGAAGGCGACGGCTTCGGTGGCGCGGGTCGCAGTTCAAGCCCGACCGATGAGGTCATCAATTCCGCGCTGAGATATCGCGTCCAGGCTCCGATGATCGACAGCCTGCTGGCGGATATCGGCATTGACGGCTCGAACCTCGCCAAGCAGGGCGGCCTGATCCGCGAGGCCTCGGATATGCAGCGGATCACCAATGAAGCCGCGAAAACGAAACCCTCACAGAAATCCGGTGACGAGCCGACGGAGAAATCCTAATGGCGCGCGTTTACACATCGTCGGTGATCAACGCTGCCGCGAAGCGGGTATGGGAGCGTGTCCGTGACTTTAACGGCTTACCCAAATGGCACCCCCGAATCCGCGACAGCCGCATCGAGGATGCACTACCTCCCGACAAGGTTGGATGTATCCGCCATTTCCACCTTCAAAATGGTGACGTGATCCGTGAACAGCTTCTCGGACTATCCGACTACGACCTTTTTTATACCTACACGATTTTGGAAAGCCCGATGCCGCTCACCGACTATATCGCGACGTTGCGCCTGACGCCCGTGACCGATGGGGAGCGGTGTTTCATCGAATGGTCGGCGGAGTTTAACTGCGATCCTTCAAACGAAGAGGAGCTGGTCGCCAATATCGGCCGGAACGTTTTTCAAGGCGGAATTCGACGCTCTGAAGCGGCATTTCGGCGGTTAGGCAGGTGCGCGCGTGGTCAAGGTCTACAAGAGCACGATAATGGACGCGCCGGTCGAGGCCGTATGGGACGTACTGCGCGACTTTAACGGCCATGACCGCTGGCATCCCGCTGTCGCATCGAGCCAGATCGAGCGGAACAATCCATCGGATCTCGTTGGTTGCGTGCGACGTTTCAAACTTGAGGACGGATCGCAGTTGCGTGAGCAGTTGCTGACGCTCTCCGATCTCGAACAAAGCTTTTCCTACTGCCTGCTCGATACGCCGGTGCCGCTCTTCAACTATGTCGCCCATGTCCGCCTCGCGCCGGTGACGGATGGAGACCGCACCTTTTGGGAATGGGAGAGCCGGTTCGATACACCGAAGGGCCGGGAAGACGAACTGCGCGAGGTGGTTTCGGAAAATATCTATCAGGCCGGGTTCGATGCGATCCGCGCGCATATGGGGCTGCAACGCTAGATGATGACCGTCGATACATATGACACGCTTGCAGAGGCGAACCGCGCCATGCAGGATCGTTCGCGATTTCTGGGCGGCGGCACGCTTCTGATGCGCGCTGTCAATTATGGCGACCAAAGTTTTCAGCGGATCGTTCGTGTGCGCGATGCGTCCATGCACGAGATTCGCTCAGAAGGCGGACGGATCTTGCTCGGCGCTGGCGTGACCATGAGCCGGATCATAGCCTCGCCCGATGTTGCCTTCCTCGCTCCCGTTGCGAGGCTCATCGGCGGTCCCGCGATCCGTAACATGGCGACGGTCGGCGGCAATCTGTTTGCGGATCATCCTTACGGCGACATGACGGTTGCGCTTCTTGCCCTCAATGGCCGTGCGCGGATGGCCGACGGGTCGGAGATGGATCTTGAGGATCTGCTGAACCGGCGCGGCAGCATGCGCAGTATCGTCTCGGCGGTCACGGTTGACCGCCCGACGGGCGATGAATTCCGGTTCAAGAAGGTCAGCCGCACGAAACCGAAGGGCGTTGCGCTGATGTCCATCGCAGCGTGGCTGCCGCGCCCCGGCGGGCGGCTAAGTGGCGTTCGCGTGGCTTATGGCGCGATGGGGCCGACACCGATCCGCGTGCGCGCTGTCGAGCAGGCGCTGGAAGGCGGCAATCTCGATGCGAGCACCGTCGATGCAGCCGCGCGCGTTGCGGCGGAGGGTTTGAACCTGCCGGACGATGCGCTGGCCTCTGCCTGGTATCGCCGAGAAGTCGCGCCGGTTCATCTCAAGCGCCTGTTGCTGGGTGAGGGGAGGCGATAATGGCCAAAAAGCCGATCAGTTTCACTCACAATGGTCGGGAAACGGCAGTCTTCGCCGAAAGCGGCTCGAACCTGCTCGACATGCTCCGCCGCGTGGTCGGCGACCTGTCGCCGAAATATGGCTGCGGGCAGGGCACTTGCGGCAGCTGCACTGTGCTGATCGACGGTGAACCGCATCTGTCCTGCCTGACGCTGGCCGAAACCGTCGAAGGCCGCAATGTCGAAACGACGGGCGGATTGCAGCGAGGCCCCGATCTCCATCCATTGCAAAAAGCGTTCATGGAAGGCTTCTCCGCGCAATGCGGCTATTGCACGCCGGGCATGCTGATGGCCGCCAAGGCGCTGCTCGACCGCAATCCGAGGCCGACGCGCGAGGAGGTCATCGAGGCAATCTCCGGCAATCTCTGCCGCTGCACGGGATACGAGCCGATTGTTGATGCGATCATGGCCGCCTCCGGGCAGGTCAGCGGGAGGGTTGCCTGATGTCATCCATCGAATTCCGCAAAGATCTGTTCGCAGACGAACGCGACGACAATCTGAACGAGATCGGCAAGCCGACAATCCGGCAGGATATTCTCGGCCACGTCACCGGGCGCTCACCTTTCTACGACGATCACCTGTTTGACGGCCTTTTGCATATGCGCTGCGTGCGCTCGCCGCATCATCATGCGCGAATCCGGTCAATAGATTTCAGCGCCGCGCAGCGCATGCCGGGTGTCGTCCGCATCGTCGAGGCGAAGGACGTCCCGCATAATCTGAACACGCTGCTTTCGCTTCTCAATTTCGGGCGCGATGACGAGCCGCTGATTGCGCCGAAAAAGGTTGCCTATATTGGTGAGCCTGTGCTGGCGATCATCGCCGAGACCGAGCGGCAGGCGCGCGACGCGATTGCCGCCGTGCGCGTCGATTGGGAAGTGCTCCCGCATGTTCTCGATGTCGAGGAAGCGCTGAAGCCGGGCGCGCCGTCGGTCAACGAGGTCTATCCGAATAACACATTCGATTACGGCCCTTACGATCACCAGAAACTTCGCTTCGGCGATGTCGAGCGCGCCTTTCAGGAGGCGGACCATATTGTCGAGGGCGAGTACCAGATGTCTCCCATCGAGCAGGCCCCGATGGAAACGGCCGGCGCGATCGCCGCGCCGGAAACGAACGACCGCTATGTCTGCTACACCTCCACGCAGGCGCTGTTCTTCTCGCTGGGCACGACCGCGAAGCTGATGAACATGGCGTCCTCTCGCCTGCATTTCGTCGGTGGGACGGTCGGTGGCGGCTTTGGCGGCAAGGTGGACTCTATCGTCGAGCCGATGTCCGTACTTGGAGCGATGCTCACCGGGCGGCCTGTCAAATTCATGTGGGACCGCGAGGAGGAAATGCAGGTCGGCGCGCCGCGCGGTGCCGAGCGCTGGCGGATCAAGGACGGCATTGCGCGCGACGGGCGGATCATTGCGCGCTCCTTCACCGGCTTTTTCGACGCCGGGGCGTATATCCGGCTCTCATCTTACGCGGTCCAGAAGGGTGTCGGCCATTTGCCGGGGCCTTATTCGATCCCGAATGTCGCGGCGAATGTCTTCATGGTTTTCACCAATCGCACACCCGCGACGGCCATGCGCGGCTTCGGCATCACCGGCGTCGATTTCGCCATCGAATGCCACATGGATAAGGGCGCGGAAACGGTGGGCATGGACCCGATCGAGTTCCGCATTCTGAACGCCTATCGCGATGGCGACATGAAGGCGCATCGGCGCACGGCAAAAAACACGGCGCTGATCGAGTCTTGCCAGGTGGCTGCCAGTAAGGCCGGGTGGCGGATCGCGCCGGACTATGCGCAGATGTCGAGCCTCGTTGGCGGCGGGGTAGGGGATCGCGCCGCGATCCCTGAGACGGTGACCGACCGGATTGGATTGATCGGCGAAAGGCGGCGCGCGGAGATGCCGACAGAGCCTTATGCGGGATCATCCGAACGCGGAAGAGTGCCGGCGGGAACTGCGAATGAAGCTATTGGCGCGGCGGCACCGCAACGCGAGGACATGCAAATCGATCTGGCGCGCATGGGCATCCGCAAGCCGTCGGCTCAACCGCAGCCGCCACAGCAGCAGCCCCATTATCAGCCGGCAAGCCCCGTTCCGCCGCGCCCGATCCCTTCCGCGACACCGCCATCGGCTGCTGCGTCCTTCACACCCGCACCGCCGCGCAGTCCGGCTCCGCCTCAACAACCGGCTGAACCGGCGGCTTCGCAGCCAACGCCGCCGCAGTCACAACCGGCATCGCAGCCCGCGGGCCAGCCTCAGCCTTATCAGCCTGAACGGCCCTTCCAACGCGGCGTCACTCGGCCCGGCGTATCCCGCTTCATTTCCGGCACGAGGAGGCGTTAGTCATGGCGATCCACAAGGGCCGCGGCTTTGCCTGCATCAACTATCCGATCGGTATGAATCTCGGCGGCGACCCGTCCCAGGCGCTCGTCCATTCAACGCCGGACGGGAAATTCATGGTCTCGCTGTCCTCCATCGATCTGGGGCAGGGCATGAAATCCGTCACGCGCCAGATTGCGGCGGAAACGCTCGGCGTTCCGGTTGCCGATGTCTATGTCGATACGGCGGACAGCGACACCGGCCCGCATTGTATGGGCAGCTTCGCTTCGCGCGGGACGCACCGGGTCGGCAATGCCGTGATCCGCGCGGCGACCGAGGCGCGCAAGCAATTGCTCGAAGCCGCCGCTGAAGAGCTGGAAGTCAATCCGGCCGACCTCGAAACGGACGGCAAAGGCAACATTCAGGTACGGGGCGCACCGTCGCGGAGCATTTCCGTTGCCGATACCGCCATTGCGGCGCAATTCAAGCAGGGGCGCACATTGTCAGGACGCGGAATATTCCTGATTCCCCCATCGGGTGTCGATCCGGATACGGGCGAGATGACGCCTGTGAGCTGTTTCGCCCATGCTGCGCTCATCGTCGATCTCGAAGTCGATGACGAGACGGGCGAGGTGGAGGTGAAAGAGATCAATTCCGCCTATGAGCTTGGCCGCGCTCTCAACCCCAAACTTGTCGAGCAGCAATTGATTGGCGGCGCATGGATGGGCGTCAGTCATGCGCTTTACGAGACGACCGAGCCTTACTATCCGGCGCGGGAGCACGGCCCGGTGGATTTCAATTCCTATCTGATGCCGGGGCCGGGAGAGATCGTGCCGCATAATATCGCCGTTCTGGAGAGGCCTGCCGAGGATGCACCGTTCGGGGGCAAGGGGCCAGGCGAGATGTGCGCCAACCCTGTAATACCGGCTATCGCCAATGCGGTTTACAACGCCGTCGGTGTGCGCTGCGATATGCTGCCGATCACGCCGGAAAGAGTCCTGCGCGGCATCCGCGAGAATGGCGGTGCGAGACCGCAGGGGAGGCGTTAGCGCATGCCCGTCCGCGCGACCATTGACGGGATTGGTTCGCCCGCAGCGCTCGCCGAAGCGCTGCGCGGCGCCCAATATCTCGCCGATGAGGGACTGGCGACGGCTGCCTACCTCGCGCTGGCGCTCGGCAAGCCGCTGCTGCTTGAAGGCGCGCCCGGTGTCGGCAAGACGGAAGCCGCGAAGGCCATCGGCGCAGTGCTGGCGCGTCAGGTGATCCGCCTGCAATGCTATGAAGGCATCGACGCATCGGCCGCGCTTTATGAATGGAACTATCCGCGCCAGATGCTGGCGATCCGCCAAGCGGGCAACGATTACGTCAATATCTATTCCGACGAATTCCTGCTCGAACGCCCATTGCTGGCGGCGCTGCGCAACCCGGCGACAAGTCTGTTGCTGATCGACGAAATCGACCGCTCCGATCTCGAATTCGAAGCCTTCCTGCTCGAATTCCTGTCCGACTTCACGATCTCCATTCCTGAAACCGGCACAGTGCGTGCGGCGCAGCAGCCTGTTGTCGTGCTGACATCCAACCGGACACGCGACCTGCATGAGGCCATCCGACGCCGCTGCGTCTATCACTGGATCGATTATCCGGGCTCGGAGCTCGAGGCTGAAATCGTGATGATGCGTGCCAGCTCAGTTGCGCGCGCGACGGCGGATGCGGTCGTCGCTTCGGTGGGGCTCTTGCGTAACGAGCCGCTGGCCAAACCACCGGGCGTTGCCGAGACGGTGGAATGGGCGGAGGCCGCCACGCTGCTCCATAGCCAGGGCAATCCGTGGCCCGAGGCTTTCCGGCGCTCCATCGGCGTTGCGCTCAAGGATCAGGACGATCTTGCCTATATGGCGCCGAGCCTTGCCGCCGTTCTGCCGGGGGAGGCTGCATGACTCTGCCTCAGCCCGTCAGACCTTTCGCCGATTTCGCCACCGTCCTGCGTGGTCACGGCTTCACAATCTCGCCCGACCAGACCGTCGGCTTCATTCAGGCCATCGGCCTGCTCGGCCCGCGCGATATGGGCGATATTTTCCGCGCCGCGCGCGCCATGTTCGCCATTCCGCATGAACGCGCCGAGGAATTCGAGGCGCTGTTCCGCGCGTTCTTCATGGGGCAGGTGATCGCTGCGCCTGTTCCGGGTACGGAGGATAAAGACGAGGTGCAGGCCTATGAACCTGCCGGGGGCGGGGTCGAGATCGAAGAAGTGGAAGGCGAGGAAGAGACTGGCGCGGAGGCAACCGTCGCCGAACGTTTGAGCCGCCGCAGTTTCGTGCCCCGCACCGATGACGAGGCACTGATCAATTTCGCGCGCCTGGCCCCGCGCCGCCTGCCGCGCCGTCGCTCCTATCGCTATGCGCGCGCGCCGCATGGGCATCGTCTCGATATGCGGCGGACCTTGCGGGAGGCCGTGAAGCGCGATGGCGAGATTTTCACGCTCGCCGAAGTGCGCCGGAAGACCCGCCAGCGCCGTATCGTGCTGCTGATCGACGTCTCGGGCTCGATGAAGGACCGAACGGAAAGTGCCCTGCATTTTGCCCATGCACTCGCTCAGTCAGCAGATCATTTTGAAGCCTTCACGCTGGGGACGAGACTGACCCACATCACCACAGCGCTGACCGTATCGGATCGGGAGCAGGCGCTCGAACGTGTCAGTGCGCTCGTTGCCGACATTGACGGCGGTACGCGGATCGGCGATGCGCTTCAGGCCTTTCTCAATGTGCCGCGCTATGTGGGAGCTGCACGCGGCGCGGCGGTTGTCGTGTTCTCAGACGGTCTCGAACGCGGTGACGCCGATACGCTGCTTGACGCTGTGCGCAGGCTCTCTCGCATGGCGTGGCGGCTGGACTGGCTGACGCCGCTTGCCGGCGATCCGGACTATTCCCCGCAGACGGAAGCCCTTCAGCAGATCCTGCCCTGGCTCGACAGTTTCCGTGATGGCAGTCGGACCGCAACGCTCTGCGAGCATTTTCTGACAATGGCGAGGGCGGCATGATCGACGCGCATCATCACATCTGGCGGCAAGCCGATCTGCCTTGGTTGCAGGGGCCGGAGCAGCCGCGCATTTTTGGCAACTACAAATCCATCATGCGAGACTATCCGATAACGGAGTATATGCAGGATATCGCGCGTACCGGGATCGAGAAGTCGGTTTACGTCCAGGCCAATTGGCCGCCGGAGAAATTTGCGGATGAAGCGGCCTGGGTGCAGTCGGTCGCGGAGGGTCACGGCTGGCCGCATGCGATCGTCGGCTATGCTGATTTTACGGTGGATGATGTCGGCGACCAGCTCAGGCAGCTTTCGGCCTATTCCCTGATGCGCGGCGTCCGCCAGCAATTTCACTGGCATGAAAAACCGCTTTACCGTTTCGCGACACGGCCCGATCTCCCTGCCGATCCGCTGGTCCAGCGCAACGTCGCCAGCCTGGCGGATTATGACTGGTCGTTCGATCTGCAGGTCTTTGCCCCGCAAATGGAGGATGCGGCGAGGCTTGCGAGAGCCTGTCCGCAGGTCACGTTCATTCTGCAGCATGCCGGGATGCTCGAAGATCAGAGTGCGGAAGGCTGGGCGCTCTGGCGGGACGGAATGAAACGGTTGGCGGATTGCCCGAATGTAACGGCAAAACTATCCGCCTTCGGAACATTCATCCACCGGAACGATCCGGACTTCATTGCAAGGATTGTCAGCGAGACCGTCGCCATTTTCGGCGCTGACCGCTGCATGTACGGATCGAATTTCCCGATCGAGAAGATCTGGACCAGCTATGGCGAGCTGTTCGACGCGTTCCGCGCCGCGACCGTTCATCTACCGCAGAATCAACAAGACGCAATTTTCAGGGAAACCGCCTCAAGGGTCTACCGGCTATGACCGAACTCATAAAGACCCAAGGACAAAAAGGGAGCTAAATCATGGCTTTGACCATTCACATTCTCGACTACGGCGATATCGAGCTGGAAACCAGCTTTCTGGTACTTGGTCATGAATGCGGGCGGATACGCCGTGTTCCCGTGTACGGCTTTCTGATCCTTGGCGGAACCCATCCCGTTCTCGTCGATACCGGCTACAGGGATAATGCGATCATGGAGTTGCTCGGGATGCGCGGCCTTCAATTTCATGAAAACATGATCGAGAACCAGCTTGCTCGTCATGGTCTGAAGCCTGGCGATATCCGCTATATCTGCCATACGCATCTGCATATCGACCATGCGGGCAAGGACGACAAATTTCCGATGAACACGACGGTCGTCCTGAACCGGCGGGAGATGGAATTCTCCGTGTCCGGCATCATGTATCCGCAATATCCCAAGCCCGACATTCTGCATCTCGTCGAGCGTATTTATGAGCCTGAAGCCATCCGGTTTCTCGATCTTGAAATTACGGGTGCTGAGGAGATTATTCCGGGGGTCTGGTGCGAGCCAGCCTATGCGCATACGGAAGGTTCGATGAATGTCATCGTGGAGACTGCGGAAGGGCTCGCCTGCATTTGCGGCGATGTGATCTACGATTTCAACGATCAGGTCGTGAACCATGTATACACGAACAATCACATGGAGCCGCGCGTGACTGGCAATCATGCCGGGTCGAAGCGTGGCGAGAAAGCAGCCATCAAGAAGCTGCTGAACAATTACAAGCTCCTTCTGCCGATTCATGACCGTCCAGCGAAGATCGAGAACCAGCAGGTTGTTGGCCGGCTTGGGATGACCGTTCCCGGGCCAATGACCGAGACACTTCCCGAACGCCACTGGTTCCCGGCTTAAACGCGCAGGACTCTTAACGGGGGTCGGCAAACGAGAACGACGTCACAGCAGGGCGGAGCGAATGTCTCATAGAGCTATCGACAGCAGATTCCATGAACTGATCGGCGAATATGAGCCGGTCAGACAGCTCGGTACCGGCTTCATTTTTACCGAAGGTCCGATCTGGCACCCGGTCGAGAAGCATCTGCTATTCTCGGACATGCCCGGCGATGTCCGGCGCAAATGGACGCCAGACGGCAAGATTACGGAGGTTATGCGCCCATCGAATAAGGGCAACGGCATGACCTATGACGCCAATCTGAATTTGCTTGTCTGCGAGCATTCGACCAGTTCGGTCGCGCGCTTTCGGCGTGACGGCACGCGCGAGGTTCTCTGCTCGCATTTCGAAGGCAAGGAGCTGAACAGCCCGAACGATATTTGCGTCAAGTCGGATGGCTCGATCTATTTCACCGATCCCACCTATGGGCGCATGGAGCATTTTGGCGTGCCGCGTCCGCTTCAGCAGGGCTTTCAGGGCGTCTACATGCTGCGGCCCGGCCATCGCCCCGGCGATGAGCCAACATTAGTGTCCGACCGCTACATGTTCACCCAGCCGAACGGTCTTTGCTTTTCGACCTGCGGGCGTTTCCTCTGGGTCAACGATACGGAGCAGGCCAATGTCCGCCTTTTCGATATCGGGCCCGACGGGAAGCTCCAAAATCCTCGCATTATGGCGGGCGGTATCAAGGAGGCTTTGCGTCCCGGTCTGCCCGATGGGATGAAGAACGATATTCACGGCAATATCTATGTCACCGCGCCGGGCGGTGTGTGGGTCTACGATACGAAGGGCGTCAAGCTCGGCGAAATCGAATGTCCGGAGATGGTCGCCAACCTGCACTGGGGCGGCGATGACTGGCAGACGCTCTTCATGTGCGCTAGCACCTCGCTCTACTCTGTCAGGATGCGTGTCAGGGGACGGATCGAGCCGTTCATGAATTCTAAAGGACCGCGGTCCTCTCCAGCATCCGCAGATGCATATGCGGCAACACCGTCTGCTCGTGCATCGGGAGCGTCCCATCGTTCCGAGGCACAACAGGCGACCTCTTCTTCAGCCCCACTGCACCTAGATCCACGCCGCACTGCGCTGATCATCCAAGATATGCAGAATGACGTGATTATGGATGGCGGCGCCTTTGCCGATAGTGGTTCGCCAATCCATGCGAAAGAGCAGAACGTCATCGCCAATTCGCGTGACCTTGCTGACGCTTGCCGACGCAGAGGCGTCATGGTCATTCACGTCTGGTTCGTCTGCGAGCCGGGCCACCCGGCACTGATGCAGAATGCGCCGCTATTTCAGGGACTCAAATCAGCCAATGCAATGGTGCGTGGGACATGGGGCGTTGCGGCCGTCAGCGGATTGGAGCCGCAAAAGGGGGATCTGATCGTCGAAAAGATGACCATGAGCGCATGGGAGTCGGGGCGACTTGAAAGCTATTTGCGTGGCGGCGGCATCGACACGCTCATCAATACCGGCGCATGGACCAATATGAGCGTGGAGCATACGGCGCGGACAGGAGCGGATAAAGGATTTCGCATAATCGTGCCTGAGGATGCCTGTTCAACGATGAATGCACAGTGGCATCGCGCATCGGTCGATTACGCCATGCAGAACGTCGCCACCGTCGCCAAAGTCCGTGACGTCATCGCCGGGCTTGGCTAGATCGACCCTCGTTCAAGTGGAATCACTTGGACGGGGTTAAGTTGATCAAGGTGCCAGGAACACAATCTAAGTCAGCCAGAGGACCAGCGATGGTGCGGCTATGATTGCGGCCGTCACCACAAGATCGGCAAGGAAGAACGGAGCGACGCCTTTGAAGACCTGAAGCGTGGTGACGTACTCCTGAGCCACGTTTCGGATGACGAAGACGCTCAGGCCGACCGGCGGCGTGATCATCCCGATCTCAAGCAGTTTCAGAACCAGTACGCCGAACCAGATGAGGCTGATGCCCTCGGAATTAAGGATCGGAATGAACACCGGAAGAGTGACGAGCATCGCACCGAAGGGCTCCATGAACATGCCAAGCAGCAAATAGACCAGGACGATGATGAGCATCAGCTGCACATAGCCGATATCCGCCGACTGAACTTGAGACGACAGAAAGCTGGAGAGCCCGGTGAGGCCCAGAAAACGTGCGAACATCGCCGCGCCAATGCCGATGATCAGGAGCGATGTGGTGGTCGTCAGCGTCTCAAGCAGGGCCTCGCGAATGACCTTGGTGGTTAGCCGTCCAACCACCGCCGAGATCGCGATCGAACCGGCGCCGCCGAAGCAGCGACATACCGCTCAGCGGATTTTCGAACGCCTCAAGACAGAGCACGGCTTTACCGGCGGCTAACGGCAAGTGAAGGATTATGTCCGGATCGCCAAAGGCCGGAGCCGGGAGATCTTTGTGCCGCTGGCACATCCGCCCGGTCATGCGCAAGTGGATCCCCGCCTTCGCGGGGACAAGCTTTGGCGAGGCGATTGGTGTGATTGGCGGCGTGCGCCAGAAGCTCCATGTGTACTTCCTGGATCTTCCGCACTCGGACGCTTCGTTCATGAAGGCCTATCCGGCGGAGACGGCCGAGGCGTTCCTGGATGGGCACGTCAGCGCGTTCACCTTTTTCGGCGGCGTGCCTTTATCGATCCTCTACGACAACACCAAGCTGGCGGTTGCGAGGATCTGCGGCGACGGCAAGCGAGAGCGGACGCGCGCTTTCAGTGAGCTCGTCAGCCACTATCTGTTCCGCGACAGGTTTGGCCGGCCCGGCAAAGGGAACGATAAAGGCAAAGTCGAAAATCTTGTCAAAAACGGCCGCCGCCGGTGGAAAAGGGGGGAACGCAGCCAGGCGATCGGTCGCTCGCGGGGCGGGCGCACGACCAAGATCCACGCCCTGACGGACAGCGAATGTCGACCCCTGGCCTTCCTGCTGACCGGCGGCAACGTGGCCGATTGCACGGCCGCCGATGTCCTGCTGGAGCACATGCCGGCAACGTCGATCCTGCATGGCGACAAGGGCTATGACAGCAACGCCGTCCGCCGCAAGATCGAGGACATGGGCGCGGCTCCGAACATCCCGCCCAAGGTCAACCGACGCTGGAAGACCTGTTTCTCGCCAATCCTCTATCGCGACCGCAATGCCATCGAGCGCATGTTCGGACGCATCAAGGACTTCCGCCGGATCGCGACAAGATACGACAAGCTGGCCCGAAACTTCCTCGCCGCCGTCTGTCTCGTCGCTACAGTCTGCTACTGGTTATGAGTCCGGAGCCTAGTGTCCTGGTTCAGAGATACGTGCCATTATCTGGGTGAGCGATTTGCTGATAAGGGGAGAGGGATGATGGCGCGGCGCGCACCGGAAGTCGAGTTGAGCGAGGCACAGCGGCGAGCGCTTGTTGCGCTGGCGCGGCGCCGAATTACGGCGCAGGCGCTGGCGATGCGCGCGCGCATCGTGCTGGCGTGCGCCACGGGCGCCGAGAACAAGCAGGTGGCCGCGGAGCTCGGCGTCGATCAGGCGACCGCCGGCAAGTGGCGGCGGCGGTTCATCGCGCGCGGTGTGGATGGCTTGTACGACGAGCCGAAGCCCGGCGTTCCGCGCAAGATCACCGACGAACAGGTCGAGGCCGTGATTGTACGCACGCTGGAAAGCGCGCCCAAGGGGGCGACGCATTGGAGTTCGCGCCTGATGGCCCGGCAGAGCGGCATCTCAACCTCGAGCGTGCAACGGATCTGGCGCGCCTTCGGCCTGCAGCCGCACCGCACCGAGACGTTCAAGCTCTCCACCGATCCGCTGTTCATCGACAAGGTGCGCGACGTGGTGGGGCTGTATCTGGACCCGCCGGAGCGGGCGGTTGTGCTGTGCGTCGACGAGAAGAGCCAGGTTCAGGCGCTGGACCGCGCGCAGCCGGTGCTGCCGTTGCGGCCCGGGCAGGTGGAGCGGCGCACGCATGACTATGTCCGTCACGGCACGACCTCGCTGTTCGCGGCCCTGAACGCCGCAACCGGAGACGTCATCGGCAAATGCTACAAGCGCCACCGCGCGGTCGAGTTCAAGAGGTTCCTCGCCGAGATCGAACGCCGCGTGCCCGGGGACCTCGACATCCACATCGTCATGGACAACTACGCCACCCACAAGACCCCGGCGATCCGCGCCTGGTTTGCCCGGCGGCCGCGCTGGCACGTCCACTTCACGCCGACCGGCTCGTCATGGCTGAACATGGTTGAGCGGTTTTTCGCCGAGATCACCGAACGACAGATCAAGCGCGGTGTCCATCGCAGCGAACGCGAGTTGGAGCAGGCGATCCTCGCCTATATCGACGCCCGCAACGAAGACCCGAAGCCGTTCAAATGGGTTCGCACCGCCGACGACATCCTTGAAGCCGTCAACAGGTTCTGTCTCAGAACCAGCCCGGAAAATTATGAAGCATACCTCTGATTCAGGACACTAGATATGTTTGCCGAAAATAGAGGAAACACTTGGGGAAGACCACCAAGCTTGCCTCCTGAGTTCTCTGTCCAGCGCCATACTGCTTTCTCGAAGAACGCAAGGGATCAAACTGCAGACGAAGTGTACGGAGGATCAATGAGAAGAGCGGCCAAGATTCCCCCGAGGCTTCTTGATATGGAGGGTATGCAGCTCCGCTCGGTATCGGGAATGACCGGATCGGATTGTTTTCGCAAGCAGGAAAGGATTGGCGCATGAACGAAGCAGCCGTCGGCAAGATGGGCTTGTGGGCGGTGGTTGCCCTCGGCGTCGGCGGCATGGTCGGCGGAGGGATCTTTGCGGTTCTGGGGCTGGCGGTGCAACTGGCGCATGGCGGTACGCCGGTGGCATTTGCGCTGGCGGGCATGGTGGCGCTTCTGACGGCGTATTCGTACGCGAAGCTTTCCGTCGCCTATCCGAGTCGCGGAGGCACGGTTGCCTTCCTCGACCGCACGTTCGGCGCCGGGATGTTCACCGGCAGTCTGAACGTGTTGCTGTGGCTGAGTTACGGGGTGATGCTGTCGCTGTACGCGTTCGCATTCGGCAGTTACGGCGCGACGTTTCTGCCGCAGGCCTGGCAGGGGGTTGGCAAACACGCGCTGATCAGTCTCGCCGTGATCGCGATTGCCGGCATGAATCTGCTCAACGCAGAGTTGATCGGCAAAGCGGAGATCTGGATCGTGACATTAAAGCTGGCGATCCTGCTGTTGTTCGTCGGCGTCGGTGTTTTTGGCATCAACGCCTCCCAAATCGCACCAGCCTCATGGTCGCCACCGCTGCAGCTGGCCGCAGGCGGGATGATCATCTTCCTGGCTTACGAAGGTTTCGAGTTGATTGCCAACACGGCCAACGATGTGCGTGACGTGGCAAAGACGCTGCCGCGCGCGTACTACACGGCAGTCGGGTTTGTGATCGCACTCTATGTGCTGGTCGCGCTGGTCACGGTGGGCAATCTCCCGGTGGACAAGATCGTTGCGGCCGAGGATTACGCTCTGGCGGAAGCGGCCCGGCCATTTCTCGGACAGGCCGGCTTCACGCTGATCGCAATTGCGGCGATGTTATCCACCGCTTCCGCGATCAACGCCACACTCTACGGCGCGGCGCGCTTGAGTTACTGCATCGCGCGTGACGGCGAATTGCCGGCAGAGCTGGAGCGCAAGGTGTGGGGTCAACCGGTGGAAGGGCTGCTTATTACCGCCGGGCTGACGCTTTTCGTGGCTAACGTCTTTGACCTGACGAGCATCGCGACGCTGGGCAGCGCCGGGTTCCTGTTGATCTTCGCCGCAGTAAATAGCGCCAACGCGCGCCACGCGCCGCACACACATAGCCGCGGCTGGATATCGGCTGCTGGTGCGGTTGCATGTCTGCTGGCCTTGGGCGCACTGGTCTGGCAGACGGCCATGAACAGCCCAGTCAAGTTGTGGGTGCTGGCGGCGATGCTTTCCCTGGCTGTGCTGATCGAGGGCGCTTTCCGACTGGCGAAACGGGAGATCCGGTTGCATGAATAAACAGTCAAGCCAGCAACTGCGGGGGCCGTCATTGGTACTCACAATGAACGGCGGCTCATCGAGCATCAAGTTCGCGCTGTTCGAGGCCGAAGACTCGCTGCGACGGATTCTGGAGCAAAATCCGGGACAGCATATATTTTCTCGACGAAAACTTGAGGTATTACAGAGTCCTAGAGAGACTTAAGCCGTATTCCGCTTTCTGTCGCGCCGGAGCTTACCCCCCTTTGCGAGTTGGGCGTGGCGCAGGCTGATCTCCTCACGGATTACTGCTGCTGCCTTGCCGTGTTCGGCGTCAGCCAGTTCCAGCGGCGTGCGCCCCTGCCAGTCCTTGGCGTTGAGGTCAGCGCCGCGCGTGATCAGTAGCCGGGCCGCGTGCGGCGCGCGGGTTCTTGACCGAGCGCGTGATCGTGACCTCTTTGCCGAGTGAAGGCACAGTCGCGGTAATCGTAACCTTGGCCTTGTCCGGGTTCGCACGGTGATCGACATGCGGGGCGTGGCCTTTCACGCTGAGTTCGCCCTGGCCTTGTCCCGACAGCCTCGTGACGTTGCCCGTGAGACAGAATTCGATGGCATCGACCACGCCGCTCTTGCCGGTGCCGTTTGGGCCGCAAATCCGGAAATTTTCGCCGCCCAGGTCAAGATCGAGGTCGCGGATGCCGCGAAACTCTTCGATATGGATAGTTTTGATGCGGATCACGGCTTGTCCCCCTTGGGTGGCGGGAACAGTGCCGCGTCAATATCGTCGAATTTGGGAACCTTGCCCTTTCGCAAGAGTGCATCGAGCCGGTCCGCCGCTTCGCTATCGATTTCTTCGTCCGCATGCAGAGCAGCAAGATACTCATCGAGTACCTTGTTCACCGTGGGCGACAACGGTTCTTCTTTTCGCTCGGCCATAACGAAAATCCTGCTTTAGGCCGCCTTTCTTTGCGACTTTAAGTATAAATATCTACGTGTACATCTCGCTTAGCCTAGTGGAGCGACTTTAACATTTGCTTCCCACGCCTGACGCTTTCGATGATCCGATCTGGATCGGCTGTCCAGGCGAAGGGTTTCGGCTCGGCATTGTTTTCCTGGATAAAGCGGTTGATAGCCGTTTGCAGCTCAACGAGGGATCGGAACACGCCCCGTTTCAACCGTTGCCGCGTGAGTTTTGCGAAGAAGCCCTCGACAGCATTGAGCCAGGACGCTGAAGTTGGCGTAAAATGGAATGTCCAACGCGGATGGCGCGCCAGCCAGGCCCTGACTTTGGAGTGTTTATGCGTCGCGTAGTTGTCGACAATGGCGTGGACGAGCTTGCCTGCCGGAACCTGCGCCTCGATGGTATTCAGGAAGCGGATGAATTCCTGATGACGATGGCGCTGCATGTTGCGGCCAATGACCGTTCCTTCCAGCACATTGAGCGCGGCGAATAAGGTCGTCGTCCCGTTCCGCTTGTAATCATGGGTCATGGTTCCGGCTCGCCCCTTCTTCATTGGCAGTCCCGGTTGGGTACGGTCCAGCGCCTGGATTTGGCTCTTCTCATCAACCGAGAAAACGACGGCATGAGCGGGCGGATCAACGTAGAGACCGACAATGTCTCTGAGCTTGTCGGCAAAGTGGGGATCTTTGGAAAGCTTGAACGTCCGGATCCGGTGCGGAGAAAGCTGATGGGCTTCAAGAATGCGCTGAACCGAACGCAGGCTGACATTGGCAGCCCTGGCCAACATCCGGCCGGTCCAATGCGTGGTCTCTCCCGGCGGCCTGCTCAGCGCCAGATCAACGACACGTTGCACGGTCGTTGCGGGCAAAGGCTTCTTCCCTGGCCGCCGCGTCTTGTCGCGAAGCAGCCCATCCACGCCCTCATGCATGAAGCGCTCCTGCCAACGCCAGACGACGGGTTTGGATTTGCCGGACCGGCGCATGATCTCGGTGGTGCCGCAACCATCGGCGGTGGCCAGAATAATCTGCGCGCGCCAGACGTGTTTCTGAGGCGCACAACGATCCGCAACGATGGTTTCAAGACGAAGCCGCTCATCGCGCGTAACAGTCACGGTGATCCCTGATCTCATTGCGCAAGAATGAGCTGCTTCGGAGAATTTGGGAATCGCCTGAATGGATCAGACCACTAGGGCCCGTGGACAATCAAGGGATTCACATTTTCCTCGAACAGTGATTCAAACTTCCTTTTGGGAGGTTTGCATGCGCTGGGAACGCTTCGTGCTTTCGGATTCTCAATGGAGTGTTATCGCTCCGCTCTTGCCGGGCAAGGCGAGCGATTGCGGTGTGACGGCTCGGGATAACCGGCTGTTTCTCGAAGCCGTGCTGTGGCGCGTTCGTACCGGCGCACCCTGGCGGGATTTGCCATCTGGCTTTGGGGCTTGGAACAGCATCTTCCGGCGGTTTCGCCGTTGGGCGATGGCCGGTGTTTTCGATCGCATTTTCAATGCCTTGTCCGGAGAGCCCGATTTCGAATATATCCTCATCGACGGAACGATCGTTAGCGTGCATCAGAAGGCAAGCGGCGCAAAAGGGGGACTCTCGATCAGGCCATCGGCCGCTCAAAAGGCGGCCTGACAACGAAGATTTTGGCGCTGGTCGATGCCTTGGGCAATCTCGTGCGCTTTTCCTTGTGGCCAGGGCAGCGCCATGACAGCATCGGTGCCTCGGACCTTATCGGGGGACTGACATTTGAGGCTCTGCTCGGCGACAAAGCCTTCGACAATAACGCTATACGAGACGAGCTGGAGAGGCGCGAAGCGGAGGCCGTCATTCCATCAAAAGCGGATCGAAAACAGCCGATCCCGCACGATCGGGTCAAATATCGGTGGCGTCATCTCATCGAGAATTACTTTAGCAAAATCAAAGACTTTCGATCCGTGAATACGCGATACGACAAAACAGACCTGAGCTACAAAGCCACGATCAACCTTGCCGCTATCGTGATCGCACTGAGATAATTGTCCGCGGACTTTAACAAAACGAACGACCGAAGATCAGCAAAAAAGCCTAGCCCTGAAACGATCCGATGATTTTGCTTGCGGTAGAGGGGGAAGTCCGTCATCGACCTTTCTTCTCCTGCAAGCGTTCCGGCGCACCTTCAAAGATGAACGGATTAAGGAAGATGCGTTGCTCGAACAGGTTTCTCTCGACCGCGTTCAAAGAGGCATCTTTGCACGCCTCTTCCCAATTTGCGCGGAGCGCGTCGATCTGCTGTGCGATGATGTCTTCTGCCGCTTTCTCATCGAGCTGGAAATGCGGCGCCGCTTCCAGACATGTCGCGAGATTGCTCATGCGCTTGTCGTCAACGATCAGCATGGACTGGCTGGTGCAATGAGGATTCTGGAGCCACGCAGTTCGTGCACCAGCAGCTGCCGTCACCGGCGGCACAGTGCCGCCGGGTGTGGCTTTCCGGTGGAAGGCGGCCGTCAGTCGTCCCAATCTCCGTCGAACAATTCATCAGCCGTCTCATGGACATGGCGTTTGAGGTCCTTGCGATCATGGTCCTTATAGCCGTGCTCTGTGCCCTTCTCGTCGCGGGTACTGTCGTCCTGAGAGGCAAGTTTTTCGGTGGCTTGCGGAACTTTGGGTCCATGACTATTGCTGAGGTCATCGTTAGAAGCCATGGAGGCGCCAGCGGTAGCCATCAAAGCAAGCGCCAGAGCCGGTGCAATCAGAAGCTTATGCATTTTTGTCATCTCCATTCAGTGTTACCGGAACGGCAATAGCCGTCCATAGAGACGATCATTGCATAGCCTCCCTGACGCTCTCCCTTTGATTTGTGTCAGAGAATTGTCAGGCGGATTTAACTATTTATCTTTTTTTATGAAGCCCTCTTGGAGCCGCAGAACAATTGTGTTCATTCTCGCATGTCTGCTTGCGGGCGGAAACATCGCTTATGCAGACGATCGGGAGGAGGACGGCGATCATGATCGTGCCCGCCACGCGCTGGAGGAAGGGTATGCGCAGCCGCTCGGGGATATCATGGAACTCGTCGGTGACCGGCTCGGCGGGAAAGTGGTCGGTATCGAGTTTCATGGAAGGGACCATCACTATATTTATGAGTTCAGGATCATCACGCCTGCTGGTGAGCTCCGCGAGGTGTATGTGGATGCCCAGACGGGCGAAATTTTAAAGAGCGAGGGCGATTGATGCGCATTCTCCTGGTTGAGGATGAACCTCGGATCGTCGCCGATATTGTCGCCACTCTGGAGGCTGAGGGATATGTCGTCGAGACTGTCGGCGACGGGGAGGAAGCCTGGTTCCGCGGCGACACAGAAGATTACGATCTGATCGTGCTCGATCTTGGCCTTCCCAAAATGGACGGCCTTGCCGTCCTGAAACGCTGGAGAGCCGCAGCCCGCACCACGCCGGTTCTGGTGCTCACTGCGCGCGGAAGCTGGGCAGAGCGTGTCGAAGGAATTGATTCAGGCGCGGATGACTATCTCCCCAAGCCCTTCCGCATGGAAGAGCTTCTGGCTCGCGTCCGCGCCCTCATCCGGCGCTCGGCGGGGCTCGGCACTTCCGTCATCGAAGTCGGTTCATTAAGCCTGGATGTGCGGCAAATGCGCGTCAAGAGAGACGGTGTTCCGATTATGCTCTCGCCCCTTGAATACAGGCTCGTCGGCTACCTTCTGCATCACAAGGGGCGGATTGTTCCGGGGTCGGAGCTGCTTGAGCATCTTTATGGTGACGATGACGCTCATGATATCAACGCACTCGAAGCCGTATTGAAACGGCTGCGCAAAAAACTTGGCCCGACGGCTATCGAGACCAGACGCGGCTTCGGCTATATCATTGCAGACGAGGAGGCATGAATCACGGCTCCCTGCGCATGCGCCTGCTGCTCGGGGGAGCGGCGTCGATCCTCGCTGCGCTGATACTGTCGGCCCTCGGGCTGATGCTCCTGTTCGAGCGCCATGTCGAACGACGTGTCGAGGCCGAGCTCGGCGTGCATCTCGACCAGATTGTTGCAAGCCTCGATCATGGCACCGGCGGTTCGCTCATCATCAAGAGACCGCCTGCCGATCCCCGCTTCGCCATACCGCTGTCAGGACTCTATTGGCAGCTTAATGCTGATAGCAATACCATCTTGCGGTCACGCTCCTTGTGGGATGTGCAGCTTGCGCTTCCTCCGGATGACCTTGCAGATGGCGCCGTTCACAAACATCGCATCGCCGGACCGGCCGGTTCGGAGCTGATCGTTCTTGAACGAAGCATTACGCTTCCCGCACGTCTTGGCGGCGGAGGCATACGGGCTGCAGTGGCGGTTGACACAGCCGATATCAAGGCAGCCGTGCGCTCCTTTGCAATCGATCTCCTGCCCTATCTTGCCGTGATCGCAATCTTCCTGATAAGCGCCGCTTATGCGCAGGTTGCGATTGGATTGAAACCTCTCGATACGGTTCACAAGCAGCTCACGACCATCCGGCAAGGGAAAGCACGACGGTTGGGGCGGGCATTCCCGGACGAAATCCTGCCGCTTACTGCAGAAGTCGATGCCTTGCTCGATGCTCGCGAGACGCAAATCGAAAAAGCGCGTGCCCGGGCCGGTGATCTTGCCCATGGCTTCAAGACGCCGCTGCAGGTGCTTGCCGGCGATGTCGCGCGATTGCGAGTCAAAGGGGAATGCGATATCGCGGCCGAAATCGAACAGGTCGCAACAGCGATGCGGGGCCACGTGGACCGTGAGCTGACGCGGGCACGGATCGCGTCAGGCAACCGGGATGCGCGTGCCGGCATCGCCGAGGTCGTCGAGCGTGTCGTCGCAGTCATTCGACGCACGCCAGAAGGTGCCAGGCTCGACTGGACTGTCGACATCCCCACGGATGCGGTGGCCCGGATCGATCCCGACGACCTTGCTGAAGCGATAGGAAACCTCGTTGAAAACGCGGCACGCCATGCACGAAAGGCCGTGTCGATCCGAATGCGCCGGGAGGGCGATCTCACCCTTCTCAGCGTGATCGATGACGGAGCGGGCATTCCCAAGGAACGGCTTGATGAGGCGCTTGCGCGCGGCGGCAAGCTCGACCGGCTGGGGGGAGGCGCGGGGCTCGGCCTGGCTATCGTCCGCGAAATCGCCGAGGCCTGGGGCGGATATTTCGAAATTCATACGAGTTCCGCTGGCGTCGAAGCCAATTTCGGCATACAGAGCTGATCTTTCTCCAGAAATTGTCCCTTCTTGCGGCTCCGCGCAGCCACGTAGCCGGTCGAGCGAGCTTGCCCCCCACCCCGTGAAGCTGACAATTCGCTGACGCAGGACGTCAGCGGTGTCTCAGGGCTGCTTCAGTATCTTGGCGTCCACCGGACAGCTCGAATTCTTCCACCACATCAGACGGAGATGCTTCATGCGCAAATTCCTGATCCTGGCTGGCCGTCAACTTGTGAGCTGACGCTGTCATGAAACCGGAAATCACCGCGGAACGAAACACAAGGCCCACAGTCCTCGTCTGGCACAGCTCCATCCGCCTCTTCCATTGGTTCCTTGTCGCATCGATCGCGATCGCTGCTGCCACAGGCTTTCTGGCCGGTGCCAGTTGGGTCGATGTTCATCTATGGGCAGGCGTCGCGGCAGCAACTCTCGTTTCCTGGCGGATTATTTGGGGTGCGTTCGGCGACACGCACGCCCGATTTGCCGATTTCCTTGTAGGCCCGGCGAAGATATTCAAGCATCTCGGGAAACTTTATTCGGGGACAGCCGAACGCCACCGCGGACACAATCCGCTTGGAGGCGCGATGATCCTCGCGCTGATCTTCGTAATCATCGTGATCACTGTAACCGGTCTGCTCGTCCTTGGCGGCGTGCTGAAGACCGGGCCTCTCGCCTTCGCATCCAGCTATGCGACAGGCCAGCTTGCCCGCTATCCGCATAAACTCCTCGCGATCTTCCTTCTTGTACTGATCTGTCTACACGTCGCCGGCGCATTCTACGAAAGCTACCGGACGCGTGAGAACCTCATACGCGCAATGATCAATGGCAGGAAGGAAGTCCGTGAAGCGGATCACTCGCCGGTGCAGCGGAGAGAACGCCCTTTTCTGGCAATGCTGGCAGCGGGCGGACTGTTTACCATTATGGCCGGAACGGTCTGGTGGCTTGCCGCAAAACCGGGGCTCGGCGTGCCCTCACCGACGCTCGATCCGGTCTATGCCGAGGAATGCTCCGCCTGCCATATCCCGTATCATCCAAGCCTGTTGCCGCGTGCGTCCTGGGCCGGGCAGATGGAGGGGCTGCAAAACCATTTCGGCGAGAATGCCGACCTCGATGCAGCGACGAAGGCTTCGATTTCAGCATATCTTCAGGAAAACGCAGCCGAAACCTATGACACCAAGCCCGCCCATGTGTTTCGGCATGTCGACGCCAAAAAGCCATTCACCATTACCGCGTCACCTTACTGGGTTCGCCGCCACCGTCACGTACCGGATCGCATCTTCACAGATAAGGCGGTTGGCGGCCGCAACAATTGCGAGGCGTGTCACGCCGATGCCCGGTCCGGCCGCTTTTATCCCGGTTCTATTGAAATCCCTGAGGAGATAAATCCATGAGACTGATGATCTTTTCCGCTGTGGTTGTTGTCTCGGTGAGTGCCGTCGCCATCGCCGCCTCGCCGCGCCAGGTGATTTTGGGTAACTACGCCAAGATGGCCAAGGTCGCGAGCTTTTCGCGGGAGCGAGGCAAGGCGTTTTTCGAAGCAACACACACTGGCGGCAAACCTGCCACCCCTTCCTGTACGACGTGTCATGGAAAGGATCCGCGCAAGATGGGGCGGACACGAGCCGGCAAGGTCATCGATCCAATGGCAGTTTCGGCAAATCCCAAGCGTTTCACCGATCCCAAGTTTGTCGAGAAGTGGTTTACCCGGAATTGCGACACCGTTCTCGGCCGAAGCTGCACTGCTGCCGAAAAAGGTGACTTTATCGCCTACCTCTCAAGTCTTTGAGGACAAGGAAAGGACACTCCCATGCGTATCCCTCTATCACGCCGCATTGCGCTGTTTACTGGCGTCCCTCTTGCTCTTGCAGGCTTGGTGCTCGTGACCGGCCTGATGGCAAGATCTCAAGTCAAGGCCGAATCCCGATACGAGCATGAAGGTGGGGGTGAGGGACAATCTTTCCCGCCAAACAGCGGAAAGATAGTGCAAAAAGAATGCTCGGCATGTCACATGGCTTATCCTGCGGGTTTTCTACCTGCACGATCGTGGCAGGCCATAATGGCGGGGCTCAAGGACCATTTCGGTGAGAATGCGACCCTTGACGAAGCAACCGCAAAAAGCATAACCGACTTTCTCACCGCCAATGCCGCAGACGCTGATGGCCGGTATTCGCGTGTCCTGCGTGGCCTTGGTCCCAATGATGTGCCGCTCAGGATTTCGGAAACGCCATGGTGGATTCGCCGCCATCAAGGCGAAGTCCGCCCCGGCGCGTTCAATGATCCGCGCGTCGGTTCAAAAGCGAACTGCGTTGCCTGTCACTGGGGGGCTGATCAGGGCTACTACGGGGACGACTGAGAATTACGGCCTGTCCCGGTAGGTCCGCTCAAGCGCGGACCAATGCCTGACATCTATGTCAGGCAACCGGGATCACTCAACAGGTCCAAACGGTTTAGGGGAACGTCGCGATTTGTGTTGGAATTTGATTTGGCGTGCTCTCCGGTAAGCTGAACGAAACGGATCAGGCGGCGAGATCAATGGGTAGATCGGCCGACTTCGCCGCGTGGGTCTTCCAGCCGTCGACTTTTCGCATGCTTATTTGTCCAGAGGCGAGCAACGCCCAGAACATCATGGCGGCGGTTTCGGCTGATGGCAGAACAGTTTGCGTCTTGATCCTGCGCTTGAATTCCTCGTGAAGGCGTTCGATGGCGCCTAAGCGAGCGCTTGTCGCGATGTCTTGCTGATCGCGACCAGACAAGCGTCGCTCACGATAAACGATGGGGTGGACGCCCCCTGTCGGCCCTAATGTGCCAAAGTGGTGGTGTGGGATCAGATCGGGGAGGCGTCCATGACAGAAGTGCATATCATTGGTTTGGATCTGGCAAAGCGCGTGTTTCAGGCTCATGGCGCTCCATCAGACGGAACTGTCGTCTTCCGTAAGAAACTCTCGCGTAACCAAGTCCTTGCGTTTGTATCTGTAAGCGGCGGTGCATCGTCGCAATGGAGGCTTGCGCCAGTGCTCACTATTGGGGACGCGAGATCGGCGCACTGGGGCACGAAGTTCGACTTATCGCGCCGGCCTATGTAAAGCCTTTTGTTAAACGCCAAAAGAATGACATGGCCGATGCGGAGACAATCTGCGAGGCGGCATCGCGGGCGAATATGCGGTTTGTTCCGGTCAAAAGCGCCGAGAAACAAGCATCGGCTGTGGCCTTTAAGACGCGCGATTTGCTGGTGCGGCAGCGATCGCAGATGATCAATGCACTTCGCGGACAGGTGGGAGAATTTGGCGTCATTGCGCCACAGGGTATTGCGCATGCCAGTAAGCTGGGGACGTGGATCAGGAGTGCAGACTGTAGCTTGCCTGAGGCCGCGCAAAGGATGTGTCTTATCCTTGTCGAGATGATTGACCGCCTATCGGAACAAATCAGTCAACTGAATGCTGAGATTGCCAATCGGGCGCGCCACGACGAGACCTCACGCCGCCTGACTCAAACCAAACAGCCTCCGGAGAACCTGGGGCGGTTCACTGCCGAAGAACGCTGTGGGAGTTAGTCCCACGCTTCCACATCGACCTGCTGCACGATCTTTCCGTTCGCGTGATGGACGATGACGTTTTCTATGATCCGGTTGCCGCTCGCCATTGTGACAATGACGCAAAATGCCGCCCGTGTCGGTCCCAGCACTTCGTCCTGAATAGAGAGCTGCACATTGCTGGCCTTGACCCGGTCCAGGAAAGCTCCGATCTGCTCCCGCCCAACCATGCGGTTAGGATTCCGCGGCGGGGAACTGTGGCGGTATTCGATCCACTCCGCACCCTCATCGTAAAATGAGAGCCACGCCGCGATATCCTGCATTTCGAATGCATGCTTGAAAGCGTCGAAGTCAAAACCGCCCGCGGATTCCTTCGTCATCTCTACCTCCGCGCATCAATTGGGTTAATCACTCTCGGCGACGGCTAGCCCCGATACGGCGTAGGTGACGCCCATGCCGTTGCCCAAATCCTCCAGCATGTCCCGCATCCGGTTGAGATCTTCGATCATATCTGCGCGGGCGGCGACAATGTCCTCGAACATGTCCCATTCGCCGATAAAGCAATAGGAGCGCTCTCCTGTCTTGACGAGTGCTGCCTTTCGAAGTCCGGATTTGACTTCGTGACCCGGTGAACAATTCATTGCGAGAAATTCACTTTCACGGTCTGCTTTCACGCGCATATGAACCACGTTATAGGCCGTCATGGCATCCTCCACGTCTCCTGAATTTATCAGCCTACCGTCATTAAGCTACGGACTTCGATGACAATGTAAACAAAGTTAAGCCCTCAAAGGGCACTTCCCGCGCCGACACCTTGGACCGCTGGGCGCGACGGGCGCGCCGACCGAAGAGCCCACGCCGGACACCACCACCGAAACCGAACCCGCGGCCAAGGCGCGCACGCCGCGCGAGGGCACGAAGCAGGCCACGCTGATCGCAATGCTGCGCGCAGAGACCGGCGCGACCATCGAGGAGATCACGGCCGCCATGGGCCGGCAGTCGCACACGGTGCGCGGCGCGATGGCAGGAGCGCTGAAGAAGAAACTCGGGCTCGAGGTCACCTCGGAGAAGGTCGAGGGGCGCGGACGGGTTTACCGCATTGACCGGGAGGGCTGAGTCATGGCGAAGACGACCATACACAACCGTCTCGTCGCCTCGCTCCAGCAGCGCGCGAGACGATAGTCGCCGCTCTACATCCACCTGCTCGACTGCCCGATCGGAACGGCCCGTGCCGCTTCCTCAAGATGCCGTCTTCGGTTTGTAGAGCGTCATCCGGTAGCACTCCATGTGGCGTGCATGGAACTGGTAGGCGAGGGCCCACAGGTAAAGGCGGAACTTGCGATACTCGAACTCGCCGAATTCCTGGCGCACGAAATCCTTGTTCTTTTCCAGATTGAGCGTCCACTGCCTGAAGGTCAGAAAATAGCTCCAGCCATCATTGAACACCTCGACCAGATCGAGCGGCGTCTTCTTCAGCTTGTTGAGAAAATCATCGAGGACGAGGTAGGAGTGATTGCCCGGATAGATGTAGCGAGCCATGAAGGAGGAGAACTCGTACTTTTGCCGCGACGCGCTGCCGTCGAGGAAGACGGCGCCTCCAGGTTTGAGCAGATTGCAAAACTTGGTCAGCACGCGCTCATATTGGGGCAGGTGTTCAATCACACCCATGATAACAATGGCGTCGAATTTGTTCTGCGGCTCGTACGTCAGGAAATCGGCCAACAGGATGCGGAAGCGGTCCGAGACGGTGGAGAGCTTTTGTGTGAGATACGTTTGCGATACCGTCGAATTGGTGATGCCCGTAAAATCGGTGTCCGACTGCAGGGCATGGCCGGCAAATGCGCCCCAGCCCGGGCCGATCTCAAGCACGCGCTTGCCCGGGCCGAGTTCGCAGCGCTCGATGGCATAGTCGAACTTCCGCTCCAGCGCCGTCGCCAATTGCTCGTCGCCGCTCTCGTAGACCCCTTGGCTGTAGGCCGGATGGGTCTCGTCGAGAAAGCTCAGGAACAGTCGCGGGTCAGCGTCATAGTGAGATTTGATCGCCTGCTTGTTGGTGTAGACCTGCCCGAACAGAAGCGGCTGGAGAAAGCGCCAGCAATTGGTTAGAAAGTGCCTGTCGTCGAGCGCGGCGCGCACCGCGAAAAGCTGCAGCATATCGCCGTCGAGGTCAATGTCGCCGCGCATATAGGCCGCGGCGAGATTGCCCTGGTCGAGACTTCGCACCGCCTTGAAGGCCCGGTCGTTGCGAAGGGCCGCATGGAATACAGGTTCGCCGGACCCCACTGTGCGCACCTGGCCGTCCGGTATTTCGATCGAAAACGGTTTGCAATTGGCGCCGACGCGGGCGATGAACGCATCGACCGCAGTCTTGGCGATGGTCCCCGACATGTCAGCCTCTAGGTTGCTGCTCCGTTGTCTAGGTATTGCCATGTGGAAGCCTCGCAGTTGCTTGAGCACGACTCCGAATGGCCCGAGACGCAATCCGCGTGCATTCTTCTACGATGATCCTGTTATTATATTACGGCCGGCTGGCGCTCCATGACGAAGCAGGCGATCGGCCACATGGCCTACTACTTCAACAGCCAACGCTTGATGCGCCGCTACGCCAGCGAAGCCTTGCCACGGTGATCGAGCCCATGGAAGGCAGGCTTGCGCGATTACGTGACGACGGGCTCAACTCGTAGCCGGCGTGTCGGACCGCCTCGGAAACGCCTCCTTCGTCGGCGTCGTTGCGAACCGTGACCTCTTTGTTCGTAGATCAACGGCAACCTCCGGCCGTGAAGATGGCCTCCATCTTCAGGTCTGCGCCAGCGTCGCGTGCAGCCCGAAGATCGGGAAAATCAGGATCTGCGTGACGACCGCGACGCCATAGCCGAGGACGACGTTGGCGACGGCTTCCACCAGCGACATTGTGCGGCTCTGCTTCATGCGGCCTTACTCTTCCCGCGCGCGGAAGCCGGAGAGTTGCCTTCGGAGTCGGCGTCGTCGCCCAGCCGCGCCGCCTTCACCTGCGCGAAGGTCCGGCCGTCACCATCGAGGACCGCCTCGCGGCCGGTGTCGGCCTGCCAGCGCTCCACGGCGACATCGACATAGGCCGGGCTGATCCCCATCGCGAAGACGCGCCGCCCATTGGCGTCGCCTGCCATGATCTGCGAGCCGGAGCCCGCGAAGGGTTCGTAGCAGAGCCCGCCCCGCGCCACATGCTGGCGCATCGGGATCCCGAACGCGTCGAGGGGTTTCGGCGTCGGATGGTCGGGCCGGTCCTGCTTGGCGAAGCTCGGCAGGGCCCATGTCGACGGCAGCGTTTCCTCTGCCACCTTCGGCGGGCGCTTGCCCTTGATCCAGCCCATGAAACAGGGCTCGTGCTTCCACAGGTAGTGCGACCGGGTCAGGACGCCCCGGTCCTTTACCCAGATGATCTGCTGGTGCACGAAGGCCCCGGCCTTTTCCCAGCAGGCTTCGAGCATCGCCTGGCGGCGGGAGGCGTGCCAGCAGTACCAGGCCGCGTCCTCGGCAATCGCCTCGGCCACGGCCGCCGCGATGAAACCGTCGCGCGGAGTCCAGCGGCCACCAGAGGTGCCCAGCGTCAAGGGATTGTTTTGTCGTGGTTTTTCAGAAGAGTGCGGGTAGATACCAGGCGGGGTGGCTTCCCAAAAAACCGGCCCTGTCGCTAGCGATGTGCCGCGCTTCGCCCGCCAGCATACGAATATCGCCAGGAAGGAACCAGAAATCAGAGGCGTGGGGGGATGGACCCCGGCTGGACCCCGGAAGCCAGCAGCATCCGCGTCAAAGCAAAGGGGAGAGCGAGCCCCTCGGCGCACTCTCCCCATCTTGTCCTCTGGATAGCACGATCATGTTGCAGATGTCGAAGGGAAAAGTGTTGCAACACATTGGAGTCACTGCGCATTCAGCCGAGCCGCGATCTTGGTCAGCGCAAGCTGCCAGCGCCGCCATGCCGTGGTGCGGTCGCAGCCCATCTCGCCGCTGATCTGCTTCCACGGCACGCGGGCCGCGCACGACCACACGAGCTTGCGCTCCTCCACGCTGATCCAGAGCACCCAGTCCGATGTCTGCTCGAGCCTGGTGATCGCGGCGGCCGACGGCCAGACCCGCATCGGCTGCGGTTCCATCGCCGCGATCTCTCGCCGGGTCCGGACGACCTCGGGCCAGACGTTAAAATAGCCCTGCGCCTTCACTGGCGGCAGCTTGCGAAGCGTTCGGAACGCCTCCTCGAAATGGTCGGCGACGCAGTCGGCGGTCCACTCGTGATCAGCCATGGCGCGCCTCTCGTTCCGAGGGGCGCGGGCCATAGAGCTTCTCACCAAGCTGCCGGACCAGTTCGCGCTCAGGCCAGGACAGCCGGTCGTCATCCGCGGAGACCGCAAGAACACCCTGTTCTCGCCACCCGTCACGCTTGACCGCATCGGGGTCGCGACGCTGGCCGCCATAGCCGGGGGGATGAAACCGCATGGTCTTCATCGCTGCACCTCCGGCATCAGGGCGGCATAGCCGATGACATCGACGAGGCTGTCACGATGCGCCGGGTCATGGGCGAGACGGACCATCTTCAGGTCGATCATGCAGAGCACGACCTCGGCCGGCGTGAAGGTGCGGCCGAGCGTCAGGCTCCAGCGGGCGGCGATGGCTCGCAGGGAGGCAGTCGCTGGGCCATAGGTTTCGGCGCGTGCTTCCAGCACGTGCGCCGCGTGATGGAGAGACATGCCGCTCGCGATGGGACTGGGGGCGTCGGTGACGGTCTTCGATTGAGACGAGACCGCCGCCCCAACTGACCTGTCCCACGCTGGGCTCCGGCCAGCTCAAACACTGGCCGATGAGCGCCGGATTCTAACTTAAGAGCTGGTGTCACTCCGCGGGGCAGGCCAGTTAGAAAACTAAAAAACACTATAAAATAATGGCTTAACAGGACAGTCTGGCGGAGAGGGAGGGATTCGAACCCTCGGAACGCTTGCGCGCTCAACGGTTTTCGAGACCGCCCCGTTCAACCACTCCGGCACCTCTCCGAATGCGCGCACTTTCAAAAGGGCTTCCACGGAAATGGAAATGGGAGCCGCATTTTCCAAAGCGCGTGCAGATATTGGCGCAGTTTTATCGCGTCGGGCGGGTGGCCGCAAGGGCGCTGCGCGGCGAATAACAGACCCTTGCAACTCGAAATAGCCCCGGCGGCGAGATCATGCCACGTCGGAGAGCGGTGTCGGCGAGGGGGAGGCCGGCGGAAAAAGCTCGTCCAGTGGAACGGACCGGCCGTTCGCCTGCACGATCCGGCAATGAAAGCGCTTCAGCGCCCGCGGGTGAGGCACGCCGCAGGAATGCGCGATAATGCCGACATCCTTGCGCATCTTTTCCACGAAATTCGCAACGCGCACGGCTTTGTCCGCCGGGTTGAGACCCCGCTGGAGCCTGGGATCATGTGTGGTGATGCCGGTCGGGCAGGTATTCTTGTTGCATTTCAGCGACTGAATGCAGCCGAGCGCGAACATAAACCCGCGTGCCGAAATGACGGCGTCGGCGCCGGCGCAAAAGGCCCATGCGACCTCGGCCGGTACGATCAGCTTTCCGGAGGCGAACACCTTGATGCGGTCGCGAAGATCGTATCGGCAAAGAATATCGATCACGATCGGCAAGGCTTCCTTGATCGTCAGCCCGACATTGTCCATGAGCGGCATCGGGGCGGCGCCGGTGCCGCCGTCGCCTGAATCGATGGCGATGAAATCGGGTGCGCTTTCGATCCCGCGGCGATGGACCTCCTCGCAAAGCCGCTCGAGCCAGCCATAGGCGCCGATCACTGATTTGAAGCCGACCGGCTTTTCGGCCACCCGGCGAAGGCGCTCGATCCCGTCGAGAAGCTCCTGCACATTGTCAATTTCCGGATGGCGGTTGGGCGAAATGGAATCGCTAAAAGCAGGGATTCCGCGGATTTCGGCGATCTCCGGGGTCACCTTCGCGGCCGGCAGGATGCCGCCCTTTCCCGGCTTGGCGCCCTGGCTGAGTTTCAGCTCGATCATGCGGACCTGTTCATGCGCGGCGATGGCTCTCAGACGCTCGGGGTCGAAGCTCCCATCCGCATGGCGCACGCCATATTTCGCCGTTCCGATCTGGAAGACGATGTCGGCGCCGCCTGAAAGATGGAAGAGAGACAACCCGCCCTCGCCGGTATTGAGCCAGCAGCCGGCCATTGCCGCGCCTTTCGACAGGGCCTGAACGGCAGGCCTGGAAATCGCGCCGTAGCTCATGCCGGAAATATTGATGATCGAGGTGAATTCGTATGGGTGCTTCGTATAGGGTCCGACGGTGACGGGCGGCGTCTGGACGGCGTCTTCCTGAAGCGTCGGAAACGGGCAGTTGACGAAGATTACCGTGCCGACCGGATTGAGATTGCGTGTCGATCCGAAGGCCGTGGTATTGTCCGCGCCCGCCGATGACCGATAGACCCAGTCCCGCTCCGCGCGATTGAACGGCAGCTCCTCCCGGTCCATCGCAAAGAAATATTGGCGGAAAAATTCGCCCAGCGTCGAGAAGAGATAGCGGAAGTGGCCGACGACCGGATAGTTGCGCCGGATCGCGTTCTTTGTCTGAGTGATATCGGCAATGAACAAAATGACAATCAGCAGAACGAAGACGCCAACGGCGAAAACGAACAATGTCGACAGGAACTGCAGCCCGTCCATGGTGAATTGACCGATGAGGCTCACGGCTCTCCTCCCCTGAAGTCCCAGATCAACCCCCGTTCAAGTGGAATCACTTGAACGGGGTTAAGTTGATCGATGCCAATAAGTTAGCGCAACTGTTCCCACGTCCATTCGGACGCGCGTTGCGCTGGCCTAAAAAATACGAAATGAGGGCGGCGGCGAATGCGCGCCCGCCCCGACGCAAACCACAGTACCACGGCAGATTTCACATGCGTGTCACAATGTCGCGCAGGCGACGTGTACGGCCTTTGGGACGGCGAAGCTTCGCCGCTGCCCATTTTCCCTGGCCAAGCTCGGCTTTTGACGGATAGATCTCAGCGACTCGGCTAAGTGCCGGGAAAAGCGCGAAGAAGGGGGCGTGGAGATCTTGGACTGGCTGAACTGGGACGCGCTCAAGGCATTTGCGAATTCGAGCTTTGCGACGTCCTTCCTCGGCGCGATGGCCGGCGCATGGGGCGGCGCGTGGGCAGCGCAAAGAATCGCCGATCGCGCGAAAATCCGCGAGCAGTTGTTGCAGGAAATCCGAAACAGCAATCTGGCGATCGATCTGGCGCACAGCATTTGCAGCGCGTATCTGAGCTTCAAGAGACAATACATTTTGGAGCTTTATCAGCGCTATCAGCAGCAAAGAAGCGCGGTACAGGCCCATCATCGCCGCTTGCAGACCGGCGAAATACCGCCCGGGACGCCGCTCGACATTGGCGGTCTTGACCTGCGGTCGCTGAACGTCCTGCATGTTCGGATCGACAGGTTCGAAGACGTGCTGATGGAGAAACTTTCCGTATCCGGACGGCCGAGACCGCTTCTCACAGCGCTCACGCAGAGTATTGCCGAGCTGAACACCGCCATTAACCACCGGAACGAAATGGTCGCGGCCTGCAAGGCGCAGGACGCGCCGCTGAATACGATGGCCGCTTTTATTTTCGGTCTCCCACAGGGCGGATCGGTGGATATGAGCTTTGCAGACGTTGTGGAAGCTCTTTATCGGCAGACGGACAATTGTATTCAATTCAGCAGGATGCTGTGCTCGGACATCGCCGAACATGGTCTGCTGACGCGCAAGGAATTCAAGCGGCGCTATCGAGGCGATATTCCACGCATCCAGAAAGTCGTGTGGGATGCGGTCGAACGCGAAGGACTGTTTCCGGGCGATCAGGACTATGCTTCGAGGAAGACAGGATTCCTGGGCCGGATCTCCAAGACCCGGGGCGGCGCCTTGCGAAGCTGCGCTATGGCATGAGCAAAGCGTTTCGCAAATTACGGCTCGGCGAAGGCCTAAACTGGATCGAACGCAAAGTCCGGCCGACGGTCCGCGACGATACATGACACAAGGCCCGAGCCCCACAGCCGGTTTAAATCAAGATGCCGCAAGCTTTCTCCGCGTTCTGACGAATGGCGGCGATGTTGCCGGCATAATCTCCGCCCTTGAACACGCCGGAGCCGGCGACGATCGCATTCGCCCCCGCGCGGGCAACCTCGGCCACGGTGTCGGCGTTGATGCCGCCATCCACCTCCAGGTCGATCGGCCGCCCGGCAATCATGGCCCTCAGCCGCCTGATCTTCTCGCATTGCGCGGGGATGAAAGCCTGGCCGCCGAAGCCGGGGTTGACCGTCATCACCAGGATCAGATCGAGCTTGTCGAGCACATATTCGATAGCGCTCTCCGGCGTCGAGGGAGTCAGCGAGACGCCGGCCTTCTTGCCGAGCGCGCGAATGGCCTGCAATGAGCGGTCGAGATGCGGCCCGGCTTCGGCATGGACCGTGATGATGTCCGAGCCGGCCTTGGCGAAAGCCTCCAGATAGGGATCGCAAGGTTCGATCATCAGATGGACGTCGAAAACCTTCCGGCTATGCGGCCGCAGCGCCTTCACCACATCGGGACCGATGGTGATATTCGGCACGAAATGGCCGTCCATCACATCGACATGGACCCAATCGCACCCGGCAGCGTCGATCGCGCTCACCTCCTCACCGAGGCGCGCGAAATCCGCGGACAGGATCGACGGCGCAATGACGATCGGCCGCTGCGACACCCCGGTCATCAGGCCGCCTTCGCCGCGCCGATGCGGGGATCGAGTTCGCCCGACGCATAGCGCTTGGCCATATCCGCCAGCGGAATGACCTTGATCTTCCCTGCATTGCCGGCCGTGCCGAACTGCTCGAAGCGTTCCTTGCAGATGCGCTGCATGCCGGCCATGGCGGGCTTGAGATATTTGCGCGGGTCGAATTCGCCTTTGTTGGTGAACAGCACCTTGCGGATGGCGGCGGTGGCGGCAAGGCGCAGGTCGGTGTCGATATTCACCTTGCGCACGCCATGCTTGATGCCGCGCGCGATCTCTTCGGCCGGCACGCCATAGGTCTCGCGGATCTCGCCGCCATATTCGTTGATGGTCTCGAGCAGATCCTGCGGCACGGAGGATGAGCCGTGCATTACGATATGAGTGTTGGGAAGCTTGGCGTGGATCTTCTCGATGACGTCCATGGCCAGCACTTCGCCGGTCGGCTTGCGGGTGAATTTATAGGCACCGTGCGAGGTGCCGATGGCGACGGCGAGCGCATCGACCTTGGTCTCGGCGACGAATTTGGCCGCCTCGTCCGGGTCGGTGAGCAGCATGTCGCGGGACAGCTTGCCCTCGAAGCCGTGGCCGTCCTCCTTATCGCCCATGCCCGTCTCCAGCGAGCCGAGCACGCCCAACTCGCCCTCCACCGACACGCCGACCATGTGCGCCATCTCCGACACCTGCTTCGTTACGCCGACATTATATGCGTAATCGCCGGGCGTCTTGGCGTCCTCCTTCAGCGAACCGTCCATCATCACCGAGGTGAAGCTGTGCTGGATCGCCGACAGGCAGGTCGCGGCGTTATTGCCGTGATCCTGATGCAGGCAAAGCGGGATATCCGGATAGATCGCTTCCAGCGCTTCCATCATCTTGGCCAGCATGAAGTCGTGGGCATAGGCGCGCGCGCCGCGGCTCGCCTGGATGATGACCGGCGACTGCGTCTCATTGGCGGCCTCCATGATGGCCAGCCCCTGCTCCATATTGTTGATATTGAAGGCGGGCACGCCATAGCCATGCTCGGCGGCATGGTCCAAGAGTTGTCGCAATGTGATTCTTGCCACGATTCAATCTCCTTTTCAGACGGTCGCCCGTATCTGCGCCAGCGCGACGACGCCGGGCAGCTCGCGTCCTTCGAGCCACTCCAGAAATGCGCCTCCCGCGGTTGAAACATAGGTGAAGCGATCCGTGACGCCCGCGGCGTTCAGCGCGGCGACCGTATCGCCGCCACCGGCAACGGAGACGAGGTCTCCGCTATCGGTCCGTTCCGCAGCGAGCTTCGCAAGCTCGAAGGTTCCTGCCCCAAAGGGCGGCGTTTCGAAAGCCCCGACGGGGCCATTCCACAAAAGAGTTTTCGCGCTCCTGATCCGCTGGCCGAAATCCTCAATCGATTTCGGCCCCACATCGAGAATCATGCCGTCTTCCGGAATTTCGGTTACGGGATAAACGCTGTGCGGAGCGTTCGGTTCAAAGGTTTTCGCAACAACGGCATCGGACGGCAGCACGATCCGGCAGCCGGTTTCGGCCGCGCGCGACATGATCTCCTCCACCGTGTCCGCAAAGCTCGGCTCGCAGATCGACTTGCCGACCGAATAGCCTTGAGCATGCAGGAATGTGTTCGCCATTCCGCCGCCGATGATCAGCATGGCGACCTTCGGCGCGAGATTGGTGAGCAGCGAAATCTTGGTCGATACCTTCGCCCCGCCGACGATGGCCGCGACCGGCCGCTTCGGCAGCTCCAGCACCAGTTTGAAGGCTTCCAGCTCGGCCAGCATTTGCGGCCCGGCGAAGGCCGGCAGCTTATGCGCGATGCCGTAAACCGAGGCGTGCGCCCGGTGCGACACGGAGAAGGCGTCATTGACAAAAATGTCGCCGAGACTGGCAAGCTCGGCGACGAAATCGCTGTCGTTCGTCTCTTCGCCCGGATAGAAGCGCAGATTTTCGAGAACTGCGATCTCGCCCGGCTTCATGGAGGCGACGGCTTCCTTGATGTTTCCCCCGACGCAGTCACCGATAAAGCGGACCGGTTTATCGGTCATCGCTTTCAGCTTCTCCGCAACGGGCGCCAGTGAGAGTCCCGGTTCCTTCTTCCCTTTCGGCCGCCCGAGATGCGACATCACGATGACCTTGGCGCCGCGCTCGGCGAGTGCCTCCAGCGTGGGAATGAGGTGTTCGATCCGCGTGGCGTCGCTGACCTTGCCGTTCGACAGCGGGACATTGAGATCGGCCCGCACGATGACGCGCTTGCCCGACACATCGACATCGTCGATGCCCTTATACGTTACGTTGGAAATGATTGTCGGCATCCCTGCTTTCCGAATCTGTGTGCGCTCAAAGATTGGAAAGCCCGGACAGGCTTTCCGACGTATTGGCCAAGGAACACTCAATAAAGCAAACTCTGCACCTTATACTACTAAAGTCATATCCGTTTTTGAATGCCCCAGACTATGAGAAATGGTGCCGCAGCAGATCTGCGTGGCGGCGGCTAACCAACCGGCGGCAATTGAATCGCACGGGCCGGGAGGCGAACTGCTCCGCGAGACTTCGTCAAAGCAAGACTAACGGAACCGTCCCGGCCGTGCCAGCGTCGAAAAGTCGGAGATCGTTTCTCCGCGGTTCAAGCGGGACTGCCGCGTTCTTGTCGTGAGCATCCTTCGTCAAAGTCACGGAACTGTCGCAGAAAACTGTTACCAGAATCGGATGCCCGCCAGACACTATCAGCTCTCGCCTCGAAAGACCGCGTGAATGCTTAAAAACGATCCGCTTGCAGAGCTTGCATCGCGAGCCGAAGGGCCGCTGCTGTTCTGGGGCCGGTCGTTACACAATCTTCGCCAGATCTGCTCGCTTTTCCCCTCCAGCCCCTTTGTCGGCCGGACGATGAGCTGGGCCATTGCGGAGCGTCCCGCAAGCCATGTCGTGGAGCTCGGCGCCGGGACCGGAGCGGTGGCGCGTCAACTCCTGCGGCACGCCGTGCGCAGCGATGAGCTGACCCTTCTCGAAATCGACGCCCAGCTCGGCGGCCATCTGCGCCGCAGCTTTCCCGAGCTGGACGTCATTATCTCGCCTGCTCAGGAGCTCGGACGCCTCTGGCGCGACAGAAACGGGCCGCCGGTCGGCGCGATCGTCTCGACCATGCCGATGCGTCTGTTCAGCAAGAGGACGATCATGTCGATCCTGCGGAACAGTCTCGCCGTATTGGAGCCGGGCGGCATATTCGTGCAATTCACCTACCGTTAGAAAAGCCCCGTCCCTGAACGGGTCTACCGGAGCCTCGGGCTCGCTGCGGAACGCTATTGCCGCGTGCGGATCAATCTGCCGCCCGCGGGAATATGGGCGTATAGAAAGCCCAATCAGCCTTCGCCATTCGCCCGCGCCGACGAGTTGTAGGCGCTCGACGTTTCATAATAGTCCTGAAAGCCGATCCGGCGGCGGACTTCGCCGAAATCCATGAGCAATTCGGCGCGCGATCCATCCGCCTTGAGCGCCGCGAGCGCGTCCGTCATCGCTTTCATCGCCGCCGACATCAGCGTCAGCGGATAGGCGGCGATGGAATAACCGATGTCGAACAATGCATCCTGTGGCAGATCCGGCGTCTCCCCGCCTTCGACGATATTGGCCATTTTCGACCCCGGCAGAGAGCGGCACAGCTCGCGCATCTCCGCCTCCGACTTCGGCGCTTCGACGAAAAGGATGTCGGCGCCCAGCTCGTGAAATTTCGCCGCCCGTTCGATCGCCTCGCCGAGGCCATGCTCGTGCCGCGCATCGGTTCGCGCAAGGATCAGAATATCGCCCGCCGCGGCGCGCGCATCGACGGCGGCGCGGATACGGTCGAACGCCTCCTCGCGCGCGACGACCGCCTTGCCGGGCGTGTGCCCGCATCGCTTCGGGGCGAGTTGGTCCTCGATCATGATTGCGGCGCAGCCTGCCTTGGCAAATCCCGCAATCGTCCGGCGGACATTCATGGCATTGCCATAGCCTGTATCGCCATCGCCCAGCACGGGAATGTCGACCGCATCGCAGATATTGCGGAGCTGATCGAGCACCTCGGCATAGGACATCAATCCGAGATCCGGCGCGCCGATCCGGCTGGCCGAGGCCGCAAAGCCGGACATGAAGGTCAGCTCGAACCCGCCTTGTTGGATCAATTTCGCCGAGAGCGCGTCAAAGCAGCAGGGCATGACATGCAGGCGGTCTTCGCTCAGGAGCGAGCGCAGCCGCGCGGCGGCGGTGTTTGCAGCGGCATCAGCCATGGCGGGACCTCACAATTTGAACGGCACGAAAAGCGCCAGATCCGGAAGCAGATAGAGCAGAAGGACGGTCGCGAACATCAGCAGCAGGAACGGCAGCACGCCGCGCGCGACTTCGCCGAGGCCGGCTTTCGCAACCGCCTGAATGACATAGAGATTGAGCCCGACCGGCGGCGTGATCAATGCGCATTCGACCATGATCACCATGAAGACGCCGAACCAGATCGGATCGATGCCCATCGCCGACGCCGACGGCAGGAGAACCGGCGTCATGATGATCACCATCGACAGGGCTTCGAAAACCAGGCCCATGGCGAGGAGCACCACGCTGACGACGAGAATGAAGACGGCGGGCGTATCGATCGTGGTGCCGATGAAGGCGGAAATGTCCTGGGGGATCCGGTAGAGGGTGATGGCTTTGCCGAAGATCTTCGCCCCGGCGATGATCAGCAGAATGGCGACGGTCGTCGCCATCGCCTCGAAGGCGGCGTCGATGAAGCCGCGCCAGGTCAGCGTCCGCAGCACGACGCCGGTGATGATCAGCGAGAAGGCAAATCCGACGGCGGCCGCTTCGGTCGGCGTTGCCGCTCCCGAATAGATTGCGGCGATGATCAGCAGGCCCATCGCGATCGAGGGCAAAGCGCGCAGCGTGGCGCGGACGCGCTCCTCCCAGCTCACTGGCGCCTCGGGCGTGTAGCCGCCCAGATAACGGGCGTAAATCATCGAATAGATGACGAAGAAGAGAAGCAGAAGAATGCCCGGCACGATCCCCGCGAGGAAGAGCGAGAGAACCGATTCCTCCGTGATGAAACCATAGACGATCATCGGGATGGACGGCGGGATCAGAATGCCGAGCGTGCCGCCCGCCGCCAGCAGCCCATAGACGAATTTCCTCTCATAGCCGCGCGCAATCATCTCCGGAATCGCCACGGTGCCGATCGTCGCGGCGGTGGCGACGGACGAGCCGGAAATCGCGGCAAAGACCCCGCAGGAGATCAGCGTGGCGACCGCGAGGCCTCCGGGCCAATGGCCGACCCATGCCTGAAATGCGGCGAAGAGGTCACGCCCGACGCCGCCCTTCAGCAGGATATTCGACATGAGAATGAAGAGCGGCACGGCCAGCAGGATGAAGCCGTCGAGCGTCGAGAGCACCGCCTGAGGCGCCATCAGCGGCGAGAACCCGCCAATGAGCAGCAAGGCGAGCCCCAGCCCGCCAAGCGCGAAGGCGACGGGCATCCGCAGCAGCAGAAGCGAAAAGAGCGCGCCGATAATCAGGATGACGGTCAAAGCTGCTCTCCGCCGCTTGCCGTATCGCGGCCGCCGAAGGACCGCGCCGCTTCGATCAGCGACTGGACGAACAGCAGCACAAAGCCCACCGGCACGGCGAGTTCGGCGATCCAGGCGGGAAGGCCGAGCATCGTGCCGGAGCCGCGTCCGCGGATGTAGCTGTCCCAGAAGATCTCGCCGCCCTTCCAGACGACCATCGCGCAGAAGGCGGCCGTCAGCAGCATGACGAGGCCGTCGATCAGCGTGCGCGTCCGGGCGGGCAGAAGCAGGACGAAGGCATCGACGACAATGTGCCGCTGCTTCTCCAGCGCCCAGGGCATGGCGAGCAGCGTGCCCCAGATCAGGCAGAGCTGCGAAAGCTCGGCGGCCCAGATCGTCGGGCTGACGAAGAAATAGCGCGCTACAACCTCCCAGCTCAGCATGAAGCCGGTGGCCACGAACAATGCGGCCCCGAGCCATGCGAAAATCAGATTGAGCCGGGACATGAATGCCATTGAACCTGGCCGGTCGTCTTGCCGAGGACGGAAAAATGCCGCCGGCGGAAACCGGCGGCATCAGAGCTTAGAATTTTTGGGCGGCTTCCAGGATCTGCTTGCCCGTCTCGCCAGCCGCCTTCAGATAGGAACTCATAGACCGGCTGCGACACCTTCTTCCAGGCTTCGACGTCCTCCGGCGTCAGCTCGAACACCTTCATGCCGTTTTCCTTTGCCGCCGCGTAGGCGTTCGCTTCGATCTTCGCCATTTCGTTACGCACGGATTTTTCGGCATTGGCCGCGGCTTCGGAAATGATCTTGCGCTGCTCGCCGGTGAGACCTTTCCACCAATTCGTGTTGACGACGACGATGAACTCGATGTCCGCGTTATTCGCGACCGTGATCGTGTCCATGACCTCCCAGAGCTTGCGCGATTTGACGCCCGACACGCCCGTCATGCCTACATCGACCGTGCCGCGCTGATAGGCAAGATATTGCTCCGAGCCGGCTGTCAGCGTCGGCGCGCCGCCCGCGGCCTCGACGAAATCGCCGAGCGTCTTGCCGAACACGCGGACCTTTTTGCCCTTAATATCGGCCGGCGTCTTGATCGGCCCGCCGTTCGAGAGAAAGATCGAGCTGCCATAAGCCTGCCACCAGAGCACCGTGGAGCCGGTCCCCTTGATTGCCTCGTCGATCGGCCCGCGCACGGGGCTACCCGGCTCGGTCGCCTTGCGTACCTTCTCCTCGCTGTTGAAGAGGAACGGCAGATAGAAAACGTCGACCGCCGGAATGTCGCCGACATAGCGCGTCAGGGAAGCGACACCCGCTTCGATCGCACCGGAGCCGACGGCCTGCGGGACTTCCTTGTCCTTATAAAGCTGCGCCGAATCATAGATTTGCACGTCGATCTTGCCGCCCGATTTTTCTTCGACCTCTTTCTCGAACATCACGAGATTCTGTCCGAGATGACTTTTCAGCGGCAATTGCAGCGTGATCCGCATCGTCAGATCGGCGGCATCGGCGCTCGCAAGCGACAGTCCCCAAGCGAGCGACAAGGATGCGGCTAAGCCAAGGATTCTCATGCTTTTTCCTCCCACACAATTGTGAGATAAAAGAGTGACGGATGCGTCCTCATTGGTCAACTGGGATTACCTTCCATAAGATGGAACCGGCGCGTGCGGTCCGCGCCTCGGGGACGCAGGATGCGGGGCCAGTGCGCAGGGGCTTTGGCCCGGAAGGTGCATATCGCTATGATGTTCTCGCCCATCGGATAAGTGAGCTGCGACTTGGACCATCTTCCCATCTTCCTCGACATTCGCGGCAAGACGGTCGTCGTAAGCGGCGGCGGCACGTTGGCGGCGCGGCGGGTCGAGCGCGCGCTGAGCGCCGGGGCGCAGGTCAAGGTGTTTGCGGGAGAGCTGTCGGAGGAATTCCGGCCGTTTCTGGAAAACGAGGCCGTCAGCATCTTTCGCCGCCGCGTGGAGCAGGAGGATCTGACGGGCGCGATCCTGGCCTATGGCGCGGAGGAGGACTTGGAGAACGACAAGCGCCTCCATGCGCTCGCAAAACGCGCGGGTGTGCTCACCAATATTGCCGATACGATGGAGCTGTGCGATTTCATCACGCCGGCGATCCTCGACCGCACGCCGCTCGTCGCGGCGATTTCCTCCTCCGGCGCATCCCCGATCCTTGCCCGCATCATCAAGGCCGAATTGGAGAGCGCCATCCCCGCGACCTTCGGCAATCTGTCCAAATTCCTCGGGCAGTTCCGGGATGAGGTCGCCGGGCGCATCACGGACGGCACCCAGCGGCGGCGCTTCTGGGAGGATGTGGCGGAAAGCGCGGTCGGCGAACGGGTCATGGCGGGCGACTTCGAGGGGGCGGAGGCGGCGCTCCGCGCAAGGCTCGACGCATTCGATGACCGGGCCGGGGGCGGGCCGGCCGGCGAAATCTATCTGGTCGGCACCGGTCCCGGCGATCCCGACCTTCTGACCTTCCGGGCGCTCCGGCTCATGCAGCGCGCCGACGTCGTGCTCTACGACCGGCTGATCGGTCCGCGTCTGATGAACCTCGTCCGCCGCGATGCCGAGCGCATCTATGTCGGCAAGAAAAAGAACGAGCACACGATGAGCCAAGAGGAGATCAGCCAGCTCCTTGTCCGGCTGGCGCAGGAAGGCAAGCGCGTGCTGCGGTTGAAAGGGGGCGACCCGTTCATTTTCGGACGCGGCGGCGAGGAAATCGAGACGATCGCCAGACACGGCATCCCGTTCCAGGTCGTGCCGGGCATCACCGCCGCGGCGGGCTGCGCCGCCTATGCCGGCATTCCGCTCACCCATCGCGACCACGCCCAGACCTGCATCTTCGTGACCGGCCACGGCAAGGACGGCGAAATCGATCTGAACTGGGAGGCGCTGATCCAGCCGAAGCAGACCGTCGCGATCTATATGGGCCTTGGAATGATCGACGCGCTGGCCTCGGCGTTCATCGCGCACGGGATGGCGCCGGACATGCCCGCCGCCGTGATCGACAATGGCACGCGGCGTGCCCAGCGCGTGGTGACGGGGACGATTTCGGATATTGCGGAGAAGACCGACGTTGCCGGGCTCAAAGGCCCCGCGATCATCATTATCGGCACGGTCGTGACACTGCGCGAGCGGCTGGCCTGGTTCCAGCCGGGCGAGGCGGTAGCGAACTCGTCATCGGGCGGATAGAGTGGAAACAGGCGGCGCATGCGGCCGCTGAAGGCATGTCGTGAATGGAAAGGAAGTCGAATGGCCGGAATCCTATTGGCGTCGGAAAATGTGACGGAAGAAGAACGCGCGGCTTTTGCCCGCAAGACCGCTGAGGAAAACAGGCGCATCGCCATGGAGCGCATGGCGGAAGCCGAGCGGCGCGGCGGGGCCGAGAAGCGGGAGAAGGCCCTCGCGATTCCCGGCGAAATCCTGCGCGATACGACCATGCAGCCGGGCGCCAACCACTATATCGCCAGGCTTCCGGCGGGCATGCGCCTCCGGATCATCGATCTGGGCGGTCAGCAGGCGGTCGATTTCCTCTGCTTCGATCAGGCCGATACCGAGATCCGTTATAACAACGCCAATACGCTGAAGCTCAACGGCACGATCTACATCTCCAAGGGCTTCAAGCTCTATTCCGACACGGCCGAGGTGTTGATGAATCTCGTCGAGGATACGGTCGGCCATCATGATACGCTGGCCGGTGCGTGCAGCAATCAGGTCAACGCTCTGCGTTACGGGATCAAGGACACATGCAGCTGCCGCGACAATTTCCTGGCGGCAATGGATGAGCTGGGATGGAGCGCGCGCGATGTTCACCAGAACATCAATTTCTTCATGAATGTCCCGGTCAAACCGGATGGCTCCACGCAGATCGAGGAGGGGCTTTCCGTGCCGTGGGATTTCGTCGAGCTCGAGGCGGCCAAGGATGTGATCGTCGTGATCTCCAACTGTCCGCAGCTCTACAATCCCTGTTCGGGATGGAATCCGACACCGATCCAGATCATCGAGTGGAAGCCGTAACGCGGGATCATGTGTTGGTGGAAACGAACGTCGCCCCGGACGGAGCGAAGCGGAGGTCCGGGGACCATTGGCCTATCCGCGAAGTCAATGCGTGGCTGATAGCGAATTGGGCGCCGGACCAGGTCCGGCGCGACGAATAAGCATTTCGGACAGTTCCGTCATAGCTGATTCCGCAGTAGCGCCAGAGGATTGCGGGCTCAGGATTTCTTTCTGATCGGCTTACCGTAAAGCTCGAGCCGGTGGCGCACCAGCTCATAGCCGAGGTCGCGGGCGACGCGTTCCTGAAGCTTCTCGATTTCCTCGTTCTTAAATTCGATGACCTGGCCGCTTTCGGTGTCGATCAGGTGATCATGATGGTCGCTCTTGACCCGCTCATAGCGCGCCCGGCCGCTATCGCCGAAATCATGCCGGTCGATGATGCCTTCATTCTCGAGCAGACGCACCGTCCGATAGACGGTCGAAAGCGAGATGCGGCTGTCCACCTTATGCGCGCGGCGGTGAACCTCCTCGACATCGGGGTGATCGGTGGCCGCCGAGAGCACGCGCGCGATCACGCTGCGCTGCGTGGTCATGCGCAGTCCGCGTTCCGCACAGAGGGCTTCGATTTTGGATAAGGCCTGCTTTGGATCTGTCATGTCGTCTTCCGACGTCAAGGGCTAGTGGTTCGACTGAAACATTTGCATCCCCGTGCAGCCTGTTCATTTGCAAATGTTTCAGTCATAAGAACCACTAGCTAACTATAGGTTTCTAGTGGAGCTTTTGAATTTGACATTTGAGAACGAGCCTAGCCGCAACCGGAACTCAAATGTCAAATTCGCTCCACTAGCCTCCAGCCGGACGTTATTTCGCTTGCATGCGTGGGTCCAGGCAAGCGCGCCTCCGCGGCAACCAACAACAGTTTACACCGATTCTCAAGCGCTGCCCTTGCGAACGCCGTCCGGCAAACTGGTCAGCGCAAAGGCAGCCGCATGATAAGCGCGTCCTGCACTCCGCTCGGCGTCCGGGAATAGCCGCGCCTTCTTCCGACGACGGAGAAACCGAATTGCTCATAAAGCGTCCGCGCCCGATAGTTCTCGGCGTTTGCCTCAAGGATGAGCGTCTCGATGCCGCGCGCGGCGAGATCGTTGCAAAGCCGCGTCAGTAGCGCCCAGGCAACGCCGTGCCGCCGCAGATCGGGCGTCACGCAAAGGGTGAGGATCTCGCTTTCCTCGGCCGCGACGCTGACGGTGATGAAACCGTAGAGCTGGCCGTCGAGCCGTGCCGTGACGCCGGAATAGGGGCCAGCCTTTGCGAAGCGCCGGAAGTCCTCCGCATTTCAGGGCGGCTTGAAGCAACGCGCATGGAGCGCGGCGGCCTCTTCCGCATCCCTCTCCGAAAAGGGGGCGAGCTCCAGATCGCTAGGACTGTGCTCGGACAACGCTTTTATCCGTTTGCGGCTTTGCATCCGGCGGGCGCAGGTAAAGCGGGGCAGGCGGGCGGTCTGCCGGGACTCTGCTGGCGGCAAGAATGGCGAGATCGGCGGCCTCGGGCAAGAGATCAGTGAGGGCAGGGCTCAATCGGCGGCCGCGGTCCCTAGCCGCCTCGGCAACGGCCGCAGCGCCGCTGCCGACGATCAGTCTCATTTCCGCCGGCAGGGCAGCCAGTGTCTGCGAAAGGGTGAGAAGCTGCGCTTCGCCGATCGCCTCTCCGCCGGCATCGAATGGCTGAACGTAAAGCTCGCCGCGCCGCGCATCGTGCAAAACGGCAAATCCGCCGGCGCGCGTCTCAGCCTCGGTCCGGCGAACGCAGCCGCGCGCCATCACCTCCAGGCTCGTCGCTCCGACCAGCGGCACCTTGGCCGCGAGCGCTATGCCCCTTGCCGCCGCAACGCCGGCACGCACGCCGGTAAAGCTTCCCGGGCCAAGCGTCACCGCGATCTTCGTCAGCGCCTCATATCCGCAGCCGGATGCCGCCATGACCGCTTCGATCATGGGAAAGATCGCCTCGGCATGGCCGCGCGCCATCGGCTCGAAACGCTGGATCGGCTCTGCACCGCCCGCCGGCAGGATCGCGGCTGAGCAAGCCGTCATGCTGGTCTCGATTGCAAGGATCGCCATGGCCGGAACATTACTGCGGAGGCTGGAGGCGGCGCAATGCCGGTCAGAGCGGCATGTTTGCCAGAGCAGCGGATTCTAAATCGGAGGCGGGAACAGTTGCGCTCGCCTTTTGATATAGATCAACTTAACCTCGTCCAAGTGATTCCACTTGAACGAGGGTTGATCTAGACGGCGCGGACTTCCTGCACCTCGGGAATGAAGTGGCGCAAAAGGTTCTCGATGCCGTGACGCAGGGTCGCCGTCGAGGACGGGCAGCCCGCGCAGGCGCCGCGCATATGAAGGAAGACCACGCCTTCCTCATAGCCGTGGAAAACGATGTCGCCGCCATCCTGGGCGACGGCCGGACGCACCCGCGTATCCAGCAATTCCTTGATCGTCTGCACGATCTCGCTGTCTTCGCCGCCATCATGGCTGACGCTGTGGCCGTCGCCTTGCGGCGCATCGGTTACGGCGGGCGCTCCGGACAAATAATGTTCCATGATTGCGCCGAGCAGGGCGGGCTTCAGATGCTGCCATTCTCCCCCGCTCTTGGTCACGGAGATGAAGTCGCTGCCGAGGAAAACGCCGGAAACGCCGTCGATCTCGAACAGGCGGGCCGCCAGAGGAGAAACCTGTTCCGCTTCGGCCCGGTCCCGGAAATCGCGCGCGCCTCCGGGCAGCACCTGCGTGCCGGGAACGAACTTCAGCGTCGCCGGATTGGGCGTGGCTTCGGTCTGAATGAACATGGCTGACCTCTCTCGATTGGGCCTGGCGAAGACCGCGCATGCCATCGGAAGTTTAGAATAATTCTACAATCATAGTAAGGGGGTCGCCCGCACAAATTCAAGCCCATCCGTCAAAGGGGCGTTGCCGGGGTTAAGAGAGGGCTTCGACCTCTTCGATTGTGAGGCAGCCGGGCACCACCGTGATCGGGACGGGGAAACTCCCGGCGCTCTTTCCGCTGGCGAGCTCAGACACCAGCGGACCCGGGCCGGACGCTTCAACCGAGGCGCCGAGAACGAGAATGCCGATGTCCGGGTCTTCGTCAATGAGGGCCGTGATTTGCTCGGCTTTTGTGCCTTCCCGCACAATTTCCTCCGGCTCGATGTCCTCATAGCCCCAATTCTTCAGCTTCCGTCCGTAAAGACGGAAGACAGCCTTGGCCTTAGCCTGCGCCTCTTCGCGATAGGCCTCTTCGACCCCGAGCCAGTGCTGAAAATCGGCGGGTTCGATGACATAGAGCAAGGCCAGCCCGCCCTTTGTGCGCCTCGCACGGCGGGCGGCATAGGCCAGCGCCAATTCCGCCTCCGGCGATTCATCCACGACGACCAGGAACTTTCGCGAGTGCCCCTCTTCAAAGACCGTACGAATCCTGCGCTCAGGCATGGCTCGGTTCTCGCTTGTCAAAGAATTGTTCAGCTATGAAGGAACCCTACTATGTCTTTGATAATGCGCAAATGCTCCTCGGCAATTTTGCGGGCCCGCCGGGCGCCGTCATCCAGAACCTTGTCGATATGGGCGCGGTCTTCCGAGAGCCGCTTCATGTTGGCTGCAACGGGCGCAAGCTTTTCCACGGCCAGTTCGGCCAGCGCCGGCTTGAATTTGGAGAAGGGCGCACCGCCGAATTCCTTGAGCACCGTTTCCTTGTCCGACTTCATCAGCGCGGCGTAGATGCCCACGAGATTGTCGGCTTCGGGCCGGCTCTCGAGCCCTTTCGTCTCGGACGGCAGAGGCTCAGGGTCGGTCTTGGCTTTCTTGACCTTCTTCGCAATCTCGTCGGCGCTGTCGGTGAGATTGATGCGGCTCATATCCGAAGGGTCGGATTTGCTCATCTTCTTCGTGCCGTCGCGCAGCGACATGATGCGCATCGCCGGACCGGAGATCAGCGGTTCCGGCAGCGGGAAGAAGCCGTCCGGATATCCGGCGCGCGCGCAATATTCGGCAAAGTCGTTGTTGAACTTCTGAGCAATGTCTCGCGCCAGCTCAAGATGCTGCTTCTGGTCTTCCCCGACGGGGACATGCGTTCCGCGATACAGAAGAATGTCTGCGGCCATCAGGGCGGGATAGGCGTAAAGGCCGAGCGAAGCGTTCTCCCGGTCCTTGCCGGCCTTGTCCTTGAACTGGGTCATCCGGTTCATCCAGCCGATCCGGGCGACGCAACCGCATATCCAGGCCAGTTCGGCATGTTCATGCACCCGGCTCTGGTTGAAAATGATGTGCTCTTTGGCATCGATCCCGGCGGCGAGAAAGGCCGCGGTCACCTCGCGCGTGCTGCTGCGGAGCTCGTCCGGGTCCTGCCACTGCGTGATGGCATGCATATCGACGACGCAGAACAGGCACGGGGCCTCTTTCTGCAATTCGACGAATTTGACGATCGCGCCGAGATAATTGCCAAGATGCAGATTGCCGGTCGGTTGAACGCCGGAGAAAACACGCTTTTCCAGTTTCATGAATAGAGCCTCCGGATGCGGCTTATCGCGCGGCTTCGGCCGGGGCGCAAGCCCTTCGGAACCGTTTCGGGTGAATATCTGCTATCCCGATGGAATGCGCTCAGTCGGCGACAGGCTCGTGACAGGCGACAGCAAGCTTATTCCCCTCCGGGTCGCGGAAATAGGCGCCGTAATAATGCGCATGATATTCCGGCCGCAGGCCTGGTGTCCCTTCGCCGCGCCCGCCATTGGCAAGGGCTGTCTCATAGCAGCGGCGGACCATGTCGCGGGACGACGCCAGAAGTGCGATCATCTGACCGTTTCCCGGCGCCGCGGGCCGGCCGTCAAACGGATGTCCGACGACGAAAAGCGGCCGCGGCTGTCCCGGTTTCATCCAGCCGGCCCATTGGCGATCGTCTTCCCGGAATTTCAGCTCCAGGCCCAAGACTTCGAAGAGGGCGGAGTAAAAGGCGAATGCCTGCTCGAAATCGTCTGCGCCGACATGCACATGGGACAACATGCCATTCTCCAGCCTAGGCTTCGTTCGGTGCGGTTTTGCGCTTAGCCGCGCTTGACGGCGGTCCATAGGGCCTTGGCGCTCAATGCACCGGTGAGCTGCGCCATGCCAAGATAGACCAGCGCGCCTCCTCCGACCAACGCGCCGAGCGCGACGATCTGGACCAGCACCCCATTCACCGGGGCAAAAAACCCTTCAAGCGGAACCGAGGCGATCCAGAGCGCAAAGGCCATGACCACGCTTGCCAGAGCCATCATCGCGCCGCGCCGCTTCAGCGTTGCGTCGGGCTCGAAATCGCCGCGGCGCATCAGCGTGAAGCCGAGCAGCAGCGCATTCGTCCAGGCGGCAAGGCTCGTGGCGATGGCGATGCCCACATGGCCGATGAGGAAGAACAGGCTCAGCGACCCGGCAATGTTCACACTCACGCTCACTCCGGCATAGATCATCGGTGTGCGCGTGTCCTCACGAGCGAAAAAGCCCGGCTGAAAGACCTTGATCATGACGAAGGCGGGCAGGCCCAGAGCGAATGCCGTCAGCGCCGCCGAAACCGCCTCGGTATCACCGGCGGTGAACGCGCCGCGCTCGAACAGCACTTCAATGATCGGCGTCGGCACGACACAAAGCGCCGCTGCTGCTGGCAGGGTCAGAAGCCAGGCGAACTCCAGCGCGCGATTGTGGCTGTACATCGCCGCCGTACGGTGGCCGGAGCTCAGCTTCTGCGGACAGCTCGGGCAGCAGCACGACGCCGATCGCGATGCCGACGATGCCGAGCGGCAATTGATTGATCCGGTCCGCATAATAGATGTAGGAGACCGCACCGGCCTGAAGCGAGGCGATCATCGTGCCGATCAGCAGGTTGACCTGTGTGATGCCCGCCGTGACGACGCCGGGTCCGGCGAGCCGGAACAGACGGCGCACGCCCGGCGTCAGACGCGGCCGGCGAAATCCCAGATGCATGCCATAGCGCCGGGCCATGACCGTGAGCAGCGCGAGCTGGGCGAAACCGGACACAGCGACCGCCCAGGCGAGGAGTATGGCCGCTTCGGGCCGGTTATGCAGCCCGATCGAGGCGGCAATAATCATCGCGCTGATGGCGATGACATTCAGAATGATCGGCGCGGCGGCCGCGGCCGCGAAGCGTCCCATGGTGTTCAGCATGCCGGCCGACAGCGCGGTCAGCGACATGCAGAGGAGATAGGGGAAGGTGATCCGTGTCAGCAGGACGGCGAGATCGAATTTCTCCGGATTTTCGACGAAGCCCGGCGCGATCAGCGTGACCAGCCAGGGCATTGCGATTTCGGCCAGCACCGAAAGGAGGAGCAGTCGCGGTCAGCAGCACGGCGAGCGCTTCCTCGGCGAAGCGCCGCGCCGGATCCATGCCGCCTTCATTGAGCCGCTTCGTCAACAGCGGAACGAAGGCGGCGTTGAACGCGCCTTCGGCAAAGAGCGAGCGGAACAGGTTCGGCAGCCGGAACGCGACGAAGAAGGCATCGGACATCGGTTCCCGCCCCGAGGACGGCCGCGATGAGCATGTCCCGCGTGAAGCCCAGGACACGGCTCATGGCGGTAAAGCCGCTGACAGTGACGATGGAGCGATAAAGTTTCATGCGCTCGCCAATAGCTGGCCTTTCGCGCCAGAGCAAGGCGCCAGTGTCCCGATTCCGACGTTCGCTCTGTCGTCTCGGCACGCTCCGTAGCGAACTTCGGAATCTTAAGGGACACTGCGCAAGCGATATTGCTCGTGTGATTTATATCCGGAAGTTCGTTCGGCACCTGCTGCGAGGGATGACGAACTTCTGGATCATCACACGAGCGCCTTATGCCTCGAAATCCTCAGGGATCAGCTCGCCGTCGGTTTCGAACGCTTCCAGAAGACTTTCGCGCAGCTTTCTTTGCGTGGATTCGCGCGAAACCTTCTTGCGCGAATGATCGGTCACATAAAATACGTCCACCGCTTTTTCGCCGAAGGTCGCGATCTGGGCGGAATGGACGTCGATGTTCAGGCTTGCCAGAATACGCGCCAGGTCGAAAAGCAGGCCCGTCCGGTCGCGGCCGTTCACCTCGATGACAGTCAGCTCATCGGACAGGGTGTTGTCGATGGTGACGCGCGGCTCGACGCTGAACGCCTCCAGCCGCGGGCGCGGACGCATCTTCTCCGAGATGATCTGGTGAAGGTCGCGCTTGCCGCTGAGCGCCAGCTCGATATTCCCGGCGATCCGGGCCGTAAACGCGATCTCCTCCTTATCTTCGGGAAACCGGCGCTGCAGCATCAGCGTGTTGAGCGCCATGCCGTCGCGCGTCGTGCTGAGGCTGGCGCCGACGATGTTGGTCCGGGCGGCCGAGCAGGCGCCGGCGATGGCCGCGACGAGACCGGGCCGGTCCGCGGTCCAAAGGGTGAGTTCGGTCAGCGCAGTGAAGCTGTCCGTCGTGACCTCATAGGCAAAGCTCAGCTTTTGCCTTTCCGCCCGCCCGATCAGCTTGGCATGCAGCATCTGATGTTCGAGATCGGTTCGCACCCAGTAGGCGGGCGCCTGGCGCGCGACGAACGGCTCGACCTCGGATGCCGGAGTGCCGGTCATGGCTTCGCGAAATTCGGCGATGGCGGTCCGGATCCGCGTCTCGCGCGGCGTGCTGGTATGTCCGCCGGTCAGGAGCGGCTCGGTTTCGTAATAGAGCTGGCGGAGCAACTGGCCCTTCCATCCGGTCCACACGCCGGGGCCGACCGCGCGAATATCGGCGGCCGTAAGAATGACCAGCAGGTTCAGATATTCGCGGCTCTGGACGATGTCGGCGAAGTCGCGGATGGTCTTGGGGTCGTGCAGATCGCGGCTTTGCGCGAACTGACTCATGACGAGATGGTTCTCGACCAGCCAGGCGGCGGTCGCCGTCTCATCCGGGCGCAGGCCGAGGCGCGGCCCCAATGCGCGCGCGATGCGCTTGCCGACGATCGAGTGATCCTCGTCGCGCCCCTTTGCGATGTCGTGCAGGAACATGGCGACATAGAGCGCGCGGCGATTGGCGATGTTCTGGATGATCTTGGTCGAAAGCGGCAGTTCATGTTCCAGCTTGCCGTTCTCGATCGCCGAAAGGATGCCGATCGAACGCAGCAAATGCTCATCGACCGTATAGTGATGATACATGTTGAACTGCATCATCGAGACGACGCGGCCGAAATCGGGGATGAAGCGCCCGAGCACGCCGGCTTCGTTCATGCGGCGCAAGGTGAGTTCCGGACGGTGACGCGAGGTCAGGATTTCCATGAAACAGCCGGTTGGCTTCGGGGTCATTCCGAAGCTTGTCGTCAATGAGACGCAGCGACTGCCGTACGAGCCGCAAGGCGTCGGGATGAAACTGCACGTCGTGCTGGTCCGCGTAGACGAACATGCGGATGAGATTGACCGGGTCGAGCTTGAACACGTCCCGGCTCTTCATCACGATACGGCCGTTCTCGATACGGAAATCGCTGGTGGCGCTGAGCCGCGCGCGCGTTCTCCAGCTTAAGGGGCGCAGAATGCCGTTGAGCTGGCTGATGCCCTTGAGCTGCTGCACTTCCAGGGAGGCGCACAGAATGCGCGTCAGATCGCCCACATCCTTGGCGACGAGGAAATAGTGCTTCATGAAGCGCTCGACCGCCATCATACCGCCGCGCTCGTGATAATGGAGCCGCGCCGCCATCTGCTCCTGGAGGTCGAAGCTCAGCGTTTCCTCCGCTTTGCCGACCATGAAATGCAGATGGCAGCGGACGGTCCAAAGGAAATTGCCGCAGCGCCGGTACAGCCGGTATTCCGAGGGCGAATAGACGCCTTCCTCGACGAAATTCTCGCCGGTCAGATCGGGATGGAGATATTTGGAAATCCAGTAGAGCGTGTGCAGATCGCGCAAGCCGCCTTTGCCATCCTTGATGTTCGGCTCAACGCGATAGCGCGAGGCGCCGGTTCGATTATGCCGCTGATCGCGTTCGGCAAGCTTTGCCGCGATGAACTCCCGGCGACCGCCGGAGAGCACCTGGTCGCGGAACAGCCGGCGAGAATTTCCGCCATAGCGGTTCATCGCCGAGAATCATCCGCGCATCGAGCAGGGTGGTGAGCGTGAGCACGTCCTGCTTGGCGAAGCGGATGGTCTGCTCGGGCGTGCGCGTCGCGTGGCCGACCTTGAAGCCGAGATCCCAGAGGACATAGAGAATATATTCGGCAACGCTCTCGCCCCAGGGCGTCTGCTTATAAGGCAGGAGAAAGAGCAGATCGACGTCGGAATAGGGGGCCATAAGCTGGCGCCCATAGCCGCCGGTCGCCAGAATCGCCATTCGCTCGGCCGAGGAGGGGTTCTCCACCCGGTGGATATGGGCGGTGGTGAAATCGTAGATCAGGCGGATCAGCTCGTCCTGAAACACCGACAGGGAACGCGCGCAGCGCCGGCCATTGCCATCGGCCTCCAGTCCCGAACGCGCCGTGTCGCGCGCATGTTTGACGATTTGCTTCAGATAATCGAGCAGCTCCTGCCGCATGGCGCTGTTGCTCTCGCCATGACGGCGCCAGATGGCGGTCAGCGCGGCGCGCGTGGCGGCGGGATCGAAGAATGGCGGGGAGAGGCGCTGATCCATGCGAGCGGGACAGACTTCGATTACAGGTCCCGCCACTCTACATCAAAAGCCCTTAATGGGCCTAATCAACCTCGCAAGGCCGATTGACAACGGCGCCGCGGCGTCTTAGTTCAACAGCCTATTGCCCAGGTGGCGGAACTGGTAGACGCGCACGGTTCAGGTCCGTGTGGTGCAAGCCGTGGAGGTTCGAGTCCTCTCCTGGGCACCATTTCCCGAAACAAGTTATTGATTTATAAGGGTTTTTAGGGGAAACAGCAAATCAGCCCCCAACTCAGCCCCCAATCCTCTCACTTATCGATTTTCTCTGTCATTGTGAAACCCGACATAAATTCCCATTCAGGCCGTTGCTCCAAGATTACATTATATAGTATATTTGGAAGCTCCTGAATGTAAAACGTACCTTTATCCGGTTTTTCGTATTTATATCTCATTACCGTGAAAGCATCTTTGCATTTATTAAGCGCAGGTACGAAGTCGCGCGGAATTTTATCGCCGCTATGGTTCTCAACTATATCTAGCTTATCTGATATTGTTGCCATGTACTCATCCCAACGCTTGATAACATTGTTTTGTATATTCGGCCGCAAGCCTTTAAAAAGCTTTGAAAGATCGTGACCAGTTGGGACTGTGGGTGCTTCTAGGGCGCGAAGGCATTTCAAAAACAGCTCCGAAGCAAAAGCGGACATCACTATGGATGGCGTCATGTACCTTATGGCAAAATCCGGCCTGCCTTCCAGTCGAAGACATTCATCCGCAAACATGAATTGACGTGCGTATTTGAAAATTGCAAAGGCATCCGGTTTAACGTTTGCCATCGTCTCAGCCTCTCTACTGCGCAGCCCCATGCTGCCGTTGTATATTGGGCTGATTTGCTTGGCTTAACGCTCCCCGCGTCCGGCCTTATGCGCCTCGTCCACCTTTTCCACATGCTCACGCAGCACCAGCATGGCGTATTGGCTCAGCGGGCGATTGTCCGCTCTAGCTAGCGCCATTAGGCGGGCGCGCCGCAGGTCACGCCGGGCGCGAAGGCGATCCTGTTTGCAACCAGAGGCACAATCCGGAATAATGAAAGTGCGTGTGCGCATAAGCACATAGGAAACGCCTGAGGGAGCGCGCAGCGCCAATGTCGTTTGCGGCCGATCGTTATTTTGGGTCTTTGCCGCGCCGGGCGGTCCTCAAAATCGCCGGAGGCGGACTGGCAGGGCTGTGTCTGCCGCGCGCCTCACGGGCACAAGGATCGTCCAATCAGCTGACGATCGGCTTGACGCCTGTCTTTCTGACGAACGATCTAGAGCTCTTATCCGCTCTAAAGTCCTATTTCGAAACGGCGCTGGGCCGATTCGTTAAGCTCGTTCTAAGGAGAACCTACGAGGAGATCACCACGCTTCTGGTCTCCGGTCAGCTCGACGCGGCCTGGATCTGCGGCTATCCTTACGTCGCTTTCCGCGATCGCCTGGATCTGCTTGCCGCTCCGGTCTGGCGCGCCCGCCCGCTTTATCAATCCTACATTATTGCCGGCAAAGATCTGCCCTATGTCTCGGTGGGCCAGCTGCGGGGAAGCGTCCACGCCTTCTCCGACCCGAACAGCAATTCCGGCTATCTCGTAACCGCGGCGCTGCTGGCGGAGCGGGGGCTGCGGCCCGACCATTTCTTCAGCCGCGTCTTCTTCACCTATGGCCACCGCAATGTGGTTCGCGCGGTCGCGGCCGGCCTGGCCGAAAGCGGCAGCGTTGGCGGCTACGTCTGGGAGGTCATGAAGGAGACCGAGCCGGAGCTGACCGGCGCGACCCGGATCATCCGCAAGTCGGAATGGCTTGGGTTTCCCCCGATCGCCATGCCGCGCGGCGCGCTGGCCCGGCCGGAGATTCAGGCGCTGCAACAGGCCTTCGTGAACATGGGAGACTCCCGCCAGGGCCAGGTGGTGCTCAGGCTCCTTCGGCTCGACGGCTTCGCCCGCGTCAAACCCGATCTTTTCGATGCCATCGCGGCAAAATCCGATCTCTTGAAGCGCTTTGGCTGAATGATGTGATGCGCACGCTTTCCAAGCGCCGGGAATGGCCGATTACGATCAAAGTGCCCTTGCTGGTGGCGGCGCTCATGCTTGCAATCAGCTTTGTCATATCCAACACGGTCCGGTCCCGCCTGGCTCAGACCCAGGAGCGCAATTTGCAGGCGCTGAGCCGCACCTATGTCGAGGGCCTGAGCACAAATCTCCTGCCGCATATGCTCCGCGAGGATGTCTGGGAGGTTTTCGACGCGCTCGACCGTGCGTCGAAGTCCGGGTCCCGCCGCTTCGCCAGCGCCGCGCCGCGCTCGCTGGCGAATGCGCGCGAAGCGGCTGAAAGACAGCAGATCACGCTCGCCTTGTCCGAAAATGACGGGCAGATCGGCAAGACCGCCGAGGCGCTTGGCGTATCCCGCACGACGCTTTGGGAAAAAATGAAACGCTACGGGCTTGCGGATAGCTGATCCGCAGGGGCCAGGACAATCAGGCGGAAATCATACGCCGTTTCTCGGGGCCGCAATGATGATCGTCGCACCTGCCAGACAGATCAGCGCGCCGATCGAGTCCCAGCGGTCCGGGCGGACGCCTTCGACGATCCACAGCCATGCCAGGGACGCGGCGATATAGACGCCTCCATAGGCCGCATAGGCGCGGCCTGCGGCGGCGCTGTCCACCAGCGTCAGCAGATAGGCGAACAGGGCAAGCGAGACCATGCCCGGTGCGAGCCACCAGATGGATTTGTCCAGCCGCAGCCGCGCCCAGAATGCAAAGCACCCGGCGATTTCGGCAATCGCCGCGCCGATATAAGCTGCGATAGTCACCATGGCATGTCCTCGTCAAGTTGTGTTCGTGAACGGCGAGCGCCGGATGCGTCTTACCGAGCGCTATATGGATCCGCCTGGCCAGTCCATGCCGGACTGTCTGATCGCGGCCCGCATCGCCAATCATATGGAGCGCGTGCTGCGCGACGACGCCTATGCCGACCAGTTCAAGGACTTCGACTGGCAGACCGAGGAAGATGCCTTCACGGATGGCTATCACAATAACGCAGGCGGCGTGAGCACGTCACCTATGACCGTCTGCGCGGGATGGGCACGAATGGCTTCCAGGAGCCGGCCACCGGCTTCGAAGGCGGCAAGATCATCGGCACGAAGCGTCTTTATTCGGACGGCAAATTCGGCACCGATGACGGCAAAGCCATCTTCAAGGAGGCGCAGTGGCGCGGGCTGCAGGCGCCCGGCAAGGAGGAGCAGAAGAACAAGTTCGCCTATCTCATCAACAATGGGCGCGCGAACCACGTCTGGCAGTCGGCCTATCTCGATGTCGACAACGATCTGGTCATGGACCGCTGGCCCTATCCGTTCATCGAGATGAATCCGGAGGATATGGACGCGCTCGGCGTCAAGCAGGGCGACCTTGTCGAGGTCTTCAACGATGACGGCTCGACGCAGGCCATGGCCTATCCGACGCCAACGGCGCGCAAGGGCGAGACCTTCATGCTCTTTGCCTATCCGACCGGCGTTCAGGGCAATGTCGTCAACGCCGGAGTCAATGAGCTGATCATCCCGAACTACAAGCAGACCTGGGCGAATATCCGGAAGATTTCCGATGCGCCGGATGCGGTGAAGCATCTGACGTTCAAATCGAAGGAATATGTTTCGTAAAATGCCCATGCCGGGGCCGGGCGGAGGTCAGCTTCCGCCCGGCGCCTTCGCCTTCTGGGCGGCGCGCCGGGGCATTGCCCATTTCACAAACAAGAGACGGCGAAGATTGGCGATCGCTCGCGACGCGTCTCCGCGGCGTTGCGATTTCTGTCTCGCGCGGAGAGCGCAGAATGTTAGAACGGTCCTACGATCCGATATCGAAGGAGTTCGAACATGACAATCCACCGCAAAGCACGTGCAATCTGGTCCGGCGGGCTTAAGGACGGCAAGGGCGAGCTCTCTACGGGCAGCGGCACGCTGAACCAGGTTCCCTACAGTTTCTCGAAGCGTTTCGAGGATGAGCCGGGCACGAACCCGGAGGAGTTGCTGGGCGCGGCCCATGCCGGCTGCTTTACCATGGCGCTGTCGCTCATTCTGGGCGAGGCCGGCCTTACGGCTAACAAAATGGAGACGGAGGCCAAGGTGACGCTGGAGCAGGTCGAAGGGGGCTTCGCGATCACCGCGGTCCATCTGACCTTGAAGGCGGATATTCCGGGTGCCGATGATGCGACGTTCCAGGATCTCGCCGCGAAGGCGAAGGAGAACTGTCCCGTTTCCAAGGTGCTGAATGCCGAGATCAGCCTCGATGCCTCGCTGATGAGCTGACCCGCCGCGCAATTCTCTAAAGCGTGTCGAGGTGAAATGGACGCTTCCTGCCCTCTCCCGGGGGAAAGGGCGGAACGCGCAAGCGTTCCGGGTGAGGGGATTTATAGATAGAAATCAGCCCCTTAACCCCTCACCCCAACCCTCTCCCATTGGGAGAGGGAGCAAAGCGAATGCTTCCGGAGCGATGCGCGCGCTTCAGCCGTAGAGCTCCGCGGTGATGCTGGCGTACCAGCTGGCGGAATCCTGGTAATTTTCCCGCCGGACCTCCGCCAAATCGGTCAGCGTCGAGATCTCGCTTTCGGTCTGCTCGATCTTGGCCGGGGTCGGGCGATAGCGCCCCCCGACGAAGACGCTGTTCTCCGTCGCGATGAGGCTCCAGCACCGGTTGCGATAGGCGATCTCGGGATCTTTCGCGCCGAGCAGCTCTTTCGCGATCACCTGGGCGACGATCTGCGCCTGGCTGTTTGCCGCGAAGGCCGATTTTGGCATGTCGCCCGCAATCGAGGCGTCGCCCAGCACGAAAATGTTCGCATCCGAGCGCGACGTCATGCTGAACGGATCGATCGGGCAATAGCCGCTCTCATTCGTCAACCCGGCATCCATGGCGATCTGCCCCGCGGTCTGGCGCGGAATGACATTGACCAGGGCGGCGTTCTCATAGGTCTCGAAATCCGTCACCACCGACATGGTGGCCGGATCGACGCGCTTGATGCCGCCATGGATCATCGGCGGAAGCCATTCGATCATCCCCGGATAGTTCGCCTCCCAGCCCTGCTGAAACAGCGGCTGTTTGGAGAATTTGTCCTTGGGATCGAGAATGACGATGCGCGCCTGCGTTTTCCCCGAGGATTTCAGCGCATGCGCGATCATCGAAACGCGCTCATACGGGCCGGGCGGGCAGCGATAGGGGTTCGGCGGGGCGATGATCACCACGACGCCGCCATCGGGCACCGCATCGATCTGGCGCTTGAGCAGGATGGTCTGCGGCCCCGCTTTCCAGGCATGCGGCATCCGTTCCTCCGCCGCTTTCGACCATCCGGGAACGGAGCCGTAATCCAGCGCGATGCCGGGCGAGACGACCAGACGGTCATAGGGAAGCACGGCGCCGCCCGCCAGCGTCACCTCGCGCTTGTCGCGGTCGATGGTCCTGGCCGTTTCGCTGGCGACCGTCACGCCGGGCAGCGCTTCGATCTCGCCATAGCCATATTGAAGAAGCTCGAGCGGATTGATGCCGCCGAGATAGAGATTGGAATAGAAGCAGGTCGTATAGGTCGTTTGCGGCTCGACCAATGTCATGTCGAGCGCGCCTTTCGCCTCCGCCGCAAGGCGGCGGATGACGGACGCGCCGCCTGCCCCGCCGCCGACGATCACGACTTTCGGCTTGGCCTGAGCCAATGCGGGTTTGGCCAGGGCAGACGCCGCCGTCGCCGATGCCAGACCGGCCGCGCCGATCACGAAATGCCGTCTTGTCAGCATTGAAATTCCTCCCCTTATTTGCGGATCGCCGGGGTCTCGATCGCCACACCCTCGGCGCGTTTCGCCAGATAAAGCTCCAAATTCAGGTATTCCTGCGATCCGTAATCGAACTGGATGGCGCGCACCCCGAAGGAACAGGAGCGCAGACGGCGGTGCAGCGAGCCGAGCGATTGCCATTCCAGCCGATAGGCCGGATAGCCATTGGGCAGAGCGTGGCTGATCGTGTCGCCCCGCAAGCGGCGGCCCGCATTGTCGACATGGCATTGCGCGCAGGACAGGTTGAGCTGTCCCTGGCGCTGGTGGAAAAAGGCCTTGCCCGCCTCATAGAAAGGCGCGGCCTTGCCTGTGACATTGACATTCATCGGCATGCCGAGCGACTGGCGCGCTACGAAGGCGGTGAGGCTGAGCAATTCATCCAACTCATAGGCATAGGGCTCCGCCTTCTGGTTCTCCGTTCGGCAGAGATTGATGCGCCCCTCCAGGTTGAGGAGCTTGCCGGTCTCATCATTCACCGCGGGATAGCGCGTGGCGACACCCTTCATGCTCGCCTCGGCCTTGCCGTGGCAGGAGGCGCAGGACTTGTTCGCCCCGCCCGCCGGCTGCTCCCAGAGCTGGGCGCCTTCGCTGACCCAGAGCATTCCCGGATTGGCGGCTTCGTCCGCCTGCTGCGCTTTGAGATTGTCGCTCAGGAAGGTGGTGCCGGAGGGGAGCGGCTTTGCGTCGGACGGTACGGCCAAGGCGGTGAGACTGAGAATGATGCCTGCGGCGAATTGAAACGAGGCAAACGCGGTCCGGTGCTGCTTTCCTTCCCCCTGGGCGAGGGGTGAAAACCCGAAGCAGCATAGTCTGCGTCGTCCCGGCCGAAGAGCCGGGACCCATTCGCCTACCAATTCGGCAAAGTGCTTGCTGACAGGCGATTGGATCCCGGATAGCCCTTCGGGCTTTCGGGATGACGGATTGAGAGGCCGCGTTCGCAGAGACCTTCCATCGGAGGGGGAGAGACCGCTGTGTGGGCCGGGACTCATCCCGTGACCGTCAGCTTTTTGGTGACGGTGACGACTTCGCCGCGATTGTCCTCCCATTTGAAAACCAGCTCGCCCGTTCCGGTCGCGACCGTGGAGAAGGCAATGAACGGATTGGCCGCGACGCCCTGGGTCATATCCATGCGGAACACCTCCACCCCGGAATAGGTCACCGTGAAGCGCTGGATGATGTAGCGCGGGATCGGCTGGCCGACGGAATCGACGCGATAGCCGGTCTCCATCGGATGGCGGATCAGCGCCTTGATGTCGATGATCTCGCCTTTTTTCGCCTCTTTCGGCATGGAAACGCGGGCGGGCGCCAGTGCCATTCGAAGCCTCCTATCCGCCGTCGATGCAGGCGGCGATGGTGACGACGACGTCCTTCCGGTCGCGCCAGAATGTGCCGTCGCTCATTTCGACCAGGGCGGTGACCTGCTGCGAGGCGGCGAGGCGGATATTGGTCGAGACCTTGGCGCGGCCCGCGCGCGGACCGAGATGGAAGGTCATCAGATGAGCGATCGGGTTTTTCTCCGACAGGATGTAAATGGCGCGGACATGATCGGCCTCCGTCATCGGGCTTTCGACCGCGACCGTCGTGTAGACGGAGAGGCCGTTTTCCGCGATGCCTGGAATCGTCAGGGTTACACGCTCGTCCTTGACCGGCGCGCCATTGGTCAGCTTTCTGAGCACCTCATCGCGCATCTCGGTCGTCGCCAGCACGCCGTGCGGAGCGAATACGAGCCCGGCCGCCGCGCCTGCGCCGATGAGAATGTCCCTGCGTGTCGGCATCGCTTCGAAAAACCTCTCGCTCTTCGTCATTCCGTCAGGCTTGCGAGATAGGCGACCACGTCCTCGATCCCCTGCGCGCTCAGTGCCGGTTTGCCTTTGTATTCCGGCGCGACATTGGTCAGCCCTTCGACGCGGTAATAGGGCGGCATGATCGTCTTCGGATTGATCCGGCTCTGATCGATCAGCCTCAGCCGAATCTGGCCCTCCGTCAGCCGCGAAGCAACCCCTGCCAGGGGCGGGCCGATCTCACCCTGGAACGGCTCGCGCTCGATCGGGAAGGCATGGCAGATCAGGCAATTGCCGCTCCGCCGATCCAGCACGATGGCCCTGCCGCGCGCCGCATCGCCCTTCAGGCCGCCGAGCGGCTCAGGTACGGCGTCGCCGCGCACCTCGTAGGGGATCAGCCCGTGATCGCTCGCTGCGGCATTGATAAGAAGCTCATCGGCGGTCCCGTCGCATCCACCCCGAAAAATCGCGGGTGCAGGGGCGGATAAGTGGGAGGAAGCGGCGATGCTTGTCCGCATCGCTGCCCCCATTCCCCAGGCTTTCATCAGATCCCCAGCGAAAGCCTGACTAGTCGTCTCCATGGCGAGCATGCCCGCCATAGCCAGCACGGTCCCGATCCGCCTCACGCCTTGCTCAGATCGTGATGTTTCAACGGCAGGGAGCGGATGCGCTTGCCCGTTGCGGCAAAGATCGCGTTGAGCACGGCCGGCGCGGCGACCGCAATGGTCGGCTCGCCGACGCCGCCCCAGAAGCCGCCGGACGGCATCACGATGGCCTCCACCTCCGGCATCTCAGCCATGCGCATGACCTCGTAAGTGTCGAAGTTCTCCTGCTCAATGCGGCCGTCCTTCACGGTGCATTCGCCATAGAGCATTGCCGAAAGCCCGTAGACGAAAGAGCCTTCGACCTGCGCTTTGACCTGCTGCGGATTGACGACATGGCCGCTGTCGGTGGCCGCCACGATCCGATGGATCTTCAGCTTGCCATCGGTGACGGAGATTTCGGCGCAGGCCGCGATATGGCTCGCAAATGCGGTGCATTGCGCAAGACCCCGATAGACGCCTTCCGGCGCCGGCGTTCCCCAGCCGGCCTTCTCGGCCACCGCCTTCAGAACGGCGGCGTTCTTGGGGTATTTCTCCATCAGCGTCAGCCGGAACTCCAGCGGGTCCTTGCCGGCGGCATGGGCCAGCTCGTCCATGAAGCATTCCGTATAGATGGCATTCTGGTTGGCGTTCACGCCGCGCCAGAAGCCCGGCGGCACATGCGGATTGCGCATGGCGTGATCGACCTTGAGGTTCGGGAAACTGTAGCTGATCGAATGATCACCTTTCGGCAGGAAGGTCTGGAAGGTGACGAAGTCCATGCCGTTGTTGAGACGCTGGGGCATGACCTGCGCAAGGATCGACTGCCCGGCGATCCGCACGCGGAATCCCGTCACGTCGCCATTTTCGTCAAGGCCCGCCGTCAGCTTGCAGGTCGTGATCGGATGATAGGCGCCATGCGTCATATCCTCCTCGCGCGTCCAGAGCAGCTTGATAGGCGTGCCCGGGAACTCCCGCGCGATGAGCACGGCCTGGCGCACAAAGTCGTGGAATGCGCCGCGCCGGCCGAAGCCTCCGCCCAGATGCAGCTTGTAGACGTCGCATTGCTGCGGCGGCAGGCCGGCTGCCTCCGCCGCTGCGGCAAGCGCCGCCTCGCCGTTCTGCGTCGGACACCAGACCTCGCATTTGTCCTCGGTCCAAATCGCCGTGGCGTTCATCGGCTCCATGGTCGCGTGATTCTGGAAGGGATAGGAGTAGACCGCCTCGACCTTTTTCGCCGACTTCTCGATGGCCGCATCGGCGTCGCCGTTCTCATTGCCGACGAAAGCGCGTTCGGCGGTGAGCCCTTCCCCGATGAATTCGGCGATCGAGGCGCTGGTGACATTCGCATTCTCGCCTTCATCCCATTCGATCGGGAGCGCATCGAGCGCGGTCTTGGCCTGCCACCAGCGATCGGCGACCACGGCGACGGCATTGCCGTCAACGGGCACGACCTTCTTCACGCCCGGCATGGATTTGACCTCCGCGTCGTCGAACGAGGCCAGCTTGCCGCCGAAGACGGGGCATTGCTTGATCGCCGCGTTCAGCATTCCCGGCAGCTTGAGGTCCGCCGCGTAGATCTGCTTACCCGTCAGCTTGTCGACGGTGTCGAGTCGCTTCAGCGGTTTGCCGGCGATCGTCCAGTCCTTCGGGTCTTTCAGCTTGACGTCCTTGGGAACTTCCAGCTTGGACGCCGCCTCGGCGACCTTGCCGAATGTGGTCGATTTGCCCGAGCCGGAATGGGTGATCACGCCCTTTTCGGCCTTGCATTCGCCTGGCGGGACTCCCCATTCCTGAGCCGCCGCCGCGATCAGCATTTCGCGCGCCGCCGCGCCGCCCTGGCGGACATATTCCTGGCTTTCGCGAATGCCCCGGCTGCCACCCGTGGAGAAGCTCCGCCAGACGCGGCCACGCTCCAGATTGGTGGCGGGCGTGGGATATTCCGTCGTCACATTGGCCCAGTCGCATTCCAGCTCTTCCGCGACGAGCTGGGCGAGCCCGGTCAGCGTGCCTTGGCCCATTTCCGAGCGCGCGATGCGGATGATCACCTGCTCGTCGGGCTTGACGACGACCCAGGCGTTGATCTCATCGGGGAAACCGGCCTCGGCAAACGCCTCGCCGGCGCCGAAGGGGACCCGGAATCCGAGCGCCAGTCCGGTCGCGGCGGCGCCGACCACGAAGCCGCGCCGCGTGACATTGAGTGTCGTTGTCATGGTGCGCTCCCTATGCCTTGTTTCCGGCCGCGAGATGAATGCCGGCTCTGATGCGCCGATATGTGCCGCAGCGGCAGATATTGGTGATTTCATTGTCGATGTCTTCATCGGTCGGGTTCGGATTCTTCGCCAGCAGGGCGGCGACCGCCATGATCTGGCCCGTCTGGCAATAGCCGCATTGCGGCACGTCCAACTCCAGCCATGCTTTCTGCACCGGATGCGAGCCGTCTTCGGACAGCCCCTCGATCGTGACCACCTTGTCGGATTCGGCCACAGCATCGAGCGGCAGCACGCAGGAGCGCTGCGCCTCGCCATTCACATGCACGGTGCAGGAGCCGCACTGCGCAATGCCGCAGCCATATTTCGCACCTGTCAGCTCGAGATGCTCGCGCAGCACCCAGAGCAGCGGGGTCGATCCATCCGCATCGACCTCAACGGTTTTGCCATTGACGTTGATCTTGGCCATGAAGCTTGCCTCCAGAAAACGAACGCGCTCCCCGCCGGGCCGGCTGGCCGGAGGGGTGAGCGGTACGAGAAATTGTGCTGAATCTTATGCCGTCGCCTGCGGCGCCGTCTTGCGCGAAATCGGCAAGAATCTTGGAACGGTTCCAAATTCGGAGCGCCATTTGCCCGGTGCGATGCCGGTGTGCCGGGTGAAGGCGGTGGTGAAATGCGCCTGATCGGCATAGCCGGTCTGTCCCGCGATCGCCGCGAGAGGCTGCTGCGTGCCGGCGAGCAGCTCCGTGGCGCGCTGCATGCGCAGGGCGGCGAAATAGCGGTAAGGCGGCATGCCGACGCTCTTGGTGAAGGCCCGGCCGAAGGCGCTGATGCCGAGCCCGGCTTCCTCCGCCAGCTCGGCCAGCGTCAGATCGTCGGCAAGCCGGTCCTGCATCAGTTGCAGTATACGGGCGAGCGCGGCCGGATTGAGGCCGCCGCTTTCGCTCACGCGCCGGCTGGTGCGCGACAGATGCCTGACCATGGCGAAAGCGAGGGTCTGCAAATGCATCGACGAGGCACCGGAGGCGCCGGCTTCGCTGAAGACATGTGCCGCACGGTGCAGCCAATGATTGCGAACGTTCTGCAGGATAGGCAGGTCCAAAGGTTGCACTGGGCGCCCATCCGCGTCGCTTTCCGCACACAGTTTCAGGAAATCGGCGGAAACCGACATGTCCAGAATGAGAAAATCGACATCTTCGAGCAGAACGCGCCGCCTCACGCCTGCCGGGACGATCGTCACCATGCCGGGGCGGTCCGGCCGCCGGACGATGGGCTGATCGTCCACCTCGGCCACGGTGGAGCGCGTCTGGCCCTTGAGCGTCACGAAGATTCGGTGCGCAGCCTGATGCTGCTCAAACACCTCCTCCCCGGCGCATTTCGAATGTGCGACGGTCGCCCGAAAGCCGTCGAAGTTGAGCGTGAACAGTGTCCTGGTGGGAATCCTGTAGACGTTGATGTTTTCGGCCATGGCCCCTGCATTCGCCTCTTCCATCACCGGCATCATAAGGAATTCCCGGATAGATGGCGATGCTTGAGGGAGGCGTCCAGATCGGCCGAAGACAAATCCCGACGGGATGAGCCGGCGGTCACACTTAAGCCTTGCATCCTCCACATGCTTAGGTTTCTGTTCATGCCGGCAGCCACTATATTGCCGAATGATGACCGACGCGGCGCAAACCACGATACAGCTCCCCGCGAAGACGGCAATCTTCTCGGCGAGGAATATCACGAAGATCTACGGTGCGGGCGCCAGCGAAGTGCACGCGCTGCGGGGGATATCGGTCGACCTCTATGCGGGGCAGATCTCCGTCCTGCTGGGGCCGTCCGGTTCCGGCAAGTCCACATTTCTGAACATTCTCGGCGGACTCGACGTGCCCACCTCCGGCGAGGTGCGATTCGAAGGCCAGTCCCTGGGTGAGCTGGATGATACGGGCCTGACCGAATTTCGCCGCGCCCATGTCGGCTTCGTCTTCCAGTTCTACAATCTGATCCCGAGCCTCACCGCGCGGGAGAATGTCGCGCTCGTCACGGAGATCGCGGACGACCCGATGCGTCCGGAAGAGGCGCTCGATCTGGTCGGCCTCACGGAGCGGATGGATCACTTTCCCGCCGAACTCTCGGGAGGAGAGCAGCAGCGCGTCGCCATTGCGCGGGCGATCGTGAAGAAGCCGAAGGTGCTTCTCTGCGACGAGCCGACCGGCGCGCTCGAACTCCAAGACCGGCATTCTCGTTATCGAGGCGCTTGTCGGCGTCAATGAGAGGCTCGGCACGACGACGGCGCTCATCACCCATAATGTTGCGATCAAGGACGTCGCCGACCGGGTCATCCATTTCCGCGACGGCCAGATCACGGACATCGAGGTGATCGAGGAGAAGGTCGCGCCGGCGGATCTGAGCTGGTGAGCCGGCCATGCGCGGATCGTTCCTCACGCTGCCCGTTCTGAACCGCAAGCTTCTCCGCGATCTCTGGCATATTCGCGGCCAGGCGCTCGCCATTGCGCTTGTCATCGCATCGGGCGTGGCGACGCTCATCCTGTCGCTCGGCGCATCGGGTTCGCTGGAGGAAACGCGGCGGACCTATTACGAGCGCTATCGCTTCGCTGACATCTTTGCGACGACGAAGCGTGCGCCGAACTTTCTGCATGATGTCATCGCCCATATTCCAGGGGTCGCCGACGTCGAGACGCGCGTGGTCTCCGCCGTCCTCCTCGACATTGCGGGGATGACGGAACCGGCGACTGGCAGGCTGATCTCGATCCCCGAGACCCATGGTTCAACCCTTAATCGCGTCTACCTCCGTGAGGGGCGTCTCCCCGAGCCGCTCTCGACGCAGGAAGTTGCGATCAGCGAGGCCTTCGCGAAAGCGCATAAATTCCGCCCCGGAGATCGCCTGAGCGCGATCATCAATGGGCGTAAGCGCACTCTCTTCATTGTCGGCATCGTCCTTTCGCCGGAGTTCATCTACACGCTCGGGCCCGGCGATGTCGTGCCCGATGACTGGCGAACGGGCGTCCTCTGGATGCGCTACAGGGCCGCCTCGGCCGCTCTTGACCTCGAAGGCGCCTTCAACGATGTCAGCCTCAAGATCCTGAACGGGACGGTCCAGAAAGACGTCATGGCGCGGCTCGACCGCATTCTGGAGCCCTATGGCGGACAGAATGCCTATACGCGCGCGGATCAGCAGTCGCATGCTTTTATCGACGCAGAGCTTCAGGAGCTTGGTGCAATGGCGCTGATCATTCCGCCGATCTTCCTGGCGGTCTCCGTCTTCCTTCTGAATATGACGCTGTCCCGCCTCATCACGCTGGAGCGCGAACAGATCGGCCTTCTGAAAGCGCTTGGCTATTCTTCGCGCGCGGTCGGCTTCTATTACATCAAGTTCGTCTGCGTGATCGCCATTATCGGTGTACTGATCGGGTTCGTGGCGGGCTCCTGGCTCGGCAAGGGACTAACCGCGCTTTACGCCGACTTCTTTCACTTTCCGTTTCTCGTCTTTCTGATGCCGGTGAAATATTACGTTCTCGCCGGCCTCCTCAGCCTGGCTTCGGCGCTGCTGGGCGCGATCCAGGTGGTGCGCAGGGTCGTCGCGCTGCCGCCGGCGGTCGCGATGCAGCCGCCCGCGCCGACGCGCTACAAGAAGAGCTGGCTCAGCCGGAACGGCCTCACGCGCGGCCTGCCGCAATCGACCTTGATGGTCGGCCGGCACATCATCCGTTTCCCGATCCGCAGCGGGCTGACCATGATCGGAATTGCCGCCTCGGTCGCGCTGTTGATCGTGTCCTTCTTCACCCTCGATTCCATCGACTTCATGATCGACGTGACCTTCACCCAGACCAATCGGCAGGATGTTGCGCTGAATTTCAACGAGATCAAAAATGCGCGTGCCCTCTATGAGACGGCGCAGCTTCCTGGCGTCATGCGGGCGGAACCGTTTCGCAACGTTCCGGTGACGTTGAGGAACGGCGTGTACGAAAAGCGCGTCTCACTGACCGGCCTTCCGCGGAAGACGCGGCTGACCCAGCTTCTCGACCGATCGTTGAAGCCCATGGCGCTGCCGGATCTCGGCATTGTGCTCTCGGACAAGCTGGCGAAAAATCTGCATGTTGGGCCCGGCAGGCAGGTGCGCGTGGAGTTCAAGACCGGGCGGCGGCGGCATATATTGCTGCCCGTGACCGGCATCGTTCAGGGTTATCTGGGATTGTCGGCGCAGATCGATCTGACGGCGCTCAACCGTTTGATGGAGGATGGCCGTGTGATTTCCGGCGCCAACCTCAAGGTCGACGACAAAGAGCTGCCGCAACTTTACGCCTCGATCAAGGAGACGCCGGCGGTGATGTCGATCGCGCTTCTGAGGCAGTCGGTCAAATCCTTCCGCCAAACGCTCGCCCGGACCATCAATATTATGACCACCGTCTACATCGTCCTGTCGGCGATCATCGCCTTTGGCGTCGTCTATAACAGCGTTCGCATTCAGCTTTCCGAGCGCGGCCGGGAACTCGCCAGCCTGCGGATTCTCGGCTTTACACGGCGCGAGGTGATGATGATCCTGTTCGGCGAGATCATCGTGCTGCTCCTGATTGCGATTCCGATCGGCTGGATTCTGGGCTATGCGCTGGCCGGTCTGGTTGTGAGCGGTTTGGAAACCGACCTTTATCGCATTCCCCTGATCGTGAACCGGGCGACCTTTGCGAAAGCGGCCATTGTCGCGATCCTCTCGACTGTTGCATCGGCCGTCATCATGAACTGGCGGGTTGCGCGTATGGATCTCATCGCCGTGCTGAAAACGCGGGAGTAAAGATGAAGCAGGTTTGGCGCAAGCGCCTGGTATGGGCGGCCCTTGTTCTTGGAGCGGCGGTTCTCCTCGCCTATGGCTTCTGGCCTGATGCCGTGCCGGTCGATACGGCGATCATCCAGCGGGGCGATGTCGTCGTCACGGTCGAGGATGAAGGCGTGTCCCAGGTCAAGGAGGTCTACAGCGTCTCCTCGCCGATCGCGGGCACGGTCCTGCGTTCGCCGGTCGAGATCGGCGACAAGGTCGTGAAGAACAAGACCGTGGTCGCCTCCATTCTGCCGGCGGTGCCGAGCTTCCTCGATGCGCGCAGCGTGCAGATGGGCGAAGCCAGCGTCAAGGCGGCCGAGGCGGCGCTGAGGCTTGCTCAGGCGAATCATGAACGCGCGGCGGCTGAAGCCCAATTCTGGCGGAAGCAACTGTCGCGTATCGAGAGCCTGCGGGTCGGCGCGATAATCGCCGAGCGCACGGTCGACCAGACTCGGATGGAAACCGAGGCCAGGATTGCCGCGGAGCGGAGCGCCAAGGCCGAGGTCGAACTGCGGGAAAAGGAGCTGGAGCGCGCCAAAGCTGCCTTGATCGAGCCGCCTTCCACTTACTCCGGTGCCAATGGCAGGTGCTGCCTCACCGTTCCGGCCCCTGAAGACGGTGTCGTTCTCTCGATCCAGAATGAGAGCGAAGCCGTCGTTGCGGCCGGCGCGCCGCTCCTGGAGATCGGCAATCCGCGCGATCTTGAGATTGTCGTTGAGCTTCTGTCCCGTGACGCGGTCCGGGCGCATGTCGGCGCACGCGCAATCGTCGAGGCCTGGGGCGGGCCGCCGCTCAATGCGCGTGTTCGGCACATCGATCGGGCGGGCTTCGCCAAGGTCTCCTCGCTCGGGATCGAGGAACAGCGGGTGAAAGTCTGGCTCGATCTGACGGACCCGGAGGAGAAGTGGGAGCGTCTCGGTCACGATTACCGGGTGATCGCTAAGATCGTCGTAGAGGAAGCCAAGGACGTGCTGCGCGTTCCCGTCAGCGCACTGTTCAGGCAAGGCGATAGCTGGGCCACCTTCGTCCGGCGTGACGACAAGGCGTGGCTGACCCGGCTCGAAATCGCGGAGAGAAATTTCGAGTGGGCCAATGTTGTCAAGGGCCTTCAGGAAAACGACGTGGTCATCCTTTATCCGAGCGACCGGCTGACGGACGGCGTCCGGGTCACGAGCCGCAAGGCGGAATAGGCTGACCCGCCGCGGCGCGGGCTTTAGCGGAGTCATTATAAACCGGATCGATCGGGCTTACGCTGGCAGCTCCCTCTCCTTTGAGAGGGCTGGGGTGAGGGGTGACACCCTATCGATTCACGATCCCCTCACCCGGAATGCTGACGCATCCCGACCTCTCCCAAGATAAGCGCTTGTCGCTCACCGTAAAGGTTCGCGACTGGGAGAGGTCGTTAAGCGCATTCAGCGGACCGATCCGTTTCCGGCCCCGCCCGTGTGTGTGTCTGTTGCGGCCAGGCCAAGGATCAGCTTTCATTCGCGAACGGCCGCGGGGCCATATTGTCGTTGACGGCGGTGACGCCGGGCGTTTCTTCCGCGAGGACTTGGATCGCCTTTCTTTCCGTTTCGGAATGCGTGGCGCCCCAGAGGTTGACGACGCCGTTGCTCACCGTAACGGTCAGCAGGTCCGTATGCGCCCAGGGCTGGGCTTTCAGATTGGCCAGCAAGCTGCTGCGGATCGTAGCGTCCGAGACAGGGACTTCGGGCGCTTTCGGCGCGGTCGCGATGGCCTGCACCAGATTGGCCCGGCTGACGATCCCCACGAGCTGACCATCGTGAACGATCGGCACGCGCTTGATGGCATTCCGTTCCATGAGCACGGCGAGGTCGCTCACCGGCGTTTCCGGCGTCGCCGTGATCGGCTTCGGCTTCATGAGATCGCCCACCTTGCGGCTGTGGCCCTGGATGTATTCCGAGGCGAGCACATTGTCGGCCGCGATGAGGCGAAGCCACCAGGAGCGCCGCCGTTCCGTTCTCGCTTCGACCCGATGCATCAGATCGCCTTCGCTGATCATGCCGACGAGCTTGCCATCGTCATCGACCACGGGCAGCCCGCTGATGCGCTTCTCCACCATCATCTCGGCGACGTCTTTGATCGACGAAGAGGGCTTCGCGGTAATCACCGGAGCCACCATGACATCACGTGCCTTCATTTCCAGTCCTCCTGCCTGTCGGCTCAACATTGCCCGGCGCGGCAACGCTTTCCTTGATTCAGCTCAATCAAACATCCGTGTTAGGCGAACCCGCCGATCGTCCGGCAGTCCCGACAGCCCTATGGGAATGCTCAGAGGCGGTTCATTTCGAACGACTCGCAGGATTTGCCGAAGAGCGACAAACCTTCTTCGAGGTAGTCTCCGAGCATCGGCATCCCGAGCAGATAGGCCGCGGTCTGCTTGCCATGCGAACCGCGCGCGCGCAGCCTGCTCCCGCAGCGTCGGCCAATCCTCGATCGTATTGTCGTCCCTCCCCAGCCAGGCAAGCGCCACCAGATCGATCTGCTGGTCTTCCGTCAGCGAGGAAATGAAGGAGGTCAACTCGTCAAGGACCGGATCGTCGCCATGATCTTCCAGGACCGACATCATCCTGTCGTCGGATGAGCTCGACCCGGCGTCGTCGCCCGTGCTCACATCCTTGACGTCGAACTCATGCGCCTTGATTATGACATAGCAAACCGTCTCCGGCGAGATATTAAGGCTGCTCTCCAGATCTTCATCCGGATCTGCGGATATCGACCGCTTGATCATAGCTTGGACTCCTGCAAGGAAACGATTTGTTATCGCTCAGCACGAGGGCGTGCCATGCGGATTTCATAAACCGGAACAGGCGCCGGACATTTGACCTTTGTCAAGTTGATAGCTCTGCTGATCTTGCCGAAATCTAAAATCGGCCCCTTGTGCGGAGCTGTGCTAAGCCCGAGTCTTATGTCGCAAGACCAGGAGAACAGAGTCCGGCAGGGAGGTGCGCTCAGATCTTCCTGACCAGGGATGCCGATGGCTGCGTCTTTCGGGATGGCTCCATCCGTTTGCGTTAGATCAAAGCCGATCGGCGGCCGTGAGGCTCATATATCGATCGAACATTTTGAAGGGGTATCGTCATGCAATCCATCACGCTTCAGAACGGGGACTGGCAGTCCGTCCTCGATACGATCTCAAAATCCCCCGCGGGCGGCACTGCCACGATTACCGTCAGCGGCAAGGACATCGGCGTGCAGACCGAAGCGGAGAACGTCAAGTTTTTCGGCATCAGCTATGATCCCAAGGGCGATGCCGTTTCCGTTGAGCTGGAAGGGATCGATCATCGGATTGGGGCGCCGAAGCAGATCGAGCTCGCCCATGACGGGGGAAAGCTGATCTCCATGGAGATCGTGGCTCCGGACGAAGTGCGCCACATTGTGAGCTTCGAGCCCGCTTTGCCGCTGCCGCCGGTTGCGGGCATCGGGTGAGGCCTACGGGGTAGTCCTCCGCCTGTCTTCGCTAATCGTGGCCTACTCGCGTCATCGGCGCTAAGAAGCGGCTGGCCTACGCTCCTGCCGCTTCAAGTCCGCCAGGCTTCAGCGCGAAGCGTGCGCCGAACGACCGGCTTTCGCGGGTAAGCACATCGCGAAGCCATTCGATGTCATCCTGCGAAGCGTATCGAAGCCGGAAGCGCCGCATCTGGAAGACGATGAGGTCCAGCTTCACGAGCGCGCCGTTCGCCGGATCGATGGCGGGCAAATACATGACCGACAGATCGCCTCTATATTCCTCCTTGCCCGGAATGCCTTCATAATCGTTGATGAAGTCGCCGCAGCCATAAAGGATGAGCTTGCCGCGATGGATCTCGATCGCGCGCGGATGGTGAGAGGAATGGCCGTGCACAATATCGCAGGCGCCGGACTCGATGAGCCGATGCGCGAGTCTGCGCTGCTCTCGCGGGATCGCGTGGCCCCAATTCGAGCCCCAATGCACGGACAGAACGGTCACGTCGCCGGCTTGCTTGCTTGACAGAATCTCCTCCGCGAGGCGCTCCGCGGTGCGTTCGGACAGATCCGGGAGCAGGCGGACGCCCGGCCGTTTCTCGCTCGCAGCCCAATGAGGCGGGATGCCGCTCGTCTTCGAGCCGACGCCATAGACCGAGATCCGGCGGCCGGGACGGACGTCGACGACCGCCGGCTGCGACGCCTCAGAGTAGCACGAGCCGGCGCCTGCGGTCCTGATCCCAGCGCGTTTCAGCGCATCGAGCGTGTCGTATAGACCGGCTTCGCCCCAATCCAGCACATGATTGTTGGACAACACGCAGCAATCGATCCCCGCCACGGTCAGAACCGGCATGTTCGCGGGGTGCATTTTGTAGTTGATGCCCTTGGGCTCGGGCGTCCGGCTTGTCGTTACTGCGGTCTCGAGATTGATGATCCGGGCATCGGGACGCTCCCGGTCCAGCGTTTCGAGCGCATCACCCCAGATATGGCGGAAATCAAGAGGCCGGCTGATGGCGCCGTGCGCCTTTTCGGCCAAAGCCACATATTGGCCGGCTGATTTTGCGTAGGCTTCAAAGAGCGCCGGATCGCCCGGATGGGGCAAAGCCTGGTCGATGCCGCGTCCGGTCATGACGTCACCGGTCAGAAAAAGCCTTATCGCCTCCATCTTCAGCTCTCGATCGAAAACATTTTCGGTTTGGGGCCTCACCGGCGCCGGTCGATTAACCCGTTCCGGATTTGCCCCCGCATTTTGATCGCAATCAAAGACAGCCAAACCCGCCGGCCTAAAGTCAGGGCATGGCGCAGAGTGACCGAACAGGCAAAGCAGATGATCGACATGAACGAGGCGGACAACAAGATCAAATCCGAAGAGGTTCAAATCGCTCCGCTCGACCTTCCCGGAACGCTGGCCATTCCGGATGGAGCGTCGGCGCTCGTCATTTTTGCCCATGGCAGCGGCTCCAGCCGTCATAGCCCGAGGAATCAGATGGTCGCGCGTGCTTTGAACGAGCATGGCATTGCGACGCTGCTTTTCGATTTATTAACCGCCGAGGAAGAAGCGGACCGGACGAATGTCTTCGACGTTCCCGTCTTGTCCGACCGGCTCGTCGAGGCCGTTCAGGGGGTCGGCGAAAGAGACGACACGCAAACGCTCAAAATCGGACTGTTCGGCGCCAGTACGGGAGCGGCCGCGGCGCTGGTTGCCGCGGCCCGGCTCGGCGGGCGCATCGGCGCAGTCGTATCGCGGGGCGGGCGGCCCGATCTGGCGCGCGACGTCATGAGCGAGGTCTCGACGCCGACGCTTCTGATCGTGGGCGGCGCCGACTATATCGTGCTTGAGCTCAACCAGCAGGCGCTCGAACGTCTGTCCGGCCCGAAAGCCCTGGAGATCATTCCCGAGGCCACGCATCTTTTCCCGGAGCCCGGCGCGCTGGAGAGCGTGATCGGCCACGCGGTCAACTGGTTTCAAACCTATCTGAAGGCGTGATCGCCGATCGCTCTTCGTCAGCATGTGAGAGACTTCGATGCGCGAGATTTCGCGAGATCGGCCATGAAAGTCGCGACGGACATCATCGTCAGGCGCGGGGAGGAGATCCTCTTCATCCGCCGGCGGAACGACCCCTTTAGGGGAATGCTGGCGCTGCCGGGCGGGTTTGTCGAGGAGGACGAGACCGTCGAGCAAGCCGCCGCACGGGAGCTGGAAGAAGAAACCGCAATTCGCATCCAGGAAGATCGGCTGCAGCTCATCGGCGTCTTCTCCCGCCCCGATCGGGATCCCAGAGGGCGCGTCATCTCGATCGCCTTTCGCTGCGATGTGCCAAGCAAGACCTCGGCGCGGGCTGGGAGCGATGCCGCAGAGACCGTGTGGCTCACTGGGGATGACGCCATCGCTTCAGGGCTGGCTTTCGATCACGCGGAAATCCTGAAGGCTGCCGGGTGAAGCCGGCCCGCCTGTGATCCTGAGCATAAAAAGGCTGCCCGTCAGTGTGCCGCCTGGCGACGCCCGGCCTCGTCAATTCACCTTCGCTTTACGCAAATCACCTATGTACCGGTGACAGCCGATGGCGCGGTCGCTCGTCGATGCGCGCGCTTTTGCTTCCCGGAGGCCGCCTGTGGGGCCTATTGAACTTGGATTTCTCGCAAGCCTGCTTGCCGGTCTGGTGACCGCCGTCGGAGCGCTTCCGGTCCTGTTCGGCCGGTCGGTGTCGCAACGCATGAACGATGTGCTCCTTGGCTTCGCGGCGGGCGTGATGCTGTCGGCATCGTTCTTCTCACTGATCATTCCGGGTCTGGAAGCCGCGGGAGCGATTTATGGCGGCACGACGGTCGCGGCATTCATTGCCGTGGCCGGCATCGTGATCGGCGCCGGTTTCATTGGGTTCGTCAATGAATATGTCCCTCATGAACATTTCTTCCAGGGGCGGCAGGGGCCCTCGCCGGGCGAACTGGCCAGGATCTGGCTGTTCGTCTTCGCGATCACGATCCACAACCTGCCGGAAGGGCTGGCCGTCGGCGTCGGCTTCGGCGGTGGCAATGTTGCGCGAGGCACGACCCTTGCGGTCGAAATCGGTCTGCAGAACGCTCCGGAGGGGTTGGCCGTTGCGCTTGCTCTTTTGTCCATTGGCTATACGAAGCGAAATGCGTTCCTCATCGCCGGCCTCACCGGTCTGGTCGAGCCGGTTGCGGGATTGCTCGGCGCATGGGCCGTCAGCCTTTCGCAGTTCCTTCTTCCCTGGGCGATGACATTTGCCGCCGGGGCGATGATCTATGTGATCAGCCATGAGATCGTGCCCGAGACCCATCGGCACGGCTTCGAAAACGAGGCGACATTCGGCCTCACGATCGGGCTGGTCGCCATGCTGTTTCTCGATGTTGTCTTCGGGTAAGTGTGAGGCCAGCCGTTTGCTGGCAATATCGCGCCCTGCGCTTGCAGCCGACGCGTGGAAATGGTCCGATCGGTTCGGAGACAGCGATGAAAGTCAAGCTTCAGATTGTCAAAGACGGGGCATTGCTGTTCGAAGGCTCTTATGAGATTTCGGACGCGGAAAGCTTTGCTTGGGTCTTCTCTGATACTTGGTCGAAGCTGAGACAAGCGCAATTCGACAAGGAAACCAGTATCGGTGCGCTAATGGATCACCTCGACGACGACGTCCTGGACCAGCTGACCGGCGCCGAGATCCGGCTGGAGAAGGTCTGATCCGGGATCGTGCGGCGGGACAGTTCGCCGGGCCGAGCGAGGACGGACGGCAATCCGGTCTTTCCCCGTGCCGCGGCCGGGATGCGCCGTGCGCTAAGCGTACGGTACGGCTCGGCATTTACGAAATGCTCCGACCTCTGCAATGATAAAATGCACCATTTTGCCGTCTTAAATATGATATGCCCACCGGAGCGACGCGGAAACGAATGGAATAGCGCGGAATGAGCAAATTTCTGCCCCTCGCCGAGGCGGTCTCCAACAATCTGCGCAGTGGCGACGCAGCCGCTTTCGAAGGCTTTACGCATCTTATCCCCACCGCCGCCGCACATGAGGCCATCCGCCAGGGCTTCAAGGAGCTGACCCTCATCCGCATGACGCCGGATCTGATTTACGATCAGATGGTGGGGATGGGCATGGCGCGGAAAATGGTCTTCTCCTATGCCGGCAATCCGGGCGTCGGCCTCCTGCGGCGCACGCGCGACACGGTCGAGAATGGCTGGCCGCATCCCATCGAGATTGAGGAATATTCCCACGCCGCCATCGCGAACGCCTATGAGGCGGGCGCCGCTGGCCTGCCCGTCGCGATATTTCGCGGCTATCACGGCCTTGGCTTGGGCGAGGTCAACCCGAACATCAAATCGGTGACCTGTCCTTTTACCGGGGAAATGCTGGCTGCTGTGCCCTCCGTCCGCCCGGACGTCACCTTCATTCATGCTCAGAAAGCGAACAAACGCGGTGACGTCCTGATCGAAGGCATTATCGGCATCCAGAAGGAAGCGGTGCTTGCCGCCAAGCGCGCCGTGGTGACGGTGGAGGAGGTGGTCGATAATTTCGACGATCTCCACCCGAACCTGACCATCCTTCCGCATTGGACGGTCGATGCGATCTCGGTCGTCCCCGGCGGCGCTCATCCATCCTACACACACGGCTATTACGGACGCGACAACGCCTCCTATCTCGAATGGGACAAGGTTTCCGCCGACCGCGACCGGTTTCGCGAATGGATGCACAAGCATGTGATCGAAGCGACCCCTGAGGATTTTGCCGCGCGGGTCGAAGGCCTCAGGAGGACGGCATGATCGACAAGACGCCGGATCCGGGCTTCACCCCTCGCGAGATGATGACCATCGCCGCCTCGCGCGCGCTCAAGAATGAGGACGTCTGCTTCGTCGGGATCGGTGCGCCCTCGGCGGCGTGCAACATCGCGCGGCTGACCCATGCGCCGGATATCACGCTGATCTACAAGTCGGGCACGCTCGGCACCGCGCCGGATATTCTGCCGCTGTCGATCGGCGACCCGGAGCTCTGCGAAACCGCTCTCACCACGGTTTCCGTGCCGGAGATGTTCCGTTACTGGCTGCAGGGCGGCCATATCACGATCGGTTTTCTGGGCGCGGCTCAGCTCGACAAATTCGGCAATATCAACACGACCGTCATCGGCGATTATCGCAAGCCCAAGACCCGGCTGCCTGGCGCCGGCGGCGCGCCGGAAATCGCGACATCGGCGCAGGAGATCTACATCACCATGGCGCAGTCGAAACGCGGCATGGTGGAGAAGATCGACTTCTACACCTCCTTCGGCCACGGCGAGGGCGGCGATCATCGTCAGCGCCTCGGCATTCGGACCAAGGGCCCGACCCGGCTGATCACCGACCTCGCAATCTGGAAACCGCACCCGGTGACGAAAGAGTTTACCGTCGTCTCGATGCATCCCGGCGTCACGCGCGACATGGTGCAGGAGACGTGCGGCTGGGAGGTGGCGTTCGCCGATGCGCTCGAAGAAACGCCGTCGCCGACCGAGCTCGAACTGACCACATTGCGCGCATTGCAGGAGCGCACGGCAGCCGCGCATCAACGGACCGGAACGGCGGGTTAGGCGCGCGCGGCTGAAACGCAACCGCACGACAGCGAGATCATTTTAAGTTGATTCGGTCCAGCTTGCGCCGGCAGCCCCCTCTCCCTCGGGGAGAGGGCTGGGTGAGGGGTGACATCCTATCAATTCATGATCCCATCACCCGGAATGCTGACGCATCCCGACCTCTCCCGCTCGCGAACCTTTACGATGAGCGACTAGCGCTTACCGGGGGGGAGGTCATCCGCGCATTCGACAGGGGCGTTTCCATCCGAACTGATCTTGCGCTAGATCAACCCTCGTTCAAGTGGAATCACTTGAACGAGGGTTGATCTATTTCAAAAGACGAGCGCAACTGTTCCCGCGTCCATCCCGCCTTCGCGGGAACATGTTTGGACGCGCGTTGCGCTAAGGGTCGGTCGCCTGCCGCAAACGCATCCCGGAATTCAGGACTAGCGCAATTTTTGCCGATTACCGTATAGTTCGAGCACGTTTCAGCCATGTTTGAAGGAGGTGGTCCCATGGCGCTTGCCAAGGTGAGCCTCGACGACAAATACGACCTCAGCCGGGACCGCATTTACGTCACCGGCAGCCAGGCCATCGTCCGCCTGGCGCTGATGCAGCATGCAGCCGACACGGCGCGGGGCCTCGACACGGCAGGCTACGTCACCGGCTATCGCGGCTCGCCGCTCGGCAATCTCGATCAGACCTTCGCCCGGGCGCGCAAGGTCCTCGGTCCGCACAATATTCTGTTTCAGCCCGGCGTGAACGAAGATCTGGCCGCCACCGCGCTATGGGGCGCCCAGCAGGCCGAGCTTCACGGCGAGGGGCGTTATGACGGCGTTTTCGGCATCTGGTACGGCAAGGGGCCGGGCGTCGACCGCTCCGGCGATGTCTTCCGCCATGCCAATCATGCGGGAACCTCCAAATATGGCGGCGTCCTCGCCCTGATGGGCGATGACCATACCTGCAAATCCTCCACCTCCGCGCATCAGTCCGAATTCGCCTTCGTCGATGCGATGATCCCGGTTCTCAACCCGGCGAATGTGCAGGAGATCCTGGATTACGGGCTTTACGGCTTCGCCCTGTCGCGCTTCGCGGGCGTTTGGGTCGGGCTGAAATGCGTGAAGGACAATGTCGAGCAGACCGCGGTCATCGATGCGCGGCCCGACCGGGTTCAGCCGGTTATTCCGGCCGATTTCGAAATGCCGCCCGGCGGTCTCAACATCCGCCGGGGCGATGCGCCGCTCGCCAAGGAAGCCCGCCTTCACGATCATAAGCGCCCGGCCGTTCTCGCCTTCGCCCGCGCCAACACGCTCGACCGGATGGTCCTCAGCGGTGGCCGCGCCCCGAAAATCGGCATTGTGACGGCCGGGAAAAGCTATCAGGACACGGTCGAAGCGCTCGATTTGCTCGGGATCGATGAAGTCGCCGCCGCCGACTATGGGCTGCGGCTTTACAAGGTCGCGATGACCTGGCCGCTGGAGCCATCGGGAATCGAGCGTTTTGCCGATGGCCTCGACCTGATCGTGGTCGTCGAGGAGAAGCGCTCGCTGATCGAGACCCAGATCAAGGAGCAGCTTTACGGCCGCCCGAACGCCCCCGCCGTCATCGGCAAGCGCGACGAGACAGGGGCAAAGCTCTTCCAGGCCAATGGCGCGCTCGAGCCCGTGCAGGTCGCGCTCGCTCTGGCGCGGCGGCTCGTGGCACGGAACGACGCACCTGAGATGGCGGCGAAGATCGCGGAGCTCGAAGCGGCCGAAACGCATGCGCATTCGGCAAAATCGATCCTGGAGCGCATCCCCTATTTCTGCGCCGGTTGTCCGCACAATTCCTCGACCGTCGTGCCTAAAGGCTCGCGCGCCTATGCCGGGATCGGCTGCCACTACATGGTCCAGTGGATGGACCGCTCCACCGAGGGCTTCACCCATATGGGCGGCGAGGGCGCGAACTGGATCGGCGAAGCGCCTTTCTCCAAGCGGGGCCACGTCTTTCAGAATATCGGCGACGGCACGTTCATCCATTCGGGGAGCCTTGCAGTGCGCGCCGCCGTGGCGGCTGGCGTCAATGTGACGTTCAAGCTGCTTTACAATGACGCCGTCGCCATGACCGGCGGGCAGGCGCTCGATGGCGGGATGACGCCCGAGCAGATGGCGCATGCGCTTGCCGCCGAGGGTGTCCGCCGCCTCGCGCTCGTCTCCGATCAGCCGGAGAAATTCTCGGTGAATACTCTGCCGCCCGGCACGCAGATCGCCCACCGCGATGACATCGACGCCGTCCAGCGCGACCTTGCCCGGACCGAGGGCGTGACCGCGCTCATCTATGAACAGACCTGCGCCGCCGAAAAGCGCCGCCGCCGCAAGCGCGGGACCTATCCCGATCCGGACCGCCGTGTGCTGATCAATGAGCTGGTCTGCGAAGGCTGCGGCGACTGCGGCGTGCAGTCGAATTGCGTCGCCATCGAGCCGGTCGAGACCGAGTTCGGCCGCAAGCGCGCCATCGATCAGGACGCCTGCAATAAGGATTTCTCCTGCCTCAAAGGGTTCTGCCCGAGCTTCGTCACCGTCCATGGCGGCCAGCGCCGCAGGCCCAAGCGCGAGCCGATTGCGGATGGCAATGGGTTCGCCGAGCCGCCCGAGCCCGCCTCGCCCCCGCTGGGCCGACCTTATTCCATGGTCGTGACCGGCGTCGGCGGCACGGGCGTGGTCACGATCGGCGCCATTCTCGGCATGGCCGCGCATCTGGAAGGCAAGGGCGTCGGTGTGATCGACATGTCGGGCCTGGCGCAGAAGGGCGGGCCGGTCTCGGTCCATGTGCGCATCGCCGAGCATCCGGATGAGATCAAGGCGATCCGCGCCTCGGGCGCCGGCGCCGATCTCGTCCTCGGCGGCGATCTGGTAGTGACCGGATCGGCCAAGGTGCTGAGCGTCATTCGCGAGGGGCGGACATCGGTCATCGCCAATAGCCACGAAACAATGACCGCCGATTTCACCCATGCGCCCGATCTGTCGCTGCCGGCGATGGCGCTGCGCCGGGCGCTCGAGGCTCACGCTGGGGCCGATGCCTGCGATTTCGTCGATGCGCAGAAATATGCCGTGAGCCTGATGGGCGACAAGGCGATGGCAAATATTCTGCTGGTCGGCTTCGCCTATCAGAAAGGTCTTCTGCCGCTCGCCGCCGAAGCGATCCGGGAAGCCATCCGGCTGAACGGCGTTGCGGTCGAGGCCAATCTCCAAGCCTTCCGCTGGGGACGTCTGCTGGCGGTCGACGAGGCGCCGATTGCCGCGATGGTGGAGAAGCGCGCAAAGCCTTCCGCGGGCAAGACGCTGTCGCAATCGCTTGATGAGGCGATCGAGCGGCGCGTCCGTTTCCTCGCCGCCTATCAGGACGCCGCTTATGCGGAGCGCTATCGTAGGCGGGTCGAGGCTATCCGGGCGCTTGAGGCGCGGGTGCAGCCGGGCAGCGAGGCGCTGAGCTGGGCGGTTGCGAAATATTATTTCAAGCTGATGGCCTATAAGGACGAGTATGAGGTTGCGCGGCTTTATACGGACGGCTCGTTCCGGCAGCAGCTCGCCAGCGCCTTTGAGGGGGATTACCGGCTGGAATTCCATCTCGCTCCGCCGCTGATCTCCAAGCCCGACCCCGCCACCGGCCGTCCGCGCAAGATGGGCTTCGGACCGTGGATCATGACCGCCTTCCGGCTGCTCGCCGCGATGAGGCGGCTGCGCGGGACGCGCTTCGATCCGTTCGGCTATAGCGCGGAACGCAAGATGGAGCGCCGGCTCATTGCCGATTACGAGGCGCTGCTCGACGCGTTCGCCCGCGACCTGCGGCCGGAGACGTTTGAGACCGCAACCGCGCTCGCGGAATTGCCGGAGCAGATTCGCGGCTTCGGCCCCGTCAAACGGGCCTCGGTGGAAAGAACGCGCCTGCGCGAAAAAGAGCTGCTCGAAGCCTTCCGCGGCACCCCTCCCGCGCGCAAGCAGGCGGCATAGCAGCCAAGAATTTCATTTTCGTAAGCGCTGAATCTTGGAATGATTTTCTCATTTGGCGTTTCGGTGTTGCGAAAATGAGAATGTATTTCTATATTGCAGATCCAGACATCGAGCCGGCGAAGGTTAGCTAAGGAGACACAAATGGCTCTGCAAATCGGCCAAATCGCGCCCGATTTCGAGGCGGACACGACGGAAGGTCCGATCCGCTTTCATGAATGGCTTGGCGGCAGCTGGGGCATTCTGTTTTCGCATCCGAAGAATTTCACGCCGGTCTGCACCACGGAGCTCGGCACGATGGCCCGGCTGAAGCCCGAATTCGACCGCCGGAATGTGAAGGTCCTCGGTCTCAGCGTCGATCCGGTCGAGGACCACAATCGCTGGGCCGACGATATTCGCGACGTGACGGGCCATGCGCCGAACTATCCGCTGGTCGGCGACCCGCAGCTCAAAATTGCCAAGCTTTACGGCATGTTGCCGGCCGCCGCCGGTGATACGTCGGCCGGACGGACGCCTGCCGACAATCAGACGGTGCGCAATGTCTTCGTCATCGGGCCGGATAAGGCGATCAAGCTCATCCTCACCTATCCGATGACCACCGGACGCAATTTCGACGAGATCCTGCGCGTGATCAACTCGCTGCAGCTCACGGCGAAGCACAAGGTCGCGACGCCCGCGAACTGGAAGCACGGCGAGGATGTGATCATTACTTCGGCCGTGACGGATGACGAGGCCAAGACGAAATTCCCGCAAGGCTGGACGACGCCGAAGCCTTATATTCGGCTGGTCAGCCAGCCGGAAGGCTGAGCCGCTGCCGCTGTCGCGCGGCTGCAGCGAAAATTCGGGCGCTCGGGTCGGGTAAAGCCACGATCCGAGCGCTTTTTTCTTTGCAGATCCCGTCTGCCCGCCCGGGCATCCTGCAGGATTGCGGCGCTCTCGGTGAGGAAAGGTGGGAGGCTGACCGGTAACCCGCGTCGGGCTCGTTAGGGCTGCTTCCTTCCGGACCTGACCCGGTTGGCGAGGGACACGTCCACCGCCAACCTCCCACCCTCTATATCTTCGCTTTGGCGCGCCGATGCAAGGGCGGTCGGGACATTCATTCAGCGCTTATTACGCGGTGCTGCGATAAGCCCGGGGAGCAGTCTCCTAACCGTCTTCGGGCCGGCAAAGCTCGAAATAGCGGCTGGTGTTGATCCGCTCCGGGCACGCGGCTGACTTCGCCCGTTCGACATAGCCGCGCCGGGGCAGGGGCGCCGGGCGATAACAGAAGCGGTAGGGCCCTTCGGCGTCGCGCACGATCAGGCGGTGGATTTGCCGCGCGTGCAAATGTTCATAGAGGCCCGGCGCTTGCAGGAGGCTGGCGCAGATGACGGTCTCCTCCGGCTCGGGGCAATAGGTCTCCGCTTCGATCTCCTTGACCGCCACACGTCCGGCAAGACCGAGCAGCCGGAAAAGCCGCTCCGCAAGCGCGCAGGCCTCGCCGTCGCAATCCATGCAGGTGATGCGCATTTCGGGACATCGCTGTGCGAGCAGGATCGCCGTCACGGGCAGCGCGCCGCTGCCGAGAAAGGCAAAGCCCTCCGCCGGCCGCATCTGGAGGAGCTGTAACTCCGCTCGGCAAAGCGCTTCATAGGCATCGAGATACCAGAAGGCGGCCAGGGCCTGCGCGCCGGGGCAGTTGCTTGCAAGGATCCGGCGGCACCACCATTTCTCCATTTCGCACTCGGCCCGCCCGCAAAGCGCCGGCAGGTCGCGGGCGACATCGGCGAGTTCAGGCGCATCGGCGAGATCGGCGCCGAAGCCGGCCGTCTGCCACGCCCGCAATGTCGCGACAAGCCGGCTCAGGCATTGGTTGACCGTCGGGGTCTCCGGCGACAGATCGGATTGGCGGGCGAGCGTGTCGCGGGCATCTTTCAGAAAGGCGATAGGGCTGGCTTGCGTCATCGAGGCATCCCGCTAAAGTCGCGCGTGCTCTTGCGCCTTTACCGCAGATGTAACAAAGCTTCATCACCGAAGATGGCCATTAGCTCCTTTTTTCCTCTTGCGTTGCAATCATGAAGTTCCTCGATCAGGCAAAGGTTTACATAAAGTCCGGCAATGGCGGGAATGGCTGCGTCTCGTTCCGGCGCGAGAAGTTCATCGAGTTCGGCGGGCCGAATGGCGGTGACGGCGGGCGCGGCGGCGACGTATGGGCGGAATGCGTCGCCAATCTGAATACGCTGATCGATTTCCGCTATCAGCAGCATTACAAGGCCGGGCGGGGCGGCCACGGCATGGGCGCGAACCGCACCGGCGCGAGCGGCAAGGATGTGACGCTGAAAGTCCCGCCGGGGACGCAAATTTTCGCCGAGGACAATGAGACGCTGATCGCGGATCTGACCGAACCGGGCCAGCGCGTGCGGCTCGCGGCGGGCGGCAATGGCGGCTTCGGCAATGCGCGGTTCAAAAGCTCGACGAACCAGGCGCCGCGGCGCGCCAATCCCGGCCAGGACGGTGTCGAGATGACCATCTGGCTGCGGCTGAAGCTGATTGCCGATGCCGGGATCGTCGGGCTGCCGAATGCCGGAAAGTCCACATTTCTCGCCGCCGTCAGCCGCGCAAGGCCGAAGATCGCCGACTATCCGTTCACCACGCTCCACCCGGAGCTGGGCGTCGTGAAGGCGGGCGATTATGACTTCGTGCTGGCCGATATTCCCGGGCTGATCGAGGGCGCGCATGAAGGCGTCGGCATCGGAGACCGGTTTTTGGGCCATATCGAGCGCTGCCGCGTCATTCTGCATCTGGTCGATGTCAATGAGGAGGACGTCGCCGCTGCTTACCGGACCGTCCGCCGGGAGCTGCGCGCTTATAGGGCGGGGCTCGACCGCAAACGCGAGATCGTCGCCCTGTCGAAATGCGACATGGTGACGCCCGAACGCGCCGGGGAGCAGGCCGAGACGCTGAAGAAAGCATGCCGGAAGACCCCGTTCCTGATATCGGCCGTAAGTGGATCGAATCTGGATGCCCTGCTTTGGCGGACCGCCCGGACGTTAGAAAGCGAAAAGACGCGCGAGGACGGGCAGGGGAAGGGGGAGGGCTCCGAAGCCGGGCGTGAAGCATGGTCGCCATTAGACGAGTGATGACAGCCACTTGCCGGAAAATCTGTTTCCGGATTAATTCCCGTTAAGCCGCAAAATTCTCCGTGTAATGCGTTTTACGCATAGCTGCTATGCGCGAAGCGGGTCGGATTCTCGCCGCATTTTCCCTTTTTACGGTCGCGCCGATCAAGAACTGCAAGGGAAAGTTGCAAATGATTAAGCGTAAAGCCTTCCGCATCTGTGCCTTGGCCGTCATGGGCACTGGGATCTCTCAGACGCCCGCCATGGCACAATGCGGCACCGCTTCCTGGTATCACGAGGGTGCCGTCACCGCGAATGGCGAGCGCTACAGGCCGGATGGTATTTCGGCGGCGCACAAATCCTTGCCCTTCGGCGCACGGGTGAAGGTCACGCACCAGCGCACCGGACGCAGCGTCGTGGTGCGGATCAATGATCGCGGTCCGTTCATTCGCGGCCGGATCATCGATCTGTCTCGCGGCGCCAAGCGCGTTCTCGGCATGGGCGGCCTTGCGCCGGTCTGTCTGACCGTGCTCGGACGCGGCCAGCGTGTCGCTTCGGCAAAGGCTGCCGGCAAGCACGTTGCGGCGAAGAGGGCGGCCTCAAGCAAACGGGTCGCTGCGAAAAGCCGCAAGGCCAAGACCCGTCTGGTGGCGCGCACGGTCTACCGCACGACGCAGACCAGCGCCCGGGCGGAGCGCGCCGAGTTGGTGCGCAAGCGGCACAGCCGCGTTGTAAAGCGCGCGAACACGGCCAAGCTTGCGCGTCAGCACCGCCGGACGGATCGGTACGCCGAAAATCGCCGGCCTGAGCCGCGGCCGTTCAAGCTCGTCAGCTGGCCCCGGTCGAACGATCCGACCCTTTAGGCGAAATCTCTCAAGACCATTTTGAGACAAGACCGAGTTAGCGCGAGATGTTTCTGGCGCTAGACGAGAGGATGCTGGCGCGTGTTCGGCAGCATCCTTTCCAATTCGAAACCGTTTGATCTGATCTTGGATCGCCCTGCAGCACCCCACGTTTGCGACGCATCACGGACGCGCCGCATCTCGCAGCCGGTAACACGTCGTTACCTTTGGGTCAGAGGCGACACCAGCGGCGAATGACTTCGGTGAAGACGGCGCGGGCTTCCTCGATCCGACGGACATAGCAGAATTCATCGGTCTGATGCGCCATATCCGGTTCGCCAGGCCCCAGGATACAAACGGGTGGGTAGCCATAGGCCGCGGTCAGCGCCGAGGCGTCGGTGAAATAGGTCGCAATCGAGGGGTCGTGACGCTCGCCGGTGATGTCGGCGGCGATCTCCCGGACCTGCGCGAGCCAGGGATCGGAGGGTTCGGTGTAGACGGGCGCCGAATAACCGAATCTGGTGAAGCTGACATCCTCCCCGCCGATTTTGGCGAGCGTCTCCATCACCTCGGCTTCGATGAGGCCCGGAACCATGCGGATATCGAGGCCGAATTTCGCCTCGTCGGGGACGGAGTTTATGTTCATACCGCCGTGGAACCAGCCGACATTGAGCGTCGGCAAGGCGGAGGGAAGATCGCGCCCCTCTTCGAGTTTCAGCTTTTCCAGCTTGCCGATGACGCGCGCCGCCTTATAGATCGCGTTCTCGCCCTTTTCGGGCATGGAGCCATGCGCGGTGACGCCGGTCGCGCGGCCCTCGACCCAGAGCACGCCCTTATGCCCGTTGAGCGGGCGGTTGGAGGTCGGCTCCGCGACCAGGAGCGCACCGGCCTCGCCGAGGACGGACGGATCCTGCTTCGCCAGGAAGTTCGCGCCCTGACAGCCGCGTTCCTCGCCCGCCGTGATGACGAGCACCAGGCCGGGCGTGCCGGCAAGGCGGGGCGCCAATTCCACGACGGCGGAAATGATCGCCGCGACGCCGCTCTTCATATCGGTCGAGCCGCGCCCGTAAATCTTGCCGTCGGCCATTTCGGCAGCAAACGGATCGACGCTCCAGGGCGCTGCGCCCAAGGGCACGACATCGACATGGCCTGTCAGACAGAGCGGCTTTCCGCCGCTGCCGCCGCCGATCCGGGCAATCAGATTGGCGCGGTTTTCCTCCATCGGATGGTAGGCGAAGTCGAACCCGGCCTTTTCGAGAAGGCCGCCGATATGTTCGGCGCAGGGCGTTTCATTGCCGGGCGGGTTGATGGTCTCGAACCGGATCAGTTCGCGCGTCAGTTCAACGGGATCGATCATGAAAATTCAGGCCTGCAGCTCAGGGATTTCGCGATAGTAGTCGAGCGCTTCCGGATTGGCCAAGGCCTCTTTATTCTTGACTTCGCGCCCGTGAATGAGATCGCGCACGGCCAGCTCGGTGATCTTGCCGGATTTCGTGCGCGGAATGTCCGGCACCTGAACGATCTTGGCCGGCACGTGGCGCGGCGTTGCGCCGCTGCGGATGCGCTGCTTGATCTTGTCGGTGAGCGCCTCATCGAGCGGGACGCCGTCCCGCAATACGACGAATAGCACGACGCGCACATCATTGTCCCAATCCTGTCCGATCACGATCGATTCGCGCACCTCTTCGAGCTGCTCGACCTGGCGGTAAATCTCGGCCGTGCCGATGCGGACGCCGCCCGGATTGAGCGTGGCGTCCGACCGGCCGTGAATGATCATGCCGCCATGACGTGTCCATTCGGCGAAGTCGCCGTGATGCCAGACATTCTCGAACCGCTCGAAATAGGCGCTGCGATATTTCTCGCCCGACGGGTCGTTCCAGAATTTGACCGGCATGGAGGGAAACGGCCTGGTGCAGACGAGTTCGCCCTTGCCGCTCGTAATCGGCTTGCCCCCGGGGCTGAACACATCGACCGCCATGCCAAGGCCCGGCCCCTGGATTTCGCCGCGCCAGACCGGCGAGACCGGGTTGCCGAGCACGAAACAGGCGCAGATATCGGTGCCGCCGGAGATCGAGGCGAGATGGAAATCCGGCTTGATCGCGTCATAGACATAGTCGAAGCCTTCCGGGACCAGCGGCGAGCCGGTCGAGGTCATCATGCGCAGGCTTTCCAGCTTGTGGCTGTCGCGCGGGCGCAGCCCGGCCTTTTTCAGCGCATCGATATATTTAGCCGATGTCCCGAAAATCGTCATGCCTTCGGCATCGGCATAGTCGAAAAGAACATTGCCGTCCGGATGGAAGGGCGAACCGTCATAGAGCAATAGCGTCGCCCCGCTCGCCGGCCCCGAGACCAGCCAGTTCCACATCATCCAGCCGAGCGTCGTGAAATAGAAGATCCTGTCGCCCGGCTTCACATCGCAGTGGAGCTGATGCTCCTTGAGATGCTGCAGAAGAACGCCGCCTGCCGAGTGCACGATACATTTCGGCACGCCGGTCGTGCCCGAGGAGAACAATATATAAAGAGGATGATCGAACGGCAGGCGCTCAAAGCGGATGGTGCGGATGGCGTAACGGGCGGTCGCCGCCTCGAATGTCACCGCATTGCCGACCGTCGCCGCCGCCTGATCGGCCTCGCCCAGCAGCGGCATGATTACCGTCAGCGGCGCGCCGGGGAGCTGGGCCGCGATGTCGCGCACCTTCTCGGCCGTCGAGATTGTCTTGCCATTATAGTTGTAGCCGTCGCAGGCTATGAAAAGCTTCGGCTCGATCTGTCCGAAACGATCGAGCGCGCCCTGCACGCCGAAATCGGGCGAGCAGGAAGACCAGATCGCCCCGAGCGAGGTGACGGCCAGCATTGCGGCCACCGCCTCCGGCATGTTGGGCAGCATCGCCGCCACCCGGTCGCCGACACCGACCCCATGCGCAATAAGGAACTGTTGGAGCCGCGATACGGTCGCGCTCAGCTCCTCCCAGCTCAAGCGGCGCTTGACCTTGTCCTCGCTCCGGAAGACGATGGCGGCGTTCTGGTTCGGGCGCGCCAGCAGATTCTCGGCGAAATTGAGCCGGGCATTGGGGAAAAACCGCGCGCCGGGCATCTTGTCGCCGTCGAGAAGGAAGGGGGGGCCGCCTTTATCCCCAACGACTTCGCAGAAATCCCAAAGCGCCGGCCAGAACACTTCGGGCACGCGGATCGAAAATGCGTGAAGGTCCCGCATATCCGCCACATACGCACCGTAATTATGGGCGAGATGGCGCATGAAACAGTTGATATTGCTAGATGCAATGGCGTCTTTTGCCGGAATCCATAAAGGCTTTTCGTCAATCATCCCTTGTCTCGTCAAACCTTGCCGCCTATGCATAGCGGGATCGATCCATTCGGCTCCCCCCGTCCTCTGGCAGTTGTTTTGGCTCGTCAAGGCCGCATGGGGCCAGCAGAATTCCGGTCAATCATGATTGAGCGCGTATGAGATTGAAAGCCCCGTTTTATGGTTTCGCGATCGGAGCCATTGCGTTTCTGCTTCCGTTGGTCGCCTTCGCGGCGCTGCTGCCCTATTTGATTAATGCCGATCCGGTGAAGAAGCATTTCGTGGAAGAGCTGAGGAGCTGGACGGGCTCTGAGGTCACGCTGGCCGGCCCGGTGGCTATCGAGAGCTTTTTTTCGCTGTCGCTCAATGCGCAGAATGTCGAATTCGAGCGATTCCAGGACTATCCCGATCTGAAGAGCGTCAAGGCCGGCCGGATTGTCGCTCGGATCGCCTGGACCGACCTGCTGCTGGGCAATCTCGATTTCGACAAGGTCAAGATTTACGACGCGAAGATCCGGCTGCGCGAGACGGATCGGGACAAGGCGGTGAACGCGCTGCTGTCCCTCCTGAAGACCCCCTATAAGACACCGTTCGAGGCCTTGGTGCTGAGCAATTGCCAAATCGAGATCGGCGCGCCGGGCGAGGCCGAAGAGCGCCTCGATATTGGCAGCCTGGTCATCAATCTCCGCCAATCCGATGGCCGGATCAAACTGAGCGGGCGGTTGGCCTGGCTCGGCGAAGAGGTCGCGCTCAATCTGGTGACCCGCAGGCTTCCCGCTTCGGGGGGTGATCAGTCGCGCTCGGTGAGGCTCAATCTTGAGAGCCGGCTTCTGACGGTGGATTTCCGCGGCAAGGCGACGCCGTCGAGGAGTTGGAGCGCCGACGGCGAGGTTCAGATGAGCACGCCGAATGCGGACGAATTGTCCCATTGGCTGGGCGGAGGCTTCGCAACCGGCATTCCCGGCCCGGTCAGCATTGCCGGGGCGCTCGCCTTGTCAAGTGAGCAGATCCAGTTGCAATCCGGCACGATATCGGCGGGTACGGCTGAAGCCAACGGTGAGCTTGCGCTCGGCATAGCGCCGGACGCGATGCGTCTGGAAGGTTCGCTTGCCTTCGAACAGCTCGGCTTGAGCGAATTCCGGTCCTGGGGCGGCGTCGGTGCCTCGGACGCCCGGTCGGGCGACACGCCTTTGACGACGTTGCTGCGCAATGCCAGTATCGATCTCAGGGTCTCCGCCCGCCGCATTGTCTGGGATTGGCTGGAGACGGGTGAGGCGGCCTTCACGCTTTCAGGACGGTCGGGGGTGGTTTCCGCCGAAATTGCGCGGCTCGATCTCTTCGGTGGCTCTCTGTTTGGACATGTGGAAACGAGTTCTTCGCGGCGAGACGCCCGTGGCCGGGGCGCGCATCACGGCGGAGAATATCGACGCGGCCCAGCTGCTGGGCGCCCTCTCGCAGCCGGAGTGGCTTACGGGCCAGGCGGACGCCAATATCACGGCGCAGATGGAGGGCCGCTCGATGGACGAACTGGCGAGAAGCATGACGGCTGATGCGCAGGTGGCCTTTCCCGAGGGGGGACAAGTCCGCTTGGATATTCCCCAGCTTGCGAAATCGGCCTCCGTCGAGGGGCAGGACGGTTGGCAGGAGGCGGGCTCCTCATGGGCCGACTTCAGTGATCTGCGCTTTAAGCTGGCCCTCAAGGACGACCGTCTGCAATGCCTCAATCTGCGTTTGCAGAGCCCGGACTGGACCGTTCAGGGGCGCGGCGACGTCGACCTCGACCAGCGAAGTCTGGACTGGCAGCTGGCTGTTCATCCGGCGTCCGGCGGAGCGGCGGCGACCGATCCGGGACAAGACCAGAATGGTGTGCCCGAGGCCAGTCTTTCGATTAAGGGCCCCTGGGCGAGGCCGCTCATTCGGCTCGGCAGAAATTCGAGCAGCGCGCGCCATGGGCAGGCTCCATTACCGCGGAAGCAGCTTGCCAGTCATGGCGCGCATTCGCTCAACTGACTCTGCTGGTACCCCCCCCCCGACATCGCATTCGGCGCGCGCGCATGGACCGGGTCACCCGGCTTCCCTAGATCAAGTGGAATCACTTGAACGAGGGTTGATCTATTTCAAAAGACGAGCGCGACTGTTCCCGCGTCCATCCCCGCCTTCGCGGGGACATGGTTGGACGCGCATTGCGCTAGCGATTTCATTTGCAACGGTTTTATCCGGTGGGAGGCAATAAATTTGGTCGCACAGCTTTCGCGTTTTGCGCTAGTGTGCTGATCAGACGTTCGTCATCCCTCGCAGCAGGTGCCGAACGAACCTCTGGATCTGAATCACACTCGCAATATCAATAAGGCTCGTGTCCCTTGAGATTTCGGAGTTCGCTACGGAGGGTGCCGAGACGAATGGGCGAACTTCGGAATCGGGACACTAGATCAACCCTCGTTCAAGTGGAATCACTTGAACGAGGGTTGATCTATATCAAAAGACGAGCGCAACTGTTCCCGCGTCCATCCCCGCCTTCGCGAGGACATGCTTGGACGCGCGTTGCGCTAGGGTTCGTCGCGGATTGAGCAGGAATTCATGCAGAAGGACGTAAAGGTGATAAGAGGGCACTCCGTTATCGGGCTTGCACTTGCGGTGATCGGTGCAGCAATTCTGTCGGTTCCATTGGCCTGCGCGCAGACGGCGCCGGACGCATCGCCGGCAATAGAGGCTGTGCCGGAGGTGGGGACGGGCGCCGGACAGCTATCGCTCGACAGCGATCCTCAACCCGGTGGCCCCGCCGCTGAGGAGAAGTCTGTCGAGGAGAAGTCTGCCGACCCGCAGGCGGAGGATCGGGATCAGACCACCGCGGCGAGCGAGGATAACGCACAGGTGCGGGGCGAGGCCTCCGAGGCACAGACAGCGGCACCGGCTGAACCATCCGCTTCCGAGCCGCAGCAGCCTGTCGCCGCGGCGCCGAAGGAAGAGCAGGCGGCCGGGACCGCCGCCCCGGCTCCGGCGCAGACCGGCTCCGATGAACCCGCCTCCGGGAACGGAGGCGAGACCGCCCAGCCGGTCGCGTCAGAGCAACCCGCCGCCGAGGACCCTCTGCCCGACCCGAAGGATGTCACGCTGACCATCGCCACCTGGGCCGGCGCTTACGGTCAGGCCCAGAAACGCGCATTCTTTCAGCCATTCACGAACCGCTTCGGCTATCAGCTCGATACGGTGACGTATGACGGAGATTATGAGGCGCTCGAGAAACAGGGCGATGCGCCTGAATGGAGCCTCGTTGATCTGAATGGCGAGGCGATGGTCCGGGCATGCGATGAAAACCGGCTGGAGCGGATTGATCATAGCTTCCTCAAGCCCTCGCCGGACGGCGCTCCTCTCTCGGAGGATTTTCTGCCGGGGGCGGTCCATCCTTGCGGGATCGCCAGTTCGGCATGGTCCGCAATCGTCGTCTATGATCGGCGTCTGGGTGTCAAACCCACTTCGCTGCAGGATTTTTTCGATACTGGCAAGATTCCCGGAAAGCGGCTCTTACCGAAACAGCCGAGATATTCGCTCGAGCTTGCGCTCATGGCCGACGGCGTGGCGCCGGACCAGGTTTACGCGACTTTGGCCACCAAAGAAGGACAGGACCGCGCCTTTGCCAAGCTGTCGTCGATCAAGGATGACATTCTCTGGTGGGAAAAGCCGTCGGAGGTTTTCGACCGGATCGTCAAGAACGAGGCCGTGATGGGGTTGGCGTTCAACGGCCGCGCCTTCATGGCGATCGTCGGGGCAAAGCAGCCTCTCGAAATTCTGTGGGACCGGCAGATCTACACTTTCGACTATTGGGCCATCCCGCGTGGCGCCAAGCACCAGCGCGTGGCGAAGGCGTTCATCGGCTTTGCAACCGGTCCCGGACCGCTTGCGGATCAGGCGCGCTGGATCCCTTATGGCCCGGCGCGGCGTTCGGCTTTTGCGCTGATCGGCAAGCACGGCGAGCTCAATCTTGAGATGAAGCCCTATCTGCCGACCTATGAGCCGAATTTCAGCTCGGCGCTCGCCTTCGATGGCGCATTCTGGCGGTCGCATGAAAATGTCTTTAGCCAGCGATTCGCAGAATGGGTCGAAGGGCGTCAACTTCCGGTTCAGAAGGAAGCGGCGCTCAGCCGGAAATAAGCGTTTTGTCCGCAACTCTCGGCGCTTGCATTGTTACTTTTCTGTCACAAAGGAGCGAATCCCGCCACAATTGTGACCGTTTCCGCATCGTGGAGAGGCTGGTATGAAACCCTCCACGTCTTTCGGCTCGCCTTTCTTCAATGCGCCCCAGATGGACCTGAAAACCTGCGCAAAAATGTAATTCAATGTGGCAGGCGGCGCCCGCCTTTACGCAGCCTGCGGAAAAACCCGGATGATTGGTTAGAGCCGACCATAAGCGAGTTACTTGCCACAATTCATAATGAAGCACCGCCAAAATCGTAGGGGCGTGCACGTGTGCCCAATTGCGGGAGCCCGGCTTTTGGGGCATGTTCCGTCACAAGAAATGGTTGGCGACCGATTCGGTGACACCATACCTGGTAGCCAACAGGACGGAATTTGGCGGGAAGATTTGGGTGTTTTCACCAGGGGGGGCAACTCTCATACCGGTGGGAAGGCCAGTTCATTGCGCCAAAGCAGCGGGGTACGAGCACTGCCGCCGTCAGGGCGGCAGTGTTTCTTTTTGGTCCGGGGGCGGCCATGCAGGATGGCGAGCGTCTTTGCCTATTGTCCTCTTGCATCGCAATCGATCATTGTTAAACGAAGCTTCGTCGAGCCTGGTCTATTTCGACGGGGGCGCTGTGCGCTTTTTCGGTGCCCGGCCTCCTGTGCCATGGTCCGAGCGGCGGGCATCGGTCAGCTGAAGCTTTTGGATTGAGCGATCGATAATGTGTGTGCGTGCCGTTCTTTCTCTGATTGTTCTTGCCGCGTCCCTGATTGCCAACAAGCCTGCCCAGGCTCAGTCCGCCGCTCAGTCCGCCGCTCCGGCGGCCGTGATGAACCAGCCCGCCCTGATCGAAGTCAGGCTGAAGGCGGCCGAGGGTCGGAAGCCGAACAGGCTGAAATTCGCCCTGCGGACACAGGGCGAAGGCGGCGGCGAAAAGAACGGCGCCGGAGCGGCGGATGTGCCTCGGGAGACGCTCAAAGAAATCCAAAAGGCGGACGACGCCTATAAGGCGCTGCAAATTCTCGACGATATGGGGCTGAAGTCCGCCGGCATTTCCAAATCGCTGCGAGGCGGGTTGCACGGCGCTCTCGCCGCGATCGAGGCGGCGGTTCGGCTGAACGCATTTCATGCGCGCAATGAGGCGTTCTGGCGAAGCTTCCAGGGCAAGCTTGACGCGATCCGCGCCGCCCACGCCGAGCACTGCGGTTGCAGCGGCCGACACACGGCCGAAGAGACCACAGCTACGGACGTCGGTTCGCAGACTTCAAATCAATGAGGCACTTGCGGAGATTCGCCAGCTAAAACCGCATATACATATTGGCTGTTCCATAGGCACCCGGATCATCCTTGTAGGCCCCGGATATGCCTCCCGCGATTGTCGTTTCGACGCCGGCGCCGTCGACGCGCAGGAAGACGCCGGCGCGGCCCGACATATCGTCCGTATCGCCATAAGCCGCTAGCTCCGGTCCCAGCGCCAGCCAGGAAAGAGGCTTATAGCCGAGCTTCGCCGCTGCGGAGTAGCTGGATGTGCCGGTAAAATAGGACGCATCCGCCGACAGCCAGCTATCGTCGTCAATCGGAAGCCAGGCTTCGAGCCAGCTTTGCGCTCCCCAATATCCGCCGTTGAGCGACCTTGTCCGATCCTCTGGCAGCACATCGTACTGCTCGAAGGCCAGACCCAGATAGGCTTTGAGGATCAGCCGTCCGAGGCTGGTCTGATAGCCGGGCGCGACGCCCGCCAGATAGCGCGTCGCCATATGCGGGATGGCGGCGATGATCTGATCGCCGTCGAGCTCAAGGTAATATGGCGCCAGATAATTCGACAGCTCGGCCCGCTCATCGCCCTGAGGCGGATCGTTCGCGATGTCATTGCAGATGTCGGAGAAATTGGTGCCGGTGAGTTGCTTCTTCTCCTCCGCCGAGAGCGGGCAATAGGTGTGGCGCGTCTCGTAGGTCGAGCTCCCGTAAAGGCCGGCAATCTTCAGCCGCCAGCCGTCACGATGCAGCGGTCCGCTCAGCCCGAAGACCGCCGAGGCATAGCTCGACCAGCCATTGCCGGTCGCATCGAAACCGCTGGAGAATTCCGCCCGGCCCTTGGGCAGATTGAGAGAGGCAAGGAACTGCGGCAAAGCCCCGAAGTCATCCGCCCGGCTCGCCGAGGATGGGATCCCGGCGAGGAAAAGGACAGCAAAGACGAACGCGATACGCAACACGGGTGATCCGACCAACGGCTTTAACGCAACAGGTGGTCAGGATAATCCGCGCTATAGGCCCGGAATAGTTGGTATTAACCCCTGGTAAAACAATGGCGTGCTCTTTCTCGCCACAAGATTGATTCAAACTATCATTAAGCCATCGCCCGCGCGCCGCGTTGTTGCTAAGCTTTGCGGATTGCGTTCAGTGGTTGGTATGCGGCGAGCGTTATGGCGTTGCAGGAGAAGATCAAAATGTTGCGCCTGCGCCGCCGAAATCTCGCTGCTATTCTGCTTTCGGGCCTGGTCGCAAGCTGCTCGCCGGGCTTCATGCCGCAATTCGACGACGTGCTGCAGCCGGTGCATTTCCAGCCCGTGGGCGCCGGTGACGATGCGGTCAAGCTCGCGGTCCATGAGAGCGGCCACGGCAAGCCGCTCATCCTGATTCACGGTCTCGGCGCATCGAGCTATACCTGGCACAAGATCGCGCCGCAGCTTGCCAGAACGTATCGGGTCATCGCCATCGATCTGAAAGGCTTCGGCGAGTCCGACAAGCCGCTCGACGCCCGCTATTCGATTTTCGATCAGGCCCGGCTCATTGAGGACTATATCACGCGCAACAAGCTTCGCGGCGCGACGCTGATCGGCCATTCTTACGGCGGCGGCGTTGCGCTCGCCGTGGCGCTCAAATTGCGCGATGCCGGCGCGTACCGCATCAAGAAGCTGGTGCTGATCGACAGCATCGCCTATCGCCAGCCTCTGCCGATTTTCTTTCAGCTCTTGAAAACGCCGGTGATCGGCGAGATCGGCCTGTCACTCGTGCCGCCCGAGGTCCAAATGGAGCGCGCATTGTCGATTGCCTATTACGAGGACAGCAAGGTGACCGAGGAGACGGTCAAGACCTATGCGAGCGCGCTTCACAGCGAGGGCGGGCGCCATGCGCTGCTGTATACGATCAACAATCTCGACCCGGCGCAGGCCGACGAAGTCTCAAAGCATTACAAGGAATTGACGCTGCCGGCGCTGGTGCTGTGGTGCGACCACGACAAGATCGTGCCACTCAGAATCGGCAAGCGACTGATTCAGGACCTGCCGAATGCCCGCATCGACGTGATCGAAGATTGCGGCCATATTCCCCATGAAGAGCAGCCCGCTGTCACATTGGGCGCGATCCAGGAGTTCTTGGCGCAATAATGCCGGATCAGCTTGGCGCGGGATCATTTTTAGCCGAACGATCCGGCTTGCGCTGGCAGCCCCCTCTCCTTTGAGAGGGCTGGGGTGAGGGGTGACACCCTATCGACTCACGATCCCCTCACCCGGAATGCTAACGCATCCCGACCTCTCCCCAAAGAAGAGGTGATCAGCGCAATCGACAGAGTCGTTTCCATCCAAACTGATCGTGCTTAGGCCAAGAATGGGTTCTGCCTGGTCAGCCGCATTTTTCGTCTCGGAAAAGCCATTCAGAAGACAGCGCTTGTCACGACAAGCTTTGGTCGATCGCGCTTGCCTCCCGCTCAATCAGAGGCCGGCAGACATTTCGCCATTGGCGCCGACTTTAGCGCCGGGCTGATAGGTGGCGAAATCCTCGGTCCAGCGCAGGCTGCCGTCATAACGGGTACCCATCTCGATGCCGATGCCCTGGTGATAGATGTCGCCTTCCACGCGAGCGGTCGCATGCAGCATGACGCGCTTACCGCGGATGGTGCCGACCACCTTGCCAAGCACAATGACCTCATTATTCGCGATGATGCCGCCGTCAATGTCGCCGGACTCGCTGACGACCAGTGAGGCACAATGGATGTCGCCGCGAATTTTACCATCCAGCTTGACGTTCCCCTTGGAGGTCACGTTGCCGATGATGGTGAGGTCTTGGCTAATAATGGTTTCCCCCATGGCACTCACACCCTAAACCCTTAACAAAGATGACTAATGGGACGGCTCTGCGCGGTCCTCGCCGCTGCGCGTCACGGCATGATTACGAGGAAATTGGACGCGCACATTCACTAGGTGCTTGTAAACTATTTTGACGCCGTGTCCACCGCAACAGCTTTCATCATGATTCTGTGGCGCTGGAATGGCGTAAACTGTTGTGCCGCTACAACGCATCGGCCCGGCTGTGAAGCCGGACCACATTTTCATGGATTATAGCGTGGCAGTGTATTTTCCAACCACGATCAGTGGAAAATGAACCGGTCGCCGCGATCGATCCGATAGGGCGCGCAGGTATCGGAGACGCGGTTGTCGTAGCCGACCAGCCTGCAAGTCCTCGCTTTGACGCTGGGATTGTAGCGGATCGTTTCGGCGCTCACTTCCACACCGTATTCCCGGGCGACGATCGCGAGATAGCCGTCCTGGCAATAGGGCGTTGCGATGCGGTTTCCATTCCGCTGAACCTGGAAATTGCCTTCGCACTCGATGGCGCTGGCGGGGCTTGAGGCGAGCGCCGTCAAGGCGAAAAGGGAAAGAGCTGGAAGCATGACCTTACGCATCATCAGTCTCCGTTTCTTCGTGAATGGCCCCGGCGGGCCTCTGAAAGCGGCTCTGGCTAAGGATTTAGGGGCCGTCGTCCTGAACAACAGCCGACGTCTCCTTATTATTTGACGCCTTTCTACACAAATCCGTGAACGTGGCCCGCCCAATTCGGCGAACAGCACCGCTCAAGGCTCAGGGACAGCATAGATCACTTTCGCATGGGTCGCTTTGGCCCAGGTCACATTCGTTTCCATCCAGTTCGATATCATCATCTTGAGGCCTTACTGCGGCGTGAAGCCGGCACCGACCGGCGCCGCTTAAGCCTCTTCGCCGGCGCGCTTCGGCGGTCGCGGCGGCCGGCCCTGGCTGACGAGCACGGCGATGACGATCAGCGCCCCGCCCAGCAAGCCGCGCGGGCCGAGGATTTCGCCGGCCAGCCGCCCGAAAATCCCGGCCCAGACCGGCTCGCCGGCATAGATGACGGTCGCCCGCGTCGGCGAGACGGTCCTCTGCGCCCAGTTCATGGCGAGCTGGATGGCGGCGCTGGCGAGCGCCATTCCTCCAGCGCTCAGCGCCAGAAGCCAGGAAAAAGGCGGGATCGGCTCGCCCGCCGGAATCATGGCGGCGAAGGCGAGCAGCGAAGCGGCGGCAAGCTGGATGACCGCTACGCGGCGGGCGTCCACATGGCCTGCAAAGGCGCCGATCAGAATGATCTCTCCGGCGAAGGCCAGCGCGCAGAGCACGGTCAGCAGTTCGCCCGCGGTGAAATCGGCTGACGCGCCCCCGGGCCCGGCGAGGAGCAGCAGTCCGACAAAAGCCAGGCCGATCCCGGCCCAGGCGTCGAGACGCGGCGCGCGCCGCAGAAAGCCCCATTGCATCAGCGGGACGAGCGGGACGTAAAGCGCGGTGATGAAGGCGGATTTGCTGCTGAGGATGCTCTGCAATCCGATCGTCTGCAGCGAATAGCCGAGCATGATGACGATGCCGATCAGCGCGCCGGCCTTGATTTCGGTCCGCGTGATCGCTCTGAGCGATCGGCCCGCCATCGCGCCGAGCAGCAGCGCCGCCGCCCCGAACCGCAAGCCGACGAAGAAGAACGGGCCGCTTGCGGCGAGCGCGTTCTGAACGACCAGAAAGGTCCCGCCCCAAAGCATGGTGACGCCGATAAGCGCCGCCTCCGGCCAGCCGATGCCGAATGCCGGCTGCTGCCGCAGGGGCGGATGAATGGGGCCGGGCAGGGTCCGTCTCCGTTGCTGATCTCAGACACGATGAATTGCGGGCTCAGGGCGCGCCGGCGTCTTTCGCGCAATAGAGCGGCGATGCCAAAAAAGCAAGGCCGCGAACGGGATGGCCACGCCCCTTGTATCGCCGGGCTTTTCCAGTGCGATCCCATCTGTTGACCATCCGTTTACCACCTTGTTCCGTTGACACCCATGAAATCCCATGCTATCCCAATCATACCCGTTCGGAAGGGAATGATTCGGGAGGAGGCCAACGAACGCGCGTTCCTTCGAAGGCCAAATAGGGGGCACGAGCTCGCCTCCTCCCGGCTCAAAATTTCGAAAAGACTTCTTTTGGAGATAAGAGATCGCCGCGCTGCCGGCGGCCTTCGTTTCGCGTCACACCCGGGAGCGCTTGAGAGGGATGGATGAATTTGCCTCCAGGTTCGACAATAAGATCGATGCAAAAGGGCGGGTCTCGATTCCCGCATCTTTCCGGGCCGTGCTTGCCAAAGAAGGTGCTGAAGACATCTTTTGCTATCCGCATCTCGACCGGGCCGCGCTCGAAGCTGGCGGTGGCCGTCTGGTCGAAAAGATTAAGGGGATTTTGGAAGGCTTTCCCATCGACAGCCCGGAGCGCGACGAAATCGCGACCGCCTATTTCGGGGAAAGCGAGAAGATCAAGGTCGATCCCGACGGGCGGGCCGTGCTCCCCAAGAGATTACGGGATCATGCGGGCATTACCGATATTGCGGTGTTCGTGGAACTCGGAGACAAGTTCCAGATCTGGTCACCGGCCGCATATGAAGAATTTCGGGACGAGGCACGCGAGCGGGCGCGTGCCTACCGCAGAGAACTCGGCGCGGGGAGCCGCCCATTAGCGGGCGGTGGTAAAGAGGGAGTACCGGAGTGATGACGGGTCGCGGCAAGGGTGAGGCCCCCGAAGCCGCAGGCGGACCGACCCGGCACACTCCGGTCCTTTTATCCGCGGCTTTGAAGGCGCTCGGCGCGGCGGATGGCGAGCGCTATATCGACTGCACCTTCGGCGCCGGCGGATATTCACGCGCCATTCTCCAAAGCGCGGATTGTCGGCTCCTGGCTCTCGACCGGGATCCGGGCGCAAAGAGCTTCGCCGCCGCGCTCGCGGCAGATTACCCACAAGATTTTCGATTTAGGGAGTCACCCTTTGGTGCACTTGCCGGCGTTGCCGAAAGCGAGGGCTTCGTTCCCGCCGATGCGGTGATCTTCGATCTGGGCGTTTCCTCCATGCAGCTCGACGAAGCGAGCCGCGGCTTCTCCTTCATGCGCGACGGTCCGCTCGATATGCGCATGTCCGGCGAGGGCGAGAGCGCCGCCGATGTCGTGAACGGTTATGGCGAGGCCGAACTCGCCGAGATTTTCTACCGGCTCGGAGAGGAGCGGCGGTCCCGCGCCATCGCCAAGGCCATCGTCAAGCGCCGCGCCGAGCGCCCATTCGAGCGCACGCTCGATCTTGCCGGCCTGATCGCTTCCGTTCTCGGCCGCCGTCATGACGAGGCGAAACATCCGGCGACGCGCTGTTTTCAGGCGCTGCGGCTCTACGTCAATGATGAGCTTGGCGAGCTGGTCGAGGGGCTCGCGGCGGCCGAGGCGATCTTATGTCCCGGCGGCCGGCTGATCGCCGTGACCTTTCATTCACTGGAGGACCGGATCGTGAAGAAGTTCCTTACCGAAAGATCAGGCTGGAAGGGCCGGCCCTCGCGTCATTTGCCGGTTACCGGAGCCGAAGCCGAGCCGAGCTTCAAGCTAATGCGCCGCAAGCCGGTGGAGCCGGCTCCGGACGAAATCGCCGCCAACCCGCGCGCGCGGTCGGCAAAGCTGCGCGCGGCCATTCGCCTGGACAGCCCGGCCTGGCCCGCCGACCGACAAGCGCTCGGCGTTCCGGCGATCCGCGGAAGGATAACCAAGCATTAGGGTTACCAGTCGTTCACCAATCCTTGTTAGCCCATACGTGCAGGGCAAATCAGCGATCGGGATAAAGCGCGTGATGCGTCTACTCAGCCTTCTGGCTTTCGGCTTTCTCATCGGGATCATCATACTGATCTACAATATGAAATTCGAGACGCGGCGCCTCGAGGAGCGCGCCGCCCAGCTCGAGCGCGCCATCGCGGAGGAAAAGGACAATGTGGCGCTGATGCGGGCCGAATGGAGCCATGTGACGCGGCCGGAGCGCATCGAGAAGCTGGCGCGGGAGGTACTGGATCTGGAGCCGGCCAAGCCCGAGCAGCTGATCACCAACCGCGATTTCATGGAGGTGCTCGCGCGCCGGCCCATGCCCTCGGCCGAGACCGCCAATGGCTGGAAGGCCCGCGACGAGATCGGCGCACTGATCCGGAACACCGGCGGAGAGAAAGATGCTGGCGGCACCGTGGCACACTAGTCGCCGGGCCGGTTCCGCCCGCGCAGTCTTGCCGCCCTGGCGGCTGAAAGCGCTGATGCTTGCATTGATGGGCGGGTTCATTGCCGTCGGCTGGCAGCTCACCGCGCTCGGCCGTATAGGCACGGCCTCCTCCCAGCTCATGGGGGCCGAAAGCCAGATCCGGCACGCAATGTCGCGTCCCGATGTGGTCGACCGTCACGGCCGGATGCTTGCCTCCGACATCAACGTTTACTGGCTCTTCGCCGATCCGGCCGAGATCATCGATGTCGATGATGCCGTCGAGAAGCTTTCCCGCGTCCTGCCGGCCAAGGACCTTGTCGGCCTGCGGACCAAATTGCGCAGCAAGAAGAGCCGCTTTGAATGGGTCAAGCGCGGCCTGACGCCGAAAGACGCAGCCAGGGTGCATCATTTGGGCCTGCCCGGATTTCACCTGATCGAAGAGCGCCAGCGCGTCTATCCGGCCGGGGATACGGCGGTGCATGTTCTGGGGCACACCAATGTCGATAATCAGGGGCTCGCGGGGATCGAGAAATTCATCGACAGCATGCCGGGCGCGGTGACCCAGCCTCAGGGCGACGCCGATCGCCCAAAGCTGCGCATCTCGCTCGATCTGCGCGTCCAGCATGCGCTGCATGATGAGCTGATCGCCGCCAAATCCCGCTATACGCCCAAAGCGCTCGGCGGGCTTGTGCTCGATGTGCACAGCGGCGAGGTGCTGGCGATGGGCGGGCTGCCGGATTACGATCCCAACCGGCGCGAAGAGGCGCTGGTCAAGGCGCGGCGTGACCGCTTCTATTATGATGCCTATGAGCTGGGCTCGGTGTTCAAGACCTTCACGGTCGCTCTGGCGCTCGAAGACGGCATTGCGCGCGTGGACGACCAGGTCGACGTGCTGACGCCGATCCGCATGGGGCACTTCATCCTGCGCGACCGGCATGCGCGCACCCAATATCTGACGGTCTCGGAAGTGTTCACCCATTCCTCAAATACCGGCGCGGCGCGGCTTGCCCTCGCGGCCGGAAGTGAAAAGCAGAAAGCCTTCCTCGCAAAGTTCGGCCTGCTGGAGCCCATCTCGACCGAGCTCGGCCCGACCGCGCGTCCGCTCTTTCCCGACCCCTGGCGCGAGGTGAACACGATGACGGCCGCCTACGGCCACGGCATATCCGTTCCGCCCTTCGCCTTCGCGGTCGCCGCAGCCGCGCTCATCAATGGTGGCCACAAGGTCGAGCCGCAATTCCTGCCGCTCAAGGCCGGCAAGTCGGGGACCGGCGAGCGTATTCTCAGCGCCGGGACGAGCGCGGCCATGCGTGAGCTTTTCTGGAAGAATGTCGAAAAGGGCACGGGCCGCAAGGCGAAGGTGCCCGGCTACCGGGTGGGCGGCAAGACCGGCACGGCCTGGAAACCGGCCAAGGGCGGTTATAGCAAGGACGTTATCACGAGTTTCGTTGCCGGTTTTCCCATGGACGACCCGCAATATCTGGTGTTCATCGTCATCGACGAGCCCAAGCCCGAAAAGAAAGGCGGCCGCACCGAGGCCGGCCATAATGCCGCCCCAACAGCGGGCGCACTTATTCGACGGATCGCTCCCATGCTGGGGATCGCACCGATGAGGAGATTTGACGAACAGCGTCAAGCCTCCTATTAACCGGACGATTTATGACACTGATCGCTCGTCCGTATGTTTGGCAAGCATGCGGATAGCCGGGCTCGGTAATGACGCTCATGACACTTGGAGATTTGTGCGGTTTGCCCGCGCCCGGAGGGGATTCCGGGGCGCTGCCGATCATCGGGCTGACCGCCGACAGCCGCGAGGTCAGGCCGGGTTATCTCTTCGCCGCGCTCAACGGCACGAAGACGAACGGAACGCGGTTCATTGCCGATGCGCTGGCGCGCGGGGCGACCGCAATTCTTGCCGGCGAGGATGCGGTCATCGAGGTGCCGGAGGGCGTGGCCGTCATGCGCGACGCCAATCCGCGGCGCCGGCTCGCACTGATGGCCGCGCGCTTCTATGCGGCTCAGCCGGAGATTGCGGCGGCGGTGACGGGCACGAACGGCAAGACCTCCGTCGCCTCCTTCCTTCGCCAGATCTGGGAGGCCTCCGGCCGCGCGGCCGCGAGCCTGGGCACGACCGGCATTATGTGCGGCGGCGAGACCGAGCCGCTCATCCATACGACGCCCGATCCAGTCGCGCTCCACGCAAAGCTTGCCGATCTTGCCGGGCGCGGCGTCACCCATCTTGCGCTCGAAGCCTCAAGCCACGGCCTGGCGCAATACCGGCTCGACGGCGTGACGCTGGCGGCGGGGGCCTTCACCAATATTTCGCGCGATCACCTCGACTACCATCCGGATTTCGAAGATTATTTTGCCGCCAAGATGCGGCTGTTCGCGGAGCTCCTGCGGCCGGGCCAGCCGGCGGTCATCGACGTCGACAGCGAAGGCGGAGAGCGCGCGGCCGGCCTCGCCAGGGCGCGCGGGCTGAACGTCATGACGGTCGGCCATCAGGGGGCGACTTTGCGCCTGGAGGCGAGCGAGCGCGACGGCTTCGGCCAGCGCCTCAGCATCGTCTTCGATGGCAAGCCTCGAAGGGTTTTCATCCCGCTGGCGGGCGATTTTCAGGCCGCGAACGTTCTCGTTGCGCTGGGTCTGGCCATCGCGACCGGCGTTGAGGCCGATGAGGCATTCGCGGCAGGCGAGCGCCTGACTGGCGCCAAGGGACGGCTGGAATGTGTTGCCCACGCGCCGAGTGGTGGGCCGATCTTCATCGATTATGCGCATACGCCCGCCGCGCTCGAAAACGCCATTGCCGCGCTTAGGCCTTATGTGAAGGGCAAGCTGCATGTCGTCTTTGGCGCGGGCGGCGACCGTGACAAGGGCAAGCGTCCCGAAATGGGGGCGATCGCGGCAAGGCTCGCCGACCGGGTTTATGTCACGGACGACAATCCCCGCAGCGAGGACGCGGCCTCGATCCGCGCCGAGATTCTGGCCGCCGCGCCCGGCGCGGTGGAAATCGGCGACCGGCATGAGGCGATTGCCGCCGCGATGGAGGCGATGTCCGCGGGCGATTTGCTGCTCATCGCCGGCAAGGGCCACGAAACCGGGCAGATTATCGGCCCTGTGACGATCCCCTATTCCGACCACGAGGCGGTCGCCGCACTTTTGGACGGTGGCAAAGCGATGGCTGGCCATGGCTGAGGCGCTTTGGACAGGTGAGGAGCTGAACGCGGTGATCGGACCGGCTTCGGGCGGTGCGATGCCGGCCGGCGTGACCGGCGTTTCGATCGACACGCGCACGCTTCAGCCGGGCGATCTGTTTTTCGCCATCAAGGGCGACCGGACGGATGGACATGCCTATGTCGGGCAGGCCTTCGATGCCGGCGCGACTCTGGCCGTCGTCGAGGAAGGGTTCGACGGCGAGACGAGCGGCGGCCCGCTCCTGCGTGTCTCCGATACGCTCGAAGCGCTGAACAGGCTTGGCCGCGCGGGCAGGGCACGGAGCCGGGCGCAAATTGTCGCCGTGACGGGCAGCGTCGGCAAGACCGGCACCAAGGAAATGCTCCGGCTGATGTTCGCCCGTGTGGGGCGCGTGCATGCCTCGGATAAATCCTACAACAATCATTGGGGCGTGCCGCTTTCGCTCGCACGTCTGCCGCGCGAGGCCGATTACGCCGTATTCGAGATCGGCATGAACCATCCGGGCGAGATCACGCCGCTCACGACGCTGGTCCGCCCCCATGCCGCGATCATCACGACCGTCGCGCCGGTCCATATCGAATATTTCGATGGCATCGAGGCTGTCGCGGAGGCGAAGGCCGAGATTTTTCAAGGGCTTGAGCGCGGCGGCGCGGCGATCCTCAACCGCGACAACGGCCAGTTCCAACGCCTTGCCGCGCGCGCGAAGGAGAATGGCGCGGGCCGCATTGTCGGCTTCGGGACGGATGCCGGCGCGGAAGCTCGTCTTCTGTCGATGTCGGCTGCCGATCCCGGCTCGGAGATCCGCGCCGATATTCTGGGGCAAGCGCTGACCTACAGGCTCGGAGCGCCGGGACAGCATCTGGCGATGAACTCGCTCGCCGCGCTCGCCGTGGTGAAACTGTTCGGCGCCGATCTGGAACGCGCTGCCGCCGGGCTTGCCGAATTCGGCGCGCCTGCCGGGCGCGGTGCGCAGAGCGTCCATGAGACGACGGGCGGCACCTTCCTGCTGATCGACGAAGCCTATAACGCCAATCCGGCCTCGATGACCGCAGCGCTCGCCGTGCTCGGCAGTCTGCCGCGCACACGCGCAAAGCGCCGCATCGCCGTGCTCGGCGACATGCTCGAACTTGGCATTGAATCAGATGCGTTTCACGAGGGGCTGAGCGCCGCCATAGAGGCCGCCTGGATCGATGTGCTGTTCTGTTGCGGTCCGCATATGGCCGCGCTGTTCGCGGCGACGCCCGAAGCCAATCGCGGCGCCTGGACCGAAAATTCCGACGAGCTTAAGCCGCTCCTGCTCGGCGCGATCCGGCCGGGCGATGCCGTGATGGTCAAAGGCTCGCTCGGCAGCCGCATGGGCCTCATCGTCGAGGCAATAAAACAAACCTATCCGCAATGCGGGCGGCCGGGGCGAACGGCTGCCGCATAAATCGAAAGGCAGGGGGGGATGCTCTATCTGTTGGGCGCCTTGGGCGATGAAGCGCAAATCTTCAACGTCTTTCGCTACATCACATTCCGCACCGGCGGCGCGATCATGACCGCGCTGATGGTTGTCTTTCTGTTCGGCCCCCCGCTCATCAATCAGCTCCGGCTCCACCAGGGCAAGGGCCAGCCGATCCGCTCCGACGGCCCGCAATCCCATCTGAGCAAGGCCGGCACGCCGACCATGGGCGGGCTGATGATCCTGCTCGGCGTCGGTGTCGCAACGATCTTGTGGACCAATCTCAGCAACCGGCTGGTCTGGGTCGTGCTGGCGGTGACGCTCTCCTACGGCCTCATCGGCTTCTATGACGATTTCCTCAAGGTGACGAAGCGCTCCTCCGCGGGCTTTCCCGGGCGCGTGCGCTTCGGTCTGGAGATTCTGATCGCCGGCATCGCGGCCTATTCGATCATGATCATCAGCCCGCCGGAAACCGCAACCAAGCTGGCCGTTCCATTCTTCAAAGACACGCTGCTTCAACTCTACCCGATCGGCATTGTGCTTTTCGGCATTTTTGTTATTACCGGCTCGGGAAATGCGGTGAATCTGACCGATGGTCTGGATGGGCTCGCGATTGTGCCGGTGATGATCGCGGCGGCGACCTTCGGGATCATCGCCTATCTGGTCGGCAACGCGGTATTTGCCGAATATCTCAAGATTCATTTCGTGCCGGGCGCCGGCGAATTGGCGGTTATTTGCGGCGCGCTTGTCGGGGCGGGGCTCGGCTTCTTGTGGTTCAACGCACCGCCAGCGATGATTTTCATGGGCGACACCGGCTCGCTGGCGCTTGGCGGCACGCTGGGCACCATCGCCGTCGCCGCCAAGCATGAGATCGTGCTCGCGATCGTCGGCGGCCTGTTCGTGCTGGAGACGGTCTCCGTCATCGTCCAGGTCCTCTCATTCAGGCTGACCGGCAAGCGCGTCTTCCGAATGGCGCCGCTCCATCACCATTTCGAGCAGAAGGGCTGGGCGGAGGCCACGGTCGTCGTCCGCTTCTGGATCATCGCCGTGGTGCTGGCCCTGATCGGCCTGTCCACGCTCAAACTTCGTTAAGGGCGGTGGGCGATGCTCGGTGTCGTGGCGACAAGGCTGGAAAATGAGGGGCGAGTTTGCGCAACACGTCCCCCTCACCCCCCCGCCTCCGGCGGGAGAGGGCGGAATGCGCCAGCATTCCGGGTGAGGGGGACCTGCCGCGTCAGTCAACGCCAACAATGTGCGGGGACTTCTCCATGATCCCGGTCGCGCTGTTCTCCGGCAAGAAAGTCGCCGTGTTCGGCCTCGGCCTTTCCGGGCTGGCAACGGCTGAGGCTCTGGCGGCGGGCGGGGCGCAGCCGGTGCTCTGGGACGATGCGGAGAAGGGACGCGAGGCGGCGCGGTCTGCCGGTTTCGAGCCGGTCGATCTCGCGGCGGCGGACTGGAGCAAATTCGCCGCGCTGGTGCTCGCGCCGGGCGTGCCGCTAACGCATCCGCAGCCGCATTGGACCGTCGAGCGCGCGAAAGCGGCGGGCGTGGAGATCATCGGCGACACCGAACTGTTCTGCCGCCAGCGCCGCGCGGAGGGCTCGAAGGCCCAAATCATCGCGATCACCGGCACCAACGGTAAATCGACGACAACGGCGCTGACCTCGCATCTGATCGGCGCCTCCGGCCGGCGCGTGGCCATGGGCGGCAATATCGGCACGGCGGTGCTCGCTCTCGACCCGCTCACCGACGACATCACCTATGTGCTCGAATATTCCTCCTTCCAGATCGACCTGACGCCGACGCTCGATGCGGATGCCGCCTGCCTTCTCAACATCACGCCCGATCATCTCGACCGCCACGGCACGCTTGAACACTATGCCGCGGTCAAGGCGCGGATTTTCGGCCGGCTGGGCAAGGAAGGCACCGCGGTCATCGGCGTTGACGATGCGATCTGTGCCAGGATTGCCGACCGGCTTTCGGGCAGCGCCCGTGTCCGGCGGATCTCGGTCCTCGGTGCTGTCGATGACGGCGTCTATGTGAGCGATCAGGCGCTGATCGAGGCTGAAAACGGCGAGGCGCATCCGCCCGTGAGCCTTAAAGGCATCGGTTCGCTGCGCGGCGCGCATAACGCCCAGAATGCCGCTGCCGCCTTCGCGCTCTGCCGCGCCATCGGCCTGACGCGCGAGGAAATTGCCGACGGTCTTGCCAGCTTTCCGGGGCTTGCCCACCGCATGGAGGAGGTCGGCCAGCTTGGCCGCGTATTGTTCATCAACAATTCCAAGGCCACCAATGCCGATGCGGCGGCCAAGGCGCTCGCCAGTTTCGACGCGATCTATTGGATTGCCGGCGGTCGCGCGAAGGCTGGTGGTCTTGCAGGGCTGGAAGGCTATTTCCCGAAGATCCGGCGGGCCTATTTCATCGGTGAGGCCGCGGACGACTTCGCCCGCACGGTCGATGGCGCGCTCGCCCATCAGATCAGCGGCACGCTCGACGCCGCCATCCGCGACGCCGCGCGCGACGCCGCCGCCTCCGGCGCCACCGAGCCGGTCGTGCTCCTGTCGCCCGCCTGCGCCTCCTACGACCAGTTTCCGAATTTCGTCGCCCGCGGCGATGCCTTCCGCGACATCGTTGCCTCGCTCGGCGGCGTGCATATGCGGGAGACCGAGGCCGCATGAGGCTGACACGGACGGATCGCAGCCTGATCGCCGAATGGTGGTTCTCGGTCGATCGGCCGATGCTCGGCGCGATCCTGCTTCTCATGGCGCTCGGCGCCGTCGTCTCGCTCGCCGCAAGCCCCGCCGCCGCCGACAAGATCGGCCAGGAGCCGCTTTTCTTCTTCAAGCGCCATTTGCTGTTCTTGCTGCCCGCAGCCCTCTTGCTCGTCGGCGCCTCCATGCTCGACCCCAAGCTGATCCGGCGCGCCGGGCTCTTTCTCTTCATCGGCGGTCTTGCGCTGATTGTCCTCGCGCTCGCTCAAGGCATCGAGAAGAACGGCGCTGTACGCTGGCTGATCCTGACCGGCGGCCAGTCGATCCAGCCCTCCGAATTCGTCAAGGCGGGGATGGTGATTCTCACCGCCTGGCTGTTCGCCGAGGCCGGCAAGCGCCCCGATATGCCGGCTTTGCCGCTTGCCCTGGGAATGCTGGCCATTTTCGTGGGACTTCTCGTTCTGCAGCCCGATATCGGCCAGGCATCGCTGACCGTGCTGGTCTGGAGCGGCCTGTTCTTTCTGGCGGGCTATTCGCTCATCTGGATCGCCTTCGCCGGGGCGGTGAGCCTGGCCGCCTTTACCGCCGCCTATTTCACCATCGCCCATGTGCGAAGCCGGGTGGACCGCTTTCTGGCGCCCGGGAATGGCGACACGCATCAGACCGATGTGGCGCTGTCCGCCTTTCGCGAGGGCGGCTGGCTCGGGCGCGGCCCTGGCGAGGGGACGATTACGCCGAAACTGCCCGATGCCTATACAGACTACATCTTTGCCGTTATTGCGGAGGAATTCGGGCTAATCTTCTGCCTTTTTCTGGTCTGTCTTTACGCTTTTATCATATGGCGCGGATTGCGCGCCGCGGCCCGCTCGCGCGACCCGTTTATTCGGCTTGCACTTTCCGGCCTGATCATGCTCTTTGGTTTTCAAACGCTCATAAATATGGCAGTTAACGTCGATATGCTGCCGGCGAAGGGCATGACATTGCCTTTTCTGTCCTATGGGGGTTCTTCGCTGACCGCAATCGCGCTGACGATGGGACTGGCCCTTGGGCTTGCCAGACGGCGCCCCGAGCCAATCCCCATTTACCGGCCTTCTCCACCAGAAATGACGGGGCAGCCGGTATCCTCTAGATCAACCGGCGTTTGATCGTCGATCAGAGGCTGAAACGTTGGTCTGTTTTAACAAGCGGAGCGAGGTGACCGCATCCAGAAAGGACGCGGGCCGCTCCAGGGGGATGCGACTTTGACGGGTGCATCGATCGTACTCACCGCAGGTGGCACGGGCGGCCATCTTTTCCCGGCACACGCACTTGCCGGCGAACTGATTCGGCGCGGCTATGAGCTCGATCTGATAACGGACAGCCGCACCACCTATCTGGGCGAGGGCTTTCCCGGACGCGACGTTCATAAGGTGCCCTCCGCCACATTCAGGGGCAAATCGCCGCTGGAGGCCATCAAAATGGTGGCGACGAACTCCAACGGCTTCAAGATGGCTTATGACGTGATGGCCGATCTGAAGCCGAAGGCAATGGTCGGCTTTGGCGGCTATCCGACCATTCCGCCGATGCTCGCGGGGCTCGCGCGCGGCGTTCCGTGCCTCATCCATGAGCAGAATTCGGTGATGGGGCGGGCGAACCGCTTTCTCGCCCCGATGGTCAAGGCGATCGCGCTCTCCTTCGAGGACACCAAATTTCTGGAAGGCAAGCTGACCGAAAAGAGCTTCGTCACGGGCACGCCGCTGCGCGAAGCCATCATGGAGCTGCGCGGCGGCATCTATCATCCGGCCCAGATGGGTCAGCCGCTCAACCTGCTGTGCTTCGGCGGCAGCCAGGGCGCGCGCTTCTTCTCCGACATCATGCCCGTCGCGCTCCAGCTTCTGCCGCAGGAACTCCGCGACCGGCTGATGGTCGTCCAGCAATGCCGCGAGGAAGACATCGACCGCGTCTTCGACGCCTATGAGGTAGCGGGTGTGGCCGCCGAGCTTGCGACATTCTTCGACGATCTGCCCTATCGCATGGCGGGCGCGCATCTCGTCATCTGCCGCTCCGGCGCAACGACAGTGGCAGAACTCGCCGCGCTCGGGCGTCCGGCGGTGCTCGTGCCCTTGCCCAATTCCGTCGATAATGATCAACTTGAAAACGCTTCGCGATTCGAGAAAGCTGGCGCGGGCTGGTGTTTTGAGCAGGCGATCATGACGCCCGAAAGGCTGGCCGGCACTTTAAGACGGCTCTTTGAGGAACCGGCGACCCTCGCACGAGCCGCTTCACGCTCAAAATCGCTCGCCCGCTATGACGCGGTTGTGCGATTGGCGGATCTGGTGGTGACACTCGCGGAAGCGCCCGAGACATTCTCGGCACAGCGCGAGGCTGAGGGGCATGCAGGATGAACGATCTGAGGGATTATGCGCCGATCCACATTGTCGGGATCGGCGGGATCGGAATGAGCGCGATTGCCGAGGTGCTGCACAGTCGCGGCATCGAGGTTCGCGGCAGCGATCTGAAGGACGGGGTCAATACGCGCCGGCTGGCCGCGAAAGGCATCTCCATCGCCATCGGCCATAGGCCGGAAAATGTCGAAGGGGCAGGCCTCGTCGTGCTCTCCTCCGCCGTCAAGCCGGGCAATCCGGAGCTGGTCGCGGCGACAAAGGCCGAGCTGCCGGTCTGGTGCCGGGCGGAGATGCTGGCGCGGCTGATGGAGGACTACAAGACCATCAGCGTCACCGGCACGCATGGCAAGACCACGACGACCTCGATGATCGCCTGGATTTTCGAACGGGCCGGGCTCGACCCGACCGTGATCACCGGCGGCATCGTCAATGATTGGGGCACCAATGCCCGGATCGGCAAAGGGGAGTGGTTCATCGTCGAGGCCGACGAGTTTGACGAGACTTTCGTGAAACTGCCGACCCATATCGGCGTCGTCACCAATATCGATGCCGAGCATCTCGACTATTATGGCTCGGTCGAGGCGATGTACGACGCTTATCGGCGCTTCTTCGCCGGCATCCGGCCCGGCGGCGCGATCGTTGCCGGCATCGACCACCCGGTGGTGCGCGAATTTGCCGAGAGCACGAAACGTCCCGAAGGCGGCAAGCTGCTGTGCTATGGCGTTGCCGAGGATGCCGATGTCAGGCTGGCCGCCGTGCGGACCAATGGCGTGGCGATGCATATCGACGCGGTCCTCAGCGATGCGGCCAGAGGCGGTCCGCGGCGCTTCGAGGATCTGACGCTCGCCGTTCCCGGCCATTATAACGCGCTCAACGCCATGGCCGCGATCGCCGTCGCGACGGAGGCCGGCATTGACGAAAAGACCATCCGCGAGGCGCTGGACAGCTTCGGCGGGGTCAAGCGGCGCTTCACCCGCGCGGGCGTGTGGAACGGCGTGTCGATCTATGATGATTACGCCCATCACCCGGCCGAAATTTCCGCGGTGCTGGAGGCGGCGCATGGGGCGGCGGCGGGCCGCGTCATCGCGGTCGTTCAGCCGCATCGCTATTCGCGGCTCAAAAATCTGTTCGAGGAATTTACCCGCTGCTTTTCGCAGTCTGACACCTTGATCGTGACACCGGTCTATTCGGCGGGCGAAGAGCCGAACGGCGTGGACCGGGATACGCTGGTCAATGCGGTCAGGCTCAGCGGCCACCACCAGGTGCTGGCAGTCGATGGCGAGGAGCAACTGCCCGGCCTGATCGCCTCCATTGCCAAACCCGGCGATCTGGTGATCGGTCTCGGCGCCGGCACGATCTCGGAGTGGACGAACGCACTGCCGGACCGTCTCGATTCCCTCGAGCCGAGGCTCGACGCCGCGGAGTAGCGGGCTGGCGAACACGGAACCGTCCGCCACACTGAAATCCCTGTAAAGGCGGGTTTCGGTGTGTGCGCTCCCTCTCTCATAGGGAGAGGGTCGGGGTGAGGGGATGGTGCATCTCCGTATCCTCGAAATGCTGCAACCCCTCACCCGGAATGCTGACGCATTCCGACCTCTCCCCCAGGGAGAGGTGACAACCGGCCGAGGCGCACCGATGACCTTCCCCGATCTGACAGCCGAATTGCGGAGCGCGTTGCCCAAACTGCGCGGGCGGCTGGAGTCAAACCGGCCGATGGCGGACATCACCTGGTTCCGGGTGGGCGGTCCGGCGCAAATGCTGTTCTCGCCGGCGGACGAGGCCGACCTTTCCTATTTTCTGCGCACGATCGGCGGCGACCTCCCGGTAACGGTGGTTGGTGTCGGCTCCAATCTGCTGGTGCGTGACGGCGGCATTCCGGGCATCGTCATCCGGCTGGGGCGCGGCTTCAGCCAGGCCGAGCCGGAGGCAGACTGCCGGATGCGCGTGGGCACGGCGGTGCCCGATATGCGGCTGGCCCAGGCGGCGGCCAAGGCCGGCATCGCGCGGCTCGCCTTCTATCGCGGCATTCCGGGGACGGTCGGCGGCGCGCTGCGGATGAATGCGGGCGCGCACGGCACCGAGACCAGGGACGTGCTGATCGAGGCCCGCGCGGTCGATCGTGCCGGGCGCATTCACACGCTGAGCCATGCCGATCTCGCCTACACCTACCGCCATTGCGGCGCGCCCGACGATCTGATCTTCACCGAGGCGCTCTATCAGGGTGAGCCGGGCGACCCGGAGGAGATCACCCGCGCCATGCAGGAGGTCGCGGATTACCGCGAGACGCATCAGCCGACCAAGGCGCGCACGGGCGGCTCGACCTTCAAGAACCCGCCCGGCAACAGCTCCTGGAAGCTGATCGATGCGGCGGGCCTGCGCGGCTTCCGGGTCGGCGGCGCGCATGTCTCGGAGAAACACTGCAATTTCCTCATCAATGACGGCGAGGCGAGCGCGGAGGACATCGAACGGCTCGGCGAGACCATCCGGGCGCGCGTCAAGACGGCGAGCGGCGTCCAGCTGGAATGGGAAATCAAGCGGCTCGGCATTCCCGCGGAGGGCCGGCCGATGGTGGCGGCCGCATGAGCCGCAACGCCACCCATGTCGCGGTGCTGATGGGCGGCTGGTCGGCCGAACGGGAGGTCTCGCTGAACTCCGGGAAAGCCTGCGCCGAAGCGCTCGAAGGGGAGGGTTATCAGGTCACGCGCATCGATGTGGACCGCAGGCTGCCCGAGCGGCTCCGCGAGGTGAAGCCGGACGTCTGCTTCAATGCGCTGCACGGTAAGGGCGGCGAGGACGGCACGGTCCAGGGCATTCTGGAAACGCTGGAGATCCCCTACACTCATTCCGGCATTCTTGCCTCCGCTCTCGCGATGGATAAGGCGAAGGCCAAGATCATCCTCGCCGAGGCCGGCATTCCCGTCGCCGAACATCTGATCGTTCCCCGGCTCGACGCGGCGCGGGAGCACGCCATGACGCCGCCCTATGTCATCAAGCCGGTGGCCGAAGGCTCCAGCGTCGGTGTGTTCATCATCCGCGAGGATTATGCCCATCCGCCGCAGGAGCTGACCTCGGCCGATTGGGACTTTGCCGATGAGGTGATGGTCGAGCGCTATGTCGCCGGCCGCGAGCTGACCTGCGCCGTGATGGGCGACCGCCCGCTCGGCGTTATCGAGATCCTCCCCGCCGAGGGGCTCGCTTTTTACGACTACCAAGCCAAATATGCCCAAGGGGGTTCCAGACACGTCCTGCCAGCGGAAATTTCACCGAATATTTACGAATTGGTACAGAAGCTGTCGTTAATGGCGCACCGGGCCTTAGGCTGCCGGGGCGTCACCCGGACGGATTTCCGTTTCGACGACCGGCCGCGAGGAACGGGCGAGCTGATCTGTCTTGAGGTCAACACCCAACCTGGAATGACCGCGACATCTCTCGTACCGGAGCTTGCAAGCCACAGTGGCCTGACATTCGGTGAACTTGTCCGCTGGATTGTGGAGGACGCGTCTTGCAATCGTTGATTAACCCTTTTACAGCTGACACACTTCGCTCGTATACCCCTCCCTTGAATGGCCGCTTCATTTTGCGGCGGTCTCGCAGGGAACGCGGCATACGTCCGGCCGATTCGTCTCTTTACGGCTGGCTTGAGGCCCATAGCGAACTTGCCTCGAAAATCGGTTTCGTTGCGTGCGTCATATTTTATGGATTGACGGCAGCCTATGGCGTCGTCGCCGGCGGTCATTCGCGTGACGTCCACGTCGCGATCGCATCCGCCGCGAACGATGCCACGATTGCAGCCGGATTTGAGGTTAAAGCGGTGCAGGTCGAAGGCCGGCAGAACATCAAGACTGCGCAGATTACTGCGGCTTTGGGCCCCTATAAGGGGCTGTCGGTTTTTGCCTTCGACACCGATCGGGCGCGTGAGCGCCTCAAACGCAATGGCTGGGTGCGCGAAGCCAAGGTGATGCGCCTTTTGCCCTCGGCGCTGGTCGTCGAACTCGACGAGCGCCTGCCCTTTGCCCTGTGGCGCGAGGGCGGCAAGACGGCGGTGATCGACGCGGAGGGGAAGATTCTCGATCTGGCATCGGAAGCCGAATTTCCCAATCTGCCTGTGGTGACGGGGCCGGGCGCGGCGGCGCCGGCGAAGGATTTCATCCTGGCGCTTGCGGAGCTGCCCGATTTGAAAAAACGGGTGCAGACTATCGAGCGCATCGCCGGACGGCGCTGGGATCTGGTGCTGGATACCGGCCTCAGGGTCAAGCTGCCGGCGACCGGCTTTGCCGAGGCCCTGGACGATTTGAGCGTCATCTCGGCGCAGAACCCGGCCGCCTTCTACGAAATTTCCGAAATGGATTTTCGGGTGCCGGCGCAGTTTACAGTTCGTCTGAAAGACGAATTCGGACAAGGGCCGGCGGCGATTCCTGTCCTGGCTCTCGGGCGATAAGGAGAGCCGCCGCCAGGGACTTTAGATCTGAAAGAGAGCGGTTCGGAGCCGCTCGGCCGTTATTCCCGCGCAAGCGGGTACGTCTTGAAGAGCCTTGAGTTGACGAAATCCCGCCTGCGCGGGGATGACGAGAAACAGGGGTTTAAAAACGAGCGAAGGCGGATGCCTGGATCGTTCCTCGTTCAATTGGAATCAATTGAACGAGGTAAAGTTGATCTAGATCAACAACTTAGCGCAACTGTCCGCGTCCAGTTGGACGCGCGTTGCGCTGGCGGCAGCATCCGCCACAAGCGGGGGCAGTATTGCGAACGAAAGCTCGCAAATTCTCAAGCACGGAGCGGACCGTCGTTGTCCTCGATGTCGGCACGCGGAAGATGTGCTGTCTCGTCGCCCGGTTGCTTCCGTCGCCTCTCTGGCAGGATACGCTGCCATTGCCCTCCCGCATTCGCGTCGTCGGCTATGGCTATCAGCTTTCGCGCGGGATCATGTCGGGCCGCGTCTCCGATATGGACGCCGCCGAGCGCACGGTGCGCAGCGTCGTCGCCAAGGCCGAGCGGGCCGCCGACGTCACAGTCAATGAGGTCTATGTGACGACGTCGCTCGGGCCGCTTCACAGCCAAAGCTTCACCGCAAGCGTCGATCTTCCCTCCGGCACGGTGGGGCCGCGCGACATGGACCGGGTGATGTGCGCCGCGTCCGAATATGCTTCACATGACGGCCAGATGGTGCTGCACACGGTGCCGTTCGGCTACACGCTCGGCTATGAGAGTGGCATCACCGATCCCCTCGGCATGATCGGCGATGCGCTGAAGGTCGACGTGCACGCCATTTCCGCCGACGCGCTGCCGGTCAAAAATCTGAAACACTGTATCGAGCGCAGCCATCTCTCGGTGGCCGGCATATCCGTTGCGGCCTATGCGAGCGGGCGCGCGACGATCACCGACAGCGAGGCGCAGACCGGCGTAACCTGCATCGATATGGGCGCGGGCGCGACGGGCGTTGCGATCTTCGCCGGCGGCAGCTTCATTTTCGGCGATTCCATCGAAATCGGCGGCAACCACATCACGGGCGACATTGCGCACGCCTTTTCGCTCCCGCTTGTCGAAGCGGAGCGGCTCAAGACGCTGCACGCATCGGTCTTTGCCGGACGCGACCGCGCCTCCTACCACGCGATCGATCCCGACGAGGATGAGGGTGAGACCGAGCTGCTTTCCCGCCACATTACGAAAGCGGAAATTTCCGATATTGCGCGAATCCGCTTAGAGCAGATCTTTACGGAGATTCGCGACCGGCTTTATGCGTATGGCGTGGCGCCGATGGCCGGTCAGAGAATCGTCTTGACAGGCGGTGCGAGTGAGCTTGTCGGCGTGGCCGAATTCGCCGCGCAGCTTTTCGGCAAGCAGCCGAGACTTGGGCGCGCGCGCGCGATCTCGGGTCTGCCGGGACAAGAGGCGGGCCCCGCATTTGCGGCGCCGATCGGGTTGCTGATCCATTTGCTCGAAGACGATTTGCGGCTGGAAAGCGCAATGACGCCGGAAATCGTCGCCACGGGTCAAAGCTATCTGGCGCGGGTCGGCCAGTGGTTGCGCGAGAGTTTTTAGACCAAGACGCCATTGAGACGCGGGGCATATATCGACGAGGCTGCCATGAGCATAAATTTGAAACTTCCGGCTCTGACCGAATTGCGGCCGCGCATCACCGTGGTGGGCGTCGGCGGTGCCGGCGGCAATGCCGTCAACAATATGATTCAATACGGGCTGGAAGGCGTTGAATTCGTCACCGCCAACACCGACGCGCAGGCGCTCTCCATGTCGGCGGCCGGCTGCCGGGTGCAGATGGGTGTCACCATCACCGAAGGCCTGGGCGCGGGCTCACGGCCGGAAATTGGCGCCGCGGCGGCGGAAGAGGTGCTCGATGAGATCCGCTCGCTGATCGAGGGGAGCCATATGCTGTTCATCACCGCGGGCATGGGCGGGGGCACCGGGACCGGCGCGGCCCCGGTGATTGCGCGCGCGGCGAAGGAGATGGGCATTCTGACCGTCGGCGTCGTCACCAAGCCGTTCGAGTTCGAGGGCCAGCGCCGGATGCGGATCGCCAGTGAGGGCATCGTCAATCTGGCCGAGCATGTCGACACGCTGATCGTCATTCCAGAATCAGAATCTGTTCCGCATCGCGAACGAGAAGACCACCTTCGCCGACGCTTTCCAGAAGGCGGACGATGTGCTGAAGTCGGGCGTGTGCTGCATTACCGATCTGATGGTGAAGGAAGGGCTGATCAATCTCGATTTCGCCGACGTCCGCGTGGTGATGCAGAATATGGGCACCGCGCTGATGGGCACCGGCGAGGCCGAAGGCGACGACCGGGCGCTCCAGGCCGCCGAGGCCGCGATCGCCAATCCGCTGCTGGACGAGGTCTCCATGCGCGGCGCCAAGGGCCTGCTGATCAGCATCACCGGCAGCTTCGACATGACGCTCTATGAGGTGGAAGAAGCCGCCTCCCGCGTGCGCCGCGAGGTCGATCCGGAAGCCAATCCGGATATCAACATCATTGTCGGCGCCACGTTCGACCACTCGATCGAGGGGCGCATCCGGGTCTCCGTGGTCGCGACCGGCATCAATTCCGGCCAGCAGCCGCAAGTCGTTGCCCAGCAGGCGGCCGACGCGCCCCGGCGCGACCGTCTGACGGACCGCATCAATGCGCCCTCCCGCGGCGAGCGGGAAAAGCCGCAACCGCGCAATGACAATGGCCGGGAGTCCTGGCAGGGCTCCGGCAATGTCACGATCGAGCCGCGCTCGCCCAAATATTCGGTCAATACCGGACCGGCGAGGTCGAAGACGCCGCAGCAGCAGACATCCGGTTTCGAGCCGCAGCCGCCGGCCAAGCCAATTCGCCCGCCGCGCCGGCCGCTCACCGGCAAGGATTTCCCCGAGCTGGCCGAGCATGAAGCGGCGATGCAAGGGCAGCGCGATCTCGGCCTCAAACGCCGCGGCGGTCTTCTCGACTGGGTCACGGGACGGACCCGGAGCGCGCCGGAGCCCTATCCCGAGGACCGTCCCATGCCGACGCTCAATTCGGGGAGCGCGGGCCAGGGCAACGGCGATCCGGCTGGGCCGGACGATCCGTCCGGCGAAGGCAGGAATGACAGCCGTGGCGGAAATAACACAGAGCGTGAGAGGAATCCGGATGAACCATTCGAGATTCCGAATTTCTTTAAAAGGCCGGTCAACTAGGGCGACGGCACATTGGCCGCATAACGCGATGATTTCCCTTGATTTTCTGCTCCGCGCCCGGCGGTTTACGCCGCTCGGGCGCATGGCCGCTCCCGCCCCTGTCCCATTTTCTTTCAAATCGTAACAGATTGTAAAAAACCGTGATTTGCCGGTTGGAAAGAAGCGGGCTTAATTTGCCTCAGTCAGCGCGTTGGGGGAGTGCATTGCGAGCCGAGCCGGCATCTTTTTCATAAGCACACAAACAGCTTGGCCACTCGCGTTAACAGTACCCAGCCATCGCATTGAAAACGGGGGATGAGGCCGCAATCGGGGGTTGCGGCCCTCATCATAGGGGAAAGATAACGGCGAGATATGAAGGGTCATTCCGGGGGTTGGCAGACGACGATCGACAGCGATCTGATTCTGTTTGGGACTGGCGTGCACAGCGGGGCGGAAGCCTCCATCATTCTTCATCCGGCAGAAGCGGGGACGGGGTGGAATTTCGTGGTCGATAATGGCTGCGGCCGCTTGGCGCGCATCCCGGCCGATTTCCGAATGGTCTCCAACGTCACGCTGTGCACCGTGCTCAGCGATGGAAAGGGCGCTTCGGTCGCAACCGTCGAGCATCTGCTTTCGGCGCTCCGGGGCATGAACATCGACAATATCGAGATCGAGATCGAAGGCGACGAAGTTCCGGTCATGGACGGCAGCGCTTCCGCCTTTGTCGAGGCCATCGACGAAGCGGGCGTGCGGGTTCTGGACGAGCCGCGCCGCTGGGTCAAAGTCCTCAAGCCCGTCAGGATCAACTCCGGCGGATCGTCGGCCGAGCTGCGTCCCTATGACGGCAGCCGATATGATGTGACGATCGATTTCGACACGCCGCTCATCGGCCGTCAGACCCTCACGCTCGACCTGACCCCGCAAGCCTATCGCCGTGAAATCGCCCGCGCCCGAACATTCGGCTTCATGAAAGACGTCAAGGCGCTTTGGAGCGCCGGACGCGCGCTCGGCTCTTCTCTGGAAAATACCGTTGCGCTCGGCGAGGACCGGATCCTCAATCCGGAAGGCCTGCGCTTCGAGGATGAATTCGTCCGGCATAAGACGCTCGACGCCATCGGCGATCTGGCGCTGGCCGGCGCGCCGATCCTCGGCGAGTTCCGTTCGAATCGCGGCGGCCACCGGATCAACACCATGATGCTGGACGCGCTCTATCAGGACCGTTCCGCATGGACGGTCGTCGAGGCCGAATACAGCTACGCGCCGAGCAGGGGCTATGCGGCCGCCGATCTTGGCCTCGCTCAGCCCTTTTTTGCCGCAGATCGAGGCTGATCTCTCCCTTCGACCCCCTTGCCGTCCGCTTTTCCGGAAGCGGGCGGCCTGAGCCTGGGGAAGGGGCTGTTCGAGTTGTAAGCGACGGGAACTCGGGGCAAAAAATAACCACAATCCCGATGTTCCGTCTTTCGAGCAACTCGCGTTAGATCAACCCTCGTTCAATTGGACTCAAATGAACGAGGTCAAGTCGATCTATATCGACAAGTCAGCGCAACTGTCCGCGTCCAATTGGACGCGCGTTGCGCTAGATTTGCGGAGCCGGTAAGGTCGGCAGGGCGCTGTGTCATGGGCCGTGTTCGCTCATCTTCGAGAGGGGTTAGGAAACGCATGAACGTCCGGCTTATTCTCAAAGCGGCTGCACTGCTTGTGCTCTCCAGCCAGCTCTCGGCCTGCGCGACCGGGTCGCTCTTCGGCGGTGACGAGGGGCCGACCGTTGAAACGAAGCCTGCGGATGTCCTTTACAAGGACGCCAACGCCGAGCTTGAATCGGGCGATTACACCAAGGCGGCGGAGAAATTCGAGGAAGTCGACCGGCAGCATCCCTATTCGAAGGAAGCGGCCCAGGCGACGCTGATGGCCGCCTATTCCTATAAGGAGGCCGACAAGCTTCCGGAAGCGGTCGCCGCTGCACGTCGCTATCTGACGCTGCATCCGGGCGACAAGGAGGCCGCCCTCGCTCAGCACATTATTGCGTCCGCCTATTATGAGCGGATCAACGACGCCACGCGCGATCAGAGCGACACCAAAAAGGCGCTGGTTGAGCTGGAGACCCTGGTCAATCGCTATCCGGACAGCCGCTATGTCGAACAGGCGCGCAAGCGCATCCGGCTGGCGAAGGACGTTCTGGCGGCATCGGAGATGAATGTCGGACGCTGGTACCAGGAGAAGGCCCAATATCTGGCCGCGATCAACCGCTTCCGCACGGTCGTGTCCAATTATCAGACCACCGCCCATGTCGAGGAAGCGCTGATGCGGCTCACCGAATGCTATTATGCGCTGGGCGTCGTCAACGAGGCCCAGACGGCGGCGGCTGTGCTCGGCCACAATTTCCCGGACAGCAAATGGTATAAGGACGCCTATGTGCTGCTTGAATCCAAGGGGCTTGAGCCGCGCGAGGATACCGGGTCCTGGATCAGCCGCGAGTGGAAGAAGCTGACCACGAGCAGCAGCGGCAGCAGCGCGAGCTGAGGCGCGGCCAATTCGGATCGGACCGGTTCCCGGCAGGCGCTGCTCATCTTTCCGCCTATTAAGCGTTCGCATCTCGTCACCCCGAATTCTCTCCAAAGGGAGCGAGGGCTGACGGCGCAAGCCCGACCGATTCGGCTTAAACAGTACACTGATCCTGCCAAGCCCCCGACGTCACTTCCGCTTAGAGCGTGTTAAGGTGAGAGGGACTTATAGAAAGAAATCAGCACCTTAACCCCTCACCCCAACCCTCTCCCAATGGGAGAGGGAGTGAAGCGAATACTTCCGCTTCAGGCGAACTCCACTCAACGCAGGCGTTAGATCAACCCTCGTTCAAGTGAAATCACTTGGACGAGGTTAAGTTGATCTATTTCAATAAGTTAACGCAACTGTTCCCACGTCCATCCCCGCCTTCGGGGGGATGAGAATCTCATCTGATCTCGCTCTCGATCAAGAAGAACGATAGAAGTTCTGCAGCTTTTCTGCTTAGATGGGTCATATTAAGAGTAGCGGAACGGGCGAGACGGAGAGGATCTGTGCGTTTCCACGCCAACTCGTCGAAGTAGCTGGCGGCAAAGCGCTGAGGGTTTGAGGGAACCGATGACCGGAGATGGGAGAGACCCGCTGCGCAGAGGGGACTCCGCAGCCGGGGACCGGCACTGTCGGAACGCCAATCCGATACGGGTCGCTGCTGCTACCGCCATCGTTCTGCTTGCCTTGGCATTCCTCATCGAGCATGTCGCACCAGGCGGCTTTTCCGTCACCTCATCTGCCTTTGCTCAGGGCAATGGCAATGGGAAGGCGAAAGGCCTCGGAAATGGGAACGGGAATGGCGTCGGCAACGGGAATGGCAACGGTGTTGGAAATGGTGTCGGGAATGGCGTTGGAAACGGGAACGGTAACGGTGCGGGCAACGGCAACGGTGTCGGCAATGGAAATGCGAACGGCGTCGGAAACGGGAACGGAAACGGGAACGGTCTCGGCAAAGCGAACGGTATCACGAACGGAAACGGTCTCGGGATTGGCCTGGGGAACGGCGTGGGCGTCGGCATCGGTATCGGAAACGACAACACGATTGGCGTAGGGCTGGGCATTAGCCTGGGAAGCGGAAGTAGCGGCGTTGACCAGAAACCGGGAAATGGACAGCGGGCATTAGGCAACGCATTCGACGATCAGGGCTTTCCCCGATGGGGCTCCGCCGGCGACAAGAAGGACGGCCCCGAGGCGCTCGATCTGGGCGAGCAGTTCGATCTCAAACAGATCGGGAAAGACCTCGGCGGCGATGTCGATGAGCTTAGCAAGCTGTTGGATCCGGGCGTTTCCGAGGCAGGCGGGGAGCCGAATCTCGATGTCGGCAATGGACGCGGTCCCGGAAATGCCCCTCGCGGAGGCGCCGCCACCAAGCAGAAGCCGGCGAGCCCGTCAAAGGCCGCGAAAACCACCGGCGAGGGCAATGGCAAAGCCCTGGGCCTGACGAAGGTGAAAAGTAATAACGGCAAGGCCCTGGGCCTGACGAAGGTGAAAAGTAATAACGGCAAGGCCTTGGGCCTGACGAAGGTGAAAAGCAACAACGGCAAGGCCCTGGGCCTGACGAAGGTGAAAAGCAACAACGGCAAGGCCCTGGGCCTGATCAAGAAGGAGCAGGAGGACCAGGAAGAGGACAATGTCTCGCCGGCTGTGACGAATGAGGAGCGGTCCCCGGACTCGGACGGGACGGTCTTGCCCATCAGCCCGGGATCTTATATGCCGCAAGAGGTCCTCGCGCTCGGCCTCAGCTCCGCCGGCAGCATTCGCGCCAGGCAGCTCGGATTCTCCTCGAGCGATACGGGTCTGGAGCAGGAGGAGGGGACGCTCGTCACGCTCTATGCGCCCGAAGGGCTCGACGCGCTGCAGGCTATTGCGCTCCTGCGCCGGGAGCTGCCGCGCGAGTCCTTCCATTTGAACCGCATCTATCGCCCCTATCATACGGCAACGACGGGTGATCCCGACGGCAAGCCGCAGACGGATCACGGTGGCTCTCAAGGCGGCGGAAAATGTCCCGGCGACAGGTGCTATAGCCGGACCGCCATCGGGTGGAAGGACAAGTTTGCCGACTGCGCGCGCGGCATCAATGTCGGCGTTATCGATACCGATGTCGATTTGAAGCACCCGACTTTTGCCGATCAGAAGATCATCCGTAAGGCTTTCCTGGCGGAGGGAAAACGATCATCGCCAAACGCGCATGGCACCGGCATCCTCGCCCTTCTGGCGGGACGTCCTGACAGCACCACGCCCGGTCTCATTCCGGAAGCCAGGTTCTTCGTGGCGAATGTCTTCTTCACGGACGACAATGGCGAGACGATTACCGATACGGTCTCCCTGCTTAAATCTCTGGAGTGGATGAACGCCTCAGCGGCGAGGCTGGTCAATATGAGCTTCTCGGGGCCCGAGGACGATCTCGTCGAGACGCGCCTCAGGGCCATGCGCGCGCAGGGATTTGTCTTCGCGGCCGCTGCCGGAAATGAGGGGCCCGCCGCCGCTCCGACCTATCCGGCCGCCTATCCGGAGGTTGTCGCCGTGACGGCGGTGGCGAAGGATATGCACATCTATGCGTCCGCCAATCGCGGCCGCTACATCGACCTCGCCGCGCCCGGCGTCGACATCTGGACGGCGATACCCGATGCGCGGGAGGGCTATCGCACGGGCACCTCGTTTGCGACGCCATTCGCGACCGCCGTGCTGGCGCTGCAGCGGCCCGAGATGATGTCGGCGCCGAAGGACAAAATGCTCGACCAGTTGCGGACGGTGAAGCTGGGGTCGCAGGGGCGCGCCGAGATCTATGGCCGCGGTCTACTGCAGGCGCCGGGCGAATGCCCCGACACAGGCGCAGCGCTATCGAGCTGGACGCCCCTTCAACACTCCGTCCGGCAATAGGCGGCCTGTCTCCGGCTATTTCTTCCAGCCCTTGTTCATGATCGCGGCTTCATCCTCTCCCACCACGGGATCGCCGGCGATAAGCGCACGGACGACAGCGTCCATGGCCGCATCGGCGCCTGCGCCGGCCGGGATCGTTTGATCGGCAGCCGAGGGCGACGGCGGAACCAGCGCCTGGACCTTGACCACCCATTCCTCGCCCATACGGCAGGTGACGCCGGAATAGCGCGCAGCCGATGCGGCCGCGATCCGATATTGCCGGCAATAATCGCCGTCCTGGTCCTGAAAGGTCATCTTGATGCCCAGCCGCAGCTCGCCGTCGTCCGGGATTGCGGCGGTCGGCGCGCCGCTCGGCAAGCTGTTCAGCGCCTCCTGCAGCGGCCCGCGAGCGAGCAAACGACCGTCTTCGATGCTGACGAGATTGTCCAATCCGATGGCGCCGGTTTCCGGTCCTCCACGAAGCAGCCAGCCGACTCCGATCCCCAGGAGAAGCGCCACGCTTGCGGCAAGGCTGGCCGACTGCGTCCAGATGTCCCGAAGCTGCCGCCGCGATGGCGAGGCCTTCCGGCCCAGCCTGCGAAGTTCGTGAAGGGTCATTGCGAGACCGGCGGGCTCTGCATCGCTGGCGACCAGGCAAATGCAATCGACGTTACCGGAGGCGCGCGGTTGAAGGCCGGTCTCCTCCGTCCAGTCGATGACGTCGCCGCGAAGGTAATCGCCGGTCTTGTTGGTGACAGCGCCTTGCAGCACGAGGGCGAGGCCGATCTCTGTCGCGCGCGGAGCCTTGGGAAGACACTGGCCCGGCCTGAGCTGCAGCAATCGCATCTGGCCTGAGCCTTTCGGCAGATCGATCCGATATTGCTGCACGCCGTTCACAACGGTCTCCCAAGGCACCTCCTCCCCGCCGTTCATGCCGATATAGTCGGCAAGCGGCGGCGGTATTAGCGCCCTTTCGATATCCGGCGGCTGATCGGGCTCAGGCTCTCCGGCGATTTGCTCGGCGGACCACTGCGCGAGGGCGTCCTCTGTGCGTGCGTGATCAACGGATGCGGTCTCCAGCCGCTCCAGCATCAGGCCGCCCAAAATTTCGAACCGGCGGGCGTTTTCCGCACAATCCCGGCACGTAGTGAGATGGCAGGCAACGACGCAGGCGACCGCATTCGGAAGCGTGCCGGCCGCATAGGAGATGAGCGTTTCGGGAAGCGGGTGATGGCGGGGTGTCATGCGTCGCGCTCCCCGGCGAAGCGCAGATTTTCAAACGCAAGACGCATACGGGATTTTACGGTGCCGAGCGGCAAGCCCAGTTTCGAGGCGATCTCGGTCTGAGACAGCCCCTCGACGAAGGACAGTTGGAGGACCTGCAATTGCTCCGGCGGCAGCGTGCCGAGCGCACGCTCGATTTCGCTTCGTTCCTGCTCCCAGGATCGCAATTCCGTCGTGCTGTTCTGCAGCTGCTTCATCGTTTCGAACGCTTGGCAATCGCGCTGCCACACAGCTTGTTTGCGCAGCCGGTCGATGTGGAGATTCCGTGCAATAGCATAGATCCAGGCGGAAATTGTGCCTTTGTCGGACGAGTACTGATCCGATTTACGCCATACAGCAAGCATCGTGTCCTGAGCGATCTCTTCTGCGGTTTCCTTGTGGGCGCCTTGGCGAATAAGCATCGCCCTGACCTTTGGGAAAAAGGTCAGAAATAAATATCGGAAGACGCGATCGTCCTCCGGGTTGGAGATTTCCTTGGGTTGATCGCCCATACCCGCCCCAGGTCCGGGTCATCTGGCCAGAACGAAGCTTGTCACCACCGAACGTGTGAGAATAGTTCACCCACATCCGGATCAAAGCACATTCTTGCCGGCCAATCGAGCCGGTTTGATGAATGACCAGGAGACCAGCCGACCCGATGCAAACCGGACACAGCTCCGTCCGGAACGGCGGGCGGTGCCGAAGCCGGCGGCGACGGCGCGCTTGCGCGTTCCGCCCGCCCATCATTGCCGCATTGCAGCAAATACCGTTGAATGGAGCGGGGTGCGGGAGTTGCGCGGGAGGCCGAGCGGCGTTATCTGTTTCGCGAGTGGGCTGCCTTTTCGCAGCCGCAACCAAGATCGCTTTTCCGAAGGACAGCTTATGAAGGTCGATGAGGCCACGGTTCGGCACGTCGCACGGCTTGCGCGTATCAAGGTCACCGAGAAAGAAGCCAAGAGCCTGCAAAAGGAGCTGAGCGCGATTCTCGACTGGGTCGAGCAGCTCGGCGAGGTCGATACGGCGGGTGTCGAGCCGATGACCCGCGTGGAGGCGATGGCGCTGAAGAAACGCGAGGATAAGGTGACCGACGGGGGCATCCCGGATCTGATCGTGAAGAATGCGCCGCTGACGGAGGATTACTTCTTCCTGGTGCCGAAAGTGGTGGAGTAGGCCATGAGCGATCTGACCGGGCTGACGCTCGCCGAGGCGCGCGACCGATTGAAGAAGAAGGAGATCACCGCGCGCGAGCTGACCGAGGCGCATCTTGCCGCGATCGAGGCGGCGAACCCGGCGCTCAACGCCTACATCCTGCCGACGCCGGAAAAGGCGCTCGACATGGCCAAGGCGTCCGATGCGCGGCTAGCCAAGGGCAAGGGCCTGCCGCTCGATGGGCTGCCCATCGGCATCAAGGATCTTTTCTGCACCCGCGATGTGCGTTCGACGGCGTGTTCGGCGATTCTCGGTGATTTTTCGCCGGTCTACGAATTGACCGTGACGCAGAACCTCTGGGATGCTGGCGCGGTCATGCTCGGCAAGCTCAATATGGACGAGTTCGCCATGGGCTCGTCCAACGAGACCAGCCATTTCGAACCTTGCATCAATCCCTGGCGCGCGAAGGGCAGCGAGAAACCGCTCGTGCCGGGCGGCTCCTCGGGCGGCTCCGCGGCTGCCGTTGCGGCGCATCTGGCGCTTGCTGCGACCGGCACCGATACGGGCGGCTCGATCCGCCAGCCCGCGGCTTTGACCGGCACGGTCGGCATCAAGCCGACTTACGGGCGCTGCTCGCGCTGGGGCATCGTCGCCTTCGCCTCCTCGCTCGACCAGGCCGGCCCGATCACGCGCACGGTGCGCGACGCTGCCATCATGCTGCGCCATATGGCCAGCCACGACCCGAAGGATTCCACCAGCGCCGACAAGCCGGTGCCGGATTACGAGAAGGCGCTCGGCAAGGCCGTCAAGGGCTTGAAAATCGGCGTGCCGAAGGAATACCGGATCGACGGCATGTCCGCCGAGATCGACGCGCTTTGGGAGCGCGGCATCGGCTGGTTCAGGGATGCCGGCGCCGAGATCGTCGAGATCAGCCTGCCGCATACGAAATATGCGCTGCCCGCCTATTACATCGTTGCGCCGGCCGAGGCGTCCTCCAACCTCGCCCGCTATGACGGCGTCCGCTACGGCGCGCGCGTCAATGGCCGCGACATCATCGACATGTATGAGGAGACGCGTTCGCATGGCTTCGGCGCGGAGGTGAAGCGGCGCGTGCTGATCGGCACCTATGTGCTCTCGGCGGGCTATTACGACGCCTATTACATCAAGGCGCAGAAGGTGCGCACGCTGATCCAGCGGGACTTCGAGGAGGCATTCGAGACGGTCGATGCGATCCTGGCGCCGGCCACGCCGTCGCCCGCCTTCGCGATCGGCGAGAAGAGCGGCGATCCGATCGAGATGTATCTCAACGACATTTTTACGGTGACGGTCAATATGGCCGGTCTGCCGGGCATTTCGGTCCCGGCGGGCGTCTCCGAGGACGGCTTGCCGCTCGGCCTGCAGATCATCGGCCGTCCGTTCGACGAGGAGACCGTGCTGCGTTCGGCACAGCTCATCGAGGACGCGGCCGGCGTCTTCCCCGCTCCCGAGCCGTGGTGGGCCTCGGCCAGACCGGTGGCGCCGAAGAAGCAGAAATCGCCTGTGAAGAAGAAGGCGAAAGCGTCGCCCAAAGCTTAAAGCCTAGCCGAGGTTCAGCCGATGGCCGTGCGTGCCCCCCAGGATTGCGAGACCATGGAAGAGGTCCGCACCGAGATCGACCGGCTCGACGCCGCGATCCTCGACCTCGTCGCCGAGCGCTTCGGCTATGTCGACCGCGCCTGGCAGCTCAAGACGCATAAGGCGGAAGCCGTCGTGCCCTGGCGCATCCAGCAGGTGATCGACCGCGTCCGCGCCCGCGCCGAGGCGAAAGGCGTGCCCCCGGAGTTGGCCGAAGCGCTCTGGCGGCAGATGATCGGCTGGTTCATCCAGTATGAGGAGGAGAGGCTGTCAAACCCCGGCGGGGACGGCACCTAAGGGACGGCAGAAATGCACCCGCGGCTGTCGCTCACCGTAAAGGTTCGCGGGCCGGGAGAGAGCGAACTCCCAGCGAAAAAAAGCGATTGGAATTTTACTTGTCAGGTCAAATTTTATGCAGTTCTGTAGAGGCCCAGACGGCGCGATGAGCCAGCCAGCACCGGGCACCGGTATCAGCGCGGAGCCGTCTCTTTCCATTGTTGCGGCGTTGATGCACGGAAGGAAGCGCGCGCTTTCCAAGGTCATCCCGTTATGGCCGGAAGCGGGCAGGGGAGTGAGGCACGGGGCTCGAACATGACAATGCAGTTACGTCAGGAAAACCTCATCGACGGCGCCACCGGTCCCTGGGAGGTGGTGATCGGCATGGAGGTCCATGCCCAGGTCACGTCGAAATCGAAGCTGTTCTCCGGCGCCTCGACCGAGTTCGGCGGCGAGCCGAACAGCCATGTCTCGCTGGTCGATGCCGCCATGCCCGGCATGCTGCCCGTCATCAACGAGGAATGCATCCGCCAGGCGATCCGCACGGGGCTCGGGCTCAAGGCGCAGGTCAATCTCTATTCCGTCTTCGACCGCAAGAACTATTTCTATCCCGACCTGCCGCAGGGCTATCAGATCTCGCAATATAAGCATCCGATCGTCGGCGAGGGCGTGGTCACCGTCGATATGAAGGACGGCTATTCGGTCGAGGTCGGCATCGAGCGCCTGCATATGGAGCAGGACGCCGGCAAGTCGCTGCACGATCAGCACCCGGACTATTCCTTTGTCGATCTCAATCGCTCCGGCGTCGCGCTGATGGAGATCGTCTCGCGCCCGGATCTGCGCTCGGCCGAGGAGGCCAGGGCCTATGTCACCAAGCTGCGCACCATCCTGCGCTATCTCGGCACTTGCGACGGCAATATGGAGGAGGGAAGCTTGCGCGCCGACGTCAACGTCTCGGTACGGAAGCTAGGGGCGCCGTTCGGCACGCGCTGCGAGATCAAGAACGTCAACTCGATCCGCTTCATCGGCCAGGCGATCGACTATGAGGCGCGCCGCCAGATCGGCATTCTGGAGGAGGGCGGCTCGATCGATCAGGAAACCCGCCTGTTCGACCCGAAGACCGGGCAGACCCGCTCCATGCGCTCCAAGGAGGAGGCGCATGACTACCGCTATTTCCCCGACCCCGACCTCCTGCCGCTCGAGCTGACGCAGGATTATGTGGACGAGATCGCGCGCGCCCTGCCCGAGCTTCCCGACGAGAAGAAGGCGCGCTTCGTCGAGGAATTCGGCCTCTCCGCTTACGATGCCGGCGTGCTCGTCGCCGACCGGGAGTCCGCCGATTATTTCGAGACCGTCGCCAAGGGGCGCGACGCCAAACTGGCGGCCAATTGGGTGACGGGCGATCTGTTCGGCGCGCTCAACCGGCTCGGCAAGGACATTGCGGACAGCCCCGTCTCGGCGGCGCATCTCGGCGCGCTGATCGATCTGATCGCGGAGGGCGTCATCTCTGGCCGGATCGCCAAGGAGGTCTTCGAGATCATGATCGAGACCGGCGAGGCGCCGGCCAAGATCGTCGAGAGCCGCGGCTTGACACAGGTCACCGACACCGGCGCCATCGAAAAGGTCGTCGACGAGATCATCGCGGCCAACCCGAAACAGGTCGAGCAGGTGAAGGAAAAGCCGAAGACCTTGGGGTGGTTCGTCGGTCAGGTGATGAAGGCGACCGGCGGGAAGGCGAACCCGGGGGCCGTGAATGAGATATTGAGGAAGAAGCTGGAGGTGGGGGAATAAATGGTTGCTCCGTCTTTGCGTGTTTACAAAGGAGTTTTCCGGCTCCCGCCATCGTAGCGATTCAGCTACGGTCTTTGTATGAAGCACTCGGCACTAAAATCACGTCTCGGAGACGTTGCGTCCAGCTGCAAGATTCCGTCAGCAAAGCCCTTGAAGCCTGCGGTCGTTGAGCGCCCCCTGCCGAACCAAGCCAAGCAATATCCAGAGCTACGCTATATGGGTTCCAAGAAGCGTTTGCTGCCATGGATTTATGACATCCTCAACGCTCTGGACTTTGAAAGCGCCGTCGATCCCTTTTCTGGTACCGGCTGCGTTTCCTATTTAATGAAGTGCATGGGGCGACGTGTTATCGCTTCGGACTTTCTCAACTTTGCCACTGTCATCGCGCAGGCAACCATTGAAAATAACAATCACTTCATCGATCACCAGACCATGAAGCAGTTACTTACACCAATACCGCACGTTCCCAAGTTTATTGAAAACACCTTTTCTGGTATTTTTTATACCAAGGCTGACCTACAATTTCTGGATCAGGTTTCATTTAATATTCGTCGACTTGAACAAACTCACAAGCGAGCAGTGGCGTTTGCTGCACTGTTTCGAGCATGCCTAAAGCGACAACCGCGCGGTGTCTTCACTGTATCGGGCGATCTAAGCCGGTACGATGATGGGCGTCGTGATCTGCGCCTCTCAATTGAGGAACACTTCGTCGAGCAGATAGAAATATTCAATAATGCTGTTTTCGACAATGGACGGCGCAATCGGGCGGTACGCTCCGATGTGTTTGATTTGCCCAATCGAAAAACCGACCTTGTATACCTCGATCCGCCTTACGTACCTCGTTCCGATGATAATTGTTATATTAAGCGTTATCACTTCCTAGAAGGGCTTTCTTACTATTGGGAAGATCTCCCAATAGACGCAAGCACGAGGGTAAAAAAAATAAAAAAGCGTTTTACGCCGTTTAGCTATCGTCGACTGGCGGTCGATGCTTTCGACCGGATGTTCGCGCGCTTTGCAAAGAGCACGATTGTTTTATCCTACAGTTCAAATGGCTACCCAGATCTAGATCAACTGGAAATGATTATGAGTAAATACAAAAAATCTATTAACATATTCGAGAAGACGCATAGATATCACTTTGGAACTCATGACGCCGTTAATCGCTCTGCCGTAACGGAATATCTCCTCGTGGGAAGATAATGCAGGTTCTAGACCAGACGCTCGACGAGGTCGTTGCAAGCCTAAGTCCGCTTGCCGTCGAGTGGATGGATGAGATTGCCGCGAAAGCCATTGCCAAACTCGCGACGGTTCCAAGAAAGGATATTTATCGTCGGGACGATATTGGCGCGTTGTTTGAGGATGATTTCGAACAAGGAATTCTCTGCGCCCGCTTGTTCCTTGCGCTTTCCAAAAATTCGATGGAGGTCGAACTCCGAAAGCTGCTTGCAGCTGGTGGCATCGGCGTGAAGCGCTTCTTAAGTGACCGGGAGGCCTATCTTGATGCCTTGGAAACGCTCGGCTTGCCCGAAGCAATGGCTGCGGCAATCAATCACGAACCAATCTGGAGCGATATTCTCGTCGAACGATTGCGTTCCGGGCGGGGAAGCGCAATTCAAGGACAGAGGCGTGGCCGCGGACTTGAAGATTTCACGGAAGCTCTGGTTAAGGAAGTGTTTGGTGAGAACGCTTACGAAATTCGTTGTACTTTCACCGGCGCTGACAACAAGTCTGCTAAGTGCGACTTTGCAATTCCACATCGAAAGAGGCCAAGAATTATAATCGAGGTCAAAGGCTACGCCGCTACGGGGTCGAAGATGAGTGATATCATTGGAGATCTCGACGCGATCATTGAGGCAAAGCGTCACGACACAACGTTGCTTTTCGTTACTGATGGTATGACCTGGAATGCCCGCTTGGCGGATCTTAAAAAAATTGTGCAACGTCAGAAATCAAGGCAAGATAACTCGAATTTATACCACAAGAATGCGCGAACAGTTCCTTGCGGATTTGGCGACACTCAAGTTTGAAGCAGGTCTGTAAACCCCCCAGAGAGCAGTTATAACGAATAGGCTCAAGGCTTCAGGATCTTCGCTTCGCTCGTCCGGCGCGACGAAGGATCGTCATTGCGAGGAGGCGGAGCCGACGAAGCAATCCAGCGACCTGCTCAGAGCCAGCCGCGAGATGGATTGCTTCGGCCTTTGGCCTCGCAATGACGTCGGGGCGGCGGCAACCCTCCATTCACCATCCCGCGCGAATTCCGCCCCGAACTTATCCCCGCTCGTCGCCCCTCGACTTATCCTGCCCCCGTCGCCACCCCGCGAAGGGGCGCCGGGCTCGAGACCGTCTCGTCTGGTGGGGTTGCGATGCGGCGCCTGAGGAGTTCGAGGGACACGGCCAAAAACCGGCCTCGGCGCGAGAGTAACGCACTCACACTCAGGGGCTCCTCCCCGGGCTGCCTGTTCGCTGGGATGCGCAGTGCCCGCGGTCGTGCGACGCGGAGGATCGAGGTCCAAGCCCTCGCCCGCGTGATGCGCTCCCGATGCAAAATTCCGGGTCGTGTACGGCTAGCTGGGTAAATGCTGCGGATGGAGCCGGAATATCGCCGCGCGTGGGCAGCCGGAAGGCTGAACACAAAAATACATAGGACCAGCCGACCGGCTGCCCGCGCCGCCCCTCACGGGCGGTGAGATAAATGAATGGCAAAGCTTCGGGGACACGCCGTCCCGCGAAGGGTTTGGTGTTGGGTGGGGCTTCGCACACCCCCTGGAAGAGACGACGCGACGCAAATCGGCCGCCGGGCCGCTCCTACCCGACTTCGCCCCCGCCTTAAATCACGCCGAGCTTTTTCTGCAGGCTGGATGAGGAGGTGGTGTACTGGAAGACGAGGCGCCTGTCGGGATAGACATAGCGATGCGCCTGCTGCGCCATCAGCGCGGCCTCATGGAAGCCGGACAGAATCAGCTTCAGCTTGCCCGGATAGGAATTGATGTCGCCGATGGCGAAGATCCCCTTTTCGGAGGTCTCGAATTTCTCCGTGTCCACCGGAATGAGGTTCTCATGCAGATCGAGCCCCCAATCCGCGATCGGGCCGAGCTTCATCGTCAGGCCGAAGAAGGGCAACAGCCGGTCGCAAGGGAGCTCGAAGAACTCGCCGTCGCCGCCGCGCACCTTGACAGCGCTCAGAGCACCGCCCGCTCCGATCAGCTCCATTACCTGGCCGATGACGAGCCGCATCCTGCCCGCGGCCACCAGATCGCGCATCTTGTTCACGCTGTCGGGTGCGGCGCGGAACTGGTCGCGGCGGTGGATCAGCGCGAGCGATTTGGCGATCGGCTGCAGATTGAGCGTCCAGTCGAGCGCGGAGTTGCCGCCGCCGACGATGACGATGTCCCGGCCGCGAAAATCCTCCATGTGCCGGACAGCATAGAAGACCGATGTGCCCTCATAGGCCTCGATGCCCGCAAGCGGCGGACGCTTGGGCGTGAACGAACCGCCGCCAGCCGCGATGATGACGATCTTCGCCCGGAACTTGACGCCATCGTCCGTTTCCAGCTCGAAGCCGTCCTCGGTGCGCGCGAGCCTGTCCACACGCTGCGAGAAGTGAAAGACCGGCTCGAACGGCTTGATCTGCTCCATCAGGCGGTGGGTCAGCTCCTGGCCGCTCACGATGGGCAAAGCCGGAATGTCGTAGATCGGCTTTTCCGGATAGAGCTCGGCGCACTGGCCGCCCGGCCGGTCGAGAATGTCGATGACATGCGCCTTGATGTCGAGAAGACCGAGTTCGAAGACGGCGAACAGGCCCGACAGGCCCCGCGCCAATAATGACCGCATCGGTTTGAATAGGGGAATCGCCGAGCATTTTCGCAAATCTCTGACCCACCGCCATGCAGCCCGGCATGGAGCGGCGGCGTGCACCAATTTCGGAGTTAAGTAGATCGCTCTGTGGAAAAGCTCAACCTTGATGTTCCGGGATCCGCACGATCAGCCCGTCATAATCCTCGGTGATGCGGAGCTGACAGCTCAGCCGGCTTTCGGGCCGGACATCGAAGGCAAAATCCAGCATGTCCTCTTCCATTTGTGACGGCTCGCCCGTCACGCCGCGCCACGCCTCATCGACATAGACATGACAGGTCGCGCAGGAACAGGCGCCGCCACATTCGGCGACGATCCCCGGCACATCGTTCTTGATCGCCGTCTCCATGACGGTCTGCCCGACGTCCCCCTCCACCGAATATTCGCGTCCGGTGTGATCGATATAGGTGATCTTCGGCATACTCGTTTATCCGGTGCGGCTGGGAAGCGTTCGCCCGGCCGCGATGGACCGGCGCTCAAGCGCGGGAAACGCCTCGCCCGTATATAGGTCAAAACCGGCCCGCCTTCCACCCCGCAGTCTGCCCCCGGCGGCGCGCCGTCACAGAATGCCGTCGATGAAATGATTGGCTTCCTCGATCTGCTCGGCGAGGACGCGCAGGAGGTCGTCCCGCCTTCCGGCGAAAAGGCTTCCCGGAAGCTGCTCGGCGGTCTCGGCGGTCCGCAGCAGCTGCCAGGCGCCGACGCTGCGGGCGGAGGCTTTCAGGACCCGGGCCGCCGCGCGCCAGCTATCGCCGTTCGTCGCCCGCGAGAGCTTGTCGAAATAGAGGCGCACCTGCCGGCGGAACAGCTCCAGCACCTCGCGTTCGACGGCGCTGTTTCCCATCGTGTAGCGGGACAGATGGGTCAGATCGACCGGACGGTGTTTGGGATCGAAATAGCTTTCCGGTTCGGCCTCCGCATCGGGCCGACTCTCAAGGCGCAGATTCATGATCATCCCCGTTGGAAAATAAAAAGGCCTGCCGCTCGTGCGCTCCACTTTTGCGAGCAATAAAAGAACGCACCAACCGCAAGCTGTCTGATCCGGAATATGACGAAATAATTCTCTTAACAAGGCCGAATTGTGGTTGCTTGCCCGCGCAGACGCTTTTTCGCAAGCGCGTTGCAAAAACCGCAAAAAGCCGTGAATTGACCGCTTTTTAGCCGCCTCCTGCCGCTTGGAAGTCTCGAAGATTATCTTTTTTTAGCCTCAAATTCTGGATAGAAATACCATTGTACTGATAATGGGTGTGGGTTCGTTGCGCGTAAGATCGCCCAACCGTTTCGCGTCGGCACCGGGGGACGGAAAACGAAGCTTCGGGGGATTACCGAGCGGTTGCCAGCGGCTCCGTCTTGCAACCTCTTTCATTGAAGTTATAACGGATTCTAAGAGGGACTTATCTCGTGCTATTCCACCCTGCATAGCGCGCATTCACATGACCTAGGACGGCGGAATGTCTCAGAAACCGGTTACTTCCCCTGACCATGGCGCCAATTCTGCCAATCCCGGGGATAAGTCGATGACCGAAAATACCGGCGAGCCAGGGGGAAACACCTCATCCGCTTCCACATCGATCGGCAGGAGAATGGCCCCGGCGGGCAAGCCGCCGCTTTCGCAGGCGAGCCACAGAGGCGCCTCCTCGGTCGCCGCCCCCAATCGAACATCCTCTGCATCCCGCGCCGCGCCCGGTCCGGTTCGCGCGGTCGCGGCGAATGACGACATGCCGGCCATCGGCGGGTTGGTTTATGCGCTCCAGCAGCGTCCCTCGAAATCGCCATTCTATATCGCGCTCGGCGCTTCCGTCGTGTGGCTGCTGCTGGGCTGTCTGATCGGCTGGGCCGTCATCTCCAATCAGCCGGGATCGGCCGGCACGCTGTCGGACATGCTGTCCTCGCCCGCCATCGTTGCGGTGATCGCGACCATCATCGTGCCGATCGCGCTGTTCTGGTTTCTGGCGATTCTCGTCTGGCGCGCCCAGGAATTGCGGTTGATGTCCTCGGCGATGACCGAGGTCGCCGTCCGGCTCGCCGAGCCCGACAAGATGGCCGAGCAGTCGGTCGCCTCGCTCGGCCAGACCGTTCGCCGACAGGTCGCGGCAATGAACGACGCGATTTCCCGCGCGCTCGGACGCGCCGGCGAACTCGAAGCGCTCGTCCACAATGAGGTCGCGGCGCTGGAACGCTCCTACAGCGAGAACGAAAACCGCATTCGCAATCTGATCAATGAGCTCGCCAGCGAAAGAGAGGCGCTTGCCAATAATAGCGACCGCGTGAGCGAGGCGCTGCGCGGGATCGGATCGCATGTAACGCGCGAGATCTCGGCCGCGAGCGAGCGCGCAAGCCAGTCGATGACGCAGGCGACGTCCACGCTGGCCGATACGCTTGCAAGCCGTGGCAACAAGATCACCGCCGCCGTGACCGCCGCCGGAGCCGTGATCGACGAAAAGCTCGCCGAGCGCGGCGCGCGCATCACCGATCAGCTCGTCAAGCACGGCGCCCAGGCGGCGGAGCAGATGCACCGCACCGGCCTCGACGTGACCCGCTCGATCCAGGAGACCTCCGACCGGACCGCGGCGGCAATCTCCGCCAAGGGCAACAATCTCGTCGCCTCGGTGATGAGCATGAGCGAACGTGTGGGCCGGGAAATCCCCGTTCTGCTCGAACGGCTTGGCAGCGAGCAGACGCGGCTGAGCGGCATTATCGAAGGTGCAACGAAGAACCTGTCCGCCTTGGAGGGCGCCCTGGCCCAGCGCACGGAGTCGCTCGATTCGTCGCTGCACGAGCGGACGAAGATGCTCCAGACGGTCCTCAGTGAGAAAGGCAAGGCGATCGACGAATCGCTTGCGGAACGGACGCAGGCCCTGGAGACGATCCTCAGCCGGCGCTCCGACGCCTTCGAGGCCGTGCTTTCGGAGCGTACGAAATCGCTCGACACGTCGGTTTCCCGCTATACCGGCAATATCCGGGAGACGCTCGATCAGCATTCCCGCTCCATGGAGAAATCGCTGTCGCGGCAGGCCAACGCCATTCACCAATCGGTCGCGACCAGCACCAGCCAGATCCAGCGCGCGGTCGAAGAGCTCGCGAAAGGGTCAGGCTCGAGTTCGGAGGCGCTCGGCGCCCATGCCAATATGCTCAAGGATGTCTCGAACGGGCTCCTTGGACAGATCCACACTCTAACGAAGCGTTTTGAGGATCAGGGCGCGAATATCATCAATGCGGCGCGCGCGCTCGAGAGCCAGAACAGCAAAGTCGACACGATGATGGAGACGCGCCAGGCGCAGCTCTCCAAGATGATCGAGGGAATTAACAACCGCGCATCCGAGCTGGACCGGATGATGCATCACTATTCGAACATGCTCGAACAGTCGCTGACCCAGGCCGAGCAGCGCGCCAAGCAGGTGACGGAGACGCTGGCGCGCGATTCCGCGGACAAGTCGCAGAGCGCGGTCAAGGAGCTCGAACGTCTGCGCGCCGAAGCGCAGGCCCACACAACTCGGGCGATCTCGGAGCTGAAATCGAGCTTTGCGTCGCTGTCCGACCAGGTCTCACAGCAGCTTTCCGGCTTCGCCAGCAGCTTCAACGAGACGACGCAGCAGGTTCGCACCTCCACCCATCAGGCGACGACCGAACTGGAGCAAACCCAGTCGGAGTTGAAACAGCAGGCGCAGGCCCTGCCGAAAGCCACGAAGCAGAGCGCGACCGCCATGCGCCGCGCCCTTCAGGATCAGCTTTCCGCGCTCGATTCCCTCACCGAGATCACGGCGCGCCATGGCTATTCGGGGCAGGTTTCCAGACCCGAGCCCCAGCAGCAACCGGAACCGAACCGCTTGCCGCGCGCGGATCAGCAGCCCGATAGCCGCGACATGCCCAATTTCGAGAATGGCGGGCGCGATGCGCCGCCGCGCGGCGGCTATGGCGACGAGTGGGGTGCGCCGCGCGACCGCGATCAGTTCGAGGCTTTCAGCAACAGCGTTCTGGAGCGGATCAAGCATCCCGAGCATGGCGAGCCGCCGCCTCCCGATTACGATCCGATGGGCCGGCCTCAGGCCATGGGCATGCTTCCGCCCGAACCCGAGCCGCACCATGATCGCGGCGGCATGAGCTGGTCGCTGGGCGATCTGCTGGCGCGCGCCTCGCGTTCAGAAGATGAGTTTGGCGGGCCCCCCAAGGATGATGATTCCTATGGCGCGCCTCCCATTGTCCCGCCGCTCGATGCGAAGCCCAATCCCGAAGCCTCGCCGATGGTCTTCGATATGAAGGACATCGCGAATGCCGTCGATGAGGACATCGCGGCCGAGGTTTGGCGGCGCTATAACAAGGGTGAGCACGGCATCATCAGCCGTAACATGTACAATCGCGAGGGCCAGACGACCTTCGAACAGGTCAAGCGCCGTTACGAGAACGACATGACCTTCCGCCACATCGTCGACCGGTACCTCGCCGATTTCGAGCGGATGCTGCAGGACGCCAAAAAGGCCGATCCGAAGGGCCGCACGGTGCAGAGCCATCTCGTCTCGGAGACGGGCCGGATCTATCTCGTTCTCAGCCATGCCAGCGGACGGCTGTTTGGGTAGGGGGCATTAATCCGTAGTCCGACTGTCGGATCGCCGCAGCCAATGCGAAGCCGCAGCTTCGTCATGATCAACCCATCACCTCGCATCGCGCCAGGCTGCAGGCACGCGGGGCAGATTGATCATTCGCTCCGCAGCGGCGTAGCCCCTACCATTTTCCGCTAGATCAACCCTCGTTCAAGTGGAATCACTTGAGCGAGGTTAAGCCCGCATTCCCCAAGTAGATCGTTAATTGCCTCACCGCTGAGGCTGCAAATCGCATATATTCCAATGCATTGACGGCATTGGAGGCGAGTGGCCATGGCTCACCCAGCGGGTGCAAGGGAATTGAGTGTTGATCGGCTCGGTTTCGACCGCCGTGTCCGCCTGGAATTTCATGGTTCGAAAATCAGTTCAGACGGCGGCCTGCTGTTGTTTCGGGAACTGGACGACGTACTCGGACTGCATGCTCTCGCAGGCGAGCAGCTGAGCGACGCTCGGACCGGTCATAATCGCCTTCACAGTCTGATCGGCCTCCTGCGTCAGTCGGTATTCGGGCGGCTTGCTGGCTACGAGGACGTCAATGACGCCAAGCGCTTGGCGCTCGATCCCGTGCTGCGCCAAATCGTTGGAGGGCGCGCCGTGGATCAAAAAGCTGCCTCGGCTAGTCAGATGGGTCGCTTCGAGACCGAGGTGCTCACGACGCCGGATAATCTCGCCGCTCTGCCTGACATGCCGGGGCACTGGATCGATCGACTTCATGAGGCGGTGCCGCCGAAGTGGATCACGCTCGACATGGACAGCTCAGTCAGTCCGACCCATGGCGACCAGGAAGGAACGGCGTGGAACGGTCATTTCGGCTGCTCGTGTTATCATCCGCTTTTCCTGTTCAATCAGCATGGTCAGCTCGAACGCTGCAAGCTGCGCCCCGGCAACGTGCAGAGCGCCGATGGCTGGGAAGATGTCTTGAAGCCTGTTATGGCGCGCTACGCCGAACGGGGCATCCTGCGCCTGTTCCGGGCTGATGCTGCCTTTGCCATTCCGGCACTCTACAACACGCTGGAGGAAGAGGGTTACTTCTACGCGATCAGGTTGCCGACGAACGCTGTGCTGCAGCAGAGGATTGCGCACGTGCTCAAGCGTCCGGGCGAGTTCCTGGGACACGCCGCGCGTTTGCCGTCGAAACGCACGACGCAACGTTGACAACCGAAAGTCAGAAACTAAACTCAAACTTCCATGGACCTACTTGGGGAATGTCGGCTTAGAGTAAGCTACGCTTCGCTCGAACAATGGCCATGGCCCCAAGTTGGAAGAACGGCATCGTGCAAAAATCCTCGCTCATCCTGTCCCGGCTTTGTATCTTTATGCTGTGCGCTGCAGGCCCTAGTCTACTCAATGTCGATGCTTCGGCCTGCGGTCGGGATACGGACTGTCGCCTTGGCCAGCGTGTCTACCGTGTTGTTCTTCCTGCAACCGCCACAGAGTCAAGCGCCTCGCGGCGCGGTCATTTTTGTCCACGGATACATGGGAAGTGCCCAGAACGTTCTGCGGAACAAGGAGCTGGTCGCGGTTGCCTCCAAGCACGGAGCAGCCTTCGTAGCTGCGCAAGCAGTTGGTGTCGAATGGAACGTTCCCGGTGTACCCAGCGTCGATGCAAATCCTGGCGTCGATGAGTTAGAGTATTTCGATCGTATAGCTGCCAACTTGAAGCAGCGTTTCGGCATTCACCGCCAGGATATTTTCGTTTCCGGGTTTTCATCGGGTGCCATGATGGTTTGGTACTTGGCATGCCAGAAAGGTGATTCCTTCGCCGGTTTCGTTGCGTTTTCAGGAACATTCTGGAAGCCGCTACCCAAGAATTGCCCGACGCGTTCCATCAACCTTATACATTATCACGGCAAGAGAGATACGATCGTTCCAATCCATGGTCGACAAATCAAGGATGGCTACCAAGGTGATGTCTACGAAGCGATGGACTTGATTGCGCGAGCAGGCCATTTCGGCCCAGCAAAATCACAAAATCACTCCGGCCTGGATTGTAGGCAACGCGAAAACGCCAGCGGTAACATTCTCGAGCTTTGTCTGTTCGCCGGTGGCCACGAGATTAGGCCAAGTTATCTTGAGAGAGCGTGGCGCAAACTCATGCCCAAGCGCCAATGATCAGAGGCGCATGGGGAATCATCCCGCGCCATTGATCCGGCATCGCCGATTGGCCGAATTTCCTGCCCTTCAATGATTTTTCTAGATCGAACATCGAGGGTTGCGCCGCAACGCGAAATGTCTGAAAGGGGTCATTCGCGTCGCCAAGCACATGTCGGCTTTCAAATCGCAGCGGCCATCATTGGCTCATTTCCCAGCGTGAGAGTGCCCACCGGTAAAAATACGCGCATATGTTCAGCTATGTGAATCGTGTCGCGTTGATGATTCGCGCTTAAATTCAATGTTGCCCCGTGGGCTCGGTTTGCGCCGAGGCTGGCGCATCCGGATTAAGTTGATCTATTTCGATTAGTTAGCGCGACGCGCTAGAGCAAGATTCGTCCGGATCGAAACGGCTCTGCTGAAATGCGCGGATGACCTCTCCCCCCGGTGAGCGCTTGTCGCTCACCGTAAGGGTTCGCGAGCGGAAGAGGTCGGGATGCGTGAGCATACCGGGTGAGGGGATCGTAAATCGATAGGATGTAACCCCTCACCCCAGCCCTCTCCCAAGGGAGAGGGGGGCTGCCGACGCAAGCCGGACCAATTCGGCTTAAAATGATCCGGCGTTAATCCGCGACGGTCTTCTCCGCATCGGTGAGCGTGGCCGCTTCCGGGAAGGTCGGATAGACGCCGGCATGGCGGCCCATCTGCTGCGTCAGCGCCAGCACGCAATCGATATAGGGCGTGTCGAGATCGACGATCCGCCCCATCTCCTGCACAGCCGTCAGCAGCGCGTCGAGTTCAAGCGGCCGCCCGCGCTCCAGATCCTGCAGCATGGAGGTGCGATGCGCGCCGACATTGGCCGCGCCATTGATGCGCCGCTCGATGTCGACGCGGAAATGCACGCCGAGGCGCCGGCCGATGCGCTCCGCCTCCAGCATCATATTGCGCGCCACCATTCGCGTGCCCGGATCGGTGGCGATGACGTCGAGCGTCTCGCGCGTTAGCGCCGAGATCGGATTGAAGCAGAGATTGCCCCAGAGCTTCAGCCAGATGTCGTTGCGGATCTCGGGATAGATGCGCGGCTTCAGCCCCGCCTTCTCAAAAATTTCTCCAAGCGCTTTGAGCCGTTCGGTCTCCTTCCGGTTCGGTTCGCCCAGCCCGAACGCATTGCCGTAAATATGCTTGATGACGCCTGGCTCGATGATCTCGGTGGCGGGATAGACCGTGCAGCCGAGCACGCGCTCCGGCCCGATGGCGCGCCATTGGCGGTCGCCCGGATCGACGCTCTCCAGCCGCAAATTCGCATATTGGCCCTGAAGCCCGTAGAAATACCACCAGGGCACGCCATTTTGCGCGGTGACGACGGAGGTCGAGGGGCCGAAGAGCGGCGCCATCTGCTCCGCCGTTTCCCAGGCCTGATGCGATTTCAGCGCGATGATGACGTAGTCCTGCGGGCCGAGCTCGGCCGGATCGTTCGTTGCGGTGAGTTCCGCGACCTGCTCGTCGCCGTCGATCAGCAGCCTCAGGCCCTTGCTCTGGATCGCCGCCAGATGCTCGCCGCGCGCAATGACGGAGACGTTCGCGCCGCTGTTCTTGAGAAGAACGGCCATATAGCCGCCGATCGCGCCCGCGCCATAGATACAGATTTTCATGACTGGTCAAACCTCCTGACGGCGTTTCCTATCCCGCTGCCGCTCGGCAGCCAAGCCCACCTTCAACGTAGGATGGTGTTATTCTATCAAGACACGAAAATCCGCCGGCGATAAAGACCGTTTCCCGCCTTCTCGACAATCAGACCGAAGCGCGCAGTTCCGGGTCGATCGTCTCCTGCAGGCGGAAAGCGGCGCAGCGGGCAAAGCGCAGCGTCACGGCCTTGCGGCGCGAGCCGGCGAGCGGATGGCTCGGCGCTTCCCGTATCAGCTCGGCGCCGAAACGGTCGGCGACGATCACCCCGCAATCCTCCGGTATCAGCTCCTGCAGGAAATCGACATTCACCGCGAAGAAAAAGCGGTCGCACCACTGGCGGTAGTCCGGCCATTTCTGGTCGCTGCGAAAATCGGCGAGGCAAGATTTGATCTCGACGATCGTAATGCCGCCGCGCGGATCGAGCGCCATCAGGTCGCAGCGGCGGCCGTCCGCCAGCGCCAGCTCGGCAATGACGGCGCAATCGAGCATCCGGAAATACCGGCTCACGCCACGGGCGATCTGCGGCGCGACCCCGTCCAGCATGTCTGTAACAAAGATGTGTTCATTCTTGTCTTGCTTGACTGGTGTCGATGTTCCTGTATTGTTCTCAGCTCCCGGTCGAATTTCGCCACGTTCCGGAACAAGGGTGGGCCGTCTCGATTTGTCAACCATGGTCTCAGCAGAAGCAGGGTTTTCATGCCGTTAGATGATTTCACGCCGATTAGCGGGCCGGTCGCAGAAGATGTTGCCAGCCTGCGTCAGAGGCTTGCCGCCACGAGAAGCGCCTCCCGCTGGATCGCCGAGCCGCTCTCGGAGGAAGACCAGATCGTCCAGGCAATGGACGACGCCAGTCCGACCAAATGGCATCTGGCCCACACCACCTGGTTCTTCGAGGAGATGGTGCTGAAGCCTTACGATCCGGCGTATCAGGTCTTCGACGAGCGCTTTAATTATTGCTTCAACTCCTACTACGAAAATGCAGGGCCGCGCCACCCTCGGCCCAAACGCAGCCTGCTGACCAGGCCGACAAATGGCGAGGTGCGGGCCTATCGCGAGCATGTGGACCGCTCGCTGGATGCGTTCTTCAGCCGCGGCGGCAGTGGTCCTTCGCCCGAGGCGCTGGGCCTCGTCGAGCTTGGCATCCATCACGAGCAGCAGCATCAGGAGCTGATGTTGACCGATATTCTTTCCGCCTTTTCCGGTAATCCGCTGCGCCCCGCCTATCGGGAAGGTACTGTGGGGATGAATTGCAGCAAGACCGCCGATCTTCATTGTATTTCCTTCGAGGGCGGGATTTTTCCAGTCGGTCATCGAGGCGATGGTTTCGCTTATGACAATGAGGGGCCAGGTCACGACCAGCTTATCCGGCCGTTCCGCCTCGCAAACCGGCTCGTCACCAATGGCGAGTGGTTTCAGTTCATGGCGGATCGCGGCTATGCGACATCGACGCTCTGGCTGTCCGATGGTTGGGCGACCGTCCAAAGAGAAGGCTGGGAAGCGCCGCTTTATTGGGAGAAACGCAACGGCCAGTGGTATCAGATGGGCCTGCATGGGTTGCAACTCGCCGATGCGTCGCGGCCTGTCTGCCATATCAGCTACTACGAAGCCGACGCTTTCGCTCGCTGGGCCGGAAAGCGTCTGCCGACCGAGTTCGAATGGGAAGTGGCGGCCGGCGATCAGCTGCTTGAGGGCAATATGCTCAGCCGCGAGGCGCTGCGTCCGGAGCCGGCCGTCAACGGCGCTGGTGGACTTCAGCAGATGATCGGCGATGTCTGGGAGTGGACGAGCAGCGCCTATCTACCTTATCCCGGCTTCAAGCCAGTCGCAGGCGCGATTGGCGAATATAACGGCAAGTTCATGTGCAATCAGTTCGTTCTGAAGGGCGGCTCCTGCGTAACGCCGGAAGGCCATATTCGCCGCACTTACCGCAATTTCTTCTACCCCCACCAGCGATGGCAGTTTACCGGCCTGAGGCTCGCTGATGACGGTGGCGCGGCGTGAGGGGCGCGGCGCGGCGGAAGACGGTTGACATCCGCAGCGATTTCGCGGAGGCCGTCCTCAGCGGATTGCGGAAGACGCCGAAATGCCTCCCATCGCGTTTCTTCTATGATGCGCGCGGCTCGGAGCTTTTCGAGCGGATCACCGAGCTTGAGGAATATTACCCGACCAATGCCGAGATCGCGCTTTTGGAGCGTCATGCGTCCGAAATCGCCGCTCTCGCAGGGCCGAACGTCTCCCTCGTCGAATTCGGCTCGGGCTCAAGCCGTAAGACCGACCGGCTGATCGAGGAGCTGGCGCTCATCAACTCCTATGTCCCGATCGACATCTCCGACGCCGCGCTTGCCGGTGCGGTCAGCCGGCTGCGCCGGCGTTTCCCCAATCTGCGGGTCGTGCCGGTGCATGGTGATTTCAACGGCGAATTGACGTTGCCTAAATCGGCAAGGACGCAAAAGAAGCTCGGCTTCTTCCCCGGCTCGACGATCGGCAATTTCAGCCGCAGCGAGGCACGGGTGTTCCTTCAGAATTGCCGGAGCCTGCTCGGCGCGAATTGCGCCTTCGTGGTCGGCGTCGATCTCAAGAAAGATCCGAGCACTCTCTTGCCCGCCTATAATGACCGGGAAGGCATGACGGCCGCTTTCAATCTTAACCTTCTGGTTCGCATCAATCGCGAGCTTGGCGGAAGCTTCGATCTCGACGCATTCGCGCATGAGGCGGTCTATAATGCCGAGGAGGGGCGGATCGAGATGCACATTCGGAGTCTCGCCGATCAGAGTGCGGAGATTCTGGGCGAGCCGATCTTCTTCGCGGACGGCGAGATCATCCACACGGAGAACTCACACAAATATAGCGTGCCGGAATTTCAGGCGCTGGCGCGTTCCGCCGGATGGCGCCCCCTCAAAGTGTGGACGGGGCCGGACGAGCTCTTCAGCATGCACTATCTCATTCCGGCGTGATCGGGAGTGCGATGAGAGCGGGTAGCTTCTGACATAGCCAGGGTGAGCGGAGCATCCCCCTCACCCGGAATGCTTGCGCATTCCGCCCTCCCCCGCGAGGGGAGAGGGCAGCGCGTTAGCGCCGGGTGAGGGGGGATTTTCTGTGTTCTCCGCGCGCTAGCGCAACGCGCGTCCAAACATGTCCTCGCGAAGGCAGGGATGGACGCGGGAACAGTTGCGCTCGTCTTTTGAAATAGATCACCTTTACCTCCTCCAAGTGATTCCACTTGAACGAGGGTTGATCTAGCCGTCCCGCTTGTCGAGCAGCTCCTGCACATAGGTCGGCAGGGCGAAGGCGCCCTTGTGCAGGCGCGGATTGTAATATTTCATCGGCAGTCCCGCTCTTGCGAAGCGCGCATCCAGCGTCTCTTCGGGAATCGCGCGCAAGCCCGGATCATCGGACCCCCAGCCGAGGACGAGCGGTCCGCCAATATAGGTGGGAGTGTGAATCAGGAAGGCGCCCACATCGGCAAAGACGTGGCGGAACCGGTTCGCGGTCTGCGTCAGCTCCCATCCCTGCAGGAAGGGCAGACCGCATTGATTGACGAGCACGCCGCCAGGCTTCAGGCAGCGTTTGCAATCACGATAGAACCGCTCGGTGAAAAGCGCTTCCCCGGGGCCGATCGGATCGGTGGAGTCGACGATAATGAGATCGAACCGCTCATCTGTTTCGGCGACAAGCTTCGTGCCGTCCGCAATCAGGAGTTCCGTACGCGGATCGTCATGCGCACCTTGCGAAATCATCGGCAGATGTTCGCGGCACATGTTGATGACGCTGTCGTCAATCTCGCAAAGAACGGCTTTTTCGACCGCTTGATGCCGTAGCACTTCGCGCAGGACACCGCCATCGCCGCCGCCGATGATCAGGACCTTGCGCTTTTCCTCGAGCCCGAGAGCGAATAAGGGCGTGTGCGCCATCGTCTCGTGATAGATGAACTCGTCCCGCTCGGCGACCTGAATGACGCCGTCGAGCATCATCACCCGTCCGTAGGTCTCATTGTGGAAGATGATGATGTGCTGATGCTCGCTCCGGCTTTCGAAGAAGACCTCGCTCGCGATGAAGCGAAAACGGAAATGGTCATGCAGTGTTTCCTCGACCCAGAGCGTCATGGCGGGCTCTTTCCGTATACGGACCGGCGCAAGAAGAGGTGCCCGGCGCTCGACCGGGCACGATCATCCTCGTTTCGGCATGGTCCAACGCCTCAGGCGGCGATCGCCATCTCTCTGCCGCGCAAATGCTCTTGAACGACGACTTCGCTCGGCTCGAAGGCCGCGCGGATCACCTCCACGGCAAGATGCGGTTTGGCATCGCCGCACATGAATATATCAAGGGCCGCATAGCCATATTCGGGCCAGCTGTGAATGCTGATATGGGATTCAGCAAGCACGGCGACACCCGACACGCCCCCATTGGGAGTGAAGTGATGCATGTGGATGTGCAGGAGCGTGGCACCTGACACGTCGATGCATTTTCTGAAGGTATTCTCGATGTGTTCGAGATCGTCTAGACGGTGTCCGTCTTTCACATCGATGATGAGATGCGTACCGGCAAACCGTTCACCGTCACGCTCACAAAAATAGTCTTTTCGATCCTGCTGCTGCGCCACGCTCGGGCCGCAGACGGAATGCGTTTCTTCCGTTTGGGCGGTGCTTGAACCTCGATCCAAGTCCATCCCCAATTGGAAGAGGGCGACATCGTAAGCCATATGGCGTCCTCCCCAACCAGTAGATGACCAGACAAAGCCGGCGACATGAGCACGACCACGCCACCGGCTTACAAGGGGGGGCATATGCACACAGTTGCCGTCAGTTTCAAGAAAAAACTGTGCGGGCGCTAAAGAAAATTCTGCGCTGGCGAGATGTTGAGGCCGCGAAGCCGCGACTCTCCAACTCTTGTAGGTGCTATTACGCGGGCTATCTGAGCAATGATACTTAGTTGCTCCGGATGCCGCTGGCGTCGGGGCAAAAATGGAAGTGAGATCTATGCGAAGCGCGCCTGCGTGCACGGGCGATCGGCGCCTTGCAATGTCAATGTCTCAAGGCGCCGGTCCTGTAAGGAGCGATCGAAGGCTGTATAGGACGAACGGGGTCAATTCGTCGCGCCGTCTTCCTTCTCCGCCTGATATTCCTCGATCTTCTTGACGGCCTTGTCCTTGAGCTCACTCGCTTTCTCGGAGGCCTTCGTCGCGACTTCACCGGCGACTTCGCGGACCTTGTCCATCGTGGTCTTTTCCGTGAGCTTGAAGGCCGACGCGGCCTGAAGCGCTTCCTTCGTCAGCGGCACCATGATCTGGCGCTTGCCATCCGCTTCGGAATAGGTGATGGCCTCGAAGGGAAGGGCGACGCGCTTTTCGCCCAGCCCGAGAAAGCCGCCGACGCCGATCACGACGGTCGTGATCTTGCCGGTCCGGTCGAACAACACATCATTGATGTCGCCGATCTTTTCCCCGCTCGCATTGACGATCGGCTGTCCGACATAGTTGGCGATGCGCCATTCATCGGGGGCTTGCTCGGTCTTGAATGCGGATACATCCGGCGTCTGAGCGAATGCGGATGTCGCAACAGCAACGAATATGGCGGCAAACAGAGTGGATTTCATCGGAGTGTCCTTCTTTGCTGTCCCCTGAAATGGTGAATGAGATCCGCAGTCATATATCACAATGAGCGTAGTCGGCCGTTTCTGAACAGGGCTTTAAAGAGGGGCTGGCCGCGCCGCAAGCCGCGTCCATCCCCGCCTTCGCGGGGACATGTTTGGACGCGCGTTGCGCTAGGGCTCCACACCGTGCATCAACGCGTCCAAGCGGGCCCGGGCGCGATTGACGCGGCTCTTGATCGTGCCGATCGGGCAGTCGCAGATCGCGGCGGCGTCCTCGTAGGACATGTCCTCCACCGTCACCAGGATCAGCGCCTCGCGCTGATCGGCAGGAAGATCGCGAAGCCCTTCGATCAGATCGGAGAATTCGACCGCCTTTTCCTGGGACGCCGCGACGACCAATTGCGAATCATCCGCCGCCCGCGCATAGTCGTTATGCTGCTTCTGTTTGCGCAAATCGTTGTAGAAATTGTTGCGCAGGATGCGGAACAGCCACGCTTTGAGATTGGTGCCTTCCTCGAAGCTGTCCAGATTGTTCCAGGCCTTGATCAGGGTCTCCTGGACGAGATCGTCAGCTTCGGTGCGATTATGGCAAAGCGAGATCGCGAAGGCGCGCAAGCTGGGAATCGAGCCGACAAGCGCATCGCGCAAAGACGGGGATGGCGGGCTCATGGCTTGCCGCGTTCGTCACGCTCCAGCTCATCGAGAAGCTTGGTGAAGCGATCGGGAACGGGCTCATCGAGCCAGGAGCTGTAAAGCTGCTTGAGTTGGGCGCCGAGTGCACTGAGATCCACCTTCGGATCCGTCGGCTCGGGCGTTTCTGCCAACTCCTCGCCCTGATTGACGGGTTTGCGGGCGTCCACCTCGGCGAGCGGCTTTATGGATGCCTCGCCTCCGGGTTTCTTCTCACTCATTTCCGCCTTTCGCCTGTCCGAAATGTCTAGCGCAACGTGCGTCCAAACATGTCCCCGCGAAGGCGGGGATGGACGCGGGAACAGTTGCGCTAACGTATTGGCACAACTTACCCTCGTTCAAGTGACTCCAATTGAACAAGGGTTGATCTAGCAAATACAATATATCCTAAATCGCCGTAAATATGAAACGCGGTGTAGAGATCGGCCTTTGAAGCAATTGATTTATCTGGGAATTCCGCCGATCGTCTTTCCAGACATTACTCCGGAAAAATCGTGTCGGATTGACCGTGAACAGCCATGATCGCAGTCTACAGGCATTTGCGGCCCTTCTCTGAAGGGATGCGGCCATAAGCCGAAGGAGGACCTTTGGGCAAATATCTCATCCTTGCGGGCGTCATCCTGATCCTCGCGGGTATTTTCTGGATGTTCGCCGAGCGGCTGGGCCTCGGGCGGCTGCCCGGCGACATCGTGATCGAGCGCGAGAATTTCCGGCTTTACCTGCCGATCACCACCAGCCTCCTGATCAGCATCGTGCTGTCGGTCGTTCTCTGGCTGCTCGGCCGCTGGTGACCGGGGAGGCTTCTTGCTCGCCGCTAATCTTTCAGGCTGGTGATATAGGCGATGACGTCCTCGATCTCCTCATTAGTCAGCACGAGGTTCGGCATCGTCGCATGCGGCGTCCTCAGGAAGACCGAAAGCGCGATCGCAGAAATGCCCGACGAGTTCGCCACCACTTCGAATGTCGGCGCGGTCGGCTCTGGCGAGCTATCGGCGCCTTTTTCGACAGCGTGGCAATCCGCACAGACCTGCTTCGCCAGCTTCCGGCCTTGCGCGAGATCGCCCACACCCTGGCCCCAAGCTGGCGCCGTTGCCGCCCCAATGGTGAGTGCGCCGATCGCCGCTATTCGAATTAGGCTATTCATCATCCGGCCTCCCTTCATATCTCGAGCACATTCCAGCACGGCACTGTGCTGCACTGATTGATGCAGGTCAAACGTAGCGCCGCCCAGGGGTGTTCCAGCGCCTATCCTCTCCAGCTTGCAGCTTCGCGATCCTGCGGCTAGTGTGATGATCCAGACGTTCGTCATGCCTCGCAGCAGGCGCCGGACGAACGTCTGGATCTGAATCACACTAGCAATATTCATAGGCGAGTGTCCCTTGAGATTCCGAAGTTCGCTACGGAGGGTGCCGAGATATGAGGGCGAACTTCGGAATCGGCACCGCTAGCGCAACGCGCGTCCAGGCATGTCCCCGCGAAGGCGGGGATGGACGCGGGAACAGTTGCGCTCATCTTTTGAAATAGATCAACCCTCGTTCAAGTGGAACCACTTGAACGAGGGTTGATCTAGGGTTACAGCGCAGGAACCGGCGCATACTGACGCAAATCATTCCGGCGATTGCACGAAACTGTGCGTTCACGCGTCTGGATTTTTGCATTATGGTATCGAATTCCAAAGAGCAAACATGCTCATAGCGCCGCTGTCGACAGCAGCGCATATCTCAAAAACCATGGGAGGTAAGTGGATATGAGGAACGTCTTGAAAACATTGCTCACGGTCGGGGCGGCTGCGTTCGCCATGTCCGGGGCAGCGTGGGCCCAGGACACTATTACGCTGGGCGCCGCCGTTTCGCTGACGGGCAAATATTCTACAAATGGCGAGCACACCAAGAATGGTTACGACCTGGCCGTCAAGAAGATCAACGAAGCGGGCGGTGTAAAGGTCGGCGACAAAACCTATCAGCTTGAAATCAAATATTACGACGATAAGTCCACCCCGGCCCGCGGCGCTGAGCTTGCCGAACGCCTCATCAAGCAGGATGGCGTGAAGTTCCTGCTCGGCCCCTACAGCTCCGGTCTTACAAAGGCGATCGCTCCCGTTACGGAGAAATATCAGATCCCGATGGTCGAAGCCAATGGCGCCTCCCGCTCATTGTTCACGAGCGGTTACGAATATCTCTTCGCCGTGCTCTCAACCTCCGAGCAATATTTGTCCAGCGCGATCACCCTTGCCGCCGAAAAGGCGGATGCGCTCGGCAAAAAGCCGAACGAGATCAAGGTAGCAGGCGCCTTTGAAAACGACCCGTTCAGCCAGGATATACGGGCGGGCATTCTCGACGACGCCAAGGAGTACGGCATGGAAATGGTCGTCGACGACAAGCTCCCGAAAGAGCTGAACGACATGTCCGCCACGCTGACCAAGGTTAAGGCCGTCAAGCCCGACGTTCTGGTGGTCTCCGGCCATTCCAAGGGCGCAGCTACGGCGGTTCGTCAGATCGCGGAAATGAAGGTTGATGTCCCCATGCTGGCCATGACGCATTGCGACTCGGCTCAGGTCATCAAAAAATTCGGCAAGGACGCCGAATATACGCTCTGTGCATCGCAATGGGCGCCGAGCCTTAGCTATAAAGACGATCTGTTCGGTTCGGCCGCGGATTTCGCCAAGCTCTTCAATGAGACCTATGACTACGCTCCGCCTTATCAGGCTGCGGAATCGGCGGCGGCGGTGCAGGTGTTTGCGGACGCATTCGCGCGCGCCGGGTCGCTCGAGCCGAAAGCTGTTCGCGACGCGATCGCCGCAACGGATATGCAGACCTTCTTCGGCAATATCAAATTCGACGAGACCGGCAAGAATACCGCCAAGCCGATGGTTCTCTTCCAGGTCCTCGACGGCGAATATAAGGTTGTCGCGCCAACCAAATGGGCGGCTGCGAAAGCCGTCGTCCCGAGCCCGACCTGGTCGGAACGCAAATAATCAGACTACGGCCGGCCGTGCGACGCAAAGCGTGGCCGGCCGGCGAATCTTGTCGTTTCCTCAGCCTGGTTTCATGCCGGGCATCCTGTTCCTCACAACAGGCTTTCCATGAGCAACATTGGCCTCCTCATCGATGCGCCGATCCTTCTGGTTCAGCTCATCATTGACGGTCTTCTCATCGGCGCGGTGTTCGCTCTCGCTGCCTATGGCATGGCGCTCGTCTGGGGCGTGATGAAGATCATCAATATCTGTCAGGGCGAATTCGTCATGCTTGGAGGCTATGTCGCCGTCCTCTTGTCGGAGGCGGGCTACAGCCCTTTTATCGGCGTGCCGCTTGCCGCCGTGATCCTCTTCATCCTGGGGTGGCTGCTCTATAAGACGATAATATTCCGCATCGTCGACCACGATCTTTTCATTTCGATCCTCGCCACATTCGGCCTCCTGATCATTCTGCAGCAGCTCATGAACCAGGTTTTTGGCTCTGATGTCCGGATCGCCGACAGCGGGCTGGGAACGTGGTTCGCCTTTGGCGGGCTCGTCACCATCTCTCAGGTGAAAGTGGTCGCTTTTATTCTGGCTATCGTCCTCGCCGGCGGTCTCGTCTATTTTCTCAAAAGCTCACGGATCGGACAGGCGATCCGGGCCACGGCGCAGAATGCCAGGGCGGCCCGCGTGCTGGGCATTAATACCGACCACGTCTACGCCGTCACATATGGCCTCAATGCCGCTATTTGCGGCGCCTGCGGCGCCCTGGTCGCCATGGCCTATACGATCCACCCCTATATCGGCCTGCCCTATACGGTCCGCTCCTTCATGATCGTCGTCGTGGCGGGGCTTGGCAATATTGTCGGTGTGATCCTTGCCGGTCTCGGACTTGGCGCCGCCGAGAACGTCGCCGGGTTTGTTCTGGGGGCTGAATATCAGCTTGCCTTTGTGTTCTCGCTGCTCGTCATCGTGCTGGTCGTGCGGAACTGGCGGCTTGCCCGGAAGCGCGAATATCTGAAATGAGCGATAAGACAGCCAATTTCGTCATCTTTTCCGCGCTGGTCGCGCTCGGTCTGGTCGCGCCGTTTCTGTTCCCCGCCTATATGGCGCAGATGACGGAGCTCTGGCTCTTTATAGTCCTCGCGCTGACCTGGGATCTGCTGGGCGGCAAGATGGGCTACAATTCCTTCGGCAATGTCGTTTTCCTCGGGATCGGCGTCTACGCCACGGCCGTTATTCAGGTTGCGCTTCTTTACGATGTCGGCGCCTATAACGCGGCGCGCGGCGGCGGCACGGAGTTCGTCTTCAGCGCCGGGGACTATCTGCGGGGCCTCGCGCTCGGACTGTCCGCATCCGCCATTCTCGCTGCGCTTGCGGCGATCGTCATCGGTATCTTCGTTCTGGGGATGCGCGGCCAGTATTTCGCCATCTGCACGCTCGGCCTCGGCATTGCCGCGGGCGAAATCGCAGGCGGCTGGGATTGGATCGGGGCCGGCTCCGGCATGACAGTGCCGCAACCGCCGGCGGACTTCCCGAGCGGCCGGCTGTTCTACTATCTTTCGCTCGCTCTCGCCGTTATCACTTTCGTCGCTCTGACATGGGTCATGAGCACCCGCTTCGGCCTGGCCATCAATGCCATACGGGACGATGAGGATAAGGCCGAGGCGATGGGGCATTACACAACCCGCATCAAGGTGACGGCCTGGGCGATTTCGGCCCTCTTCCTGGGCATGGCGGGCGGGATCTATGGCAATTTGAAGCGTTTCATCGACCCGGTCGACGTCGCCTTCGCTGCTCCGACGATCGGCGTATGGATGGTGCTGATGGCGATCCTGGGGGGCAAGGGAACGATCATCGGACCGATTGTCGGAGCCATCATTTTCCAGTTCACCAAGGAATTTTTCTGGACCTATCTGCTCGGCTGGCAGCGCGTCGCGCTGGGTGTCCTCATTGTGGTGATCGTGGTCTTCTTTCCTCAGGGCATTGTCGGCTATATTCGCGACCGCCGTGCGGCGCGCCTGATTCGGGGAGAAGCGTGCATGACCGCTCTTCTCGAAGTCAGAAACGTCACGAAGGCGTTCGGTGGCGTGATCGCAAACCACGACATTTCGCTTGAAGTGCCGAAGGGCAAGATCATCGGACTGATCGGCCCGAACGGTTCGGGCAAGACGACGCTGTTCAATTCGATTGTCGGCTATCATCCGATCGATGCCGGCTCGATCCGTTTCAAATCGCGCGAAATCTCGCAGATGCAGGTGCCCGACATTGCGCGGCTCGGCCTTTTGAGAACCTTTCAGCAAACCCGCATCTACGGCAAGATGACCTGCGTGCAGAACATGCTGATCTCCGTTTCGGAGCGGAACAGCAGTTTTGTCAGCCTGTTCACCAGCCAGACCGGTAAGGGAACGAAACGCGCCGACGAACTGCTCGAATTTGTCGGCCTCTATGAAAAGCGGCATCTTCCCGCCGGAACGCTGTCCTTCGGCCAGCAGAAGCTTCTCGAATTTGCCATGGCCTTGATGAACGATCCGGAGATGCTCATGCTCGACGAGCCGACCGCCGGCATCAACCCGACATTGATCAACGGCCTGATCGACCGGTTGAAGCGGGCGAATGCGGATTTCGGCATCACGCTCTTTGTCATCGAGCACAATATGCGCGTCATCATGAATCTGGCTGAGCATATTTACTGCCTCGCTCATGGCGAGCTTCTGGCAGAGGGCGAACCCGACGAAATCCAGAATGATCAGCGGGTTATCGACGCCTATCTCGGAGCGCATTGATGGCGGGCGGGAACGAAGAGGACCAGGCAGGCAATGGACCCGGATCGCCGAAAGGATCGCGGGGCTATAGTCCGGGGACCGTGGATACGGTTATCTCCGTCGAAGACGTGGCGCGCGAGGCCGGACGGATCGCGCAGGAGGCCCCTCCCTATGAGAGCCTGCTGAAGCTGGCGGACGGCGAGCCTGTCGTGACAATCCGCGATCTGCGCGCCGGCTATGGCGACATGGAGATTCTGCACGGCTTTTCGCTCGCGGTGGGGCAGGGCCAGTCGCTTTGCCTGATCGGCCCGAACGGCGCCGGCAAATCGACCGTGCTGCACTCGATTTTCGGCTTTACCCGGATCATGGGCGGCAAGATTTTCGTGCGCGGACGCGACGTGACCCGTCTGGGGCCCAATGAGAAGCTTAAATCGGCCGGGATCGCCTACATCCTGCAGGACAATTCCGTCTTCCCGGATATGACGGTTGAGGAAAATCTCTGGATGGGCGGCTATCTGAAGGCGAGACCGGCGGAAGCGCATCAGGTGGCGGAGAAAGTGTTCGACAAATATCCCCGCCTCGCTCAGCGCCGCCGGCAGCCGGCCAGGGTGCTCTCGGGCGGCGAGCGCCGGCTCCTCGAAATATCCCGCGCGCTCGTCATGGAGCCGGACGTGCTCCTGGTCGATGAGCCCTCCATTGGGCTTGAGCCGCGCTTCATCGATCAGGTCTTCGAGATTCTCGCCGATCTGCGTGACAGTGAGCGCAAGACGATCATCATGGTCGAGCAGAATGCGAAGAAGGGCCTCGAATTTGCCGATATCGGCTATGTGCTCGTCTCAGGCGAGCTGGCGAAAGCGGGGCCGGGCGATGAGCTGCTCCAGGATCCCGATGTCGGACGGCTGTTTCTCGGCGGCTGAGCGGCCGACGCCGAAATACGAGCGCTGGCGCTCGCCCGGAACTGAAGGCACAATCCTTTGCGGCGACCCGCCTCCTGGCCTGCAAACGGAGCCGGAATTTTGACCTCCACTGTGCATCGGATCACCACGCTTGAAGCTCTGGAATCCCTCTACGGAGCTGCGAACCCCACATCGCTTGCAAAGGAAGCAACAGCCCTGACGCCGGAATATCGGCGCTGGATCGAGGCGTCGCCCTTCTTTACCCTGGCAAGTTCCGGACCGGGCGGGCTTGACTGTTCGCCCAAAGGCGATGCGGCCGGCCAACTCTTTCGCGTGCTTGATGACCGGACGATCGCCCTTCCCGACCGGCGCGGCAATAACCGGCTCGACACGCTGAGGAATATTCTCGCCGACCCTCGCGTCGCCTTGCTGTTTCTGATCCCCGGCATCAATGAAACGCTCCGGATTAACGGGCGCGCCGCGATCTCAGCCGATCCGGAGCTGATCGAAAGCTTCGCCGTCGGCGACAAGAGGCCTGCGACCGTCATTCTCGTCGAGATCGACGCCGTCTATTTCCAATGCGCGCGTGCGCTGGCCAGGGCGCGGCTATGGGACGTCGGCACGCTGTCCGATCGACAGGATGTTCCGACGGCCGGTGAGATGATCAGGGGTGCTTCGGGGCCGTTCGATGCCGAAGCCTATGATCGTGAATTGCGGGCCAGGCAGAAATCCAGCCTTTACTGATCCGGTCCCGGTCCGAAATCATTAAATCAACCCTCGTTCAATTGGCTCCAATTGAACGAGGTTAAGTTGATCTATTTCCATAAGTTAGCGCAACTGTCCGCGTCCATTCGGACGCGCGTTGCGCTAGAGTGATCGACGAAAGGTGGACTTGACGGTCCGGCCGGCATTCGCCATATCGCCGAATGAACATTCGTTTTTGCTGCAGCGCAATAGCCATGCCGAAGCTCGACGAAACCACGCAACGCGCCCGGCGCGAACATATCCTCGACGCGGCCGAGCATTGCTTCGCCCGCGAGGGCTTCCACCGCACCTCGATGCAGGACATCTGCCGCGAGGCGGGCGTGAGCCCTGGCGCTTTCTATCTCTATTTCTCCTCCAAGGAGGACCTGATCGCGGGCATTTGCGAGCGGGAGAAGACCGCGCTCGCCCAGGCTCTTGCCTCCGTGGCGGAGGCTCCCGATTTCATGGCCGCCCTGTCCCAACTCGGACAGACCTATTGTCTGGAGGAGCCGCGGGAGAAGCTGCGGCTGCATCTCGAAATCAATGCCGAAGCCATGCGCAATCCGGCCATCGGCCATAACGTCCGCGCTATTGACGACTTCGTCGCGAAAAGCTTTGAACGCCTCCTTTCGGATGCAAAAGCGAAGGGACGGATCAATCCTTCGGCCGATGAGGCCACGATCGCCCAGATCATCTCCATCCTCGGAGACGGGCTCTATTTGCGGCGCGCGCTCGACCCCGAATTCGACGGCAAGGCGTGCATGCCGGTCATACTGTCGCTCATCTCTTCCCTTATTGGGCCCGTCGCAGAGGGAACGGAGAACAGCGACAAGGCCTTGAAGACCGATCCTGTTCAGGTGGAGTAACAGATGGCTTTACGCAGCTTGATTGTCCCTGTTCTCATGGTCCTGGCCGCCGCAGGTTCCGGGGCGCGGCTCCACGCGGCGGAGGCGACGCCAACGCAGACCCAGGGCAGTGGGCGCGCGGTCAGCGTCACGGCCGCCCGGAGTACGACCTTCACCGAGACCATCCTTATCACCGGCTCGCTCATTGCGCGCCAGGAGGTTCTGGTCTCGCCGCAAATCGAGGGCTTCCGCATCAGCGAAGTTCTGGCCGAAGAGGGCGACCGCGTGAAGGCGGGGCAGGTCCTCGCACGCCTTTCCGACGATACGCTCAAGGCGCAGCTTGCACAGCTTGAGGCCAATCTTGTCCGGGGCGAGGCCGCGATCGCGCAGGCGAACAGCCGCATTGCAGAGGCCGAAGCGAACAAAAAGCAGGCCGAGGCCGCTTTCAAACGCGCTCAGGAGTTGATCGCTTCGGGCACGACCAGCCGCTCTGTCTTCGAGGAACGCGAAGCGGCGGCGCGGACGGCGGCCGCAGCAGTGACCCTGGCGAAAGACGGCCTGCGCGTGGCCGGAGCCGAAAAGACACAGATCGAGGCGCAGATCCGCGAGTCGAAATTGCGCCTCAGCTATGCGGACATCATTGCGCCGGCGGACGGCATCATCAGCCGCCGCACGGCGAAAGTCGGGGCGCTCGTCTCGGCCGTATCCGATCCGCTGTTCCGCATCATTGCAAACGGCGAGATCGAGCTGGATGCGGATGTTCCCGAGATCTATCTGCCGCGCATCTCGGTCGGCCAGACCGCGCGCATCGAGGTCGGTGGCCTCAAGACACGGGAAGGCAAGGTGCGCCTCATTTCGCCGGAGGTCGACCCCGCGACGCGCCTTGGCAAGGTGCGCATCTTCATTGGCGAGGACGAGCAGCTTCGCATTGGCTCCTTCGCCCGCGGCATTATCGACACCGGCACCACAAAGGCGCTCAGCGTTCCATTGAGTGCGGTGTTGACCCGGGATGGCGCTGCGACGGTCAAAGTGGTGAAGGATGGGCGCATCGAGACACGTAAGGTTACTGTCGGCATGCGAAGCGGCGGACAGGTGGAGATCATGGATGGCCTCCGGGACGGCGAACTGGTCGTCGTCCGCTCAGGCATGCTTCTGCGCGACGGCGATGCCGTCCGTCCTGTGATCGACAAGGGAACGTCGGTTAGTGAGGCCGGATAATGCGCCGTCTCAATATTTCAGCTTGGGCGATACGCACCCCGATTCCGCCCGTCGTGATGTTCATCGTGCTGATCATCATCGGCGTGCTGAGCTTTCGCACGCTGCCGGTCGAGCGCTTCCCCAATATCGACATCCCGATTGTCTCGGTCAGCATCACCCAGGCCGGCGCCTCGCCATCTGAACTCGAAACGCAGGTTACCAAGCGCGTCGAAAACGCCGTGGCCGGGATCACGGGCGTCAAACATATCACCTCGACGATTACCGACGGCGCCTCGGTCACCTCGATCGAATTCGAGCTCGGCACCGATACCGATCGCGCCCTGAACGACGTCAAAGACGCCATTTCGCGGATCCGCGCGGATCTGCCGCGCACGATCGATGAGCCGATTGCGCAGCGCATCGATGTTGCCGGTCTGCCGATCATCACTTTCGCGGCGTTTGCCGACAATATGGACCTCAAGGAGCTGTCCTGGTTTATCGACGATGTGATCGTGCGGGAAATGCAGTCCGTCAGCGGCGTTGCCGAAGTGCGGCGCATTGGCGGCGTGGAGCGCGAAATCCGCGTCTCGCTCGATCCGGACCGGCTGCTTGCCCTCGGCATTACGGCGGGCGATGTCAGCCGCCAGCTTCGTGCAACGAATGTCGATCTTGCCGGCGGCACGGCGGAGATTGGCGGCAGCCAGCAGACGATCCGCGCGCTTGCCAGCGCCAAGACCGTGGAGCAGCTCGCTTCGACGTCGATCAGCTTGCCGGGTGGGCGCAAGGTCCGTCTCGACGAGCTCGGCCGTGTGCTGGACACGCATGAGGAGGCGAAGCATTTCGCCCGCCTCAATGGCGAGGAAGTGGTCGGTTTCAGCATTTCGCGCGCCAAGGGCGCAAGCGATGTCGTTGTCGCCGAACGGGTGGATGCCAAGGTCGCCGAGCTCTCCAAGCTCTATCCGCATGTCCATCTGCGCAAGGTCGATAACACCGTCACCTACACCGAAGGCAATTACAACTCGACGATGCACACCCTCATCGAGGGTGCGATCCTGGCCGTGCTCGTCGTCCTCTTGTTCCTGCGGGATTTTCGCGCGACCATCATCGCCGCCATCGCCCTTCCTTTGTCGATCATCCCGACATTCTGGGCCATGTCCGCGCTCGGCTTTTCGCTGAACCTCGTCACGCTTCTGGCGATGACGCTGGTCACCGGCATTCTCGTCGATGACGCCATCGTGGAGATCGAGAACATCGCGCGGCACATCCGCATGGGCAAGTCGCCCTATCGCGCCGCACTCGAAGCCGCCGACGAAATCGGGCTCGCGGTGATCGCGATCACTTTCACGATTGTCGCCGTCTTCGTGCCGGTCAGTTTCATGGGCGGCATTGCCGGGCAATATTTCCGCCAGTTCGGCATTACCGTGGCGGCAGCCGTGCTGTTTTCGCTGCTGGTTGCACGGCTGATAACGCCATTGCTCGCGGCCTATTTCATGAGCGACCACGGCGAGAAGGAGACCGGCGACAGCTGGCTGCTCCGCCAATATACAAAGCTGATCAGCTGGTCCGTGCGTCACCGGCTGGTGACCCTGCTGCTCGGCCTCATCATCTTCGCCGGCTCGATCGCCAGTATCGGCCTGCTCCCGCAAGGCTTCCTGCCGGCCGAGGACGCCGCGCGCATCCTGATTGCGGCGGAGTTGCCGCCCGGCTCGCGCCTTGAAGAGACCAAGAGGATGACCGACGCGGTCACCAAGGTCATCCGCGCCCATCCCGAGGTGGAGAGCGTTTTCGTCGATGGCGGCCGGATTCTTGGCGTTGCCGGCGGCGGCGAGGAGGTCCGCAAGGCGACCTTCGTCATCAATCTCGTCAATAAGGACGATCGCGAAGCGACGCAGCGGCAATTGGAGCAGACATTCACCGCGGAGCTGGCCCGGCTTCCCGATGTGCGCGCCTGGGTCGTCAATGACAATGGCGAGCGCGGCGTTTCTCTGATCGTTTCCGGCTCCGACGGCGAAGCGGTGGCCGAAACCGCTCCGCAGATCGTCAGCGCGATGCAGCGCATCCCGGAACTCAACAATGTCGTTTCCAACTCGGCGCTTGACCGCCCCGAGGTGCGTCTCCGCCCCCGCCCCGAACTCGCGGCCGATCTTGGCGTCTCGACCGAGGCGCTGTCGGAGGCCATCCGGATCGCGACCATCGGCGATATCGACGCCAATCTTGCCAAGTTCAACGCCGGGGACCGGCAGATTCCGATCCGTGTGCAGCTTAACGAGGATGCGCGCACGGACAGTCAGGTGCTGGAAGCCCTGCAGGTCCGCACGGCGGCCGGGGCCGCGATCCCGCTGATTTCCGTCGCCTTCATCGACGTCGGGCAGGGGCCGTCCTCGATCGACCGCTATGACCGTCAGCGGCGCGTGATCATCGGCGCCGATCTCGTCGGCACGGATGCGCTGGGCGTTGCGATCGAAAAGGTCTGGCAGCTGCCGGAGGTCAAGGCGCTGGAGAACAATCCGGGCGTGCAGATAAGGCAGTCCGGCGATGCCGAGGTGATGGGCGAAGTCTTCGCGAGCTTCGGCTATGCGATGGGCGCGGGCATCATGATGGTCTATTCCGTGCTGATCCTCTTGTTCGGCAGCTTTCTTCAGCCGCTCACCATCCTCGTTTCGCTGCCCTTTTCGCTCGGCGGCGCGATTTTTGCGCTGCTGATTACGGATCGCCCCTTCAGCTTCCCGGTCATCATCGGCGTTCTCATGCTGATGGGCATCGTGACGAAGAACGCGATCATGCTCGTCGATTTCGCCATCGAGGAGATGGCGAGTGGCGTAAAGCGCTTCGACGCGATCGTCGATGCCGGCCGGAAGCGCGCGCGGCCGATTATCATGACCACCATCGCCATGACCGGCGGCATGCTGCCAAGCGCCCTGGCGCTGGGCGCGGGCGGCGAGTTCCGCTCGCCGATGGCCATCGCCGTGATCGGCGGTCTCCTGCTCTCGACGCTTCTGTCCCTGATCTTCGTGCCCGTCGTTTTCGTCGTGATGAATGAATTCGGCAATTGGATCTGGCGGTTCTTCAGCCGTTTCATCGGGCCGGTGGACGAGCCTGAGAAGCAGGCCCAGACGGTGGAGAGCCAAGCGGTGCCCGAGCCGCAGAGCGGGGCGACGGAGGCCGGGCCCGAGCCGGTCCAGCGCCCCCGCGCCGCAGAGTAGGCTCGCCCAAATCCGTAATGACGACCGGCCGGCATCTCCTTTCTCGCCGGGAGAGAGCCGCGTCCCGCACGCATTTTACTTCCATAATTCAAAAATCATTGTATGATTGAAATCAATGAACAGCGAACAAGCGATCCGGGCGCTGGCGGCGCTCGCGCAGGAGCATCGGTTGGCGATCTTTCGCTTGCTGGTACGGCAGGGGCCGGCGGGACTGCCTGCCGGTGAAATCGGGACGCGCATCGGCATCGGACCGACGAGCGCGTCCTTTCATTTGAAGGAGCTGGATCGGGCAGGGTTCATCGCTGCGCGGCGCGAAGGACGATACATCCGTTACACCTTCAATGCCGATGCCATGCGGGCGTTGCTGACCTTCCTGACGGACGATTGCTGCCAGGGACGTCCGGAACTCTGCGGCGATCTGTTTTCGCTGTCGCAAAAGGCCTCAAGGGAGGAATTGGTCGATGAGTGATCGCGTCTACTATGTGCTGTTTCTGTGCACGCACAATTCGGCTCGTTCGGTGATCGCCGAGTGCATCATAAACAGGCTCGGAATCGGGAAGTTCAAAGGCTACAGCGCCGGAAGCGAGCCGCGCGGCAGCATTCACCCCTATGCGCTCGACCTCCTGCGCAAGCAGAATTACCCGGTCGAAGATCTGCGGTCTAAATCCTGGGACGAATTCGCCGCGCCGGGCGCTCCCGAGCTGGATTTCGTCTTCACGGTCTGCGATCAGGCGGCGCAGGAAGTCTGCCCGATCTGGACCGGCCAGCCGATGACCGCCCATTGGGGTCTGCCGGACCCGTCGGCCGCGGAAGGCACCGAGGCCGAAAAGCGCTTCGCCTTCGCCGATACGTTCAGAATGCTCTATCAGCGCATCGGGATTTTCGTGAACCTGCCGATTGCCTCGCTCGATAGGCTGGCCCTTCAGAAAAGGCTGGAAGAGATTGGAACAACAAGCACAGACATTTCGAATGAAGTCGCCTGACGGCATCGCTAAAATGCAGCGCGGATAAGACCAGATCAGAGCACCGATTGAGGATGTTTGAATGACAAGAGAAGTTAAAGCAAAAAAACTGGCATTTCTGGATCGATATCTGCCTTTTTGGATATTTGCCGCAATGGCCGTTGGCGTCGCTCTTGGCTCATTTTTTCCAGGACTCCCGGCGTTTCTCGACAGCCTGTCATTCGGATCAACGAATGTGTTGATTGCTCTCGGCCTGATTCTCATGATGTACCCGCCTTTGGCGAGGGTTCGCTATGAAGAATTGCCGGAGGTCTTCAAAGACTGGCGCGTGTTGTCGCTATCGCTCATCCAGAACTGGCTTGTCGGGCCGTTCCTCATGTTTTCGTTGGCCGTCCTATTCCTTAGCGGCCACCCGGAATATATGACCGGGTTAATCCTGATCGGCCTTGCGCGCTGCATCGCAATGGTTATCGTCTGGAACCAGCTTGCGGGCGGGAGCAACCAGTACGTCGCGGGCCTCGTCGCCTTCAATTCGATTTTCCAGATCGTCTTCTTCAGCGTTTACGCTTGGTTCTTTCTTGCCGTTCTGCCGCCATTGCTCGGGCTTCAGGGAAGCGTCATCGACGTCTCCTTTTGGACCATTGCCGAAGCCGTCCTGATCTATCTCGGCATACCGTTCGCAGCCGGCTTCTTGACCCGGAGCATTCTCTCGCGCCGCAAGGGTGTCGAGTGGTATGAAAGCAAGTTCCTGCCAAAGATTGCTCCGATCACCCTGTTCGCGTTGCTGTTCACGATTGTCGCCATGTTCAGCCTCAAAGGCAGTACGGTTCTTCAGCTCCCATTCGATGCGGTGCTTATCGCAGTCCCCCTCACGTTTTATTTCGTGATCATGTTTGCGATCAGCTTCTGGATGGGCAAACTCATAGGGGCGGACTACCCACGTACGACGGCGGTCGCTTTTACGGCCGCCAGCAATAATTTCGAGCTGGCGATTGCCGTCGCCATTGCCGCATTCGGTCTCGCCTCCCCGGTGGCCTTCGCAACCGTGATCGGGCCTCTGGTCGAAGTTCCGGTTCTCATTTCTCTCGTCTCGGTCGCGGTATGGCTGAAACGACGCTGGTACGATCGCAGTGATTCGTCTGTGAGGACACGGCCCGCCGAATAGATTGCGGCCCCCATGCGGCTTCGTGAACGGGGTGTCTGCCTTCCCGTTGAACGCCGCGCGCCTGGCGCTTGCGCGCCCATCGCCGTCCGCTAGACTGGATGGCAAACCAGCAGGGCGGCACTCCGGCGACAGTTCCAGGCAAGCCGCCCCCTCGGGGGAGGCGAAGCGCATGGCGGAAAACGAGGCCGATGTCATTGTCATCGGGGCAGGGCTCGCCGGTCTCGTCGCCGCGACCGAGCTCGCGGATGCGGGCAAGCGCGTCATCCTTCTCGATCAGGAATCGGAGCAATCGCTCGGCGGTCAGGCTTACTGGTCGTTCGGCGGCCTGTTCTTCGTCAATTCGCCCGAGCAGCGCCGGCTTGGGATCCGCGACAGCCGCGAGCTCGCCATGCAGGATTGGCTCGGCTCGGCCGGCTTCGACCGCGAGGAGGATCACTGGCCGCGTCAATGGGCCGAAGCCTATGTCGATTTCGCGGCCGGCGAGAAGCGGTCCTGGCTGAAAGCGCAGGGCGTCAAGATCTTCCCCCTTGTCGGCTGGGCCGAGCGCGGCGGCTACCTCGCCACCGAACACGGCAATTCCGTTCCGCGCTTCCATATCACCTGGGGCACGGGGCCGGGACTGGTGGAGCCGTTCGTGCGCCGTCTGCGTGGGGCGGAGCAAAGGGGGCTCGTCTCGCTCCGCTGCCGCCACCGCGTCAACGAGCTGACGAGAAGCGGCGACGCCATCGACGGCGTGGCCGGTGACGTGCTGGAGCCGAGCGATAGCGAACGCGGCGCGCCGAGCTCCCGCGCGGTGGCGGGCGAATTTGCTCTGAAGGCGCAGGCCGTCATCGTTACGTCCGGCGGCATCGGCGGCAATCACGAGCTGGTGCGCAAGAACTGGCCGGAGCGTCTCGGCAGGCCGCCCAGCTTCATGCTGTCGGGCGTGCCGGATTATGTCGATGGACGTATGCTCGAGGCGACCGAGGCGGCGGGCGGCAATGTCATCAATCGCGACCGCATGTGGCATTACACGGAAGGTGTGACCAACTACGCCCCGATCTGGAGCCGGCACGGCATCCGCATCATTCCGGGCCCGTCATCGCTCTGGTTCGATGCGACCGGCAGACGTCTCCCCGCGCCGCTCTTTCCCGGCTTCGACACGCTCGGCACGCTGAAGCATCTGCGCGCGACCGGCCACGATCATTCCTGGTTCATTCTCAATCAGCGGATCATCGGCAAGGAGTTCGGCTTGTCCGGCTCGGAGCAGAACCCGGATCTCACCAATAAGAGCATCGCCCAAGTGTTGAACCGCACCCGGGCAAAATCGACCTCGCCCGTCGCGGCGTTCCAGCAGAAGGGCGAGGATTTCGTCACCGCGGCGGATCTGGGCGAGCTGACCCGGCGGATGAACGCGCTGACCGGCGCGGATCTGATCGATGAGGCCGCGCTGCGATACGAGATCGAGGCGCGGGACCGGGAGGTTGCGCACAAATTCTGCAAGGACGCGCAGGTCTCCGCCATCCGCGCGACGCGCGCCTTTATCGGCGACAAGCTGGTCCGGGTCGCCAAGCCGCACCGTATTCTCGACCCGGCGGCGGGGCCGCTGATCGCTGTCCGGCTTTGGATCTTGACGCGCAAGACGCTTGGCGGCCTGCAGACGGATCTGTCGGCCCGCGTGCTGCAGGCCGGCGGCGAGCCGCTGCCGAATGTCTATGCGGCAGGCGAGGTGGCCGGCTTTGGCGGCGGCGGTGTCCACGGCTATCGCGCGCTGGAGGGCACGTTCCTCGGCGGCTGCATCTTTTCCGGGCGGATCGCGGGCCGCGCTGCGGCGAAGGCGCTCGGCTGATGGCGGAGGCGGCACGCCCGATCCGGCCCGACGCGCGGATCGTCATCGCAGGCGCGGGCAGCATCGGCTGCTTTATCGGCGGTCTGCTGGCGCTGGCCGGGCGGCGCGTCACCTTCCTCGGACGTTCCCGCATCATCGAGGAGGTGCGGGCGCGTGGCTTGCGTCTCACCGATCTTGCCGGCCTCGATGAACAGCTTTCGGCCGCCCGGCTCGATCTGACGACGGACGCCGCCGCTCTTCATGACGCCGACCTCGCGCTCATCACGGTCAAGAGCGGCGCCACGGCTGCCATGGCGAAAGAAATCGCGGCCCATTGCGCCGCCGGCACGACCGTGCTCAGCCTGCAGAACGGCGTCGCCAATGTGGGGGTGCTGCGCTCAACGCTCGCCGGCATGGATGTCCGCGGCGGCATTGTCGAATTCAATGTCGTCCGCAAGGCCGGCGGCCATTTCCACCAGGGGACATCGGGCAGGGTGGTCATCGAGGCCGGACGCGAGGATCTGCGCGTCCTGCTTGCCGTGCCGCACCTCGCCGTCGCGACCGCCGCCGACCTCACGCGCCTCCAATGGGGCAAACTCCTCCTTAATCTCAATAATGCGCTGAATGCGCTCTCCGGACTGCCGCTCAGAGCGCAATTGCAGGACCGGGAATGGCGCCGCCTGCTCGCGGAGCAAACCGGGGAGGCGCTCGCGGCCGCTCGTGCCGCGGGCATCGCCCCCGCATCTCTGCCGGTGCCGCCGCGCTTCATCCCGCGAATCCTCCGTCTGCCCGAACCGTTGTTTCGGGTCGCGGCCGCGCAGCTCCTGGCGGTCGATCCGGAGGCCCGCTCGTCCATGTGGGAGGATCTGGTTCACCGGCGGCGGACGGAGATCGACTATCTCCAGGGCGAGATCGTCGCGCTGGGCGCGCGGCATGGCATTGAAACGCCGCTTTGCGCCGCGATCGTCGCCTTGGTCAAATGCGCGGAAGACGCGGCGGCCGGTCCGCCCGGCCTGACGCCCCAAGACGTCCGCAATGCCGCAATGGCCTGAAGCCTTCCGCTGGGCGTGCTTCAGCGCTGCGCCATGAAGCGTTCGCCGGGCATCATCTCGTAAGGGCCCTTCCAGCCGGGAAGCGCTTTGATCCGCTCCATCCAGGCAAAGATGTTCGGATAGCTTTCGGCGAAGTCGTATCCGTGCTCTTCCTTGGGATAGTAGACATAGCCGGCGAGCGAGAAGTCGGCGATGGTCGGCCGCGGCACGGCAACGAATTCGTGCCCCGCCAGATGCTGATCCACAATGGCATAAGCGGCATCGATGCGGCCTTTCAGGAAAGCCATGACCGCGGGATCGGGAGTCTTTCGGAAAGAGCGCGTTGAGGAAGCGATAGGCCGCCATATAGCTGGTGAATTTGTGGTTGTCGAAGAACATCCAGCGCAGGATCTCCAGCTCTTCGTCCTCATTCTCCGGGCCGAACTTGCCGAGCCGGCGCGACAGATAGGTCAGGATGACGCCAGACTGCGTAAGCCGCTTCTCTCCATGCTCCAGCACCGGGATCTCGCCCATCGCGTTCACCGATTGGCGCCAGTCGGGATTGCGCGTCGCGCCGTTGAAGAAATCTACCCAGACGGGCTCCCAGTCAGCTCCCGAAAGCGCGAGCATCAGCGCGGCCTTATAGGCGTTCCCCGATTGAGCGAAGCAATGCAGTCTGAACTCGGCCATGTCCTTAATCCTTCCTAGCGCAACGCGCGTCCAAGCATGTCCCTGCGAAGGCGGGGATGGACGCGGGAACGGTTGCGCTCGCCGTTTGAAATAGATCAACTTAACCTCGTCCAAGTGAGCCCACCTGAACGAGGGTTGATCTAGGCTATCCTCGCGGGCGCAAAGCTAGCACCGGCAGGCCAAAAGCGCTACGCACTCCTCGCGGACGGTGGATCAAAACATGGCGAGCGGGAGGCGTGTCAGGACAGCCTCTCGGATTCGCGCATCTGCTTGGAAAGCTCGGCCGAAGCGCTGGCGCGGGGCTTGGACATTCCGGCAATCAGCGTATAGACCGCCGGCGTCAGGAACAAGGTGAAGACGGCGGCGAGACCGAGCCCGCCGAAGATCACCCAGCCGATCGCCCCGCGCGACTCCGATCCGGGACCGGCGCTCAAGATAAGCGGCAGGCCGGCGAAGACCGTCGAGACCATCGTCATCGTGATCGGACGCAAACGCACGGTGGCCGCTTCGCGCGCCGCCTCGAGAACGCTCGCGCCCCGGTCGCGAAGCTGGTCGGCGAATTCGACGACGAGAATCCCGTTCTTGGCCATGATGCCGACGAGGACCAGCACGCCGATCTGGCTGTAGATATTGATGGTCGTGCCGGTCAGGTACAGCGCAAAGACGGCCGCCGCCATGCCGAATGGCACGGTGATCATGATCACGGTCGCGCTGGTCAGGCTCTCGAACTGCGCGACGAGCACCAGGAACACCACGAGCAGCGCAATGGCGAAGGTGATCGTAATGTCGCGGGAGGTTTCCTCAAGCGTCGCCGCTTCACCAAGGAACAGGAGTCCGATACCGGATGGCAGCTCGGCTTCCGCCAGCGCTCTCACCCGGTCCACCGCCCCGCGCAATGGCAGATTGGGGGAAATATCGGCGTTGATTTCGACCGCCCGGCGCTGGGCGTGCCGGTCGAGTTCGGCGGCCACGCCTTCCTGCTTGAAGGAAATCATCTGGACCAGCGGTATGAGATTGCCGTCCCGCGAGCGCACATAGAGATTGCCCAGGTCGGACGGCGAAGTGACCGATCCCGCCGAGGATTCCAGAATGATCGGCACGGCGTGATCATCGACCGTCAGATCGGCGACGTCGTAGCCGTCGACGAGCACGCGGATCGTGCTGGCAAGATCGGTAATCGCGACATTGAGATTGGCCGCGCGCTCGCGGTCGATATTCAGGGAAATCTGCGGCTGGGTCGCCTGATATTCGACGCGCAGATTGCTGAGCTGGGGGATGTCCCGCTCGATCGCCTGAACGAGCGTGTCGGCCGCCGCGGCGATCGCGGCATAATTGCTCCCCGTCAGCGCAAAGCTCAAGCCGCCACCACCGCCCCTGAGGCCCAGGCTGTTGCCGCGCGAAATGCGGGCCACGACGCCGGGAATCCGGGATAGGGGCTCTCTCAGCGTCTGCTCGATCTCCTGCTGCGAGCGCTTGCGCTCGCCCCAGGGACGGAGCGGCGCATCGATCTGGCCGCGGTTGAAATCATACCGGCCGGTGATTGAGTAAAGGCTTTCAGCGACGCCGCTGTCCAGAAGCGGCCGGAACACGTTCTCCGCCTTTTCGACCTGGAGATCCATATAGTCGAGGCCAATGCCGTCGGGGCCGGTGAGCCGGACGCTGATCTGGCCGCGGTCCTCCTGCGGAACGAGCTCCTCGCCGAGATTGTCGAACAGAAAAAGCGCCACAGCGCCGACCGCCGAGGCGACGGCCAGAACGATCAGCGGCACTCTCAGCACAGCGTTCAGCAGCCGGGTATAGAGATTTTGCAGCGCCTGGCCCAGCGCACCGAAACCGAAGTGGCTTCCGGTCTCGCCGCCCGTCAGGGGCAGGCGCGAGGCGATCATCGGACCGAGCGTCAGGGCCACGAAGGTGGAAATGCAGACGGTTGCGGCGAGCATGAAGCCGAATTCGCGGAACAGCCGTCCTGCCGTACCCGGAAGGAAGGAAATCGGCACGAAAACGGCGACCAGCGTCGCCGTCGTGGCAAGGACCGCAAAGAACACCTGCTGGGTTCCGATCACCGCTGCGGCCTTCGGGGCCATGCCTTGCGCCTGACAGCGCTGGATGTTCTCCAGCACGACGATCGCGTCATCGACCACGAGGCCGGTCGCAAGCACCAGCGCCAGCAGCGTGATCAGATTGATGGAAAAGCCGAACAGCCAAAGCATGGCGACGGCGCCGATCAGCGCGACCGGGATGGCGACGGCCGGCACGAGCGTTGCCTGGAACCGCCCGATGAACAGCCAGATCACGCCGATCACGATCACCGTCGCAAGGCCGAGCGAGGTCAGCACTTCCCCGATGGCGCCCTCGATGAAGACCGAGTTGTCCGAGGTGATTGTGATCGAGATGTCGTTCAGGCGCCTGTTGAGTCGGTCCACCGCCGTGCGGACGCCCTCGGCAATCGCGACCGTGTTCGACTTGGCCTGCCGGACGATGCCGAGGCTAACGACACCGCGCCCGTTCAGCCGGACGCGCGAGCTCTCGTCCGCCGGGCTGAAATAGACATCGGCGACGTCGCCGAGCCGGACGTCCGGCTTGAGCTGCAGCGCGCTGATCTCGGTCGGCTTGGTCACCGACGCATTGGCCCGCACCAGCACTTCCAGATTGGTCGATTTGAAGCTGCCCGCCGGCACGTCATAGCGCGCATTGGAAAGCAGGTCCGAGACATCGCGAATTGAGAGGCCGTGACTGGCAAGGCGGTTGGGATTGACGACCACCCGGAGCACACGTTCGCGATCGCCGAACAGCCGGACATCGGCAACGCCCTCCACGGCCGTCAGCTCCGGAACGATCTCCTCCTCGATGATCCGCGTCACCTCCTCGACCGGGAGCGAGCCGCTCGTGACGGCGAGTCGCATGATCGGCCGGGCGTCGTCGTCGGCCTTGATGACGGTGATTTCCTCGACGCCGTCCGGCAAGCCGCGCGCCGCCCGCGCAACCGCCTCTCGGACGTCGTTGGCCGCATCGATCAGATCCGCCGAGGGGCTGAACTCGGCGCGAATGCGCAGATTGTTCTCCTCGCTCGAGGAACGGACGGATTTGACGCCGTTGACGCGTGCAACCGCCCGTTCGAGGACGCTGGTGACCTCCGCGTCGATCGTCTCCGGGGAGCCGCCGGGATATTGGGCGCGCACGGTGACGATCGGCCGGTCCACATTGGGCAGCTCGCGGATCTCGATGCCCATCAGGGCGCTGATCCCGGCGATGAGGATAAGCAGATTCAGGACGGTCGCCAGATAGGGGCGTCTGACGCTCAATCCGGGCAAACCGTTGGTGTTCGCGTTCACAGTCCCGCCTCTTCCCGGCTCGCGGCGCTCGGCTCTTCGAAGCTGACCTCCCGGCCGGGCCGCAGACGCTGTGTGCCCTCGACCACGACCAGCTGGCCGCCCGCGAGATCACCCTCGACGAGGATGCGTCCCTGGGCGCGCTTGACGACGGACACCGTCACGCGTTCCGCCTTTCCTTGCGAGATGCGCCAGACATAGGCGCCGTCGCGCTCCCAAAGCAGCGCCAGCTCGGGGATCACGGGATATTCGCCGCCTTGCAGCGTCATAGAGACATTGAAAGACATGCCGGCTCGGAGCGTGTCGTTCGGATTGTGCAGCGCCGCGCGGACCCGGACGGCCCTGGTCGCCGTCTCGACGCGACTGTTGATCTGGGTGATTTCGCCTTCGAATTGCTGGCCGCGAAAGCCCGCGCTGGTGGCGGTGATCTTCTGGCCGCGTTTCAAACGCTTCAAATAGATTTCGGGTACATCGAACTCGACGATGATCACGCTGCGATCGTCGAGCGAGGTAATGGCCGTCGTCTCGGAAACGCGGTCGCCGCGGTCGACCTGCGGAATGCCGAGAACCCCGTCAAAGGGCGCACGGATCGTGCGGTCGGCAAGCAATTCCTTTGCCTGCTCCAGTTCGAGCTCGGCAGTCCTGACGGCCGTCCGGGCGGTATCGACCGTCATCTCGGCAACGGCTTTTTTCGGCAACAGCGCCAGATTGCGTCCAAGCGTGCGCTGCGCATCGGCGAGCTTGGTCTCGGCAATTCGGACCGCGATCTTCGCCTGTGCATCGTCGAGCTTCATGAGGACGTCGCCCTGCTTGACAGGCTGCCCCGCTCTGACGTCGATTTCGGATACGATGCCGGAGACCTCCGGATAGATGGTGATCGAGCGGTTGGCGAGACCGTTGCCGATTGACGCTATCCTATCGACAGCCTGCGCCAATTTCACCGCCTCGACGATCACCGGGACCTTGTGATCTCCGCGGCCGCCCCTGCGCCCCTGCCGCTCGTTCTCCTTGCCGAACGAAATGCCGGTGACCTGCGTGATGCGTTCGCGTTCATGCCAAACGCCGTAGCCAACGCCGCAAAGGAGGACGATCACCAGAAGTTGTTTCCAAAGGGCAAGTTGGCTTTTCATCGTCCGTCTGTCGTAACTCCGACGCCACCCGAACCCGTTTTCAAGTGCTTGAGTTCTATGACACGTCCTCAAAATGAGTTTTCATTTCATCGACCGCGGAAGCATTATAAGGCCGCGATCCTAGCGCAACGCGCGTCCAAATGGACGCGGGAACAGTTGCGCTCACCTTGTAAAATAGATCAACTTGCCCTCGTTCAATTGGAGCCAATTGAACGAGGGTTGATCTAGAATGCCTTGCGGGTGTGAGAGGCGCCAGTCTTTCCTTGTCTCAATCTTTGCCTGCCGGGAGCGCCGGCGGCCAGGTTTCGACCTGTGCCGGCACTATTCGGGAGACGCCGTATGCGGCCAGGAGGTTCATTACATGGGGTACCCATCCTCGGAGGGGTAAATAATGGGCGAGTTTCTATGTACCAGGGATGAATATAAAGCCGCGCGCGCTTGAGATTGCGCAGGCAGGCTGAGAATTGCAGGCTATTTTGAGCGAGAAGATGCCCTGAAGGCGAAATACGCGACAGCTAAGAACCTTGCCGAATGAGCGAGTCCCGTTTCGAATTCAAAGAGGTGAGCCCGGAGCGCTGGGACGACCTCGTTGCATTGTTTGAATCCCGTGGCAGCCCGCATCATTGCTGGTGTATGGTCTGGCGACGCAAGCCTGCCGAAGCGAACCGCGCCACGGGCGTGGGCCGGAAGGCGGTTCTCAAGGCCGCGCTGCATTCCCGCGTCATCGACCGCATACCGATCGGCATTCTCGGCTATTGTGACGGCGCACCCGTCGCCTAGCAGGCTGCTGAAAAACCCCGAGGATGACAGTCTGTGGCGAATATGATTCCGTGCTTTCTGGAATGCCAGGGAGGACGGAATGCGCGGTTCGGATTTGCGGTCTGGGGAGCTTTTTTCTTACGTCGATCTTGAGGAGCGTGTGCCGGCGAAGCATCCGCTGCGCAAGATCCGGCAGATCGTCAACGATGTGCTCCAGAGTTCTGGATAGCGAATTTGCCAGGCTTTATGCCGCCCACGGCCGCCCCTCGATCCCGCCGGAATGGCTGCTTCGAGCCTCGTTGTTGCAGGCGTTTTACACCGTCCGATCGGAACGCCAGCTGATGGAGCAACTCGACTACAATCTGCTCTATCGCTGGTTTGTGGGTCTCGGCATCGACGACCCGGTCTGGGTGCCGACGGTGTTTACGAAGAACCGGGACCGGTTGCTCGAGGCCGATGTTGCGAAGCAGTTCCTGAGCCGGCTGCTGGCGCATCAGGAGGTCAGCCCGCTTTTGTCGGACGAGCATTTTTCGGTCGACGGCGCGCAACTCCATGCCTGGGCGTCGATGAAGAGCTTCGTGCCGAAAGAGATGGCGGCGACCTCCGGCGAGGGACCTGACACGCCGTCGGCACCTGACACGTCCCACGCCCTGGCGCCCGTTGCGGCGGTGGGTAGCGATGCCGCTCCATCCAGCGAAACTGATCAAACCGCGCCTTTGCCGGAGCCCGCGGATGCAGCCGAAACCGAAAACCAGCGCCGCAATGCCGAATTGGACTTCCGTGGCCAGAAGCGATCGAACGCCACCCATGTCTCGACGACCGACCCAGAGGCTAGCCTCTACCGAAAAGGCCAAGGCAAGGAAGCCAAGCTCTCCTATCTCGGCCATACGCTGATGGAGAACCGCACCGGCCTGATTGTCGAGGCCAGCGTCACCACGGTGTCGGGATATGCCGAACGCGAGGCGGCGGTCGCGATGATCGAAAGCCATCGCTCCGGCCGGCGGCGGGTGACGCTCGGTGCCGACAAGGGCTATGACGCGGGCGAGTTCGTAAAGGACCTGCGCGCGCTGAACGTCACGCCGCACATCGCGCAGAACGACACCGCGCGCCGCTCGGCGATCGATGGCCGTACAACCCGGCATCCCGGCTATGCGGTGAGCCAGCAGAAGCGCAAGCGCATCGAGGAGCCGTTCGGCTGGGGCAAGACGATCGGCGGCCTCGCCCGGCCGATGCTGCGCGGCGTGGCGCGACTTGGCTTCAAGTTCATCCTGACGATGGCCGCGTATGACTTGATCCGGCGGCCCAAACTCCTCGCCGCATGAAGGCGGCAGAAGGAAAAAAAGACCGATTGCTCCGTGAAAGCGCAAGATAGTTCCAGGTCGACAGGATTTTCAGCAGCCTGCTAGTGCCCGATTGCGCCGCGGTCCAGCTATCGGCCGCTCGGCGCTCCGGATGGTCTCAGCGACGAGGCGGCGGCGTGGGCCGTTGTCTGTTTCTTCATCAAACGCGCTTTCCGCGGCCAGGGGCTCACCGATCGGCTGCTTCAGGCCGCCATCGACTATGCCCGCCGCAATGGCGCGACGATCATCGAGGCCTATCCGGTTGATCCGGACTCGCCGAGCTATCGCTTCATGGGGTTCGCGAGCGTTTTCGAGAGAGCCGGATTTGGCGAAGTCGGGAGCGCGGGCGCGAGGCGTCATGTCATGCGCATGAGACTGTCATGATAGGATTGGTCGTCGAGGCGAGCGCGGCGATCGCGCATTCAAAACGGACAGCTTGGGAGGACGGCTTTGAATACACCCGCGGATCTGACTGCCATCGAGGCGCGCCGGCTGATCTCGCGCCGAAAGCTTTCGCCGGTCGAGCTTGCCGAAAGCTGCATCGCCCGTGTCGAAGCGGTGAACCACGCCGTCAATGCGCTGGTCGCCTATGACTTCACCCGCTTGATGGAGGAGGCCCGCGCGGCGGAGGCGAAGGTTGCGTCGGGCGAGGCGCTCGGCCCGCTGCATGGCCTGCCGGTCGGCGTTAAGGACATGATCGACGTGGCGGGCCTGCCGACCACGTTCGGCTCCGAGATCTTCCGCGACAATATGGCCGCCAAAGACGACGCGATGGTGGCGGCGCTGCGCGCGGCCGGCGCGCTCATCCTCGGCAAGACCAACAATCCCGAATGGAGCGCAGGCGCGAACACGCGCAACACCGTCTACGGCGTCACGGCCAATCCTTACGATCTGACGAAGAGCTGTGCCGGATCCTCGGGCGGCTCGGCCGTGGCGCTCGCCTGCGGCATGTGCCCGATCGCGACCGGCTCGGACACGGGCGGCAGCCTGCGCAACCCGGCGGCCTTTTGCGGCGTTGTCGGCTTTCGTCCAAGTCCAGGCGTGGTGCCGGGCGATCTGCGCGGCATCGCGCTGATCCCGCTTGCTACCGCCGGGCCGATGGCGCGCACTGCGGCGGACACCGCATTGCTGCTCTCCGTCCAGATGCGGCCGGACCGGCTCGATCCGTGGACCTCCGTGATCGCCGGACGCACGCATGGCGATCCGGACGACTTCCGGCGCCTGCCGCGCGTCGATCTCAGCAGCCTGCGCATCGCCGTCAGCGAGGATTTCGGCTTCGCGCCGACCGAGCGGATCATCTGCGAAAGCTTCAAGGCGAAGATTGCCGCGCTCGACGGGCGGTTCGCGGCGATGGAGGAGGCGCATCCGGACTGCGCCGGGACGGACAGGGCATTCGCCGTGCTCAGAGCCTTGTCCTTCCTTGGCCAGCATTATGGTCTGATGCAGACGCATCCGGATAAGATCGGCCCGAATGTGCGGGCGAATATCGAGGAAGGGCTCGGCTATTCCGCGCGCGATGTCGCCGACGCCTTCACCCGGCAGGCGCGGATCTATCGCAATTGGCAGCGCTTCTTCGAGACGACCGACTATCTGCTCACCCCGGCGGTGACCATCACGCCGCGCGACTGGCGCGAGCTTTACCCCAAGGAGATCGATGGCGCGCCGATGCCGAACTATTACCACTGGCTGGGGCTCGCCTATGCCTCGACGCTTCCCGGCCATCCCTCTGTCACCATTCCCGCAGGCCTCGATCTTGCGGGCATGCCGTTCGGGCTGCAGATTGTCGGGCGAAGGGGCGACGATCTGGGGACGCTCGCCCTGGCCGCAGAGCTTGAGGCGTTTTTTTCGGGCCATCCGGAATTGCGGGCGATCCGGCCGGATATCACGGCGTTGCAGAAAGCGCCGCCGATCCGTGAGGCCGACGGATTTCTCGGCTTCGCCTGATCGGCTCCGTGGGAGGCGCTGTCTTCAGGCGTCGCGCGACGCTCACGCCGGACGATCACCGGTCCTGTATTCTGAAGAGCCGGTGATGCGAGCCGACGCAGAACGCGCCGGTCTCCATAACCCAGCCGCGAAACATGCCGTCCGTATTATAGGGCGCCGCCACCGTGCCGTCCGCGCCGATGGCGACGAGCCCTGCGCCGATATTATGCGGTTCGAGATCCTGGTGAATGACCTTATCCGCGGCTTGCGAGACGGTTTCGCCGAGATAGGCCACGCGGCTCGCAATCTCATGCGCCACCACATAGCGCATGAAATATTCGCCTCGTCCGGTCCCTGAAACCGCGCACACGCCGTCCCGCGCATAGGTGCCTGCGCCGATGATCGGCGTGTCTCCGACCCGCCCTTCCGGCTGGTTGCTATAGCCGCCGGTGGAGGTGGCCGCGGCCAGATGTCCGTCCCGGTCCAGCGCCACGGCGCCGACGGTGCCATGCTTGTCGGCTTCGCTGGCGGCCGAAGCTGTTCCCGCCGCCTCATGCGCCTTCATCGCCGCGAGCGCTTCCGCACGCCGCTCGGTCTTGAAATAATCCGGCGGGACCATGTCGAGCCCGGCGTCTTCGGCGAAGCGGTCCGCGGCGGCGCTTGCGAGCAGCACCGCATCGCCATGTTGCATGACCGCGCGGGCCGCCTTGACCGGATTGCGGATCCGGCGCACGGCGGTGACCGCGCCGGTGGCAAGAGTGGCGCCGTCCATGATCGCCGCGTCGAGCTCATGCTCTCCGGCCCTGTTCAACGCCGCGCCATATCCGGCATTGAAATGCGGTGAATCCTCCATCACCGCCACTGCCGCCTCGACCGCATCCGGCGCGGGCCCACCGGCCGACAGGACGTCCCATCCGGCTCTCAGGGCGCGGGCAAGGTCGGCGCGGGCCGCGATCCACGCCTCTTCGCTCAGATTGAGCTTCGCCATCACGCCGCAGCCGCCATGAACTGCCAGGGCCGGTCTTTGCATGCCGCTCATATTTCTCCTTCGCCTTCCGCAAGGCAAAGTCTCGCGCCGTGGGGCGGTGGGGCCGGACGGCGTGAAGGCGGACCGAATTCTGCGCCATCGACCTTCGGCGCATGTGTATTCAAGGGTGACGAAAGGGCATTTTCCGGGCAGTCAAGGAAGGCAAGCGCCTGATAGCCACCTGGCGGCGTGGTCCCGGCCTATTTTGACGGTCGAAGTTCGTCTCTTGGAGACTGCGTTGTCACCTCAGATTGCAAGATAGTTCTGGCGGAGATCTTCGTTTTCAAGAACCTCCTGCGCCGATCCATCGAAGGCTATGTGGCCCATATCGAGAATCAGCGCACGGTTGGCCAGATGAAGCGCCGCGATGGCGTTCTGCTCAACGATGAGCGTGGTAATCCCAAGCTCCTTGACGTCCATCAGGATCTTTTCGATCTCGCGCACAATCGTCGGCGCCAGCCCTTCATAAGGTTCGTCGAGCAGCAGAAGCTTGATGTCGCGGGCAAGCGACCTGGCAACCGCCAGCATCTGCTGCTCGCCACCAGATAAAGTCACCGCCTCCTGCTTGCGCCGTTCGGCAAGCCGCGGAAAGTGGCCGTAAATGCGGTCCAGATCCCAGCCGATCGGCTCTTCGATCTGTGCCAGGATCAGGTTTTCCTCAACCGTCAGACCGGGGATAATCCTGCGGTCTTCGGGCACGAGCTGGATGCCGGCCCGCGACGCCTCATAGTCAGCCAATTCATGCACGGCCAAGCCGTCGAGATAGATCTCGCCGCTATGCAATGAAGGGCTCTCCATGCGCGCAATCGTGCGGAGCATGGTGGTCTTGCCCGCGCCGTTGCGGCCCAGGAGCGCGACGATCTCATTTTCGGCGATGTTGAAGGAGACGTCCTGGACGATATAGGACTCGCCGTAATAAGCCTTGATGTTCCTTGCGCTGAAATAGGCCAGTTCGGACTGTTCCTGACGCGATTCCAGCGGCACCGACTTTTCCAAAGAACGCATCATCATATCGTTCATTTCAGTGCGCCCCTCCGAGATAGGCTTCTTGAACCTTCGGATTGCCCTTGATCTCATTCGGTTCGCCTTGTGCAATCACCGTCCCTTGTGACATCACGCTGATTTTGTGGGCAAGGGAGAACACCACATGCATATCATGCTCAATGACGATTTTCGTAATGCGCCGCTCCTCGCCAATACGTCTTAGAAGGGCGACAGTGTCGTTGGTATCGGCCCGCGACATGCCGGCGGTGGGTTCGTCGAGCAGGAGGAGCTTTGGGTGTTGGACGATACACATTGCCAGCTCCAGCCGACGTTTGTCACCTCGCGACAGAGAATCAGCGATTACATCTTTTTGCTCGATCAGGCCCACGTCCCTCAGAACGTGTTCCGCTTCCTCGCGAATGTCAGGCTGACAATCCATTCGCGACCATAGTTGGAGGCTGAAAGAGCCGTCCCGCGTCGCCAGCGCCGGGATCATGACGTTTTCAAGCAAGGTCAGGTCGGCAAAAATTTCAGGCGTCTGAAAGACGCGGGCGACACCGATCTGGTTGATCTCGTGCGGCATGATGCCGAGGAGCGACGCGCCGTTGAACACGATCGAGCCGGTATCGGGTGTCAGCCGACCGACGAAGCAGTTGAGCAAGGTGGACTTGCCGGCGCCATTGGGGCCGATAATGGCATGGACGGTTTGTTCCTCGACTTCGAGGTTGACGTTGTCGAGAGCCTTTAGCCCGCCGAAGCTCTTGTTGACGTTCTGTACGCTCAGAATGCTCATCCTGCGGGGCCTCCCCTTTACGCGGCTTGCGGCTGCATGGCCGGCTCGGCCACATCACCGCCGCCGGGCGGACGTCGGAAAAGGTTGACGATGCGGTTAAAGCCTTCCATCAGCCCGCCAGGAAGGAAGATGACGATCATCACGAACAGCACACCCAGTGTGAGATGCCAGCCTTCACCGACAAAGGGATGGGTGACCGCCACGAGAAAGTCCGCGACGCCCTGCGGCAGAAAGGCGAAAGCGGCATGGAGCGTCTGATCGTTGAACGAGGAAAAGATATTCTCGAAATATTTTATGACGCCCGCCCCCAGCACCGGTCCGATCAACGTCCCGGCGCCGCCGAGGATGGTCATCAGTACGACCTCGCCGGAGGCCGTCCACTGCATGCGTTCCGCGCCTGCCAAGGGGTCGGTGACCGCCATGAGGGAGCCGGCAAGCCCGGCATACATTCCGGAGATGACGAATGCGGACAGAAGATAGGGCCGGGTATTGAACCCCGTATAGGACATACGGTTCTGGTTTGACTTGATGGCGCGCAGCTTCATGCCGAAGGGGGAGCGCGTGATCCGCTTCGCCACATAGAAGGCGATGATCAGAACAACGGCGCAGAAGTAGAAGCCGGGATAGCCGCTCATCTTTATGCCGAAAAGATTGGTGATGGGCAGTCCCGGACCATGATCGATGCCGAGCGCGGTGTCGATATACCGTGGATCGTTCAAGGTGAGCTGCAGACCCGTCTCGCCATTGGTGATCGGCGTCAGCACCGAATAGGCGAGATTGTAGGACATCTGCGCGAAAGCGAGGGTGAGTATCGAGAAGTAAATGCCGGCGCGCCGGAGCGAGACATAGCCGATCAGCAGCGAAAATAGCCCGGCGAAGACAATACCGATCAGCACCGCCGGAAGCGCGTTCATGGAGAAGAGCTTGAATGACCAGACGGCGGCATAGGAGCCGACGCCGAGAAACGCTGCGTGGCCGAATGAGAGATATCCGGTGAGCCCGAACAGGATATTGAACCCGATCGCCAAGATCCCGAAGATGGCGAAACGCTGGAGGAGATCGGGATAAGCCGCGCCGATGGGAGCGAGCAAGATGGGACATGCAAGCACGAACACGGCAAAGCAGGCGACAAGCAGCAGGTCATGGGTTCGAGAGGTTTTCATGCTCAGTTTTCCATCACGCCCTTCCGGCCCATAAGACCGCGGGGGCGGATGAGCAGGATAACGACGGCGACAAGGTAGATAATGATCTGGTCGATCCCGGGCAGAATGTTCTTCACCTCATTCATCGAGGCGAATGATTGCAGGATGCCGAGGATGAAGCCCGCGGCAACGGCGCCTGAAAGCGAGCCCATGCCGCCGACAACGACAACCACAAAGGAGAGGACGAGAAACTCCATGCCCAAATTATAGTTGGGTGGCAGGATCGGCGTGTACATGACGCCGGCGAGCCCGGCGACGACGGCCGCCAGGCCGAAGACGACCGTGAAACGGCGCCGGATGTTGATGCCGAGAAGGCCCACCGTCTGGCGGTCCGCCATCCCCGCGCGCACCACCATGCCATATGTCGTGAACTGCAGAAATGCGAACACTCCGCCGATGACGGCGAGGGAGAACAGCAGATAGACCAAGCGCCAATAGGGGTAGACGATGTCACCGGCCGCGAACCCGAAGAACGCGCCGATATCGGCCGAGCCGGAAACGATTTCCGGCGCCGGTTGCGGGATCGGGTTCGCCCCAAACTGCAGCTTGATAATTTCCTGGATGACGATTGCCAGGCCGAATGTGACGAGGATCTGCTCGGAATGGGGACGCTTATAAAAAAAACGGATGACTCCGCGCTCCATGGCAATGCCGATGATGAGCATCACCGGGATCGCGAAGAGAAGCGAGAAGGGAACAGAATAATCGACGAGGAAGGCGCCGAAATCGCCGAGCCACGCCTCGATATAGGGCGTGCGGATCTCCAGCGGCGTGCCCCAGGCGGTCATCTGGGTCGGATCGATCGTGACCTGCTCGAGGGTCAGAAACTGGTTGACGGCCACCGCGCAGAACGCACCCAGCATGAACAACGCGCCATGGGCGAAATTGACGACGCCGAGCGTGCCGAAAATCAGGGTCAGCCCGAGCGCAATCAGCGCATAGGCCCCGCCCTTGTCGAGACCGTTCAGGATCTGGAGCAGTATGGCGTCCATTGCAAGCGTCCCCATCTGTCCGATACGCCCCGCCTGCGATACGGAAACAGCATTCTCCAGCCGCCCACATCAGCCGGTTTCAGAGCCGACATGGACGCCTGGAGGAAAAGTGCACGTCTTAGTGTGTCTTAGGCACCATTGTTGCAGGGACCAAGCTCGCCGCCGAGCATGGAGGCTTCATACTCCACCTGGCTGCGCGGCGTCACTTCGACGACCTCGAGGACGTCGAATTTCGTCGTGGGCTTTTCCTTACCCTTCACGACCAGAACGTCCTTGAAGCACTGATGGTCCGCGGCGCGATATTCCGTCGGACCGTTGCCCAGACCGTCGAACTTGAAGCCCTCGAGCGCCTTGACGACATCGCACGGGGCAAAAGAACCGGCGCGCTGGCAGGCATCGGCGTAAAGGATCGCTTGGCAGTATGTCGTGTGGGCCGCCTGGGACGGCGGGAAGCCATATTCCTGTCCGAACGACTTGACGAACGCCTTGGAGCCTTCGTCCGTCCAGCGACCAATGCCAATTGGTCGAGCCGAAGATTCCCTTGACGGCATCGCCAGCGCCCTGCGCCATGAGGCGGCTGTAGAGCGGCACAACGATCTCGAAATGCTTGCCGTTAACCTCTTTGTCGCGGAGGCCGAACTGCACCGCCTGGGTAAGCGAGTTGACCATGTCCTTGCCGTAGTGGTTCAGCACGAGCACGTCGGCGCCGGAATTCAGAACCGGCGTAATATATTGCGAGAAGTCGCCGGCGCCGAGCGGCGTGCGGACCGCGTCTACCGTCTCCCAGCCGAGCTTCTCGGTATATTTCTTGATCGACGCTTCCTGCGACCAGCCCCAGGTGTAGTCGGCCGTCAGGTGATAGGCCTTGCGGTCCGTGCCGTAGTTATTTTTCAGCACCGGAGCGAGAGCGGCGCCCGTCATTTCCGTATTGAAGAAATGGCGGAAGCCGTTGCGCTTCTTGTCCTTGCCCGTGGTGTCGTTGGAGTGGGTCAGGCCGGCCATGAAGATGACGCCGGCTTCCTGGCAAAGCCCCTGCACGGCGATCGCGACGCCCGACGAAGAACCGCCGGTGATCATGATAGCGCCGTCCTTCTCGATCATCCGCTTTGCCGATGCCCGGGCCGCGTCCGACTTTGTTTGCGTGTCGCCGGTGACGAACACCACCTTCTTGCCGTTGACGCCGTTCCCTTTGAGCTCTTTGGAGGAGAAGGTGCTCAGCATGCCGCCGTCGCCTTCACCATTGATGTGCTTGACCGCCAGCTTGTAAGCGCGCAGCTCGTCGGCGCCTTCGTCGGCATAGGCGCCTGTCTGCGGCACGTTGAACCCGAAGGTGACCGTCTTGCCGGTCGGCATATTGAGGTACTTGGTTTCTGCCGCTGCGCCGCGCACGAAATAGGCAGGCGCACTGGCGACAGCCACACCAGCCAGGCCGGTCTTCAGGACCGTGCGGCGGCTAAATTTATTCTTCGTTTCATCCATGAGATCTTCCTCCCGAACGTTTCGAATGATGCGTTTCAGGACAGGTCTTCCTGTGTCTGAGACAGGATTTACAACCCGGCACGATGAACCGCACGACCGGTACGCCGATCGGCTTCCCAAATGGCGTACCTCTCTGACATGGTTACACAGGGGCCTGTGAAAACTCTATTAGACTATTGTTATTCCTGCCGTTTTGTGTAAAAAACACTTTACGGAATGTCGTTGTTTTGTAAAAATGTAAATTGTTCGCCATGGTTCTCGCCATTTGGGAGGGATGCGTATTGGCAACGACACCGATCGGCTTTCGCCTCCGTACCGCGCGGAAAAAGAAATCGCTGACGCAGACGGGACTGGCAAAAAAAGTTGGGATTTCCGTTAGCTATCTGAACCTGATCGAGCACGATAAACGTGTGATCGCGGGCGGCCTGTTGAACCGAATAGCCGCCGAGCTCGATCTTGATGCGAGTGCGTTGTCCGGTTTCGAAGATGCCCGCCTCGTGCAGCATCTGACCGATCTGACGGCGGAGCCGCTGTTCCGCGATATCCCGCTATCGGCAAAGGGCGCGCAATCGATCGTCAACCGTGATCCCGATTGGGGGCGCGCCATCGTCAGGCTTCACAATGCCTGGCGTGATGCCAACGACCTCATAGAGGCGCTCTCCGACCAGCTGCATCGCAACCCCTTCATGGCCGAGACCAGCCATGAAATTCTGACGCATATCACCTCGATCCGCTCTTTCGCGGAGATCCTCGAAGAACACAGGGATTTGCCGCGCGACCAGCACAAACGGTTCGTTGGTCTGCTCGCCACGGAAAGCAAAAAGCTCAGCGAAAGCGCAACGTCCCTGTTTCAATATATGAGCGGGCGGGTTCTGGAGAGCCGCCCCGCAACCCCCGCAGCGGAAGTGGACGATTTGATCGTCGACAACAACAATTATTTTCCCGAGCTGGAGGCGGCGGCGGACGAAATTCGCGGCAAGCTCTCCCGCGACGGCGCGGTCGATGAAAGGTCGCTTTGCGACTATCTGGAGGCTCGGCATGGGGTCGGCGTTTCGTTCGGCGATCTGCCGCCCGAAGCCTCCGGCGGCCACCCGGTCAGCACACCTTACTTCGCCCACGACCGGGAGACGCGGGCGCTGATCGTCAAACCGAACCTGCCGCAGCCGACGCTCCGGTTTCAGCTCGCCCGCGTGGCGTTCGAACTGGAATACCGCGAAATGCTCGAACAAACGGTTGCCGATCGCAGGCTCAGGACCGACGATGCCCGGGACCGGGCGTTTCACGCCATGGCCCGCTATGGAGCCGGCGCGCTGCTGCTGCCCTATGACAGCGTTCTGAACGCGGCGGAGGAGCTGAGATATGATATCGAAGCCCTGGCGAGCCGGTTTTGTGCAAGTTTCGAGCAGATCTGCCACCGTCTCGTTACCCTCAAGAAGGATCGGGCCGGGGCCATACCATTCGCGTTCCTGCGCACGGACCCCGCCGGAAATACCTCCAAAATCTTCAGCCTTCCCGACCTTCGCCTGCCGCGGCATGGCAGCGCCTGTTCCCTGTGGGCCATCTATCGCGCCTTTCAGACACCGGGCCGGGTCATACCGCAGATCATTCGTCTGCCCGACGACAAAGAGTTTCTGCTGATCGCGCGCACCGTTGCCAAGGAGGCGCGGCTCTTCGGCGTGCCGCAGCAGATCTACAGCGTCATGCTTGCCTGCAATGCCGCCTATAGCAACCGCCTTGTCTATGGCGACGTTCTCGATCCATCGAGCCGGGTCGCCACCACGGAAGCCGGTATTAGCTGCAGATTATGCCCAAGGCCGGCCTGCGCGCACCGCGCCCACGCGCCGATACTTCCCGTTCCCAAGAAAGAGAAGGCTTAATAGATGACACGATTTCCTCTTGGCAGACGGCATAGGATTTTATCTGATTAACCAACCCGCACTGGCGGAGTCTCAGGGATAGAACGCGTTTCGGGAGGTTAACGACTTGCCCCACACCATTTTGATCGGCGAAGACGAACCTTATATTGTCGAGTCGCTGACTTTTCTTCTTGAACGGCAAGGTCATAATGTTCTGACCGCGAAGGATGGTGCCGAGACATTACGGCTCCTACGCGCGCGCCGGCCGGAGCTGCTTATCCTCGACATCATGATGGAGCATTACAACGGCTTCGAGATCCTGAAGATCCTCCGCGCAGAGCCTGAAATCGCAAACACCCGAGTGCTGATGCTGACCGCCAAGGGGCAGGAAGCGGACAGGCATCTGGCGATGGAACTGGGCGCCGACCGCTATATCGCAAAGCCGTTCTCGAACAAGGATGTGGTCGCCGCCGTCGAATCTCTTCTCGAAACCGCATAGTGACGGGACCGATGCATGAACGGCCATGGTAAAGTGCACGAGCTGGCGTTGCTGCTGCCCGCTGCGGGGGCGCTGCTCCTGCTGCCGCCGATCCTTGATATTTTCGATGTTCCGGGAACGATACTCGGATTGCCGACGCTGCCGGTCTACATCTTTTTGCTCTGGCTCGCGCTTGTCCTGCTCGGGGCGCGGATGGCGTTTCTGCTGGACCGCGCCGCCTTTCCGCCCGGCCAGAATGATGCCACGCACATCGCCAGCGACAGCGATCCTCCGAAGGGGCGGAGCTGATCATGCTGAACGCTGGCGCCCTCATTCTGATTTCCCTGTGCTATCTGGCGCTGCTGTTTATTCTCGCATTTGTCGCGATCAGGCGTGCTCAGAGAGGCGCTTACGGCCTGATCAATACGCCTGTCGTTTACACCTTGTCGCTCGCCGTCTATTGCACGTCCTGGACATTCTATGGCGCCGTCGGGTCGGCCTCGCGCAGCGGCTATGAGTTTTTCACCATCTATCTCGGCCCGACCCTCGTCTTCATCGGCTGGTGGTTTGTCCTTCGCAAGCTGGTGCGCATATCGAAAACTCACCGCATCACCTCCATCGCGGATTTCATTTCGTCCCGCTACGGCAAGAGCGCACGCCTTGCCGCGCTCGTGACCGTCATGGCGGTGATCGGCACGACGCCTTACATCGCCCTGCAGCTCAAGGCGGTTGCGACGAGCTTCCACGTGCTGTCATCCGCGAGCCAGGCGACGGTATCGGAAGCCACCTACACCGACTCCGGCTTCTGGGTCGCCGCGGCGATGGGCGTGTTCATCGTCCTGTTCGGCACGCGCAATATCGGTGCCGACGAACATCATCCCGGCGTCGTCGCAGCGATTGCCTTTGAATCGCTGGTCAAGCTTTTCGCTCTGGTCGCCGTTGGGTTGTTTGTCATCTTTCACCTAACGCCGGGGGATATTGGCAGCGTCTTCAAGGCGCTGCAGACGGATCCGCAGGTCCAGGAGACATTTTCCCTGCGCGAAGGCTATGGCGCACGCTGGTTCACCCTGATGGTGCTGTCGGCGGCGGCGATCATCTGCCTGCCAAGACAGTTCCAGATCACCGTGGTGGAAATATCCAACGAGGCCAATCTGAAAACGGCATCCTGGCTGTTCCCGCTCTATCTGCTGCTGATATCGCTTTTCGTCATTCCCATCGCTCTGGCCGGCATGACGACCATGCCCGCAGGATCGGACCCGGACCTGTTCGTCCTGACCGTGCCCATGAACGCCGGGCAGGAGACCCTGGCGATTCTGGCCTTTATCGGCGGCTTCTCCTCCGCGACCTCCATGATGATCGTCGCCTCGATCGCTCTGTCGATCATGGTCTCCAACCACCTGGTGATGCCGCTCCTGTTGCGCACACCCGGAATGAGCCGCAATTCCAGCGGCGAACTCACGAGACTGCTGCTCAATATCCGCCGCACCAGCATCATCGCCATCCTGTTTCTCGGCTATGTCTACTACCGCTACAGCGCGCGGTCTGACGCGCTTGCGTCGATCGGGCTGATTTCGTTTGCCGCGGTCGCCCAGTTTCTGCCGGTGATTATCGGCGGCATATTCTGGCGCAACAGCACCGAACGCGGGGCGATCGCCGGACTGACGGCCGGCTTTGCCGTCTGGGCCTTCACCCTGCTCGTGCCGGCGCTGGAACGCGCGGGCGATTTCGGCAGTCTCGACCTGATCGCCAATGGCCTGTGGGGAAATCCGCTGCTGCGCCCGGAGGCGCTGTTCGGCCTTGAAGGCTGGGATCCGCTCGTCCACGCCCTGTTTTGGAGCTACCTCGCCAATATCAGCTTCTATATTATCGGATCGCTGCTTTTCGCGCCGAAGGTGCTAGAACAGGTCCAGGCCGCGCTCTTCGTGAACGCCTTTACACACCGCTCGGACGGCTATTCGCCGATGTGGCGGCGGTCGGCTTCCGTCAACGACTTGCTCACGCTCACACAACGCATCATCGGGCGGGAGCGCACGCAATCCCTGTTCCAGGACTATGCCCGCTCGCAGAAGAACGAGACAGGCCCGCTCGAGGCGAGCGAAGAGCTGATCGCCGCCGTTGAGCGTCAGCTCGCCAGCACAGTCGGCGCCGCCTCCGCGCGGGTCATGGTATCGCGCGTTGCGGTCGGCGAAGCGATCAGCCTCGATGAGATGATCGAAATCGTCGATGAGGCCCAGCAGGTCATCGAATACAGCCGGAGGCTGGAGCAGAAGTCGGCCGAGCTGGAAGAAACTGCGGCCCAGCTGGGCATCGCCAACGAGCAGCTCACACGCATGGACAAGATGAAGGATGACTTCCTCAGCCTTGTCAGCCACGAGTTGCGCACGCCCATGACATCGATCCGGTCTTTCTCGGAGATCTTGCTGGAAACCAAGGACCTCGACAATGCGCAATCTTCGCGGTTTCTCAACATTATCGTCAGCGAAAGCCAGCGCCTCACGCGCCTGCTCGACGAGATTCTCGACATCTCCCAATTGGAAAGCGGCCACGGCAGCTGGGTGGAGGAGACGTTCGATCCCGGCGAAATCCTGCGCGAAACCGTGGAGACGATGCGCGGCATTGCGCGGAACAAAGGTGTCGGCATTATCGAGAAGATTCGCACCGGAGACGTGACCATTGCTGGTGACCGCGACCGCCTCAAGCAGGTCTATATCAACATTCTCTCCAATTCGATCAAATACAATGACAACGCGTCGCCGGTCGTGAACGTCAGCACTAAGATCGGCAATGGCGCTTTCGCTGCCGCCTTTGCAGACAACGGCCCCGGCATACCGGATGCCGACAAGCAGCGGATCTTCTCCAAATTCGAGCGGCGCTGGCAGAGCACCACGGGGAGCGGTCTGGGCCTGTCGATCTGCAAGCAAATCGTTGGCCGGCTTGGCGGCGAGATCAGCGTTACCTCACGGCCGGGCAGGGGCGCTACCTTTACCGTGACTTTGCCCGTCGCAAAAGCGATGCCACCTCAGGAGAGTGCATAGCTCCGCGCAGGCAAGACTGGGTCTCGCCGATGATGTCGACCGACATGATGGGTTCGGGCAATTCCCGGAACCCCGCCGGTTGGGTTGGCCGGCGGCGCCGGCAAACAAAAGGGTGGCGGTGAGAGGAGAATCCTCGAACCGGAACCGCGCGGGTAGGGTTGGAGTGGCGGCTACCCGCAAACTAAAAATGGTGGACGCTGCTGGGTTTGAACCAGCGACCCCCGCCGTGTGAAGACGGTGCTCTACCGCTGAGCTAAGCGTCCTTGTTCCAGGAAGGCTTCGATTTAGGCGCGCGCCGCAGAGACTGTCAAGCCCGCCAATCTGCCTTGGCCGCATCCGTCTAATGCTCCGGCTTCACCGGCTCGAAGCTGGCGATGACCTTTTCGATTTCCGGCATGAACTTGTCCTTGTCGGTCAGGGGCATGGTTGCGACCATGGCGTAATAGTCGCCGGGGTCTCCGACCAGGAGCACGAGATTGATGGCGATCTCCGTGCCGGTCTCCTTATCCGCTGTTTCGCCGATGATCTGATAACCCTCCAGGCCGCCGATCTTGACGGTTTTCTCGCTCTCGATGGTCTTCTCCCGCAGACCGCCCAGCGATCGGAACGAGCGTTGCGCAGCGGTCCTTGGATCGACGATCTGCGTCCCCAGCGACGGCGATACGAATAGCGTCGGCTCCTCGAACATGCGGTTCTCGCCCGCCGCGGGCACTTTCCCCGAGGTGCTGTAGGCCTTCGACATGCCGCCAAGACTGTACGCCTCCTGGAACGGCCCGAGATAGCCGAAGCGGAAGAGCTCGGCGGATTTCGCCGGCCGGTCCTCGACCTTTGCCGTAGCCAGGATGCTTTCGATCTGCGCCCTGGTATAAGTGCCGTCATCGATCGCGGCCTGCGGGACGTTGACGCTGATTGTCGCGGTCAGGCCGGCTTCGCGGAAGATCAGGATGAACTTCGCAAATCCGCGGCCCGAAGCGACCCGCTTGCCGGAGAAATAGACATATTCGCCTGTGCGGCCGGGAAGCGCGCTCACGACCGTCTCCGTCAAGCCTTGCTGGGCGAGGGCGTCCTCGCGCTCCGGGATGGTCTTCAGCTCGTCATAGGGCTGCGGGCCCGGAAGCTCGATGATGACGAAAGATGCGCCCGACGATCGATCGACGAAGCCGGAAAAGCGATCGGAGGGCGTGAAGCATTCATCCAGATCGAGCGATATATGGCTGTTGGGCGCGTGTCTCGGCTCGGCTTCGGCGCCAGGAATAAGTCTGATCAGAGCGAGCGCTGCTAGCATTACGGCAACGAACCGACAACTCCTGCCGCCCGGTCGGTGAAGCATTGCGCGAGGGCGGCGAAAGCGGAACAGTGTCATAAACACTCCAAAGGTGATTGCCTCTCGGTTCATGATAGCGCGTTATAGGGCAAAACGGCCATTTGAATGGAGGAGGAGCGTTTCAGACCAGAACGGTCCCGTCATCGCGAATATCTGTTGCTACTGGAGCGGTGCGATCGTTTTCAGGGCCGCGGGCAGGTCGTCGAAATGGTCGATGACAGCGTCCGGCCTTAGCCGTTCGATCGGCTTCTCGCCATAGCCGAAACTCACCGCGATGAACGGTACGCCGGCGCTCCGCGCAGCCTTGGCGTCGGCCAGGCTGTCGCCGATCATGGCCGAGCGGTGCGGGTTGCCGCCCGCGGCGCCGATCGTGCCGAGCAAATGGCCGGGGTCCGGCTTTCGGACCGGAAAGGTGTCGGCGCCGGCGATGGCGGCGAAATAGCTGTCGAACCCCAGCTCCGCGAGCAGCTTCCGGGCCAGCGCCTCTGGTTTGTTCGTGCAGACCCCGAGACGCGCGCCGCCCGCCTGCAGCGTCTCCAGCACGCCCACAAGCCCGGGAAAAGGGCGGCTGCGCACGGCGATGTGGTCCTGGTAGTATTCGATGAAATGGGCGCTCAGCCGGTCGAGTTCGTCCTTATCCGGCTCGCGGTGGAGCGACAGCATGGCCGTGTGCAGCATCGCTCTCGACCCGAGTCCGACGGCGGGCTCGATGATTTGCTCCTCCACCGCCGGCATGCCGAACAATCCGAGCGTGTAATTCGTTGCCGCGATCAGATCCGGCGCCGTATCGATCATCGTTCCGTCGAGATCGAAAATAAGCGTGATGTCCTTCATGATCCGGTTTCTTTCCTTACCATGCCGTCCAATATATGACTGTGACCATGATTGCCACCTTCTCCCCACACGCATTGCGCAAAGTGGGCCGTTGGCGGATCATGTGAACGAAGCTGAAGGACATCCCGAATCCAAGGAGTTGGCCATGGACCAGAAAGTCGAAAATCTCATTCGCCAGCAATGCTATATCGATGGCGCCTGGACCGGCCAAGCCAAGGATCCCGTCTTGAACCCGGCGAGCGGCGCGGAGATTGCGCGCGTGCCCGATGTCGGTGCGGAAGGCGCGAAAGAGGCGATCGAGGCCGCGTATCGGGCATTCGGGCCCTGGCGCGATCTCCTGGCGAAGGAGCGCTCGGTCTTGTTGCGCCGCTGGTTCGATCTGATCGTCGAGCATACCGAGCCGCTTGCCGCCCTCATGACGGCGGAGCAGGGTAAGCCGCTCACCGAAGCGCGCGGCGAGGTCATTTATGGCGCATCCTTCGTTGAGTTCTTCGCCGAGGAGGCCAAGCGGATCTATGGCGAGGTCATCCCGACGCATCGCGCCAATGGCCGCATCGTCGTCTTGAAACAGCCGATCGGCGTCGTCGGGGCAATCACGCCCTGGAATTTTCCGCTCGCGATGATCACGCGGAAAGTCTCGCCTGCCTTGGCCGCCGGTTGCACGGCGGTCGTCAAACCGGCCGAGGACACGCCGCTGACGGCGCTCGCCCTGGCCGAACTCGCCCATCGCGCCGGCATTCCGAAGGGCGTCTTCAATGTCATTACCGGCGATGCGCCTGCGATCGGCAAGGAGCTCACCGAAAGCCCGCTCGTGCGGATGATTGCTTTTACCGGCTCGACCGAAGTCGGCAAGCTGCTCATGCGCCAGGCGGCCAGCACCGTGAAGAAGGTCGCGCTGGAGCTGGGCGGCAACGCGCCGTTCATCGTTTTCGACGATGCCGATCTCGACAAGGCCGTCGAGGACGCCATCGCCTCGAAATACCGCAATATGGGCCAGACCTGCGTCTGCGCGAACCGCATTCTGGTGCAGGACGGCGTCTATGACGCTTTCGCCGAGAAGCTTGCCGCGAAGGTGAAGGCGATGAAGGTCGGGCCGGGCGACGAGGCGGGCGTCGTGCAGGGGCCGCTGATCAACAAGGCCGCGATCGAGAAGGTCGAGTCTGCATGTCAGCGATGCCGTAGCCAAAGGTGCCAAAGTGATAACCGGCGGCAAGGTTCACGCACTCGGCGGCACGTTCTACGAGCCGACCGTGATAACCGGCGCGACGACGGAGATGCTCTTTGCCCAGGAGGAGACATTCGGCCCCGTCGCCCCGCTCTTCCGCTTCAAGACCGATGAAGAAGCCGTCCGAATCGCCAATGATACGCCGTTTGGGCTGGCCGCCTATTTCCACGCCCGCGACATCGGCCGGATTTGGCGCGTCGCCGAAAGGCTCGAATACGGTATTATCGGCATCAATGAGGGAATCATTTCCACCGAAGTCGCGCCCTTTGGCGGTGTGAAGGAGTCCGGGCTTGGCCGCGAAGGCTCGCATCACGGCATCGAGGAATTCGTCGAGATCAAATATATGCTTATGGGCGGTCTCGACAGCTGACCGGGGTGAGGAGAGATGCTGAAAATGAGCACTGATCTTTTCAAGGCGATCGCTGCCGAGCGCGCGCTTGAACTCGTAACGCCCGGGATGAAGCTCGGTCTGGGAACGGGGTCGACGGCGGCGAAATTCGTCGATCTCCTTGGCAAGAAGGTCCAGGAGGGGCTCGAGGTGCTTTGCGTGCCGACATCGGAGGACACCAGGCTCCGGGCGGAACGCGCCGGCGTGCCGCTGACCACGCTCGACGAGTATACCGAACTCGATCTGACCATCGACGGCGCTGATGAGCTTGACGGCTCGCTCCGGCTGATCAAAGGCGGGGGCGGGGCGCTGTTACGCGAGAAGATCGTCGCCATGGCATCCGACCGGATGGTGGTGATCGCCGATCATTCGAAGCGCGTCGCGACGCTGGGGGCCTATCCGCTGCCCATCGAGGTCGTCCGCTTCGGAGCCAAGGCGACGATCCGGATGATCGAGGAAGCCGCATTCGATGTCGGCTGCGAGGGCGAGATTGCGCTGCGCCGCCTGAACGGGGAGTTTTTCGTCTCCGACAGCGGCAATTACATTGCGGACTGCGCGTTCGGCGAAATCAATGATCCGGAAGCGCTCGGAGATGTTCTGGAGATGATTCCGGGCGTTGTGGAGCACGGGCTGTTTATCGGCATCGCCGATAAGGCGATCATCGCCGGTCCGTCCGGTGTGCAGACCCTCGAAGCGCCCGAGGACGATTAAGGCATCACTGGCGTGGCGCCGGGCGGGCGAGACGGCGGAAGCCGATGAGCGAGGATCGAGATAATGACAATTCTCCACGCTGCGCGCGTCGGTGCCGCCCTTCTCTTGGGCATTCTGCTGATGGCGGCTCTTCCGGCATTGGCGCAGGAGCCGCCGCAGATCGCTCCGGAAAAGCTTCAGGCCGCTCGAAACCTGCTCGAAGCCACCAAAATGGATGAGCAGTTCACCGAGCTGGTGCCGCTGATGTTCCGCGAAGTCCGCGAGGCGACACCGCCCCAGTCCCCCGACCAGCAGGAAGAGGTCGAGAGGGTGTTCGCGGAGATCGAAAAGCGGTTTCTGAGCCGGCGCGGCGAGATCATCGATCAGATTGCCGTCCTCTATGCGCAGAAATTCACCGCCGAGGAGATGAACACGCTGGCGGATTTCTGCCGGTCGCCCGTCGGTCAGAAGTTCGTCGAACTCACGCCGGAGCTGACCTCGGAAGCCATGAAAATGGGATTTGCCTGGGCGCAGAAGATCGGGATCGAGGCGGAGGAGGTCATCCGGAAGGAGCTGAAGCGGCGCGGCGTCACCTTGGAAGCCGCGTCCCCCGATGACGCCAAACAATAAGCAGGCACGTGAGGCTCCATGACCTACGACTATGATCTTTTCGTCATTGGCGGCGGCTCAGGCGGCGTCCGCGCGGCGCGCATGGCGGCGCTCGCCGGTGCGCGTGTCGGCATCGCCGAGGAGTACCGCTATGGCGGCACATGTGTGATCCGGGGCTGTGTGCCGAAAAAGCTGTTCGTCTATGGCAGCCATTTCCATGAGGAATTTCAGGACGCGGCGGCCTTCGGCTGGAGCGTCGGGGGCGCGACTTTCGACTGGCCGACCCTGCGGGACAATGTGCAGCGCGAGGTGGGCCGGCTCAGCGGTGTCTATGTCAGCTTGCTCGACGGCGCGGGCGTCGAGCATTTCCGGAGCCGGGCCGTGTTGGACGACGCCAACATGGTGCGCCTGCTCGCCGACGGCCGCACTGTGACCGCCAAAACGGTCCTGATCGCCACCGGCTCCTGGCCGTTCGTTCCGCATATTCGCGGGGCTCAGCACATCCTTACCTCGAACGAGATGTTCACACTGGAGGAATTGCCGCGAAGCATCGCCATTGTCGGCGGCGGTTATATCGGCGTGGAATTCGCCTCGATCCTCAACGGGCTCGGCGTCGATGTGACGCTGATCTACCGCGGCGACAAGATCCTGCGCGGATTTGACGACGATCTGCGCACCGGCCTGATGGACGCGATGCAGGCCCGGGGTATCCGCCTGATGCTGAACAAATATCTGGCTCATATCGATGAGGCGGACGGCGACAAGCTGATCGTCTTCGAAGACGGCGAGGAGCTGAGCGTCGGCTGCGTGATGTATGCGACGGGCCGCGTGCCGATGACGGCGGATATGGGCCTCATGGAAGCCGGGGTGAAGCTGGGGCTGGACGGCGAGATCGTCGTCGACCGCTATTCGCGCTCATCCGTCCACAATATCTATGCGGTCGGCGACGTTACCGACCGGGTCAATCTGACGCCCGTCGCGATCGACGAAGCGATGTGCTTTGTCGATACGGTGTTTCGCGGCAAGCCGAGACCGGTCGATCATAGCTTCATCCCCACGGCGGTGTTCTCTCAGCCGGAGATCGGCTCGGTCGGCCTGACCGAGCAGGGCGCGCGCGCGCAATATGCGGAGGTCGACATTTACAAGTCGAGCTTCCGGCCGATGAAATACACTCTGCCCGGGCGCGACGAGAAGATGCTGATGAAGCTGATCGTCGACGCGCAGACGGATCATGTGCTCGGCTGCCACATAATGGGGCCGGATGCCGCCGAGATGGCGCAAATCCTCGCCATTCCCTTACGCATGGGCGCGACAAAAGGGGATTTCGATGCCACAATGGCGCTTCATCCGAGCGCCGCCGAAGAGCTGGTCACCATGCGCGAGAAGTGGACGCCGCCGCAAAGTTAGCGCAACGCGCGTCCAAGCATGTCCCCGCGAAGGCGGGGATGGACGTGGGAACAGTTGCGCTCGTTTTTTGAGATAGATCAACTTGACCTCGTCCAAGTGAGCCCACTTGAACGAGGGTTGATCTAGGCGCTCCGGTCGGAGCTCTGTCCGCGTCAGTCGAGTTTGAACGTTATTCCGACCTGGCCGGCGATTGCGTGGAAATCCTCGCTCGCATCGCTGCGCACGGCCATATAGGCCTGCGTCGATTGTCCCACCTCGAAGTCCAGGCCCGCGCGCGCAAAGACGGACGTGTCTGCGTCGTCGAAGGAGAAGTTCACCCTATCGACCGTGAGCTCGTTTTCATAATGAAAGCGATGCGTGAGGCCGCTCTGGATAAAGGGCCGGATGTAATAATCGCCGTTCTTCAGCACGCTGAACAGGCGGGCTGACGCGCTGCCGGAGAATTCCTCCATATGGCCGTCGGTATAGCTCGTGCTGAGCAAGTCTTCGTAATCGTCGCTCGTGGCGTAGACATAGTTCACGCCGCCGCGCAGGTCGAGCTTCGTCGTTCCCGCGAGCGTCACAACGACGCCCGTCACGGCTGAGGTGGCGAGGCCGTAATTGTCGAACTCCGCCGAAATGGGCTGGACGACCGTGGTGCTGGTTTGGGGCGCGCCATAAGTCCCGGTCACGGTCAGCAGGCCGTAACGGTAGCCGTCCGTCACGAGACCGAAAGCCCCGGCCGACCAGGAGTCGACGTCGGCCGAGCCGCCGCTCGCCAGGCCCGGCAGCCCCGAAGGCGCGTCGACCTCAATATCCGTATGCGTATAATTCGCGATCGCCCCGAGCGTCACGCTGCCCGGCTGCGCGCCGAAAATTTTGGAGCCGTCGAAGCGCGTTCCGATCGTAAGGCCGTAATTGTCCTCGTCGAATCCAGGGGTCTTGCCGGATGCCGGGGCAAAGGAGGATGAGACCGAGAAACCGTCATGCCGCAGCGCCTTATAGCCCGACACCAGGAATTGCGACGATGTCGTGCTGGCGCCGGCCACTGCGATCGGGCTGAGCCCGCCATTATCAGGCGTAATGTCCCCGTCCAAAGCGGCGGAAATGATGTCCTGGGTCAAAGCGGAGGCCAGGAGCCCCGCCGTGGCCACTGTCTGGCCCAGCGTGGCGAGCGTCTGGAGAACGACGCCTTGCTCCTCAGGGCGCAGCTTTTCTAAGATTTCCCGCAGCGAGCCGGCCGGCGGCAGGTCCTTAACCGGCGGCAGATCCACGTCGTCTACCAGCGGCAGTTTGTCTCCGACAACCTGTTCTTCGACCGTCCTCTCGATGGGGTCTGTTGTGTCGATGACCTGGATGACGGCGCTGGTGTCCACAACTCGCTCGGCCGCGGGCAGGCACGGACCGACCTCCGTTACGGAGACGTCGAGGCAGTCGGCGGCGAAGGCTTCCGAGATATTTGCCGAGATCGCAGCGGAAACGCCTACACAGAATACGACGTAACGCGTCTTCGCTCCAAGAGAGCGTTGCATGCCCATCGTTCCCCCAGTGCCCGATCCGGCCAATGATCTCCGGAAAGCCCCCTATGTCCACCTATCTGGAGTTGCATTAGCTGCCCAATTCGCGCCTTATTTGGCGATGGGCTCGCCCGATCTCGTAACCGCTCCAATCTGATGATCTGAGCGCGGTTGAAGCAGCTCAGCTAAGCGCGCGTTCCGGCGAGCATTTCTCTGGAAATGCCCTCGAAAATTGCATAAGTTGCATATCAACAGCTTTTGGTTGTGGAATGCGTCGCCGCTCGCGCCGTCTGCGTTGCGTGTGATGCATTCGGGTCACAGAGCAGCAGGATGAAGATCACAAGAGCAGCCATCCCAGTTCTCCGTTTCCTTCGGCGTCATGAGACCGAGACTGCGCGGGATCTGAATTTGCTGGACCTGCCCCGGCCGGCGCGCCGGTCCGAACTCCTTCCTTCGCTGGATGCTCCCTGCTGCCCTGATTTTGGTTCACGGCGGCTTACTGGCTTACCTGATCGGCTTTGCCCGAATGCCGGGCCAGCTGCGCGGAACGCCGCCAAACGCTATTCCGGTCGAACTCGCGGACGGCGTGGCGCTCGAAAAGCAGGACCGCGAGCCTCTCCGCGCCGACCTGTCGCCGGCGAAAGGCGCGACACAGGATGAGACGGCGTATGCCCGGTCTCAGAGCCAACAGCCGGTTGTCGCGCTCAATGTGACGGTTCCGCCGGATCCGGCCTCCGCGTTGCCGGAAGACATGGGGGCGCAGCCTCCGCGGCAAGCCGGCTCCGATGCCCACCTGGAGGCATCGGATGAGGGGCGGCCGGCCGGAACAGACCGCCAAGAGCAAGCGACGCGGCATGCCGAAGAGGAAGGACCCGCGGAGCCGGCTTTGCCGGAGCAGCGGGCCGAGCGGCCGGCAACGCCGCTGGCAGTGGCGCGATCGGCCGCCTTTCTTGCCATTCACGGCACGGGGCATTTGCCGGAGGATCTCAGGCCGCTTTCTTCAGCCGGCGCCAGCGACGCGCCATTGTCGGATGAAGCCGCCGATGCCGCCTCTGCGCCGATCGCCGAGGCCGTGCCGCCGCCCGCCCGCCGGCAAATTGCCGCAACTGAAATTGCCCATCACGAGGAGAACAGCTCCAGTGTCGCCGCCGAGACGCGGCAAGCGGCACGAAGTCGGGCGCTGAACGCTTACCGTGCGAAAGTGCGCGGGCATCTGGCGGCGCATAAGCCGAGAGGCGGCTTCGGCTCGGATACGGTGGTTGTCGGCTTCACGCTCCTGCGGTCGGGCGAGGTCGCCTCCGCCCGCATTCTCAAGTCGCGGGGGATTTATCATCTGGAGCAGGGTGCGCTGAATGCCGTCCACCGCGCGGCGCCCTTTCCCCCGCCGCCGCAGTCCCTCAAAGGTGCGCGGTTCCATTTCGCCATCCCTTTCCGGTTCGAATAGCGCCGCAAGGACTTTGAGCCGGTAGCCTCAGCGCGCCGCGGCGGCCTTCAGACGCGGCGACATTTTTCCCGCCAGGCGCTCGACGATCATCCGGCCGATCGGCAGGGCCGAGGTCGCCGCCGGCGAGGGTGCGTTGCAGACGTGGAGCATGCGGTCCGTTTCCTTGAAAAGGAAATCGTGAACGAGCGTCCCGTCCAGTAAAACCGCCTGCGCACGGATGCCCGCCTCCTGAGGCGTGAGATCGTCCAGCTCAAGGCTCGGGCAGTATTTCCGGCATTCGGCCAGATAGCGTCCTTTCGAAAGTGAATTGCGCAGCTCGGAAAGGCCGGCGTTCAGATGCTTCGCCATGACCCGCCAGAAGCCGGGAAAGCGCAGAAAGCTCGCCGTGTCCCGGGCGGAGAAGGAAAATTTGCGGTAGCCCTCGCGCGACCAGCCGAGTACGGCATTCGGTCCGACCGTGACGCCGCCGTCGATCATCCGCGTCAGATGAATGCCGAGGAAGGGCAGGGCAGGGTCGGGCACGGGATAGATCAACGCATTGACGATCCCGTTCTTCTCCGACGGCAGACGATAATATTCGCCGCGAAACGGCACGATCTTGAAGTCGGTCCGAATCCCGGCAAGACGGGCGAGCCGGTCCGACTGCAGCCCGCCGCAGGAAATCAGATAGCGCGCTTGCCATTCCCGATCGCCGGCCCGGACCGTGACTCCCTTGCCGCTTTCCTCGATAGCGGTGACCTCGGCATTGAAATGGATGGTGGCGCCGCGCCGCCTCAGATCCTGCGCCATGGCCCGGCATATCTGCTTGAAGTCGACAATCCCGGTGCTCGGAACGAAGACCGCCCCCAGCCCGGTAATGTTCGGCTCTCTGCGGCGAAGTTCGGCCGCGTCGATCCGCTCCGCATCGACCTTGTTCTGTGTGGCGCGTTCGAACAGCGCATCCATCCGGTTGCGCTCGGCGTCATCCGTGGCGACCAGCAGCTTCCCGCAAGTGACATAGGGAATGTTGTGCGCCTTGCAGAAGCCGATCGTTTCCGCGACGCCCCTGCGGCAGAGCTCGGCCTTGAAACTGCCAGGACCATAATAGATGCCGGAATGGATGACGCCGCTATTATGTCCGGTCTGATGCTGTCCGACGCCGGCTTCCTTCTCCAGGACAACGATATCGGCGCCCGGATGCGCTTCGGCGAATCGCAATGCGCTTGCAAGTCCGACGATCCCCGCACCAATGACGCAAATATCGTGGATCATCGACTTACCGCGCCGGATCCGGGGTCGCAGGGGCGCATCAACTCTCCTCGTCGTCCTCGCGCGAGCCGCTGACGATGCCGGTCACCTCATCATCGTCCTCATCCTCTTCGACTTCGATGAAGGTTTCATCGTCTTTGCCAAGGTCGGCGTCTTCTTCTTCTTCGATTTCGACGAGCTCATTGTCCTCCAGATCCGGAATCTCGTTTTCGTCGGCCTCGACTTCCTCGAGCGAAACGGTCTCGACCCCGGCGGGTGCGCCGGCAATCGCCTCGTCGTCCTCGTCATCCTCGGTAGTGGGTGGCGGGGCCGGCTTCGAACGCGTCTCCTGATGCTGGAAGACCGCGTCGCAGATGGGGCAGGTAATCGGATTCTGGTTCAAGTCGTAGAACTTGTTGCCGCAGCTCTGGCAGACCCGTTTTGTTCCGCGCGCAGCTTTTGTTGACATGCAATCGCCTCGTGAAAAGTCTCTGTCTCTGTCATCTGGGGAAATCGAAAATTGCATAGGCACGGATCGCACTCCGTGTCAAAGCGAAATGAATGGCCTGTGCGCTCCCCGCATTGAGAATTGACAGCCCGGCGATCGCAAGTCTCTATGGCGGCGGCGGAATGCCGAAGGCCGCCGATTGCGCCAACCCGCACTCCCGCGTTTGACAATGACCATGCTTGCCGCCGTCCGATCGGGCCCGTTAACCGGCCATGTCAGTGTGCCCGGCGATAAATCCATCTCGCACAGGGCGCTGATGTTCGGGGCCCTGGCGATCGATGAAACGCGCATTACCGGGCTTCTCGAAGCGGCCGACGTCCTCGCCACGGCGCGCATCGTGGAGCAACTCGGCGCGGGCGTCACGTTCGAGGACGGCGTCTGGACGATTACCGGCCGCGGCATTGGCGGCCTGATGAAACCGGATGCGCCGCTCGACTTCGGCAATTCCGGCACGGGCGCAAGGCTGATGGCGGGGATCGTCACGGGCCATCCGATCACGGCCGTTTTCAGAGGCGATGAATCGCTCTGCCGTCGACCGATGGGGCGCGTGCTGACGCCGCTCAAGATGATGGGGCTCAGCGTTCTCGAGGAAAGGCAGGAGACGCTGCCGCTGACCTTGCGGGGGACGGCGGACGTCATTCCGATCTTTTATCGATTGCCGGTCCCTTCCGCGCAGGTGAAATCGGCCATCCTCCTGGCCGGGCTCGGCTCGGCCGGCGAGACGATGATCGTCGAACCGGAGATCACGCGCGATCACACCGAAAAGATGCTGGCCTATCTCGGCGCCAGGATCGATATTGTTGATGGCGAGGAAGGGCGTCTCATTACGCTGAAGGGCCAGCCCATGCTCAAAGGGCGCCCGATCGATGTTCCCGGCGATCCGAGTTCGGCCGCGTTCCTGGCCGCGGCGGCGCTGATTTGCCCAACTCCGATCTTCTGATCGAAAATGTTCTGATCAATCCCACCCGTATCGGCTTTTACGATACCATTGCCGAGATGGGCGCAGAGCTGAGCTTTGAAAATCCCCGCGAGCAGGGCGGCGAGCCGGTTTGCGACATTCGCGTGAAGCACAGCGCGCTGAAGGCTGTCCGCGTGCCGCCGGAGCGGGCGCCGTTCATGATCGACGAATATCCCGTGCTGGCCGTGCTGGCCGCCTTCGCCGAGGGCGAGATGATCATGGAAGGGCTGGCGGAGCTCCGGGTGAAGGAAAGCGACCGCCTGGCTGCGACGGAAAAAGGGCTTATGGCCTGCGGGGTGGATGCGCACAGCGAAGAAGACACGCTGATCGTGCGCGGATGGAACAGCGTCCCCGGCGGCGCGACGATCCGCACGAACATGGATCATCGCATCGCCATGGCCTTTCTGACCATGGGACTGGGGTCGGCAAAGCCCGTGGCGGTCGATGACAGCTCGATGATCGAGACCAGCTTTCCCACCTTCAGGAGCCTCATGGAAAGTGTCGGCGCCCGTTTCCATATACAGCGGAGCGGAGCGCGATGATTATTGCCATCGACGGTCCGGCCGCTTCGGGCAAGGGGACGCTCGCCGAGCACATCGCGCTGCATTACGGGCTCGACCATCTCGATACCGGGATGCTCTATCGCGGCGTGGCGCGCAAATTGATCGAGGCGGGCGAGGGTCTCGACGATGCCGCCGCGGCCGAGCGTGCTGCGCGCTCCCTGGATCTGGCGCGGCTCAACGACCCGGCTCTGCGGGCGCGCCCGATGGGCGAGGCGGCATCGGTCGTTGCGCAAATTCCGGCCGTCCGTGAAGCGCTCCTGGAAATGCAGCGCGGCTTTACCGAGCGGCGCGCGGGCGCGGTGGTCGAAGGCCGCGATATCGGCACGGTGATTTTCCCCGATGCCGATGTGAAGCTCTACATAACCGCCGATCTCGGCGAACGCGCCCACAGGCGCTATCAGGAGCTGATTGCCCGCGGCGAGACCACGACCGAGGAGGCCGTCTATGCCGATCTGGAGAAACGCGATCGACGCGATCAGAACCGCACCGCCTCGCCATTGCGGATGGCAGAGGACGCACACTTGCTCGATACGACCAAATTGGATATAGAGACAGCGTTTTTCGTCGCCGTGAGATTGATCGAAGCCGCGATGGGCCGGTCCTCGCAGACATAGTGGGTTTCCGCAGGCTGCGTGCGGATCGCTCTAAATTGCCATACGGCGTTCTTTTGTCTTTCTGGCACTGAGGAAAATGATGGATGACGGTCAGGCGCTCTCCCCGCCGGTAGGAGAGGCCGGATCGTTCATTCTGTTTACACGAAACACGAGACAAGCAGCCGGCAGGGAAATTGATGAGTTCAGCTCAACCAAACCAACAGTCAACCAGTAATTATAATCCGACGCAGGAAGACTTCGCCGCGCTTTTGGAAGAGTCTTTCAAGGAGTCGGATGTCGGAGAAGGCAGCGTCGTCAAGGGCAAGATCGTCGCGATCGAAAACGACCTCGCTGTCATCGATATCGGCCTGAAAACGGAAGGCCGGGTCGCGTTGAAGGAATTCGGCGTCAGCGGGCGCCAGCCGACTGTCAGTGTCGGCGACGAGGTCGAGGTCTATCTGGAGCGGGTGGAAAACGCGCTCGGCGAGGCGGTTCTGAGCCGTGAGAAGGCGCGCCGCGAGGAAAGCTGGAATCGCCTGGAGGAAAAGTTCAATGCCGGAGAGAAGGTCGAAGGCGTGATCTTCAATAAGGTCAAGGGCGGCTTCACGGTCGATCTTGACGGCGCCGTAGCCTTTCTGCCGGGCAGCCAGGTTGATATCCGCCCGGTGCGCGACATCACTCCGCTGATGAATGTGCCGCAGCCTTTCCAGATTCTGAAGATGGATCGCCGCCGCGGCAACATCGTCGTATCGCGCCGCTCCGTTCTCGAGGAGACCCGCGCCGAGCAGCGCTCCGAGATCGTCGCCAAGCTCGAAGAGGGCCAGACGGTCGAGGGCGTGGTCAAGAACATCACCGATTACGGCGCCTTTATCGACCTTGGCGGCATTGACGGTCTTCTGCACGTCACCGACATGGCATGGCGCCGCGTCAACCATCCGAACGAGATCCTCAATGTCGGCGACACGGTGAAGGTGCAGATCATCCGCATCAATCCGGAAACCCACCGGATCAGTCTCGGCATGAAGCAGCTCGAATCCGACCCGTGGGAAGGCATCGAGGCCAAATATCCGCTCGACGCGAAATTCACCGGCAAGGTTACGAACATCACCGATTACGGCGCTTTCGTCGAATTGGAGCCGGGCGTCGAGGGGCTGATCCACGTCTCCGAAATGAGCTGGGTGAAAAAGAACGTTCACCCCGGCAAGATCGTTTCCACGAGCCAGGAGGTCGAAGTCCAGGTGCTGGAGGTCGACCCGAACAAGCGGCGCATCTCTCTCGGGCTGAAGCAAACTCAGGAGAATCCGTGGGAAGCCTTCGCCGAGAAACATCCGAAGGGCACCGAGATCACCGGTCAGGTCCGCAATATCACCGAGTTCGGGCTGTTCGTCGAACTCGAAGGCGGTATCGACGGCATGGTCCATCTCTCCGACCTCGACTGGAACAAATCCGGCGAGGAGGCTCTGAAAGACTACAAGAAGGGCGATGAGGTGACGGCCGTCGTGCTGGACGCCGATCCGGAGAAAGAGCGTATCAGCCTCGGCATCAAGCAGATTGGCGGCGATCCGTTCAAGGCGGCGGATACGCTCAAGAAGGGCGCGGTCGTCACCTGCGAGGTTCTGGAGGTGAAGGACAGCGGGCTGGATGTCAAGATCGCCGACACCGACCTGACCACCTTCATCCGCCGCGCGGATCTCTCCCGCGATCGTTCCGAGCAGCGGCCGGAGCGTTTCTCCAAGGGCGACATGGTCGATGCGGCGATCCAGTCCATCGACAAGAGCAGCCGCAAGATCGCCGTCTCCATCAAGGCGCTGGAAATTGCGGAAGAGAAGGAAGCTGTCGCGCAGTACGGCTCCACCGACAGCGGGGCCTCGCTGGGCGACATTCTAGGCGCAGCTCTGTCGAAAGCGCAGGAAAAGGACGACGACGCCGAGGACGAAAACAAAGAGTAAGACGGGTGGAGGCCTCGGATGGGCGGGGCCTTCTCCTTTCTTCCAATCTCGCTGGGGCAGTGGTTTACTATGACGCTCGAAGCCGACAGCCTGGCCGAACGCCGCCGCCTTAAGCGGCGCCTACGCTTCTGGCGCCTCGGCGCTATTCTCCTTGCCGTCGTCGTGATCGTAGCCTTCGCCGCCAGCCGGAGCGAAAGCTTCCTGGCGGACCTTGGCCTGAACCCGCATGTGGCGCGTGTGAGCGTCGAGGGCTTCATTTCGGACGACCGCAAGCAGCGCAAGCTCCTGACCGACATTGCCGAAAGCAATCAGGTTCAGGGTGTCATCCTCTATATCAACAGCCCGGGCGGGACGACCGCCGGGGCCGAGGCGCTTTACAATTCGCTTCGCCGCCTTTCCGAGAAGAAGCCGGTCGTTGCGGTATTCGGTACGGCGGCGACATCGGCTGCCTATCTCGCCGGCATCGCGACCGATCACATCGTTGCGCGCGGGAACAGCATCACCGGTTCGGTCGGCGTTATTCTGCAATGGGCTGAGGTTTCGGAGCTGTTGCGCAATTGGGGCGTCAACGTCCAGGAGATCCGCAGCGGCGAACTCAAAGCCGTGCCTTCGCCCTTCACGCCGCCCGATCCGAAGGGCCTCGCGCTTGTCGAGGAACTGGTGAATAAGTCCCGCGATTGGTTCGTCGGCATCGTGGAGAAGCGGCGTAAGTTGAGCTCCGCCGATCTCGATCAGATCAAGACCGGCCGCATCTACACCGGACGCCAGGCGCTCCGCATCGGTCTCGTGGACGAAATTGGCGACGAGGAAAGTGCGCTCAAATGGCTCAAGGAAAAACGCGGTCTTCCTGAGAGCATCGAAGTCATCGACCGCAAGACGGAGGACGGGTACAGCTCCATCTGGACGAAGGGTCTCGCCGGAGGGTTCGCAGGTCTATTTGGAGGTGTTTTCGAACGCGCCGTCCGATTGATCGGCGATCCAAGCCGTTTCAATCAGCTTGACGGGCTTATTTCGCTTTGGCACCCTGAAAAACAACAATAAAGTCGAAGAAGAGCGCCTCAGCGGAATGGGCGAATATGATCAAGTCAGAACTTATTGAGAAAATCGCGGCTCAAAACCCGCATTTGTTTCAGCGTGACGTCGAATTAATTGTGAATGTAATATTTGACGAAATTATTTCGGCATTGGCTCAGAGGCAGCGTGTAGAGTTGCGAGGTTTCGGTGCCTTTTCGGTCAAACACAGGCCTGCGCGGTCGGGCCGCAACCCGAGAACCGGCGAGCAAGTGTACGTCGAGGAGAAATACGTGCCATATTTTAAAACTGGCAAGGAACTCCGGACGCGCATGAATAAAGATTCTGAAACCAAAGCCGAGGTAAAATCGGGATCGAAGGCGAAAGGCGCCAAAGGCGCAAAGAAGAAGAAGAAAACGTAACCGGACGGCTTACGTTGGAGCTGCGAATGCGACTGTTACGCTATTTGATCCTCTTCCTCATCTCGATCGTGGCCATCGCCTTTGCGGTCGCAAACCGGCACATGGTCCGCTTCGTGCTCGATCCGATCGCGGGACCGGACAGCGTCTTGTCCTTCGAGGCGCCGTTGTTCGTCTTTCTGTTCTGCGCGCTGCTCGTCGGTTTCGCCATTGGCGCCTTTGCGGCTTGGCTCGGCCAGTCGCGCTGGCGCCATGCCGCGAAGCGGCGCGCCCAGCAGGTCTCCGAGCTCAAGAAGGACAATGACCGGCTGACACGGCATTTGCGGGTTCTGGAACGCGCCCCGCAGATCAGAGCCTTTGCCAGCCAGGCCGACGTCCAGGAGCGTCCGCTCATCCATTAGTCGGAATTTTGGCCACGTGACGCGCCGTCTCATCTGCTCGGGTTCATCTTTCGAAGCCGAAATCGGCTATTCGCGAGCAGTGGTCGATGGAGAGTGGGTCTTTGTGTCCGGCACGACCGGGTTCGATTATCGGACGATGACGATCAGCGACGACGTCACCGTCCAGTGCGCCCAGGCCCTGCACAATGTCGAAACGACCCTGGCGGAAGCGGGCGCATCGCTGCGCGACGTCGTCCGCGTCCATTATATTCTGCCCCGGCGCGAGGACTTCGCGCTTTGCTGGCCGATCCTGCGGCGCCATCTCGGCGAGGTCCGCCCCGCGGCGACGATGATCGTCGCCGGCCTTGCGGATCCGCGGATGAAGTTCGAAATCGAGGTGACGGCCCGGCGATCGGCTCCAGGCCCGGCCGAGTAGGCTTTTGTGCCCGCTAAACTGCGGTTAACCCCTTGTGGCGCTTGCAACTGTTGCGCCGCACTTGATATAGCCTTCCCTTCAATATGTGGTGAGCCGGTAAGAAGGCGGTGCGCTCGTGAGCACCAGTGTAAAGATTTGTGGGCTTAAGACCGTCGATGCGCTCGAAGCGGCGATCTCGGCGGGAGCGAGCCATTTCGGCTTGGTGTTCTTCCCGCCCAGCCCGCGCTATCTCACGCTCGCTCAGGCGGCGAAGCTGACGCGGGCGGCGAAGGGCCGTATCCTGAGCGTCGCCCTTGTCGTTGACGCCAGCGACGACGACATTAAGGCTATCGTGGCTCAGGCCAGGCCCGACATGCTGCAGCTTCATGGCTCCGAAATGCCTGAGCGCGTGGCGGAAATTCGCAAAGCAGCCGGCCGGCCGGTGATCAAATCGATCAGCGTCAGCGAGGCGGGCGACGCGGAGCGGGCATTCGCCTATCAGGCGGCGGCCGATCTGATCCTGTTCGACGCAAAGCCCCCGCCTGACTGCAAGACCGGGCTGCCGGGGGGGAACGGATTGCGGTTCGATTGGCGTCTTCTCGCCCCAATCCGGGGCAAGATGCTGTTCATGCTGTCCGGCGGATTGACGCCGGACAATGTGGCCGCGGCGATCCGGCTTACCAGTCCGGCGATCGTCGATGTGTCCTCCGGTGTGGAAAAATCGCCCGGTGAGAAAGATACGGCCCTGATCCACCAATTCGTCGAAGCGGTGAACGCGGCCGCTCTGGAAGAGTTCGCAAATGGATAAGCAGACGGAAAATTTGGCGAATAGCTTCCGGACCGGGCCGGATGAAGGCGGTCATTTCGGCATTTATGGCGGCCGGTTCGTGGCCGAGACGCTGATGCCGCTCATTCTCGAGCTGGAGGAGGCTTATGAGGCGGCAAAGCGCGACCCGAGCTTCCAGGCCGAGCTGGACGAGCTCAACGCCCATTATGGCGGCCGGCCGAGCCCGCTCTATTTCGCCGAACGTCTGACTGAGCAGTTCGGCGGCGCGAAAATCTATTTTAAGCGGGATGAACTGAACCATACCGGCTCGCATAAGATCAACAATTGCCTCGGCCAGATTCAACTCGCGCGCCGCATGGGCAAGCGCCGGATCATCGCCGAGACGGGCGCCGGTCAGCATGGCGTTGCCGTGGCGACGGTCGCCGCGCGCTTCGGTCTGCCCTGCGTCGTCTATATGGGCGCAACCGATGTGGAGCGGCAGAAGCCCAACGTCTTCCGCATGAAGCTGCTCGGCGCCGAGGTGAAGCCGGTCACGGCCGGAAATGGCACGCTGAAAGACGCGATGAACGAGGCGCTCCGCGACTGGGTCGCCAATGTGGAGGACACGTTCTACATCATCGGCACCGTCGCGGGACCGCATCCCTACCCGGCCATGGTGCGCGACTTCCAGTCGGTCATCGGCCGCGAGGTGCGCGCGCAGATGCTGGAGCGCGAGGGCCGTCTGCCCGATACGCTGGTCGCCTGCATCGGCGGCGGCTCGAACGCGATGGGACTTTTCCACGATTTTCTCGATGAGCGGCAGATCGCGATCTATGGCGTCGAAGCGGGCGGCTACGGCCTGGAGGTGCCGAACGGCCACGCTGCCTCGATGAATGGCGGACGGCCGGGTGTACTCCACGGCAATCGTACCTATCTCCTGCAGAATGAGGATGGGCAAATCCTTGAGGGACATTCGATTTCGGCCGGGCTCGACTATCCGGGCGTCGGTCCGGAACACGCTTGGCTGCGGGATTCGGGCCGGGTGACCTACGGGTCGGTGACGGACAAGGAGGCGCTCGAGGCGTTCCAGCTTTGCACGCGGGCGGAGGGCATCATTCCGGCGCTCGAGCCCGCCCATGCACTGGCGTTCGTGGCCAAGCTTGCGCCGACATTACCGAAGGATAATCTGCTCGTGATGAATATGTGTGGTAGAGGCGATAAGGACGTTTTCGCCGTTGCCGGTCATTTGGGCATGGATCTCTAGCGCAACGCGCGTCCAAATGGACGCGGACAGTTGCGCTAACTTTTTGATATAGATCAACTTGACCTCGTTCAATTGAGTCCACTTGAACGAGGTCAAGTTGATCTAGCCTTTTCGGGGACGAACCAATCGAATTATGACAGTGCCGCGAACCAGGATCGACGAGACATTCGCCAAGCTCAGAGCCACTGAAAGCCGGCCGGCGCTGGTGACCTTTGTCACCGCCGGGGATCCCGACTATGAGACCTCGCTCGATCTCCTGCGCGCGCTGCCTGGCGCCGGCGCGGACATCGTAGAGCTGGGCATGCCGTTCTCCGACCCGATGGCGGATGGGCCCGCGATCCAGGCTTCATCGCAGCGCGCGCTGAAAGCCGGGCAAACGCTGCGCAAGACGCTTGAGATGGTCCGCCTCTTTCGCCAGGAGGACCGGGCCACGCCGATCGTGCTGATGGGCTACTATAATCCCATCTATATTTACGGGACCGAGGCATTTCTGCGCGATGCCGTTACGTCCGGCGTCGATGGGCTGATCGTTGTCGACGTTCCGCCCGAAGAGGACGAAGAAATTTGCTTGCCGTCGATCGATGCGGGACTGAATTTCGTTCGCCTCGCCACGCCGACCACAGACGATAAGCGTCTCCCGAAGGTCCTCGCCAATACAAGCGGTTTCGTCTATTATGTTTCTATTGCGGGGATCACGGGAACGCGCGCACCTGATCTTGAGAAGGTCAGAGAAAGTGTCACTCGGATTAAGAGCCATACCGCATTACCCGTCTGCGTCGGATTTGGCGTGAAATCGCCCGAGCAAGTGTGCGCCATCGGCGCCTATGCCGACGGCGTTGTGGTCGGTTCAGCGCTCGTTAACGCGATTGCGGCCAGTCTGGACGAAAGGGGCGCGGCGACGCCCTCTACGCTTGCGGGCGTGACCTCACTTGTGTCAGAGCTGGCAACGGGACTGGAAAGGCGCCCGGCGCCAGCCGCCGGACCGCATCCCGATAGAACGGTTTCAGCGTGAGAGGCGTTGTAAAGAAGTGAACTGGATCAACAACGTCGTCCGACCGAAGATACGCGGCCTGTGGCAGAAGCGGGACGTCCCGGAGAGTCTGTGGGTGAAATGCCCCGAGACCGGGCAGATGGTCTTCTACAAGGATGTCGAGGCCAATCAGCTCGTTATTCCGGGCTCGAACTTCCATCTGCGGATGGGCGCTGAAACCCGCCTCAAATCTGTTTTCGATGAGACGGGGTTCGAGCGAATTGCCGCGCCGGAAGTGCCCATCGATCCGCTGAAGTTCCGCGATGAGCGCCGCTATATCGACCGGCTGAAGGACGCCAAGGTCAAAACGGATCTCGACGATGCGGTGCTCGCTGGCCACGGCACGCTGGATGGACAGGACATTGTTGCGGCGGTGCAGGATTTCGACTTTATGGGCGGCTCGCTCGGCATGGCGGCCGGCGAGGCGATCATCGCATCCATGCTTAAGGCGGTCGAGCTGGAAACGCCCTATATCCTGTTTGCGGCCTCGGGCGGCGCGCGCATGCAGGAAGGCATGCTCTCGCTCATGCAGATGCCGCGTACAACCGTTGCCGTGCAGAAGCTGCGCGAGGCGCGTTTGCCCTATCTGGTGGTCTTTACTCACCCGACAACGGGCGGCGTGACCGCCTCCTACGCCATGCTGGGCGACGTTCACCTTGCCGAGCCAGGGGCGCTGATCGGCTTTGCCGGCCCCCGGGTGATCGAGCAGACCATTCGCGAGAAACTGCCCGAGGGCTTTCAGCGCGCGGAGTATCTTCTGGAGCATGGCATGGTGGATATGGTCGTTCACCGTCACCAGCTTCGCGAGACGCTGAGCCGCCTGTGCAGTCTGCTCATGGAGCGCCGCGAGCTGAAACGGCGGGTCCAGCCGCGAAAGGCCGCCGCGGCCGAGCAGAAGGCGCCGGTGCCGGTGCCCGAGCTGCCTCGCATTGTTGCTGACAATCCCCCGCCGCCGCAGGTGCCCGAGGAAGAAGAGCAGCCCGAAAACGATGGGGAGAATGAGGTGAGCGCCATCTTGCGGCAGCCGCCGCCGGAAAAGGCCGCCGCCGAATAAAGCTGCCATCCGGGCCGGCCGGGCGCGGGCAGCGCGTGGACCGGCCCGTCCTCCTCTTTCCCGTCACAACATAAACGCAACGAAGCGATAGAAAGGGCGATGGACATGAGCGCCCCGAAAGAAGGAATTGCCGAATTGCTAGCGCGCTTCGAGCGCCTGCATCCCAAGTCGATCGACCTTTCGCTCGACCGGGCCGAACGGCTGCTGCACGCGCTCGGCGATCCGCACAAAGCCATGCCCCCCGTCATCCATATTGCCGGGACGAACGGCAAGGGCTCCGTCATCGCCTATCTCCGTGCAATTCTCGAAGCGGCGGGATACGGCGTTCATGTCTATACCTCGCCGCATCTGCGCTGTTTTAATGAACGGATTGCGCTTGCATCGAGGGACGGCGCGTTTCCGATCGGCGACCGCGCTCTGCAGGACGTGCTCCAGCGTGCCGAGGAAGCCAATGAGGGCCGGCCGATCACTTTTTTCGAGATCACGACCGCGGCGGCGTTTCTGGCCTTTGCCGAACATCCGGCTGATTTCGTTCTCCTGGAAACCGGTCTCGGCGGGCGGCTCGATGCGACCAACCTTGTTCCGCATCCCAAGCTGACGATGATCACGCCGGTTTCCGTCGACCACACCACCTTTCTGGGCGAGACGATCGAGGACATTGCGGCCGAAAAGGCGGGCATTCTGAAGCCGGATACGCCTTGCGTCGTCTCCCGCCAGAGCGAGGAGGCGCTTGAGGTGATCAAAGCCAGGGCGCGCGAGACCGGTGCGCCGCTGATCATCGCGGGCGAGCAGTGGGACGCTTATGAGCAGCACGGGCGGCTGGTGTTTCAGGATGGCCGCGAATTGCTCGATCTGCCGCTGCCCCGGCTCGCCGGCAGCCACCAGATCGGCAATGCCGGAACCGCTGTCGCCGCAGCGAGGGCGCTTGATGGCGTGGACCTCAATGAGGAGCATCTGGCCGCAGGGCTGTCATCAGCCGTCTGGCCCGCCCGGCTGGAAAGGCTGAGCCAGGGGACGTTGCACAAGCGCGTGTCGCCCGGCTCGGAGATCTGGCTGGACGGCGGACACAATCCGGCGGCGGCCGAGGTTCTGGCGCGGTCGATGGCCGATCTGGAGGAGCGCGTTTCCCGGCCGCTCTATCTCATCGTCGGCATGATGTCGAACAAGGACGCAAGGGCGTTCCTCGACTATTTCGAAAATCTTGTGAGCTTTGTCGCGACGGTCGATATTCCCGGCCAGCCGAATGCCTATACGGCGGAGGAGCTCTGCGCGATCGCGCGGCATAAGGGCTTTCTCGCCGAACCGGCCGCCACGCTTGAGCAGGCGCTGGGACACTGCCTGCGTGAGGCGAGGGAGCCGGTGCGCATCCTGATTACCGGCTCGCTCTATCTCGCCGGCCACGTGCTCGAAGCCCAGGAGCAGGGGCTGGAGGCCTAGACCAACCCCGGTTCAATTGGAGTCAATTAAACGGGGGCAAGTTGATCTATTTCAAAAGACGAGCGCAACTGTTCCCGCGTCCATTCGGACGCGCGTTGCGCTAGCGAATTCCGCTCACCTTTTCCAAGTTGAGCGCTTGTCGCTCACCGCAAGGGTTCGCGAGCGGGAGAGCTCGGAATGCGCGAGCATTCCGGGTGAGGGGATGGTGAATTGATAGTGCGTCACCCCTCACCCCAACCCTCTCCCCAGGGAGAGGGGGCGATCAGCGCAAGCTGGATCGAATTCGGCTTAAAATGATCCGGCTTTAGTCATCCGCGCCCGTCAGCGATTGAGCCGTGCGATCAGGCTCGACGTATCCCAGCGCTTGCCGCCCATCTTCTGCACCTCGGAATAGAACTGGTCCACCAGCGCCGCCACCGGCAGATGGGCGCCGTTCCGCCGCGCTTCGGCGAGACAGATCGCCAGATCCTTGCGCATCCAGTCGACGGCGAAGCCGTAATCGAACTTGCCCTCGTTCATCGTCTCCCAGCGATTTTCCATCTGCCAGGATTGCGCGGCGCCTTTTGAGATCGTGTCGATGACGGCGGCGACATCGAGCCCCGATTTCTGGGCGAAGTGAATGCCCTCGGCAAGTCCCTGGACGAGCCCGGCGATGCAGAGCTGGTTGACCATCTTGGTGAGCTGGCCGGCGCCGGCCGGGCCGAGTAGCTTTACTGCGCGCGCATATTGATTGATCACCGGCTCGGCCTTGGCAAAATCCTGGCTGTCGCCGCCGACCATCACGGTCAGAGCGCCGTTCTCGGCGCCGGCCTGGCCGCCGGAGACCGGCGCATCGAGAAAGCCTGCGCCCTTGGCCTTGGCCGCGGCATTGAGCTCGCGCGCGATGTCGGCCGAAGCGGTGGTGTTGTCGATGAAGATGGCGCCCGGCTGCAGGCCCTCAAACGCGCCGCCCGGTCCGGTCGTTACAGCGCGCAGATCCTCGTCATTGCCGACGCAGGTGAAGACGAACTCGGCATCGCGGGCCGCATCGGCCGGCGTGTCGGCCGCTTTGCCGCCGAATTTGGCGACCCATTCATCGGCCTTGGCGCGCGTGCGGTTATAGACGGTCAGCTCATGGCCGCCTTTGCTGCGGATATGCCCGGCCATTGGATACCCCATCACGCCGAGGCCGATCCAAGCAACTTTGCTCATTCCTGTCTCCCTTGCGATTTCTCCTCGATCCGTGGCGGTCAGTCCGCCACGGCATCTCCTCTTATGCCGGCGTCGTGGTATTCGCCGAGACCAGCACCTTATCGATGCGCCGCCCGTCCAGATCCACGACCTCGAAGCGCCAGCTTTGCCAGTCGAACGTCTCGCCGGGTGTCGGGATGCGACCAAGCTGCGTCAAGACGAAGCCGGCGAGCGTCGTATATTCCTCGTCATGAGCGCTGAGCCCCTTGATCTTAAGCGTCCGCTCGACCTCATAGACGGGCATCTGCCCATCGAGGAGCCAGGAGCCGTCGGCGCGCATGACGGCACTCGGCTCGTCCTCGCCCTCCCGTTCCGGCAGATCCCCGGCGATAGCGACGAGAATATCCGTAGGCGTCACGATTCCCTCGACCGTCCCATGCTCGTCGAGAACGACCGCCATATGCACGGGCGATGCGCGAAACCCTTCGAGCAGCTTGAGCACCGGGGTGCTTTCGTGAATGTAGATCGGGTCGCGCGCAACGCTCTTCATATCGATCTTGCTGCCCTTTCGGCATAGCTCCAGCAGGTCCTTGGCATGGACGACGCCGACCACTTTATCCACCTCGTCGCGGGCGACGGGAAATCGTGAATGGCCGCTGGTGGCGATGGTCTCATAGGCGGTCTCGGCGCTTTCATCCAGATCGATCCAGACTACGTCGGGGCGCGGCGTCATGATCGAGCGAACGGTGCGGTCGGCGATGCGCAGGACGCCTTCGAGCATTTCCTTTTCGGCAGGGGCGAAGACGCCGGCTTCCGTCCCTTCCGCGATGAGCGATTTGACTTCCTCTTCGGTAATGCGCGGATCTTCGGCGGCGGGCTGTGCGAAAAGGCGCAGAACGAGCTCGGTCACTCGCCGGAGAAACCATATGGCCGGCAGGGTGACGATCGAGACCAGCCGCATGATCGGCGCGACGAAACAGGCCAGCCGCTCGGGGTTTCTCAATGCGAGCCGTTTCGGGACCAGTTCGCCGATGATCAGGGAGAAGAAGGTGATGGAGATAATGACGATGGCCGAGGATATCGCGCCTGCATTCGGTGCGACCGCCGGAATCGTCTCAAGCGCATCGGCGAAAGGCGCAGCCAGCGCCGCCTCGCCATAGGCGCCGGACAGGATCGCGATCAAAGTGATGCCGACCTGTACCGCCGAAAGAAATCCGGTCGGATCCTCCGCCAGCCGGAGCGCGGCCGCAGCGCCGTTCCGGCCCTCCACAGCATATTGCTGCAGGCGTGCCTTCCGCGATGAGACGACTGCCAGCTCCGACAAGGCAAAAAAGCCGTTGAGCAGGATGAGCAGCAGAACGATCAGGATTTCTTGCCAAATCATTTGGCTTTAGCAGGTTTGGGTCGGGAAGCCGCAGCACGGCTGGAAAAACGCGTAACTGCCCTTTTAAGGCCTATTGGCGCCGCTGGGAAGGGCTTAGCCCATTTTGGCTGAACTCTCAGCGGCTTACCGGGAGAGGCTCAAGGCCTCAAATCTTCTGATTGTACTCGCCAACTTCCGGGTAACTCTGCAGATGCCGGTCGATTTCGGCAAATATGGCCCGCATATTCTCCTCGGAGGTCGGGCTCTCCACCACCACCACCAGCTCAGGTTTGTTGGACGATGCGCGCACCAGACCCCATGTGCCGTCCTCAAGCACAATGCGGATGCCGTTGACGGTGATGAGATCGCGAATCGCCTGGCCGGCGAGTTTGCCGCCGCTTTCCGCCACCTGCTTGAAATGAGCCATCACCCGATCGACCACATCATATTTGACCTCGTCATCGCAATGCGGCGACATGGTCGGCGACTGCCAGGTCTTCGGCAGGTCGCGCTCCAGATCGGCAAGGCTCTTATCCGGATTGCGTTCGAGCATATCGAGGATCGCAAGAGCGGCCACCAGCCCGTCATCATAGCCGCGGCCGTAAGGCGGGTTGAAGAAGAAGTGTCCCGATTTCTCGAAGCCGACCGCGGCGCCCTTCTCGTGGCTGTAGCGCTTGATATAGGAATGGCCGGTCTTCCAGTAGTAGGTCTTGGCGCCATTGGCGATCAGGACGGGATCGGTGAGGAACAGGCCGGTCGATTTGACGTCGACGACGAATTTGGCCCCCTTCTGCAGGCTGGAGATGTCGCGGGCGAGCATGACGCCCACGCGGTCGGCAAAGATTTCCCGGCCCTCATTATCGACCACGCCGCAACGGTCGCCGTCACCGTCGAACGCCAGGCCGACATCGGCGCCGTGCTTGAGAACGGCGTCACGGAGGTCATGCAGCATGGCCATGGCTTCCGGGTTCGGATTGTAATTCGGAAAGCTGTGGTCGAGCTCGCAGTGAAGCGGCACGACTTCGCAGCCGACGGCTTCGAGAACCTGCGGCGCAAAAGCGCCCGCCGTTCCATTTCCGCAGGCGGCGACGACTTTCGGCCTGCGCTTCAGCCTGTCTCGATTGGTGAGATCGGCCACATAGCGCTCGGCGAGATCGGTGACGAAATGATATTTGCCGCCGTCCGCTGCTTCGAAATCGCCGCCCAGAACCATCTCTTTCAGCGCGCCCATCTCATCCGGCCCGAAGGTGAGCGGCCTTTGCATGCCCATCTTAATCCCGGTCCAGCCATTGTCATTGTGGCTCGCTGTAACCATGGCGACGCCTTCGACATTGAGCTCGAACTGCGAGAAATAGGCCATGGGCGAAAGAGCAAGGCCGATGTCGAACACTTCCGCGCCGCCCGCCAGCATGCCGACCATCAGGGCTTCCTTTATCGCGCCGGAATAGGAGCGGAAATCATGGCCGGTGACGATCCGGACCGGGACGCCGCGGCGGCGCATCAGCGTCGCGACGCCAAGGCCGATGGCCTGCATTCCCATAAGGTTGATCTCCTGCGGGAAGAGCCAGCGCGCATCATATTCGCGAAAGCCGGTCGGGCGGATGAAGGGGAGCCGCTCGAAATCGGCGGTGTTGGGGCGCAGGTCGGTTCTGGGCTTGGGAAACATCAACAGATCCTTGGAAGCGGAAATCATTACCCTCTCGGCGGGAACGGCAAGCCGCGGCAGGGCGTTCGAACACAGCAAGGGGATACTGGGTCGCCGCCCCAATTGCCAGACCTGATTTTGCTTACGGAGTGAAGCTGGGGACGATTGACGCGCCCGGCACTTTGCCCGGTCCAGCGGGCGGGCCCTTGCCTAATTCTGAACCATGTTAAGCAGGCTGCCAGTCAGCTCGAAACCGGAAAGGCGGCGGATGAAGCTCATGCCGAGCAGATTCTGGGTCATCTTGCCGGGTTCCGCGATGACCGCCTTCACGTCGTGAAGAACGATGCTGCCGATCCGGAGATAGTCGAGATTGACGGGCGCGACGCGGGCGATGCCGTTCGCCGTGCTGGACCGGCTCGTGAAGTCCAGCTTGCGCCGGTCGAAGCCGAGCTGCAGCGCGGTCTCATAATTGAGCGCGACATAGGTTGCGCCGGTATCGGTGAGAAGTTCCACCTTGACGCCGTTGATCTCGGCTTCGGCGACAAAATGCCCGTAAGTATTGGCGCTTAAGGTGACGCGGCGATTGGGCCGCGAGATGCGGTTGACCAGCTCGGTGAGCCCGGTATCGGTCGGGCGCAGGTCCGGCGTCTCGGCCATATGACGCGGAATCGATCCGGTCTCCTCGACCCCGACCGGCTGAGCCGCATCGCCGCTTTCGGCTGCCGACTTGGTGCCAGGCGCAAAACTTGCCTGAAGCTTCGGCCAGGTCTGCTCCAGAGTGCGATAGGCGTCTTCGAAGAAATAAAAACTTACAACTGCCGTGCCCGCCACGCCCAGCCAAAGACCGGCCTCCTTTGCGGCGCGCCGCATCCCGCCCCGGAATGCCATCCCCTCTCGCTCCTCGCTACGCAAGACCAGCGCAACATCCTGAATCCGCGCCGGCTACACCACCTAGCGCAACGCGCGTCCAAATGGACGCGGACAGTTGCGCTAACCGATAGAAATAGATCAACTTAACCTCGTCCAAGTGATTCCACTTGAACGAGGGTTGATCTAGCGCAACGCGCGTCCAAACATGTCCCCGCGAAAGCGGGGATGGACGCGGACAGTTGCGCTAACCCCTGAGTTCCAGGTAATCCCCTGCGAATTCATATGAGCGCAAACGGCTTAAAAAACTCATACCAAGCAGGCTTTGATGGAGACTTCCGGGTTTTGCGACGAGGGCCTCGACGCGCCGCACGCCGATCTTGCCGACCGAGACGCCATCGAGATAGATGCGGGCGGCGTAGGAGGAGCCATTGGCGGTCTGCACCGGCACCGTATAGCGCAATGAGCCTATGTCGATGCCTAAACGCTTGGCATCCCGATGACGCAGCACGACCGTGGAAGCGCCCGTATCGATGATCATCTGAACGGGCTCTTTGCGGATATTTGCCGTGACGACGAAATGTCCGCTCCAGCCGCGTTTGATCCGCACCGCATGTCCGGAGCCGTAGCTTCGCGTCACATTGATCTGGGTGCCGAGCGGGCTGAGTTCGCCGATGACGCGGTCGGCGACGACCGCCAGTTCGACGCGATAGGCATAAAGCGTAACGAGTATGAAGAGCGCGGCCGTCCAGCCGGCCAAATGCTTCAACGCATGGAAGAACCGGCCACGATAGGATGAGGCGACCGCCCCGCCCACGAAGATGATGATCGACAGCCCGGCCACGAGCCGTGCAAATACGTCGTTCGGCATGCCCGCGATCGTGCCGGCATCGTTCGATACGACAAGGGCTATAGCGGCGCCGATCAGCGCCAAGATTGCAAGCCAAGCAGCCAATGTAAGTGCCTCACTACGCCAAGACGGGTGCCCTCTTATAACAGCAGGGCCGGCGGCTGCGAAGCTTTTGCAGCGGCGTCGGGCAGAAAGTAACCCTTGCGCGATGCTTTTGTGCATCGCACGCGGCGGTAGATAGGGCCGTGTGGCGCAAGTCTTACATATGGATTCCTGGCCGGATTTCCAGCAAAGCATGCTTCCGTGGCCCGCGGTCGTTGCGATTACAGGGCGAGACGGCGGCAAGACCGGCGATTGAGGCCGTCCGGCTCGACAGGCTGCCGAGGCCGATTGGCCGCTTTGCCCCGAATTATCCCGGCGCCGCGCCCATCAGTCCTTGAAACGGCGCAGCGCCTTTGCCTCGAACACCCATTCCGGCGTAATGAGTTCGCCGTCCGGATCGGGAAGTCTGTACCAGGGTGAAATATCCGCCGATCGCCGGTTTTTCAGAATGTGCATGTCCTGCGCCGGCATATAGCTTTGCGCGAGCAGGAAACGCTTTTCGCCGGTCGCCTTGTTCTCCGCCATGTCGACCACGAGAACGGCGTGACCGGGGAACCCGCCTTTGATGAACACATCGCCGATCCGCATCCCGGAAAGGGAAACCGGGACCATCTCGCGTTCGAGCGAATAGGTGCCCGCATAGGCGAAGATCCCGATCATGTAGCGCTGAAAGGCCTTCCGGTCCGAGGCCTTGCCGCGATAGGCGACGCGCTTGCCATTGGTGTAGTTGAAGGCGATCTGCCGCGCCCGGCCGCTTGCGAGCAGATATTCCGCGCGCAGCCGCATGATGGCGTCGGCGCATTGCTGCAGATTCCGCTTGCCGGTGTCGATATTGATGACGGCTTCATGATTGTCCTGCGCCCATTTCAGCCGGCCGTCATAGAGCCGGACAGGCGTGTGCGGCGGACGCAGCGGCAGGTGGCGCAGCCATTCGGCAAAGCTGCCGGGCACAACGGCGATGCGTTCGAAGTTTTGCGGCGGCGCGATCCTGTCGAGCAGCGCGTCGGGGCTGTTCTCGCTCGCTCCGGGCCAGAGATAGCGCGGCGCGGCCTCCGCCGCGGGCAGGAGCTGTGCAGCAGCCAATGCGGTGGCCAAAAGCATCGCGTGGAATATGGAAGATTGTCCCCTCGCCGGCATGCGCGGCCTCCGACCTTATGACTGAACGCAAAGATATTCAGTCGGGTTTTGGAGCGAGAGTTTATTCTCCCGATGGCGTTTTGAAACGAAAACCTCGTTGGCTCTCGGCCAACGAGGTCTTGGGTCGGTCAGAGGGCAATGAATTTGCTTTACAGCAAGGAGAGGTCCGAACGCCTGCAAGCCGTCATGTACAATGGTGACAGTTTTTAAGAGATACTATGTCACGTTCACCCATTACAGCACAGCCTTACGGCACTTTGCGGTTGCCTTCCTTTGATGCCCAAACCGGAATCCCTCCGGTCACTACCGTTTGATCTGCACGAACAAAGACGTACGCCAATAAGCGCGCCGATAAAACGGTTGCATTTGATCAGATTGTCTGTCCATATCTTGCCGAAGCCTAATAACGCTAAACTTGGCAAGATGACGTTTCCTGCTTGGGCGGGGTCATTTTCTTAGACCTCCTAATGCTGGACTGCCCGAATTATGACAAAGTGAACCCGCTCGCGTCAAACGCTTTTTCGGCTTTGCTTGGCGTTTTCTTAAAGGCTTGAGGTCCCCATCTTGGGTGATTATTTACCTTCAAGGGAAAGGAGCGATCATGGCGGCAGCATCGAATATCTGCGATTTCGGCTGGAAGGCGGAGGATTTTCGCCTCCCGGCGACGGATGGGAAGACCTATTCGCTGGACGATCTACGCGGGCCGAACGGCACATTGATCATGTTCATCTGCAATCATTGCCCTTATGTGAGCAGCGTGATTGACCGGATCGTGCGGGACGCGACCGAGCTTGAGGCCCTCGGCGTCAAGGCCGTCGCGATCAGCGCGAATGACGCGCAGACCTATCCCGAAGACTCCTTTGAGAATATGAAGCGCTTTGCCGCCGAGCACCGGTTCCCATTCCCCTATCTCTATGATGAGAGCCAGGACGTCGCGCGAGCCTATGGCGCGATCTGCACGCCGGACTTTTTCGGCTTCAACGGCAATCTGGCCCTTCAATATAGCGGGCGGCTCGACGAAAGCGGGCGCAATCCAGTGCCGGGCGCGAGGCGGGAATTGTTCGAGGCGATGAGGCTGGTTGCCGAGACTGGCGAGGGCCCGCGCGAACAGACCGCATCGATCGGCTGCTCGATCAAGTGGAAAGCGGCTTGAGGGGGAAAAGCCTGTTCGCGCACATAATTCCGATCAGCGAACGAAGCCGTCCAGCGATGACAACCTAATCTTAACGATTTTCGCTAAAATTTCAGACAAATCGTCTTGGTCTGGTATCTTGGCAGAAAGTCAGTGAGGTTGTTATGACTGGCGCAGACGTCGCGCGTTTTGCTTTGATTATTGCGCTCGGCATTTTCGCTTTCCTGACTTTCATTTTCGCGAGCACGGTCGTTGGCCTGATGTGGCTGGAGTTGAGCCAATGCAAGTGCTGGGAACTCCCCGTCGGGATCTATGTTCTGGCGCTCATCGGCATCTTGTTTCTTATCTCCATCACATCGGAGATCATTGATGCCTGGCCCGAATTAGAGTGGCTCGTGGATCATCGGCGTGACGCCGTGATCGTCACCGTTATCTTCCTTCTCATCATCATCCTAATCTTGATCTGAATACGCTCGATCGCGGACGGACGCCTGCCGCCAATGATGTCCTGCGGATCATCGGACCATTGCGGCCTTGTCGTTCACGACCTCGATCTGCTCGGGGTGCGTCACGGTGATCGACGGTCCGTTATAGTTCTTCAGCCAGCCGCGGATCCGCACTTTTTTGCCGTTCAGATCCGCAAGGCTGCTGCCGGTTTGCGCCGCATTCCTCGCCGTCTGTCGGAAGAGCTTGCCGCTTTTTGCCGGGATGAACGCGGTAAAATCCCGGCGCCAATTCCGGCCGAAATTGATATATGTCCGGCCCTTGATCTCTGCGACATTGCTGACCCGGCCCTCGACGATTTCGTAGCTGTTTTCAAGCCGGAAGAGAAGGTCTTCCGCCTCGGCCGGACGCACAGCGAAAAAGCCGGTCTCCCATAACCCTTTCTGCGCGCGTCTGGCGTTCTCCTCGGCGGCGAGCAGCGCATCGATGCACAGGCGGTTGTCCTTGAAGGAAATGACGCGCACAAGCCCCGCCCGAACGAGTTCCTCCTGAATCCAGATCGGGGCCTCACCCTTATCGAGCACCGCGACGTGGGCAAGAACGCGCCCATAGCGGTCGCGGAGGCGCTCACCAAGATCGAGAGCGACCTTCTTGCCGAGCGTCAGCGCCTTGAGTGCAGCTTCCATCTTCGCGCGTGCATCCGATGCCGGCCCGCTGCGCGCCCGTCTCGGCCCCATGACGCCGATCAGCCGCACAGCCCGCCCGTCCTCCAAAATGAGAGTTCTCGCCGCCGTCGATGCCCGTCACCAGGCTGCTGCCGCCGTCCTTGCCTTGACATTCCGCCTTCGCAGCAGGGGCAGGAAGCGCGCCCAAGACGAGCGCCAGGATGCCGGCGGCGACTGTTTTGGAAATGGTGATTTGGAACCGACGCATGACCGCTGAACTCGACGCCATGAAGCTAAATGTTCTTGTTTTGATCCATCGCTTATATCAAACCCTGGCCGCGCTGAATGCCCGGCCGATTACCTAGGCGAAAGCCCGTAGCTCTGCGGCAGCCGCCAAGGCGAGCGACGGCTTACGCGCTTGACCGGGGCGGGCGGCGGCAAGTAAACCTGAAAGGCAAGTGGACCGGTCCTCGTAGCTCAGCTGGATAGAGCGGCAGCCTCCTAAGCTGCAGGTCACAGGTTCGAATCCTGTCGGGGACGCCACTTTTCGCCTTAAATTTCAAAGATATCGTGAGAAATCTCGCCTCCAGACGTTCCAATGGTTTTCGGCTTGGAACGCGCTTGACGCAAACCAAGGCTCCGCTCGGTCCATGTCGCGAAGAGTGCGCATGGCCAGGGTCCGCTGCATTTTTAGCGTCGCGTTCGAGTTGTTTTCAGCAAGGCGGCGCGGTTCTGCGGAAATCCCGACATCAGCCCAAATCAAGCAAAAATATTTTGTCGCGCGTTATCCACAGTTATTTCGTTGAGCGAAATTATGTACTTAGACGAAGTTAAATGAAAAAGATAGTTTTAAAAACTAACTTCTATATTTCTTCAGAAAACGCCGATTGCGCCGCGGATACTCCCCCGTATGCTTTGCGTAATAGATGAATTTCTTCATTGCCGGCACGGAGCGACAAATGCCCCATCAGAAAACCTCGCCCTCACCCCCTAGTGGAGCGACTTTAACATTTGCTTCCCACGCTTGACGCTTTCGATGATCCGATCTGGATCGGCTGTCCAGGCGAAGGGTTTCGGCTCGGCATTGTTTTCCTGGATAAAGCGGTTGATAGCCGTTTGCAGCTCAACGAGGGATCGGAACACGCCCCGTTTCAACCGTTGCCGCGTGAGTTTTGCGAAGAAGCCCTCGACAGCATTGAGCCAGGACGCTGAAGTTGGCGTAAAATGGAATGTCCAACGCGGATGGCGCGCCAGCCAGGCCCTGACTTTGGAGTGTTTATGCGTCGCGTAGTTGTCGACAATGGCGTGGACGAGCTTGCCTGCCGGAACCTGCGCCTCGATGGTATTCAGGAAGCGGATGAATTCCTGATGACGATGGCGCTGCATGTTGCGGCCAATGACCGTTCCTTCCAGCACATTGAGCGCGGCGAATAAGGTCGTCGTCCCGTTCCGCTTGTAATCATGGGTCATGGTTCCGGCTCGCCCCTTCTTCATTGGCAGTCCCGGTTGGGTACGGTCCAGCGCCTGGATTTGGCTCTTCTCATCAACCGAGAAAACGACGGCATGAGCGGGCGGATCAACGTAGAGACCGACAATGTCTCTGAGCTTGTCGGCAAAGTGGGGATCTTTGGAAAGCTTGAACGTCCGGATCCGGTGCGGAGAAAGCTGATGGGCTTCAAGAATGCGCTGAACCGAACGCAGGCTGACATTGGCAGCCCTGGCCAACATCCGGCCGGTCCAATGCGTGGTCTCTCCCGGCGGCCTGCTCAGCGCCAGATCAACGACACGTTGCACGGTCGTTGCGGGCAAAGGCTTCTTCCCTGGCCGCCGCGTCTTGTCGCGAAGCAGCCCATCCACGCCCTCATGCATGAAGCGCTCCTGCCAACGCCAGACGACGGGTTTGGATTTGCCGGACCGGCGCATGATCTCGGTGGTGCCGCAACCATCGGCGGTGGCCAGAATAATCTGCGCGCGCCAGACGTGTTTCTGAGGCGCACAACGATCCGCAATGATGGTTTCAAGACGAAGCCGCTCATCGCGCGTAACAGTCACGGTGATCCCTGATCTCATTGCGCAAGAATGAGCTGCTTCGGAGAATTTGGGAATCGCCTGAATGGATCAGACCACTAGGCGAGATTGCGCAGATGCCAAAATGGGCGCGCGCAATGGACCCGGTGATGAGCCTGCCACAGGCCGCCGAGCTTACAGGCTTGAGCCAATGGACTCTCAAGCGACTAGGCGAGCGGGGGGAACTCGAAGTTCTGCGTTTGTCGGAACGGCGACGAGGCGTCCGGGCCTCGGAAGTCCAGCGTTTCCTGGCTTCGCGGAAATTGACCGCAAAGTAGCGCAAACGCAGGAGCGCCCCGCCTAGCGGGGCGCTCCTGAACTCGCTCGACCGGCGGACACCGGTCAAATCTCAATCCGTATGCGGCAATCAAAGTAATGCGTCGCCGCGCCCAAATCAAGTGGCGCAGATGCTAGACACACCAAAACCATTAAAACCCTCCTACCGCTTTGCTGGCGATCTGCCGCCCGCTCTTGAGCCGCTGCGCGATCGCCCCCAGTGGCTCGTCTGGGATTACACCTGGGATGCTAAGCGGCAGAAGTGGCAGAAGCCGCCGCGCGATGCGCGGACGGGAGAAATTTGCGGCGCTACAGATCCGGCGAAGTGGGGCACGTTTGAAGAGGCAAGGGCCACAGCTCAGCGTCTTGGACTGGCCGGTGTTGGTTTTGCGCTTGCCGAGGATGACGATCTGACGGGCGGAGATCTCGACCGTTGCGTTGATCCGGAAACCGGAATGCTGACGCCCATTGCGGAGGGAATTATCACGCTGGGCGAGACCTACGCGGAATATTCGCCATCAGGCACCGGAATACGATTTTTCTCCCGAGGCAAGATCGACAAGGCGGTGAAACTCGATGCCGTCGGCGTCGAGCTTTATGGCTCTGGCCGCTATTTGACGGTCACCGGAGATCAGATCGGCGGAACACCGGATGAAATCCGCGCCGCGCCCCGGACAATCGGTCGGCTAATTGAGGTCGTCGAGCAGGCTCGGACCAAACGCAAAACGCCGCCCCTATCCCCTGCCGATCGGGATACCGATTTTTTTAAACGCGTTAGGGCCCGTGGACAATCAAGGGATTCACATTTTCCTCGAACAGTGATTCAAACTTCCTTTTGGGAGGTTTGCATGCGCTGGGAACGCTTCGTGCTGTCGGATTCTCAATGGAGTGTTATCGCTCCGCTCTTGCCGGGCAAGGCGAGCGATTGCGGTGTGACGGCTCGGGATAACCGGCTGTTTCTCGAAGCCGTGCTGTGGCGCGTTCGTACCGGCGCACCCTGGCGGGATTTGCCATCTGGCTTTGGGGCTTGGAACAGCATCTTCCGGCGGTTTCGCCGTTGGGCGATGGCCGGTGTTTTCGGTCGCATTTTCAATGCCTTGTCCGGAGAGCCCGATTTCGAATATATCCTCATCGACGGAACGATCGTTAGCGTGCATCAGAAGGCAAGCGGCGCAAAAGGGGGACTCTCGATCAGGCCATCGGCCGCTCAAAAGGCGGCCTGACAACGAAGATTTTGGCGCTGGTCGATGCCTCGGGCAATCTCGTGCGCTTTTCTTGTGGCCAGGGCAGCGCCATGACAGCATCGGTGCCTCGGACCTTATCGGGGGACTGACATTTGAGGCTCTGCTCGGCGACAAAGCCTTCGACAATAACGCTATACGAGACGAGCTGGAGAGGCGCGAAGCGGAGGCCGTCATTCCATCAAAAGCGGATCGAAAACAGCCGATCCCGCACGATCGGGTCAAATATCGGTGGCGTCATCTCATCGAGAATTACTTTAGCAAAATCAAAGACTTTCGATCCGTGAATACGCGATACGACAAAACAGACCTGAGCTACAAAGCCACGATCAACCTTGCCGCTATCGTGATCGCACTGAGATAATTGTCCACGGACTCTAGCGCGGAGGCGCTTGCGCGGCTTGACGCTTGGGTCCCCGACCTTCTCCCTCGTGCGGTGAAACAGGCGACCGGCGCATGGCGGGTTAGGTCGGCGGACCTTGGCCGCGACCTTGAGGAAGACCTATCGATTTACCCGGACGGCATTCTGGATTTTGGTGCGGAAAAACCGCTGACCCCAATCGACGTCGTCATCGAGCACGGCCAACCGCATGACGCGAGTGAGGCCGCAGTGTGGCTCTGCGGGCAACTTAATGTAAAACCTTCCGATCTAGTACCCAGAATCACAGATCCGCGAAACATGGCTTGAGGCGTTTTTGATGGACCTCGGACTTGGTCCATACGAATGGCTTGGCGTCGACATTATAGGCATCGATGAAGGCGTCGATATGGGCCATCAATTCCTTGCGGTCGTTGAAGGAAGTCCCCGAAAGGGCCTTGGCCGTCAGGATCGAGAACCAGATTTCGACCTGATTGAGCCAGGATGCCTTTGTCGGCGTGAAGTGGAAATGGACGTTCGGGTGACGCTTCAGCCAGCAGTCGTTCTTTGGCTTATGGGTGTTGAGATTGTCGAGGATGACATGGATCTCGCGACCGGGGTGCTCGGCGACGATGCGGTTCATGAAATCGAGGAATTCGATGCGGCGGCGGCGCTTGTACTGGCGCCCGCTGACCTTGCCAGTTGCGACGTTCAGAGCCGCCAACAGAGTCGTTGTTCCATGACGCTTGTAATCATGAGATTGCCCGCTCAGCGCCCGGCCGCTTGGCAGTTTCAGATAGCCCTGGCGACGCTCCAGTGCCTGGATCGACGGTTTCTCGTCGACGCTGATGACAATGGCATTCTCAGGCGGCGCCATGTAGAGACCGACCACCTCGGCGGCTTTGGCCGCAAATTCGGGATCGTTGCTCTCGCACCAGCTTTTACGCGCGGCCAGATCGATCTTCTGTGCCCGGAGCACGCGCCAGACTTGCTGGACGTCCACATCACCGAGTACCCTCGCGATCAACGGTCCGGTCCACCGCCCGTAACCGTCAGGCGGCCGCAGGTCGAGCACACGCAGAATGCGCCGCGTCGTGTCGCTCGTGTATTTGGCCACGCTGCCGCGATTGCCCGTTTCGTCAAGACCGGCCAGCCGCAATTCGGCGTACCGGACCCGCCATTTCGAAGCCGTGCCTGTCGTGCAACCGACACTGCGCGCGATCGCCCGCGTCGCTGTATCATCGGCCGCCAGCAGAACAATCCGCGCCCGCTGGCGCAAACGGTGTTCGGTCTTCGTCGAGCGCACCAAGCCCTCAAGTTTGGTCCGCTCCGACGCCGTCAATGTGATCCGCGTCGCTTCAGGAATACGATTTATCCAACCTTGAAGTACGACTCACGCTTCGCCGATAGTGGGTACTAGGCGGGCGGGGCAGTCAAATTGAGGGCTTGCGCCTTGCGATTCGCGCCGGAGCGCTCGACGAAAACTACGCGGTCGAGCATTTCGCTAAACGCCTGCGGGCGGGCGGCATGACAGATGCCGAGCAAACTGCGCGCGAGCAGCTCGGCCTCAGTACCGAAAAAGAGCCCCCGCGCCTGAAGCTGAACGCGCTGCTCGGCATGAAGCGGACACAGGCGGATATTTTAATCGCGTGCGCGGCTGATGCGGATCTGTTCCACAGTCCAGCTGACGAAGCCTGCGCCTGGATCGAAATTAACGGTCACCGCGAAAATCACCGGATCGGCTCAAAGCTCTTCACGCGGTGGCTACAGCATCGATATTTCGAGATGACGGGCGGTGCTCCTAATTCGGAATCGCTGCGCACCGCGTTAAAGCAGCTGGAAGCGCGCGCGTTTTTCGATGGCGAACGGCACTCGGTTCACCTTCGGATCGCTGAGCACAACGCCAACATCTACGTCGATCTCTGTGATGGCGATTGGCGTGCGGTCGAGATCACCCCCTTCGGCTGGGAAATTATCGCCGAGCCACCGGTCCGCTTCGTTCGGGCAAAGGGCATGCTTCCTTTGCCGGAACCGGAGCAAGGCGGGAATCTCATGGAGTTGCGACAGTTCATCAGAACGAAAAACAAAAGCGATTTCGTTTTGATAATCGCGTGGCTTCTCGGCGCGTTTCGGGCCGATGGCCCGTTTCCCCTTCTGTCGCTCTTCGGAGAATCAGGCTCGGCCAAAAGCACCACGGCGGAAATTCTTCGGGAGATCGGCGACCCCTCATTGGCACCCCTTCGGACGCTCCCGCGAGACGAGCGGGATCTCTTTATTATGGCGAAAAATTCTAGTGGTCTGATCCATTCAGGCAATTCCCAAATTCTCCGAAGCAGCTCATTCTTGCGCAATGAGATCAGGGATCACCGTGACTGTTACGCGCGATGAGCGGCTTCGTCTTGAAACCATCATTGCGGATCGTTGTGCGCCTCAGAAACACGTCTGGCGCGCGCAGATTATTCTGGCCACCGCCGATGGTTGCGGCACCACCGAGATCATGCGCCGGTCCGGCAAATCCAAACCCGTCGTCTGGCGTTGGCAGGAGCGCTTCATGCATGAGGGCGTGGATGGGCTGCTTCGCGACAAGACGCGGCGGCCAGGGAAGAAGCCTTTGCCCGCAACGACCGTGCAACGTGTCGTTGATCTGGCGCTGAGCAGGCCGCCGGGAGAGACCACGCATTGGACCGGCCGGATGTTGGCCAGGGCTGCCAATGTCAGCCTGCGTTCGGTTCAGCGCATTCTTGAAGCCCATCAGCTTTCTCCGCACCGGATCCGGACGTTCAAGCTTTCCAAAGATCCCCACTTTGCCGACAAGCTCAGAGACATTGTCGGTCTCTACGTTGATCCGCCCGCTCATGCCGTCGTTTTCTCGGTTGATGAGAAGAGCCAAATCCAGGCGCTGGACCGTACCCAACCGGGACTGCCAATGAAGAAGGGGCGAGCCGGAACCATGACCCATGATTACAAGCGGAACGGGACGACGACCTTATTCGCCGCGCTCAATGTGCTGGAAGGAACGGTCATTGGCCGCAACATGCAGCGCCATCGTCATCAGGAATTCATCCGCTTCCTGAATACCATCGAGGCGCAGGTTCCGGCAGGCAAGCTCGTCCACGCCATTGTCGACAACTACGCGACGCATAAACACTCCAAAGTCAGGGCCTGGCTGGCGCGCCATCCGCGTTGGACATTCCATTTTACGCCAACTTCAGCGTCCTGGCTCAATGCTGTCGAGGGCTTCTTCGCAAAACTCACGCGGCAACGGTTGAAACGGGGCGTGTTCCGATCCCTCGTTGAGCTGCAAACGGCTATCAACCGCTTTATCCAGGAAAACAATGCCGAGCCGAAACCCTTCGCCTGGACAGCCGATCCAGATCGGATCATCGAAAGCGTCAAGCGTGGGAAGCAAATGTTAAAGTCGCTCCACTAGAATTCTCGCGTTCGACAATGTGTCATCGATCCCCGACTGGATGAGCGATGCCTTGTGCCGACTAGCGACGGGCGGGGGCTTTTCCACGCGCCAGCTTTTTACGGACGGGGAAGAAAACATAATCAGCGCGACGCGTCCGATTCTGTTGACCATGATTGAAGATTGCATTGAGCGCGGGGATCTCGCTGATCGCGCCATTCCGATAGAACTCGCTCGAATCAATGAAGATAACCGTAGATCTGAAGCTGATATCAAAGACGAATTTCGCAAAGCCCGCCCCCTGCTGCTGGGAGTTTGTTTTCGGCGATTTCCCACGGCCTTCGCGAACTTCCGACTATCGACAGAGAAATCAATGGGTTGCCAAGAATGGCTGATTTCGCCCGCTGGGCTGTCGCCTGCGAATTGGCGCTGTGGGAGGAGAGGCGCTTCATGGCGGCCTACGCTCTCAGCCAGGAAAACGCAAATGATGTGATTATCAATGCAAGTCCGGTCGCATCTGCCGTCAAACGGTATGTTGCGACGCAGCACGGGACCGTGAGGCATACAGCAACCGAACTGCTCGCGCTGGTCAACGGGCTTGCCGATTTGGATTTGAAAAAGGCCCGGAGCTGGCCGAAAACCCCGCACCATTTCTCCGGCCAGCTACGTCGCGACGCGCCTGCATTAAGGCGGGCCGGAATCGGGATCGAATTCGAGACCGAGGGGCGAGGCGACGACAAGCGTAAAATCATCATATTGACCCCACAGATGGAGCGAAACAGCGACCCCAACGACCCCAGCGACCACATCGTTGATTTATAACGGTTTTTTTTGGGGTCGCTGTGGGGTCGCTGGGTCGCTGACGGGTCTGGGGGAACGCTGACGTGGTCGCTGATGAAATTGCGGGAAAACAAGTTAACCCATTGATTTAACGCGTTTTTCTGTTTGATGAGGTCGCTGGGTCGCTGGGGTCGCTCCCATGCACTTACTTGTGGCCCCGATGCAAAGAGGAGTGAAGAATGAGTGAAACAATCATTACCGGCGGGGGCAACCGCACTGAAATCGACCCGCACGCTCGACGGATCATTGACCATCTGGCGACGCATCGTGGTCTCACTGAAGCCAGGGCCGCGCGGATGTCCTTACGCGAGCTGGTCAATGTGATCCTGCGGGCGCAAATCGAATTGAATGAGGGTGTCCAATGACCGCGCGTGGAATCGAAATCGCGGCCTTTTGCGGCGTCGCGAAAGACGGCGAGATGCGCCGATCTCAGGCTGGCAACAATTTTGCGCTTATTACGCTGATCGCCGACAGCGGCAACCAAGACGACCAAGGCCGGGACGTTCCGGCGTTCCTTAAATGCATTGCTTTCGGCGACGCTGCGAATGTCGCGGCCAACCTGAAAAAAGGCCAGCGGGCGTATCTCGAAGGCCAACTTTCGGTCGGCATCTGGAAGCCGCCGGACGGTCCGCCACGGCTGGATTTGAGCGTCAAATGCTCGAAGTTGGAGCCGACGCAGATCGGCAAAAACCGCCCCCGGCGCGAAAAGCCGGACGCGCGACCTGATCCGCAAGCGCCATTGGACCGCCGTCAACCCAACGAAACTTTCGATCCCGTGCGGGGCGACCCGTTGGATTTTTAAGGCGACTTCTGAGGGGCCCACCCGACAGGCTTGTAAATTTAACAGGCTGCTGAAAAACCCCGAGGATGACAGTCTGTGGCGAATATGATTCCGTGCTTTCTGGAATGCCAGGGAGGACGGAATGCGCGGTTCGGATTTGCGGTCTGTGGAGCTTTTTTCTTACGTCGATCTTGAGGAGCGTGTGCCGGCGAAGCATCCGCTGCGCAAGATCCGGCAGATCGTCAACGATGTGCTCCAGAGTCTGGATAGCGAATTTGCCAGGCTTTATGCCGCCCACGGCCGCCCCTCGATCCCGCCGGAATGGCTGCTTCGAGCCTCGTTGTTGCAGGCGTTTTACACCGTCCGATCGGAACGCCAGCTGATGGAGCAACTCGACTACAATCTGCTCTATCGCTGGTTTGTGGGTCTCGGCATCGACGACCCGGTCTGGGTGCCGACGGTGTTTACGAAGAACCGGGACCGGTTGCTCGAGGCCGATGTTGCGAAGCAGTTCCTGAGCCGGCTGCTGGCGCATCAGGAGGTCAGCCCGCTTTTGTCGGACGAGCATTTTTCGGTCGACGGCGCGCAACTCCATGCCTGGGCGTCGATGAAGAGCTTCGTGCCGAAAGAGATGGCGGCGACCTCCGGCGAGGGACCTGACACGCCGTCGGCACCTGACACGTCCCACGCCCTGGCGCCCGTTGCGGCGGTGGGTAGCGATGCCGCTCCATCCAGCGAAACTGATCAAACCGCGCCTTTGCCGGAGCCCGCGGATGCAGCCGAAACCGAAAACCAGCGCCGCAATGCCGAATTGGACTTCCGTGGCCAGAAGCGATCGAACGCCACCCATGTCTCGACGACCGACCCAGAGGCTAGCCTCTACCGAAAAGGCCAAGGCAAGGAAGCCAAGCTCTCCTATCTCGGCCATACGCTGATGGAGAACCGCACCGGCCTGATTGTCGAGGCCAGCGTCACCACGGTGTCGGGATATGCCGAACGCGAGGCGGCGGTCGCGATGATCGAAAGCCATCGCTCCGGCCGGCGGCGGGTGACGCTCGGTGCCGACAAGGGCTATGACGCGGGCGAGTTCGTAAAGGACCTGCGCGCGCTGAACGTCACGCCGCACATCGCGCAGAACGACACCGCGCGCCGCTCGGCGATCGATGGCCGTACAACCCGGCATCCCGGCTATGCGGTGAGCCAGCAGAAGCGCAAGCGCATCGAGGAGCCGTTCGGCTGGGGCAAGACGATCGGCGGCCTCGCCCGGCCGATGCTGCGCGGCGTGGCGCGACTTGGCTTCAAGTTCATCCTGACGATGGCCGCGTATGACTTGATCCGGCGGCCCAAACTCCTCGCCGCATGAAGGCGGCAGAAGGAAAAAAAGACCGATTGCTCCGTGAAAGCGCAAGATAGTTCCAGGTCGACAGGATTTTCAGCAGCCTGCTAGTGCCATGGCGGCATGCTACGAAGCCGCCGAATGCTCGCAAGTCATTTGATCCGTAGGCTGTGTAAAACGTAAAATTTGCCGTTTGCAGGAAGCACGTCTGCTGGGCTAAATTCGGGCGCAGCCGGTCCAGTCGAGAAAGGAAACCCAATAAGGATTTGGCTGGGCCACTTAGCAGAGGGCGGCAGCCCAAGCCGCCCTCTGCTACTTTGTCAATCCAAATTGAAAAGCCATTGATAACGGAAGGGAACCGCGAATTCAGTCGTCTCCTCGCCGATCCCCTTCAGCAGGAATGGTGTTCCAGCCAGATTTAGGCAGAGATCTCGGGTTTCCCGCCAACTGCCAACCAAATCGACAGCGTCCTTCACTTGGAAGTGACGCCGCCCAAATCGCTCGGCAATCAGGCGTAAGAAACTGGCCTCCCGCATGGAGAGGCCGCTCTCGACGAGATATGCAGTGGTTTCGTCTCGCGTCATCGGCGTTTCCTTCGCCTCGCCCCCGTCGGGATCGTCCAGCAGGGACTTCGCGGCTGATAGCAATTCAAGCTTGCGTAGATGATCGTTCGGATAAGTCTTCGCTCTTTCGAGCAAAACGCTCACCAGTTTGAGTTGTTGAAGGCGGATGAGCTGGGCAGTCGGATCGTCTGATGGCATGAGCTGATCCACCTCATCAGAGGTCAGAGGTGGATGAGTTCGCAGCAGCCGCCCGCGCCTCTTAATATCGGCCAGGGTCAAGGGGGTGCGCGTTTTGAGCCCGGCATTTTCTTTCTTCATTTTTCCGGCCCAAGCGTGTTCCCGCAGAGCTTCCGGGGTAAATTGCGGCATGAGATCACTCATGTCCTTCGGCGTGATCGACGGTTCAGTCCGAGACTTGTCGGGATCGTCCAGCAGGGACTTCGCGGCTGATAGCAATTCAAGCTTGCGTGGGTGGCCATTCGGGTAAGTTTTCGCTCTTTCTAGCGGCATGCTCACCAGTTTGAGCTGTTGGAGGCGGATGAGCTGGGCAGTCGGATCGTCTGATGCCATGCGGGCTCCTTTCACTGATGGTGGGGGACATGCTCAAGATGGGAGTCCACTGGCAAATTTTCCATGCCGCCAGCGGGGCAATCGCAGGCCAGTGGAGGGCTGGTTGCGCCGCGTGATTGGTTGAAAGTTTCCACAGGACAACAGACAAAAACTGTTACGCGTAAGCAACGTCGCAGGAAAATCGAAGTTATCTGCGAAATTGCTTTCGATAAAACCGCCGATCCAGCCAAGCAAGTCGGCCTTATTGCCCTAGTGGAAAAACAGTTATTCTTATCAGTGAGGTAATATGATACCGCATCCCCCTTGCAGAATCAGTGGACTTGTTGATGACAAAGAAAAAAGCCCCGCGCGAGCGAGGCCTTTTCCGTATTCGTTTGTTGCGTTTGCGTAAACCTTGGCATCACCCAAGAACTTTTCATCAGAACGATGGAAAGCCGCAAAAGCAGAAACCATCGACTTCTGCGTAGCATTGTGCAGCCGACATTTCAACTCTGAAATGCACTTGTGAATAAAGCGCGGGCCATCGTTCTCAACCGAGAGGACGCGGCCATGCCCGACAACGTCACCCAAAAAACCCCGACCCAGATCAAGCGCTTCTGGCTGAAGCCAAGCCGAGTCGGCGGTGCCGCGCTGGTGGCTTCCATCGCAATCATCGGCGCGCATGGTGCCGAGGGCGGGCAGGTTTTTGTCCTCTCGGTCGGCCCGGAGGCTGATGTTTCAAGGCCTGCAATTGTTCGGCCCAAAATCGATCTCGACGACATTCAGCCGGACCGGGAGCCGCAAACGCCGCTGTCCCTCCGCTGGGAAACAAAGGAGCATTGGCGTACCCTTGATGCTGAATTCGGCGGCGGCGAGACGGCTGCGGCCATGATCTTGGCGCTGGCGACGGCCAAGGGCGAGTGGGTCTCGTACTCTCGGCGCATGCAACATTACAGCATCCCGCGTCGGTACAAATCTCGGCTCTACACCTATTCCGGCATCATCCGCGCCGCCGATCACCTGGAGCGCAGTGGCCTTATCCTGCATGACCGCGCGCCGCCGGGCAGACTTGGCTGGCAGTCCGCCATGGCCGCAACGCCGGAACTGATAGCGCGGACCGAAGAAATCCTCAAGGTTGGCCCGCCCCTCAAGCTTGTCATGCCCAGGGAGTTCTATCATCCTGCGTGATGCCGGTGGCGCGCCGATTGATTACCGTGACACCGGCACGACGCGCGCAATGCGGAAGCGGACGGCAGCAATCAATGAAGCGTTAGTTTCCGTGGAAATCGCCGGATGTAACGTTGCGCCAATGGTACGGATATTCAATATTAATCTTAACAGAGGTGGGCGATTTTACGCTCAAGGCTGAAGTTGGCAAAATATGCGTAAAGAAGATCGCACAAGAATTACCATCTATGGAGAGCAGGTTGTGGAGATAGATTATAAAACTCTTCACCCTGCAATGTTATACGCGGAAACTGGCGCAACAATGCCAGAAGACTGCTACGAGATCAAAGGATGGCCACGTCCGCTCGTCAAAACCGCTCTCCTTACGCTCATCGATGCCCCAACCCAAGACAAAGCCAGAGGCCCGATTGCTTTCGATGATGCGATGAGCGAACTGGCTTTACCGGGCTCGCAGCAATCATTTCGACTTGCCGACCGGCTGATGGCCGATATCCGCAGGGTCCATGCCCCGATCTCTGATTTTTTTCATTGCGGCACCGGTGCGATGCTGATGGCCTCCGACGCTAAGATGTCAGAAGCGATCATGATGCGGATGTATTTCGGCCACGGCGTCGTGGTTCTGCCCGTCCATGACAGCTATCTCGTGCCCGAATCAAAGGCGGACGCCCTGGAAAATACGATGCTGGAAGTGGCTCATGAATTTAGTTGATACACTATCAAAATCTACCGTTCCTGCGCAAAGATAAAAAAAGGACTTTTTTGAGCAAAATCAATGGCTTGTGCGGAATCCATTCCACATATGGATAGGAGGGGATAGGAGGGGATGGGGGAAGGAGGGGGGAGTTGGGGGTGGGTCTGGGGAGAGGTGTTGGTGTGTGGTCTCCCCCTCCATCCTCTCCGTCCTCTGCCCGTGGCCGGGCGGCAGCGAGCTGGTCTCGGTTGGGGGGGTTGGGGTTTGTTGATCGGATCGCAGCCTTAATTTTTTTTTTCGTCAGAAGTCTGAAAATTTTTGGCGCGCGCTTTTTTTTTGGATTTCGCCCGGCTGCATAGTGACCGCCGAAAAAGCCGCTCTTCGGGCTGACCCGCCGCCTGCCCTTCCCCGAAGGCCTGACGCCGGATATTCCCGCCGCCGATTATGCCGACGATCCGCGTGCCCAGGCCATCGCCGCCGCCGCGAAGCAGCTCAACGATTACCGCGAGGCTTGGCTAAATCCGCCGGACGGGACGGTGCGTGTGCCCGAGGTCGTGCCCGGCTATCCCGACCGTATCCTGCCGCGCGACGATCTCACCGAAGAACAGCTCAAGCAGCTCAAGAAGCGCACGCTGACCAATCTCTATAATGAACGCCCTGCTTGGCTGGACAACGCCCACCGCGCGCTGGACGACGCCGTCGCCGACGCCTATGGCTGGCCACACGATCTCAGCGACGATGATATCCTGGAGCGGCTTTTTCACCTCAATCAGGAGCGCGCCGCTTCGAACGATGATCCTAGACGACCACATCGCGCATAACGGCAAACTCTCATCGCTGCTCCGCCGCCAGCCTCATCATCAGCCGCTGCCATATTCGGTGTCACAGATCGAATTCCCGCGCCACATCGAACGCCTCAGCTTGGCCAATGCCGAGATAATGCGACGTCGCCTGAACTCCGGCATGACCGAGTAGCCGCTGTACCACGGCGACATTTTTCGTTTTCGCATAAATGATCGACGGTTTCGTCCGGCGAAGCGAATGCGTGCTGTATCCAGCCGGATCGAGCTTGAGCATTTCAGCAAACGACTTCACCACCCGGCTATATTGTCGGATCGTCATCGGGAAGACGCGCTCGGCAAGGTCGGTCTTGTCGCCGATGGCCAGCCATTTGGAGAGCGCCTTTTGTGCTTTTGGCAAAATCTGACACCGTACCGTCTTGCCGGTCTTCTTTTGCTTCAACATAATCTCGTCCTTGATCTCACCGCCATAGATCACATCGCCGACAGTCAGCTTGAGCAGGTCGCTTGCCCGCAACATGGTATCGAGCGCCACGCGCAACAGTGCGAGGTCGCGGACGGCAAGCACGCGCTTGTCTTCAAGCAATAGCGACTCGATCATGCCGATCTGCTGCTCCGTAAAAGCCCGCTTTTGGCCCCGGCTGCGGGCCTTGGTTTTGGTCGATTTCGAGCGTCCATTTTTCATCGCCACCTCCAATTTCTGGACATCATTTGGAGGCGCGGCAGCGGAAAATCAAGAGAAGACCTTGCGAGATAAGGATTTTTTGGCAGTCGCCGAATGTCCAAAAATAACAAAAGTGGACATTTTAGCGGGACCGGATGGTGGGAAAACGCGCCAATCTTCGTCTTCGATTAAAAGGCGAATCGAGCAAGATCCGCCCATGGCCAAATTGCCCAACATCGACCGTGCCGTCATAGCGAGAGAGAAGATCGTAGACTATCTGCTCTCGCATGATCACCCCGACGGCTGGGGGAAGGCGCGTTATTTTGCCGGGCACGGCTTCACCGTCGAACACTGGAGAGAGTTGGACGAAGCTCTGCGCGCCCATGCGCGGGAGCATGATGTCATTGAGGAAATTGATACTTTGTATGGCAAGAAATATATTATTGATGGTCCGATGGCGTCGCCCAAGGGGCGAACGGGATCAGTTCGGGCGGTGTGGCGGATTGAAACCGATGAGAGTGTTCCCCGGTTTGTAACTGCATTTCGACGCACGAAGGTCAAACGAAAATGAACGAGCTTGATATCGTTGTTCTGACGAAGGATCTACCGGAAGAAAGTCTTTTGGCCGGTGATGTTGGGACGATCGTTTCAGTTTACAAAGGCAAATGCGGCTACGAAGTGGAGTTCACCAACTACGCAGGCGATACGCTATGCGTGGCCACAGTTCCGGCTGAAGCCGTGCGGCCTGTGAAATCGTCAGACATCAAGCATGTCAGGGATGCTTCGGTCGAGCTTGTGGCCGGGTGATGAGTGAGCCGCCTGCAAATCTCCTAACCACCGCAACGGATCATGCCACGGCTGATGAGCGCCGCTATCGCATCATCCAGATCATCCAACACCAAGACTTCGACGCCGCAGCCGCGCAGGATGTCGTGGACATGCCGTTGTGCGCCGGACAGGCGACCGCCACGCCGCTTCAATTCGGCAAAGAAAATTCCCGCACGGGGCGAGGCTGCGAGCAGGTCAGGCATGCCGGGTAGCACGCCGATTTTTTTCATCTTGCCTGCAACCGCCCGGTCCCTCCATCCACCGTTTGGCACATGAGCGAGGAGCGAGCCGGGCATCCCCATCCACCGCCAGCGGTCAACGATTGCGGCCTGAATTTGCGCCTCGGACGGCGATGCGAGGCGGTAATCCGAAATTGGCAATCTGAGCTGGTTGAGCATCTCGAATCAGTTAAAGTCTAGCCTGCGGCTCGTGGCCGCCTCTCACTTCTCTCCCCGCCTCGGATCGACGGTGAATTCCGAGACCTGTCGCTGAAATGGACGCCACTTGAGCCGCATCAAATCAGCATCGATCAGCGCATTTACCGCATCGACCGCGACGGCTTCTTTCAAATCAAGCGGCTTCACCAGATTGATCGGCGACGGAAGCTCGCCCCGGCCATCAGGGCCGATCACGCGGGCGATCTCACCGGCGACCTTTGACGTTTTGCCGTCAGCCTTCCGTGCCCGACCAAATTCAATCGTAAGCGGTGCTCCCACGCCATCTTCTCGGCTGTCTCGCGCACGGGCATGATGCGTGGCCATGGATACCTATCGTTTCAACCATAATGTCGACCGTAAGGTCAAAACCGAGGCCGCTCGGGTGCAGCGGGTCGAGGTGATCACGGGCGTCGAGCGTCGTCGGGAGTGGACGGACGAGAAGAAGCTGGCTCTCATTGCCGAGAGCTGCCGGGACGGGGTGGTGATTTCGGACGTCGCCCGTCGTCATGGCCTTCGGCCGCAACAGCTGTTTAACTGGCGGAATGAGTTTCGCAAACGCAATGCGAATGGGCTCCAATGCGGTTTGCCGCCTGCTGCCGGAGGCGATGTTGGCGAGCCAGCGTTTGCACCGGTGATGATCACCACTGACTGTTCTGGCTCGGCGCCGGTTGAAACGTCTGCTACGGCTGCGAGCTCCACTGTGATCGAAATCATGCTTGGCGGCGTAACCGTCCGTGTGCATAGCGGCGTTGATAGCAAAGTGCTGGCGGCCGTTCTTCGCGCTGTGAAGACCGTCACATGATTGTGCCGCCAACCAATGTGCGGGTACTGATCGCCACGAAGCCGGTCGATTTCCGCAAAGGAGCCATCGGGTTGGCGGCGATCGTGCAGGCCGAGTTCAAGGCCGATCCGTTCTCGGGCGTGATCTACGTCTTCCGTTCTAAACGGGCAGACCGGATCAAACTGCTGTTCTGGGACGGCACCGGCATTTGCCTGCTGATCAAACGCCTGGAAGATTCCAGGTTCCACTGGGCACGGATCGAAGACGGCGTCATGCGTCTTTCTCCAGCGCAATTATCCGCGCTTCTCGAAGGTCTGAATTGGACCCGCGTGCACACGCGGCGGATTGTGCGGCCAACGGCGACGCAATGATCCTGTGATCGTTTGCTCAGCCAGCCAATTTCGGATGGCTGTTGCTGGGCAAATCAGCCAAATTGGCCTCATGACAGTTGCTTCGTCAGATACGCTGCCCGATGATCTTGACGCCCTACGCGCGATCATTCTCGCTGAGCGGGCGGAGAAGCAGCTCATCATTACAGAGTGCGATCAACTCACCGCCGCCAACGACAAGCTTCATCACATCATCGCCGTGCTGCGGCGGGCGCGCTTCGGCCGTAAATCCGAACGGCTGAGCGAAGACCAGCTCAATCTGGTGCTGGAGGAGTTGGAGACAGCCAGCGCCAAGGCCGACGCGGAAGAGGATAAGAAGGACGAGAGCCTCAAGCGCGCGCGTAAAGCAGCGTCGCGCCAACCGCGGTTCGCTGCCGGAAAACTTGCCGCGCATCGAGCAGGTCATTGAACCGGAAAGCACGATTTGCCCTTGTTGCGGTAAGGCCATGCACGTCATCGGCGAGGATAAGTCCGAGCGCCTCGACAAGGTGCCGGCCAGCTTGCGCGTTATCGTCACTCGCCGCCCTAAATATGGCTGCAACTGCGAGGAGGCCGTGGTGCAGGCCCCGGCACCGCCGCGGCTGATCGAGGGAGGCATTCCGACCGAAACGCTTGTCGCCGATGTGGTCATATCGAAATATGCCGATCACTTACCGTTGTACCGCCAGGCGCAGATCTTCAACCGTCAGGGCATCCGCCTTGACCGCTCAACCTTAGCTGCGTGGGTGGGCGCGGCGGCGTCTGAGTTGGAGCCGCTCCATGACCGCCTGCTTGCCATCATGAAAGGCAAAGACAAGCTGTTTGCGGACGAGACGCGCTGCCCCGTTCTCGATCCGGGGCGCGGGAAGACCAAGCCCGGTTTTTTTGGGCGCTGGCCAGCGATGATCGGCCCTGGGACAATGCCACGTCACCTGCCGTCATCTATTCCTATGCGCCAGGATGCGGCGGCAAACATGCGGCGACACTGCTGGAAGGCTTCGGCGGCATCCTCCAGGTTGATGGCTATAACGGCTATAACATCCTCACCCGTGCCGGTCGCAAGGGCGGGCCAGTGACGCTCGCCTATTGCTGGGCACACCTGCGGCGGCGATTTTATGAGATCGCCAACAAAGGTCCCGCGCCCATCGCCTCTCAGGCACTGGCGCGCATTCAGACGCTGTATGAGATCGAGGAGGAAATCCGCGGACGACCGCCGGAAGAGCGATGTTCCGTCCGCCAGGCGAAGTCCCGGCCCGAGGTTGAAAAACTGAAGGCCTGGTTCGAGGACTGCCTCAAGCGCCTCTCCAAAGCCTCGCCGGTGCGCGATGCCATGAATTACGGCTTGAACCAATGGAACGGGTTGGTTCGCTTCCTGGAAGATGGTCGCATCGAAATCGACTCCAACACGGTCGAGCGATCAATCCGTCCTATTGCCCTGAGCAGGAAAAATAGTCTGTTCGCGGGACATGATCAGGGAGCCCGCAATTGGGCGCGTATCGCCTCGTTTGTCGAGACCTGCAAGCTCAATGGCGTCAACCCGCACGCCTGGCTAAACGATGTGCTGACCAAGCTCATCAACCGCTGGCCAGCAAGTCGTATCGACAAACTCATGCCCTGGACCTATGCCACTGCCGCTACCCTGTGATCAGAGCACCGCTTACGGTGTTCCTCAACTTCCTCCTCCTCAGAATAAACCAGCATGTGGCTATTTTCGCCGAGCGAAAGCTTAGGAGCAAGGTCATCCAGCTTCACTGGCTTGGAAACAACCTCCCTTTCGTTCGATGGCTTTTGTTGAATGTCCACCTGCGGAAAACAGGACTTTCGTACTCCCCAGCTTTCGGTTTCCGTGGAGCGGTAGGCGAGGATGGCTGCTTGCCAGCGACGGGATCTTTGTCACTATGCGCCCGAAAAGCTGACCGGCTGCAGTACGGATTTACGAGTTATTGCAGCCCCTGGCCAGCATCAGAGCGTTTCTGTTGAAAACGGTCAGCTCTTTTGGGGGCAGGCGCAATATGTGCGGGCTGAACTTCCGCCGACATCGACCGCCAGGTTGGACAGGGATATGGCGACCAGAGCCGCCGCTTTGCTCGGCGCATATGGCTATTGGGACCTGGCATTGCACGCACTGGAAAAGGCCGATGCGCATGACGTTTTAGCCCGCATATCTCACGGGTCTATCTCCAGCGCCTATTGTGGTGCTGGATGAAGCGTCCGGCTCGGGGCGGCGATCGAATGCACGTGTCTGCTTGCGCCGCGATGGGGGCGGCGTTGGTCCGGCCTGGCGATGTATCCTCTGTTGTTGGCGTTGGGACTCAAGCGGCCGCATCAGGCGGCGGTCTGGCATAATCGCGCATGGGCTTGTGCGAAGACGGTTTTGAGCGGGCTGGCGAACGCGATGGCGACCTTGATGCGCCGGACGCTGACAGTGACCAGCGCGCCAAGCTTGAGCAGCTTCAGCCGGATCGTCCCCGCGGTGGCCGTGGCAAGCTCCGTTCCCCACAAGGCGAGGCGGCGCAGCGCCGTGACCAGGACATAGGCGAGCGAGGCGAACCACAGCCGGAGCTGGTTGGCTCGCAAGGTCGCGGCCGAAGTGCGATCCGCGTTGAGATCGAGCTGGCACTCCTTGATGCGGTTCTCCATCTCGCCGCGCGCGCAGTAAATGGTCTCGTAAAGCGCCCGAGCCGCCACATCTTCGCTGGCAAGCGAGGTGACGATGAAACGGGGATTGGCGCCCTTGGTCAGATGCTCGGCCTTGGCCACGACGCGGCGCTCCCGGCTCCAGGTTCTGCGGGTCTGATATTGAAATTCCTTGAAAATCCGCGCTGGCTGGCCGCTTTCCTTCGCCTGCCGCTCAGCTTCGGCCAATTCCGGCGCGATCTCCGCCTCGAGCCGGGCGTTGCGCGCCAGGCCGAAGACGTAGCCAACGCCATTGGCTTCGCACCATGCCATCAATTCCTCGCGGCACAAGCCTGAAATCCGCCCCTGAGTGAGCGCTTGTCGCTCACGATAAACGTTCGCCACCAGATTTCGACGCCGGGCCACTTCTGGCGAATTTGGGCGACGATCCAGGCAATCTCCTCTTTCGCCCCCGCCGCGGCGTCGATGTTGGCGGGCCGCAATTTGGCCAGCAGCAAGTCACGGCCGCAGAAAACGTACAGCGGCAAATAGCAGTAGCATTTATAGTAGCCGTGGAAGAAGCGCTCCTCCTGATGGCCGTGCACCGGATCGTCCGTTGCATCGAGATCGAGAATGAGGCGGCCGGGAGCGGTTGTGTTGGCCTGAATGAACAGGTCGACGAACAGCCTCTGCATTGCCTCGCTGTTCACGGTGAATTTGCGGTAGCGGTCTTTGGCATCCTCCGGCGCATGCTCCAGCCGGTTGAGCGTCGACTTGCCAGCAAGCACGGCGCAGTCGGAACGGCGCGCTTCGAGCTTGCCCGACACCAGCCCGAGCACCGGATCATGGCGCAATTCGTCGTGGTCGTTCAGATCCTCGTAACCCAGCGCGATGCCATGCACACGCTGGGCCAGCAGTGTTTGCAGGCCGTGCTCCACCCGATCCGGAGCGCGGCTATCCGCGAAGCAGGCCGCAACCTGCCGGGACAGGCCGATGGCGTGGTCGGTCCGGCGCAACAGCAAGGCGCCTGCGTTGGACGTGATTGCCCCGCCGTCGAACGCGGCTGTGACTTTACGGCTTCCAAGGGCTTCAAACTCGAACTGGCCCGCGTTACAGTCTGTTGGCATCGGCTGCGGCTCCAAAATCAGATCAAGTCTTTGTTACAGAACAACTTTCTCTGATTCGCCCAGCCAATGCACCCGCCGCCGTGAGATATGCGGGTTAGTTACTTGGCACCATGTACCTCGCGCCACTCGCGATCGACCCGAGCGCGGAAGTTTGCATCGAATTTCGGCGATCGGCTATCGTAACGCGCATTGCCCATTTTGAGCTTTCAGCTTTTCGATCAGGCCTAAACCTCCAAAGCCCGATACGTCCCCGACCTTCCGCCGGTCTTCTCGATCAGCCGGATGCCTTCGAAATGCATCGCCTTATCCGCCGCTTTCAGCATGTCGTAGATCGTCAGGCAGGCGACGGAGACCGCCGTCAGCGCTTCCATCTCGACGCCCGTTTGTCCGGTGACCTTGACCATCGCCTCGACCCGCAGGCCGGCCGCGTCGTCGAGTTCCTCGAAATCGACCGTGACCTTGCTGATCATCAGAGGATGACAGAGCGGGATCAGCGTATGGGTGCGTTTCGCGGCCATGATTCCGGCGATGCGCGCGGTCGCCAGAACATCGCCTTTCGCCGCGCTGCCCTCGCGGATGAGGGCGAGCGTTTCCGGCTTCATCAGCACACGGCCTTCGGCAGTGGCGGTGCGGGTGGTCGTGGCCTTCTCGGCGACATCGACCATATTCGCCTCGCCCCTTTCATTGATATGAGACAGACGGGCGGTCACGCTTGAGCCTCGCCATAGGCGCCGGTCGCGGCGGCCTGCGCCGCCTCGCCGAAAAGCAGCGCCCGGGTCGCGCCGGTGACATCGGGCTGGCGCATCAGGCTCTCGCCGACGAGGAAAGCGTGCGCGCCCGCCGAAGCGAGGCGCTCAATGTCGGCATGGGTGAAAATGCCGCTCTCGCTGATGGCGATCCGGCCGGACGGGACGTGCGGCATCAGCCGTTCGGTCACCTCCAACGTAGTGTCGAACGTTCTTAGATCCCGGTTGTTGATGCCGATCAACGATGTCGGCAGGCTGAGCGCCCGCTCCAGCTCCTCCTCATTGTGGACCTCGGCAAGCACATCCATGCCCCATGCATTTGCCGCCCCCGCCAGCTCCATGGCGAGGAAATCGTCGACGACGGCCATGATGATCAGAATACAGTCGGCCCCGAGTGCGCGCGACTGCGGCACCTGATAGGGGTCGAGCATGAAATCCTTGCGCAGAACGGGCAGGGCGCAAACCTCGCGCGCCGCGATCAGATGGCTGGGATCGCCCTGGAAGGAGGGCCCGTCGGTCAGGACCGAAAGGCAGGCCGCACCGCCAGCCGCATAGCCGAGGGCCAGCGAGGCCGGGTCGAAATCCTCGCGGATCAGCCCCTTGGAGGGGCTGGCCTTCTTGATCTCGGCGATCAGCGCGTGCCGGCCCTCATCGGCGCAGGCCATGATCGTCGCGCCGAACGGGCGCACGGGCGAGGCATTGCGCGCGGCGTCCTCCACTTGCGGGAGCGGTGCTTGCGCCTTGGCCACGGCGATTTCCTCACGTTTATAGGCGGCGATCTTGTCGAGTATCGTCGTCATATGCTCACGCCTTCCCTTGAGCGATCAGCCGATCGAGCGCCGCCGCGGCCCGTCCTTCGTCGATCGATGCCCTTGCCAGCTCCGCGCCTTCCTTCAGCGTGTCGGCCTTGCCGGCGATGATGAAGGCGGCGGCGGCATTGAGCAGGACTATATCACGGAACGGTCCGTCCTGCCCGCTGAGCAGTGCACGGATCGAATCGGCGCTCTCCTTGGGCGCGCCGCCGAGCAGCACGTCGAGCGCCACCTGCCGCACGCCGACATCGTCCGGCGTCACCTCGAAGCTGCGCAGCCGCCCGTCCTTGAGCTCGACGACCTTGGAAGGGCCGGTGGTCGAAAGCTCGTCGAGCCCGCCCGCGCCGTGAACCACCCAGACATGCTCCGCGCCCAGCCGGCGCATCGTCTCCGCCAGCGGCTCCAGCCAGTGATCGGAGAACACGCCGATGAGCTGGCGCTTGGTTTCGGCCGGATTCGAAAGCGGCCCGAGCAGATTGAAGATGGTGCGCAGCTTCAAAGACTGACGGACCGGGGCGGCATGGCGCATGGCCGAATGATAAGTCGGGGCGAAGAGGAACGCGATTCCCGCTTCCGCGAGCGCGCGTTCGGCCTCCTCCGGCGTCATCTTCAGATCAATGCCGAGCTGTTCGAGCACGTCCGCCGCGCCGGATTTCGACGATACGGCCCGGTTGCCGTGCTTGGCGACCGGCACGCCGGCGCCTGCCAGAACGAAGGCCGTCGCGGTGGAGACATTATAGGTGCCCTTGGCGTCGCCACCGGTGCCGACCACGTCGATCGCGCCGGGAAGGGCGGCGATCTTGCGCATCCGGCCGCGCATTGCCCGGACCGCGCCGGTGATTTCATCGACCGTTTCGCCCCGGGCACGCATGGCGACGAGAAAGCCGGCGAGCTGCGCTTCGGGCACGCCCCCCTGCATGATCGCATCGAAAGCGCTCGCGGCTTCGTCCTCGGTCAGGCTTTCACCGCGCGCCACTTTTTCGAAATGGGGCCGGAATTCCATTCCCGGCTCGGTTTCCATGGTCATCGCATGACCTCCGATCGTCCGGATGGGGCTACGCGCAGGCGGTCGAGATTGGGCCGGATCGGCTTCCAATTGATCCGTGCGCGGCGCAGGAAGTTCGCAAGGATCGCGTGACCAAATTCGGACGCGATGCTCTCGGGGTGGAACTGAACGCCGAAAACCGGCTGGCTCTGATGCTCGACCGCCATGATCAGCCCGTCGGAGGTGGTGGCGGTGATGCGCAGGCAGGAGGGCAGCGTCTTCTCCTCGATAAGCAGGGAATGATAGCGCGTCGCCTCGAATTCGGGCGGCAGACCGTCGAAAATGCCCTCGCCGGAATTGTAGATCGTGGAGACCTTGCCATGCATGAGGCTCGGGGCGCGGATCACCTTGCCGCCATAGGCCTGGCCGATCGCCTGATGGCCGAGGCAGACGCCGAATAGCGGGATGCGCCCGTCATTCTCCCTGATCAGATCGAGACAGATGCCGGCTTCGTTCGGCGTGCAGGGGCCTGGCGACAGCACGATCGCCTGCGGCTCCTCGGCGAGCACGTCCTCAACGGAGATTTTATCGTTCCGGTAGACCCGGCAGGTCACGCCGAGATCACCGAAAAAGTGAACGAGGTTATAGGTGAAGCTGTCGTAATTATCGATAAGGGTGATCATTGCCGCCTCCGGTGCCGGAAAGATCAGCAAATTTAGGCCGCACGGTCCAGAGGAAAGCGCGGAAATCTTACGCTTTTCACGGAAGAGGACTTCGGCACGCTTAAGCCGGATGTCAGCGCCTGCCCCAAATCCCCAAGGCTGGCGGGCTGGCCTTTTCTACCGCGACGGCCCCGCCCAATCGTGGGCAATTAACCATGACCGACAATGAATCCTTAGACTTGCGGGCTTATCCTGTGGGCTCGATCCGCGTCTTCTGGATCTTGACAGGAGATTTGATGACCGGCCAACGCATTACGCTTTCGATGCTTCAGGCCTATATGGTCGGCGAACGGCGGCAGGATGTCTTCCCTCCCGCCATCGAGGATCTGTTCGAAGATCAGGTCAAATCCGATCGCCTCGACATCTTGGGACGGTTGGTCCTGCGGCTGGTGATCGTCTATAATGTCTTCTTAATCCTCGACGTCTTTCTGCTTCCCCAAACACTTTGGCTGGCTGCGATCCTGCATTTTGGCGTCGTTACGCCGGTGATCGTCCTCATCGCCTTTCTTCACCCGAAGATGAGGCGCGGTCGGGTGCGCGGGCTGGCGGCGACCGCTATACCGCTCCTGATCGTAGCGCAGATCATGCTCATCTATTCGCTCAATCGGGGTCAGGGTGCCGATCATTACCAATATCTGGCGGTCATGGTCGTGATTTACATGAACGTGAACCAGAGCGCCGCCTTTCGGGTTTTCGGCTATCGGCAGGCAACTCGGTCGACGATCTTGGTGGCCGCGACCTATTCCGGGGTGCTGCTGTTCGGCCATTCGCCGCACATTGTCAAGCTGCTCGGCATCAGCTTCATGGCCGGGTCCGCCTATCTCAGCCTGATGGCGAATTTCCGTATGGAACGAGACCTTCGGAATTCGTTTCTCAGGCAGCTGCAGGACCGCCTGCACCGGCAAAGCGCGGAGAAGGTCGCCAGCCACGACCCGCTGACGGGTCTTGCCAATCGGCGGCAGCTCGAAGAAACCGTTGCAAGATTGTGGGCGCTCCCGGATGAGGTTGTCTCTCCGGTTGCCGTCATGATGATCGACATCGATCGTTTCAAAGCCTTCAATGACCGCTATGGACACCCGGCCGGCGATACCTGCCTCAAAAGGGTAGCGGGCGCGATTGCTGCCGAAGCCCGGAACGAAGACGATCTCGCGGTGCGCTATGGCGGGGAGGAGTTTCTGCTGCTGCTGCCGCGAACGGATCTGAGTGATGCGGTGCGCGTGGCCGAACGCATTCGCCGGCATGTCGAGACTTTATCGATCCCGCATGAGCGCATCGGTGAGCGCGGTGTGGTCACAATCAGCGTCGGCACAATCGCGGGCCCCGTCTCGGCGCAGGCTTTTGCCGAATTGGTCGGCGCCGCCGATGCCTCACTCTACGCCGCCAAGCGCAACGGCCGTAACCAGGTCTGGCCGCCGTTTCTAAGCAAGGACGGTCCGGTCGCCTCGCTCACCGCGGTCGGCGCAGGCGGCCAGCCGGAGATGTCGGCAGAAGCGCCGGCGCGTTTTTCCGATCCGGCATCCAGGCGCTAGCGCAACGCGCGTCCAAACGGACGCGGACAGTTGCGCTAACTGGAGACCTCCAAAAACTCGTCATTGCGAGCGGAGCGAAGCAATCCAGCGATTGTAACCCTTTGAAAGATGTGGATTGCTTCGTCGGCTTCGCCTCCTCGCAATGACAGAAATGCGAGTTTTTGAAGGCGTCCAACTTATTGATATGGATCAACTTAACCTCGCTCAAGCGATTCCACTTGAACCAGGGTTGATCTAGCGCAACGCGCGTCCAGATGGACGCGGTCAAGTTGATCTAAGTGCATTCAGCCAAGCCGTTTCGGCGTTGCGAACAGTGCGAGCCGCCCTGTTCCGGGCTGAAGGCCGGACCAGCTTTCCGCCTTAAAGGTGATCGCGGCGATGCCGGCGGTGGGAAGTTTGCCGGCGAGGGCGCGGCGCATGGCTGGCTCACCCCGGCCGACGAGATAGAGAGCGAAGGATTGAAGCCCCGGATTGTGCCCGATCACCATGAGCTTGCGCGCGTCCTCCGGCGCATCCCGGACAATCGCAAGCAGCGTTGGCAGGGAGGCTTCGTAGAGCGCCGCGGCATAGTCGACCTTGGGCTTCGGCGCGAATGCGGGCAGAGCGAGATCGAGCGTCTGGCGTGTTCGCAGCGATGCCGAGCACAAGATGAGGTCCGGGACGAAGCCCTGCTTGGCGAGGTGCGCCGCCATCTTCGGCGCGGCCTTTTTCCCACGCGCCGTCAGCGGCCGGTCGAAATCCTCAAGGGTCGGATCGTCCCAGCTCGACTTCGCATGGCGGAAGAGGATCAGTGTGAGCATGGTCTTGGGTCTCAGGCGCTTGGCGACTCTTTAAGAAATACGCCACAGAACGCCTCCTCTGACCACCGTCAATCGACATCGCTGCATTGAGAGAGAACGCTACTGCCCCCGCCGCGCCTCGCTGGCGAAGCGCACGGCCTCTTCGGCGGCGCGGAACATGCCGCTGGCCTTCGCCTGGCATTCGCGCTGCTCGCTGATGGGCACGGAATCCGCGACGATGCCGGCGCCGGCCTGCACATACATCGTGCCGTCCTTGATCAGCGAGGTCCGCAGCACGATGCAGCTGTCCATATCGCCGGTCGCCGAGAAATAACCGACGCAGCCGGCATAAATGCCGCGCTTTTCCTTCTCCAACTCGTCGATGATCTCCATCGCCCGGACTTTCGGCGCGCCGGATACCGTGCCCGCGGGAAAGCCGGCCATCAGCGCGTCCACCGCGTCATGGCCCTCCGACAGCTCGCCGACCACATTGGAGACGATGTGCATGACGTGGCTGTAATATTCGAGGAAGAAGCTGTCGGTCACGCGCACGGTGCCGATCTTGGAGACGCGCCCGACATCATTGCGGCCGAGATCGAGCAGCATGAGATGCTCGGCGCGCTCCTTCGGATCGGACAGCAGCTCCTCCGCGAGCCGCTTGTCGTCGTCGGGCGTTGCCCCGCGAGGCCGCGTTCCGGCAATCGGGCGGACGGTGACCTCGCCGCCGCGGGCGCGCACCAGAATTTCCGGGCTCGATCCGGCGACGGCAAAATCTCCGTAATTGAGGAAGAACAGAAAGGGCGAGGGGTTGACGCGGCGCAGGGCGCGGTAAAGCGCGAAGGGCGGCAGGTCGAAGGGCGCCGAGAAGCGCTGGCTGAGCACGACCTGGAAGATGTCGCCGGCGGCGATATATTTCTTGGCCTTCTTCACCATCGCCTCATAATCCTTCGGCGCGGTGTTGGAGACCGGCATCGGGAAATCGATGTCGGCGCCGTTCGGCGCGGCCGAGTGGCTGAGCGGAGCGTCGAGCGCATCGACCACCGAGGACAGCCGGTCGAGCGCGCGCGACCAGGCGGTCTTCGCCGACAGCTTCTTTTGCGGCCGCACGGGCGTGACGACGATGATCTCGTCTTTCACATTGTCGAAGATCGCCATCACGGTCGGCCGGATCAGCATGGCGTCGGGAATGCCGATCGGGTCGGGATTCGGCTCGGGCAGCGTTTCGATCAGCCGCACCGTGTCGTAGCCCATATAGCCGAACACGCCGAGCGCCATGGGCGGCAGGCTGCCTGGCAGATCGATCCGGGATTCCTCCAGAAGACTTCGCAATGAGGCGAGTGTGCCGCCTTTGCATTTCGTGAAGCCGTTCGGCGACTTGGCCGGCGCAAGGTTGATTTCGGCTTCGTCGCCGAACGCGCGCCAGACGATATCCGGCGCAAAGCCGATGACCGAGTAGCGCCCGCGCACCGCGCCGCCTTCGACGGATTCGAGCAGGAAGCTCATCGGCCGGTCGGCGCCGAGCTTCAACATGGCCGAGACCGGCGTTTCGAGATCGGCGATCAGGCGTGTCCAGACGGCTTGCGGCTCACCCTTTTTGTAGGTTTCGGCGAATTCGTCGAATCCGGGATAGAGCCGCATTTCGGTGCGCCTTCGAGCTTGGCGGCGCGGAGAGCCCGCGCCGCTATGGTGGGGAGATCACTGTGCGATCAGCGCTGATATAGCGTCATTATTCACCTGAACGCCATAGTCGCGTTGAAGGCCGCCGACATATTCGCTGAGAATATCCACACGCATATTCTGACGCAGTTCCTTGCGCAAAGCCTCGGCCTGTTTGTCGTCCATCGGCGGGGCCTTCTTGACCTCGATGACCTGGATCACGGCCTGGCTCTCGCCATCGGACATTTGCACGTGACCGAAACCGCTTTCCGGAAGCGTGAATGCGAGGGAGACGGCGGTGCGCGGCAGCTCCTTGGGGGAGGCCTCGCGTTTCAGCGCCGGAGTGGTGGAAACGGTTGCGCCGACCTCCTGAGCGATGTCCTCGATCGCCGTGCCGCCCTTTGCCTTCTCCACCCGTTCCTCGGCCTTGGTGCGCACTTGCTTGCGGGTCTCCTCATTGATCCAGGCTGTCCGGACGTCGTCCCGCACTTCATCGAAGGTCTTCTGGCGCTCGGGGATCACCTCGAGCACGTCGATGAACAAATAGCCGTCACCCTTGGCGACCGGATTATTCTCGACCCCGACATCGCTTTCGAAAGCCAGATCGACCGCGGGGCGGCTGTCTGAGATCGCCTTGACGGCCTTTCCATCCTGGCCCTGACCGCTTCGATCGAATGTCAGTTCGGTATAGGGCAGGTTGAGTTTCTGAGCGGCTTCCGCGACATTCGCGCCGCCGGCGCGCGCATCCTCGATCGCATCATAGAGCTTCTGAATCTCATCGCGCGCCCGCTCTCTTGCCAAATCCTGGCGGACCTGGTCCTTCACCTCCTCGAAGCTCTTCTGATTGCCGGGGGTAATCTCGGTGACCCTGAGGAGGACGGTCGAGAAGCTCTCGACAGGCTCGCTCACCTCGCCCTTCTTCAGCGCGAAGGCGGCCTCGGCAAGCTTCTTGTCGGCAAGCTGGTCTTTCGCAAAAGTGCCCAGATTGATGTCGCTCTCTTTCATGCCGAGTTCCTTGCCGAGCGCGACGAAATCGGCGCCCTTGGCCAGCTTCTCCGCGGCGTCCCGCGCAGCGGCGGCATTGTCGAAAATGAGCTGCTGGATCGTCCGGCGCTCCGGCGTCGAATAGCGGCTCTTCGTCGCTTCATAATGTGCCTTGATCTCGTCGTCCTTGATGGAAATCGTATCCTTGATCGCGTCGGGCGTGAGCGTCAGCATGCCGATCTTGCGGTATTCCGGCGCCCTATAGCGCGCCTTGTTCTTCTCATAGTAGGATTTCAGCGCGTCTTCATCCGGGGGCGCGACCGCTCCGACGACATCCGGCTTGAGAACGAAATATTTCAGCACCCGCTCGTCATTGCGATAATGGTAGATGGCGTCGAGCAGTGTCCGGGGCACATAGGCGCCTTCGCTGAGCGCGCTCGCGAGCTGCTGCCGAACTATCTCTTCCCGCTGAAGCGCGAGGAAGCCTTGTTCCGTCATGCCGATATTGCGCAGGACTTCCTGGAAGCGCTGAGGATCGAATTTGCCGCCGGAGCCTTCGAAAGTCGGTTCCTTGCGGACGGCGGAGGCGATGGCGTCGTCGGAGATTCCAAGCCCGAGCGAGTCGGCGTGAATATCGATCGCCGTCGTCCCGATCAGATTTTGCAGGACACCCTGTGCGATGCCGAAAGCGCGCGCCTCCTTCGCCGTCAGTCGACGGCCGAGCCGGTTGCTGACCATGGCGATCTGATTGCGGTAGTTGCGCTGGAATTGCTGCGGCGTAATTTCCCTGTCTCCCACCTCCGCCAGGGTCTGCCGTCCGCCGGAGCGGAAAATGTCGCCGATGCCCCATAGGGTAAAGCTGACGATGAGGAGACCGAGCAGGATTTTGACGACCCAGCTTCCGGCGCTATTTCGAAGGGAATTCAGCATTTCGTTTCGTTTTCATCAGGGGGTCGCGCCGGGCAGGTTTGGAGGCAAACGCTTCTTGCGCCGAGAGGGCGAAACCGGCATGACTTGCTTCAAATGATTGCTACGGCTAGATCAAGGCTGTGGCGGATGCAATGTCAAGGCCCAAAAGCGGGGAATATCATGTCGCAGATCAGACCGCTTATCGCCGGCAATTGGAAGATGAACGGCCAGCGCGCCTCGCTGCACGAAATCGAGGCGCTGCGCAAAGGCGTTGCCGAAGCCGGGGCGGCTCTCGCGGTCGATATTATGGTCTGCCCGCCGGCGACCCTGATCGCGGCCGCGGCGGCAGCGGTCGAAGGCAGTCCCATCCTCATCGGCGCGCAGGATTGTCACGCCAAAGCCTCGGGTGCCTATACGGGCGACATATCCGCGCCGATGCTGGCGGATAGCGGGGCGAAAGCCGTCATTCTGGGGCATTCCGAAAGGCGTTCCCTGCACGGCGAGCGTGACGTGGATGTCAGGGCGAAAGCGGATGCGGTTCTCGCGGCGGGGCTGCAGGCCATTATCTGCGTCGGCGAAACCGCGGGCGAGTGGCGTCTGGGTTTGACGCTCGACGTCGTCGGCAGGCAGCTCAGCGGCTCACTGCCGCAGGGTGCGACGGGTGCGAACATCGTCATTGCCTATGAGCCGATCTGGGCGATCGGCACCGGACTGACGCCGACGGTCGCGGATGTTTCCGAGGTCCATCGGATGATCCGGGAAAAGCTGGGCTCAATTCTTTCGCCGGCGATTGCGGAGCAGATCCGGATCCTTTATGGCGGGTCGGTGAAGCCCGATAATACTACGGAACTCTTGACAATCCCGGACGTCGATGGCGCTCTCGTGGGCGGGGCAAGCCTCCTCGCTCGGGATTTTCTGGCCATTATTTCGGCGCAGAGCAGCAGTGCCGCCTGAGGGAAGAGGCTCTGACGGTCCGGGGGATGGGCTGGCAGCCGTGAAATGAGGGTAGTCTTTGATGGTGATGCGTCCGCTGTCGCGGTGCCGACCATTACTGTTTGGCGCAGGTCTCACAATCGTCGCCGCCTTGGCCGGGCCTCAGCGCGGTCTCGGCGAGCCGCTGGACGAGGATGGCTGTCGGCGGCTGGAGATCGAGCGTCAGGCGCTCACCGTGCTTGGTATCGACAAATATTTCGAGAATGGCGCGGAGTGGGCGAAAGCGAATTTGACGGTTGCGGACCTCAATCTCGTCAAGCGCTATCTGAACGTCTATGAGCAGCTCAAATTCCGCTGCAAGGAGGAGATCGAGATCGTCGATAGCGACGAGGACGGCGACGAGGAGGGAGAGGGCGACGATACCGTGTCGACCGGGCCGGTTCCGCCTCTTCCGGAAAGAAAATCAAAAGAGCCAGGCAAGGCCGCCGCGGTCGAAGCGCCCCGAAAAAGCAATCCGGTCTCGCCCGTCTCGGCTGGCGCCGCCGGCAATATCACCGTGACCAAAATCGATCCGGCGCACGCCGTGCCCCGACGATAGAGCGTTGCCAGAGATTGCAAAAGCGGCTGGCCTCACCAAATTCTAGTGTGATCATCCAGAAGTTCGTCATACCTCGCCGCAGGTGCAGAGACGACAGGGCGAACTTCGGAATCGGGACACTAGCCATCACCGGGAAAATGCTGTAAACCGCCCCCAATCGCGGGTAGAGCAGGCAAATGACGACAGTTCTCCTTTTAATCCATCTTATGATCGCGGCCGCCCTTGTCGGCGTCGTGCTGGTGCAACGGTCCGAGGGCGGTGCGCTCGGCATTGGCGGCGGAGGCGGCGGCTTCATGAGCGGTCGCGGTGCGGCCAATCTTTTGACGCGCGTCACCGCTTTTCTCGCTGCGGCCTTTTTCGGCACGAGCATCCTGCTTGCGGTCATGGCCACCCGACACGCCGAACCGACCTCGATTCTGAACGAGGGTGGACAGACGGAGGCGCCAGCGGAGAGCGCGCCGAGTTCGCTGCCGAAGCTTTCGCCGATCGTACCGCCAAGCGCGCCAGCCGGTCCGCAGGTGCCGCAATCGCAATAGGCGGGCGGCGCGGGCGCCTTTCATTGGGGCAGTGCGAGCAGATCGATATGCCCGATCTCGCAGGACTTAAGATTTTGCCGGGCCGATAGCCAGGACGCGATGTCCGCCGGCGAGAGCCGTCCGGTTTCGGCTGCGGCCTGGGCAATGCCTTCGGCGGCGGCCGTCATCAATGGCAGATCCTTGCGCGTCAGCCGCCACGGGCTTCGAGCCGTCATGACGCGGTACCCCTCTGCCTTGTGCTTCGCCTCCAGATAGGGAGCCGCCTCAGGTCCCGCGGCCGGTCCAAAACCCTTGTCCCGGCGCTGATGGGCATTGAACGCCTCCGCGATCGCTTCGTCCGCGGGGTGGGCAGGGGCCCAGCGCATTTCGCCGTCATAGATCAGCACCGTATAGAAGGCGCAGCGGCGCTCGGCGAGGCGCGCAACGAACGCGTCCATCCAACCCGTCGAGACGAGATCGAACAGGGCGGCGGCGGTCACCACATCGCAATCAGGTTGAAGAAGGCGCTCAAGCTCGGTGCGAAGATCGGCCTGCTCCAGATCGTATGTCAGGCCGGGCAGCCGGGCTTTGCCCTGCCAGCTTGCGATTTGCGCGCGCGCGGCCTCAAGCAGTGCAGGATCGTGGTCAACGAGACGCCAATGTTGGCGCGCCGGCAAAGCCGGGGCGAGCGTGCGCAGATTGGAACCGGTTCCGCAGCCGAGATCGAGCAGCGCCGCTTCATCCCGTCCGGCGAGATACGCCGCCAGCGCCTGTACAAGCCCGATGTCGCGCGCGCGGTGGTCTGCGCCTTCACGCAGGCGCAGCCATTCGGCGGAGAATCCGCTCACGGAGCGACTTTCCGAATTGCGCCCGCGATGATCCGCGCCGCGTCCTCCCAGCGCGGGAGTGTCTGGGCATGCGCCCATGCCGCATCCGACAGTTGCTGGCGCAGGCCGCGATCGCCGATCAAGGCGTGAAGCGCTTCGCTCAGCGCCTGGGCGTCGTCCGGAGGCACGAATATTCCGGCTTCGGGCGGAACGGTCGTCGGCACCGCGCCCGCTTTCGCCGCGACGATCGGCAGTCCGCGCGCAAGGGCGGCGGCGAAGGCCATGCCATAGCCTTCATAGCGGGAGGGCAGGGCGAAGATGTCCGCCTTGCGGCAATAGTCATCGAGCGCTTCGCTGTCGAGTGCGCCGGCCAAGTGAATGCGGTCCTGAAGCCCCAGTTCCTCGATTTGCCGTTGCAGGCGGCAGACATGGTCGCGGTCCCGGTCGAGACTGCCGACAATCGTGGAGTGCCACTCCCGGTGGGGAATCTTGGCAAGCGCCGCAACGAGCACATCATGGCCCTTGCGGGGGACGACCGATCCGACGCTGAGAATTTCGCAAGGGTCGGCCCCGCCCGATGCGCGGGCGGCCTGTTCGGTCCCCGGTTCGGCGACGCTGATGCGCGGCGGGTCCGCAAAGCCAAGCTCGACAAGTGTCGCCGCTGTGACGGGGCTCGTGACGATCACATGCCGGGCAAAGGAGAGCGCCGCCTGTTCCGAGGCGAGCAGGCGCCGGCTCTCCTGCTCGTCCAGCCCTGTCTCCAGGCCGAGCGGATGATGAAGCATGACGACGATCGGGGCGGAAATGTTGGCCAGACATCGCTCGGGAAGCGCGCCATAAGCGAGGCCGTCGATCAGGATGACCGCATCGGACGGGATCTGCGCCAGCAAGCGGCATGTCTCATCGCGCTCGGTTTCCGACGGAAAGGGAAAGCCCGCCGGAAGAGGCAGATGCGACACCGCTATGCCGAATGCGGGCAGGAGCGCCATGACCCGCTTGTCATAAACATATCCGCCGGTCGGCGTGTCGATGTCTCCGGGAATGGCGAAATAGAGCTGCGTCACGCCAACACCTGCCCTTCGCACCAGGCCCGGGCGACATGGCTCTCATGCAGCGTGACACGCAGGCGCGCCAGCCCCTCCGAGCCGGGTCCCAGCCGCCCGGCGCTGATCGCCTTGACCATCTCGACAAAGATATAGCGGCACAGGAACTCGGTCGTGGTGAGCTTGCCCTCGAATGCGGGCACCTCGTCGAGATTGGCGTAATTGATCGGCTTCAGCACCGCCGCGAGCGCCTCCGAGGCGCACCCGATATCGACGACGACATTGTGCTCGTCGAGCGTTTCGCGAAAGAAGGCGACATCGACCACGAAGGTTGCGCCATGCATCTGCTGCGCCGGGCCGAAAAATTCGCCGGGAAGGCTGTGTGCGATCATGATGTGATCGCGGACTTCAAGCGCGTACAAGGGCGGTCTCCCTGGATTGATTCTTTCAGTAGCGAATTGCGGTCGCAATTCCTTCCGCGTCGGGTGCCAGCAGGCGGGGCAGGGCTTCAGGCAAGTTGTCGAACGCCACCTCTTCGGTCATCAGCGCATCGAGCCGGGCATCATTAAGCAGAGAAATGGCGGTTTCAAGCCGATCGCGATGGGTGACGCTCGCACGCATCGGAGCGGCGACGCTGCCGACTTGGCTTGAGATGATCTGCAGGCGCTGGCTGTGAAATGCGCCGCCGAGCGGCAGCGTGATTTCGCGGTCGCCGAACCAGCTGACCTCGACGATACGGGCCTCGAAACCGGCCAGATCGAGCGCAAGGCGCAAGCCCGCTTCCGATGCGCTGGTGTGGAAGAGAATCTCCGCTCCCGGCTCGGCCTTCTGCGGTAAACGGAATGTGATGCCGAGCGCCTCGGCAATTTCGGCGCGTTCGGGACGTATGTCGATGAGGGTAACGGACGCCTCCGCCAGCCGGGAGGCGAGATGCGCGATGAGACAGCCGACCAGCCCCGCCCCGATCACCGCGATCCGCTGACCGCTCTTCGCGCCGCTGTCCCAGAGCGCATTCAGCGCCGTCTCCATATTTGCGGCGAGAATGGCGCGTTTCGGTGGCAGCGATTCCGGTAATGGAATCAAGGAGTCAGAGGGTACGGCAAAGACGGTTTGATGGGGATGGAGGGCAAAGACCGTGCGGCCGATGAGCGCATCGGGCCCCGCCTCTACCACGCCGACCGCAGCATAGCCATATTTGACCGGGAACGGAAAATCTCCCTCCTGGAAAGGCGCGCGCATCCGCGCCCACTCGCTTTCCGGCAGGCGGCCCTCAAACACGAGGCGCTCCGTTCCGCGGCTCAGGCCCGAATAAAGACTTCTTATCCGCACCTTCGCCTTAGCCCGGTCATGTTCCATTAATATTGGAACTTCCACAGTCTGGATTCTCGCAGAAAAAGGAGCCTCATAGACCAGCGCGCGAGCGGACGTCCGGCCTCCCTCTCTCGTGTTGCCCATTTCTATGAGCCCTCACATTTTTGTGACCGCTTCATATCATGAGCTCGCGTGTTTTCCAGATCATACCGCCGCCACGTTCTTCACGAGGGGATGAGAAAATATGAATGAATCTGCGCCTTTGCATCTGAATGTTCCCGCGCATGAAAACCATCTTACGCCCGGTGGATTGCAGGATAGGCGCCTGCTCTTGCGGCGTCGTTTGATCATGGCGGCGCTCACGGTTTCGACGATCGGAGGCCTCTTATACGTTCTCGCCCTGGTTCTGGGAAGCGATGGCTGGACCGCGCTCGATATCGGCATCTTCGCCGCTTTTTTTCTGTCCACACCATGGACGGTCATGGGGTTCTGGAACGCCATCATCGGATTCTGGCTTCTGCACTTTGCCAAAGCCCCCCTGGGCGAGGTGAGCCCCTTTGCCGATCTGTCGGCCAAGCCGAAGCCGATCGTTCTGCGCAGCGCCATTCTGATGACCTTGCGCAATGAAGACCCGGCGCGCGCCTTCACCCGTCTGCGCATCATGCGCGACAGCCTCGGCCATACGGGCGAGGCGGACCGCTTCGATTTCTTCGTGCTCAGCGATACGAACGATCCGGCAGTGGCCGCGGAAGAGGAGCGGCTGTTTGCGGATTGGGAGAGCGAATTTGCCGATAAGAGCCGCACGACCTATCGCCGCCGGACCCGCAATGATGGCTTCAAGGCCGGCAATGTCCGCGATTTTCTTCAGCGCTGGGGCGGCGCCTACGATCTGATGGTGTCGCTCGACGCCGACAGCCTCATGTCGGGCAGCGAGATCGTCCGCCTGGTGCGGATCATGCAGGCTCACCCGCGTATCGGCATTCTGCAGAGCCTTGTGACCGGCGCGCCTTCGACGAGCGCCTTTGCCCGGATCTTTCAATATGGCATGCGCCACGGTATGCGCTCTTACACTATGGGGAATGCCTGGTGGAACGGCGATTGCGGTCCCTATTGGGGGCACAATGCAGTCGTGCGGGTCGCTCCCTTCAAGGAATATTGCGAGCTGCCCATATTGCCCGGCAAGCCGCCACTCGGCGGGTGGGTGTTGAGCCACGACCAGATCGAGGCGACCCTGATGCGCGCTAGCGGCTATGAGGTGCGCGTTCTGCCGGTCGAGAGCGAAAGCTGGGAGGACAATCCGCCGACCCTTCTCGATTTCACCAAGCGCGACCTGCGCTGGTGCCAGGGCAATATGCAATATTGGCGGCTCATCGGGCTGCCGGGCCTGACGCCGCTCAGCCGGTTCCAGATCGTCATGGGCATCTTCATGTATCTGGCGGCCTTCGCCTGGACGATGATGATCGCCCTCTCCGCGCTCAAGGTCTTCGATCCCGAGATCGGGGCGCGGCAGATCGAGCTCGGCATCGGCCTGTTCTTCTTTTCCTTCTTCCTGAGCATTTCGCCGAAGCTGACGGGAATGCTCGACGTGCTCTTTACGCGCGGCGGGGTTGCCCGCTATGGCGGTCTTTTCCGCTTCCTTGTGAGCAGTCTGGCGGAGATCGTCTTCTCCATTCTGCTTGCGCCCGTGACGGCGGTACGGCTCACGATCTTCATGATCAGCCTCGCCTTCGGCCGCAGCGTGATCTGGAGCGGGCAGCAGCGCGACGCTTACGGGCTGAGCTGGACGACCGCCTTCAACGGCCTTTGGCCGCAAACGCTGTTCGGCTTCGCCATTCTCGCCCTGTTTAGCTGGAAGGCCCCGGTCGTGCTGCCCTGGGCGGCGCCGCTGCTTGCCGGCCTGATCCTTGCCGTCCCCTTTGCCGTACTGACCGCATCGCCGCGCATCGGACGGTTCTGCACGCGCATCGGTCTCTGCGCCATTCCGGAGGAGCTGAACCTGCCGAGAGATCTGCAACGGCTTTCCGCCCCCGACCTCGAGCGCGACGGGCCGGACATGCCTGCGGGGCCGGCGGAACAGCTCGCCCCTGTCCCGAGTAGCTAAGGATGACCGCCGCCCCAGTTGCGTTTGGACATTTGCGGCGGTCTCTCCGTGGAGCGGCGGGCATTGCCCGCTCTCTGCGGATCTATTACGGCAGTCCACGCCATCGCCGGCGGATGATGGCGCTTTACCGCCGCTTCATCGGGCCGGGCGACCTCGTCTTCGACATCGGCTCTCATGTCGGCGACCGGATCGGCGCCTTCCGGGCGCTCGGTGCAACCATTGTCGGGGTGGAGCCCCAGCCGGCCGCCTTCCGCTGGCTGAAATTGCGTTATGGCCGCGACGCGCGGATCACGCTTGTGCAGGCGGCGCTCAGCGATGCACCGGGCGAGCTGACATTCCATCTCAATCTCGCCAATCCGACCGTCTCGACGGCGTCGTCCCATTTCATGGCCGCAGCGAACGGCGCGCCCGGCTGGGAAGGGCAGAATTGGGATCAGGCGATCTCTGTTCCGGCCGTGACGCTCGATGCGCTTATCGGTCGATATGGAATGCCCGCCTTCGTCAAGATCGACGTGGAGGGGTTCGAGCTGAATGTGCTGCGGGGCCTCAGCCGTGCGCTCCCGGCGCTCTCATTCGAGTTCACCACCATACAGCGCGATGTGGCGCTTGCCTGTCTCGACCGGCTGAGCGCGCTCGGCGCTTACCGCTTCAATATCGCGCTCGGCGAAAGCCAGCGGTTTGAATTGGCGGAGGGGATCGGCGCCCCCGATATGGCCGATTTCGTCACGGCGCTGCCGCACAGCGCCAATTCCGGCGACATCTACGCCATGCTTGAAAGCGCCCCGGCGGCGCGGCTCGACAATATGCGGACCGACATTGCCGGCATTGGCTGAAACGCCGGATTGTAGCAGCGTCGCGCGTATCAGCTCATATTCGCCAGATAAGGGGAGGGCCGATGCGGATTACGCGCCGAAAGTTCAACAAGGGCCTCGCGGGAACCTTTGCCGCGGCGGGCGTCCCTTCGCTACTGCCCCAGCCGGCCAGAGCCGCTTCCTATCACGGGCCGAACGTCATTATCGTGCGTTTTGGCGGCGGCGTCCGCCGCGTCGAGACCATCGAGGACCGGACCTCCTTCGCGCCCTATTTTCTCAATGAGCTTGCCAGGCGCGGCGTGCTGATCCCGAACGTGCTGATCGATCAGCTCAAAGGCGGCAACACCAGCCATGCCGAGGGTACGCTCAACATTCTGACCGGCCGTTATCGATCCTACCGGAAAGTCGGCGCGAAGGGCCTTGCGCCGCTCCTGGAGCCGCGCGAGCCGACGCTGTTCGAATATTTGCGCAAGAGATTCGACATTCCCGCCTATCAGGCTCTGCTCATCAATGGCGAGGATCGTCCGCAGGAGGAATATCTGACTTATGGCGGGCATGAGCATTACGGCGTCGCCTATCGCTCGGAGGTCCTGGGCCTTTATCGTTACAGGCTGCATCGCCTCCAGCGTCTGCTGGTGGAGGCGGCCCGGCCCGAGCCGGAATTGGAGAAGGCGCGCAAGGCGCTGGCAAAGCTGAAATCCTACGACTATCGCGGCGCGGCGCAGATCCCGTCCGCCGTGATCAGCCGCTTCTGGGACCGCTGGCGCGATTATTATGGCGACGATGATCGCCGCTTTCCGCGCGGAGACCGCCTTCTCACCCAGCTCGCGATCCGGGCGCTGCGCGAATTGAAGCCCCGCCTGATGATGGTCAACTATCAGGACCCTGACTATGTGCATTGGGGGAATGCCTCGCACTATAGGCGGGCGATCGGCATCATCGATCAGGGGCTGCAGCACCTCACGACCGCCGTCGAGGCCAATTCCGACTGTCATGGCCGGACGGTTTTCGTGATCGTTCCCGATTGCGGGCGCGACGCCAATCCCCTGATGTCCGTGCCCTTCCAGCATCATTTCAATTCCCGCTCCGCCCATGAGATCTTTGCGCTGATCTGGGGGCCGGGCATTGTGCAGGGACGGGTGCTCGACAAGAGCGTCGATCAGACGAGCCTCGCGGCGACGGTCGGCGCGGTCATGGGCTTTCGGACGGAGGCGGAAGGCCGGCCGCTTTCGGAGATTTTCGCGTGACCAGCGCTGCGCTTTCAGCCGCCGAAGGAAGGCTCGAAACCACGCAGCCACGCCGTCTGAGCTGGCGGCGAGCCCCTCTCAGCGCTGTCGTCACCATCCTTCTCGCCCTCAATCCCGTCACGGCCATTCTCGTGCTTGGCTGGCTGGTGTGCCTGATGAGGCGCGAGACCGCGATTGCAGTCGCAGGCATTCTTGAGGGGCTCGGCCGGAGGGACGCGATCCGCCGGCTCGGCGCAACCGCCGAGTTCGCGCCGCTCGCCGCATGGACAGGCTGGCTGGCCGCTTCGACGCGGCGGACAAGCTGGACGGGCCGACATTTTGGCGGGCTGGTCGAGACCGTCAGAGCCGGGATTGCCGCGGGCGTCGCAATTCTTCTCGCGACGCTGCCATTCACGGCGCTTCTGCTTGCGGGATGGTCGGCCGGCTGGGAGAATTCCTTCAATAAGGGCTATGAGCAAGCCTGGGTCGGCCCGGCGCTGTCACTTGCCGGAATTGTCCTCGCGCTGTTCGTCCTTTCTCATCTCCCCATGGCGCTGGCCCATTTTGCCGCCGAGCGCCGGCTCTCGGCTATTTTCGAGCTCTCCACCATCCGCGCGTTGATGCGCGAGCAGCGTTGGCGCAATCTGTGGCTCGCCTTGCTGGCGGTGGTTGCGGCCTTGCCGATCGCGGCGGCGCAGATCCTGCCGGTCTTCATCGAGAATTGGTGGCCGGGTTTCGCCGACATGCCGGCGGAGGTGATCGAGGCGACGGCAAGGCGCTGGCATGTTGCGCCGACGATCTATCTCGTCATCGTGCTCATCTATCTCCGCCGTGCGCAGGCGCGTTGCTATGCCCGCGCCGCTCTCGCACTCCCGCCGGATCGGACACCGTTCTGCCACGCGGTCGCGCACGCGCTTGGCCGGGAAGCAAGCCGCGCTCCGAAAGCCCGTGCAAAGCGCGGCTGGGCCGGCGCCGCGATTTCAGGCGTGTTGCTGGTGGCGGTCTGGTTCGGCCTGATCGCGCAGCTCTATGTCGCGCAATTTGCCAATCACGCCTGGTGGAACTGGATCAATCATCCGATCATCGGTTTGCCGTGGGTGTTCCGTCCTCTCGGAAGCTGACGGCGAACGCGCAAGCGGACACTGCCACACCCCCTCCGGCATGGCAGGCATTTTTCAATTTTGCTGCAGTGGAACCCGGTGATCAGCGAACGATCAGAACCGGGACCGTGCTGTGGGTGACCACTTCATTGGCTTCGCTGCCGAGCACGAGGCGGCTGAAGCCGCGCCGGCCATGGGAGGCCATGACGATCAGATCGCACCCTTTCGTCTTTGCGGCGTCGATGATCCCTTCCGCTGGGTGGCGGTCCTGGATATGCAGGGCATGATAGGTGACGCCATATTGACCCGCGATCGTCTTTGCCTGATCCAAAGTTCTGGCGGCATTGGCCTTAGCGGTCTCTTCGTACTTCTCCGGCGGGAAGACCACGGCCACTTCGCCGACAATGACCGCGTCCCATGGTTCGGTCGCCGTTGCGAGGATCACTTCGGCATCAAGGGCCTTGGCGAGAGCGGACCCGTGATGGATCGCCTTTTCGGAAAGCTCCGATCCGTCGGTGGCAATCAGGATTTTCTTGTACATAGCGGCCTCGCAATTTTCGGTGATGAACCAATGATTTCTAGCGGGTGATGCTCTCTGTCAAATGCTTTCCTGCCGGCATTCCCGCGAATACACCACATGCAGCGAATGCCGCAGCAGCACTCTCATACATTGATCCTGCAGAACCGGCGTCCCCGTTCTGGCGATGGTAATGACGGCACCCTTATCCGCATGATCGAGCAGGATCGGGCCGATGTCACCTTTCAAGAAGCTTTCAAGACAGCTCACGCCGCTTTTCCAATTCGTATCTTGCAGCGTCTCGAGAGCCGCGCCTGCGGTGCAGCAGAGCGGCGCTTTGCTCGGGAGCTCCCCGATCACCGCCACCTCGTCCAGAAGCACGGCGAGACCGCAATGCTCCCGTTCGAGTCCGCTTTGCAGCGCCGACCCATTTTGCAGCATTTCCGGCTTGCCAGCGAGCCATAGATCATCGAGCCCAAGCCCCAGGCCGAGAAAACCGCTCAGCGCACCCAGCAGGAGCTCGGTGTCGTAGAATACGGCAATCGCAAATCGGTGTCGTGCAGCCTGCTCGGCCATTGTCGGTGGCCTTATATCTGTTGACCGATGGCCGGGAGCGGATATCTCGGATCCCGTTGCGCCAGATCTGCCGGTCGCAACGCCGCTCACAGATATTCCTCTCCTTCGGCAAGCCGTTGAAGCTCCACTCTATCCGCCAGCACGATCCGTGTACTTTGCGGTAGATCAATGAGACCGCGTGTTTTCAGCTTTGTCAGTGTCCGGCTGACGGTTTCGATCGTCAGGCCCAAAAAGTCCGCAATATCGACGCGGGTCATGGGCAGATCGATGACGCCGAGATCATCGCCGCTGCGCTCATTGCGCCGGGACAGGGCAATCAGAAAGGCGGCCACCCGCTCGCAGGCGCTGCGATGGCCGGTGGTCATCATCAGATCGCGGGTTGCGGCGAGTTCTTCGGCGACGGCCTGATAGAGTGTGAAGCTGAGGCTGGGATCGCTGGTCGCGATCTTATGGAGGGCGGCAAGCGGCATGGACCGGATGCGTGCAGGCTTAATGGCCTGTGCGTTCATAATGTGCTCACCCTGGACCCCCAGGCCGATGAAATCGCCCGGATAGGCAAAACCGAGAATCTGGCGCCGCCCGTCCGGCAAAACCTTGAAAAGCGAGACTGCGCCCGATTCGATCCGGTAAATATTGTTCGCGGGGTCTCCTTCGACAAAGACAAACTCTTTCGGGTCAAACCGGCGGATGAGCGCCTGGGAAAGACAGTCATTGAGGCTTCGATTCGGGAGACGAGCCAATTCTCCGGCGGACTGACGGAGCGGGGTAGCATAGATGTTGGTGAAAGCGGAAAGGCTCGCCATGGATTTCCTCCTCATGGGTCTTGGCTTCTTGCTATGGATCCAGCTAACCAAAGCAAGGTCACCGGCATTCAATAGATTTGTATTTCCGTGTAAAAATTTGTGTAATCAGGAAAACAGGATTCGCATTACCCAAGCTGACATGGCGGCCGCGGCAGGAGAAAAACAAAGCGCTCGAATTCTCATCGTCGATGACGATCCGGAGGTCCGTCTGCTTTTGCGGCGCTGTCTTGAGCGAGAGGCCTATGCCGTGGCAGAGGCCCGGAATGGCGAGGAGCTTTTTGCCGAATTGGGCAAGGGCCGGGTCGACCTAATCACGCTCGATCTCGCCCTGGGCGGCGAGGACGGGCTCGAAATCGCCCGGCGCATCCGGGCGCGGTACAACGTCCCGATCGTCATGATCTCCGGGAAGAGCGATACGATCGACCGCGTCGTGGGCCTGGAGCTCGGCGCCGACGATTACATCACCAAGCCATTCCATTTGCGTGAGGTCCTGGCGCGGCTTCGTGCGGTCTTACGGCGTTACGAAGCGGGCTCACCGGGTAGTCGCGACGCATCATCCGGCGCCGGTGCAGGGAGTTGGTTCCGTTTCGAGAATTGGGTGCTCGATATGACCCGCCGCGAGCTTCTCAGCGAGACCGGCTCGCTTCAGGAGTTGACGACGGCGGAGTTCAATCTCCTGGAGATCTTCGTGAAACGCCCCGGGCGGGTCCTGTCCCGCGACAATATCATGGATCACCTCAAGGGAAGCGACTGGTCGCCCCTAGACCGAACGATCGACAATCTGATTGTGCGGCTGCGCAAGAAGATCGAAGCCGATCCGAACACGCCCCGGCTGATCAAGACCGTGCGCGGCGTCGGCTATGTCTTTACGCCGGAGGTCAGTCGCGCTTAGCGCAACGCGCGTCCAAGCATGTTCCCGCGAAGGCGGGGATGGACGCGGGGACAGTTGCGCTCGCCTTTTGATGTAGATCAACTTACCCTCGTTCAAGTGATTCCGCTTGAGCGAGGGTTGATCTAGCCTTGCGGCTGTCGAGCGCAGCCTTGATCGCCGCCGCAAGATGATCCCGGCTGTAGGGTTTGCGCAGAAGCGGGACCTCTCCCTTCCCCGAAGCGAGCCCATAGGCAGGGTTCTCCGTGAAGCCGGAGGTGAGCACAACGGGGATGTCCGGCCGGTTCAGGCTGACCCATTCCGCAAGATCGAACCCGCTCATGCCGCCCGGCATGACCACGTCGGAGAAAATCAGGTCGATCGGCTCTCCGGACTGCAAGAACTCGATCGCCGCCGGGGCGTTCTTTGCCTCGCGCACCTCGTAGCCGAGCTTCGACAGGCGGCTCAGCGTCACGGCCCGGACGGGCGCCTGATCTTCGACGACGAGAATGATTTCGCCAGAGCCGGTGAAGTCCGCGGCACGATCGTCATTCCCCCGGCGGGCGAAATCTTCCGCTTCGGCGCTCGGCAGGTACAGATTTACGGTCGTGCCTACTTCCTGCTCGCTGTAGATCGTGACCTTGCCGCCCGACTGGTCGGCGAAACCGTAGATGACGCTCAGGCCCAGACCGGTGCCTCGCCCGCCTTCCTTCGTGGTGAAGAACGGCTCGAATACCCGCGACAGCGCGTCAGGCTCGATTCCGTGGCCCGTATCGGACACGGACAGCCGAATATAATTTCCGGGAGCCAGATCGAGGTCTTCAGCCAACGGCGCGTCCTCGACGCTGATATTGTTGGTCTCGATCAAGAGTTGTCCGCCCGAGGGCATGGCGTCGCGCGCGTTGATCGCGAGATTGAGCAAGGCGTTTTCGATCTCGCTGACATCGGAGCTGACGGGCCAGAGATCGGGCGCCAGGGATGAGGCGAGGCTGACCGTCTCGCCGAGCGTCCTCCGCAGCATGTCCATCATGCCCAGGAGCTGGTCATTGAGGTTGATGAGCACGGCGTCGAGCGGGCGTCTCCGGGCAAATGTCAGCAGCCTGTCGGTCAACCTGGCGCCCATCAGCGCAGCGTCATTGGCGCGCTTGAGAAGATCGCGCTGGTAATCGTCCTCGACTTCCAGATCGAGCAGCTCAAGATTGCCCGTGATAATGGTCAACAGGTTGTTGAAGTCGTGCGCGATGCCTCCTGTAAGCTGGCCTAAGGCTTCCATTCGCTGGATCTGTCGCAGGGCCTGGTCCTGGGCGACCTCATGTGTCACGTCGCGAATGACTGTGAGCACGCCCATATGGGCGTGCTTATTGCCGATGATGTCGGCGGTGCCGGCGATCCCGGGGAAATTGCTCCCGTCCTTGCGGGCGAAATTCGTAATATCCCCGCCGGCATGACCGCGGGGCATAGCGGTGTATGTTCCGATGCCGAACCGTTCAAAATCGGCGTTGGTCGCAAAAATGCTTCGATAGGGTTGGCCGACCAGCTCGCCGGCTTCATAGCCGAAGATGCGCAACGCCGCCGGATTGCACAATGTAATCCGGCTCTCGGCGTCGGTGATGATCATGGCATCAGGGCAATTGGCGAAGATTGCCTCAAACAGCGCTGTTTGCCGCGCGGTCTCCTGCTCCGCTGCCGCGCGTGCCGAGATGTCATGGATATTGCCGACGAAATAGCGCTGCCCGTCCGCCTCGAACTCGCCGACAGAAAGATGCATCGGGAAGACGCTGCCATTCTTGCGGCGTCCCTGAACGTCGCGGCCGATGCCGATGATCTTCTTCTCACCCGTGCCGAGATAGTTACGCAGATAGTCGTCATGCGCCGCACGGTCCGGCTCCGGCATCAAAATCCGGACATTCTGACCGATCAATTCCGATTGGGCGAAGCCGAACATTTTCTCCGTTGCGGGATTGGCGTTCTGAATCGTCCCGTGTTCGTCGATAATGATGATTGCATTGACGGCGAACTCGATCGCCGCCTCGACCATGCGATGCTCAAAACTGACCTTCGGCTGTCCGCTATTGGCATGATCCATTATCTAGCCAAGCTTACCTTTCATTGACGATGCCGGGCGGGGCTTCGCCATCATAGGCATTCTAAAAAGCAGGAAGTGTCAATAAAAGCTTCGTTCGAGCAAAAAGCACCTCTGTTTGGGGCGCCCTTAAGGCAAGCCATGCTCGGAAACGATCGCATTGACGGGCGTGGGGCCGGAGGACCGGCTGCAAGGCGACTGAAAGGCGGCTTGCCGGGGCGGATTATCCGCCCTTATTGATCGACAAATAGGTGAGCCCGACAAGTGCAACATCGTCGCGGGTGATGATGCCCGAATAGACCTGTTTCATCCGCTCGCTCATGGCCCCTTTATCCTCGAATGGGGCACGGAAATACTGCCTGCCTCCTGTGGCGGCCCAGCCGCCGACGACGCTGCCGCAAAGATAAACGCCGCCCCAGGCCGCCGCGGCCAGGACCAGATCGCCGGCGACCCGCCCGAGCAGGGTTGAGTAGACCCGCACGGTTTCGGCGGCGAACTCGTCCTCTCCGGCCCGCGCGAAAATCTCGGCGGCGTCCAGCCCGGTTGCCGCCGGAGCTGCGGTGCGGCCGGCGACGCGCTCATAGAGCTGCGCGACACCGCGGCCTGACAGAATATTCTCGACGGAGTGGGCGTTCCCGATCCACGTGAGCTCTTCCGGGCTGCGCGCGCCGATCGACATATGGCCCGGCTCGCCCGGATGGCTTGCCCAGTCATCGCCCGAGGGGAAGGCCATCGCCCCGCCGAAGCCGGTGCCGGCCGCGAGGGCCAGCATCGTGCCGCGCTTCGCGGCGTCCCGTCGGCCGCCGCCGATCGGCGCCAGCTCCTCTTCGCGGAGATGGGGCAGGGCAAGGGCGACAGCTTCGAGATCGTTGACCAGCTTCGTGCGGCCGCCCCCGAGATGGGCTTCCACCTTGGCCGCCTCGATCGTCCAGTCCGAGTTGGTCAGCTTGACATGATCGCGGTCGATCGGGCCCGCGACGCCGATCGCCGCCAATTCGCAGCCCTCGGGGCCGCCCGTCGCGGCGAGATAGGCGTCGAGCGCTGCATAAAAGCTTGGAAAATCCCGTGTAGCGTAAGCGCGTTTATCGGCCAGATCGTGCCGGCTGTGGCACCGGGCAAAGCGCACATTCGAGCCCCCGACATCGGAAACAAGCCGCCACACCGTCATGTCGCGGACTCCGGGGTTTTTGCCGCAAGCGCCGCAAGAAACGTCTCCCGCCAACGCGTTCCGTCATTTTCGCGAACCCGGCTGTAGAGCAGCTGGTGGCGTTCCCGGCGCTCCTCGATCGGCATGGTCAAGGCCTGTTCGAGGGCGTGCGCGATATCGTCAATGTCGTAGGGATTGACGATCAGGGCCTTTTGCAGGTCCTCGGCCGCGCCGGCAAAGCGCGAAAGAACGAGCACGCCGGGATTGTCGGCATCCTGCGCCGCCACATATTCCTTGGCGACCAGGTTCATGCCGTCGCGCAATGGGGTCACGAGGCCGACCTCCGAGCCGCGGAACAATGCGGCGAGCTGATCGCGCGGGACATTGCGGTGAATATAGCGGACCGGAGTCCAGTCGAAATCGCCATATGCGCCGTTGATGGCGCCCGAGAGCTGCTCCAGCTCCTCGCGAATGTCGGCATAGGCCGCCACATCCTCCCGGGTCGGGGGGGCGATCTGCATGAGCGTAACGGTCTTTTGCTTGTCGGGATAGAGTTCAAGCAGCCTGCGGAACGCTTTCAGGCGCTCCGGCAGGCCCTTCGAATAGTCGAGCCGGTCGACGCCCACAATATGCGCCCTCGCAAGGTTGCGGCGATTGAGACGCTCGATGACCTCGTCCGCCTCGGGCGTATGCGCCATATTGTAGAAGTTCTCGACGTCGATGCCGATCGGAAAGGCGCGCGCCGTGACCGACCGGCCGAAGGCGGTGACTGTGCCATCCTTGCCGATTTCGCCATTGACGTGCTCGGCGATAAAGCGCTGGAAATTGACGACGTCCACATTGGTTTGGAAACCGATCACGTCATAGGAGAACAGCGATTTCACCAGCCATTGGTGCACTGGAACGGCAAGCAGAATGCCCGGCGGCGGGAAGGGAATGTGCAGGAAGAAGCCAATTCGCTGCTTCACGCCGCGCGCACGCAGCTCGGAGGCGAGCGAAAACAGATGGTAATCATGGACCCAGATGAGGTCGTCGGGCTCAAGCAGTTTCACCAGCGCATCGGCAAAGCCGGCATTGACGCGGCGATAGCTGTCGAAATAGGCCGTCTCGAAATTGACCAGGTCAAGCCGGTAATGGCAGGCGGGCCATAGGACCTGATTGGCAAAGCCGACATAGTAATCGTGATAATCCCTCTCGGTGAGGGAAACGGTGGCGATCGTGACGTTCTGCTGGCGGACCGACCTAGTCGTAATCTGCGCGTCGTCCTCGACGACCTCCCCGTCCCACCCGAACCATACACCGCCTGTTTCGCGAAGGGCATCGCCCAGGGCGACCGCCAAACCCCCCGATTGATTGCTCTTGTCCAGATAGGCAACTCGGTTCGAAACGACGACGAGCCTACTCATACCACTCCTTCCCAGGGGCGCGAAAGGCGGACCGCCCCATTGATGATCCCGACCATCGAATAGGTCTGGGGGAAATTGCCCCACGCCTCCCCGGTGGCTGGATCGGTATCTTCAGACATTAAACCAAGATGGTTGCGTGTCTCCAGAAGAGCTTCAAAAATTTCTCTTGCGCTTTCGCGCCGCCCTATGCGCGACAAGGCGTCCACGCGCCAGAATGCGCAGACATTGAACGCAGTTTTCGGCATGCCGAAATCGTCCGGTGCCTCATAGCGCATCATATGCGCGCCGCGCCCGAGGGCTTCCTCCAGCCGTTCGACGGTCGATACGAACCGCGGGTCCGCGGGGTCGATGAAGCCGACTTCGCTCATCAGAAGGACACTTGCATCGAAGTGCTCTCCCTCGAAACTCTCGACAAAAGCCTGGCGTTCCTCCGACCAGGCGCGCTCTAAAATCGTTTTCTTAATCTTGTTGGAGCGTTTGCGCCACAGTGCGCTTCGGTCCGCCAGCCCCAGATGAGCGGCGATTTTGGACAGACGATCGCAAGCGGCCCAGCACATGACGCTCGATGAGGTGTGAACGCGCGCGCGGTGTCTGAGCTCCCACATGCCAGCGTCCGGCTTGTCGTGAAGAGCGAAGGATTGCTCCCCGGCGAATTCGAGCTTGCGGAAGTCGTCGGCGCCGGCCGGCGCGAGCAGCCGCTGGTCGAAGAAAGCCTGCGAGGCGCCGAGCACGAGATTGCCGTAAGTGTCATGCTGGAAATGTTCATGCGCCTGATTGCCGATGCGGACGGGACCGGCGTGACGGTATCCGCTCAGATGCGGCACGATGCGCTCGGTGAGCTGACTTTCCAGACCGATGCCGTAGACCGGCTGCAGATGATTGTCCCGCGCCGTGGCGACGATATTCATGATCCAGCGAACATAGTTCTCCATCGTCCTGACGGCGGAGAGGCTGTTCAGCGCCCGCACGACGAACAGCGCATCTCTGATCCAGCAATAGCGATAGTCCCAGTTTCGCTCGGTTTCGGCGGCCTCGGGTATGCTGGTCGTCAAGGCGGCGATGATCGCGCCTGTCGGCTCGTAGCTGCAGAGTTTCAGGGTAATGGCGGCGCGGATCACCGCTTCCTGCCATTCCGGGGGCAGGGCAAGCCGGTGCACCCAGCTCTTCCAGTAGAGCTGTGTCCGCTTCTGGAAATTCTCCGCCATTTCGGTCGCGCTTTCGCTGAGCGTTTCGTCCGGTCCCAAAATCAGATTGACGGGCTCGGCGACATTGAAGGCGACATCGTCGAGAATGTAGTCCGTCGGAGCGTCCGTGGTGAGCCGGATCACGAAATCCGGCCCGGCATAGCGGAGGTGATTGGAGCCGAATGTGACGCTCGGCTTAGTCTGGCCGTAGTGAAATCGCGGTTTCACGCGAATCCGGATGCGCGGACTGCCGCCGGCGGGAAATATCCGCCGCACCAGCATCTGCGGACGGAAGGACCTGTCGCGCCATTGAAACCGCGGGATGAAATCGATGATTTCCACCGACCCGCTTTCGCCATGGAGAACGGTCCTCAGAAGCGCCGTGTTCGGAATATAGCTCTGCTCGGTCGAGACGAGATCCTCCAGTTCGACGGAGAAGACCCCTTCGCCCGGCGCATCCTCGGGCGTCCCCAGCAAGGAATGAAAGACGGGATCCTTGTCGAAGCGGGGCAGACAGCACCAGACGATATTTGCCTTTTCGTCCACGAGGGCGGCGATGCAGCAATTGCCGATGAGACCAAGATTAAGATTATTGCTCACTATGAATATGTCCTAAGTCCGGAATCAGGGAGTTGAGCCAGGCGAGAAGCTCGTCCCGGCTTTGGATGCGGTAACGTGCCCGCGTGTCGCCGGGACCGATCTTGATCGAGACGCCGCCGCGCTCATTGACGAGGGCGAAACCGTCTTCATCGGTGAGATCATCGCCCGCAAAGACCGGAACACGGCCAAGGAACGGCTTTTCCTGTAGGAAACTGTCTATGGCCGATCCCTTATCGCTCGGATGGCCCACCGCCTCGATCACCATCTTGCCGCGCCGGACGGTGCCGGAGCCGCTATTCGTGACGGCCTCCTCCATGGCGCGGATGCAGACCTCCTCCAGCTCCGGGCGCTGGCGGTAGTGAAGGGCGATTGCGCCGTGCTTCCTCTCGAGCAGCAGGCCGGTTTCCCGATCGACCAGCAGCTGCAATCGCGCTTCGATCTCCCGCAGCTCAGACATATCGAAATCGGGGTGATGGAGCTGGCCCTGCGCATCGCGTCGCGTCAATCCGTGCACGCCGGCCACGGGAAGCTTTTCGGGATCGAGAAAGCGGTCGATGCTGGCGATGTCGCGTCCGCTTATGATGGCGACCGCGCCGCCGGACGCCTGCTGCAATCGTGCAAGTGTCTCGCGGCTCGCGTCGGTGACTTTGACATCCTCGGGATGTTCGGCAATGTCGGCCAGAGTGCCGTCGAAGTCGAAGAAAAATGCCGCGCGTTCGGGGGCGATAAGAACAGGAAGGGACACGAGCGCCAATCCGTCAGTTCGATTGAGTGAGAGCCATAAGCGGCATGTGGGACAGCCGGAGCCTTAAGGCAAATTGCGGCAGTTGACACAGTCCTGGCACCGTACGCACTCCTAATAAGCTGTTGCAGAACTGCTTGAAGTTCGCCAAATGGTGCCCTGATGTCCGGAAATCGTGACGGGTGGCAGATTGGCCCTGCTCTCAGTTCATCGCCGGAACTAGTAGCGCGGCTTGCGGCCCCCTTCAACGGATTTGCGGGAAATCCGGCATCATCGGTTCATATGTGGTGAACAAGGGCGGAAAGGGGCGGAATGCTGCGAAATCCGGGCCGAAACGCTGCCTCGTAGTGTTGACGATCGATGAATCTGCGACCTTCTGTCGAGATCGAATATTGCCGCCAATGCCGCTGGTTGATGCGGGCGGCGTGGATGGCGCAGGAATTGCTGACGACCTTCGAGGAGGAACTCGGCGGCGTGACGCTGATCCCCGGCGCCGGCGGCATCTTCGAGGTGCGGCTGGGCGCCGATACGCTCTGGTCGCGCAAAGCCGAAGGGCGCTTTCCGGAAATGAAAGAGCTCAAACAGCGGCTCCGCGACCGGATTGCGCCGCAGCGCGACCTCGGCCATTCGGACCGAAAGCCGGATGCGGACGCATAGGATGGTGCTTCCGCGTTCAAGAGCTGCGGCGGTTGTACCGATCTCCGAGAAACAGGTCGCGGTCGGCTAAGAACTGGTCACTGATGAACTTCATGAACGCCAGCACGCGGGCCACGTGCCTGATGTCCGGATGGGTCAACACCCACAGATCCATGCCGGCATCTCGCAGTGGCTCGGCGTACACCCGCATAAGCCCCGGATCCGGATCGGCCGAAAAACACCCAAGAACAGCTACGCCCAATCCTGCCCGAGCCATCGTGTGCAGCTCGATGAGGCTATCAACGCGATGACGAATATTCGCCCGAGGAAAGTGATCCGCGAGCATGATTCGGTTATGTGTTTCGCTGTGCCAACCGATCCACGGCAGATCTGCGGGGCCGGATCGGGCGGATATGGCTCAGCCAATTCAGGAGCCGCATAGGCTGCAAGGGCGAATTTGAACAAGCGGCGCCCAATCAGCGTCTCGGGCGGCGACGCGGCGTGCCTTGTCAACGCCGACCGGCGAGGCGTCCATTGCCGTAACCGCAAGGCCTTGCTCGGCGAGGAACACGGAATTGCGTCCCTCCCCATCGGCCACGGACAGCGCGGTTTGCCCTGGCATCAGCAAATGGGCCTGCGCTTTAAGAAAGGCGGCCGGCGCCGTCCCGAACAGAAATGCCTCGCCCGAATATCGCTCGTCCCACAAGAGATCGTTCCTTTACGTTAGGCTGCCACGGCGCGGCGCGGATCCGTCATTCTATCCGTTCGCGCTTCGAAGTGAACTTTCGGGCCCCGTCGCCGATGCCCAATAAACAAATTTGTGACGTTTCGGCGGCCGTGACGGACCTCAGACCACAACCTTGCCCTCGTCCCTGGGAGCCAAGTGCTCGGCGCCTGCGCCCTCGGCCATTTCCGTCGAGCGCGGATGCCTAGAGGGCGCAAACCGTTCCATGACCACGCACGCAACGAGATCGCCGGTCACATTGAGGCTGGTACGGAAGCGTTCGAGAACGCTGTCGATGCCGATAATCAGGGTCAGCCCCATAAGGGGTATGCCTGCGCTTGAGAGCACCGTCGCCAGAACGATGATGCCGACGCCGGGAACGGCAGGTGTTCCAATCGATGCGCCAACCGCGGTCACCACGAGCGCGACGAGAACGCCGATCGGCAAGTCGATCTGGAAAAGCTGCGCCATGAAAATCGTCGCCAGCCCCTGGTAAAGCGCAGTTCCTCCCATATTGATCGTCGCCCCAAGCGGCACGACGAACTGAGACAGCGACGGACGAACAAAAAGGCTCTCCTCGGCGGTTTTGACCGTAACCGGCATCGTGGCGGCCGAGCTGTTGGTGGAAAAGCCCAGAAGGAGCGGCTCCCGTATCGCGCTGAGGAACGCGACCGGGTTGCGGTTTCCTAAAACGGCGGCAATGACGATATAGAACAGGAGCAACACCGCCATCCCGAATATGACGACCGCAGCGTAGGCGCCGAGCCCGGTCAAGACACCCATGCCCGCCTCGATCATCGCCTGTGCGAGCAGACCGAAAACCGCCACTGGCGCAAAGCTCATGACGACGCCGACGATTGCCATGCAAATCTGCTGGATCGAGCCCAATAATTCCAGGAGCGGCTTGGCCGAGCCGACCGGCACGCTGAGCAGACCAATGCCGATGACGATCGAAAAGATGACGATCTGCAGCATCTCCCCTTCGACGATCGAGCTCATCGGATTGGTCGGCAGAACCTTGGTGATCTGTTGAGGGATGTCGGCGAGGCGTGTCTCTTCCTGCGGCACGTTGGCAAGCGCCTCTTTCGTCTCGGCAGGCAATTCGATGGCCTGAGACCCGATCGCCGCGCGCTCGACATAGTCGCCCGGCCTTACCGTCAGTCCAATGATGATGCCGATGATGGCCGCCGCCGCGGTCGTGGCGATGAAATAGATTCCCAGCCCGATCCCCGTACTGCGAAGCTGCTGCACGTCGGTCGCCGCGGCGATGCCGCGAATGATCGACGCCAGGATCAGCGGCACGACAATCATCTGGATGAAAGCAAGAAACAGACGGCCGGGGAGCGCGAGCCACTCGCCGATCCCTTGGGCAAGCGGTGCCGATATCCAGCCGGTCTCGGGATTGAGCATCAGCCCCGTCCCGATGCCCAGCGCCATCCCGACCAGGACCTGCAGCCACAGCCGCTGGCGCATGAGGCGATGCAGCGGCTGGATCAGGTGCTTGATGTTGCGCGGATCGATCCGGTCGAGCGAGCTCAGAACATTATTGAACATAATCGTAACTCCTGCGTCTCATCGCGGACACCATTACCGCGCCCCCACGCTCTGTTCCGGCCTGATTGCGTCTCGCCAGGTCCGGGCCTGCCTGCAGCCATGCGCGGCCAGGATGGTTCCGAGGATGCTCAACGCTTTAAGCCAGATCAAACCTCATGTCGATTTCGGGGGAGGTTGAGAATGCCGCCTTTCGCCCCCCAAGGCTTTCCATTCATCCGATAATGGCTATGATGGCTGTTGCAACATGACGCCCATGTGTCCGGGCTCGCCGAGACCCGGCTGGCGCGCGCCGCATTGCGGCTGTTTTCCCGTGTTCCGGCGTCTTGTCGCGCAAAATGGGTAGTAGCTCAGGGGGAGAGCACCGGGAAACCGGGGGACGGAGGTTCAAATCCTTCCTACTCAGCCAAACGCTCATTGGGTTGAGCACAGGACTGATAATCCTGCGGCCGTAAGGCCCTTCGGGTTCGATTCCCGATCTCGCTGAAAGGCGAGTCCACACGCATACGGGAAGCCGGCGGTTTCCCGGCCTTGCCGGAGGCTTCGGCTGAAGGTGAGGCAAGCGCGCAAGGCGCCTTGCGCCGGGGCGGATACCGCCCGCCCGCAAAGCCTGAGCCCGGGCACCGGCACGGGCGGATCGCCCTCGGGCGTGACGCACGTGGACGCAACCCGACGCGGATGGCGGCGCGGATGGGCTCAAGTCCCGGCCCGCACCTTTCGCGTGGGCGACCGCCGGCGACCTGATTTCATTTCAGGCGCAAGATCCCCGGACGCTTGGCCGCGCAGCCAAAATAACGCCGTTGCCGTAAGGTGAGCGCCTTCAAAAACTCGCATTTCCGTCATTGCGAGGAGGCGAAGCCGACGAAGCAATCCACATCTTTCAAAGGGTTACAATCGCTGGATTGCTTCGCTCCGCTCGCAATGACGCGTTTTTGGAGGTGTCCAGGTTCATCTTTACCCTGGTAAACAACGCTATTTCAGCGCATTAAGCCCGCAGCGCAGCGCTTCCGAATTGATTGCGGTTTGAACTTTTTTGGGTTTCGGCGCGACTTCCAGTCAGGTGACGTCGGTTTGGCTCGCGCTTTAAGAGGGGAGGGCACTCATGGCCCGCAATGGTTGGTTTCGTTTCGAAGTGATCGTCAAGGACGACGAACGCGCCTTTCTGTCCAAGAACGGCCGGTTCGTGAAGCTGCTCGGCCCCGGCAAATATTCCGCCGTCGATTTCGAGCGCGCGCTGTCGGTCGAGATCTTCAAGATCGTTCGCGCCGAGATCCCTGCCGAGCGTGCGCTGATGATGCAGAACGCGCAGCCGGCGCTGGCGGCGGAGCATTTCGAAATCGTCCAGGCGGGGCCGACCCAGGTCGCCATCGTCTCATTCGACGGCGATCCGAAGCATCTCGTCCTGCCGAACACGACGCGCGCTTTCTGGAAGACGCTGACCAAGGTCGATGTGGAGCTGATCGAGACGGCGGAGGATTTCCGCATATCCACGGCGCATTTGAACAGGATCGACACGAGCCGGACGTCGGTGGCCGTGGCCGATGTGGTGGAGGCGCATGAGGCGGCGCTGCTGATCGTCGACGGCGAGCTGAAGGAAAAGCTCGGCCCGGGCCGGCACGCTTTCTGGGCGGTCGGGCGGACCATCCGCCTGCCGAAGATCGATCTGCGCCCGCAGCCGCTGGAGGTAACGGCCCAGGAGATCCTGACCAAGGACCGCGTTGGCGTCCGGGTGACGCTGACGGCGTTCTACCGGGTCACGGACCCGGTGATGGCCGCGACCAGCACCAGCGATCTCGCCAATACGATTTACCGGCTGATTCAGTTCGCGATCCGCGAGGCGGTCGCTACCCGTACGCTCGACGATATTCTCGCCGCGCGCGATACGATCGACCAGGAGGTCCGCGACTATGTCACGGGGCGGGTGCGCGCGCTGGGTGTGGAGATCGGCGAGATCGGCGTGAAGGACGTGATCCTGCCGGGCGACATTCGCGAGCTGCTCAACAAGGTGGTCGAGGCCGAGCGCGTCGCCAAGGCCAATCTCATTCGTCGGCAGGAGGAGACCGCCGCGACCCGCTCGCTGCTCAATACCGCGAAGCTGATGGAGAACAACCCGCTGCTTCTGCGGTTGAAGGAGCTGGAGGCGCTGGAGAAGCTGGTCGAAAAGGTCGGCCGCATCGATCTGCATACGGGCGGTCAGAGCGGCAGCTTCGACGCGCTGCTGAGCAAGCTCTACGCCATCAATGGCCAGCTCGAAGCGCCGAAAGAGGGCGACGGGCAGCTTTAGCCGATTGGGTCAATGCGACGTGCTCATAATTAGGCCGATATGACGACGCAGATCGCACTCCTGCGAGCCGTCAATGTCGGCGGGCGCGCGAAGATCGGAATGGCCGATCTGCGGCAGGCATTCGCCGCGCTCGGCTTTGCCGATGCGCGGACGGTGCTGCAGACGGGAAATGCGATCTTCGAAAGCGAGGCGCAGAGCGGGCGCAAGCTGGAAAGCGAGCTCGAAAGCGCGCTGGCGGAGATGCTGGGCCTTCAGACGGATGTTCTCATCCGCAGCGCACAAGACTGGGATGCCATCATCGCCGCCAACCCGTTTCCCCGCGAAGCCGCCAATGATCCGAGCCATTTGATCGTCATGCCGCTCAAGGACGAGCCGGGCCAAGACGCATTGAAAGAGCTGCGCGCCGCGGTCAAGGGCCGCGAGCGTGTCGAGATGGTCGGTCCGCAGCTTTACATCACTTACCCGGACGGTATCGGCCGCTCGAAGCTGACCAATGCGCTGATCGAGAAAAGACTCCGAACGCGCGGCACCGGGCGCAATTGGAACACCGTCCTCAAGATCGCCGAAACGATGCGGTCCAGAGATCGTTGACTCCCGGCAGATCCGAATGGGTTGCTCGTCGACCTCTCTTCGCCGACGCCAGACGAACAGACCCGCGGCCAAATCCAGGGACTATAATGGCTCCCGCCCCGGACGCGCATGGGCGAAGCACCGGCGCATCATCTCGCAGCGGCGTTTCCCGAGAGCGTGGACACTATCCCCTTTCGAGCGGCCGATGAAGCCGCAGATCTCGTCCATCGCGTTGGCGTCGAGCCACCCTTCTGCCCGCCCGCGCCGGATGGCATAGCAATCCGCCTCGCCCTCGTCATAGCCGACATATTGATGGCCGCATTCATGGGCGTAGGCGTAGCGTTTCAGCGTGAGCGGGAGTTGCTCGAAGCGTTTCGGATTGAGCAGCACGAAGCCGAAAAAAGCCGCGCCATAATCGTCAAGCCCGGCATTGAGGACGGTCGGGAAGCGGCCGCATTGGAAGCTGTGGCCGTCATAGGTCAGGCGGCCGGCGGGGACGAGCCGGGCCTTACCATCCAAATGCGCCAGATATTCCTCCGCGGTCGGATGGGCATAGGCGAATTGCAGCCAGCGCGCCGCACCACCCGACAGAGCGAGAAGCAGGGCGAAGGCCGCGATCGTCAGCGCTGCGTGTTTGAGCGAAACCGCAGCGCCCCGTTTTCCATTTTTCCCCGTCATGACTCCCCCGCTTCGATGGCTTCCATATCGGCATCGGAAAAACCGAAATGGTGGCCGATCTCGTGGATCAGCACATGCCGAATGACATCGGCGACCGGTTGTCGTTCATGGCGGGCATAAGCCAGGATCGGAAGGCGATAAAGGAAAATCATGTCCGGGCCGTAAGGCACGCCCATCATGCTTTTGAACGGTAGGCCGACGCCGTGATAGAGGCCGAGCAGGCCGTAAGGGCTGGCGATGCGCATGGCGCCGAGCGTCTCCCGGCTCGCAAAGTCTTCGATCTGAATCGAGAGATTGCCGACCACCTCGCGAAACTGGCTCGGGAGGCTGTCCCAAACCTGGCTGGCGACGGTTTCGAACTCTTCCTGCGTTTCCGGCTCACGGGCGAACATGGCGCATTCTTCCAAAAACATCGCTAAAAACGTAGGAAGCGGCGCGCCGTTCGGGAATAGCAAGGGAGGGGATTCGTCTGCATTGAAGGCTGCTCATTCGTCCGTCTCCGGATGCCGCTGTGCGTTTCCGGCGCGCAGTTCAGAATGGTGTGGCAGCGTCCCGCTCTTGGTTCTGCGCCAGGGCTCGATTGAGCGCTGCAGCGCATATGGAGAGCTGCCTGATGTTGTTTCTATGCCCTCACTTCAAGAAATTGTCTTGTAGGCGGCGGTGCAAAAGTCGGCCAGTGGAGCGGCGGCGTTGGTGCTGCTGCGCGGCGGAGTAATAACCGGCCACTGGTTAGTCTGATCCTTTCCGAGATGGAGGGGTCGGCGGGGGATGTATGCGGTGGAGATCTATGCCGCGGTCAGACAGTTCGTTTTTGTTGAGGGTAGGAGCCGTCGCGAGGCCGCCAGTGTTTTCGGCCTGAGCCGTGACACGATTTCGAAGATGTGCCGGTTTTCGGCGCCTCCGGGTTATGTGCGGTCGAAGCCGCCGGGCAAGCCGAAGCTGGGCCCTCTGATCCCGATCATCGACGCCATTCTGGCGGCGGATATGACGGCACCGCCGAAGCAGCGGCACACGGCCCAGAGGATTTTCGAACGTCTTAAAACGGAGCACGGCTTTACCGGCGGCTACACGGTGGTGAAGGACTATGTCCGGATCGCCAAAGGCCGTAGCCGGGAGACCTTCGTGCCGCTGGCGCATCCGCCCGGCCATGCGCAAGTCGATTTTGGCGAGGCGATCGGCGTGATTGGCGGTGTGCGCCGAAAGCTGCATGTGTTCTTCATGGATCTTCCGCACTCGGACGCTCCCTTCATGAAGGCCTATCCGGCGGAGACCACGGAAGCCTTTCTCGATGGCCACGTTAGCGCCTTCGCCTTCTTCGGCGGCATCCCGCAATCAATTCTGTACGACAACACCAAGCTGGCTGTGGCAAGGATTTGCGGCGACGGCAAGCGGGAGCGGACACGTGCCTTCAGTGAACTGATCAGTCACTATCTGTTCCGGGATCGGTTCGGCCGCCCCGGCAAAGGCAATGACAAAGGCAAAGTTGAAGGTCTGGTCAAGAACGGCCGCCGCCGGTTCCTGACACCGGTGCCGGCTGCCGAGAGCTTCGAAGCGTTGAACGCCAAATTAGAAGTGAACTGCCTGGCGGAGCTGGATCGCAAGGTGAGCGGTCAGAGCGAGACGATCGGGGTACGGCTGGAAGCCGATCTTGCCGTCTTTCGCTCACGGCCTTCCGGCGCCTTCGAGGCGTGTGAGAAGCGGACGGCCCGCGTCTCATCGACCGCGCTGGTGCGCTACCGGATGAGCGACTATTCGGTGCCGACGACTTATGGCTTCCGCGACGTCGTCGTGAAGGGCTTTGTCGATCAGGTCGTCATCATCTGTGATGGAGAGGAAATCGCTCGACACAAGCGGTCCCATGAGCGGGCTGCCTTTGTCTGTGATCCCTTGCATTATTTGGCGCTGATCGAGCAGAAGCCCGGCGCTCTAGGGCCCGTGGACAATCAAGGGATTCACATTTTCCTCGAACAGTGATTCAAACTTCCTTTTGGGAGGTTTGCATGCGCTGGGAACGCTTCGTGCTTTCGGATTCTCAATGGAGTGTTATCGCTCCGCTCTTGCCGGGCAAGGCGAGCGATTGCGGTGTGACGGCTCGGGATAACCGGCTGTTTCTCGAAGCCGTGCTGTGGCGCGTTCGTACCGGCGCACCCTGGCGGGATTTGCCATCTGGCTTTGGGGCTTGGAACAGCATCTTCCGGCGGTTTCGCCGTTGGGCGATGGCCGGTGTTTTCGATCGCATTTTCAATGCCTTGTCCGGAGAGCCCGATTTCGAATATATCCTCATCGACGGAACGATCGTTAGCGTGCATCAGAAGGCAAGCGGCGCAAAAGGGGGACTCTCGATCAGGCCATCGGCCGCTCAAAAGGCGGCCTGACAACGAAGATTTTGGCGCTGGTCGATGCCTTGGGCAATCTCGTGCGCTTTTCCTTGTGGCCAGGGCAGCGCCATGACAGCATCGGTGCCTCGGACCTTATCGGGGGACTGACATTTGAGGCTCTGCTCGGCGACAAAGCCTTCGACAATAACGCTATACGAGACGAGCTGGAGAGGCGCGAAGCGGAGGCCGTCATTCCATCAAAAGCGGATCGAAAACAGCCGATCCCGCACGATCGGGTCAAATATCGGTGGCGTCATCTCATCGAGAATTACTTTAGCAAAATCAAAGACTTTCGATCCGTGAATACGCGATACGACAAAACAGACCTGAGCTACAAAGCCACGATCAACCTTGCCGCTATCGTGATCGCACTGAGATAATTGTCCACGGACACTAGCAGGCTGCTGAAAAACCCCGAGGATGACAGTCTGTGGCGAATATGATTCCGTGCTTTCTGGAATGCCAGGGAGGACGGAATGCGCGGTTCGGATTTGCGGTCTGTGGAGCTTTTTTCTTACGTCGATCTTGAGGAGCGTGTGCCGGCGAAGCATCCGCTGCGCAAGATCCGGCAGATCGTCAACGATGTGCTCCAGAGTCTGGATAGCGAATTTGCCAGGCTTTATGCCGCCCACGGCCGCCCCTCGATCCCGCCGGAATGGCTGCTTCGAGCCTCGTTGTTGCAGGCGTTTTACACCGTCCGATCGGAACGCCAGCTGATGGAGCAACTCGACTACAATCTGCTCTATCGCTGGTTTGTGGGTCTCGGCATCGACGACCCGGTCTGGGTGCCGACGGTGTTTACGAAGAACCGGGACCGGTTGCTCGAGGCCGATGTTGCGAAGCAGTTCCTGAGCCGGCTGCTGGCGCATCAGGAGGTCAGCCCGCTTTTGTCGGACGAGCATTTTTCGGTCGACGGCGCGCAACTCCATGCCTGGGCGTCGATGAAGAGCTTCGTGCCGAAAGAGATGGCGGCGACCTCCGGCGAGGGACCTGACACGCCGTCGGCACCTGACACGTCCCACGCCCTGGCGCCCGTTGCGGCGGTGGGTAGCGATGCCGCTCCATCCAGCGAAACTGATCAAACCGCGCCTTTGCCGGAGCCCGCGGATGCAGCCGAAACCGAAAACCAGCGCCGCAATGCCGAATTGGACTTCCGTGGCCAGAAGCGATCGAACGCCACCCATGTCTCGACGACCGACCCAGAGGCTAGCCTCTACCGAAAAGGCCAAGGCAAGGAAGCCAAGCTCTCCTATCTCGGCCATACGCTGATGGAGAACCGCACCGGCCTGATTGTCGAGGCCAGCGTCACCACGGTGTCGGGATATGCCGAACGCGAGGCGGCGGTCGCGATGATCGAAAGCCATCGCTCCGGCCGGCGGCGGGTGACGCTCGGTGCCGACAAGGGCTATGACGCGGGCGAGTTCGTAAAGGACCTGCGCGCGCTGAACGTCACGCCGCACATCGCGCAGAACGACACCGCGCGCCGCTCGGCGATCGATGGCCGTACAACCCGGCATCCCGGCTATGCGGTGAGCCAGCAGAAGCGCAAGCGCATCGAGGAGCCGTTCGGCTGGGGCAAGACGATCGGCGGCCTCGCCCGGCCGATGCTGCGCGGCGTGGCGCGACTTGGCTTCAAGTTCATCCTGACGATGGCCGCGTATGACTTGATCCGGCGGCCCAAACTCCTCGCCGCATGAAGGCGGCAGAAGGAAAAAAAGACCGATTGCTCCGTGAAAGCGCAAGATAGTTCCAGGTCGACAGGATTTTCAGCAGCCTGCTAGAGTCCGTGGACAATTATCTCAGTGCGATCACGATAGCGGCAAGGTTGATCGTGGCTTTGTAGCTCAGGTCTGTTTTGTCGTATCGCGTATTCACGGATCGAAAGTCTTTGATTTTGCTAAAGTAATTCTCGATGAGATGACGCCACCGATATTTGACCCGATCGTGCGGGATCGGCTGTTTTCGATCCGCTTTTGATGGAATGACGGCCTCCGCTTCGCGCCTCTCCAGCTCGTCTCGTATAGCGTTATTGTCGAAGGCTTTGTCGCCGAGCAGAGCCTCAAATGTCAGTCCCCCGATAAGGTCCGAGGCACCGATGCTGTCATGGCGCTGCCCTGGCCACAAGAAAAGCGCACGAGATTGCCCGAGGCATCGACCAGCGCCAAAATCTTCGTTGTCAGGCCGCCTTTTGAGCGGCCGATGGCCTGATCGAGAGTCCCCCTTTTGCGCCGCTTGCCTTCTGATGCACGCTAACGATCGTTCCGTCGATGAGGATATATTCGAAATCGGGCTCTCCGGACAAGGCATTGAAAATGCGATCGAAAACACCGGCCATCGCCCAACGGCGAAACCGCCGGAAGATGCTGTTCCAAGCCCCAAAGCCAGATGGCAAATCCCGCCAGGGTGCGCCGGTACGAACGCGCCACAGCACGGCTTCGAGAAACAGCCGGTTATCCCGAGCCGTCACACCGCAATCGCTCGCCTTGCCCGGCAAGAGCGGAGCGATAACACTCCATTGAGAATCCGAAAGCACGAAGCGTTCCCAGCGCATGCAAACCTCCCAAAAGGAAGTTTGAATCACTGTTCGAGGAAAATGTGAATCCCTTGATTGTCCACGGGCCCTAGTGGAGCCGTATCCATAAGGCCGGGGCCATTTTCGTCACCCGGCCGAAGAAGAACGCCAAGTATGAGGTGATCAAGAAGCGGCGAGTGAAGAAGGCGGACAAACAGGGCGACGGCTTTGAAATCCTTGCCGATGCCAATATCCGCCTTGCCACGCAAGGCAAAAACAAGCTGACTTGCCCATTGCGCCGTGTGTGCATTCAGCGTGACGATGGGACGATCATCGAGGTCATCACCCACGACCGCAAACGCTCAGCGGCCAGGATCGCCGCTCTTTACAAGGCACGATGGCAGATCAAGCTGTTGTTCCGCTGGCTCAAGCAGCATCTCAAACTGACCCGCTTTCTGGGCCGTTCGGAAAACGCCGTTCGGCTGCAAATCCTGGCCGCGATGATCGCCTTTCTGCTTCTGCGCATCGCTGCGAAGTTGAGCCGCAGCCAGCTTCCGGCACTGCGTTTCGCCGAACTTGCCGGACAATGCCTCTTTATCCGCAAATCGCTCGCCGATCTCGACAAGCCACCCAAGGTGAACCCAAGCAAGCCAAAGCTCAGAGGCCACCCCGGGCAACTGGAGATCGCCTATGTATGACTTTCCCCGGACAGCCCTGCGCGAAAGCGGGGATGGACGCGGGAACAGTTGCGCTCGCCTTTTGATGTCGATCAACTTGACCTCGTTCAAATGACTCCACTTGAACGAGGGTTGATCTAGGCTGCGTTGACAAAAGCGGGTAGCCAGATATGGGCGGCAGCGAGCGCGAGGAATCCAGCGTAAGACAGTTTCGTTTTGTCATAGCGCGTGGCGATGCGCCGGAACTGTTTCAGTTTACCAAACATGCGCTCGATCCGATTGCGATCCTTGTAGGCTTTGAAGTCGCAGGCAGGCGGATCTTTGCGATTTGTTTTCGGCGGAATGACTGGTCCAATGCCTTTCATGAGCAGGGCAGATCGAACGTCGTCGCTGTCAAACCCTTTGTCCGCCAACATGATTTTCGGTTTGTTGACCGGCAATTTCAACAGGTCGTCTACGCCGCGATAGTCCGAGGTTTCGCCGCCTGTGAGGACAAAGCCAAGAGGGCGTCCTTTACCGTCTGACCGGGCGTGGATCTTTGTCGAAAAGCCGCCGCGGCTTCGACCAAGAGCATTTGAATGAGTTCCCCTTTTCCGCCCGCTGCCTGAGCATGAGCGCGAACGGTGGTGCTGTCCATCATGTGAGCCCAGTCGTCGGTGAGCCCCAGTTCGACAAGCGTTTCGAGGATCGCATCCCACACACCCATCTCCGCCCAGCGCCTGAAACGGACGTAGACGGAATTCCATTTGCCATAGTCTGGCGGCAGGTATCGCCACGGTGCGCCCGTGCGCATGATCCACATCATGCCATTGAAATATCTGCGATTATCCTGTGCTGGTCGCGCCCACCGGCCACGTTCTGATGGAAGGAGCGGGGCAATGATTTCCCACGCTGCATCGCTGACGTCACTCGGATATCCCAAAGATGCCTCCCCTAAAAGACATCCTTGAATCAAAACTCAACTGATTTGGGAATCCCTTTTGTCAACGCAGCCTAGTACCCAGAATCACAGATCCGCGAAACATGGCTTGAGGCGTTTTTGATGGACCTCGGACTTGGTCCATACGAATGGCTTGGCGTCGACATTATAGGCATCGATGAAGGCGTCGATATGGGCCATCAATTCCTTGCGGTCGTTGAAGGAAGTCCCCGAAAGGGCCTTGGCCGTCAGGATCGAGAACCAGATTTCGACCTGATTGAGCCAGGATGCCTTTGTCGGCGTGAAGTGGAAATGGACGTTCGGGTGACGCTTCAGCCAGCAGTCGTTCTTTGGCTTATGGGTGTTGAGATTGTCGAGGATGACATGGATCTCGCGACCGGGGTGCTCGGCGACGATGCGGTTCATGAAATCGAGGAATTCGATGCGGCGGCGGCGCTTGTACTGGCGCCCGCTGACCTTGCCAGTTGCGACGTTCAGAGCCGCCAACAGAGTCGTTGTTCCATGACGCTTGTAATCATGAGATTGCCCGCTCAGCGCCTGGCCGCTTGGCAGTTTCAGATAGCCCTGGCGACGCTCCAGTGCCTGGATCGACGGTTTCTCGTCGACGCTGATGACAATGGCATTCTCAGGCGGCGCCATGTAGAGACCGACCACCTCGGCGGCTTTGGCCGCAAATTCGGGATCGTTGCTCTCGCACCAGCTTTTACGCGCGGCCAGATCGATCTTCTGTGCCCGGAGCACGCGCCAGACTTGCTGGACGTCCACATCACCGAGTACCCTCGCGATCAACGGTCCGGTCCACCGCCCGTAACCGTCAGGCGGCCGCAGGTCGAGCACACGCAGAATGCGCCGCGTCGTGTCGCTCGTGTATTTGGCCACGCTGCCGCGATTGCCCGTTTCGTCAAGACCGGCCAGCCGCAATTCGGCGTACCGGACCCGCCATTTCGAAGCCGTGCCTGTCGTGCAACCGACACTGCGCGCGATCGCCCGCGTCGCTGTATCATCGGCCGCCAGCAGAACAATCCGCGCCCGCTGGCGCAAACGGTGTTCGGTCTTCGTCGAGCGCACCAAGCCCTCAAGTTTGGTCCGCTCCGACGCCGTCAATGTGATCCGCGTCGCTTCAGCAATACGATTCATCCAACCTTGAAGCACGACTCACGCTTCGCCGATAGTGGGTACTAGCCCGCATTTCTCACGCGACTGAAGCCATGGCATGGTGATCTGGCCGATTGGCCGGCATGTTGTCTTGTGACGTGCTTGGGGGTGGCGCAGATTGCGCGACCGGCTTTGGCAATCGGCTCGGATTTTTCGGTCTCCAGTGGGCCTCCGGGGTGTGCTGCGAAAGTGGCGTGTCGCAGCCTCACGCATTAAGCGGGGGAGCCACGGGCATGCGCGAGTTGGGCTGCGGCGAGACGCCATTCCGCAGCAGACGGACAGGCAGACGCGAAGGCGATCTTGACCCGACGCGCGCTGATTTTCACCAACGCGCCGATCTTCAGCAGCTTCAGCCGGATCGTGCCGCAGGTCGCAGCGGCAAACTGCGTATGAGCCAGGCCGATCCGGCGCAGCGCGCAGAGCAGAACGTAAGCCATCGAGGCAAACCACAAGCGCAGCTGGTTGGCCCGCATCGTCGCCGCTGAGGTGCGGTCGGCGAACAGATCGCCCTGCGCCTCTTTGATACGGTTTTCCATCTCGCCGCGCTTGCAATAGAGATCTTCGTAGAGTGGCTTGGCGGTCCAGGCGTCAGGCTTCAGCGAGGTGACGAGAAAACGCGGATTGGCTTCGCCGCCGGTCCACTCCGCCTTGCCGATCACGCGCCGACGGCGCGACCAGGAGTCCTTGGTCGACCAGAGGAAATCCCGAAACACCCGCGCCGGCTTGCCTTCCGTGGCCTCCGATAACCTCCGCGCCTCGGCCAGCGCCTCAGTGATGCGGGCTTCCAGACGCGCGTTGCGGGCGAGACCGAAGACGTAGTCAACCTTGTGGGCCTCGCACCAAACCATCAGGGCCTCTCGGGCGAAGCCGGAATCGGCGCGCAGAATGATCTTCACCTTCGGCCAACGCGCTCGGATCTGCGTGACGATCCGGGCCGTCTCCTCCGCCGCGCCGGCGCTGCCGTCGATGTTCGAGCGCCGAAGCTTTGCGGCCAGGAGATGCCGGCCGCAGAAGATGTAGAGCGGCAGGTAGCAATAGCAGTCGTAATAGCCATGGAAGAACCGGCCTTCCTGATGGCCGTGCAGCGGATCGTCGGTGGCGTCGAGGTCGAGCACGATCTCACGCGGCGGCTTGCTATGCGCCTCGAGAAACACGTCGACGAACAGATCCTCGATCGCGGCGCCGTCGTGCCCGATCTTGTGATACCGGCCAGTGGCTCCTTCCGCTGGGGCGTGCTCCAACCGGTTTAGCGTGCTCTTGCCGGCCAGCGGCGCCGGGGCTTCGGCCGTGCGTTCGAGCTTGCCGAGCAGCACGCCGAGAACGGGATCGCGCCGCAACTCGTCATGGTCGACGAGGTCTTCATAGCCCAGCGCCAGGCCGAACACGCGCTGTGCAACCAGCGTCTTCACTTCGTGAACCACGTAAGCGGGATGGCGCCGATCGCGAAAGCAGGCCGCAAAGCGGTCGACGAGCCGGATCGCCTTGTCCGTCTCCCCGAGCAGGTGAGCCCCGGCATCCGAAAAGACCATGCCGCCGTCGAAATCCGCGACCACACGGCGTCCGCCCGCTCTTGCAAAATCGATCTCGCTCGCGCTACACTCCGTCAGCATCGGGGAACTCCATCGAATCGGTATAACTCGTTCTCGCAAAACAAGTTTACACCGTCAGAGACCCCGATGCGCCTCCGCCGCGTGAGAAATGCGGGCTAGCCACAGATTCTCTACTCAGATTTGTCCGTGCTCCGATGGAAAGCGGCAGTGGCCCGAAATGGCGCACTACAGCCACTTGGGCATTGTCCGCTCGGCAACTGTAATTGGCTCTTTCAGGTTCGACAGCGTTTATGGGGCACCTTGCCGCCTATCATTAGTGAGGCGGTCCAAGCGCAAACGATGGCGGTCGTCCGTCAAACGCCATACACTTGCAAAGACAGCCCCCAACACGCCGAGCCCGGTCGCGCCACCAATCAGAAACATGATCAAAAGCTGATATTTGACTGCCTCCTGAGGATCGATGCCGGAAAGAATTTGGCCTGTCATCATGCCCGGAAGGGATACGACCCCTGTTGCCGCCATCGCATTGATAATCGGCGTAAAACCGTTGCGTAAGGCGCGGCGCGTGGCAGGCATGACGGCCACCCACCGAGTAGCTCCAAGAAGCAGCTGCGCTTCGATAGCTGAGCGTTCCCGGTGAAGTGTCGCGTGAAGTGTATCGAGCCCGAGGCTGACCCCTGTCATCGTATTGCCGAGGATCATACCAAACAGCGGCAAAGCGAATTGCGGCGACCACCAAGGTGATGGTTCAATCTGTGTCGTTAGCGCAATCACGGTAACCAGCGTTGCGGCGATCATCATCGAGGAAAAGCCGACCCCATAGCCCCAAATGCCCACAATTCTACGTTCCTGACGCGCCCAGATTTCCCGGCCAGCAAATGTCACCATCGCAATTGCCAGAGCCAGCGTGATCCAGGCTGAAGCGGCGGCGAAGACCGCCTTCAGCAACACCCCGACCAGCATTAGCTGTACGATCATTCGCAGGGACGCAATCAGAAGCTGGCGTTCTAGGCCAAGGTTGAGGAGTAACGAAAACGTCCCGTTAACCGCGAGGAAGAGCGATGCGGCGATGAGGTCGGAATAAGAGAGCGCGAGATAGCCGGTCATGCCAAGACGTCAGATGCAGTGAGGAAAGGCCCATCTTTCAGTGTGAACTGCCGTTTGGCCAACCTCGCAGCTTGTTTGGGATCGTGCGTAACCAGAAGGATCATGACACCGCGCTCGCGTTGGCGCTGCAAAACCTCTTCAGTCCTTTGTACCGAAGTTCTATCCAATGAGGCAGTCGGCTCATCGAGCAAAAGGACCCGCGGAGCTCCCTGCAGCGCCCTCACAATTGCGAGACGCTGGCACTCACCGGAGGAAAGGCGGCTGACCGGCCAGTCAAGCGCATCAGGTAGCCCAACCGCCGTCAACAAATCCGACACATCTGGCTCCGGTTTGAAATGGTCGATCACCAGATCGGCCCACCAGCCACTTTCGGCAGGGACATGGGAAACGAGCCTGCGCCATTCATAAGCCGGCATGCTGTTACGGCTGAGCCCGTGCAAACAGACATCACCGTCATTGGGATCGAGATCTGCGATCGCACGCAGTAGTAGCGATTTGCCCGAACCGGAGGGCCCGAGAATAGCGACGCACTCACCATCGGCCATCGAAAGATCTACGGGGCCAACAAGTTCGGTTCTCAACGCGACGATCTCAAGCAACGGTTCAATTCCACCCTGGATCGCGAACATTGTCGACAGTTTATATTCTCCGCCGATCGTAACGCTAAAGTGCAATCTTGAATGTCATTTGCCTTCATCCCCGATACCGCTTCTGCGCTCTGCGTCTCGAACGTCTCGAACTGGGCTCATTTCAGCCGCTGGGCCAAGCAGCAGGTGATTGAATAAAAATGACATTGCCATCGGAGGAGGCAAAGCGCAGAATTTGTTCTGCGGGCGTTGTACCGGGCACGATGGTCTCAATACTGCAGTCGGGACAATGATCGCTATGATATCGCGTGGGCTGGTTTGAAAAGGCGAACGAATGAGTCAGCTGGCGCATGTAGGGGACGTGCTGGCTGTTTATGCCCGCCTGTTTCCCGATAAGATTGGTGCACGCGATCTCGAAAGGGAGATGACCTTTCACCTTTGGTGTGCGCGTGCCTGCCGGTTGGCGAATGCGTTGACCGGAATCGGATTGACCAAGGGCGACCGCGTTTGCGTTCTTGCCTACAACTGCGTGGAATGGCTGGAGATCTATGCCGCCGCGGCGCTAGGCGGCTTCGTTGCCGTGCCGATCAATTTCCGGCTTGTCGGGCCCGAAATCGCCTATATCGCCCAGAATTGCGAAGCGCGTGCCCTTATCGTTCAGGATGAACTGCTTGATGCTGTCGAAAGCGTGCGCAGTGAACTGCCGGTACCGGCTGGCAACTTCATCCTGTTCGGCAGCGGGCGCCCTGCCGCCGGCTACCGCGCTTACGAAGACCTGATCGCCCAGGCCCGCGACACCCGGCCCGATGCACCGTTCAGCGTCGACGATCCCTGGACGCTGATGTACACATCCGGCACGACAGGCAAACCGAAGGGCGCCATCCGCAGCCACCGCGGAAGCGCCATGCTGGCGCTGGTCACCGAGGTGGAGATGAGACTGAGCCGGCGCGATGCGGCGCTTCTCGTCATGCCGATGTGTCATGCCAACTCACTATTTTTCTTCGGCGCCTTCGCCTATTGCGGGGCCGCGTGCACCGTGTATAGCCGCAAGAGCTTCGATCCGGAGCATCTTTTGCTGACCCTGGCCGACGGCGGCGCGACCTTCACGTCATTGGTTCCCACGCACTACATCATGATGCTGGCGCTCCCGGCTGCCGTGCGGGCGCGCTATAACGTCGACGCCGTAACCAAGCTGATGATTTCCTCCGCGCCGGCGCGGCGGGAGACCAAACTGGCGGCGATGGAATATTTCAGAAATTCGGGCCTGTTCGAGCTTTACGGCTCCACGGAATGCGGCTGGGTCACCATGCTGCAGCCTGAGGAGCAGTTGTCGAAGCTTGGCTCCGTCGGGCGTGAGACTGTCGGTTCGCGGCCGATAAAGTTGCTGGACGCGAATGGCGACGATGTCCCGCCTGGCGAGACCGGCGAGCTCTATTCCTGCAATCCGCAAACCTTCGATGGTTATTGGAAGCTGCCCGAGAAGACGCGGCAGGCGTTCCGGGGCGACTACTGCACGGTTGGTGATCTGGCCCGGCGCGATGAGGATGGCTATCTTTACCTTGTCGACCGCAAGAGCAACATGATCATCTCCGGCGGTGAGAATGTCTATCCTTCCGAAGTGGAGACGATGCTGGGCGCGCATCCGAGGATCAAAGACGTCGCCGTTATCGGCGTGCCTGACGCCAAATGGGGCGAGCGGGTACACGCCGTGATAATCCTGCACGATGGCGAGCGGCCAGCGCAGGATGGAATCCTCGATTGGTGCAAGGACCGCATCGCCAGCTACAAGCGGCCGCGGTCGGTCTCCTTCATCGAGGAGGACCAGATGCCGCGCACAGCCACGGGCAAGATTCTGCACCGCGTGCTGCGCGCGCGATTCGAGACCGGCGGTTGAGCGACGGGGAGTGGCCCGATGAACCAAGACCTGAACGCCGGTGAGAATTCCTGCGCGGCGTGGATTGCGCGCTTCCTGAAAGCGCGTGGAATTGACCGCATTTTCGGCTTGCAGGGCGGCCATATCCAGCCGATGTGGGACCATGTGGCACGCCAGGGCATTCGCATTATCGATGTACGCGACGAGGGCGCCGCCGTGCATATGGCGCATGCTCATGCGGAGTTGATGGGCGGGGTCGGCGTCGCGATGGTGACGGCCGGACCGGGTGTGACAAACACAGTGACTGCCATGTGCAACGCTTCGCTGGCGCGTGTCCCTGTCCTGCTGATCGGCGGGTGCACATCCCGTCCGCAGGCCAATATGGGGCCGCTCCAGGACATTCCGCATGTGGACATTCTGCGCCCGGTGACGCGGACGGCGCGCACGCTGCGTGTTCCCGACCAGGTCGCGCGCGAGCTTGACGAAGCGGTCGCGCGCGCTATGGGCGATGTGGGTGAGCCGGGCGCGGTTTATGTCGAGATTCCGACAGACGTGCTCCGGACCCATGTGCCGCCGCAACTGGTGCTGGACGAATGGATGCAGGCGAAACCGACGCGTATCATACCGCCCGATCCGAAAGCGGTCGCAGACGCGGTTGAGGTCTTCTGGTCGGCCAGGCGTCCGCTGGTAATGACGGGGCGCGGGGCACGCGGCGCAGGCGCAGCGTTTGTCCGGCTTCTTGACGCCACTGGCGCCCTCTATCTCGACACGCAAGAGAGCCGCGGGCTGGTGCCTGCTGATCATCCCTCGACCGCTGCAGGCGTGCGCGCCGCGGCAATGACCGAGGCCGACGTTGTGCTGCTGATCGGGCGCAAGCTCGATTACCAGGTCGGCTATGGCTCACCGGCCGTGTTCCCCAATGCGCGCTTCATCCGGATTTCCGATACGCCGGGCGAGCTCATCGACAATCGCCGTGGTCAGCCGGAGCTGTTGGCGTCGCCAGAGCTTGCGCTCAACGCAATGCTGGAGGCTGCGGGAAATCGCGAGCCGAGCCTCGACAAGGCGTGGGCGGACGATTTGCGGCGTCGCCATCGCGACCGCATTGCCGCAGCGACAACCAAGGAAAAGCCGACGACGGGTGCGGACGGCAAAATCCATCCGCGCGTCATCTTCGATTCCATCGCAGAGATTACCGACCCGGACTACATCGCCATCGCCGACGGTGGCGATCTCCTCAGCTTCGCGCGCACCGGCTTGCAGGCGACGACCTACATGGATGCGGGTGCCTTCGGCTGCCTCGGCGTCGGGGTGCCGTTCGCCATCGCCGCAGCGCTGGCACTGCCGGGCCGGCAGGTGATCTCGGTCAACGGGGACGGCGCGTTCGGCATCAACGCCATGGAGATCGACACGGCGGTGCGGCACGACGCCAAGGCGCTGTTCATCGTCTCCAACAATGCCGCATGGAATATCGAGCGGCTCGACCAGGAAATGAACTATGGCGGCCGCGTGGTCGGCACCACACTGCGCCATTCCGATTACGCCGCAATGGCGCGTGCGCTCGGTGCGCATGGCGAGCGCGTCGAGCAGGCGCCGGATCTGCCAGGCGCGCTGCAACGGGCGTTGGAGAATCTGCCCGCGCTCGTCGATGTCGTCACCTCGCAGACGGTCATCTCATCGGATGCGCAGAAGGGACTTGGTTTCGTCCCGGATTTTCAGGCGCTGACCGCGTGGGACGAGGCTGAAAGGCGGCGGCGGGAGACCAAGAGCAAAGATTGATTTGTGCGGGCAGGCTTGTGTATTTCCTCGACCGGCCAAATCTTGGCCATGTTACGCTCCTCACCAGCTGCACGCTTCCGAACTAACGTAACATAGGGCTGTGTAATCGCAGATTAAATATGCACGCAAATTTGCGGTCCCCCGGAGCCCAATCACGCCTCACGCCGCGTCACCAGACTCAGAACGGCAACGATATTTCGGCGGAGCCCAGCGGTCGAAATGCCGCCGCCCGGCCACGGGACACGACGCGAGATAGTCCTCTCTCACCCCCCCACGACGAGAGGCGGAGCGGCGGCGGAGAGAGGTGAGGAGCGGGGTGGCACTATAACCATATCAGATAAAAGAGCCTTTCTTGGCCTTCTTGCGGTAATACGTTCTGCGGCTAATGCCGAGCGCTTCCCAAGGATTGGTTGTGCTCTCGGCAACATGACCGGCCCAGCGTTTGGCCATGCCGATTTTGCCGCGATGCGACTGGATCTTCGAGAACCGCTCAGGCGAAAATCGGCCCCATGTCCACTTTGAGACTGATTTCGCAGTCGCCCGGATCTCCGAAAATGGGAGCGGCACCTGGAATTGCCGATTGATGCCGAGCGCGACGGCTTCGAGACGCTTCTGAAAATCGGCCAGTGACGCGCCCTCCGATTTGAATTCCAGGACTTCGCGGTAAGCAAAGGCGCGCAATTCGTCAAAAGTCGTGCAGTTCCGACCGACGCCAAATTGCTCGCGTGCCGTCGGATCGAAGCGCTTGTCGCGCTCAAAAAGCCAGTCATCGAGTTGATCTAACGTGTAGGGCTCATCACGCCGCCACTCGACGGCCCAATCAGCATGGACGGGGTTCTTCTGGATCAGGCCAACGTAAAATGGGTCGGCACCCAGGCGGCGAGTGAAACCGCGCTCGACGGCGGCGTAATAGTTGATCGGATCGCGGCGAGCGGCGTCATATTTGTGAACCGGCTTGGCGAGCAGATAAGCGAGATGCGCCCGCCCGTTCATTGGGTTGACCATAACGACGTTCGCCGGAGGCAGATTGGCATCATCGTCGGCGAAATAAGCGCCTGCATGATCGACATCGAACGGCATCCATGCGAGCGAGGTCGGGCCATTCAGTGAGATGTACCGATGTCGGATCGCTTCAAACTTGTCCTTTGCGAAGATTCTGTCCCTAAGGGAATTCGTACAATATGGTCGGCGTGGGAGATGGTCGGGGAAGGTGGCCCGTAAAACTGAGCATCCCGCCTCAGCGACTTGGCCCAACTGGCTGACGGCTGTCCGCTCGGGTTCACATTTTGTCGCCCGAAGATACGAAGCGAAATGAGCTTGCTGGCCGTCGGCAGAATTCGCACTGACAGCGACCGCGATGGTAGCGATCGTGGCCCATCCCAATCGCTTGGGGACGACAGAGATAAGCTTGGTCCATTTGGCCAGATCTGAATTTTTGGCGGGCTTGAATTCAAGTATCGCTTCCAACATCGGCTTGTCCTTCGTTCACGGATCGAACGACGGAGGCCGAAGATTTCCACCGGCAGATGCTTTTCACTTGAAATGCAGGGCCGAATGTGGCAAGCAGAAGTGGCCATATCATCTGTATTTGCGGCGTCCGTCATTTAGGATTTTCTGGGCTTCTACCCAGATCGACGCAAACGCAACAAACGGATACTGAAAGGCCTCGCGCAAGCGGGGCCTTTTTTCTTAGTCAACGACAGTTTCGCTGATTCTGCGACGGCTGATTTGGTACCATAATACCGCACGCCTCGGGGAAACTGTCTTTCGCGCGGGCGATAATGTTGATTTGCTTGGCTGAACCGGCGGGATTACGGAGAAAAATTTCGCGGATATTTTCGATTTTCCTGTAGTGGTGCTTTAACGCAACAGTTTTTGTTTCTCAGCTGGCTCTGTCCGCGCTGAGTATGGGGATTGACGGCAGCTCAAGTTCCTGATTTGTTCCCATTAAGGGAGACCGATCATGGAGCACCGAAAATTCAAACAGCGGCTAGCGGAACTTATCGCGGAACTCACGCCCGCGCAGGGCCGCAAGCTGATCGATACTCTTCGCGAGCGGAGCGCTGGAAATGAAACGCAAAAGCTCATCGATGGCCAGTTTCAGACCGATCTGAAATGCCCGCATTGCAAGGGGCGTCGCATTCATCGCCATGGTATGGCGCGGGGTCTGTGGCGTTACAAATGCCTGGCCTGCGCCAGGACGTTCAACGCTCTGACCGGCACGCCGCTGGCCCGGCTTCGAAAGCGGGACCGCTGGCTGAAATTCGCCGAAGCGCTCAACGGCTCGGAGACCGTCCGCGCCGCGGCGGTGCGGACCGGGATCGACAAGAGCACGTCCTTCCGCTGGAGGCATCGTTTTTTGAAGGCGCAGAAAGACCTTAAGGACCAGCGGCTGACCGGCATCGTCGAGGTCGACGAATGTTTCGTTCTGCAAAGCCGGAAAGGTGAGCGGCGCTTGCCGCGCAAGGCGAGGAAGCGCGGCGGCAAGGCTGAAAAGCCAGGCTTGTCCAGCGAACAAACGCCGATCCTGATCGCCCGCGACCGCTACGGCCATCATCTGGATGCGGTGTTGCACAATCGCTCGGAGGACGCCGTCAACGCGGTTTTGAAGGGAGCAGTTTCGAACACTGACGTGCTGCTGTGCATGGACGGCGATCCGGCGCTGATCGCTTTCGCCAAGGCAGAAGCGATCGAATACGAGCTGATCCTCGCCAGCCACGGCGAGCACGTGCATGAAAAGGTGCTGCACATCCAGACCGTCAATAGCTATATCAGCCGCTTCAAGAAATGGCTCAACCGCTTCAACGGCGTGGCGACGAAATATCTGCCCAACTATCTCGGCTGGCGGCGAATGCTGGAAAAATCCGCTGCTTCCCTTGCGCCCGAGCACTGCTTGGCCGCCGCCATTGGATGAAACACATACTCAACGCGGACAGAGCCTCTCAGCTTGTGGGAAAGTTGCGGCGCAACTGGCCTTTCACTGGCCCTTCATTGGCCATGGAAAATCCGCCGTCCAGTTCCCATTTTCGTGGTTCCGCCAACAGCATAGGGGAGCCTTCATGACCGACAAGCTGCCGCCAAAGTCTCGGACTGAACCGTCGATCACGCCGAAGGACATGAGTGATCTCATGCCGCAATTTACCCCGGAAGCTCTGCGGGAACACGCTTGGGCCGGAAAAATGAAGAAAGAAAATGCCGGGCTCAAAACGCGCACCCCCTTGACCCTGGCCGATATTAAGAGGCGCGGGCGGCTGCTGCGAACTCATCCACCTCTGACCTCTGATGAGGTGGATCAGCTCATGCCATCAGACGATCCGACTGCCCAGCTCATCCGCCTTCAACAACTCAAACTGGTGAGCGTTTTGCTCGAAAGAGCGAAGACTTATCCGAACGATCATCTACGCAAGCTTGAATTGCTATCAGCCGCGAAGTCCCTGCTGGACGATCCCGACGGGGGCGAGGCGAAGGAAACGCCGATGACGCGAGACGAAACCACTGCATATCTCGTCGAGAGCGGCCTCTCCATGCGGGAGGCCAGTTTCTTACGCCTGATTGCCGAGCGATTCGGGCGGCGTCACTTCCAAGTGAAGGACGCTGTCGATTTGGTTGGCAGTTGGCGGGAAACCCGAGATCTCTGCCTAAATCTGGCTGGAACACCATTCCTGCTGAAGGGGATCGGCGAGGAGACGACTGAATTCGCGGTTCCCTTCCGTTATCAATGGCTTTTCAATTTGGATTGACAAAGTAGCAGAGGGCGGCTTGGGCTGCCGCCCTCTGCTAAGTGGCCCAGCCAAATCCTTATTGGGTTTCCTTTCTCGACTGGACCGGCTGCGCCCGAATTTAGCCCAGCAGACGTGCTTCCTGCAAACGGCAAATTTTACGTTTTACACAGCCTACGGATCAAATGACTTGCGAGCATTCGGCGGCTTCGTAGCATGCCGCCATGGCACTAGCAGGCTGCTGAAAATCCTGTCGACCTGGAACTATCTTGCGCTTTCACGGAGCAATCGGTCTTTTTTTCCTTCTGCCGCCTTCATGCGGCGAGGAGTTTGGGCCGCCGGATCAAGTCATACGCGGCCATCGTCAGGATGAACTTGAAGCCAAGTCGCGCCACGCCGCGCAGCATCGGCCGGGCGAGGCCGCCGATCGTCTTGCCCCAGCCGAACGGCTCCTCGATGCGCTTGCGCTTCTGCTGGCTCACCGCATAGCCGGGATGCCGGGTTGTACGGCCATCGATCGCCGAGCGGCGCGCGGTGTCGTTCTGCGCGATGTGCGGCGTGACGTTCAGCGCGCGCAGGTCCTTTACGAACTCGCCCGCGTCATAGCCCTTGTCGGCACCGAGCGTCACCCGCCGCCGGCCGGAGCGATGGCTTTCGATCATCGCGACCGCCGCCTCGCGTTCGGCATATCCCGACACCGTGGTGACGCTGGCCTCGACAATCAGGCCGGTGCGGTTCTCCATCAGCGTATGGCCGAGATAGGAGAGCTTGGCTTCCTTGCCTTGGCCTTTTCGGTAGAGGCTAGCCTCTGGGTCGGTCGTCGAGACATGGGTGGCGTTCGATCGCTTCTGGCCACGGAAGTCCAATTCGGCATTGCGGCGCTGGTTTTCGGTTTCGGCTGCATCCGCGGGCTCCGGCAAAGGCGCGGTTTGATCAGTTTCGCTGGATGGAGCGGCATCGCTACCCACCGCCGCAACGGGCGCCAGGGCGTGGGACGTGTCAGGTGCCGACGGCGTGTCAGGTCCCTCGCCGGAGGTCGCCGCCATCTCTTTCGGCACGAAGCTCTTCATCGACGCCCAGGCATGGAGTTGCGCGCCGTCGACCGAAAAATGCTCGTCCGACAAAAGCGGGCTGACCTCCTGATGCGCCAGCAGCCGGCTCAGGAACTGCTTCGCAACATCGGCCTCGAGCAACCGGTCCCGGTTCTTCGTAAACACCGTCGGCACCCAGACCGGGTCGTCGATGCCGAGACCCACAAACCAGCGATAGAGCAGATTGTAGTCGAGTTGCTCCATCAGCTGGCGTTCCGATCGGACGGTGTAAAACGCCTGCAACAACGAGGCTCGAAGCAGCCATTCCGGCGGGATCGAGGGGCGGCCGTGGGCGGCATAAAGCCTGGCAAATTCGCTATCCAGACTCTGGAGCACATCGTTGACGATCTGCCGGATCTTGCGCAGCGGATGCTTCGCCGGCACACGCTCCTCAAGATCGACGTAAGAAAAAAGCTCCCCAGACCGCAAATCCGAACCGCGCATTCCGTCCTCCCTGGCATTCCAGAAAGCACGGAATCATATTCGCCACAGACTGTCATCCTCGGGGTTTTTCAGCAGCCTGCTAGCCGATGGCACGGCCCGGAAGCGCACTGAGCCCTTCTTTCGGAATCTCGGAACAGCCCCGGCAAAACAATCCCCTGAAACGCACGAAGAACCCATGAACGAGCGCGCCAAAACAGGCGCATACATTTTGATCGCCGTCGATCTGCATCATGACGGGCTGGGATCGGTCCTGCGGGACATGATGTCGACCCGCGAGGCGGAGGCCTTCGCGTGACTGGCACATCGGAAACCATCCGCGTCGGCATTCCGCTGATGATCCGCAAGCGCAACGGGCGGCCGAAGATCCTGCCGCCCGACGAGGCGGCCCTGCGGGACGGCCCGGCCCAGAATCCACATGTGCTGCGCGCCGTCGCCCGCGCATGGAGTTGGCGGCGGCAACTGGAAAGCGGCGCCGCATCCACCATCCAGGACATCGCCGCCGCCGAGAAGGTCTCCGACCGGTTCGTCAGCCGAATGATGCGGCTCGCCTATCTGTCGCCGGACGTGCTCGAACACCTCGTCATCCGGCGCATGCCGCCGGCGCTTTCCCTCAGCGACCTTGTCGCGGTCGCCGAGCGGCCCTGGCCAGAGCAGATGGATGCCGTTTTCGGCTGAGCAGTCAGCGGTCGGCTGCGGTTGCCCCTGGCTTGATCGCGCGCTTTGATGACCAAAGAAGGGGAGGCGTCGCCAGCTGGCTATGCTCTACGTGCGTTTCCCTCGGCGTCCTGGCAGGCTGCGATCGCGGCGATTTTCAGCTGCGTCCGGGCCGAGGCCCAGACCTGTTCCCGCGCTCGTCTTGCCGGTTGAACCGCCGAGATCGAAGCCAGGTCGATCGACGGCGACGGGTTCGGGCGAACTGTCTGCGGCTTTGTCTACGGGTTTGCCCTCATTGTGCTTGGGGGTGTTCTTCGCGGCTGGCGTCTTAGGTTGTTTCTCAACCATCATCTTGTTCCTCCTTGGTTCGTTGATTTGCGTATTTGGCGGCAGTCGATCTCCTACAGATTGCCGGTCCGTATGGTGTCAGCGCCCTTCACTTGATTGAGTTTGCCGAGGGTAGTCTCCAGAGCGCGCTGCAACTTCTTGGCGGCACCCGAATATGCACCTTCAAGCGTGGCGGCCCGTTCGCTGGCCACTTCCGGCTGACGGCCCTCCAGGCGTGCTTCGATGAGGCAACGCTTGTCGGAACCGCCGGACTTGTCCGCGTTCTCATCGCTGAGGTGCACTTCAATACGGGTGATGTGTTGACTGAAGCGGTCCAGACGGGTGTGGATCTCGGTCGAAACCCGGGCGGACAGGTCTTCGCCACCCTCTACGCTTTCGTCGGTGTTGACCTGAATTTGCATGACTGACTCCCTTTCTCGAACCGCCGCCCAGCGCGGAGATGCCGAAAAGGGGGAGGTCGATTGCTGTGTCTGACCCGGGCCAATGTGAAAGGAGATCGACCGGCTCGCGGTCACTTAAACCATAGCACGGCTCGGCCTGAGACACACTGACCGTGATTGCTGCAACGCCTGAACCCGATGATGGTTCCTGAGTTGATGCCCGCGGCTCGGCTGCGGGACTCACAAATCTATCGTTCAATCGGCCGGCGAGCGGAGGGCCGGCATCTGCGGTGCACTGTCGGGCAGAAGATGCATGGGCTGCGATCAACTGCCCGCATAGCTCCGCTCCACAACGTCTACTTCGCGTTCTCTGAATGTGGCGGCAGCCGAACGGTCAGCCGCAGAAAGTTCGGTCGGATCAAATCCACAATCCACTGAAAATGAAGCGCTTTCCGTGACCGAACCAATTCCGGCGAGGTTCGGTCGGAAAGAGACGAAAGCCGTTCAGAGACCGCAAGTCGTCGCACCGCCAGTCTCCAAGGTTCGGTCGGACTTGCTAAATCCCTTTGAAACCCAAAGAGATCTCGGTGCTGAGGCAGCGCGGCGCAGGGTTCGCAACAGGATAATGGCGGAGCAGGAGTTGGCGCGGGAACGCGTCGTGAAGCGCCATCATGAGCGGCAATGCTCGGCCACGGAAGCCGAACGCCGCGAAGCCGCGCGACGCCGACACCGAACGATTTTTTGTATGATCCGGATGCCACCGGGCCATTCGCGAACAAGATGATGCTGAGCCGGGCATCCCTGTCGAACCCGGCAAGTGCTATTAAAGTCAACAGTCTGGGCAATGGCGACGGCGGTCGCAACAGCGGTGCAGCGGTCAACCATGCGGTTTGTGATGACGAAAACACTCGAACAGCTCGATATGAGTTCAAGCACACCACGCCCCGCAATCGTGGCATTTCAAATGGCCTCTTATTCTTTCCTCAGCACTGATTTGCGTTGTGATTGGGCTTGTCTCAGTGGCCTTCGGTCCGGACAATTGTTGGGATTTGCGTTTTTATCATCTCTATGCGCCCTGGGCGTATCTTAATCATCGCTATTTGTATGATATCGGACCTGCCCAATATCAGGGTTTTTTTAATCCGACCGCGGATTTTCTCTTTCATGCGCTCATATCGTCTCCCCTCAACGAAACACCCCGCCTCATTGCTTTTATTATGGGCGCCTTGCACGGCATCAACGCCGCGCTGATCCTTACCATTTCGATCCACGTTCTCCGCCCGTTGCAAAAATGGGAGCGCTTAACGCTCAGAGCGGTCGCCTTCCTGGTAGGGGTGTCCGGTGCCGGGTTCGTTTCCCTGATCGGGACGACAACCAATGATCTTATCAACTCGATCTTTGTTCTTGCCGCGCTGTTGGGACTTCTTCGAGTTGTCGGCGAGGATGATGCGCGCGCAACTTGGTTCGGATTCGTGTGGCCGGGAGTGATGGCGGGCATCGGTCTGGGATTAAAATATACGGCGGCTATTTTCGTCCCCGGCCTGGCGGTCATCGCACTTATTGCCGCCCTCCGACGGCGTACACTGGTCGGCGTGATTGTATTTGGCGCTGCGGCAATGGCGGGGTTCCTGGTCGTCGCGGGCCATCACCTGTTAACCTTGTGGCAGCTTTTCGGTAACCCCTTCTTTCCTCAGTTCAATGACATTTTTCAATCGCCCTATTGGGAATTGCAGCCGCTGAGAGACAGGCAGTTCCTGCCCGACAATTTTTTGCAACTGATCGCCTATCCGTTCTACTGGGCAAAAACCAATATCTATCTTGTAACGGAGCTACGCTTTCGGGATTGGCGCGGCGCGATGGCCTATGTCGCTATCGTTGCCTGGGCCATCAGACTGGTTGTTCTTCGGGTAACAAGTCGCGGTTCCCTGAAAGAGCATCCTGCGGAGACGAAGACGCTTGGTCTGCTTATTCTTTTTGTCGTTATGTCTTATTTTGCTTGGGTGCTCGGCTTTAGCATCTACCGTTATGCCGTCGCACTCGAAATGCTGACGGGTGTGGTGATCGTCGGTGTGCTTCTTTCTCTGTTCAAAGGACCACATACGCGGATTATACTCTCCCTCTCGACTCTGATCATCGTCCTCCTGACAACGACCTACATCGACTGGGGGCATGGCGTTCACCCGTCCCGTCGCTTTACGCGCATGACTTATGCACACAAGTATATCGATATCCAGGTTCCGAAATTACCTGAGAACAGCGTCGTCCTGCTTGCGACCGGGCAGCCGGCCTCCTATTTCATCCCTTACGCCGAACCGTCCGCTCGATACCTTGGCATCGACAACAATTACCTCAGATTGTCGCAGGACAATCTGTTTGCGAAGGAGATCAAGCGGCTCATGCGGAGTGATCGACCAAGGTTTATTGTCAGCGTCGGTAAATTCAATCCCGATCGGTTAAACGGTATATTGAGCCAATTCGGTCTCCGTCTGAGCAATTCCCCATGTGAACCGATCCGGTCAAACCTCGAAGAGCATCGCTTGGCCTTGTGCCGGGCGGTCCCTCTCTGACGGCCATTTCTCTACCGAACGGCAGACCGATGGCGTCATCGGACACACCACTGTAGCGCGTTGTCAGATCATTGGGGGGCCATCAACTCTCATTTCGGCCCCGAATGCCCTTCGAGGCGTGTTCAAATAGATCAGTTTGCGTATTTCGAGCTGGCCGCGAGTGGTCGCGTCGAGTATGAGACCGACCGTCATGAGCACCAGAGAACTCACGGCAAGACCGACTGCAACGATCAATGTCGGCATCCGTGGTACGAGCCCGGTTCTCAGATATTCGGAAAAGACAGGAAAGAAAAGGGTCATCCCCGCGGCTAGAAGCAGAGCCGATATGACGCTGAAGAACAACAATCGCTGCCTGCTCTCATCGATCGGCAGCATGCCGCCGGCTGAAGCAGAGGCCCGCTACTATGCCAGCATGGAGAAGCTGTGCATCGCCGCCTGGCTCAAACCAAACAGCCTCCGGAGAACCTGGGGCGGTTCAACTATTCCACGTCAGCAGGCTAGCGCAACGCGCGTCCATTTGGACGCGGACAGTTGCGCTAACTTATGGAAATAGATCAACTTAACCTCGTTCAATTGGAGCCAATTGAACGAGGGTTGATCTAGCGCAACGCGCGTCCATTTGGACGCGGACAGTTGCGCTAACTTATTGATGTAGATCAACTTAACCTCGATCAAGTGATTCCACTTGAACGAGGGTTGATCTGGAAGCTGACCATAGGACACTCGAAAGCAGCGTGTTTGACAGCGATACATGACAGCTTACGACCACCTTCTCCGTCAACCAAACTCAGCAACGCCAATATCATGCCCCTTGACGGAGCATGATTTCGAGAATTTTGTCCATCCTGGCAGCCGGCGGATATGTTCTGGCCGCTTATCCGGCGAGTACGGACGATACTTTTACGATCCAGCTGAAATGGGTCACGCACGCGCAATTCGCTGGGTTGTTCCTGGCCAAGACAATGCGCACGCTGTAACGATCACCATTTAGTGTACGGGCTTTGTCGGCAAAAGGCGAGCGGCGGCACTTTCGTTGTCAATGGTTCCGTCGCCGACCGGTAAAGCCCTTTGATCGGAAAACTGTTCGAGACGAAGTGAATTCAGGATAATGATGACGCTCGACCCGGCCATCAGCGCCGCCGCGAAGACCGGCAGCAGGTGGCCCGAGGCGGCGAGCGCCAGCGCGGCGGCGTTATAGCCGAATGCCCAGAGCAGGTTGACGATCACAGTGCGCTTAACCGCGCGGCTCAGATTGACTGCATATGGCAGCGTGGCAAGACCGCCCTCCGGAAGCACCAGTCCTGCGGACTCGCGCGCCAGATCGGTCGCCGAGCCGACAGCAATGCCCACGGCCGCGCTGGCCAGAACGGGCGCGTCGTTCAGGCCGTCACCGACCATCGCCCATCGATCCCCCCCTTGAGCGACGAAGGCCTGTTTGGCGTCCGGCGCCATGCCGCTTTCCACCTGATCGATCCCTACGGCGCTGGCCACGCGCTGTGCCGAGGACTCCCGGTCGCCGGAGAGCAGTAGCGTCTTTATCTTAAGGTTTCGGATCGCCGCCACGACATCAGGCGCTTCCAGCCGGACCGGGTCTTCGAAGGTCAGAACGCCGACGACCCTTGCCCCCCATCCGATCTGGATCAGGCTGGCGGCACTGTCTTCAAGCAGCGCCGAGCGGTGCGCCAGATCATCGGGCATGGCGAAACCGAGTTTCTCAATCCAGGCAGGAGAGCCAGCCGCAATTCGAACATCATCGACCGTTCCCAGAATGCCGTAGCCGGGAACCGTCCGGATATTCTGCGCAGGCGCTGGCCGCAGACCACGCCTTTCGGATTCGGCCCGGATGCCTTTCGCCAGTGGATGTTCAGACCGTGTCTCCAGCGCGATGGCGAGCGCCAGAACATCGTCCGGCGAAAGGTTGCAAGCCGCGATTCCACTGAGCCGAGGCTCACCGAAGGTCAATGTCCCTGTCTTATCGAATGCGATGGTCTGTACTGAGGCGAGGCTCTCGATCACGTCGCCGCCTCGCACCAGACAGCCGCGCCGTGCGAGCTGTCCAATGCCGATCGATGTGGCGAGCGGTGCGGCAAGCCCAAGCGCACAAGGGCAAGCGACGACGAGCACCGCGAGGCCATAAAGCATGGCTTCGCCGAATGGGACTCTGCCCGCCCAGTAGAGCGTCGTTATCAGCGCAAGGCCCAGTACGATCGGCACAAAGATACCCGCTGCTCGTTCCGCCAACTGCTCGGTGCGGCTCCGGCGTGCGAGCGCCTCCCGAACCAAGCGTGCCATATGCATCCAGTACGAAGCCGCACCGTTATTGCGGGCTTCGATAAGAAGCGGCCCTTCGTGGTTAACGCTTCCCGCCAGGACGCTTGCACCGGGATGTTTGGCCACTGGAGTGCTCTCTCCGGTCACGATCGTCCTCGCCGACATGGGACGCGCCCTCGACGACGACGCCGTCCACGCCGATATGCTCCCCAGGACGGACGAGCACGGTCATCCCGGCGAGGACATCTCGCGCGGCAATGCGCGTTTCAACGCTATCCTCGATCACCGTCACCCATTCGCGTTCCGGCGCCAGCATTGGCGCGATGCTGCGCATGGCACGCGCCCGGCCGGCTGCTTCCAGATAGCGCCCAAGGGTAAATAGTACGAGCACCATGGTCGCCGTATCGAAATAGACGCGATCGGTTCCCGTCATCAGGGCCATGACCGAGTAGGAATAGGCTGCGCCTGCGCCCAAGGTGATGAGCACGGACGAGCCGAACCGAAGGCGTTTCGCATCCTGCCATGCTTCACGCAGGAACGGTCCGCCGAGAATGATGACGGCCGGTGTGGCCATGAAGAACAGCACCCAGTGAACGATCGGTCGCACGTCCATCTCGGCCTTATCGAAGGTGCCGGAATAGAGCAGCAGGCTGAACAGCATGATGTTCATGGCGAGGAACGCGCCGACACCCAGCCGGACCAGCAGCCAGGCCGCGTCAGCTTCCTCATGCTCGCCATGCGCTACCTGAAAGGCAAGGGAACAGCCATAGCAACAGAACTGGCGTTCATCGCCTGCGACCTGCGCGTTATGGCGACTGCGGCCGAGCGGTAAGAAGCAATGGCTGCAGAGCGAAGCTGTCACAGTAGATGACCATGAAGGGACATGGGGATAATGCCGCGCGCCAGAGTGATGAGCCCGAAGAGCACGAAGAAGGCGCCGGCGACCAGACCCAGCTTCTGCCGCAAGGCGATGCTCTGGGCGGCGGCTGTGGGACCGGCGCTTATCCTTTCGCGAAGCCAGCCGCTCATGCCGCCCATAATCAGCATCGCCGGGAAGGTGCCGAGCGCGAAAGCCGCCATGATGGCCATGCCTGGTACCGCATTGCCGCTGGCGGCGGCCTGCGCAAGAAACCCGTAAACCAGCGGGCAAGGGAGGAAGCCGTTGATGACGCCGAACGCAAGCGGCGCGGCAGGACTGGGCGAACGCACAAGACCGCGCAACGCACTCGCCAAGGCCTCGCCGCCGAAGCCGATCATCGGTACACGGCGCAAATGTCGGAAGAGGCCGAAAAACTGCGCGCCGATCAGCAGGATCAGCACACCGGAGACGATGGCCAAAATGCGCTGCGCGCTCCCGATCGGCAACGCCCCCGGCGTCGCGGTGCAGATACCTGCGGTGACGGCGCCGGCGACGGCTCCAAGAAAGCAATAGGTGGTCGCACGCCCGGCGTTGTAGAGAAGTTGGCGAATAGCAGCGTCCTGTCGTCCCCGGCAACCGGACATTGCGCAGGCAAAACCGCCACACATGCCGACGCAATGCCAGCTTGCGGCAATACCAGCCAGAAAAATCAGCCCGTACTGGCTCATGCTTCGCCCATAAGGTGATTGCGCGGCGGCTCTAGGGCACTGACACATTCACATGGTTCATATGTCAGTGCACTAGCCCTTTGTTTTGCATCAATTTTACCAAACTCCGGCTGAAGCCTCCGTTTGGATCGATGCACTAGCAAGAGGGCCATGCCGCTTTGCCACCAGAGCCTGCTTTCACCGATCATGCCCAGGCTTATTTCTTGATCGCGAGATAGGCCACCCAGATGAAAAACGCGATGGTTGCGGCGACGAACAAGCCGCCTGCTATTGCTTCAATCGGATTCATCGCTGCTATTGCTTTAATCGGATCGATCATTTCCGTCCTCACAGTGGCAACAGCGCCTTACTGACATTGATGACCAGTTCCGAGATCAGAACCATCAGATTGAGAGACGCGAAGATCATGATTAGCAACGCGGGGAGCCTCGAACCCTTGCGGTGATGTGAGTCCGGCATGTCCGTTCCCTTTCAATTCAGTCCGCACCTACTGCACCGTATAGTCGAGCCCCGGCCCGAGGCTGCCCCAATAGACGTAAAGGTAGTAGAGCGCCCACACGAAGAGCACGAAATAGACGGCGAGCAGCCAAGCCGGGATGTAGCCATGTCTCGCCTGGATATGGCCGCCATATTCCTCCAACTCGTCTTCCGGCCGATGGCCGCTATGCCCTTCACTGTTCATCGTCATCGGCGACCTCCGCCCGGTAAGCGCGCATTTTGATGGCCTCGACATCCTTGAACATCCCGGACATCACGCCCCAGATGAAGAAGCAGAGCGCGCCCAGACTCATACAGAGCGCGACCAGAAATTGCCCGATCGTGAGTTCAACCAAGGGAAGCCTCCTTTCAGCTCGCCGAAATCGGCACGGACCACCCGCCCCGAGCGCGACATTTCCGGCACTCATTCTCATTGCATCCCTCCCGCCGGTACGGCGCCACCCGGTACATCTCTTGCGGGTTCACGCGCCGGAGCCGGACGGCTCAGCGCAGTCATCATCAGATTGAGCACCAGCAGCGACATACCGATATCCATTGACAGGCCGGCAAGCGTGCGCAGGAACCAATAGGGTGAGACGGGTACAAGGGAGTTCAGCCACTCCGTACCGGCCATCCACATATAGCCTTGCTGCAGTCCGCCAGCCGTCAGCACCAGCCCCATCACCGAGATGCCGGCGGTGATCAGCCAGAACGACCAGTTGCCCATCTTGAAAGACCATAATTCACGGCCGACCACACGTGGCCAGACATAGACGAGGCCGCCAATCGCCCAGACCACAAAAGTTCCGAACACGGTCAGATGCGAATGGGAGATGACGAAATCGGTGAAATGGGTGGGCTGCTGGATCAGGCGCAGCGCCTCGGTCGAGCCCTGGAAGCAGCCGATCAGATACATCAGCGACCCCATGATCAGGAATTTCGCCGGCAAATTCGTGCCGAAGCTCGACCATTTGCCTTTCATCGTGCCGAAGAAATTTACGAGCACCGTCCAGACCGGAATGATCAGCAGCATGGATGATATGATCGACAAGGTTTCGGCCCAGTCGGCGATAGGGCTGTAAAGATAATGGTGGATGCCGACAAAGGGATAGAACAGCGCTAGCGACCAGAAGCCGATCAACGACAGCTTGTGGCTGAAGAGCGGGTTCCGGGCGCTTACAGGCAGGAAGTAGTAGATCAGCACATAGCCTGCCGGGGTGATCCACAGCCCGACAATGTAATGGATGAACAGACCATGGAAGGCGGCGTTGTTGATCCCCGGTAACGTGTAAGGAAGGATGAACGACCCCAGGATCAGGTTCACATCAGTCCACACGAAAGCAGCAATCAGATACCAGAGCGCCACGTAAAGCTGCGGCTCGGTGCGGCGCATGATGGTGACGATGAATTGCCACGTCATCGTAGCGATGACGAGGAAGATGCCGATATCGATAGCGAGCGGGAATTCGCCCGCCTCCAGCCCTTGGTTCCAGCCGAGCAGCAGTGAGAGGAGTCCGATCGCCAGGGTGATATTCCAGAGCCAGGCGAGCCAATAGCCCAAGCCTTCAGCATGGACACGCACGCCGGCAAGCCGTGGCACGAGGTAATAGCAAAGGCCGAAGAACAACGTCGAGAAGGCTCCGAAGATCACCCCGTTCACATGTACAGGCCGCAGCCGTCCAAAGGTCAGATATTCGGAGGGACCCAGATAGTCCGGAAAGCTGAAAAGGACAGAGGCCATCACGCCGAAGGTCGGCGCCAGCAATAGCCAGAACATGCCCCAATAAAGCCAGAGGCGCACCAATGGGAAGTTGACCAGTTCGTCGAGCTGACCCGGTAGCGGCCGTTCCGCGCGCAATACCTCAGCCATTTCAATACCTCCCTTATTCCTTATCTGCAGCCGTTTTCTATTCCCTACTTTGTTTTGAGGCTGGCATGGGCGCTTTCAATCCCGTGTTTCGTGGCCCAGGCTTCACCGGCAAATTTTGTACGCCTGGCTGTGGAGCGCGACTGACTTCTGCCGTCATAGGCCAGCCTGGAAGATGAGGCCTTAAGCTCTGTATCGTTGAGAGCTGCACGGTCCGCAGGTGAAATTGGCAGTGGTTTTCCAGACAGCGGGTCTATATAGGCCGAGAACGACAAAACATAATAAGCCAGCTGCCAACGCTGGTCTTCGCTAAGCGATTTGGCATAGCTTAGCATTGGAGTTCCGCCGACGCCGTTCGTGATGGTCCGGAAAATGTCTTTGACCGAAGAGCCGGATTTGAATTTGCCCATCTTCAGGTTCGCCGGCGAGATCGGATAGCCAAAATCGTCTTTTAGAGTGCTCGACTTGGGACCATTCCCCTCACCCGTATCTCCGTGACACTCAAAACATTTATCTGTTTGCCATAGCTGCTGTCCTGCTTCGACCAGTTCTTTTGATGGCTTCGGCGGGGTACCGATATAGATCGGCGGTAGCGGCGGTTCCTCATCGAAATAGACGTAAGGTTGTTTGGGATCCTCCCGGTCGACGGTGAGGACGTACTTGACGTATTGAACGACGGCCAATCGGTCCTTCAGCGGCAACATGTGGAAAGTCGGCATTGGGGTGCCCCTTAAGCCCCGGGTGATGGTGCGCAGAAGATCACCGTCGGTTGGCAGGGAATCCGGCGGCGTTCCCCGAAACTTGAAAATGGCAAGAGTGAAGTTCCTGGGCCTGATATTGAAAAACGTCGCGGCCGGTCCGTTGCCGTCTCCCTTGACACCGTGGCAACCCATGCACCGCCGCTGATAGATCTCCTGACCGTATTCGATCCATTCCTCAGACCGAGGAGTGGAAATATCGGTCACCTCCAACCGCTGCGGTTCAAACAGGTCCCGCCATCTTCCGCGGTTGGTCCCCAGCTTCTGGAGGTAGGAGATCAGGGCGTCCAGGTCCTCGCTGCTGGCGACCAATTGCACGCTGTCACCCGTGAATTCCTCATTCGGGGTGAAGATGACCGGGTATTTCCCCCTCTCCTTGACAAAAACCAGCCCTTCGGTATTCGGCGTCAGGTTGATACGTTGCTTGGAGCTGAAATCGAACAGGGTTTCACTGGTCGCGTTCTTCTCCAGGGTACGTACCCCGTCGGCGCCGGTGACAACAGGCACGCGTTCGGGCGCCTGGTGGAAGAGATATGTGAACCGTGGCATGATCGAATCGGGTGTGAGCATGCGAGGATTCCAGAAATGCGCCAGATGCCATCCATCGCTGTACTTTAGCCCAACCCGCGTCAGATCCGGACCGATGCGACGGGTCGAAAGCAGATGGGGTTGATCAAAGGCATATTCTCCCGCCTGAGAGACCGGCCCCCAACGCCGCGATTCACCGGTGACCGGTCGGACATACTGCGAATGGCAATACCAGCAGCCCTCGCGAATATAGATCTTGCGGCCCCGCGCCTGCTGAGGCGTATAGTCGGTGGCGTCGGCGATCATCCATTTCAGTTCACCAAGATCAGTGCGCACAACCGTGGAGACATGGGTCTGTAAGGATTCCGGAACCACCGCCGGAAGAATTCCTTGAATGAATATCGCCAGCGAAATAAAAAACACGCCAGCGAAGAAAGCGACCACCCGAACATTCATTGAATTCCTCCCAGCCCCAGCGCCTGACCACACGGCTCCTGTTTCGCTTCCTTTCGCTAACTTTCACTCGTAAGCACACTCAGTCGCTGCGTTCATTTTCATCTCCGTGTTTGTCTTCGGGATTGTCTTCGTGATCGTCTTCGGGTTCACTCGCTGCTGCTTCAGAATATTGACAGGAGCACAACTGCCTCAAATAGGCGACAAGTTCATCGATTTCCGGAGTCGAAAGAGTCTTGCCAAAGGCCGGCATCAAGGGTGATTTATTAACCGCAGCTCCCCCGTCCGTTATTGCCAACTTGATGTCCTGGTCGGTCAATTTGGACATTCTCTTGGGGTCGGCATGATTTCGTGGTTCCACCGCAAGCGCCTCTGCAGTCTGATTAATGCCCTGGCCATTGCCAAGGGTGCCATGGCATTGCACGCAGAAACGCTGATAGGTCGTCTCGACAGTCTCGGCGCTCCAAGCCAACGATCCCCAGCTGATGGCAAGAAACATCGCGACAACCCAAACGATAAAATTTGATTTTTTCATTTGAATCTCCCTCACTCCATTGCCGCGATGAATAACGTCAATAAAACTCTGTCCTTCTTCGACATTGGACTAGTCGGCATCCAGGTCATGGGGTTCCAATGTTGGGGATCCTCGATTTGGGCGTATATCCAATCAGGGTTCAGCCGACGGCCTGCTTCCCTCAGGTCGGGGCCGGAAACGCCCCCCGCCTCTCTATGCCGAATCTTCACCGTGTGACATCCGTTGCAGGGATATCTCTTAGTGAACAGGGTAGTGGCCTTGGACCTCCTAAGCTTTTCTTTCGGGCTGATGACGCCGACCTTCATGGTGGCGTCCGTTAGGGTCATCAAATAATCGGCTACTGCCGTGGCTTCTTCAGGGGCTAGACTGGCCGGACAAGGTTTGACAGCATCGCGCTTGATCCGGTTCCTCCCGTCTTCGACGACAATGTTATTGAGGAACATGACCCCGGACGGACGAATCAGAGTTGGGTGTTGAAGCCACTCGACAAGCCATTCTTTTTTGAACTTGCTGCCGGCGTAAAACAGGTCCGGCGCTTTGAGTTCCAGCATGGCCTTGAAAGTCGCAGGCGCTGGACCAGTCACGTTGTGGCAGGAAACGCACTTCTGGGCGACTATAGCAGCGCCGTCGGCCGCCAATGCCTGGTTTGTCCCACCGGTTAGAAGCAGGAGCGTCCAGGTCAATGCATGGATATATTTATGCATGCGCATCACAAACCCTTTCTGAATGCTGCCCGGCTGAATCTGGCATCACCCAAAAGCGCTGACTTAAGGAATAGGACTTGCCGGTCCGCTCGTATTCTCGGTGGCCGTTACCGGGTTTGAGCCGGTGATCCAATTGGCGGGTGATACACCGCGCCACAGGAGTTTGGACTTCCCTGGTTGGATTGCCGTATCGAACACTGCAATGACGACGTAAACCGACAGATCGACTGTCCAGCTATTGAAGACCGCTCGCCTCTAGCCTGGCTAAGATTGGCACTACTTCTACCGAGAAAGTTACAATCCAGCCTCTATCGACTAAACCGAGCCAATGTTCCCCTTAAGAGACACTGCCCAGACGGTAAAAGCCTGGGCAATGACTACACGCTTATTCAATTGTGTACGTCGCCTTCATGCCCATTTGCATGTGGGTCTTCCCAGTTTTAGCGTCGTCGGTTTTGCAGTCGACCTCATACTCTCCCGGTTCGATCGCGACGAAGGTCCATTCGGTCCTTCCACCGGGTTGGACTTCGATCTCGCGCACCCCTCCAACCACAATCGCTATGGGCTTGGCATCCTCGGCGATATCATCAAAGACAACCACGTCTTTGCTAAACACTGCGGCGGTAAAATCCGGCGAGTCGATCTCGTGAACGTTGTTGCTCACGTTGACGAGTGTCAGATTGTAAAGTTGCCCCGATTTAAAGGTCAGATGATCCGGATGGAAACGATGTTCATTATCTTTGTCACTGCCCAGCGTGACTTGAACAACGGTAGGTTCCGGCTCATTTTCCTGGGCGATGGATGCTACTGGGGCGAGCAAGCCAGCAGCGAACACAGCAGGTAAGGCCGCCCATAATAATGACATGCGCATTCGAAGTTACCTCCCTTGATTTTCTGGTTTATAAAAAGCTTCTAACGTTCTATTTTTCCAGAAATAACCGTTGTCGGAATGAACCCCAACAGTAAGAAAAGCAATTTCCGTCATGAAAGAAAAATATTTGCTTGATTGTAGCAAATGAAGGAAAAATGGCAATTCATTCGTTTGAAAAAAATCACAATTAACGGACTTTGCATATGGCTCTGTCCGCGCTGAGAGCCCATCCGGAAAGAAGTTGAATCCCAAGAATCGGTTGTGATTCCCTTATTTTAAATGATTCGGGTGCAATCGATGTGGACAGCAGAAAATCGGGGGAAGTATAGCCGCCGGGGACTTCGTTATCCGAGCGATCTGACGGATCAGGAATGGACCTTTATCGAAGGTCTGATCCCGCCAGCCAAATGCGGCGGACGTAGACGTGAAGTTGATGTGCGAGAGATCGTGAATGCGCTCCTCGACATATTGGAGACCGGCTGCCCGTGGGGGCATCTGCCCAAGGATTTGCCGCCGAAAAGCACGGTCTATGATTATTTCGACCTTTGGTCTTGGGACGGAACATTGGAGCGGATCCACGACGCGCTTTATGTCGCGTTGCGCGAGAAGGAAGGGCGGGAAGCAAGCCCGACAGCCGCGATCATGGACAGCCAATCGGCCCACTCGGCCCCAAAAGGGGGCGCTCGATCGACCCAACAACGCCCCCGCGAGCATGGCCGAAGCGGGGCGTCCGCTCGCCTCGAATTGATGCAGGGAGAAAAGCCGTCGCCGCGCATCCACGCAGGCGATCGCCACAGCTCAGACTGCGACCGCGCCCGGACCAGCCTGCGCGGCCGGCGGGCATTTGCCGAGAATGATCATGCCCAGAACCTCGTCCTTGGTCACCTCGCTTGTCCGAACGGAGCCGACGATCTGACCGTTCTTCATCACCGTGACACGGTCGGCGAGGTCGAAGACGTCGTGAATATCGTGACTGATCAGGAAAGCTGCTTGGCGGCGGAAGCCTGCGCATCGGCCGAGACATATCTGTCGCCATTGGCCTCAATCGCCGCTTTCATGGCGGACTCGTCGGTCTTCCAGCGCTCTTCCTGGAAATTGGACCACGACACGCCGATCACCTTGCCTTCGGCAAGCCCTTGACCGGCAAATGCGACTGCGGAAACTGCACCCGCAAGGAGTGCGCCCATAAACCGTTTCATTCTACTTCCTCCCATTGTGCCGCTCGCACCCGGGCACATGCCACCTCGGTCAGTGCCGGGCGCTTTTTTTTGAGGCTCAAAAAAAATAAGGTGATAGAAAGCGGTTGGCGTGTCAAGCTGCGTCTCGCTAACCTTTAGAGGCGACTCGTGCGCCGGCTTGAATTTCTGTTTTTCCCCATCGTGTTAGGCCGATCGGGAAGAGCCGAATTGACGGAGAAAGACGAAGTGCCGGGAGCAATGACCCGCTCCGATGACGTGCGAAGGGGCAATCGCCGCCGCATCCTCGCCGCCATCCGACGTCAGGGGCCGATTTCACGCCGGGATATTTGCGAGCGCACCGGATTGAGCGCGGCGACCGTCTCCGCCATCACGTCCGATCTGAACTCCGAAGGCGTGCTTATCGATCGGTCACGCCCCGATATGGCGGCCGGCATCCGCGGCCGTCCCACGACCGATCTGTGCGTCAATCCCGAGGCCGGCATCGTCGGGACAATGAATTTTCAGCTCAACGCCGTATCGGCTGCGATCGTCGATTATGCGGGCGCGCCGCTCGCCGAAACCGCGCTGAAGATCGACACGCACAAGGCGAGCGCCGCCGCGCTGCGCAAGGCGCTGCTCCAGTGCATGAGCGGTGCTCTTGCGAAGTCGGGCATGGCGGCGGCGCTCCGCGGGATCGCGATCGGCGTGCAGGGCGTCACCGATGTGGGCGGTACGACGATGCTCTGGTCTCCGATCATGAGGCAGCGCAACCTGCCCATCCAGAGCTGGCTCGAATCCGAATTCAGCGTGCCGGTCCGCGTCTGCAACGACTGCGATCTGATGGCGCATGCGCTGAACTGGAACGAGCCGGACCGCTATGGCGCGAACTTCGCGGCGATCCTGTTCGCCCATGGCGTCGGCATGGGGCTGTTCCTGCGCGGCGCGCCGGTCACCGGCACCCGCACCTCCGGCTTCGAATTCGGCCATATGATTCACAGTCCCGATGGCGCCTTGTGCCGTTGCGGCAGCCGGGGCTGCATCGAAGCCTATGCGGGAGACTATGCCATAAAGCGGCGCGCAAATGGTCAGGACGAGACCTCGCCGCCGGCCGCTTCGGTTGCGCCGGGTGAGATCGCGGGCATCGTCGAGGCCGCCCGCTCCGGCGACAAGGATGCGCGCGCCGCGATCGACGCGGCAGGACGCGCCATCGGCACGGGCCTCGCCTCCGTTTATGCGCTTCTCGATCCATTCCCCGTCGCGCTGATCGGCAGCGGAACCGTAACGGGCGATTTGCTTAGCCGCAGTCTCCAGGATGCGATCGGTCAGTCCATCGCCGTCCGCAACTCCGGCGACCGGCCGGACGCCGCCGCGTTCGGCGTCACGATCGACTATCTCCGCGACGACCATCCGCTCGTGCAACAGGGCTGTGTCATCCGCGCGCTGCTGGCGCTTGATGGGGAGTTTGCCGATGCGGGGGACGGATCCCAATGGCGGCTTTCCGGCACATGAGGGGCTTTCGGTTGTTGCATGCTCAGGCGCTGTGCTAATTTATTTCGGGCCCCGAATTAAACGCAGCATCCGGCGCTCTCTCGGCCGGGCCGCAGGAGGAAGCATGACAAGCGCGATTTACCCCAGTCTCAAAGACCGCACCGTACTGGTCACGGGCGGCGCGTCCGGCATCGGCGAAGCGATCGTCCGCGCCTTTGCCGGACAGGGCGCGCGGGTCGGGTTTCTCGATATCGATGTCGAGGGCGGGGCCAAGCTTGCCTCAGAATTCGAGGCGGATCGCGTCGCCTTCGAGGCCTGCGACCTTCGCGACATTGCCGCACTGCGCAGCGCAATCAGCGCCGTCAGCACACGTTTCGGGCCGATCACCATTCTCGTCAACAATGCCGCGCGCGACGACCGGCACGATATGGACACCGTCACGCCGGAATATTGGGACGAGCGCATGGCCACCAATCTCAAGCACCAGTTCTTCGCCGCGCAGGCCGTGGCGCCGGGCATGCGCGAGGCCGGCGGCGGCGCAATCGTGAATATTGGGTCGGTCAGCTGGATGATCGGTCAGGGCGGCATGCCGTGTTACACGACGGCGAAGTCAGCGGTTCAGGGCCTCACCCGCTCGCTTGCCCGCGATCTGGGACCCGCCAATATTCGCGTCAATACCGTCGTCCCGGGCTGGATCATGACTCAGCGCCAGATCGATCTCTGGCTGACGCCGGAAAGCGAGGCCGAACTGATGCAGCGGCAATGCCTGAAACGCAAGCTGATGCCGGAGGATGTGGCGAAGACGGTGCTGTTCTTCGCCTCGGACGAGGCCGGCGCCTGCACCAATCAGAGCTACATCGTCGATGGCGGTTGGGTGTAGCGGCGGGGGATCGATCTGGAACAGAGCCTTCACTTACCTGATCGGATTTATCATCGTGGCTCCGGTGTTGGCTTGGTTATGGCGTTGACCTTATTCGCACCAGCTCTTCCGCGTCGAGTTAGGCACGGTGTCCAAGCTTGTTGTTGATATGACGGTATCGCTCGAGGTGCCTCAATTTGTCCGGATTGCGCGTCACGAAAACGTTGCCGATTTCTTCGCCTCGGATCTCCAGTGTCGTGGTGTCAATACTGGCGTCGCGGTAGCGTGTGATCACGCCGAGCATGCCATTAATGCGCGCCAGCGTCATGGATACGGTGTTGCTGTTCCGGAATTTTCTGAAGATACCGGCAATGAAACGCGAAACGCGCTCGCGGCCATAGAGCACATTGCGAGCCGCTGAAGCCTTGCCTCCACCATCGGAATAGAGGGCGGCATCCTCCGCAAGCAGCCTGGCGAGATTGGCGGGATCGCCCGTTTTGCTCGCCGCCAGAAACGCCGTCAATAGACGCTCTTCTGCGTCGCGGGAGACTGTCGAGCGCGGCCGGGCATCGCGAATATGACGGCGTGCCCGTGACGCGAGCTGCCTGCATGCGACTTCCGACCGGCTGGTCAGCGAGGCAATTTCCCAGAATTCGAGATCAAAGACCTCATGGAGGAGAAATACGACGCGTTCCAGCGCAGTGAGGCGCTCAAGCACCAGCAGGAAAGCCATGGACAGGTCATCGGCACATTCGCTGGCCGACACTCCGCGGTAAATTTCTCCACGCTCAGCACCGGCTCCGGCAGCCATGGACCGACATAGGTCTCGCGCTGAGCCTGGGCGGATTTCAGCCTGTCAAGACAAAGGCGGCTGACCACCCGCGTAAGATAGGCCTGCGTATTGGCGACGACACGGCGATACGCACGGTGCCAGCGCAGATAGGCGTCCTGGACCGCATCCTGGGCCTCCGCGAAAGAGCCCAGAATGCGGTAGGCAAGCCCGGTCAGATAAGCGCGGTGGCTCTCGAAGGCTGCAACACCGCTCCGATCCGGAGTAGACAGGCTCATGCCACGCCTCATCAGGCAGCCTTAGCGTGATCGGCCGGGTGCTCCGCTCTGGCGCCGATGGCGAGGCGGTTCCAGGCGTTGATCATCGCGATGGCGATTGACAGATCGGCGAGTTCCTTCTCGCTAAATTCAGACCGCGCCTCTTGATAGGCGTCATCGGGCGCGTGGGTTTCCGCGATATTGGTAAGGGTTTGCGCCCAGTTCAAGGCTGCGCGCTCGCGAGCGGTGTAGAGCGCCAATTCATGCCAGGCATCGAGGAGATAAAGCTTTACTTCGCCGATGCCCGCCTCGCGCGCCTCCAGCGTATGCATATGCAAACAATAGGCGCAGCCATTAATTTGCGAGACGCGGACCTTGACGAGGGAGAGGAGACTGGCTTCCAGCCCGGATGTCTTGACATAGGCCTCGACCTTCACGAGGGCGGCGATACATTCGGCGGAGGTGGTGAATGCATTGATGCGCTGTGTCATGGGGACCTCTCGTTCATTGCCAGTTTGAAGGTGATGCCGGAAATGGCACCTCTGCGGCTAAGACGAGATGAACACTGCGATTGTGACATGCGCCCGGCGGAAAGGCACTAACTAAGCAACTCAACCTAGACGTTCGGCCCACATTTTCCCTCACGACGCTTGGCCTCGGCTATTTTGCTTCGGATAGGGCGGACCCTACCAAAACCTGTTCGGGGCGATCCGAGGATCCGGACACCATGTTCGCCTGACGTCTTCGTTCGCGATATTTGGTGAACTGGTTGTCCGCGATCACACCGATGAGGATCACGCCGCCCATAACGGCAAAGTTGAGCGAGGACGGAATCCCGAGCAGGTTTACCAGATTCTGCAACACCTGCAGCAGTCCGACCCCCAGAACCACACCGATGATCGAACCCTCCCCGCCGCGCAGCGAGAAACCGCCGAGAACGGCCGCAGCGATGCCGTAAAGCTCGTAGAAATTTCCATGTGAGGCGGGGTGGATGGACCGGGTGTACATCGCGAAGAACACTGCCGAGATGCCGGTCAGGACAAGGCAGATGACATAGGCCGCGATGATCGTGCGCGTCGTGTTGATCCCTGCAAAGCGCGCCGCTTCCTCGTTCTTGCCGACCGCGAAGAGATGCCGCCCGAAGACCGTGCGATGCAGGACATACCATGCAATGGCGGCAATCACGGCGAAGGCCACGATCGAATGCGGAACACCGCCTGTGCGGCCCGATATCAGCCACTCCAGGGTCGGAAAACTATCGCCGAAGGAAAATCCGGCCGTGCCGTCGGCCGTGTAGAACCGCGCGATGCCCCGATAAATCAGCAGACCACAGAGCGTCACCACAAATGGCTGGAGCTGCATTCGTGTGACAAGCAATCCGTGAACGGTCCCCATAATGCCGCCGATGACGAGCACGACTAGGAATGCAACCGGCCAGAGCACACCCTGATTGACGATCAGGTCTATGAAGATGACGCCGAGCAGCGCGATCACCGACCCGACCGACAGCTCGATCCCCGCCGTTACGATCACGAATGCTTCGGCAACGGAGAACAGCCCGAAGAGCCCGATCAGATTTGCAGTGTTCGCAAGGTTGATGGGAGACAGAAACCGCGGATTGATAAGAGCGACAACTCCGCCAACAATCAGGATCAGTACTGCCAGCCCCAAATCTTTCTTCTGCATGATCCATCCTCGGTTCACGCCACTGCAAGGCTCAGGATACGATGTTCCGTGAGTTCATCGGAGGGAAGTATTCCGGCTATCTTCCCCTCGCACATCACGGCGACGCGGTTCGACACGCCGATGACCTCCTCCATGTCGCTGGAAATCATCAGAATTCCGACACCCTGATCGGCCAAAGCCTGAAGCACATGATACACTTCGGATTTCGCGCCGACATCGATGCCGCGCGTCGGCTCATCCACGATCAGAAGCTTTGGCTCCATCGCCAGCCATTTCGCGATAACGATTTTTTGCTGGTTTCCCCCGGACAACTCCGCCGCGGCATTGTTCACGGAAGCGGTCTTGATGCCGAGCCTGTCACGGGACTTCTCCGCAAGCGCAAGCTCTTGCGAATGCACGACCGCTCCGTGCCGGGATAACTTCGACAGGCTGGGCAGCGCGATGTTGTCGGTCACGGAGAAATCGAGATGAAGGCCCTCGCCTTTCCGATCTTCCGGGACAAGACACATGCCGCGCCGGATGGCGTTTCCCACCGACATCGGAGCCAGAGGCTTGCCGTCGAGCAGGATCTCTCCATGAACAACCGGATCGATGCCGAAAGCCGCGCGGGCGAGTTCGGTACGGCCCGCACCGACCAGTCCCGCAAGCCCCAATATCTCACCCTTATAAACGGTCAGGTTCGCACGGGCGTTCGGATAGGCGCGCGTGGCAACATCTTTCAATTCAGAGAATCGGCTCCTGCCTGTTATGCGCGCGCTTCTCATAGAACTGATTCAGATCACGCCCAATCATCAGGCTGATCATCCGGTCACGTCTGATCTCATCCCCTGTGAGTTCGCCCGCATTTTTGCCATCACGCAAGACGACGACCCGGTCAGCGATTGCTTCGATCTCGTTCAGGCGGTGACTGATGAAAAGCACCGCGACATTGCGCGACTTCAGTCCGCGCACGACATCCAGCAGCCGGTTGGTCTCGGACAGGGTCAGGCTCGAGGACGGCTCATCCATGATGACGAGGCGCGCGTCGATGGAGAGGGCTCGCGCAATTTCCAGCAATTGCTGTTCAGCAAGGGATAATTCAGAGACAAGATCGTCAGGACCAAAGGGAGCATCGAGCATCTGCAGGATCGGTCGCACAGCATCCCTCATCGCTTTCCTGTCGAGCGAGCGGAACGGCCCTCGCACGATCTCGCGGCCAAGCAGGATGTTTGCCGTGACATCCAGATTTGTAAAAGAATTCAGCTCCTGGTGAACGAAGGCGATTCCGCGCGCCGTCGCCTCAGCGGGTGTCAGAGATTGGAGCCTTTCTCCATCGATCTCGATGGTACCGCGGTCGGGTGCGATGCTGCCGCCGAGCACTTTCATCAGCGTGGATTTGCCGGCACCGTTCTCGCCGATCAGACCGACAATCTCACCGCCCGAAATGCCAAGATCGACATTATCCAGAGCGACAACGCCCGGATAGAACTTGGATATGCCGGACAGGGTGATGGAGAAAGCGGACTTCATCGACGCTGCACCTCCTGTTCCCGGGGCGTCTTTCAGACAGAACCGCGCGGAGCGCGCATGAAGCGCGCCCGCACAGCCCCTGGCAGGATTGGGAGGTTATCTACCCACCGATCCGTTTCCGGAGTTCGGCTTCAAAGGCATCGACATTGCCCTTGTCGATGACCTTGGTCGGCACGATGATCAGGCCGTCCCCCGGAATTCCGGACTTGTCGCCCTCAAGATAGGCGGCCATCAGCTTCATGCCCCGATAGCCCCACTGATAGGGGTCCTGGACGACCGTTCCGGCGAAGACGCCTTCACGCACAGCGCCGAGCGTGATCGGGTCTTCGTCGAAAGCGATCACCGTGATTTCGCCGAGTTTGCCAGCCGCCTGTAGCGCCTCGTAGATCTTCGGCGGATTGTAGGAATAAAAACCGACCATGCAGTTGATGTCGGGCGAAGCGGCCAGAACGTCGTCGACATTCGAGCGTGCGCGCGCAAAGTCAACATCGTCACCACGCACGTCAACCAGTTCGATGCCCGATCCTTCGACCGCCTTCCGGAAGCCGGCGATACGCTCCACAGCATTGTCGGCGCCCAGAAAGCCGACAAAGCCCATGCATTTTCCGCCATTCGGCATGGCTTTCTTGGCTATTTCTCCCGCCTGTACGCCCGCATCTGTGTTGGACGAACCGAGATAAGCAATGCGATTGCTGTTGGGCGCATCGCTGTCCGTCGTGAAGAGCGGAACCTGGGCGGCGACGCGGTTGAAGGCGTCGATGGATGTTTTTGGATCGACGGAAGAAATCATGATGGCATCGGTTCCCGCCGCCACGAGATCGTCCATCAGGGCGTTCTGCAACGCCGCGGTTCCCTGCGCCGGATAGCGGAACTGGAGCTCATAATTCGGCAGCTCCACCTGTGCGGCCTTAACGCCCGCCTCGGCGAGTTTCCAGAAGTCGGAAGCGGCGTTCACGACAAATGCGAGCTTCGGCTTTTCCTGCGCGTGGGCGCTTCCGAACAGCGCCGAAGCGAGCACAATCGTGCTGAGTAGATACCGGATCTTCATTGTTCCTCCCTAGACGGCTTCATGAGATGCTGATTAATCGCAGCGTTTATTAACATCTTTAGCTAATATCATTACCGAAAAATCATCAATATAAAATCGCACTCCGACAGCGGTTGGATATCTGCCCGTGCAGCGGATATGCGCGGCCGGCGGCGCGCAACTCCACGCCGCGTAGCCCTCGCCGGGAATGAAAGAGTGTTGGCTAAACTTCGACCCAGCCGCCCTTTTTCTCGCTTTCAAATATGGCATCGAGTATGCGCATGGAGGTGATCGCATCATCGATGCCATAGGGCAGCGGCTCGCCGGTCAAGATCGACTTGGCGAATATCTCGGCCTGTTCTGCATATTGATCGCAGGCCGGGATGATTTCGCGCCTGGCGAGATGCCCGTCGAAACTAAGCCCTTCGTCGATCAATATGGCTGTCGCTTCGCCCTGCGGGGCATTGTATGGGATCAGGATTTCGGCGCGGGCCTTGGTGCCGATCATCTCGATCGTTTGATGGCCCACGAGCTGCGTTGATACGGTGAAGGTGAGGTGCCGTCCCCCGCCGAAGTCCGCGATCACGCTGGCCTGACGGTCGGTTCCGAATTGCGGGCAGCGGTCGATAAGCGCCACGACGCGCTTGGGCTCGGCCTCGAAAAAGAAACGTCCGCCGACAACCGGATAGCACCCGATATCGAGAATGGCCCCACCGCCGATTTCCGGTTTGTTGCGCACGTCGTTCGGATCGACATTGAAATAGCTGAAAGCGGCCCGCGCCGCGCGGACTTCGCCCAACTCGCCGGACCGAATGATCTCACGCACGCGGAGCCATTGCGGGTGAAAACGGACCATGAAGGCTTCCGCAACTTTTACGGTGTCCGGACAGCCGCGCAGCCGACCGGCTTCTTCCGCATTCAGAGCAATCGGCTTCTCGCACAGGACATGCTTGCCGGCGCGGGCAGCCGCAAGCGTGTACTCGACATGCAGGTGGTTCGGCAGCGGATTATATATTGCATCGACGTCGGGATCGGCGAGCAACTCGTCATACGAACCGTAGAAGCGGGGAATACCGAGTTCGCTAGCCACTTCGCGTGCGCGGGCTCCGTCGCGGGAGGCGATCGCAACAACTTCCGAGGACGGCGATGTCATCATCCCGGGAATGACCTTGGTGCGCCCGATATTCGCCGTCGAAAGAATTCCCCATCTGACCCGGTCACCTGCCATATCTCGTCTCCATCGAAGAACTCACGAACAAGCCGGACCGCGAACGGTCCGGCTCGGTTTATCCGGCGTTATCGGATGATCAGTGGTCGGCGCAGAAGCCGGGATCTTCCTCGTTGCAGACATCTAGGCCCGTATAGAGCGGATCGTCCACTTTTTCGCCCTTGATGAGCTGGATCATGACATCAGGAGCGCGATATCCCATCTCGAAGGGACGCTGACCGATCTGGGCATGGCTGCGGCCCTCGCGGAACGCCTTGGTCTGTGGCGGCAGTGTGTCGCCAGCAATGATGATGAGCTCCTTCGACTTCAGCTTGTCCATGACCTGATCGGTCACCTGAGCATAAGCTTGCGGGGCGAACTGCGCCCAGCCACCGACAAGAATGAAGGCGTCGAGATCGGGGTTGGCCGTGAAGGTGTCAGCCATCTGCTGATTGGCCAGATCGGCCTGGTCGTTGGTGAAGACCGGGCAGCCCTCGATTTCCGTCCAGCCATTCTGACCGGTCAGGCGATCGACATTCTTTTCCCCGGCAATCGTGTCGCGATAGCCTTGAGCGCGTGCGTTGATGTTGTCGGCGGCGACGTTGCCGAGCTGCAGGCAGACTGTCCCGCCTTCCGGCTTAAGCTTCATCGACTCCTCGGCCATCTTCACGCCCATGAGATAGTTGTCCGTGCCGAGATAGGTGGCGCGTATATCCCTGTCCTTGGCAAGGAAGTCGGCGTCGATAGTCATGACCGGAACCTTTGGCGCGATCTGGCGAACTCGGTTGGCCATGGCTGGCGCGTTGGACGGCGAAATAGCGATTGCCGCAACGCCGCGGGTCAGCAGGTCGTCGACGATCTGCACCTCACCGGACTCGTCCGTCGAAGAAGCCGGACCGGTATAAAGACACTCATATTTGCTGTCCTTGTTTTCCTCCATCCACTTCTGGCAGCCGAGATTGATCTGCTCGAAGAAGGGATTGTCGAGCCCCTTGACGACGATCGCGAGCGTCTCCTTGTCCTGGGCCTGGGCTACCCCGGCAAATAGCGCGAGCGCCGCTGCCGCTGAGGCCAGTCTCTTAATCGCTTCCATATGTCTTCCTCCCGTTGCGATTTATGAATTGCTCCGGGCCATCAGCCCGGATACCAGATTTGGCGCGGGTCGTTACTCGCCCGCACATAGGTCCACGCATCCTCGATCAGCGCTTTGAAGTCGTATAATGGGCGCCAATCGAGCTTCAGCCGTGCCTTAGTGTTGTCCAGCCAGTTACTGAAAAAACCGGTGGGCACCTCGACCACCGAATACCCGCGCGTGTCCTTCAGATATTCGGCAACCCGGCCATAATCGACGGGTTCGTTCATCGCGATATTGAAGAGCTGCTGCCGAGCGGCAGAGCTGTCCAGCGCCGCAAGAATGGCGCTTACGACATCGGAGACATGCACGAAATTCCGCTTCAGAGGAGCCCCGGCGCGGTCCAGCATCAGCGGCACGGCGTTCTGCTGCGAACGCTGCGCGACCTCATCTTCGGGTAGAAGATCAGTCCAGGGCGGCCCGCCGAACTGGTCCTCGCCAAATTTCAGCACGTAGCGGAAATCATCCTTCTCCATGATCCAGGGCGCCCGCAGGCAGCAGCCATTGATGCCGTACTGAATCTGGTACTGTTCCAGCATGACCTCCTCGATGACCTTCGTCAGCGCATAGCAGCCGGGATAAGCGCGGCGCGGCGAGGTCTCGGTTACCGGGCTGTCATACTCTTGGAAGATGTGCCCAACGGAACAATCGCCACCGATCAGAATGAACTGGCGCGCGGCGGGAGAAGAACGGAACGCTTCGAGCAGGTGAAACATCCCCTTGACGCCGACGTCCATCGCAAGATCGGGGGATTCCTTGACCGCGGCCATATGAACGACATGGGTCACGCCGGACATTGCCTGCTCGACGCTGCTGCGATCCGAAAGTGATCCGCGGACCACCTCTGTCCGATCATGGGGTGGGAGAGTGCGATTGTTGCACAGAGCGATGACCAAAGCGTCGGAAAAGCGATCATCCGACAGGAAGGCTGGCAGGAAATGACTGCCGAGCTTACCCGTCGCCCCTGTCATAAGCACTTTCATCACCGCTCCCCAGCTGATAATGATGATAATATTTACTAATAAGTATCCGTCAACCTATTCTAAGGCGGTCGCTTGGCTCAGCACAAGCAAGGGAGGAAAAGACGTGGTTGAAAGGCTGAGGCTGACCGGTATCAGCAAGCACTTCGGCGCGATCCACGCGCTCAACGAAGTATCGCTGTCCGTGAACGAGGGCGAGGTGCTGGGGCTGATGGGAGACAACGGCGCCGGAAAATCGACGCTGGTAAAGATCATCGCCGGCAATTTCAGACCATCCAGGGGAGGGATATCGCTGGATGGTGAGCTTTGCGATTTTCACCGGCCTAAGGATGCCCAGAATGCCGGTATCGAGATCGTTTATCAGGACCTCGCTCTATGTGACAATCTCACAGCGTCCTCGAACGTCTATCTCGGACGCGAACTCCGACAGCGCGTAGGCCCCCTCCAAGTGCTCGACTACAAGAGGATGCACCGGCGGGCCGGCGAATTGTTCGCGCAACTGAAATCGGAAACCCGGCCGCGCGACCTCGTGCGGAAAATGTCCGGTGGTCAGCGTCAGGCCGTCGCGATTGCCAGGACGTTGCTGTCAGACGCGAAGGTCGTGCTCATGGATGAGCCGACCGCGGCGATTTCGGTCCGTCAGGTCGCCGAAGTTCTCGACGTGATCCGCCATTTGCGGGACCGGGGCATTACGGTGATCCTGATCAGCCACCGCATGCCGGACGTGTTCGCCGTTTCCGATCGGATCGCGGTGCTGCGGCGCGGTGAGCTCGTGGCTCACAAGCCGACCGTCGACAGCTCTCCCGAAGAGGTGACCGGACTGATAACAGGCGCGATACACACGGCTTGAGGAAGGCATTCATGACGACGACACTCGAACATGCGATCGATCAGAGCCAACATCACTCTTTTCTTTCACGGGTCATGAGTCTGCAGGTCTTCTGGGTCTTTCTGGCTGCCCTGCTGGCCTGCCTGACCTTGTCCCTCATAACCGACACATTCGCGACTGAACGCAACCTGTTCAACGTAACCCGCAATTTCGCCTTCGTCGCCATCATCGCGATCGGGATGACAACCGTCATCGCTTCCGGCGGAATCGACCTCTCCGTGGGCGCCTCGGTCGTCCTGTCGGCCGTCGCCATGGGGGCTTCAATGGAGATCCGGCTATCCTATCTGGGTGGCCGGGCTGCTCGCCATCGGCGCAGCCCTGCTGGTCGGACTGGTCAATGGCGTCCTCATCGCCTTTGTCGGCATGCCTTCCTTCGTCGTGACATTGGGCATGTTGTCTTTCGCGCGTTCCATGGCGCTGGTCCTTTCGAACAACAAGATGATCTATCAGTTCGGACCGGACCACGACCTACTGCTGTGGCTTGGCGGCGGGTCGACCTTCGGCATTCCCCATCCGCTGATTGTCATGGTCATTCTCGGTATCATCATGAGCTTCGTCTTCAAATGGACACGGTGGGGACAACACGTCTTTGCTATCGGCGGCAATGAGAGCGCCGCGATCCTGACCGGCGTTCCCGTCCGCATGACGAAGGTGTCCGTCTATATGTTCTCCGCCTTCACGGCAGGCGTTGCAGGCATTCTCATGGTCGGATGGCTCGGGAGCGTCACGACCAATCTCGGCACTGCGATGGAACTGACCGTAATCGCAGCCGCCGTCATCGGTGGCGCGAATCTTGCTGGAGGTGAAGGGACCGTTTTTGGCGCCGTCGTAGGTGCATTGCTTATCGAGGTCATCCGCAATTCGCTGATCCTGCTTGGCATATCGACCTTCTGGCAGGGCGCGTTCATCGGCAGCTTCATCATCATAGCTGTGGGCTTTGACCGTATCCGCAGATTGAGAAGTCAGGACTAATGATGAGATCCAGAGACGACGCTGCACTTTGCCAGAAATCCGACGCCTGAGCAGTGTACGGATAATGGTGAAACAGAATAACAAGAACTCAAGGAGACTGAGACGGCAGTGGACCATGAGATAGATGGAAGGCGGCGCGGGGGCGGTCGCGCTAAAACCAACAATGATGGACGTCGCATCCAGAGCAGGCGTGTCGCAGGCAACGGTTTCTCTGGTTCTGAACGGAAGTCCCGGCGCAAGGCTGAGCGCTTCAACGCGCGAAAAGGTAAGACGGGCCGCGGACGAGCTAGGCTACCAGCTCGTCCGGCGCGGCCAGCATCATGCGCCTGCCGATCAGAGCCTGATCGCCTTCATCGCCGATGAAATCAGCGACTGATCCCTGGATGTCGCTGGCCTTTGACGGTGCTCGTGAAAAGGCCCTCGAATACGGTCTCAATGTCTGTCTGGCCGTTGCGCGCGGGGATCCGGAAGCAGAGGCGGTGGTCGTCAACCAGATGGGCGAACACCTTCTCGGCGTCATATACGGAACCATCCTGACACGTCAGATGGAGCCGAGCCCGATATTGTTCGAACACAGAACGGTGCTCCTGAACTGTTATGAAAAAAAGCGCAGGCTGCCATCGGTAGTGCCGGGAGAATTGGTTGCCGGACGTGTGGCAACGGAGCGGCTGATTCAGGCTGGGCGAAAGCGGATCGCCATGATCAATGGGCAGGAAGGGCTGGATGCAAGCCGCGATCGCATGAAAGGGTATCGCCAGGCCCTTTCGAGCAACGATCTGGCCTTCGATCCCGATCTGGTGCGGCCGGGCAATTGGGAGCCGTCATCAGGCTATGAGATGACGCAAGTGCTGATGGCACTGAAAAATCCGCCCGATGCGATCTTCTGCGCCAACGACATGATGGCGGTCGGCTGCTTCGGTGCTCTGAAGGAAATGGGGCTGCGAATACCGCAGGATGTTTCCGTCATCGGCTTCGACGACCGCGAGATCGCCCAGTTCACCCGTCCGCCCCTGACAACTCTCGTGCTACCGCATTTCGAGATGGGCGAGATTGCCGCAGAACTCCTCATCGATGCGGCCGGCGGCCTTCAGTCGGGACCAACGCAAATCAAGGTGGAATGCACGCTGGTGGAGCGAAATTCCGTGGAGTGACGCCCTGTCTCGCCGACTGATCGCCTTCCGGCTTGATGAAATCTCTCGGCACGCTGCTGGCATAGCGCTTGGAGGCAATTACGCCGCGTCGATCCGCGTCTCACGCCAAGCGTCTCGGTCGAGCGTGAGGCCGAGGCCCGGCTTGTCGGGGATGGTGATCCAGCCTTGTTCTGGTTTCGGCGCATCGGGGAAGAGCCGCTCGCCGACCGCCGCCATGCCCAGATGCCATTCGACGATCCAGCCATTCATCATGCCAGCCAGCAGATGCATATTGAACAGCGGCCAGCCGCCGCCATTGGCGATCGGCATATTGTAGATCTGCGCCAGATGGGCGACCTTGCGGGCCTCGGTAAAGCCGCCGCAATAAGCGACGTTGGGCTGCAAAATGTCTATGGCCTGATGATCGACGAATTCGCGCAAACGCCAGCGGTGGCCCTCCATCTGCCCGGCCGCGAGGGGGATGCCCGTAGAACGGCGCAGATCGGCGAGCGCGCGGGCGTCGTTCTGCTGGAGCGGCTCCTCGAACCAGGTGATGCGGCAATCCTCGATCTCGCGGCATAGATATTTCGCCTCGACCGGGTTGAAGAGATAATTGGCGTCGATCATCAGATCAATGCCACCGCCGACGGCCTCGCGGATTGCCTGCACCCGCCGCGCATCTTCGCGCCAGCCGCCCTTGTCGACGGCGACAACCGATTTCAGCGCGGTAAAGCCGCTCTCGACATGCAGGCGCGCGGCCTCGGCGAGCATCTCGCGGTCATATTGCGGGAAGCCGAAAGTGCAATAGGCCGGGACGCGCTTACGGGCATTGCCGAGCAGCGCGGCGATGGACCGGCCCTCGGCCTTGCCCATGATGTCCCAGAGCGCGACGTCGAGGCAGGAGAGCGCCATCGAAATCGTGCCGGTCATGGCGCGCGGGTTGAGCGCCCGCCCGACTTTCTGGTGGATCGCGTCGATGTCGCGAACGTCCATGTCGCGCACGGCGGGGAGCACATGTTCGTGCAACGCAACGATCACAGATTTTGCCAGGAAATGCCCGGTCAGGCCGTAACCGATATGGCCGTCATCGGTCTCGACCTCGCAGAACACGAAATGCTTCTGCTCCTCCCGGCCATAGCCTTCGACGCGGCCTTCCAGCAGCGGGATGGTGATGGAGAAGCCGTGCAGGCTTGCTCGGATGTCCTTGATTTTCATAGCGGCTCTCCATTGTCCAGCTTGTCAAGCAATTGGGCAGGATCGGAGAACTGTCAACAATCGGTCGTGGGTCTGTTTGATTTCGGTTGTTGCCGGTTGAGCGGACAAACGCATACAGCAGTTCGCCGTCCGCTATGCGGGTGATTGCGGACATGCCCGTGGATTACGACGGCAGATGTAATGTCTAATTGTGAGGAACTCCGAGCTCTGTCTCAGCAACTGCTCACTGAATATGGGGCAGGTCAACCAGCGCTCGTGCGGCCCGGGCAGCTGCATCTATATAATCGGGGGGGCCATGTATTAGCGTCAAGGACATAGCCCCTTCGATCAAAAGCATGATTTCTCGGGCGGTCCGATCAGAATCCTGCACACCAAGCTCGGACAAACTTGCTGATAAGCAAAGTTCCGCAGATACCTTGTGCCGCCGGGCTGCTTCACGTGCAGGATGCCCCGGCATGTCCGCCAGCTCCATGGTAAGCCGTGTATAGCCCGATCCAGTCCAGTTCTTGCTGCAGCACCAATCATTGAGCTGCTGGAAGAGGCTGTTTACAAAATCTCCAGGTGAATTTGCAGTTGGAGCGACCCAGCTGCGGAAAAGCTCCAGTGCCTGACCTTGTTGTTTTTCCAGAACCGCTTCTAGAAGCCTGTCTTTGCTTTCGAAGTGATAATAGAGACTCCGCTTGGTCAGACCTGCCGCAGCCGCAATTGCATCCATACTGACACGTGCAAACCCGTTCTTGTAGAACTGAGCATAGGCACTCGTCAGAATTCGCTCTCGCGTCGTGTCGGGATGACAATTCATATGTGGAGTATACCGAGCCCCGCGTTCCTCTGAAAGTACGCTCTCTTAGCTCGAAAATCCACATGCCTCCATGCAAGTATACTCAACAGTGTAAAGACATTGAAACGAGTTGCTTATTAGAATTGCAGGCAACATGCTCCGATAACCTGCTCACAATTGAAAGCACCGCGAGCCACAACTTCAAAAATTATGCGTCGTGCTAGGACGATAGGTGTTGCTATGAATACCCGAACCGAGCCAGTCTATCGCTGGGTGATCGTTTTTGCCTCTGCCGCAATGCTTGCCATTGCGATGGGCATGATGGTGAACGGCATATCGGTCTTTGTCATACCGTTAAACGAAGAGTTTGGCTGGCCACGCGGTGCCGTCTCGTTCATCAACTTCTCCGGCCTTGCAGGTCTTGCATTGGGCGGCATTGTCATGGGACGGCTGGCCGATTGCACGACGACGCGTCGCGTGATTCTGATTGGCGCATCCATCTTTGGTGTTTGCCTGCTGGGTGCGTCACAAGCAGAAGCTCTATGGCAGTTTTACGTTCTGTTTTTCATCGCAGGCTTCCTGGGAGCAGGAGCGCTGTTTGCACCTCTTCTTGCGAACGTAGGTAACTGGTTCAAAACCGGTGCGGGGCTCGCAATAGGCATTGCATCTGCTGGACAGGCCGTCGGTCAAGGTGGCGTGCCATTCATTTCAGCGCTATTGATCGGTTCATTGGGATGGAGCGGCGCTCTTAGCACATTGGGTATTATTGCGTTGGTCACGCTAGTTCCGCTGGCAATGTTAATCCGTCAACCGCCCGCTGCTGCCGGTGAAAGCGTGGTGGACAATGCGACGAGAGACGTGTCACCTGTCCCTCTCCCGACAAATGTAATTATAATCTGGCTAAGCGCGGCGGTAGTCTTGTGCTGCACCTGCATGTCAGTGCCATTGATGCATTTGGTGCCGCTTATTCAAGACCGCGGCTTTTCGGCAGAAGAGGCAAGTAGCGTTTTGTTCCTTATGCTGACTGTCGCAATCGTTGGTCGAATCGCGTTTGGCAAATTGGCCGACGTGATAGGAGCGATTCCGGCCTATATGACTGCCTCATTCTGGCAAACGCTATTCGTCTTCGGTTTTACCCAGCTCCATGGGTTGAGCAGCTTCTACACCTTCGCAGTGATTTACGGCTTCGGCTATGCAGGCGTCATGACAGGACTTCTCGTCTGCGTACGCGCCTTGACGCCGGTTTCAAAGCGAGCATCAGCGCTTGGCATAGTCATGGTATTCGCTTGGCTGGGACATGGAATAGGGGGCTTTCAGGGTGGGTATTTTTTTGATCTGTTCGGGGACTACACCGTCTCGTATGCAAACGCTGCACTAGCGGGAATGATCAATCTGATCGTCGTTGGTTCGCTGTATTATACGATAGCCCTTCGTTCACGCCTGGAGGCTTCGGCAGTCTAGTTTCACTACAGAGGCTTGGTCACAGTTTTTGACAGCAGGCAACGATATCGGTTGCTTCGAGGCCCTAGAACGATACATGTAAATGTCGTTTGCCCAATTTGAGCCGTATGTCGGCTCCGAGGCGTAAGACGAATTTGACGATTCGCTGCGCTACTGCTGCTGTGCCACCGATAGCCGAAATTCAAACTGCGACGCGGCCCAACAATTGACACCATGGGAATGAGAGGCGAAATGGGCGCAGATGAGCCGGGCGGTGACGTCGCCCTACTGCTGCCGGGATTTCGGCATGAGCGGTTCACGACGGCCGGTGCGGAGATCAATGCCGCGATCGGCGGCGAAGGGCCGCCGCTCCTGCTCCTGCACGGCAACCCGCTCACCCATGTGAGCTGGCACAAGGTCGCGCCGGAGCTCGCCCGGCACTACACGGTGGTCGCACCCGATCTGCGCGGCTATGGCGACAGCTCCAAGCCGGATGGCGGGCCGGATCATTCCGGCTACAGCTTCCGCGCCATGGGCGAGGACAATTTCGAGGTGATGCGCCAGCTGGGCTTTGAGCGCTTCGCCGTCGCCGGGCATGATCGCGGTGCGCGCGTCGCTTTCCGCATGGGGCTGGACCGGCCCGAAGCCATCGAGCGGATCGCGGCGCTCGATATCGTGCCGACGCATCATGTGCTGACCAATGTCTCGCTCGGTTGGGGGCTGGAGAGCTATCACTGGTTCTTCATGGCCCAGAAAGCCCCGTTCCCTGAAAAGCTGCTGACCGCAGATCTCGACTGTTACATTGAGTACAAGCTCAACAAGAAAGGCGTCGGCCTCTCGATCTTCGATCCGCGCGCCATGGCCGAGTATAAGCGTTGCACCACGCCGGAGCAGATCCATGCGATCTGCGAAGATTACCGGGCGACGGTGAGCGTCGATTTCGAGATGGACAAGGCCGATTACGGCAAGCGCAAGCTCGTCTGCCCGGTGCTCGTCATCTGGGGGTCCAACAGCCATTGTGGCCGGCATTTCAAGCCGATGGAAGCCTGGGCGGAATGGGCGGAGAACTTGCGCGGCTTTGCGGTGCCGACCGGCCATTACCCCGCCGAGCAGCGCCCGGATCTGATCCTCGATGCGTTTAGCGCCTTCTTTGCCGGCAAGGAGCCGGAGGAACCGGCGGCATGAGTAGGGAGATCGCCGCCGCCGAGGCCAAGGCGCACATTCATGACGGCGAGGAGATCGCTTTTCTCGACGTGCGCGAGACCGGCGAGTTTGGCGAAGGCCATCCGCTCTTTGCTGTCCCTTGCCCCTATAGCCGGATGGAGGCGCGTATCGGCGCGCTCGCTCCGCGCCGCAATGTCCGTGTACTGCTGATCGATGGCGGCGATGGTGTTGCGGAGAGGGCCGCGCGCGCGTTGGAACGGCTCGGCTATAGCTCCGTGAACTGGATCGCAGGCGGCGCACCGGCCTGGGAAGCGGCGGGTTACACGCTCTTCAAAGGCGTCAACGTGCCCTCCAAGACGCTGGGCGAATTGGCCGAACACGCTTGGCATCCCGAGACGATCGACGCGGATAGCCTAGCGAAATGGCGGGTCGAGGGACGGCCGTTCCGGCTCTTCGATGCGCGGCCCCCGGCCGAATACGCCAAGATGCGCGTGCCAGGCGCGGTCTGCCTGCCCAATGGCGAGTTGGCGCATCGTTTTCCGGTCGCGGTAACGGACCACTCCGCGCCTGTCGTCGTAACCTGTGCGGGCCGCACGCGCGGCATTGTCGGCGCTCTGGGGCTGCGCCTGGCGGGCGTTGACGCGCCCGTCTATGCGCTGGAGAACGGCACGCAGGGTTGGGCGCTCGCCGGCTTCGAACTTGAACGCGGCAATGCCGCCGCGCCATTTCCCCGGCTTGACGAAGCCGCCGCGCAGGCGACCCGGAACGGCGCCAACGCCTTTCTCGCCAAGCATGGCATTGCCGTCTTCGACGCGGGGCAGATCGAGGCCTGGCGCCAGGACGGGGCGCGCACGACATATCTCTTCGATGTGCGATCAAGCGATGAAGCGAAGGCCGATCCGCCGCCGGCCTTCACCCCCGCACCCTCCGGACAGCTCGTCCAGGCGACCGATCAGTGGGTTGGTGTGCGCCATGCGCGTCTCGTTCTGCTCGACGATCTCGGCTTGCGCGCCGCCATCGCCGGTTTTTGGCTGCGTCAGCTCGGCTTTGAGGTGGCGGTCGCGCGGCTCGGAGATGAGGTGCGCTCATTGAAGCCGACCAGCGAGACAATTGCCTTGCCGGAGGCACAAAACATCGGCGCCGCGGACGCCCTCCAAACCATCAAATCCGGCAAAGGCCGGATCATAGACGTTAGAAGCTCGTCCGCCTTCCGGGCGGGCCATGTCGCCTGTGCTCTCTGGGGAATTCGACCTCGGCTCGACCGGCCGCCTCTCGAACGCTCCGCGCCGGTATTCCTTGTCGGCGATGATGCCGAGGTCACCAACTTGGCGGCGCAGGAACTGAGCGATTTAGGCTTTGAGACGGTCTTCGTCGTGGAAGGCGGCCAAGAGGCGCTCATATCCTGCGGCGCCGAGATAGAGGCCAGCCCGGAGACTCCAAGCCGTGAGGACGCGATCGATTTTCTCCATTTCGTCCATGACCGCCATGACGGCAATCTGGAGTCTTCGCGGCGCTATCTGGCGTGGGAGCAAGGGCTAATCAGCCAGCTCGACCCGGCAGAGCGTGCTGAATTCCATCTCGCGCGTCCGACCGCCTGATCAGGATCCGATTTCCATGGTCGATGCCGCAGCCGCGGCGGCCGCGCGTTTACGCCTCCAGCGCGAATAGCTGGTCAGTCCGATCGACAATATCATCAGCCCGAAGATCAGGATCGCGCCCGGCCGTTCCAGCGCATAGCCGAGGTCGCCCCGGCTGATCTGCCAGGTGCGGAGCAAATTCGCCTCCAAGAGCCGTCCAAGCAGCAGTCCGACGACCACCGCCGCGACCGGATAATTGTAGCGCACCATCGCCCAGCCGATCACGGCGAAGACGAAAAGCGTAATCGGGCCGGACAGCGCGCCTTCGATCGCGTAGGAGCCGAAGGTCGAGACGACGAGCACCGTGGGGATCAGAAAGCGCAAGGGCACGCGCACCACGGCGCTTGCCGCGTAGACGAAGCCGAGGCCGACGAAGAGCAACAGGACAGCCTGGGCGAAGTTCGAGAAGATAATCGCATAGACAATGTCCTTGTTGTGGCCGATGAAACTCGGACCGCCGACGATATTGTGCATGGCGAAAGCGGCGAGCAGGATCGCCGACGCGCCGCCGCCGGGAATGCCGAGCGCCAGCATGGTCGCCATCGCCCCGCCCTCGGAGCTGGAGTTCGCCGCCTCGGCGGCGATGACGCCTTTCGGATTGCCCTTGCCGAAGGTTTCGCCGTCGGGCGCGTTGCGCCGCGTTTCGGCATAGGAGATCAGATTGGAAATCGAGGAGCCGACGCCGGGGATCGCGCCGATTATGACGCCAATGCCGGCCCCGCGCGCAATGATCGTCGGATATTTGAAGGCGAGCTTCAGACCCTCGATGATGCGCGCGAAGCTGATCTTCCGGTCCGCCTCATCCTCGATGAGATAATGCGTGTTGATCAGGTTCAGGAGCTGGCTGGCGGCAAGCAGGCCCATCATCGCCGGGATGGTCGGCACGCCGTCGAGCAGCCAGGGAATGCCCATCGTGCCGCGAATATAGCCGGCGGTGTTCATGCCGACGGTGCCGAGCAGAACGCCGAACACGCCCGCCAGCAGACCGCGCCAGATCGAGGCGCCCGCGAGCGCGCCCAGCAGCATCATGCCCCAAATGGCGATAGCGAACATTTCGAGCGGGCCCATCTTCAACACCACGGCGGAGACCGGCGCGATGAGGAATAGGAGCAGCACATAGCTCGACAATGTGCCGAGCACGGAAGCCGCGAGCGCGAGACCGAGGGCCTGGCTGTGCTTACCCTGACGCGCCATGGGATAGCCGTCGAAGGTCGTCGCAACGGCGGAGGACGTGCCGGGAATGTTCATCAGCACCGCCGGCACCGAGCCGCCGAAGCCCGCGCCCGTATAGATCGAGGTCAGGAATATGACCGCCGGCAGGAAGTCCATATAGAGCGTAACCGGCAGGAAGATCGCCATCGCCATGGAAATGGAGATCCCGGGCATGGCGCCGAAGATCAAGCCTATTAACAGGCCGGGGATCAAATACACCCACGCGAGATATGACGAGGAGAGGATCGACAGCGCGGATCCGATTGCCGACAGATCGAGCATCGCCTTCAAAGCACCCTTAGCGGGAAGGGAAACGGCACGAGCATCTGGTAACCGTAGACGATGACGGCCGTGAAGATGGCGCTGAACAGCAGGATCAGCCACAGCTTGCGTTCACCGCAAACATAGATCCCGAAGGCCGTGAAGAGGAAAGTCGCAACGTCGAAGCCGACCGTTTCGAGCGAGATCACGAATGCGCCGAAGGCCGCGGCAAGGGCCGCAACTTTTCCCAGCTCGGACAGCGTCTCCTTCCTGACCGGCTCTGCCGCCTTTTCCTCGCTGACGCGCCGGAAGCATTGCGGCAGCACCAGCGCCACGAAGATGAGCGCGATGATCGCCGCCGGCTCGACCAGCAACAGATTGTTGATCTTCAGCGAGGTGGCGCGCGCATCCAGCAGATAGGCGAGCACCACACCGCTAATGAAGGTCAGCAGCGCCAGATGTCCCCAATCGACGACGAGCCGGCCGCGTGTCCGCTCCTTCATTGCCTTATCTCACTTTGGCGGCGCACAGCCATGCGGGCGCCGGCTAAGCCGGCACCTGCCTGTCTTTCATGATCGCGGCGAGGATCAGGTCCCCTTCAGCAGATCGACATGTTCGGCCATTATGTTCGCGGTGTTGCGCAAGGCCTTGTTCGAGATGTCCGGGCCGTACCAGTCGGTGGCCAGATCCTGACTCTTCAGACTCTCGACCACTTTGGGGTCCCTGGTCGTCGTCTCGATCGCATCAAGGAGCACTTTGTAGCGGTCGGGATGCTTCTCGACAAAGGAGGAATGCACGCCCCAGCCGCGCTGGGAACCGGCGACGAACTTGGCGTCCGCGCCGTTGACTTCAGTTACCGGCGGGGCGTCCCAATTGTCGCGCTTGGCGTCATCGAACACGCAAAGCGGCCGGATCTTCTCCGCAAGCGGCAGGAAGCCCTGCCCGCCGACCATGCCGATATTGACGACGCCGCCGGCTGTGGCGTTGCGGGTCGGTCCGCCGCCGTCATAGGTGACGAGACGCAGCCCCTTGCGATCGATGCCGTTGGCATCGGCGAACAGCATCATATTTACCAGGTCGGCCGAAGACGGCTGAATGCCGATCGACAGACTGCCCGCATCGGCCTTGAGGCGCGATATCACATCCTGCGCGGATTTCAGATCGCTGTCCGCGCTCGTCGCCATCAGCGTATAGTCTCGCGACGGCAAATTGATCATATAAAAATCTTCAACTTTGAAGGGCGCATTCTGCGTCAGAATGTTGAGCGGAATATAGGGCGCCGCCGAGGTGCACAGGATCGTGTACCCGTCATCCGGCTGCTGCAGGAAATAGGTGTGGCCGAGCATCGCGCCGGCGCCGCCGCGATTGACGATGACCAGCGGCTGGCCGATCGTCTTTTGCAGGAATGGCGTGAAGGCGCGCGCGAGGCGGTCGTTATAGCCGCCGGTCTTGAAGGGCACCACGACGTTGATCGGACGTTCTGGATAGGATGCGGCGCGGGCGATCATGGGCATACCTAAAGCCGCCCCAGCGATGCCGCCGGCGCCCACCTTCAATACGGTACGGCGAGTCAATTTCTGAGCCATTTTTCTTTTCCTCCCAGATGCCTGGATCGACCCGGCGCGACAGCCGAGAAGCCGCAACATTCGTTATTAAGGGCCGGCTATTGCTCTGCCGGCCATTCTACCCACGCTAGGTACGATACCGTTAACTGTCAACAATGACGCATTGCTAATTTCCGGGGTGGCATCCGGCGCTGGGGGTATGACCGCGCTGCGGTTGCCGGCATTCACGAACTGCCAATTTGTTCGTCGGCGCATCACCTTGCGATGGATTGCCGCCACGCACCTTTGTTGACAATCTACAACTTTGTTTTAGGTCTACGTTAGCCGGAGGTTCCTGCTACCGACCCTGTGGTACGTGCAAACCGCTGCAAGCTCGCTTTAGGCGATCGAGGATTATTTCGGCCCGAAGGAGATATCGCGATGACCGTAGTATCGAATCTCGTGAGTGCACGCGAACCGAAACCGGAGGGAGAAGGCCTGACGCATTACGTAGCAGAATTTGTACGGGGCACCACGCTCGCAGATCTGCCTTCCTCCGTCGTCGCGAACGGCAAGAAGTCGATCCTCGATGGCCTTGGGCTGGCGCTTTCCGGGTCAGTCGCCAAAACGGGCGAGCTTGTGCGCCGGCATCTGAGCGAGCTCAATCTCGGCGCCGGACCGGCGACAGTTATCGGCTCTTCCTTGAAGGTGGCGCCGCGTTTTGCCGCCTTCGCCAATGGCGTGGGCATTCATGCCGACGATTACGACGATACCCAGCTCGCCGTCGCCAAAGACCGCGTTTACGGTTTGCTCACCCATCCGACCGCGCCCGCCCTGCCCGCTGCCCTCGCCATTGGCGAAGCGCGCGGGGCATCGGGGGGCGAAATTATGCTTGCCTATCATCTCGGCGTCGAAGTCGAGTGCAAGATCGCCGAAGCGATCAATCCGCGCCATTATCAGACCGGCTTTCATGCGACCGCGACCTGCGGCACCTTCGCCGCCGCGGCCACGGCGGGCCGGTTGATGGGCCTCGATGAGGATGGGCTGCAACGCGCCTTGTCTATCGCGGGAAGCCAGTCGGCCGGGCTGCGCGAGAATTTCGGCACCATGACCAAGCCGTTCCATGCAGGGCGGTCCTCGGAGAGCGGCGTCGTCGCGGCGCAGTTCGCCTCATACGGCTGGACGGCGACGGACAAGATTCTGGAAGCGCCGCGAGGGTTCTTCAGCGCGGCTGGCGGCGGTTATGACGTGAACGCGATTGCCGGAAAGCTCGGCGCGCCCTGGACCTTCGAGTCGCCTGGGGTCTCCATCAAGCCGCACCCGTCCGGCTCGCTCACCCATCCCGGCATGACCGAAATGCTGCGCCTGATCCGCGAGCATGGCATCAAGGCCGAGGACGTCGCCCATGTGCGCGTCGGCACCAATTCCAACATGCCGAATGCCCTAATTCATCACCGGCCGGTCAACGAACTGCAGGCAAAGTTCTCGATGGGGTTCTGTATGGCGATTTTGCTGCTCGAAGGCCGGGCGGGGCTCAATGAATTCGTTGACGAAGTGATAAACCGGCCGGACGTTCAGGCGATGATCGCAAACATCGACTTCGTTGTCGACGAACGTGCGGAGGCGGCAGGCTATCATAAGATGACCACCTATATCGACGTCACGCTGAAGAACGGCAGCAAAATCTCCGGCATGGCCGATTTCGGCAAAGGCAGCCCCGCCAATCCGATGAGCTTCGATGAGGTGGCGGCGAAGTTCCACGAATGCGCCGAGTTCGCCAGATGGGACAAAGCCCGCGCAGCCGACGTGGTGGCGATGGTCCGCGATTTCGAAAATTTGCCGTCACTCGATGCGCTCCTGGGGGCGCTCTCCCGTGAATAGGGCTTGAAGGCAAGCCCATCATGGCAACGATAACGGATAACGAACCCGATCGGACGCCCGCACCGGCAAAGCTGTGGTGGCGCGATTGGACATGGTGGGGGCGCTGCGTCCTGACCTACGCGGCGGGCGTTGCTGGAGGCTTCGTTGCCAAACAGGTTTCAATTCCCCTCCCCTGGATGCTCGGGCCGTTCTTCCTTTGCGGTGCCCTCTCTGCAGCCGGTCTGCGCCTCGCCTATCTGCCGATGGGCCGTGAGTTTGCTCAGATGGCCGTTGGCCTTGCGGTCGGACTGCGCTTTACGCCAGCGACGCTGGCCGCCACGGCGAACCTTCTGCCGGAGATGCTGCTTGGCACGTTTTACATTATGATTTTCACGTTCATCGCCGCGCTGGTCCTGCGGCCTTTGGCCGGCGTAGACAGGACGACGGCGTTTTTCGCGACGGCTGCTGGCGGCGTCGCCGACATGGCCATCGTCGCTCATGCGCGCGGCGGCAACTCCAACGCCGTCGCCCTCGTTCATGCGCTGCGCGTCTCGACCGTCGTCGCTATCGTGCCGGTGCTCGTGATCACCTTTGGTTCGCCAGGCTCAACCTCACTTTCCGTCGCGGGCGATGCCGAACAGAACATTTTTCTGCTTGTTTTGGCTCTGGTTGCATCCTTCATTGTCGCAAGGCTCCTGAAACCGACGCCCTTACCGAATCCCTGGCTGGTCGGGCCGATGCTGCTCGGTCTCGTCCTGGGCGCATCCGGCCTTCTCCGACTTGCAGTCCCGCCGATCGTGATTGTCATTGCCCAGATCGCTATCGGCACCTGGCTTGGTTCTCAGTTCAGGCGCGAGGTGTTACTCGCGGTGCCGAGGGTCGCTGTGTCCGGATTCGCCGTATCGCTCTTCATGATCCTGGCAGCTGTGCTCGGCGCATTCGTTATGGCAAGCGTCACCGGCCTGTCCCTTGCAACCGCCTTCCTGTCGCTCGCCCCGGCCGCCGTCACCGAAATGGTCATCACCGCAAAAGTCATGCATCTTGAAGCGGAGACCGTGACCGCTTTTCATATCATGCGCATTGCCGTCGTTTGTTCCACGATCCTTATCGTCTTCAAACTCTACAGCCACCTGACAGGAGTCCCATATGGATCTCGGATTTAATGGACGGCGTGTGCTCGTCGTCGGCGGCAGCTCCGGCATCGGCCAGGCAAGCGCGTCGCTTTTCGCTCAGGAGGGCGCCGATGTCATGATCGCCTCGCGCTCGGCGGAAAATCTGAAAAAGACTGCGGAGGAAATCGAGGCGGCGAGCGGAAGGCGCCCGGCGACGGTCGTGGCCGACGTCACCGATTTCACGGCAGGAGACACGCTCGCCCGCGCCGTTGCCGACCGTTGGGGCGCGCTCGATGTTCTTGTCACCGCCGTCGGCGGCAGCATAAGGTCCGAATTCTCCGCGCTGAGCGATGAAGACTGGCTCGCCAATTATAATTTCAATGTGCTCTCGACGGTCCGGGCGATCCGCTCGCTGCTGCCCCACCTCGAAAAAGGCGACAAGCCCGCGATCGTCACGCTCGGCGCGGCGGCATCGAAAATGCCCTACGCGCATCAGATCGTCTCCAACGTGCATAAGGCCGGACTTCTTGGCCTCACCAAAACGCTCGCCGGCGAGCTGGCGGAAAAGGGCATCCGGGTCAATTGCGTCGCGCCGGGCCGCACGCTGACGCCGCTCTGGAAAACCCGTGCGGCCAAAATGGCGGCGGAGCGCGGCGTCAGCGAAGCCCAGGTGCTGGAAGAATTCTCCCGCGACGTCCCGATGCAGCGCTTTGGCCAGCCGGATGAGGTCGCGGTCATGGTGACCTGGCTTGCCAGCCCGCGCGCCAGCTATGTCACAGGACAGGCCGTCAATGTTGATGGCGGCATCGCCCGCGGCCTGCTTTAAGCAAGGAACGGATATGAACCCGCCGAAAGTAACGGCCGAACTTGCCGATTGGATCGTCGGCCTCGATCCCTCCACGATCCCCGCCGAGGTCCGCGACGAGGGTGTTAGAACCTTTGTGAATTGGGTCGGCTGCGCGGTTGGCGGTGCCCGTCATGAGACGGCGGACTGCGCGCTTGCGGCGGTTTCGCCTTTTTCCGGTCCACGCAACGCGACTGTTCTCGGCCGTCCTGAGCGTCTTGATGCTCTGCACGCGGCGCTTTTAAATGGCATCACCTCGCACGTGCTCGATTATGACGACACCCACCTGAAGACCATCATTCATCCAGCCGGGCCAGTCGCCTCGGCGCTTCTTGCGCTCGCCGAAATCAGGCCGCTCTCCGGCCGCGATCTACTGACGGCCATGATCATCGGGGTGGAGGTCGAATGCCGGATCGGCAATGCCGTTTATCCGGACCACTACGACCACGGCTGGCACATTACGGGGACGGCCGGTGTATTCGGCGCAGCGGCGGCCGTCGGGCGGGCTATCGGTCTCAACCCTCAACAGATGCGATGGGCGCTCGGCCTTGCCGCCACGCAGTCCGCCGGATTGCGGGAGATGTTCGGTACGATGACGAAATCTTTCCACCCCGGCAGGGCAGCGCAGAACGGCGCATTCTGTGCCTTCTTGGCCGAAGCTGGATTCGACTCGTCCGAACGTGGAATCGAAGCGCCACGCGGTTTCGCCAATGTCATGTCCGATAAGCAGGATTACAGCGAAATCCTGGACGGGCTCGGCTCGCGCTGGGAAGCCGCCCTCAACAGCTACAAGCCGTTCGCCTGCGGCATCGTGATTCACCCGACCATCGACGGCTGTCAGCAGATCCGCGATGAGATCGGAGAGCGCGTGCAGGAGATCGAGGCGGTCCAGCTCACGACACATCCGCTGGTGCTGGAACTGACCGGGAAGACCGCGCCGAAGACGGGGCTCGAGGGCAAGTTCAGCGTTTATCACGCAGCCGCCTGCGCGCTGCTGCGCGGCGATGGCGCGCCGACCGCCTTTACCGACGAAGTCGTGAACCTGCCCGAAATCATTTCCTTGCGAGACAAGGTAAAAGCCGAGGCCGACCCGGCCTGTCACGAAGCATCGGTTACGATCGACGTCACGTTCGAGGACGGTTCGACCCTGACCGAACGTATCGAGCGGGCGATTGGCAGCCGCGAACGGCCGCTTACCAACGCGCAGTTGGAGACAAAATTCGTCAATCAGGCCAAACTCGTCATCGGCGAGGCGCAGACCCGCGATCTCCTGGCGCTTTCATGGCGGATCGACGCGCTCGAAGATGCGGCTGCCGTCGCCCGCGCCTCCGTTCCTTGATGAAGCACCGTTTGGTTATCGGGAGCACGATATGACCAAAGACCGACTGCGTCTCGGTATTCTCGAAGGCGACGATATCGGTCATGAGATCGTCCCGGTCGCAGTGCGCATCGCAAAAGCGGCGGCAGCGCAGACCGGCCTTTCTATCGAATGGATCGAGCTGCCGATCGGCCGTCGCGCCTTCGACAGCCACGGTTCAACCTTGCCGAAGGGAACGCTGGAAACGCTAGCCGCACTCCACGGCTGGATCCTTGGCCCGATAGGGCACCGGGACTATCCGAAAGTCCCAGAAGCGATCAACCCGCACCCGATCTTGCGTAAGCATTTCGACCTCTTCGCCAATGTGCGTCCGACCCGCACCTATCCTGGCATCGGCTGCCTCCATGACGATGTCGATCTCGTCATCGTGCGGGAGAACAATGAGGGCTTTCAGCCCGACCGCAATGTCGTCATGGGCTCCGGCGAGTTCCGCCCGACAGAGGAAGTGACGATCTCTGTCCGCGTCATTACGCGGGAGGGCAGCCGTAAGGTCGCACGCGCGGCGTTTGAAATCGCCAGATCGCGCCGCAAGCATTTGACGCTCGTGCATAAGAACACTGTTTTCAAGCTGGGTTGCGGCATGTTCGTCGAGTCCTGCTATGAGGTCGGCAAGGATTTCCCGGATGTCACGGTCGACGAGGTGATCGTCGATACCTTCGCAATGCGCCTGGTCCGCGAACCGCAGGCTTTCGACACCGTCGTCACCACCAACATGTTCGGCGATATTCTGACCGATGAAGCGGCTGGCCTCGTTGGCGGTCTCGGCATGGCGCCCGGCCTTTGCATCGGGCGCGGCTCGCTGGCGATGGCGCAGGCGACACACGGCTCCGCGCCGGACATTGCGGGGAACGGCATCGCCAACCCTTACGCAGTGATCAACTCGACCAGGATGCTGCTCGACTGGCTCGGGCGGACGCATAAGATGAATGCGGCGATCGAAGCAGCCGCCGCAATGCGGCAGGCGCTCGACACCGCGCTGGCCGATCCGGCCACCCGCACACAGGACATAGCTGGGACAGGTGATCTTGCGGCTATGACGAACGGCATTCTAGCAGCGCTGGCGACAAATAAGGGATGAGGGCGCGCGAGGAAAGCTCATATATAAGGTTGTGATACGTGACTCTGACAGAAAGAAATTCGGTGCAACCCCTCGATGCACTTAGGGTTGTAAGGACTATTTCCTTGACCAACGCGCTTGAGCAGCAGATCGAGCGCCTGATCGTTGACGGCGAACTGGCGCCAGGTGAACGTCTCAACGAAAATCAGCTTGCCTCACGATTCGGCACGAGCCGTGGCCCTCTGCGCGAGGCAACCCGCAGCCTGGCGGCAAAGGGCTTTGTTGAAGTCATCCGCAATCGCGGCGTTTTCGTGCGTCAGCTTGGCATCGAAGAAGTGATGGAGATTTATGACGTGCGCGCCGCGCTGTTCGGATTGGCCGGACGCCTACTTGTAGAAAAAATGAATGACGAATTGCTAGAGAAGCTGAACAAATGCCTCGAATGCATGGAGACGGCGGCGCGCGATACCGATTTCGAGCGGTATTACCCACTCAATCTTCAGTTTCATCAACTCATCGTCGGGTCGACCGGCAATAAGACGCTCATCGCCGAGTACCAGCGCTTCGTCAAGAAGATGCATCTATTCCGGGCCAAGAGCCTTGTTCAAGGCGGAGGTTTGGCGGTCTCGAATAGCGAACACCGCGAAATGGTGAGGGCCCTGGCTTCAGGCGATGTTGAGCAGGCTCATGCCTCACATTGGAGTCATGTGGAGCGCTCAAAGGCCCGCTTTCTGACGGCACTACAGGTTGCGGAGCTTGCGTCCCATCCCGTGGTGTAAATTTTTAAGGTGTAGCGCGGGCTTCGCGTAGCTTCGCTATGGCGAAGCGAAGCCCGCGCGGGCGGCCAGGCGAGGCGGCCACCGTGGTTCTCCGGCTAGCCCGCATTTCTCACGCGGCGGAGGCGCATCGGGGTCTCTGACGGTGTAAACTTGTTTTGCGAGAACGAGTTATACCAATTCGATGGAGTTCCCCGATGCTGACGGAGTGTAGCGCGAGCGAGATCGATTTTGGAAGAGCGGGCGGACGCCGTGTGGTCGCGGATTTCGACGGCGGCATGGTCTTTTCGGATGCCGGGGCTCACCTGCTCGGGGAGACGGACAAGGCGATCCGGCTCGTCGACCGCTTTGCGGCCTGCTTTCGCGATCGGCGCCATCCCGCTTACGTGGTTCACGAAGTGAAGACGCTGGTTGCACAGCGCGTGTTCGGCCTGGCGCTGGGCTATGAAGACCTCGTCGACCATGACGAGTTGCGGCGCGATCCCGTTCTCGGCGTGCTGCTCGGCAAGCTCGAACGCACGGCCGAAGCCCCGGCGCCGCTGGCCGGCAAGAGCACGCTAAACCGGTTGGAGCACGCCCCAGCGGAAGGAGCCACTGGCCGGTATCACAAGATCGGGCACGACGGCGCCGCGATCGAGGATCTGTTCGTCGACGTGTTTCTCGAGGCGCATAGCAAGCCGCCGCGTGAGATCGTGCTCGACCTCGACGCCACCGACGATCCGCTGCACGGCCATCAGGAAGGCCGGTTCTTCCATGGCTATTACGACTGCTATTGCTACCTGCCGCTCTACATCTTCTGCGGCCGGCATCTCCTGGCCGCAAAGCTTCGGCGCTCGAACATCGACGGCAGCGCCGGCGCGGCGGAGGAGACGGCCCGGATCGTCACGCAGATCCGAGCGCGTTGGCCGAAGGTGAAGATCATTCTGCGCGCCAATTCCGGCTTCGCCCGAGAGGCCCTGATGGTTTGGTGCGAGGCCCACAAGGTTGACTACGTCTTCGGTCTCGCCCGCAACGCGCGTCTGGAAGCCCGCATCACTGAGGCGCTGGCCGAGGCGCGGAGGTTATCGGAGGCCACGGAAGGCAAGCCGGCGCGGGTGTTTCGGGATTTCCTCTGGTCGACCAAGGACTCCTGGTCGCGCCGTCGGCGCGTGATCGGCAAGGCGGAGTGGACCGGCGGCGAAGCCAATCCGCGTTTTCTCGTCACCTCGCTGAAGCCTGACGCCTGGACCGCCAAGCCACTCTACGAAGATCTCTATTGCAAGCGCGGCGAGATGGAAAACCGTATCAAAGAGGCGCAGGGCGATCTGTTCGCCGACCGCACCTCAGCGGCGACGATGCGGGCCAACCAGCTGCGCTTGTGGTTTGCCTCGATGGCTTACGTTCTGCTCTGCGCGCTGCGCCGGATCGGCCTGGCTCATACGCAGTTTGCCGCTGCGACCTGCGGCACGATCCGGCTGAAGCTGCTGAAGATCGGCGCGTTGGTGAAAATCAGCGCGCGTCGGGTCAAGATCGCCTTCGCGGGAACATGCTTGGACGCGCGTTGCGCTAGTCACCGGCTCTGTCACGAAAATCGCAGTGATCTCACCCCGCCGCCATCTATTTCGGACCGAGACCGTGTGGACGGATTTGATCAGGGAGAACGCTGGTTTTCCTGCCGATCCGCGATACGGCGCCGAGCCGCGGACGCTGAGCGTGGCCATCGATGCGCGAAATCCGTTTTCGGCGGATCAGTCAAATCCCAGCGCCCCAACCAACCAGCGACTGTCCGGCCCGGCACGGGCAGACCATGGCGATCAGCATTTCCATTGAGCGGTTCGGCTCTCCCGGCAAGGCTCGGACAAACGGCTTCCCGCGCTGCGCATTTATTGCATTGCACAAATCGTTCGCATGCGCAAAATAAGCTCATGGTCCCGAAGCCGCTTTCGATCCGGGTCATCGACAATAATGATGCGCGCGCATCGATCATCGAGGCTGGATTGCGCGATGAGGGGCACGACGCGGTCACCATCCTCACCGACCTCACCGGCGTTGCCCGCAAGATCGCTGAGCTCGACCCTAACGTGATCGTCATCGATCTCGGCAATCCCAATCGCGACATGCTGGAGAACATGTTTCAGCTGACCCGCTCGGTCAAACGGCCGATCGCCATGTTCGTGGACAGCTCCGACAAGGCGTCGATCGAGGCCGCGATCGATGCGGGCGTGTCGGCTTATATCGTGAACGGTCTGCGCCGTGAGCGCGTCCAGCCGATCCTCGACATGGCCATCAGCCGGTTCAACGCATTTTCGCGAATGGAACGCGAGCTCGAACAGGCCAGAAACGAGCTGCACAGCCGCAAGATCATCGAGAAGGCAAAGGGCATCCTCATGCGATCGAAGGGTCTGAGCGAGGACGCCGCATACCAGCTCCTGCGCAAGACGGCCATGAACCAGAACCGGAAGATCGCCGATATTGCGCAAAGCCTCGTGACCGCGGCGCAGATGCTGGAGAAGTAAGGAAGGAGCCGATGGCAGGAGAGTCACGCAATATCGTCGCCGGGTTTCTGCCATTGGTCGACGCCGCCTTGCTGATCGCAGCCAAGGAAAAAGGCTTCGCGGAGGAGGAAGATTTCCGGCTGACGCTCGTCCGCGAGACCTCTTGGGCCAATATTCGCGACCGCATGGCGGTCGGACACTTCCAATGTGCCCATATGCTCGCGCCGATGCCGATCGCGGCAAGGCTCCGGGCGGCGCCACGCACATCGCCAAGGCGCACGGCTTTTCGACAAAAGGGGCTCAGCCCATGAGGAAGCAAAAACTTGTCATCATCGGCAACGGCATGGCGCCGGGACGGATGCTCGAACATCTCTTCGAGACCGCGCCCGACGCCTATGAGGTCACGATCTTCAACGCAGAGCCGCGGGTCAATTACGACCGCATTCTGCTGTCGCCCGTGCTGTCCGGCGAGAAGTCCTATGAAGAGATCATCATTCACGGCGACGGCTGGTACATCGATCATGGCGTGATGCTCTATAAGGGCCACAAGGTCGTCAATATCGACCGCGAGGCGAAGACGGTGACGTCGGAACCCGGCGAGACGGATTCCTACGAGAAGCTCGTCATCGCCACGGGCTCCAATCCGTTCATCATCCCCGTGCCCGGCCACGACCTGCCCGGCGTCCTCAACTATCGCGATCTCGACGACGTCCAGGCGATGATGCTTGCGGCGCAGTCGCACGACAAGGCGGTGGTGATCGGCGGAGGGCTTCTCGGGCTGGAAGCGGCGGCAGGGCTGAAAGCGCGGGACATGGACGTCACCGTGCTGCACCTCATGCCGACGCTGATGGAGCGGCAGCTCGACGCGGCGGCGAGCTATCTTCTGCAGCGCGAGCTGGAAAGCCGCGGCATCGCGGTGATGACCAAGGCCAACACCAAGGCCATCCTCGGCACGGGCAAGGTCGAAGGCGTCGAACTCGCGGACGGGACCGTGATCCCGGCTTCGCTGGTCGTGATGGCCGTCGGCATCCGGCCGAATGCCGCTCTGGCGAAGGAGGCGGGCCTTGAGGTCAATCGCGGCATCGTCGTCGACACCGGCATGCATACAAGCGATCCGGATATTTTTGCGCTCGGCGAATGTGCCGAGGTCGGCGGCCAGATTTGCGGGCTGGTTGCACCGCTCTACGAAATGGCGCGCGTGGCGGCGGCGCATCTTTCCGGCGATACGGCCAAGACGTTCGTCCATACGGACACGCCGACGAAGCTCAAAGTCACCGGCATCGATCTCTACTCGCTCGGCGATTTCGCCGAAGGCGATGACCGCGAGGAAATCGTGCTCCGCGACGCTACGGCCAGCATCTATAAACGTCTGATCCTGAGGGACAATCGCATCATCGGCACCGTGCTCTATGGCGAGACCGCCGATGGCGCCTGGTTCAACGATCTGAAGAAGAAGGGCGCCGACATCTCCGAGATGCGCGACACGCTGATCTTCGGCCAGGCCTATCAGGGAGGCGCCCCTCTGGACCCTACGGCGGCCGTTGCAGCCTTGCCGGATGATGCGGAAATCTGCGGCTGCAACGGCGTATGCAAGGGCAAAATCCTCTCCACGATCAAGGCCAAGGGGCTGACCTCGCTCGATGATCTGCGCGCCTACACCAAGGCGTCCTCCTCCTGCGGCACCTGCACCGGCCTCGTCGAGCAGCTCATGAGCCTGACGCTGGGCGATGCCTACAACCCGTCCGCCGTCAAGCCGATGTGCGGCTGCGCCGATCTCAGCCACGATGACGTCCGCCGTCTGATCAAGGCGAAGGAACTGAAGACCATTCCACAGCTCATGCAGGAGCTGGAATGGAGAACCTCCTGCGGCTGCGCCAAATGCCGTCCGGCGCTGAACTATTACATGGTCTGCGACTGGCCGGACGAATATGCCGACGACTACCAGTCGCACTTTATCAATGAGCGGGTCCACGCCAACATCCAGAAGGACGGCACCTATTCGGTCGTGCCGCGCATGTGGGGCGGCCAGACATCGGCCAGGGAGCTGCGTGCGATCGCCGATTGCGTCGAGAAGTTCGATATCCCGACGGTCAAGGTCACGGGCGGCCAGCGGATCGACATGCTCGGCATCAGGAAGGAGGACCTGCCCGCCGTCTCGGCCGAGCTTGGGAAGGCAGGGTTCGTGTCGGGCCACGCCTACGCCAAGGGGCTGCGCACGGTGAAGACCTGCGTCGGGACCGATTGGTGCCGGTTCGGGACGCAGGATTCGACCGGCCTCGGCGTGCGTGTCGAGAAATTCATGTGGGGCTCATGGACACCCGCCAAGGTGAAGATGGTTGTCTCGGGCTGCCCGCGGAACCGCGCCGAAGCGACGTGCAAGGATGTCGGCGTCGTCTGCGTGGATTCGGGCTACGAGATCCATTTCGCCGGGGCGGCGGGGCTCGACATCAAGGGCACCGAAGTCCTGGGCCTCGTCAAGACGGAGGATGAAGCGCTCGAACATATCGTGGCGCTCGTGCAGATATACCGCGAGCAGGGCCACTATCTGGAGCGCATCTACAAATGGGCCAAACGCGTCGGCATCGCCGAGATCCGCGAGCAGATCATGAACGACGCCGAGAAGCGCCGCACCTATTTCGACCGCTTCGTGTTTTCGCAGAAATTCGCCCAGATCGATTCGTGGTCGGAGCGCGCCTCCGGCAAGGACGAGCACGAATTCACGCCCATGGCCGAACTCAAACTCGAGGCGGTGCAATGAACGTCATGACTGAACGCTGGTATGCCGTTGGCTCCATTCATGAAATCCCCCGGCGCGGGGCACGCTGCGTCAAGCATGGCGACGTCACGATCGCCGTGTTCCGCACCGCCGAGGACAAGATCTTCGCGCTAAAAGACAAATGCCCGCACCGGAACGGCCCGCTCAGCCAGGGCATCGTGCATGACGGCTGCGTGACCTGCCCGCTGCATAATTGGGTGATCTCGCTGGAGACCGGCGAGGCGCAAGGCGCCGACGAGGGCCGGACGGCAAGCTATCCGGTAAAGCTCGACGGCCAGACGATCCTGCTCTGCCCAACGCCGAGCCGGGCGTTTGCAGAGTGATGCGATGATGTTGAATGGCGCATATCGGCTGGGAGCCAGACCATGAAATCGGTCGCTCCCGGCGCATGTTCCGTAGAAACCACCTGCCCCTATTGCGGCGTCGGGTGCGGAGTGCTCGCTGCCGCCAAGCCGGATGGTTCGGTGACGATTTCCGGCGACCCGGACCATCCGGCCAATTTCGGCCGTCTCTGCTCCAAAGGATCGGCCCTTGCGGAAACCGTCGGTCTGGAGGGACGGCTGCTCCATCCGGAGGCCGACAGCAAACGTGCAAGCTGGGACGAGGCGCTCGATCTCATCGCATCCCGTTTCGGCGAAACAATCGCCGAGCACGGCCCGGACAGCGTCGCGTTCTACGTTTCCGGTCAGCTCCTGACCGAGGACTATTACGTCGCCAACAAGCTGATGAAGGGCTTCATCGGCTCGGCCAACATCGACACTAATTCCCGGCTCTGCGTGGCCTCTTCCGTCGCGGGCCACCGCCGCGCCTTCGGCTCCGATACCGTGCCGGGCATTTACGAGGATCTTGAGCTTGCGGACCTCGTCGTCCTCACCGGCTCGAATCTGGCCTGGTGCCATCCGGTGATCTATCAGCGCCTCGCCGCCGCAAAAAACGCTCGGCCGGAGATGCGCATCGTGCTAATCGATCCGCGCCGGACCATGACGGCCGACATTGCGGACATGCATCTGGCTATCGCCCCGGACGGCGATACGGCGCTGTTCACCGGCCTCTTCGCCTATCTCGACCGCACCGGCCATCTCGACGATGCCTATATCGATCAGCATACGAATGACTTTGAAGCGGCGATCGCCGCCGCCTCGAAATTGTCGACCGAGGACATCTGCCGCCAGACCGGTCTGAGCGAGCTCGAAATCGCGACCTTCTACGAGCTCTTCGCCGCAACCGAGAGCACCGCCACGGTCTACAGCCACGGCGTCAACCAGTCCTCCGCCGGCACGGACAAGGTCAATGCGATCATCGACTGCCATCTGGCGACGGGCCGGATCGGCAGGCCGGGCATGGGGCCGTTCTCGGTCACCGGCCAGCCCAACGCCATGGGCGGCCGCGAGGTCGGCGGGCTCGCCAACATGCTGGCGGCGCATCTGGAGATCGAGGACGCGGAGCATCGCACGCTGGCGCAAACGTTCTGGCGCTCCCCGGTCATTGCCGAAAAGCCGGGACTGAAAGCGGTCGATATGTTCAAGGCCGTCGCGAACGGAAGCATCAAGGCGCTCTGGATCACGGCGACCAATCCGGCGGCCAGCCTTCCCGACGCCGACGCGGTACAGGACACGATCCGCAATTGTCCCTTCGTCGTCGTCTCCGACGTCCTTGCGGAAACCGAAACGGTACGCCACGCCGACGTGAAGCTGCCGTCCGCGGCCTGGGGCGAGAAAGACGGCACGGTGACCAACTCCGAACGCCGCATCTCCCGCCAGCGCGCCTTTCTGCCGCCTCCCGGCGAAGCGCGGCCCGATTGGTGGCAGATGGCGGAAATCGGCAAGCGCATGGGGTTCGCCGACGCCTTTGCCTATGAACATGTTGCGGACATCTTCCGCGAATATGCGGCACTGCCGGCGTTCGCGAATGAGGGCGCGCGCGACCTCGACCTCGACGCCTATGCGGAGATCGGCCTCGCGCAATATGAGGCGCTTGCTCCCTTCCAATGGCCGCAGCCAAAGAAAGCCGGCCCACGCGAGACGCGTTTCTTCGCCGATGGCGGCTTCTTCACGCCCGACCGGCGCGCCCGTTTCATCCCCGTCACCGCCGCCGCCAAGAGCCGGACGAGCGATGCTTTTCAGATGACGCTGAATACCGGCCGCGTCCGCGACCATTGGCACACCATGACGCGGACCGGCAGATCGCCGCGCCTTTCGGCCCATATCGCCGAACCCTTCGCCGAATTGCACCCTGCGGACGCCGCACGCCTCGCCACCTCGGACGCCGACATCGTGCGCATAGAAAGCCCGCATGGCGAGGTATTGCTACGGGCGCTGATTACCGACCGCCAGCGCCAGGGCTCGGTCTTCGCGCCGATGCACTGGACCGATCGGTTCGCCTCCATGGCCCGCATCGATGCGCTGGTCTCGCCGCTCACCGATCCGCATTCCGGTCAGCCTGCCTTCAAGAATGTAGCGGTGAAGCTGGAGCGCTTCGCCGCCGCGCTGTACGGCTTCGCAGTGAGCACCGAAAAGCCCGCCTATCCAAGTACGGACTATTGGGCGCTCGCCAGAACCAATGGCGGCTGGCGGCTGGAATTCGCCGACAATGCTGCAGCGATGACGGCGGAGGAGTTGGCCTGCTCACTGTTCGGCATCGAGGATCGTGGCGAGGTGCAAATGCTAGTACCCAGAATCACAGATCCGCGAAACATGGCTTGAGGCGTTTTTGATGGACCTCGGACTTGGTCCATACGAATGGCTTGGCGTCGACATTATAGGCATCGATGAAGGCGTCGATATGGGCCATCAATTCCTTGCGGTCGTTGAAGGAAGTCCCCGAAAGGGCCTTGGCCGTCAGGATCGAGAACCAGATTTCGACCTGATTGAGCCAGGATGCCTTTGTCGGCGTGAAGTGGAAATGGACGTTCGGGTGACGCTTCAGCCAGCAGTCGTTCTTTGGCTTATGGGTGTTGAGATTGTCGAGGATGACATGGATCTCGCGACCGGGGTGCTCGGCGACGATGCGGTTCATGAAATCGAGGAATTCGATGCGGCGGCGGCGCTTGTACTGGCGCCCGCTGACCTTGCCAGTTGCGACGTTCAGAGCCGCGAACAGAGTTGTTGTTCCATGACGCTTGTAATCATGAGATTGCCCGCTCAGCGCCCGGCCGCTTGGCAGTTTCAGATAGCCCTGGCGACGCTCCAGTGCCTGGATCGACGGTTTCTCGTCGACGCTGATGACAATGGCATTCTCAGGCGGCGCCATGTAGAGACCGACCACCTCGGCGGCTTTGGCCGCAAATTCGGGATCGTTGCTCTCGCACCAGCTTTTACGCGCGGCCAGATCGATCTTCTGTGCCCGGAGCACGCGCCAGACTTGCTGGACGTCCACATCACCGAGTACCCTCGCGATCAACGGTCCGGTCCACCGCCCGTAACCGTCAGGCGGCCGCAGGTCGAGCACACGCAGAATGCGCCGCGTCGTGTCGCTCGTGTATTTGGCCACGCTGCCGCGATTGCCCGTTTCGTCAAGACCGGCCAGCCGCAATTCGGCGTACCGGACCCGCCATTTCGAAGCCGTGCCTGTCGTGCAACCGACACTGCGCGCGATCGCCCGCGTCGCTGTATCATCGGCCGCCAGCAGAACAATCCGCGCCCGCTGGCGCAAACGGTGTTCGGTCTTCGTCGAGCGCACCAAGCCCTCAAGTTTGGTCCGCTCCGACGCCGTCAATGTGATCCGCGTCGCTTCAGCAATACGATTCATCCAACCTTGAAGCACGACTCACGCTTCGCCGATAGTGGGTACTAGCCTATCATGACAGCGAAGGGGGCGATGCACGCATTGCCGCGTTTGACGGCCAGCGCTTGATCGGAGCGCTCTTTCTGTCTGCCCGGCCGGTCGCCGTCTCACGGAACTGGGCCTGCGCCCAGCTCACGGCAGAGCATACCGATCCGCTTTCGCGTTACCGGGTCGTCGCGGGCCGCGCCGGGGCCGATATGCCCGACAAGGGCGCGATCGTCTGCTCCTGCTTCTCGGTCGGGGCCAACGAGATCGGCGCCGCGGCGCAAGGGGGTTGTCTCAGTGTCGAGGCCATCGGCAAGGCCCTGAGCGCGGGCACGAATTGCGGGTCATGCCGGGCCGAGATCGGGCAGATCATCAATGAACGGCGCCCGATTGCCGCCGAATAACGAGGCAGGGGCAATGGGAATGGCTCTGTCCGCGTTGAGTATGTGTTTCATCCAATGGCGGCGGCCAAGCAGTGCTCGGGCGCAAGGGAAGCAGCGGATTTTTCCAGCATTCGCCGCCAGCCGAGATAGTTGGGCAGATATTTCGTCGCCACGCCGTTGAAGCGGTTGAGCCATTTCTTGAAGCGGCTGATATAGCTATTGACGGTCTGGATGTGCAGCACCTTTTCATGCACGTGCTCGCCGTGGCTGGCGAGGATCAGCTCGTATTCGATCGCTTCTGCCTTGGCGAAAGCGATCAGCGCCGGATCGCCGTCCATGCACAGCAGCACGTCAGTGTTCGAAACTGCTCCCTTCAAAACCGCGTTGACGGCGTCCTCCGAGCGATTGTGCAACACCGCATCCAGATGATGGCCGTAGCGGTCGCGGGCGATCAGGATCGGCGTTTGTTCGCTGGACAAGCCTGGCTTTTCAGCCTTGCCGCCGCGCTTCCTCGCCTTGCGCGGCAAGCGCCGCTCACCTTTCCGGCTTTGCAGAACGAAACATTCGTCGACCTCGACGATGCCGGTCAGCCGCTGGTCCTTAAGGTCTTTCTGCGCCTTCAAAAAACGATGCCTCCAGCGGAAGGACGTGCTCTTGTCGATCCCGGTCCGCACCGCCGCGGCGCGGACGGTCTCCGAGCCGTTGAGCGCTTCGGCGAATTTCAGCCAGCGGTCCCGCTTTCGAAGCCGGGCCAGCGGCGTGCCGGTCAGAGCGTTGAACGTCCTGGCGCAGGCCAGGCATTTGTAACGCCACAGACCCCGCGCCATACCATGGCGATGAATGCGACGCCCCTTGCAATGCGGGCATTTCAGATCGGTCTGAAACTGGCCATCGATGAGCTTTTGCGTTTCATTTCCAGCGCTCCGCTCGCGAAGAGTATCGATCAGCTTGCGGCCCTGCGCGGGCGTGAGTTCCGCGATAAGTTCCGCTAGCCGCTGTTTGAATTTTCGGTGCTCCATGATCGGTCTCCCTTAATGGGAACAGATCAGGAACTTGAGCTGCCGTCAATCCCCATACTCAGCGCGGACAGAGCCTTCGATGACCTTGGGGCTATGCTTTTACCGGCGGCATAAGATCTGTGGACGTTCATCGAGGGGGCGAGCCGGTGCAATAAAAAACATCGCCGGGATCCAAATCAACGGGATAATGTGCCGATTCTGCGGATGCGGCCGGCAGCAAAGGATTGAGATCGAGAATGCCTCTTCACCTCCGGCCTATGCTGCTCGATATTCTGCAAAGTCTCAAAGCAAGCTTTTGGCTCATCCCGCTATGCATGCTGCTCGCGGCGCTCGTCATCGCTCCGGCGATCATCGAACTGGATCTCCGCCTCGCCGCCCCTTCCGGTGACGCCGTGTTGCCCGGAGTGCGCCTCTCCGCACAAGGCGCAAGAATGATCCTGTCGGCCATTGCCGGCTCGATGATCACCGTGGCCAGCCTGGTGTTCTCCATGACCCTCATCGCCCTGTCATTGGTGGCGCAGCAGCTCGGCCCGCGCATTCTTCAGATCTTCATGGAAGACAGGCCGACGCAGATCGTGCTCGGCCTGTTCATCGCGACATTTCTGTATGCCATGATCGTTCTGGGCGCGGTCGGCTTCGGCAAGGACGATAGCTTCATACCGACGATCGGCGTTTTCACATGCGCGGGGCTGGCGGTCGTCGCATTTGTCACGGTCATTCTGTTCATCCATCACATCGCCCGGCAGATCCAGGCCGACGTGGTGATCTTCAAGACCGTCCAGAAGCTGCGTGAGGCCACCGAATCCCTCTCCCGGGACAGCGAGAACGGCAGTGCCGGGCATGTCGACCGGAACCGCTTCGAAACGCTCCGGGACGCGCTGGAGGAGGATGCCCGCCAGGTCCGTCTGACGCGGACGAGCGGCTATGTTCAGTTTGTTGATGAGGACGGCGCGCTCCGTCTTGCGGAGAAGCATGATCTCCAAATCGCCTTTCGCTGCCGTCCCGGCCATTTCATACTCAATGGACGCCCTGTGATGAGTGTCGCGCCAGCGGGCCGGGTCGATGATGACCTCGCTCGGGAGCTGGAAGAGCTCGTCCGGCTCGGACCTTACCGCACGCCGGGCCAGCGGGTTGAATTCGAAATGCTGGCCCTTGTCGAGATTGCGCTAAGGGCTCTCTCCAAAGGCATCAACGATCCGTTTACCGCGATCAGCTGCATCGACTGGCTCTCGGCCGCACTTGCCAAGCTGATGAATGAGCATCCCGATTATCGGATTTACTGCGGTGAGAACGGCGCCGTCCGCCTTCTCGAATATCCGCAGACTTTCGAGCACTACCTGAAAGAAACCTTCGACCCGATCCGTGAAGCCGCGAGCGACATGCCGCTTGTCATCGAGCGGCTTGATCTCGCTCTGGCGGAACTGAAGGCGATTGCGCCGCGTGCACCCGTAGCGGATGCGCTGGACGATCAATTGGCGAAACTTCAGGATATGCGATCGCGCAGCCTCATTAACCGTTAGCGCAACTGTTCCCGCGTCCATCCCCGCCTTCGTATTTAGTCTCGCGAGATTGGCTGGATAAAATCGGTGTAAGCCGAGGCGTTTCCTTTATCATGGAGCGCCTCGCATCATGCGCATGAACCTGCACGCCAACGCCACGACGACATCCAAGATCCGGGCCTACATTCAAAGCAGCACGGCTTCGGTCGCCGAACTCGTTGCTGAGCTGGGCGTCAGCGAAAGAACTATCCGGCGCTGGCGCAGCCGTACCACAACGGCGGATCGCTCGCACCGGCCTAAGCGCATGAGCATCTCGCTCACACCGACGGAAGAGGAACTGGTTTGCGAGTTGCGCACCGCGCTGGATCTGCCGCTCGATGATATCGTCGAGGTCATGCGCCGTTGCGTGAATAACAAGCTCTCCCGCAGCGCCATCCATCGCTGTCTCCAGCGCCATGGCATCAGCCGCAGATCCAAACCGGTCAAACCTGCGATGGGCCGATTTGAGGACGCCAGGATCGGTTTCATCCATATGGATCTCAAGCACTTGCCGGCTCTTGAAAAGCGTAAGGCTCTGTCCGCGTTGAGTATGTGTTTCATCCAATGGCGGCGGCCAAGCAGTGCTCGGGCGCAAGGGAAGCAGCGGATTTTTCCAGCATTCGCCGCCAGCCGAGATAGTTGGGCAGATATTTCGTCGCCACGCCGTTGAAGCGGTTGAGCCATTTCTTGAAGCGGCTGATATAGCTATTGACGGTCTGGATGTGCAGCACCTTTTCATGCACGTGCTCGCCGTGGCTGGCGAGGATCAGCTCGTATTCGATCGCTTCTGCCTTGGCGAAAGCGATCAGCGCCGGATCGCCGTCCATGCACAGCAGCACGTCAGTGTTCGAAACTGCTCCCTTCAAAACCGCGTTGACGGCGTCCTCCGAGCGATTGTGCAACACCGCATCCAGATGATGGCCGTAGCGGTCGCGGGCGATCAGGATCGGCGTTTGTTCGCTGGACAAGCCTGGCTTTTCAGCCTTGCCGCCGCGCTTCCTCGCCTTGCGCGGCAAGCGCCGCTCACCTTTCCGGCTTTGCAGAACGAAACATTCGTCGACCTCGACGATGCCGGTCAGCCGCTGGTCCTTAAGGTCTTTCTGCGCCTTCAAAAAACGATGCCTCCAGCGGAAGGACGTGCTCTTGTCGATCCCGGTCCGCACCGCCGCGGCGCGGACGGTCTCCGAGCCGTTGAGCGCTTCGGCGAATTTCAGCCAGCGGTCCCGCTTTCGAAGCCGGGCCAGCGGCGTGCCGGTCAGAGCGTTGAACGTCCTGGCGCAGGCCAGGCATTTGTAACGCCACAGACCCCGCGCCATACCATGGCGATGGATGCGACGCCCCTTGCAATGCGGGCATTTCAGATCGGTCTGAAACTGGCCATCGATGAGCTTTTGCGTTTCATTTCCAGCGCTCCGCTCGCGAAGAGTATCGATCAGCTTGCGGCCCTGCGCGGGCGTGAGTTCCGCGATAAGTTCCGCTAGTGTCCTGAATCAGAGGTATGCTTCATAATTTTCCGGGCTGGTTCTGAGACAGAACCTGTTGACGGCTTCAAGGATGTCGTCGGCGGTGCGAACCCATTTGAACGGCTTCGGGTCTTCGTTGCGGGCGTCGATATAGGCGAGGATCGCCTGCTCCAACTCGCGTTCGCTGCGATGGACACCGCGCTTGATCTGTCGTTCGGTGATCTCGGCGAAAAACCGCTCAACCATGTTCAGCCATGACGAGCCGGTCGGCGTGAAGTGGACGTGCCAGCGCGGCCGCCGGGCAAACCAGGCGCGGATCGCCGGGGTCTTGTGGGTGGCGTAGTTGTCCATGACGATGTGGATGTCGAGGTCCCCGGGCACGCGGCGTTCGATCTCGGCGAGGAACCTCTTGAACTCGACCGCGCGGTGGCGCTTGTAGCATTTGCCGATGACGTCTCCGGTTGCGGCGTTCAGGGCCGCGAACAGCGAGGTCGTGCCGTGACGGACATAGTCATGCGTGCGCCGCTCCACCTGCCCGGGCCGCAACGGCAGCACCGGCTGCGCGCGGTCCAGCGCCTGAACCTGGCTCTTCTCGTCGACGCACAGCACAACCGCCCGCTCCGGCGGGTCCAGATACAGCCCCACCACGTCGCGCACCTTGTCGATGAACAGCGGATCGGTGGAGAGCTTGAACGTCTCGGTGCGGTGCGGCTGCAGGCCGAAGGCGCGCCAGATCCGTTGCACGCTCGAGGTTGAGATGCCGCTCTGCCGGGCCATCAGGCGCGAACTCCAATGCGTCGCCCCCTTGGGCGCGCTTTCCAGCGTGCGTACAATCACGGCCTCGACCTGTTCGTCGGTGATCTTGCGCGGAACGCCGGGCTTCGGCTCGTCGTACAAGCCATCCACACCGCGCGCGATGAACCGCCGCCGCCACTTGCCGGCGGTCGCCTGATCGACGCCGAGCTCCGCGGCCACCTGCTTGTTCTCGGCGCCCGTGGCGCACGCCAGCACGATGCGCGCGCGCATCGCCAGCGCCTGCGCCGTAATTCGGCGCCGCGCCAGCGCAACAAGCGCTCGCCGCTGTGCCTCGCTCAACTCGACTTCCGGTGCGCGCCGCGCCATCATCCCTCTCCCCTTATCAGCGAATTGCTCACCCAGATAATGGCACGTATCTCTGAACCAGGACACTAGCAGGCTGCTGAAAAACCCCGAGGATGACAGTCTGTGGCGAATATGATTCCGTGCTTTCTGGAATGCCAGGGAGGACGGAATGCGCGGTTCGGATTTGCGGTCTGGGGAGCTTTTTTCTTACGTCGATCTTGAGGAGCGTGTGCCGGCGAAGCATCCGCTGCGCAAGATCCGGCAGATCGTCAACGATGTGCTCCAGAGTTTGGATAGCGAATTTGCCAGGCTTTATGCCGCCCACGGCCGCCCCTCGATCCCGCCGGAATGGCTGCTTCGAGCCTCGTTGTTGCAGGCGTTTTACACCGTCCGATCGGAACGCCAGCTGATGGAGCAACTCGACTACAATCTGCTCTATCGCTGGTTTGTGGGTCTCGGCATCGACGACCCGGTCTGGGTGCCGACGGTGTTTACGAAGAACCGGGACCGGTTGCTCGAGGCCGATGTTGCGAAGCAGTTCCTGAGCCGGCTGCTGGCGCATCAGGAGGTCAGCCCGCTTTTGTCGGACGAGCATTTTTCGGTCGACGGCGCGCAACTCCATGCCTGGGCGTCGATGAAGAGCTTCGTGCCGAAAGAGATGGCGGCGACCTCCGGCGAGGGACCTGACACGCCGTCGGCACCTGACACGTCCCACGCCCTGGCGCCCGTTGCGGCGGTGGGTAGCGATGCCGCTCCATCCAGCGAAACTGATCAAACCGCGCCTTTGCCGGAGCCCGCGGATGCAGCCGAAACCGAAAACCAGCGCCGCAATGCCGAATTGGACTTCCGTGGCCAGAAGCGATCGAACGCCACCCATGTCTCGACGACCGACCCAGAGGCTAGCCTCTACCGAAAAGGCCAAGGCAAGGAAGCCAAGCTCTCCTATCTCGGCCATACGCTGATGGAGAACCGCACCGGCCTGATTGTCGAGGCCAGCGTCACCACGGTGTCGGGATATGCCGAACGCGAGGCGGCGGTCGCGATGATCGAAAGCCATCGCTCCGGCCGGCGGCGGGTGACGCTCGGTGCCGACAAGGGCTATGACGCGGGCGAGTTCGTAAAGGACCTGCGCGCGCTGAACGTCACGCCGCACATCGCGCAGAACGACACCGCGCGCCGCTCGGCGATCGATGGCCGTACAACCCGGCATCCCGGCTATGCGGTGAGCCAGCAGAAGCGCAAGCGCATCGAGGAGCCGTTCGGCTGGGGCAAGACGATCGGCGGCCTCGCCCGGCCGATGCTGCGCGGCGTGGCGCGACTTGGCTTCAAGTTCATCCTGACGATGGCCGCGTATGACTTGATCCGGCTGCCCAAACTCCTCGCCGCATGAAGGCGGCAGAAGGAAAAAAAGACCGATTGCTCCGTGAAAGCGCAAGATAGTTCCAGGTCGACAGGATTTTCAGCAGCCTGCTAGTGCCCGAGTCCTTGTGATCTCGATGCGCAGATTTCTCCCACTCAGAGTACGGTCACGCCAAGTCCTGAAAGCGCGAAGCTTTTCTCGCAGGTATGCGAGTATCCGTCCTTGCCAACTCCCCCTCTCCGGGTCCACCATACACAATTCACGCGTGCGGATCTCGCAGGCGCAATAATTCGTCATGTGTCAAGAGGAAGGAGGAAACAATGGGAGAGTCCGACGGCCATGCTGGCAGAGGAACCCGGTGTATCGCAATCGTTGGGCCGTATTTGAGCGGCAAGACGACTCTTCTCGAATCCGATCCTTGCACGGACGGATACGATTACGCGCCAGGGGACGATCGCCGCGGGAAATACGGTCGGTGACGCTTCGCCCGAAGCACGTGATCATGCGATGAGCGTCGAACCCAATCTCGCCGATGTCACTTTCCTCGGCGACCGGTTCACATTTGTTGATTGCCCTGGGTCGGTCGAGTTTCAATTTCATATGCAGCCGCCGCTGACCGTTTGCGACGCCGCGGTCGTCGTCTGCGAGGCGGACGAGAAAAAACTCCCGGCGCTTCAGATCATTCTCAAGCAGCTGACCGACCGACAGATCCCGCATTTCCTCTTTCTCAATAAGGTGGACAAGGTCGAACTTCCTGTCCGCCAGATCCTGCCCATGCTTCAGCCGGTGAGCACGCTGCCGCTCGTCCTGCGGCAAATTCCGATCTGGCAGAATGGCATCGCGTCCGGTTTCGTCGATCTCGCGCTCGAGCGCGCCTTCCTCTATCGCGAGCATGCGCCGAGCGAAGTGATCGAGATGCCGTCCGAGCTGACGGAGCGCGAGGCGGAAGCGCGTTTCTCGATGCTGGAGAAGCTGGCCGATTATGACGACGAATTGCTCGAAGCCCTGTTGGGCGATATCGAGCCCCCGCGCGACCGCGTGTTCGACGATTTGGCTCAGGATCTGAGAGACGGCAAGATTTGTCCGGTTCTCCTCGGAAGCGCGGAGCACGGCAATGGCGTGACGCGGCTGTTAAAGGCGCTGCGCCATGAGGCGCCGTTCGTCGATCGGACGGCGAAGCGTCTCGGCGTCTCCGGCGAGAGCTCCTGCGCCTTTGTCGTCAAGACCTATCACACGGCGCATGCCGGAAAGCTGTCGCTGATGCGGGTCTTCGGCGGTTCCTTCGCGGACGGCACGTCGGTCACCGGCCCGAATGGCGAGGACCGCGCGGCCGGTCTCTTCTCCCTGTTCGGGCAGGAACCGAAAAAACTGCCGGGCGACGGGGAGGCGGGCGATACGGTTGCGCTCGGACGGCTGGAGAGCGTTACGACCGGCGAGACGGTGACCGTGGGAAAGAGCGCGATCGAGCAGATCGAGGCTCTGCAGCCGCCACACCCAGTTTACAGCCTGGCGCTTGCTGCGGCCGAGCGGAAGGACGAGGTCAAGCTGACGGCCTCGCTGGGTAAGCTCATGGAGGAAGATCCTTCGCTGAGCTTGGTCCACAACAACGATACGGGCGAATTGGTGCTTTCGGGCCAGGGCGAGATGCATCTTCGCATCGCCCTGAAGCAGCTCCAGCGGCGCTTCGGCGTTTCCGTCGAAACACGGCCACGCCAGATTCCTTATAAGGAGACGATCCGCAAAGGGATCGAGATTCGCGGGCGGCACAAGAAGCAGAGCGGTGGCCACGGCCAGTTCGGCGATGTCGTCCTGGATATCCGTCCGTTGCCGCGCGGCTCCGGCTTCACCTTTACCGACGAGATTACGGGCGGCGTGGTGCCCAAGCAGTATATTCCCTCGGTCGAGAGCGGTGTGCGGGATTATCTCGGCTCAGGCCCGCTCGGCTTTCCGGTCGTCGACATCGCGGTCTGCCTGAAGGACGGCTCCTACCACTCCGTCGACTCTTCCGATATGGCGTTCCGCGCCGCCGGACGTTTGGCGATGTCGGAAGGGATGCCGAAATGCTCGCCTGTGCTGCTCGAACCGGTCATGGCGGTCGAGATCGCCGTCCCGTCCGATGCGACATCGAAGATCAACGGGATCATTTCCTCACGGCGCGGACAGATCCTCGGCTTCGATGCGAGGCCCGGCTGGTCGGGATGGGACCTCGTGCAGGCCTATATTCCGGAAGCGGAAATGCAGGACGTAATCATCGAACTTCGCTCGGCGACGGCGGGAAGCGCCAGTTTCACCGCGCAGTTCGATCATCTCGCCGAAGTGACGGGCAAGCTTGCCGACCAGATCCTGACGGACAGCTCCGTCGCGGCGGCCTGACGCGCGGGCGCCGGTCCCCGTGCCGGCGGCTAGCGCAACGCGCGTCCGAATGGACGCGGTTAAGTTGATCTAGGGCAGCGGATTCTAAATCGGAAGCGGATGCGCTGCTCTCTCTCTTTGTTTACGGATCGGATTTATCCGAAAACCGGCACCCGGCCCCGCCTTCGTGAGGCCGTGCTTTTCGGTCCGATGCGCTAATCGCTCACCTTCTTCTCGGACTTCTTCTTGGCGGGCGCCGTCAGGCGATATGCCGGATCGAGCCTTTGGTCGAGATAGCTGTTCACCGCAGTCAGCAGCTCGTCGTGCTTGTCTTCGAAGAAGTGATTGGCGCCCGGAATTGTCTCATGACTGATGACAATCCCTTTCTGCGTCTTCAGCTTATCGACCAGACTCTTCACCGACTCGGGCGGGACCACCCGGTCTTCGGACCCGTTGACCATAAGACCGGATGAAGGGCAGGGCGCAAGAAAGCTGAAATCGTAGAGATTGGCAGGGGGCGCCACGGAGATGAAGCCGTCGATTTCCGGGCGGCGCATAAGAAGCTGCATGGCGATCCATGCGCCGAAAGAGACGCCTGCGATCCAGCAGGAGCGTGCGTCCGGATTGTAGGTCTGCAGCCAGTCGAGCGCGGTTGCCGCATCGCCAAGCTCGCCCGGACCGTTGTCGAACAGCCCCTGACTTCGTCCAACCCCACGGAAGTTGAAGCGCAGAACCGAAAATCCCCGCTGCGCGAAGGCATAATAGAGCTGATAGACGATCTGATTGTTCATCGTGCCGCCGAATTGGGGGTGCGGGTGCAAGATCACCGCAACCGGCGCGAAATTTGACGATTCGTGATGGTAGCGGGCTTCGATCCGGCCCGCCGGGCCATTGATAATGACTTCAGGCATGGTCAGTCACTTGATCCTTGGGGACGCGCGAGGACTTTGGGACGAACGGGAGGCGGCCTCACGGGACGTTGCGGATGTGCATGCCTGCCGATAATGTGGTGGTCAAAACTTGACTCCTGTTGTCGGGAATTCTATACAAGATAGAGAATTTAGAATAGTTCAAAACTTGTCGGCTCGATGGGGTAGCTTGCGCAGTGTCATAGCACAACTGCCCCGATCGGCTGCAAGTCCATTCGACCAGGAAACAGCGCAAAAGGCGCGGCTCGACATGCAATTAAGCACCAAGGGACGCTATGCCGTGATGGCGATGGTGGATCTGGCCGAACGGAGCGACGATGGCTCGCTGCCGCTCGCGATGATTGCCGAGCGCCAGCGCATTTCGATTGCTTATCTCGAGCAGCTTTTCTTGAAGCTGAGGCGCGCGGGGCTGGTGAAGGCCATACGCGGGCCGAAAGGCGGCTACCGGCTGACGCGCAAGCCGTCCGAGATTTCGATTGCCGAGATCATGGAGGCGGCCGACGAGTCGATGCGCATGAATCGTTGCTCCGTGGAAGGAACGGATTGGTGCCTCGGCAGCCGGCGCTGTACGACCCACGATCTGTGGCGCGCGCTTGGCGATCACATCGGCGATTTTCTGGGCACGACCAGCCTTCAGGACGTGCTCAACGGTAAGTTCTCCAAGTCCTCTCCCAGCAAGGCCGCGAAGGCACGTGCGCATCAGAGTTTTGCGGCATCGTGAAATGATGAGAGCCTATCTCGACCATAATGCGACCTCGCCGCTTCGCCCGGAGGCGCGTGATGCCATGATCGCGGCTCTGGATCTCGTCGGCAACGCCTCGTCCATTCACGCGGAGGGACGAGCGGCGCGTGCGGTGGTCGAGGAGGCGAGAGAGGCGCTGGCTTCGGCGGTCGGCTGTCCGCCGCGGCAGATCATATTCACAAGCGGGGGAACGGAAGCCAATGTGACGGCGCTGTCGCCCGCCTGGCTCGGCGATAATGCCGCGTTGTGCCTGTTCGTCTCTGCGGTCGAGCATGTCTCCGTTCTGCAGGGCGGGCAGTTCAGCCGCGACGGCATTCGAACCTTACCGGTCGATGGCGACGGCATCCTCGATCTGGAGGCAGCCCGGCGCGCATTCTCGGATTGGCAGGCCGAAAGCAACGGCGCCGCTTTCCTCGTCTCTGTCATGCTTGCCAACAATGAAACGGGCGCGATCCAGCCCGTCGCGGAAATCGCCGAGCTGGCGCGTGAATTCGGCGGAATCGTCCATAGCGATGCCGTTCAGGCCCTCGGCAAAATCCCGCTTGAAACGGGCGCGCTGGGTGCCGATCTTCTTTCCATATCAGCACATAAGATCGGCGGTCCGAAGGGCATCGGCGCGCTAGCCATTTTGCGCGACGGCTTGCCGGTTGCCGCCCTGCTCAGGGGCGGCGGACAGGAATTCGGCTATCGCGCGGGCACGGAAAACGTGGCGGCGATCGCCGGATTTGGCGCGGTGGCGGAATTTGGGCTGCTGCGGTGGGATGAGATCGGCGTCCTGCGGGACCGGCTCGAATCGGAGGCCGCTCAGATTGCGCCGGAGCTGACGGTATTTTCCCGCAACAGCCGAAGGCTGCCGAATACGAGCTGCTTTGCCGTTGCGGGCATGGATTCCGAGACGGTGCTCATGAGCCTCGATCTGGCAGGCGTGGCCGTCAGCGCGGGCTCGGCCTGTTCGTCAGGCAAGGTGAGCCACAGCCATGTGCTGGGTGCCATGGGCGTGCCGCCAGAGCTGGCCTCGGCCGCGATCCGCGTGAGCCTCGGCTGGAATACCGGCCAAGAAGATGTGGAGCGGTTCATTGCCGCCTGGAGAGAGATTTACGGCAGGTTTGCCGAGCGCCGCCGGGCCGCTTGAGGCCGGTAAGCGCGTAGAGGGATCTGCGAGTTAACGGAGAAGTTCGATGAGCATAGATGTCGAGACCATTGAGCGCGTCAAAGAGATCGATGTCGATAAATATAAATACGGCTTCACGACCGAGATCGAATCCGTTCGCGCGCCCAAGGGCCTGAACGAGGACATCGTCCGCTTCATCTCGGAAAAGAAGAATGAGCCGGAATGGCTGCTGGAATGGCGGCTGGCGGCCTATCGGCGCTGGATCACCATGTCCGAGCCGAGCTGGGCGAAGGTCCGCTATCCGAAGATCGACTTCCAGGACCTTTATTATTATTCCGCGCCGAAATCGACCGAAGGGCCGAAGAGCCTCGACGAGGTCGATCCGGAGCTCCTGCGCACCTATGAGCGCCTAGGCATTCCGCTGAAGGAGCGGGAAGTGCTCGCCGGCGTGCAGGGCGCGCGCGTGGCCGTCGATGCTGTGTTCGACAGCGTGTCGGTGGTTACGACCTTCAAGAAGGAGCTGGGCAAGGCGGGCGTGATCTTCTGCTCGATTTCGGAGGCCGTGCGCGATCATCCCGAGCTGGTACGGAAATATCTCGGCTCGGTCGTTCCGATCACCGACAATTATTTTGCGACGCTCAACTCGGCGGTGTTCTCCGACGGGTCGTTCGTCTACATCCCCGAGGGCGTGCGCTGCCCCATGGAGCTGTCGACCTATTTCCGCATCAATGAGAAGCAGACCGGCCAGTTCGAGCGCACGCTGATCATCGCCGAGAAGGGCTCCTATGTGAGCTATCTTGAAGGCTGCACCGCGCCCATGCGCGATGAGAACCAGCTTCACGCCGCCGTCGTCGAGCTGGTCGCGCTCGAGGACGCCGAGATCAAATATTCGACCGTGCAGAACTGGTATCCGGGCGATAAGGACGGCAAGGGCGGCATTTATAATTTCGTCACCAAGCGTGGGGATTGCCGCGGCGCCAATTCGAAGATCTCCTGGACGCAGGTCGAGACCGGTTCGGCGATTACCTGGAAATATCCCAGCTGCATCCTGCGCGGCGACAATTCGCGCGGCGAGTTCTATTCGATCGCGATCTCGAATGGCTATCAGCAGGTCGATAGCGGCACCAAAATGATCCATCTGGGCAAGAACACCTCCAGCCGGATCATCTCCAAGGGCATCGCGGCAGGGCGCTCGGACAACACCTATCGCGGGCTCGTGTCGGCGCATCGCAAGGCGACCGGCGCGCGCAATTTCACGCAGTGTGACAGCTTGCTGATCGGCGACAAATGCGGCGCGCATACAGTGCCCTATATCGAATCGAAGAATGCCTCGGCGCAGTTCGAGCATGAGGCGACGACGTCGAAGATTTCCGACGATCAGCTTTTCTATGTGATGTCGCGCGGGCTTTCCGAAGAGGAGGCGGTTGCGCTGATCGTGAACGGCTTCGTCCGCGATGTGCTGCAGCAGCTCCCGATGGAGTTCCTCGCCGAGACGCAGAAGCTGATCGCGATCTCGCTGGATGGATCGGTTGGGTAATGCAATGTCTCCCTCTCCCATGGGGAGAGGGTTGGGGTGAGGGGGTGCGGACGTTGTTAGGTAAATGACCTCGACGATAGTGGCGCGGCGATTGCGGCGGGATCAGACGGACGCCGAGCGAACCATCTGGTTTCAACTCCGCGGCAGACGGCTGGAAGGGTTAAAGTTCCGACGGCAGGTTCCGGTTGCTGGATATATTGCTGACTTTCTGTGTGAAGACGCAAAGCTGATTGTAGAGGTCGATGGTGGCCAACATCATGAACAGCATCAGAAAGATGACCTCCGAAGCGAAGCTCTACAGAACTGCGGATATGAGGTATTGAGATTTTGGAATAACGAGGTGTTGTCGAGTATCGACGGCGTATTAACGCGGATCGTGGAAGCGGTTCGTGTAGCAAGAAACGAGACGTAATATCCCCTCACCCTAGCCCTCTCCCCATGGGAGAGGGAATGAGCAGAGGGAAGGATGGAAGTAATAAGACCATGATCCTTCGCATCTGGCATGGCTGGACGGCGCCGGAGAACGCCGACATATATGAAAATCTTCTGAAGACGGAGATTTTCCCTGGCATTGAGGCGAAGAATATCCCCGGCTATCAGAGTATTCAGCTTCTACGCCGGAACGCGGGAAATGAGGTGGAGTTCATCACCATGATGGGCTTTGACAGCTTGCAAGCCGTGAAGGACTTTGTGGGCGAGGATTACGAAAAGGCCTATGTGCCGGAAAAGGCGCGGGCCGTGCTCTCACGATTTGACGAGCGCTCGCAGCACTATGAAGTGCGCGAGACGCTGGACTACTGAATCAGGCCGAGAGACAAGAATAGAAGAACAGGGACGATACATGCTGGAAATCAAAAATCTGCACGCTGAAATCGACGGTGAGCCCATCCTGCGCGGTGTCGATCTCGCCATCCCGAAGGGCGAGATCCACGCGATCATGGGCCCGAACGGCTCCGGCAAATCGACGCTCGCCTACATTCTCGCCGGCAAGGAAGATTACGAAGTCACCGAAGGCTCGATCACGTGGAACGGCAAGGACATTCTCGAAATGGAGCCGGACGAGCGCGCCACTTCCGGCATCTTTCTCGCGTTCCAATATCCGATGGAGATCCCCGGCGTCGCCTCGCTGAACTTCCTGCGCACCGCCATCAACGCGCACCGCAAGGCGCGCGGCGAAGCCGAACTGACGACGCCGGAATTCATCAAGATGGTGAAGGACAAGGCGGAAAAGCTCAATATATCCATGGACATGTTGAAGCGCCCGGTGAATGTCGGATTTTCGGGCGGCGAGAAGAAGCGTCACGAGATTCTGCAGATGGCGCTCTTGGAGCCGTCGCTCTGCGTGCTCGACGAGACCGATAGCGGCCTTGATATCGACGCCGTTCGCATCGTCGCCGAAGGCGTCAACGCCATGCGTTCGCCGGATCGCGCATTCCTGGTGATCACGCATTATCAGCGGCTCCTCAACTACATCGTGCCCGACAAGGTTCACGTGATGGCGGCCGGCCGCATCGCGCGCTCGGGCGGCAAGGAGCTGGCGCTGGAGCTTGAGCAGTCCGGCTATGCCGAATATGGCGAAAACGCAGCGTAATCGGAGGACGCCATGAACATGCCAGCAGTGAACGTGCAGGCTGCGGAGGGCAGTCGTACGGAGGATGCCGCCGCTCAGCTCGTCGCCCATTACCGGCGCATGGCGGAGGGCCTTCCGGGCAGCGCCATCGAGGCGATCCGCCAGATGCGCGAGAATGCCATGGCGGCCTTCGCCGAGCAGGGGCTGCCGCATCGGCGCGTCGAGGAATGGAAATATACCGATCTGCGCCGTTTGATGACCGAAGCTTATGCGCCGGCGGCAAGCGGCGCCGAGGTCACGAAGGCGCAGATTGACGAGGCGCTCGGCGAGGCGGCCCGGATCGAGGCGATCAAGCTGGTCTTCGTCAATGGGCATTTCAATGAGGATCTGTCCGACATCGTCGACCTGCCAGCCGGCGTCGAGCCGATGAGCCTTGCCAAGGCGCTCTATGCTCCGGCGGACTGGCTGCTGGCTGCGCTCGGCAAGGTGAACCCGCAGGAGCGCGATCCCGTCGTCCTGGTCAATTCCGGCCTCGCGACGGACGGGATGGTCTTCCCACTGCCGCCAGGTGTCTCGGTCGATCGGCCTGTTCATGTGATCCATGTCGCGGTAAGCCCGAAGCCGGTCTCCTCTGCGATCCGCAATGTCGTGGTCGCGGGAGAGGGCTCGGAAGCTACGCTCATTGAGAGCTTCGTCACGATCGGCGATACAGAAGCGCAGGTCAATTCGGTGATCGAGCTCAAGGTTGGGCCGCGCGCGAAGATCCGCCACTACAAGATTTCGAGCGAAAATCAGTATACACAGCATCTCTCCAGCGCGATGATCGATCTGGCGGACAAGGCCGATTATCTCGCCATGGACTTTGCCGGCGGGACGTCGCTCGCCCGTCATCAGACCTTCCTGAAATTCAATGGAGACGATGCCCGGGGCCATTTTTACGGCGTGCAGCTCCTAAGCGGGCGTCAGCACTGCGATATGACCCTGGTGATCAGCCACGACGCGGTCGGCTGCGAAAGCCGCGAGCATGTGAAGGCGGTTCTCGCCGACCGGGCGCACGGCGTCTTCCAGGCGAAAGTGATGGTCAGGCCGGATGCGCAGAAGACCGACGGCCGCCAGATGTCGCAGGCGCTCCTGCTGTCGGACGAGGCGGAGTTCGACGCCAAGCCGGAGCTGGAGATCTTTGCCGACGATGTGAAGTGCAATCACGGCGCAACATTCGGGGCGCTCGACGAGGATCTGATGTTCTATTTGCGGGCGCGTGGTATCCCTGAGGAGGAGGCGCGGTCGCTGCTGATCCAGGCCTTTATCGGCGAGGTTATCGACCATGTCGAGCATGATACATTGCGCGAGACGCTGATGAGTCGCGTCGCTGACTGGCTCAGCTAAGCAGTACCGGCGTCCGGTCTTTAAACATCAAAGGGGCTGGAAATGAGTGAACTGGCGACATTTCCTGAACTTTCCGTTGAAGAGGCCGCCGAGCTGATTCTGCAGGGAAATGCGGTGGTTATCGACGTCAATCCGCGGCGCCGCTGGGCGAGCGGGCATTTGCCGGGCGCGATCAATCTCGACCCCGCCGAATTCACCGAGGCCGATATTCCTGCGGACAAGGATGCAACGCTGATTTTTTACTGCTCCGAAGCGAGCGCCGCGAGCCGCTATGCGGCGAGGAAGGCGGCAAGGCTAGGCTTCGCGCATGTTTTCCTGATGCCCGCCGGCCTGAAGGGCTGGATGGCAGCGGGCCATCGCGCAATGTCGGGGCGGTGAGGAGATGACCATGGCCGCTGACAGACGATTGCATGGCGAGGGGCGAGGGGCCAAGCTGTTCGACGTTGCCGCCATCCGGCGCGACTTTCCGATCCTGGCGCGCGAGGTCTATGGCAAGCCGCTGGTTTATCTCGACAATGCCGCCTCGGCGCAGAAGCCGAAGGTCGTCCTGGACGCCATACAGCGCGCCTATGCCGAGGACTATTCCAATGTTCATCGCGGGTTGCATTTCCTCGCCAATGCCTCGACCGAAAATTACGAGGGCGCCCGCAAGACCGTTGCGCGTTTCCTGAATGCGCCTTCCGAGCAGGACATCATCTTCACCAAGAATGCGACCGAGGCGATCAATCTCGTGGCGCAGTCCTTCGGCGGGATGCGGATCGGCGAGGGCGACGAAATCGTGCTCACGCTCATGGAGCACCATTCCAACATCGTACCCTGGCATTTTCACCGCGAGCGGCGCGGCGCCCGGATCAAATGGATGCCGGTGACGGAGGAAGGCGTGTTTCGGATCGAGGATTTCGAGGCCGCGCTCAGCCCGCGCACCAAGATGGTCGCCATCACCCATATGTCCAATGTGCTGGGCACGATCGTCCCGGTGAAAGAGGTGGTTCGGATCGCGCATGAACGCGGCATTCCGGTGTTGATCGACGGCAGTCAGGGGGCAGTGCATCTGCCGGTCGATGTGCAGGACATCGATTGCGATTTCTATGTCTTCACCGGCCATAAGGTTTACGGCCCGTCCGGCATCGGCGTGCTCTACGGCAAGAGCGAGCATCTGGCTGTGATGCCTCCCTATCAGGGCGGCGGTGAGATGATCGAGACGGTCACGGAAGACAATGTCACCTATGGCGTCCCTCCGCACCGCTTCGAGGCGGGAACGCCGCCCATCGCGCAAGCCGCCGGCCTCGGCGCCGCGCTGGACTATATGATGAGCATTGGCAAGGACGCGATTGCCGCGCATGAAGCCGGGCTACGCGACTATGCGATGGAGCGGCTTAGCGCGATGAACTCTCTCCAGATTTTTGGGCAGGCTCCGGATAAGGGCTCGATCATCTCCTTCGCCGTCAAGAGCGCCCACGCGCATGACGTGGCGACGATCCTCGACCGCTCCGGCGTCGCCGTCCGCGCCGGCACCCATTGCGCCGAGCCGCTTCTCGCACGATTTGGTGTGACATCGACCTGCCGCGCATCCTTCGGCATGTATAATACGCGCGAGGAGGTGGATGCGCTGGCGGAGGCGCTGATCAAGGCGCAGAGCTTTTTTACATGAGGCCCGCTCATGACTCAGGATTTCAAGGATTTCGACAAGAAGCCGATAGAGGAAGAGGCGCCGGCCGCCGAGCAGGCGAAACCGACGCCCGCGCCCGGCTCGTCTCTCAGCCAGGAAGAGCTTGCCCGGCTGAGCGATGACATCATCGCGGCGCTCAAGACTGTCTACGATCCGGAAATACCGGCTGACATTTACGAGCTGGGCCTGATCTACAAGGTCGATGTGGATGACGACCGCAATGTCACGGTCGAGATGACGCTGACCACGCCGGGCTGTCCTGTCGCCGGGGAAATGCCGGGCTGGGTTGAGAATGCGGTAAGCGCGGTGGAGGGCGTGAACCTCGTCACCGTCCATCTCACATTCGACCCGCCCTGGGATATGAGCCGCATGTCCGAAGAGGCGCAGGTCGCGCTCGGGATGTTTTAGCGCGGGATCATGTTCGTTGGAAACGAACGTCACCCCGGACAGAGCGAAGCGGGGGTCCGGGACCATTCGCATTTCCACGAAGTTAATGCGTGGCTGATAGAGAATTGGGCGCCGGATCAAGTCCGGCGCGACGAACAAGCTTTTCGGATGGGGTGACGTAAGCGCCGGCTCGCATTCGACCGCGCCAGAATGATCGCGGCGTGCGCATCGCGATTTACTGGGCGCTATTGGCCCCGGCCGCATCGCCCCCCGAAACCGGCTGTTCCGCTGCACCCGACACGGCGCTGTTCGCGGCCGCTGGGGGCGGGAGTTCCTCGATGATGTCCCGAAGCGTGCAGCGATTGGAGATGAGCCGGCCGGCGAGCCGCACGAAGAGCCCCGCGCCTCCGCCTTCCTGAACGCCCTCCAGAAGCTTCTCATCACGCAGGCGAAGCCGGTGATGCGTTTCGCACCCGCTCGGCAGACCGATCTGCGCCTTGATCGTCGCCTGCGTGTGCCGTGAGAGCTGCCATCCGAGCGGCATGGGGAAATTGGAATGCTGAAGCTCGATGACGTAACGCTTCGTGAAGGCCTTGTCGGCCCGCGCTTTTGCCAGTTCGCCGCGGCGCAAGCGCGTCCGGTTCAGGGTCCGGAGCGGCGCGCCGATTTCGTTGAGCCCCTCCAGCTCTTCATCGAGCACGTAATTCTCGCTCAACACGATGATCCGGAATTCGGGTTCAATCTCTACCGTAGCACCTCCGCCTGCCGTGTCGGCCCCGCCGGCAAGCTTTGGACCGAGCGACTGAACATTCGCCACGCGCCGATATATCGTCGGTGTTTTCAGCCGTTCCTCGATCGACGTTTTCACATCGATCGCGGTCTCGATCCCGGAATTCTCGAAATAGCCGCCATCGACGAAGCGCCGTGCCTGAGCCGGCCGGCGGTAAACGCCCGGCGGCAGGACGAGCGGAAAGCGCGAGCTGAGGCTGACGGCCGTGGCCAGAGAGATGTCCCTCGATATCGTGAAGCCCTGACCGGCGGTCTTTGCGGCCCTGACCGAAGTGGGGTTGAGCGAATAGAGCGATGTAATGACATCGTCCTTGCTGAAGAGCGCCGGCGTCACGAGGAAGCGCCTGCCGGTCTCGACATGCGTTGAATGCAGCATCAGCGTCGGCGCCCATAGCGGGGCACCGTTGATCTGGCTCGAATAATCGAGGAACCGGTCGGTGAAGGGATTGGGGCTGTCCGACGAGGTCGCGCGCCAGGCTTCCTGCAATCCGGCTTCGAAAGAGCGGGCCCGGTCGAGCACGCCAATGGGCGGATAAATGAAACGTTGTAGGAAATCCGGAAATAATAAGCCGGCTGTGAGCGGTGCGAGAAAATCTTCAGCCAGATAGGCGGAGATCTGTTGCTCCAACGCGGTGTCCGCCGGTCCGGCCGTTTGGCAAGTCAGCGTCTCCGGGGGCGCGGGATCGGGCGCGCCTGCGGACTGAGCCGTCCAGAGCGCGGTAAACAAGCTTGCGCCGAGGCTGCCCCCCGAAACGCCGCTGATCGCAAAGACGTGGTATTTGAGCGCCGGGCATAGCGAATAGAGGCGGGCGAGCGTGATCGCAGTCAGATTTGCGGCGTAGAGGCCGCCGCCCTGCGCGGAGACGAGATAGACCGGATATTTTGCGCCCCGCGATGCGTAGAGCTGTTTGCGCGATGCCGGAAGGGCTTCGAACCAGTTGACGAAGCGCCGCGTGAGGACATCAACATGATGCGCGCTCTTGGTAGGCTCGAACTGGACCTTGTGATTGTCATTGACGTTGAAATAGGAAAAGACGACGCCAAGTCCGAGCATGACTGTGAGGATGGGAAAGCCTCGACGGTCGTAAAGCCGGCTTCCCGCACCAAAGAAATAGGCCAGCAGAATCAGAAACATGCTGATGATGAAAAGGGAACCGATGTTCATAAATCCGCGCGTAATGATCAGCGAGCCGTTCTCGTTAACATAAGGCTGCAGGGCGGCGAGCACGATCAGGGCGGCTGTCACCGAAATCGCTGCGAGCAGCTTCAGCGGCCCGTAGGGTGCGCGGTAAAATGTCGATCTCCCCGGCTCGCGGCGCAGGAATGAGAGCGCGACGAGGGCCAATGCAATAACGACAAGGACGATCAGGGAGAATGTCAGGAGTCGTTTTACGGCGTCCACATTCTCGATGATGCTGCCAAAATCCACCTCCAGATCTTGCGGCAATCCCTCGAACTGCTTGCTCCAGCGCAAAATATCGGCAAACTCATAGCCGCGGATCTGCACAATCGACAGAATCACGCCTGCGAGCGGCAGAAGCGTAATAATCAGGGACCAGACGAAATAGACGGAGCGGTCGGCGGCGTTCGGGACATATTTCTCACTTTCGGTCGAGACGACCCAGAGCGCACGGCATAGGAACCGGAGAAACAAGCTGAGCAGGCTTACGCCGAGAACGGCTAGCACCGCCTTCAAATAGGACCCTTCGACGAACTCGGCGGCGAGAGCCCGGTAGATTTCGCGGATCTGATCGGGGAAAAAGAAGATGACAAAGCTGATCACGGCAATGGCGAACGGTGCCCGTAAGACCCAGCCGACATAGTTTATCGCAGCGAGCAACTGGCCGCCGAAACTCTGCGGGGCTCGCTCGCGTCCTCCCTCCCGTCGTGAAGCGTCCTTCACGGGCTGGTTGCTCATCTCATCCCCCTATCGCAAGGCGCCGTGCCAGAACGCGCCAGCTAGATCAAAAGGCGAGCGCAACTGTTCCCGCGTCCATCCCCGCCTTCGCGGGGACATGCTTGGACACGCATTGCGCTAAAAGCTGCACTTTCTCCGCCTAAGTTGTTCCAACAAGTTTTGCAGGCGGTTAATATCCTGTTGTTCGGGCGGTTTGCCGGTCAGGACGTTCTTGGCCCGGCCACTCAGGATCAACTCCTCCACCTGAAACTCGGGCAGATTGCCATTACATTGCGCAGCGACATCCTGATAAAGCTGGAGATAGTAGCGGTCGGTCGGGCAAAAGCCAAAACGGATGAGCAATTCCATCCGCAGTTCGGCGAGCAAGGGACAACTCAGCTTGGAAAAGTCCTGTGCGCTGGCTGCAAGAGACGTCAACGCCAGCAGCGACGCCGCCAGCGTGGTCCGCAGAGAGCTCGAATAGACCCACCTCATGGGGCCACCTCCCATTCCTGTCTATACCGAGTTTGCCAAAGCCCGCTGAACCCGCCTTGAACGAGCCAAAAGGTCTTTACACCCTTTGTTTTACGCTTCGATGATTGTGCGCGGCAAGGAACAAAGCGGCGCGGCCGCCGACGATAAAGCTTCACTGCGGCAAATCTGCCTTCCCGCATCGCCGATGCGCTCGTGGCGTTTTCCGAATTTGCCGCCGCGTCGCACGGCGCAACGCCTTCTGTGGGCTGACGTTTGTCACCCTCGGTCCTCCGCAGATTTGGATGGTCCGCGCCGCTGCTCTTATCTACCATAGTGGGCCTGTATCAGCTGCACTTTGCTCCGGGAAATGCGCCTTGGCATCACTTGTAAACATTGCGGTCTTCAGCGAACCATCGGAAGCCGTCGTCGCGCGATCCTGCCTCGACGCGCATGGGTTCGTGGCCATTCTGCCGGAATGGCACCACGCTTCGGTTGCCTGGCATCATGTCAATGCGTTGCAGGGCCTCCGCCTTTGGACGGTGGCGCCCATGGCCGCGGAAGCGCGAGAGTTGCTGAGGAGTTCAAGCCCCGCTTTGCCTCTTCCGTTGCCCCCGGAGGCGGCACCTGGCTGGTTTCGCCCGGACATCGCGTCGACGGAGTTGCTCGCCGCTACGGCAGCGTTCCTGTTTACGGGCCTTCCTTTCCCCTATTGGAAGAGGCGGCAACGCGGCGACTGACAGAGCTTTCGGCAATTGCCGGATTTCTTCCCGAACGCGCAGCTAGATCAACTTAACCTCGTCCAAGTGATTCCACTTGAACGAGGGTTGATCTATATCAAAAGGCGAGCGCAACTGTTCCCGCGTCCCTCCCCACCTTCGCTGGGACATGCCTGGACGCGCGTTGCGCTAGGGCTGCCCGTTTCGGCCATGCGCCATGAAGGCAGGGCGCTGGCTCAGCCGCTCGTAATAATCCGCCACAGCCGGCAGATCCTGCCTCTCAAGCGGCAGAGGGGATGCAAACCAGCGGTTGACGCTGAGACCGATCGCGACATCGGCCAAGGTGAAGCTCGGCCCGGCAATGTAGCCGCCGGTCTTCTTGAGCTGGTCCTCGACCAATTGCATCTTCTTCGGCCAATCCTTCAAAGACGCCTGAATCGCATCATCGCCGCCCGGAACCAGCGCTTTCGCGACCAGGCCGAGAAATGCGGCGCGTGTGGCATTCATCATATCGATCGCCTGCCAGTCCATCCAGCGCTCGACATTGGCGCGTTCCTTCAGATCGGTCGGAAGAAGATCGGTGCGCCCTTCTTTCGCGGCCAGATAGCGGATGATCGTATTGGATTCGCTGAGGACAAAGCCGTCATCATCGATCGCCGGGATGAGCGCGAGCGCGTTGATGGCAAGAAAGGCGGGGTTCGTCAGCGGCTGATAGCCCCGGCCCCAATCCTCACGCTCATAGGGGATCCCGATCTCATCGACGGTCCAAAGAACCTTGCGCACATTGATGGAGTTGGCGCGGCCATAAATCTTCAGCATCGGAATCCTCATGAACTGTTCCGATGACAGGCTAAAGGGCGAAACGCCTTCCGGCAAGGCTTGCCGGGCAGGCGGCGTCAAGGGATCAGCTTTTTCAAGGTCTTAAGATCATCGGCCTCGTGAGCCGGTTTGTCCCAACGGATGCGGTTGATGCGGGGAATGCGCATGGCGACGCCGGATTTGTGGCGCGCGGAGCTATGCACGCTGTCGAACGCGACCTCGAAGACCAGCGCCTTTTCGACCTCCCGGACCGGCCCGAAACGGTCGATCGTGTTGTTGCGGATCCAGCGGTCGAGCTGGCGCAGCTCGTCATCGGTGAAGCCGAAATAGGCCTTGCCTACCGGCAGCAGGTCGCCTTCCCGCCAAAGGCCGAACGTATAGTCGGAGTAAAAGGAGGACCGCTTGCCGCTGCCGCGCTGGGCATACATGAGAACCGCATCGACCAGCTTCGGATCGCGTTTCCATTTATACCATTCGCCTTGCGGCCGCCCGGCGATATAGGGGCTCGCCTTGCGCTTCAGCATCAGCCCTTCCACGTGCGCGCCGCCCGATTCAGAGGCGGAGGCGCGCAGCGCGGCCAGGCTCTCGGCGTCCTCGAAGGCGAGCGGGGCGGAAAGGTCCATCGCGTGCGGCATGGTTTCGGTATACCAGCGCTCGAGGTGCTGGCGGCGTTCGCGCAGGGGCAGGGCGCGAAGATCGGCATCGCCAAGCCGAAGCACGTCATAGAGGATGAGATGGGCCGGCGCTGAGGCGATCAGCCTGGCAGCGGGGCTTTTCCGGTTGAGGCGCTGTTGCAGATCGTTGAACGAGCCTATCTCGTCATTGATCCGCACGACCAGCTCGCCGTCGAGGACCGCGTGAAAATCGGCATGTTCGAGAATATCCGGAAAGGCCGCGCTGATCTCATCGCCGGTGCGCGAAAAAAGCGCCTTTCCGGCCGGCAGGCTGACAAGCTGGACGCGGATGCCGTCATATTTCCATTCGGCCTGGAATTCATCGGGGGTGATCAGGCCGATATCGGCATCGTCCAGCGGATTGGCCAGCATCAACGGGTGGAACACGACCTTCTCGGCGGTATCCGGTTTCGGCGCGCGCCCCTCCAGCCAGGCGAACAGCTCTTCATAGGGCGGCGTCAGACCGTGCCAGACTTCCTCCACATCGTTGATCTCCACCCCGCCATACTCCGCAAGCGTGCGCTTCATGAAACGGGCGGAGACGCCGACGCGGAGCCCCTGCGTGCCGAGCTTCAGGAGCGCCCAGCGCTGCGGCGGTGTTGCGGCGTCAAGCAATTGCGCAAGATAGTCGCGAATTTGCGGTTTACTGCGCGCGCGAAATTCTTCGATGACCTCATGCAGCGGCGGTAGCTCCGGCCGCGCCGCGCCGCGCGGCGGGCCCGGCCATAGATGGGCGACGGTTTCCGCCGTTTCGCCGACGTAATCGTAGGACATGGCGAAAAGCGCGGGATCGGTGCGCTCGACGATAAGGTCGCGGACAAGCGAGCGCTTGAAGAGGTCGAAGCGCAACGCGCCCGAAATCGCCGCGACCGCCCAGCCGCGGTCTGGGTCCGGCGTATTCCGGAAATAGTCCTTCAGCAGCGCCGCCTTGGCGAGATTGCCGTGGCTGAAATAGAGGCGGTCGAGGAGATCGGCAAAAGCGCGCATGCCGCTAAGATAGGCTTCGGCGCGCGCGAAGCAACGGCCGATCACCGCCGCGCAGGTCGTGCCCGGACTGACCTGCGTTCTTCGCGGGGCCTCCCTAACGGGTCACCACTGCGACCGGCAAATCGCGCGACGGCTGAATGGCGTGGAGCACGGGATGCTGCCGGTTGGCCGTCAGCTCCTTCACCCGCTCGCCAACATAGCGGTTTATCTCTGAGAAGGTGATGACGCGGTCCCGCGGATTGCCGTCGGCATAGCCCTGCAGCGCTTCCAGAATGGCCTTGGTGAAGGCACCGTGCCGCCATTCATCCCGCTCCTGGCTGGCTTCGCGCCCCTCGGAGCTGGAAAGGACGAGCACGCCGTTTTCGGCCGAACGAAGCTCGTTGATGAACGGCACCAGATCGGGCGCGCTCCGAAGCGACGCCACGGCGGTTGCGCGCGCCGCATGGCAGGTGTCGAAGAGGAACAGGGCGTGGCCTTGCGTCTCGCGCAAGCTGCTGATGATGTCGGTGCGCTTGACGGCCGTGCTGCGACGGGGAACGAAGAGCCCGCTCGACCTGTCGATTTCCGCATTCGAGGGGAGATAATAATAGTCCTGCCGCTCGTCCGTCACGCCATGCCCGGCGAGAAACACCACGACCCTGTCTCCTTGCGAAGCGGCGCGCGAAATCCAGTCCAGCTCGTCGATGATCGCCGCGGCGGTCGCTTTTTCGTTGGTCAGCAGCTTGACCGTGACTTGGTCATAAAGCGTTCCCCTTTGGGTCTCCAGGACCTTGGCAAGCTCGATTGCGTCGTTATCCGCCCAGCGCAGATCGGGAATGGTGTCATCGTCATATTTGGCGACGCCCACCAGCAATGCGTAGAGATTGGGCTTCGGCGCCGCCGGTTCAGCCGTCCCGTCCCATTTGAGCTTGACCTCGGCCGGTTCGCTCGCCGTGTCGTCGGTCTCGGCGATCAGGGCAATCGTGGCGTCGCGCGGCGGGACCGGCATCGTCAGCGTGAGTTCGGTGTCGGCCCCGCGGATGCCTTCGAGGCCGCGCGCTTCGACCTCGATCGGACGGCCGTCCACCAAGGCGCGAATGCGTCTGACGGCGAGGCCGGAAGGCGAGCGCACAGTGTATTTCACATCGATCGTCGGCCGGCCGAAGCCCTGCCCCTCGGCCGGGGACACGATGTTGATGACGGGCGGGAGGACTTTCAGGATATCCTGATCCTCCTGACTGCGGTTCGCTTCGGCATTCGCCCGGCTGATCGCGGCATCCTCGTCCAGCGTGGTCAGGATCAGTTTGACGATATCCGGCCGATTGAACTTGTCGCGGAAGCGGTTCGCGGGGAAGAAGTCCGCCGCCTGTGTCCAGCCGCGATTGATATGCCAGCCGATCAGGTCCTCGGCTCCGGGCGAGGCCATGTAATAGCCTTTCGGCGTCCAGGCGACCCAGCGGCGGTTCTTGGCCTGGACAAACAGAGCCAGTAGCTCCCGGCCATCGGAGAGGCGATACCAGCGAACCGTACCGTCGCCGCAAGCGGCAAGGACGACTTGCCCGTTCCCCGTGATGTTCACGCCCCAGGTGACGCCCGGCATCGACCGTTGCCAAAGCTCTTTGCCGGAGCTGTCGAAGCCTCGCAAGCGGAATTCGGTGCCCAGCACGAAGTGCGAATTGTCGGGCGCGACGGCAAGCGTGCGCGCACGTTCGGCATTCTGCATCTTGATCGGCTTGCCGTTAAGCTTCGGGTCATATTTGTCGGACCAGTCCGTAATATTGAGCCCGGTCGTTCGCGCAGGCGTCAGCGATGGGTCGGGTTTGGGGCTCTCGACAAGCTCGCGCCGCCGCAGATCGAAAAGGACGGGCTTGGTCATCGCGTAGTCGAGCCCGAAACGGACCTGCGCGCCGTCGCCGGAGACCAGGAACCGTTTGCCGCGCTTGCCGCGCTGATCGACAATCACATTCTCCCGAAACAGCAGGGGGATTCCGACATCGCTATAGGTCGCCATGGCCGGGTCGGCCGAGCCGGCGACGATGCGATTGGCGCAGGGCAGGAGATGCATCACCGTCGACTGGCCAAGCCAGATTTCGCGCCGGGGTCCTTTCCCGGAATTCTCCCATATGACCAGTGGCCGGCCGCCTCCCGAATGATATTTGCCGCCGGCAAAGAGCCGCTTGCCGTCCGGCGACCAGGCGACGGTGGAAAGGTCACCATTCATATTGGTGGTATCGACGCGGCCCAATTGCTGCAGCGCCGTCTTGCCGAAAAGCTCGATACCGAGATCTCCGTCGAAAGCGACGGCCAGCATGTCTTGCGCCGGATTGACGGCGATCTGGAATGGGCGCCGCCCGGCGCTGACCTGGGCTTTCGCCTCAAGCCGGAACCGACGGCCATAGCGGCGCACGAAGCCGTCATCGGCGACGGTGAACAGGGCGTTGTCCTGATCGAAGGCCGCGCCGTAGCTGTCGGCCTTGTTATAGTCCTTGTCGGATGCGAGCAGCCGCCAGGTCGAGCTGTCCCAGACGCGCATGCCCCGGCCGCCGCCGAGCGTTGCCGCGAGATAGCGTCCGTCGGGCGAAAAAGTGAGGTGATAGATGACGTTCTTCAATTGGCCGAGACGGCGCAGCAGCTTGCCGGAGGCGGCATCGAAAATATAAACCCAGTGGTCGCCCCCGGTGCGGTTGTACCCGCCCGCGGCGACGATCTTCCCATCGGGAGACAGCGCGACGGCGTAGACCTTGCCATGATTGCCCGGTCCGATCGGAACCCGGAGAACGCGCAGCAGGCGGGGCTCTTCGCGCTCGGGGTCGTTCTCGGAGATGTCCCACAGGCGGGCGGTCTTGTCGTCCGACCCCGTCACCATCAACTTGCAGGCCGCATCGACGCCGACGCGCACGATCGGGGCGGTGTGCATTTCCGTCTCGATCCGCAGCATCGGTTCGTGAGGAGGCTGATCGGACGGCCCGGCTTGCTCCGCCCGTGCCTGCCCGGCCAGCGCGCCAAGGCACACCAAACTCAATGCCGCCTTGAGCGACAGTCTCGCCCGAATGCGCAATGTCACCTCCCACGATAGCCCCAGGAATTTTGGTTAAACTACACCGCTTGTCCGATTTGCAAAAGTCCAAGGGTTTCCGGGCGTGGAAAGCCGGTTCACTCCTTGATCCAGAACGGGTCAGATCCGCCGCGAAAGGGTGCGCGAGACCGCGTCCTGCCAGCCCGCATATTTCTTCGCCCTGTCATCTTCCGCCATATGCGGCTCGAAGCGCCGGTCGAGCGACCAGCGGGATGCGAACGTTTCGCGGTCAGGATAAAATCCGGCCTGCATGCCGGCCAGATAGGCCGCGCCGAGCGCCGTCGTCTCCAGGATCTGCGGGCGGTCGACCGGCGCATTCAGAATGTCGGCGAGCCGCTGCATCGTCCAGTCGGAAGCGACCATGCCGCCATCGACCCGGAGGACTGTCGCGCGCGCCGCGCCCCAATCGCGCCTCATCGCCTCCAGCAGATCGCGGGTCTGGTAGCATACGCTCTCCAGCGCGGCTCGGGCGAATTCGGCCCGGCCCGTGTTCCGGGTCAGCCCGAACATGGCGCCGCGGCATTCCGCATCCCAATAGGGTGCGCCGAGACCGACAAAGGCCGGCACCAGATAGACATCCTGGTTCGGATCGGCCTGATCCGCCAGTTCGCCGGATTGCGAAGCATCGTCGATAATCTTCAGGGAGTCGCGCAGCCATTGCACGGCCGCGCCGGCGATGAAGATCGAGCCTTCGAGCGCATAGGTCGGACGGCCGTTGATCTTGTAGGCGATGGTGGTCAAGAGGCGGTTCTGCGAGCGGACCATCATCTCGCCGGTATTGAGCACCGCGAAGCAGCCGGTGCCGTAGGTCGATTTCAGCATGCCCGGTGAGAAGCAGGCCTGCCCGACGGTCGCCGCCTGCTGGTCCCCCGCGATTCCGGCGATCTTGATCCCGCCGCCGAAGAGGTCCGGATCGGTGGTGCCGAAATCGGCGGCGCTGTCCTTCACCTCGGGCAGCATGGATGGGGGAACGCGAAGCAGATCGGCAAGACTGGCGCGCCAGCGTCCCTCGCCGATGTCATAGAGCAATGTGCGGCTGGCATTGGTCGCGTCCGTTGCGTGCACCTTGCCGCCGGTCAACCGCCAGAGCAGATAGCTGTCGACGGTCCCGAAGGCGAGCCGTCCCTGCTCAGCCTTGGCGCGCGCGCCTTCGACATGATCGAGCATCCAGGTGATCTTGGTGCCCGAGAAATAGGGATCGAGAAGCAGGCCGGTCTTGGCCGAGATCTGCGCCTCGTGACCGGCCGCTTTCAGATTGCTGCAGAGATCCGCCGTGCGCCGGTCCTGCCAAACGATTGCGCGGTGGATCGGCTGCCCGGTTTCGCGGTCCCAGATGACGGCCGTCTCGCGCTGGTTGGTAATGCCGATCGAAACGATGTCGGACGCGCTCGCGCCTTTCTGGGCCAGCACGGATCTGCAGGTCGAGAGCGTCGTCTGCCAAAGGTCCTCGGGCTCGTGTTCGACCCACCCCGAGCGCGGATAATGCTGCGGAAATTCCTCCTGCGCGACGGCAGCGATCTGCATATCCTGATCGAAGAGAATGGCCCGGCTTGACGTCGTTCCCTGATCGATGGCGAGCACATAGTTGGTCATGCCGTTCCTCCCGGCCAGCTAGAGCGGGGCCGCATTTCTCCTGCGGCGCGCGGGGCTCCTGAAGCGGAGCGCTTACCGATCTCATTCTAAGCGGCGTTTGCCGACATTGTCAGCGGATGCGATTGCAGCCATTCCTCAAGCGCTTTGCGCTCATCCGGTGTAAGGCGGAGCCCCAGCTTGCTGCGCCGCCACAAAATGTCCTCCGCCGTGCGGGCCCATTCATGGGTGATGAGATGAAGCACCTCACGCTCATAGAGATCTGCGCCGAAACAATGGCCGAGATCGGCTACGCAATGGCATCCGCTAAGAATATTGCGGACGCGTGTCCCATAGGCGCGAGCGAGCCGGGTCAGCAAAGATTTCGGGATCTCCGGAAAGCTGGCCGCGAGATCCGAAACCAGGCTTCCAAATCCCTGGACGGGAAAATCGCCACCCGGCAAGGTCGCGCCGCGCGTCCAGGCAGGGCCGGCATTACTGATCCATGGCCCGATTTTTTTCAGCGCCTCTTCCGCGAGACGCCGGTAGGTCGTGATTTTGCCGCCGAAGACGCTCAGGAGAGGCGCGGCGGCATTCGAGGCATCGAGCTCAAGCACGAAATCCCGCGTGACCTGCTGGGCCGCCTCGCCGCCATCATCGTAAAGCGGGCGCACGCCGGAATAGGTCCAAACGACCTCGTCGGCGCGGATCGGTTTTGCCAGATACTGGCTTGCGGCGTCGCAGAGATAGGCGATCTCCGCGTCGTCGATCCGGACATTTGCGGGATCGCCCGAGAAATCGACATCGGTTGTGCCGATCAAGGTGAAATCGCGCTCATAGGGAATGGCAAAAACGATCCGGCCGTCGGCATTTTGAAAAATATAGGCGCGGTCGTGATCGAACAGGCGCCGGACGACGATATGGCTGCCCTTGACCAGCCGGACGCGCGCATTCGCATTCTGGCCGATACGGTTCGCGAGAACCTGTCCGACCCAGGGGCCTGCCGCATTGATCAGCACGCGCGCGGTAATCGTTTCCTCGCGCCCGCTCAGCCGGTCCTGAAGGTCAATCTGCCAATTCCCGCCTTCTCTGCGGGCTGCGCGCATTTCGGTGCGGACCCTGATCTCGGCGCTGCGGGCGGCGGCATCCATGGCATTGAGAACGACCAGCCGCGCATCTTCGACCCAGCAGTCCGAATATTCGAAGCCGCGCTTGAACTCGGCCCTGAGCGGCCGGCCCGCCGGATCGGAGCGCAGATCGACGGTCCTCGTAGGCGGAAGCCGTTTGCGGCCGCCCAGATGGTCATACAGAAACAACCCGAGCCGGATGATGAAAGCCGGTCGGAGGCCGCGATGATGGGGCAGGACGAAGCGCAACGGCCAGATGATGTGGGGCGCCATGGCCCACAGGACCTCGCGCTCCTTGAGCGACTCGCGGACCAGCCCGAACTCATAATGCTCGAGATAACGCAGTCCGCCGTGAATGAGCTTGGTCGATGCCGCCGATGTGCCGCTTGCCAGATCGTCCTTCTCGGCCAGCAGGACCGACAGACCGCGACCGGCCGCATCCCGGGCGATCCCGCAACCGTTCACGCCGCCGCCAATGATCGCGATGTCGTACATGCGCCTTTCCTAGATGGTTGGCGACAGCGGTTCGGCTTCTGCGAAGCCTGATTTCGCGTAAATTCGCACGCAATCGAAGATTATCGCGCTTTTTCGAAAGGTCAAGAAGGCGCGGCAATTTCGATATGGACGCCGTTGTCGTCGCAGACCTGGCGGATCGGCTCCGGAGGCGCAATGTCGGTGACGAAGTAATCGAGTTCGGAAATATGTCCGATCCGGACGGGCGCCGAGCGGTCATATTTCATACTGTCCGCCACGAGGATCGAATGGCGGGCGCAATCTATGATCGCCTTGGCGACCTTGACCTCACGGTAATCATAATCGAGCAGCGTTCCGTCCGGATCGATGGCGGAGGTGCCGATCACTGCGTAATCGACACGGAACTGCCGGATGAAATCGACCGCCGCTTCGCCGACAATGCCGCCGTCCGCGTGGCGCAGAACGCCGCCGGCGACAATCACTTCGATTGCGTCCTGGCCTTGTAAGGTATTGGCGACATTGATGTTATTCGTGATAACCATCAAGCCTTGCCGCCCGCGCAGGGCCATCGCCACCTGCTCCGTCGTCGTGCCGATATTGATGAGAACCGAAGCGCCGTCGGGGATCATGTTCGCCGCCGCCGCGCCGATCGCGCGCTTGGCCTCGGGCGCAAGCTGCCTGCGGGCTTCATAGCCGAAATTCGCAACGCCCGAAGACGGCGCCGCGCCGCCATGATAGCGCGCCAGCACGCCGCGGTCGCAGAGCTCGTTCAGATCCTTGCGGATCGTCTGCGGCGTGACCCCGAAGCGCTCGGCCAGGTCTTCGACATTGACGCGGCCTTCGATCTTCGCAAGCGCTACGATGTCGGCTTGCCGTGGAGACAGGATCTCCATTATAGGCGCTCTCCTCAACTCGCTGTTGCAATGTGGTACGGCTAATCTACTATCCTATCGTCGAGCCAAAGAAAAGAAGGCGCCGGTTGCGAAAAATTTCGATTGACATTCGTTTTTCTTCGACTGTAGCGTCTAATTTACCAACGAGTGGGAGGAAACATAATGAGGAAAGGCTTGCTCGCCGCAGTGTCGGCGATCGCATTTGCGGTTGCCTCGACACATGCTTTTGCCGGCATGGAAGAGGCGCAAAAGTGGATTGACGAAGAGTTCCAGCCCTCGACGCTCTCCAAAGAAGAGCAGCTCAAGGAAATGGAATGGTTCATCAAGGCGGCGGAACCATTCAAGGGCATGGAAATCAACGTGCTGTCGGAGACCATTCCGACGCATGAGTATGAATCCAAGACGCTTGCGAAGGCGTTCGAGGAAATCACCGGCATCAAGGTCAATCATCAGGTCCTCGGTGAGGGCGAGGTTGTCCAGGCCGTGCAGACCCAGCTCCAGACCAAGCGCAATCTGTACGACGCTTACATCAATGACAGCGATCTGATCGGCACGCATTCGCGCCTCCAGCTCGCCGTCCCGCTCAGCGACTGGATGGCCGGCGAAGGCAAAGACGTGACCGACCCGATGCTGGATGTCGACGACTTCATCGGCAAGTCGTTCACGACCGGTCCGGACGGCAAACTCTACCAGCTTCCCGACCAGCAATTCGCCAATCTCTACTGGTTCCGCAAGGACTGGTTCGACCGCGAAGATCTGAAGAAGCAATTCAAGGCGAAATACGGCTACGATCTCGGCGTGCCGGTCAACTGGTCGGCTTATGAGGACATCGCCGATTTCTTCACCAATGATGTGAAGGAAATCGACGGCGTCCGCGTCTACGGCCATATGGACTACGGCAAGCGCGCGCCTGACCTCGGCTGGCGCATGACCGACGCCTGGCTGTCGATGGCCGGCGAGGGTTCGAAGGGTCTGCCGAATGGCCGCCCGATCGACGAATGGGGCATCCGGATGGAGAAGGGCTCCTGCAATCCGGCTGGCTCCTCGGTTTCGCGCGGCGGCGGCGCCAACGGCCCGGCTGCGGTCTACGCCATCCGCAAATGGGACGAATGGCTGCGGAAATATGCCCCTCCGGGCGCTGCGGATTACGACTTCTATCAGTCGCTGCCCGCGCTCAGCCAAGGCAATGTCGCCCAGCAGATCTTCTGGTACACCGCCTTTACGGCCAACATGGTCGCGCCGAAGAGCGAAGGCAACAACACGGTTGACGATGAGGGAAAGCCGCTATGGCGTATGGCGCCCTCGCCGCACGGCCCTTATTGGGTAGAAGGTCAGAAGCTCGGCTATCAGGACGCCGGTTCCTGGACGCTTTTCAAGTCCACGCCGGTCGATCGCCGCAAGGCAGCCTGGCTCTACGCGCAATTCGTCGTCTCCAAGACGGTTGACGTGAGGAAGAGCCATGTCGGCCTGACGATCATCCGCGATAGCACGATCCATCATGAGAGCTTTACGAAGCGTGCGCCGAATCTTGGCGGTCTCGTCGAGTTCTACCGCTCGCCTGACCGCGTTCTGTGGACCCCGACGGGCATCAACGTTCCGGATTATCCGAAGCTTGCCCAGCTCTGGTGGCAGAATATCGGTGACGTGAATTCCGGCACCTTCACGCCGCAGGAAGCGATGGATCGCCTGGCGGAGCAGATGGATCAGGTCATGGCCCGTATGCAGGCCGCCGACGAAAAGGCGAAAGTCTATGGCGGTTGCGGTCCGCGCCTGAATGAGCCGAAAGATCCCTCCGAATGGATAGGCAAGGGTGGCGCGAAGGCGAAGCTCAAGAATGAGAAGCCGAAGGGCGAGACCATCTCCTATGATGAGCTGGTCAAGCGCTGGAGCCAAAAGAAAGGCTGATCCTCCCGAGACGGTCCGGCGCGTGTGACTTCCCCTGCGCCGGACCGGCCCAATCATGTCTTCGCGGGCCGGCGCCGCAAGCGCCGCCCGCAGCTTTTGGCGGGGCGAGGCAGGCCCGCTATAATGAAAAGCCTCCACATCCGCACGACCGGCAGGGAACACGCTAACGGGAAGTTTCGGTGACGCTCGAGCTCAGAAATGTCAGCCTTCGGGTCGGCGGCGAAACGCATATCTATCCAACGACGGTGACGCTCGTTGAGGGGGAGTTCAACATTCTCCTCGGGACGACGCTTGCCGGCAAGACCACGCTGATGCAGCTCATGGCCGGTCTGAGGTATCCGACGAGCGGCGAGATCTGGTTCAATGGCGGCAATGTCACGCAGGTGTCGGTCCAGAAGCGCAACGTCTCGATGGTCTATCAGCAGTTCATCAATTACCCGAACCTCTCCGTCTTCGAAAATATCGCTTCGCCTCTGCGGGTCGCGCGTATCGCGAGGCGGGAAATCAGGAACCGCGTCGAGCGCATGGCGGAGCTGCTGCAGCTCACCCCGATGCTGGGGCGCAGGCCGTCGGAGCTTTCCGGGGGACAGCAGCAGAGGACGGCGCTTGCCCGCGCGCTGGTCAAGGACGCCGATCTGATCCTGCTGGACGAGCCGCTCGTCAATCTCGACTACAAGCTCCGCGAGGAGTTGCGCGATGAGCTTCCGCGCCTGTTCGAGGGACGCCGCTGCACGGTCGTCTATTCGACCACCGAGCCCGGGGAGGCGCTGCTGCTTGGCGGCCATACGGCGGCGATGCACGAGGGGCGCATCACACAGTTCGGGCCCACGGCGCAGATTTACCGCGCCCCCGCCGATCTGATCACCGCGAAAGTTTTCTCGGACCCGCCCATCAATGCGGTCCCCGTCACCAAGAGCAACGGCGCGTTTCGCGTCGAGGAGGGCGTGAGCTGGCCGGCGAATGGCAAGGCGGCGGCGCTCGAAGATGGCCCTTATGTGGTCGGTATTCGCCCTCATCTGATCAGCCCGGTCGGCGACGGGCGCGAACAGGTGCGGATCGATGGGCAAGTTCTTATCACCGAGCTGAGCGGGTCGGAGAGCGTCGTCCATTTCGAGCATGGCGGTCACGTATGGATCTCGCAATCGCATGGCATTCACGCCTTGAAGGTCGGTGAGACCGCCTCGTTTCATTTCGATGCCGATCAGTGTCTTTACTTCGACGCAAGCGGCCGCCGGATCGGGAGCTGAGAGACAAGCCGATGGCCCGGATTACACTCGACAATCTCCGTCACAGCTACATGGCCAATCCGAAGGGGCCGGCCGATTACGCGCTCAAGCAGCTCGATGTGACCTGGGAGGATGGGGGCGCCTACGCGCTTCTCGGCCCCTCTGGTTGCGGCAAGACCACCTTGCTCAACATCATTTCCGGATTGCTGCGGCCGAGCGAGGGCCGGGTGCTGTTCGATGGCGATGACGTGACCGATGAACCGCCCGTTGCGCGCAATATCGCGCAGGTGTTCCAGTTTCCCGTCGTCTACGACACGATGACGGTCTACGACAATCTCGCCTTTCCCCTGCGCAATCGCGGCATCCCCGAACGCGACGTCAAGGCGCGCGTCGAGGTCATCGCGGCCATGACGGACCTGACCGAGATGCTGCCGAAACGCGCGGCGGGCCTGACGGCCGACGGTAAGCAGAAGATCTCGCTCGGACGCGGACTCGTGCGCGAGGATGTCAACGTCATCATGTTCGACGAGCCGCTGACGGTGATCGATCCGCATTTGAAATGGCAGCTCCGCTCCAAGCTGAAGGAGCTGCATACCCGCATTCAGCGGACGATGATCTATGTCACCCATGATCAGACGGAGGCGCTGACCTTCGCCGACAGGGTCGTGGTGATGCATGACGGCTATGTGGTCCAGATCGGAACGCCGGTCGAGCTGTTCGAGCGCCCGCATCACACATTCGTCGGCCATTTCATCGGCTCGCCGGGCATGAATGTGCTGGCCTGCCAGGTCGAAAACGGCAAAGCGTTTTTCGACGGGCATCCCGTTACCGTCGATAATCCGCCGGCGGGCAGCCTCCAGGGAAAGCAGACCGAGATCGGCATCAGGCCCCAATTCGTGCGATTTGGCGATGACGGCATTCCGGTCGAGATCGCGAAAGTGAGCGATGCGGGCCGCTACCGGATCGTCGATGCGCGGCACGGGCAAAGCCGGATCAATCTGCTGGTCGCGGAGGATGCGGACATTCCGGCGAGCGGCGCGCGCGTGAGCTTCGATGCGGCGCAGACCCGTCTTTATGCCGATGGCTGGCTGGTCGAATAGGGGAAGGCCATGGATACCAAAATCGAAAATCAAAAAGGCTGGCTCTTCGTCCTCCCGGTTCTGATCCTTGTCGCCTTCAATGCCATCATCCCGCTGATGACGGTGGTCAATTACTCCGTGCAGGAGACGTTCGGCGACAATCTCTTCTTCTTCGAGGGGCTGAAATGGTTCCAGCAGGTGCTCGCCTCGGAGCGTTTCCACCATGCGCTCGGGCGTCAGCTCCTTTTCACCTTCATCATTCTTGCCATCGAGATCCCCCTCGGCGTCGCCATCGCGCTGGCCATGCCGCGCAAGGGGGGCTGGGTGTCGGTCTGTCTCGTGCTGATGGCGCTGCCGCTCCTGATCCCGTGGAACGTCGTCGGCGCGATGTGGAATATCTTCGCGCTGCCGGAGATCGGCCTGCTCGGCAAGACGCTTAACGAAATGGGCATCGACTATAATTATACGCGCGAGCCGTTTGCCGCCTGGATCACGCTGATCGCGATGGATGTCTGGCACTGGACCTCGCTCGTCGTGCTGCTCGCCTATGCCGGGCTTTCATCGATCCCGGACGCCTATTACCAGGCCGCAAAGATCGACGGCGCGTCCTCCTGGGCGGTGTTCCGCTATATCCAGCTTCCGAAAATGCGCCATGTGCTGACGATCGCGGTGCTGCTGCGCTTCATGGACAGCTTCAACATCTACACCGAGCCCTCGGTGCTGACCGGCGGCGGGCCCGGCAATGCGACGACGCTGCTCTCCATCGACCTCGTCAAGGTCGCGCTCGGTCAGTTCGATCTCGGCCCGGCGGCGGCGATGTCGATCATCTACTTCCTGATCATTCTGCTCCTGTCCTGGATCTTCTACACCGTCATGACGGGGAAGAGAGGTGAGCCATGAGACGCTTCGGCTGGCTCGTACCGACGCTCTATATTCTGTTCCTGCTGCTGCCGATCTATTGGCTCGTCAGCATGTCGTTCAAGACGACGAACGAGATCCTCGGCGGGCTCACGCTCTGGCCGCAGGACTTCACCTTGGAGAACTACCGCAAGATCTTCACCGACCCGACATGGTATAATGGCTATATCAATTCGATCATCTATGTGACGATCAACACGGTGCTCTCGGTCACCGTGGCGCTGCCCGCCGCCTACGCCTTCTCGCGCTACCGCTTCATCGGCGACAAGCATCTGTTCTTCTGGTTGTTGACGAACCGCATGGCGCCGGCGGCCGTATTCGCGCTGCCGTTCTTCCAGCTTTATTCCGCCATCGGACTTTTCGATACGCATATCGCGGTCGCGCTCGCTCATTGCCTTTTCAACGTGCCGCTGGCGGTGTGGATTCTGGAAGGCTTCATGTCCGGCGTGCCCAAGGAGCTGGACGAGACCGCCTATGTCGATGGCTATGGCTTCTGGCGGTTCTTCGGCAAGATCTTCATCCCGACGATCGTCGCCGGCATCGGCGTGACAGCCTTTTTCTGCTTCATGTTCTCCTGGGTGGAGCTGCTGCTGGCTAAGACGCTGACCTCGGTCGAGGCAAAGCCCATCGCGGCAACGATGACGCGGACCGCCAGCACCTCCGGCTATGAGCTGGGGCTGCTCGCCGCGGCCGGGACGCTGACACTGATCCCCGGCGCGGTCGTGATCTATTTCGTGCGCAATTACATCGCCAAGGGCTTTGCCCTCGGCAGGGTATGACCTAGCGCAACGCGCGTCCAAGCATGTCCCGCGAAGGCGGGAATGGACGAGGGTTGATCTAGGCGATCGGCATCGACGAAGGAGCGTGACATGGGACTGAGCTGGATGGCCTGGACGTGGGAGACGGGGCTGTTCTTCGTTGCCATCGCCTCTTTTCTCGTCGCCATGACCATTTGGGAGATCCGCTCGCCCGGCGGAAATCCACGCCGCGGCATCCTGGCCATCGAGACGACGCGCGGGGACCGCCTCTTCATTTCACTGCTCGGCAGCGCGTATATCCATCTGGCCTGGCTCGGCCTGATCGGCCCGCCTTTGTGGGGGGCGCTCGCTCTTTCGCTGGTTTATGCCTTCTGCGTATTCAGGTGGGTCTGATCAACCCGGCACCGGATCGGCAATTTACGATTAAATGATCGCCGCCCGGCTCGGTGCCTTGGCGCAAGGCGTGGCTCGTCAGTCTTTGCGCGGCCTTCAGCGCACGCCCATCGCTTCGGCGGCCTGGGCGATGCGCGTCTGGGTCTCCGGTGCGTCGGAGAAGACCCGTTTCGCCTGCGCAAGTGCGGCGCGCGCTTCCTCCGGCTGGTTCAGCACCATGCGCGAACGGATCAGCATGATCCAGCCGTCAGCGTCCTCGGGCGACGTTTTCAGCCTGCTTGCCAAACGCGCGACCATGCCCTTGACCATTGCCTTCTGGTCCGCGCCGCTCAACTGCTTGGCGGATTCGATGTCTTGGGCGCTGGGGCCGGCGGGCGTCGCGGGCGCGGCCTCCGCCGTCTTCGCCTTACCCAGCCGGTCGCTCACGTCGATGCCGCTACTTTGTGCCAGCTGATTAATTTGGACGCGCAAGTCCTTCGCCCATTGCGCATCAGCCGGCGCGATCTTGTAGAGTTCGATCCACTCGTCCAGCGCGCCCTTATTGTCGCCCTTCTGGACTTTCGCGATGCCCTTGAAGAAGCGCGCCCGCTCATCTTTGGGATTGATGGCCAGCACGTCTTCGAACGTCTTTAGGGCGTTGTCCGTGACCTTGCCGCCGGCGGCCGTGACCATCGCCTCGCCCATCAGCGCCTTCAGCATCGGGTTGTCCTTTTGCAGCGCGACGGCTCGGGCGTAAGCTTTGACGAACTCATCATAGCGGCCCATGTTGTAATAAGACCAGCCGAGCATGCGCCAGCCATCGGCATTATCGGGATTGTCCTCAAGCCGTTTCTCAAGGCGCTTGACCATCTTGGTGACATCGCCGATGGACTTGGCGCCGCCGCCGTCCTGCGCTGTCTGAGTCCCTGTCTGGCCCTCGTCGACGGCCGCCATTTGCACCTGGCTCGCACCAGTCAGCAGGTCCGGCCGTCCGATCGTTGCGTAAAGGCCGACGGAACCGATGACGACGATCATGGCGACGCCCATCGCCGTGCGATATTGCCAGGCAGCCGAAACAGTTTGTCCCGTCGTCTCATCGCTTCGAGCGGCCAAGAGAATACGTCTTTCAATTTCGACGCGGGCGAGATCGGCTTCTTTCTCGTCGATCAGCCCTTGTTCCTTGTCGCGCTCGACTTCGGCAAGCTGGTCCTTATAGACATCGACACCTGACCCGGCCTGCCTCCCGTCTTCGCCGCGGCGAAGAAAGGGCAGGGCAACGAAAGCGGCGGCGGCCGCGATAAGCATTGTGAGAATGAGCCAAAGCGTCATGATGCTCGACCTTTTTCGAGAATGGATTGTAATTCGTCACGCTCCGCCTGGGTCAGAGCGTCCGGCTGGACGGGCGCGGACGCCCGTCTGCGGATCAGCAGGCCGAACCCGATGAGCGCAATAAGAAAAATGGCCGCCGGACCGAACCAGAGCGGGAGAGTATTCACCTGCATCGGCGGCTTGAGGAGAACGAAGTTGCCGTAACGCGCAACGATGAAATCGATGGCGGCTTCATCCGTATCGCCGGCCTTCAGCCTTTCCCGCAGCAAAACGCGCAGGTCGTGAGCGAGCGGCGCATTGAAATCGTCGATCGATTGATTCTGGCAAACCACGCAGCGCAAAGTCTGGCTGAGATCGCGCGCCCGCGCTTCCAAAGCCGGATCGTCGAGCATTTCATCGGGTTCGACCGCCAGCGACGGCGGGCTGAGAAGGATCAGCACCAGCAAGGCAAAAAGCGAAAACAATCCGGAGCGCGCCATGCCATCCCTCTCCTATTCCGCGGGAACCAGAGCAGGCGCTGCCGCGGCGCGCCGCGGCGCACCCACGCGGAACCGGCGGTCCGAGAGCGAGATGAAGCCGCCGAGCGCCATGATGATCGGACCGAACCAGATCCAGGGCGCGAGCGGGTGGTAATAGGCGCGCACGGTCCACTCGCCCGCGTCGTTCTTTTTGCCGATGGCGAGATAGATGTTCGCAAGGACATTGGTGTAGATCCCGGCCTCGGTCGTCTGCGTCCGGCGGACAGGGTAAAAGCGCCGCTCGGTGAAAAGCGTCGTCACATAGTCGCCGTTGTCGGTGACCTCGAAGGTCGCGCGTTCGGCCTCGAAATTCGGACCGTTCGGCGTGGTGACGGATTTCAGCGTCACCTCATAGCCCGACAGATCGAGCTTGCCGCCGACGGGCAGGGCCTCAAGCACCTCGTTCTGCCAGGCGGTCATGGCGGTGATGCCGGCGACAGCAATGCCGAGACCGGCATGGGCGAAGATCAGCCCGTAGACGGCGCGCGGCGTCGCCCGCGCCAGATCGAGGCTCTTTCGGAACGGCACCTGTCCCAGCCGCGTCCGGTGGGCGAGGATGGCCAGAGATCCCGCGACGATCCACAAGGCAAGCCCGAGCGCAAGAGCGGCGAGCACATGCGCCCCGAAGGTCGCGATCAGAATCGCCAAAACGCCGACGCCGGCGATGGCCCCCGCATAGGTCAGCTTCCGAACGGCGCTGCGCAGCGTGTCGCGCTTCCATTTCAGCATCGGTCCGACGGCGATGACCACCAGCAGCGGGATCATCATCGGGACGAATGTCAGATTGTAAAAGGGCGGCCCGACCGAAATCTTGTCATCGCTCATCGCCTCGATCACAAGCGGATAGAAGGTGCCGAGAAACACCGTCGCGGCGGCCGATATGAGCAGAACATTGTTCAGTACGAGACTGCTTTCGCGGCTGACCGCGGCAAAGGGCGTGCCCTGCTTGAGGCTCGGAGCGCGATAAGCGTAAAGCGCGAGCGCCCCGCCTGATGTCACGGCGAGAAGCCCCAGCACGAAAATTCCGCGCGAGGGGTCGAGCGCAAAGGAATGCACGCTGGTCAGAATCCCGGAGCGGACCAGGAATGTGCCGATCAGAACTCAGCGAGAATGTCAGGATGCCGAGGAGGATCGTCCAGTTGACCAGGGTCTGCCGCCGCTCGACGACGAGCGCCGAATGCAGAAGAGCCGTTCCGGCCAGCCATGGCATGAACGAGGCGTTCTCGACGGGATCCCAGAACCACCAGCCGCCCCAGCCGAGCTCGTAATAGGCCCAGAAGCTTCCCAGCGTGATGCCGATGGTCAGAAAGCACCAGGCGGCGAGCACCCACGGGCGGACCCAGCGCGCCCAGGCGGCATCGACGCGTCCCTCGATGAGCGCGGCGACCGAGAAGGAAAAGGCCATCGAGAAGCCGACATAGCCCAGATAGAGGAAGGGTGGGTGGATCGCGAGCCCGATATCCTGCAGCAGGGGATTAAGATCCTGCCCGTCGACGGGCGCAGGGTCGAGACGGATGAACGGATTCGACGTGAACAGGATGAAGGCGAGAAATCCCGCGCCGATCATGCCCTGGACCGAAAGCGCGCGCGCCTTCAGACTTTCAGGCAGGTTGGTCCCGAAAATCGCGACCGCGGCGCCGAACACAGCAAGGATCAGCACCCACAGGACCATTGATCCTTCATGATTGCCCCAGGTCGCCGCGATCTTATAGATCAGCGGCATCGCGGAATTGGAGTTTTCCGCAACGTTCCGGATTGAAAAATCGGAGTTCACAAAGGACGAAGTGAGCGCCGCAAAGGCCAGGGCGATAAAGCCGAGCTGGCCGAGCGCGACCGCCGAACCGCAGCGCATGAAGCGGGAATCGCCGTAATGGGCCCCGACAAGCGGAATGATGGATTGCGTCAAGGCAAGTGTAAACGCCACGATCAGGGCGAAGAGACCAATTTCTCCTACCACCGCATCCCCCTCGCTGCGGCTCGTCCAGCCGGCGGTTTTTGTCGTCCAGAAATTCGCGAATTCTCAGCCATATCTAACACGTTGGTGAGGCGATCAATAGGCGGTTTCCTGTCTCACTTTGGGCAATCTTGTGATGCAACCGCAGAGTAGTCACAATTGCCGGTTGCGCAGCTTCAGCAGGCCATCGGGCAGAATTATCTGGTCACCCAGGAGCCCTTCCATACGACCAACGAAAATCGTGATGATGACTGGGGCGCCCGCGCCGAATTCCAGGTCGTCGACTAAATCGTCCTGCAACCCCGCTAATGCGGGATCATTTTAGGCCAAATCGATCATTCTTGCGCTGGCAACTCCCTCTGCCTTGGGAACTCTCTACGAATGAGGCTCACAATTCGTCATCCCGGACGGCCGCAGGCCGAGCCGGGATCCAATCGCCTATCAGCGAGCGCTTCAGCGAGTTGTTAGGCGAATAGGCCCCTGTGTGTTGCGACTCTGTCAGAAAAGTTACGGGCGGAGACCGTTAGGTCCCTGGTCGCAAAGACCGTGAGCCGGCATGGTCCCTTCGTTGACTGATATCAAATCCAACATTCGTTTTCCGCGCTATTTATAGCGCATATCACCCGGAAGAGGTTTGGCCATGCCGATCAAGCGTGTTTTTCTTCCCCTATGCGATGATGAAGGAATTGCGCCCATCGTGAAATCGGCATTCGTTCTTGGCCGGATGTTTTCGGCGCAGGTCTCCACCCTGTTCGTACAGCGCCTTCCGGTTGCGATGCCCGTAACAGCGCCGGGTATTGTCAACGCCGAAACACTCCATCAGATCGTGGAAAACCTTGGGAAGGAACAGGCCGAAATACAAAGTCGGGTACGGAATATTGTCGATGATTTCGCTCGCCGACTGACCGAGGTGGATTCCCTATTCGCTTCCGGTGCTGAGCCGATCAGCGACGCCGTCAGGCATGGCGCCCGTCTCGCCGATATCTCGGTTCTTGGCCGCGGGGTTTTTGGTGCGTCAGGCGACTGGAGCGACGTCCATGATGCGGCCCTTTTCGAGAGCGGACGGCCGGTCCTCGTCGTCCCTGCAGACGGCATCGCGGAGACGCATTTCGAGCGAGTCGTGATCGGCTGGAAAGAAAGCATCGAGGCAGCGCGCGCAATCGCTGCGGCGCAACCCTTTCTCACGAAGGCCAAAGAGGTCTATCTGACGACGGTGAGTGACGACTACCGGGCGCCTCAGTCGCTTGAGGGGATCGAGCAATATCTCCAGTTGCACTACGCAAATGTCCAGAGCGAAATCGCGCTGCCTTCATCGGAGAGCGCCGGTGAAACACTGCTTGACTATGCCCGGTCGAAGGGCGGCGCAATGCTGGTGATGGGGGCATACAGCCATTGGCGATGGCGCGAGCGCGTTTTCGGCGGCGCGACCGATTATGTGCTGCGGAATGCTCAAACGCCCATATTGATGGCCCATTGAGCCGAGGCGATCGGCGACGCCGCGCATTCCGCGGCTGCGCCGGGCGATGCGCTCAGCTGTTGGCTACTGTTTCGGGATTCTGGTGTTCATGATCGGCGTGATGACGCCGTTCACATGATATTTGTGGCAGAGCAGACAGTCCTGACGCGCCTCGTTTCGCGTATGGCAGGTCTGGCAGAGATCCTTATTGACGGCGCTGAAATTCGAAACGAAGCTCCGCGGATTGCCGTCCTCGTAGGACTTCAGATATTTATTGCCTTTTTCGAGCTTGTGACAGATCAGACAGCCGCGATTCTCCAGAACGCCGAAATGCGGCTCATGCACGAAGCGGGTAAATGTTCCCCGCTGGGTCGCCACCGAAGACGGCGCCCAATTGACCTTGCGGCCCTTTCCGGGGACGTCATCGATGCTATGGCATTTGGTGCATTGGCCTTGGGCGTCCTTGTTCGTCAGCTTGTTAAACACCTGAGCGGCGGGGCTTGGGTTGCCCTTAGGCGCGCGGGGCGCCGTCAGATCGAGCCAGGCGTGAATGAAGCGGTCCTGATGACTGACAGGGCGGTAAAGGATCGCGTAATCGCGCCGGTACCAGCCGCCATATTCGGCCCAGCTCTCCGCATCTACAGCGGTGGGAATGGGGGGAGCGGGTGCCGGCGCTGCGGCGGCCGCCGCACCGGGATCGGCATCAGCCGAATCTGCTGAATCGGCCGTATCGGAGTCGGCCAACTCAGCATCCGCCGCGCTGTCGGTCTCGGTGGCGGTATCGGAGGCCGCTTCGCTATTGCCGTCATCAATGGACGCCGTGCCCCTGTCATCAGGGGCGACACCTTCCGGCGGCGCGGATGTCGAACCACCCTTGATCACACGGCCAAAGGCGTCGACCCGCCAGCCCTCCTGGGCCACGCGAAGGCGCTCGCCGCCGACAGCCCGGTCGCCCGAAACCGCTTCATTGCCGGCATTGCTTCCGGCGCCGTTCGGCAGGCCCGTTCCTCCTTGCGCCAGTTCATCCGGCGCGACCGAACCGGCCAATCGGGACTCCGTAATCGAGGAAGTCCAGCTTGGTGTTCCTTCGCCCTCCGTCGCCGGCGGAGCCTGGGTCTGCTGATCCGGAGGCGGTGCATTAGGCGCATTCTTGAATTGCTCGACTTCGGCTCCGAGGTTCGGCAGCCATTCGCGCTGCGCGCTCGTGATCACGTCCCGCGGGATGCTGGCTGTCAACTCCGCCAGAAGTTGCGGGCTGGCATCCGACCCGTCGCCGAGATTGAGCCTCGCCATGACATCGGACGCTTTGCCAGAAAGCAGGGCATAGAACAGACCCTTGACCTCCCAGGTGAATTGGCTGACGGCTGCAATCTGCTCGTCAGTGGCCTCTGTAAGATCCAGAAGATCGAGGTCTTTGATCTTTTGCAGCAGGGCCGCTCCTCGCCGGCTGCGGCCGATCAGAACCTTCATGAAGGGCGTCACCTCGGCTTCAGAATACTCCGGCCATTCGCCGATCGGGGCGTTCTTCGATTTGAGCGTCTCCATGTCGACGCCGGGAAGGGTCAGGAAGGCGATGCCCTTCGGCCCGGTGGCGCGCTCCTTTCCGAGAATCTGATCCAGATGGCAGCTGGCGCAGGTCTGGTCGAATGACACGACCGCCATATGCCGCCTGTCGTTGCGGCTCGTATGGCAAGACGAGCAGGTATTCGGGATCTTCGCGGAGGGGCCTCTCTTCTCGGCGATCTCCGGAAAGTGCTTCCCGAAATGCCCCCAATGGTCATAGGTGATCCGGGTCCGGCGGGTGAAAGGATAATTGCTGAACTTGGGATGGTTCCCGTCGAAACTGTCGAATTGCACAATATGGCAGGACTGGCATTGCGCATTGGAGATCTTGTCCAGATTGAACGCTATCCCCTGATGCTCCTGATGGCAGGTCGCGCAGAACAGGCCCTTCGACATGATGTCGGTCATCGGGAAAAGGCTGTGGCGCACGCGCGCGGCCTGCGGCTCCGGCGTGCGCGCCGCCACCTTCTTAAGCCGCTCGGTGCTCAGCCGTAACAGGTCCGGCGCCATGCTATGGGGGGCGAATGCGGTCTTCGACATCTTATGGCAGCTCAGGCATGCCTTGCTGTCGCCGAGCGGATCGCCGACAATCAGACCATGGATCCAGCTCAGCTTGCCGTCACCACTCTGCGTATGACATGCGCTGCAGTTCTCGATCGCCCCATGCGCGCTCGAGAGAGGTCCCGGCATCAGGAACTGGGTGCCTGTGGCGGCGATGAACGCTCCGATGAGGCAGATGACCGTCACAACCGCAGCCGCATAGGCGACCACATCGCGCTTGGCCCGCATGCTGCGCACCGGCTTGCAGGGTGAGATCGGCTTACAGCAACGGCCATCGGGACTCGGGCCCCTCTTGCATCTGCCTCCAAACGGGACCGGGCGGCGGCAAATCCAGCCGGAGGCGGTCTGCTGCGGCGTGCACTCATAGGTCGAGCGGCATCTGCCGTCGGGTTCCGGTCCTCCGGAGCAGACCGCGCCATATTTCAGACGCCCGCAGACCCATTCCTGATTTGCACTGCGTGGTGGCCGCCTGCCGCGCTTGCCCCTGCCGACGAGCTGCATCCTACAAGACCCCCGACGAATAGGAGTAAACGACGAGGACGTGCAGCACGGCCAGAATGACCAAGCCGTAGGTGATCGGCACATGGACGAACAGCCAGAGTTTCGTCAGGCCGAGATGGACGTGAGCGAAGTCGAGCCGGTCCTTTTCCAGGACCAGCGCCTTCATCGCGTTCAGCTTGTTTTGGCCGGTTTTGTCGACATAGCGCTCCAGACTGTCGATTTCCGCGATGATCCGCTTCAGGTGGCGCTGGGAACCAAAGAAATGCGCCATGCTGTTGCAGGCCCCCTGGAAGTAGCTCCGGAGCACATTCTTATAGAGGTCGGCGATCCAATCCTGATAGGGCGCCGAGGGGAGGGCCAGATCGAGCTGGGCTTTCTCGGCGCTCATGGCAAGTATGTGAACCTGGCGGGCAAGCTCAGATCTCTGTATGGGGATGCGCTCGAAGGCAGTGCGGTCATCCGGTCCCAGCTTTGCCGGAACGGACCAGGCCAGATAGGTGCCGAGAATGCCGCTCGCCGTGACGAGCAGGAAGCCGGACCAGAGCGCCCATTCGAAGCCCGTGTCGGGAAGCGCAAAATTCGAATGGGAAAGGAAAAGCGCGAATATGACATAGCCGACGAAAATGTGAATCTGGCGCCAGCTTTGAGCCGCTTTCGGCGACATGGCCGAGGTTTGGCGCCGGATGTGGTAATAGACCTGTAGCAACATGCCGCTCGCAAGCAGCCAGCCGTCAAAATATTGGGCATCCCTCAGCGCGCTTCCAGACAGCCAGACGAACCAGCAAAGCACGCCGGCAACGAAGGCGATGAAAGCGCCCTGGATAATCTGCCCAGCATAGGATGCCGCTGGGGCTCGACCGACCGCTCGCCGCACTCAAGCCGCTCCCGCGCTGGATTTGTGAACCTGTGACACCTATTACTTCCTCGGCGTGCCTTTATATTTGTCCGGTCCGGGAAGGAGGCTGTCGATCCCAGCCATCTGGCTGCCATCATATTTCGTTGTCAGGCTGATGATCTGCTTCGAAATGCCGTCGGCGGCGGCAGTCAGAGCGGGATCGTTATTCAGCTTCAGACCGGCCGAATGAGATAATTGCACGATCTTTGCAAGTTCGGGAACGTTCGGCGCCGCCTTCGCGGCAGCCGCCAGGTCTTTACGGGCGCTATCCGCGCGCCTCGCCATCTTGAAGGCGTAAAGCTTTCTGACATTCGCCCTACCGATGGCGCGTACCGCCGTTTCGAGATCGACGGCCCGGCCGACCAGATAGAGCATCCGCCTGCGTGCCGGGCTGGCGGGCCGGTTTTCCTTACCCTTATTGTGCCAGGTATTGTGCCGGACTTCGCCCTGCGACCAGGAGAGGAGTTCGAAATCGCTGCCTGCGATATGGCCGCCGATATTGACGAGGTTCTCCTGCGGCACGACGTGGCAGCTATAGCAGTTCTTTGCCAGCCTATAGATATAGCGCGGGCGGATCATCCCCATGGCGTCGGCCTTCTTCCAGCGCGCCGCCTCTTCCGCTTTGGTTTCGGTCTTCTCGGTCTTGCCGCTGAATTCGCTGTGGACCTTGATCCAGTCCTTGCCCGCGCCGTGGCAGGACTTGCACGAAATCCCGGCGACCGCTTTCGGCTTTTTCTTCTTCTGCTGCACCGTGAAGTGGCAGTTGAGACAGAGGCTTTCCGATTTGATCCGCCGGAGCTTCATTTTTTTGGCGATCTCTTTGGCCTCCTTCCGGCGCGGCATCTCCCGGAAGGTCCTGAAATGGTGCGACTGCTTCCAGGCTGCCGCTTCCTCCTTGTGACACTCGGCGCATGCGTTCGGGCCAACGGTCTTCTCGGCGTTGTTCGCCAGCGCTCCGTAGCCGAGAAGGCCAAGAGCGATCGATACGCTCAGTAGAAGCCTGGCCAACCGGATAAGGGCAGAGTTTTCAAAGCGGATGTATCGGCGATTACCCGTTTTGAAGGCCATAACAATCCCCTGGTACTGACTTTTATGAACCCACTATCAGCCGACAGCTCTGGCTGGCGTCCTCGCCCCGCCAAAGGTCAGGAGATGCTTCTGACGACTGGCTATGGCGATCCGATGGCGCGCCGAAACCGTCGGCAGCGGAAGCCAGCTCAGTGCCCGCGTGAGCACATTGTCTTCCGCCTGATCCGGGCTTGGTAGGAACGGATCCGCATAGCACGCGGCTCCGAAACGCGCGGCCATTTCCCTGATGGAGTTGACCATGGCGGGCACCCCGCAGCAATAAATGACATCACTGGCGTGCAGCCGCGGGATGAAGTCTGTCGGCCGGCCGAGCTTGACGGCTTTCGTGACCGTCTGCGGCTTGCTGCAGCAAGGGATCACCAGGACGTTGGGGAAACGGGCGAGCCTCGATAGGACCGGTCCCATATAGAGGGTTTCCAGCCCGCGGCCGCCAGCGATCACCAGGATTTTTCTATGGGGGTTCTCGTTCAGCGCCGCGGCGACGATCGCCCAGATCGGCGAGAAGCCGGTGCCGGTCGAGACCAGAATCAGGCGGTTCGGGAGATTCGGCCGAAAGTGAGCGGACCCGTAGGGACCGGTCAGCGTCACGGGGTGGCCGACCGCGATCTGTCTTCCAAGCGCCGTCGAGACACGCCCGCCATCCACACGGCGCACATGCAGCCAGATCGTGCCGCGTTCATGTCCGCCTTGCAGAGGATGCGAAAGACTGTAGGCCCGGCTCGGAAAGCCGCGGAAACGGACTTGTGCATATTGGCCGGCGAGATAGGGCAGCGCACGATGCGTGCGGATGCCGACCTCGACCACCTCGTTCGACAGCGGGCGAAGCGAGCAGACCGTCCCCTCGACCTGCCGGATCGTTGTGGTCTCCGATTCGATTGTCGCATCGGCGACGATCCGCGCCTGGCAGGCATGGATCACGCCAGGCGAGCTTCCCTCGCCGCCATGGACACGGCCTTCCGTGAGCCTCACGCAGCAGGTGCCGCAAGTTCCACCCCGGCAATCATAGGGGATTTCAACGCCATTACTAAGAGCAGCATCAAGAAGGAGATCGCCGCGGCGACCCCAGAAGGTTTTGTCGTTAATTGTGATCTTGTGGCTTCGCGCCATGTCTCGCCCCTAGCAGAAGGTATTCACACGAGAGCAACAGGACAGCGCCGCGATGGCGGATTGCTGCGGTAGACCGATGTTGCGTGTGGACAGCGCCCTGCGTCGGCAGGACCGCGGCGGATGCGTTTATGGCGCGCGAAATATGAATGTCCCCATCATATGCTAGCATTGCCTCTCTAAAGGTATCGACCCAGCCTTCGGAGTGCTTATACGCTGCAACCACTCGTTACGACCTCATCCCCGGCACAACCTGGCTGTTCGATGATTCGCCCAAATCAGTTACTGATAAATGCCCGTTTAGCCCCGCATCATGGTCAGACAATGACATTCTGAGGGCAAAAGCCGTTCGCGATAATCAGTCACGCCTGCGCGAGGTCCTGCGGCGGCCGCCTCGGGGCGAAGACGGTTCGGCGTGGTTGTCGGGATGACGAGGCCGAATGGCCGGTAGGCGGGGGCTCTTCTATTCGAAGACATAGGTGCCCGGCGCCTCGCATAGGGCGTGGCCCATTGGGGGTGGAGGGGCCATCTCACCCGACTGGTTTTTCAGCCAGCGAGTCCATTCCGGCCACCAGGATCCGGGCTGGGCCGGCGTCTGGCGCAGCCAGCTATCGGGATCGATATAGACGTCGTCATGCCCGGATGTCGCCACCCGGTAGTGCCGATGATGATGTCCCGGCTCGGAAACGATGCCCGCGTTATGTCCGCCATTCGTCAGCAGGAAGGTGACGGGGGCGTCGGCGAACAGGCGCAGCTTGTAAACGGATTTCCACGGCGCTACGTGATCCCATTCGGTCGCCACCGAGAAGACGGGCTGGCGGATGTCGCGCAGAGCGACCGGCCGGCCTTCAACCAGACAGCGCCCCTGGGCGAGCTGGTTCTCCAGATAGATCTTGCGCAGATACTCCGAATGCATTCGGGCCGGCATTCGGGTGGCGTCCGCGTTCCAGGCCATGAGGTCGAAGGCTTCGCGCCGCTCGCCCATGAGGTAGTCGTGAAGCCAGCGCGACCAGATTTGATCGGTCGAGCGCAGGAGCTGAAAGGTGGCCGCCATCTGCCGTTCCTCCAGCACGCCGAACTCCTGCATCATGTCTTCCAGGAATGCGAGCTGGCTTTCGCTGACGAACAGCTCAAGCTCGCCCGGATCTGCGAAATCCGTTTGGGCCGCCAGGAAGGTAAGGGTCTTCAGCCGCTCATCGTGACCGCGCGCCATGGCCGCGGCGGCGATCGCGAGAAGCGTGCCGCCGAGACAGTAGCCGACGGCATGGATCTTCGGCTGGCCGGTGATCCGGTCGATCTCGTTGAGCGCGGCCATCACGCCCATCCGGCGATAATCGCCCAGACCATAGTCGCGGTAGCTCGGATCCGGGTTCTTCCAACTGATCATGAAGACTGTGAAGCCCTGATCGACGAGATATTTGACGAGGGAATTATGCGGAGAAAGGTCGAGCACGTAATATTTCATGATCCAGGCCGGAACGATCAGCACCGGCTCCGGATGGACCGTGGCGGTCGACGGGGCATATTGGATCAGCTCGACGAGATCATTGCGCAGGACGACCTTGCCGGGCGTTGCGGCGAGCGTCTCTCCCACGCGGAACTTCTCCATCCCGGCGGGCCGGTCGCCGGCCAGATAACGCGCGACATCCTCCACGAGGTTCAAGGCGCCGCGAATGAGGTTTGCGCCGTATTCTTCGGCGGTCTTCCGGAGCACTTCCGGATTGGTCAGCACGAAATTCGAAGGCGACAGCATGTCCAGTACCTGACGGGCGGAGAAATTGACCACATTCTCATGCTGCGCTGTCACGCCGCGCACGGAGCGCGTTGCCTCGTCCGCGAAACGCTCCTGAAGGAGAAATCCCTGATGAATGATATTGAACGGCCATTCGAACCATTCAGGTTGCTGGAACCGCTTATCCGATGCGGGGGGCTCTATGCAGGGTTCGGCCCCGCCGTCGGTGAGCGCGCAGCGCATCGCATATCGCTGAAACTGCAGCACCGACACCGCCCATTTTTCGGCCAGCTCCATTCGCTTGCCGGGGGAGGCCGCGAGATGCGTGGCCCAGTCGAGCGCGGCGAGCCACAGTCCGATTGGAGACACTCCGCCGGTCTGCTGCGCCCAGAGCGCGTTGAACATGCGGTCGATTGTGGCGCCCTCGGTCGGCATCGAAGACCTCCGTAATCCTGTTCGCGCGCAAGATAGCCGCGCGGATCGCCTCTTATCCGCGCTACCATGATACAGCGTTTCTAATATATGGTCTGTCGCGTCTTCGCGGCGCAGATCACTTTGGCGCCTGGCCTGAGGCCCATGCCGTCATCAACTCGGTCATCGGCGTCATGAACTTGGCGGTTTCCTGAGCGTATTCCATTGCCATCCGGTTCAGGAATGCGATCTCCATCTGGGCAAAATCGGCCGGCGTTTTGCACCGGGCCAGTTGCTCAGGCATGTCCCGATACAGCTCCAGGCGCCGCCCGAGAAAATGGAACAGCTCGATCTGCTGTTCAATGAAGCGTCTATAGAGCGCCTCGCTGGATTTTTGCCAATCCGTCACGACCTGCTCATGTGAAGCCTGTGCCAAATCGGCACCCTGGAAGGTCGAGGCCAAATTCGCATTCTGCAGGAATTTCTCGTAATTCTCCTTCCAGATTTCCATGCTGTCCATGTACATTTTCAATGCCGGCGCAAAATCGAAATCGGAGCGCTGTGGGCTTGTCGCCTGGTCATTCATTTTCTACTCCTGACAATTCAGAGCGGGACGGTAAGAAGAACATTTGGCGAATGCTAACCGTGTGATGTGCATTCTTCATTGATCAATATCAAACGTCGAAGAGCGAATTTGCCAGCACAGGCAAGGTTCGGATGATCCAATTTGATCTATCATTTCTGATCTGTTCTTGACGATACTTCGCAGTGTTCAAGAAGAGTGGCGCCGGTTCCATAGGCTGCCGGAGGCTTGTCCTTGTCCTGCGAGCCGCCTTAGCGGTGCCAGCCGGGAGGGCGCCGGTTTCGCGGCTGCCGATGGAAGAAAGATTCGACTCCCGGCAGTGCAATTGCCGACACATATCTCAAGAACCGTCTCCAATTGTCGGGCCCCATGACCTTGCGCATTGCGAGCTTCAATCTTGAGAATTTATCCGGCGGCCCGTCCGCCGATGCGGCCGCGGCGGAGCGGCACGCCATTCTGAGGCCCCAACTTGAGCGGGTGAACGCCGATGTGCTGTGTCTGCAGGAAGTGGACGCTTGGCGCGGGGCGGCATCGACGCCGCGCTCGCATCATGCGCTGGACGCGCTGCTGGCGGATACGCCTTACCGCGCGTTCCACCGTGCGAGCACGTTCAGCCCGGGAAGCGATGAGCCGCGCGACAAGCACAATCTCATTGTCCTAAGCCGCTGGCCGATCAGCCATGTCGCGCAATATGCCAATGATCTGGTTCCCGCGCCGCATTATCGCTGCGTCACCGCCGAGCCTCCCGCGGATGACGATGTGGTTGCCTGGGACCGGCCGATTCTTGCCGCCCGCATTGCATTGCCCGGCGGTGCGACCCTACACGTCATCAATATGCATCTGAAAGCGCCGCTTGCCTCTTTCGTGCCGGGGCAAAAAGCCGGGTCTTTCCTCTGGAAGAGCGTTCCCGGCTGGGCGGAAGGCTATTTTCTCGCGGCAATGAAACGGGCCGGGCAGGCGCTGGAAGCACGGATGCTTGCCGACCGGATTTTTGACGAGGACGCAAGCGCCCTTCTGGCCGTTTGCGGTGACTTCAACGCTGAGGAGAGGGAGGTGCCGTTCCGCATTCTCGCCGGCGACACGGAAGACACAGGGAACGGAAGCCTTGCCGGCCGCGAACTGGTCGCGCTCGAGCACACGCTACCCGAGCATCGGCGCTTCACCGTGATCCATGCCGGGCGCAAACAAATGCTGGATCACATCCTTGTCTCGCGCCCTCTGCTGGCGCATTACAGGGAGATGGAGGTCCATAACGAGGCGCTCGGCGATGAGCTGATCGCCTACACCCTGGTGGACAAAACGCCTGAAATCCTACCATGCCCCCGTTATCGCAAGCTTCGAATTTGCTAGAACGGAAGAGTAAAACTGCCCTTGGAGGGCCTGCGCCGGCGTTGACTTGGTTTCAATTTTCCTTCGCTGTTTCCGTGATAGGAAGCGCAACGCGCAAACGAGGCTCGATGCAAACGGCCGACAAAAGCACAATCACTGCCGATGGGCTCCAGGCGCTCCTCGACGCACTCGGGAAGCGAGGCTACCGGGTCGTCGGTCCGACTATGCGCGATCAGGCCATCATCTATGACGATATCGCCTCGCTCGCCGATCTGCCCAAGGGCTGGACCGACGAACAGGACGGCGGCCGTTACCGTCTTGCCCGGCGCGATGACGAGGCGCTGTTCGGCTATGCCGTCGGTCCGCAGAGCTGGAAGCGGTTTCTTCACCCGCCGATCCTGCCGCTATGGCGGGCGAAACGCGACGGCGAAGCGATCGAGGTCAGGCCGGAACCGGCCACTGACGAGTGCTTCGCCTTTATCGGCGTGCGCGCCTGCGAGCTGAACGCCATCGCCATTCAGGACAAGGTCCTGCTCGGCGGACCCTATGTCGATCCGGATTACCGCGCCCGGCGGGAAGGCAGCTTTATCGTCGCGTTGAACTGCTCCAAGGCCGGCGGCACCTGTTTCTGCGTCTCGATGAACACGGGACCGAAAGCGGAGGCCGGTTTCGACATTGCGCTGACCGAGATCACCGACAGTAGCGGCCATCGTTTCCTTGTCGAGGCGGGGAGCGACACGGGCCGCGACCTGCTCGCCGAACTGCCGCAACACCCCGCAAGCGCCGGGGACGTGGCAGCCGCCGATGTGGTCATCGCGAAGACCGCCGCCTCGATGGGCCGCCAGATGCCGGCGGATGAGGTCCGCGATCTGCTGATGCGCAATCTCGAACATCCGCGCTGGGACGAGGTCGCCTCCCGCTGCCTCTCCTGCGCCAACTGCACCATGGTCTGCCCCACCTGCTTCTGCACCAGCGTTGAGGACAGCAGCGATCTGACCGGCGCGGAGTCCTCGCGCAACCGGCGCTGGGACAGTTGCTTCAACATGGATTTCTCCTATATCCACGGTGGGAGTGTCCGGCCGTCGACGCGCTCGCGCTACCGGCAATGGATGACGCACAAGCTCGCCACCTGGCACGACCAGTTTGGCACGTCCGGCTGTGTCGGCTGCGGACGCTGCATCACCTGGTGTCCGGTCGGTATCGACATTACCGAAGAGGTCCGCGCGATCCGCGACAGCGAGCCGGACCGGAAAGGCTAGAGATGGAAGGGCTGGAAGGCATCGTCGGCGAGCACCGCTTCTTTGCCGGTCTCGACAAGGCTTTCGTCAATCTGGTCACCGGCTGCGCGAAGAATGTGCGCTTCGAAGCCGGGCAATATATCATTCATGAAGGCGATCCGGCCGATGAGCTCTATCTCATTCGGCATGGCCGTGTCGCACTTCAGATCACATCACCGGGGCGGGGCGCGATGACCTTCCAGACGCTCGGCGAGGGCGAGATCGTCGGCGTGTCCTGGCTGATACCGCCCTATCGCTGGAGCCATGACGCCAAGGCGCTGGAGCAGGTCCGCGCCATCTCGATCGATGCCAAATGCCTGCGCGACAAATGCGAGGCCGACCACGATCTCGGCTATGAGATGATGATGCGTTTCGTTCCGGTTCTGGTCGGGCGGCTGCACGCGACACGAATGCAGATCTTGGATGTCTATGGCGCTTCTCACTGAAACACCGGTGCCGCCACCGCCCGCGCGCGACCCGATGCTGCCGCGTATCGCCCGTGTGCGCGAGGTGCGCGCCGATGTGCCGGAGGTGTTCACGCTGGAGGTCGAGCTGGAGGAGGCGGACCGCGCGGGGCTCGCGCCCTTCACGCCCGGCCAGTTCAACATGCTGACCGTGTTCGGCGTCGGCGAGGTGGCGATCAGCTTCAGCGGCGACCCGGCCGAGCAGCGCCGGCTCGTCCACACCATCCGCGCCGTAGGACCGGTCTCCGCGGCGCTCACACGGCTTCGCCCCGGCGATGCGCTCGGACTGCGCGGCCCCTTCGGCGCCGGCTGGCCGATGGCGGAGGCCGCCGGCCGGGACGTTGTGGTCCTTGCCGGCGGGCTTGGCCTCGCCCCGCTGCGTCCGGCGCTCTACCGTCTCCTTGCCGAACGCGAGCGCTATGGCCGGATCGTCCTGCTTTACGGCACCCGCAGCCCGGAGCAGATCCTGTTCGCCGGCGAACTCGAAGACTGGCGGCGCCGGTTCGATATCGACGTCGCAGAGACCGTTGATCACGCCGATCCGGACTGGCGCGGCCATGTCGGCGTTGTCACGACCATGGTCCCGCGCGCCCGGTTCGATCCGGCGAACTGCGTCGCCTTCGTTTGCGGTCCGGAGGTGATGATGCGCTTCTCGGTCAACGCGCTGCGCGATGCGGGGGTGGCGGAGAGTGCGATCTACCTCTCCATGGAACGCAACATGAAATGCGCCATCGGCTTTTGCGGCCATTGCCAGTTCGGCACGGTTTTCGTCTGCAAGGACGGTCCGGTCTTCCGCTATGACCGCATCGGGCATCTCTTGGCGCTGAAGGAGTTCTGAGATGGCGGCGGCGGGAAAGAAACCGAGGCTGGCCGTATGGAAATTCGCCTCCTGCGACGGCTGCCAGCTCAGCCTTCTCGATTGCGAGGACGAGTTGCTCGCCGTGGCGGGTGCGATCGACATCGCCTATTTCCCCGAAGCGAGGCGCAGCGCCGATAGGGGCCGCTACGACCTTTCGCTCGTCGAAGGCTCGATTACCACGCCGCATGATGCCGAGCGCATCCACGACATTCGCGCGCGCTCCGACACGCTGATTACCATCGGGGCCTGTGCAACCGCGGGCGGCATTCAGGCGCTGCGCAATTTCGCCGATGTGAAAGACTACGCCGCCATCGTTTACGCCCAGCCGGACTATATCCGGTCGCTGGCGACCTCGACGGCGATCGCGGACCATATCACGGTGGATTTCGAGCTGCGCGGCTGTCCGATCAGCAAGCATCAGCTCGTCGAGGTGATCTCGGCCTTTCTCGCCGGACGGCGTCCCGTTACGCCCGCGCACAGCACCTGCATCGAATGCAAGCTGAGGGGCAATGTCTGTGTGATGGTGGCGCATGGCACGCCCTGTCTCGGCCCGGTCACCCATGCCGGCTGCGGCGCGATCTGTCCGTCCTATGATCGCGGCTGTTACGGCTGCTACGGCCCGAAGGAGACGCCGAACGCGCCATCGCTGACCAACTGGCTGGCGGGGCTCGGCATGGATGAGCGCGACCTTCGGCGTATCTATCGGACGTTCAACGCCAATGCGCCGGAGTTCCGGGAGGAGAGCGAACGACATGAGACGTAGCATGGCAAATGCCCTGCTAGATGGCACTTCCCCCTTACCCGGCGCTTCGCGCCGCCCTTTCCGGGGCGTGAACCTTCACGGTGAACGGCAAGCGCCCACCTTTTCGGGGAGGGCTGACTCGCGGCAAGTTCGGGGCTTTGTCCTCTCCCCTCGCGGGAGAGGGCTCCCGCCGCAAGGCGGGTGGGGGAGGGGGATAGAGCCGTATCCGTCAGCGTTTCCTATCGACGGATATGCCTGCCTACCGAACGGATCAGCGAGGTTGTCGTGATGACCGCCTCAGAAACGAAAACCATCAAGGTGGACTATCTCGCCCGTGTCGAGGGCGAAGGCGCGATGAAGGTCGTCGTGCGCGACGGCCGGATCGAGAGCGCCGAGTTCAACATCTTCGAGCCGCCGCGCTTCTTCGAGGCATTGCTGCGCGGCCGCGCCTTTTCCGAGGCCCCGGACATCACCGCCCGGATCTGCGGCATTTGTCCGATCGCCTATCAGATGAGTGCGGTCCACGCGATGGAGAATGCGCTCGGCGTGACCGTGGACGGACCGTTGCGGGCGCTGCGCCGGCTGATCTATTGCGGCGAATGGATCGAGAGCCATGTGCTGCACGTCACCATGCTGCATGCGCCGGACTTCCTCGGTTATGACGGCGTCCTTTCCATGGCCGAAGATCATCGCGATGCGGTGGAACGTGCCCTGGCGCTGAAAAAGACCGGCAATGAGCTGCTGACCTTCCTCGGCGGGCGCGAAATCCACCCGATCAATGTCCGCCCCGGCGGATTTTATCGCGCGCCCAGCAAGCGCGAGCTGGCGCCCTTCGCCGAGAAAATGAAGGCCGCGCGCGATATGGCGCTCGACCTGCTGCGCTGGGTGTCCGCCTTCGATTTTCCCGACCGCGAGCGCGACTATACGTTCGTCGCCCTGCGCCATCCGGGGGAATATCCCTTCAATGAGGGACGCATCGTCTCCAGCAAGGGGCTCGACATTGCCGCGACGGACTATGACGCGCATTTCGAGGAGATCCACGTTCCGCGCACGACCGCGCTGCATTCGCGTCTGCGGAAGGACGGCGGCGCCTATCTGGTCGGACCGCTCGCGCGTTACAGCCTGAATTTCGACAGGCTCTCGCCGCTGGTGCAGGAAGCGGCGCGCGCGGCCGGGCTCGGTGAGAGCTGCCGCAATCCCTATAAGAGCATCATGGTGCGTGCGGTCGAGGTGCTTCATGCCTGTGACGAGGCCTTGCGGATCGTCGAGGCCTATGAGGAGCCAGACAAGCCGGCGGTCCCGGTGGAGCCGCGCGCCGCGACGGGTTACGGTGCGACGGAAGCGCCGCGAGGGCTGCTCTATCACCGCTATACGCTGGAAGAGGACGGCACCATCGCCGAGGCGCAAATCGTACCGCCGACATCGCAGAATCAGGCCTCTATGGAAGACGACCTGATGGCCTATATCGAAGGCTTTCTCGACTTGCCCGACGAGGCGCTGCAGATCCGCTGCGAGCAGACTGTCCGCAATTACGACCCCTGCATTTCCTGCGCGACGCATTTCCTCAAGCTCGAGATCGACCGCGGTGGCCATCGATAAGCCGAATGCGCCGGGCGCTTGGATCGATCGCGCCACAACTGATCTCGTCGTGCTCGGTGTCTGGGTGCTCACAGCCGATCATCAACGGCGTCATCAGGCGGCCACTCCGCTTTCCGGCTCCCGATAGTCGAACGGGCTCTCGATTTCGAGAAGCAGCGGGAGCGCCTCGTCCTCCGGCGACAGGACAGCCTTTTCGGCCGGAACGAGCCAGGGAATGCGCAATGCCGGATCGTCCCAGAAAATGCCATGGTCGTGCTCGGCCGCATAGGGCGCGCTGACCTTGCAGGCGATTTCGGTGAGCGGCCTGAGCGTGGCAAAACCGTGCGCGAAGCCGGCCGGCACGAAGAGCTGCAAGCCGTTTTCGCCGCTGAGCTCGACGCTGACATGCTTGCCGAAGGTCGGCGAACCGGTGCGGATGTCGACCGCAACATCAAGGATCGCGCCGCGCACCACTCGGATCAGCCTGTCCTGAGCGAAGGGCGGGCTCTGGAACCGAAGCCCGCGAACCGTTCCGCTCGCCGTCGAGAGCAAGATGTCGTCCTGGATGAAGTTTGCGGTGAGCCCCTGTTTGGCCAATTCGGCGGCGTTATAGGTTTCGCAGAAAAAACCCCGCAAATCGTGAATGCGTTTGGGCTCGATGAGCAATAGGCCGTCTATGTCAAATGTGCGGATCTTCATGAAGGGACCTCGACTGGACGCCGATCAGCGCGCGGCCGGCTGTCGCCGCCGCATCGGTGCGGATGGCACCCGCCCGGCTGCGGCACTCCGAATATCGGCCGTGCAAGCGGCCTGTCGATCGAAGATGCCTTTGAGCGGCCCGGCTTTGGTCGGCGGATCGGAAACATCGGCTATGAGACACCATTCGGTCCAGACTTGCCGGACCGTCCGTATGCGCGGGCACTGCGGGAAGGCTTGCAGGATTGCGGGCGACCGCAGGACCGCTCGTGGCTGCCTCTTAGCGGGTGAACTCGACCCAATTCAACTAAAAATTGGTAAATTCTGCAAATGCACGTAAGTGTCAGACCGCTTCACGGTCATCCTGTGCATATTGCATCTCGTACAGCCGGGAATAGAGCCCGCCGAGGGCGATGAGCTCGCGATGCGTCCCGCTTTCGGCAAGCTGGCCGTTATCGATGACGCAAATCCGGTCGGCGTTGAGAACGGTTGCCAGGCGGTGTGCGATGACAAGCGTGGTGCGTCGAGCGGTGAGCTGGCCGAGCGCCCGCTGAATGGCCTGCTCCGAACTCGCTGTCGAGAGCCGATGTCGGCTCATCCAGAAGAATGATCGGCGCATTTTTCAGAAAGGCGCGGGCGATGGAGATGCGCTGGCGCTGCCCGCCCGAGAGCTGACTGCCGAGCTCGCCGACCTGTGTGTCGTAGCCCCCAGGCAGCGTTTCGATGAAATTATGCGCGTAAGCGGCCTTCGAGGCGGCAATGATTGCGTCGTCGCTAGCGGCGTCGATCCCGGCGGCGATGTTTTCGCGGATCCTGCCGTCGAAAAGGAAAACGTCCTGACTGACCAGCGCGAGCTGGGCGCGCAAGGACTCGATCGTCACCTTGCGAAGATCCTGGCCGTCTATGCTGACGGTTCCCAAATCCGGGTCCCAGAAGCGCAGGATCAGATTCATGATCGTCGTCTTGCCGCTCCCGGACAGGCCGACGAGCGCCGTCGTCTTGCCGGCCTCGACGTGAAGGGTGAACTCCTTCAGAACCGGGCTCTTCGGCTTATAACCGAAGCTGACCTCGTCGAAGCAGATCTCGCCGGAGCGGACCTTGAGCGGCTCGGTTCCAGGCTCATCGATCAGCTTCGGCTTCGCATCGATGACATCATACATCATCTGCACGCCGACACAGGCCTGTCCGAGACGCACCTGAAGCCGGGAAAGCCGCCGCGCAGGCTCATAGGCCATCAGCAAAGCCGTAATGAAGGAGAAGAATTCGCCCGGCGTCTCGTTATAGGTGAGGCTGCGCCACCCGGCATAGAAGATCACGCCGGCGACCGCAAAGCCGCCCAGCGTATCGATCAGCGGATTCACGCCGGCTTTCACGGAAACCATCTTGTTTTGAAGCCGTTCGACCGCGGTGACGGACTGCTTCATGTGCCTCTTCATCGCCGGTTCCAGCGTGAACGCTTTGACCACGCGGATGCCCTGAGCCGTCTCGCGCATGGTTTTTACGATCGCTCCGAACGATGTCACCTCGTTCTTGGCGAACTTGCCGATGTTCTTGACGAGTTTTCTCTGCGCGTAGATGCCGATCGGCGCACCGAGCACGCAAATGGCGAACATGGTCGGCTGCTGGATGATCATCACGGCCGCCAGGCCGATCAGCGTGATCAGATCGCGCCCCAGGCTCGTGGCGATAAGATTGACGGCCTCGCGTGTGGCCTGAGCGTTCAGCGTCAGGCGGGTGATCAGGTCGCTCGATTGAAAGCGCTGGTAATAGCTCAGATCCTGCCGGAGAAGCTGATCGAACATTTTGGTCTGCGTCTCGGCGACCATACGATTGCCGATGCGCGCCAGAATGACCTCCTGAAAATAGGAGGAGACTCCCTTGGCCGTAAAAATGCCGATGACCACGGCGGGGAGCCAGACCAGCGCGCCGGCCTGCCGGTCGACGAAGATCAGGTTGACGACATCTTTCATCAGCCAGGCGCTGAGCGCCGTCGTTCCGGAAACGACGAACATGAAGACGAAGGCGAGCGCATATTGCGGCGCATATTTTCGCCCCTTCTCCCGGATCAGCCGCATAACGAGGGCGAGATCGTGCTTCGGCAGAAAGAGCTGCAGAATTTTCATAAAAATGCGCCGTTCATCTATTCTTGCGCGTAAGCTTATACGCGCAATTCTGCCCCAAGAAAATCTGCGCCGCGTGAGACGCTAATTAAACGCTTGGCTGGCATATTGTCAAAAATGGATTGAACCGTGCATTCGGCGCTATGTCGTTCGTAACATTTGACCTTTCTTTCATTTTGCACTCGTTTCGGGCGCTTGAGAGCTGTGGACTGGCTTAGGATGGACTCGGATCCCTTGGTGACGATGGTGGTCGGCGGCATTGTCGCAGCCTTCGTCTTGGGGTTTATCGCCCATAAGCTGCGCATTTCCCCGATCGTCGGCTATCTGCTGGCCGGCGTGATGATCGGACCTTATACGCCCGGCTTCATCGCGGATGGCGAATTGGCCGGTGAGCTGGCCGAACTCGGCATCATCTTGATCATGTTCGGGGTGGGCCTGAAATTCTCTCCCGCCAAGCTGATCGCATATCGCTGGATCGCGCTGCCCTGCGCGCTGGGACAGATGATCCTCGTCACGGCGTTCGGGCTTGGAATTGCGTCTTTGTTCGATATGGGCTGGATCGAAGGTCTGATCTTCGGCTTCAGCCTGTCGATCGCCAGCACGGTCGTGCTGTTGCGGGCGCTGGAGGACCGGTACGAGATCGCTTCGCCGGCAGGCCATCTGGCTGTTTCCTGGCTCATCGTTCAGGACATCGCCGCCGTCTTCGTTCTCGTCGTCATGTCGGTGTTCGCACAGCAAGGGATCGGCGCGCCGGGAGATGCGGGGGCGGTGATGCGGGCGATCGGCGCAAAGGCCGCCGAGCTCGGTCTTTTCGTTCTGATCATGGCGGTCATTGGGCGCAGGATCTTGCCCGGCCTGCTTGTCTTCATCGCACGCGCCAAGTCGCGGGAGCTGTTCTCGCTGGGCGTCTTCTCCATGGCGCTCGGCATAGCCTATGCCGCCCACGCAATCTTCGGCGCGAGTTTTGCGCTCGGGGCATTCGTCGCCGGGCTGGTGCTGAATGAGGCGGCGATCAGTCACCGGGCGGCGGAAGATCTCATTCCGCTGCGGGACGCGTTCGCGGTGCTGTTTTTCGTGTCGGTCGGGATGCTGTTCGATCCCCAAATTCTTGTCACGCAGCGATGGGCGATTCTGGCCGTTGTTGCGGTGATTATCCTTGGCAATGGAGGCGCGGCCCTGCTCATGACGACCGCCCTCAGGGTGCCTGCAGCACAGCGGGCGATTCTGGCCGGAGGGCTCGCTCAAATCGGCGAGTTTTCCTTCCTGATCAGCGGCACGGCGCTTTCACTCGATCTCATCTCGCAGAATGCCTTCGCCCTTGTCTCTGCCGGCGCCGTTCTGGCGATCGCCCTGAATCCCTTCATCCGGGATGTCGGCCGCCTTCTGACGCAGTGGAACGAAGGCGCGGCTGAGGAGGCGGATGCGGCCGACCCCGCTTAGCTGGATCCATCGTTGAGACTGTCGAGATACGCCAGAAGGTCTTCGATCTCTTCCGGGCTGAATGTGAATTCGGGCATTGCCTTATGTCCGACGATGATGCCCTCGGCAAGAGCTTCTTGCAGATCGGCGACCGGATAGCGCTTGACCACCTCGCGGAATGGCGGGGCCTTTTTCAAAGTGCTCTCGCCGGTCTTTCCGATCGCGTGACACCGGCCGCAGCGCCGTTTGGCGATCCGCTCTCCACTGTCCAGGTCCTGCGCCAAAGCCGGCGTTGCAGCGAGAAGGAGCAAAGCGCTCAAGCCGGCCGATATTCCCGTTCTCGATCGTTTCATGGAGGCACCCGGTGTTCCTTGCGGCGAGACCCGCCGCCGACAATGCATCGATCGTCCCTTATAAGGAACTGCGGGCGGCCGGGGAAGCGTCATCCCAACCCTGTGGAGACGGGGTACAGGTATGCCGTCGACCGCGCGTTCAGGGGCGCGCGGCGGCGAGCAATTTGGCGCACGACTCTGATCGCTTCAATGCGCCAATGCCCGCGTTCGCCGCCCGCAATGCACCCGGTTTTTGCGTTCGCGATTTCTATGGGCTCAACTGCCGAACATGCGCGCAAACAGGCCTTTCTTCTCGACCGGCGGCGGCATCGTCGCGGCGGCCCCCTTCATGACCCGGCGAGCGTTCCGTAGGTTTCGACCCAGGCCTCCTTGACGGGCGGCGTGAACGCATCGCCGAGGCCCTTATCGAGCGTCCAGATCAGCGCCTCACCCACCTTGTCGTAATGGGGATCCTGCACGTCGTAGCCGACATGCCGCTTGCCCAGGTCCTCGACCGCCGGGATGATCATCTCAACCTGGTGCAGATTATTGACTGCGGTCGACAGCATCTGCAGCAGCTTGTCGCGCTGCGCCGTGATGTCCGCGGGAAACATGGGGCGCACTTCCGGGGCGATCTCAAAAAGGCGCGCATAGATCATATCGCCCGCCTGAGCCGCGATCGGCTCGACTTTTGCGAAACTCTCCTGAACGAGTTTGACCTGATCAGGTGCCATCAATCTCTCTCCAACTTTCTCAATCGGTTTGGTCGGTGGGGCGTTACCGCCACCAGAACGTATTTCTGTTGCCGCCTGGCGCATCCGGCGCGTAGCGCTTCAGCTCATCGCGAACATCCGCGCCGCCGTCCTGCCAGCCGATTGCGCCATAGACGGCGGCGAGCAGACCTTCGAGCATGGGTTTCGTGAGCCCCTCTTTCGGGGCAGGCGTTCGCGCCGCATCCTTCATAGCGGTTGCGAGCAGACCGTAGGCCGCGATCCAGGCGTCGCGCACCTCCGGTGTAAAGGCCGGGCCAAGCCCTTTTTCGAGCGTCCAGATCAGCGCCTCGCCGACGCGGTCATAGTGCTCGGGCTCCACCTCATATCGCGCATGGCGGCGGCCAAGCTCCTCGACTGCCGCAAGTATCGAGTCGATCTGACGCAGATTGGCCACCACCCAGACCAGCATTTGAACGAGCTTGTCATATTGCGAGGTCAGATCCATCCTGAAGAGCGGACGGGTTTCGGGTGCGATCTCGAACAGGCGGTCATAGAACATTTCCGCCGCCTTGCCCGCGATCGGCACGACCTTACGGAAGCTTTCCTGGACCAATTCGACTTGCGCTGGCGTCATATCTCTCTCCCGGCCTGTCGCCCGTTTCGTTCAACGATCGGGCCAGCCTCCGCCGTCTATTCCGGGACGGGTATCCGTATAACTACGGCTCCCATGACATCGCCAAGCTTGAAGTCGTTCTTCGGCGTGTCCTTGTGACTGTTGTGGCAACTGACGCAGGCCTCTGCAACGGCGGTATCTGCATACACTGCTGTGAAATACTTTTTCCCGCCAAGCGTCTCTTCGCCGTAATAATTCTTACCTTTATTCTTTGCGACATAGGCAAGACCAGTCTTCTCGATCTCTGTACGCGGCGCATTCTGCTTGTTGATCGGCCAGAGCGACTGCAGCGAGTAGCTGAATTTGTTGGATTTTTCGGCAGCAAGCTCTGCGCCGAAGCGGAACATCTGCGCGGGCAGGGGAAGCGCCTTGTCGTCCTTGAAATGCTCGCTCGCCTTGATGACCTTTTCCTCGATCATCAGCCGGTTCACGACCATCTTGGTGTAGACCGTTCGGTCGGAGTTCATGACCGTGTGCAGCATGTCCGCGACGTCCTGAGGGTTGAGGCCCTTCTCGTCGTCGGAACCCCAGAAGCCCATTGTCGCAAAAGCGATAAGGGGCACTCCGATGATTGCGGCGGCCTGCTTGAGCATTTGTCTGTTCAGTTTCATGGTCCTTCTTCCTTCTCCTTCATCACTTCAAGACCGCGCGCTTTCGGCCGGCGCATTTCATTTCGCCTGCTTCTCCTTGGCGCGCTTTACGACCCAGTCGATGCTTTCCACATGGACCGAGGGGCGGAGGGTGAAATTGCTGTCGATGACGTCTTTGTCTGCGAGGCTGTCGAGCGTGAACTGCATGCCGTGACAGCTCAGGCAGACGGGGCGGATCATCTTCTCGTTCGGTTTCAGCGTGTCGTTCTGATTGTGGGTGATGGCGGCGCGCTTGCGGCCGTAATCGTCTTCCATTTCGAGACGCGGCATGTGGCAGGTCGCGCAGGTCACGCCGGTGCCTTCCGCTCTCTTCCCGCTCAATTCGGCGAGCCAGAGCTTGTGATGCGGCGAGCCCCGATAAGCTTTCGAGTGATCGTCCGCGTGGCAGTTCACGCAGGACTCGACCTGGGCCTTGGCGATGTCGAAGCGATGGGCGCCATCGCAGGTGGTGCAGGTCAGCTCAGTGCCGCGCGATTTCGGGCGCATCGGCAGCCGCGCGAGTTCCGGCCGCATCGGTGAAAGCACCGTCTCGGTGAAGAGGCCGCCAAGCCTGGAATGGGCGGCGAGCATGCCGTCCTTCAGACGCATGCCATGCTTGCCTTCGACGAAGGTCTTGGCTTCCGCTTCATGGCAGGATCCGCAGAGCTTGACGCCGGGCTTGTCGGTCCATGGCGTTTCCTCGCCGAGCGCATTCTTCGGCGCATGGCAGCCCTTGCAGTTCACGCCGGCCTTGGCATGGGCGGTCTCATGCCAGTCGGTCAGGATGACCTCGTCGCGGTTCTTCTCGGGTGGCGCGTCGGCGGTCTCGCGGCTAAGCGGCTTTATGGCCCGCCGTTCGGCAGAGGGCGGCGGCTTCGGCACGGCAATCACCGCCGGGATTTTCAGCTCGGCCTCGCCGACATGTTTCTCAAGGAAATCCTCATAGATCGCGCGGTTGTCATGGAAATTGTGACAGCCCGCCGCCGTGCAGCCATTGAAGGGCATCCCTGATGACTGACGGGGTCCTTGCCGATGTTCTGATGGCAGAGGAAGCAATAATCGCCGGGCAGCGTCACGCCCATCGCCCCGGTGATCTGCGGATTGTGCTCGCGGTGGCAGGTAACGCAGAGCGTGGCGTTGAGCTTGGCGAGGCGGTCGGCATTGCGCGGGTCGGTGAATTTCTTCGCCGGATGCGAGTTGTTGGCGAGCTTGAGCTCGGCGCCGTGGCAGGAGACGCAGGCCTTTTGCATCGCGGCCTCGCCGCCGAACGGCTTGTGGCAGGCGTCGCAGGCAAGCTCAATCTGATGATGGCCGCTCGTGGTCGTCCCGATCAGGAATTGCGAGCGTAAGGGGCCGCCATAGAGAGGAGCCAGAGTTTGCGTGTCAGCGTCACCCCGGCGCCCCTTAATAATAGTAGACAGAGAGAATGTGGAAGGCGAGCAGCAGCGGCAGCGGCCAGAAGGCGAGGATGTGCAGCCAAACCGGGACGCGCCGCGGGGGCTTGGCCCGCCCGCGCATCGGGCCGTTCATCAGCCGGTGCTCGACCGCCATGATGCCGGCGGACAGCGCGCCAGCGCCGATGACGGTCAGGAAGCTGATCATCAGCCAGCTGTTGAAATTCTCGCCCAGCCGGAAGCCCGTATGGACGAACAATGCGATGATCGCCGCGAGACCGACCGCAATATGAACAAGCCGCCAGCCCTCGAAGCCGCCGAAGGAGATCCGGCGGATGCGCATTCGCAGGGAGAGGAACGCGGCCACCGCTGAAAGGCCGAGCAGGGTAAAGCCGCTCACCTGTTTCCAGTAGCCGCTGCGCCAGAGCACATCGACGCCGCTCCCTGTCTCGACCGATTGCGAATAAGGCCAGACCGGCGCGAGAAGCGTGGCGATCGTCGCAACGAGCGTGAGCGCCGACAGGACAAGGACCGGCCGGAACCACCCGATCGGTTTGTGCTCGACCGGCTTGCTGGTCAGCAGTTGCTCGATGAGCGGCCGGCATGTTCCGCAGACGGTCGATGCGCCAGTCTCGCGCTTGACCTCGGCATAGGAGCGGCAGCCGAGGGCGATCGCCTCGCCGATGCGCCCGCGCGTGACGCCCGTGCAGTCGCAGACCGTCGCGGCGCCCGGCCATTCGATCACCGAAGCGGGCGTTTCATCGCTCCACAGCCGGCCGGTGGAGCGAAAGCGGCGAAGCTGCCACGGCCAGATCCGGCGCTGCTCCTTGACGGCCTGCTGCAAACGGTTCACTTCCGGACAGGGGCCGGCGCCGAGCGCGCCTACGAGTTGGCCGCGCTTCAGCGCCAGAAGCGTATAGACGCCCTCATCCGGCTTCTCATAGGCGACGGTCTGAATATCGGCGCGCTGATCGAGCTGCTCGACATCGCCCATGCTGAAAATATCGATGCCGACCACCTTCAGCCGCGTCGCCGGCACCGAAGCGGAGTAGGCGCCGGACTCGCCGGCAATATCGGCGGCCGCGACGTCCGCCTGTTCGAGCCCCGGCCCGACCAGCCCGAAAATATGCCCGTCGAATTCGGCGCATTCGCCGACCGCATAAATGTCCGGGTCGGTCGTGCGCATCTGCGCGTTGACCTTGACGCCGCGCCCGACCGCGAGCCCCGCATCGCGCGCCATCTCGAAATTGGCGCGGATGCCGGTGCAGATCACCACGCTGTCGCAGGGCACCTCCTCGCCATTGGCGAGCGTGACGCCCTCCACGGCGGCGTCGCCGTCGATCGACTTGACCGAAATGCTGGTGCGCACCGTCATGCCCAGCGCTTCGATCTCGCGGGCAAGCAGCCTGCCGCCCGTTTCGTCGAGCTGCCGCGCCATCAGATGCGTTTCGTGCTCGATGACGGTGATATGCGCCCCCCGGCAGGCGAGGCCGCGCGCCGCTTCCAGCCCGAGCAGTCCGCCGCCGATGACGACGACGCGGCGTGCACGCAAAGACCGCGCCATGAGCCGCTCGGCGTCGTCCAGATTGCGGAAGGCATAGACGCCAGGCTTTTCATGCCCCGGAATGGGCGGGATATGCGGCCGCGAGCCGACACAGATGACGAGCTTGTCATAGCGCCAGCTGCGGCCGTAGCGGCTCGTCGCGATCTTGGCAGCGCGGTCGATGTCGACAATGCTGTGACCGGAATAGACGGTGACATTGCTGCCATGCGGGAAGGTCAGCGGCAGGTAGATCTGGCCGAGCTGAACATCTCCGGCGAGGAAGGGCGTCAGTTTGACGCGATTATAGGGCTGCCAGTGCTCGGCGTTGAACAGGACGACTGGGATCTGCCGGCGGGCGAGCTCCTGCGTCACGCGGACGCCGCAAGGCCCGCCGCCGATGACGATGACGGGATCGGCCGGGGCCGGGCGCGTCAGGCCGACGATTGGGCCTTGCGCCTCCGGATCGGCCGTCGGCTTGGCTATCTCCAATAGCGCCATGGGTGCTCGCTTTGTCCCGAAGTTCGCCCCGGATCGCACTGGGCGATCAGAGGCTGCCTTCCCAAAAAAGAAGCGCCCTGCCTCGCAGTCATGCCGCGAGAACAAGGCGCCGTTGCCTTCCATTCGCCAGGGCCAGCGACTTCGCGTCATTGCGTCCGTCACCTGGCCATTACCGGCGTCATATTCGTCAAACTCAGAAGCAAGCGTCGTGCCAGATGGCCTGTTAAGAAATCTCTCGCAAAATCAATAGCTTAGTATCTGCCGACCGGGAGCGTTCAGGCGTCCCGGCCGGAGTTGAACAATTCCCCGGCGCGCTGCCGCCACTTTGTGCATCAGAAGACCCGTGGCCGGGTTTGCTTCGCCTTAATCCCCGGTCAATTCCCATGGCTCTGTCCGCGCTGAGTATGGGGATTGACGGCAGCTCAAGTTCCTGATCTGTTCCCATTAAGGGAGACCGATCATGGAGCACCGAAAATTCAAACAGCGGCTAGCGGAACTTATCGCGGAACTCACGCCCGCGCAGGGCCGCAAGCTGATCGATACTCTTCGCGAGCGGAGCGCTGGAAATGAAACGCAAAAGCTCATCGATGGCCAGTTTCAGACCGATCTGAAATGCCCGCATTGCAAGGGGCGTCGCATCCATCGCCATGGTATGGCGCGGGGTCTGTGGCGTTACAAATGCCTGGCCTGCGCCAGGACGTTCAACGCTCTGACCGGCACGCCGCTGGCCCGGCTTCGAAAGCGGGACCGCTGGCTGAAATTCGCCGAAGCGCTCAACGGCTCGGAGACCGTCCGCGCCGCGGCGGTGCGGACCGGGATCGACAAGAGCACGTCCTTCCGCTGGAGGCATCGTTTTTTGAAGGCGCAGAAAGACCTTAAGGACCAGCGGCTGACCGGCATCGTCGAGGTCGACGAATGTTTCGTTCTGCAAAGCCGGAAAGGTGAGCGGCGCTTGCCGCGCAAGGCGAGGAAGCGCGGCGGCAAGGCTGAAAAGCCAGGCTTGTCCAGCGAACAAACGCCGATCCTGATCGCCCGCGACCGCTACGGCCATCATCTGGATGCGGTGTTGCACAATCGCTCGGAGGACGCCGTCAACGCGGTTTTGAAGGGAGCAGTTTCGAACACTGACGTGCTGCTGTGCATGGACGGCGATCCGGCGCTGATCGCTTTCGCCAAGGCAGAAGCGATCGAATACGAGCTGATCCTCGCCAGCCACGGCGAGCACGTGCATGAAAAGGTGCTGCACATCCAGACCGTCAATAGCTATATCAGCCGCTTCAAGAAATGGCTCAACCGCTTCAACGGCGTGGCGACGAAATATCTGCCCAACTATCTCGGCTGGCGGCGAATGCTGGAAAAATCCGCTGCTTCCCTTGCGCCCGAGCACTGCTTGGCCGCCGCCATTGGATGAAACACATACTCAACGCGGACAGAGCCTCATCGAAAAAGCGCCTTTCCGTGGAACTGGATCACCGTATAAAGGTTTCCTAGTGCATCGATCCAAACGGAGGCAACAGCCGGAGTTTGGCAAAATTGATGCATAAACTAAGAGCCAGGGCGCGGACACATGAACCATGTGAATGCGTCAGTGCGCTAGCGAGCAAGAACTTTTTCCAAGGGAGACGTGATATGGACCAGACAACGAAGGATGCCGGAAATGAGGAACTGCGCGAGCAGCTTGCGGCGCTGCGGGCCGATCTGTCCGCGCTTTCCGACACGGTGCAGCGGCAAACGAAGCAGCGTATTGGAGACGTGCAGCATATCGCAGCGGAGAAGTTTGACGACCTCGAAGCCCAGATCCGCCGCAAGCCTCTCACTTCGGCCGCTATCGCGGCTAGTATCGGATTTCTGCTTGGCGCCATCCTGAGCAGGTAACGGGATGCTTCGATCGTTGTTCACTGCAATCGCCACCAGGCAAGCAGCCTTTAGAGCCAGGCAGATGGCGCGCAAGGCAGTCTACGGAATCATCGGCTTTCTTGTCCTGGTCATTGCCCTCGTCTTTGCGGCGCTGGCTGCATTCTTCGCGCTGGAAGACCCGCTTGGCCCTGCCGGTTCGGCAGGCGCCGTTGCAGGCGGGCTGGTCGTGCTGACCTTGCTCGCCTTGCTGATCGTCTGGCCCCGGGGACGGCCCAGGCAAGCGGGACTGGCAGATCAGCTTGGACTATCCGCATTGGGCATCTCCGACAAAAAGGACATCGAGGCTCTGATCGGCGAGGCACGAAAGGCGATCCGCGAGGTCGGTCCCGTCGAGGTCGTCGTGGCGGCTTTCGTGGCAGGGTTTTTCCTGGGGCGCCGATGAAGACGGTTCCGGCTGTGGCCGGCATGGCTTGGGCAGCGAGACCTCTTTCCCGGACTGCCGCATAATCCCCGCGAAGCTTGTCCCCGTGGAGGCGGGGACAAGCTTCGCGGGGATTTCGGCTGAATTCGGGGAAACCGTTTCCGTTCAAATTGATCCCGCTCTAAGGAACAAGCTCCCCTTCGAGGGCGTTGAGGGTCGCCCTGTTGGCGATCACCCTGGAAACGGGCAATGTCAGGGTACAGACCAATCCGTCCGGTGAAAAATCGAGATCCGCGGTGCCGCCGAGCGCGCGCCCGACGACGCGCTCGAGCAGGGTGCGCCCGAATCCGCTGTCATTCAGCGCCGTGACCGCCGGTCCGCCGGTCTCCCGCCACACCAGACGGAGCTGCTCGCCCCTTTCCTCTTCGTCAGCGTCAGCGGCCTTGCTGCCCTCGACGATCTCCCAGTCGATCTCCACCTTGCCGTTCGCATCGGAAAGCGAGCCATATTTCATCGCGTTCGTCGCGAGTTCATGGATTGCCATGCCGAAATTCTGGACCGCTACCGGAGTGAGGCGGAGTTCGGCGCCATGAATTTTCACCCGCTCGGAGTTGATTTCGGAGAGGACGGCAAGCTGGCTCTCGATCAGCGTCGCCAGATGCGTCCCCCTCCAGTCATCCTGCACGAGAAGATCGTGCGAGCGGGCAATCGCCTGAAGCCTGGCCGTGAAGCTGGCAATAAATGCGTCGAAGTCGTTCGTGCGGTGAGCGGTCTGCCGAACGATCCCTTGCAGCACGGCAAGGAGGTTCTTGGCGCGGTGCGTCACTTCCCGCATCAGGAGTTGCTGACGCTGCTGCTGCCGCTTCTGCTCGGTAATGTCGATGGCGCAGGAAATGGTCCCGATGACCTCGGCGTCCTCATTGTAATCGGGCTGGCTGCGCAGCAGGTACCAGTAATGTCCGCTGGGCAGGCGCATGCGAATCTCGGCGGACTGCTCATCCTGCGTTCGCATTGCCCGTTCCTTGATCTCGCTCACCTGCGAGGCGGCTTCCGGAGGGAAGATATCCGTTTCGGTCTTGCCGATGACGTCCGGGGCAAAATGCTCGGGCGGGTTGAAGATCCAGGTGTAGCGGCGCTCCCGATCCTGGCGGAATACCGTGATCGGCGACCCCATCAGCGCAAGCCGCATCTGCCGATTGACGCGCTCGAGCTGATAGGACCGTCTGACGATCTCCCTTTCCAGCTCGGTATTTGCGGCAGACAAATCGTCCCGCTCCATAATCAGCAGCTCGGGATCGGGCAGCGATGCGATCGATCTCTTATGGCGCAGGGCAAAACGGACAAGCGGCCAAGCAAGATAGCATGCGCCGGCGAGAAGCAGGGCGGCGAGCAGCTTGATCAGAAGCTCGTATTCGGTTCGATCGATCGTCGTCCATATATGCGAAGCGATGATGCCCGCGGCGGCAACGAGCAGGCCGGAAGCGCAGAGGATGGCGACGTCGCGCAGGCGGGGGGTGAGTATTCCGCCTCGGCCAATTGTGAGGATAAGCGTGATTCCGAGTAGAATGAACCCGGCCGCCAGCAAAACGTCGGACCAAAAATTCAGCGTCTCCTGAGCCATTATTTCGACGCCCTGGGAGAGGTCCCGGTGAGAGAATTTATTTTAAGGGGAGCTGATCGTGCTGGGCAGAAACTCTCCGAGTTCAAACCGATAGGCGAAAGGGCTGCTCGAGGCAGCCCCTTCTTACCAGTCTCGGCTCTTGCGATCAAACTGGCGGTGACCGTCCCCGCATGAGGTGAAAGATCAACGACACCACGAAGAGGACGAGGAAGATGAAGAACAGCACCTGAGCGATGCTCGCCGCACCGGCGGCGATTCCACCGAAGCCGAATATCGCTGCGATCAGGGCTACAATGAAAAAAGTTAACGCCCAGCCAAGCATAGGAGCCTCCTTTCTGCTTAGGACTGCCGGGATAACGCCGGTGCCGTCATTCGGTTCCCTGCTCGGCGAGCGACCGCTGTGACGTGGATGGAGGCGAATAAGCTCAATGCGCCCGCTTATGGGCCTTCTGGTCGAAAAACAGTGCTTGTGACGTGATCGCCTTGACGACATTCGGGTCGAACGGCTTGGTGATCAGGAACGTCGGTTCGGGCTTTTCGCCGGTCAGGAGCCTTTCCGGAAAAGCGGTGATGAAGACGACCGGCGCCTCGAAGGACTCGAGCATCTCGTTCACCGCGTCGAGACCGGAGCTACCGTCCGCAAGCTGAATATCGGCCAGGACGAGGCCGGGGCGTTTTTGCCGGGTCAGCTCCAGCGCCTCGCCGTGCGTCACTGCGATCCCCAAGACCTTGTGTCCGATCTCCTGCATGATCGCTTCCAGGTCCATGGCCACGAGCGGCTCGTCCTCGATAATGAGCACATTGGTCGAAATCTGGTTGGCGATGTCGCGGCTCGCTTCGTCGATCAACGTATTGATTTCGTTCGGTTCAAAGCCGAGCACATCGGCCGCCTCCAGCGTGCTAAAGCCTTCCATGCTGACCAGGAGGAAAGCCTGGCGGGACTGAGGCGACATGGCCTGCAGCTTGCGATCGGCCGAGATGAGGGCCGGATCGGCCTCAGCCGGATCCGATCGCTGATTGAGGCCGATCGAATTCCACAGGCGCAGGAAAGTGGCATAAAGAGCGGCTTTGGGTGACTTATACTGGTTGAAAACGGAGCGATCTTCGGCGAGGGCCTCAAGGGTCTGCATGACATAGGCATCCCCGCTCTCCTGACTGCCGCAGAGCGCACGGGCGAAGCGGCGAGCATAGGGAAGGTGAGCTTTCAGCTCATTGGCGACAGTCTTCATGTGTTTCTCTGATCCCGGTCAACGGATGTGATTTGTTCATCTTTATAACGGCCATCGCCTCGAAAGGTCTATAAAATTGAATGCATGGAACTTTCGTGGATCCGCGACGTTGTTGGATCGACTGTGTGTTCAGAGTAGCAAGCCGGTGGCTTAAAAAGACCGCTTCAGACAAGAAATGAAAAATGGATGCCGTGGTTCAGAAAGATAAAAAACGCTCAAAGCGAGGTGAAAAGCTCACGCCACAGTGTATCGGCAAGAAGCTAGGCCAAATTTACGCCAAGATCGTGGCAGAGCCGATCCCGGACCGCTTTATTCAGCTGATCGAGAGACTTGAAGCCGAGGAGAAACGGAGCCACTGCTCTGAACTGAATGGACGGCAACACGAGTGACCGTATGTCATTTTGCGACGATATTGTCGAGATCATCCCCAGCCTTCGTGCGTTTGCCATATCTTTGTGCGGATCACGCGACAAGGCTGATGATTTAGTTCAGGAAACCCTGACGAAAGCCTGGGCCAAGCAGGATAGTTTCCAGCAAGACACGCATTTTCGCGCCTGGATGTTCACCATCCTGCGCAACCAATATTATTCGCAGCACCGCAAGTCGCGGCGTGAAGTCGCGGATAATGACGGCGCGCTATCGGAGCGCTTGGCCGTGCATCCGGAGCAGCAGGGCTTTGTGGATCTCGCCGAAATGAGCGAAGCGCTCAAATTGCTCAGCGACGAACAGCGGGAGGCGCTCGTCCTCGTCACGGCCGAGGGACTTTCGTATGAGGAGGCGGCGGAGATCTGCGGCTGTGCCGTCGGCACGGTGAAGAGCCGCGTCAACCGGGCGCGTACCCGCCTGATCGAGCTGCTGGACGTATCGACTGCAAGCGATTATGGGCCGGACAGCCATGTGGCGAGCATCGTCGCAAACGACATCTTCGGATCCAATGCAAGGCGCGCGACCTGTCGTTGATTCGCGAAGGGGAATCTTGGCGGGACACGATTCCTCCGAGGCGGAGTGTCTCGGTGCCGAGCTGTAATCGCATCGAATTCGTTGAGAATAACGACAGACCGAGAACAGGCGATGGAGCAAAAATCAGCGAGCAATCGCTAGTTAAAAAACAACATCTCTATACCGTCTAGGAAAAAGTGCCCCATTTGACGGATCAGCTAGCAAATCGGCGTTGCGTAGCGTTTTCTACTGGATATTCACGAGTAAATTCGTCGGAACCAAATGAATGTCAGGGCGTTTGAGAGGTACGGCGTTGGGGTCTCCAACGCGACAATATGAGAAGGAGAGATCTATGATGAAACGGACACTGATCGCGAGCGTTGCCGCGATGGCTCTTATGGGGCCGGTCCCGGCAATGGCGCAGAGTCAGACCGACGCGGCCGGCCAGAAGATCGAGTTCATTGCGCAGCAGAAGACCGGCGAATATTTGGCCAGCACGCTGATGGGCGCCAGCGTTCAGAACGCTTCCGGCGGCACGCTGGGCAACGTCAACGACCTCATCGTCAATCAGGATGGCAACGTCACGGTCGCCATCATCGGCGTCGGCGGCTTTCTCGGCATTGGCGAGAAGAATGTCGGCGTCGCTTACGACCGGATGGACACCCAAGTCGTGAACAATGAGCTGGTCGCCGTCCTGAACACGACCAAAGCCGAGTTGGAAGCAGCCCCGGATTTTACAAATCTGAAAGGCCAGCCGCTCAGCGTCAGCAAGCGCCTCGGCGACGAAGCCAAGCAAAAATACAAGCTGGCCAAGGATAAGGCGTCTGAGACCTATAACAAAGCCAAGGATAAAGCGTCCGAGACCTATAACAAAACCAAGGAAGAGATAAGCGGCTCCGACGATGAAGCGAAGACGGAATAACCATTCGGCGTTTACCCGAAGGTGGCAAAGAGGAGTAGGAAAATGAATTGGGATCAAGTTGAAGGTAACTGGAAACAGCTCAAAGGACAGGTTCAGCAATCCTGGGGCCGTCTGACCAATGACGATCTCGACAGGATCGAAGGCAATCAGACCGAGCTCATCGGCCGAATCCAGGAACGCTATGGAATTGCCAAGGAAGAGGCGGAGCGCCAGGTCGATGAGTGGCTTCACCGTCAATGACGGCCTGAAAAGCACTCAGGATTACACCCGGATAATGAGAGCCTGCGACCTCCCAGTGGCGGTTGCAGGCTTTTTGCCGCGCACGGAGGTCCCTCGCTCCGAAACCTCGTGGACGTTCTTTCACCATGACGCGCGCCGGAGGAGCGGCTACCATCGCGGATCGAACCCGGGCGATACCGAGATGGTGTCGTAATGCTCAATGTTAAGGACGCCCGAACCGGTCGAGAGCAATGCAGGACGGGCGAAGCAGTCATGGCTAAGCAGGACACGCTTGAGGTCTATCGCCGCAAGCGCGACTTCTCCAAGACCTCCGAGCCCAAGGGCAAAGCGAAGGCCGCAAAGAGCGAGGGCCGCTCCTTCGTCGTCCAGAAGCACGCCGCGAGGCGCACGCATTTCGACTTCCGCCTCGAGCATGACGGGGTGCTGAAAAGCTGGGCGGTCACGCGCGGCCCCTCGCTCGATCCGGGCGATAAGCGTCTTGCCGTCCGCACGGAAGATCACCCGCTGGACTATGGGGCGTTCGAGGGCGTCATTCCGAAGGGCGAATATGGGGCCGGGCCGGTCATGATCTGGGATGAGGGCAGCTGGGAGCCGCTTGTCGATCCCGATGAAGGTCTCGCCAAAGGCGATCTGAAATTCCGCTTGAGAGGCAAGCGCCTGAAGGGCGAATGGGTTCTCGTCCGGATGCGCAGCCGCCCTGGAGAAAGGCGTGAAAACTGGCTGCTAATCAAGAAGGCCGATGACTATGCGGATCGCGAGACCGACGTCACAGAGGCCTTTGAGACCAGCGCCAAGAGCGGCCGCAAGATGGCCGAGATCGCCCATGCGGAGCGCACGCGCGATGGTTATTTGCACCACCCGGGCGATCTTGGCCTGAGGGAAGACAAGCCGGCCTCATCCGTGAAAGTGACGCAAATGCCGAAAGACAGAGGTGCGATCGAATTGGGCGGCGTTCGGTTGACCAGTCCGGACAAGGTGCTGTTCCAGGAGCAGGGCGTCACCAAGCGCGATCTTGCCGGCTATCTGCTCGAGACGGCCGATCACATTCTGCCGCATCTCGCACGCCGGCCCGTCAGCCTCGTGCGCTGCCCGGACGGGCGGGACGGCGAATGCTTCTTTCAGAAGCACGGGATGCCCGGCTTTCCCGATCAGTTCCGCAGGATCGAAATTCGCGAAAAGGACGGCGACCTCGCCGAATATCTCTATATCGAGGACGCTGCGGGGCTGGTCGCGGCGGCGCAAATGGGCGTGCTGGAGCTGCATATCTGGGGCTCGCATATCGACAGGCTCGAACAGCCCGATCGGCTGGTCTTCGATCTCGACCCGGCCGAGGATGTGCCGTTCGCGGAAGTCAAGCAGGCGGCACGCGATGTGCGCGATGTGCTCGAGGCCGCGGAAATCGCCAGCTTTGCGCTGCTGACCGGGGGGAAGGGGATTCACGTCGTCGCGCCTCTGGATCGCCGCCGGGATTGGCCGGCGGTGAAGAGCTTCGCGGCAGGTCTTGCCCGCGCCCTTGCAACGGCCGAGCCGGACCGCTTCACGGCCAAGGCTTCCAAAGCGGATCGCAAGGGCCGGATCTTCATCGACTGGCTGCGAAATGAGCGCGGCGCAACGGCGATCGCGCCCTATTCGCCGCGTGCGCACGCCGCAGCGCCGGTTGCCACGCCGGTAAGCTGGCAGGAGCTGGCGCGCATCGACAACTCCGGCAAATATAGGCTGAGCACGGTGGGACGCCGTCTCAAGGCGCTGAAGAACGATCCGTGGGCGGGATATTTCGACCTTGAGCAGTCCATCAGCAAGGGCGCGTTGAAACGGGTCGAGACAGGGCGCGTCTGAACCGGCGGGGCACCGCGCCGCCCCCCAGGCGGATTACGCAAATTTTGGAGAGACGAGATCTTCCGCGCCCGGCATGGGTACCGAGCAGGGTGCCGCCTCCGCGTCGCGCCAGGCGCCGGTCTTGATGAAGTGGAACAGTCTGGGCGCCGTCATCGGCACGGCCAGCGCATAGCCCTGGAGATAGTCGCAGCCCAGATCCCGCAGGATCGTTGCATGTTCCATCGTCTCGACGCCTTCCGCCACGATCCCGATCCCGAGCGCCTTGCCCATTTCGATGATCGATTGCACGAGCCGGCGCTGCTTCCGTGACTTGTTGATCGGCTTGATGAGTTCCTGATCGATTTTCAGCCGGGTCGGATGGACACGCAGCAGGCCGACGATCGAGGCATGACCCGTGCCGAAATCATCGATCTCGATTTCGATGCCGAGCCTGTTCAGCCGTTTGAGGGTCCGGGTCAATGAGCTGTCCGCGCCACTGTCGTCGAGGAAGATCGAACTCGACGAGCTCGAAGGCGAGCAGGCCCTTCGGGAGCTTCAGCCCGCGGAGGGATTTGGCAAGGTTCGGGTCCTGCAGGCGGCGGAGGGAAATATTGACGGACAGCCTTGGGATGACCACACCGCTATTGTGAAAGCTGATGAGGTCTCCCAATGCGCGTTCGAGGACGAGGGCGTCGATCCGATCGATGACCTTGATGTCCTCCGCGATCCGCAGGAACTGGGCAGGATGCATCACCCCCTTGTCGCGATGGTTCCAGCGCACCATCGTCTCGACGCCGACGATGTCATAGGTCGTTGCGTCGAACTGGGGCTGGTAAATCGGGAAGAATTCGTTCTGGTCGAAACCGCTTAGAATATCCTCGGCCATTGTCTGGTTCTCGATGATCTCCTTTTGCAGGGCGCTGGAGAAAAAGGCGTGGCGCCCCCGCCCGGCATGCTTGGCGCGGTAAAGGGCGATATCGGCATTGACCAGCAATTTTGATGGGTCGGAGATCTTGGAGCGCGAATAGGCGATGCCGACACTCGCGCCGAACCGGCAATAGTTGCGTTTGTAAAGAACGGGCCTGGCCAGCTCGGCGGTTATGCGATCGGCCAGCAAAGTGAGCGCGCGCATATTGCCGTCCGTCCGCGCGACGATGACGAATTCGTCGCCGCCGATCCGGGCGACGAAATCATCTGCGCGAACGAGGGATTGCAGGATCGAGGCGGCGTGAGCGAGGACGAAGTCGCCGGCGGCATGGCCCCGTGTATCGTTGATCTGCTTGAAACTGTCCAGATCGATGTGAAAGATGGCGATGCCGGGGCGGCGTCCATCGTCTTCCGATTTGGAGATGTCCTGGAGCACTTGCCTGAGATAGCGGCGGTTCGGCAGGCCGGTGAGCGGATCATGCAGCGCCTGATGCTCGATTTGCGAGTTCGCTTCCCGCGTTTCCTCAAGCGCTTTTGTCAGCTCCGCCGTTCGTTCCTTAACGATATCTTCCAGCATCGTTGTCCAGGCGCGCAACCCTTTGTTGATCTCATAGAGATCGAGACTCTTTTCTTCCAAAAGCCTTTCGGCCGCGATGCGCGCCGCGCGCTCGCGTTCGATGCGTCTTAGAAGAACCGGCTCGGGTGGACTCACGATATCGCCTCGAATTCCCCGCGGCTCGGAGCGCGACGCCGCATCCAGCCGGCGGATGGCGAAGTCCTTGCCGTCCGTGGCCGGTTCCGACTGGATATCGAACTCCACTCCGAAATACGCTCCGCACCCTTCGATTAGGCCAAGGCACATGTCTCCGAGCGGACGGCAGGATCTGTACTGGACACGCAAGGTGTCTTCGCCTGTCCGCTCGGCCGTGACGTGGGGAAGTTCGGCATCCGGATAGAGTTTCCGGACCTCTGCGTGTATGTGCCGCTCGATGTCCTGGAGGAAGTCGAACGGATCGTTGCAGTCTTTGAAGAAGGACGGATAGAGGCAGGCAAAGCGCCCAAACAGATGCCGGCCGAAGTTCCGAAGCAGGTCCGGGACCGCCGTCTTCGATTGCTGCGAGAGCGCGGTGACAAGAGACACCATCTCGGAGAAATGATAATTGCCGACCGCCGTATAGGCGCCGCCCGACGGCGGTGCCGCCTCCTCCAGAATGGCGTCGACAGTCTCATACCCCGATTGCGCTTCAACCAAATCCAGGAACTCGGTGAAGATGATTCCCTTCATGCAAATGTTCCTCCACGCGCATCCTTTCAGTTTTAGGAGTTACTCCTTTCGATTGGGTCATCGTCGGGCGGTGAATTTTAAGAATGGCGGGCGCGGGGCCACGGCTTTCCCGGATGGCAGCGAAAGCCAATCGTGAGGGTGACGCGAAATGCGTTCCAGCCCAGGGCCACGGGATGGGCTGGCTTGGGAGAGCGCGCGCCTTACCGAGTTGAACGGTCGTGGAAATTTCCGACCGCGACAGTCAACTTAGAAATAGAATAATTCTAACCATTTGATTTTAAGGCAATTTTTTTTGGTTTCGGCTGACTTCATTCTTGACTAATTTGCTCGACTATAGATGATCGGCTTCCAGCATCGGGCGGCACAAAATCCCGGATCGGGACGGTGACGCCCAGCGCAACGCGCGTCCAAGCCTGTCGCCGCGAAGGCGGGGATGGACGCGGGAACAGTTGCGCTCGCCTTTTGATCTAGGCCGAGAAGCGTTCGTTAGGGAGACTTTCATGCCAAGGCTGGAGGGGATTTGCCGGACATTGGTTTTCGCGGGCGGCGCGTGGTGTGCCGCGACGGCAGCTGCATTCGCGGCCCCGGAAACCTCGAAGGTCGTCGAGACCTACGCCGATATTGCGCTGGCGGGCTATGAGGATTCGCTGAAGACCGCCCAAACCCTCAAGGAGAAGATCGACGCTTTTCTGGCCAAGCCGGACGAAGCCTCGCTGAAGGCGGCGAGGGAGGCCTGGCGCGCGGCGCGGGTGCCCTATCAGCAGACCGAGGCGTTCCGTTTCGGCAATAAGATCGTCGATGACTGGGAAGGTGAGGTCAATTCCTGGCCGCTCGACGAGGGGCTGATCGACTATGTCGAGGGGCCGTACAAAGACGTTACGTCCGAGAACTCGCTTTACGAGGCCAATGTGATCGCCAATCCGAAAATCCGGGTCGGCGGACGCGAGATCGACGCCTCGAAGATCACCAAGGCGCTTCTCTCGGACGTTCTTCAGGAGGCGGACCATGTCGAAGCCAATGTCGCGACCGGCTATCATGCGACCGAATTCCTGCTCTGGGGTCAGGATCTGAACGGCACCGATGCGGGCGCCGGCCACCGCCCGGCCACCGATTTCGATCCGGCCAATTGCACGCATGGCCATTGCGGGCGTCGGGCCGATTATCTTCGCGCGGCGACAAACCTGCTGATCGATGATCTGGAATGGATGGTGGCTCAATGGAAGCCGGACGGCGCCGCACGCAAGACGCTCACCGAAGGGAGCGAGGCCGATGCGCTCGTTGCGATCTTCACCGGGCTCGGAAGCCTGTCCTATGGCGAGCTGGCCGGGGAACGCATGAAGCTGGGCCTCTTGCTGCATGATCCGGAGGAGGAGCATGACTGCTTCTCGGACAATACCTACAACTCGCATTATTACGATGCGCTGGGCATTCGGAACGTCTATCTCGGCCGGTATAAGCGCGTTGACGCAAGCGTTGTTTCAGGACCGAGCGTTTCGGATCTGGTGAAAGCGAAATCGCCGGAACTCGATGAGCGCGTCAGAAAGGCGCTTGACGTGACGATGGAGAAAATGGAAGCGCTCGTCGAACGTGGTGAAGGCGGCGAGGCGTACGATCAGATGATCGGCGAGGGGAATGATGCCGGAAACCAGGCGGTCGATGCCGCGATCAGTTCCCTGATCGGACAGTCGAAGGAATTCGAGCGGGCGATCGTCGCGCTTGATCTGAAGGCCGTGCAGTTCGAGGGCTCCGACAGCCTGGACGAGCCGTCGAAGATTTTTCAATAGAACGCATCGGGATGGAACTGCCCCGCAAGCACTTTGGAGCGTTGAGATTTAGGCGTTGCGACCGGAAAGCCTGAGGAGATTTCGCTTGAGACATTGGCACGTTGTCGTTGCAGGGTCGCTGTTACCGCTTCTGGCTGCGGGGGCCTTGACGGGCGGTCCGGCCGCCGGGCCGCTGCATCAGGAGACGCGCGCCGCCTATGATCCGAGCGAAGCGTTTCCGGGCGGCGAGGCGACCTCGCGCGGCAGCACCGACAATACGAATGCTTTTTCGCATCTCTCCGCCAATATGGGGTTTGCCAAGGAGCTGGATTTCAAGATCGGCAATGCGATCTTCCGCCGGCAATGGGTGACGGCTCCGTCTTCCACGAAATCCGCCGACGGGCTCGGCCCGCTCTACAATGCGCGCGCCTGCCAGCGCTGCCACCTGAAGGACGGGCGCGGCCATCCACCGGCCGTCGGTTCCTCCGATTACAACGCCGTGTCGATGCTCATGAGGCTGTCCATCCCGCCGCAAACCGAGGCCGAGCGGGAAAGCCTTGCAAGCGGCCGCGCCAGCGTGATCCCTGAGCCGACCTATGGCGGCCAGCTTCAGGATATCGCCATTCCAGGCCTTAAGGCCGAGGGGCGGATCACGATCATCTATACCGAAGAGACGGCGAAACTTGCGGGCGGCGAGACCGTCTCGCTGCGCCGCCCGGCCTATAAGATCACGGATCTGGGCTACGGTCCGATGCATCCCGATGTCATGATGTCGCCGCGCGTGGCGCAGCCGATGATCGGGCTCGGCCTGCTGGAATCCGTGCCGGAGGCCGCCATCCTGGCCCTTGCCGATCCGGACGACAAGGATGGCGACGGCATTTCCGGCAAGCCGAACCGTGTCTGGTCGATCGAGAAAAAGGCGCTCCAATTGGGGCGGCTCGGCTGGAAGGCCGGTCAGCCGACGATCATGCAGCAGGCGGCCGATGCGGCGGTGCATGATATCGGCATCGGCTCCTATTTGTTCCCGAACGCCGCCGGCGATTGCATGGCGAAAGAGACGGTCTGTCTGGCGGCGCCGGGAGGCGGACCGGCGAAAGCTCCCGGCGAGGAGTTGCCGAAGACGCTACTCAATCTCGTCGCCTTTTATTCGCGCAATCTGGCCGTGCCCGCCCGGCGCGATCCGCAAGACCCGAAGGTGCTCGGCGGCAGGGCGCTGTTCCATTCGACCGGCTGCGCGAGCTGCCATCATCCGACCTTTACGACTGGCGCGAATCCGCCCGATCCGCATCTCGCCCATCAGAAGATCTGGCCGTATACCGATCTCCTGCTTCACGATATGGGTGAAGGGCTCGCCGATCATCGTCCCGAAGCGCGGGCGGACGGGCGCGAATGGCGGACAGCGCCGCTTTGGGGCATCGGGCTCACGAAAACCGTCAGTGGCCATACCTATTTTCTGCATGACGGGCGGGCGCGCAATCTGACCGAGGCCATTCTCTGGCATGGCGGCGAGGCGCAGCAGGCGCGCGACGCTTTTGCGGCGCTTCCCGCCGAGGATCGCGCCAGGCTTCTGGCCTTTGTGAACTCTCTCTAGGTGGGCACCATGGGATCTCTTCGTTATCCGGCTTTGTTCTTGATGGCTCTCATCGGCGGTTTCGCTGCCTTCGGCGCCGCCAGGGCTCAAACGGCGGAGATCGATCATGCGCGCCTCGCGCGTGAGGCGCTTGAGAAGCACATCGAGCCCGGCTACCGGCGGCTGGTCGAAGCCTTGGAAAAGATGGAGGCCAGCGCGCGAGAAGCCTGCGGCGCGCCGGATAAGGCCAAGCTCGAAGCCTTGCGCGGCAGCTTCGTCGGCGCGGTGAAGGCCTGGGGCGCCATCGCTCAAATCAATTTCGGCCCGATCCGCGCGGACAATCGCTATGAACGGCTCTGGTTCTGGCCCGACCGCAAATCGATCGGACAGCGTCAGGTCGGCAGTGCTCTGCGGCAGAAGCCGGACGATTACACAGATCCGGGTGCTCTCGCCGGAAAGAGCATCGCCGTCCAAGGGCTCGGCGCGCTGGAACAGATTCTTTATAGCGATAAGGTTGATCTGATAGCGGCAGCGGGGCAGGGCGGTTTTGCCTGCAAATACGCCAAAGCGATTGCGTCCAATCTGAAGGCCATCGCCGGTGAGATCGAGGCGGCCTGGCGGGAGGATGGTGCGTTCGGGCGTCTCTGGCTCAATCCCGGCCCTGAGAACCGCACCTATCTCCACGAACGGGAAACGACCTTCGCGCTGATCAGGGCGCTGATCGAGACTCTCGAGCGTGTCCGCGACATCGAACTTGCCCGGCCGCTGGGGTTGACGCAGAACCGCCGGGTGCTGCCCGGGCCATTCAGCGATAGCGGGTTGACGATGACATTCATTGCGGCCCAGATTTCCGGCCTGAGGTCACTGCTGGTCAAATCGGGCCTTGCCGCCGAGATGGCAAGGGTCGCGGAGGCCAATCACGACGTCCAGTCCCAAGGCGACATCAAACAGACGCTGTTCGAGATGGAGCTCTCCGAGGGGCGCTCGGCCGAACTTGCAAAAATCCCCGATATTCTGGGCAGATCCGCGCGCCGAAGCGAGGCGGTAGCGCTCGGCTATCCGCTGAAGAGCGCGCGGTTTGCCTTTTCGAATGCCGCCGGGCGTCTCACCAAACTTCCGGTAGGATACAATGCATCAGATGGAGATTGATCGCCGTCATTTTCTGGCCGGGGCGCTCGCCTTGAGCCTGGGCGTCGCCAGCAAGGCGCGCGCCGCAACCGAGCGGATCGAAACGCTCTATGCCGCAACACGCAAAGGCGCAGCAGGCGGCTATTCGGCTGCGATCTTCAACACCTCCGGCAGCGATCTGAATGCGGTTTCATTGCCGGCCCGCGGGCATGATGTCACTGTCTGTCCGGTGACGCAGCGCTGCGTTGCCTTCGCCAGACGGCCGGGCAATTTCGCGGTGGCCTTCTCCGCCGACCGCGCCGCTGCCCCGATCCGCTTCACCACGCCGCCCGACCGGCATTTCTATGGGCACGGGATCTTCTCGCCGGACGGCCGCCTGCTTTTTACAACCGAGAACGATTTCGATGCCGGCGAGGGGCGGATCGGCATCTACGATGCAACGGATGCTTTCAAGCGGATCGGCGAGTTCTCCGCCTTCGGCGTCGGACCGCACGACATTGCCCTGCTGAGCGACGGCGTGACGCTCGTCATCGCCAATGGCGGCATCGCCACCCACCCCGATTTCGGCGAGGGACGCTTGCCCCTCAATCTCGCGACAATGGAGCCCAATCTCGCCTATGTCGATCTGCGGCACGGCGAGCTCCTGGAGACGCATGCGCTACCCGAGGCGTTTCATCAGGCCTCGCTCCGTCATCTGGACAAGGGAAGGGCGGACCGGCTCGTCATCGGCTGCCAGTCCAAGGAGCAGGGTGGCAGCGAGCCGCCGATTATCCTGCGTCATCGCCGCGGCGAGGATCTGTCCGTTGTCGGATTGAAACGCGAAACGGCGGCGGCACTCAGAGGCTATATTAGTTCGGTCGCAGTCGACATATCGGGCGAGACGGCGGCGCTGACCTCCTCCCACGGCGGGCTCGTGGTGTTCGTCGAGGTGGCGTCTGGCCGCGTGCTCGGCAGCCGCGCGCTGGCCGATGTCTCCGGCGCCGCGCCTGACGTGGCATCCGGCGCGTTCCTTCTCACCAGCGGTCTCGGCCAACTCGTCACCGGCGCCTCCGCCGACGCACTGTCCGGCTCGGTAGAGACAAGCTGGCACTGGGACAATCACGCCGTGATGCTATAGCGGAATTGTCCAAGGTGCGAACCTCATCGGAGGCCTTCCTCGCGGCGCCCCGAGGCGATGAGGTCAGTCCGGCTGCGCAAGCGTATCGGGGTCGGGTTTGATGTCGAACATCTCCAGCCCCGCGGCCGTCAGATAAGGGCGAAAGAGGCTGACAATCTGTGATGCACCCCAGTTGAGCTGTTCGCGGGTGATGTCCGCAACGCCGTGCCGCGAGCGGAGATAGTCGATCCAATAGGTGGAGACGATCCAGGCATTCACGATCAGCTGATCGATTTCTTCGTCCGTCGCTCTCAGCAGGCCGGCCTTGCGGCGATTTCCAAGCACCCGGCGGATCTGCTCCTGGCCATGATCGGACAAAGCTTGCACTTTGGGGCGCAGGGACGGCGCGAGCCGGAAAATCAGCGCGCTGTCGCGGTAGAAGAACCGCCATTCCCACATCAGCGAGAACCAGCCGCTCAGATAGCCGGAATAGCGCGCCGGATCATCGCTCTGCGTCAGATCGGCCGCGGCAACCTCCCTCAGGCCGCGCTCGAACTCGCCGAACAGCGCCTCCAGGATCTGCTCCTTGCGATTGAAATGATAATAGAGATTGCCTTCGTTGATGCCGACAGCGGCGGCGATCTGCGCCGTCGTAACATCTGCGGGGCTGCGCTCGTTGAACAGCTCCCGGCAGGCAGCGAGGATTCGCATGCGTGTATTGGGTCGCGGAGCGGATCCCAAATCCTGGTGCATGACGACCTCCGTGCCGGGCCTGACCGTCTTCCGCTTCAATGCCGACTTTTCGCCCGGGAGACAAGTGGAACGCAGCGATCAATGAAAGCGTGTTGACAGAAATAAGGTAAACACCTTAATTTTGACCGTCACCACGAATTCCTCGGGCGTTCCCGCCTCGAACACGATGGGTGAGGCTCCGATGACAGAGTCGCAACCGGTCAATCCGTCGCCCGGCGCACCCCTCGAGCTTTCCCAAGACGCGCAAATCGAGCATTTCGACGTGCTGGTCGTCGGGGCAGGGCTCTCCGGCATTTGCGCCGGCTATCATTTGCAGACCCGATGCGCGGCCAAGAGCTACGCCATTCTGGAGGCGCGGGACGCAATCGGCGGCACCTGGGACCTGTTCCGCTATCCGGGCATACGCTCCGACTCGGACATGCATACGATGGGCTACAGCTTTCGGCCCTGGAGCGGCGAGAAGGCGATTGCGGACGGTCCCGATATCCTCCGCTATATCCGCGACACCGCCAAGGAATACGGCATTGACCGCAGGATCAGGTTCGGCCAGCGGGCGATCCGCGCCTCGTGGAATTCCGACGAAGCGCAGTGGACCGTAGACGTCGAAGCCGGCCCGGAGAAGCGCCCCCTCCGCTATCGCGCGAATTTCGTCTTCATGTGCAGCGGCTATTACGACTATGACGCGGGCTACCTGCCGGACTGGCCCGATCTGGACCGGTTCGGCGGCCGGGTCGTGCACCCGCAGAAATGGCCTGAGGATCTCGATTATGCCGGCAAGCGCGTTCTCATCATAGGCAGCGGCGCGACGGCGGTCACGCTTGTCCCGGCGATGACGGAGAAGGCGGCGCATGTCATCATGCTGCAGCGCTCGCCGAGCTATGTGGCCGCGCTTCCGGCGAAGGACGCGATCGCCAACCGTTTGCAAAGGCGGCTGCCGGCGCGGCTCGCCCACACCATCGTGCGCTGGAAGAATGTGCTTTACGGCATGTATATCTACCGCCAGTGCAAAAGGCGGCCGGAGATGATCAAACAGCTTCTGATCAATCTGGTGCGGCGGGAACTCGGTCCGGACTACGACGTCGAGACGCATTTCACGCCCCGCTATTATCCATGGGACCAGCGCCTGTGCCTCGTCCCGGACTCCGATCTGTTCGACGCGATCCGCTCCGGCAAGGCCTCGATCGAAACGGACGAAATCGAAGCCTTCACCGAGACGGGCGTGGGCCTGCGCTCCGGCAAACAGCTCGACGCCGACATCATTGTGACAGCGACCGGCCTGAGACTGAAGGCGCTTGGCGGCATGCAGCTTACCGTCGATGACGCTCCGGTCGATCCGGCCAAGGCGCTGACCTATAAGGGCATGATGTTCAGCGACATCCCGAATCTGGCCTCGGCGTTCGGTTACACCAATGCGTCCTGGACGCTGAAAGCCGAGCTGACGGTGAAATATGTCTACCGTCTCTTGAATTACATGGATGCGCAGGGATACGCGTGGTGCGCGCCGCGCAGGAACGATCCCACGATTGTCGAGGAAACCGCGCTGCCGCTGACCTCCGGCTATGTCCAGAGGGCGAAGCATATCATGCCCAAGCAAGGGTCGAAGCGACCGTGGAAGCTGCACCAGAATTACTTCAAGGATGTGTCGCTCTTGCAGTTCGGTTCGGTGAATGACGGCACGATGGAGTTCCGGCGGACGGAGCCTCGGAGCCGTGCCGCCTGATCATCGGGGGGTTGGGGCATGGCGAGACCGATGGATCTGGCGGATAGAACCGCCGTCATCACCGGCGCGGCGGGCGGCATCGGCCGCGCCATCGCAATGTCCCTTGCGCGCCGCCGCTGCCATCTCGCGCTCGCCGATGTGAACGAAGCCGGGCTCGCCGAGACGGCACGGGCCGCTAGCGTGAACGGGGTGCGCGTGAGCCGCCACAGGCTCGATGTCGCCGACCGGGCTGCCGTGGCCACGTTCCCGCAGGCTGTTATGGCCGAACATCGGAGCGTCGATCTTCTGGTCAGCAATGCCGGCGTCGCGCTCGTCGGGACATTCGATCAGATCAGCGAAGAGGATTTCGAATGGCTCTTCGAGATCAATTTCCGGGGCGTGGTCCGCATGACCCGCGCCTTCCTGCCGCTCTTGCGGGCGAGCGACGATGCCCGGATCGTCAATCTTTCGAGTATTTTCGGCATTGTCGCGCCGCCCGGCCAGACCGCTTACGCGGCCAGCAAATTCGCCGTGCGCGGCTTTTCGCTGGCGCTGAGGCATGAGCTGGAGGGAACCCGGATCGGCGTCACCCTTGTCCATCCCGGCGGCGTTGCGACCGACATCGCCAGGAACGCCCGAATGCCGCGGAATGCGTCGGCCGAGGAGATCCAGAAGCGGCTCGCGATCGCGCAGAAAATGTTGATCATGCCGCCGGAGACCGCCGGCGAGATCATCGTCAAGGCCATCGAACGCCGCGAGCCGCGCGTGCTGGTCGGCTCCGATGCCAAACGGGTCTCGGTCATCGAGCGCCTTTTTCCGGTAAGCTATCGGAAGATCCTGGAGCGGCTCCGCGGACGCGGCTGAGTGACGCTTGCCGACGCCGATCCCTTCGGAAACCTTTTCGAAACAACATACTCTGCGTCGCCCCGGCCCAAGGTGAGCGCTTGTCGCGATGTCTTGCTGATCGCGACCAGACAAGCGTCGCTCACCATAAAGGTTCGCGAGCCGGGGCCTACTCGCTTCTCTGTCCGGCTCAGTGCTTGTGGATCTGCGAGTAGGTCCCGGATAGCCCTATGGGCTTCCGGGACGACGAAGAAAAGGGGCCCACATTTCGCAGAGATCTGCCCCGGCAGCGGGCAAGAAGCGTCATTTCACCTTAACACGCTCTATTCCGCTTCCAGCAGCGCGACGGGGAATTGCGGCAGAAGCTCTCGCAGCGGGAGGGCAGACGCGCGCTCCTGATGCGCACCATCGAGCAGGTTCCGCCAGCTTCGGTCTGCCATCTCTTCGGGGAGGAGAATGCGCGTATCCTCCCAGCGCCCGCCCGGAATGAGCGGCGCCGTCTCGCCTTCGAGAAGGCCGAGCGCGAAGCGCGGCGCAACAGTGATGACCGCGTCTGCCCCATGCGTTCGGGCAAAGGCGATGACATGTTCGGCGCGCGCGCCTTCCGCGCCCAGCGGCAGATAGGCGCCGTCCGCAAACAGCGCCGGGCTTCGTGCGCGTAATGAGAGCCCGGCCCGCATCACATGCATTTTCGGCGCACCGGAGATCCAATTGCCGACAAGCGCCGCCACATCCGCGTCGGCGATCCGCTCCAGCATCTGCCGCCGGGCGTCGAAATCGACCGGCCGGCGATTGTCCGGATCGACCAGGCTGAAGTCCCAGCCCTCCGCGCCCTGATAGATGTCGGGCACGCCGGGCGCGGTCAGCTTCAGCAGGGTCTGCGTCAGTCCGTTGAGCGCGCCCGCAATGAAGACCGGCCGGCAGGTCCCGAGAAAATCGTCAAGAAAAGCCGGCGAGACCTCCGCGTCGAGCGTGCGGCGCGTGAACTGCTCGACCGCGCGCTCATAGTCGGCATCCTGCGCCGTCCAGCTCGTATAAACCTTGGCTTCGCGCACGGCCTTCAGCATGAACTGCGCCATACGCTCGGCAAGCGCGCCGAGGCCGTCGCCGTCCGCGGGCGAGAGGGCGGGCGGCCACGCGCCAAGCAGCGCCTGATAGAAGGCCCATTCCGTTTCGGGCTCCGGGACAGGCAGTCCGGACAGATCCGCGCGCAGGGCGGCATTCTGCGCCGACCAGCGCTCGACCGCCGCGCTCCAGTCCTCCGGCATCTCGCTCAGCGCATAGAGCCGCGCCCTGGCATCCTCTCCGCGCTTGGTATCATGCGTCGATGTTGCGCTCAGCCCGAAAGGTTGCCGCGCCAGCCGCCGCATCATTTCGTAATGGAATTGCTCGGGCGGCGCGCCGAACCGATCGGGTTCGCCGCCGACTTCGTTCAGCCCGATCAGCCGGTTATAGCGGTAGAACAGCGTGTCCTCGATCGCCTTGGCCATGACCGGGCCGGTTGTCTGCTGGAAGCGTGTGGCGAATTCCAGCGCCGTAGCCTGATCCTCAGGGTCGGCGAAATCCAGCACGAGGACGCGCGCCAGGAAATCGAGCGTACCCTCATCCTCGACCTCGCGCGTGGTCTTGGCGGCATCCACCGCCGCGCTGATCAGGTCGCGGTCGGTGTCGGAGGCTCCCGTCACGTCCACATAGGTGCGGTAGACCGGCAGCGCGGCGATCAGTTCGAGAACGGCCCGGCGCAGCGTGTCGGCGCCATAATCGCGCGTCATCGGGTCCTTCTCGGCGAGGGCGCGCGCCATGTCCTTCAGGACGTCGAGCTCGCCGGTCAGATTGCGGGCGAGCAGACGCCGCTTGTTTTCCAGTGCCAGCGCGTCATAGTCCACCTCATGGCCGAGAAAGCGGTGGTAGCCTTGCGTCGCCGCCTCCTCGCCGGCGGGATCGGTGAGCAGATTGGCCAGCGATCGGATGAATTCATAGCCGGTCGTTCCGGCGACCGGCCATTCGGGCCTCAGCTCTTCGTCGGGCCCGAGGATCTTTTCGACGACCAGATAGAACGGTTCGTCGCCTCCGATCGCCGCCTGCAGCTTGTCCAGATAACCCCTCGGATCGGCCAGGCCGTCAATATGGTCGAGGCGGACGCCGTCAATTGTGCCTTCCCGGGCCAGCTCGAGCAGCCGCGCATGGACATCGTCGAAGACTTTGGGGCGCTCTACCTTTAGGCCGACCAGATCGGCGATTTCGAAGAAGCGGCGATAGGTCAGCGTCTCCCGCGCCGCGCGCCAGTGGGCGAGCCGCCAGATCTGCGCCTCATGCAGCGCGTAAATCGCCTCAAGGTCCGAGGCGGTGTCCGCGAGCGCCTGTTCGATGGCGGCCAGGATCGACGGGTCGGCCGCGGCGGCATCGGCAATGTCCTGTTTGAGCGCGCCGGACTCCTCGGGCGCCGCGACGATGAAGCGGCGGGCGAATTCGGCGAAGTCGTCGCGCTCCATTCTGGAGAGAAGCTGCGCATAGGAGGGCAGGGTGAGCGGAAGTTTCAGATCGTAATAGGTGAAGGTGATGCCGCCGTCGGCCCGGTCGAAATGAAGGCCGAACGCGCCCTTGGCCAATTCCTCGCCATAGTTTGCCCCGAGCGCGGGAACGATCAGCTTCGGCGCGGACCAGTCGATGTCGAAATGCTCCGCATAGGGGCTTGCCGCGCCCCATTCGAGGACGTGCAGCCACCAGGGATTATGGGTGCTTGCGCCCATATGGTTGGGCACGAAATCGAGGATCAGGCCGAGCCCGTGCCGTTTGAGTTCCGTGGCCAGCGTTTCGAAGCCTTCCGCGCCGCCGAGATCTGAAGACAGCCGCGTGACGTCGACCACGTCATAGCCGTGCGTCGATCCTGGTGCGGCCGCGAAGATAGGCGACGCGTAGACATGGCTGACGCCGAGCTCGGCGAGATAAGGCACCAGCGCCGCGGCGCTTTCGAAGCTCATGCCGTTGCGGAATTGCAGACGATATGTGGCTCTCGGCCTAATCACGGGAACGGGGCCGCTCCTCAGCGACAGCTTGGGTGATGGCGGTGAAACCTGAAGATTGCGGAAGCGCTTCCAGCGTCAGGGGCAGCTTGCGCTGCCAGTTCGGATGCTCGTCGATCGTACCGGGAAGGTTGGCGCGGTTCCTCATGCCGACGAGATCTTCAAGCTGGACTGCGACCAGACGGCTCGGCGTCCTCGCCAGAAACCTGCTGAGGGCAATCGCGATCTCCTGGGGCAATTCGGCCGGTACGGGCTGCTCACCGCGTGCGACCGGAGTCAGACGGTCCGGCAGAAGACCGCTACCCGCCAGCGCGCCGATCATCCGCTCGCGATCGGAGACGCGCTGCGTGCGGTTATTCGCGGCAATATCGGGCGTGTCGAGGCCGATCCTCTCCCGGTCATCCAAATCACATTCCTCCCACCATCCGCGCAGCGTCGGCAGGTCATGTGTGGAGATGCAAGCCATTGCCACGTGCTCATAGTCCTGCGGCAGGCGGAAACGGCCATCCACCTCGCGTTCGAAGAACAGCACGCGATAGCCGAGAATGCGCGCCGCGCGCATGATTTCGCGGAAATTCGGCGGGACGGTGCCGAGATCTTCGCCGATCACGATCGCGCGGGCCTGCCGGGATGCGGTGCCTAGCGCGACCAGCATGTCGTGAAGCGGATAATGGACATAGGCGCCCTCGGTTCCGTCGAGACCATCCGCAATCAGATAAAGTCGCATAAGCGACATGACATGGTCAATGCGAAGCGCGGCCGCCGGTCCGATGGCATCCGAAATGAGCTGGCCGAACAGTCCGCCATGATCGGCTTGCAGGGATCGCGGCGAAATCGGCGCAAGGCCCCAATCCTGTCCCCTGGCGTTGAAGGCATCGGGCGGGGCTCCGACGCGAACGCCCCGGAGGACCGCGTCGGGCTCGGCCCATGTATCGGCGCCGTCCTGCGCCACGCCGACCGCCAGATCGATATAGAGGCCGAGGCGCATTCCGGCTGCCTGCGCGCGGGCCTGGACATTCGCCAATTGCTCCCGCGCAATCCATTGCAGCCACATATGGAACAGGATGCGATCGGGATGCCGCTCCCGGAATCTCCGGACGGCGGCGCTTCCCTTGTCCTTGAAGTCCTCCGGCCAGCCGTGCCAGCCGCAGGAGCGGCCCTCACTCATCATGTGCTCGGAGAGGGCCTCGAACAGGGCGAAATCCTCCAGGCGCCGGCCGCGATTTCGCGTGAATGTCTCGAAGGCGGCGGCGCGGGTCAAGTGATCGGCCTGGAACCGGGCGAATTCGGCCTCGAGCGCTTTACGTTTCAGCCGTGCGACCGCTTCGTAATCGACGAGTTCGGCGCCCTGCGCGGCCCTTCGCGCTTCCCTGTTGGGCTCGGACGGGCTCTCAAAAGCATCGACCGCAATAAAGAGAGGATTGAGAAAGTGCCGGCTGGATGGCGCATAGGGACTGAAATGGCGCGCCTCGGAAAAGAACAGCGCGTGCAGCGGATTGACGCCGACGAAGTCCGCCCCGGCCCGCGCGACCAGCTCGCACAGCCTGGCGAGATCCTCAAAGTCGCCGATGCCGCAATTGCGCTCCGAGCGCAGGCCATAGAGCTGGCAGGTGATGCCCCATGCGCGGCCATTCTCCAGCCAGGCCGGCATGTAGCAGCGCGGATGTTCCAGCGCGGCAAGGCTGTGGCGGACCTCTTCATCGGTCCCGGCAGCGATCCCAAGCGCGCCGAGCAGCCTGCGTTTCGCCTCATCGCTCGGCCAGCGTTCCTCGCCGGTCTCGCTGATGAAGGAGAGCCCGATGCCGTGCGCCTCGGCGAGCCGGTCCAGCTCAATACTCATATGGCCGCCTTTGGCTCCACGATGGTGACGATGACGGACCATGCAAGAAACCGGCCGGTTTGCAGCCCGGCAGCGGCGGCGTCCGGCATTTCGAAAAGGATGCGGCCATTCTGGCCAAGGCTCTTCTGCGAAACTTGCCGCAGACTGTCCGGCATCGGCCATTCATCATCCGCCAGATTGGCCGTAACAGACAATGTGCTCCCGTCGCCGAGCCGCCATGCGACATGAATGCCGCGTCCGTCGGGGGCCTCCACGATCCCGCTATATCCGCCTGCGCCGGCCAGCCGCGGCATCAGTTCGCGCCTTCTCAAGTCGAGCAGGCGCTTGACGAGGGACAACCTCTCCTGGCCGGCACCGCTCGCCGCGTCCCAGTCAAGCTTCGAGCTTGCGAAGGTGGCGGCGGCATTCGGGTCGGGGATCTCTTCACGCTTGTGAGCGTCCTGGAAACTCTGCCATTTGCTGAATTCATTGCGGCGGCCTTCGCGAACGGCATTGCCGAGATCGCCGTGAAAATCGGTGAAGAACAGGAAGGGCCGCGTCTCGCCCCATTCCTCGCCCATGAAAAGCAGCGGGATGTGCGGGCTGAGAAGAAGGATCGCGGTCAGCGCCTCGACGGCTTCGGATTTCGCCAGGACGGACAGCCGTTCTCCGAATGCGCGGTTGCCGATTTGGTCGTGGTTTTGCAGAAAATCGACAAAGGCGGGAGGCGGCAGCCCCGCGCTCGGCGCACCGCGCGGTGCGCCGTCGAGAAAGGGCGAGGGTTCGCCCTGGTAGACATAGCCGGTCGCCAGGGCGCGAGCGAGCTGTGCGCCGGGATCATTCTGATAGTCGAGGTAATAGCCGTCCATTTCGCCGGTCGCGAGCACATGGGCGACATGGTGAAAATCGTCATTCCATTCGGCGGTGTAGCGCTTCGGCCGGCCATCCTCATCGCGCTGGTGAAGAGCGGTGATATTGCGGCCGTCCTCCGTCGTCAGATGAATATGGCGATCGTCGATGCGCTTGCGGACCGTGTCGGCCAGCTCTTCCAGAATGGAGGGTGACGAGGTGTCCTTGACCTGATCGATGGCGTCGAGCCGGAGGCCGTCAAAGCGATATTCCTCCAGCCAGTAGAGCGCATTCTCGATGAAGAAGCTCCGCACCGCCGGGTTGGCATAGTCGATAGCCGCGCCCCAGGGCGTGCGGCGCTCGGGGTTGAAAAATTGCGGGGCATACAGATGAAGATAGTTCCCGTCCGGGCCGAAATGGTTATAGACGACGTCGAGCAGCACCATCAGCCCGCGCTCATGGGCCGAATCGATAAGGTTCTTCAGCCCCTCCGGACCGCCATAGGCCGTATGCGGCGCATAAAGCAGCGCACCGTCATAGCCCCAGCCGCGCTCGCCGGAAAATTGCGCGACCGGCATCAATTCGACCGCGGTGACGCCCAGCTCCGCCAGATCATCGAGCTTGCTCTCGATCCCGGCGAAGGTGCCGCTGTCGGTGAAAGTGCCGGTGTGGAGCTCATAGACGACCGCCTCATGCCAGGGGCGCCCCCGCCAATCCGCTGTCCGCCATTGATAGCCGTTCGGGTTAACGAGGCGGGAGGGCCCGTGAACGTCGCGCATCTGGGCGCGCGCCGCCGGATCGGGGACGCGCATGCCGCTGCTCAGCTCGAAGCTATAGCCGCTATCGGCGGCAACGGCATCCGTCACCAGCTCGAACCAGCCATCCTCGGATCGGGACATGGCGAGCCTGCCGTCCGCCTCGCCCGACACCAGCCAGACCGCCTCCTGTCCGGGCGCCCATAAGCGAAACCGCGCCCGGCCGCCGTCGAAAATCTCCGCACCCCATCTGCGCTCGAAAGCGAAGCTCCGCGTCATGCAACGCGCCCTTCGAACAGCAGCACACCGCGTGCCGGCAGTCTCACGGAAACGCCGGGTTTGACGCTCGGCTCGCTCGGCTCGATCAGGCCGCGCGCCGAGTCGACCAGCAGCCGCCAATCCCTGACCGCTTTCGGCCGGGGTATCCGGCAGTCGAGATCTTCATGATGGGCATTCAGGAGCACGAACAGCGGACGGGCGTCCTTTTGCGCCAGCAGGAACGCGATGCTGCGCGAAAAACCGTTCTCCCAATCGCCCGCCTCCATTTCGCCGCCATCGGGGCGAAGCCAGGTCACGTTCTTTGTCCCGTCCTCCATCGCCTTGTCACCATGCAGAAAATCGTGATAGCCCAGCAGGCGGTAGCGGCGGCGCAGGCGGATCAAGCCGGCGGTGAAATCCAGGAACGCCTCGTCCGCTTTGTCCACATTCTGCCAGTCCAACCAGGACAGCTCGTTATCCTGGGAATAGGCATTGTTGTTGCCCTTTTGGGATCGTCCGGCCTCATCGCCCATGAGGATCATCGGCGTGCCCTGCGACAGGAGAAGCGCCGCCATCAACCCGCGCCGCATCCGTGTCCGCAGCTCAAGGATTGCCGGATCGTCGGTCGGCCCTTCGACGCCGCAATTCCAGCTCCGATTGTCGTTATGGCCGTCCCAGTTGTCCTCGCCATTCGCATCATTGTGTTTTTCATTGTAGGCGTAGAGGTCGGCGAGAGTGAAACCGTCATGGGCGGTGATGAAATTGACGCTCGCCCAGGGCCGCCTGCCGCGCTTCTCGAACAGTCCCGCAGAGCCGAGCATGGCGGACGCAACGCCCGGCAGGAAGCCCTCATCGCCTTTCCAGAAGCTCCGCAGATCGTCGCGAAAGCGTCCGTTCCATTCGGCCCAGCCGGGCGGAAAGCTGCCGAGCTGAAAACCGTCTTCGCCGACATCCCAAGGCTCGGCAATGAGCTTGGCCTGCGAGAGCACGGGGTCCTGGCCGATCGTGTCGAGGAATGTCGCGTCCGGCTCGAACGCCCTCGAACTCGCGGCCGAGCGAGGTCGCCAGATCGAAGCGGAACCCGTCCACATGGCATTCCTCGACCCAATAGCGCAGCAAATCCATGATCATTTGCAGCACGCGCGGATGGCGCTGATTGACCGTGTTGCCGCAGCCTGTGCTGTCGAAATAATAACGCGGGTCGTCGGCGAGCATGTAATAGTTCGCATTGTCGATGCCGCGGAAGGAGAGCGTCGGGCCAAGCTGATTGCCTTCGGCCGTGTGGTTGTAAACGACGTCGAGAATGACTTCGATGCCGGCCTGATGGAGGCGGTGCACCATGAGCTGGAACTGGTTGAGGTCGCCACCCGGCAGATATTTCTCCGACGGCGCAAAAAAGCCGAGCGTGTTGTAGCCCCAATAGTTGCTGAGGCCTCTTTCCTCCAGAAAGCGGTCGTCGACGAAGGCCTGCACCGGCAAGAGCTCGATCGCCGTCACGCCGAGCCGGACGAGATGGTCGATGATCGCCGGATGGCCGAGACCGGCGAAGGTCCCGCGCGCCTGCTCCGGCACGAAGGGATGGCGTATTGTCAGGCCCTTGACGTGGGCCTCGTAAATGACCGTATCGCTCCAGCTGGTGCTGGGCCTGGTCTCGCGGCGCCAGGGGAAGGAATAGCGGCGGCGCGAAGCGGTCTCGACGACGACGCATTTCGGCATGAAGGGCGCGGAGTCGCGCTCATCGAAAGACAGGTCGGCCTCGTCGGAGCCGAGCTGATAGCCATAATGGGCGTCGTTCCAGGTGAGCCGTCCTTTGAGCGCTTTCGCATAAGGGTCGAGCAGAAGCTTGTTGGGGTTGAAGCGGTGGCCTTCCTCCGGCGCATAGGGGCCATGAACGCGGTAGCCATAGAGCTGTCCGGGACGCAGGCCGGGGACATGGCCATGCCAGATCTCGTTCGTATATTCGGAAAGCGTGACCCGCGCCGTCTCGGTCTTGCCGCTTGCGTCGAACAGACAAAGCTCGACCCGCGCGGCATTCGCGGAGAACAGGGCGAAGTTGACGCCAAATCCATCATGTGTGGCGCCGAGGGGGGAGGGAAGTCCGGCCTCGACCCGCGGATTGCGTGTTCCCATGGGCCTACTCTGATTGATGGGCTGCGGGCGTCAGGACGATCGTCGCGAGCGGCGGCAGTGTCAGCTCAAGCGATGCGGGCTGGCCGTGACAGGGTGTCTTCTCTGCCTGAACGCGGCCTGAATTGCCGACATTCGACCCGCCATAGACGGAGGCGTCCGTATTGAGCCGCTCATCCCAGTCGCCCGAGACCGGAACGCCGATGCGGTAATTGTGCCGGACGATAGGGGTGAAGTTGCAGACCGCGACAGCGGGCGGCGCGCCGGGCCCGCCTTTGCGCAGATAGGCCAGCACGCTGCGATCGGCGTCTCCCGCCTCGATCCAGCTAAAGCCGGCGGGGTCGCAATCGCGTTCGTGCAGCGCAGGGGTCTGCCGGTAGAGGCGGTTGAGATCGCGGACGAGGGTCTGCAGACCCCGATGGTCGGGCTGGCCAAGCAGGTGCCAGTCGAGCGAGCGGTCGTGACTCCATTCGCGCTCCTGCCCGAATTCGCCGCCCATGAACAGAAGCTTCTTGCCGGGATGCGTCCACATGAAAGCCAGATAGGCGCGCAAATTGGCGAATTTCTGCCAGCGGTCGCCGGGCATCTTGCCGAGAAGCGACCCCTTGCCGTGCACGACCTCGTCATGGCTCAGCGGCAGAATGAAGTTTTCACTGAACGCATAGATGAGGCCGAAGGTCAGCTCGGAATGGTGGTGCCGCCGGTGGATCGGGTCGTGCTTCATGTAGGCGAGCGTGTCATGCATCCAGCCCATATTCCACTTATAGCCGAAGCCGAGGCCGCCGCCGTCCACAGGACGGGACACTTGCGGCCAGGCCGTGGACTCCTCCGCGACCGTCATGGCGCTCGGAAAGGCGCCGTAGACGCGCGCGTTCATGCCCTTCAGAAAATCGATCGCCTCCAGATTTCTCGCGACCGCCATGAATATTCGGAATCCATTCGCCGCCTTCCCGGCTGTAATCGAGATAGAGCATGGAGGCGACGGCATCCACCCGAAGCCCGTCGACATGATACTGGTCGATCCAGAACAGCGCGTTCGAATCCAGGAAATTCGCGACCTCCCGGCGGCCGAAATTATAGATGAGCGTGTTCCAGTCGGGATGAAAGCCGCGGCGCGGGTCCTGATGCTCATAGAGCGCGGTGCCGTCGAACTCGGCGAGGCCATATGGGTCGGTCGGAAAATGGCCGGGCACCCAATCGACGATGACGCCGATCCGTTCCCTGTGGCAGCGTTCGACGAAGCGGGCGAACCCCTCGGGCGGGCCGAAACGCGCGGTCGGCGCGAAGAGGCCGACAGGCTGATAGCCCCAGGAGCCGGAAAAGGGATGCTCGCTGATCGGCATGAGCTCGATATGGGTGAAGCCGAGATCGTTGACATAGGCGACAAGCTCCTCGGCGAGACGGTCATAATCGAAGAAGGCCTCGCCCTCGCCGCGCCGCCAGGAGCCCAGATGCACTTCATAGATCGAGATCGGGGCGGAAAGGTTTTGCACCTCGCCGCGGCGCGCCAGCCATGCCTCGTCCGACCAGCCTCGCTTGGGAAGGCCGGCGACGCGGGACGCGGTTGCGGGCGGCGTCTCCTGCGAGAAAGCCATCGGGTCGGCCTTGGCCGGTAGCAACCGGCCGTCCGGCCCAAGCAGCTCGAATTTGTAAAGCGTTCCCTTGCCGATATTGGGAAGGAAGAGTTCCCAGATGCCGGCCTCGACGCGCTTGCGCATGGGGTGGCGGCATCCGTCCCAGCCATTGAAGTCGCCAATGACGCTGACCCGCTGCGCATTCGGGGCCCAGACGGCGAAAGCGACGCCCTCGACGCCCTCCATCGTGACGGGATGCGCGCCAAGCTTTCCATAGAGCTCGCGATGCGTGCCTTCGGACATGAGATAGACGTCCACCTCACCGAGATAGGACGGGAAACGATAAGGGTCCTCGATCTCCCATTCGTGCCCGCCCTTGCGAAGCCGCAGCCGGTAGCCATCGCCTTGCGCGCCCTCGGGCAGAAGCCCGGCAAAGAAGCCGCCGCCATGCAGCTTTTCGAGCGCGGCCAAAACGGCGTCACCGCCAGGCGAGATCACATCGACGCTGTCGGCATCCGGCGCAAAGACGCGGATGGAGAGGTCGCCGCCGGATGTCTTGTGCGGTCCGAGTATGGCGAACGGGTCCGCATGACGTCCGCTTACGATCGCGTCGATGTCGCTGTTAGCCGGTTGCCAGTTCACGCCTTACCCCGTGTTGTTTGCGGACATAGATATACCGTCAGGATCTTTCTTGCGAGATCAGGTCCAGCACGCCGCGGATCGGGATCGACAGCCAGGTCGGCCGGTTCGCCGCCTCGTAAGAGATTTCGTAGAAGGCTTTCTCAAGCAGGAAGATTTCAAGCTGCTTACGCGCGGCCTTTTCATCGGCAGGCAGGCTCGGCATGCCTTCCGCGGTCGCTCTGTAGATCTGCAGAAGCTCGTCGCTGGACCGTTTGCGCCAGCTCTCGGCCGCGGCGATGGTGCGCTCCGGCAGCTCCGGCAGATGCGCGGCCAGGCGGTCGAGTGCCGCGAATGACGCATAATCGATCGAGCGCAGCATGCCGGCGAGATCGCGGAGCGGCGAGGTCTTCTCGCGCCGTTCGGCGAGGGGGCGTCCGGGCTCGCCTTCGAAATCGATGATGACGACGTCGTCCTGCGCGACGAGCACCTGTCCGAGATGATAGTCGCCATGGGTGCGCGTCTTCGCGCCGGCCGCCGGCGTCTTGGCGAGATCGGAGAAGCGGCGGTCGATTTCGCCTTTCGCATCGCGCAGCCGGTCGATCGCTTCCTTGGTCGGGTCGTCGGCCTCGGCTGCGGCCTGATCGAGAACCAGAAATGCGCGCTCCGCTTGCGTCCGCGCCGCCTCGACCCAGGCCTTGAGGTCTTTCTTTGTAACCCGCTCGCGCGCAAAGGCCGGGTCCGTCGTATCGATGGCAAAGGCGCGATGCATCTCCGCCGTGCGCTGACCGAGCTTGCCGGCCAGATTGATCGGAAAGACGTTCGGCAGCTCTGCGTCATCGGCGTCTTCTTCGTCCTCCAGCGAAACGAGTGACAGCTCCTCAAGCGAGCGTTCGAGCCCGTCCACGATCACATTCCAGCAATCGCCCTGATTGGGCACATAGTCGAACAGGGCCGCGAGAACGGCCGGCTCGCCTTCATCCGGCCGGCTTTCGACGATGCCGCGCAGATGGGGCGTGTTCTCATAATGCGCGACCTCACTGAGGAAGTTCGCGATCTCGACCTCCGGCTGCACGCCGTCGCGCTGGCGGCGGTAGATCTTGACCAGCAGCCTCTCATCCACGATCAGCGAGACATTGCTCTGCTCCGCGCCGACCGATCTGACCGTGGCTTCGGGATCGATCGCTTCGAAGGCGGTAATCGGCTCGAAATGCAGCTTGCCGCCCGGCGTGTCGAGCGCATCGCTGCGATGGATGGCGCCGACCAGGGCGCGCACGAATCCTTCATCGCTGCTCGCATCGACGAGCGCTCCGATGCGCGAGCCGTGCCGCAGCTTCGCCATCGCGCTGCCGAGCGTCGCCGATCCGGCCTGAAGCTGGCCGCCGCCCCATTTGGCCGCAAATGGCAGGAAGTAGCTGTGCGTCTCGCCGGTGCTCAGCTCCACGCTGATCGTGTTCAGCGGATAAACATCGCTGCCGTCGGATAAGCTGGTCAGAGGCACGATCTCCACTGTCTTGATACGGGCGTTCTTGGCCCCGAACCAGCGCTGGCGCGGCAGGAAATCCGGCAGGCAGTTCCGCTCAAGATTGTTGCGTTCGCGTCCTTCCAGAATGCTTTGCCATCCATTTGTCATGACGACCGTGACGAACTCCAGCGTCGTTTCGACGGGCGCGATCCGCCAATGCGGCTGCTCGGTCTCTCTGTCGAGCGCGAACCAGTAGAAGCCATAGGCGGGCAGGGTAAGCATGTATGGCAGCTCGCCGATCGAGGGAAAGGCGGAGTTGCCGGTCAGCTCAACCGGAACCGTGCTGCGATGAGCCGAGAGGTCAAGCTCGACCGCCTGTGCCGAACGCGCCAGGTTGAAAATGCAAAGTAGGCTCTCGCCCTCATGTTCGCGCAGATAGGCGAGAATCTTGCGATTGTGCGGGTAAAGAAAGGTCAGCTCGCCGCGTCCGAAGGCGTGGTGGTGCTTGCGCACCGAGATAATCCGCTTCATCCAGTTCAGGAGCGAGGACGGGTCGCGCTGCTGCGCTTCGACATTGATCGCCTGATAGCCGAAGATCGGGTCCATGATCGGCGGCAGATAAAGCCGCTGCGGATCGGCGCGGGAGAAGCCGCCATTGCGGTCGTCCGACCATTGCATGGGCGTGCGCACGCCGTCGCGGTCGCCGAGATAGTAGTTGTCGCCCATGCCCAGCTCGTCGCCATAATAGATCACCGGCGTTCCGGGCATCGACAGAAGCAGCGCATTCATCAGCTCGATCTTGCGCCGGTCATTGTCGAGCAGCGGGGCGAGGCGGCGGCGGATGCCGAGATTGATGCGCGCGCGCTTGTCGGTGGCGTAGGTGCTCCAGAGATAGTCCCGCTCATCGTCGGTGACCATCTCCAGCGTCAGCTCGTCATGATTGCGCAGAAACAGCGCCCACTGACAATTATCCGGGATATCCGGCGTCTGGCGCAGAATGTCCGTGATCGGATGCCGGTCCTCCTGGGCGAGCGCCATATACATGCGCGGCATGAGCGGGAAATGGAAGGCCATATGGGCCTCGTCGCCCTCGCCGAAATAGGGGCGGGTATCTTCCGGCCACTGATTGGCTTCCGCGAGCAGCATCCGGTCCGGATAATGCGCATCGACCTGCTTGCGGATTTGCTTGAGGACGTCATGCGTCTCGGGAAGGTTCTCGTTATTCGTGCCCTCGCGCTCGCAGAGATAGGGCACGGCATCCAGCCTGAGACCGTCCACGCCCATATCCAGCCAATAGCGCATGACCTCGACAACCTCGCGGAACACCTCCGGATTGTCGAAATTCAGATCCGGCTGGTGCGAATAGAAGCGGTGCCAGAAATAGGCCTGCGCGACCGGGTCCCAGGTCCAGTTCGAACTCTCCGTATCGAGAAAGATGATCCGCGTGCCCTGATATTTCTCGTCATCCTCGCTCCAGACATAGAAGTCGCGCTCCGGCGAGCCGGGGGGCGCCTTTCGCGCCGTCTGAAACCAGGGGTGCAGGTCGGAGGTGTGGTTGATGACCAGCTCGGTGATGACGCGAATGCCGCGGCGGTGCGCTTCCTCGAGAAAAACCTGGAAGCCGAGCAGATTGCCGTAGCTCTCATTGACATTGCGGTAATCGGCGATGTCATAGCCGTCATCGCGCAGCGGAGACGGGTAGAAGGGCAGGAGCCAGATCGCATTGACCCCGAGGTCCTGAATGTAATCCAGGCGCTGCATGAGACCGTTGAAATCGCCGATGCCGTCGCTGGAGGCGTCCTGAAACGCCTTCACATGGAGCTGATAGATGATGGCGTCCTTGTACCAATCCTCCTGCCGGCGGTCGATGCCGGTCTGCGGGTCGGCTTGGGTGGTGCGCGCCGCCGTATCGGCCAGATGGGCGGCAAGCTCGGACGCTCCCGAAGCATCAGCCATTACGCCGTGCCCTCCGGCGGGATCAGCCGCCAGCACGCATAGGGACGCTCATTCGGGTCGAGAAACATATGCTGCACTTTGCCGGTCCAGGTGAAGCGGTTGCCCGCGATCAGGTCTTCAACGCCGATGGAGGCGTGATCGGGGAGACCGAACTCCCAGAGCGGCACCTCGAAATGCGCGCCCTGCGGAGTGTGCGGATCGAGATTGACGGCGAAAAGGATGAAGTCGCGCCGATCGTCGGAGAATTTGCCGTAATAGAGAATCTGATCGTTCCATGCGTTGTAGAAGTTCAGGTTGAGGAATTGCTGCAGGGCAGGGTGCGTGCGCCTCAGCCGGTTGATAAGTTTCACGTCTTCCTTGATGTTGCCGTCCCGCTCCCGGTCCCAGGCGCGGATCTCGTATTTCTCCGAATCGAGATATTCCTCCCTGCCGGGCAGGGGCGTGCCCTCGCAAAGCTCAAAACCGTTATAGATGCCGTAATTGCCGGCAAGGCTCGCGGCGAGGATCAGCCGCGCCTGAAAACCGGCGCGCCCGCTCGTCTGCAGCGGGATCGGATTGATGTCCGGCGTATTGGTGAAGAGGTTCGGACGGAAATATTCGCGCGCCTCGGTCCGGGTCAGCTCCGTCAGATAGTCGGTCAGCTCCGCCTTGGTGTTGCGCCAGGTGAAATAGGTATAGGACTGGGTGAAGCCGAGCTTCGCCAGCCGTTTCATCACCTTCGGCCGCGTGAAGGCTTCCGCCAGGAAGATCGCGTCGGGATAGCGGTCCTGGACCTGGCGGATCATCCACTCCCAGAACGGGTAAGGCTTGGTGTGCGGATTATCGACGCGGAAGATGCGCACGCCCTGTTCGGCCCAGAACAGCACCACGTCGCGCAGCGCGAACCAGATCGAGGGCAGGGCGTGCCGATAGAAATGGACATTGACGATGTCCTCATATTTCTTCGGTGGGTTCTCGGCGAATTTGATGGTGCCGTCCGGCCGCCAGTCGAACCATTCCGGATGCGCCTTGATCCAGGGATGGTCCGGCGCGCACTGAATGGCGAAGTCGAGCGCGATTTCCAGGCCGTGTTCGCCGGCGGCTTTGACCAGCCGTTTGAAATCCTCCAGCGTTCCAAGCTCGGGATGGATCGCATCATGGCCGCCCTCGGACGACCCGATCGCATAGGGGCTGCCGGGATCGTCGGGACCGGCTTTCAACGAATTGTTGCGTCCCTTGCGATTGACGCGGCCGATCGGATGAATCGGTGTGAAATAAAGGACGTCGAATCCGAGACCGCGCACATAGGGCAGGCGAGCGATCACATCGTCGAAGGTGCCGTGGCGGCGCACATCGCCCGATTGCGAGCGCGGAAACATTTCGTACCACGCGCTGAACGCGGCGCGCGGCCGGTCGGCCCAGACATCCAGCTCTTTGGCGTATCGGGTCATATGGGTGCGCGGCCCGGTGCGTCTCAAAAGCGGGAGGACGTCATCGCTCATCAACAGGTCCAGCGCTTCGGATTCGACGGCGGTCGCCTCGAGCTTGCGATGAAGCTCGTTTAGCGCGTGCCGGTCGGCCGGCGAGCCGCGTTCGCTGTCGGCGGCGGCATTTTCGATGAGGTGCCGTCCCTCCTTTAGCTCGAGCGAAACCGCCTGGCCGGCGGCGCTTTTTTTTGCCACCTCGTCCCGCCAGGAGGCGAATAAATCCCGCCAGGCGATGATCGTGTAAGAATAGCGGGTGTTGTGCTCCAGGCCGAAGCTGCCGCGCCAACGATCATTGTCGTAGAACTGCATGGGCGCTTCCTGCCAATCCGGATCGGAGACGCGCCGGAAAAGCAGGGCGGCATCGATCTTGTCGTGACCGTCGGAGAAAATATCGGCTTCGACGGTCAAACGGTCCCCGACCACACGCTTTGCCGGAAACCGCCCGCCGTCGATCTCCGGCCAGACGCCTTCGATGGCAATGCGGCTTTCGGCAAGGACCATGAGCGCCTTCAGCGCGTCAGGTTCCGGGGCGTCAGGGGTGATATGCGTTTGAGAGTTCTGCGATCGCATGCCTGCGGAAGTCGCCATCCCCACCTCGTCCTGGCTCTTAGATTTTGAGCAAACCCGCTTCGCGCCTTGCCCGTCCTTCCTGCCTCCTGACTGACACAATGCGTGCCATGTCTTTTTGTTCCCGCTGCGGCCACCGTGGACAATACGATAGGCCAACGCGGAATAGGCCTGTCGGCAGAGCGGAGGCTGAAGCTCTTTTAAAGAATAAAGGTTACAGCATGTTGTCAAATATAGACGGCTTTGAATGGATCATTCAAGGTTCAACGGCCGGCCGGCCTGGTTATTCATAAGATTGTCGTCGCTGGAGTCGTCCTCGCCCTCCGACACCTTTCGATTGCGCCGCGCGCAGATGATGAATTCGAAACGCCCTCCTGATAAAATCGGACAAGATATGGGAGATGGTATCATGTTCAAGATCATCCAAGGGCTGCCAGGCAACATTGTCGGCCTGAGCGCGACTGGTACGATCACCGATGAGGATTATTCGGGCACGCTCATTCCGCTGGTCGAAAAGGCGATCCGCGAGGACGGCAAGGTCCGCATGCTGATGCGCTTCGGCCCGGATTTCAAAGGCTACACATCGGGCGCGATGTGGGACGACACGCGGTTCGGCCTGTCTCATTGGGGCGATTTCGAGAAGCTCGCCGTCGTCTCGGACATTGCGTGGATTCAGAACTCGGTTGCGCTCTTCGCGCCGTTGATCCCGGCGCCGGTGCGCGTCTATGGCGGCAGCGAACTCGAAGACGCCAAGCGCTGGATCGCGGAATAGCCCCTGTCCGCACGGCTTCGGGTCTTAATGCGGAAGCCTATTGCCTCAAGGCCTCGCGGACGGCGTCGCGCGGCTCCTGCACCTGCTGCTCGCCTTCCCGCGCGATGATGATCGATTTCGAATTCGGATGGTGCTGGCCTGGAATGGCGCGCGTAATGCCGATGACCTTGTCCGTCACGATATAGACCGGCGCGCCGCTCGGCAGTGTGAACCTGGCGATCCTGTTCTTGTCGCGAATCTGAGCAATGATGTCCTCGAGCGAGCCTTCAACGAATAATCTCTCGAACGCATAATCGACGACAATAGTGCTCGCCGGCTCGTCGCGGCCGGTGGCGCCCCGGACTCTCCAGATTTCATCGATGTTTACCTGCTGAATATCATTATCCAGCGTGTGGAATGAAATCCTGGCGTTCGGATCGGCGGCCTTCGGGGGCTGCTCGACAGCCGCGGCCACGCTCACCCAGATTATGAGGAACGAGATCGGAAGCGTAAGACCTCGAAGACATGACCGCATTGCGCCAACCACCATCGCCACCGCTCGTTATCCGCATCGGCCATCACCGGCGCTCGCGAATGCACGATCGCATATCAATCTGATCCAATTCCGTGCAACACTCTAAGATAGAACCACGAGAATGATATGGCCAAACGTCGAAGTACGGGACGTCCGACGATCAACGATGTGGCGCGCCATGCGGGCGTGAGCGCCATCACGGTTTCCCGGGCGCTCAGAACCCCCTCGCAGGTCTCGGCGGAGCTGCGCGAGCGGATCGATTCGGCGGTCGAGGCGCTCAACTATGTTCCCGATCCCAAAGCGCGGGCGCTCGCATCGGGCCGGACGAACGCCATTGGCGTGCTGATCCCGTCGCTCAGCAATATCGTATTCGCGGACACGCTCCGAGGCGTCCATGACGGCGTTGCCGGCACCGATTATCAGATCCAGATCGGCAATACGCGCTATAGCCCTGAAGAAGAAGATCGCCTGATTTCGCTCTTCGTGAGGCAGCGTCCGGCGGCTCTTATCGTGACGGGCGTCGATCAATCCGCGACCTCTCGCCGTCTGCTTGCCGAATGCGGCCTTCCGGTCGTGCAGATCATGGAGATCGCGCGCGATCCGATCGATATGATGGTCGGCTTTTCGCATGACCGGGCGGCCGAGGACGCCGTCCTTCACCTGATCTCCCGCGGCTACACGAAGATCGGCTTTCTCGGCGCGCGAATGGACCCGCGCGTCCGGCGGCGGCTCAAAGGCTTCCGCAGGGCGCTGCGCAAGCATCGGCTTTATTCGCCGCTGCGCGAGATCACGACCGAAAGACCGACTTCGGTCGGCGTCGGCCGTGCGCTGCTTCGCCACTTGCGGAAGGCCGATCCCGAAGCCGATGCGGTCTTCTGCATCAATGACGACCTTGCCCTCGGCGCGCTTTTCGAATGCCAGGCCGAGGGGATCGGCGTGCCTGAGCAGATGGGCATTATCGGGTTCAATGATTTTGAAATGATGGCGGCGGCGGAGCCGTCTCTGAGCAGCGTCAGGACGAAGCGGTATGAGATGGGGCGGCGCGCCGTCGAGATGGTTCTTCAGCGGCTGGACGATGGTGCGCCGGACCCGAAAGTGGTTGATCTCGGCTATGAGCTTGTGGCGAGGGACAGCACCAGAGGCCATGCACCGGCATCCTCAGGAGATATTCGTCGCAGAAAGCCGCAGCGTGTGTAGAATGGGGCTACCGGCCCGCGCTTTCCATCGCACCGCGACTTTCTATTGATCGGCATCGATGGTAGCGTTAACAGATTACGCAGCGCAACCCTCGCTGGTTGCGCATTCAGGGAAGAAACGCACTGGAGGAAATCCCATGTTAAACCGGACGCTGGCTGTCGCCGCGATTGCGGCTTTGCTTGTCACCCCACATGCCGCCATGGCCGCAGGGCCGGAGAACGTGTCGGGACCCGGCGCCTTGCCGGCATGCTTCAAGCCATGGAATGACAAGATCGGCTACTTCAAATGGCCCGCGAAAGACGGCCCCTACCGGATCGCGCTCGCCAACGGCTTCGTCGGCAATACCTGGCGCATTCAGATGGTGAAGACCGCCAAGGCGTTCGTCGAGCAGGCCGGTATCAAGGAAGACGTCAAGGAGTTCAAGGTCGTCTCTACGGGCACGGACGTCGCTGCCCAGATCGCCGCGATCGATAATTTCATCAATTCCGGCTATGACGCGATCGTCACGATTGCGGTCAATCCGAAGGCTTTCACGCCGGTCATCAAGCGCGCCAATCGGGCGGGTGTGGTGCTGGTGCCGTTCGACAATGTCGTCGATAGCGATCAGGTGCTGATGGTCAACGAGGACCAGCTGGGGATGGGCCGGAAGATGGGCGAATGGCTGGTCAAGAACGTCCCCAACAAATCCGGCAAGATTCTGGAAGTCCGCGGCCTGCCGGGCAATTCGGTGGACCGCGACCGGCACAAGGGCTTCCGCGATGTGATGGAAGCGGACGGCAACAATTTCGAGATCATCGAAGTGGTCGGCAATTGGGACGACGGCACGGCACAGAAGGTCGTGGCGGACGCGGTCGCCATTCACAAGAAGTTCGACGGCATGTATGTGCAAGGCGGCAGCACAGGTGCGGTCCGCGCGCTGATCGATGCCGGCCATCCCTTCATCCCCGTTTCAGGTGAAGGCGAGAACGGCTTCCGCAAGCTTTGCGCCGAACATGCCGATGAAGGGCTGGTCTGCGCCTCCGCAACGCAGTCGCCCGCGCTGGTCTCGATCGCCATCAAGGCGGCCATTACAGCGCTCAAAGGCAAGCCTGTGCCGCGGAAGATCTCCGTCCCGATCCCGTATGTCGAGAAGGGCCAGTTCGAGGCAGGCAAGAATTACTATCCCGATCTCGCGGATAATTTCTTCGTCGGCAACAGCTTCCCGCCTTGCGATGTCAATTTCACAGGCGCGGAAATCATGGCCAAGAGCGAAGCCAACAACTAGGCGAACATCCGGGGCAGGCGGCATAAGCCGCCTGCTTCGCTCGGATGCCGTTCCTTTCTAGTGTGATGGTCCAGACGTTCGTCATGCCCCGCAGCAGACGCCGAACGAACTTCTGGATCTGAATCACACTAGCAATATCAATAGGCGAGTGTCCCTTGAGATTCCGAAGTTCGCTACCGAGCGTGCTGAGATGACAGGGCGAACCTCGGAATCGGGACACTAGCGAAAGCGTGGCACGGCGTTGGAACAGCGTGTGAAAAATCCTGCCCGGACGAAGCGGGACGCCGAACCGATCCTGCAGATGACGGGCATATCGAAGCGCTTTGGCGGCGTCCAGGCGCTTGATGGCGTCGACTTTGCCTGCCACAGCGGACGCATCCATGCCGTGCTGGGCGAGAATGGCGCGGGCAAATCGACCTTGATCAAAATTCTGGCCGGCGTCGTACAGCCGGATGAGGGCCGCATTCTTTTCGGCGGTAAGGAGATGCGTTTTCCGCGTCCCAGCGACGCCGTCGCGGCCGGCATTGCGACGATCTTCCAGGAATTGTCGCTGATGCCGCATTTGAGCGTTGCGGACAATATCTGCATCACCGACCCTCCGCGGAAATGGGGCTTTATCGACGGCCGTGCTCAGCGCCGCATCGCAGCCGAGGCGCTCGCCCGCGCCGGGGCGGACGACATCAATCCGCTAGCGCCGGTCTCCAGCCTGCCGCTCTCGCGCCGCCAGATGGTCGAGATCGCCAAGGCGCTGGCGCGCAATCCGCAGCTCCTGATCCTCGACGAGGCGACCTCCGCGCTCACCGCGGCGGACGTAACGCGCGTCTTCGAGGTGCTGAAGCGCCTGCGCGAGGAAGGGCTCGCCATCATCTACATCTCGCATCGAATGGCCGAGATCGCCGAGCTTGCGGACGACTGCTCGGTGTTCCGAAACGGCCGGCATGTTGCAACCTTCAAAGCCGGCGAGAAGACCGACAATCAGGTGATCGAGCTGATGATCGGGCGCGAGGCGAGCCACGCCTTTCCGCCAAAGCCGCCGCGCCCCGAGACCGAAGCCGCTCCGGTTCTGGAGACCAGCCATCTCGACTGGGAAAACCGCCTTAAGGACGTCACGATCAAGCTGCATCGTGGGGAAATCCTCGGGCTCGGAGGACTGGACGGGCAGGGCCAGATGGAGCTGCTGCTGGCGCTGTTCGGCACACTTGAGAGTGTCAGGGGCGAGATCCGTATCGATGGCCGGCGCGTCAGGCCGGCGAGCCCGAAGGCGGCGAAGAACGGCCCGCTCGGCATCGCGCTGATTCCGGAGGACCGCAAGACGGACGGGTTGATGCTGCCTATGTCGGTCCGCGACAATCTCACCTTCGCGGCGCTCGACAAGGTGTCCAGCGGCGGTGTCATTTCGCCGGCCGCGGAGACTGCCGCGGTGGATGAGATGGTGCGCCTGCTCGGCATCCGCATGGGGTCGGCCGAAGACACTGCAAACACGCTCTCCGGCGGCAATCAGCAGAAGGTCGTTATCGCCAAATGGCTCTTGAACAAGCCGGCGATCATCCTGCTCAACGATCCGACGCGAGGCATCGATGTCGGCACGAAGCAGGAGCTTTATCAGCTACTGCGCAAGCTGGCCGACGACGGCGCGGCAATCATTCTCTATTCCACCGATTATTACGAGCTGATCGGCTGCTGCGACCGGGTGGCGGTGTTCTATGACGGCCGCATTGTGCGTGAGCTTGCGGGACCGGCGATCACCGAGCAGGCCCTCGTTGCCAGCGCGTTCAACATGCCGGTCGAGGAGCTGGACGGCGCAGCCATTCCCGGAGCCCATTCATGAGCACATTCCGCTACCGCCTGATGGAGCATCGCGGGACGCTGCTTGCCGCTGCGGTGTTCCTGGCGCTCTTGATCTTCTATATCGCCAATTCCCATAGCGGCCTCAACGCCGCCGTCGCCACGACGATCGCGAATAAGGGCGTGCTGCTCGCCATCGTCGCCATGGCCCAGACCCTGCCGATCCTGACCGCCGGGCTCGACCTCTCCGTCGGCATGGTGTTCGTGCTCGCCAACTGCCTTGCCTCGGCGTTGGTCGTCGGTTCGCCGCTGCAGACCGCATTCGGCATCGTCGTGGTCCTCCTCGCGGGCCTCCTTTGCGGGCTGGTCAACGGGCTCATCATCGTATTTGGCCGCCTCCAGCCGATCATCACCACGCTGGCGACCGGCGCCGTCTATTTCGGTCTCGCGCTTTGGCTGCGCCCCGTGCCGGGCGGCGATGTGAATGGCGACCTCGCCGACGCGCTGACCGGCCAGCTTCCCGGCGGCATTCCGGCGATGCTCGCCGTGCTGCTCGCGGTCGTCTTTCTCATCTGGGTTCCGTACCGCAATTCGGTCCTCGGCCGCGCCGCTTATGCGGTCGGCTCCTCCGAACCGGCCTCCTACATGTCGGGCATCCCGATCGGACGGGTGAAGATCGTGGTTTATTCGCTTTCCGGCCTGCTGGCCGCAATCGCCGGCTTGCTGCTCACATTCGTCACCTATTCCGGCGAGGCCTCCGCCTCGATCGGCGGCACTTACACGCTGAATTCGATCGCCTCGGTCGTCATCGGCGGAACCTCGCTGATGGGCGGCTTCGGCAGCGCAATCGGCTCGATCTTCGGCGCCTTCGTGCTGCGCTCGATCGAGGATTTGCTCTTCGTGATGGATCTCGACCCCCTCTGGCAGCCGCTGTTCCAGGGCGTGATCCTGCTCATTGCCGTCAGCCTCGGGGCCTTCCGTCTCCTGAGGATGAGCAACCGGCTCGATCTGTTCCACTGACAAGGGGAGCGCCACTATCATGTCCGCATTCGTGATGCAGCTCCGACGCAATGTCGATCCCGCCGTGCTCATCGCCAGCGGCTGCATCGTCCTTCTGCTCATCGGCGGGAGCCTCTATTCCCCGAATTTTCTGTCGCCGGACTACCTGTTGCAGCAGCTCCGGGTCGCCTCCTTCCTCGGCGTGATCGCCACTGGCTCGATGATCATCATCCTGCTCGGCAATATCGACCTCTCGATTCCATGGGTCGTCACGCTCGGCGGCATGATGGCGACCGCCGCCGCCGGATGGTGGGGCGATTGGGGTGTCGCGCTCGCCATTCCCTTCGGTGTCGCCTGCGGCGCGCTTGTCGGACTGATCAGCGGCTTCGGGGTCGCCTTTCTGCGCGTGCCGTCGATGATCTTCACGCTCGGCATGAATGCCGTGGTGCAGGGGCTCGTCGTCGTTCACACGGGCGGTTTTGCGCCGCAGGATCGCGCCACCGAGGCAATGCACGTCCTGGCGACCGGCTCCGTCCTCGGCATTCCCAATGCGCTGTTGCTCTGGCTCGCCGTCGCTGCCGCGATGATCTTCATGTTGAACCGCACGACCTTAGGCCGCAAAATCTACGCTCTCGGCAATCGCGAGCGCGCGGCCTACCTCTCCGGCGTCAACACGCGCATGGTCATCCTGGCCTGCTTCGCCATTGCGGGGGCGTGTTCGGGCCTCGGCGGCGTTCTGCTCGCCGGCTACGCCACCAAGGCTTATCAGGCGATGGGCGAGCTTTATCTCCTGCCGGCGATCGCCGCGGTGGTGCTGGGCGGCACGCGCATTCTCGGCGGCAAGGGCGGCTATATCGGCACGATGGTCGGGGTGATCCTGATCACGCTTCTGCAGTCCATCCTGTCGGTCATGCAGATGCCGGAAATGGGCCGCCAGATCATTTATGGCACGGTGATCATCACCATGTTGCTCACTTACGGACGCGGTGCGAAGACGGAAGGGTAAGGGCCAGCGTAACGCGCGTCCAAGCATGTCCCCGCGAAGGCGGGGATGGACGCGGGAACAGTTGCGCTCGTCTTTTGAAATAGATCAATTCAACCTCGTTCAATTGAGTCCAATTGAACGAGGTTGATCTAAGGGGCATGGCGGCTGAACGCGCGAGGCAGGAATGGTCGATCTGATTGCAGATATTCGCGAAATCCTCGACGAGCGCTTTTCGCGGCTCGTCAATCCGAATGCGCGGCTGGAGTGTCTCTACACCGGCTGCCGCTGGGCCGAGGGGCCGGCCTATTTTCCCGCCGGCTGCTATCTGATCTGGAGCGATATCCCGAATGAGCGAATGCTGCGCTATGACGAGACGAGCGGCCATGTGTCCGTCTTCCGTCAGCCGTCGGGCTATTCGAACGGCAACAGCGTCGACCGGCAGGGACGGCTGGTCACCTGCGAGCACGGCAATCGCCGCGTCACCCGGACCGAATTCGACGGCTCGATCACCGTCATCGCCGACCGGTTCGAGGGCAAGGGGTTCAATTCGCCGAACGACGTCGTCGTGAAATCCGACGGCTCGGTCTGGTTCACCGACCCGCCCTACGGCATCGACAGCGATTATGAGGGGCACAAATCCGCAAGCGAAATCGGCGGCAATCATCTTTACCGCGTCGATCCGGCGAGCGGCGCCGTCACCCTCGCCGCCAACGATTTCGTCTGTCCGAACGGCCTTGCCTTCTCGGTAGATGAAACCAGCCTTTATGTCGCCGACACAGGCGCCACGCATGTCGAGAACGGGCCGCGGCATATTCGCCGCTTCGATGTCGGCGCGGATGGCCGGCTGAGCGGCGGAGAGGTGTTCGCCGAGTGTCCGGACGGCCTGTTCGACGGATTTCGGCTGGACACGGAAGGGCGCATCTGGACCAGCGCGGCGAGCGGAGTGCTGTGCTACGACCCGGACGGCACGCTGATCGGCAAAGTGCGCGTGCCGGAAACAGTCGCCAATGTCTGTTTTGGCGGATTAAAGCGTAACCGGCTCTTCATTTGCGGGACGACCTCGCTCTATTCCGTCATGGTCATGGGCAACGGCCATAAGACGTTTTGAGCGAAGCCGTCCGGGTCTCGGCAAATCAACACATCCGCCGCGAAGGTCCTGGGCTATCTCTCCACGGAGATGTTCCAGTAGAACTGCACGGGCGCGACGATCGCACCATGCACATTGCTGCGATAGGCGATCGGCAGATAGAACTCACCGAGGTAAGCCGAGGCGCCGATTGCCCATAGGCGTTCCTGCACCTTGGCCGCGATCAACTTCCGTTTTTCCAGATCTGGTTCGCGGACGAAATCGAAGCGCAGTTTTTCAAGCGTGTCGTCGGCTGGCCAGCCGAACCAGCCATTGACGGGATCGCCGGAGAAAGCGATTTTCGTCGGATCGCTCAGATCGCCGCCGGTCCAGAAGGTGTGGAACAGGTTCCAGCCATTGTGACTTGCGCGTTTCGTGGCCATGTCGGCCCAATTCGTGTCACGCACCTCGACCTTCATGCCGATCTTGCGCAGCTTGTCTGCCGTGACCTTCGTGAAGCGGGCGACCACCGGAATATCGGTCGAATTCAGAATGACGACAGGCGTGCCGTCATAGCCGGCTTTCTTGAGCGCCTTTTTCGCAGCCTCAAGGCTTCCTTTCTTGAGGAAGTCGCTGCCTGCGTCCGTCGCCAGAGGCGAGTTACAAGGATAGACGGAATAGCAGGTATGCCAGTATTTTTTTGAGCCGATGGCCGCCTTCATATAGTCGCGCTGGTCCATTGCCATCATGACGGCGCGCCGGATTTCTGCGTTATCGAATGGCGGAATCCGATGGTTGAACCTGGCAAATCCGATGAAGGGGTCGGGGCCGGTCTTGCCGATCACGATATCCTTACGATTCTCCAGCTTGGAGATCAGTTTCGGATCGGGGAACTCCAAATAATCGACCTTGTCCCGGATCAAAGCCTTGATCGCTTTAGCGGGGGTCGGAAAACCGACCCATTCGACGCGGTCGACTTTGGCCACCTTACCGCCAGCGGCCCATGAAGGCGGCTCCGAGCGCGGAACATAGGCCGGGTTCTTGATGTAGACCGCTTTTTTCCCTGGAACGAATTCATCCTTTTTGAAGATGAAGGGGCCGGAGCCGATATATTCCTTAATTGGCGTGTAAGGATCTGTTTCCGCGATCCGCTTGGGCATCATGAAGGGCACGATGGAAGACAGCTCGGCCAGTGCATTCAGCACATAAGGATAGGGTGTCTTCAGCTCGAGAAGGATGGTCTTTTTGTCGGGAGCAGAAAGATCGCTGGCGGCGCTGAACAACTTCTGACCTTCGCCGCTGCGGTGCGACCAGCGTTTCAGGGATGCGACACAGTCCTCGGCGGTGACGTCCTTGCCATCATGCCATTTCAGGCCGTCACGCAGCTTGAATGTCCAGGTCAGCCCGTCTTGCGATACGGTCCAGCTATCGACCATCTGCGGGCGCGGCGTTCCGCTGGCATCCATTGCGAACAAAGTATCGTAGATCAGATAGCCATGATTCCGCGTGACGTAGATCGAGGTCCAGATGGGATCGAGCAACGTCAGGTTCGCGTTCGGCTCAACGCGGAGAACCAACTCCTTTGAGGACGCGAAGGCCGGTTCTGCTGAGATTGAGGACGTAACAGATAATGCCGCAGCGAAAAGAACGCCAAGCACCGGATATTTTCTGCGATCGTGCATAGGGTTAGTCTCCCAAAAAGTCGTTGTCAAAGACTAACCCAAACGCATCACCGATCTGTTCAAAAAAATATTCAAATTGACATGCAAGGAATGCCTTACTCCACTAAACCATAAGAAAAGATCGAATGGTTAAACGTTCGTTACTGCGCGTGTCTGCAACGAAGACCGCCGGGACCCGAATGCAAGCTTGACCTGTGTCCCTGTCCGGATGCTTAGGCCACATGTCTTCAGAAGAGAGAAATGACGCCCGGCCGGTCGCTCACACCACCCCGCCCGCCGAGCACTCCCCCGCCTAATCGACCAACCGCCCTGCGGTGATTAATGCGGGATCATGTTTGGCTGAAACGGAGTGCCATGCTCGCGTCATTGCAAGGAGACGGAGCCGACGAAGCAATCCATTCGCTTTCGGTCCAAACAGCTCACGGATCGCCGCGCCGCCTTTGGCCGCTCGCGATGACGGAGGCAGCAAATCTTGGCCGGAGGAAAATGCAGAGAATCCCGAGTTCGAGATGATGCGTCAGAACGCGAGCGATATTTCCAGCGTTCCGTAGATGCTTTCTCCGCCCCGATTATTGTCTGTATCCGAATAGCCACCAGATGCGGACACCTCGACGGGAACCAGATCCGGGTGACGCAGTGTTGCAAAGACGCCAATTCGCTGTTCATCCGTCTCCGGATTGCCGGTCAGAAGACCCTCGGGGCCTAAAATGATCCCATCGAAATTATAACCGACGCGGCCACGCGCCCAGTACCGCTCTTTGGCGGATCCGTAGCTGGTCAGCAAACTGGCGTAGAATGGCGAATTGTAGAATGTTTCCAGCTCACCGCGAAGCTTTATACCGAAGTCACCACCCTGATTCGAATCGACCGGGTTGTTCGGGGAAAGATCGTGATTTTCGTAGTCAACTCCGACATACGCTCTTCCCACGAATCCTTCAAAATATCTCTGATAACCAAGTGCGGCATCGAATGCACGAAACTCGGCGTCTACCTTCCCGCCGGCCACGGCATTGGTCGTGTAATCATATTCACCATAATATCCAAGCGTCTTAAGCATGAAGCCATTGAAGCCGAGATTCCTATTGAATGCATGGATAGCGCCAACATAGCCGTAATAGCTCTGCTCGCGTGCATCAATTCCTGTAAAGACGATGGTGCTGTAGATCTTGACCGGCTGAACGAGATCCGGCTCGGTGAGGTCCGTCGCGTTTGCAGCGCAGGGTCCCCCAATGAGGATGGCGAAAGCGCAAAGCACGTTTTTCGTCCGTAACCTCCCTAGGATTGAAATCTGCGATGCAATCGACGGCGATCTGACTGGGGACAATGAGACCTGATGCGGGCAAGCGCGAGAGAGCCGGATACGGTTCATTGGGAGCGACCTTAATATGGTTGTGAAATTCAGGAAACGCAACTTTAAATAGAAGTTGGCGCGAACCTACAATGATTCTCGCTAAATCCAAATCGCGAATTGTGAGCGCTCTTATCAGGGAAGGTTCAAGGGCAGGCCGGGCGAAAAGGAAAGCATCGTGTAAGATAGCCGGCCATTATCAAACCACGCCTCGATTTTGACGGGGCCACGCAAACGGTCCACTTGACAGGTCAGCCGCTGCGGCAGCGCTTTGCTCGGCATTATCGGCTTCGTCTCAATCGTCAGCAGTTGGGTGCCGTCGGCGGGCGTGGCCGTGCAACGGCACGTCAAGCGTGACAGCTTAGGCTGATAGACCAGGGCCAACAGCTTGTACCAGGCATCGAACCCCGTGGGCGGAAGAGGGAACGGCTCATGCCAGACTGTGCCTTCGATAGCCGCATAGGGGACCGATGGAGTTGAGAGCGCGATAAGTTTCAGCAAGGGACAGCGCGGTTCGCGCACGGCAAGAATGCGCCATGCATCGACATCGATATAGGTTACGAGCTGGCCTTTGCGCGATGAGAAGAGATGCCGGCCATAGTCATCGACCGAGATTCCGATGCTGACTGCATCGCCGGTCCTGTGTCCGCGAAACTGCCGGGGAATTGCGCCGTCGGCTTCGATCTGCCAGACGGCCGAGCCGGGCGCGATGCTGGCGAGCACGGCATGGACGCGCGGATTATTCTGGGCGGGAGCGATCAGGGAGCCGGCCTCCGGCAAGCCCGTTGCGTGCCAGCACTGCGATTCCGGCGCGGGCTCACCGGATACAGACATGAAATTCGCCAGGCGGAACGGCATGGTAGGCGAGCCCGGTTCGCGTGAAACCTGGGCTTGAAGATGGAGATGCGGGGTTGGCGAACGGCCCGAATTTCCGACTTCTCCGAGATAGGTGCCGACTTCCACGCGTCCGCCGGTGACGGCGACCGATCCTTGCCGCAGGTGAGCCAGCAAGGCCCACCCGCCGTGATCAAGACGGATAATGACGTGATTGCCCCAATTGTCGGCGAAGTTCGAGACACCGAGCGGATTATCCGGCACGTCGTTCCTGATACCGTCGATAATGCCGCCGGCCGGGGCGTAGACCGGCGCTCCCCAGATTGCATTGCTGGCCTCGACGGCAGTGGTCGCCGGGCGCTGAAAATCCAGCGCGTGACGCCACAATCCTGTGTGGCTGTACTTTCCCCCGAAGCCTTGTGCGATGGTGACGGTTCCGAGGACCGGGACGATGAAAAGCGGCTCTCCCCAGCCGAAGCGCTCGGTCCGATTGAGCCGGTTCCATAGCGCCCTTTCGGGAGGCAGATTGAGTTCCGTGTTGCGCTGAAACCGTAGATTCAACGACAGTGCGGCGATGCCGATTGAGATCGATAGGGCGGCGGGAATCGGCAGAAAGGCGTAGGCGGATCCCGGTACCAGGAATTGGAAATAGGCTGCAAGTGCTGCCGCTCCCGCACCGAGGACGATAGCCATATAGACCAGTGTCAGTCCGGGCAGAAAAAAAGTGGCGCCGAGGAGGGCCGATGCCAGGAAATAATTGTGAGCCGCGAGCAGCCAGAGATAATTCAATCCCAGACGCTCCAGGAAAAGCCCCATACATATTCCTGCAATCCAGCCCAGGACCCCGGACAGGAACATCACCCGCGACCATAATAGAAACGCAAGAGCCACAAGAGTGCCGACCTCGGGTCTCGGCAGGAAAACCAGCATTCCCAGTGATCGAAAGAACGAGTTGAGCCAACCCAGGGCGTCCGCGGGGCGTGGCCAGTGAAGCGTGGCCTGCAGCGCACTTTCCGTCCAGGCCGGAAAAATCGTGAACATGACCGCGCCCACCAGACAATAGCCCCACTGCAAAGGCGGGAGTACGTTCAATCCCCATACGAGCGCGGCGGTCACGAAGGATGCAAAGACTGACGCAACGATCGTAACGATCAGCTTGATTTCCAGCGGGAGCGGGACGGCCGTTGTGGCCCAGGCGACGGCAATCGAAGCGAAAATGGCATTGGCGCGCATCAATCCGCCGCGCGTCACCGTCTCGCTGGCCCCGATGAGCCAGGCGACGATGTCGGCAACGAATAGGCCCATGATGACATGGATCGGAAAACGAATATCGTGCGCGATCGCCAGCCAGAGAATGGTGCCGATCCAGGGCGATCTGATCAGAAAGGCATTGCCTAATTCTGCCGCCAGGAACGATAGCCAGGCCGGCGGGCCGCTTCCGGCCGAGCTGAACCGGGAAGTAAATCGTCGTTCACCGATCGCGGCCATTGATTGTCCTCTGCGCATCTCGCTGTTGCCCGCTTAGATGCGATGGGAGAAATTCGAGCCGGTCGATATCGTCAAAAACTTCTCTGCGACGGATGAGCTGGGGGGTTCCGTCTTCGCTAATCAGCGCGGCAGCCGGCCGGTAAAAAATGAATTGCATCGCTTGGGCAAGATTGTAGGCCCCGACAGGATGCAGCGTCAGGATGTCACCAATATCGAGCATTGGCAGATCGACGGTCTCGCGGATGATGTCGATGGCCATGCACAGATCGCCGTAAAGCCGTGTCGGCAGGATCTGTGAATTGATCAGCTTGGCGGGGGATACCCCGATTTCGAACCATGCCGCGGTATACAGAAGATTGATGCCGGCATCGAGCACTAGGCCGCGTTTGATCGTGTCCTGGAGAATTTGCCACTCTTTCGCGGCCATGGCGGACAGATCACTCCCGGCAGGCGGCGGGCGGTTGTGACCTTTCACCGCGATCACCGTCGCCAGCAGATAACCCGCCTCGTCGACGACATGGCGCCCGAGCTCCATGCGCAGTAACGGCTTCTTCTTTTCGGGAAGCCCGTTCAGGACACTTGTAATGGCCTCGGCATATTCCTCGACCGGCCTTACGAGATGATCGGACGCGATCATGCCATGCAGCAGACTGTTTGACGGGAGCCCGCCACCCAGGTTGACGCAGGTAACCAGATGCCGTTCTTCGCGGTGGAGGTGCTCTCTTAACGCAATGATCTTCTGCGTTGCGATCCGATAGGCCTCCGGGGCCAGGATATAAGTGCCGATATGCGTATGGATCGTATGGAGCACCAGATTCCGGTTCCGGATCACACGGGCCGCCGCCCGCAGCGCCTCTCCATTTGCGAGAGCAAATCCGAATTTGGACCAGACCGGCCGAACCCCCGCATCGAGCCATATGCGGATTCCGACCTCGATCGGCTCGCTTTGTTTCTCGGCGATCTTCTCGATGCGGTCCAGCTCGTCCCAATTGTCGATCTGAATCAGGGCCCGCTCGTTTATTGCCTGCTCAAGGAATTCCTGCGATTTGTGCGGGCCGTTGAAGATGATGTTCTTGCCGGGGACGCCGAGCTTGCGCGCCTTTTCATATTCCACATCGGACACGACCTCCGCGAACCACCCCTCGCTGTGAAAGATCTGGCAAATGGCATTGAGATTGTTGGTCTTATAAGACCAGGCGAAATTGCACTTCTTATAACGATTGCCGAACGCCTCTTTCACCCTGCGTGCCTTCGTCCGCATGTCGTGCTCGGAAAACACGAACAAAGGCGAGCCGAACTCCCGCACGAGCCTGGACACCTCTACACCGTCGATTGAAGGAAGCGGAGGAACGTAGGCGCCTCGCGAATAATAATTGCGGTCGATCGCTGCTTCGGCGGAGCGGCCGAGATCTCCGGAAATCATGGGAGCCTCATAGCTTTGTGTCATTGGACGACCTCTTCTGCCATCGCGGGCGAATCCGCATCATAGTTGCCATAGCTGGACAGCTTGGCGAGTTCGGCAATGTCAGCCACCAGATCGATGCTGTGGCGGATGAACATTTGACCGGCGTCACAATTCTGGAGCCGCGTCTTTTCCCGCCCGAGCAGCATTTCGATGAGACGCACGGGCAGATTGCAGCCGAGCTGCGAGGGAAAATCGATCCAGGCCGGAAATCGCGGGTTGATCTCGAAAAGGGTGTGCGGCTGTCCGGGGACCTTCAAAAATTCGATCTCGAACGGACCGCTCCAGTTCAGTTTTTTGATGATGCGTTTTGCCAGCCGCATCATCTCCGGGTCGTCGACGACGATGCCGGCGAAGCCTTTTCCGCTCTTCGTCCGAAGCATTTTTCTGATGGTGCAATGACCGACGATCTCGCCTGCTTCGCTGGCCAATCCGAGCACGTCATATTCGTCGCCCATCAGGGCTTCCTGGACAAGAACGGGCCCGCCCCAGTTTCTGACGATCTTGTCGTATTTCTGAACGAGATCCGCAGGGGAATCGACAAGCCACGCCTCGTAATATCTGCCCTTGACATAGAGCGGATAGCCAATCTCCTCAGCGTACTGAATGAGAGAGGTTGCATTGTTCGCGGCAAAGGTCTTCGGGCTTGCGATCTTGTTGCGTTTGCAGAACTCGCTGAGTTTTTCCTTCGCGCGCTGCTCGAGCGCCGTCCGCCTTGGCAGCATTGCCATAATGCCGCGATCCTTCAGATCGGGGTAAATCGTCATGAAGTTGGATAATTCGGAATCGAGGCAGGGGATCAGGACCTCAAATTTCTCCTTCTCCTGAATATGCAGAATGCGCTCTCGCAGGATCTCGGGTCCTTTTGCGTGGAACGGGAGCAGATAGGCCGAGTCGACCCGATCGAGACCGTGACCATAGAGGCCGCTCTCCAGCGGATCGTAGGACAGGCCGACAATGTGAATATCCGGGATAAGCCGCCGCAGACTTCGGATTACGGCTGCTCCGGGCTGCGGGTTATCGCCTCGATGAAGGCCCGTGACCGCAACAGAGAGAGGTCGTTTCATCGATCTTATGGCCCGCTATCATCGACAAGGTCCAGCGAGCGGATCTCGGACAAGAAGAACTCAACGTCTCTCGTCGCTCTCGTATGGTCGCCGCCCGATTGTTTTTCGACAATCTCCGCCAATTGATCTTCGTTCCGACCCTCGATCAGAGCCTTTAAGAGGGAGCCCGCAATTGGGGTAAGGCGGTAAAACCTCCCGCCAACCGTGTCGAGTACAAACTGGTCGCCATAAAATCGTAGCTTTGGAATACGCCCCTTACGCTTTTGCTGCTTTCTCCCCTCATGCCCACCATTCTGCATAGACTGACTCCACCGAGCTTTCCACTTGGCCTTTGTCTGCAGACTAACATTTCATTACATCTAAGCCGTTAACTTTTTGATTTCATTTCAACAGTTTAACTCTTTTAACATTGTGTGAATTCTCAAGTAGATGTACGTCGATGATCAGTCCCCGATCTTCTTAAATCGGGCCCTTATGCCAATGGAATGGGGGTGATCCGCCACCCCGGAACTGGATCGAGTGGAATTGGTTGGGGCGATCGCGATGATGGCCGCCGCGCAAATGCTGATTTACCGACGCTATTTCTTTCATCTGGGGCAGGGCAAGACCAACTGACGGAACACGCCATCGATTCCGGGGAGCCTTGCAGGGCGAGCGGCCAGGGGATCGATATCGTCCTGTTTGCAATGCTCGCTGTCCTGCTTTTCGCCGCGTCACTGTTTCTGGGACACGGCCTGGGTCTCCTGCGCTGATGACCTCGTAGCATCCGCGATCGTGCCTTCGACGGAGCTCAGCTCGCCTTGTCGGCAGGCTTCGTCTTGGTCGTCGTCACCTTCTCCTGCGGAACCTTTATATCCGGGATCCTGGCAAGGATCTGTCTGGCCGCTGCCTGCCCTTGCTTCTGCTGATCGGCGCTCAGCGTCTGCTCCAGCTTGTCCCGCATGGCCGTTCCGTTCCCATCATTGCGCACGACGGCGGCCGCATAATAGGCATAGGCCTTGACCGGATCAGCCGGACCGCCAAGACCGTGCTGGTTCATTTCGCCGAGACTGCGCAGCGCCGTTATATCGCCGGCGTCGGCTGCCTCTCCCAACCATTTGCGCGCCTTGGCGAAATCCTGCACGGTGATGTCGCCATACAGGTAAAGCAGCCCGAGCTGCCGGCTGGCGTCGGTATTTCCGGCCGCGGCGGCCTGCGTCAGCCATTTGACGGCCTTTCCGGCATCCGCTTTCACGCCGAGACCATAATGGTACATCTCGCCAAGGCGGTAGGTTGCCGCCGTATCGCCCTGCTTTGCGAGTTTCGAGTAGAGGTCTAACGCCAGCTTGTCGTTGCCGCGCTGAATCGCTTCGTTGGCAATCTGCTTTTCATACACAGGATCGTGCTTGATAACGGCGGCCCATCTTGCTCCGACCAGATAGCTGCCGGCCACGAGCGCCATCACCGCCATCGCGAGGCCGACGACCTTCCAGTTCATCTTCTCCATGGCTCACTCACCACTCGATTGCTGTCCGAAACGGCCATTGGCGGAATTCTCCGCCTGCGACCGATCGAAGAAGGTGATGAGCTGGGGAATGATCGTTTTAAGAGCGATCATCTCGCGCTCCAGCTCACCCAGATGATCCAGGGACGAAGGCATGACATCCCTGGCCTTCGGCGGGGAAAGCAATCCCGCCACCTGCAACTGATAGATCACCGCGTCGAGGCGCTTCTCGAAGGCGCGAAGCGTTTCGTGAATGTCCTGCGGCTTATTCGACGCGGACGTGCCCCCGGCCTCGATCGACCTGGCCGTCTTGGCCGATGCCGCCGCTTTGAGCGCGCGCCGAAGATGCTTGCGCACGGCCGCCGCAAGCGGGTCGAGGGCCGGATTTTTGACCTGCGACATCGTCGCAACCGGATCGACCGCCGCGGCCTCGATCACCTCGCCGCGTTGCTGAACCACGACATTGCATGGCAGCATCACGCCGATCATCGGCTCCGCCTCAAGCGCCTGTTCCGCATAATGCGGATGGCAGGCCCCGAGGATGCGATAGGGACGAAAGAGCGCGCCCGTCTTTGCTTTGAGAATGGCGGCGACATCGATCTCGCACAAGATGCCGAAACCTTCCGCCGCCAGCGCCTCCTTGATCTGGCGGACGGCCGCTTCGAAGGAAGGCGCCGTCAATGTCCGTTGCAGATAATAGGCCATTCCCGACCTCCATTCAGTTCATGAACCAGCCATGGCTGATCACGATGGATTGACCGGTCAGGGCGTTGGTATCGAAGCGGGCGAGGAAAACGGCAAGATCGGCAACATCCTGCATGGTCGTGAATTCCTTGTCGACCGTGCCGCCGAGCATGATGTCTTCGACGACCTGTTTTTCGGAAATGCCGAGATCTTTCGCCTGTTCGGGGATCTGCTTCTCGACGAGCGGCGTCTTGACGAATCCGGGACAGATCACATTCGAGCGCACGCCATGTCGAGCACCTTCTTTTGCCATGACGCGCGCGAGACCGAGAATGCCGTGCTTGGCCGCGACATACGCCGATTTCAGCGGCGAGGCTTCATGGCTGTGAACCGAGCCCATATAGATCAGCGAGCCGGATTTCTGTCTGTACATATGCTTGACGGCCGCCTTGGTCGTCAGAAATGCGCCGTCGAGATGGATCGAGACCAGCTTACGGAACTCGGCATAGGGAAAGTGCTCGATCGGATGGACAATTTGAATGCCGGCATTCGAGACAAGCGTGTCAATGCGTCCGAACTGGCCGGCCGCCGCATCCATTGCATCATTGACCTCGCCTTCATTGGTCACATCCATATGAAGTGCGACGGCTTCACCCTTGTGCTCGTTTTGGATGCGCTCGACCGTTTCCTGCGCGCCTTTCATATCGATGTCGCAGACAGCGATCTTTGCGCCTTCACGAGCCATGGTCAGAGCAATCTGCCGGCCGATGCCGGAGCCTGCCCCTGTGATGACGGCGACGTTGTTCTCAAGTTTCATGATCATTTCTCCTTTTGCGTTCTATGGGCGCCCGGCAGATAGTCGTGAACGACCGATCCGAGGCCGAGCGTCAGATCAGCAACGAAATGGACCGCACTCAGGATCTCCAATACGGGGAGTTGGGTGAGCGGCGCAAGGGCATGCGGATGGAGTTCCAAAGAGGCCGGTCCGGACCAGGCTCCCTTCATGACGATGTCTTCGATGGGATAGTCGACAAGTTCGCAGATCCGTGGCGTTTCATCGACATGCGGCAAGACCTTGAGCAGGAAATTCGGCTGGGCAAGAGACTTGGCGATCGCGTCCATATCGGCGGGCCGGTGCTTGAAGCCCATCGTGCCCGTTGCAATGCGGACCGGCCCGTAATCGAGCGTGCCGACCAGCGTATCGCGATGCACCTCAAGCGTTGGCTGCGCGAATTTCTTCGGGAACCCCCATAGCTCGCGGCCGCCAAGGATGGGCGGACCGTCATTGAGGAACATGGCGACGGAGAACGAGCCGGCCCGGCCATCAAGCGTCACCGGGACGACCTGGCCGCTTTCGGTGTAGTCGCCGAAGCCGGTCGAGTCCGGCATGCGGATGAACTCGAACTTTACGAGCGGCTCTTTAACCTGCAGCGGTTCGGGCACCACCTCGCGCACCCTCTCCATATCGGTGCGATAGGTAATGACCATGAACTCACGGTCATAGAACCGGTAAGGTCCACGCGGATAGGCTGGACTCGCGACCGGCATGGCGAAAGCATTTTCAGTAACCTCCTGCATATTCATGAGTTTCTCCTTTTCGTTCACGCGACGCCGGAGCGGGTCATGTCATAGACCGCAATGCCGAGCTCGGGCGGCGGCGGCTCGCGCCACGCCTTGGCCCGCAGGGTGCGGCGGGCGTCGGCCTTTCCGGCCTTCCAGTGCTCCAGCATCGAGCGGCGTGAAAATTCATAGTCCTTGGCTGGCCCGCTATAGGCGGTCCGCCGGTAGATCAGGTGGACGATCGTGACTTTGTGATCGCTGCCGAGTCCGGCCAGTTCGGCCACGACCGGGTCGGTGCGGGCTCCGGGAGGCAATCGCTCTGCAAGCTGAGCAATCGCCTGCTTCAGCTTGTGCTTTTCGCGGAAGATATCGGTGTTCATCCGGGTGCGGCTGGAATAGACGATGTCCTTGCGCCGCTCTTCCACCTCATCGATCGTTTCGGGATAGGGACCGATCGCGCTGAAAAGATCCACCTGGAACATCAGCGTGTCACGGCAGGAATTGTTCAGCACATAGCTGAGCGGCGTATTCGAGACGAGTCCGCCATCCCAGTAATATTCGCCGTCAATTTCGACCGGGGGAAAGCCGGGGGGCAACGCCGCGCTCGCCATCACATGCTCAGGCCCGATCTCCATGTTGCGGCTGTCGAAATAGGTAAAATTGCCGGTCCGAATATTGACCGCGCTGAGGCTCAGCCGGACGGGACCGGAATTGATCAGATCGAAATCGACATGACGCTTAAGCGTCGCGCGCAGATCGCTCGTGTCGTAATAGCTTGTCGCGCCAGGGCCGCCGGGGGGGTGCATCCAGGCCGGCGGTATGCGCGGCGAGAAGAAGCCGGGTATTCCGCTAAGCAGGCTGCGCAGGCTGCTTCCGGTGGCGTGAATGCGCCGGGACATCGTGTCGGTAAATGGGAGCACCATGTCGGGACCCGGCTCGGTAATCCTGTCCCAGAAGGCGCGAAGCTGCTCGACGCGCTTGCCGGGCGGGTTGCCGGCGATCATCGCGGCATTGATGGCGCCGATCGAAATGCCGGCGACCCAATTTGGCAGGGCGCGGCTGCCTTCGAGACATTCATAGACGCCCGCCTGATAGGCTCCCAACGCGCCGCCGCCCTGAAGAACCAGAGCGGTCTGCGTGTAAAGGGCGTTTGGGGGCTGTTGGGCAATGACATTCATTATCCGCTCCTCGAAGTCTGAAACACAGAGCGAGGTGCATTAAGCATGCCACCCATTATCTATTTGATATTTAGTTATAAATATCGAAGATGAACGGGGATTTGGTGGATATGAACCACATCTTTTCGGTGGATATCACCGCTGATCGGGCCGCCCGTCGGGTGAGCGGCCCGTTCCAGGGGCGTTACGCTTTGGCGGTTGCCGCGCGCAGGTCCGCTTTGGTCAGATCGGTCATGACCTTGAGCTTATTCGTCACGGATGAGAAGGTGATGTCCTTCATCGGGATCGCCACATAGGTCTCATCCATTCCGAGAAATCCGCCGACGCCGACCGTGAGAGCGATCATCTTGTGATTGTTGTCGAAAACGATATCGGCAACGTCGTCCACCTTCTTTCCGCCGACGGTGTAGACAGGACTCCCCATGATCTTGCTGGCAAGATTGACCGGCTTGGCCTTAAGCGATTTGACAGCCATGACCCTTTCAATGGTCATGCCCGGTGCAGCCGAATTGACGGTCTGTTTCTGAGGCGTGACCGTCATCGTTGTATTGGAAGCGGCGAGAACCGAACCGGCGGCGGCTAATGCCAGGGCGGCTGCCGAAACAAAGCTGATAATCGACTTGCGTGTCATGGTCTTTTCCTTTCGATAGCAGGAAGGCACCGGACAAGGGGGGCCGGTGCCTATGCCAGAAAATCGACCCTTCCCGGCGGCGCTTTTCGGGCGGCCGCCGGCCTGCGGGCAAACGTGCGGGTCGAATCTCACCTTGCCCGGATCTTGACGCCGAAGCCGCTCAATCGGCATCCGACAGTTGGACCAGAAACGGGTCCGGCTGAGTGTGGGCAAAGGGAACTTTGTCCATGCCCCATCTGATGGTGACTTCGTGGAGATGCACGTCTATCCCGCCGGCACCGGCGAGCGCCCGTATCGCGCGGGCGGCCTGGTCCCTGTTTCGCGTGCGCACCCAGAGCAGGAATCCGCCCTCAGCCATCTGGCGCTCGACCGAATTCCGATGCCGGCGCGCAATGGCGTAAACACAGACCGCGCCGAGACCTCCGCCGGTCAGCCCGCCGGCAATCACCAGCGGAATTGTAAAGGCAAGCATTCCGCCGGTTGCGACGGCGGCAAACAGCCCGCCAAACCCGCCAACATAGACCGGCAGCGCGACGACAGCAGCTTCGCCTTCGGCACGAGAATGGGGAGAGTGATAGGCGCTGCGGGGTACATTGCTGTCATCTTCGAGGCGACGGACATCCTTGTATAGCTCGGCGAGAGACCTATCGGCAGCCGCAGATTCGGGGGCAAGGATTGAAATCTCCGCGCGGTCGAACCCTGCCTGTTCCAACATTTCGATCGCGTCTATCAGAGCCTGCTCGGTCGGGAAGACCGCAACGGCTTCCCGCACGCGATATAGCTGTTCGTCATCCCGATCCGCCGCCTGTGTTTCATTGGCAGGATTTTGCATGATGGTCTCCTTGAGAGCTGGAGCTTCCGGGCGGCACCGCATGGTGCATCCCCACCATGCGATGTGTTGAAAGCTTTTTACGAAGGCCATGGCAATAAGCGTGCCAACACGTAACATGCTGAAAAAGCTTGGAGATCACTGAATTCTGGACGGCCGCGGCCGGCGCATTTCAACCGCTGGCGGATAATTTGAACCAATCGCGTCTTACTTCGTCGCGAGAAAGTCGAGAACCCTTCGCATCAATTCGGCGGCTTCGGCGGCGTCGAAGTCAGGCAGAGAAGGATCGGCGAAAAGGTGCCGGTCTCCGGGATAAAGAAAGAGCTCTGCGTCTTCAGTCCCGCTAACGAGCGCCCGGGCGGCGTCGATATCTCCATCCGCAACGAAGAAAGGGTCGTCTTTCATCGCGTGGATCTGAACCGGCACCCCCTTCGGCCATTCCGGAGCGAATTCGGCAACGGGCAAGCAGGCATGGAAAAGCAGCGCGCCCCGCGCCCCACGGCGCGTTTGGGCCAGACACTGCGCCGGCAGAACGCCCATTGAAAAACCGGGATAGACCAGTTCGGCCGGAAGGGTCCCGGCCGCCCGGATGCCGCGTTTGACGATCTCCTCGAAGCCTGTCCGCTGGACATGGTTCACCCTTTCTTCAAGCGTGTCGAAGGTGAGCCCCTCGAACAGATCGGGCGTGTGGACGACATGCCCGGCTTGCCTGAGCTCGTTTGCGAAAGCGAGGATGCCGGGGGTCAGTCCCTGCGCGCGGTGAAAGATCACGATTTCGCTCATCGCCATTCTCCAAAGCGAGAGCGGGGGGGGGTAACCCGCTTCCTGAACCTTCGGCGACCGCCCGCCCGGCGAGTTGGCCGCCATCCGCCGCAGGCCCTCCGGAGCGTTTCTCAAGGTGAAGTCCAAAGCATGGCGCCCGGACCGTATCATGCACCGCTTGCGAGAGCTTTGGTCAGCTCGGAGGACGGATCTGCAAGATCTTCGACGACACTGAAATGATGCCGCTCCGGCGCATGAACGCCATGGATCAGCGCGCCGAGGCCTGTCCAGATATTGACGAGCAGATCGTTCTGGCGGAGAAATTCCGGCCGCTCTTCCGCTCCGACCCAGCAAAGAACCGCTGGCCCGGCGAGGGGGCGCAGCAGAGCCGGACTTTCCGCAGCCGCTTCCTTTTCATCGAGGCGAAGCGTCTCGTTCATCTGTGTTTGCAGAAGCGGACGCAGATCGTGAACGCCGCTGATCGAGATCACCCGCTCAATCCGCCGAGTGACGTTCTCCTTGAGCGGCGTTGTCTCGCTGATCATCCGGCAGACCAGATGACCGCCGGCGGAATGGCCCGTCAGCATTATCGGCCCCTCTATCCGACTCTCAGCAAGCTCGGCGGCTCGTCCAAATTGCTGCGTGATCTGTGAGATGCGCGCCTCCGGGGCAAGCGTATAGCTGGGAATGCAAACCGCCCAGCCGCTCGCCACGGGCCCTTGCGCGAGATGCGACCAATAGGACTTGTCGAACGCCTTCCAGTAACCGCCATGGGCGAAGATGACGAGCCCCTTCGGCTCGCCTTCGGGATAGAACAGATCGAGCCTCTCGCGCTCCCCGCCGCCATAGGCCAAATCGAGAACGCACCGATCGCTCTGTACCGCGCCATTTCGAAACGCCTGGGCCTCCGAGGCCCAGCGCGCCGGATAGCTCTCTGCATTCTCGATATGGCCGCGATTGTCGTAAGCGTCGTCCCAGTCGGTGATCATGACGTCCGTTGAGCCTTGGGAATGGGAAGCGTTGATGCCGCCACGCGCCGGAACGGCCTAAGCCATCAGACAGATTGAGAATAGGCGCGATTGACTTTAACCATGCTATGACAGCTTTATGAGACGTGCCAAGTTTCACGACACATTGCCCCCAAGGCGTTCGGCAGCCGCGGGGCCTGCAAGAAAAGGGGAGAGGGAGCGATGATAGCCAGAACAGTCGGGCTCGCGGCGCTGGCCGCATTCGTCACGGCGGGCGCGGCCCAGGCCGAGCCGGTGAAGGTCGGCATGATCACCACGCTTTCGGGTGGCGGGGCAAGCCTCGGCATCGATGTGCGGGACGGTTTCATGCTGGCGCTGAAACAGGCGGACAACAAGAACATCGAGCTGATCGTGGAGGACGATCAGCGCAAGCCGGATGTCGCCGTGCAGCTTGCGGACAAGATGATCCAGAGCGACAAGGTCGATGTGTTGACCGGCATTATCTGGTCGAACCTCGCCATGGCCGTCGTGCCGAGCGTCGTGCGGCAGGGCAAGTTCTATCTCTCGCCCAATGCCGGCCCATCCGCTCTTGCCGGGAAGGGCTGCGACAGGAATTATTTCAACGTCGCCTGGCAGAACGACAATCTGCATGAAGCCGCAGGCGCCTACGCCAATGGGGCGGGTTACAAGAAGTCCTTCATTCTCGCGCCGAACTATCCGGCCGGCAAGGATGCGCTGACCGGCTATAAACGCTTCTATAAAGGCGAACTGGCGGGCGAAACCTATACCAAGCTTGGCCAGAAAGACTATGCCGCCGAAATCGCGCAGATCCGGGCCTCGGGCGCCGACAGCGTGTTCTTCTTCCTGCCGGGCGGCATGGGCATCGCCTTCATGAAGCAATATGCTCAGTCCGGCGTGAACATTCCTCTGATCGGTCCGGCCTTTTCCTTCGACCAGGGCATTCTGCAGGCGGTCGGCAAGGCGGCGCTGGGCGTCAAGAACACCTCGCAATGGTCGAAGGACCTCGACAACGAGACCAACAAGGCCTTCGTGGAGAGCTTCAAGGCGGAATATGGCCGCCTGCCTTCGCTCTATGCCAGCCAGGGCTTCGACACGGCGAATCTCCTGATCTCCGCACTCGCCAAGGCCGATGTGAGCGACGCCGACGCCTTCCGTAAGGCATTGGAGGCGGCTGATTTCAAATCGGTGCGCGGTGCGTTCAAGTTCGGCCCGAACCATCATCCGATCCAGGACATTTATGTCCGCGAAGTGATCAAGGAAGGCGACGTCTATACGAACAAGATCATCAGCACGGCTCTTAAGGACCACGCCGATGCCTATGCAGCCGAGTGCAAGATGTAGGCGGTAGCCCGCTTGCCGCAGCGCGCCCTCTCCTATGGGAGACCTCTGCGACATGTGGGCCCCTTTTCCTCGTCGTCCCGGAAGCCCAAAGGGCTGTCCGGGACCCACTCGCGGTTCGGCAAGCACTGGGCCGGACGGAGAAGCGAGCGAGTAGGGCCCGGCTCGCGAACCTTTACGGTGAGCGACGCTTGTCTGGTCGCGATCAGCAAGACATCGCGACAAGCGCTCACCTTGGGCCGGGGCGACGCGGAGTATGGTGTTTCGTAGAGGTCTCCCTCGGGAGAGGTGAGGATCGAGCCGCGCGAGACTGCCTGCCGGGGGACGAGACTTTTGACCTTTGCGCTCTTCATGGAGCAGGTGCTGAACGGCCTGCAATTCGGCGTCATGCTGTTTCTCATGGCGGCCGGATTGACGCTGATCTTCGGCGTCATGGGGCTGATCAACCTCGCCCACGGATCGCTCTACATGATCGGCGCCTTCGCCTGTGCAGGCGTCGCCGTGGCCACCGGCTCCTTCTGGCTTGGCCTTGCCGCGAAGTCTCGCCGCCGCGGCGGTTGCCGGGGCGCTGGTCGAAGTGCTCGTCATCCGCCGCCTCTATGAGCGCGACCATCTCGACCAGGTGCTCGCCACCTTCGCGCTGATCCTGATTTTTTCCGAAGCGACGCAATGGTATTTCGGCTCGGTGCCGCTCTATCTGAACGTGCCGGAGCTGCTGGCCGGGACCGTGACGCTGCCCGGCGGAATCGAATATCCGCTCTACCGGCTGGCCATCATCATTGCAGGCTTTGCGGTCGCGGCGGGCCTGTTCCTGCTCGTCGGCTATACGCGGCTCGGCATTCGTATCCGGGCGGGTGAGTCCGACCGCGAGATGATCGCCGCTCTCGGCGTCGATATTGGCCGGCTCTACACCATCGTTTTCGCGCTGGGCGCTGCGCTGGCCGGGTTTGCCGGCGCGCTGGTCGGGACCATCCAGTCGGTTCAAGTCGGCATGGGCGAGCCGGTGATGATCCTCGCCTTCGTTATCATCGTCATTGGCGGTATCGGCTCGATCAAGGGCGCACTGATCGGCGGGCTGCTGGTCGGGCTGGCCGATACGCTTGGCCGCTTTCTGCTGCCGCTCTTCTTCGCCGGCTTCATGGACGCATCCAGCGCGAAATCGGTCGGCGCGTCGCTCGCCTCGATGCTGATCTATATTCTCATGGCGGCGGTTCTCGTTGTGCGCCCGCGCGGTCTCTACGGAGCGCGGAGCTGACATGACACGCGAGGGCTGGATCAATCTCTGCCTCGCGCTCGGACTTCTCGCCGCGCCGCTGATCGCGGTCGCCGCCGACGAGATTTTCTACGTCACGCTGGCCACCAAGGTCGCGATCTTCGCGCTGGCCGGCGCCGGTCTCAATCTGGTGCTCGGCTATGGCGGGCTGATCTCACTGGGCCATGCCGCCTTTTTCGGGCTCGGCGGCTATGCGGCCGGCATTCTGGCGAGCCAGGCGCAGAATTACGAGCCGATCGCGAGTTGGCCCATCACCATCGAGGGCACGACCCAGATGCCGGTCATCTGGCTGGTCGCCATCCTCGTCAGCGGGCTCGCCGCCCTGCCCATCGGCGCGCTCAGCCTGCGGACGGCCGGGGTCTATTTCATCATGATCACGCTGGCTTTCGCCCAGATGATCTATTATTTCGCCGTCTCCTGGCCGGCCTATGGCGGCGAGGACGGACTGTCATTCTATGTGCGCAACCAATTTCCGGGACTGAACACGCTCGATCCGCTGACCTTCTTCGCCATCTGCTACGTTATTTTGATGATCGTGCTGGCGTTCTGCTCGCACCTCACACGCTCACGCTTCGGTCTTGCGCTCGAGGGTGCGCGGCAGAACGAGCTGCGTCTCGCCTCCGTCGGCATCCGTCCCTTTCGCATCCGGCTGTCGGCCTTCGTGATTTCCGGCATGATCACCGGGCTTGCCGGTGCGCTTTACGCCGATCTCAACCGCTTCGTCAGCCCGGCCATGCTGTCCTGGCACACATCCGGCGAGATCATCGTCTTCGTCATTCTCGGCGGCGTCGCGCGGCTTTACGGCCCGGTCGCTGGAGCGATGCTTTACATCGCGCTGGAGTTCCTGCTCGGCGGCGTCAGCGAGCATTGGCAATTTCTGCTCGGCCTGCTTCTGCTTCTCGTCGTGCTGTTCGCGCGCGGCGGACTGATCGGGCTCCTGGCCGGGGAGCGCCGTCATGTCTGAGGCGGTCCTCGAGCTGGACCATGTCTCGAAGCGCTTCGGCGCGCTGATCGTCAGCGACGATGTTTCGCTAACCCTGAAGCGGGGCGAGATCCATGCGCTGATCGGGCCGAACGGGGCGGGCAAGTCCACCCTCATCAAGCAGATTGCGGGCGAGCTTGCGCCCGATGCCGGGACGATCCGTTTTGACGGCCGCGACATCACCGATCTGGATATGGCCGCTCGCGCCCGGCTCGGCCTTGCGCGCAGCTTTCAGGTCTCCTCGCTCGCGCCGGAATTCACAGCCATGCAGAATGTCATGCTCGCCGTCCAGGCCGTCAGCGGCCGGACTTTCGCCTTTTTCAAGCCGGCGCTGAAGGACGCCTCGCTCATCGAACCGGCCATGATCTATCTGACGCGCACCGGTCTCGAGGAGCGTGCCAATGTTCGCGCCGCCGATCTGTCGCATGGGGAGCGCCGCCAGCTCGAAATCGGGATCGCGCTCGCCCTCAAGCCGAGGGCTTTTCTGCTCGACGAGCCGATGGCCGGGATTGGAGCCGGCGGCACGAGAAAGCTGACCGAGCTGCTGAGCGGCCTTCGCGCCGAAGCGCCGATCCTGCTGATCGAACATGATATGGATGCGGTCTTCGCCCTGGCCGACCGCATCTCCGTCCTCGTCTATGGCAGGATCATCACGACGGGCAGTGTGGAGGAGATCCGCGGCCATCCGGAGGTGCGCCGGGCCTATCTGGGAGAGGAGGCTTCATGAGCCCGCTTCTGGAAGTGACGGAGATTTCGGCCTGGTATGGCGAGTCACAAGCGCTGTTCGGTGTCAGCCTGACGGTGGGGCAGGGCGAAGCCGTCGCGCTGATGGGCCGCAATGGCATGGGCAAGACCACCACCATCCGCACCATATGCCGGATGATGCCGCATAGTGAGGGCCGCATCCGCTTCGCCGGCAAAGAGCTTGCACCGCTGCGCTCGCATCAGGCGGCCAGGCTCGGTATCGGCCTCGTGCCGGAAGGGCGGCGCTGCTTTCCCAATCTCACCGTCCAGGAAAATCTCATCGCTGCGGCGCGCAAGGGCGAGTGGACGCTCGACAAGGTCGGCGGATTTTTCCCCCGCCTCAAAGAGCGCCGCCATCAAATGGCCAACACCCTCTCCGGCGGCGAACAGCAGATGCTGGCGATCGGCCGCGCGCTGATGACCAATCCGCGCCTGCTCATCCTCGACGAAGCCACCGAAGGGCTCGCCCCGACCGTGCGCCGGGAAATCTGGGCGGCGATCCACCGCCTCAAGAGCGAAGGGCTTTCAATTCTGATTGTCGACAAATCGCTGAGGGAGCTGCTCGGCGTTGCGACGCACTGTTTCATCCTCGAAAAAGGCGCCACCTGCTGGTCAGGCGCTGCGTCGGACCTGACGCCAGAGATCACCGACCAGTATATCGGTGTGTAGCCCGGCCTAGCGCAACGCGCGTCCAAGCATGTCCCCGCCTTCGTGTTCGGTCCCGCAAGATTGGCAAGGGCTTGGAGCGGCTCCGCAAGAAACGGATGACCGGGCAGGTGAATACCGGGGGCCAGGCAGATGAGCTGGCCACCTGCGTACGCGGTCCGTTTAAAAAGACTAACGTGGTGATATGGCTTAGCGTGCATGATCATGTCGCGCACGCCACAGCTCCACAAGACATTGAAATCGTGTCGCCATCTCGTCAATGGCTGCTTCATCGTCGATCTCGCCTTTGAGCCAACGCTCGGCAGCATTCATGAAGATCGTTCGCCCAACTGCAAACCCCCTGACATGCTGACTGGTGGACGATGCCCGAAATGCCGCTTCAAGCGCACTTTGATCCGCCTCCTGTCCAAGGATCACGACGCCGCGGCAATCCGGGTCATTATCGGTAATCACGCGGTCGATCGCTTGCCATGCGGTCGGCGATGTCAGCGGCTCCAGCTTCCACCAGTCGGGCCTGATGCCAAGCCCATATAGGTGGTCAAGGACGGCGGCGATGGTGTTATCGGAGAGAGGGCGCGATGAACTCGAAATGATTTCGATCAGGAATTCGCGCCCAATCTTCAGCGCCGCTTCCTGGAGTTGAAGCAGCGCCCGATCTTGCGCATTGCTGATGTCTTGGGGATCTTGGGGGTGGTAATAGGCTAGACATTTGATGGTATGAGTCACCGGCCACTCGAATAGATGGGCGCCCAAATCTTCCCCCGGCTCGAACTCGAGGGGAACGGAACCGGGCTTTTCCATCGGTCGCGCGATCCACAAACCATATTCGTCCGCCTTGAAGAGGGCCGCGCGTCCGAAATGGCTGTCGCAAATAATGCCGAACCCTTTTTTACCGGCCGCGACCCGTGCAGCCGCTTCGATGCCGAGTAGCTTGAAACGCTTCAGAGCATTTGTCTCGGCGCCGATCGTCTGGCAAAAATCGGCAAGCTGCTTCCGGTGATCGATCGCAAGTGCCATCAGCTCCGACTGCTCAGTCCGTCGCGTCGTCACCCGGTGCACATGCGCCAGATTTCTGTCCTCGCGGAGCCGGGGATTACGGATTTCCATATTGAGAAAGGTCTTAAGCTCGCGCCAAGTTGGATATTCCGGCGAACACAGCAGACGCGAGACAGCGATGGCGCCGCAGGCATTTGCCCATCGCATCGAGGTCTCCCATTGTTCGCCGCGAAGCCAGCCTCGAAGGAGACCGGCCATAAAGGCATCGCCCGCGCCGAGCGTGTTGTAGACCTCGACAGGAAAGCCTGCAGCTGTTCGTCCCTGGGTCAGCAACTCCGGGATTTCTTTGTCAAAAACCGCGCAACCGGTTGGGCCACGCTTGCAGACAAGAGCCGCTTGCGACCGCTCTCTTACCGCACGAAGAGCCGTCAGCGTATCAGTGCTGCCGCCCGCAATGTGGAACTCCTCTTCAGTTCCGACGACGAGATCGCAAAGTGGAAGGAGATCGCCCAGCATCGCCGTGACCTCCGGGCTTTCGATGAAGCGGAGGGCGCCATGTTCATGGCCAGCGAGTCCCCAGAGATTGGGGCGATAGTCAATATCGAGGATGATCCGCGCGCCTTTTTCCTTGGCGAGCGATACCGCCTTCATACAGGCGGCGCGTGTGCCTGGTTTTGACAGATGCGTGCCGCTGATCAGAACGGCTTTCGCCCCGCCGATCAGTTCCTGTTCGATATCGTCCTCGGAAATCGCCATGTCGGCGCAGTTCTCGCGGAAGAAGATATGCGGAAAATCATGGTCGTTCCGGACACCGAGCATCACGAGCGCCGTCAGACGTTCGGCATCGGTCTTTACACCTCTGATATCGACGCCTTCCCGAACAAGCTGCTCGCGAATAAAGCAGCCCATCTGTTCGTCGCCAACGCGAGTGATGAGGCCTGCCGTCAATCCGAGCCGAGCGCACCCGATTGCGATATTGGTCGGCGATCCGCCAACCGCCTTGGCAAACGATGCCATGTCTTCCAAACGGCCACCGATTTGTTGGCCATAGAGGTCGACAGAAGATCGCCCGATCGCTACCACGTCCAGCATAACAGTCTGCCCAATATGCCACTCCGACAACCGCAAATAGTAGAATTTAGGTTCGATATTGAAGCCAAGTTAGAACATCCATGCGAATTTAGCGTTTGCCGCGCAGATCCGCCCCGCGTGTCGCCAGCGCCATGCAAAGGCACAATGTTGCCCCGAGCGAACGAAAACCCAGATAGTCTTCTTCGACCACTTCCAGCCATACGCGGGCACCGTGGACCAGGGGGCTGAATGCGCTGTCGGTTATTGAGATGAGAGCGAGTCCCTGATCCGCCGCGCGCGTTGCGAGTTCGACCGTTGCCGGCGTGTAGGGCGTGAAGCTGATGGCGATCAGCGTATCGCGCGAAGATGCGCCAGACAGCTCGAATTCGTTCATATTGGCAAGATTGGTCATCAAGCGGTGCCGCATTTCCAGCTTGCCGAACAGGTAGCCAAGATAGCTTGCGGCCGGAAAGGCCCGCCGATTGCCAACGAGATAGATCGTATCAGCCTTGCTGACAATCTCCGCCGCGGCAGCGAATTGGGCCGTATCATAGGAATCCCGCATCCGAAGTATGGAATTGATTGTCGCCTCGGAAAAGCCCGCCAGCAGGTCGCTGCCCGGGTCGTCCGGCGCTTTCGCGCGAAGCGAGCTGATCCTTTCCTGATAGTCCGGCCAGCGTTGCTGGAGCTTGCGTCTGTAAACCGATTGAAGGTCGGAAAAGCCTTGAAAGCCCAGCGTTTGCGCAAACCGCACGAGTGTTGACGGCTGGACCCCTGCACGGGCCGCAATGCTGCCGACGGTCCCTAGCGCGATCTCGTCCGGATGCGTGATGGAGAATTCGGCGACCTGAGCCAGGCGCTTCGGCATCTGCGAGCGCCCGGCGATAATTCTTTCGCGGAGCATTTCATAATCCGGCACCGAGCCTTTTGTCGCGTCATGATTGCTCATCAACACCATCTTCTGACAGGCGGATCAGATCCTTATCGGGAGTTCTGCTTTGGTCTTGCATTTGAATGCTAATTCTATATTCTATGAAAAAGAAAAAACATTCCATTTGGAGTTATAGCTTTCCGGGAAAAATTCCGCAACCAGAAGAGTGAATGGCCAGAATGGCCGCGGGCCGAATGCGGCGGAAGGCTTCGTTAGGCGGCTATGGGAGGAAATTATGTCTCGAGGTTTGTTGCGTATCGCGTTATCTGCATCGACGCTGGCGCTTGCGATCGGCATACAAGGATCGATTGCCACCGCTCAGGAAAAGCCAATCGTCATCGGCATCACCTCTGACGCCAGCGGCCAGTATGCCAATTCGGGCGCGTCCGACCGGCGCGGCATGATGATGGCGATCGACGAGTTCAACGCCAAAGGCGGTGTGCTCGGCAGGCCGATCAAAACAGTCCATCTTGACACGGAAACCACCCCGGCAATCGGTTCGCGCGTCGCCGAGCGGCTCATCAACCGTGAGGGTGCAGGCTATCTGATCGGGGCCGTGTCCTCGGGCGTTGCAAACGCAATCTCGCAGGTCGCTCAGAAATACGGTGTCATCTATCTGAATACCAACTCATCTTCTCCGACCGAGTCCGGCAAGAACTGCCACCGAGTGAAATTTGTCTGGGACGGCAATGGTACGAATTTCGCCAAAGCCACGGTCAAGGCTGCGATCGACAAGTTCGGCAAGAACTGGCTGCTGATCACGAACGACTATGGCTGGGGGCACGACACATCCGCTGCAACGAAGAAGCTCGCCGAGGCTGCTGGCGCGAAGATTTTGGACAATATTCTTGTCCCCGTCGGTACGCGCGATTTCTCCTCCATTCTGCTCAAGGTTCAGCAGATCAAGCCGGACGTGATTGCGGCGGCTGTCGGTGGCGACGACCAGAAGGCTATGCGCACACAGATCGCGGAGCTTGGCCTTGGCGACAAATATGCCTGGATCAACAATCAGCAGGACTGGCCAGACGTATATGGACTGCCGCGCGACAACCTGTTCGGCGTGTTCGGCACGACCTGGTATTACGATCTCGATCTGCCGGACGTGAAGGAATTCGTCGAGAAATATCGCAAGGCCTATCCGGACACGCAGATGGAAGTACCAGGCAACGTCTTCTACAATGGCTATTGGGCAACCCGCTCATTGCTCGAAGCGATCGAGCGCGCCGGATCGACCGATAGCCACGCCGTGATCAAGGAACTGGAAAAGCTCAAAGTTCCGGCGAAAGAGCGCATGCAGCATGACGATGCCTATATGAATCCGAACACGCATCAAATGCAGCAGACCATCTATCTGGCAACAGCAAATCCGGAAAATCCTGACAATCAGAACGCCATGTTCAAGATCATCGGTTATATTTCGCCTGAGAAAGCAAAGGACGAAGATGCTGACGCGGCATGCAAGCTCGAATCATTCGCGGACACGCCGGTCACCAATCCGTAATCCTTGCCGACTGCGCGGATCTCCTTGCCAAAAGGACGGTCCGCGCTTTCTCATAACGCTCATCGGCGCGTATGAACTGGCGCAAGTGCATCGAAGATGGACTTCCTCAACAATCTTCTGCCTCATCTTTTGAACGGCCTTGCGCTCGGGCTGTTGTTTGCCCTGATTGCATTGGGATTTACACTGATCGTCAGCGTGATGGAGATCATCAATCTGGCGCATGGCTCGCTTTTCGCGCTTGGCGCCTATGTGGCGATGGTGATCATCAATCCCGGCTTCACCGATAGCGGGGCGCTCGGTTCGTACTATATGAGCCTTCCGCTCGGTCTCCGATATGTCATCGCGCTTGTATTTGCTCCGATCGTAATCGCAATTGTCGGTTTCGGACTGGAAATCATACTGCGGCGGACCTACGGCAAGAAAAAGGAATACGGTCTCCTGCTGACATTCGGCGCGGCGTTGGTGCTGGAGGAAATCATCCGCCTGATCTGGGGGCCCGCCGAACAGTTTCTGCCGACGCCCGACGCGATCTCCGGCGCGTTCATTGCGCATGGCATGATCTATTCGACCTATCGCGTCTATGCGATGTGCTTCGGTATCTTCGCGATCATCATGGTCTGGCTGTTTCTTGAAAAGACGCCTTATGGCGCGATCATCAAGGCGGGCGCGCATGACAGCGAAATGGTCCGCGCGCTCGGGATCAATCTTCCGCGCCTGCAAATGCTGGTCTTCGGTTTTGGGGCGGCGCTCGCCGGGATCGCGGGCATCATACTGACGCCGATCTGGGGGCTTCGTCCGCATGTCGGCATCGACGCCACGATCCCGGCCTTTTTGATTATCGTGCTCGGCGGGATCGGCAGCTTCAAGGGTGCGGTCACGGGCGGCATTCTGGTCGGTCTCGCGGTTGGGCTGACCGGCGCCTACGCCTCCGACTGGTCACTGCTCTCCATGTATCTGCTATTGATTGCTGTGCTGACGTTCCGCAGTCGCGGCCTGTTCGGTAAGAAGACGGCGCTGGAGGCGTGACGCCATGCTGACCTCCCCGCGCGGTGCGCCACTCGTCAATGTGCAGATGCTGATATTCTTCGCAGTTCTGCTGAGCTATCCCTTATGGGCGTCGAGCGCGGGGCTTTACCAGTATCTCGGCGTCGAGATCGCTATCTTCGTCATCTATGCGCTCGGCTTCAATCTGCTGCTCGGCTATACCGGCCTGCCGTCCTTCGGACATGGTGCGTTTCTTGGCGTCGGGGCCTACGCCTATGGGCTGTGGCAGAGCGCTTTTCCGAATGTTTTCGCGGGGTTGCTGATCGCCATAGTCTGCGCAGGGCTATCGGCCGGGATCGTTGCGCTTTTTCTTTCGCACCGGCGCGGCATATACTTTGCCCTGATGACGATCGCTTTCGGGCAGATCTTCTGGTTCCTGTCGATCAAGCTGCGCTGGATCACGGGCGGCGAGGACGGTCTGCTCAATATCCTCCGTCCCGAGATCGATTTCAGATTTACATCTATCAATCTTAGCTCGAACGTCTCGCTCTTCTATCTTGTTGCCATTCTGCTGATCGCCGTCATTCTCATCCTCTGGCGCGTTGTTCACTCGCCCTTCGGCACCGCGCTTCAGGCGATACGTATGAACGAGACGCGCGCGCGTTTTGCCGGTCACCGCGTCTGGCTGATCAAATGGTCCGTGTTTACATTATCCGGCGCGATTGCGGGATTGGCGGGCGGCCTTCTCTGCATCACGCAGGAAAGCGCCTATCCCGATGTCATGAGTCTTCACGCATCCGGATTCGTCGTGATGATGACGCTAATCGGCGGCGGTTTCGTTTCCTTCTGGGGCCCGGTTGTCGGGGCCATTGTCTTTATCCTCGCCCGCGACGTCATAGGCGCATGGACCGAAACCTGGCTGCTCTGGTACGGACTTCTCTTCATGGCGGTCATGATTGTCGAGCCTGAAGGCGTGGTTGGTGTCTGGCGCAGGATCGAGGCCAGGCTTAAAGGCAAGACGGCGGGCGTCGCACCGGTCAGCGCTGCGAAGAGGGAGGCTGTTTGATGAATGCGCCGCAGCCTTATTTCTACGCGGAGAATCTGCACAAGCGCTTCGGTGACCAGGTCGTGCTCGAGAACATCACGCTCGGCTTCGAGCAGGGCAAGGTCAACGGGATCATGGGACCGAACGGCGCCGGCAAGTCGACCTGCTTCAATCTCCTGACCGGCATGTACAAACCCGACCGTGGGCGGATCGTTTTCGACGGCGAGGATATAACCGGTCTCAGCCCCGAAGCAATTGCGCGCAAGGGAGTGTCGCGCTCGTTCCAGATCATCAACCTGTTCGACGAATTCACCGCGCTTGAGAACATCATGGTAGCGCTGCCTCGCGTCCGCACGGCGATGAGCCGTGTCCTGTGGGATTTGCGCGGCGACAGTGCGCTGATGGACGAGGCGCGGGATATCCTTGTACAGGTCGGGCTGAAAGGGCGCGAAAGCACGCGCGCGGCCGATCTTCCCTATGGGCAACGCCGCGCGCTGGAGATCGGTGTCGCACTTGCCGCGCGCCCCCGCATCGTCTTCCTCGACGAACCGACCCAGGGTCTTGGAAGCGACGGACGCGTCAATCTCGCCGATCTCATCAACGAGCTGAAACGCAACTACACGCTGGTGATTATCGAGCACGATATGAGCTTTCTTTTTGGCCTCGCTCACAAGATCTCCGTGATCCATTGGGGGCAGGTCATTTCCGAAGGGACGCCGGACGAGCTGATGCAGAATGAGTGGGTGCGCGCTTCCGATCTGGGAAAGGTCGCGTGATGCTCGCAATATCGAACATTCAGTCCTTCTACGGCGAAACGCAGGCTTTGTTCGGCGTCTCGCTCAAGGTGACGCATGGCGAGGCCATCGCATTGCTCGGTGCGAACGGCGCGGGCAAGACGACAATCCTGCGTTCGATCCTCGGACTGACACCACCGCGTTCGGGTGAGATCTCCTTTGATGGAAACGCGATTACGCGCGCGCCGACCCATGAAATTTCCAAGCTGGGGATTGGCTGGGTTCCGGAGGAGCGCCGGATATTTCCTTCGCTGAAAGTCCGTACAAATCTTTCGCTCGGGACCAAGAAGAGCAATTTTCGGAGCTGGTCGCTCGGCGAATGTTTCTCACTGTTTTCCGCGCTTGAATATCTCATGGACCGGGAATGCGAGAACCTGTCCGGCGGCGAGATGCAGATGGTCGCGATTTCGCGCGCCCTGCTGGGCGGACCGGGCCTGATGCTGATGGATGAGCCGAGCCAGGGACTTGCGCCGAAACTCGTGCAGGACGTGATGAAATCCGTCCGCACGATGAAAGATGAGGGTGTGGCCGTGATCCTTGTCGAGCAGCATGCCGGACGCGCACTGGAAGTTACGGACCGCGTCTATGTCATCGACAAGGGTCGCGTCATCCATGAGGGCCCGTCCCAGGCTCTGCTCGATGATGCGGCACTCCGCAAGAACCTGCTGGGAGGATAAGTGAATGGACGCGCCTCTCCTTCAGGCCGAAGAGCTGACCAAGGTCTACCGGCAAGGCATGTTCCCGGCCCGCGAGACCTTCCGCCTTGAAGCCGATTTCATGATTCCAGCCCCCCGGATCGTTGGCGTGATGGGACCGAACGGCTCCGGCAAAACCACGCTCTTTGAACTGATCACCGGGTCCAACCGTCCGACTGCGGGACGGGTGAAATGCGCGGGGCAGGACATCCACAAGGTCCGCTATCGCGAACGCGACCGGCTGGCGATCCATTATCACCAGTCCTACCAGGTCCGGCATTTCTCCAAGACCGTTCCATCCATCTTCCTGCAGCCATCCGCCTCCGATTATCCGCTCGTGCACCTGTTCGACGAACCGCAATTCAACCGGCAGGACGGCTATATCGGTTTCATGCTCGAATTCTTCCGCAAGCTCCGCGGCGAAGGGCGTCTCGTTTTCGTCTGCGTCCACCCGCAGGAGCCATACCATTTGCAGATCCTTCGCGAGATCTGCGAAGAGTTCATTTTCGTCCGCGAGGGCACGGTGACGCGCATACCGTCATTCGAGGCTGCCCTTCAGGATCCCGAAATGCGCGCCTATCTGGGTGCGCTGGCAAACGCTTAGGAGGATGATTGGCATGGCAAAGACCGGTGTGATCGGCGTTGGGCTGATGGGTCAGGGGATCGGCGAGAACCTTTTGAAGAAAGGCCATGAACTGACCGTTGTTGCGCATCGCAACCGCAAGCCGGTCGAGGAACTGAAAGCGTTGGGTGCGCGGCGAAGCGGCGACCCCGCGTGAAGTTGCCGAAGCAGCCGATATCATCGTCGTCTGCGTGACGGCTTCCCCGCAATTCAAGGCAATCGCCGAGGGCAACGATGGATTTATGGCGGCCATCAAACCGGGTAAGACCGTGATCGACTGCACCACCGGCGAGCCAGGCGTTGTTATGGAATATGCCGAACGCATCGCAGCAGCAGGTGGACAATTCGCCGACGCACCGCTCGCCCGCACTCCGGTTGAAGCGCGCGAGGGACGGCTCAACACCATGGTCGGCGCGACGCCGGAGACCTTCGCGCAGATCCGGCCGATCCTGGAATGCTTCTGCGAGAACATCTTCCATATCGGCGGCCCGGGAAGCGGGGCCAAGCTGAAGCTGATCTACAATCTGATCACCATGGGACAAGCCGCACTCGTCGCCGAGGCAGTCAGCGCCTGTAAAGCGACGGGCATCGATCTCGATAAATTCTATGAAGTCGTCTCGAAAGGTGGCGGCAATAGCGGCATCTTCCAGATGATCATGAAAGGCTATCTGGAGAATGGGTCGCTCGATGGCCTGCAGTTCTCGATCGCCAATGCCGAAAAAGACCTGCGCTACTATACCCGTATGACCGGGGAGCATGGTCTCGCCGCGCCGATGGGACCGGCCGTCCACAATCAGTTCATCACCGCATATAAGCTTGGCTTCGATGACGGACTGGTTGCGCATCTCGTCGCCGCCGCCCAGAAACTGAACAGGCTGGACTGAGAAGAACGGGGTCAGACAATCGCCCGGAGGAAACGTCGACGATGGATGCGGCACTGGAAGGGAAGGTCTGCCTCGTAACCGGCGCGGCGGGAGTCGTGGGTGAAGCGATCAGCAGGCGCTTCGCCAGGCTCGGCTGCCGGGTCGTGCTCGTGGACATTAGGGGCGACCGGATCGCCGAAATCGCGGACGAACTGGGACAGGCGGTATGTGCGCTGCCGATGGATATTTCCGACGAAGCCGCCGTCACAAACGGGCTGGGCTCGCTTGGGGAGGGCTGGCGCGACATCGACATCCTCGTCAACAATGCCGGTATCCTGACCAACATCAAGGCTGCAGCCACGGACGCAGATGAATGGCGGCGTATCCTCGCCGTCAATCTGGACGGCGCATTCTATCTTGCCAGGGCCTGTCTGCCCGCAATGCGCAGGAAGCGCTGGGGACGGATCGTCAATCTCTGCTCGCTGGCCATGAAGACCGGCGGACTGACCGCCGGGACGGCCTATACAACCTCGAAAAGCGCACTCGGCGGGTTGACCTTTTCGCTCGCGCGGGAGACGGCGGCTGAAGGCATTACCGTCAACGGCATTGCGCCCGCCTATGTACTGACGCCGATGGTCACCGAACAGCTGACCCAGGAACAGCGCGACCAGCTCATCGCCGCCATCCCGGTCGGCCGTTTCTGCGAGGCCAGCGAAGTAGCTCATGTCGCGGCGTTCCTCGCCTCGCCCGAAAGCGGCTTCATTACCGGCGAAATCATCGACATTAATGGCGGACTGCATCTCGACTGAGGAGAAACCCATGACGGACGGCATTACGCCGCGCATCGATTTTCAGAAAGAGCTGTCCGGACTTTTCCGCCTTGACGACAAGGTCGTTTTCATACCCGGCGGATATGGCGGCATCGGTGAGGCCATCGCCTGGGGTGCGGCGCTCGCCGGGGCGACGGTCATCGTGGCCGGACGCGATGAAAACAAGGCGGCGGCGCTTGCGAACTCGCTGACCGAGGCCGGATTCAAATGCGATGGCACGCGGATCGACTGTATGTCAGTCGCCGATATTCGTACGGCCGTAGACGAAGCCACCAAGCGGCATGGACGGATCGACGTACTGATCAACTGCGTCGGAATCCAGCGTGAGCAACCGCTGGCCGAGGTGACGGAGGAAGCTTTCGACGAAGTCTATGCCGCCAATTTGAAGGCCGCGATGTTCCTTGCCCAGGCCGTGGCGCGCCATCAGATCGCGGCGGGACAGGGCGGCCGTCATGTCCACCTGCTTTCGGTGCGTTCTACGCTCGGCTTGCGCGCTCGCGGATATTCGGCCTATTGCGCGACGAAAGGCGGCCTCGTCATGCTGATCAAGCAGCATGCCATGGAACTCGCTCCGCATCAGATCACGGTCAATGGCGTTGCGCCGACATTCGTCTATACCGAGATGATCCGGCATGTCATGGAGAATGACGAGTTCCGGCGCGGACTGCTGGAACGCATTCCGCTCGGCCGCATCGCGGACCCGAAGGACATCGTCGGCCCGGCGCTCTTTTTCGCCTCTCCCGCCTCTGGTTTCGTGACGGGGCAAAATCTGCTCGTCGACGGCGGCATTACGGCGAGCCAATAACCGTCACCGCTAACAACAGGAGCATCGTCTCCCGGCATGATTTCTGTAACGTCGTTACTCGAAATCTTCCGAACACTGAGCCGTCGCACAATGGGGCAGGAAGGCTTCCGTCGTGATCCCCCTTCGGCATATCTTCTGCCGCATGACAGGACCGGCTGCCACCCGGGCCTGAGCGGGCTCGATCGTAACAAGGCGATCAGATTTGTTCTTTTAATATGCATCAAACGAGAGGCGCGATTTTCTGAATGTCACGGGCTTCGGATCTGCCACGGTGGCGGGGACGGCAACAGGAATGTTCGGCGCTGCCGGACCGCAAAGCGGAGTATTTGGCGTTCCACGAGCACGGGCTCAGGACGAGCGCTACAAGATGGCGTTCATCCAGCGGCAACCGCACACGGTGCCGGCCGCCTGGTCGAAAGGCATCGAGGAGGTCTTGAGCCCACAGCAGGTCGTCGACTAGAAGCTGCTTGACAGACAGAACAAGATGGAGGTTCAGACGAGCCTCATGGAAACCCTGATCAGCCCGGGGCGTCTCCGTTATCTTCCTGCAACCGATCGACTCCGTGGAGTTGGCATCGCGGCGCGCCGCATATTCGCCGCGGTGCCAAGCGGCCCGCGCACGTAGATTGTCATGTCGTTCAGCGTTGATTCTCCTCGCGTGTTTGCAAGGTCTGCGGTAACCCGATTGCAACCGGAGACGCCGCCCGGCCCGCTTTTGCTCCGCCGGCAACGAGGGTAATCTCGTTCGCTTATATCACGCTATTGACCGGGCCAGCCCATATCGTCGAGCCGGCTTCGAAAATCCCGGCTGGTGAATGCGTGTCGCTCAGGCGATCCGGCGGTCGGCCCCCCCTTCAAAGAACCCGGAGGTTGTAAGATGGCGCGCACGCGTTTTATCAGATCACCGGCGGCAGCCAATCCTTCCTTCATGAGTGCGTATGATCTGGATCGATCTCGATGAGCTTAGCGCAGGACGGAATCGAGCAAGATGGCGCGAACTCGGGCAGAGCGTGCTGCGATTGGTAACCAGCTTCATCTTGCCCGTACGTTGTCATCGCTTGTCGCCGGAACGTTGGGCCGGAACGAGGTCGCTCTTCGGAGACATGCCCTTTAGGAATTTGAAGAGGTCACTATCCGTGGAGAGGACAATGGTCGTGTTTTCGGTGATGATGGACTTGTAGGATTGCATCGTCCGTGTGAACTCATAGAATTCCACCGCTTCAGGACTCTGGTTGTAAGCCGTCGCGTAGATTTCCGAGGCTTTCGCGTCCGCCGCACCGCGGATCTCCTCGACCTGCCGGTAGGCTTCTGACTGGATCTTGTTGAGGTCACGCACACGATTGCCGCGGATTCTGGCAGCCTCGCCGTTACCCTCCGACAGGAAGCGTTCCGCGATCTGCCGGCGCTCGCTGATCATTCGGTCGTAGATCTTCGGGCGCACGCTTTCATTGTAGTTGATCCGCTTGAACCGAATATCGAGCAGTTCGATGCCGAACACCTGGACCTTCTCGGCAGCTGCTGCAAAGATCTCCTGCTCGACCAGCTTGCGGCCCTTTTGGATCGGCACTAGCGACCCTATATCCTGCTCGCGTTCCGCCTTGGTCAGCAGCGTGTCGCGCAGCGGCACGCGGTCCTTGGTGGTGCGGATGATCTCGATCAGCTCGTGCTTGGCGACAGCGTTTCGGGTCTCGCTGCCGAGGATATCGTCCAGGCGGGACTGGGCACTGCGTTCGTCGCGCAACCGCAGAAAGTACTGGAGGGGATCCTTAATCCGCCAGCGGGCAAAGAGGTCGACCGAGATGTAGAGCTTATCCTTGGTTGGCATATCCGACGGATTACCGTCCCACTCGAGAACCCGTCTGTCGATCGGATTGACATCCTGGATGAACGGAACCTTGAACTTCAGGCCGGCAGTGGTCACGGGCTTGCCAACGGGTTTACCGAACTGGGTGATAATAGCCTGCTCGACTTCGCTCACCGTGTAGATCGAACTCATCGAGACGTACGTTCCGATACCCAGAACAGCCACGAGGACTATTAGCGTGATCCTGTTCATGGCTTCTCTCCCTTCTGGGCGTCGAGATCAAGCAGTGGCAGGATGCTGCGCGTCAGTTCATCGATAACGATCTTAGAGCGTATGCCCGGCATGACCTCCTGCAGGGTCTCGACATAGATGCGGCGGCGCGTGACCTCGGGGGCCTTGCTATATTCCGTCAATAACGCGCTGAACCGGGCGGCATCGCCTTCGGCCTCGTTGATCCGCTTGAGCCGGTAGCCGTCGGCCTCGCGAATGCGCTGGTCCTTCTCGCCCTCGGCCAGCGGGATCACCTTGTTGTAATCGCGCCGGGCTTCGTTGATTAGCTTCTCTTTCTCCTGCTGCGCCTGGTTGACCTCATTGAACGACTCCTGAACTGGTCCGGGTGGGTTGATGTTCTTCAATTGCACCTGATCGATGCTGATCCCCATGGCGTATTTGGTTGAGAGCGCCTGCATCTTAATCAGCGCTTCCGACTCGATTTCCTGCCGGCCGATAGTGATCACCTCGTCCACGGTGCGGTCGCCGACGACTTCCCGCATGACGGATTCGGAAACATAGCGGAGCGTTTCACTCGGTTCCCGAACCTCGAAAAGGAATTTAACGGGATCCGAGATGCGGTATTGAACCACCCATTCAACCAATGCGGCGTTCAGGTCCCCTGTCACCATCTCCGTTTCCCGCTTTCCGTCGCGAGGACTCTGGTAGGGATCGGTGGCGCCCGGCGTCGAGAACCCGAATTCCTGCTTCAATTGCCGTTTGACGGGAACGATGGTTGCCACGTCAATGCCCAACGGCAGTTTGAAATGCAGTCCCGGCGGCACCTCCGTGAGATATTTACCGAAGCGCTGCACGACGGCGACTGAGTCGCTCGGCACGGTGTAATAGGCTGTCCATAGGCCCAGGCCGACAAGAGCGAGGACGGCAAGGACGATTATCCCGCGCGCACCACCGCTCGGCATGATCTGCTTGAGTCGATCCTGTCCTTGACGGACCAGATCCTCAAAATCGGAATCGGGCGTGGCCCCGCCGCCCCAGGGGCCACGCCGCCCGCCGTTACCGTTTTGCGATGGCATTGAAATGTCCTTTCGTGTTCTGCCTCTTCTGCCGAAGCTGATTGCCAACCGCTCAGCGCGCGTCAGATCTCTGGTCAGCCCCTACCGAGTGGTCCAGTTTGAATATTATTGCAGCGTTGGCCGCATGGCCAGGTCGCGCATTGCCGTCGGAGCCGCTCCTACGAGCGGAGACGGTAATGCGGTGCTGCGAGGCACATAAGTTTCTGGCGCCGGCGACCGATAGCCAAGCGATGTATGCGGCCGAACGCCATTATACTCGCTGATCCAGGCATCCAGATCGGCCTGAAGCTCTTCGATCGAGCGATAGATCTTGCGCCGGAATGCCAAGCGGTAGAATTCATTGAGCGCCGTCTTGTGAAAGCGCTCAACGATGCCGTTGGTCTGCGGACTTTTCGTCTTGGTTCGGCTATGGTCGATATTCTCGACCGCCAGATAGAGCTCATATTCGTGCCTCTCCGGATTGCCGCAATATTCCGTACCGCGATCGGTGAGCATCCGGAGCAGGTCAACCTCCTGCTCGTCATAGAACGGCACGACGCGGTCGTTGAGCAGATCGGCCGCCGTGAGCGGTGTCTTGCGGTCATAGAGCTTGGCGAAGGCGACCTTGGCATAGGTGTCGATGAAGGTCTGCTGATAAATTCGCCCCACGCCCTTCAAATTGCCGACATAAAACGTATCCTGAGCGCCGCAATAGCCTGGATGCTCGCTTTCGAACGAACCGTGAGCTTCCTTCTCAGATTTGGCTTTCTCCAGCGCGGCAAGCCGGGCTTCGGTGAAGACCAGCCCGTCCTGCGCGCTCCTGGCTTCCAGCGCCTTCAGGCGTTTCTTCATCGTCTCCAGATCATGCCGCAGCCAGACACAACGCACGCCGGCCGGCGAAACGCTCAGACCCCGCTTGGCGAGTTCATTGGCGACGCGCATCTGTCCAAAGGCCGGTTGCTCGATCGCCATGTCGCAGATCGCCCTCTCGATCTCTTCGGCGATCCGGTTCTTGATCACCGGCTTCTTGCGACTGATCTCCTGCAGCGCCATCTCGCCGCCCTTCTCATACAGCTCCTTGAAGCGGTAGAAGCTGTCGCGGCTGTAGCCGAGCATCTTGCAGGCCTGGCTCACATTGCCGAGTTGTTTGGCCAGCTCCAGCAGGCCGACTTTTGCGCGGATGATCTTCTGGTCCGTCGTCATGGTGTTCTCCATCCGCCGGGGCGGGGCGCTACGCCACACCAGCCAGCTCCGCGCCCCGCCCCGGCTATCTCTGTGCCGTGGGGACCAGAACACCATGTGTCAGGTTAAGTCTTAGCTAATGCACTTCCCATCGCTGTCATTGCAGGTCCAGGAGGTGCTGCGGCGCGATCCGTTGAGCGGGCATCTGTTTTGCTTTCGTGGCCGCAAGGGCGATCTCCTGAAGGTAATCTGGCCAAGTGAGCGCTTGTCGCTCACGATAAACGTTCGCTCAGGGCCAGGGGGCGTGTCTATTCACGAAGCGTCTGGAGCGTGGCCGTTTCCTATGGCCGAGCGTGGCCGATGGGACGATATCGATCTCGCCGGCTCAGCTCGGCTATCTGCTCTCCGGGATCGATTGGCGACATCCACAGAAAACCTGGCGTCCAACGTCGGTCGGCTGACGGTTTGCCTTTGAAGGCGCCGGCGAACTATGATTCTCTAGCCGAATGACATCGTCCTTTGCCCCTCTTCCGACCGATCTTGCCGCCGCGCATGCGATGATCCGATTTGCTCGGGAAATGAAGCCGTACGTGCTCGGCATCGCACTTTTGCGCGAGCGCGGCGTGCGCCTGCTCACCAGTGACGGCAGTGATCTCACCGACGACACCGATGAGATGCAGGAGGATCTCCTACAGATCATGGCCGTGTTCGTCCAGATCGAAAAGAAGCGGCTGGTCAAGAAGCTGGCAGCGGCGCGGCAGCGGAAGCGTGAGGCCATCGGGAAATGCGAGGGGCGGAAGCGTCATGGCGAGCTGCAGCCTGATGTGGTCGCTATTGCGCGGCGGCTTCGCCGCCGCCGACCGAAAGGCGGGCAGATGAGCCTCAGGCGATCTCTGCCGAACTCGCGGCTGCCGGACATCTCAATGAGCGCGGTCGGCGATTCAATCCAAAGTCGCTCCGACACCCGAACTCGAGGGGAAGTGGCAGGACTGAGAGCCGACGGCATGGCGGTACGGAGCCGCTCAAAGTGTCGGTTCCAAAGATTGATTTCCATCAATTACAGACAAGCGTCGCGGTGCATAAATTTATTCGTTGAGCAAACCGCTACCCTGTGCCCCGAACAATCGCTCGGGACCGCCGTGGCAACTGAAGGAGTTGAGATGAAAACCGTTTCGATCGTGCTTTCGATGTCAGCAGTGGTGTTCACATTTCCGGCCTTGGCAGAAGGCGATCTCAGTCGCGCCGACCCAATTGAGATCGTCGTCGAAATGGGCGCAACGGACGCGGTCGACAAGCCGATGTACTTCAAGCCAGACCATATCGATCTCGAAACCGGTAAAGCTTACAAGCTCGTGTTGAAGAACACGGACGAAGTGAAGCATGAGTTCGCGTCGCCTGGGCTGATGGAGAGAAGTTTCACGCGCAAGCTGGAGATCACCGACGAGAAGGGTAATCTGGTCGCTGAGGTGAAGGGCAACGTGTCAGAAATCGAAGTCGGTCCCGGCAAATCAGTTGATTGGTACATCGTTCCGGTACAGAACGGCGAAAATCTTCCCATGGAGTGCCTGATTGAAGGCCATTTGGAAGCTGGTATGTTTGGAACGATTACCGTCAAGTGATTGCTTGGAAAGGCGGTTGCCGCAGCATCCTCTTTGGCTGTGCTGCGGCAAGCTGCCCGAAAATCGAAGGAAGAGACGGGCTATTATGAACAACCTCCTCTCCGCCGCCATCGTGGCCGTCATGATCACGGTGGCAGGCTCTGCATTTGGCGAGGAAGTCGAAATCAAAATGCTGAACAAGGGCGAGAAGGGCGCGATGGTCTTCGAACCGGATTTCGTGAGGATCAACCCTGGGGACACAATTGAATTTGAACCGATCGACAAGGGGCACAACGCGGAAACCATCAAGGGAATGATCCCCGCAGGGGCGGAGCCGTTCAAGAGCAAGATCAATGCGGAGTTTTCGGTGACGCTGACCGAGGACGGCGTCTACGGCATACGCTGTACGCCGCACTATGGCGTGGGCATGGTTGCTCTGATCGTCGTGGGGATACCGGACAACATCGAGGAGGCGAAGGCAGTCGCCGTCAAGACACCCGCTAAGTCGAGAAAGGTATTTGACGAGTTATTCATGCAGATTGACGTGACTCAATAGCCTCGGCGTTGGAGCGCACCGCCCCCGTCCGTGGAATGTGCTCCCGCATGGGCACATCGTCCCGCTTCGACAATCTGTAAAAGCTAGGACTTCCTCTGACAGACGATGTCTGGAGAGCTGTCTGGTTTCGCCTGTCTGACGTTGTCAGGCGGCGATCATTTTCTCCTTTGCCAAGGGCTTGGCGTCAAGGAATGTTTGCATCGGCGTTTTGCCGAAGCACCAGCGTCCCTGATGCGGCCTTTCCTCCCAGTCGATGGCGCGGGCCAGCCGCACGAGTTCGTGGTTCATGTTGAGGATCTGATCAAGGCGGGCCCGGAACAAATCCTGTTCTCCCGTCTCGCGCCGCTCGCGTGGTTTGCCCATCGCCTGGCTCCGATTTACCGCGATAAAAGCAGTAAATCACGCTTCGCCAGGCAGGAAAATAGAAAATTGAAATTGCAAGAAAACAACCCAAAAACACGCCGCTTCCTGCAATTCCGGAATCCGAAAATCCATCGATTTCTATGGAATATCAGTCGCTTCGGAATTCTTCACGGCCGACTAAGCGGTCTTGGCGCCGACCGCGTGGATCCAGGCCTGGACTGCCTTGGCGACGAATTCGGGGCCATTATCCGAACGAATATGACCGGGCGCGCCGCGCAGAATGAACAGGTCCGAGAGCACGTCGATGACGTCAGCGCTCTTGAGGCGCCGGTCGACGCGGATCGCCAGGCATTCCCGCGTGAACTCGTCAACGACGTTGAGAATGCGGTATTCCCGCCCGCCATGCGTGCGATCCTCCATGAAATCATACGACCAGACATGGTTTGCCCGCTCGGCACGAAGCCGAACGCAAGAGCCGTCGTTTAGCCACAAGCGCTTGCGCTTCGGTTGTTTCGTCGGAACTTTCAGCCCTTCGCGGCGCCAGATCCTCGCGACACGCTTGTCATTGACCTGCTGGCCGGCACGCCTCAGCAACTCGGCAATGCGCCGATAGCCGTAACGGCCAAACTGGCGGGCGAGGTCAATGATGTCGGCCGTGAGCCGTTCCTCATCATCACGGCCGCGCGGCACTTTGCGATGCGTCGAACGATGTTGGCCGAGCACCCGGCAAACCCGGCGCTCGGACACATCCAGCGTTTGCCGGACATGCTCAATGCATGCCCGGCGGCGCGAAGGGCTTAGTAATTTCCCTTGGACGCTTCCTGTCGGATCAGCTTGTCCAGCATCAGATCCGAGATGGCTTTCCGGAGACGGGCATTCTCCTGCTCCAGATCCTTGATCCGCTTAACCTGGTTCGTCTGCAGGCCGCCAAATTCCTTTCTCCATCGATAATACGTAAACTCAGTGACCCCGATCTGGCGCACAGCATCCGCCACCGTCCGGCCTTCCCCGGTTAGCACATCGACCTGCCGAAGCTTCGCGACAATCTCTTCTGGCTTGTGCCTGCTTACCCATCTTTCGTCCTCCTCATTGGGAAAAACCCATACTTCGAGTCGGACCACTTCATTGGGGGAGGCTCAGCGCCGCGGCGAGGGGCCATTCACGACCAGCGCCGGTTCGACCACATCCATTGTTCCGGATGTTCACGGATCCAGGCCTCGAATTGCGCATGAAGCTCGGTGAGCGACGCCTCGATATCGGCGTTTGGATCGTCTGTCCAGGGCACCTTGATTTCGCGGATTACGACCTTGAAGCGCGACTCCTTGCCGACCCGGATGCAGCGTCCGGCCCAAAGCCTCGCACCGGCGCGCCGCGCCAGCATCACCGGCACCATATTGGACCCCGCCGGCTTGCCGAAAAACGGAACCTTGATGCCCTTGGCTTCATAACGGTCGGCCAGAAAGCCGAGCCTGCCGCCTTCGCGGACATAGCTGGCGATCATGCGCGCCGTGTCATGCCCGAGCCTGACGCCTTTCATCCTGCCTCTGGCGAAGAGGCCGCCGGGGTAAAGCGCCTTGCGCTGATCGCGGAGGTAAAGGTCGATATAGGGGTTGTCGACCAGCCGGTAGACGGCGGCCGGCTTCGCCTCGGCCTTGGTCAGCGGCCACATGGCGAGCTCCCAATTGCCCATATGCATGGAGCAGGCGATGGCCGCGCCGATCTTGCCGACGTAACGGTCGAGAAGCTCCGGATTTTCGATTTCGATCCTTTCCGGCTCATTCAGGATACGGTCGAGCAGCATGGTCTCGGCCATCACCCGCCCGAGATTGCCCCACATCTCCATGGCGATGGCCTCGCGTTCCTCCGGCGTTTTCTCCGGATAGGCGATGGCGAGATTGTCGAGGGCGCGGGCGTGGCGACGTCCATAAGGGGCAAGCAGCCGCCAGATCTTCGCGGAAAGCTCGCGCGCCGCATCGAGCGGCATCAGGCGGAGGAGGCCGATAATGGCGCGCAGGAACGCATATTCAATGAGGTGACGGGCGGTGAGGAGAGCGGACATTATCGGAACGGGTTGGAATCGGCCGGGACGGCGAGCGCGAATAGCGCGGGTGCTTAGCGCAACGCGTCCAAACATGTCCCCGCGAAGGCGGGGATGGACGCGGACAGTTACGCTAACGTTATTGACTTAGTGCCAAGCCGGCCTGCGTCCGTCAAGCGGCTCAGCTGTCGCGCGGTTCACTTTGCCCGCAGGTGATGCCAGCCGTGCTAAAGACCGGCGGTCGACATGCCTTGACGCATGGCTGCACGGCGGAGGGGACCGGCGACCGAAAGCGCCGTCAGCCCGGCCCCGCGCAGGATCTGGAAGAGCGACAGATTGGAGACCAGCGTCCGGTTCAGCAGATCGGCGGCCAAAGTTCTCGCCCAGACATCGCCGCGGCGCTTGCGCTCATAAGCGGCGAGCACCTCCGGTGCCCCCGGATCGTCAGCCTGAGCGAGGCAGCCGACGAGGTCGGCGACGTCGCGGAAGCCGAGATTGAGCCCCTGCGCGCCGATCGGCGGCATGACATGGGCCGCCTCACCGATAAGCGCCAGGCGCGTGCCGGTGAGCTTTGCGGCGATGAGCCCTGAAAGCGGAAATGCGCCGCGCGGGCCGACCTCGACAACCTCGCCCAGAAGTCCGTCAAGACGGGTGGTCAGCGCCTCGGCGAATTCGGCATCGTCCATCTGGCTGAGAGCGGATGCTTCATCGCGCCGAACGACCCAGACGAGGCTCGAGGCGCCGTCGCCCAGAGGCACGACAGTGAACGGCCCGCTTGCATAATGAAATTCCGTGCAGGCGCCCCCATGCGGGCGGCTGTGACGGAAATTGCAGACGATGGCCGTTTGATCATATGACCAGGCCCGCACGCCGATCCCCGCGCTTTCACGGCAGAAGGATTTGCGGCCGTCGGCGCCGACGACCAGCTTGGCCGAAAAAGCCTCGCCTTCGGCAGTCAAAATCTGTTGTGTGTGCTGTCTTGTCCGAAGGGCGGTCACGCCAGAGGTTGGCCGGAATCCCGCGCCAAGCCCTTCGAGCAAAATCCGGATCAGGTCGGCGTTCGCAATATTATAGCCGAACGCTTGCCTGCCGATCTCGGCCGCTTGGAACGCCATGTCCGGCGCGCGGAACAGACGCCCGGTGCGGTCGATCAGGCGGAGCCCGCGCAAAGGTTCGGCGAAAGGCTTCAACTCTGACCAGAGGCCGACATTCTCGGAAAGAAAGCGGACCGACCCTTCGAGCAGCGCCGTCGTCCGGCGGTCCGGGGCGTCCGGATTCGGTGCCGGGCCGACACAGACCGCGTTCACGCCCGCCTTTCTCAAGGCCATCGCCGCCGCCAGACCCACGGGCCCGGCGCCGACCACAACAACGTCACGGTCTTCGGAGGATGTCATTTTCATCATCCGCATAGTGGCGGCTCTGCGGCATGTGAGCAAGACGACGAAATGGCGACCCGCCTATCTCGCAAGCGCTGCGCCTCTCGCCACGCGGGATGCGTTTCTCTCGCAGGTAACGGTCGGTCCGGTCGCGCTATTGATCAGCGTACAGAGGCTATCATTGCAGCCGCTTACGGACGAAACCTCTTCGAGTCCGGCACGTATCTCCATGGCCGAGCCGTTGAGGCGTGCCGCTTCCCGATAGAGTGCATGGGCTTTGGCAAAGTCACCGGAAACGCCGATGACCTTTTTCTCGTTGAGAAAGATCGGGTCATAGGTTTTTGCAAGACCTGCAAAGGCTTCGGGCATATCACTGCGCTCGATCAGATAGCGGTACATGAGGCGTGCCGCCCCGATGTCGCCCCGCTCCAGATAGTCGTTCCCTTTCGCCAGCATTTCGCGATGCGGGACAACGTGCAGGGAGGTCTTTTTGACTTTGTTGGACGTGACGCTCACCGTCGCTTGCGCGGACCGATCGCCGGCGACGTCGGGCCGGCTGCCGACGAGCATATTGCCCGTTGGCAATGCGCAGGCCGCGATGAAATCGGCCAGATCGGAAGCCAGGACGCCGTAAGAAATACCGTTCGCTTCCTTGTGGATCGCGGTGCTTATCGCCAGAACGACACCGCTCTCGTCGATCAGGGGGCCGCCGCTATAACCCGGAATGATCGGCGTTTGGTGCTGAAGCTGACTGCTGAACCAGCGGTTGGTCAGCACACGCGAGACGCTGCCCTTGACGACGGACGGAATGAAATAGGTCGTATCGTCCCCTTGCGCCCAGGAGACGCCGCCTTGAGGATCGGCCGCCGCCGGAAAGCCGATCGCAAACAGATCGGTCGCAACGGCGGGGTATTTGTGAGAAAGCGGCAGCGGTGCGCCCGGCAGATCGTCGAGCGTCTCCAGGAGCGCAAGATCTTTCTGTGGGAAAATTGCAAGGAGCCGCACAGGGATGCGCCTTACGACTCCGCGCTCGTCGACGAACCCCACCGAATAAGCGGTCCCGTCTTCAATGACATGATAGTTGGTTGCGATGACGCGCTTGCCGCTTACGAGAAACGCCGTCCCGCCTTTTGCGCCTCCGCTGATCTCGACAAGAAGGCGATAGACCCGGTGCACGGCGCTCTGGATCGGGTGCCGGTCCGGCGCATTGGAACGGGACGCGTTCGGCGCGTTCCGCGCTGCCATGCCGCTCTGAGCCGAATCAACAACCGTTGGAACGAGCCAGGCCGAGATGATGAAGGTGGATATGAGCGCGAACCGTCCCAAAATCCGGAAGGACCGTCCAAACGGCGTTTTTCGAACAGGACATCCCATATGACGAAATTCAGCTTCTAAAATCGCGCCGAAGCGCCGGATGGCTGGTGAGTAACGAAATCGCCTGATCAGAGGAGAAATAGGACGACAAAATTCCGGCTTGCGCAACCCGAAAGTGAGACCGTCACGGCGAAGTTATCCGGGCCCATGCAAGATGTCCACAGAGGTGCATCGGCATAATAGTTGGGAAAAAAAAGGACTTGTCTTGGAAAATCTTAGGCATGCTGCCGGCTGCGCGGCTTTTGGATCAGCAGCCTTCGTGCGTGAAAAAGTGCTTTGTCGGCAGCCGACCAAATTTTGCGTTCGTCTTCCGCCCGCAAATAATCGAAGACGAGTTTGGAGGCGACAACGCCGATAATGAAGAGCAGGATCGCCGCGACCGCCGAGCTGATGAGGAACGTCCTCTCATAGAGCTGCGGCGTGCCGCGCTGCAGATAGAGCCACCCGACAAGCACGAGCGTTGCCGGAAAGGTCGCCAGAAAGCCGAAAAGCGCGACTTCCCACCAACGCGCCTTTTTGCGGATCATCGCCAGATTGTCCTTCAGCCTGGCGATCGCGCCGGTCGTGTGATTTTCCAGATAGATGCAATGCCCGTAAGCGGCCTTTTCGCTGGCGGCCCAGACAGCGGTAATGGCATGGCCGTTGCGGAACGAAATTCCGCTATCGACCAGAAGGATCTCGATGTCGCGGCCGTCGCGCTGGCGCAGAAAGAAGCGCTGCCGGCTCGTCACCGGCACCCGGCGTACCGGGGCGTCCGGCGCCTCCCGCCGACCCGGCCGGTGGTCCTCTGCCCATGTCTGGAGCCCCGCGACGACTCCGCTCGCTGCCCAGGCGAAAAACTCTCCCATTCTCTGCCCACAACTTTATTCGTCGTTGCTCGTTGTCAGGGCGACGCTCGATGGCGATTGTCCCCCCTCCCGGCGCCCCTGCTCCCCACGGGGCAAAACGCTCCGGCCTTCATACCAGCCTTTCGGCCGAGACTATAATTGCCTCTCGGACTTCTACTAATTTTCACGGGACTTCAAGTCCCAGAGATGGCTCGCGTCGAGTAATAATCGAAAGAAAAACGCGTAATGCGGCAAAATCGACGCAAATTGGTAAATTTGAGGCTTGACGCTCCAAATCACGGCGTCTATGTCTCAGCCATCGATTTGGCAGGCAGTAGTGCCATGCGCCGTTTTCGTGTGCATTTCTTCTAAACGCTGCCAAGAGATTCGAGAACACGATTGGGTGTATGACCCTCCAGCTTAAGCGCTGGATGGTCCTCTCGTTTTTAGCTGATCGCCAGATCGCGTTTCAGTCGATGACTGTTACGCACTGACGGACGGCGTTATTTGCTTGGGTTAAAAGGCGCATGCCGACGATACAACAGCTGATCCGTAAGCCGAGAAGGGCTCCCTTGAAGCGGAACAAAGTGCCCGCCATGCAGGCCTGTCCGCAGAAGCGTGGCGTGTGCACGCGCGTCTACACCACGACGCCGAAAAAGCCGAACTCCGCGCTTCGCAAGGTCGCGCGCGTGCGGCTGCAGAACGGCTTCGAGGTGACGAGCTATATTCCCGGCGAGGGGCATAATCTGCAGGAGCACTCGGTCGTGTTGATCCGCGGCGGCCGCGTCAAGGACCTGCCGGGCGTTCGCTACCATACGATCCGCGGTGTTCTGGATACGCAGGGCGTATCGAAGCGTCGCCAGCGCCGTTCGAAATACGGCGCCAAGCGGCCGAAATAGTTCAGTGAACCGAAAGGCGAGCGAGAACCATGTCGCGACGGCATAGGGCAGAAAAGCGCGAAATCATTCCCGATCCGAAATTCGGGGATGTTGTGCTGGCCAAGTTCATGAACAGCCTGATGTATCAGGGCAAGAAATCGGTGGCGGAGCATATCGTCTACAGCGCGCTCGACCGGATCGAGAGCCGGGCCAAGCGCGACCCGATGCAGGTCTTCCACGAGGCGCTCGACAATGTGAAGCCGGCCATCGAGGTGCGCTCCCGCCGTGTCGGCGGCGCGACCTATCAGGTTCCGGTCGAGGTTCGGGCCGATCGCCGACAGGCGCTTGCCATTCGCTGGATCATTACGGCAGCGCGCGGGCGCAACGAAAACACAATGGAGGAGCGCTTATCCGCCGAGCTGCTTGATGCGTCCGGCAATCGCGGCACCGCCGTGAAGAAGCGCGAGGATACGCACCGGATGGCTGAGGCTAACCGAGCCTTTTCACACTACCGATGGTAAGGCGTTAAAGAGGATCGCGAGACGATGCCACGGCAGCACAAAATCGAGGACTACCGCAATATCGGCATTATGGCGCACATCGATGCCGGTAAGACGACGACGACGGAGCGGATCCTCTTTTACACGGGCAAGAGCCACAAGATCGGCGAGGTACATGACGGCGCCGCGACGATGGACTGGATGGAGCAGGAGCAGGAGCGCGGCATAACGATCACGTCGGCCGCGACGACTGCGTTCTGGAAAGACAAGCGCATCAACATTATCGACACGCCCGGCCATGTGGATTTCACCATCGAGGTCGAGCGGTCTCTGCGCGTGCTCGACGGCGCGGTGGCGCTGCTCGACGCCAATCAGGGCGTTGAGCCGCAGACCGAGACGGTTTGGCGCCAGGGCGACAAATATCGCGTGCCGCGCATGTTCTTCGTCAACAAGATGGACAAGATCGGCGCCGATTTCTTTGCCTCGGTTGCCTCGATTCACAAGAGGCTGGCCGCCAAGACGCTGGTTCTCCAGCTTCCTTATGGCGCCGAAAGTGAATTCAAAGGCGTCATCGACCTTCTCAATATGAAAGCCATCGTCTGGGAAGACGAAACGCTCGGCGCGGCCTTCCACGATGAGGAAATCCCGGCCGACCTGCTGGAGTCCGCAAAGGAATATCGCGAGAAGCTGGTGGAGACGGCCGTCGAGGTCGATGAAGCCGCCGTCGAAGCCTATCTCGAAGGCAATGAGCCGGATATCGACACGCTGAAGGGTCTGATCCGCAAAGGCACCTGTGCGGGCGCCTTCTACCCGGTCCTTTGTGGCTCGGCGTTCAAGAATAAGGGTGTTCAGCCGCTGCTCGATGCGGTGATCGACTATCTTCCCTCGCCGGTTGAGGTGCCGCCGATCAAGGGCATCGATTTCAAGACCGGCGAAGAGGTGGTGCGCAGATCCTCCGATGAGGAGCCGCTCTCGATCCTGGCATTCAAGATTATGGACGACCCATTTGTCGGTACGCTGACATTTTGCCGCGTCTATTCGGGTAAGCTGGAATCCGGCGCCAACATCTTCAATTCGACACAGGAGAAGAAAGAGCGCGTCGGCCGGATGCTGCTCATGCACGCCAACAACCGCGAAGACATTAAGGAGGCCTATGCCGGTGACATCCTTGCGCTGGCCGGGCTGAAGGAAGTGCGGACCGGCGACACGCTCTGCGATCTGGCCAAGCCTGTGGTGTTGGAGCGGATGGAGTTTCCGGACCCGGTGATCGAGATCGCGATCGAGCCGAAATCGAAAGCCGATCAGGAGAAGCTGGGCATCGCCCTTTCGAAGCTGGCTGCGGAGGACCCGTCCTTCCGCGTCTCGACGGATCTCGAGTCCGGCCAGACGATCCTGAAGGGCATGGGCGAGCTTCATCTCGACATTAAGGTCGACGTTCTGAAGCGGCAATATAAGGTCGACGCCAATATCGGCGCGCCGCAGGTCGCCTATCGCGAGACGATCACGCGCAAAGCCGATGTCGACTACACCCATAAGAAGCAGACGGGCGGTTCGGGTCAGTTTGCGCGCGTGAAGCTTGCGATCGAGCCGGGCGAAACCGGCAGCGGATTTGTTTTCGAGAGCAAGATCGTCGGCGGCAATGTGCCGAAGGAATACGTCCCCGGCGTCGAAAAGGGCTTGAGGAGCGTTCTCGACAGCGGCGTGGTCGCGGGCTTCCCCGTGATCGATCTGAAGGCCACTTTGGTCGATGGCGCCTATCACGAAGTCAACTCGAGCGTGTTGGCCTTCGAGATCGCCTCCCGCGCGGCGCTTCGCGAAGGCCTGCAGAAGGCCGGGCCGAAGCTGCTTGAGCCGATCATGAAAGTCGAGGTCGTGACGCCTGAGGAATATCTGGGCGGCATCATCGGCGACTTGACAAGCCGGCGGGGGCAGGTGCAGGGCCAGGATCTGCGCGGCAACGCCACGGTGGTGAACGCGCTGGTGCCTCTGGCGAATATGTTCGGATACGTAAATACGCTGCGCTCCATGAGCCAGGGGCGTGCGCAATTCACCATGACCTTTGATAGCTATGCCCAGGTGCCGCAGAACGTGGCTGACGAAGTGCAAGCGAAATTCGCATAGCGGGCCTGGATTGGAGCCAAAAGAGAAAAGAGACGGAGAGCCAGATGGCCAAGGCAAAATTTGAACGCTCAAAGCCGCACGTTAACGTCGGAACGATCGGTCACGTCGACCACGGCAAGACCACGCTCACCGCTGCCATCACCAAGGTTCTGGCGGAGACTGGCGGCGCGACCTTCCAGGCGTATGACTCGATCGACAAGGCGCCCGAAGAGCGGGCCCGCGGCATCACCATTTCCACCGCGCATGTGGAATATGAGACCGAGAACCGCCACTACGCCCATGTCGACTGCCCCGGCCATGCCGACTATGTGAAAAACATGATCACCGGCGCGGCGCAGATGGACGGTGCGATCCTGGTTGTGAGTGCCGCCGATGGTCCGATGCCGCAGACCCGCGAGCACATCCTGCTCGCCCGTCAGGTCGGCGTGCCGGCTCTCGTCGTCTATCTGAACAAGGTCGACATGGTCGATGACCCCGAGCTCCTCGAACTTGTCGAGCTGGAGGTCCGCGAGTTGCTTTCGTCCTATGAGTTCCCCGGTGACGATATCCCGATCGTGAAGGGGTCGGCGCTCGCGGCGCTCGAGGACCGTGACAATGAGATTGGCAAGGACTCGATTCTTGAGCTGATGCGGGCTGTCGATTCTTACATCCCGCAGCCGGAGCGGCCGATCGATCAGCCCTTCCTGATGCCGATCGAAGACGTTTTCTCGATTTCCGGCCGCGGCACCGTCGTGACCGGCCGTATCGAGCGCGGCATCATCAAGGTCGGCGAGGAAGTCGAGATCGTCGGCATGAAGCCCACGACGAAGACCACCGTCACGGGCGTTGAGATGTTCCGCAAGCTGCTCGACCAGGGCCAGGCCGGCGACAATGTCGGCTGCCTGCTGCGCGGTATCGACCGCACGGCGGTCGAGCGCGGCCAGGTGCTCTGCAAGCCCGGCAGCGTGACGCCGCATACGCAGTTCAAGGCCGAGGCCTACATTCTGACGAAGGACGAGGGCGGCCGTCATACGCCGTTCTTCACCAATTACCGGCCGCAATTCTACTTCCGCACGACCGATGTGACGGGCGTGGTCAAGCTGCCGGAAGGGACCGAGATGGTCATGCCGGGCGATAATGTCGCCATGGAAGTGGAGCTGATCGTGCCGATCGCCATGGAAGAGAAGCTTCGCTTCGCCATTCGCGAGGGCGGCCGCACGGTGGGCGCCGGCGTCGTATCGAGCATCGTGAAATAGGTGAACGGATAGAGGACGCGGGGCCCCCCGCGTCCTCACCTCAAGGTAGTGGACATGCAAGGTCAAAACATTCGCATCCGGCTCAAGGCGTTCGATCATCGCATCCTGGACGCCTCGACGCGGGAAATCGTGAACACCGCGAAACGGACCGGCGCCGAGGTGCGCGGACCGATTCCGCTGCCGACGAGGATCGAGAAATTCACCGTGAACCGCTCGCCGCATATCGACAAGAAGAGCCGCGAGCAGTTCGAGATGCGGACCCATAAGCGGATGATCGACATTGTCGACCCCACGCCGCAGACGGTCGATGCTCTGATGAAGCTCGACCTTGCAGCCGGTGTCGATGTTGAGATCAAGCTCTAGATCTGGATGGCCGAGGCAGCTCGATGCGCTCAGGTGTGATAGCACAGAAGGTGGGAATGACCCGGATCTTTACCGAATCCGGTGAGCACGTGCCCGTGACGGTTCTCAGAATCGACCAGTGCCGTGTGGTTGCCCATCGAACGGAAGAAAAGAACGGCTACACTGCTTTGCAGCTCGGCGTCGGCCGGGCGAAGGTGAAGAATCTGAGCCGTGCGGAACGCGGGCACTTTGCCGTCGCCAAGGTCGAGCCTGCCCGCAAACTCGCCGAGTTTCGCGTCTCGGCCGACAATGTGATCGACATCGGCGCGGAGATTACCGCCGACCATTTCGTCGAGGGCCAGCTTGTCGATGTGACGGGCACTTCGATCGGCCGCGGTTTCGCCGGCGGCATGAAGCGTCACAATTTCGGCGGTCTTCGCGCCTCGCACGGCGTCTCGGTTTCGCATCGCAGCCACGGTTCGACCGGTCAGCGCCAGGATCCCGGCAAGGTCTTCAAAGGCAAGAAAATGGCCGGCCATATGGGCGATGTGCGGGTGACGACGCAGAATCTGAAAGTGGTCAAGACCGATGCCGAACGCGGCCTTGTGATGGTCCGCGGCTCGGTTCCCGGCTCGAAGGGCGGCTGGGTGCTGCTGCGCGATGCCGTCAAGAGTGCTTTGCCGGAGAACGCGCCGAAGCCCGGCGCCGTCCGCGGCGGCAGTGCTGCCAGCGAGAAGGCGGAGGGCTAAGTGATGAAGGCGGATGTGACGACGCTGGAGGCCAAGAAAGCCGGAACGGTCGAGCTTTCGGACGCTGTGTTCGGCCTTGAGCCGCGTACCGATATTCTGCAGCGCATGGTGCGCTACCAGCTGGCGAAGCGTCAGGCCGGAACGCATCATGCCAAGGACCGCTCGCTGGTCTCGGGCACCCGCGCCAAGATGTACCGGCAGAAGGGGACGGGCCGGGCGCGCCACGGCAACAAGGTGGCGCCGCAATTCCGCGGCGGCGGCAAGGCCTTCGGTCCGGTTCCGCGCAGCCATGCGATCGACTTGCCCAAGAAGGTCCGCGCGCTCGCATTGAGGCATGCGCTGTCCTCGAAGGTGAAATCGGATGAGCTCATAATCCTGGAGAAGGCGGAGCTCTCCGAGGCGAAGACCAAGACCTTGGTGACGAAATTGTCGGCGCTCGGCGTCGATTCCGCCTTAATTATCGGCGGCAGGGAACTCGACAGCAATTTCGCGCTCGCGGCGCGGAACATCCCGAATGTGGAGGTGCTCGGCGTCGCCGGGCTCAATGTCTACGACATTCTCCGCCGGCGCAAACTGGTTTTGACCAAGGACGCTCTCGAGGCGATTGAGGAGCGCTTTAGATGAACGAAGCCGAGCTCTACGACGTGATCCGGGCGCCGGTCATTACCGAGAAGGCGACCATGGCCTCCGAAAACGCCCAGGTGGTCTTTTCGGTGAGGCTGGATGCGACGAAGCCGCAGATCCGCGAGGCCGTTGAGCGCCTGTTCAACGTGAAGGTGAAGGCGGTCAACACGATGAACCGGGCCGGAAAGCGCAAGCGCTTCAAGGGCATTCCGGGCAGGCAGAAGAAAATGAAGAAAGCGGTTGTGACCCTGGAGGAGGGTCATTCGATCGACGTAACCACAGGACTCTGAGACGGAAGAGCGTGAGCCATGGCACTCAAGACCTATAATCCGACATCGCCGGGCCGCCGCCAGCTCGTGCTGGTGGATCGCTCTGAGCTCTGGAAAGGCAAGCCGGTCAAGAAACTGACCGAAGGCCGGCCCGAAAAGGCCGGGCGCAACAATTACGGCCGGATAACCGCGCGCCGGCGGGGCGGCGGCCATAAGAAGAATTATCGTCTGGTCGATTTCAAACGCGGCAAGCGCGATGTCGTCGCGACCGTCGAGCGGCTGGAATATGATCCGAACCGCACCGCCTTCATCGCGCTCATCCGTTATGAAGATGGTGAGCTGGCTTATATTCTTGCGCCTCAGCGCCTGAATAGCGGCGATAAGGTCGTCTCCGGCGAACGCGTGGACGTCAAGCCGGGCAACGCCATGCCGCTCGCCAACATGCCGATCGGCACGATCGTGCACAATATCGAGATGAAGCCGGGGCGCGGCGGACAGCTTGCCCGCGCCGCAGGCTGCTATGCGCAGCTCGCCGGACGGGACGCCGGCTATGCGATCCTCAAGCTAAGCTCGGGGGAGACCCGCATGGTCCGCGCCGAATGTATGGCAACGGTCGGGGCGGTTTCCAACCCGATCAACTCCAATGCGAGTATCGGCAAGGCGGGCCGCAAGCGCTGGCTCGGCAAACGGCCCTCGGTTCGTGGCGTGGCCATGAACCCGATCGACCATCCGCATGGCGGCGGCGAGGGCCGGACCTCGGGCGGCCGGCATCCTGTCACGCCCTGGGGCAAGGGCACCAAGGGCATGAGAACACGCTCCAATGCGGCGTCGGACAAATATCGGATCCGCACCCGGCATGCGAGGAAGAAGAAGTAGGAGACGAAATTGGCACGGTCGGTCTGGAAGGGCCCGTTCGTTGACGGGTATCTGCTGAAGAAAGCCGATAAGGCGCGGGAAGCGCGCTCGAATGCGATCATCAAGATCTGGAGCCGCCGCTCGACGGTCCTGCCGCAATTCGTCGGGCTGACCTTCGGTGTCTATAACGGCCAGAAGCATGTTCCGGTGCTGGTCAGCGAGGACATGGTCGGCCACAAATTCGGCGAGTTTTCTCCGACGCGGGCCTATTACGGCCACGGCGCGGATAAGAAGGCTAAAAGGAAGTAAGCATGGGTAAGCCGAAGCGAGAGCGGTCGCTGGAGGAGAATGAGGCGCAGGCCGTGACGCGCAATATCCGCGTGAGCCCGCAGAAGCTCAATCTCGTCGCCGCCATGATCCGCGGGCAGAAGGTGGAGAAGGCGCTCGCCGATCTCAGCTTCTCGCGCAAGCGCATCGCCATCGATGTGAAGAAGACGCTCGAATTGGCGATCGCCAACGCTGAAAACAATCACGATCTCGACGTCGACTCGCTCATCGTGAGCCAGGCCTATGTCGGCAAGAATCTGGTGATGAAGCGCTGGCGCGCCCGTGCCAGGGGCCGTATCGGCCGGATCGAGAAACCATTTTCGCAACTGACGGTCGTCGTCAAAGAAGTGCAGGAGCCCGCCTGATGGGACAGAAAGTCAATCCGATCGGTTTGCGGCTCGGCGTCAACCGCACCTGGGACTCGCGCTGGTATGCGGGCGGCCAGGACTATGGACGCCTGCTGCAGGAGGATCTGAAGATCCGCAAATATATTTCCAAGACGCGCCGGCAGGCCGGAATTTCAAAGATCGTCATCGAACGTCCGCACCGGAAATGCCGGGTGACGGTCCACAGCGCGCGGCCGGGCATCCTGATCGGCAAGAAGGGCTCCGACATCGAGAAGCTGCGCGGCGAGCTGGCCGCGATGACCGACTCCGAGGTGCATCTGAACATTGTCGAGGTGCGCAAGCCGGAGGTCGACGCAACGCTTGTCGCCGAAAGTATCGCGCAGCAGCTTGAGCGGCGCGTCGCCTTCCGCCGGGCGATGAAGCGCGCCGTGCAGTCGGCGATGCGCCTGGGCGCGCTCGGCATTCGCATCAACTGCTCCGGCCGTCTTGGCGGCGCGGAAATTGCGCGCATGGAATGGTATCGCGAGGGCCGCGTTCCGCTTCACACGCTGCGCGCCAATATCGATTACGGCACGGCGCTTGCCTCGACCGCTTATGGCATCATCGGGGTCAAGGTCTGGATCTTCAAGGGCGAGATTTTCGACCACGATCCGATGGCGCAGGAGAGGATTTCGCTCGAAGCCCAGGAAGGCGGAGGCGGACGCGGACGCCGCGAGCCGGCGCAAGGCTAAGCAAAGGATAACGGTCCAGACAGATGCTGCAACCGAAACGGACAAAATTCCGCAAGGCTCACAAAGGGCGCATCCGCGGCAATGCGAAAGCCGGATACGAGCTGAATTTCGGCTCGCATGGGCTGAAGGCGCTGGAGCCGGAGCGGGTGACCGCGCGTCAGATTGAGGCGGCGCGGCGCGCCATCACGCGCCAGATGAAGCGCGCCGGGCGCGTCTGGATCCGCATCTTTCCCGATCTGCCGGTTTCGAAAAAGCCGATCGAGGTGCGCATGGGCAAGGGTAAGGGTGCGCCGGAATTCTGGGCGTGCCGGGTGAAGCCGGGTCGCATCATGTTCGAGATCGACGGCGTGCCCGATCCGATCGCGCGTGAAGCGCTGCGTCTCGGCGCGGCGAAGCTGCCGATCAAGACGCGCGTCATTGCACGGTTTGGCGAGGTCTCGACCGGAGGAAAGGCGTGAGCGAGATGAAGCTGAGCGAAATCCGAGATCTGACGCCCGATCAGCTTCGCGATGAGCTGGTCAAGCTGAAGCGCGAGCAATTCAATCTGCGCTTTCAGAAGGCGACGGGACAGCTGGCGAATACGGCGCGGGTGCGCGAGGTTCGCCGGACGATTGCGAAGATCAAAACGGTTGAGCGCGAGAAGCAGCGCGCTCCCCAAAGCGCGACATAGAGGCCTAGACCATGCCGAAACGGATTCTTCAAGGTGTTGTAGTGTCGGACAAGAACGACAAGACGGTCGTCGTCCAGATCGAGCGCCGCTTTACGCATCCGGTTCTGAAAAAGACGGTGCGCCTGACCAAGAAATACCATGCGCATGACGAGGCCAATGCCTGCAAGCAGGGCGATGTCGTCCGGATCGAGGAATGCGCACCGGTTTCGAAGAAGAAGAAGTGGATCGTGATACCGCAGGCCGGCGCAGAGAGCTGATGGCGGCCAAGGACAAGACGAGAATGTAACCCCGCGCGCGACCTCCGGTCCAGCGCGACCGGGCCGGAGTGATAAGGGCAGTCAGATGATTCAGATGCAGACCAATTTGGATGTCGCCGATAATTCGGGCGCCCGCCGCGTGCAATGCATAAAGGTCCTGGGCGGCTCGAAGCGGCGTTTCGCGACGGTGGGAGACATCATCGTGGTGTCCGTCAAGGAAGCCATTCCGCGCGGGCGCGTAAAAAAGGGGCAGGTGATGAAGGCGGTGATCGTGCGGACGGCGAAAGGCTTGCGGCGCGCCGATGGCAGCCTGATCCGTTTCGACCGCAATGCGGCGGTTCTGATCAACAATAATAAGGAGCCGATCGGAACGCGCATTTTCGGCCCGGTGCCGCGTGAGCTGCGTGCCCGGCAGCATATGAAGATCATCTCGCTGGCCCCAGAGGTGCTCTGATGGCGAAGCTGAAGATCAAAAAGGGCGACAATGTCGTCGTTCTGACCGGACGGGACAAGGGCAAGCACGGCCAAATCGTGAAAGTCCTTCCGGCCGAGAACAAGGTGGTTGTGCAGGGCGTCAATCTCGTCAGGCGGCACCAGAAGCAGACACCAAGCCAGCAAGGCGGGATTATCTCGAAGGAGGCGCCGGTGCATGTCTCCAATCTCGCAATCGAAGACCCAAAGGATGGGGAAGCGACGCGGGTCGGCTACAAATTTTTGGACGACGGGCGCAAGGTTCGATTTGCCAAGCGCTCGGGAGAATTGATCGATGAGTGAGGCTGAAACCTACGTCCCGCGGCTGAAGACCCATTATCTTGAGCGGGTGCGGCCGGCGCTGACCGAGGAGTTCAAATATGAGAACCCGATGCAGGTTCCGGCGCTGGAGAAGATTGTGCTCAATATGGGCGTCGGCGAGGCCGTGGCCGACCGCAAGAAGGTCGATTCCGCCGCGCGCGACCTGGCGCTGATCTCCGGCCAGAAGCCGGTTCTGACCAAGGCGCGCAAGTCGATCTCCACCTTCAAGCTGCGCGACGGCATGCCGATCGGCGCGAAGGTCACGCTGCGGCGCTCGCGCATGTTCGATTTTCTGGACCGGCTGGTCACCATCGCCCTGCCGCGCGTGAAGGACTTTCGCGGCCTCAATCCGAAGAGCTTCGACGGCCGCGGCAACTACGCTCTGGGCATCAAGGAGCACATCGTCTTTCCCGAGATCGATTACGACAAGGTGGAATCGATCTGGGGCATGGACATCATCGTCTGCACGACGGCCCGGAGCGACGACGAGGCGCGGGCTCTCTTGGGACATTTCAACTTTCCGTTCCGCAAATAGGTTAGACCGATAGAGGCGGACGAGGAGAACAGGCAAGATGGCAAAAACGAGCATGGTTGAGCGCAATCTGAAGCGCCGAAAGCTCGCAAAAAAATACGCGTCGCGCAGAGCGGCTCTGAAGGCCGTGGCCGAGGACCAGACCCTGCCCGCCGAGGAGCGGTTCCAGGCCCGGCTGAAGCTGGCCGAGCTGCCGCGCAACTCCGCCCCGAGCCGCATCCGCAATCGCTGCGAGGTGAGCGGCCGTCCGCGCGGCTATTACCGCAAGCTTCGGATGTCGCGCGTCGCGCTCCGTGAACTCACCTCGAACGGGCTGATCCCGGGCATGGTCAAATCGAGCTGGTAGGGGAATTCGATGAATTTTTCAGACCCCTTGGGCGATATGCTCACGCGGATCCGGAATGCACAGATGAGGAGCCGGCCGAAAGTGTCGACCCCGGCCTCGAAGCTGCGCGAGCGGGTGCTTGAAGTCATGAAGGACGAGGGCTACATCCGTGGTTTCTCCCGCATCGATTATCAGGACGGCAAGTCCGAGATCGAAATCGAGCTGAAATATTTCGACGGCAAGCCGGTCATTCGCGATGTGAAGCGCATTTCCACGCCGGGGCGGCGGGTCTACTCCTCTGTCGGGGACCTGCCGACGGTCGCGAACGGGCTTGGCGTGGCGATCCTGTCGACATCCAAAGGCGTGATGTCCGATAGCCGCGCAAGGCTCGAGAATGTCGGCGGCGAGGTTCTGTGCAGCATTTTCTAATCTGAAGCAGGCGGCGCCTGCCATGAGATGAAAGGCTTGGACGATGTCCAGGATTGGGAAAAAACCGGTTCCGTTGCCAAAGGGCGTGACCGCTGAGATCGACGGGCAGCATGTCTCGGTCAAAGGGCCGAAGGGCACCTTGGCCTTGACGCTGGTCGATGACGTCACGGTCAAGCTGGGCGATGACGGGATCGAAGTCGCGCCGCGCGACGAGAGTAAACGCGCCCGCTCGATGTGGGGGATGTCCCGCTCTCTGGTCGCCAATCTCGTGACCGGCGTGTCGGACGGTTTCACAAGGACGCTCGAAATCAACGGCGTCGGCTATCGCGCCGCGCTGCGGGGCAAGGAGCTCCAGCTTCAGCTCGGCTATAGCCACGACGTGCTCTATCCGATCCCGGAGGGCATCCAGATTCAGTGCCCGAAGCCGACCGAGATCGTGATCAGCGGCATCGATCGGACCCAGGTCGGCCAGGTGGCGGCTGAAATCCGCAGCTATCGCCGGCCGGAGCCCTATAAGGGCAAGGGCGTCAAATATTCGGACGAGACGATCTTCCGCAAGGAAGGCAAGAAGAAGAAATAGTGGAGAGCGCAATGGGCGCCGATACCAGTTTTAAACGCCGGAAGCTCCGCGTTCGCAAGACTGTCAGAAAGGCGGCGAATGGGCGGCCGCGTCTGTCGGTCTTCCGCTCCTCGAAGCATATCTATGCGCAGATCATCGACGATTCGGAGGGCCGGACGCTCGCTGCGGCGTCCTCGCTCGAGAAGGAACTGTCCGCAGGGCTGAAGACCGGCGCCGGCAAGGCCGCTGCGACCGAGGTCGGCAAGCTGGTGGCGAAGCGCGCGCAGGAGGCCGGCGTCAACGAGGTCATCTTCGACCGCGGCGGTTATATCTATCATGGCCGGATCAAGGCGCTGGCCGATGCCGCGCGCGAGAGCGGGCTGAAATTCTGACATTCATCTTATCGACGAGACGGAAGGAAAAACAGTGGCGCGAGCACTACGAGATCGGGACCGGGACCGCGACGACCGCGACAGCGAATTCGTCGACAAGCTCGTCCATATCAACCGCGTGGCGAAGGTGGTGAAGGGCGGACGGCGCTTCGGGTTCGCCGCGCTCGTCGTCGTCGGCGACCAGAAGGGCAGGGTCGGCTTCGGCCACGGCAAAGCCCGCGAGGTTCCCGAAGCGATCCGCAAAGCAACGGACTCAGCCAAGCGCAATCTCATCAAGGTGCCTTTGCGCGAGGGCCGGACACTGCATCACGACGTCACCGGACATCATGGCGCGGGACGGGTTGTGCTGCGCGCAGCGCCCCCCGGCACCGGCATCATTGCCGGCGGCCCGATGCGCGCCGTGTTCGAGACGCTCGGCATTCAGGACGTGGTTGCGAAATCGCTCGGCACGTCCAACCCCTACAATATGGTGCGCGCCACTTTTGACGCGCTGCAGGTTGAGGACAGCCCGCGCACGGTCGCCGCGCGCCGGGGCAAGAAGGTGAGCGAGATCGTCGCCCGCCGCCGTGACTCGGCCGAAGGTATGACGGTCACGCAAGAGGCATAAGGCGCCTGAGGGATCGAGCAATGGCTGAAAAGGCGAAATCGAAGGGCAAGACCATGGTGATCGAGCAGATCGGCAGCCCGATCCGGCGTCCCGCGCACCAGCGCCAGACCTTGATCGGTCTTGGCCTCAACAAGATGCATCGGCGCCGGACTGTCCCCGACAATCCCGCTGTCCGCGGTATGGTGGCGAAGGTGTCGCATCTGGTGCGGATCGTCGAGGAACAGGCTTGAGATAGCCTTCCATAGCATTCGAATGGGATTGGAGCATGCACATGCAGCTCAATGAGTTGAAAGACAATGACGGTGCCATGAAGGCGCGCAAACGTCTCGGGCGCGGGGTCGGGTCAGGGCTCGGCAAGACGGCAGGCCGTGGTCAGAAGGGCCAGAGGTCGCGGTCGGGCGTTGCGATCAACGGCTTCGAAGGCGGCCAGAACCCGATCCATATGCGTCTGCCAAAGCGCGGCTTCAACAAGCCGTTCCGCCTGAAATTCGCCGCGCTCAATCTCGATCAGCTGCAGGCCGCGATCGATGCGGGCAAGCTCGACACGGCAAATCCGATCGATGGCAAAGCGCTGGTTGCCGCCGGCGTCGTGCGGCGCGCGCATGACGGCGTCCGCCTGCTCGGACGCGGCGCTCTGAAGGCGAAAGTCGCGTTGGAGGTTGCCGGCGCGAGCGCGAGCGCGGTCAAGGCGGTCGAAGCCGCCGGGGGAAGCATCAAGGTCACACCGCCGGTCAAGAAATCGGAAGCCGAGGAAGGCCAGGCGAAAAAGGGCAAGAAGGCTGCTAAATGAATCCGGCAGCGGTAAATCCGGGCCGCCGCCTGAGGCGCGCCTTTTGATCCGCGCGCCGGAAGACCATATGCAGGGGCAGACGATCTTCGCATTTCGCGGCAGGAGCAGCTTGGAAGCATCGGCGGGGCTCCGCTTGAATTTGGAGTATATCTAATGGTTTCGGCCGCAGAGCAGCTCGCCGCCAATCTGAACTTTTCGGCATTCGCCAAGGCCGAGGAGCTGAAGAAGCGCCTGTGGTTCACCCTTGGCGCGCTTCTCGTCTATCGGCTCGGCACCTATATCCCGCTGCCGGGGATCAATCCGGAGGCGCTCGCCGAGCTCGTTAAGCAAAATCAATCGGGCATCTTAGGGCTGTTCAACGCCTTTTCGGGCGGCGCCGTCGGGCGCATGGCGATCTTTGCGCTCAATATCATGCCCTACATCTCGGCCTCGATTATCGTGCAGATTCTGACGACGGTCTCGCCGCATCTGGAACAGCTCAAGAAAGAGGGCGAAACCGGCCGCAAGCAGATCAACCAGTATACGCGCTACGGCACCGTCATTCTTGCAACCGTTCAAGGTTATGGCCTTGCCGTCGGCCTGCAGAGCGCGGGCTCGATCGTGACCAATCCGGGGTGGTTCTTTCAGCTGACGACCGTTATCACGCTGGTCGGCGGAACCGTGTTTTTGATGTGGCTTGGTGAACAGATCACGGCGCGCGGCGTCGGCAACGGCATTTCGCTGATCATTTTCGCCGGCATTATCGCCAATCTGCCGACCGCGCTTGCCGGCACCCTCGAACTGAGCCGGCAGGGGGCAATGTCGGCGGGCCTCATCGTCATGCTGTTCTTCGGCGGGATCGCCGTCATTGGCTTCATCGTTTTCATGGAGCGCGCCCAGCGCCGGCTGCTGGTTCAGTATCCCAAGCGCCAGATCGGCAATAAGATGTTCCAGGGCGACAGCTCGCATCTACCGCTGAAGCTGAATACTGCCGGCGTCATTCCGCCGATTTTTGCCTCATCGCTGCTGCTGGCGCCGATCTCTATCGCGCAGTTCTCGGGCGGTGGCGGTCCGGATTGGCTGAATACGGTTACGGCGCTGCTTGGCCGTGGTCAGCCGCTGTTCTTGCTGCTCTACATTACCGGCATCGTCTTCTTCGCCTTCTTCTATACGTCGATTGTCTTCAATCCAAAGGACACGGCTGACAATCTGAAGAAATATGGCGGCTTCATTCCGGGCATCCGGCCCGGCGATCGAACGGCGGAATATATCGACTATGTGCTGACGCGCATTACGGTTATCGGGGCGGCCTATCTGGCGGCGATCTGCGTGTTGCCGGAGCTATTGATTTCTTCGGCCGGCGTGCCCTTCTATTTGGGCGGCACTTCGCTCCTCATCGTCGTCAGCGTGACGATGGATACGGTCGCTCAGATACAAAGTCACTTGCTCGCGCACCAATATGAAGGCCTAATTAAGAAGGCCAAGTTGAGGGGAGCGAAGCGGTAATGAATTTGATTTTGCTCGGACCGCCGGGAGCAGGTAAAGGAACGCAGTCAAAGCTTCTTGAGAGGAAATTCGGACTGACGCAGCTTTCGTCGGGCGATATGCTGCGCAGCGCGGTGTCGTCCGGGACGCCCATTGGCCAGAAGGCGAAGTCCTATATGGATCAGGGCGCATTGGTGCCGGATCAGGTGGTGGTCGACGTCGTGCTTGATTGTCTCGCCGAGTTCAAGAACGATCATGGCTTCATCCTCGACGGTTTCCCCCGCACGGTTGAGCAGGCCAAGGCGCTCGACAAATGGCTGGGCGAACATGACGGCGGCATTGGCCGGGTCGTCGTCATCAAGGTTCCCGACGAAAGCCTGATCGAGCGCATCACGGGACGGTTCACCTGTGCGAAATGCGGCGAGGGCTATCACGATACGTTCAAGCGGCTCAAAGTCGAGGGTACGTGCGACGTCTGCGGGAGCCATGAGTTCAAGCGCCGGGCGGACGATAATGCCGAGACGGTGAAAAACCGCCTGAATGCCTATCATGCGCAGACGGCGCCGCTGATCGAATATTACCAGGCCCAGGGCAAGGTGAGCGCGATCGATGGCGAGGCGTCGATCGAGCAAGTGTGGGAACAGATTGACGAGTTGTTCAGTACGAGTGTGACCGGTTAGGAGATGATCGTCTTGTGGTTGACGGAGTCAGCAAATATCAGCTAAATAACAGCTCCTCACCACACGGGTATCGCTTTGCCGGGAATGTCTTTTTAGGCAAATCCTACTGAGACAAATCGCATTAAAGGCCGATGAGAGGATGCGGCGGAACGCAAAATCGCGGCCGCCCCGTAAGGAGAATTGATCGTGGCACGTATTGCGGGTGTCAATATTCCGTCGAATAAGCGCGTCGATATCGCTTTACGCTATATCCACGGCATCGGCGAACATAACGCGAAGGAAATCTGCGAAAAGACGAGCATTCCGCCGGAACGCCGCGTCAGCCAGCTGTCCGACGCCGAGGTCTCGCAGATCCGCGAGGTAATCGACCGCGATTACATTGTCGAAGGCGATCTGCGCCGTGATGTGGCCATGAACATCAAGCGCCTGATGGATCTCGGCTGCTATCGCGGATTGCGCCACCGCCGGGGACTGCCCGTGCGCGGCCAGCGCACCCATACTAACGCCCGGACCCGCAAAGGTCCGGCCAAGCCGATCGCCGGCAAGAAGAAGTAAGGATGAGCGCAGCCGGTCGGCGGCTGATGTGATTTGAGGACTGACACTCGATGGCAAAGGAAAAGACGCGCGTTCGCCGCAGGGAAAAAAAGAATATCACGTCGGGCGTGGCGCATGTGAACGCATCTTTCAACAACACCATGATCACCATCACCGATGCTCAGGGGAATACGATCTCCTGGTCGTCGGCCGGAACCATGGGATTTAAAGGCTCGCGCAAATCGACGCCCTTCGCCGCGCAGATGGCTGCCGACGATGCCGGCAAGAAGGCGATGGAGCATGGCATGAAGACCATCGAGGTCGAGGTCAGCGGTCCCGGCTCGGGTCGCGAGTCCGCGCTGCGGGCCCTGCAGTCCTGTGGTTTTCAGATCGTCTCAATCAAGGATGTCACGCCGATTCCGCATAATGGCTGCCGTCCGCGCAAACGTCGCCGTGTCTGACATGTGTCCTTGGAAATCGGGAGCGCGCCAAGCCTGAATCCGCGCCGCTCCGATCGTAAAATTCTCGAAGTCAAGCTGCCAGCCCGTGCTGGCACATTGCATATAAGAACGAGGTTCTCCCGTGCTGCAAAAGAACTGGCAAGATCTGATCAAACCGCCGAAGCTGAATGTCTCGTCCGGCCGGGACCCCAAGCGGCTTGGAACCATTGTCGCCGAGCCGCTGGAGCGCGGCTTCGGTCTGACGCTCGGCAACGCTTTGCGCCGGGTGCTGCTGTCCTCGCTGCAGGGTGCGGCGATCACCAGCGTGCACATTGACGGCGTGCTGCATGAATTCTCATCCATTCCCGGCGTGCGCGAGGATGTGACGGACATCGTCCTCAACATCAAGGAGATCGCGCTCCGTATTCACTCCGAAGGCGCCAAGCGCATGGTGCTGAAGAAGGAAGGGCCGGGCGTCGTCATGGCCCGTGACATCGAGGCCGGCGCCGATGTCGACGTGCTCAATCCGGAGCAGGTGATCTGCACGCTGGACGAAGGCGCCTCGGTGCGCATGGAGTTCACCGCGTCTCTGGGCAAGGGCTATGTCCCGGCCGAGCGCAACCGCCCGGAAGATGCCCCGATCGGCCTCATCCCGGTCGACAGCCTCTACAGCCCGGTGCGGAAAGTGTCCTACAAGGTCAGCAATACCCGCGAGGGCCAGATCCTTGACTATGACAAGCTGACCATGGAGATCGAGACGGACGGCTCGCTGGTTCCCGACGACGCCGTCGCGCTCGCCGCACGCATTCTGCAGGATCAGCTGTCGATCTTCGTCAATTTCGAGGAGCCCCGCAAGGAGGTCCGCGAGGAGCGCACGCCGGAGTTGGAGTTCAACGCCGCGCTGCTCAAGAAAGTGGACGAGCTGGAGCTTTCCGTGCGTTCGGCCAACTGCCTGAAGAACGACAATATCGTCTATATCGGCGATCTCATTCAGAAGAGCGAAGCCGAAATGCTGCGGACCCCGAATTTCGGCCGCAAATCCTTGAACGAGATCAAGGAGGTTCTGGCCGGCATGGGTCTGCATCTCGGTATGGAAGTGCCGAACTGGCCGCCAGACAATATCGAAGAGCTCGCCAAACGTTTCGAGGATCAGTATTAGTCTGGGCAGGCGGGGAGCCCTGCCTGCCTCACAGATGATTTGAGGATGACCCATGCGCCATCGGAATTCTGGCCGGAAGCTGAACCGGACATCGGAACATCGCAAGGCGATGTTCGCCAATATGGCGGCGGCGCTCATCAAGCATGAGCAGATCGTCACGACGCTTCCCAAGGCGAAAGATCTCCGGCGCGTGACGGAGCGCCTGATCACGCTGGCGAAACGCGGCGATCTTCATGCGCGCAGGCTTGCCGCGTCCCGGCTGCGTGACGACAAGATGGTGGCCAAGCTGTTCGAGACGATCGGGCCGCGCTATAAGGACCGCCAAGGCGGTTATACGCGGGTGTTGAAAGCCGGCTTCCGTTATGGCGACTCCGCCCCGGTCGCGGTGATCGAACTGGTCGATCGCGACGAAAGCGCCAAGGGCCAGGATTCTGGTCCGGTTGCCGAGGCGGAGGATGCTCAGGCGGCTGCCTAGCGCAACGCGCGTCCAAGCATGTCCCCGCGAAGGCGGGGATGGACGCGGGAACAGTTGCGCTAACTTATCGATATAGATCAACTTGACCTCGTCCAAGTGATTCCAATCGAACGAGGGTTGATCTAGAGCGTCAGGCCGCAACTGCGGGCGGGGCCTGGTATAGTCTTGAACGGACGGCGCGTTTGAGTTCGGGTCGTTTGCAGGCGGGGGGAGATCTCAGTCCATGAGATGGCTTAGCCGCTTTCCAACAGGCAAAATCGCAATCATCCCCGCCATTGCCCTGGTGCTCCTGACCGGCTCCGCCGTCAACGCTCAGGACGGTTTGGCCAAAGCCGACAAGATCACCCCGCGCAGCCGCACCGAACTCATCTATTCCTATTCCGAAGTCGTCAAGAAGGCCGCGCCCGCCGTCGTCAATGTCTATGTCCGCAGCCAGACCCGCGCGCGCCGCTCGCCCTTCTTCGATGATCCGTTCTTCCGGCGCTTCTTCGGCAATGGGTTCGAAGGGCGCCCCCGGGTGCAGAACTCTCTCGGCTCGGGCGTGATCGTTTCCCCGGACGGCATTGTGGTGACGAACAATCATGTCGTGCAGAGCGAGGGCAAGGCGGACATCAAGGTCGCTCTCGCCGACAGCCGCGAATTCGAGGCGGCGGTCATCCTCCGGGATGAGCGCGCCGACCTTGCGGTCCTGCGCATAAAAGGCGGTAAAAAGGACTTCCCGTATCTCACATTCGCCAACTCCGATGCGCTGGAAGTCGGCGACATCGTGCTCGCTATCGGCAACCCCTTCGGCGTCGGCCAGACCGTCACAAGCGGGATCGTTTCGGCCCTCGCGCGGACCCGTGTCGGCATTTCCGACTATCAGTTCTTCATTCAGACGGACGCAGCGATCAATCCCGGCAATTCTGGCGGAGCTCTGGTCGACATGCGCGGCCGTGTCGTCGGGATCAACACGGCGATCTTCAGCCGCAGCGGCGGCTCCAACGGCATCGGCTTCTCCATCCCCTCCAATATGGTCCAGGTGGTGGTCAATTCGGCCCTGCACGGCGGCAAGGTCGAGCGCCCCTGGCTCGGCGCCGAGCTGCAGAGCGTGACCTCCGACATTGCGCAGGCCCTTGGGCTGAAGCGGATCGCCGGCGCGATCGTCGCGAACATCATCGACGGCAGTCCTGCCGACAAGGCGGGGCTCACCGAGGGCGACGTCATCGTCGCCGTTGACGGACGCCCGGCAACGGATGCGCAAGCCGTTCTCTACCGGCTGGCGACGAAGGGGGTCGGCACCGAATGCGACATCATCGTCATTCGCCACGGTGAGAAGCGCAAGGCGACGCTCTCCCTGATCGCCGCCCCGGAAACCGTTCCGCGCAACCTCACCGAGATCACCGGCGCCAATCCTTTTGCCGGCGCGACGGTCGCCAATCTCTCGCCGGCCCTTGCCGAAGAGCTGTCGATGGAGGAGATCTCCGGCGTCGTCGTGGTGGAAACCAAAGCCTATTCGACCGCCAGACGGCTCGGTTTGCGGCCGGGCGACATCATCGTCCGCCTGAACGATGAGTCTGTGGCCAGCGTCAAACAGCTCGTCAGCCTGTTGCAGCGGCAGAGCCGCGGCTGGGATCTGACGATTCGGCGCGGCGGCGAGGAGCTCCGCACAATTCTGCGCGGGTGAGCCACGGTGGCGATGATCGCCCGAAAAATACTCGTACGTCACGCCGGACTTGATCCGGCGCCCAATTTTCTATCAGCCACGCATTGACGTTGCGGATACGCCAATAGGCCGGATCTCTACTTCGGTCCGTTCGGGGCGACGTTCGTTTGCACCGAATGCCTTAAGTTGGCACCGCGTCCCGGAGCCGGGTGCCGGACCGAGCTGCCGCCCCTCCCTCACAGCGGAATATTGTCGTGCTTCTTCCAGGGGTTCTCGACGGTCTTGTTGCGGAGCATGTTCAGGGCGCGGGCGATGCGCGCGCGCGTACTGCGCGGCATGATCACCTCGTCAATATAGCCGCGCTCGGCGGCGACGAACGGATTGGCGAAACGGTCCTGATATTCCTTGATCCGCGCAGCGATCTTCTCCGGGTCGTTCAGCTCGGAGCGATAGAGAATCTCCGCCGCGCCCTTCGGTCCCATCACGGCGATCTCGGCCGAAGGCCAGGCATAGTTGACGTCGCCGCGAATATGTTTGGACGACATCACGTCATAGGCGCCGCCATAGGCCTTACGGGTGATCACCGTGACTTTCGGTACCGTCGCCTCGGCAAAGGCGAAGAGCAGCTTGGCGCCATGCTTGATCAGCCCGCCATATTCCTGCGCCGTCCCCGGGAGAAAACCCGGCACGTCGACGAATGTAATGATCGGAATGTTGAAGCAGTCGCAGAAGCGCACGAAGCGCGCCGCCTTCCGGCTCGCATCTAAGTCGAGCACGCCCGCGAGCACCATCGGCTGGTTGGCGACGAAGCCGACGGTCTGCCCCTCGATGCGCCCGAAGCCGGTGAGGATATTGCGTGCAAACGCACCCTGGATTTCGAAGAAATCCGCCTCATCGGTAATTTTGAGGATCAGCTCCTTCATATCATAGGGCTTGTTCGGATTATCCGGGATCAGCGTATCGAGCGAGGGCTCCTTGCGATCATGGGGATCGTGGGTCGGCAGGACCGGAACGCTGGACAGATTGTCCGACGGCAGGAAATCCATCAGCCGCCGCATCTGCAGGAGACATTCCACGTCATTCTCGTAAGCGTGGTCGGCGATCGAGGAGCGCGTCGTGTGGATCGAGGCACCGCCCAGCTCTTCGGCCGTCACCTCCTCATTCGTCACCGTGCGCACGACATCCGGGCCGGTCACGAACATATAGCTCGTATCCTTCACCATGAAGATGAAGTCGGTCATCGCGGGGGAATAGACGTCGCCGCCGGCACAGGGGCCCATGATGACGGAGATCTGCGGGATCACGCCGGAGGCGAGCACATTGCGCAGGAAAACCTCGCCATAGCCGCCGAGCGCCGCCACGCCTTCCTGAATGCGCGCGCCGCCCGCATCGAACAGGCCGATGACAGGGGCGCGGTTGCGCAGCGCCATATCCTGGATTTTGATGATCTTGTTCGCATGCGCCTCGGAGAGCGAGCCGCCGAAGACGGTGAAATCCTTCGCAAAGATGTAGACCGTGCGGCCGTTGATCGTGCCCCAGCCGGTGATGACGCCGTCGCCGGGGATCTTGCTGTCCGCCATGCCGAAATCGGTGCAGCGGTGCTCGACATACATGCCGTATTCCTCGAAGGATTTGTCGTCGAGCAGCAGCTCGATCCTTTCGCGCGCCGTCAGCTTGCCGCGGGTATGTTGCGCATCGATCCGTTTTTGACCGCCGCCGAGACGAGCCGTATCGCGGCGCCGTTCCAATTCGTTGATGACTTCCTTCATCCGCTTCCCATTCCATCCCGCTTCCGGGCGACCCGGCGGGCCGCGCGCATGTCGAGAGCGCTTTCGCCGAGCGCTCCGATGTTCTTATAACACGCCGACTCAAAGACATAGCAAGCGTGAGCCGCACGTGGCGCCGCCATAGAACGGCAGCCACTGCCATGCCGCTCTCCTAGATCAACCCTCGTGCAAGTGGAATCACTTGAACGAGGTTAAGTTGATCTATTTCAATAGGTTAGTGCAATTGTTCCCGCGTCCATCCCCGCCTTCGCGGGGACATGCTTGGACGCGCGGTGCGCTAGGCAAAAACCACTAGGAAGGCTAAGCTGGCTTCAGCGGAGGAGCCCGACGGGGAGAAGAAATCATGCTTGGATGGATCATTACGGCCCTGCTGATCTTCGTCGCTTTGATGATTGGCGGCCTGGTCCACATCTCCTGGCGGACCGCCCGGAGAGTGCAGCGTCTCATCCCGCCGGCCGGCAAATTCGTCGACGTGGATGGCGTCAGGCTGCATTATGTCGAGCGCGGCGAGGGGCCGCCCGTCATCATGATCCACGGCCTTGGCGGCAATCTTCGCAACTATCTGGCAACCATCATCCCGGCCGTCGCCAAGACCAATCACGTGATCGCCTTCGACCGGCCCGGCACCGGCTATAGCGAACGTCCCGCCGGCGCGGACGCCACGACAGGCACCCAGGCAGCGATCATTCAAATGGCGATTGACAAGCTCGGCATCGAGGACCCGCTGATCGTCGGCCACTCGCTCGGTGGCGCGATTTCGCTCAGCCATGCGGTTCTCCATCCCGGCAAGGCGCGGGGCTATGTTCTCATCGCGCCGCTCGCGAGCCCGGACCAGCCGACGCCGCCCATGTTCGAGCGGCTCGACGTCCGCTCGCCGCTCCTGCAACGCCTCATTGCCTGGACGATCGGTGTGCCGCTCGGAATCCGCTACGCCAGGGAGGTCACGGCCGCGGTCTTCGCGCCCCAGCCGGTGCCCACCGACTTCGCCACCGCCAGCGGCGGTCTGCTGGGCCTCAGGCCAAAGGCCGTCGAGAGCAATATGAAGGATTTCACCGCTGCGCATGTGACCATCGGCGAGATCCAGACGCGCTACGGCGAGATCAATGTCCCGGTCATCGCTTTATTCGGAGCGGAGGATCGGGTTCTCGATGCCGAGCTGAATATCGGCGCGCTCGAGCAGATCCCCTCGGTCGAAATTCAGCGCATTGACGGGGCCGGACATATGCTCATGCATGCCGAGCCGGAAGCGGTGATCGCCGCGATCCGCAAGCTGGATGAACGGACCGCGCCGAAGCCTGACGTCGCCGCAGCCTCATAAGGTGCGCCGCCGCACCTGGGCACAGCGCTGGCCGTCAGGACGTCGCCGCCTCATCGGCGATCTTGGCGAAGATCTCGTCCAGCTCGGCTGCGAGCTTGCGCAGCGCCTTGCCGCCTTCGGCGAAATAGGGCGCGAAGACCGTCGAGGGCAGCTTGTAGGACAAGGTCGCCGTCTGATCCGAATTTTCGGTGATGTAGAAGCGGATCGGCGCCTCGATCCCGGCGGCGATGCTCGCTTTCAGCATGCGGCGGGCAAAATCATTGCGGTAAACGCCGACCACCCGGTTCCCCGGAATGGTGATACCCTGGCCGGCGGCGCCGGCCGATGCGCTCGCCGCCGTGACCAGGCCCATCTTGTTGGCCTTCACGCTCTCCTCAAGCCGCTTCACCAGCGCGTCGAATTTGTACTCCGTTTTGAGCACGCGCCAGCCCTCGCGCGGCGCGATCGAGTTCGCCTTTGCGGCGGCGGCAACGAATAGAAACGAGACGAATGCAGTGAGCAGGATTTTGATCGCGGGGTTCATGAATACTCTCCTTTATCCAAGCCAAAAAGCGGGCGGAAGCGGACAGCCACGACGCTGCCGGCGAAGCCGAAGATCAGCCAGCCGAGGCCATGCAGGCTCCCGGAGGTCAGTCCGCCGAGCAGCGCGCCGATATTGCAGCCAAAGGCAAGGCGCGCACCGTATCCCATCATCAGCCCGCCGATGATCGCCGAGAGCGCGGGCCTGCGGCCGATCCGCCAGATCGGGGCGAAGCGGCCGGCCAGCCCCGCCGCCATCATTGCGCCGAGCATGACGGCAAAATTCTGCACGCTGGTTGCGTCGGCAAAGACCGAGTTCCGCAGCGCCTGCGAATATCGCCAATAAGGCCAGCTCGCCACGTCGAGCCCCGCCGCATGGCCGATCTTGGCGCCCCAAAGCGCGAAACCGGATGTGATGCCCCAGGGGCGGCCCAGAACGATCAGCGTGCCGAGCGCCATGATGGCGAGAATGACGGCGCCCGTGTTCCGTGACCATGGCCCCTGCAAGAGCGATTCCGTCGGGCGGTCAGGCTCGATGGCGCCATAGCGGCGCCGCTCCCAGATGACCGTCATCCAGGCGAGCGCGCCGAGCGCAGCCAGCGCGATGATGAGCCCGATCACGGGGCCTGCGGACCAGATCAGGGAAAGGGGCGGCAATGCGGGCAGGCTCTGCCAGGCGTCCCAATGGGCGGTGGCGAGCACGGAACCGGCAATGAAGGCCGCCAGCGTCAGTACCATTCGCGTACTGCCCCCGCCAACCGTATAGAGCGTGCCGGAGCCGCAGCCGCCGCCGAGCTGCATGCCGAAGCCGAACATGAAGGCGCCGGTTGCCGCGGCAATGCCGAAGGGGAAGATATAGCCGCCGATCCGCAGTCCAAGCACGCCCCCCCAGCTGATCAGCGGGAAGGAGACGACGACGATCAGGGCCAGCAACAGGAGCTGCGCGCGTACGCTGCCGCCGCGTCCCGTCCGAATGAAGGTCCGCCAGGCCGAGGTGAAACCGAATGCGGCGTGATAGAGGGCGAATCCGCCGAGCGCGCCGAGCAGTGCGCCAGCGCCGAGACGCCAGCCTCCGGCCTGAGCGGCGAGCGCGGCGACGACCACGATGCCCGCAGCCGCGCCCAGCCATATCGGCCCTTGCGCGCCGGGCAATCCTTGCCATCGGGAGCGCGCCGTCTCCGGCGCCGCCTGACCTTGAACCATGCGCTCCAATATCCCCTGCTCGCAGTTTTCTCCGCTTTCCTTATCTCATACGAGCGCGCCATGGGGAGTCACAGAGGGTAAAAGCTTCGTGTGCTCTCTGCGCGAGCATCCTCTGCGTGTTTGGATCGTGATAAGTGGCCGAAAGGATGAGAGATGCCGATTCCGGATCAGCGGCGCACTGATAGACCGCTAGATCAACCCTCGTTCAATTGGAATCAATTGAACGAGGTCAAGTTGATCTATTTCAATAGATTAGCGCAACTGTTCCCGCGTCCATCCCCGCTTACGCGGGGACATGCTTGGACGCGCGTTGCGCTAGAATGTGTTCACCTGAAACGGAAGCATTTGCGCTACTCCCTCTCCCATTGGGAGAGGGTCGGGGTGAGGGGTTAGGGTGCTGATTTTTCGCTATAAATCCCCTCACCCGGAACGCTTGCGCGTTCCGCCATCTCTCGGCTCGCGAACCTTTACGGTGAGCGCCAAGCGTTCACCTTGGGAGAGGACAAGAAGCGCCCATTTCCCTTAACCCGCGCTAGGCGGCAGACGGGACGCCGCCAAGGTCAGCTCGGGCGGCTCAGGCGGTAAAACTCCGACGCCGCGCGCATTTCAGCGAAACGCGCCTCACGCAGCGCGCGGGCCTCGCGATCCTCGCCCCAATTCTCGATCTGGAAATCCTCATCCAGATGCGCCGCCGCCCAGCTTTCCTCCAGCGACAGGCGGCCGCCAATATGCGCGAGTGTCAGCACGGCCGATCCGGTCAGCGACGTCATCACATGCAGCGCCGTCAGGCCGAACGGATCGAGGCAGCGGCAAGCGGTGCGCAGCGCGGCCACGCTGCTGGCGGGCTGCTCGACCGGCATCACCCCTTCCGTCACCAGGAGCGGCGCTCCGTAATGCTCGTCCACCCATTCAAGCAGCGGATCCCAGGTGAGCCTCTGACGCTCGCAGAGGCTGTCCGGCCGTTCGGCGCGATAGCAGATGAGATCGCGCCGGGCAAAGTTGAGGACATCCTCCGCCACCGCCTCCGCATTCGCGGCGACCGCATCGAGCGCTGTATTGGCGAGCTTGGTCAGCGGCATCGTCGCAACGTCGATCGTGCTCCCCTGGCGGCGCCATTCCTCGGCGATGGCCTCGGCGAGCGGCCGAACTCGGCAGGACGAGATCGGCGCGGCGCGGCGTCTTGACGGAACGGCCGTCAAGCAGGATTTGCCGGCCATCCGGCGTCGCCTCCGTCGAAACCTCGGAATAAAAGCGCGCCGGTCGTTCCGGTTTCTGATCCTGTCCGTTCTTCATAGCGCAACCATTCTCTAATTCGGTAGGAGATGCCGCGAGAGCTCGGCGAAATCGGCGAGCACTGTCGAGGCGCCGGCTTCGATCAGCTCGCCGGCGTCATGATAGCCCCAGCCGACACCGAGGGCCGACACGCCCGCGGCGCGCGCCATCAGCATATCAAAGCTGGTATCGCCGATCATGACCGTCTCTTCCGGCATCGCGCCCGCCTCATCCATGGCCTGATGCAGCATCGCCGGATGCGGCTTGGAGGGCGCATCGTCCGCCGTCTGGATCGTAGTGAAAACACCGCGGAGCCCTTCGCGTCCCAGCAAACGGTCGACCCCGTGGCGGGATTTTCCGGTTGCCAGGCCAAGCAGCACGTCATCTCGCGCGCCGAGCTCCTGAAGCGCCCGATGCGCGCCGGGAAAGAGCGGCTCCTGCGCGTCCGGCCGATCCCGGAGCGCTCCGAACGCCGTGCGGTAATCGCGGCAGAGGGCGGCAATCGCCTTGCCGTCCGTGAGCCCCGTCATCGCCTCCATGGCTTTGGCGACGGACAGGCCGATCTGGCGCAGGATCAGCGCGCGATCGGGAACCGGGAGGCGGCTCGCGGTAAAGGCCGCGTTCATGGCTTCGACGATCATGTGCTGGCTGTCGACAAGCGTGCCGTCGCAGTCGAAGACGATCAGCCTCACTCGCCGCCCTCCTCGTTGTCGAAGCGCTGCGGATCGAGCCCTAACAGCTCCCAGCTCCTGCGCATATGGTTGGGGAGCGGTGCGCTGACATCGAGCGGCGCGCCCGTCCCGCGCGGCAGCACGAGACGCCTTGCGTGCAGGTGCAACTTCATCTCGATGCCCTCGACCGGCAGGTTTTCGTCGCCATGATATTTCTGATCGCCGACGATCGGCGTGCCGATGATCGCCATATGGGCGCGAAGCTGATGCTGACGGCCGGTCACCGGCTTGAGGCTGATCCAGGCCAGTTTCGGGCCGGCGCGCTCGATGACGGAATAATGGGTAATGGCCGATTGCGCCAGCTCCTGTTCGCCCGGCCGCGCCTTGCGGACACGATCGCCTTCCGGCCCGCCCGCCTTAACGAGCGCCGCATCGACCTTGCCCTGCTGCGGCTTCGGCACGCCCTTGACCAGCGCCCAATAGATCTTCTGCACGGACCGCGTCTGGAACATCTTGCCGAAGCGGCTCGCCGCCTCGCGTGTCTTGGCGACCAGCAGCACGCCCGACGTATCGCGGTCAAGGCGGTGGACGAGGCGCGGCCGGCCGCCGAAGCGGTCCTCCATGCCCGCCAGCAGACCATCAATATGCCGGCGTGTCCTGGTGCCGCCCTGCACGGCGATGCCATAGGGCTTGTTCAGCACCATCAGCTCGTCATCCTCGAAGAGAATGAGGCTCTCGATGAAAGTCCGGTCGGCTTTCGAGACCCCAAGAGGCTGGCTCGGCGAGGACCGGCCGTCCGTGCCGCCCTTTTCGCCGCTGAAATCGGCGAGCCTGCGCACCTTCACCTCATCGCCCGCATCGAGCCGCCGGTCGGGCTTGGCGCGCCCGCCATTCACCCGGATCTGCCCGGTGCGCAAGAGCTTCTGCATCAGCCCATGCGGGAGCGCGGGGAAGTTGAGCTTCAGCCAGCGATCGACCCTTATCCCGTCGTCGGCAGGTTTTACCTTGCGGATATCGTCCTTTACGTCAGCCATTCACGAACCAGTAAGAGCCCGGCGAACAGGGCCAGGATCGACAAGGTGACGGAGCTTGCGAGGTAAAGGCCGGCGAGGCCGTAATTCTTGCGCTCGAACAGCAGAACGAAATCCAGAGAGAAAGCGGAAAATGTCGTAAAGCTGCCGAGAAAGCCCGTCGCGATCAAAACACGTATTTCATTCGATACGGAAAATTTATGCGCGCCGAGCGAGATGACAAGGCCCATGACGAAGGAGCCGGTGATATTGACGGCGAGCGTGCCCCAGGGAAAGTTGAGCCCGAAGAGCTGCCCGGACAAGAGACTGATCAGGTAGCGTGTCGCCGATCCGAATGCGCCGCCCGCCGCTGCCAGCAGAACGAGTTTCATCATACCCGGTCTGCTCAGCTTTCACGCCGGATCAGCCGGCCGCGAAGCCGGCCCGCAACCAATATGCCGAGAAAGACGCCGATCAGCGCCACGACACCCGTCACCACCAGCCGGGCGACCAGATCGAAATAGGCCACCTGGTCCGGGCTCTCGAAGGCCTGCGTGCCGATCAGCCAATCGACGAACGGGCCGGCGAAGCGCGCGCCGATGAGGCCGAAGATCACTGCGAAAAGGATCGCGAAGATAATTCTCATTTGATCTCCCAAAACCAGATTTCGCCGGATTTGTTATAGCCGCCCAGCCAGCCGAACCAGGGAAACAGCATCTTCGCGGTGGTGCGCCAGCCATTCCACAGATCGATGTGATCGCCGGTCGGGCGCGTCGTGTCGGTCGTGCGCCACCAATAGCCATTGAAGAAGATCAGCCCCTTTCGCCCGTCCAGCTCATTGGCGAAGTCGTCCGGCCTTGTCAGGCTGTAAACCGGCCCGATCCCGTCGATGCGCGCGCGGCGCAGGCCGTTCGCCAGCTCCTTGGCGCGGATGAAATGCATCTCCTCGCGCGGATGGTTGGTCAATTTGGCCTGATTGCAGGTCAGCGCGCCGGAAATGGCGCTCACCGGAACGCCGGAGCGTCTCAGGCAGACGCCCATCCGGATGGAACATTGATTTGTGAAATTCGCAATGCCGAGCGTGCGGCAAGGGAGCTGCTGCCCTGTATTGGTCGGGTGGTTGCCCCAAAGCTGATTGAACGTGACCATAGACTTCCCCACGATACGCCAGTGGTTCGCCTATAGCATATGAGGGCGGGTTACATAAGCGGCTTTGGCCGGGTTGTATAAATGTGAAACGCAGGTGAGCCGGCTTGCCATTGCCGAACGAGACAGTTTGGCGGCGGCGACAATGAAGTCGGCTTGCGCGTTGCGCTCGTCTTTTGAAATAGATCAACCCTCGTTCAAGTGGAACCACTTGAACGAGGGTTGATCTAGTCCGTTGACCTAAGTTAGGCTTTCCGTTCTTCAAGCAATCCTTCTGCCGCTGCCAGATTAGATTTGGTCCGTTCGATATAGTGAGCCGCGCCAGATGGCTCAAAAACCGAAAGCGCAGCCCCATAGGCGGTGACGGCCTCTTCCAGCCGCGCCGTGCCGCTCTCGCGCTCGCCAAGGCTCCGAAGCGCAGCGCCGAGATTGTTCTGCGTCATCGCCCATTGGAGCGGGACGCGCTCGCGGGTCCGCTCCTTCAAGGCCTCGCGATAGGCGGTGACGGCCTCCTCCAGCCGCGCCGTGCCGCTCTCGCGCTCGCCAAGGCTCCGAAGCGCATTGCCGAGATTGTTCTGCGTCACCGCCCAGTCGAGCGGGACGCGCTCGCGGGTCATCTCTTCCAGCGCCGCGCGATAGGCGGCAATGGCGACGAGCAGAGCAGAGTTTTCACCCTTTTGGTCGCCGCGCTCGTAATAGTCTCCGGCCCGCTCGAACAAATACGCGCCAATCGGCTCCCTCCCTAAGTGCCCTTCGATTTCGGCCATCCGGCGCAGTTTCTCTACTGCCGCGCGGGCATCGAGAACAAGCTCGTCATAGCGAATGGCTTCTTCCAGAATTCGAAGACGGCGGCGTTTGCGCTCCTCCTGCCGTTCCTGCTCCGCTCGTTCCTCGCGGGCGAATTCGTCCATTAGGGCTGCAGAAGGATTTTCAAGTCCGGCTTTGAACCTACGCTCTGCCTCTTTTCGTGCCACTTCAAAGGCTTCATCCTCGCTGGTGCGTTGGCCAAGCTCCTTCACCGCGGCCATGATCCAGTTATCGAGCCAGGGAACGAGATCGTCGCGCTCAATGCCTTCGCCGCCGAGCCGTTCGACGATCCGGCGAACGGCGGCCTCGGAAATGCCCTGCGCAGCAGCACGTTGAAACGCCCCTCCGGCCCGGGCGAGGGCGAGGAGTTCGTCGAGCTTTTCGTTCGATGATGGCTCGCGCGGCTGGAGCACCTCATCCTGCAAAAATGCAATTACGCCCTCATAGACGGGATCATCCCCGCTTGCCGGCTTACAGATGCTCATGTGGTCGCGGTTGACGGCAACCGGCCGCGCGCCGGGAAGACCCGGATCGGCGCTAAGGGGGGAGACAATTGGAGCACCCACAGCATTGACCGTCTCGTAATAGACGCGGTGACGGATTCGGGCGTCCTTATTCGCGACGCGATCGCGGTAGGAATGAGCAAGGTCAAGCAGAGCGGCGTCGCTGGCCTTCAGGTCATGCACGGATTTCGACACGAACCAGCGCACCGCCTCCGCAAAATTGGCAATGATCGAGCCACCATGCGGCGTGGCAAGGAAGGCAACGCCAGCGACGCGGTCCAAAAATTTGCCTTTGCCGGGCGCTTGCCCTTGATCGAGATATGCGGTCAGCACCAGCTTTTTGATGATCAAACCGCCGAGGCTGTGACAGACAAAGGCAATGGGCGTTTGGGCGTGCTTCCGCAGATCCGGCGAGGCCATCAGCTTGTCGAGCACAGCCGTTGCAGCCACCGCGATGGGCCAACCTGTGTTCCAGGCAGCTTTATCTGCCGGATATCCAAGCGTATAGACGGCAGCACCCTCGATCTCCTCGGCAAGTCCGCGCGGCCAAAACTAACCGTCGTCTTCGCCACCTTGATAGCACCAGGTCCCGATCGGATCACCGCCGAGACCATGCACGAAGATCACATTGAGGCGTGGTTCGCCGGCCGGTTGTGAAACGCATCGAAGAGAAATGTCGGGCATCGATATGCAGTCTGAAAATGCACTTTGGTGATAGCAGATCTTAGAAAATCGGGGTTGGCAAAGCTATCATGAGACCAATGGCTGACGCCAGCACGGTGCTGGGAATTTCCGAGTTAGCTGCAACCGGCGCGATCAATTCGTGCTGCGCAACTTCGCCCAGGCGGCCATGCGCCTGGCGATCTCCGCCTCGGCGCCGAAGCGGCTCGGCTTGTAGAAGCTTTCGCGCTCCATCTCGTCGGGGAAGTAGTTCTGGCCGGAAAATCCCTCCGGCGTGTCGGGGTCATAGACATAGCCCGCGCCATAGCCCTCCTCGGCCATCAGCCGCGTCGGAGCGTTCAGAATATGCTTGGGCGGCGCGAGCGAGCCATGCTCCTTGGCCGCCCGGCTCGCTCGGCCGAAGGCGACATAGGCGCGGTTCGATTTCGGCGCGGTGGCGAGATAGAGCGTGGCCTGGGCGAGCGCCAGTTCGCCTTCGGGTGTGCCGAGGAAATCATAGGCGTCCTTGGCGGCATTCGCCTGGACGAGCGCCAGCGGGTCGGCAAGACCGATATCCTCCACCGCCATGCGTACCAGCCGCCGGGCGATATAGAGCGGGTCCTCGCCGCCCGCCAGCATGCGCGCCAGATAATAGAGCGCCGCGTCCGGATCGGAGCCGCGCACCGATTTGTGCAGCGCGCTGATCAGATCGTAGTGGCCGTCGCGGCTCTTGTCGTAAAGCGGCGCGCGGCGCTGGGCGATCTGCACCAGCTCTTCCGGCGTCAGCGGGGGGTGATCGGCGTCGGTCAGGGCGAGGACGGTCTCGGCAAGATTGAGTAAGGTGCGCCCGTCGCCATCCGCCATTCCGATCAGCCGCTCGCGCGCTTCGCAGGTCAGCGGCAGGGCACGCTTTTCCAGCGCTTCGGCGCGCTCGAGCAGGCTTTCCAGCGCCGCTTCGTCCAGCCGCCGGAAGACCAGGACGGTCGCGCGGGAGAGCAGGGCGCCGTTCAGCTCGAAAGAGGGGTTTTCGGTCGTCGCGCCGATTAGGATGATGGTGCCGTCCTCCATGACGGGGAGAAAACTGTCCTGCTGTGCGCGGTTGAAGCGGTGGATTTCATCGACGAAGAGCACTGTGCCAGTGCCGGTCTGGCGGCGCGCGCGGGCGGCGTCGAACAGCTTGCGCAAATCCTGTACGCCGGAATAGATCGCCGAGATCTGCTCGAAATGCAGCCCGGCTTGCTTGGCGAGAAGGCGCGCGACCGTCGTCTTGCCGGTGCCTGGCGGTCCCCAGAAGATCACCGAGCGCAGGCCGCCTTTTTCGAGCATGCGGCGCAGCATGCCATCGGGGCCGAGTATGTGGTCCTGGCCCGCGACATCGTCGAGCGTCTTCGGGCGCAGCTTGTCGGCGAGCGGACGCGGCGCGCCTTCGTCGAGCCCTGCGGCTTCAAAGAGATTGGTCATGTCATAAATTAAGGCCAAATCCGGCGAGATGGAAACAGCATGAGAGCCGCCTCGCGAATCCAGGCTGAACAAAATCGCCCGGCACACGTTCCTCCACCGTGCGTCCAAGGGAGGCCGACATGTTGAGCGAGAAGCAGAAAGCGCTCTGCGACCAAGACAAATGGGATTTTTCAGGACTGCGCGCCGTTTTCCTGAATTGCACGCTGAAGAGATCGCCGGAGCTGTCCAACACCGAAGGGCTCATCGCCGTCTCCAAGGCGATCATGAACGCAAATGGTGTGAAGACGGAGAGTCTGCGGCCGGTCGATTTCGACATTCCGCCCGGCGTCTATCCCGATATGACCGAGCATGGCTGGCCGAGCGACGATTGGCCCTCGCTCTATGAGAAGGTGAAGGCGGCCGACATTCTGGTCATCGGCACGCCGATCTGGCTGGGGGATAAATCATCGGTCTGTACCAAGGTCATCGAGCGGCTCTACGGCATGTCCGGTCAGACGAACCACAAGGGGCAATATTCCTGTTACGGCCGGGTGGGCGGATGCATCGTCACCGGCAATGAGGACGGAGCCAAACATTGTGCGATGAACATTCTCTACTCGCTGCAGCATATCGGCTATCTGATCCCGCCGCAGGCGGATAGCGGCTGGGTCGGCGAGGCAGGCCCCGGCCCGTCCTATTGCGATGAAGGCTCGGGCGGTCCGCAGAACGACTTCACCCAGCGCAACACGACATTTGCCGCCTGGAACATGATGCATCTGGCGCGCATGCTGAAAGAGGCGGGTGGCATCCCGGCTCACGGCAATCAGCGCTCCGAATGGGAGGCGGGCTGCCGTTTCGATCATCCCAATCCGCTTTATCGGTGAGCTAAAGACGGCGCGTTCGCCTCAACGCTGCTGCTGCGGCTCCAAATAGTGGCCGCTGACCCAGCCGGCAATGCCGAGATAGCGAACGTGACACCATTGCTCGTCGCAGCCGCCGATCGGTACGACGCCGGTCGCATAGGAAGGAATGGCCCCGACGACATTGGCATCTGCACTTGGCCCATCGAGCACCTGGAGCGGTTTCCAAAGCGTGAGGCCGGTGACCTGGAATGTCTGCGAGCCTTCCACCGACTCATCGGCGAGATGACGGCGCGCGACCCAGCCACGCTTGTCCTTCCAGCGCACCAGGCACCATTGCTTGATACAGTTATGCAGGCCCTCGATCTTCTTGGCGTCATTCGGGATCCAGGCGACGATCTCGGACGTGCCGTCAGCCTCGCGATACATGGCCAGCGGGCTTTCGCCGGAAAGGCCGGCGAGCGTGTAGAACTTCGTCTCGCCCGCAATGACGGGCTCCGCGATAGCGGCGTTTTTCGCGTTGACCGCGAGGTTCGTGGCCGTCGTTTGCGTCTTGTTGAGGGCCTCGCCTTCATCTGCGTGGACAGGGTGGGGGAGGGCGGCCGTAACGTCCTCTGCGCTCTTTTCGGCCTGGCCATTGGCGACGGGCTCATCGCTGCTCCTGAACGCCGATTGCGGAAGCCATCCGATCAGCTGTCCCGAGCGCACATAGCAATAGTTCCGGACGCAGGCGCCAAGCCCTTTCACGCTCCTGGTGCCTGGTTCTAGAAGCCCGGCAACGGGCAGCTTCTCATTGGGGAAGGCAAAGATCGGGATCGGTTTGCCGCCTGCGCTTTTCAAATAGAGCGTCTTTTTCAGAGCGAGATCCCGCAAATCCGGGCCCACCTCCGGTTTGACCCTTGCTTGCCGCTTCCGCGCCTTGGCCGCCCGGGGGTCGAGCTTCAGATAACGCCGATAGACCCAGCCGCTCTTGCCGCCATATTCGACCTTGCACCAGCTTCTGGTGCACAGGCCGCCCTTGAGGCCGCGCGCATTGCCCGGAATGTAGCCAACGACGCGCGAACGTGCGGACGCGCGCTGCCGCAAATGCAGGCGCTGCGACGGTTTGAGATTGGTGACACGCCAAGTCTCCGCTTCCGCCTGCTCGGATATCGAAAGCGATAGCCCGGCGACAGACAGAAACGTAATGATTATGAGACTGGCAAGTCCAGACCGCAGGATCATGCATACGCTCCCTGCCGCATACACGTTACACTGCAGAACACACAACTTTTCACGCGCTGTCAAACGACAGCACGCCCAACGACGCTGGAACTCATGGCGAAATGGCGGTTTTGGTTAGCGAAACTGTTTAACGGCCGCAGGAGCGGGCCCTGCATCCCCGTGCTCGGAGGAAAGCCCCGCGAGTCCAGCGCTTTAGAAAGCTTAAGGCCGCATTGTGCTTAAATTATGGATAAATTTGATTACAACTTTAACGGTCTGATCACCCGGTTTCCTCGAACAGCTCGCGGCCGATGAGCATCCGGCGGATCTCGCTGGTGCCGGCGCCGATTTCGTAAAGCTTGGCGTCCCTGAGCAGGCGCCCGGTCGGGTAATCATTGATATAGCCGTTGCCGCCAAGGATCTGAATGGCCTCCAGCGCCATCCAGGTCGCCTTCTCCGCCGCGTAGAGGATCGCGCCGGCGGCGTCCTTGCGCGTGGCCTCGCCACGGTCGCAGGCGCGCGCCACGGCGTAAACATAGGCGCGGCAGGCATTCATCGTCGTGTACATATCGGCGAGCTTGCCCTGCACAAGCTGGAAACTACCGATCGGCTGGCCGAATTGCTTGCGCTCATGGACATAAGGGAGAACGAGATCCATGGCGGCTTTCATGATCCCGAGCGGTCCGGCGGCCAGCACCGCGCGCTCGTAGTCCAGCCCGGACATCAGGACACGCACGCCGCCATTCAGCTCGCCGAGCACATTTTCTTCCGGCACCTCGCAATCCTGAAAGACGAGCTCGGCGGTATCGGAGCCGCGCATGCCCAGCTTGTCGAGCTTGGGGGAGACGCTGAAGCCGGGAAAGTCTTTTTCGATGATGAAGGTGGTAATGCCGCGCGGGCCGGCATCCGGGTCGGTCTTGGCGTAAACGACGAGCACATCGGCGTGCGGGCCGTTGGTGATCCACATTTTCGTGCCGTTCAATATGTAGCGGTCGCCGCGTTTCTCGGCGCGCAGCTTCATCGAGACGACATCCGAGCCGGCGCCCGCCTCCGACATGGCCAGCGCCCCGACATGCTCGCCCGAGATCAGCTTCGGCAGATAGCGGCGTTTTTGATCCTCGCGGCCCGCGCGGCGGATCTGATTGACGCAAAGATTGGAATGCGCGCCGTAAGAGAGGCCGATCGAGGCCGATGCCCGGCTGACCTCCTCCATCGCCACGCAATGTTCGAGATAGCCGAGGCCGCTCCCGCCGAATTCTTCCTCCACGGTGATGCCGTGCAGGCCCAGTTCGCCGAGCTTCGGCCAGAGATCGCGCGGGAAGCTGTTGGTGCGGTCGATTTCGTCGGCGCGCGGGGCGATTTCGTTCGCTGCGAAAGACGCAACGGTTTCGCGCAGCAGATCGGCCGTTTCGCCGAGATCGAAATTGAGCTCGGTGCGATGATTTCTTCCCGATGCGATCACCATCTTTTCACCTGTCCGGGGCGGTCCCATATATCCGGTAAAAATTGAGCTTGCCTGTTTTCGCGGCAAGGTGAAAGAATTATGGGCTGCCGAGGGATCTGACAGAACTGAAAACGCGAAAAGGAAAAAGCGATGCGCATCAGCGTTTTTCCCGCGGCGGCTGCCGGACTCGCCTTGGCGGCCATCGGTTGTCTTCCATTACAGCACGCCGCCGCACAAGGGGCGGACAAGGCGGCGAAAGTGCAAAATACCGGCCCGGCGGTTGCAAAGGATCAGGGCGCGACGGGCAATGCGCGCGAGCGCACCTTTTTCTCCGATGACAAGGCAAGGGATCTTCTCGCCGCGGTAGACAGCCTTCTGACGCGGGCGGCGGAGCAACGCGCCGAGCTCAAGGAGCTGCCGAGCCGGGAGAATTATGTGATCCCGCCTCTGTGGAAGGAGACCCGCGAGGACCGTGAGCAGAAGGTCCGGAAACTCCTCGACTCGGTGCTGCAGATCGTCTCCGATGCGCCTGTCGTCGAAATGCAGGCAAAGCTGCGGGCGCATCGCGATACGATCGGAGAACTGCGGGACCAAATCACGACGTTGCGCGAGAAACGCCTGCGCGCGCCGGAGGAGAGTGTTCTGCCCGGTCCCTGGTCGGAGACGCAGTCCTCGATCGATGACAATATCGCCGAGCTTCAGGCCCGGATCAAACGCAACGAAGAGGCGATCGCCAAGATCAAGCAGGACATCAAGGCGGCGCTGGCGAAATCCGGCATCGAGATGGGCGATGCGCAGCTCGATCTTCTGGTCGACAGCGTTCTCGGCGGCGACCTCATCAAGCTGGTGACGGCGTTCCAGGCCGCGCGCTCGGTGGACGATCAGCTCGCCAGGCTGCTCAGCGCCTCCAATGACGATGTGAAAGCCGCGCGGCGCTATTTCGCCATGCACGCCGCGCTGTTCGCGATGATGCTGCATGCCCAGGAGCTGCTTCTGGAAAAGATCGACACCGTCTACATCACCAAGCTGCGCGGCATTCTGGGGGACATTCGCGAAACCCGGAACATCACGCGGCGGCTGTTGTCGGAGCAGAACCGAGGCGATCAGAAGCGCGCGCTCGAGGCCAATATCAAGGCGCAGAATTTCGCCGAAAAGGTCGCCAGCTTTTATCGCGACTATCTGCTGACCCAGCGCCGCCAGCTTGCCGAGGCGCGTGAACGCACGCTGCGTGATCTCGCCATCGCCGACAATACGTTCGAGACCGTCGAGGCGAGCTTCCAGCTTCGCGAGCTGATGCAGGACGCGCGGACCTCGTTCGAGGCGCTGCAGCGTCTCGAGGCGCCCGGCTTCGATCAGGTGTTCAAGAACGAGACCCTGCGTAAGGAGTTCGAGAGCCTGACGCAGAAGCTCGGGCCGACCTCGTAAGGCGGCAGCCTGGTCGCGGATTTGTGCAGGATCGGGGCGCCCGTCGTCATGACGCTGTCTTCATGATGAACGGGTTGCCGCCGCCTGCGCCGTTGTTGATCCAGACGCTTTTCGACTGCAGATAGCCCTCGATCGCTTCCGCGCCATTTTCGCGGCCGAGCCCGGAGGCCTTGTAGCCGCCGAATGGCATCAGGAAGCTGACCGCGCGATAGGTGTTCACCCAGACCGTGCCGGCCTTGATCCGCCGCGCCATATTGTGCGCTCGCTTGACCGACTGGGTCCACACGCCCGAGCCGAGCCCATAGGCGATGTCGTTGGCGATCCGCACCGCCTCGTCCTCATCCTTGAATTTGATGACGGAGAGCACCGGCCCGAACACCTCTTCCTGCGCGATGCGCATCTTGTTGTCGACGCCGGTGAAGATGGTCGGCTTGACGAAATATTTGCCGCCGCCTTCCTCGGCCGTGGCCGGGCCGCCGCCAAGCACGCAATTGGCGCCTTCCCCTTCGCAATGTCGATATAGGACAGCACCTTCTCATATTGCGGCGGCGTCGTGACCGGCCCCACCTGCGTCTCGGTCTTGCTCGGATCGCCCAGCCGCGCGGTCTTCGCCATCGCGATGAGCTTCTCGACGAATTCGTCGTGGATGGTCTCCTGGAGCAGCAGGCGCGAACCGGCGATGCAGGTCTGGCCCGTCGCGGCGAAGATACCGGAGATCGCGCCCGAGACGGCATCGTCGAGGATGGCGTCGTCGAAGACGATGTTTGGCGATTTGCCGCCCAGTTCGAGCGAGACCTTCTTAAAGCTTTTCGCCGCCTGCTCGTTCACCCGGGCGCCTGTGACACTGCCGCCGGTAAAGGCCACCTTGGCAACCTTGGGATGGGTCACGAGCGGCTCGCCGGTCACCTGTCCGTATCCGGTGACGACATTGACGACGCCCGGCGGCAGGCCGGACGGCTCGATCACAAGCTTCATGAATTCCAGAAGCGAGGCGGAGGTGTATTCGGAGGGTTTGATGACCGCGGTGCAGCCCGCCGCCAGCGCCGGAGCGAGCTTCCAGGCAACCAGCATCAGCGGCGAGTTCCACGGCGTGATGAAGGCGCAGACGCCGACCGGCTCTTTCAGAACATAATTGAAATGATCCGGCCGGTCGACCGAGACCACCGAGCCGTGAATCTTGTCCGCCAGACCGCCGTAATAATAGAACCATTCCGGCATATATTTGGTCTGCGCCGCCATCTCGGAGATCAGCTTGCCATTGTCGCGCACTTCCACTTGAGCGAGATGCTCGGCATGCTGCTCGATGAGTTGGGCGATGCGCCGCATTATTCTGCCGCGCGCGGTCGGCGTCATGGCGGGCCACGGCCCCGTCTCGAAGGCGCGCGAGGCCGCCTCGACCGCCAGATCGACATCCGCCTTGTCGCATTCCGGGATCAGCGCCCACGGCTCGCCCGTATATGGATCATATGTCTGAAAGCTCTTGCCGGAGATGGCATCGACCCATTTGCCGTCGATGCAGGTCTGATATTTCATGAGCGAGGTCGGGGCGTCCAGCATGCTCACCGTCCTAGGCTGCGTTGACAAAAGCGGGTAGCCAGATATGGGCGGCAGCGAGCGCGAGGAATCCAGCGTAAGACAGTTTCGTTTTGTCATAGCGCGTGGCGATGCGCCGGAACTGTTTCAGTTTACCAAACATGCGCTCGATCCGATTGCGATCCTTGTAGGCTTTGAAGTCGCAGGCAGGCGGATCTTTGCGATTTGTTTTCGGCGGAATGACTGGTCCAATGCCTTTCATGAGCAGGGCAGATCGAACGTCGTCGCTGTCAAACCCTTTGTCCGCCAACATGATTTTCGGTTTGTTGACCGGCAATTTCAACAGGTCGTCTACGCCGCGATAGTCCGAGGTTTCGCCGCCTGTGAGGACAAAGCCAAGAGGGCGTCCTTTACCGTCTGACCGGGCGTGGATCTTTGTCGAAAAGCCGCCGCGGCTTCGACCAAGAGCATTTGAATGAGTCCCCCTTTTCCGCCCGCTGCCTGAGCATGAGCGCGAACGGTGGTGCTGTCCATCATGTGAGCCCAGTCGTCGGTGAGCCCCAGTTCGACAAGCGTTTCGAGGATCGCATCCCACACACCCATCTCCGCCCAGCGCCTGAAACGGACGTAGACGGAATTCCATTTGCCATAGTCTGGCGGCAGGTATCGCCACGGTGCGCCCGTGCGCATGATCCACATCATGCCATTGAAATATCTGCGATTATCCTGTGCTGGTCGCGCCCACCGGCCACGTTCTGATGGAAGGAGCGGGGCAATGATTTCCCACGCTGCATCGCTGACGTCACTCGGATATCCCAAAGATGCCTCCCCTAAAAGACATCCTTGAATCAAAACTCAACTGATTTGGGAATCCCTTTTGTCAACGCAGCCTAGTTTTAAACTGACTTCAACTCGCCGCCCGGCTTGGAGGCCGGCGGCTCCCTTTCAGGGTAGCGCAGCCATCCCCTTCCTGTCCCGTTTTTGATGCGCGAGGTCATGCGCGTTTGGTTGCTCGCAGCGGGCACAATGCCGGCGGGCCGAACCGAGGCGATCAGGCGCGAGCGTTTCGCTTAAAGGGCCTGCGCACTCGGACGGATGTCTTTATCATCCGGAGACGCTAATGCACTGACGCATTCACATGGTTCATGCGTCCGCGCCCTAGCTCTTTGTTTATGCATCAATTTTGCCAAACTCCGGCTGTTGCCTCCGTTTGGATCGATGCACTAGTGTCCTGGTTCAGAGATACGTGCCATTATCGGGGTGAGCGATTCGCTGATAAGGGGAGAGGGATGATGGCGCGGCGCGCACCGGAAGTCGAGTTGAGCGAGGCACAGCGGCGAGCGCTTGTTGCGCTGGCGCGGCGCCGAATTACGGCGCAGGCGCTGGCGATGCGCGCGCGCATCGTGCTGGCGTGCGCCACGGGCGCCGAGAACAAGCAGGTGGCCGCGGAGCTCGGCGTCGATCAGGCGACCGCCGGCAAGTGGCGGCGGCGGTTCATCGCGCGCGGTGTGGATGGCTTGTACGACGAGCCGAAGCCCGGCGTTCCGCGCAAGATCACCGACGAACAGGTCGAGGCCGTGATTGTACGCACGCTGGAAAGCGCGCCCAAGGGGGCGACGCATTGGAGTTCGCGCCTGATGGCCCGGCAGAGCGGCATCTCAACCTCGAGCGTGCAACGGATCTGGCGCGCCTTCGGCCTGCAGCCGCACCGCACCGAGACGTTCAAGCTCTCCACCGATCCGCTGTTCATCGACAAGGTGCGCGACGTGGTGGGGCTGTATCTGGACCCGCCGGAGCGGGCGGTTGTGCTGTGCGTCGACGAGAAGAGCCAGGTTCAGGCGCTGGACCGCGCGCAGCCGGTGCTGCCGTTGCGGCCCGGGCAGGTGGAGCGGCGCACGCATGACTATGTCCGTCACGGCACGACCTCGCTGTTCGCGGCCCTGAACGCCGCAACCGGAGACGTCATCGGCAAATGCTACAAGCGCCACCGCGCGGTCGAGTTCAAGAGGTTCCTCGCCGAGATCGAACGCCGCGTGCCCGGGGACCTCGACATCCACATCGTCATGGACAACTACGCCACCCACAAGACCCCGGCGATCCGCGCCTGGTTTGCCCGGCGGCCGCGCTGGCACGTCCACTTCACGCCGACCGGCTCGTCATGGCTGAACATGGTTGAGCGGTTTTTCGCCGAGATCACCGAACGACAGATCAAGCGCGGTGTCCATCGCAGCGAACGCGAGTTGGAGCAGGCGATCCTCGCCTATATCGACGCCCGCAACGAAGACCCGAAGCCGTTCAAATGGGTTCGCACCGCCGACGACATCCTTGAAGCCGTCAACAGGTTCTGTCTCAGAACCAGCCCGGAAAATTATGAAGCATACCTCTGATTCAGGACACTAGAACGGGTTCCAGGTCTGGCGTTCGGTGAATTTCAGATAGGCCAGATTGGCCCCGAGCCGCAGGCCGACACCGGTCCGGATCGGAACCATGACCATACCGCCCTTGCCCAGCACATTCAGCCCGACGCCCCCCGCCACATAGGCAGCGCCGCCAATTCCGGTGAACCGGCCATAGATATTTTCCTCGTCCTCCAGATTGTAGACCAGGAACAGCGCGTTCGAGCCTTCGGCGCCGAGATCATAGCCGAGCGAGGGGCCCTGCCAATAGATCGCCCGCACAGGCGAGGTCTTGCTGTGAAGCTTGCCCTTGCCATAGCGCAGGCCGGCAAGAAAGGCGGCTCCCCCTTCGCTGCCGGTAATGTAGGCGTTTGGCCGGCCAAATCGCTGAAAGGCATAATTGATGGCGGCGGCGAACTGGGCGGTGACTGTACCGAACAGCCCGCGTCCGGCATCGCTGATCTCCTCGATGGTGTAAGCCGTATCGAGCGGTTCGGCAGGGGGGGCAAGCGTATCCGAGCCCGGCGGCGGCGCCAGTTGCTCACCCTCGGCGGGCGGCGCCAGCGAGGTCGGCGGCTCCCCGGCCCCCTCGGTGCGCGCTGCCAATCTTTGCTCGCCGTCCTCACCGGGGCCGGGCGTGATGATCTGGCTATCGGTCTGCCAGTTCTGGGCGATGCGGGCGGGGTTCGTTCGGCGGCGCTCCGGCAAATCGGGGTTAAGCGCGGGCGCAGGCGCTTCGGCAAGCTTGGCAGCCGGCGGTGTGGCTTTCGGCGTATCCTGCTTTGCGGACTGGGCCTTCTCCTTCGGAGGAAGATAGCTCGCCTCCTTGGACGGTTTCGTCGCGAGCTTGTCTTCCTTGCCCGGCCTGTCTGTCGCGGCGTCGGTCTTCTCCGTATCTGCCTTGGCCTGCCGCGCGGGGGTCACGACTGCCGGTTTGCCCGGCCCTGCCTTGGCCTGCGCTGATGGGGCGGCGCCCGCAGGCTTGTCCAGCTCCTCGTCCGCCTTGGCCAGCAGATAGCCGGATTTCTGCCCCATGACGGTCAACAGCCGGTCGCGAACGCGCTTCAGCTCATTGAGCCTTTCGCAGTTGATCTCGTTGCTCGGCGTCTGGCTGAGCGTGTCCATCTGGCTGACGAGCGACTCGATCTCGCGATTGAAATCGCTCATCTTATTGTCCTGGATCGAGGCGGCGCGCGCCTGAATTTCTGCATCGCTCAGATCGTACTTTTGCTGGAACGCTCTCAACTTGGCCTGGAAGCGTTGGGCGCCGGACGCATTGAGATCGCGCAGGGCCTGGGCGGTTTCGTCGACCACGGTGCCGAAATCGGCAGCGCTGCAGGGCGCCGCCTCCGCAGGTGTCGGACCGGCAAACGTGAATGATGAAAGCAAGATCGTTATCAAAAGAGCGACAGCTCGGTTCATGCCCATTATCCTCGACGAGGCGGCTTCTTGACCGGTTTGAAGACTATTCGTTAATCAGCTAACGCAGAAAAATCCCAAGAGTTCGGGCTCAAGCCTCGGCCTGGTGGAAATGCGATCCGATTAGCGCATAACTATGGCAATAATCGCATGTCTTAAGTGATTCTCAGCGATTTCAGATTGCGCCGGCGCCTCAATCACACGCTATTCACAATTTCCCGACTGAAAACTGCAAGCGCAGCTTCGCTCCTCACCCTTGTTCAGGCGCGAAATTTTCTGAATATTGGCGAGATGATCCGATTTGCGCCCCTTCCGGTCCTGATCTCCGCAGTGTGTGCGGCGGCCGGAATCGCATTGATGGTCATACTCGCCAGCATTTCGGCGGTCCCTCTCGGCACGATTCCCTTTGCAACCTCGATCGTTCTCGTCTCCGGCGCGCCGCGATCTGCGCCTGCGCGAACCAAGGCCATCGTCTTCGGGCACCTGATCTGCGCGACCGCCGGCATTACGATGCATTATAGCGGCATGGAAGCCGCCCCCACGGTGGCCGCCGCTGTCGGGGTCAGCGTCGCGATCATGCTCGCCTTCGACGTGTTTCATCCGCCGGCCGGCATAACACCTCTTGTCCTTTATGGCTCAGCCCTCGACTGGACCTTTCTTGTCGTGCCGGTCCTTGTCGGTGCGGTCAGCGTTGCGATCCTTGCCCGGACGGCGGAAAAACTCACGGATCTGACGGATCGGCTCGCCGAGGCCAGGGCGACGCCCGCGGATGACGGGGGTGAGGCAGATCAGGGCGCCCAGCGATAGACCCATTTCTCCGTCAGCGGTTTGCCGAAACGGCGAATCTGAAAGCTGAGATCGGCCGACTTGCTGCCCTGGGGATGATATTCGATCCCGACCCGCTTGCCGTCGAGAACCGGGTTCCCTCTGACGGTAAATGCCGTGATGACCCCTTCGCTCGCCCCGTAATCATAATCCCAGAACTCGTCATCCGCCTCCGCATAGAGCTCGCCGCCGGCGAAATCGAGGAGAAAATAACGGCTGTCCGGGGGAATGCCCTTGCCGGTCGCGGTCCGAACCACCTGGGCGACATTGCGTTCGACCGGCACATCCCAGCACCAGCTCAACCGATAGCGGAACGCATAGGCTTCGCCCGGCTGAAGCGGTTCCTTCGGGCGCCAGAATGCCACGACATTGTCGGTATATTCATTGTCGGTCGGCAGCTCGACGAGATCGACACTGCCTTCGCCCCAATCCGATAGCGGCTCGACCCAGGTGCTCGGCCTCGTATGATAGGAGGCCTGAAAATCCTGGTAATGATCATATTCGCGCTCGCGCTGCATGAGGCCGAAGCCGCGCGCCGATTTGTCGGCGAAGACGGAGTAGAGAATGTTCGGACCCGTGACGAGCGGGCGCCAGATCCAGTCGCCGCCACCGGTGAAGACGAGCAGCCCGTCGGAATCATGGACGCGCGGGCGGAAATCGTCGTGGTAGGAATGATCGGCGGGGCCGAAAAAGAACATACTGCTGAACGGGGCGATGCCGGCATGGCTGAGCACGCGGCGCGGATGGATCTCGCATTCAATGTCTATGACGACATTGATATTCCGGCGGATCTCGAAGCGGTAAGCGCCGGCGACGCTCTTGCTGTCAAGCAGGGCATAGGCCGTGACCGTCTCGCTGCCGGGCTGGGGCGTCTCTACCCAGAAGCTGCGAAATGAGGGAAATTCCTCCCCGCTCGGCTGCACCGTGTCGATCGCCAGCCCGCGCGCCGAAAGCCCGTAGCTTTGCCCCTTGGCCTTGCTGCGAAAATAGCTTGCGCCCTGAAAGACGATGAATTCGGTCCCATTATCGTGCGGGTTCGCGGCTGTGTGAAGACGGAAGCCGGAAAAGCCGGCATCGTCCGGCAAAGGGACGCGCTTTTCCGCCGGGCCGAAATGGAACATCGACCGGTCATAGCGGATTTTCGAGGCCTTGCCGTTCTCGACCAGATAGATGTCGACCGGCTCCCGATAGAGATAGCCCGCATGAAAGAGCTGCATCCGGAACGGGATCGAGGTTCCCGCCCAGATGGCTTTTTCGGGCTTGAAGTTGATGGCCCGATATTGGTCATAGTCGAGACCGGCGAGATTGGCGTCCATCTTTTCGGGATTCGGCTGAAATGGCCGCCCGGCGATCGCCTTGGCTCTCGCTTTCAGCAGATCCCAGGAAAATTCGGCAGTTTCGCCTGCATCGTCCGTCGCGGCGAATGCGAGACCGCCGCGCCGCAGCAGAGCCGCGGCGCTGCTGAGACCGGCAATCACCATGAATGCACGCCGATCGAGGCCGCCCGCCATTGTTACACTTCGCTCGGTTTCGTGTTGGTCGTCAGGAACTTGGGGAAGTCCCGAGAAACCCGGCATTTGCCGGGCATCCCGAGGCGCTGTCAAACCAAATCATCTTCGATGAGATGGCCGGCCCGGTCACGCTTGGCGGTGAGATAGGCGACATTATGGAGGGTCAGCCGCGCTTTGACCCGATGGCTTGAGACGATATCGAGCCCCGCCTGTTTCAGCGCATCCACCTTCACCGGATTATTGGTGAGCAGCCTGACCGAGTTGAAGCCGAGCTGCTTCAGCATGGCGGCCGCGAAGTCGAAGCCGCGCTGATCGAGGCCGAAGCCCAGAATTTCGTCGGCGTCATAGGTGCTGTAGCCTGCATGCTGAAGGCGATAGGCGCGGATCTTATTCGCAATTCCATTGCCGCGGCCCTCCTGATCGAGATAGAGGATCACGCCGCCGCCGTTCTCGGCCATGAATTTGGCCGACCCGCGCAGCTGATCGCCGCAATCGCATTTGAGGCTGGCGAAGAGATCGCCGGTCAGGCAGGCCGAGTGAAGCCGCGCATAGACCGGCTCGTTCGGATTGGGCCGTCCGATGATCACGGCCACCTGATCTCTCATGCCCTCGCCGCCGCGAAAGACCACGAATTCGGTTTCGCCGATATCCTCGAGTGGCACCGGGGCGCGGGAGACGATGCGGGGCATATTGATGACGTGCTTTCGGTAATGGTCGAGCGCGGTGGGGTCGATCTGCACGAAATGCGCCGCAATGTCCGTCCTCTCGCGCGGCAGCTCGGCGATGATCGCCGCCGGCAGCAAATAGGCGAGGCGCGTAAGCTCCAGGGCGGCCTTCTCGGTCTCGCTCGCCGCTCGCGGCGCATGGCCGTTGAGATGAGCGTTGACCTGCACGATGAGATCGTGGATTTCAGCGGCCTTCACGCCGTTAAGCGGAATGATGCCCGGCTCTTCGAGATCGCAGCCAAGGGAGCGCAGACGGGGCTGGGAAAGAACGAGATGCGGTTCCGAGGCGCCGGCCGACTTCATTGCCTGGAGCGTCTCCTCATCGACATTCTCTGCGCCGACGACGATATGCAGCCCTGCGCCCGCGTTCATGATAACGGGACGGCCCGACCGCATTTCGGCGAGCGCGCGCTCAACCGCAACCTCGCGCCGATTATCCATCAGGCGCGTCCAACTCTCATCATCCATTCTGGTTAAACTCCCCTGAAAGCTCTACATCGGTTAACACCGCAATGCGGTATTCTATTCGCCCATCGGCACCGGCTATTGAATGCGACATGGTAGAAATTCCGATTCACCCTGCATCATTAACAATGAACAGCGACCCAATAGCGGCACTTCAGCCGATTTTGACCAGCGACCTCGCCAGGCCCTATGTCGTTGCGCAGCTTGGGCAATCGCTTGACGGCCGGATTGCCACGCCGACGGGAGCATCGAAATATATTAACGGGCCCGCCGCGCTTGATTTCCTTCATCGTCTGCGCGCATCGGTCGATGCCGTCGTCGTCGGAATCGGGACCGTGCTTGCCGATGATCCTCTCCTTACCGTAAGGCGTGTGCCGGGACGAAATCCATCGCGCGTGATAATCGATCCGAATGGGCGGCTTCCAAAACAGGCCAAATGTCTTTCTGATGGCAGCACAGACGTTTATGTGGTGTCCAGCAAAGAAAATTACAACTCCGGCGAGGTACGGACGCTCCGCGTTGCGGCCGGCCCGGAGGGCATGGATCCCGGCCAAATCGTAAATACACTTTTTACCAGCGGGTTCCGGCGAATTCTGATCGAGGGGGGCGCAAATACCGTGTCGCGCTTCCTGGCCGCAGGCGCGGTCGACCGGCTCTATCTATTAGTGGCGCCGCTTCTGCTCGGCTCGGGCCAGCCGGGGCTTGTGATGCCGCCGATCGACCGGCTGGAAGAAGCGTTGCGGCCTCAGACCCGATGCTATTCGCTTGGCGACGGGGATGTGTTATTCGATTGCTGTTTCAGATCGTAGCACCGGGGAGGCGGGAGATCATGACGAGCGTGGCAGGTGATCGCGAAGGTTCGGGTGTCGAAGGCTATTCCGCCATTGCGAAGTCTCTCCACTGGGGCATCGCCGCAGCCGTGCTGCTGATCATTCCCATCGGCATCATCATGCGCTTACTGGGACCGGGCACGCTTCAGAACGTGCTCTATACGACGCACCGCTCGCTTGCCGTACTTGTTCTGGCCCTGATGCTGGTGCGCCTGGCCTATCGGTTGGTTCACGGCGTTCCCGCGCCGGACCCCTCGCTCGAGCCCTGGCAGCGCATCGTCTCTCACCTTGTCCATCTGTCGCTTTACGCGCTGCTGATCGCCCAGCCCATTATCGGCTGGGTGGCGACCTCGGCCTATGGCGCGCGGATCTCGTTTTTCGGCCTGTTCATCGTGCCGGACCTGGTGTCAAAGGACCAGACGCTGTCCGACCCGCTGTTCCTCGTTCACCGGGTTCTCGGTTTTGTGCTGGCCGGGCTTCTCACCCTGCATATCGGCGCCGCGCTCTATCACTATTTCATCCGCCGCGACCGCGTGCTGCAAAGAATGCTACCCTGAGGCGATGCCGGGCGAGATGAAGGGGGATGCCCCGACTTTCTGAGGCGGCGCCCCCGTTGCTGCCGAATAAAGCGGTGCAGGCGATGTCGCCAAGCCATCAGCTTGCGCATGTCCTGAGCGGGCCACATCTCAACCAAAAATTGAGCGCTTCGAAAAAGAAGGGCGCGAAAGCGCTTGCGAAATCTGCGCGTCCCCGATAGCCCTCTCCCGATACATTACCAAGCGAGTGCTCTATGCAGCAGCCGAGCGCCCCGGTTATTGCAGTCATACTGCCCTGCTATAATGAAGCTTTGACAATTGAACGCGTGATCAAAGACTTCCGGCAGGCGTTGCCGGAGGCGGAAATCTACGTCTTCGACAATAACTCAAGCGACAATTCGGCGGCGCTCGCGCGCGAGGCGGGGGCGCATGTACGGCGTGTCGATCTGCAGGGCAAGGGCAATGTGGTGCGCCGCATGTTTGCCGATGTCGAGGCCGACATCTATGTCATGGCCGATGCCGACGGGACTTACGACGCTTCGCGTGCACGCGAGTTGGTCGACCCCATTCTCGCCGGTGAAGTCGATACGGTGATTGCGACACGCATCGGCAGCGAGAACGCATTCCCGGCGGGGCATGTGTTCGGCAACAAAGTGTTCAATCTGATCGTCCGCTGGATTTTCGGCCGGAGGCTCGCCGACATCTTTACCGGTTACCGCGCCTTTTCGCGCCGCTTCGTCAAATCCTTTCCGGCCCATAGCGAGCGGTTCGATATCGAAACGGAGCTGAGCATTTTCATCCTTGAACAAAGGATCCCTGTGCGCGAGATCCCGATGGCCTATGGCGAGCGGCCGGAAGGGTCGGTCAGCAAGCTCCAGAGCTATCGCGACGGCCCCATGATCCTCATGACGATCCTGCGCCTGTTCAAGGAATCGCGGCCTCTGGCATTCTTCTCCTGGATTTCCTTGGGATTTGCCGTGACAAGTCTGGGCCTTGCTCTTCCCCTCGTCGACGAATGGCTGAAAACCGGCCTTGTCCCCCGCCAGCCGACGGCGATTCTGAGTACCGGCCTTGCCGTTTTCTCCGCTCTCAGCCTCGTTGCCGGCTTCGTGCTCGATAGCGTCGCCCGCGCCTATCGCGAAACGCGGCATTTGCGCTATTTGAGCGTCCCGCCGCGGCGAGTCGAATGAGCGGTCTGAAACGAAGGGTGTGCGCCATTCCGCTGCCGCTGCTTGCGGTCCTGCCGCTTGCCGTCCCATTCGCTGTCGTCATCGTCATAAAATGGTTTCAACTGCCTTTGCCCTATGGCGAGGTGCTTGGGCCGGCCGATCCCGACCCCTGGATGCGCCTGGTGCTGGTGCGCGATCTGCTGACGAGCGGAGACTGGTACAATCACGCGGTCGCACGAAGCGACGCGCCATTCTTCAACAGCGTCAATCATTGGACACGGCCGCTCGATGTGGTCATTGCCACGCTCGTCAAGGCGCAGCCCGACAGCGTTGACGTCAATCTGCGGCTGATGAGGGCAGCGCTGGTCTTGCCGCTGCTTTGGATGCTGCTGCTCTTGTTCGGCGTCTTCCGCATCCTCCGCGGGATCGCGCCGTATCCGCTGACGCTTTTCGCGGCAACGGCGCTCATCGCCACGATGCCGCTCGTCTGGAGTTATTTCAGCCTTGCCAATGCCGACCACCACGCAATGCTCGCGGTGGTCTTCATTTGGGCGCTGGGCGTCGTCTTTGAGGCGCGACCGGCGCGCTCTACGATCATTTTCAGCGGCTTGCTCCTGGCCCTGCTTCTCTGGATCAGCCCGGAAGCGATGGTGCTGATCGGCATCATCTATGGCTGGTACGGGCTGCACTGGCTCTTCGGCGAGAAGGAAAGGGCGCGGCCCTGGGTATTGCTCAGCATTGTCGTCGCGCTTGGCAGTGCTCTTGCGGTCATGATCGAGCGTCCGCCTGCCTTGTGGTTCGTGCCGGCCTATGACGTCATCTCGATCGTATTCGTCGTCATTCTCGCTTACGCGGCGGCGCTGATTTGCCTACTCCAAGCACTGCCTCCTGCGACGATGATCGGGCGGGCCGGTCTGGGCGCGCTCGGTGCATTCGGCCTCTACGGTCTCCTTTGGGCCGTCTTTCCGCTCATGCTGGGCGGACCGATGGCGGAAGTCGATCCTTACATCCTGACCAATTTTCTGCCCAACATCACGGAGGCAAAATCGCCGCTCGAGCATCCTTTGCTTTATGCTGCGGGCGTGTTGCTGCAGCCGGTGGTCGGCTTCTGGATTCTGTTCCGGTATTTGCGAAAGGATGACGGGTTGCCGTCGCAAGCAAATGTTCTGGTTCTTGCTTATCTTATGACGACGACATTTGCGCTCTATATGTCTCAATTGCGCTTCTTCTATTATTTTTATCCGGTGCTTACGCTTATTCTCGCCCCGGCGATCGCTTCGTTGCTGGAGCCGGAGCATCCTGCGGTCGCCGGACGCTGGCCGGCGTCCTGGATCGCGCGCTATCCGGCAAGGCGCCGGCCGGTCTATCGTCTGCCCTTGCTGGTTCCGCTGGCATGTCTTCCGGTCCTCCTGTCCTTGCTCTCGGCTTATGTCGACCCGGAGACGATTCCCGAAAGACGTCCCTGCATGAATGCGGCCCGCGCGCTCATCCAGGCCGGAAAGCTCAACGATCTGAATGGCGGCAAACCGCTGACGCTTTTCACCTCGACGGATTTAGGCAGCGAGGTTCTGTTCTTCACGCCGCACCGGATTATCGCCTCGAATTACCACAGAGACGGCCTCGCACTTCGCTTCGTCTGGGAAGCGGAAAAGATGACCGATCCAGGCAAGCTGCGCCGGCGCCTTGCTGAGCGGGGCGTCGACGCATTGTTGCTCTGCCCGGCTTTGGGCGCGCCGGAAGAGAGTGTGCTCAACCGGTTGCAGCAGGGCATGACGCCGCCGGACTGGCTGTCGCCCATCACCTATCCCAAGCCACCGGCCGAGAGTGAGCCCATGCCAGGATCGGCTCCGGTGCTGTTTCGTGTCTTGCCCGAGGAGGGGATTCGAACGACGAGTGGACCGGCGCTCCGGTGATAAGGTTTGCGGCGCCCGCCGGAGCCCCGCGCCGGCGCTTTGATGGCATCGGACCCGTTCAGCCGCATTAGGCTTGGAAAAATCGCCGGCATAGGGTGATTTCACGCTTCAAATCGGCGCCGCTTTGTGTATTCTGCAGGCCCATGGCGCGATACATCTTTATTACCGGCGGCGTGGTCTCCTCATTGGGAAAAGGGCTCGCATCGGCAGCGCTTGGAGCTTTGCTTCAGGCGCGCGGCTTCGAAGTGCGGCTCCGCAAGCTCGATCCCTATCTCAATGTCGATCCGGGCACTATGAGCCCTTACCAGCATGGCGAGGTGTTCGTCACCGATGACGGCGCCGAGACCGATCTCGATCTCGGCCATTATGAACGGTTCACCGGCGTCTCCGCCACCCAGGCGGACAACGTCACCACGGGCCGGATCTATCAGGACATTATTGCCAGGGAGCGGCGTGGCGATTATCTCGGCGGCACGGTGCAGGTGATCCCGCATGTGACAAACGCGATCAAGGAATTCGTCCTCTCCGGCAACGACGGCGTCGATTTCGTTCTGGTCGAGATCGGCGGAACGGTCGGCGACATCGAGGGGCTGCCGTTCTTCGAGGCGATCCGTCAGCTGGGCAATGAGCTGCCGCGCGGGCATGCCATTTATATTCACCTGACGCTCCTGCCATACATCCCTGCGGCGGGCGAGCTCAAGACCAAGCCGACGCAGCACTCCGTCAAGGAGCTTCGTTCGATCGGCATTCAGCCCGACATTCTCTTATGCCGGTCCGACCGGCCGATCCCCATCGAGGAGCGGCGCAAGATCGGCCTGTTCTGCAATGTGCGGGAGAGCGCGGTCATTCAGGCGCTCGACGTCGCCAATATCTATGACGTGCCGGTCGCCTATCATGAGGAAGGTCTCGACCGCGAGGTGCTCGACGCCTTCGGGATCGAGGCGCCGGAGCCGGAGCTGTCGCGCTGGGAGGAGATCTCCAAGCGCATCGCCAATCCGGACGGCCATGTCAATGTTGCGGTCGTGGGCAAATATACCGGGCTCAACGACGCCTATAAGTCGCTGGTGCAGGCGCTGATGCATGGCGGCATCGCCAATCGCGTCGGGGTGAACATCTCCTGGGTGAATTCGGAGGCGCTGGAGGCGGGATCGCCGGCCGATCATTTCGAGAATGTGCACGGCATTCTGGTGCCCGGCGGCTTCGGGGAGCGCGGCGCGCAGGGCAAGATCGAGGCAGCGAGCTATGCACGGCTCAGAGGCGTGCCCTATTTCGGCATCTGTTTCGGCATGCAGATGGCGGTGGTGGAGATCGCACGCCATGTCGCGGGCATCAACGATGCGAGCTCCACCGAATTCGGCGAGACGCAAAATCCGGTTGTCGGCCTGATGACCGAGTGGATGAACGGGGCTGAGCTTGAGAAACGCATGGCCAACGGCGATCTCGGCGGCACGATGCGGCTCGGCTCCTATCCGGCGCATCTGGAGCCGGGAAGCAAGGCGGCGCAGATTTACCATTCATCGGAGATCAGCGAGCGTCACCGTCACCGCTATGAGGTGAATATGCATTACCGGCCGCAGCTTGAAGCGGCGGGGCTGCGATTCTCGGGCGTTTCGCCGGACGGGATGCTGCCGGAGATCGTCGAGATTCCGAGCCACCCCTGGTTTATCGGCGTCCAGTTCCATCCTGAGCTGAAATCGCGGCCATTCGCCCCGCACCCGCTATTTGCGTCCTTCATCGAGGCCGCGGTCGAACAGAGCCGCCTCGTATAAGCCATATGCGCAAGACGCAGACGGCCCTCTCCCCAAGCTGAGCGCTTGTCGCTCACCGTAAAGGTTCGCGAGCCGGGAGAGGGCGGAGGCGGAACGCGTCCGGGTGAGGGGCGTGCCGATCTCCGAGGCGGTCTTTATCGGCTGCCGAAAATGCCGCAAGCTGAGCGCCTTGCGGCGGCATCGGCGCCTACGGCAGAAGATGCCCAAATTTTTGACGACGAGCAGCCAGCTCAATGCAGCTGCTTGATGAATGCAAGAATGTTGTCGATATCGCGCGGCGACAGGATGAACTGCGTCATCGGCCAATGCGGCTTCTGCAGGAAGGCTCTCAATCGGGCGGGCGAATAGACATCCGGGTTCTTCGCGATTGTGTCGAATGACGGCGCGTTGAGATCCGCACGCTTCCACCGGGCTTTATAGCCCGGGACTTCATGACAACTCGTGCATCTGTCGGCGATCAAACCCTTCACCGCATCGGGATTTGCGGCTGCGCTTGCCGAAATTGTATTGCCGATCAGAAACCAAGCCGTGAGGATGCTGAATATGACGGTGGGCATGCCATTCCTCCCGGTGCGTGGGACGAGCGCAACTGTCCGCGTCCATTTGGACGCGCGTTGCGCTAACTTATTGATATAGATCAACTTAACCTCGTTCAAGTGAGGCCAATTGAGCGAGGGCTGATCTATTGATTGGTTTATTACGATCGAAGGCTCCGTGTCTCAAGATTGTAAGATCCGATTGGTATGTCAATTGCCGTCCGCCGGACCATTGAGCGGGGCACGTTGGCCAAGCTGAGCCTTGCGCAATGTCGGCAAATTGCAGCGCTGGCTCAGTGCGGGAGAGGCCGCCCGCATCATCGAGGCCGCGGCCCCGCGCGGCTTCCGGCACACTCGGGGAATATCCGCTTGTGCGACGGCGGAAAGGCCCGTTTTCCCGTTCTCGGGGCTCAAGGGAGGACCGTCGTGGTGCAAGCGGATTATGATGTCGCCATTATCGGGGCAGGCCTGGGCGGTTTGACCGCAGGCGCGATCTTGGCGGAGAACGGGCGCAAGGTCTGAGTCATCGAAAAGAACGCCGGCCTCGGCGGTGCGGCATCCACCTACAAAGCCGGCGCATTGACCGTCGAGGCCGCGTTGCACGAGACGGCGAATCCTGCTGACCCGTTCGACCCCAAACATCATGTGTTGAAACGGCTCGGCTTGCTCGACGCGCTGGAATGGGTTCCCGTCGGTCCGCTTTACAGCGCCGAGGGCGGGCCGCTGGGCCAAGAGCCCTTTGTGCTGGGCGGCGGTTTCGACAATCTTCGCACAACCCTGTCGGAGCGGTTTTCCCCGAAGGCCGTGCGCCTGGTCGACGATATGGAAAAGCTCCATAATGCCCTCGGCAAGATGACGATGGCGCGAGAGGCATCTTCCCGTCCCAAATTGCTGCGCGTACTTGTCGGGCTTTGGCCCGTGGTGAGTGGCTGGAACCGGTCGGTCGCCGAAGTCCTGGATCGCGACCTCGGCGATGATGAGGCGGCCAAATTCGCGCTGGCGGCGAACCTTGCTTACTATGGAGACGATCCGGCGCGCTTGTGGTGGCTGTACTATGCGGTTGCGCAAAGCGGTCTGATTGCCGCCGGCGGAACCTTTGTGAAGGGCGGATCGGCGCGCCTGGCGCTGGTGCTTGCCAAGCTTATACGCGATGCTGGCAGTGACGTCCTGCGCGGCCGACGCGTCACGGCCGTCACACCGCCTCGCGACCACGCGCCTGCAACGCTCGCCTATGAAGGCAAGGCGGACGGGAAGTCGGAGAGTCTGTCAGCCCGCGCGATCCCAGCCAATTGTGCGCCACACGCGCTTGCCGGCATGCTGGCCGAGACGGAGGCTGGCCGCCTGATGGAACGCTATGCCGGCATGCCGGTTTCTCGTTCGCTGTTCTCCATCCACTTCGGCATCCGCGCTTCCGAAGCCCATATCCTGCCGAAACACTATACGACCGTCCTGCTGCCACCCTGGATGACCGCGCTGAGCGACTACGCATCGGTCGGCACAATGCTCGGCCAGGCGCCGGCCGGGCGGTTGCCACCGATCGGCGGCGTCTTTCTTGCCTCGGCCTTTGCCGGCGGCGGGGGATATTCCGGCACGATGGGCACAGGTGCCATGGCAGGCGATGCGATCGAGCGCTGGCTGCAGCGCCATGGCGGCTGAGATGCGCTGTCCGCTTCGGATCGCGAATAATTCAAACCGAGACGCTAACGATATTTGCCCTTCAGCCGCCGGAACTGAACGAATTATTCAAGTCGAATTGGCAAATCGCGACTAAAACTGACGATAAATCGACAAAATTCGGCCTTCATTTGGCAACGTAAATCGTTCTCCACCATATTTCAGGAGGGGGCTATGTTCGATTTATGTAAGCTTGGCAGCTCTGCTGTCTTGGCTATCGGACTTATCATTGTCCTTTCTGTTTCGCCGGCATTTCCGGAGGAGGTAACGCTGAAGCTGAAATCGGGCGACTTCAGTATTAGCGGCGAATTGCTTGATTTCGATGGAGAAAACTACGTTGTCAAAAGCAAGGTGCTCGGAACAATGGAGGTCGGCGCGGACAGATTTCACTGTCTCGGTGCTGGCTGCCCGAACGGTGCGACGAGACCGCTCTTAAAGCCTGCGGGCACGACGATACGCATCGCCGGATCAAGTTCGGTCGGCGCCCGTCTGATGCCCGCGCTCATCCGCAACTATGCCGCAAGCCTTGGTGCGAATGTTGAAACGGCGGCGAAGGAGGATGGGGCTCAGCGTCTGCATATCGTCGGGAAGGCTGGAGAAAAGCTCCTATCCATCGATCTGAAAAGCGAGGGATCGGCGGCGGCCCTTCTGGCGCTGAGATCCGGCAAAGCCGATATCGCCATGACGGATCGGCCGATTACATCGGAGGAGGTGAGCGCATTCAAGCTGGCTGGATTTCCGAATATGAACCGCCCGGGGCACGAACATCTCGTCGCCCTCGACGCCGTTATCGTTTTCGTTTCACCTGAAAACCGGCTCGATGCGCTTGGCATTGAGAACGTCTCCCGGATTTTCGCCGGCGAGATCAAAAACTGGGCGGAGCTGGGCGGGAGGCAGGCCAGGATCAATATTTACGCCGCGGATGATAGCTCCGAGGTGGCCCATACGTTCCAGTCCGTTCTGTTGCGGCGCTTCGACCGACGTCTTTCCCCTGATGCCAAGCGCTATGATTCGACTGCCGAGCTGGCGGCGGCTGTGGCCGCCGATCCGGCTGGCATCGGCTTCGCCAGTTTCGCAGAAATCGAAATTGCCAAGCCGGTGGCCCTCGGAGAGCCTTGCGGTCTCCTTCTCAGGCCATCAAAGTTCAGCGTGAAGAGCGGAGAATATCCGCTTGCGCGGAAGCTTTATCTCTACACGGCAAAGCGCAAGAACAAGCATGTCGCCGCGCTCGTCGATTTTGCGCTTTCGCCGGCTGCGGCATCCTCGCTGAACGAAGCGGGTCTGATCGGCACAGAGCCTGCGACGGTCCACTTCAACCACTGCCGGGACCGTGTCCTGGCTTCGCTCACCGCCGCGCCGGAAGACTTTAATATCGATCTGATGCGCCAGCTTATGACGACGCTCGGATCGGCCCATCGTCTGTCGCCCACCATGCAGTTCGAAAGCGGGTCGGCCCTTTTGGACAGCGAGTTCGATCCAGCTCATGCCGGCCGTCGCCGCGCATTTGCACAAGAGTGGTCTTTCGGACAAGAGGCTTCTTCTGGTCGGCTATTCGGACAATAGCGGCGTGTTCGAGCACAATCGTGCGCTTGCGCTGAGGCGCGCCACTGCCGTTCGGGACGCGTTGCTCCTGGCGGCAAATGGGAATCTCGAGCCGGAGGATGTTGATCTTCAGGCATACAGCGAGCTGTTCCCTGTCGCATGCAACGGCACGGCAGAAGGGCGCCAGAAGAATCGCCGCGTGGAAATGTGGCTTGTCCCGAAGAATGGCGCCGGGCCGGCGGCGGTCGCCCGCGAGCATTGACTTTGCCCTTGTGGGGCGGTTCAGCGTCGGTCCCATTCGAGGTCGCGGGTGGCGGCGGATGCAGCAACGCGGCCCTGAGCTGACATTCTCCGCCGTTCCTTCTAAAATCGCCGGTAACGCTGTAAATCGAAAGGCGACTAGCCCTATGGTCGGCGATACTCCATCGCGCTATCCTCAACCACGGCGCCGGAGCGAAATGAGATGCTGGACAAAGACATAGCCAAAGCCATCATTGCGCCGACCAATGGCGAATTCAGGCTGGCAAACCACGATCCGTCCTGGGAAGGGACTGGCGACATCCACTTCCTCTGCGGCAAACGGCTCAAGAAACGCGCCAAGGCCCATTTGAAGGAATGGCGCAAACGGCTGATTGAGGCGCAGGAAAAGCTCTATGCCGACGATCGCTATTCGCTACTGATCGTTTTTCAGGCCATGGATGCGGCCGGCAAGGACGGGACGATCAAGCACGTCATGTCCGGCGTCAATCCGCAGGGCTGTCAGGTCTTCAGCTTCAAGAAACCATCGGCGGAGGAGCTCGATCACAATTTTCTCTGGCGGTCATGGCGCGCCTTGCCCGAGCGCGGCCGGATCGGAATCTTCAACCGCTCTTATTTCGAGGAGGTCCTCGTCGTGCGCGTGCACCCCGAGCTGGTCGAAAAACAGCGGCTGCCGGTCAAAACCGACGGCGATGATTTCTGGGAGGCCCGCTATGAGGACATCAACGCCTTCGAGCGGCACATGTCGCGCAATGGCACGGTTATCCTGAAATTCTTCCTCAATGTCTCCAGGGAAGAGCAGCGGCGGCGTTTCATCAAACGCCTGACCCATCCGGACAAGCTCTGGAAATTCTCAAGCGGCGACCTCTATGAGAGGGCGCATTGGGAAGAGTATCAGGAGGCCTATCAAGAGCTCATCGCCAAGACCAGCACGCCCTGGGCGCCCTGGTATGTAATCCCCGCCGACAATAAATGGCTGATGCGCGCGCTGGTGCTCGACGTGATCACCGATGCGATCGAAGGGCTCGACCTCGCCTTTCCCAAGATCCCGCCAGCGCGGATGAAGGCGTTCGACGAGGCGCTGAAAACGCTTAAGGCGGAGAAGCCGGCCGGGGACGGCCTCGACGCCAAGAAAGCCCCGGCGGCTTAGACTTATCTACCCTCGTGACCAGCCGACGCGCATCGGCGCAATGCCGCGGATTCCCATATGGCCTTTCAATACGGGCGGGTCGCCGAGCAATTCGAGCGTTGGCAGGCGTTCGGTGAGAGCGATCAGCGCTTCCTCCATTTCGGCGCGGGCGAGCGCCTCTCCCAGGCAGCGATGTGGCCCGAGGCCGAAGCTGATGCTCCATCGAGGATGATCATCGCACGCAATGTCGAAGCTTTGCGGGTTGCGATAGACGGCCTCATCGCGCTGGGCGGAGAGCACGGAGATGGCAAGTGTCATGCCCGGCTCCAGCGATACGCCATCGACGGTCAGCGGCTCCGTCACGACCCGGCCGATCGAACCGACGGAAGGCTCGTAACGTATGGTTTCGCGCACGGCGGCGGCTGCGCGTGCCGGGTCGGCGCAAACCGCCTCCCATTGGTCGCCATGCTGAAGCAGAAGCGAGACCATCGCGGTGAGGCCGAACCGTGTCGTATCGCTCCCGCCGATGATCAGGGTGACGATCTGGATGATTGTCTCGGCTTCTGAGAGCTCGCCCGATTCATCGACGCGGTGAATATAGTCGGTGAGAAAGTCGTCACGCGGCTCCACGCGCCGGGCATTCAGCAGCTCTTCGACGTAGCCGGTCAGTTCCGCGGTATTGGCCTCGATGTTTTCGAAATCTTCCGGGCGGAAGCCGCCCAGCCCTCTCGACATTCGGTAGACCATGGATGAGAAGTGCGGGGCGTCATCCTTCGGCGCGCCAAGGATCTCGGCAATGATGCGCGAGGGAAGAGGCGAGGCGATCGCGTCGAGAAACTCCATTTCCTGCGCCCGTTCATGGGCGTCGATCAGCTCCGACACGAGCGCGCGAATGCGCGGCCGCCAGGCTTGGATCAGTTTCGAAGCGAAAGCGCGAGCGACCGCCGCGCGGCGGTGCAAATGCGCGGGCGGGTTCGAGAAAAGCATACTGTTGGCGTAAAAACCGTATAGCGCGCCTGACGTGATGCCGCGCATTTCGAGCGATTCCGTCTCAATTTGCCGGGTGCGCTCATCCGTCATCAGACGTTCAACATCGGCATGGCGCGTGACGATCGGCATCCCGCCGCCAATATCGATGAGGCCGGCGATCGGCCGGTATTTCGAAAAAGCGGCATGCGGGTCCGGGCGAAACGCGTCCGGATCGACTTGCAGCCCTTGCCGTGTGGGCGGCTGGCCGTCCGAATTCATGACTTCACTCTCCCGCATTCGCAGGCACAAGGTTCCACAGGTTTACGGCAGAACCGGCTTCCATCAAAGCAAATGGGGATGCCTGGCTGATGACACCCATGCTGATGGGCCTTCGAATACCCAGCTCGTTAAGATTGCTCCTATCATGCCAGACGATCATAGGCCGCGCTTCTGATCGGACGAAACCGCGGAAAATCCCGGTCGGCACCTTGCTGTTGCTCCTGCCGAAGCATAGCCCTTTATCGCGAATTCGCCCAAGGAGCTTGGTCTCAAAGCACCGGCCGCCCCCGGATGAGATCGGCGGCGCGTTCGGCGATCATGATGGTGGGGGCGTTGGTGTTGCCGCGGATGAGGGTCGGCATGACCGAGGCATCGACCACGCGCAAGCCCTCCACGCCGATTACCTTGAGCTCTGGATCGACGACCGCGACCGGGTCGTCCGGCCGGCCGATGCGGCAGGTGCCGACCGGATGGTAGATCGTTTCCGCCTTTTCGCGGACGAAGGCGAGAATATCGGCGTCGGACTCCGTCTCGGGACCGGGATCGAGCTCGCGGCTCTGCAGGCGTTCGAATTCCGGCGCGGCCAGGATGCGGCGTCCGAGCCTGACGCCCTCGATCAGCATGCGGCTGTCGTGCTCATCCTCCAGATAATGCGGATCGATCGCGGGATAGGTGGCCGGGTTGGTCGAGACGAGGCGGATCTCGCCGCGGGTCTTGGGTTGCAGACAGCACACATGGAGGGAATAGCCGTAGCCAAAGACGGTCTTGCGGCCGTGATCCTCCATGCGGGTCGGGAGGAAGTGGAATTGCACTTGCGCGAGCGGCGCCTCAGGATCGATGCGCACGAAGCCACCCGCCTCGGCAAGATTGGAGGTCAGGAACCCGCGCTTCTGCAGCACATATTTGATCAGCGCCCAGACCCCGCGCGGGATCATCGACAGGGTAATGCCGTAGCCCGCGAAGGATCTGCACTGATATTGCAGGATGATGTCGATATGGTCCTGCAGATTCCGGCCGACGCCGGGCCGGTCGGCGATAGGCGTGATGCCGAAATCCTGGAGCTGGGCCGCCGGGCCGATGCCGGACAGCATCAGAAGCTGGGGGGAGTTGATCGCGCCGCCGCATAGCAGGATCTCGCGATTTGCATTGAGTGTGAGGTGCGCCCCGCCGCGCGCGAGTTGGACGGCTTTGGCCCGCTTCTCCTCGAACAGGATCGCTTCGGCAAGGCTGTCGGTTAGAAGGACGAGATTTTGCCGCTTCCGCGCCGGACGCAAATAGGCGGTCGCGGCGGAGCAGCGGCGGCCCCGGCGCTGCGTCACCTGATAGAGGCCGAGCCCTTCCTGGCTTGCCCCGTTGAAATCGTCATTGCGCGGAATTTGTAGGGCGCCGCCGGCCGCCGCGAAGGCTTGCGACAGCGGGCTCACATGGCGAAGGTCCTCGACCGACAGCGGCCCGCCCGTCCCGTGATAGTCGTCCTCGCCGCGCTCCTGGTCCTCCGATTTCTTGAAATAGGGCAGCACCGACGCCCAGCCCCAGCCTTCGGCGCCTTCCGCGCGCCAGGTATCGTAGTCCTCGGGAACGCCTCGCGTGTAGCACATGGCGTTGATCGCGCTCGATCCGCCGAGCGTCTTGCCCCGCGGCCAGTAAAGGCGCCTGCCATTGAGCCTCAGCTGCGGCGTCGTTTCATAACGCCAGTCGATACTGGCTCCGGCTTTTGCCAAAAGAGCGAGGCCGAAGGGAATGTGGATGAGCAGGTTGCTGTCGGGCGGACCCGCCTCGATGAGGCAGACGGTCGTCTGCGGGTCTTCGGTGAGCCTTGCGGCGAGTGTTGCGCCCGCCGAACCCGCGCCGATGACGATATAGTCGAAGGCGCTTCCGTCGGTCACCTCCGCGCCTGTCACTAGACCGCTCCTTTCAGGCGCAGGAAGAGCGCGATCTGCCGCCTCATGCCCTTCGTATACGGAGGGAAAAGGCGATAGGTCAGGCTGAACCGGTCCCGCATGACGGCCCGCATGTTCGAAAACGCCTCGAAACCGGCATCGCCGTGATAGCGGCCGATCCCGCTCGGGCCGATGCCGCCGAAGGGCAGGCGCTCATTGGCGAAATGGATGAGTGTGTTATTGACGCAGGACCCGCCGGCCGGCGCTTCCGCGAGATAGCGGTCCGCGACGCCGCTCTCCTTGGTGAAGACATAAGAGGCAAGCGGCGTGGCGCCGGCATTGATATGCGCGATCGCGACGCCAGGGCCGGGAACGTTGCGGATCGGCAGGATCGGGCCGAAGATCTCCTCGCTGTCGACGCGCATGTCGGAATTGACGTTATCGAGAAGCGTTGGAGCGACAAAGCGCGATGCGATGTCGGTCTGGCCGCCGATCAGCACCTGCGCCCCTTTCTCGCAGGCATCGTCGATAAGCGCGGTGAGGCGCTCGGCATGGCGTTCGCTGATGATCGCGGCGAGGTCGCTGCCGCGCCGGCCCTGCTCGATCTCCCGCGGGAAGACTTTCCTGATGCGCTCGGTGAGCGCCTGCTTCAGCTCGCCCGCAATCGCCTCATCGGCAAGGATATAGTCCGGCGCGATACAGGTCTGGCCGGCATTGACGAATTTGCCCCAGACGAGCTTGCGCGCGGTGTCGGCGATGTCGGCGCTCCGATGCACATAGGCGGGAGACTTCCCGCCGAGCTCCAAGGTGACCGACGTCGGCCCCTTGGCGGCGGCGGCCATCACGATCCGCCCGATCTTGGGGGAGCCGGTGAAGAAAATATGGTCGAAGCGCTGATCGAGCAGCGCCTCGGCGGTCTCCGGGCCGCCCTCGACCAGAAGGACCTCATCCGCGTCGAAGGCCTCTGCGATGAGATCGCGCAGATAGGCCGCCGTTGCGGGAGCGAATTCGGAGGGCTTCGCCACGGCGGTATTGCCCGCGGCGATGCAGGCAATAAGCGGCCCCAGCAGCAGATTGGCGGGATAGTTCCACGGCGCCATGATCAGGCAGACGCCCTTAGGCTGGGCAAGGATCTCGCTGCGCGCACCGAATAAGGTCAAAGGTGTGGACGCGCCCTTGGGCTTCGACCAGCGCCGGACATTGGCAATCGCGTGATCCAGCTCGGTAATGGTGGGCAGATATTCGACGATGTCGGTTTCCGCTTCGGGCCGGCCGAGATCCTGAGCAATCGCCTTTTGAAGTTCGGTGTGGCGTTTCACCAAAGCGCCGCGCAGCTTGCGCAACCTTTCCCGGCGGGCCTGCCAGGGCTCCGGCCGTTGCGCCTGAGCGCGCATGCGCAGCGCGTCGAGCCGCATGCCGAAACCGGGATCGAGTGCCATGGTCCCCCTAGCGCCAGGTGAACGGATGATGTCTGCGACGCCGTCGAGAATGGGCGCGGATTCGGAGAAAGTCCAGCGGCACTTGGGTGTCTGTCCGTCGGTCGGTTCGTTTCCCTGTCGGGGCTGCAAGCCAGGGCAGCCTCGCAAAAGACGCGTCAATGCTGCTAGTCTCGGGAGGGGCTCGCGTGGGTGCGAAACGGGCAAAGACGGTCGGAACGGCAAAGGCTAGGGCAGACTCATGAAGGATATGGAAGGCAAGAATGTCATCATCACCGGCGCGGGCACCGGACTCGGTGCGGCGACGGCGCTCGCGCTGGCGAAGATGGGCGCCAATATCGCGGTGAACTATTCATCCAGCGCCGATGCGGCCGAAAAAGTGGCTGCGGCCTGCCGCGAACAAGGCGTGAAAGCCGTCCCCATCCAGGCGAGCGTCGCCGCCTTTTCCGATTGCGAGCGACTGGTCGCCGAAACCGTTGGCGAGCTCGGCGGCGTCGATGTGCTGATCAACAATGCGGGCATCACCAAATTCGCCGATCAGAAGGATCTGGATGCGCTGACGGCGGAGGATTTCGAGCAGGTTTTCCGTGTCAATCTGATCGGCGCCTATCAAATGGCGCGGGCCTCGCGCAAAGCGCTGGAGGCCTCCGGCGCCGGGGCGATCGTCAACATCTCCTCCATCGCCGGCGTTATGGGGATCGGCTCGTCCATGGCCTATGCCGCCTCCAAAGGCGCGCTGAACACGCTGACCCTCAGCCTTGCGCGGGTTCTTGCCCCGAAAATCCGCGTCAATGCGGTCTGCCCCGGCTATATCGCATCGGGATGGTTCACCAAATGGGTCGGCGAGCAAATGGAAGAAACGGTTGCGCGCAATATTGCGCAAACCACGCCGCTGGAGAAGGCCTCCACGCCTGAGGAGATAGCGGGAGCGATCATATTCTTCGCTTCACCGGCCTCGAACAATATCACCGGTGAAATCCTGATCACCGATGCGGGGATGCATCTGAGCGGAGCGCCGCTAAAGGCGAGGTAAGCCAATCTATCCGTCCGCGTCCGGCGCGCGCGACGGGAACGATCCGCGCTTTCCGTTGTTACCCAAGCTCAGCTCACATCAAGAAAGAGAATGCCCTGGCTCGACTCCTCCTTCACCCACTTCCAAGAGACCGACATCGCATTGCGGCTCCTGATCGCCACGGCCTTCGGGGCGGTCGTCGGCTTTGAGCGCGAGGTCCGGGACCGTCCTGCCGGGCTGCGCACCCATACGCTCATCTCGCTGGCGGCGGCGCTTTTCACCATCGTCTCCTTCGAGATCTTCTACGGCATCAGGGCGGAGGGCGATGTCGCCAATATGGATCCCATCCGCCTGGTCGAAGGGGTAACGGCCGGCGTCGCCTTTCTCGCGGCGGGGACGATCATCCAGAGCGGCGGTAAGGTGCAAGGTCTGACGACGGGCGCCGGCATGTGGCTTGCGGGCGCGCTCGGCATGGCATGCGGAGCAGGGTTCTACACGATCGCCGCGATGGGGGCGGTACTGACGATCATGATCCTTGCGATCATCCGATATTTCGAGGATCGCTACGTCAGACACGGAGAGACCCCGAGCAGCGATTCCCCGGATAAATAAACTGCGCGCAGATCGCGGTAACTCGCGGGTAGCGCTACCGATTGTTTTCGACGCACCCAATAGCGCCATTTTTTTATGTCGAATTCAAAAAGGGTTCCAACCCGCGTTCCGTCTAGTGTAGGCTTGGACGGTCCTGAAGAATACCCGCCACGAAAAAAGGGGAATAACATCATGAAGATAACTGCTTTCGCCGGAGCGGCTGCGCTTGCTTTGGCCATGACCGCGCCTGCTTCGGCGCAGGAGAAATTTATTACCATTGGTACTGGCGGCCAGACGGGCGTCTACTATGTCGTCGGACAATCGATTTGCGCGCTCGTCAACCGTGGGACCTCCGAGCACAATATCAAATGCACCGCCCCGTCGACGGGTGGCTCGATCGCCAATATCAACGCCATCAAGGCTGGCGACCAGACGATGGGCGTTGCGCAGTCCGACTGGCAGTATCACGCCTATAACGGCACCTCCAAATTCGAAGGCAACAAGGTCGACAAGCTTCGCGCGGTCTTCTCGGTCCATCCCGAGCCTTTCACGGTCGTTGCCCGCGCGGATTCCGGCATCAAGACGTTCGACGATCTGAAGGGCAAGCGCGTCAATGTCGGCAACCCCGGCTCCGGCCAGCGCGGCACGATGGAAGTGCTCATGGACGCCAAGGGTTGGACGATGGACGATTTCGCTCTGGCATCGGAGCTGAAATCCGCTGAACAGTCATCCGCTCTTTGCGACAATAAGGTTGATGCGATCGTCTTCACGGTCGGCCATCCGAACGGCTCGATCCAGGAAGCTACCACAACCTGCGATGCGATCGTCGTACCGGTTACGGGTCCGGAAGTGGACAAGCTGGTCAGCGACAATCCCTATTATGCAAACGCCACCATCCCAGGCGGCATGTATAAGGGCACCGACAATGACGTGAAGACTTTCGGTGTTCGCGCGACTTTCGTGAGCTCGGCGGATGTGGATGAAGAGACCGTCTATCAGGTCGTCAAAGCCGTCTTCGACAATTTCGACCGCTTCAAGGAGCTTCACCCGGCTTTCGCCAATCTGAAGCCGGAAGAAATGGTCAAGGCGGGCCTTTCCGCTCCGCTTCATCCGGGCGCGGAGAAATATTACAAAGAAAAAGGCTGGCTCTAATCGGCCTGTGATCAGGCTGGTCCCTCGGGGCCAGCCTTTTTTATATGCGTTTGCGCTTGCCTAGGGGCAGGCCCTTGCGCCAGCATTGATATATCTGTCCGAATCTGGGCAGACGCGCGGATTTGAGCTTTTGGGACAGGCGGATGACGGACAAGGATCAACAGCAGGCGGCCCGGGTCGAGATGGAAGGATCGGGGCATGGCGAGCTCAGCCAGCAAGAACTCGATGAACTCGTCGCCTCGAGCGACACCGGCGCGCGGACGCCCGGACCGATCGCCGCCAAAGTCCTGATCTATGTGGCGCTCGCCTGGTCGCTGTTTCAGCTTTGGTTCGCCTCGCCCATACCCTTCATCGTCGGCTTCGGCGTTTTCAACGACACCCAGGCGCGCGTTATCCATCTCGCCTTCGCGCTCTTTCTCGTTTTTCTCGCCTTTCCGTCCGTGCGGACCCCGTTTCAGATCGGCCTTGGCGCGGTCGTGCCGGCCATTCTCGCCTGTCTGTTCATTTTCGGCTCGAAGGGCGAAATTCCCTCCTGGCTGATCGTTCTTTTCGCCGCCGGGATCATTACGGCGGTCGTTCTGGGCTCGCCCAAGGACAGGATCCCCGTCCAGGAATGGATCATGGCGATCGGCGCCGCGGCCTGCTCATTCTACATCTATGTCTTTCTCAATGACATTTCGGACCGCGTCGGCGCGCCCAATTTCTGGGATTTCGTTGTCGCTGTTCCCGGCCTGATGCTGCTGTTGGAAGCGACCCGCCGGGCGCTCGGTCCTCCGCTGATGATCGTTGCCACGGTCTTCCTCACCTACACTTTCCTCGGCCCCTATATGCCGTCCATCATTGCGCATAAGGGCAATAATCTCTCCGAGGTGGTGAACCATCAATGGATTACCTCGGAAGGCGTGTTCGGCGTCGCGCTGGGCGTGTCGACCAGTTTTGTTTTCCTCTTCGTGCTTTTCGGCGCGCTTCTCGATAAGGCCGGCGCGGGCAATTATTTCATCAAGGTCGCCTTCTCGGTGCTGGGCCATCTGCGCGGTGGCCCCGCCAAGGCGGCGGTGGTCTCCTCCGGCCTGACCGGCGTCATCTCCGGATCGTCGATCGCCAATGTCGTCACCACCGGCACCTTCACCATTCCCTTGATGAAGCGCGTGGGTTTCCCGCCGGAAAAAGCGGGCGCGATCGAAGCCGCGGCATCGACCGACGGCCAGATCATGCCGCCCGTCATGGGCGCGGCCGCGTTCCTCATGGTCGAATTCGTCGGCATCCCCTACTCCGAGGTGATCAAGCACGCCTTTTTGCCAGCGGTGATCTCCTATATCGCCCTGTTCTATATCGTTCATCTCGAAGCCATGAAGCTGAATATGAAGGGGCTGCCGCGCGCCGTGCCGCCCAGGCCCTGGCTTCAGCGGATCGTCGGCTGGCTGGCGGGCTTTCTCGCCATCTGCCTCTTGGCGATCGGGGTCTATTACGGGCTCGGCTGGCTCAAACCCGCCTTGGGCCCGGCAGCAAGCTGGGTCATCGGGGCGGGACTGGTTGCAGTGTATCTCGGCCTGATTGCCTACGGGGCCGGCGTGCCGGAGCTTGAGCAGGACGACCCGAACGAACCGATGCTGATGCTTCCGGAACCGGGGCCGACAGTGCGCTCCGGGCTGCATTTCCTGCTGCCGGTGATCGCGCTCGTCTGGGCGCTGATGATCGAGGGGCTTTCCCCTGGCCTTTCAGCCTTTTGGGCCACGGCCTTCCTGATGCTGATCCTGATCACGCAACGGCCGCTCTTTGCGCTGTTCCGTGGTACGGGCGATTATGCCGGTCAGATCAAACGCGGCTTCGTCGATCTCTATGAGGGGCTGATCTCCGGCGCCCGTAACATGATCGGCATTGCCATCGCCGTGTCGGCGGCTGGCATCATCGTCGGCGCGGTCAGTCAGACCGGCGTCGGCTCGGCGCTGGCCGAGGTCGTCGAGACGCTTGCCGGCGGCAATATGTTCTTCATCCTGATGCTGACGGCGATCCTGTCTCTGATCCTGGGCATGGGATTGCCGACGACGGCGAATTACATCGTTGTGTCCGCGCTGCTTGCCCCGATCATCGTAACGCTCGGGCAGCAGACGGGCCTCATCGTGCCGCTGATCGCCGTCCATCTCTTCGTCTTCTATTTCGGCGTCATGGCGGATGTGACCCCGCCGGTGGGGCTCGCAGCCTTCGCCGCCTCGGCTATATCTGGCGGCGATCCGATCAAGACTGGGCTGGTCGCATCCTTCTATTCTCTGCGCACGGCGATCCTGCCCTTCCTGTTCATCTACAACACCGATCTTTTGCTGGTGAATGTCGACTGGGTCGGCGGCGTCGGCATCTTCATAACCGCCACCATCGCGACATTGCTCTTCGCGGCGGCGACGCAACGGTATTTCTTTGCCCGCAGCTATCTCTGGGAGAGCGCGGTGCTCTTGCTCCTCGCCTTCACCATTTTCCGGCCGGGCTACTGGATGGACATGATTTATCCCCCCTATGTGGAGCGTGCGCCCTCCGAGATTACCGATGCGGCGGCCAACACGCCGGCCGGTCAGCCATTGCGGATGCGGGTTTCGGGGCTTGATAAGCTCGGCGATCCGATCCAGTTCGTCGTGTTGCTCGATCTGCCCGATGGAGCGACCGGCGAGGAGCGGCTGCAAAAATCGGGACTCAGGCTGAAGACCGATGGCGACAAGGTCATCATTGACGGCGTGCAGTTCGGTTCCCCGGCGAAGAAGGCCGGCCTCGATTGGGATCAGCAGGTTCTGGAAGTGCTGCGGCCGGCGGACCAGCCGTCGAAATATTTGATGGATATCCCGGCATTCCTGTTGCTCGGCTTCATCGTCTGGCTCCAGCGGCGCCGGATGGAGAGCGAGGAAGAACGCAGAGATGCAGTTGGGGCCACCGTGTAAGGCTGCCGCCTGAACATCGCCGCTCTGCGGCGATGTAACACGCAATCCGCCTAAATGGTGAAGGAAACGCCGCAGCCGCAGGTCTGCGTGGCGTTCGGATTCTTGACCTGGAACGATGAGCCGATCAGATCGTCGACAAAATCGATCTCGGCGCCTTGCATGAACGGCAGCGAGACCTCATCGATCAGAACCGCAACGCCGTCCTTCTCGATCACGAAATCGCTATCCTCGCGGTCCGAGACCAGATCGAACGAATATTGAAACCCGGTGCATCCACCCGCCTGAACACTGACGCGGAGCATTGTCCCTGCGCCTTCCCCGGCGATGATTTCGGCGATGCGCTTGGCCGCGCGATCTGTCACTTCAACGGATGCCATCACTTTGCCTGTCGAATCGCATAAATTGCCGTTGACTTAATTTGCTTCTATGGAAATGGGGGTCGGGGGGCTTTTGTCAATCATTCCGTTGGTTAAGTCGTTCTGAGGGTGCCGGCGGAAAGCCAAGACTGGACGCCACCAATGTCGATCCATGCGCGTTTTGCCGACAGACCCGTTGCGCACTATGCCTGCGCCGCCCAGCAAAGCCGGGGGCGCCTTCACGCAGAGCCGGGCTGCGATCTGAGAAGCCCGTTTCAGCGCGACCGCGACCGCATCGTGCACTCTGCGGCGTTCCGGCGGCTCACTTATAAGACGCAGGTCTTCGTCTTCCATGAGGGCGACCATTATCGCACCCGGCTGACCCATAGCCTCGAAGTCGCACAGATTGCGCGCACGGTCGCCCGCGTGCTCCGGCTCGATGAAGATCTGGCGGAAACGATCGCACTCGCCCACGATCTGGGACATCCGCCCTTCGGCCATGCCGGTGAGGAGGCGCTGCACGAGCTTGCCAAGCCATTCGGCGGTTTCGATCACAACGCCCAGAGCCTGCGCACCGTCACCAAGCTGGAAAGCCGCTATGCTTCCTTTGACGGATTGAACCTGACCTGGGAAACGCTTGAAGGGCTCGTCAAACACAATGGCCCGCTGCTGACGGCCGACGGGGAGCCGACGCCGCGCTACGCCGTCGAGGGTCTGCCGGCCGCGATTGTCGAATATGGGCAGAGCCACGATCTCGATCTGGCAAGCTATGCCTCGGCGGAAGCGCAGGTCGCCGCGCTCGCCGATGACATCGCCTATAATAATCACGATCTGGACGACGGTCTGCGCGCCGGCATGATCGAGATCCGAAAGCTCCGCGACGTTCCGCTTGCCGGCCGGTTCATTTCGGAAGTCGAGCGGCTGCACGGGCTTCTCCCGGAGAACCGCCTGATCTATGAGGTCAACCGCCGTCTCATCAGCGCGATGGTCCACGACATCGTTGACGAGACTCTGCGCCGGTTGGGCGATCTTCAGCCGGCTTCGGTGGATGACATTCGCAATGCCCCCTATCCGGTGACGGCCTTCTCCGAAAGGATGACGGAGGAAATCGGCGAGCTGAGACGCTTCCTATTTGCGGAGTTCTACTTCCACCCCCGGGTTCGGAACATCATGGACGGCGCAAAGAAGGTTGTGCGCGACCTGTTCAACCATTTTCTTGCCGCCCCGGAAAGCCTTCCGGATGAATGGCGGCAAAAGGCAGAGACCAAGGAAAAGGGCCGGGTCATCAGCGATTTCGTCGCCGGCATGACCGACCGGATGGCCATGGAGACCCATCGGCGCCTATTTGACGACACGCCGCGATTGCGATAGCCGATAGCCTTGCCATTCAGACGCGTTTCGGCGCATCGGATCGATCATGATGAATGTCTTTTCAGATTTTGCGGCCCGGTTTCAGAAAGCCGGCGCGGGGCTCAAAGAGGCTGGCGTGCTCCCAGAGAGCGCCGACCTGTCCCAATTGACGGTCGAGCCGCCGCGCGATGCCGCGCATGGAGACATTGCGTCGAACGCCGCCATGGTGCTGGCGAAGCAGGCGAAGATGCCGCCGCGCGATCTCGCAGCGCATTTCATCGAGCATTTCAAGGGGGATGCCGATATTGCCCGGCTCGACATCGCTGGTCCCGGCTTCATCAATCTGACGCTCAAACAAGAATTCTGGCCCAGGCTTTTGAGGTCGATCCTGGAGCAGGGCGATGATTATGGCCGCTCCGGGCTCGGGCAGGCCGAGAAGGTCAATGTCGAATATGTCTCGGCCAATCCGACAGGCCCGATGCATGTCGGCCATTGTCGCGGCGCGGTGTTTGGTGATGCCCTGGCCAATCTTCTCGATTTCTCCGGCTATGACGTGACGCGGGAATATTATGTGAACGATGCGGGCGCCCAGGTCGATGTCCTCGCACGCTCTGTGTTCCTGCGCTACCGCGAGGCGCTGGGAGAGGACATCGGAGACATACCCGAGGGGCTCTATCCGGGCGATTATCTGCGCGCCGTCGGTGAGGCCCTGGCGGTCGAATACGGTCCGCGCCTGCACAATATGGAGGAGGCCGAGTGGTTGCCCGTCGTCCGGAAGACGGCCATCGAGATGATGATGGACATGATCCGGGGCGATCTGGCCGAGCTCGGCATCCATCACGATGTGTTCTTCTCCGAGCGCTCCCTCATCGACGGTGAGACCAACGAGGTCAGTGGGACCATCGAAGCGTTGAAGAAGGAAGGCCTGATTTACGAGGGCCGTCTTCCGCCGCCGAAGGGCAAACTGCCGGACGATTGGGAAGACCGCGAGCAGACGCTGTTCCGTGCAACCGATTTCGGCGACGATGTTGATCGCGCCCTCATTAAATCGGACGGCAGCTATACCTATTTCGCCTCCGATATGGCCTATCACCGGTCAAAATTCCGCCGCGGCTTCCGGCATATGATCGACGTTTGGGGGGCGGACCACGCCGGCTATGTCAAGCGCATGAAGGCGGCGGTTGCGGCGCTGACGGAAGGGGAGGGCGATCTCGACATCAAGATCTGTCAGCTCGTGCGTCTCTTCCGCGCCGGCGAGCCGGTCAAAATGTCGAAGCGATCGGGGTCTTTCGTCACGCTGCGCGAGGTGGTGGACGAGGTCGGGCCGGGGGCGGTCCGCTTCATGATGCTCTACCGCAAGAATGATGCGGTGCTCGATTTCGATTTCGCCAAGGTGCTCGAGCAATCCCGCGACAATCCGGTGTTTTATGTCCAGTATGCCCATGCACGGGCACACTCGGTCATGCGTAATGTCAAGGAATTGGCTCCGGACATAGATATAAGTGGAAAAGAGCTCTCGGGCGCCGCGCTCGATTTACTGAAAGACGACGCAGAACTTGCTGTTATAAAACGAATGTCGCATTATCCGCGTATTATCGAGTCTTCGGCTCAGGCGCACGAGCCGCATCGTATCGCCTTTTACCTCTACGAGCTTGCAAGCGAGTTTCATGGCCTATGGAACCGAGGCAAAGAGTTGCCACATTTACGGTTCATCGTCGGCGACGATCCGGAGATTACCAGGGCGCGCGTAGCTCTTGTGTTAGCGGTCGCGCAGATTGTACGGTCTGGCCTTGGCATATTGGGCGTTCAACCAATTTCTGAGATGCGTTGAGACTTGATCGGCTTAAGGCCGACGGCCTTTCGTCTAGCCGGGTTAAGGTAAAGAAAAGGTACATATGTCCATGTCTGACGATCCAAGAGGTTTTCGGCGCGGCCAGGGCGGTAGCCGTGACTACCCGCCGCGGCAAGCTCCCTCCGGGGCGCCTGGGGGCGATCGTTATGATGGGTATCGGCAATCCGAACCTTCCGCATCGCGGCCGCCGCGCAATCAGCCCGAAAAACAGCCCTCATTTTCCGCATTTCGTCCAGAGGCTTACGCGAAGAATGAGCCCGGCGGCGCTTCCGGGCATCCCGAACGGTCGGATTGGGAGGCCGCACAGCGCAATGCGCCGCCCCGAGCCGCACCGCCGCCCGCCGATCCCTATGCGCGAACACCACCTCCGCCGCCTCCGCCGCAGGATCCTTATTACCAGAACGCCTCGAGCGATCCTTACGCGCCGCGCTCATCGCGTGGCTATGCTCCGGATTGGGACCGCGAGTCCTTTCAGGAGTTCGGGGCAAGTCCGTTTCCGAGCTACTATCCGCCGGACGAGCCGGCCGCGTCCGATGCGCAGTCCGTGCATGATCGTTTCTTTGCGCCGGAAGAGGTGCCGGACGATGCGCCGCCTGCGGGGCATTATCGCGGCGCGTTCGAGGATCACAATTTCGAGCCCGGCCCGCCGCAAGGATTTGATCCGGAGCCGCCTCAGCGTTTTTCAGGCCCGCAAATGGAGCCCTATAGCAGCGAGCAGGCGCCACTGCACGGCGATGCCGGCAATTTCGACTCCAATTTTGAAGATAACGGCTTCTACAACTGGGATCAGCCCGATCAGGCGCCGCCTCCGCAGTCGGTGCGCCCCATCTATCCGCCCCCAGCGGATGAGGATCTTGACGCCGATTTCTTCGCCGACGAAGACGATTACGATCTCGACGAATATGAGGACGACCACAGAGGCGGGCGGAAGAAACTCGTAGCCGTCGTTCTGATCGGCGCTGTCGCTGTCGGCGGCGGTCTCGCCTATTTCTATAAGTCCTCGATCGGCGGCGGCGAAGGCCCCTCGCTGATCACGGCTGACAGCACCCCGATCAAAGAAGAGCCGGCCGATCCGGGGGGGCGTGAATTCCCCAATCGGAACAAGGTGATCTATGACCGGCTGATTGACGACGAATCCTCTTCGACGCAGGAGACCGCCAGCGCCGAGCCGGCGTCCTCCGGCGGCAACATACCCGGCATCGTCACGACCGGAACCCTCGAACAGCGGATCGAGAATGCTCTGAAGGCCCAGGGTAATGAGACTCAGACCAATGCGAGCGCGCCGGCGGCCAAGCAAGCCGAATCGCCCGATGCGCCGCGAACGGTCCGGACAGTCACGTTCAGTCCTGATGGAACCCAGCAGGCCGTGCAGCCGGATACGCAGCGGATCGCCGTGGCCAGCGCACAGAACAACCCGGTCTCGTCCGGCGTCGTCGTAACGTCGCAGCCGGCCACAATCGAATCCAGCCAGTCCGAGGGCGCGGAACAGACCGGGGCGGCGGAGCGGAGCCAGGCTTCGGGCACGCAGCAGATCGCAGCGGTTTCTCCGCAATCCCAGAGCCCGCAGGTCACTGCATCCCCGAGCGCTACGGGTAGCTATTTCGTCCAGATCGCTGCGCGCAATGATCAGGAGGCAGCGGTCGCGGCTTTCGCCACCTTGCAGCAGAAATACGCCTCGGTGATCGGCAACTATTCGCCATCCGTCCGGAAGGTTGATCTCGGTGCGAAGGGCGTCTGGTATCGCCTGCTCGTCGGCCCGGTCGAGACCAAGAGCGAAGCCGATGCGCTGTGCGAACAGCTCAAGGGCGCCGGCATGAAGAGCTGCTTCTCCCGGAAAAACTGATCAGTCCGGGAGGCCTCCGCATTGAGCGAGGGGATCGGTCTTCGCGCCTTCATCAGCGGCTGCGATTCAATCGCTTTGACCGACAGGGAACGGGGCCTCTTCCGCGAGGCCCGGCCCTGCGGCCTGATCCTCTTCAAACGAAATTGCCAGGACGCCGAGCAGGTCAGACGGCTTGTCGCCGAGTTCTACGATGCGCTCGGCGACGACCGTGGGCTCGTGCTGATCGACCAGGAGGGCGGGCGCGTTCAGCGCCTTCTCCCGCCGCAATGGCGGCGCTATCCCTCCGGACGCCGATTCGCTGACCTGCATGCCCGCGATCCGGAAAAGGGGCTGGAAGCAGCCCGCCTGGGCGCCAGGCTGATCGCCCGCGACCTCGCCGCGCTCGGGATCAATGTAAACTGCGCGCCGGTCCTCGACCTGCCGGTTGCCGGCGCTCACGATGTGATCGGCGACCGCGCCTATGGCTCGACCGCCGAGGCCGTTACCGCGCTTGGCCGTGCGGTCGCGGAAGGCTATCTCGAAGGCGGCGTGCTGCCCGTCATCAAGCATATTCCCGGCCACGGCCGCGCGAAGGTCGACAGCCACGCCTCGCTGCCGGTTATCGAGGCATCCCGTGAGGCATTGAGCGCGACCGATTTCCAGCCGTTTCATGCCTTGCGCGATATGCCGCTCGGCATGACCGCGCATGTGCTGATCCCCGCCATCGATCCCGATCGGCCGTCGAGCGCATCGCCGATGATTATCGGCGAAATCATCCGCGGCGAGATCGGCTTCGATGGCCTGCTTATGTGCGACGATCTTGGCATGGGGGCGCTTTCGGGCGACATGAATGACCGTGCCGGCGCCGTTCTTGCGGCAGGATGTGATGTCGCGCTACATTGCGACGGGACTTTCGGGGAAATGGAAGCCGTTGCCGCCGCAGCGCCGGAGCTGAGCGGCGCTTCCGCGCGCCGGTTCTCGGCCGCCCGCCAGCGTCTTGCCGCCGCCCGCAGTTTCGACGAAGTCCGGGCGGAGGCGCTAATGGCTGAAGTTCTAGGCGAAATCGCATGAATCAGCCATGATGCTGAAGATTTTAACCTTTTTCCTCTGACGGCATGAACGAAGACCAGCCCCCGAACGGGGCCGACCACAATCAGGCGGAGAACGAAAATGGCGTTGCTGCGGACAGCGGCGACTTCGCCAATGTCGTGCCGTTCGACGAGGTCTCATCGTCGGAGCGCCTGGTCGTTTCGCTCGATGGTTATGAGGGGCCGCTTGACCTGTTGCTGAGCCTTGCGCGGACGCAAAAGGTCGATCTGTCCAAAATCTCGGTTCTCGAACTGGCGGAACAATATCTGGAATTCATTGCCCAGGCCCGCGCCATGCGGCTCGAAATCGCCGCCGACTATCTGGTGACGGCCGCCTGGCTGGCCTTCCTGAAGTCGAAGCTGCTCCTGCCCCCCGAAGAGAAGGACGAGGACGAGCCAAGCGGCGAAGAAATGGCGCTCCATCTTGCATTCCGGCTCAAGCGGCTCGATGCGATGCGCGATGCCGTTGCGCGGCTGTTCGGCAGAAAGCAGCTCGGCGTCGACTATTTCCATCGCGGCATGCCGGAAGGCATTCGGACCGTTCGCAAGAGCGAATATTGGGCCAGCGTCTACGATCTTCTGAAAGCCTATGCCGAGCAGCGCGGCAAGAATGCGGTTGCTCCCGTCGAGCTCGGCGGACGCGAAGTCTGGTCGGTCTACGAGGCGCGCGAGCTTCTGGAGCGGCTTTCCGGAGGGATGGCCAATTGGTCGATCCTGGAGAGTTATCTCGAGGAGTATCTGGGGATCCCGGAGGCGGGCAAGACGGTGCTCGCGAGCTCTTTCGGCGCGACGCTGGAAATGGCGCGCGAAGGACATATCGAGATTCGTCAGGCGCAAGCCTTTGCGCCGCTTTATATCCGCTGGCTGCGTCTGGGGCACTCCCAATCCGCTTCCCGCGACCGTACCTAGTGCACTGACGCATTCACATGGTTCATGTGTCCGCGCCCTGGCTCTTTGTTTATGCATCAATTTTGCCAAACTCCGGCCGTTGCCTCCGTTTGGATCGATGCACTCGATGAGTTGAAAGCGTTTCAATTGGCTCCGCGAACGGGTAGGCGTCGGCCACGCCCGTCTCGCCTATGGAACATCCGAGATGTCGAAAAACGAGACGAAACAGGAAGATCAGGCACGTCTGCCGCTCCCGGCGCGCGAGGCGCCGCCGGCCCAGCATCTGGCGGGCAATGTCACCCGCTTGCCTTCGGCTGAGCGTCTGGAGAAGCTTCGCGTGATGGAGGCGGTGCTTTTTGCGGCTGCCGAGCCGATGGACGAGGCCTCGCTCGCGGAATATTTCACCGGCAGCGATGATATCGGCGCGCTTCTGGAGGAGTTGCAGAACCTCTATACAGGGCGCGGCGTCAATTTGACACGGGTGGCGGGAAAATGGGCTTTCCGCACGGCGCCGGACCTCTCGTTCATCCTGGAGCGGCATGCGGTGGAGCCGCGCAAGCTCTCCAAGGCGGCCCTGGAGACGTTGGCGATCATCGCCTATCACCAGCCGGTGACGCGCGCCGAGATCGAGGAAATCCGCGGGGTTTCCATCTCGAAGGGCACGCTTGACGTTCTGATGGAGATGGGTTGGATCCGCCTTCGCGGCCGCCGCCGTGCGCCCGGCCGCCCCGTCACCTACGGCACGACCGACGAGTTTTTAGAGCATTTCGGCTTCGACAGCGTGAAAGATCTGCCCGGCCTCTCCGAACTCAAAGGCGCCGGCCTCCTCGACAGCAATCTGCCACCGGGATTCACCATACCCGAGCCGAATGATTCGCCGCTGCTCACGCAAGATGAGGACCCGCTTGACGGCGGCGATCCCGGCGATGAGCTCGCCAGCGAGGCTGAGGAGCCGCTCGCCGACGAAGACGAAACACCGGCCGAGGATGGCTCGTCCCGCTTTCAGCCTCACGTCTTCGACCTTTTAAGACGCAGTCAAGGCTGATAAAACTATACTGCAAGGACTTATTGCGGCCTGGTGGAGAAGGATTTGCGTTTGGCATTGTTCCGGCAGAGCGAGGCTGACCCTGGCGAGGGTAAATCCGCCGGGATTTCTCATTGGGAAAGAGGGCGCAAAGCTGCGGCGACCATAGCGGCCGGCGTGTCTCTGTCCGGGGTGAGCAAGAGTTTCGGCGCAATTCCGGCGGTTCGGGATTTCAGCTTCGACATTTCACCTGGCGAGATCGTCTGTTTGCTCGGGCCATCGGGTTGCGGCAAGACGACGCTGATGCGCCTGATCGCCGGCATCGAGCGGCCGGATCGCGGACAGATCGCAATCGGCGGGATCGACGTTTCCTCGCCCAGCATCTTTATGCCGCCCGAGCGCCGCGGCGTCGGACTGATGTTTCAGGATTTCGCGCTGTTCCCGCATCTGCCGGTCATCGACAATGTCGCTTTCGGCCTGAAACGGCTCGGCCGCAAGGTTGCGCGGGAGGAAGCACTCATTGCGCTGGCCCGGATGGGGCTCGCCGACTATGCCCATCACTATCCGCATATGCTTTCCGGCGGCCAGCAGCAGCGGGTGGCCCTGGCGCGGGCGCTTGTGCCGCGCCCCGGCGTTCTGCTTATGGATGAGCCGTTTTCCGGCCTCGATAGCCGCTTGAAGCAGAACATCCGGAACGAAACGCTCGCCATCCTGCGCGAAGTCCGCGCGACGGCGATCATCGTCACCCATGATGCCGAGGAAGCCATGCGGCTTGCCGACCGGATTGCCGTCATGCGCGCCGGCCGTCTCGTTCAGGCGGGAACGGTCGATGAACTCTATCACCGGCCGGCCGATGTTTACGTGGCCGAGACCTTCTCGGAGATGAATGTCGTGCCTTGCCGGGTGATTTCCGGCTGGGCGGTGGGTCCGCTCGGCCGTTTCCGCGCTCCTGAGGGGGTAGAGGGCGAGGTAACGCTTTGCGTGCGGCCCTGGGAGATGGAGCTGTGCGATGCCGTGGACGGCACGCCGGCCCATGTGCTCGAGACGCGTCTGCTCGGTCATGAAATACTGATCGAGCTCGGCGTGAAGGGGCTCGACTGCTCATTGACTTTGCGCGCCGAAAATGGGCCCCTTCCGGAGAAGGGGAGCGAACTCCATCTGCGCGTTAAGCCTGGCTCCGTCTTGATCTTTCCCCGATCCGACGACACTTCTATAGCAAGGATCGACGGAGCGGCGCTTGCGGCCCGTTCATATTAGGCGTAAGTTTTCACGAAAGCGGCCCGCAAAAGGAAGTAAGGTAAGCAAATGGCTCCCAGCTGGTTACAAATCGTTGTTGTGATTCTCTTGATCGTGCTCCTGTTCGGGCGCGGCAAGATCTCCGAGGTCATGGGCGACTTCGCCAAAGGCATCAAGAGCTTCAAGCACGGCCTGTCCGAGGACACCGAGGAAAAGGCGGCGGAGGAGCCGAAAGTCCTTGAGGATCGCCCTGCCGAGAAAAAGATCGATGCGAACGTTTCCTCGCACGAAAATATGCGGGTCGGCTAAGACGGTTGAGATCGCGTTGCTCCTATAGCCGCGAACCGTGCGCCGGCTGCTCTTCATCGAAAGCCTGAACTGCGATGCTGGATATTGCGTGGTCAGAATTGCTGCTGGTTGCGATCGTGGCAATTCTGGTTGTAGGCCCGAAGGAATTGCCGGCCCTCTTGCGCTCGCTTGGCCGGATGGTCGGAAAGCTGCGCTCGACAGCCGACGAGTTCCGCAAGTATTTCGATGAGGCGGTCCGCGAGGCTGGCGGCGAGGATCTGCAGCGCGAAATGCGGGCTCTTAAGTCGAACAACCCGCTGAATCAAGTGCGCGACTCCATCGAGGAGATGGGGCGCGATCCTCTCAGCTCCGGTGGGAAGAAAGAGGCGCCCAAACCCAGTGACGAGGCCGACAGCGGGGCCGATGATGAGCTCGGGCCACCGCCGCCCCTGCCGCCGAAGGACGCAAGCGACACGGCGACATCGCCGGAGCCCCGCGCAGCGAGTTCCACAGACGCGGAGGCCGCGTCCGAGCCCGCCGCCTCCTCGTCGAACGGCGCCGAGACTTCGAATGGCAGCGGGCATGAAATCAGAGTGAACGGCGAACACCGGGCCACCAACTAGCCGAGAGCGCGATCTTCCGTGACGACCGATGATATCGATGCCACAAAAGCCCCGCTGATCGATCACCTGATCGAGCTGCGTCAGCGTCTTTTGTGGACGATTGTCGGTGTCGCGATCGCATTCGTCATCTGCATCTTCTTTGCCAAGGGCATCTACAACATCCTGGTCATGCCCTATCGCTGGGCCGTGGGCGAGGATGTGCCGATCGGCATGATCTATACCGCGCCGCAGGAGTTCTTCTTCACCCAGCTCCGGCTGGCGCTGTTCGGCGCGATCTTCCTGGCCTTCCCGATCATCGCCTCGCAGATCTATATGTTTGTGGCGCCCGGCCTTTATAAGACCGAAAAACAGGCCTTTGTGCCCTATCTGATCGCCACGCCGATCCTGTTTCTCCTCGGCGCGCTGCTCGTCTACTTCGTCGTCATGCCGCTGGCGATGCAGTTCTTCCTGTCGATGCAGCAGACGGACGGGCCGGTGAAGATCGAGCTGACGGCGCGGGTCAGCGAATATCTCTCATTGATCATGACGCTGATCCTCGGCTTCGGCATCTGTTTCCAGCTGCCTGTGGTGCTGACCCTGTTGGCGCGCGCCGGGTTCATTACCTCGGACGATCTGAAGTCCAAGCGCCGCTATGCCATCGTGCTCGCCTTCCTGGTCGCCGCTTTCCTGACGCCGCCCGACCCGATCAGCCAGATCGGCATGGCCATCCCCACGGTCGTGCTCTATGAGGCGTCGATCTTCGCCGTCACCCTGATGGAGAAGAAGCGCGCGGCGGCTCAGCAGGAAAGCGAGGAGGAATAATCCGGGCTGAGGCTTGTGCAGGTGCGTAGGATGGGTCGAGCTCTGCGAGACCCATCGAATTCTGCCTCCACGGCGGGTTTCCACCCGCCTGCGCGGGTGTCAACCCACCCTACCGAGACCTGTGGCAGCGCTTGGCTTGTGGTCAGTCCAGGGTGGACGTGAGGGCGCGCGCGTCCTATAGCTGCTGCCGGGTTTATTGATCCCCATTTCCAACGTTTGAGAGATTCCCGCCGTGCTCGATCTGAAACTGATCCGGGACAACCCAGAGATTTTGAAGGACGCTCTGGAAAAGCGTGGCCAGCCGGATGACGAGGCGGCCGCGCTGATCGCCAGCATCCAGGAGCTGGACGCCGAGCGCCGCCAGACGATCACCGCGCTGCAGGACGCTCAGTCGCGCCGCAATCAGATTTCCAGGGAGGTCGGCAAGGCCAAGGCGGCCAAGGATGAGGAAAAGGCGCAGGCGCTGATCGCCGAAATGGGCGATCTGAAGGACCGTGTCGCCGGGGGCGAGGCGCAGGAGAAGGAGATTTCGGCCAAGCTCGATGCGCTGCTCGCCGGTATCCCGAATCTGCCGGCCGATGACGTTCCGCTCGGCGATGAAAGCGCGAATAAGGAAATCCGCCGCTGGGGCGAGCCGCCGAAGTTCAATTATGGGGCCAAGCAGCATTTCGAGCTGGGCGAGGCGCTCGGTCAGATGGATTTCGAGACGGCGGCGAAGCTTTCCGGCAGCCGCTTCGTGATCCTGAAAGGCACGCTTGCACGGATGGAGCGGGCGCTGGCGGCGTTCATGCTGGATCTGCATACGCGCGAGTTCGGTTATGAGGAGGTTAATCCGCCTTATTTGGTGCGCGACGAAGCGGCCTTCGGTACGGGACAGTTGCCAAAATTTCGGGATGATCTTTTTTCAGCAAAATCCATCGATTTTGAAGCTATGAACGCAGATCATGTGAATTGGGCGGAAGAGCGCGGCGCAACCATCAAAAAACGTCTTGCGGCTTTGAAAGAACAAAAACTGTCTGAAGACGATCTTCAAAATGCGCGTCAGGAAGAGATTGAACGCTTTATGGGGGAAGAGCTGGAGAGCGGCCAAAATTTTATACACCGATTCAAAGCAGGCGAATATACCCGAGAGCAATGGCTCGTCCCGACTGCCGAAGTCCCTTTGACTAATCTTGTCCGCGAAGAAATCCTCGACGAAGGCGTATTCCCACTGCGCTACACGGCGCACACGCCATGTTTCCGCTCCGAAGCCGGCGCGGCGGGCAAGGACACGCGCGGCATGATCCGGCTGCATCAATTCTCCAAGGTCGAGTTGGTGAGCATTACCACGCCCGAGCAGTCCGAGGAAGAGCATGAGCGGATGACCGCCTGCGCCGAGGAAGTGCTGAAGCGCCTGGGGCTCGCCTACCGCACCGTCGTGCTGGCGACCGGCGATATGGGCTTTGCCGCGCGCAAGACCTACGACATCGAGGTGTGGCTGCCGGGGCAGGACACCTATCGCGAAATTTCGAGCTGCTCCAATTGCGGGGATTTCCAGGCGCGCCGGATGAATGCGCGCTACCGGCCGAAAGAGGGCAAGGATCTGCGCTTCGTGCACACGCTGAACGGTTCCGGCCTCGCTGTCGGACGCACGCTGGTCGCCATTCTTGAGAACTACCAGCAGGCAGACGGCAGCATCCGCATTCCTGAAGCGCTGGTCCCCTATATGGGCGGGCTGGAAGTGATCGAGGCGGCTGGGTAATCCATGCCTAGTCAGAAGATCTCCGTCGCCCCGGAAGCCCGAAGGGCTGTCCGGGGCCTATTGCCCCATCTGCAGGGTAGTGCGCATCGGTGAGCCGGATCAGGCCCCGGATCTGCGCTTCGCTCGTCCGGGGCGACGATGCTGTTTTTCGAAAGGCATTTCATGCGTATCCTGATCACCAATGATGACGGTATCGAAGCGCCGGGGCTCGACGTCCTGCAGCAGATCGCCTCGGAGTTGAGCGACGATGTCTGGGTGGTCGCGCCGGAGACAGACCAGAGCGGGGCCGCCCATTCGCTGACGTTGCACGAGCCGCTCCGCCTGCGCCAGCTCAGCGAGCGCACTTATGCCGTGAAAGGCACGCCGACCGACTGCGTGATCATGTGCGTGCGCCATATTCTGCACGACCAGAAGCCGGATCTGGTGCTGTCCGGTGTCAATGGCGGGCACAATATCGCGGATGATGTGACCTATTCCGGCACCATTGCGGGCGCGATCGAAGGCACGCTGCTCGGCATTCGCTCGATCGCGCTCAGCCTGGCGGTCAGTTACGAAACCCGCGCCGAAATTCGCTGGCAGACGCCGATGACGCATGGCGCAACGGTCATTCGCAAGCTCTTGAAATCCGGCTGGCCGCACGATGTCATGCTGAACGTCAATTTCCCCGATTGCGAGCCGGAGGAGGTGCGCGGCATCGAGGTGACCGTACAGGGCAAGCGCGACCAGGATTATCTGCGCATCGTCGACCGTACCGATGCGCGCGGCAAACCCTATTACTGGCTCGGCTTCAATCGCCAGCTCTCAGAGCCCGAAAAAGGCACCGACCTTTGGGCGCTGCGGGAAAGGGCGATTTCGGTCACGCCGCTGCATTTGAATTTGACGCATGTCGAGACCTGCCGGAAACTGAAGCTCGATCTGGACGAGAGTGCCGGCTAACGCGCTGAAATCACTTCCGAAGTTTTGCTCATGTGGCAGAGGTTTCGTCTTGGGATGAAGGACCGGGCGATGAGCGCGGCCGATCTTGTTGCGCAGCTGCGCAAGAGGGGCATCAAGGACGAGCGCGTGCTGGCCGCCATTCTCCACGTCCCGCGCGAGCGGTTCATCGGCGAGCTGGATGCAAGCGCCGCTTACCGCGACGCCGCCCTTCCGATCGCATGCGGACAGACGATATCCCAGCCCTTCGTCGTCGGCTATATGACCGAAAAGCTCGGCGTCGAAGACGATCACGATGTGCTCGAAATCGGCACGGGTTCGGGCTATCAGGCCGCGATCCTCGCGCGCCTTTGCCGCCACGTTTACACGATCGAACGCCATGAAGAGCTGCTTGAGGAGGCGAAGCGGCGCTTCGAAGAGCTCGGCATCGGCAATATCACCGCCATCACCGCGGACGGGGCGAAAGGCTGGCCGGAGCCGCGCCAGTTCGACCGTATTATCGTGACCGCGGCGGCCGGCAAGGTTCCGCAGGCGCTCGTCGCGCAGCTAAAAGAGGGTGGCCGGATGATCTTGCCACTAAGCGAATGGTGGTTGGGGCAGCGGCTCGTGCTTCTGGAGAAAAGGGAAGGCGAAGTCAAACAGGAGGATCTCCTGCCTGTTCGCTTCGTGCCGCTGATTTCCTAGCGCAACGCGCGTCCGAACGGACGCGGACAGTTACGCTAACTTATTGAAATAGATCAACTTAACCTCGTTCAAGTGGTTCCACTTGAACGAGGTTAAGTTGATCTAAGGCCATCAGATCGCCTGAACGGCTTGCCGCCGATCCGCTTGGAAAGCAGAATGACCCATTCGCGCAAGATGAGACATTCTCTGAAACTCGCCTCAGCGCCGCAACCAGACCGGATGACATTATGATTGCCGTGATTTTCGAAGTCGAACCGCGCCCCGAACGCAAAGGGGATTATCTCGATCTTGCCGCCCAATTGCGCCCGCTATTGGAGGAGATTGACGGATTCATCTCGATCGAACGCTTCCAGAGCCTGACGAATGAGAACAAGATCCTATCCCTGTCATTTTTCCGCGATGAGGCGGCGATCGCCGATTGGCGAAGTCGTCAGGCGCATCGCGCCGCTCAGGCGAAGGGGCGTTCGGATTATTTCTACAATTACAGGTTGCGTATAGCCGGCGTTATCCGCGATTATGGCATGTCCGATCGCGATCAGGCGCCCGAAGACAGCCGTGCCGTTCATGAAACTTAATCCGCATCGAATTCGACGCGATTTTAAGTATGTTTTAACTGGCTGACGGCCAAGATCGCCTCGGATGTGAGGTGCGGCCATGATTTCAAGTCAGTTTTCATTTCGGCGCCGTGTGTTTGTTAAGCGCGTTGCGTCAATCTTCAGTATCGGTCTCGCGGTCTCCCTGGCCGCTTGCAGTTCCCAGGGAATCTCCTTTGAAGAAACCGGAGCCATTCGGGATCGCCACGGAAGCTCCGTGCCGATCCCGTCAGAACCGGTTTACGGCTATTCGGACGCCAAGACGGCGGCGAGAGGCGGCAATGGCGCGCCATTTCGCTCCGCCGCCGCGGATACGAGCTATCCGCAATCGTCCATTCAGCGGACGTCGCTGGCGCCGGTCCGGACGGCCTCTTATGACAGCTCCGGCTCCGGCCGCTATGTCGGCGGCAGCTATGCAATGCAGCCGGTCGTTGCGCATGGCGCAGACAGCGCGGCCCCCAAAAATGACGACAACACCGCCTCGGGTGTGCGCTATGCCCAGGCGAGACCGAGCTACTATGGCAGCCGTTCCTATGACGATCGGCCCAGCTATAGCGACTACAAGCCTTACCGCGTGAAGTCCTATTCCGAGAAATATGACGAGGCGCATGAGGCCCCGGGCCCGGTCCATCACGGCGGCTATTATGTCGTGAGGGAGGGCGATACGCTCTATGGCATCGCCAAGCGCTTCGGATTGAGCACGGTGGAGCTGGCGGGTGCGAATGGTATTACCGGCTCGACCATCTATGCCGGACAGAAGCTGCGTATCCCCGGCGGCCCGACATATACCGGTACGAGCCGACGTGGCGACTATGCGCGCCATGATTCTCACGGCCCGGCATATGACGGCGATAGTGCCCCTTACGATGACTACAAAGCGCCGCCACCCGGCTATGGTCCGCGCGATCGCGGCGGTTCCGGCCCAAGCTATGCGGATCATCCGCCGCGCGGCCGCTCCTATGCCGAGCCTGGTGACGATAGGGATGGCGAGAACTATGATCGGCCATCCTCCCATGCCAAGGAGCCGCCTTATCGCGATCATCCGGAGAAGCGCTACGCCAGGCCTTATGACGAGCGGGCGTCTCATGATCGCGGCGACGGCTATGCCCACCGCAATCGGAACCCGGAAGGCGCCTATTACAGCTACACGGTCCAGCGCGGCGACACGCTTTACGACATCGCCCAGCGCAACGGGCTGACCCATCGGGAGCTGGCCGCCTATAACGACATTCCGGTCTCCGCAACGCTCCTCCCGGGCCAGGTCCTGCATATTCCCAAAGGGCGCGGATATGATTTGGGCCGGAAGCAGGATGGCGGCGGCTATGAGAATCGCGGTCCTGCGGCCGATCACCTCGGCAATGGCTATTCGCGGCGGGTTCCCTATTCGCAGAAAACGCCCAAACCCAAGAAGAGCGACGCCAAGGAAGAGCGCAAGCTTGCCCGCAAGGCCGCCCCAAATCGCGCCGAGCGCAAGCCTTTGCCTTCAAGCGATGCCAAGCCCGCCGCCGCGGCCCCGAGCGAGAAGAAGGCTGAGCCGATCTTGGCCGCTGCCCGCGACGTCAATGTGGCCAATGGGACTGATGGCGGGGTGGCGGATAGAAAGGACTGTCAGAGCCTTCTCGCCCAGCCGGTCGCCCGCAGCGGCACGACCTTCCGCGAGCCGGTTCAGGGCCTGATCGTCGCCAAGTTCGGCTCAGGGGACGACGGCTCGTTCAATGACGGCATCGACTTTTCGGTTCCAAAGGGAACGCCGGTCAAAGCGGCCGAGAACGGTGTCGTCGCCTATGTCGGGAACGAGCTGCCGGGCTTTGGCAATCTGATCCTGGTCCGGCACGCCGACGGCTATGTCACGGCCTATGCGCACAATGACAAGGTGCTCGTGCGCCGCTGCGAAATCGTCAAACGCGGACAGGTCATCTCCAAGGCCGGCGCGACGGGCGAGGTGACGAAGCCGCAGCTTCATTTCGAGCTTCGCAAGGACTCCAAAGCCGTCGATCCCGAGGCGTATTTTTCCAGGTCGTGACTCCCCCGGGTCCTGACCGATACTCCGGCGGTTGCCCCCAGCCGCCGGAGCCCTTTTTCCGGCAGCGGGGCTGCTCGAAGCGCATGATCGCTCCGAACTCGCATATCACGTTGTCAACTGCCGGCCCTCGCGCCCTGCCGCATCCTGGATGAATTGCCAGGCGACGCGCCCGGAGCGGGCGCCGCGGGACATGGCCCATTGCAGAGCCTCGGCTTCGAGCGCCTCCCGGTCCATTGAAAGCCCGAAATGGTCCGCATATCCCCGCACGATTTCGAGATAATCGGCCTGCGCGCAATTGTGAAAGCCAAGCCACAGGCCAAAACGGTCGGAAAGCGACACTTTCTCCTCGACGGCTTCGGACGGGCTGATGGCGGTGGAGCGCTCATTCTCCATCATGTCTCTCGGCATCAGATGCCGCCGGTTCGATGTCGCATAGAAAACCACATTCTCCGGCCGGCCTTCGATCCCGCCCTCAAGCACCGCTTTTAGCGATTTATAGGAGGTGTCATCGGCGTCGAAGGAGAGATCGTCGCAGAAAATGATGAAGCGGTGCTCGGATTTGCGGATATGGGCAAGGCAGGCCGGAAGGCTTGCAATGTCCTCGCGGTGGATCTCGACGAGCTTCAGCGTCGCGCCGTCCTTGCCCGAGGGAAGGGTTCCGAGAATCGCGGCGTGTACCGCCTTGACGAGCGAACTCTTTCCCATGCCCCGCGCGCCCCAGAGCAGCGCATTGTTCGCCGGCAGCCCCTTCGCGAAGCGTTCCGTATTGTCGAGCAGCGTGTCGCGCACCTGCTCCACCGCCTTGAGCAGGGAAATCGGGACACGATTGACCTTCGGAACGGGCTGGAACTGTTCGGTGTGGGCCAGCCAGATGAAAGCGTCGGCCGACGAAAAATCAGCAGGCGTAGGCGGCGGCGGAGCCAGGCGCTCGAGCGCATCGGCGATGCGCGCCAGAAAGTCCTGCGCTTCGGGGCTGCCGATCCTCGGCAAATCGACGAGTTTGGGGTCGGGTGCGGACATGGGGCCTTTCCCTTGGGGCGTTTCGTATCCAGGTTCGGATGAGAGGACCAATTGCGGCACTTTTCGTCAAGTCTGGCAAGGAAATAGGCAATTCGACACTAGCCCCAGGGCTTCTCTCGCGCTATTGAGGGGATGCTATTCCCGCTGCCTTGGCCGTTGCATCATCTAGCAAGGCCATTATATTCGCCAAAACTCTGCGACGTTTCGCTAGGCGGCCCACCGGACCGATGCAGCGTCCCCAAGGAGGTCTTACACCGATGTTCATAACGGAAGCCTACGCCCAGGCTGGAGGGGGCCCTGGCGGCGGTGGTCTGCTGTTTCAGCTTTTGCCCTTCGTTCTGATCCTTGCGATCATGTATTTTCTGATCATCCGGCCGCAACAGAAACGGCTGAAGGATCAGCGGGACATGATCGCCTCGATTCGGCGGAACGATACGGTCGTGACGGCTGGCGGCATGGTCGGCAAGGTTACCAAGCTGATCGGCGATGCCGAGCTTCAGGTAGAGCTGGCCGATGGCGTCCGCGTCCGCGTGGTCCGGAACACGATTTCGGAGGTACGCACACGCGGCGACGTCCGCGAAGCCGCCGCCCGGCAGGAAGCCGTACGCGCCGACAATGATGACGACGATGAGGACGGCGACGTCGAAGGGGAAAGCCCCGCCGGGAAGTCCGAGAAGGCCAAGGCGAAGCGCGCCTGAGGCTCGCCCGCCCCGGAAGGACATCTTGACCTTTGGCACAAAGACGCAAAACGCGCTAAAGCTCGTCGCGAAGGCGAGGAACTGATGCTTTATTTTGATCGCTGGAAAATCATTCTGATCGTGACGATTGCGGCAGGGGGGCTGTTGTTCACGCTGCCCAATCTGTTCGCCCCGAGTCAGCTTCAGGCGCTGCCGGGCTGGATGCAGATGCGCATGCCCCTGGGGCTCGATCTGCAGGGCGGCTCGCATCTGCTTCTGCAGATGAACTCCAAGGAGCTTCGGGACGACCTGCTCGAGTCCATCGCTGGCGATGCTCGGCAGGCCCTGCGCGAGGCGCGCATCGGCTATTCCGGGCTAGGCCGGGCGGGGGACGAGGTCCGCGTCACGATCCGCAAGCCGGAAGATGTCGAGACGGCCCTGACCAAACTGCGTGATCTGGCGCGCCCCCTGTCGAGTACGATTTTGGGCGGCAGCGGACGCGATCTCGAAGTCGAGCGCGGCGAGGGCAATGTCATCAGGCTGCGGCCATCCCCGGCGGCCCTGACGCAGCGCGTCAGTGCGGCCCTTGGCTCCTCGATCGAAACCATCCGCCGCCGCATCGACGCCCTCGGCACGACCGAGCCGACGATTCAGCGCCAGGGCGAAGACCGGATCCTGCTGCAGGTTCCCGGTTTCGACGACCCCGCCCGCCTCAAGACGATCGTCGGCCAGACGGCGAAGCTTACATTCCATCTCGTCGATCAGACCATGAGCGCTTCGGAGGCGATCTCCAGCAGGCCGCCGCCAGGATCGGCGGTGTATGAATCAACGGAGGCGGGCGCTCCGCCCTATCTCTTACAGAAGCGCACCATCGTCAGCGGCGAGGATTTGGTTGATGCGCAGCCGACCTTCGATCGGCGGACGAATGAGCCGGTCGTCTCCTTCCGTTTCAACTCCTCGGGCGCGCAGCGATTTGCCAGGGTGACGAAGGAGAATGTCGGCCGCCCCTTCGCCATCGTTCTTGACGACAAGGTCATATCCGCCCCCGTGATCCGCGAGCCCATTTTGGGTGGCTCCGGTCAGATCTCCGGCAATTTCAGCGTTCAGGAAGCCAACAACCTCGCGATCCTGTTGCGCTCCGGCGCGTTGCCGGCGTCGCTTCAGGTCATCGAGGAACGGTCCGTGGGCGCCAGCCTCGGCGCGGATTCCATCGAAGCGGGCAAGGTTGCCGGGGTGATCGCCTTTGTCGCCGTCGTGGCTTTCATGATCGGCGGATACGGGCTGTTCGGGATTTTTGCCGTCGTGGCGCTGATCGTGAATGTCGGGCTGATCATAGCGACACTGTCGCTTCTGCAGGCGACGCTGACCCTGCCGGGCATTGCCGGTATTGCGCTGACGATGGGTGTTGCGGTCGATTCGAACGTTCTGATCTTTGAGCGGATCAGAGAGGAATCCCGGTCCGGCAAGTCGACTATATTGGCCATCGAAGCCGGTTTCTCGCGGGCCTATTCGACCATCATCGACGCCAACCTGACGGGGCTGCTCGGCGGTATCATCCTGTTTTGGCTCGGCGTCGGGCCTGTCCGGGGATTTGCCGTCACCTTATGTATCGGCATTCTCGCCTCGATGTTCACTGCGATCACGCTGACACGGCTGCTGATCGTGGAGTGGCTGCGTATTACGCGCCCGCAAACCGTTCCGATTTGAGGTGCCTCATGGCCTTCGCATTCAAACCGATCGAACTCGTTCCGCAGCACACGAATATCCCGTTTGCGTCTTATTTCCGTGTCTGTCTGACCATTTCGGGAACATTGATTCTCGTGACAATTGTCCTGCTTGCGACGCTCGGGCTGAATTTCGGCATCGATTTCCGGGGCGGGACGCTGATCGAGATCCGCACGACCAACGGTCCCGCCGATATTGGCGCAATCCGCTCCAATCTGGGCGGTCTCGACCTCGGCGAAGTCCAAATTCAGAAGTTCGGTGCGCCCGAGGAAGTGCTGATCCGCATTGCCGAGCAGCCCGGCGGAGAACAGGCGCAGCAGGAGGCGGTCGACAAGATTCAGGCCTCTCTCGGCCAGAATGTGGAGCTCCGACGCACCGAGGTCGTTGGAGCGACCGTATCGAGTGAGCTCGTTCAGCAGGCGCTGATCGCGCTCGTCCTCACCTGCCTCGGCATCTTCGTCTATGTGTGGTTCCGGTTCGAATGGCAGTTCGCGCTCGGCGCTGTCGTGGCCCTGTTCCACGATGTGTTCATAACGGTCGGTGTGTTCTCCGCAACTCAGCTAGATTTCGACCTGACGATCGTAGCCGCGCTTCTGACGATTCTCGGCTATTCGATCAATGACACCGTCGTGATCTATGACCGGATCCGGGAAAACTTGCGCAAATATAAGAAGAAGCCGATCAACGAGCTGATCAACCTTTCGGTTAACGAGACGCTGTCACGCACGGTCATGACAACCGGCACGACGCTGCTCGCGCTCATGGCGCTCTATCTCTTCGGGGGCGAGGTGATCCGCGGCTTCACATTCGCGATCTTGTTTGGCATCGTGATCGGCACCTATTCGTCGGTGTTCATTGCCGCACCGTTCTTGATCTTCCTGGGCGTGAAGCGCGACTGGAGCGGCGTCAAAGCGCCGTCGCCCGGCTCGGAACGCCGCGCTGCGGATGTCTGACGTGATATGGAGCTCCCGCCGCCACTCCTAACCGGGCGTCCGCCCATTTCCGGCTATGGGCGTGGCGGTTTTCGGCTTGGCGGGATCGAACATCCCGGATCGGTGCTGATCCTGCCGGAGGGCGTCTATGCCTGGCCGGTTGACGACGCCGCCCGGCTTTCCGAAGACGCCGTGCAGCCCGTGCTCGACGAAGGCGCCGCGCTCGGCTTTTTCATCCTTGGCACTGGCGCAAGCCAGATTTTTCCGAGCGCGTCTTTGCGGGAGCGTTTCGCGAGCGCCGGCATCGCTCTTGAAGCCATGGACACCGGCGCGGCCTGCCGCACCTATAATATCCTTCTGGCCGAGGAGCGCGTCTTTGCGGCGGCCATGATCGCCTTGTCCTGAAGACGGCTCGTCATGAGCGCAACGCGCGTCTGAATGGACTCGGACAGTTGCGCTTGTCTTTTGAAATAGATCAACTTGACCTCGTTAAATTAAGTCCAATTGAACGAGGGTTGGTCTAGCGCATGAGCGAGGGCAATCGGTGGCCGGGGCCGTGCAAACAGACGCCGATTATATTCGCGATCTCGTCAGGCGCGGCGATCGGGACCGCTTCTGGGCCGCGCTCCTGGCGCCGGAGCCGGCACGCGCCGATTTGCTGGCGCTTTATGCGTTCAACCTAGAGCTTGCCCGCATCTGCGAACAGGTCAGCGAACCGCAGCTCGGCGAGATTCGCCTGCAATGGTGGCGCGAAACGGTGAACGCGGCACTTGGCGGTGAAGCGGCGGATCACCCCGTTCTGCGCGCGCTTGCCGCAGCCGCGTCGCGCCACAAGCTGGACGCCCGAGTGCTGGACGGCATGATCGAGGCGCGAAGTTTCGATCTCTATGACGATCTCATGCCGGATTTTGCCGCGCTCGACGCCTATCTGGCCGCAACCGCCGGGGCAGTGTTCCGCCTCGGCGCGCAGATATTGGGAGGCGGCGAGTCGCCTGGCCTAAGTGCTGAAGCCGCGGCGGCCTATGGCCTTGCCGGACTGATGCGGGCGCTTCCCTACCATGCCTCGCGCGGGAAGATCTTTCTGCCGCAGAGCCTCCTTTCGGAGCATGGTCTCCACCCCGGCGCGATCCTCCAGGGGAGCGACAATGAGGATCTGCGTGCCACGCTCAGGGAGATGCGGCGAAGGGCTTCGCAGGCGTTGGCAAACTTTCGCCGGGAGGTGGCCGCCTTGCCCCGCAGGCTGCGCCCCGCCTTTCTGCCGGTCGCACTCGTCGATCCCTATCTCAAGCGCCTTGCGGCCGGGGATCATCACCCGCTGCGCGAGATCGTTCAGATCAATCCGCTGAAACGCTATGGGCTGATCTGGCGCGGATATGTGTCCGGCAAGTTCTGAATAGCGCGGTTGGCACGGCTAGCGCGGGATCAGATTCCGTGGAAATAACCGGTCCGTGGAATCGGCTAAACTACCTCTCCCGTGGGGAGAGGTCGGGATGCGTCAGCATCCCGGGTGAGGGAATTATAAATCGATAGGGTGTCACCCCTCACCCCAGCCCTCTCCCCAAGGAGAGGGAGCGACCAGCACAAGCCGGATCGATGTGGCTTAAGGTGATCTCGCTATTACGGCGTCGATCAGCCCGTCTTGCGGAGCGGTTTAGCGCCGAGCCAGGCGTCCAGATCCTGTAACGCGCGCATCGACAGGGCCCGTTTGCGCGCATTGCTCTTCTCTTTGCCTTTCAGCCGCTTTCCCGCTTCGCCGGTCGGCATCTCGATCGGCGGGAAGAGACCGAAATTGATGTTCATCGGCTGGAAGCTGCGCGCCGCGCTTTCATCGCCCGAGAGATGCCCGCCGGTGATATGCGCGGCAAGCGCGCCGAGCGCTGTGGTCGGCGGGGGCGTCTCAAGCGCAAGTCCTAAACGCTCGGCCGCGGCCAGCCTGCCCGTAATGAGGCCGATGGCGGCCAACTCGATATAGCCTTCGACGCCCGTGACCTGTCCGGCAAAGCGCAGGCGCGGCATCGCTCTCAGGCGGAGCCGGGAGTCGAGCAGCTTTGGGCTGTTCAGGAAGGTGTTGCGGTGGATGCCGCCGAGCCGGGCGAATTCGGCTTTTTCCAGCCCCGGAATCATCCGGAAGATGCGCGATTGCTCGCCATATTTCAGCTTGGTCTGGAAGCCGACCATATTCCAGAGCGTGCCGAGCGCATTGTCCTGACGGAGCTGGACGACCGCATAGGGGCGCTCATCGGGCTTGTGCGGGTTGGTCAGGCCGACCGGCTTCATCGGCCCGAATCGCAAGGTCTCCGCGCCCCGCTCGGCCATCACTTCGATGGGCAGGCAGCCCTCGAAATAGGGCGTCGTCTTCTCCCAATCGCGAAATTCGGTCTTCTCAGCCGCGAGCAGCGCCTCGATGAAAGCGCCATATTGATCGCGGTTCAGCGGGCAATTGATGTAATCCGCGCCCGTGCCGCCCGGACCCGCCTTTTCGTAGCGTGACTGCATCCAGCAGATGTCCATATCGATTGTGTCGTGATGGACGATCGGCGCGATCGCATCGAAAAAAGCAAGCAATTCCTCGCCCGTCAGCGACCTTATCGCCTCGCCGAGCGCCGGAGAGGTCAAGGGCCCGGTCGCGACAATCACGCTGTCCCAGGAACTCAGGGGGCAGCCCCGCAACCTCCCCGCGCTCGATCGTGATGAGAGGGTGACTTGTAAGTCCTTCCGTCACGGCTGCGGAAAAGCCGTCCCGGTCGACGGCGAGCGCACCGCCCGCCGGCAATTTATGGGCATCGCCCGACGCCATAATGAGCGAGCCGCAGCGGCGCATTTCCTCATGCAGCAGCCCGACGGCGTTCGTTTCCCAATCGTCCGAGCGAAACGAGTTCGAGCAGACAAGCTCCGCGAGCCCTTCCGTTTTATGGGCCTCGGTCATTCGGACGGGCCGCATCTCATGCAGAATGGCGGGCACGCTCCATTCCGCGATCTGCCAGGCGGCCTCCGAGCCGGCAAGGCCGCCGCCAATGATGTGAATAGGTGTCGTTGTGGCCATGGCGCGACAAACTAAGCGAAAAGCTTCCCTGTCTCAATGGCTCGCTTCTCATATCTCGCGCGATGGTGGTATAGGAAACTCAGGGACGGACGAGACAGGCGCAGCTGATGACTAAAATCTGCAGACTTGCAGCCCTTTCATTGTTGATCGGTCTGACGGCGTGCACATATGAGCGCGAGGGGCCGCCCCAATATCACTATCAGGAGTTCAAGACCCGTGCGCCGACAGGCAATACGGTTTTCGTGTGCCATGCCTATGGGTGCCAAATGCAGACGCGCGTCAGGTTCGGCGCGCCGCAGATTGCCGAAATCGCGGCATTGATGCGAAAGACAAAAAAAGCCGACACGCCTTATGAGGAACGCCGTGCGGTCGCCTATGCGATCGGCTGGATGGAGCGCTATGTGGGCGAGAAGATCGGCACTTCGGCGGACCGGCCGGGCATGGATTTTGCCGCTTCAGGGGATCCGACCCAGCAGGACTGCGTCGACGAGGCGACCAACACGACAAGCTACATGCTTGTCTTGCAGCATAACGGGCTTCTGAAGCACCACACGGTGGGCCGTCCCTTCTCGAAGGGCAATGTCCTGGTCGGCGGCGTCGCCAACTGGCCGCACTGGACGGGCGTGCTCCTGGAGAAAGACAATAATAAGAAATGGGCCGTCGATAGCTGGATTTACGAGAACGGGGAGAACCCGGCCGTGATCGAGGCTGACAAATGGTACCTGAAGGATCTGGACAGCCTTCCCCGCTCGCAGACCTAAAGCGCGTTCACCTGAAGCGGAAGCATTTGTTTTGCTCCCTCTCCCGGGGGAGACTTCCGCGAAACTGGTCCCTCAATTCGTCATCCCGGACGGCCGCAGGCCGATCCGGGATCCAATCATCTGTCAACAAGCACTTTGCCGGGTCGTGAGGCGAGTAGGCCCCGGCTCGCGAACCTTTACGGTGAGCGACGCTTGTCTGGTCGCGATCAGCAAGACATCGCGACAAGCGCTTACCTCGGGCCGGGGCGACGCTGAGTATGCCGTTTCGCAGAAGTCTCCCCCGGGAGAGGGCAAGAAGCGCCCATTTCAGCTTATTCCGCCGCCGCCAGCGTGGGCAGGGCTTGCTCGATCTGCGCACGGCGCGCCTCCAGGAAGCCCGGCAGCTTCAGCGACTGGCCAAGCTGACCGGCCGGCTCGTCCACGGCGAAGCCGGGCGCGTCGGTCGCGATTTCGAACAGGATGCCGCCGGGCTCGCGGAAATAGACCGAGCGAAAATAGTTGCGGTCTTTCTGCTCGGTCGTCGCGATCCGATGATTGTCCCTTAGTCTCCCGACCATCGCTGCCTGCGCTTCATCGTCCGCTGCCCGGAAGGCGATGTGATGCACCGAACCGGCGCCCATCCGTGCGGGCAGGAACGCCCCCGCGACGCGGATGTCGACGATGCCGCCCATCGCGGTCTCTCCGGCCTTGAACCGGATGATCGAGCCTTCCCGCCCGGCTTCGGCGAAGCCAAGTACGTCGCTGAGGATCGCGCCGGTCGGCTCTCCATCTCCGAGCAGCAGGCTCACGCCGTGAAAGCCGCGTATTGCGCTGGCCGCGGGGACGTCGCCGCTCGCCCAAGCTGGCTCGTCTTCCGCGCCCGGAACGCCCACCAGCAGGAGCCGCATTCCGTCCGGGTCCTTGAGCGGCAGGACCGTTTCTCCGAAGCGCTTGGTCGGGTTCTCATGCGCGACGCCATGCTCTACGAAGCGGTGCGTCCAAAAGCCGATGGCCTCCTCCGGGACGCGAAGCATCGTGTCCTGCGTTTCGCCGATCCCGAGCCGGTCCGGCGCTACATGCGCCCAGGGGAAAAAGGTCAGAATGCTGCCTGGACGGCCCGTCTCGTCGCCATAATAAAGATGATAGGTGCCCGGATCGTCGAAATTCACCGTGCGCTTTACGAGGCGCATACCGAGCGCGCGCGTATAGAAATCCAGATTGCGCGGGGCTGAGCCGGCGATCGCGGTGACATGGTGAATGCCGTTCTGTGCCATGGTAGACCTATTTTGTGAATTTGGGGCTCTTGTCGTTCTCCAGTAATTGGGTCTGGTCCGGCGGCAGGCAAGACTGTGTTCATTGCATCCATGCAATGATAAGGTTGCAACGAGGCGAGTTGAATTGTGAAATTGAAAGAATAGCTCTCCAGCGCATCGAAACAGCAGGTTTGGAGACAACCATGATTGACCATCGTCTTGCCCCCTATGGGGCCTTCGTCCTGCGCCTCGCGCTCGGCGCCATGTTCATTGCCCATGCCTATCTGAAGTTGGCCGTATTCACGGTGCCCGGCTTTGAAGGCTTTCTGGCGCAAACCGGCCTTCCGAGCCTCCTCGCCTGGCCGATCATTCTTGCCGAGCTCTTCGGCGGCATTGCGCTGATCGCCGGCTTCTACGCGCGCTACATCTCCCTCGCGCTCCTGCCCATCCTGCTGGGTGCGCTTGTGATCCATGCGCCGAATGGATGGCTATTTACGGCGGCGAATGGCGGCTGGGAATATCCGGCATTCCTTGCCGTTGCCGCCCTGGCCCAGGCGCTGATCGGCGACGGCGCTTTCGCTTTGACGCCGCGACGGCGGGCCGGTCATGACCTCGATCGTGCTGCGAACTACGCCGCTTAGTTTGACCAGCGAAGCGCGGGCCGCTGGAAAGCGGCCGGCGCTTCGCCCAATCCGGCCTGGCAGATGATTGATCCATCCGCAAAGCTCGCCTGGGATGATTTCCGTCTGATCCAGGCCATCGCCGAGGCGCGCAGTCTGCCGGGCGCTGCCGAGCGGCTCGGCGTCAATCATTCCACCATCTTCCGCAGGCTGCGACAGATCGAGGACTCGCTCGGCATCGCGCTGTTCGAGAAGCACCGCACCGGCTATATGGTGACGGCGGCGGGCGAGGAATTCGTCGCTCTGGCGGCGCGGCTCGACAACGACATCACCGGCACCATGCGCAAGCTTGCGGGCCGGGAAATCACGCCTTCGGGCGAGCTCCGGGTGGCGACGAACGACTCGCTGCTGGTGCATCTGCTGACGCCGCTTTTCGCGAAATTCCGGCAAAGCTGTCCCGATGTCCGGCTCGATATCCTGATCGGCAATCAGCCGCTCAACCTTGCCCGGCGCGACGCCGATGTCGCGATCCGGGCGACGGACAATCCGCCTAAAACGCTCGTCGGCCGTCGCGCGGCCCGCATCGGCTGGGCGCTTTACGGCGCGGCGAACGCGTTAGCCGGTCAGGGGGGATCCGGCGAGATCGATATTTTCGCGCAGAATTGGGTCTCGCTCGGCGAGCAGCTGGGCGGCTTCAAGCTCTCGAAATGGGTGGCCGCGCATGTTCCGCCGGACCGTATCGTCTATAAGCTCAACACCGTCCTGGGGCTGGCCGATGCGGTCGAGGCCGGCATCGGCATCGGATATCTGCCCTGTTTCATCGCCGATGTGCGGCCGTCCCTGACATGCCTTGCGCCGTCCGAGCCGGAATTCGGAGCCGATCTTTGGCTCCTGACCCATCCCGATCTGCGCCATTCGCCGCGCGTGCGTGTCTTTCTCGACTTCCTGGCCGCCGAGATTGCCAAATATCGCAAATTCATCGAAGGCGAGACCGCCCGAGATTAAGGCAGCGGCAGGGCCTCAACTTCGCGCAGCGTCTTGTTCGAGCCGCTGTCCACCTCCAGCAGCTTCACGCGATGGCCCCAGAGCTGGGCAAGATGCTGCAGCGTGCGCTCGCAATCCTGCTTGCCGAGGAGCCGTCCATCGCGGACATAATGCGTCAGCGTAAGACGCCGCGTGCCGCTCAGATCGGCATCGGTAATGCGAATATCCGGATCCTGCTCGCTGGCATCATAATGCCGTGCAAGACAACGCCTGGTTTCGCGATAGCCCACCTCGTTGTGGATCGCGGTGACCTCGACTTCGGGCTCGTCGGATTCATCATGCAGTGCGAAGAGCTTGAAATCGCGGATAACGGTCGGGCTCAGAAACTGCAGGATGAAGCTCTCATCGCGGTAATTCGCCCAGGCATCCTTCAGCGTTCCCATCGCATCGCCATTGCCGGCAAATTCGGGGAACCAGTCCTTATCCTCATCCGTGGGGTCTTCGCAGATCCGCTGAATATCGCGCATCATCGCAAAGCCCAGCGCATAAGGGTTGATGCCCGAAAACCGCCGGTCATAGAAGGGCGGCTGCATCACGACGGACGAATGCAGATGCAGCATTTCGAGCATGGAGCCTTCGGTCAGCAGGCCACGCTCATACATGCGGTTCATGATTTCATAGTGAACGAAGGTGGCGCAGCCCTCATTCATCATTTTCGTCTGGCGCTGCGGATAGAAATATTGGGCGAGCATCCGCACGATGCGCAAGAGTTCGCGCTGCCAATCCTTCAGGCGGGGTGCGTGTTTCTCCAGGAAATAGAGGACGTTTTCCTCCGGCAGGCCGAGCCCTTCCGTTTCGCCGCCGCCTTGCAGCTCCGCTTCATCGGCGCCCCTCGCAGGATTTTTAGGTCTGGGAAGCGTGCGCCAGAGATCGTCATAAGTGGCTTCCTGATGGGCCTTGCGCCGCTTTCTCCGTTTCTCGATCCGGGTGGATTTGGATGAGACGGGGATTTTCGGCTGCCGGCTCACCCCCTGCCGCATCAGCGCATGCGCCGCGTCCATGACGGATTCGACCGCCTCCATGCCGTGGCGCTCCTCGCATTCCTTCACATAGTCCTTGGCGAAGGCGAGATAGTCGAGGATCGTGTCCGCATTCGTCCATTGGCGGAACAGATAGTTGTTCTTGAAGAAATGATTGTGGCCGAACGCTGCGTGCGCCAGCACCAGCGTCTGCATGGTGGCGGAGTTTTCCTCCATCACATAGCTGATGCAGGGATTGGAGTTGATCACCAGCTCATAGGCCAACGAGCGCATACCGCGCTTATAGCCGATCGACTCCTGCGCAAATTGCTTGCCGAAGGACCAGTGCCGATACATCAGAGGCATGCCGGTCGAGGTATAGGCGTCGAGCATCTGCTCGGCCGTGATCACTTCGATCTGGTTGGGGTAGGTGTCGAGCTTCAGGTCCCGCGATGCAACCTTGGCAATGGCCTCATAGGCTGTCTTGATCGTATCGAAATCCCATTCGGCGCTTGTGAAGAGCGGCTGGTTTTTGCGCCGATTCCGGTTTCGAGTCGTGTTCATTGTGACCTTTCCGACTCAGAGAAGAGCTCGTGAAAGACGGGATAGATGTCGCCGGGCGCGGAGACGTGGCGCATGGCGAAATGCCGGTGTTTCGTGGTCAGCGGGGAGAAGCCGGACCAGATGATGCTCTCGCTGATATGGGTGCCGACCTCGATATAGGCGTAATATTGGCAGAGCGGCAGAATGTCGTCGTCCAGCATGTCGATGCAGCGCGCCATGTCGCCCAGATCGTTCGCGCCGTCGGAGGCCTGGGCGGCATAGATGTTCCACTCATCCGCCGGATAGCGCTCGGCGACGATCCGGCGCATTTCGTCGAAGGCGGTGGAAATGACCGTGCCGCCGGTCTCGGTCGAACGGAAGAAGGTTTCCTCATCCACCTCGCTCGCCACGCTCGTATGTCGGATGAAGACGACGTCCACATCCCGGTAATGCCGCGACAGGAAGATGTGCAGCAGCATGAAGAAGCGTTTCGCCAGATCCTTCAGCGACTGCGTCATCGAGGCCGATGTGTCCATCAGACAGAACATTACGGCCTGGGTGATTGGCTTCGGCAGACGTTCGAAGCGGTTATATTTCAGATCGAGCGGGTCGATGAAGGCGACGATCTTGCGCAGATGCTTCAGGCGGGCCACCCGGTCGCGCAGCAGCTTGATCCGCTCCAGGTCCTGCTCCTCCTGAGCTTCGGCTTCCTCCAGCTCCGCCTCGGCCTTGGCGATCTCCTCGAAGCTCGGCCGGCGCAGGGCGATACGCCGCGCAAGGCTGTTGCGCATGGTGCGAACGCGGTTGAGCTTCGCGGGCGGGCCATCGACCGTGTAGCCGGCGCGCACTGGCGTTGGCGACCGAACGTCCTTGAGCTTGGTCTTGACCAGATTGGGAAGTTTCAGATCTTCGAAGAAGAGATCGAGAAACTCCTCCTTGGTGAGGGTGAAGACGAAGTCGTCCTCGCCATGGCCGTCCGGTGAGCCTTGCGAGCCTCCGCCTCCGCCGCCTTCCGGGGGTTTCGGGATCGTGTCGCCGACAATATAGCCTTTATTGCCGGGGAGCACGAAATCACGCGCGCCATCGCGCCCCATGTGAAAGGACGGTTCGTGGAGGCTTTTTGAACGAATGCGGATTCTCTCGCCGCTTTCGACCTCTGAGACCTTACGCCGCTTCAGCGATTCGTTCACCGCGTTACGAATATCGTCCCGAGCGCGGCGGAGAAAACGCTGACGGTTGCCGAGGCTCTTCTCCTTAGGGTTCAGGCGACGGTCGATGATATGCATTCGTTCGCTTAACCAGACTTTTTAACCCGCATATACCAATCGACGAGACGACGGACCTGGCGCGGCGTGTAGCCACGCGCGACCATGCGCTCGACGAACTCATTGTGCTTCTTTTCGGTCTCTCCGTCCTTCTTCGCACCGAAGCTGATGACGGGAAGCAGATCCTCGACTTGGCTGAACATCCGCTTTTCGATCACATCGCGGATCTTCTCATAGGAGGTCCATGACGGATTCTTGCCCGCATTGCGCGCCCGGGCGCGGAGCGAGAATTTCACCACCTCGTAACGGAAGTCCTTCGGATTGGCGATTCCGGCCGGCTTTTCGATCTTCGAAAGCTCCTTGTCCAGAAGCGCGCGATCCATCAGCTGACCCGTATCGGGATCCTTGAAGTCCTGATCCTCGATCCAGGCATCCGCGTAAGCCACATAGCGGTCGAAGAGGTTCTGACCGTATTCGTGGTAAGATTCCAGATAGGCCTTCTGAATTTCATTCCCGATGAACTCGGCGTAACGCGGCGCCAGCTCTTCCTTGATGAACTCGAGATAGCGGTCTTCGGTATCCTCCGGCATCTGTTCCCGGCGGATCGCCTGCTCGAGCACATACATCAGATGAACCGGATCGGCGCCCACTTCCTGGGTGTCGAAATTGAAGGTCTCCGACAGGATCTTATAGGCAAAGCGCGTCGAGGCGCCGTCCATGCCTTCGGTGACGCCGGCGGCATCGCGATATTCCTGCACGGTCTTGGCGTGCGGATCGGTGTCCTTCAGGCTCTCGCCGTCATAGACCCGGAACTTCGCATAGAGCGTGGAGTTGTCGTGCTCCTTGAGCCGGGTGAGAACCGAGAACCGCGCCAGCATGTCGAGCGTGCCCGGCGCGCAGGGCGTATCGACCAGTTCGCTCTTTGACAGCAGCTTGTCGTAAATCTTCTTCTCCTCCGCCACACGGAGGCAATAGGGTACCTGGACGACGCAGATACGGTCGAGAAAGGCCTCATTATTGCGGTTTGACCGGAAGGCCCGCCATTCGGACTCGTTCGAATGCGCGATGATGATGCCCTGATAGGGCAGGGACCCGACATTCTCCGTGCCGACATAGCTGCCTTCCTGCGTGGCGGTGAGCAGCGGATGCAGCATCTTCAGCGGGGCCTTGAACATTTCGACGAATTCCAGAAGCCCCTGGGTCGAGCGATTGAGGCCGCCACTATAGGAATAGGCGTCGGGATCGTTCTGGCCGAAGAATTCCAGCTTGCGGATGTCCACCTTGCCGACCAGGGCGGAGACGTCCTGATTGTTCTCGTCGCTCGGCTCGGTCTTGGCGATGCAGATCTGGCGCAGCCGCGAGGGGTAAAGCTTCACCACGGAGAATTTGGAGATGTCGCCGCCGAACTCGTCGAGCCGCTTGATCGCCCAGGGCGACATATGCCCGGTGAGTTTCCGCAGGGGAATGCCGTATTTGTCTTCGAGCACGCCGCCCATCGAGTTCGGATCGAAAAGGCCGAGCGGGCTTTCGAAAACCGGGCTGATCTCGTCACCCGCTTTCAGCACATGGACCGGGCAGAGCTCCATCAGCTCCTTCAGCCGTTCGGCCAGCGAGGATTTGCCGCCGCCGACCGGGCCGAGCAGATAGAGAATCTGCTTGCGCTCCTCCAGACCCTGGGCGGCATGCCGGAAGTAGCTGACGATCCGCTCGATCGTCTCCTCAAGTCCGTAGAACTCCTTGAAACTGGGATAAACTTTGATCGTCCGGTTCATGAAGATCCGGCCGAGCCGCTCATCTGTGGCCGTGTCGACGATTTTGGGCTCCCCGATGGCGCAGAGCATCCTTTCCGCCGCCGAGGCGTACATTTCCGGGTCGCTACGGCAGCCCTCCAAGAATTCCTTCAGCTGCAGCTGCGAGTCTTTCTTTAGGCCGTAGCTTTCCGCATAAAGATCGAAAATTTCTTCACTGGGCTTCATTCCAACACTCGATATGTTGTGACATCCAGGCGAAGCGGGAACGTCTCTTCCCTAGCTTACACCGATCTGGTCTCTTTCGTCTTATATAAGCGCCCACATTCGAGATTTTATGTCATCCGCTTCTGACCGACGAGGCTTTGTTCTCGGAGCGGTGAATAAGCGGGCCAGTCGGGCGTTCATCGGCGGCAGGTTTCCCATGCAATTGCCAAGCCACCTTACTCTCTCAGCCTGTGTTTTCGGCCTGAACCATAGCTGAATGTTCGCCTCTTACCCGCAGTTTGAGGCAGTCGCCCTCAGCCGTCAATTACCACGTCGGCCAATGGGGATTGCCGCAATTTGTCGCTGATAGGCCCTGACTTGGTCAGGCGCCCATCGAGGCGCCGTCCCCTGCTTATCCGTGAGCGAAAATGGAACGACTGCCAAAAAGTTCAGTCACTGCAACCATTTCAGGCGAATTCGTATTTAACCGCGCCGGCTCATCATATCAGGAAACGGCGCGCGTTGCAGCCACTGCCTCGGCACGATGCTCATCTGTGACAACGTTGCGCGCATTGTCACCGCCCGGCATCACGTTGCTTTGCAGCTCCGTCTGAACCACATAGAGCGGCCGGCTCTTAAGTTCGCTGCGAATTTGAGCGAGATATTGGCAGATCATCGCCATGACGAAGAACAGAACCCCGAACATCACGGCGTTGAACATATTCGTCGATGCCCAGCCGGGCACCACGTCATTGCGGAAAAAGCGCACGGCGACGACGAAAAAGATGAAGAAAAAGTCCGCCAGGCTCATCAGGGCTGACACGACAGCGGCAATCTGAAGCGGCCGGTCGGAATTGGAGACAATGAGCTGGCCCGCGCTTGCGACCAGAGGAAACAGCGCTCTGCGCCGGGCAGGCTGGCGCCGGCTTACCATTTCGTAAGGAACGGTCGTGACGGCGAAGCCCGCATACATGGCCAGGACACGGATATAGCGGAAACTGTCCTTGATCTTCAAAAGCGCATTCAGCGCCGTTCGCGTCAGCCCGATGAAATAGGTCGCGCCGTAAACCTGCGAACGCTCAAGGAAGATCCGGCAAATGGTGAAATAGACGGAATAGGCGGCGCGGTAGATGAAGGCCAGGTCTTCGCGTCCGGATCGGACGCCGACGACGATGCCGTCCGTATCGTTCGCCTGCTCGGCAAATTGCGGAACGAGCGCCGGCGGATCGGTTGCCGGATTGAGAACGACGATGATGTCGCCGATCGCCTGTTCCAAACCGCAGGCAATGGCAGCTTCGAAGCCGAACGGCCTCGTCAAGCGAATATAGCGAAAATTGACGATTTCCGATCTTGCCTGATCGAAGAAGCTGCGTGTCGCGTCGGCCGAACCGTCATCGACGAAGATCAGCTCGTAATTGCTGAAATGCCGCTTCATGATCGCGTCGATCTCCCGGGTGAACCCCGGCAGAATGTCGAGATCGTCTTCCAGCGGTATGATGACCGAAACGAAAAGGTCGTGTCGCATCTGGCTAGGCGGGGCTCGGTTGGGGCTGAAGCTGCGGACTGGCGGCGAATAATTCATCTAGATCATAGACATTGTCGATCTTGCCGCCAAGCAGCGAGACGATATTCGGAGCGCGCGGGTCGTGCTTGTAAAGGATTGGGCGGCTGTCATTCGCGTCGCTTTGAGGCAGGATCGATTTCACCTCCCAAAGCGAGTCCACATATTCGGCGTCTTTAAGTGCGGGCAAATAACGCATTGCGTCACGCCACATCCTGTCGAACCGCGACACCAGCGGGAGGGCCGGTTCATGCGGCGCGCCGGCGCCGGTGGCCGGATCATCGGTCCAGCTGTAATGCGGCGTGTAGCTGACATGGCTCAGCGTCGCCAGCCCCCGTGCCGGGAAGGGCATCAGCGAGAAGAAAGGCCCGCACATCACGGTCACGCTCAGCGCTCGCAGGGCGGGCGGCGGCTTGATTAGAGCCAGTTCGGTCGCTTCATGGCGCAGGCCGATGGTTCGCAGGCCGCTCCGGCTTAAGAGGTGGTTGAGCCGCGAATAGGTGCAGTTGAAGAGCTCATCGCAGCGCACGGACCAGCGCTCGCCAGCTTTTTGGTCCGCCAGCGCGACCGTCAGCTCCGGGTTCGGCGTGCCTTCGCCCAGCGTAATCCGGGTCGCTTCGGTCCCGAGCATTACCTGAACGCCCGCCTTGCGAAGCCGCTGCCAGAGCATTTCGCGCAGCTTGACGGCATCGAAGACGTGCTCGGAGACGCCATAAACCGATTCAATCAGATCCTCATCGAAAAGGCGCCGCACATGATCGGGCGCGGGCCGCAGCTCGGCCCCGATCCGGCGGCAGAATTCCTCGAACTGGCCGGGCGTCACATGGGAGAGCCGTCTGGCAACGGCATAATATTGAGTGAAATCGGTGAATATCGCGTCCCGGAATTCCGAAACGAAACGCGGCGCATTCACGCGCGAGCGCAGTCCCGTCAGAATGCTGCGCGGATAGTGGTAGCCATTATGGACGCGCGCCTGGTTGTTGTATGACGCCCGGCAAAGCAGATCGGGCTCGCGCTCGACAATCGCGATCCGCGCATCCTTGTGCCGCTCCGCAAGACGAAGCGCCACATAGCAGCCAAACATGCCGCCCCCGACGACGAGGTGGCTGTATTCCATGGACGCTCCCGGGCGCATCCTACATCGCCACGGCCGAGCCCGGCGCCTTAAATCGGCGCATCTCGGATTTGAGCTCCGAAATGCCGGCCAGGTAGAGAAGCGAGAGATTGATAAGCCGCGCACCGGATTTGGAGTCCGGCTGATCGGTCCAGTCCACGGGCATGTCGAGGATTTTCGCGCCCATCCATTCCGCCCGCACGGCGAGCTGCGCAACGAAGAACCAATCGTCCGAAAATTCGAACTGCCGCGCCATATCGTCATAAAGGCTGCGCCGGATGAATTTGAAGCCGCACATGGCGTCGGAAAAGGCAACGCCCAGCCTTGCGCGCAGAAGCGTATTGAAGGCGCGGGATGTGAAGGCCCTGAGCATTGTCCTGTTCGTTACCGATGCGCCGGGCTTCAGCCGCGAGCCGAGATAGAGATCATACGCCGCGCCGCTCGCGATCAGATCATGCACTTCTTTCAGATGTTTGAGGTCCGTCGCCAGGTCCACATCCATATAGCCGACGAAGTCGGCGCTTGACAGGCCCCATGCCTGTTTGAGCGCCAGCCCGAAGCCGCGCTTTCCGATGCGCAGATAGGTGACATTGTCGTGGCGCGCGGCAAGCGCTTCGCCGATTTCCGGCGTCCGGTCCGTCGAGCCGTTATCGGCGATGCAGAATTCCTGAATCCGGAGCCCTTCCGCCGCGCAAAAGGCGAGCGTGCGCTCGAGAGAGGCGGCAAGCTGGCTTTCCTCGTTCAGGACGGGAAAGGTGACGTGAATATTTGGCGCGGACTTTATCATCTGCCTGATGTTATAGCGCGGACATGTTGCGCTAAGGTAAGGTTATCTGGGGAATTTCTGTAACAAACCATCGCGGGCGCGTCCATATGACTCGCGCGGGCGCCGCCGCGATGGCGTCTTTCGGTTCGGCGGGTTGGTTAATGGCGCAGAAGGACCTTGACCACCGCTTCCGGCGTCTCGGCGATCAGCCTGACGGCGCGTTCCGCATCCTCGAATGGCAGGACGGGCTCCAGAATGCCTTCCGCGGCGAGGATCTTTGCGGCGAAATCGCTCTCCGTCTGGCGGTGGAGATCTTTTGCATAGAAGGCGGGCTCGCCGCGCGTGGGATTGTTCCAGCTCACGGCGGGCAGCGAGGCGAGAAGGGTGATCCGATTGTGAAAGAATTCCTCGCCCAGATTGAGACGGCTGTCGGCAGGGCCGTAAAAACCGACACAGACGACGCGCCCGCACTGTTTTGTTGCCCGGATCGCCTGGCTGAGAGTGCCGATATTTCCCGAACATTCGATGGCGGCGTCCACGCCCCCGATCCCGGATTTAACGGCGCTGCCAAGGTCGTCCTCCGCTGCCGGATCGCGGATGTCGGCGGCGCCGAAGCGGGCGGCGAGATCGCGGCGTTTCTCAAAGCGCGAGGCGGCGATGACGTGCGCTCCCCGCGCGGCGCAATATTGCACAACGAATAGGCCGATTGCTCCTAATCCGGTCACGAGCACCCGATCCGAAGCGGCGATGGCGCCGTCGATGACCGCGCCGAGCGCAAAGCTCGCCGGGTCGATGCAGAGCGCTTCTTCCGGGGCGAGCCCTTGCAGGGGGGCGACCTGATCCGCCGGAAGGATGTGGCGATCGGCGATCGGCGCCCAGCCATAGACGGTCTGGCCAGCCGAGAGTGTCCCGGCCTCTGGCCCTGCCCATTCCACTTCGGCGACCACCATGCTGCCCATGGGCCGCGGATAGAAGTCCGCCGGCTCTTTGCGATCTTCGAACAGGCGAAGCTCGGGATTGAAGGTCCTGCGCGCGAAAGGGCTGCGGCCGGAATAGGCCATCATCTCGGTGCCGTGTTTGAAGGTGGAGAGCAGCGGACGAATGACGGCGTCGCCCGGACCGGGCGCGGGAAGCTCCCGCTCCATGAACCGGACCTCGCCCGGCGCGGGCACCATCAGCACTTTCTGCCGTGATCGCGTCATGAACGACAGCTCCGATGGCATCCTAGATCACCCCACGTTCGAGTGGGCTCACTGGAACGAGGTCAAGTTGATCTATTTCAAAAGGCGAGCGCAACTGTTCCCGCATCCATCCACTCCTTCGCGGGGACATGCTTGGACGCACGTTGCGCTAGTGGTTCGACTGAAACATTTGCATCCCCATGCAGCCTGCTCATTTGCAAATGTTTCAGTCTAAGAACCACTAGCTAACTATAGGTTTCTAGTGGAGCTTTTGAATTTGACATTTGAGAACGAGCCTGGCCGCAACCGGGACTCAAATGTCAAATTCGCTCCACTAGCGCAATTCCGCACAGAAACGCTGGATACGCCGGCAAGCCTCTTCCAGCGCCTCGGTCGAGGTCGCATAGGAGATGCGGAAGAACGGCGACAGACCGAATGCCGCCCCATGCACGACCGCGACGCCGGATTCCTCAAGCAGAGCCGTGACGAAATCTTCATCCGTCCCGATGGCCTTGCCCTTGGGACTGGTCTTGCCGATACATCCCTTGCAGGACGGATAGACATAGAACGCGCCTTCGGGTGTCGGGCAGTTGATGCCATTCGCCTGGTTGAGCATGGAGACGACGAGATCCCGGCGTTCCTTGAACGCCTGCGCACGCTCTTTCAGGAAATCCTGCGGACCGTTCAATGCTTCGACCGAAGCCCACTGGCTGATCGATGCCGCATTGGACGTCGATTGCGACTGCAGCTTCGTCATGGCCTTGATGAGGACTTCCGGGCCGCCCGCATAGCCGATCCGCCAGCCGGTCATGGCGTAGGCTTTCGACACGCCGTTCATTGTGAGCGTGCGGTCATAAAGTCTTGGCTCGACCTGCGCGGGCGTCACGAACTGATAATCGTCATAGACGAGATGCTCATACATATCGTCGGTCAGAACCCAGACATCCGGATGCCGCATCAGCACGTCGGTCACCGCCTTCAGCTCCTCCCGCGTATAGGCGGCGCCGGTCGGGTTCGACGGATGATTGAAGATGATCCATTTCGTCTTCGGCGTGATCGCGGCCTCAAGCGCTTCCGGCCGGACCTTGAACTTGTCCTCCAGCGTCGTATTCACGATGACGGGCGTGCCGCCGACGAGTTGCACGATATCCGGATAGGAGACCCAGTAGGGCGCCGGGATCACGACCTCATCGCCGGGGTTCAGCGTCGCCATCATGGCGTTGAAGATGACCTTCTTGCCGCCAGGGGAAACAATGATCTGGCTCGGCTTATAGGTGAGGCCGTTCTCACGCTCGAATTTGCGGCAGATCGCTTCCTTCAGCTCGGGGATGCCGTCCACATTGGTGTATTTCGTCTTGCCCTCGCGGATCGCCCTGATCGCGGCTTCCTTGATGTTGTCCGGCGTGTCGAAATCCGGCTCGCCGGCGCCGAGTCCGATCACGTCATGTCCGGCGGCTTTGAGTTCGCGCGCCTTGGTCGTCACAGCGATGGTCTGGGATGGCTGCACCCGGCCAAGCGCATCGGCGATGAAGCCCATGGAAACCTCCAGCATCGAGGGTTGAATTGCGCCGAAACTAGGCGTGGCGGCGGCGGGCTGCAAGCGAAATCGGGTGCGCCAACATGAGCATTGAAACGGCGGCGGCGTGGGAGCTGGCCGTCGGCATCCGGGAAATTCTACCGGGCTCACGCATGAGCCACCGGGCGCCGGATCGCCGTCCTATTCCGCGGTTCCGCTCGCGGCGGTAACCTCGCCGACCGACTGCATGATTTCGATCATCTTCGCGCCCTTCGGCACTTCTCGCACGAAATTTCCGTAAAGGGTTCGCGTCGCCCTTCGAAAAGCGTCGATGTCGGCATGAGTGATTTTCATTCTGCGGTCGAGCCGGTCGAGCAGATCGCTTTCCAGCATGATTGCGGTTTTCTGAATCCAGCCTTCCATGGCCACGGCTTCGGCCGCGATGATCTTGGTCACCTTTTCCGGAAGCGCGTCCAGTTCTGCCTGATGCGCAAGGAGGAAGGCGGGGCTGTAGAGATGATCGGAGAGCGTCAGATGATGCTGAATATCGGCAAGCTCCAACGCCGCGATTTCGGTCAGAGGCGCGTCGAAGCCGTCAATGCGCTGCAGCCTGAGCCCGTCCGGGACAGCAGCCGGGGGCATCGGGACCGGCTCGGCGCCGAGCGCCTGCAGGAGCCTTGCGCGCCATCCATTATCCGCAACGGCGATGCCCAGACCTTTCAGATGATCCGGATGCGCAACGGGGTGCAGATCGTTCGTTATATGACGGAAGCCGTCCTCCCAGACGCCGAGAATGGTAAAGCCTTTTTCTTTTGCGGCGGGCTGCAGAAACGCCGGAAGCAGGATCTTGCGGATTGCGCGGACCTGATTGCGGGTCCGGATGAGGTAGGGCAGCTCGAAAATGGCGAAACGGCTGCTGATCGCGAGCAGCGCCGAGGAGGCCAGCAGAAGCGTCGCCCGCCCATTCCTGATGGCGGCGATCGCGGCGGGCCCGTCGCCTGATCGCGGATCGGCTCTCGGGACGATCCGATAGCCGTCCGGCAATCGCCGATTTACGCGTCTTGCGAATTCCGTGACGCTGATCTCGTAGAGCGAGCCGGGGACGCCGGGATGCAGGAGCGTCAATTCACGGCCCGAGGCGGCCTGAGGCGCGAACCAGAAGGCAAGTGCGGCGAAAATCAAGGTCAAGTATGAAGAAACCCGCATAAGATCTTATCACAGGCAGAAAAAACAAGAACCGTCAGCTTTTCTAGTTGGATCACCGGCGCGATGCGAGGTCGATATGCCGATTTTCACAAATTTTTTCCGCTCGTTGGAATATGAGCTTCGCCGGCGCCCGGATCGCGTAAGTCAACGCCGCGCGGGCGACCATCTGCGGCGGCATCGGTCCTTTGCCGTCTTGACAAAAGCTTACCGCTTCCCCTAATCCGGGCCTAGCACTCGGCGAGGCCAATTGCCAACCGGTCTCAAGGGTGACGGCGCAAAAATCACCGGACGCGGGAGAAAAACATGCGAATTCGTCCGCTACACGATCGAGTCGTTGTGAAGCGTGTTGAGGAAGAAACCAAGACTGCCGGCGGCATCATCATTCCGGACACGGTCACCGAGAAGCCGCAGCAGGGTGAAATCGTTGCGGTCGGGCCAGGCGCGCGCGGCGATGACAATGAGCTGATCGCGCTCGATGTCAAAGTCGGCGACAGAGTGCTTTTCGGCAAATGGTCGGGGACCGAAGTGAAGGTCGAGGGGGAGGATCTCCTGATCATGAAGGAATCCGACATTATGGGCGTGCTGGAATAGCACGCCGGCGGCCGGTTGTCGGTCGCAGGCCGTTTGGGTTTGAAGCGGCGTTAAAGACGGGCTGGCTGACGTGAAAGCCAGCTTTTTTCTTATAAAGGGAAGAGTTGTTCTATGACTGCAAAATCTGTCCGATTCTCTAGTGATGCCCGCGAGCGCATGATGAAAGGCGTCGATGTGCTTGCAAATGCCGTGAAGGTGACGCTCGGTCCGAAGGGCCGCAATGTGATCATCGAGAAGTCATTCGGGGCTCCCCGCACGACGAAGGATGGCGTAACCGTCGTCAAGGAGATCGAGCTCGAGGACAAGTTCGAGAATATGGGCGCCCAAATGCTCCGGGAAGTTGCGTCCAAGACCAATGACAAGGCCGGTGATGGCACGACAACGGCGACTCTGCTCGCTCATGCCATCGTCAAGGAAGGCATAAAGGCCGTTGCCGCCGGCATGAATCCGATGGATCTGAAGCGTGGCATCGATAAGGCCGTTGCCGATGTGGTGACCGCAGTGCGGAAAAAGGCGAAGAAGGTCGGCGGGCCGGAGGAGATCGCCCAGGTCGGCCAGATCTCCGCGAATGGCGATGCCGAGGTCGGGGGCATGATCTCCGAGGCGATGCAGAGGGTCGGCAATGACGGCGTCATCACCGTCGAGGAAGCCAAGAGCCTGGAAAGTGAGCTCGATGTCGTCGAAGGCATGCAGTTCGACCGGGGCTATATCTCACCCTATTTCGTCACCAATCCGGAAAAGATGCTCTGCGAGCTGGACGATCCGCTGATCCTTATTCATGAGGGTAAGCTGACCAATCTGCAGGCCATGGTGCCGGTGCTCGAGGCTGTCGTGCAGTCCGCAAGGCCGCTGCTGATCATTGCCGAGGACGTCGAAGGCGAGGCGCTGGCGACGCTGGTCGTCAACAAGCTGCGCGGCGGGCTGAAGGTCGCCGCGGTGAAGGCGCCCGGCTTCGGGGACCGCCGCAAGGCGATGCTGCAGGACATCGCCATTCTCACCGGCGGCGAGGTCGTTTCCGGAGATGTCGGTATTAAGCTGGAGAATGTCACCATCCAAATGCTCGGCAGGGCGAAGCGTGCCACGATCGACAAGGACAAGACACTGATTGTCGATGGCGCCGGCAAGAAGAAGGACATCCAGGCACGTGTCGCCCAGATCAGAGCGCAGATCGACGAGACCACCTCCGATTACGACAAGGAGAAGCTGCAGGAGCGGCTCGCCAAGCTCGCGGGCGGCGTTGCGGTGATCCGCGTTGGCGGGGTAACGGAAATCGAGGTGAAAGAGAAGAAAGACCGCGTCGATGACGCTCTCAATGCAACACGGGCAGCGGTCGAGGAAGGCATTGTGCCTGGCGGTGGCGTGGCGCTTCTGAGGGCTGCGGCGGCGATTAGCGCGACGGGCGAGAATGACGACCAGACGGCAGGCATCAATATTGTCCGGCGCGCATTGCAGGCGCCGCTTCGCCAGATCGCCGAAAATGCCGGAGTCGAAGGCTCCATTGTCGTCGGCAAGCTGCTGGAGTCGAAGAAGCACAATATCGGCTATGACGCGCAGAACGATGAATATGTCGATATGCTCGAAGCCGGCATCATCGATCCCGCGAAGGTCGTTCTGACGGCGCTGCAGGATGCCGCCTCGGTCGCCTCGCTCCTGATCACGACGGAAGCGGGCGTGGCCGAGCTGCCCAAGGATGAGGCTCCTGCTGGCGATATGGGTGCCGGTATGGGAGGCATGGGCGGAATGGGCGGCATGCCCGGCATGGGGATGATGTAAGCCACTTTTCGGAGGCCGCTCGATACAAGCGGCCTCCGCCCGGCCGGCATGGGCGTAGTAACCAAGCGGTGACGACTTCAACCCAGACAGGAATCGGCGCTGCCCTCAATTTCGCCGCAATTGACCTCTAATACAACCTTAAGTTGTTCTTATATAAATTATGCACCGAAAGCTGAATACGGTGATTCTTACAGAATCAAGGACTGAGCGGATTTCATTTTTAGTTATTCAGGGAAAAACGTTTTTTGTGAAAGTTTGTGGAACACTTGCTGCGCGGTGTTTATCACGCGAAGCGGAAGTGCTATAACGAAAACGTCTCTAGGGACGAAGCTGCTGAAAAACATCTCCGTGTTGATGAACACGTTCAGATGATTTCACAGAAGCGGGCCCCGGGGACGACGGGGCCTCCTGACGTGACTGGTTGTGCGTAACGTCAGGCGGTCTTGTTTTTTTCTCCCTCCTCCATTTTTCCTCCTCCATTTTTCCTCCGCCTTGTCCTGAAAAAACCGCATGGATTTGATCCAAGGCTGGACATATAACAGGTTCAGACCAAATTAATTGTGAGCCGTGTAGATATTCCGCGAGGACGGGTACCCGCTTGCGGAGGAGGTCGTAGATCCATGAAGCAGCATCTAAGCTCATCCTGGCTATCGGAGTCGACGAAAGCCGGTCTCCGAAACGCCCACTGGCTCGCCGCAGCTGCAGGGCTCGCCGCCTGCGCCGTTTGCGGGATCGTCCTGCTGGGTCAGCCTCTTGGAACGAGCTTCGCCGTGGCCCTGGCTCCGGGGAACGGGGCGGCCTCGACAGATGCGGCCATTGGCGTCTCGGATGAGACGCAGGAGGGCGGGCTGCGGCTTCTTGCAGGTGTCAGCGGTGAGACATTCGTTTCCGGTGCGAGCTACGCGGTTGCTCAGGATGAAATCGCCGGGCATTCGGCACCGGATGCCACGCCGGTCCTCTGGGACGATCTGCCCGATGCAAGCTGCCTCACCATCACGACAAAGGGTGGCAAGACGTTCTCCTTCCGCGTCCTGGGTACGCATCCGGCCACATCCTCAGCCAAGGCCGTGCCTCACATTGAGCTTGCCATCGCGGGCTGCGCGAACAATGGCGAGACGGTCGTCAAGGCGGTCATCGAGCAAGAACGGACGCCGGCGGCCAAAAGCGCAATACCGGCGCGCAGCTTGTAAGAGGTTTGCCTCTTTCCTCTGACGCAGTCCTAGATCCACCCTCGTTCAATTGGAATCACCTGAACGAGGTCAAGTTGATCGATATCGAAAGGCAAGCGCAACTGTTCCCGCGTCCATCCCCGCTTTCGCGGGGACATGTTTGGACGCGCGTTGCGCTAAGCTGCTGAGGCGGCCTGTCGCGGTTCGCAATCACATGGCCAAAGCCAGCAGGAAACGCAATGCGACGGCCAGCAGGAACAGGGCAAACGCGATCTCGAGTTTCCGCCGCGGCAGACCGTGGGCGAGACGGACGCCGATCGGGGCCGTCAGAACGCTTGCTGGCATCATCGCGGCCGCGCTGATCAGGCTGACATAGCCGACCGAGCCGGGAGGCAGACCGGCAACGCCCCAGCCGGCCCAAATGAAACCGACCAGAGCCGGCACGGCGACAACGCAGCTAAAGCCCGCCGCCGTTCCGACAGCCCGATGGATCGAGCGCCCGAGCAGGGTCATCAGGGCCGCAATCTGGGCGCCGCCGCCCACGCCCATCAGCGTTGCAAGGAACCCGACCCCGACTCCGACCGGATAAGCGACCGCCGGGCGCCCGATCTCGCCTCTGATGCGCCAATCCTCCCGCTTCAGCAGCAGCGTGGCGCTCATGATGGTCGCCGAGACGACCCAGACGGCTTTCATTGCGGTATCATCGGCGAATTTCGCCGCGATCGCTCCGAGAACGACGCCGATGATCGCGCCGGGCGTGAGAAGGCGCAGGACGGGCATGTCGATTGCGTCGCGCTGGTAATGCGAGTTTGCCGCCCGGAATGACGTCGGGATGATGATTGCGAAGCTGGTGCCGACCGCCAGATGCAGAGTGACGTCCTCCGGCACGCCTGCGGCGCCGAACACCTCATACATGACCGGGACCAGAATGCCGCCGCCGCCGACGCCGAACAGCCCGGAGAGCACGCCGGTCAGAAGGCCCCCGGCCACCAACAGGCCGACCAGGATTGCAAGCTCGCCGGCGGGCAGACCCAAGCTCATGATTTCTCCTTGGAATTTCGCTGCGCTCATAAATCCCAATTACACGGAAAGGGCAAGCGCGATCCGCGCGGTGCAGCGTGGCGCCGCCATGCACTTCTGAGCGCGAGCCCCTGCGATTCCGCCCGGCGGAAGCACTTCAGCCGTAATTGGGTCTTGGCATAGCCGGCTTTGGCCTCTAAGCACGAGGAAAGGATCAAGATCATGAAAACGCAAGAACCCCGCACGATTTATCTTAAGGATTACCAGCCCGCCCCCTATCTGATCGACCGGACAGAGCTCGACATCCGGCTCCACCCGAGCGAAACCGAGGTCGCCGCGCGCCTTGCCATGCGCCCGAACCCCGCAACGAAGGGAAGGCATGGGCCGTTGGTTCTGAATGGCGAGAAGCTGAGGCTCGTCAGTCTTGCCATTGACGGCGAGGCGCTGCCGGAGAGCGCCTATCAGCTGGGCGAAGGCAGCCTGACGATCGCGCATCCGCCGGGCAAGCCGTTCACCCTGGAAGTGACCAGCGTCTGCAATCCGGAGGCGAATAAGGCGCTGACCGGCCTTTATCGGTCGGGGACGCTCTACTGCACCCAGTGCGAGCCGGAAGGCTTCCGGCGGATCACCTACTATCTCGACCGGCCGGACGTGCTGGCGGAATACCGGGTGCGGCTCGAGGGCGACGCCAGGGAGAACCCGGTTCTTCTGTCGAATGGTAATCTCGTGGAGGAAGGCGAGCTGCCAAGCGGCCGCCACTATGCCGTCTGGGACGACCCCTTCCCGAAACCGTCCTACCTCTTCGCGCTCGTGGGCGGAAAGCTCGGCTCGATCGAGGACAGCTTCACGACTCGCTCCGGGCGCAAGGTCGAACTTCGCGTCTATTGCGAGCCGGGCAAGGAGGATCGCTGCGGCTGGGCGATGGAGAGCCTGAAGCGCGCGATGAAATGGGACGAGGAGCGCTTCGGCCTCGAATATGATCTCGATATTTTCATCATCGTTGCGGTCAGCGACTTCAATATGGGGGCGATGGAGAATAAGAGCCTCAACATCTTCAACGACAAGCTGATCCTGGCGAGCCCGGAGATGGCGACCGACCGCGAATATGAATCCATCGAGGCAGTGATCGGGCACGAATATTTCCACAACTGGACCGGCAATCGCGTCACCTGCCGCGACTGGTTCCAGCTTTGCCTGAAAGAAGGCCTGACGGTCTTCCGCGATCAGGAATTCACCTCCGACCTGCGCTTGCGCGGCGTGAAGCGCATCGAGGATGTGTTTCACCTGCGGGCGCAGCAATTCACCGAGGATGGCGGACCGCTGGCGCATCCGGTGAGGCCGGAATCCTTCATCGAAATCAACAATTTCTACACGCGGACCGTCTACGACAAGGGCGCCGAGCTGTGCCGCATGATCATGACCATTGTCGGCGAGCAGGGCTTCCGCAAGGGGCTCGACCTCTATTTCAAGCGCCACGACGGGACGGCGGCGACGGTGGAGGATTTCGTCGCGGCGATGGCCGACGCGAACAAGGCCGATCTCGGCCAGTTCATGCTCTGGTATTCGCAAGGAGGAACGCCGGAGCTGACCTGCCGGCTGACCCATTCGGTGGACAAGAAGGCGGCAAAGCTCACCGTCAAGCAGGCGTTGAGACCGACGCCGGGCCAGCCGAAGAAGAAGCCGATGCACATTCCGCTGAGGCTCGGGTTCCTCGACGGCAGCGGGAACGATGTTCCTCTCACGCTGGAAGACGGCACGATCATCAAAGACGGCGTTCTGCACTTAAGGAAGCGTTCGGAAAGCTTCACCTTCACCGGCCTTTCCGAACGTCCCACCCCGTCGCTTCTGCGGGGCTTTTCCGCGCCCGTCAATCTGACGGCCAATCTCAGCGACCGCGATCTGGAATTCCTCATCGCGAATGACAGCGATCAGTTCAATCGCTGGCAGTCGGCCCAGACGCTGGCGATGAAGTCTCTGAAAGCGATGACCGCGGCCATCCGGGCCGGACAAAACAAGAGGCCCTCACCGCGTTTTGCCAAGGCGCTCGGCCAGGTCATCGAGGACGACGCCCTGGAGCCGGCCTTCCGCGCCCTGATGCTGAGCGTTCCGAGTTTTCGGGACATCGCCCTCGCAATAGGATCGGACATCGATCCGGAAGCCGTCTATCAGGCGCGTTACCGGTTTCGCGAAAGCCTCGGCAAGGTGCTCAAGCCGGTGCTCAAGGAGATCTATGAGGGGCACGAGATCACGGAGGATTACGTTCCGGATGCGGAAGGCACAGGCAAGAGGGCGCTGCGCAACGCGGCCCTTGCGCTCCTGTCGCTCGCCGGCGGCCGCTCCGCAGTCTCGCGCCTGCGCGACCATTACAAGCGGGCCACCAATATGACCGACACGATGGCGGTCCTTGAGATCTTCGGCGAGATCGATGCGCCGGCGCGCGATGCCGTGCTGAACTCCTTCTACAGGCGCTGGAAAAACGACCCGCTCGTGCTCGATAAATGGTTCTCCGTCCAGGTGCGCTCGCCGCTCCATGGAACGCCGGCCTTCGTCGCCGAGCTTACGAAGCATCCGCAATTCTCGATCAAGAACCCAAATCGCGTTCGCGCCGTGCTTGGGGCTTTCGCGGGTGGAAACCACGTTCAGTTCCATGCGCCCGATGGCGGGGGCTGCAGGCTGATCGCCGACACCGTTCTGGAGCTCGACAGGTTCAATTCGTTGATGGCGGCGCGGCTGCTTGGCAGTTTCGAGATGTGGCGGATGCTCGAGCCGGGTCGGCAAGAGGCGGCGCGCCGGCAGCTTGAGCGCATCGGTGGGGCGAAGGATCTTTCCCGCGACGTCTATGAAATCACCGCAAAGATGCTGAAAGAACCCGAAAAGCAGGATGCGGCTTGAGGTCAGGGTTCGAAATTCGGTGCGAATCGGTCGAAATTGCAAGTGTGGCCCATGCGTACTGCGTGGGGCTCCCCGCTTTCGACCATTGCCATGCTGCGAAACGCTTCAAACCCGCATTCTTTGCTCTCCGCCCTCATGCGCCGTGCGGGCCGCGTTCGCTCGGCCTTCGCGGCGGAACTCCACCCTTTCTTGATCGGCCTGATCGCCGTCCCGTCCCCCGCCTATGCGCTTGAGATGCGGGATGTGCCCATCGATCTGCTCGCCGCGTCGCTGATCGGCTGCGCTCTCGGTGCCGCGGTTGCGTTGATCGTCGCACGCAGACGGACCGCGCAGCTTATGCGCTCGGCGCTGGAGCTGCGTGACGGCACCGAGCTTCTGCTGCGTGACGGCCGGGCGGCGCTGCTGTACTGGAACCTCGTCAAGGGTGAGCTGTCCTGGTCGGAATCGCTCTTTGCGATGCTTGGGCAGCGGTTGCCGGGCGGCCGGATGCCTTACCGCGATATGCGTGATCTGCTGCATCCCGATGACGACCTTTATGAGATCGTCGAAAGCCATATCAGGAATGGCGACGATGAGGTGCGGACCTGCTTTCGGCTCCGGGACCGCGAAGAGGGCCGCTGGCTGTGGTTCGATCTGCGCGGCCGCATCAGACGGCGCGGTGAGAACAGTCCGCCGATCCTGATTGCGGTTGTCTCCGATGTGACGGAGGAGCGCGAGCGGGAGATGGAGAATGTCGATACGTCGGCTCGTCTGCGCGATTCCATCGAGGCGATCTCGGAGGCCTTCGTGCTTTGGGACAATCGGGACCGGCTGGTCGTCTGCAATCGCAAGTTCAAGGCGATCTATAAGATCCCGAACAAGCTGCTGAACCCCGGCACACCCTATGAGGACATCGCCAAAGGGGCCCGGGAATCGCTGCGTCAGGGCCCTCGCACCGCCGACGGCAAGGCGAAGCAGGGGCCGAGTGCTTACGAGGCGGAGCTGGCCGAGGATTGCTGGCTGCATATTGGCGAGCGCCGGACCGAGGATGGCGGTTTCGTCAGTGTGGGCACCGACATCACCGCGCTGAAACAGAGCGAGCAGCGCCTTTCGGAGCGGGAAATGGAGCTCAAGGCGACTGTTGCCGATCTGGAGACCTCACGGGTCAAGCAGGAGGCGCAGACCCGCCAGCTTTTTGAGCTGACGAACAAATATGCCGCGGAAAAGGAGCGCGCCGAGGCCGCCAATCGCGCAAAATCCGAGTTTCTAGCCAATATCAGCCACGAGCTGCGCACGCCTCTGAACGCCATCATCGGCTTTTCCGAGATGATCCATCAGCAGCTCTTCGGCCGGATCGGGCATAAGAAATATATTGAATACGCCCAGGACATTCAGGAGAGCGGACAATATCTCCTGGAAGTGATCAACGACATTCTCGACATGTCGAAGATCGAAGCCGGCCGCATGGCGCTGGTGATGGAGCGGCTCAATCTCGGCGAGATCGCCGCCGAGACGATGCGAGTGGTGGAGCAGACCGCAAAAGCGCGCAATATCCGCCTGAAAACCTCCGGCAACCCGTCCATCGAGCTGGCCGGCGACCGGCGCGCGCTCAAACAGGTGCTCATCAATCTCCTTGCCAATGCCGTCAAATTTACCCCGGTTGGCGGCGAGGTGACGCTGCGAACCTACCGCTATCGCGGCTCGGTCCGCATTGCGATCAGCGATACGGGCGTCGGAATTCCGCGGCATGAGATCGCCAAGCTCGGGCGGCCCTTCGAGCAGGTCGAAAATCAGCTGACCAAGGGCCATAGGGGCACCGGCCTCGGCCTTGCGATCTCACGGTCGATCCTCGAGCTTCACAATGGCCGGCTGGAGATCAAAAGCCGCGTCGGCGAGGGGACAACTGTGACTTGCATTCTGCCGGCCACGCAGGATACGACAGCGCTGGACAGCGAGGCCGCTTAGGAGCATGGTCTCGCTGCTTTGATTGGGTTGGCAATGATACCCGGCGAGGTCGTTTATGGACTCATCCATTCCCGATTTGGAAACGCCGGCGCGCGCCCCTGAACGTACCTCGACGATACTCGCCCGCCTCGCGACCGAAAACGAGCGGCATACGATCGATGTCGGCACGATCGTCGATGCGTTATACGATCGGAGTTTCGGCGTCGTCATCATTCTTTTTGCACTGCCGAACACGGTCTTTCCCGTCGCCTGGGTGCTCGGTGCGCCGATCCTGCTGTTCACGGTACAGATGGCCGTCGGGCGCCAGGAGCCTTGGCTGCCGACCTTCATGCGGCGTCAGAGCTTCAGCCAGGACACCTTCTCCAAGATCGTCGGCTATGCCGTGCGTTATCTGTCGAAAATCGAGGCATGGCTGAAGCCGCGCTGGAATTTCCTGACGACCAATCGAATGGAAAAGGTGATCGGCGTCTATATGACGCTTCTGACGATCGTCTTGCTGGTCCCTGTGCCGTTCGGGAATGCGCTGCCGTCTTTCGGGCTTGCGATCATTGCGGCCGGACTTCTGGAAAAGGACGGCATTGCGATCATAGTCGGCTCGATCGTGGGATTGCTCGGGACCGCTTATGTCCTGACCGTGATTGGAGGGATTTGGACCGCGGTGGAGACATTTCTCGGTCTCTGAGTGCGTTTCTTTGCGCCAATGCCGGTGGCTCACGGCGTTGCTCCGCCCGCTATGACTCTTGAGGCGCCCGCCTCATTCGCTGCACTGCACCGAAGGCCCCGCCCCCGAATAGGCTCATGCACCAATGCCGCAGCCGGCAAATATTGTGCAGGGCAAAAAGCTGCTTCTTTCGAAAAGGAAAGGATTTTTCCATCCGGGTTGACTAAGATCCCGGCCTTGCTCCGGCGAAGTCCGGCAAGAGCGAGGGACCGGCCGGCGCGGAGCCGGCAAGCGGGCGGAGATCGATGAGGCGAATTTTTGCAAGGCGTGCGGTGTTGAAAGCTGCGGCGGCTGGTCTTTTCTCCTTTCCCGCCGCCGTCAGGCTCCGCGCGGAGCAGATCCCGCCTGCATCGCCGGCGGAACCGCAACCTGGCTGGAGCTTTGAGGGTGTCACGGGACCGGAACATTGGAGCGAGCTGTCGCCGGACTACGCTCTCTGCCAATTTGGAATTGAGCAAAGTCCGATCGATCTCGTCGATGCCGCCAAAGTCAGTTTTTCGCAAGCGCTGCGTCTGGATTATCGACCGGTCACCGCGCGGGTGACGCGGTTGACCTGGACCGTGCAGGTGGCGTTCGACCCCGGCTGCGCCATCATGACGACTGGGCGGCGCTATGCGCTGGAATTCATGCATATCCGCCATCCGAGCGAGCATCTGCTGTCGGGCCGCGCGCTGGAGATGGAGTTGCAGCTCGCCCATCGCAGCGAGGATGGCGCGGTGGCGATGATCGGCGTGTTTGTGCGGCAGGGCAAGAAACACGAGGCGCTGGAACGGATTATCGCGGAGCTGCCGAGCGAGGTCTCGGGAAAGCCGTCCGTCCTTGCGATCAATCCGATCGATCTGCTGCCTCCGCCGCCGGATGAGAGCCCGGACGCGCGGCCCTTTTATCGCTATATGGGTTCCCTGACGACGCCGCCCTGCACGGAGGGCGTCAATTGGACCGTTTTCAAAACGCCGGTCGAGGCTTCCGCAAAGCAGATCCGGGAATTGGCGGCATTGTTTCCGGCCAATGCCCGCCCGGCCAATAAGATCAACCGGCGCTTCCTGCTGGAATATGGCGGCTAGCGCAACGCGCGTCCAAGCATGTCCCCGCGAAAGCGGGGATGGACGCGGGAACAGTTGCGCTCATCTTTTGAAATAGATCAACTCAACCTCGTTCAAGTGAGTCTACTTGAACGAGGTAAATCCGATGCCAAGACAAACAGATAGAGCGACGCTTCCGATTCCGATTAAGGGCCCGGCGCTCTAACCATCGCCGCGCGCGGTTCCGTTCCCGTTTCCGGGACGATAGCTGCGCTGTCCGCCTATTTCGGAGGGCTTGTCTGCCCGCTCCATTTTCGGGCGCCTTGGATAGCGCCGCGTCTTCTTCCGCAGCTCGGTGGAAGGCGACTGGGCGCGCTGGTGCTTCAGCAGATCCTTGATCCAATCCGCATCCCGAAAATGGATATCCGTCTGCCGGTAAGGGATCTCGATGCCTGCCTTCTGGAATGCCTCGACAATCTCTATGCGCAGCTCGGTCCTGAGACTGAAAGACTTGGTAATGTCATAAGTATAGGCGTAGAGCGTGAACTCCAGCGCATCGGCCGCGAAGTCGCCGAAATAGACGAAAGGTTCAGGGCTCTTCATCACCATCGGATTGCTCCTGACGATGTCGAGAAGAATGTCGTGAACCTGACGCGGGCTGCTCCTGTAATGCACGCCCACCGTGATCGCGACCCGTCCGCTATAATTATGCAGGGTCCAGTTCTTGACCTTTTCCGAGATGAAAAAGGAATTCGGGATCAGCACATTCGCGCGGTCGAACGTCTCGATCTCCGTGGCGCGGACGCTGATCCGCCTGACGAACCCCTGTTCGTCTCCGACCACGACCCAGTCGCCCACCTTGATCGGCCGTTCGACCAGGAGAATGAGGCCGGAAACGAAATTGTTGACTACCCCCTGCAAGCCGAGACCGATACCGACGGAGAGGGCGCCGGCGACAAGCGCAATGTTTGACAGATCAAGGCCGGTGTAAGAGATCGCCACAAGGGCGGCGATCACCACCCCGGCATAACCGATGGCCGTCCGGATGGAATTGCGCGCGCCGCCCGAAATGCCGGCGGTCTCCAGGACGCGCCGGTCCAGCCAGCTTTGGAACACCCGCGCGAAAAGATAAGCAAGAATGAAAACGATCAGCGAGGCGACAATTGCCGCAAGGGAGATCTCCGTCCGGCCGATCTTGAAGCCGAAGAGCAGGCTGTTGCCCCACTCGCTGATATCCTGCCAGTCGAAGCCCCATTGGAGCAGGATCAGCGGCGCGGTGAGCAGCAGCACGCCGGTTTTGAGAAGCAGGGTGACGGGCAGAGAGAGCTGCTCGCGGCGGCGCTGGTCGAGCCCGGCTCTTTCCTTCAGCCATTTGCCGAGCTGAGCCTGCTCATTGCCCATGCTTTCGCCGACGGCGTCCACCCAGATCATCAGGAGATAGAACACCGCGACGATGGTGCCGGTGACGATGAGCTGCGCCGAGATGAAACGGGCAAGGCCGATATAACCCGCAAGGGCGCTGAGCAGGATGAGCAGCGCAAAACCCCAGAGCGGCCAGCGAAGCTTGCCGATCCAGTCAAGCTCGGGCGCATCCTCGACGACCAGCGGCTTGCGGGGCGTCAGGAGGATCGCGATGACGAGGGCGGCAATGACGATACTGGAAACGAAGCTTTGCGCGACAGTCAGGGTGAAGGGCGCATTGGAGACGTAGCGCACCGTATCGATGAACAGCGTGAAGCTGTAGACCGCGGCGAGCGCCACGACCAGCCAGCGGATCCGCCGCGCCGCGCGATCGTCAATCGGCAGAAGCCGCCAACGGGAGCGCTGAGGCGCGAGCGCGGTCGCGATGAGCGCACAGACGGCCGTAACGATCAGCAGCGAGCGCATCGCCGAATAGGCGAGCAAGTCCACATTTTCCGCCATCAGGCCCTGATAGCGGAAGCTGTAATAGAGGAAGGCCGATGTCGCCGCGTAAGGCAGAACGCGCAGCAGGGTGACCCAGGCGGCCGAGGTCGAGCGCCGCCAGTAAGGCGGATCCCCGGCATATTTCCAGCGGCGGAAATGCCGGACCCCTCGCGTGGATGCGAAGGCGGTTCCGATGGCGATCAGAAGGCCGACGATCAGGATCAGGATGGCATCGGATCGGCGATCCATATGTTGCCACCAGGTCGAGACGGTTTGCCAGGCTTTCTGTAGCGCAAAGCTGAACTGCTGAGGAGCGCTCTGCCACGTATAGGCGCTGTGGGCGTTGGGGACATGTTCGAAGAGCCGCTCTGCGAATTTCTGGCGGCGAATGTCCTGAACCTTGCCTCCCAGCTGGCCCGCACGCAGCTTCGTCGAATTCAGCGATGTTCTTGACCGCGCTCAGGCTGCCGTAAATTTTCTTCAATTCGGCGCGCTGCGCGGCGACCGCCTCGGGATCGCCAGTTTCGGGAACAGGGCCTAGATTATCGACCTGCGCCTTGGCCTCCTCGACCTTGGGCGAGAGAATCGCAAGGAATTGGTCGATCTCGTTCCGGATTTCTTCCAGCCGTTCGCGCGTGCGGTCGAGCTGCGCATAAGAGACGAACGCGGCGTTGAGCGTTTCCTCGATGTCGTTCAACTCATTTGCCCAGCCCTCCAGTTTCGACGCGGTTTCGCTGCCGGTCGCGCGATCGACGACGGAGAAATCGGGCGGCGCCGGTTTTGGCGCCTCGGCTTGCGCAGGAGCCGCACCGCCATTCGGCGCTGGCGAGCTTTCGGCCTTTGGCTGGTCTTGGGGGACCGCCAGCTGAGCGGTCTTTGTTTGCGCCTTTGCGCCCGATGTCGTCAGCTGAATTTGCGCCAGCGCATTTCCACCCGAGAGCGCGAGCAGCACAGCAAGCAGCCCGAGCATGCGGGGGAATGAAGCGCACACGCGTGAAAAATGTGTCATTCACTCGCCAGAAGCGTTGAGAAAGCGCGGCAAGACCATGAGGTCACATTAAACCACCGCGTCATACGAACACCTTAACACCGGAATTTCGAACAAATTTATGGCAATCCGGGATCGGCTCCGAATGACCCCCGCAAACGCCGCTCACTTATGTGCTGAGGTGTCCCATAACGATACGGCTATCATGAATTTGTGCGATTCGCAGGCTATGGAAAGCGCCATTGTGGATTTCTCCGGCCGCCGCGTGCCGTTCGGCGGCAGGAAGGACCGCAAACGCAGAAGCCTGGCGGCGATTGTCGGCCTTCATTCAGGAAGAGCGGCTTACGATAGAGCTTGAACCGGGCAGGGACGTGCGCTCATCGAAGCGAAGACGCAGGATTCTCCGCAATCGGCGCGTAAAATCCGTTGATAGGGCGTGATGAAATGGGCCGCGATGTCGCGGGATTGAGGCGATAAGAGAAAGGGATGCGAGGCAGATCGTCGCGGCGGCGGAAAAGGCGCCTGCATCCGGATCATTCGCAGCCATCGATTGGAGAGCAATGACACAATTTGAACCTCCATGCGATGCGCCTGCCCTCGACAGTTTTCAAGGCGTGAGGCAAGCTTCGCAGTGAAACGCTTTCTACCCGCGCTGATCTTGTCGCTCATCACGGCGGCGGCGGTCGGCTTCATCTACAAAGACAAGCTCCTGGCAAAGCTGGGCGGTGAGGCCATGACGGCGGAGCAGAAGGCTCCGGCTTTTGGTCATCGCGGCGGGCATGGCGCAGGAACAGGCCGGCCGGTTTCAATCCTGGCGTGCGCGGCGGAGACGGCCGCGGTGCCTGTCTATCTTTACGGCGTCGGCACGGTCGGCGCTTACAATAAGGCGACCGTCCGGGCCCAGGTCAGCGGGCGCTTAATTTCCGTGGAGTTCCAGGAAGGCCAAACGATCAAGAAGGGCGACGTTCTGGCCCGGATCGACCCCGCCCATTATCAGGCGGCGTATGATCAGGCGGCTGCCAAGAAGGCGATGAACGAGGCCGCGCAGGAGAATGCTGTTGCCGATCTGAAACGGCTGGAGACGCTGGCCAGGTCGAACTACACATCCGAGCAGGCCGCCGACGCCCAGCGCGCCAAGGTCGCCCAGCTGCGCGCGCAGATCCGCCAGGATGAGGCGGCGATCGAAAGCGCCCGGACCGATCTCGAATACACGGTCATCAGAGCGCCGATCGATGGCCGCACCGGCATCCGGGAGGTCGATGTCGGGAATCTGGTGACGCCCGGCGATGCCGGCGGCATCGCGACGATCGCCCAGCTGCAGCCGATTTCCGTCATCTTCACCTTGCCGGAGACGCATATTTCCGAGCTGATCCAGGCGAAGGCCGCGGGGCGCGTGGCGCTGCGCGCGAGCGTCGGCGGCAAGGTGATCGGCGAAGGCGCGCTTGAGGTCATCGACAACAGGATCGATCAGAATACCGGCACCATTCGCCTGAAAGGGACTTTTCCGAACCGGCCGATCACGCTGTGGCCGGGGCAGTTCGTCAATGTGCGCCTGCATCTGAAAACGCTCGAAGATGCAACGGTTATCCCGTCCGCCGCCGTCCAGCAGGGCGTTTCGGGGCAGTTCGTCTACCGGATCGAGCCGGATCGGACCGTAAAGCTGACGCCGGTCGAGATTGCCCGTGAAGACGAGAATCGGGCCGTGGTGGCAACGGGCATTCAGGCAGGCGACAAGGTTGCCATCTCGGGGTTCGCCAATCTGAAGGATGGCGCAAAGATTGTCGTCGATGACACCCAAGGGACCGGCTCCGCGCCGGATGGCGAAACGCCGGCGACGCCCGAAGGCGTATCCGGCTCAGGTGACGGCCGGACGACGACAGGCACGCAAAACGGCGAAGGGGAACGGCTGAAGGCAGCGCAGCGAGAGACCGGGCAGTAGGATGAGCGTCTCGGGGCCTTTCATCGCACGGCCTGTCGCCACCTCGCTCCTGGCTGTCGCCGTCCTGCTCGCAAGCGCACTCGCCTATCTGCGGCTCCCGATCGCCTCGCTGCCGCAGGTCGATTTCCCCGTCATCCAGGTGACGACGCAGTTGCCCGGCGCCAGCGCCGACACGATGGCGGCGCTCGTCACCGCGCCGCTGGAGCGCCGGCTTGGCCAGATCCCGGCGCTCAAATCGATGAGCTCGACCAGCTCCCACGGCCTCAGCCGTGTAACGCTGCAGTTTGCCCTCGACCGCGACATCAATGCCGCCGGTCAGGATGTTCAGTCGGCGATCAGCGCAGCAGAAGGCGATCTGCCCCAGGGCCTTCCCTATCCGCCGACCTATGCGAAGGTGAACCCCTCCGATCCGCCGATCATGACCGTCGCGCTCACATCGGAGACTGTCTCGATGGAGCGGTTGAGCGATCTCGCCGACACCTATCTTCTGCCACGGTTGAGTCAGCTCAGCGGCGTCGGCCATGTGACGGTGCAGGGCAATATGCGGCCCGCCGTGCGCATTCAGGCGGATCTGTCGCAACTCGCCGCTTATGGCCTTAGCCTGGAATCGCTGCGCGGCGCGATCGGCGAAGCGAATGTCGCCGGCGCCAAGGGCTCGCTGAACGGCGCGGAGAAGGCCTATTCCATCGGGGCGAACGATCAGCTGGAGGATGCCGCGGCCTATGGCGATGTCGTCGTCGCCTATCGGGACGGTGCGCCGGTGCTCCTCCGCGATGTGGCGACAATCGTCAGCGGCATCGAGAATGTCCGCGCCTCGGGCCGCTATAATGGCGCGCCGGCGATCATCATCGATGTGCAGCGCCAGCCGAACGCCAATATCGTCGGAACGGTCGACCGGATCAAGGCGCTCCTGCCTCGGCTCGAAAAGGCGCTGCCCGCAGGGGTCGAAGCGAAGGTCGTGGCGGACCGGACAGGCACCATCAGGGCGTCGGTCCACGAGGTCCAATTCACCCTGCTGCTCGCCATCGGTCTTGTCATTCTCGTTGTGCTGCTTTTCCTGCGCACCGCCACCGCGACCATCGTTGCGGGTGTAACCCTGCCGCTCTCGCTCGCCTCGGCTTTCGGCCTCATGTGGTATGCGGGGTTCAGCCTCAATAATCTCTCGCTGATGGCGCTGGTGATCGCGGCGGGCTTCGTCGTCGATGACGCCATCGTCATGATCGAGAATATCGTGCGCCATATGGAGCGCGGCCTTGCGCCAATCGAGGCCGCTTTCAAGGGCGCGGGCGAGATCGGCTTCACGATCATCTCGCTGACGCTGTCGCTTATCGCCGTCTTCATCCCGCTGCTGTTCATGAGCGGCATTCTCGGGCGGCTGTTCCAGGAATTTGCCCTGACGCTGACGATTGCGGTGCTGGTTTCGGCCGCGGTGGCACTGACATTGACGCCGATGATGTGCGCGCGGCTCTTGCGCCCCGCGCCCGACAACAGCCGGAGCCGGCTTGCCCGCGCGGCGGATGCGCCTTTCAAGGGCATGCTCGCCGTCTACCGCATGACGCTCGACTGGGTGCTGCGGCGCCGCGCGCTGATGCTGATCGTCACGGGCGCGACGCTCGCAATCACCATTGCCCTCTATATCGCCGTGCCGAAAGGCTTCCTGCCGGATCAGGATACGGGCTTTCTGACCGCGGAGACGGAGGCGGCGCAGGGCGTCTCCTTCAAACGTCTTCAGGCGCTGCAAAATGACGTCGAATCGGTCATCCGGCGCGATCCCGATGTGGCCGGCGTCGTCTCGATCATCGGGGTGGGGACGACGAACAGCGCGCCTAATCTCGGCCATTTCGCCATTGCGCTGAAACCGAGGGCGGAACGGCAGGCCTCGGCCTCGCAGATTGCGGAAAGGCTGGCCGGCGCCGCAGAGGCGGTCGGCGGCATGAAGAGCTATTTCCAGGTGGTCCCGGATATCAAGATCGGCACGCGCAAGGCCCGCACCCCTTACCAATATGTGCTCTACAGCACCGATCCGGCCCATTTCTCCGAATCCGCCAATCGTGTTCTGGGCGCTTTCCAGACATTGCCGGAGCTGACGGACGTTTCCACCGATCTGCAGGAAAACGGTCCGGCGCTCGTGATCAATGTGGACCGTGTCGCGGCAGGCCGGCTCGGCGTCTCCATGCAGGACGTCAACAACGCGCTTTATGACGCTTTCGGACAGCGCCAGATCTCGACGATTTTCGGACAGGCGAACCAATATCGCGTCGTGCTGGAGGCCGCTGCCGCTTATCAGGCCGATCCGTCCTCGCTGGACCGGCTTTTCGTGCCCGGCGGGGCCAATCTCGCTGCGGCGTTGACAGGGCAGGGGCAGGCCAATCAGGTGCCGCTCTCCGCCTTTACCACCATCGAGCGCACCACACGGCCGCTCGCCGTCCACCGGCTTCAGCAGTTCCCGGCGGCGACCATCAGCTTCGATCTCGCGCCAGGCATTTCGCTCGACCAGGCGGTCGCCGCGATCGACGCGGGCGTCGCCGCGCTCAATCTGCCGTCCGCGATCACCGGCCGTTTCGAAGGCGCGACCGAGGAGTTCGCCGCCTCGCTCGAAAACCAGCCCTGGCTGATCCTCGCGGCGGTCATCGTCATCTACATCGTTCTCGGTGTGCTCTATGAGAGCTTCATTCACCCCTTCACCATCCTGACGACGCTGCCGTCGGCCGGCATCGGGGCGCTGTTCGCGCTTCAGCTTTTCGGCCTGGAATTCACCTTCGTTGCCCTGATAGGCATCGTCCTGCTGATGGGCATCGTGAAGAAGAACGCCATCCTCATGATCGACTTCGCGCTTTCCGCCGAAAGGGAGCGCGACCTTGCGCCGGCCGAGGCCATTCGCGAGGCCTGTCTCCTGCGCTTCCGCCCGATCATGATGACGACATTCGCCGCGCTGCTGGGCGCGCTGCCGCTGGCGCTCGGCGAAGGTGCGGGCTCCGAGCTGCGCGTCCCGCTCGGCATCACCATCATCGGCGGGCTGCTGCTCAGCCAGTTGCTCACGCTCTACACCACGCCCGTCATCTATCTGGCGATGGATGGCCTGAGGGGCCGTATCGTCAGGGCGATGGGCGGGCGGACCGGCTTCGAGCCGCTGCCGCGCGATGAGAGCGAGGAGAGCAGCATCGCCGACCGGCGCGAGCGGGAACCCACCGCGCCATGAAACCACCTGCCTCCTTCCAAGCAATGCCGCAGGAGCATTCCGCCTCCCGGGGGAGACCTCTGCGAAACAACATATTCCGCGTCGCCCCGGCCCAAGGTGAGCGCTCGTCGCTCACCGTAAAGGTTCGCGAGCCGGGGCCTACTCGCTTCTCCGCCCAGCCCAATTCTTGCCGAACTGCGAGTGGCTCCCGGATAGCCCTTTGGGCTTCCGGGACGACGAGGAAAAGGGGGCCACATTTCGCAGAGGTCTCCCACGCGAGAGGTGAAGATCGTGCACGGAGTGTCGGCTCCGAGCATCGGACAGACCCGATGGTCCGGCGTCGGAGAAAACCATGAACATCTCCGCGCCCTTCATCCGCCGCCCGGTCGGCACTGTCCTGCTTTCGGCGGGCCTCTTCATCGCCGGCATCGTCGCTTATTTCGACCTGCCGGTATCCAGCCTGCCCAGCGTCGATCTGCCGACCCTCCACGTCTCGGCAAGCCAGCCCGGCGCATCGCCGGAGACCATGGCGGCGACGGTCGCGGCGCCCTTGGAACGGCGGATCGGCGAGATTTCGGGCATCACGGAGCTCACCTCATCGAGCCGTCTCGGCTTTTCGAGCGTCACCGCGCAATTCGAACTCAGCCGCAATATCGAGGACGCCGCGCGGGACGTTCAGGCGGCGATCAACGGTGCGCAGGCGGATCTCCCGGGCAATCTCAGCCGGCGTCCGACGGTGCGCAAGTTCAACCCCTCCGCCGCCCCGATCCTCATTCTGGCAGTGAACTCGCCCGTCCGCCGGCCGGAGGAGATCTACGACATTGCCGATCTGACCATCGCCACGCGGATCGCGCAGGTCGAAGGCGTGGCCGAGGTCCGCGTTGGCGGTGCGCAGCAGCCGGCGATACGCGTGACCGTCGATCCTGAGCGGCTGAAAGCGCGCGGCATCGGCTTCGAGACCGTCCGCAATGCCATCGCTGAAGCCAATGCGCTGCTGCCGCTCGGGCAGATCGACGGCCCTGCGAAATCCTTTATCATCTCGACCGGCGGCCAGCTCGAAACGCCCGCCGACTACGCCTCGATCGTGCTGAAACGCGAAGGCGGCGCAGTCGTCCGGCTCGGCGATGTCGCGCGCATCGAGGAAAGCCGGGTGAGCCGTTTGAGCGCCGGCTGGTTCAACAAGGACCCGGCGGTCATCCTCATCGTCAGCAAGACGGCTGAGGCCAATGTCGTCAAGACGGTCGACGGCATCCGCGCCGTCATGCCGGAAATCGAACGGCTGATCCCGCCCGATCTGACGATCCACACCATGTCGGATCAGACGATCGCCATCCGCAAAAGCATTCACGATCTTCAGATCACGCTTGCCGCAAGCATCGCGCTCGTCACGCTCGTCGTTTTCCTGTTTCTGCGCCGTCTGGTTCCGACCTTTGCCGCTATGGTCTCGGTTCCGCTGTCGCTAGCGGGCACGGTGGTGCTGATGTGGCTGGCCGGCTTCAGCGTCGATAATGTCTCGCTGCTCGCCCTCACCATCTCGGTCGGCTTCGTCGTCGATGACGCCATCGTCGTGATCGAGAACTGCTACCGCAATATGCAGCTAGGGCTCAGCCCTGCGCAGGCCGCGCTCGCCGGGGCGCGCCAGATCGGCTTCACCATCGTCTCGATCAGCCTTTCGCTCGTCGCGGCCTTCATCCCGCTGCTCTTCACTGGTGGTATTATCGGGCGCATTTTGCAGGAATTCGGCTGGACGCTAACCTTCGCCGTTCTGATTTCCGCGATCATCTCGCTGACAGTGACGCCGATGATCTCCGGGCGCTTCATGCACCGCCTGCCACGGCCGCGCGAGACCTGGATCGACCGGCGCATCGAGCCGTTGCTGGAGGCGATGGGCCGCGCCTATGCGCGCTCGCTCGACTTCGCGCTCGGCCATCGCTGGCTAATGCTTGCCACGGTGTTCATCGTGCTGACCCTGTCGGTGATGACCTTCATCGTCTTGCCCAAGGCCATGATCCCGCGCAGCGATCCGACGCTCCTCTTCGGCTTTACGCGCGTTTCGCCCGATGTCGCCTTCGAGAAGCTTTTGGAGACGCAGCGCCGGGTGACGGATATGGTGGTCGAGGATCCCGATGTGGTCGGCGTTGCGGCCTCTGTCGGCGGCAATTCACCCTGGGGCTCCAACACCACCGGCCGGTTCTATGTGACGTTGAAGCCGCAGGCCGAACGCGACGTCACGGCACAGCAGATCGTCGATCGCCTGCGCCGCAGGATGGGCGCGGTGCCGGGCGCTGAGGTCACCATGTTTGCCGCCGACGGCCCACACCACGGGGGACGAAGCACGCGGTCTCAATATCAGGTTACCTTATGGAGCGCCGATCTGCGGGCGCTGGCGGAATGGGCGCCGCGTGTCGTCGATGCGGTCAAGACCGTGCCCGGTGTTGCGGATGTAACCTCCGACCGGGAGCCGGGCGGGCCGCAGGCGCATATCGAGGTCGATCGCGTGAAAGCGGCGCGACTCGGCATATCGATGCGGGCGGTGAATGCCGCACTGAATAACGCTTTCAGCGAGCGGCAGATCTCGACGATCTATGGCGACCGAAATCAGTACAAGGTCATTCTTGAAGCCGATCCCGCGCTGCAGCGCGATCTGGGCGCGCTCGCGCGGATCTATGTGACGAGCGCGCGGGGGCAGGAGATCCCGCTCTCCGCCTTCGCAACGGTCGGCACGGTCGCCGCGCCGCTCAAGGTCAATCATCAGGGGCAGTTTCCCTCGACAACGGTGAGCTTCAATCTGAAAGAGGGGCAGACGCTTGATGAGGCGCTGACCGCGATTTTCGACAAGATCGACGGCCTCCATCTGCCGGACACGATCACGGTGCAGGCGGCAGGGGACGCGCAGACGCAGCGCGAGCAGAATACCCAGCAGCCGCTCCTCATTCTCGCCGCGCTCATCACCGTCTATATCGTGCTCGGCATTCTCTATGAGGATCTGGTCCACCCGCTGACGATCCTTTCCACGCTCCCCTCGGCCAGTCTCGGCGCGCTGCTCATCCTGCACACGGCCGGCATGGAGTTCTCGCTCATCGCGCTGATCGGCATCATTCTGCTGATCGGCATCGTGAAGAAAAACGGCATCATGCTGGTCGATTTCGCGCTGGAGGCGGAACGCAAGCTGGGCCTGCCGGCCGAGGAGGCGATCCGGCACGCCTGTCACGACCGCTTCCGACCGATCCTGATGACCACGCTCGCCGCGATGCTCGGCGCGCTGCCGCTCATCCTCTCATCCGGTCCCGGCTCTGAGCTGCGCCAGCCGCTCGGCGCAACCATTATCGGCGGGCTTGCCGTCTCGCAAATGCTGACGATCTACACGACGCCCGTCATCTATCTTTTCCTCGACAAGCTGCGCCGCAAGCGCTGGCTGAGCCGCCTGCTCTTGCGGCCGCGCGCAGTCGGATAGGCGAGGTGAAGAGGCCAAGAAGCTTTACCAGGGACAAGTCTTCCCGATACGTACATAGGCTTGCCCCTCACAAGGGACAGGCCACGCAATATATCCCTGATAAGATCGTCCCTTTCGGCCTATGGTGCCAGCGCGAGAAATGAGTTCGCCATCAAGTGTAACTTTTCGCAGTTCAAATTTGTTGCGGCTGATCCTTTTCCATGTCCAGCGATATCGGCGCTTGTGCCGGCTACGGGGATCGCCGAGGCTTCCGAATCTGAGGATTCGGCCGTTATTCTGCGTGAGCCGGATCGTTTCGCAAACATTCAATTCCGGCCATTCCACGCATTCCCGATACATCTTCCGGTAGGACGATGGGATGGGAGAGTGTGTTGTTGCAGTTGTGGTGACAGGTCTGTTTGGAGATCGAGTTTTTTTCGGATAAAGATCGTGGACGCAATGTTTATCTTTACCGGATATCTTTTTGTTACGGACCTCGTGCGGCGTCCCTTTGTAGATCCATGTTTTGTAAATGGGGTAAAGCATAATTGAATCAGGATCAAAGTTACGTGCTCCAGGGCAGGCGTATTTTTTCGATTTCTTTATCGTAATTTGTCTCTCAATCTTTTGTAAGCATGCAGTAACTTCATTTAACTTAGTGTCGTTTTTGTCATGCGCACACCATCCGGTCTTCCAGCGGTCAGCAAATATGACGTGCGTTCGCCATACAACGTTCAGGTTAGGGTTCAACTGCTCGTGATTTAACCCGAGCGCGTGACCGAATTCGTGGACGATAACCCTCCTTAAACGGGCATCGTTGGGCTTCGGATGCGGCAACGGCATCGTTTGATTACCCGGTATATCCTTGTCAATATCCGCGCCAGCTGCATATCGACCAACTACAGATTTCCACCCGCTATTCGTAAGCAAGACTTGAATTTGTGCTGTTGGCGAGTTGTCAAAAATCCACTTAACACCTGCTGCGGCGTTATCCGCTGTCCAAAGATCAGCATATTTCTTGATAAGCTTTTGTTCGGCGGGCGTACCATTTTGAATATTTACATGGATGCGCAGATCGCCTTTTGTGGACCCCGTTTCTTTAAGGTATTCCGGCGTCCACTTCGCGTTCGGATCGCGCGTCCCATAAGGTACGATTACCTGCAGATCTTCTGTCCCACAGTAAAAACCTTCTGGATCTGTTTCGCTATCCTGAGCATAGAGCACAATGGGATTTAGGAGGAATGTTGCAGGCTCTGTCCGCGCTGAGTATGGGGATTGACGGCAGCTCAAGTTCCTGATTTGTTCCCATTAAGGGAGACCGATCATGGAGCACCGAAAATTCAAACAGCGGCTAGCGGAACTTATCGCGGAACTCACGCCCGCGCAGGGCCGCAAGCTGATCGATACTCTTCGCGAGCGGAGCGCTGGAAATGAAACGCAAAAGCTCATCGATGGCCAGTTTCAGACCGATCTGAAATGCCCGCATTGCAAGGGGCGTCGCATCCATCGCCATGGTATGGCGCGGGGTCTGTGGCGTTACAAATGCCTGGCCTGCGCCAGGACGTTCAACGCTCTGACCGGCACGCCGCTGGCCCGGCTTCGAAAGCGGGACCGCTGGCTGAAATTCGCCGAAGCGCTCAACGGCTCGGAGACCGTCCGCGCCGCGGCGGTGCGGACCGGGATCGACAAGAGCACGTCCTTCCGCTGGAGGCATCGTTTTTTGAAGGCGCAGAAAGACCTTAAGGACCAGCGGCTGACCGGCATCGTCGAGGTCGACGAATGTTTCGTTCTGCAAAGCCGGAAAGGTGAGCGGCGCTTGCCGCGCAAGGCGAGGAAGCGCGGCGGCAAGGCTGAAAAGCCAGGCTTGTCCAGCGAACAAACGCCGATCCTGATCGCCCGCGACCGCTACGGCCATCATCTGGATGCGGTGTTGCACAATCGCTCGGAGGACGCCGTCAACGCGGTTTTGAAGGGAGCAGTTTCGAACACTGACGTGCTGCTGTGCATGGACGGCGATCCGGCGCTGATCGCTTTCGCCAAGGCAGAAGCGATCGAATACGAGCTGATCCTCGCCAGCCACGGCGAGCACGTGCATGAAAAGGTGCTGCACATCCAGACCGTCAATAGCTATATCAGCCGCTTCAAGAAATGGCTCAACCGCTTCAACGGCGTGGCGACGAAATATCTGCCCAACTATCTCGGCTGGCGGCGAATGCTGGAAAAATCCGCTGCTTCCCTTGCGCCCGAGCACTGCTTGGCCGCCGCCATTGGATGAAACACATACTCAACGCGGACAGAGCCATGTTGCAAGAGACACTAGGCTTAGCGTGAGGAAACGCATGAACAACCTCATCTTGGAAATACATAAGGTAAATAATATCCTAATAAAATTTAGCGATTTAAACATTTTTGTAAAGTGAAAATCTAGATGTTGGACGAAATCCTTGACATTAAAGTTAACAAAAATACATACTTAAACAAACTAGGCTGCGTTGACAAAAGGGATTCCCAAATCAGTTGAGTTTTGATTCAAGGATGTCTTTTAGGGGAGGCATCTTTGGGATATCCGAGTGACGTCAGCGATGCAGCGTGGGAAATCATTGCCCCGCTCCTTCCATCAGAACGTGGCCGGTGGGCGCGACCAGCACAGGATAATCGCAGATATTTCAATGGCATGATGTGGATCATGCGCACGGGCGCACCGTGGCGATACCTGCCGCCAGACTATGGCAAATGGAATTCCGTCTACGTCCGTTTCAGGCGCTGGGCGGAGATGGGTGTGTGGGATGCGATCCTCGAAACGCTTGTCGAACTGGGGCTCACCGACGACTGGGCTCACATGATGGACAGCACCACCGTTCGCGCTCATGCTCAGGCAGCGGGCGGAAAAGGGGGACTCATTCAAATGCTCTTGGTCGAAGCCGCGGCGGCTTTTCGACAAAGATCCACGCCCGGTCAGACGGTAAAGGACGCCCTCTTGGCTTTGTCCTCACAGGCGGCGAAACCTCGGACTATCGCGGCGTAGACGACCTGTTGAAATTGCCGGTCAACAAACCGAAAATCATGTTGGCGGACAAAGGGTTTGACAGCGACGACGTTCGATCTGCCCTGCTCATGAAAGGCATTGGACCAGTCATTCCGCCGAAAACAAATCGCAAAGATCCGCCTGCCTGCGACTTCAAAGCCTACAAGGATCGCAATCGGATCGAGCGCATGTTTGGTAAACTGAAACAGTTCCGGCGCATCGCCACGCGCTATGACAAAACGAAACTGTCTTACGCTGGATTCCTCGCGCTCGCTGCCGCCCATATCTGGCTACCCGCTTTTGTCAACGCAGCCTAACATGTTAGCGTAACTAAGACAGCCTATCGCTTTATTTTGTACAAAAGAACTGGCTGTCCTTCGATTGGCGTTATGCCCACCTTTGGGCCTTTGTACATGGCCAGAGAGGCTTAATTGCCACTAGAGTCCGTGGACAATTATCTCAGTGCGATCACGATAGCGGCAAGGTTGATCGTGGCTTTGTAGCTCAGGTCTGTTTTGTCGTATCGCGTATTCACGGATCGAAAGTCTTTGATTTTGCTAAAGTAATTCTCGATGAGATGACGCCACCGATATTTGACCCGATCGTGCGGGATCGGCTGTTTTCGATCCGCTTTTGATGGAATGACGGCCTCCGCTTCGCGCCTCTCCAGCTCGTCTCGTATAGCGTTATTGTCGAAGGCTTTGTCGCCGAGCAGAGCCTCAAATGTCAGTCCCCCGATAAGGTCCGAGGCACCGATGCTGTCATGGCGCTGCCCTGGCCACAAGGAAAAGCGCACGAGATTGCCCAAGGCATCGACCAGCGCCAAAATCTTCGTTGTCAGGCCGCCTTTTGAGCGGCCGATGGCCTGATCGAGAGTCCCCCTTTTGCGCCGCTTGCCTTCTGATGCACGCTAACGATCGTTCCGTCGATGAGGATATATTCGAAATCGGGCTCTCCGGACAAGGCATTGAAAATGCGATCGAAAACACCGGCCATCGCCCAACGGCGAAACCGCCGGAAGATGCTGTTCCAAGCCCCAAAGCCAGATGGCAAATCCCGCCAGGGTGCGCCGGTGCGAACGCGCCACAGCACGGCTTCGAGAAACAGCCGGTTATCCCGAGCCGTCACACCGCAATCGCTCGCCTTGCCCGGCAAGAGCGGAGCGATAACACTCCATTGAGAATCCGACAGCACGAAGCGTTCCCAGCGCATGCAAACCTCCCAAAAGGAAGTTTGAATCACTGTTCGAGGAAAATGTGAATCCCTTGATTGTCCACGGGCCCTAATCCCGCCCCAAAAAAATTTTGAACCGATCCGCGCCTCGCAGCGACAGATGACGTAAGCGGAGGGATGGCGCATCACCTGATCTCCGCGGCTTCGAAATCGTCAGTCATAAAAAGACGAGGGATATGATGTCGCTCAATCTCCTTCCCAAAGCGGCCGCGACCGCACTGGCGCTCTGTCTCGTCGCCCCCATGACCGCCAATGTGGCGCAGGCCAAGGTCTGCAAATCCTATTCCGTCAAAAAAAGCGGCGGCAAAAAGCTGACCAATATCAGCGCTCGTCTCAGCGCCCGCTGGGCCTGGCACAAAAACGTCAAAAGCAATCAGGGCTTCGTCTGGTCCACTTACGCTCTGGCCAAGAGCAAGGGCTATGACTGCCACCGCGTCGGCATCAAGTGGCGCTGCACAGCCTATGGCGATCCCTGCCGTCTCGGAAAATGACCGATCCGTACCCGGCTTTCCAGACCACCGGGGAGCCGAGACACCGCAAACCCATGGAAACCTTCAGACATCGGAGAATGACAATGATCTCACTGAAAAGCGCAACCGCCAGCATGATCGCTCTTGCAATGCTGACCTCCGTCAGTGCCGCCGCCCCGGCGAAACTCGCCCTCGCCAAAGCGCCGCAAGTCGGCATCGGCCTGAAGACCAATAAGGCCAGCCCGTCGCTGCTGAAATCGCAAATTCGCCGGCAGGCGCTGAAGCAGGGCGTGAAGCTGAGCGCCCGCGAAGTCAACGCCGCGGTCCACCACGCAACCAATCAACTCAAGTCGAACGGACGCGACCCGCTGAAGGGGATCATCCATCTGAAGTTCAAGCGTTTCACGATCTGCATTTCCTGGGGCAAGGACAAGGGCTACTGCGAAAACCTTTGAACCGACCCGAGTGGCAGACGGCCCGCCAGGCGATCCCCCCGTCCCTGGCGGGCTTTTTGCGCGCTCGCCAGGGGGAAACCGGCACCGGTCCGGTCAAGCGCAGTCCGGCATGAGCCGGGCGTCTTCCGTCAGCGGCCGGTAGAGCGTGGTCCGCTGGCGGGGCATACGGCCGGCGTTGCGGATGAGCGCTTCCATCTCTCCGGCAGAGAATTCCTGGCCGAAAGCCGCACCGGCCGCGCGCGTGATGGACTCATTCATCAAGACGCCGCCGAGATCGTTCGCACCGGCATCGAGGCAGGCCGCGGCGCCCTGCGGTCCCATCTTCACCCATGACGTCTGAATGTTCGGGATCAGGGGGCCGAGGACGATGCGCGCCACCGCGTGCATGAGCACGGCCTCGCGGAAAGTCGGGCTGGGGCGGGCCGCGCCTTTGAGAAAGATGGGCGCCTCCATCCCGACAAAGGGTAGGGGAACAAATTCGGTGAAGCCGCCGGTTTCCGCCTGCAGCGCGCGAAGGCGCAGGAGATGGCGGGCCCAGTGGCGCGGATGGTCGATATGGCCGAACATGATGGTCGCCGTCGAGGGCAGCCCGACCCGGTGGGCGGCGCGCATGACGTCGAGCCATTGCTGCGTGTCAATCTTGTCCGGACAAAGAGTTGCGCGCACCTCGTCATCGAGGATTTCCGCCGCCGTGCCCGGAAGGCTGCCCAGGCCCTCGTCCTTCAGCATGGCGAGAAAGCCGGCGAGTGGCAGGCCGAGCGAGCGGGCGCCATGCCAGATTTCCAGCGGCGAAAAGGCGTGGACGTGAATCCTCGGCACGGCGCGTTTTACCGCGCGCAAAATGCCGAGATAGCTGTGCCCGCTGTAATTCGGTGCGATGCCGCCTTGCAGGCAGACTTCCGTCGCCCCGCGCGCCGCGGCTTCGCGCGTGCGCTCGGCGATCTCGTCAAGCGGCAGATCGTAAGGGGCATCGCGCAGGCCCGCGCTCAGCCGGCCTTTCGAGAAGGCACAGAACCGGCAGCCATAGGTGCAGATATTGGTGTAGTTGATATTGCGGTTGACGACGAAGCTGACCGCATCGCCGTTCCTCTTCCGGCGGAGCCGGTCAGCATAGGCGCAGATCGCGTGGTAGTCTTCGCCGCGCGCCGCGAACAGCGCGACAATCTCCTCCTCGGTGAGCGTTTGGCCGCAATCGGCTTTCTCAAGCGCCCCATGGACCGGACCGCCATCATGCAATGCGCGGCGCGGCCGCCGCGGCAAGAGCGTGCGCGGCGGGCGGTGTTCAGCGCTTCCGCTCATCCAGGCATCCTGCCGTGCGAGGCCGAATAAATCCTGGAGCGCGAGGACATGGGGGACGACCCGGTCGTCGATCCACGAAGGCGAGCTCGTCATATAACGGGGATAGATCGCGAGGCGCTCCGTCAAGCTTCGCCCGGAGGCTTCGCAGGCGGCGGCGAGCGCGTCGATCTGCGGCCATGGCGCTTCGGGATTGACGTGGTCGATCGTCACCGGCGAAATGCCGCCCCAATCGTTGATCCCGGCGCGTATCAGCGGCTCGACCTCTCCGGCCCGCAAATTCGGCGGCGCCTGCACGCTGATTTCCGGCGGCAGCAGAATGCGCGCTATCGCGATCGTCCAGATATGGTCATCGAGCCCCGGCTCGGGCGCGCCGGCCATCCTGGTGCCCGGCTTGGCGCGGAAATTCTGGATGATCACTTCCTGGATATGGTCGAACTCGGCATGAAGCGCGCCGATCGCGAGCAGGGCCTCGATCCGCTCGGCGCGGCTCTCGCCGATGCCGATCAGCAGTCCCGTGGTCATGGGGATACGCGCCCACCCCGCCGCGCGCAGGGTCTCCAGCCGCACATCCGGCGCCTTGTCCGGCGAGCCGTAATGCGGCCGGCCCTTTTCGCAGAGCCTCTCCGACAGGGTTTCGAGCATGAGCCCCTGGGAAACCGAGACCCGGCGCAGCCGCGCCGCCTGTGCCGCACCCATGACGCCCGCATTGAGATGCGGCAACAGGCCGGTCTTCTGAAGCACCGCTTCGGCGCAGCGCTCCAGATAGTCGAAGGTCGTCTCGCAGCCGAGTGCGGCGAGCGCCCGCCGCGCGGCCGCATAGCGCAGCTCCGGCTTGTCGCCCAGCGTGAACAGCGCCTCCTTGCAGCCGGCCTTGCGCCCCGCCTCGGCGAGGCCGAGCACCTCATCCAGCGACATGTAAGCCGGCCCGCTGCGCCTCGGCGGTTGGGCAAAAGTGCAATAGTGGCAGACGTCCCGGCACAGTTTCGTCAGCGGGATGAAGACCTTCTTGGAGAAGGTCATCGCGCGCCCATATTCGCCGATGCAGATCTCCTCGGCGAGACCGGTGAGATGCCGCGTCTCGCCAAAGGCGGCGAGCGCGCCGATTTCATCGGACGAAAGCTCGGCTGAGGGCTGCCGGGCCAATGTCTCGAGGCGGCGCAGGCTCACCTCTGGCATCGCATATCCCCGTGCGAGGCGACCGCTTGCGCGGCAGGCACGCCGAACACCGAATCCCGGTAGCTGTCCGACAGAAGCGCAAGATCATCCGGCTCATCAATGTCGGCCGCGATGCCGACCAGACACAGCGCCTTTGGCCTGAGCCGCAACTCCGATAGCTGCGCAATATGATTCCAGAAGCTTGCCTCGCCATATTGCGGGGTGAAGCGGGCGGCGGATGGGATCAGGAGCGCATTGGTGCCGTCGCCCTTGTGACACGGCGCGATCACGCTGCGCCGACCATCCGCGGATACGTCCACGATGCGGGCGAGCTCGGACTGGTCGAGAAACGGAATATCGGCGGGCAGGACGAGCACCTGGCGGTGGCCCCTAGAACGCGCCGCTTCAAGGCCCACATCGACCGCGCTGTTCAGCCCGGCACTGGCTGGCTCCTGTATCACCGCCGCGCCCGAGCCTTGCGCAATCGCTGCGATCCTGCGATCCGCAGTGACGATAAAAACGCCGCGGATCGCCCCACAGAGGGTGCATTTCCGCAGAACCTTCCTCAGCATCGCGGTGACGAGCGCGCGCCGGTCATCGGCGTCGAGCACGCCCGCGAGGCGGGACTTCGAGCGATCAAGAGATTTCACCGGAATGAGTGCAAGCACCATGTGTCAAACTCCCACCTGCCGGACCTCGCGGGACGCTGCGAGCGCCTGGCAGAATGCGATTGCCGACCCTGCCAGCGCGACTTTGCTGTCGAGATCGGTCATTAAGGTCCGCTCGATGCGGACCGGTAGGGGGATGCGTGCGGCCGCCTCTTCGTCCACCTCGTCCAGAACGAAGCCGTCGAGCAGCGCTCCGTAATGCTTGGCGACCGCCCTGGGCGAAACCTCGACACCCAGCTCCTTCATGAGTTTTGCCGTCGGTCCCTTGACCGCCTGGCCGCCGATCAAAGGCGTGACGGCGATGACAGGGGCGGCGCATCCCGTCAGCGCATCGCGCAGCGCCGGCAGGCTCAGAATCGGATCGACGCTCAGATAGGGATTGGAGGGGCAGATGATGACGCCGCCGAGATCGGGCGCGGCGAGGGCATCGCGTGCGGCCTTCAAGGGCCTTGCCGTTTCGGCCCCTTCGTAGCGGATCGCCGAGACGCTCGGTTCACATTTGCGCGCGACGAAATAGTCCTGAAACGCCAGCTCGCCTTCGGCGGTCTGCAAACGCGTGCGCACCGGACCATCGCTCATCGGCAGGATCGAAGGCGCAATCCCCAGCCGCCGCCGTATTCGCTTGCAGAAATCGGAGAGCGTGCCGCCGCCGGCGAGCCAGCGCGTCCGCTCCACATGCATGGCGAGATCCTTGTCGCCGAGCTGGAACCAGTCGGGGCCGCCGAGCTGCTTGAGGGCGTCCATGAAAGACCAGCTTTCCTCCGCGCGCCCCCAGCCCGTTTCTGGATTGGCGATGCCGGCGAGCGTATAGACCACCGTGTCGATGTCGGGCGAAATGGCGAGCCCCAGATGCTCGAAATCGTCGCCCGTATTGACGATGATCGAGAGGCGCGAGCCGAGGCATTCAGCGAGACCCAGCGCAAGCTTTGCGCCGCCGATCCCTCCGCAAAGGGCTACATATTTCGTGCCGTCCACGCTCAACTGGGCACTCCTCGCGCAACGTGTCCATTTGGACGCGGGAACAGTTGCGCTCGTCTTTTGAAATAGATCAAATTAACCTCGTTCCAGTGATTCCACTTGAACGAGGGTTGATCTACCGGAACATGTCTTCGGCAATCGGCCGGATCAGCGCCCGCGCGGGCGCATCGGCCGCCGTCCATCGCAATCCTCTGATGACGACCACCGGGCGGCCCTCATCGCCTTCCCCCATCAGCAGGACCGCCGCCGCCGCCGCCGCATCGGCAAAGCCGGTCATCGTGATCTCCAAAGGGCGCCCGTTCAAATCTGCCGCCCCGCGCCGGTCGATCAGCGAGGGCAGGCCGGCCGCGCCAATCGCATGGCCGACGGTTCCGAGCCGCCAGGCACGGCCGAGACTGTCCGAAATGATGACGCCGAGCCGGACGCCGAACGCCGCAGCCAGGCGATTGCGGATCGCCTCGGCGCTGGCGTCTGCGTCCTCCGGCAGCAGGACGACGCTTTGCGGCGCGGAGCCGTCCGTATTGGAATGGTCGATGCCCGCATTGGCCATCACATGGCCGCTGCGGTGTTCGACGACGATCACGCCGGGCTTCGCCCTCAACACCTCCGCCGTTTCCTGCAGGACCGCTTCGACAAGCGCCGCCGGTTTGCCCGTGATGTCCGCCAGTTCCAGAGCGCGCGGCGACGGCGTCAGCCGCCCGGCATCCAAGATGCGCTCCTCGGCTTTCGAGATGATTTTCTGGGCGACGACAAGGATATCGAAATCTTGGAGCGCGAGGCCGTTCTGCGTCAAGGCATCGAGGATCAGCGCGGTCACATCGTCGCCCGGCCGCACAAGGGGAAACCCCTCCAAGGCCGTGGCTTCGTATCGGACGCTGTTCTCGGCACTGCTGGCGATGGTCAAGCCCGATCCTGCTCGATGCCGGTGATGAACAGTCCCGCGCCGTCCACACCATATCGCTTGTTGATGGAGATGAGGACGGAGGTCAGCGCCTCCGCCGCGGCGGAATTGGCGAGCGGCCCGCCATGGAGGCCGCGCAGGCCGGCCTTCCGCGCGAGGCCGATTCCGATTTCCCGCGCTGCGACATCGTCGCCGAAGATCAGCACGTCGCAGGCGATCGGGGCATCTTTGTGCAGCTTATCGGCGGCCACATTGTGAAAGCCGGAAATCACCCGCACGCCCTCGCCGGCGATATTTTGCGCGCGCAGCGCGGCCGAGCCCTCCGGCGGGAGCTGCACGCGCGCAACCTTCGGCGGAACGAGCGGCACGGTGGCGTCCAACAGGATTTTGCCCTTCAGCTGCGGCTTTATCGCTTCAAGGATTTCCGCCTGCGAGGCAAATGGCACTGTCAGGACGATAATGTCGGCCCGCTCGGTGGCGTCTCCATTGGAAGCGCCCTCGGCGGGCCTGCCGTCAGCCTGCTGGGGAAGGCTTCGGGCAAAATCGTTCGCTTTTGCAGCGTCGCGGGAGCCGACGAGGATGGACAGGCCGGCGCGGGCCCAGCGCCGGGCGAGGCCGCTTCCGAGCGTCCCCGTCCCGCCGATCACCGCAATTTTCTGTATCTCAAGGCTCATGCAGCGCTCAGTCCGGCTAGCCTTTTAGGTCCAGCTCTGTGATAGGGACATTCTCGATTCCGGCCTCGGCCAGTCCCTTGACGATCTCTTTACCGAGCGCAACCGCGGTCGGCTCATCGCCGTGAAGACAAATCGTATCGACCTCGACCGGAATGACTTTGCCGCCGATCGTGACCACTTCCTTGTCCCGGATCATGCGCAGCACCTGCGCGCGCGCGCGGCCAGGCTCCTTGATGACGGTGCCGGGAATGGAACGGGAGGCGAGATTGCCGTCATCGGCATAGATACGGTCGGCAAATCCTTCCCGCGCCGTTCGCAGGCCGAGCTCCTCCGCCGCGCGCTCCATCTGCGTGCCTGCAAGGGCGACATAGATCATATTGCCGTCGACCGCCTTGATCGCCCGCCCGATCGCCATTGCCAGCGCGTCGTCCTCGGCAGCCATATTGTTGAGCGCGCCATGCGGCTTGACATGGGTCACCCGAATACCGGCATAACTCGCCAGGGCCTGGAGGGCGCCGATCTGATAAGCCACCATATGTTCCACGTCATCCGCAGCCATAGTGATCCGGCGGCGCCCGAAGCCCCAGAGGTCGTTGAAACCGGGATGGGCACCGATACTCACGCCTTTTTCCGCCGCTCGGGCGGCCAGGGAATGCATCGAACGGAAATCGCCACCATGGAAACCGCAGGCAATATTGGCCGATTTGACGATATCGAGTATCGCATCGTCGGCCCCTATATCATAAGCGCCATGTCCTTCGCCCATATCGGCGTTGAGATTCACTTTTGTTCTCATGCGGCAACTGTTCCGGCAAACATATGCGATTGAAAGATAGGTTCTATTTATAGAACCTTAGCATAAGCTGTCAGACAAGACTAGAAGGCACAAACGCGTAGACTATGGTTAAGAGACACCAACCCGTTCGTTTCCTGCCCTGTGGCGATGCAGCCCTTTCGATGGAGCTTGGCAACGAAATCGACCGGCAGGTCAATGCCAAGGTGATCGCTTTGTACAAGAAGGCGCAGCGTCTCGAGCACACAGGGATCATCGCCATAATTCCCACCTTCCGCGCCCTGTTCGTGCAATTCGATCCGGAGCGCGTTCGGCCGGAGGCGCTTCAAGAACGCCTTCTGTCGATGCTCGACGATCTGGATTATGAGGACGCGCCTGGCCGGCGCTGGACTTTGCCGGCCTGTTATGGCGAGGAATTCGGGCCGGATTTGGCCGAGATCGCCCGGCAAACCGGCCTATCGGCGAATGAGGTTCGCGAGACTTCACGCGGGCGCGCATTATTTCGTCTATATGATCGGGTTTCTGCCGGGCTATGCCTATATGGGCGATGTGCCGGAAGCGATCCGTGTTCCGCGCCGGGAGAACCCGCGCACCAGACTGCCGCGCGGCTCGGTGGCCGTTGCCGGACAGGTGACCTCGATCTATCCGCTGGAATCTCCGGGCGGCTGGAGCCTGATCGCACGCACGCCTGTACCCATGTTCGATCCGGCGGCGGACATGCCTGTCCTGCTCGCGCCGGGCGATCTCGTCGCATTCGAGCCCGTATCGCCCAGCGAATTTGCGGCGATTGAACGGGATATTGCCTCGGGCGCCTATACCGTCCAGGCGGAAGGCGCCTCATGACGGTCCTGCGCGTCCTGTCACCCGGCCTTCACACGACCGTCCAGGATCTGGGACGGTCTCAAGCGCAGCACCTTGGCATACCCGTTTCGGGCGCCCTCGACAGCGTCAGTTTCCGGCTTGCGAATCTGCTGGCCGGAAATGACGAGACGGCAGGCGCACTCGAAATGATTGCGCAAGGGGCGAGCTTCGAGGTCTCAGGGGGGAGCGTCAGACTGGCTCTGGCGGGACCGGATGCGCGGCTGGAGCCGATCGAGGGCGGCGAGCCGATCGGCGCCAAAGCCTATCAAAGCTTCACGCTGGAATCGGGCGCTCGCTTTCGCATTCGTCTCGGGGGTGCCTCCTCGGTCTGCTACCTCGCGGCGGAGGGCGGCTATGCGGTTCCTCATATTATGGGGAGCCAGTCGACCTTCGTGCGCGGGGGAATGGGGGGATTTCAGGGCCGCCCGCTGCAAAGCGATGACGAAATCCCTTTGAGCCAGGAGCGGGCGTCCTCCCGTCCGGAATTGGGGCTTCCGGCTCCCGCCTTCCCGAAGCAGAGCGAGTTCCGTATTATTCTCGGCCCGCAGGACGATTATTTCAGCGAGGACGAGATTGCGGCCTTCCTTGCCGCCAATTTCACCATTTCGCATGAATCGGACCGAATGGGCTTTCGTCTTTCCGGTCTGAGGCTGACACATGCCAAGGGCTACAACATCATCTCCGACGGGATCGCTCATGGCGCGATCCAGGTTCCGGGGTCGGGCGAGCCGATCATCCTGCTCGCCGACCGGCAAACAACCGGCGGCTATCCCAAGATCGGCGTCGTGATCAGCGCCGATCTGCCTGCGCTCGGCCGGCTGCGGCCCGGGGAAAGACTGTCTTTCCGCGCCGTTGATTTCGAGGAAGCAAGGAGGGCGGCGCGCGAGCTTGAAAGCTGGCTTTCGCAGGCGAAAAGCGCTGTGAGCAAGGTTGCAGCCGAGCTGGCCGTCGATATGAGAGCGCTTTTCGAGCAGAACCTCATCGACGGGGTCGTCAATGCCAAACGGCCCATGGCCGAATGACTTAATGCTTGATCTGAGAGAAACTTTTGGCGAAGCATTGTGCAATTGCATCAACAAAAGCGTTCTATAATGGCCCAGGGCATTCGAACCAAATCCACGGCAACCGATTCACTCAGCCGCATTCCGCGCTATTTGCAGGTCGCGACCGCCCTGCGCCACCGGATCATGAGCGGACAATGGGCGCTCGGCGAAAAGGTCGCCACGCTTGAGCAGCTCGAAAATGAGTTCCAGGTGGCCCGTGTCACCATCCGCCAGGCGATCGAGATGCTGCAGCAGGAAGGCCTGCTGAGATCGGAGCAGGGCCGGGGAACCTTCGTGACCCAATCGCCTTCGGCCGGCCGTTGGCTGCAATTGGCGACGGACTGGGAATCGCTCATCCGGCCGATCAAGCGCAACACGCTGAAGCACCTCCCCGTCGACGAACCCCATAAGCCGCGCATTCAGGAGAATGAGGGCAAGCCGCTCTCCGAATACGCCTATATTTACAGCCTTCAGCTGCGAGACGATCAACCCTACGCCCTGGCGCGGGTCTATGTCGATAAGAGGATTTACGACCGGGCGCCCGAGGAATTCAAAAACCACGTCGCGCTGGCCGTTTTGGCCGAGCTTGATGATGTTCCCATTGCGCGCGCGCGCCAGACGCTATCGGTCGGATCGGCGGACGGTGAGGCGGCCGTGCAGCTCGGCTTGTCGTTCGGTGCGCCGGTCGTGGAGGCGCGATGCATCGTCACCGATCCCGACGACCGGATCATCTATCTCGGAGAGATCGTCTATCGGGGGGACGTAGTGCGGATCAATATCGAGCTCCTCAATGAAGGCCGCTGAGGCGGATGCGGCAGACAGGCGAAGCGCCGCAGGAGACAATTCATCCTGTTTTTCCATCATTGGAATGCCAGTCCCGTGGACATCGGGCGCGGGCCTGCCTTAGTGTTTTGCGCGAAGGACGGAGGTGCAGAGCGACATGTCCGGCGAGGGCATAGGAGCACGGCTCAGGCGGAAGGAAGACGACCGCTTTATGCGCGGCCGCGGCGAATATGTCGGCGACATCCGCCTGGCCGGTATGCAGGACGTGGCCTTTCTCCGGAGCCCCGTCGCTCACGGGCGGATCGTCAATATCGCCATTTCCGAGACCATTCGGGATCGCGTCTTTACCGCCGCCGATCTCGACGGCGTTTCCCCGATCCGGGCTGTCTCGCGGCTGCCGGGCTTCAAGCCTTCCGACCAATTTCCCCTGGCGAGCGGCAAGGTGCGCCATGTCGGCGAGTTGATCGCCATGTGCATTGCGCCGACGCGGGGCGAGGCGGAGGATCTGGCCGCGCAGATCGATGTCGAGATCGAGCCGCTTCCGGCGGTGGCGGACATGCTCGCGGCCCGCGAGGCTGGCGTCGCGTTGGTGCATGAGGAATGGGGTGACAACCTCTTTCTCGAAACGCTGGTCGATGACGATATCGCGCGCGTGGCGGCGCAGGCCGCGGTGAAGGTGACGCGCGAATTCCGCACGGCGCGCCAATGTATGAGCCCGATCGAGGGGCGCGGCGTGGTTGCGAGCTGGAACAGCCGGCTTGAACAGCTGCTCGTCTATTCCTCGGCCCAGATGACCCATATTACGCGCTCAGGCCTCAGCGAATGCCTCAATATCGACGAGGGCAGGGTGCGGGTGGTTGCGCCGGATGTCGGTGGCGGTTTCGGCTATAAGGGCATATTGCTGCCGGAGGAGGTTTGCCTTGGCTGGGCGACGCGGAGGCTCGGTTTTCCGCTGCGCTGGCTTGAGGACCGGCGCGAGAATCTGACCGCCTCGGCCAATTGCCGCGAGCATCATTACATCGTCACCGCCTATGCGGATGCCGACGGCAAGCTGCTCGCCATCGACGCCGAGGCGACGGTCAACTCCGGCGCTTATTCCTCCTATCCCTTTTCCGCCTGTCTGGAGGCGGCGCAGGTCGCCAGCATTTTGCCGGGCGTCTATGACTTCCCCGCCTATCGCTGCCACACCTTCTCCGCCGCGACGAACAAGCCGCCGATCCTGCCTTATCGGGGCGTGGCGCGCACCGGCGTCTGCTTTGCGATGGAGCTGATCATCGATGCGGTTGCGCGTGAGCTGGGCATGGAGCCGGCCGAGTTGAGGATGCGCAATCTGGTGCGGCCCGAGCAGATGCCGTTCGACAATATCACTAAGAAGCATTTCGACAGCGGCGACTATCCGGAATCGCTGCGCCGGGCGGTGGAGCAGATCGGTCTTGCGGGTGTTCGCGAGCGCCAGACGCGAGGTGAGCCGGATGGGCGGCTGATCGGCGTGGGCTTCGCCGTCTATTGCGAGCAGGCGGCGCATGGCACATCGGTCTATGCCGGCTGGGGCATTCCGATGGTGCCCGGCCATGAGCAGGCCTTCATCCGCTTCACGCCCGATGGCGGGCTCGAAATCCGCGTCGGCGTGCATTCGCACGGCCAGGGGATGGAGACGACGTTTTCCCAGGTCGCGCACGACATTCTCGGCGTGCCGCATGACCGGATCAAGATCATTCACGGCGACACGGCGCTGACGCCTTATTCGACCGGCACATGGGGGTCTCGCTCGATGGTCATGGCCGGCGGCGCCGTGGCCGAGGCCTGCGATCAGCTGGCGCTCAGGATCAGAAAGATCGCCGCCAAGCTCCTGCAATGCTCGCCGGACGACGTGCGGCGCGAGGGCGGTGAGCTGCGCGGTCCCTCCGGCTCGATGAAGATCGAAGAGGTCGCGCGTGTCTGGTACCGCCGGCCGCAGGATCTGCCGCCTGATGTCGATCCCGCCGGGCTGGAGGTCACCGCCGGATATAAGCCGGCGCGTGACAGCGGCACGTTCAGCTATGCGAGCCACGCCGTGACCGTCGCCGTCGATCCGGTGACCGGCGAGGTCGAGATCCTGGATTATGTGATCGTCGAGGATGGTGGCGTGCTGGTCAATCCGATGATCGTCGATGGCCAGATCTATGGCGGCGTCGCGCAAGGGATCGGCACGGCGCTCTACGAGGAGATGCCGTTCGACGCCGACGCCCAGCCGCTTGCCTCGACGCTCGCCGATTACATGCTGCCCGGCCCGTGCGAGGTGCCGGCGATGGCAATCGATCATATGGAGACGCCCTCGCCCTATACGCGGTTCGGCGTGAAGGGGATCGGCGAGGGCGGGGCGATCGCGCCTCCCGCGGCGATCACCAATGCGATCAATGACGCGCTGCGCCCGCTCGGCGCCGAGCTCTGCGTCAGCCCGGTGACGCCGCGGCGGATCATCGAAGCGATAGCCGCCGCAAAGCGCGAGGGAGCGGACCGGCGGCAGCCGGCGGCGCAGGCGTCATGAAACCGGCCCCCTTCGACTATGTACGTCCGGAGACGGTCGAGGCGGCCGTTGCGCTCCTTGCGCAGTCGGACAATGCGAAACTCCTGGCCGGCGGGCAGACGCTCGGGCCGATGCTCAACCTGCGGCTCGCTCAGCCCGATCTCGTGATCGACATCACGCGCATTGCCGAGCTGGCAAGGGTCGAGGCGGAGCCAGATGCCGTGACGCTGGGCGCGTGTGTAACTCATTCGGCGATCGAGGATGGCCGGGTTCAGGATTTCACCCGCGGCCTTCTGCCGAAAGTCGCGCGAGGCATCGCCTATCGCGCGGTCCGTAATCGCGGCACGCTGGGCGGGAGCATCGCCCATGCCGATCCGTCCGCGGATTGGCTCTCCTGCTTCATGGCGCTCGGCGCGAGCCTGCGGATCGCCGGTCCGGGCGGCACGCGCGAAACGCCGATGGTCGATTTCGTCCGGGGCGCGCTGGACTGCGATCTTGCCTCGGACGAGATCGTTGCCGCCATCCGCCTGCCGCGCCTGTCATCAGCGGCGCGCTGCGGCTACGCCAAGATCTGCCGCAAGGAGGGCGAGTTTGCCGATGCGATCGGCGTCTATGCCTCCGATCCCGAGCGCGGCTTCGAGCGGCTGGTTGTCGGTGCTGTCGGCGGCAAGCCGCTCATCGCCGATACGCCGGGGCTTGACGGCGATGCCGATCTGCCGGCGATGACCGGCATCTTGAACGGGATCGGCTATAAGGCGGACGAATACGAGGTGCAGATCCACGCCGCCGCACTCCTGCGCGCGGTTCGGGAGGCGTTTGCGGCATGAGGCGGATCGCGCTCACGGTCAATGGCAGGCGGGTCGAGGCGGACGCATCGCCGCGGACGCATCTCGGCGATTTCCTACGTGAACAGCTCAATCTGACGGGCACGCATCTGGGCTGCGAGCACGGCATTTGCGGCGCCTGCACGGTCGTGATGGACGGCGCGATCGTTCGGTCCTGCATCACCTATGCCGTCAGCTGCGACGGCGCCGACATCCGGACGATCGAGGCTTTCGACGAGGACGCCGTCATGGCGCGGCTCCGCGAGGCCTTTTCGCGCGAGCATGCGCTGCAATGCGGCTATTGCACACCGGGAATGCTGATCGCCGCGCGCGATCTCGTGCTGCGTAAGGCAGGCTTGAGCCAAGCCGAGATCCGGCGTGAGATGAGCGGCAATCTTTGCCGGTGTACCGGCTATATGGGGATCATCCGCGCGATTCACGGCGTCATGTCGGAAGGGGTTGCGCAGGGTGAGGCAGTGAAGGCGAATGGCTATCTCGGTCCCGCGCCTGGTCCGAATGCGCCGGGGTTTGCTGCCAGGGACGCGGTGCGGACGGACGCCCGGCCGATAGCCAAACCGGCGCGCGTGACCACGGAACGCGAAGCGCGGCCGCAGCCGGGCCGGGCGATCGAGGTCACCGTCGGCCGGATGTCGGAGCGGGACGGCTACACCGAAATCCCGCAGCATTTCACTCTGCCGCATCCGCCGGATCGCGTCTGGGCGCTGATGTCGGACCTTCAGGCGGTCGCCGATGCGATGCCGGGCGCCGAACTCGATCAAGGCGCGGGCGGCGATCGGATCAGCGGGCGGATGTCTGTGCGGCTCGGCCCGATGCGGCCATCCTTCGCCGGGCAGGCGAGCGTGAAGCGGGACGAGGCCGCGCGCCGCGTCGAGATCGAAGGGTCGGGCCGGGACAAGCGCAGCGCGTCGGCGGCGCAGGGGCGCATCGTCTATGGGCTGGCGGAAGCGGAAGGCGGGGCGGCGACCCGCGTCGAGGTTGTGATCAGCTATAAGCTATCGGGCCTGCTCGCGCAGTTCGGCCGGGCCGAGCTGGTCCGCGATGTCATGCAGCGTCTGGGAGCGACCTTCGCGCAGAATATCGATGCGCGGCTTTCCGGCGGCGAGGCGCGCAATGCGGGCGACGCGCAGGACAGTCTCAACGCGCTCGGCCTCGTCTGGTCCGTTCTGAAGGCTAGGCTTGCCGCCTTCTTCCGCCGTCTGATCGGGAAAAGCTGAATCGAAAGTGGAGCCCGTTCACGGGACGAACCTCACTTTTGGCTGAATCCCCCTCACCCGCCCAGATAGGCATCCTGCACTTTCGGGTTCTTGAGCAGGTCCCGGCCCGGCCCGCGCAACGCGATGGAACCGGTCTCCAGCACGTAAGCGCGGTCGCACAGCTCGAGCGCAGCGAAAGCGTTCTGCTCGACCATGACGACCGTGACACCTTCCTTGCGGACCTCCGCAACAATCTCGAAAATCTGCTCGACGATTTTCGGCGCAAGGCCCAGCGAGGGCTCATCGAACAGGATCAGCTTCGGACGGGACATCAGCGCCCGGCTGATCGCCAGCATCTGCTGCTCGCCGCCCGACAGCGTGCCTGCGACCTGCTCGCTGCGTTCGGCGAGAATCGGAAAGCGGCCGAACAGCCGTTCCATATCGGCCGCGACGTCCGCCTGGTCATCGCGCAGATAGGCGCCGAGCTCCAGATTTTCGCGCACCGTCAGATGCGGAAAGATCCGCCGCCCCTCCGGGCAGTGGGCGATTCCCGCATTGAGAATGTCGCGGGGCGAGGCGCGGGTGATGTCCGCCCCGTCGAATTCGATCCGCCCGGCCGATGGCCGGATCAGGCCGGACACCGCCTTCAGCGTCGTGCTCTTGCCCGCGCCGTTCGCGCCGATCAGCGCGACGATCTCGCCGCGGTTGACCTCCAGCGAAACGCCCCGCAGCGCGGTCACCTTGCCATAGCGCAGATGCAGATCGCTAACCGTCAGCACGTTTGTAACCCGTTCCGAGATAAGCCTGGATCACCTCAGGGTGACGCTGAATTTCCGCAGGCGGACCTTCGGCGATGAGCTGGCCCTGATTGAGCACCAGCACGCGGTCCGAGACGTCCATGACCATGCGCATATCGTGCTCGACGAGCAGCACGGTGATGCCGAGATCCCGGATGCGGCCGAGGAGTTGGATAAAATTGGCGGTTTCGGCCGGATTCATGCCGGAGACCGGCTCGTCGAGCAGCAGCAATTTCGGCTCGGCGGCGAGCGCAATGGCGACCTCCAAGAGCCGCTGCTCGCCATAGGGCAGGGAGGCGCCGAGCACATCCGCCCGCTCCGTCAGACCGAAAAAACCGATGATCTCGCACGCCTTGGCGTGAAGCGCCCGCTCCTCGGCGGAAACGGAGGGAAGCGCCAGCAAGGTCGCCCAGACCGTCTGCTTTGCACGGCGATGCAGGGCCGTCAGCACATTGTCGAGAACGGTGAGGCCGCCGAACACGCTGGTCTTCTGAAAGGTGCGCACGACGCCCAGAGCGGCGATCTGACTGGGCTTCAGCGTGTGCAGCGCCACGCCGGCATAGGTCACGCGCCCGGATGTCGGCGCGAGATAGCCGGTGATGGCGTTGAAAGCCGTCGTCTTGCCCGCGCCGTTTGGACCGATCAGGCTGAGCACTTCGCCCGGATAGACGTCAAAGCTGAGATCGCTCACCGCCTGGAGGCCGCCGAACCGGACATTGAGCCCCTGAACGCTCAGCATTTCCGGATTCTGTGCCGCGGGCTGGGCTGTCATGCGCGCGATCCTTGCCCGGTCTGTGCGGCGCCGGTCTCGACCGCCGGGGACCCTCTTGTGGTGACGCGCTGCCAAAGCTCGCTGACCGCCGGGACGATGCCCTGCGGTAGCCAGAAGACGACCAGGATCATCAACGCGCCATAGATCATCCATTGAATCTCGGGCTCGGCATATTCCCTGAGCACCTCGGGCAGAATGCCGAAGATCAGACCACCGACGACCGGACCGGCCAGCGTGCCTTTGCCGCCGGTGACGACCATGATGACCATGGTCACCGTATAGATGAAGAGGAAGATGTCGGGATCGACGATGCGGACATAATGGGTATAGAGGACGCCGGCGGCGCCGGCCATCGCAGCCGAGATCACGGCCGCCAGCACCAGATATCGCGTCACGTCAATGCCGACCGACATGGCGAGCGGCTCATTTTCGCGCAGGGCGATCATCGCCCGGCCGGCGCGCGAATGCACGATCCGGCGGATCAGGATGAAACAGATCACGGCGACGATAAGCACGACATAATAGTTGGATTCCTTGCTCCAGAAGGTGAAGTCGATGACGCCCGGAATGGTGATCGAGAGCGGCGGGATATTGTTGAGCGCCATCGGGCCTTCGGTCAGGTCCAGCCAGTTGAGGGAGAGGAGCCGGACCACCTCGGCAAAGCTGATCGTGGTGATGACGAAATACGCCCCGCGCACCTTGAAAGCGATCTTGCCGATCAGCCAACCGCAGATGCCGGCGGCGACGATCCCGCAAAGCGCGGCGAACCAGATCGGTTTCGGCTCCAGCACATAGGTGTAATTGTCGGTGATATGCAGATCGAAGCCGATCGAGACGAGCGCGCTGGCATAGGCTCCGATGCCGAAGAAGGCGACATGCCCCAGGCTGAGCTGGCCGGTATAGCCGAGCAGCAGGTTGAGGCTCATCGCGGCGATAATGAAGATCCCCGTCGTGATCAGGATGTGCAGATAATAGAGATTGCCGAGCCAGAGCGGCACGGAGGCGAGGAAGAGAACGACGAGCGCGGCCGGTGCGTATTTCACCCCACACGCTCCTTCTGCGCGAACAGCCCCTGCGGCCGCAGAAGCAGAATGACGATGATCACGAGGAAGCCCATCGCATCGCGGTAGCCGGAAGAGATGTAGCCCGCGCCCAGCTCTTCGATGAAGGCAAGCACGAAGCCGCCGATCGTGGCGCCGACGATATTGCCGAGCCCGCCGAGAATGACGATGGCGAACGCCTTCAGCGCGGCGAGATCGCCCATTGTCGGCGTAACGACGAAGATCGGGCCGAGAAGCGCGCCCGCCGCGGCCGCGAGGCCGGAGCCGAGCGCGAAGGTCGTGGTGTAGATCCGCTGCACGCGGATGCCCATCAGGGCCGCCGTTTCGGGGTCCTGAAAGGTTGCGCGCATCGCCTTGCCGAGCTTGGTGCGGTTGATCAGCAGATAGGTCGCCGCGATTAGGGCAATGGCTGCGACGAATACGAAAACGCGGATCCAGGCGACCGAAACCGAGCCGATCACGAGCGGTTCGGACGGGAAGGGCGTATCGACCGATTTGGCGATGCCGCTCCACACGAACTGTTCCGCGTTCTGGAGTGCGATCCAGGCGCCGATCATCACGAGCATGGTGGTGTCGATGTCGGCGCCGCGCAGCGGCCTGAGCAGCGTGAAATCGATCAGCGCGCCGAGAGCGACGCCGAGGAGGATCGCCACGGCAATGGAGGCGAAGAAGTTCAGCCCCAGCAGCATCACGAAGGCGAACATCATATAAGCGCCGAAGGTGTAGAGCTCGCCATGGGTGAAATTCACCACCCCCATGATACCGAAGATCATGGTCAGCCCGATGCCGAGCAGGGCGTAAGTGCCGCCGAGGATCAGGGCATTGACGAAATGCTGGGCAAGCTGCTCCATGAGCGGCGATCGGGCTCCGTGGGGATTGCCAGAGGCGGGCAAGCGGAGACGCAAGGCATTTTGGCGTCTCCGCTAATCTTCAGGACATCAAAACTTGGAGACTTTGCCGTCCTTGATGGTCACGACAAACACATTCGGTATGTTCTGGCCGCTTTCCTTGCCTTTCGGCCCCTGTTTGATGAAGGAAATGTCGCCATTGACGCCATGGACCTTCACATTCCAGAGCGCTTGCTGGATGGCTTTCGGGTCGGCCTTTCCGGCCCCTTCGATGCCCGCGGCAATCGTCATGATGCCGTCATAGCCGCGGAAGCCTTCGGTCAGACCGGCGAAATTGTAGTCACGCTTTTTCCACTCCTCGACGAATTTCGTCGCGATGTCCGGGTTCGGCGCAGTCTCCGGGAACCAGGGCGCGAAGAAGAGCAGGTGATAGGAGCCGTTCGCCGCGTCGCCGGCCTGCTTGATGAGCTGATCCGGCGAAGAAGAGCCGCCCGTGGTGATGATCTTTTGCGGGAGCTGCTGCTCCTTCGCCTGCTTCAGCACCAGCGTGATCTGCTCGACTCCGGTCGTGAGGAACAGCGTGTCGCCGCCGGAGGCTTTGATCTTGGCGAGCTGTGCGCTCATATCGGTCGCCTTGGCGTCCATCGTCTCGATCACGCCGACCTCGATGCCTTTCGACTTCAGCATCTTGGAGAATTCCTGGGCGGCGCCGAGGCCCCAGTCATTGTTGACGGCGAGGAAGTCGGCCTTCTTGATGCCGAACGGAGCAACCTTGTCGCCAAAAGCCTTGGCTTCCATTTCCGACGTCGGACTGATGCGGAAGATCCAGGGATTGCCCGATGTGGTGATCTTGCCCGAGGACGATGTCTCGACAACCATGGGCACGCCATATTCCATCAGCTTCGGCATGACGGCGAGCGTATAGGTCGAACTCCAGGCGCCCATGAGAACCGGCACCTTATCGCTGATGATCAGCTTCTCGGCCGTGGCGACGGCTTCTTTCGGGTTGCTCTTATTGTCCTCGATGATCAGCTCGACCTTCTTGCCGAGGACGCCTTTGCCCGCATTCAGCTCGTCAGCCGCGATCTTTGCGCCTTGTGTCACATAATTGCCCGAGGCGGCGACGGCGCCGGTCAACGGCTCCGTCACGCCGATCTTAATGGTGTCCTGGGCCGAAGCTGCGCCGAAGCTCAACGTCAAGGCGGCCAGAACGCCGGAAATTCGAAAAGTCTGTTTGATCATATTCTTACTCCCCAGTGATGAGTGCAGGCTGCTGTCGGTCCATCCGAGCTTGGCTCTAGATCAACCCTCGTTCAAGTGGAGTCACTTGAACGAGGGTTGATCTACATCAATAAGTAGCGCAACTGTCCGCGTCCAATTAGACGCGCGTCGCGATAGAGATTCATGCAAAAACCAGACCTAACGAATGTTGGGGGGACGTTTCTCCAACGATCGCAGCGCCGAGCTGATCGGGCACTGGACTGGTTCACTGCACCTCCACGGACGCTAAACGTCCTATGATTGGAATGATAGATAAAATCGAGGCTTTGCCAAGCACGGATCTTGCCTAAGTTTGCAGCAAATCATGCAATTCTGATTGCGCCCGAAGCAAGCTTTTTCGCGATCCGATTCGCAATGCCCGCACGAGTTGCGAGGATTAACCCTCTCTTTGGTGTAAGACGTGACGATGACGCGCCGCCAAGCTAATAAACAATGAGACCGTCTGTTTTGAACCTGTCGGCAGCTCGTTTTTCCCGTGCGGCGTGCAATTGTTACAAGCGGAAAATTGACATCGGCTGAGGCGGGGTTATCAAACCGGGGAAGAACGTCCGCCAGAGACCATGCTTATGAAGAGCGACGATTATCCGCTCGATCAGCTGATTGAGACTACGCGCCACTGGATTTTCCAGCTTATGCGCTTCGGAACGGTTGGCGGCCTTGCAACGGCCACGCATGCCGGGGTCTATCTATACATTGTGACGGCCAATCTGCTGGCGCCGATCCTCGCCAATTTCGCTGCCTATGGTCTGGCCTTCGCCGTGTCGTTCGTGGGGCATCGCCACTGGACCTTTGGCGACGCCCCGAAAGGCGGGCGGAACAACACGGCGGTCTTCCGCTTCCTGAGCGTGTCGCTGTCCGGGCTGGCGCTGAACTCCGCCGCGGTTCTGCTTCTGGTGAACTATCTCAGACTGCCGGATTGGACCCCGCTCTTGGTCATTGTCGGCATCACACCGATCTTCAGTTTCGTGCTGAACCGTTTCTGGGTCTTTTACACGCTGAAGCGGCCGTAAAGGCTTCCCAAACCGTTCTGGGAAGCTTGCCGCGATTGCCGCTTACACCGACGGAGCATCCGGCTTCGCAAAGCGGCGTGGACTCGATTTGCGGCGATGCTGTATCAAGGACAGCGATCAAAAATGGAAATGCGTCTCATTTTATCCGCGAAGGATTGAGGCCAAAGATCATGAACGAAAACATCTCGCTCAGTGAGGAGGCCTATCGACGGCTGAAGGAGGCGATACGAAAAGGGCGGCTGGCCCCGGGGGCCCGCGTTCGCGAGGTGGAGATTGCCGAGCGTTTCGGCATCAGCCGGACCCCGGCCCGCGATGCGATCAGGCGGCTCGAGAGTGACGGTCTGATTTCCTTTGTCCCTCATCTGGGCGCAGTGATTTCGAGGCTCGACCATCAGGAGACGATGGAACTCTACAATCTTCGCGAAATCCTCGAAGGATCGTCTGCGGGTTTCGCCGCGCGCCACGCCTCGCATGCCGAGATTGAGGAGCTGGAGGAGCTTGTTTCCGCCGGGCCCGAACTGGCGGATAAGCCCGACCAGCTTGCCGACCTCAATCAACTTTTTCATACCGCGGTTTACCGCGCCGCACATAACCGCTTTCTGGAACGTGCCCTTATCGGCCTGCGCGACTCCATGGCGCTGCTCGGCGGAACGTCCCTCAGCGTCAAGGGACGATTAGAGGCCGCGCATGCCGAGCACGCCGCAATCGTCTCCGCGATTGCCGCACGCGACGTGGAAAAGGCCGAGCGCGCCGGCCGTGACCATGTCCGAAACGCGCAGCGTGCGCGGCTGAAGCTGATGCGCTCCGGTCTGGTCTCGGGCGCGGATCTAGGCGAATAGCCACCGCTGAATAAGGCAATGTCGGAGGCGTTATGACGAGGCTGGCAGAAGCCGGTGCCGCACTTCTGGGCGGCGAGCTGGTGCGGAGCACACCGGTTGCTGGCGGCGACTTATCGCAAATCCTCCATATCACCCTCAAGGATGGCCGTGAGGCGATTGTGAAAGGCGGACCCGCGCCTCGGACGGAGGCGGCGATGCTGCGCGCGATTGCCGCCGCGGGGACGCCGGCGCCCGCCGTTCTGGCCGCGAGCGAAGAGGCGCTGGTCATCGAGGTGCTTGCGGCCGGCGGCGCGGTCGGCACGGCTTGGCCGAGTTTGGCTTCGGTGCTCGCGAAGCTTCACTCCGAGACGCGCGAACGCCAGCGCAACGCGCGTCCAAATGGACGCGGACAGTTGCGCTCGTCTTTTGAAGCAGATCAACTTGACCTCGTTCAAGTGGATCCACTCGAACGAGGGTTGATCTATGGCTGGCCGGAGGATTATGCATTTGGCCCGCTGACGATCCCGAACGGATGGACGCAGGACTGGCCGCGCTTCTGGGCCGAGCGCCGGTTGCTCGTTCATATCGCCTCGATCCCGCCCGCGCTCGCCCGGCGTCTTGAAAGGCTCGCCGATGACATCGCCAATCGGCTGCCGCAATGTCCGGCGCCCGCTCTCCTGCACGGCGACCTATGGGGCGGAAACGTCCTGATCGCGGACGGCAAGGTCAGCGGGCTGATCGATCCAGCCTGCTATTATGGCCATTGCGAGGTCGATCTTGCCATGCTGGCGCTTTTCGACCGTCCGGACACGGCGTTTTACGACGCCTATCCGCCGCTCGAACCTGGCCATGAGGAGCGCCTGTCTATCTATCAGCTATGGCCTGCTCTGGTTCATTTGCGGCTGTTCGGTGGCGGCTACCGCCCGCTGGTGGAAAGGCTTCTATCGGCAAGCGGGGTATGACGCACCGATCACCCCCATGAAATGGGCGCCTGAACAGTGACAGTCTCGCTCAGGCTTTGAGGCGGCTCGATTCGGACGCGGCGCCGTCCTCCGGCGTTGCTTCCTTGCCCGTATCGGGAACAGCCGGAAGCGTGAAGAAGAAGCTGGTTCCCTTTCCAACCTCCGATTTACACCAGATCTTGCCGCCATGCTGCTCGACAATCCTTTTGCAGGTGGCCAGCCCCAGCCCGGTCCCTTCATATTCGCCCTGAGAATGCAACCGAACGAATGGCTCGAAGATATGCGTGTATTCGTCTTTCGGAACACCGATGCCGTTGTCGCGGACCTCGACCAAGATGAATCCATCGAGCTGCGGTCGCGTGCGGATGCAAACCTCCGGAATCTCGGCTGTCGAATATTTGATGCCGTTTCCGACGAGATTTTGCAGAAGCTGTACGAGCCGGGCGCGGTCCCCGCAGATGGCCGGAAGCTTGCCGTAAACCAGGTTGGCACCGGCCTTGCTGATCGCGGCGTCGAGATTGCCGCGCACATCACGGATCAGTTCGTCCAGATGCAGATCTTCGAATTGCCGCTGGACACTGGCATCGGTGTAGCTGTGCAACTCGTCGAGAAGCGCGTTCATCCGCAGTGCGCCCTCGGCAATGCGCTCCGCCTGGTGGATGATTTTCTCGCGCTCGAGTTTTTCCTGAACTCAGGAACACCTCGATCAGCTTCGCGAAGCCCAGAATGGACTGTGTCGGCGCTTTCAAATCGTGCACGAGGACGTGCGCGAACAGCTCCATGGCCGTCTTCTGTTCCGCGATTTTACGATTGATCTGCGACCGTTTGAGCGCGCTCTCGATCGCCGCACGCAGCGTCGACTCGTTCGATTTCCGCCTTACTGATATAGTCCATAGCGCCGAGCTTTATGGCGTCGCTGGCCACGCGCTCGTTCCCTTGGCCGGAGGTCATGATCACAGGCAGGCAGGCGTCTCTTTCGAGAATCGCGGAGATGCCGTGGAGCCCGTCCTCGCCAGGCAGGCATTGGTCGAGAATGACGCAATCGAAGTGGTCGGTCTCAAACAGTTGGAGGGCCTGATCCATTGTCTCGGCCTCGGCGAAATCGCAATTGAGGCCGGACCGCTTCACGCTCCTGCGGATCTGTTTGCGATCGCCTTCGTCGTCGTCAACGATGAGGAGCTTTAAGGGGGTCTGCTCCATCGACATTCAGTCCTTGGGAAGTTCCACGATGCGCGAATAGCCGCCGAGGAGGTGAATGAGATCGAGAAAGTCCACCCCGGCGTATTCTTTGATGATGTATCCCGCGACATTGAGATCGTAGGCGGTATGCATATCCGATTCGTGCTTGGAGGTAGTCAGTATAAAGACGACCGCGCTCTTGAGGTGCTCATCCTCCCGCAGATGCCCGACAAGCGTAAGCCCGTCCATACGGGGCATGTTGATATCCACCAGGAGGATCAAAGGTCCCCTTATCGGCTCTCTTCCGTTTGTGCCCCGCAGCATTTCCAGCGCTTCCACGCCATCGATCGCCCGGATCAGCTTGTTGTCGCCGTCGTCATCCTCGACGAGCAGGATCGTGACTTCTCTGCCGGACATTCTTACGCGGCCCTTTCTGAACTGGTGTTGACATGTTGTTCCTTCGGCCAGGTGAATATGAACGCCGTGCCGCGGCCGGGGCCGGACTCGACAGAGATCTCGCCGCCGAAGCGTTCGAGGATTTTTTTCACGAGCGCCAATCCCATGCCGCTGCCCTCGACCTTGTCGCGCGGCTTCAATGTCTGGAACATTCCGAAAATCTTCTCCTGAAACTCGGGCGGAATTCCCGGGCCGTCATCCTTGACCGTGAATCGGAAGAATTGCCCCGTCTCCGCGCCGTCGATTTCGATGGTTCCGTTTTCCCGGTCGTGATGCTTAATGGCGTTGCCGATGAGGTTCTGGAATATCTGTTGCAGCGGCGAGTTGCTGACCTGAATGGCGCTCAGAGCGTCCGCAATCGTGACGTTCATCGTCTCACGCGGTGCCAGCATGACCAGCACGTCTTCGATCAAACTGCGGGCGTCGACAATCTCCTCGTCGAGCTTGGTCGTCCTGCCGACACGGGAATATTCTAAAAGATCGTCGAGCAGCTTCTCCATCCGCCTCACGCGGTTCCTGAGCAGCGCTAGGTTCTCGCGATCGTCATCGCCGAGCTTGTCCTTGAGATCCTCCTCCAGCCAGCGTGAGGCATTGTCGATCGCCCGCAGCGGCGCCTTGAGATCATGCGATGCGACATAGGCGAACTGGTCCAGTTCCTGATTGGAACGCTTAAGCTCCGCCGCATAATGTTCGACATTGCGCCGGATATTCATGACCGCGGTCATGTCACGGATGATGCCGGTGGATATCCGCCGGTCTCCGATACGCCCTTCACCGATGGCAAGCGCCACCGGGAAAATCGTACCGTCCTTGTGCTTGGCTTCCTCGTCGCAAATCGTGCCGATATAGGTTTTCACCCCGGTTTCACGATAGGCGCGAAGATAATCATCATGCTTCTCGCCGACCGCGTCCGGCATGAGGATCGACACATTGCTGCCGATCAGCTCATCGCGCTCATAGCCGAACTGCTCCGAGCAGGCCGGGTTTATTTGTTCGATGGTGCCACGGTCATCGATGATGACGACAGCGTCCGCGCAAGTGGCGATGAAGGCCTCGAACTGTGCCGAAAGTCTCGTTCGATCCGCGTGGGACAGATCGAGCTGTTCGATCAGGTGACGGAAGGCTCGCGCCATTTCGCCAACCTCGTCATTAAGCTCGACCGGGAGTTCTGATCTTGGCTGGGTCGCGTGTCCCCGCAGCGAGGGCTTTCATGCCCTCGGTCATCTGGACCATGGGTTTGGTCAGGTGATTGCTGAACAGAGCAGCCGCCGCGATCGAGGCAATCACAAGCAGCACCACCAGGGTCACATTCCGATCGGCAAGCAGGAGGGTCTCGGCCAGCAGTTCGGATTTGGGCACCATAAGAAATGCGCCGATGGACGCCTTCGAAGGAGGCGTGGCGACTTCCCGGCGATGGAAATATCCGATGCGGTCCTTTTCCGAAATTCTGCCCTCAATCTGGGCATTGGTCAGGAAGTCCTGCAGGAAAGAGGGAGGCGGTCCGCTCCAATGTCCCGCAACTTCAAGGTCGGAAATGACGCCCGGGCGATCCCGGAATAGATAATTGCCCAAATTGTCCGAGATATAGATTTCGTCTTTGACGTCCAGGGACCGTACCGCATTTCTGAGCATCTGCTCATAATTTGCGTTGATCACGATCATGCCGAAGCGGCGACCCAGATCGTCAAAGACCGGGAGTATCGCGCGAATGGTCGGGATCAATTGCGGGGTGATCGCGCCCCGTTCCCGGTCATAGGTGACCTCGGAGAAATAGACCGCTTCCGGCAGGAGTTCGCTGCCGGGACGAAAATAGCGTTCCTGGGCCTTCTGCTGCAGATTTTCCGGCGCCACGACTTCGATCTTGCCATTCTGATCTTTGTTCACGCGGACCAGCTCGCGCCCGTCATCGGCCAGGCCGATATATCGGATTTGGGTGTAGATGGGCCGCGCCTTGATCAGTGAGACGAAGTTCGCACTCAGGCGGCTGGCCCAGAGCTTTTGCGTCGAACCGTTTCGCGGATCGATGCCGCCGTTCCTCATTGCATAAATCACGCCGAGAACAGGGGGACTGTGTGCAAGAACGAAGGCGTCATTCTTCATCTTGTTATAGGCCGCCTCGACCTTGAGCGAGGCAATGCGGGTCTGCCCGGCGAGCTTGGCTATCGCCTTTTCCAAGGCAATCTCTCGTGTGAGCTGAAAATTGAGACCGCCGATCAGCGCGGTGCCGAAGAATGCCGTGCCGCTGACGAGCAATATGATCTTTGAGCATAAGGACAGATTCGGTCGAAATAGCTTCATCAACGTCTCGGTCTGGGCGCAATAGACCTCTCCGCCGGTCGCGTAGGAGACGGGCCACGATCCGATGTTTAGTCGCAAACCAATAAGGACGAATTGACGCCGACATTCGAATTGTATACGTGCAAATGAACCTTGCCTGAAGCTGGCCTCATCTAAGCTGCCCCTTGATCGCTGGGCCCTCTCCAGCATCACTTATCTGCTGATCGGAATGTTCGGATAATAGAACGAAGTGAGTTTCAAAGCGCCGGCTGCGAATATCCTTTGATAGGCGGGCGGCGAAGCAGGTAAGTTGAGCTATGGCTGATACATTACCGATGCGCGGGGTTCTCGCGCCCGTCGTCACGCCGTTCACGGCAAATCTGGAGCCGGATCTCGACCGGCTCATCCGCCATTGCCGCTGGCTGCTCTCCCATGATTGCGGTCTTGCCGTATTCGGCACGAATAGCGAGGGCAACTCGCTGTCGGTGGAGGAAAAGATCGAGCTGATGAACGGGCTGGTCGCCGCCGGGATCGATCCGGCGCGCATGATGCCCGGCACCGGATGCTGCGCATTACCCGACACGGTGCGCCTCTCCAAGCACGCAACCGCGCTCGGTTGCGGCGGCGTGCTGATGCTGCCGCCCTTCTATTATAAGGATGTGAGCGACGAAGGGCTCTACCGGGCCGTTGCCGAAACCATCGAACATGTCGGCGAGTCAAAGCTGCGCATCTATCTTTATCATATCCCGCCCGTCGCCCAGGTCGGCTTCAGCCTCGATCTGATCGAGCGGCTCATCAAGGATTTCCCCGTCACGATCGCCGGCATCAAGGACAGCTCGGGCGACTGGACCAACACCAAGGCGATGCTCGAGCGTTTTCCGGGCTGGGGCATTTTCGCCGGCAGCGAGACGTTCCTGCTGGAGACGCTGCGCCAGGGCGGGGCAGGGTGTATCGCCGCGACCTGCAACATCAATGCGCCCGCCATTGTGGATCTGGAGCGCCATTGGCGGGAGCCGGACGCGGAAGAGCGGCAGGCGGCCTGCACGCGCCTGCGTGAACAGGTCATGCGCTACCCGATGATCCCGGCGCTCAAAGGCGCCATCGCCCATTTCTCCGCTGATCGTGACTGGCGGCATGTGCGGCCGCCTCTCGTTCCGCTCGACGAGCCAGTCATCGCGCAGCTCGGCGGCGAGCTTAAGTCAGCCGGCTTTGCCATGCCTGGCCTCGTGGCCGGATAGGCGGCCTGCTGCTGATGGCGTGCGTATCGGGCCATGAGTGCGGCGCGCATTTTTCCCTCGATTCTTCGCCAAACCCAGGCGACCATAGGCCTGAAGCCATAACAATGCGCGCCCGTTTCCGGCCGGACCGGGACGGACGCCAAAAATGAGGCCGCGAAGGGCAAGCGCGGCATGTGCAGACAGGAGGAAGCAATGGATGGCTTGATCATGAATGTTCCGCTGACGATCTCGTCAATTCTGGAACATGCGGAAATCAACAGCCATGATAGCGAGATCGTCAGCCGCAACACAGAAGGGGGCGGCATCCACCGTTACACCTATCGCGACGCGGCGCGGTGCAGCCGGCAGCTGGCGAACGCGCTTCGCAACAAGCTCGGCATCAATGCCGGAGATCGCATCGCAACGCTTGCCTGGAACAATCATCGCCATTTCGAGACTTATTATGCCGTCTCCGGCAGCGGCTGCGTCCTGCACACGCTCAACCCGCGCCTCCATCCCGAGCAGTTCATCTACATCGTCAACCATGCGGAAGATGTCGCGCTCTTCGTCGACAAGACCTTCCTGCCGCTGGTTCAGGCGGTCCATCCGAAGCTGACCACGCTGAAGCACGTCATTGTCCTGTCGCCGAAATCGGACCTGCCGGACAACTCACCGCTGCCGCTGACCTCCTATGACGAGCTGATCGGCGATCAGTCGGATGAGTATCAATGGCCGGAGCTGGATGAGAATACCGCCGCCGCCATGTGCTACACCTCCGGCACCACGGGCAATCCGAAGGGCGTTCTTTACAGCCACCGCTCCACGGTGCTGCATGCGATGGCGGCCTGTACGCCGGCGGCCATCGGCATTTCCTCGCAAAACTGCATTCTGCCTGTCGTGCCGATGTTCCACGTCAATGCCTGGGGCATTCCCTATTCGGGCGCTATGGCGGGGGCCAAGCTAGTGCTTCCCGGGCCTGGGCTCGACGGCAAGTCGCTTTATGAGCTGATCGACGGGGAAAAGGTCGACTTGCTGCTCGGTGTGCCGACGGTCTGGCTGAACCTCTTGAACTATTGCGATAAGGAAAACCTCACGCTGACATCGGCGAAGCGGGCCGTGATCGGCGGTTCGGCCGCGCCGGAGGCGATGAGCCGCGCCTTCCAGGAAAAGCATGGCGTCTTTGTCATTCACGCCTGGGGCATGACCGAAATGTCCCCGCTCGGTACGACCAATTCCCCGAGCCGCTACAGCGACAGCCTGACGCTCGAAGAGCGCTACAAGCTGCAGACGAAGCAGGGCCGCGCGGTATTCGGCGTGCAAATGCGGATTGCCGGGCCGGACGGCGCACCGGCGCCCCATGACGGCAAGACGTCCGGGCGCCTGCTTGTTCGCGGACCGTGGATCGCCAGTGGCTACTATAAGGAGAGCGAGGCGGCGGCCTGGAAGGATGGTTGGTTCGATACGGGCGATATTGCGACGATCGATCCGAACGGCTTCCTCAATATCGTCGATCGCGCCAAGGACATCATCAAGTCGGGCGGCGAGTGGATCAGCTCGGTCGATGTGGAGAATGTCGCGATGAGCCATCCGGCGATTGCCGAATGCGCCGTCGTCGGCCTGCCGCATCCGCAATGGGCCGAGCGGCCATTGCTCGTCGTCGTGCTCAGGGAAGGCGCAAGCGCGAGCAAGGACGACATTCTGAGCTATCTCGGCGAGCGGCTGGTCAAATGGTGGCTGCCGGACGAGGTCGTCTTCGTCGACCAGCTTCCGCATACGGCGACCGGCAAGGTGTTGAAACGGCAAATCCGCCAGGATTATCAGAGCCTCTATGAAGGGCAGGCCGGTGAAGGTGACGTCACGGCGGCCGGCCAGTAAGGGGACGGCGCAGGGCGCATTCCATAATGGGATTGAAGGAGGCCGCCCGCCGCCACGTTTCGCTGCGGCGGGTCGCTTGGCGCATGAGGATGTCCGAAATCCCGCGCAAGGAGACCGTTCGATGAGTGAGCGCCGCATAATCCCGGCCGCCGATATAAAGAAAATGGCCGGTCAGGAGATCGGCGTTTCGAAATGGTTCGACATAAGCCAGGAGCGGATCGACGGCTTCGCGGACGTAACCGAAGACTGGCAATATATTCACGTCGATCCGGAACGCGCCGCCGGCACGCCCTTCGGCGGTACGATCGCGCATGGCTTTCTGACGCTGTCGATGCTCTCCGCCATGGCCGTGGATGCCGTGCCCCGGCTCGAGAATGCGGTGATGGGCGTCAATTACGGCTTCGACAAGATCCGCTTTCTCTCGCCGGTGCCTTCAGGGGCCCGCATTCGCGCAAGGTTCACGGTCATCTCCGCCCGTGAGCTGAAGCCTGGCGAGATGACGATGAAGTACAAGGCCGAGGTCGAGATCGAAGGCAGGGACCGCCCCGCGCTCATGGCCGAATGGATATCGCGGCAATATTTCCGCGCAGATTAGATCAACCCTCGTTCAAGTGGAATCACTTGGACGAGGTTAAGTTGATCTACATCAATAGGTTAGCGCAACTGTCCGCGTCCAATTGGACGCGCGTTGCGCTAGATCAACCCTCGTTCAAGTGGAATCGCTTGAACGAGGTTAAGTTGATCTACATCAATAGGTTAGCGCAACTGTCCGCGTCCAATTGGACGCGCGTTGCGCTGGAGGAAGCGCCCTCGAGGCGGCAGCCAGGAGAGGAAACCCTATGCGCTTCAAGACCATGAGCGTGCTCATCACGGGTGCGGCGAGTGGTTTCGGCCGTCTTGCGGCGGAGCGTTTCGCCGAGGAAGGCGCGAAGTTGACGCTGCAGGATATTTCCGGGGACGGCCTTGCCGAAACGGCCGAGCGCGTGCGCTCGCGCGGCGGCGAAGTGGCGACGCTCGTCGGCGATGTGAGCGAGGAGTCCCATGCGAAGGCGCTGGTCGAGCTGGCCGCCAAAACATACAGCCGTCTGGATATCGCCCTCAACAATGCCGGGATCGCCGGCGGCATGGCGACCATTCCCGACATCACGGCGGACGCCTTCGACCGGATCATGGCGGTGAATGCGCGGGGCGTCTTCCTCGGCATGAAATACCAGATCCCGCAAATGGCCGAAGCGGGCGGCGGCGCGATCCTCAATACCGCCTCTGCGGCGGGTCTGGTCGGCGCGGGTCATCTCGGAGCTTACGCCGCATCGAAACATGCCGTCGTCGGGCTGACGCGCGCGGCGGCCGATGAATGCGCGCGCCACAATATCCGCGTCAATGCGATCTGCCCTTCCTTCGCCGCCACCCCGATGGTGGAGCGCCTTGCCGACGCCATGTCCGCCGGACGCAATCTCAGCCGCGAAGAGTCTTTCACGCGCATTGCCAGCCGTGTGCCCATGCGCCGCGTCGCGACACCGGAAGAGGTCGTGCAGGCGATGCTCTGGACTGTCTCGCCGGAGAACAGCTTCATGACAGGCCAGGCGGTGTCCATCGACGGCGGATTGACGGCGATCTGAGGCCCGCTTCATGGAAAGCAAATGAACGACACAGGGAACGAACGCCAATGCGCTGGAAGAACAGACCGGAAGGCTCGAACTGGGGCGATTTCGGCCCCGATGACGAGGTCGGCAGGCTTAATCTGCTGACGCCCGAAAAAGTGCGCCAGGGCATCGCCGAAGTCCGCGAGGGGCGAAGCTTCTGCCTGTCGCTGCCGCTCGACTATCCGGGCGGCAATGTTCTCAATGCCGTGCGCTATCCGCCGCAGCGTCTCGCAACCGTCTCGGCCGATGGCGGGCCGCGCTATCTCCTGCCGCTCTCGGCGACGAATCCCGAATTCACCGATGTCGTTTGTGACGATCGTGTCGTGATGCACACGCAATATTCGACGCAATGGGACGCGCTCTCGCACATGGGCTCCGAATTCGATGCGGATGGGGACGGCGTGGCAGAGCCGGTCTTCTATAATGGATGGCGGGGCGGCGAGGACATCGTGCTCGAGGGCGGTGACGGCGAGTGCGGCGCGTTCGAGGGCGCGGAAGCCAGGCGGCTCGGCATCGAAAAGATGGCCGAACGCTGCGTCCAGGGCCGCGCGGTTCTGATCGACTTCCACGCCATTCATGGCGACGCGAAGTTCAATATCGGCTTTGACGGGCTTAACGAAGCAATGCGGGCGCAGAATGTGACCGTCGAGCCGGGAGACATGGTCTGCTTTCACACCGGCTTTGCACGCAAGATCCTGGAAATGAACCGTCAGCCGAGCAAGGAGGTGCTGCATAATTCCTGCGCGGCGCTCGATGGCCGCGATCCGCGCCTGCAGGAATGGGTGCGCGATAGCGGCGCCGCCGTGCTGATCGCCGACAATTACGCCGTTGAGCGGTTTCCCGGCCGCGTGGTCGAGGGGCGGCGTGCGCTTCTGCCGCTGCATGAGCTGTGCCTGTTCAAGCTCGGCATCCATCTCGGCGAATTATGGTGGCTCAGTGAACTGACCGATTATCTGCGTGCAGCGGGACGGACGCGGTTTCTCCTGACCGCGCCGCCTTTGCGGCTGCCGGGCGCGGTCGGCTCGCCGGTCACGCCGATCGCCACCGTCTGACCGGCCTCCGCATCGAATTTTGCGGGACTGATCTGTGTCAGGAGAGGTCTGCGAAACAGACATGTTCCGCGTCGCCCCGGCCGAAGAGCCGGGACCCATTCGCCTGACAACTCGCCGAAGCGCTTGTCGACAGGCGATTGGATCCCGGACAGCCCTTCGGGCTTCCGGGATGACGAATTGAGAGCCCGTTTCGCAGACCTCTCCTCAGGCGGAGGCCGAGGCCACGCCATTCAGAACGCGCTGATTTTCCGAATAGTCGATCGGGGCGACGACGAGCTGAACGCCGCCCGAGGCAAAGGCGTTCTGAAGCGTGGGAACGAGCTCATCGGCGGTGTTTACCCGCACGCCCTTCGCGCCGTAGGATGCCGCATAGGAGACGAAATCCGGATTTTGGAATGTCAGGCCGAAATCGGGAAAGCCGTCAGCCTCCTGCTTCCAGCGGATCATGCCATAGGCGGCGTCCTCGACGATTAGCACGGTCAGATTGACGCCGATACGGATCGCCGTTTCGAGCTCCTGCGAATTCATCATGAAGCCGCCATCGCCGCAGACCGCCATGACGCGCCGCTCCGGATAGAGCAAGGCTGCCATCATCGCCGATGGCAGGCCCACGCCCATGCTGGCGAGCGCATTGTCGAGGAGGAGCGTGTTGGAGAGATGCGTCCGGTAATTGCGGGCGAACCAGATTTTGTACATGCCGTTGTCGAGACAGAGAATGCCGTCATCGGGCAGCACTTTGCGCACATCGGCGACAATGCGCTGCGGGATGATCGGGAAGCGCGCGATCGTCCGACCCTTCCGCAATGCGCGTCCACAGGTCCTCGCGCCGGTCGAGGAAATAGCCGGCATCGAAATGCCCGCCCTTCAGCTTTTGCGACAGGCGCCAGGCGGCATCGCCAATATCTCCGATCACCTCCAATTGCGGCTTGTAGACCGTGTCGATATCGGCCGGGTTGAAATCCATGTGAATGACGGTCGGCCCGCCCGCATGCATGATGAAGGGCGGTTTTTCGACCGTGTCGTGGCCGATGGCGAGGATCAGGTCGGCGCGGTCGATGAGGTCGTGGATGAGATCGTCCGCCGAGAGCGCGGCCGTGCCGAGGAAGAGGTGCGAATTGTCCGTCGATCGCGCCCTTGCCCATCTGCGTATTGAAGAAGGGGATGGCGAGCTCGCCGATGGCCTTGGAGAGCACGGCACAGAGGCCGGGCCGGTTCGCGCCGCCGCCGATCATCACCAGGGGATGCTGCGCCTTCGCGATCACCTCCGCCGCCGCTTCGATTGCCGCTTCCGGCGCGATCGGGTGATGAGAGGGCGTGACCGGCACGACCTCATAACCGTCTATCCGCTGCGCCGCAATGTCCTCCGGCAGCTCCAGATGCACCGGGCCGGGACGCTCGCCTTGCGCAATGCGGAAGGCGTCCCGCACCAGGGTCGGGATGTTGTGCGCGTCGATAACCTGCTTGGCCATCTTGGTCAGCGGCTCCATCATGCCGACAGCGTCGATGATCTGGAACTGCGCCTGACGGCTTTGCAGGATCGGCTTCTGGCCCGTGATCATCAGCATCGGCAGGCCGCCGAGCAGCGCATAGGCGGCGCCCGTGACGAGATTGGTCGCGCCCGGCCCGAGCGTGCTGAAGCAGACGCCGGGCTTTCCGGTCAGCCGTCCATAGGTGGCCGCCATGAAGGCCGCGGGCTGCTCATGGCGGGTGACGATCAGCTTGATCGAGGATGTTCGCAGCGATTCCAGAAAATCGAGATTCTCTTCACCCGGCACGCCGAAGACATAATCCACGCCTTCATTTTCGAGCGCCCTTACGAAGATATCGGAGCCCTTGTCCATTATGCTCACACGGGGTCAGGCGACGACGACGGTTTTGATATTGACGAATTCCTTGATGCCGTAATGCGACAGCTCCCGGCCATAACCGCTATTCTTGATGCCGCCAAAGGGCAGGGCGACGTTCGATGCAACGGCGCTATTGACGAAGACCGCGCCGGCCTCGATGGCCTCGGCCGCCAGCCTCTCGCCGTGCGCCGCGTCGCTGGTAATGACGCCGGCGCCGAGCCCGAAGTCGCTGTCATTGGCAATCTCGACGGCGTCCGCTTCGTCCTCCGCCACGATGATCGCCGCCACGGGGCCGAACAGCTCCTCGCCATAGGCCGCCATGCCCTTGCGGACATCGGTCAGCACCGTCGGCGGATAGAACGCGCCGGCGCCGTCCGGGATCTGGCCGCCGCAAAGAAGCCGCGCGCCCTTGCCGACGCTGTCCTCGACCTGGCCATGCAGATCGTCGCGCAGATCGTGACGCGCCATCGGACCGACTTCGGTTGCACTCATCGAACGGATTGCCGACTTTGGCGGCCTGCATTTTTTCGACGAACAGCGTCTCGAAGCGCTCCCGCAGCGGCTGGGCGACAATGAAGCGCTTGCCGGCAATGCAGCTCTGTCCCGAATTGACGAGCCGCGCCTTGGTGCAGATCTCGGCGGCCTTTTCCACATCGGCGTCTTCGAGCACCAGATAGGGATCGCTGCCGCCGAGCTCCAGCACCGTCTTTTTCAGCACTTCGCCTGCCTTGCGCGCGACCGCGCGGCCCGCCGGCTCGCTGCCGGTCAGCGTCACCGCACGAATGCGCGGGTGCTCGATCACGGCTTCGACCGCCCGGCTGCCAATCATCAGCGTCCGGAACAAATCCTGCGGGAAGCCGGCCTCCCGCAGCACGCGTCCTCGATCTCCTTGGCGCACCCTTGCACATTCGAGGCATGTTTCAGAACGCCGGCATTGCCCGCCATAAGGCCAGGCGCGACGAAACGGAAGACCTGCCAGAACGGGAAATTCCACGGCATCACGGCCAGGACGACGCCCAGCGGCTGAAACGTGACGAAGCTCTTGCCGCCGCCGGAAGGGATGGGCTCGGGCGCCAGGAAGCGCTCGGCATTTTCGGCAAAATACTCGCAGGCGAGCGCGCATTTTTCCGCTTCCGCGATGCCGCCGCTGACCGGCTTGCCCATCTCCTCCGCCATCAGCCGGCCATAGTCGCGGGCGCGCTCCTTGAGCAGCTGCCCCGCCCGGCGCATCGGCTTTGCACGCTCGGCAAAGCTCAAACGGCGCCAGTCGAGAAATGCGCGATGCGCAGCATCCACGGCGGCGGATGCTGCCTCAGCCGACATTTCTTCATATTCGGCGATCAGCTCGCCTGTGGCCGGATTGATGGATTTCAGCGTCATAAAGCACCTCAACAGAGTTTGTGATCAGTCTGTGTTCGGTCTCAACATGCCGAGCAGATCAATCGGGATCGGGAAGATGACGGTTGCGCTGCGGTTGCTCGCGACATCATGCATGGCCGCGAAATAGCGTAGTTGCATTGCGCCTGGCTCTTGGGAAAGCAGGTGTCCCGCTTCGACAAGCTTTTGGGCGGCCTGTTGCTCACCTTCCGCATTGATGATCTTGGCGCGCCGAAAGCGCTCCGCCTCGGCCTGCTGGGCGATCGCTCGCACCATGCTCTCGTCAATATCGACATGCTTGATTTCGATATTGGCGACCTTCACGCCCCACGGATCGGTCTGCTCGTCCAGAATGGCCTGAATATCCGCGTTCAGCTTGTCGCGCTCGGCGAGCATCTCGTCCAACTCGTGCTTGCCGAGAACGGAGCGCAGCGTCGTCTGGGCAAGCTGGCTCGTCGCCTCGACGAAGTCGGCAATATTGATGATGGCGCGTTCCGGATCGACCATGCGGTAATAGATCACGGCATTGACCTTGACCGACACATTGTCGCGCGAGATCACATCCTGGCTCGGCACGTCCTCCACCCGGATGCGCATATCGCCTCGGACGACTTGCTGAATAATGGGGATGACGAAGGCGAGGCCAGGGCCGATCACCTTGGTGAAGCGCCCGAGCGTGAACACCACGCCCCGCTCATATTCGCGGAAGATGTAGATCGCCGAAGCGACGAGATAGAAAAGGCCGACGACGACGAGAGCGCCGATGACCAGATTGACATCAATTCCCATGATTTAAGTCCCTCCTCCCCGCAATTCACCCGCGGCGCCACTCGCCGCTCTGACGGGGGTTACCGTAAGCGTTAAACCGTCCATCGCTGTGACTTTGACCTTCTGGCCCGCCTCGAGATTGCCGTCATAGCGGGCGCGCCAGCGTTCGCCGAAAATCCAGATATTGCCATGGCCGTCGCTCCAGTCGAGAACCGTGCCCTGGCTTCCCAGGAGACCCTTTCGTCCCAGGGAAGCGGGCCGGCGATAGACGCGCCAGGCATAGCCGAGCACGAACGACAGGATCAAACCGCTCAGGGCAGCAACCGTTCCGATCACCCACCAGGAGGGCTGGAACGCCTCGATATCTGTGTCGATCAGCATCGCTGAACCGAGCATGAAGGCGACGATCCCGCCGAGAGCGAGCACGCCGAAACTGGGCGTGAAGGCTTCGGCGATCATGAAGCCGATGCCGAGGACGAGCAATGCGAGCCCCGTATGGCTCAAAGGGAGCTGATTGAGCGCATAAAGAGCCAGCAGAAGGCAGATGATGCCGATAATGCCGGCGCCGAAACCACCGGGCGCCGCTAGCTCGAAGATCAGCCCATAGGTCCCGATCATCAAGAGGATCAGCGCGACATTGGGATTGGAGAGGACGCTCAGCAGCTCTGTCAGGAAGTCCGGCTTGAATCGCTCAACGGTGAGGTCGCGGGTATGAAGCTCGCGCTCCTTCTTGCCGAAGGTGATCGTCCGGCCATCCAGCGCATCGAGCAGGGCGCTGACGTTGTCGACCACGAGGTCGATCACGCCTTCCTTCAGAGCTTCGTTCGCCGACAGGCTGGCCGCTTCGCGCACCGCCTTTTCGGCCCATTCCGCATTGCGCCCGCGGAGCTCGGCAAGGCTGCGAATGAAGGCGACCGCATCGTTGACGGCTTTCGATTCGGCCGGGTTTTTCGGTTTCTCGGTCTTCTTTTCCTCATCATTCGGCAGCGAAGGCAGTTTCGGCATTCCACCGAGCTGGATCGGTGTGGCCGCGCCGATATTGGTGCCGGGCGCCATCGCCGCGACATGGGTCGCATAGAGGATGTAGGTTCCCGCGCTTGCCGCATGCGCGCCGGAAGGAGCGACAAATCCGACCACCGGCACCGGGGAGGCGATGATGGAGGCGATGATCTCGCGCATGCTGGTGACGAGACCGCCCGGCGTGTTCATGCGGAGGATGAGAATTTCGGCGGAGCGCGAAGCGGCGAGTTCGATCCCCTGATCGATATGCCGGGCCGTTGCGGGGCCGATCGCGCCCTCGACATCGACCAGGACCGCGACACGTCTTTCCGCCTGTCCGTAGGCCCCCGCGACCGATATCATCCACCCCGCGGACAGGAGCAAAAGACCCAGCAGCCCGAGCCGGACGTGTTTGTTTTTATCCGGTCGGACGCGCCATGTGCCGGCCTGCGTCATGCTTTCTAAAACAGCCGCTTAAGCGGTTTGTTCCTCTGGATAGGCGTCGTTGATGGGCGAGTGTATCATTGATGAAAGAGGATGTCTGTTCACGGTAGGTTGGTTTGTGTTGATTGCCCGTAAACCGGCTGGCGGAGGCGATGGGGCCGTCCTCTTCCCTTTTCGCCAAGCGTGCTGTGCAGAGCATAAGAGCCTGCTATCGAGAGGAAAAACGATGAAGGGGGGCAGGTCCGGGGGCGAGGCGGGCGTTCGCGAGGTCATCGGCAATATCATCGCCGAATTCGATCTGACGCTTGCTCTTTCCGGCCTGAATCGTGCAAGCGATCCTGGTCCGGAATGTCTGGAAGGCGCCGCGATGGGGCAGGCGCCTTCTGACCGGAAGATTATGGACTTGGCGGGAACAGGAGATGCGTCTGGCATTTCACAGTCCGTTCACGCCGCCGCCACAATGGCGGCATAGTCAAAATCCGGGGTTGACTTCAGGGGAATGGAAAAATGGTCGATACAGCCGCCACAGATGATGCATTGTCGCACCGAGAGTTTCGGATCGGGCAAGTTCTTTCGCGAGCCTTCAACATCTTCTTCAAGCACATCACAACTTTTAGTCTAATCGCCACCGGCGTCGTCCTGCCCTTCGTGCTTCTGGGCGCCCTCGGGAGTGAGGCGCCGCCGGATCAAAGAGGCGTTATGACTCTCATGGCATTCGTTCTTTATCTATTCCTTGCACCGCTTGCGACGGCCGTCATCCTTTACGGCGCTTTTCAGCATATGCGAGGGCATCCGGTCCAACTCGGCGAGTCGGTCTCCCGCGGTTTGGCGAGATTTCTGCCGCTCCTCGGCCTGATGTTCCTGCAAACGCTCGGCATCCTGCTCGGCTCGATCCTGCTGATCATCCCCGGCCTCATCCTCATGGTGATGTGGTATGTCGCGGTGCCCGTCTGCGTCGTCGAGCGAACCGGCCCGGTCGAGAGCCTGAGCCGCAGTCAGGAACTGACCAAGGGGTTCCGCTGGAAGCTGTTCGGCCTTTACCTGCTCGTGCTGATCATCGGCGCGGTCGGCGGATCCATCCTGCCGGTCGTCGGCGAGGCATTGGCCGGACTTTGGGGGCAGATCGCCGTGCAGCTTGTCTGGCAGGGCTTGGCGCAGGCCTTCGGCAGTGTCCTGATCGTCGTGGCTTACTACTATCTTCGCGTTGCCAAGGAGGGTATGGACATTGAAGGGATCGCCGCCGTATTCGACTGATGGATGCTATCTGTGGGCGGCCGGTCCGGCCGTCCATCCGTATTGAAGCGGAGATAGCGTTTTGAGGCATTCGGCAAGTGGGATCCCAGCAATCATCGGCGCGCTGGTCTTGCCGGCGCGTCCGGCCTTGTCCCAGACAACAGGTGAGATCGAGAGGGCGGCTGCTGAAACGGTCGCCGAGCTCGGTCTGCAGATCGAGCTGCCCGGCGAGCCGGATGGTTGGGGCTGGGAGATCAATCTGCCCTATATCGACTTCAGTACGCTGGCCCTGTGGCTCGCGCTTGCCGCCGCCGCCGTCTTCTTCTTCTATCTGTTTCGCGACTATCTGCCCATGATCGGATTTGGACGCTCCGCGGAATGGACCTCGGACGGCGGAGCGGTCGAGGATGGGCTTGCCGGCTCCCCGACTCAGGCTTCGACGACCGCCGACGATCTTGCCGGGCAGGGGCGTTATGTCGAGGCGATGCATTTGCTGCTTTTTCGGGCCTTCGCCGAACTCCGGGAAAGGCTGGGCGTCAATTTCGCCGATTCCCTGACCAGCCGCGAAATCCTTCGCCGCACCAATCTTCCGGAAACCGGCAGGGCGTCCCTCAAAGACATCATCACCCGTGTAGAGCTGAGCCATTTCGGCGCCTATCCCGCGGGGGCGCAGGACTATAGCGCCTGCCGCCGGAGTTATGACGCTCTGATGAATCTGCTTTACGCCCCGTCCAGCCCGTCGCGAGCCGGGTCATGACGGACAGGCCCGTCTTTTCAGGCAGATTGCTCATTGCCCTCATCGCCGCCGCGATCGGGACGTTCGTGCTGTCGCTTTACCTGATGTCGCGCGACGATTATGGCGCCGACCGCCATGGCCCGAGCAGCTATTCCGTGTCGGCGCTCGGCTATGCCGGGATCGCGGATCTCCTGCAGCGGCTTGGCACTCCGGTCGTGAAGAGCCGCCGCGAATTGCAGTCGACGCTCCCGGACGGCGTGGTGATCGTCGCCGAGCCGCGCATCTCGCTTCTTGCGCAAACCGCCGCGCCGATCCCGCCGCTTGCCCAAAAGATGCTCCTGGTTTTGCCGAAATGGGTGGGCTATCCCGGCGGCGAGCGGCGGAGCTGGATTCGCCGTGTTGTGCCGAAGTCGATTTACGATGCCGAGCGAACGCTGCGCCTGGTGCTGGAATCGGCGAAGGTCGAGCGCGTGGATGAGGTCAAGAGCTGGAGCGTCAACCGCATCGGGCCGCCGCCGCCGCTTACCGGACGCATCCAGCTCGTCAAGTCGGACCAGCTGAGTCCGCTCGTCGCCTCGGATGAAGGCGTTCTGCTCGGCGAGATCCGCAAGGACGGCCGGGTGATCTGGGTGCTTTCCGATCCCGATGTCATCACCAACCATGCCTTCACCGCCGACGGCAAAGGCGCTCTTTTCGCGGTCGAGCTGGTCGAGACGCTGCGTGGCGGCAAGGGCGCCGTCATCTTCGATGAAACCTCTCACGGCTTTCTGTCGCGGCCCAGTACGACCGCCCGGCTTCTGTTCCAGTTCCCCTACAGCATCATAGCGCTGCAAGTCGTGGTCGGGATCGCTCTCCTGGCCTGGGCGACCATGGGCCGCTTCGGTCCGCCGGAGACGCCGCCGCCCCCGCTTCTTGCGGGCAAGGCGGGGCTGGTCGCCAATGTCGCCCACCTCATGGCGTTCGCCGGCCATGAGCGGCTGATCATTTCGCGCTATGTGGAGACGACGCTCCGCGACACCGCCCGTGAGCTTCGCGCACCCAGGGATCTTTCGCAATCGCAGCAGATCGAATGGTTGCGGCGGATCGGCAAGACCCGCAATGTAGCGCGCGATCCCGCCGAGATCATGCGGCGCATCGATCGGCTTTTCCAGAGCCGGGGAGGAAGCGAGCTTTCGCAGTTCGCGCAGATCGCCCGTGACATATTCCGATGGAAGCAGGAGATACTCGATGGACCTTCAAGAGATTCGCGGCGTCACGGAGGGGGTCCGCGGAGAAGTCCGGAAAGCGGTGGTCGGCCAGGATGAGGTGATGGACCTGATGCTGACCAGTCTCCTGGTCGGCGGCCATGTCCTGATCGAGGGCGTCCCCGGAACCGCGAAGACCCTTCTTGCGCAATCATTCGCCTCCAGCCTCGCGCTGCATTTCGGGCGCATTCAGTTCACGCCCGATCTGATGCCCGGCGATGTGCTCGGGACCAATCTGTTCAATTTTCAGACGAACAGCTTCGTTCTGACCAAAGGCCCGATCTTCACTCAGATCCTGCTTGCCGATGAGATCAACCGCGCGCCGCCGAAAACCCAAGCCGCGCTTCTACAGGCCATGAATGAGCGGGCCGTCACGGTCGACGGGAAAGATTACTCGCTCGGCGACGCATTCATGGTCGTCGCAACGCAGAACCCGATCGAACAGCAGGGCACCTATCCGCTGCCCGAGGCGCAGCTCGACCGGTTCCTGCTCAAGATCCTGATCGACTATCCGGACCGCGAGGCGGAATGCGAGATCGTTCACCGCCACGGCCATCGCTCGGCCATGCCGCGCCTCGCCGATTTCGACCTGCGTCCCGTGGCGGATGAGCGCCTGCTCGCTGCTCTCAGGGCGCTGGTCGCCCATATCCGCCTCTCCAATGAGCTGATCGCCTATATCGTCGATCTGATCCGCGCGACCCGCGAGCATTCCTCGCTGGAAGTCGGCGCCTCGACGCGCGCCGCGAACATGCTGGCCGCCGCCACTCGCGCCTTCGCCGCGCTTCAGGGCCGCGATTTCGTCATCCCCGACGACGTCAAGATGCTGTTCTTCCCCGTGCTGCGCCACCGCATCGTGCTCTCGCCCGGCGGCGAGATCGAGGGCCTGACGGCGGACAAGATCCTGCAGGACATCCTCGAACAGGTCCCCGCGCCGCGATGATCCGGCCCACCCGCCGAGCCATATTGATCTTTGCCGGCGGCATCCCGGTCGCGCTCATTGCGATGGCTTCCGACCAGGCGCTTTGGCCGCTGGGCCTCTATTTCAGCATGCTGGTGATCCTTGCCGTTCTCGCCGATGCCGCGCTGGCCTTGCCCTCGCGCTCGCTCCTGCCGAAGGTCGATGTGCCGGACAGGCTGTATATCGGCGAGACCGGCGCCGTGGCGGTCCGGATCGCGCCGTTGCCCTATCCGCGCGGCATGCGCATCGAAATGCTGCTCGAGCAACGCGGCGATGCGGAGCGTCCTGTCCTCGTCCCTATCGATCTCCATCCCCAGGAAGAGGGGCAGGCCGAGCTCCCGGTCATTCCTCTGCGCCGGGGAATTGTCAGCATCGACCGGCTCTGGCTGCGCTGGCGCGGCCCCTTGGGGCTGGCGCAAATCGGTAAAATCGCCGAGATCGGCCGCCAGATCGAAGTCGTGCCCAATATTCGGGGCGTGCAGCGGGCCGAGCTGCGGTTCTTCCCGCATGACGCGCTCATCGGCGAAAAGCTGCAGCAGCAGAAAGGCGAGGGCACCGAGTTCGAGGCTTTACGGGAATACACGCCCGGCCTCGACATCCGCTTCATCGACTGGAAACATTCCGCGCGCCATCGCAAGCTGCTCTGCAAGGAATTCCGCACCGAGCGCAATCACCCGGTCGTGCTCGCCTTCGATACCGGTCATCTGATGGTCGACCCGCTCGGGCCCATTCCGCGGCTCGACCACGCCATCAACGCCGCTCTGCGGCTGGCCTGGCTGTCGCTCCGCAGCGGCGATCTCGTCGGTGTGTTCGGTTTCGACGCCCGCATCCGCCACTACACCGGCCCGATGCGGGGGACGCAATATTTCGCCCGCGTGCAGCGCGCCACGGCGCAGCTCGCCTATCACACGCAGGAGACCAATTTCACCCTGGGTCTCGCCGAGCTGAATGCGCGGCTCAAGCGGCGCGCTCTGGTCATTCTGTTCACGGATTTTGTCGATACCACCACGGCCGAATTGCTGGTGGAAAGCATGCACCGCATCGCGAACCGCCATGTCGCCGTCTTCGTGACCTTTCGGGACGGCTATTTGCGTGAAGCCGCCGACCGTGCGCCCGGCAGTTTCGACGATGTGGCAAGATCCGTCATCGCGCAGGATTTTCTGCATGACCGCAGCATTGTTCTGGAGAGGTTGTCCCGGATCGGCGTGCATTGCCTCGATGTGCCGAGCGCGGCGCTTCCGGTTGCGCTCATCAACCGTTATCTCGAAATCAAGCAGCGTGGGCTGATCTGATGGTAGCGCAAGTCGAAAGCATAGGCGTGGAGAACCGCATCGACGAGCCGCGCCCGCGCGTTCTGCTGCGCAGCAGCGAGTTCCGCCGGGTTCGCGAGGACGATTGGCGCGCGCTGGAGATCCTCATTGGCAAGGCCGAGAAACGCGGCATCCGGTCGTTGAGCGCCGAGGAACTGCAACGGCTGCCGCTGCTCTACCGATCGGTGGTCTCCTCTCTCTCGGTCGCGCGCAGCATCGCGCTCGACCGCAATATGCTCGCCTATCTGGAAAATCTCTCGCTCAGGGCGTTCCTCGTCGTCTACGGGCCGCGAACCACATTGTGGCAGGGCATGAGCCGTTTCTTTGCTCATGATTTCCCGGCGGCCGTCCGGGGCGCCTGGCCGCATCTGCTCATCGCGTTCCTTGCCCTGATGGCGGGAGGGCTCGCCGGCTTCCTTCTGACGGTGGGTGATGAGCAATGGTTCTCATCGCTCGTCCCTTCGGGCCTTGCCGGCGACAGGGGAGCGGACAGCACGCGCGAGGCCTTGCTGAACCGCGAGATATTCGGTCCCTGGGAAGGGGCGGCGCACGCATTCGCGCTCTTTGCCAATACGCTCTTTCAACACAACACCATGGTCGGCATTCTCGCCTTCAGTTTGGGGCTCGCCGCCGGCATCCCGACGGTCCTGCTGATGATCCATAACGGCCTGATCATGGGCGCCTTTGTCGGGCTCCATTACAATCGCGGTCTCACCTATGAATTCATCGGCTGGCTCTCCATTCATGGCGTCACCGAATTCACCGCCATCCTTTTTTGCGCGGCGGGAGGGCTTCTGATTGCGGACAAGATCCTCTTTCCCGACCGCTATTCCAGGGTTCAGAGCCTTGCCATTCACGGCCGGGTTGCCGGACGCATTGCGCTTGGCGCGGTCTTCCTGTTCTTCGTGGCGGCCATTCTGGAAGGCGGCTTTCGTCAACTCGTCTCGAGCACGGATCTGCGCTATGCGATCGGCTGGGGCATCGGTCTGCTTTGGCTGCTCTATTTCGTCCGCGCCGGGCGGCGGAAGGAGAGCTGATGGCCGGGATCGCGCCGAATGTCAGGATCTTCCAGGATCGCGGAGGAAGCGCCCGCGAGATCATAACGCCGGAGGCCGTCCCGCTGATCGTCGAGCTGGCGCCGCTCAGCGAACGCGCCGCCGCCTTCATTATCGATTTCGTCTTCTGGAACCTGGCGGTCTTTCTGATCGTCTTCCCGATCTCGTTTCTGAAGATCGTTGACGTTACGCCTGAAATCGTCGTCGGATTGATGCTGCTTGTCAGCTTCATCATCCGCAACACCTATTTCCTGCATTTCGAACTGGCCTGGCGGGGGGCGACGCCCGGCAAGCGGATCGTCGGCCTCCGCGTCGTCGACCGGAATGGCGGCCCGCTCCTTCCCTCGGCGGTCATTGCGCGCAATCTCACCCGTGAGTTCGAGGTGTTCATGCCGATCGTGGTGTTGCTGTCGCTCGAAGAAGTGACCGTCGGGCAATGGGCCCAATGGCTTTCCTTCGCCTGGCTGCTCGCGATCGGGGCGATCCCTTTCCTCAACCGCGACCGTATGCGCGGCGGCGATCTCATTGCGGGAACGATCGTGATTTCTCTGCCCCGCCGGGCGCTGCTTGCCGATCAGGCTCAGAACGAGTTCCGCTACAGCTTCACCGACCGTCAGCTCCTCGCCTACGGGAATTACGAGCTGCAGGTGCTGGAACAGGTGCTGCGCGGTGCCGAGACGTCCCTTTATTCCAACGAGATGCTGCGTCAGGTGGGTGAGAAAATCCGTCACAGGATCGGCTGGACGGGCGAGGTCCCGCTCGCGCTGGAGGAGCGTTTCCTGCGCGATTTCTATACCGCGGAGCGCGCATTTCTCGAGCGGGAACAGCTATTTGGCAAGGTCAGGCCGGACAAGCATCATCAGGGCGGACCGCGCTGATCGCCTGGGCGCAGGCGCCGCTGGCCCGCGCACATTTGCGGACAAGGCGGCGAACGTTTGCGCACATATGGAACCGAAGCCGTTTTCCCGCGTTGTGGTATCAGCCAGCGATTTCCTACCCTCCCCCCCCGGGGATCGCTGGTTGTTTCAAAAGCCCAAAACCTCTAGCCCCGCTCAAAGCGGGGCTCTTTTTTGCCGTCCAAAAGGATTGTGACTGACCGGGAGCTCCTTGTCCGAGCCGGCAGGCTGTGCTCACATCGGCCGGCTGGTCCGCCATATGGAACCAAAGCATCGATCACGAAAAAATGAACGCATCCATGCCCGAGCAGACATCGCGCCGTCCTTCTGCAAATGGCGAAGACACGCCGCCTCCCCGCCCGGACCCGTCCCCGGCGCGGCGTTCTTTCTTGCTGTCACGCTGGCGCGGCGAGGCGCCGCTCGGCATCGTATTCTGGCGCGATATGATCCTCGTCGGAACGGCGCTCAATATCGCCGCCGCCTTGGCAGCCGTCCTGCTGCTCGCGGCCGACGCGCCGACGCCGCTTGCGCTCCTTGCCTATTTCGCGCCGCTCCCCTGGAGCATCTTCCTGTTCTTCGCCGTATGGCGATGCGCGGAGAGGGCCGGCGGACCGGATGCCATAACGGCAAAAATCGGCGCGATGATCTGGCTCGTGGTGGTCATCGTTCTGTGAGGGGCATCAAGCCGATCTGAGGTTTGATCAGCCGAAATCGCCCTCGTCCTCACATTTCCCGGCATCCGGCGGCCAGGGAACCGGTCATAACTTCACGCGTTAATGCCAATTGCGAAGCAGCAATCGGGATCATCTGTCATGGAACAGACTACCCACCCATTATCCGGGGTTCGCTTTCTTGTCATCGAAGACGAGATCATGCAGGCCCTGTCGATCGACGATATGCTTGCCGATATGGGCGGCGTCGTCGCCGCGCATGCGTTCGCTTATGACGAGGCTCGCCAAGCCGTCAAACAGGGCGGGTTCGACTGCGCCGTTCTGGATGTCAATCTGAACGGCACATTGTCGTTTCCCATTGCCGAGATGCTGAGGGAGCGCGGCGTTCCCTTCATCTTCTGCACGGCCTTCGGCGACGGCGTGGATGCCCATCCCGCTGCGACGGAAGTCCTGCGCGTCGATAAACCCATACAGTCCGACAATCTTCGCGACGCCCTCGTCGCGGTGATGGACGCCGCGGGTTGAGCCGGCTGGCCCGCTTCCGCTTCGGGATAAATGGCGGGTCGTGTCTCTGCGCTCAGAAGCGGGTGCTATTGATTGCCATCGGTAAGGGGAAGTGAATTCCTCTGCGCAGGCTTCGCCACGACGTTAAGCTCCAATGGGCTCCCGACCCGATCCACTCCAATAACCACTGCTCGATGTTTTTCAAACTTCAAGCCCAGCAATTCGAAACTGCACCAAGTTCAGCCTATCCCACGTAACGATTTTTCTAAACAAGGCGGCGGCACAAAAAAACTCGAAAACTTGGATCTGCCAATTCTGCGAGCGCCCAAACACACGAAACGGTCAAGGGCAGATATAGATCGAGACATTCGTCCAGTCCGGCCTCCTGCAAGGCCCCGACTTGCGCGTGATATTGTCCAAACTGGCCATTGGGCAATTGCTGAATAAGCAAAAATGATTGTGCGTCCCGCAACGCCCGATCATTGGTCAAGCCGAGATAAATACCTGCCCGTACCAACATCGCACCTGTCGCCAAATCGTAATTGTTGAGCGTATCGATGAGGAGGACCTTGATGATGAACGAAAGTAGCCATTTTCGCGGAAACCATGGACACTCGCTCGTCCCAAAACCGGTCATCACATAGATGGAGGTTATAATATTACGTATCTGGCTTGTATCGTAGTGCAAGGCTTTGAGGCTTAGCGAATGAAGGACCGCGGGTACATCCGAGCAAACCCCATCGTTCCATAGCCCAAGCCGTTGTAGGAGAATAGCTTCGCCGATATGCTTTCTCCCCCCTGCGTTCATAATAAGTGCGACAGCCATTTTCCTGCAGTGTTTCTCTAATACAGGAGCCGAATAGCCGCAACTCCGGATAATACAAAGCGACAGAAGCAATAATTTCGAGTCATACGACGAAAGTGAAAGAGAGATTGGTTGCTCCAATTGCGAAGCAAGATCTCTTGCAAAGATTTCATGGCGAGAGTTTTTGACACTATTAAGGAGGCGATCGCATATCCATAAACCCAACAAGCATTGCAGAGATTTTTCTGAGAAGCGCTGCTTTTTCAACACTTTTGACAATGCGCCGAGCCAATCTCTAGCGGCATCGAAAGCTGGAAGCATTTCGCTATTAGGAAAACAATTACGGGTCGACAATTCGTCAGCCACTGCCGAATCCACTCAACATAAGGCACCCGCTAGCGCAGCTACCAAGGTAGTATGATAGCAACAATCAAATAAACGGGCCGCTTCCTGACTTGCTTTCTCATCATTTCGCAGCTGCGGACCATCCACTCGCCCATCGAGGTGTTGAGCATCCGCTATTGTTTGCCATCCAATTACAGAATAACGAGATATTATTCCCAAGCATCTTTCGGCGGCGAGTAGCTCGCCGACCAAATCCAAGTTTTGACGGCGTATATATAATCCTAGTAAACTGGATAACATTTGTTTAATTCTATCAATATCATGTGCAGAAAGAAACTCAATACGATGCGACGCAAAATCCGTTGTATAAAACAGGGTGTGTGTTATACTGTAGACGTCATCATCTGAAAGAAATACAATGTTCGGTAAATGTGCTAAAAGGGTTCGACTCCAAAGCTCCTTGTAAGAAGGAAGCTTATGATGAAACCCACCCGCATCAAGAGTATGACGCAATTCAAGCATACGATACGGAACACGTTCTATAGTGCACGAGTTGGTATACTCAATTGAACGTTGGAGCAAAGCATGTTGGCCATCTGCCATCGATATCCCAAATCCGTCGAGCGACACAGCCAAAATTGCAGTAGGAACAATCGCTTCCCCCCATCGGCATACACCTGTAGTAAGCGTAGGATTAGCACTCACCTTATGGATAAAGGCGACAATGTCCTGTATCTGATTACAAGAACAAAGTCCCTTACCTTCACACCGACGCAAAATCATGCATAGAAGCGCAAGCTCTACTAGCGCTTTCTGACGAAACCCATTCGGCGTTTGCGATATAGCAAAGGGATCGAAATAATCGAGGTTCGCGTGTATCCAGCCAATAGCCTTCCTGCTGACTGCCTGAGGTAAAACTCCAGCACGCAAATTGAACACTCTACGGGATGGACGTTATCGGAAGATAAATATCAACAACCTGCTCAATTTGATAGCTACTCCTTCTCACGAACGACAATGCAGTAATGCTCCGGAATATTGCAAAGAAGCCGTTGGGGTGATTTATTTTTGCCTGGCTCTGAAGTAATTTTTCTCACAAGGCTGTCCAAATCAACGACCCCTTTGTTTTTAAGTTCTTCTAGAAGTCTTTTTCCTTCTTCATTATGGTCATCGCTAGCAGCCATATCGCCCTCCAACGGTCATTTAAAAAACTCCGATTACCTTAGTGATATTAGCATTCGCCTATCGGGTTCGCAAGAGGAATGGTAGACAAGTATATTAGCGTGGCAAAGCAAGGAGTGATTATGACGAATTCATGCCAGTGTTTGTCCCCTTGCATTCACGCAACGATGAACGTTTGGGATTAACTTTTCAAATAAAGGGGTTTTGAGTACCTCTTATCCGATGAAGCCCTAGATAGCGGATTGCAGATCGACAAGGGAGCGGAAGACGCTGCGGCGAAAGCCCAAAGTAAAAGGTGAACCGGGTCATATTGCCGCTCATTAAAGCTAAACCGACCACTGAAAAGCTATGGGCCAGGCTCGTAAAATCAGAGTGGCGAGGGTATCTCCAGGCCGGGGGGGCAGATATTGTTGGAGAAGTCGGACGTCCAAGCTGTGTATGGACATTCGTAGACGGATGGGAATGCTTGAAGGAAAGCGTGTCTTTCACACCGATTGCATGTTTCGCCGCTCCGTGAGAAGAACTCAAGGCCCGACAGAGGTAGCGAACGGCCTCGCCGATCGGGCGGGCCGGCAAGTAAGAGTGATCCCATGAGCGAGACGGCAAGCGGGCCTGGCCCACAGGAGCCGCAGGGCGGCCCGGATGCGCAATCCGGCGCAGTGCGCAGCGCGACAATTCAGGTCACCGTGAACGGAGTGAGGCACAGCGTGGAGGCCGATCTGCGCACCTCGCTGCTCGACCTTCTGCGCGAGCATCTGCATCTGACCGGATCGAAAAAGGGATGCGACCACGGCCAGTGCGGCGCATGCACCGTGCTCGTGAATGGGCGGCGGATCAATGCCTGCCTGACGCTGGCGGTCATGCATGAGGGCGACGAGATCACCACCATCGAAGGGCTCGGGGCGCCCGACGCGCTCCATCCGCTGCAGCAGGCCTTTCTGCGGCACGACGCCTTTCAATGCGGCTATTGCACGCCCGGCCAGATCTGTTCGGCGGTCGGCATGATCGAGGAGGCGCGGCAAGGCTGGCCCAGCCATGTGAGCGAGACGCTGGACGGCGAAATCACCCTGAGCGAAGCGGAAATCTCCGAACGGATGAGCGGCAATCTCTGCCGCTGCTCGGCCTATCCCAATATCGTCGATGCGATCCGCGAGGCCGCAGGGGAGCGGGAATGAAGAGTTTCGATTATAGCCGCGCCGATACACCGCAAGCCGCTGTCGCCGAGGCGGGCGCTGCGGCGGCGAAGTTCATCGCCGGGGGCACCAATCTGCTCGATTTGATGAAGCTCGAAATCGAAACGCCGCAAAAGCTCGTCGATATCAGCCGGCTGGATCTGCGCACTATCGCCGAGACGGACGGGGGCGGGCTGTCGATCGGCGCGCTGGTGACGAACAGCGACCTCGCGGCCGATGCCCGGATACGCACCCGCTATCCGGCTCTCGCCCGGGCCGTGCTGGCGGGGGCCTCGGCGCAGCTCAGGAACAAGGCCAGCACGGGCGGCAATCTTCTGCAACGCACGCGCTGCAACTATTTCTACGACACCGCTTCGGCCTGCAATAAGCGCCAGCCGGGTTCGGGATGCGCCGCGCTCGACGGCTTCAACCGCATTCACGCCATCCTCGGCGCGAGCCAGCACTGCATCGCCACCCACCCCTCCGACATGGCCGTCGCCATGCGCGCGCTCGACGCCACGATCGTCACGCTGAAGGCCGATGGCGGGCGGCGGCGCATCGCGATCGCCGACTTCTACCGCCTGCCGGGCGACACGCCGCATATCGAGACCGTTCTCGGTCCCGGCGAGCTGATCACCCATATCGAGCTGCCGCCGGCGCCAGCCGGGCGGCAGATCTATCGCAAGGTCCGCGACCGCGCATCCTATGCCTTCGCGCTCGTCTCGGTCGCCGGTGTCCTGTCCATGGAGGATGGGCGGATCGCATCCGCGGCGCTCGCTTTCGGCGGGCTGGCCCCGCTGCCGTGGCGGGATAGCCGAGTCGAAGAGGCGCTGATCGGCAAGAGCCCATCAATGCAGGCCTTCGAGGCGGCAGCCGACGCTTTGCTCGCCGACGCCAGCGGCCATGGGGCCAATGATTTCAAGATACCGCTTGCGCGGCGCACCTTGATCGCCTGTCTGCGCGAGCTTACCGGAGATGCGGCATGAGCGATGTGAACAGCGTCACGATGGATGCGCCGGTCGAGAGCAGCCTGTTCGATCGCGGCAAGCAGGACATTATCGGCAAGCCGGTCGACCGTGTCGATGGCCCGGCAAAGGTGACCGGCCGCGCGCCCTACGCCTATGAGGTGCCGGTGGACGGTGTCGCCTATGGTTATGCGCTGACCGCTGAAATCGGGCGCGGACGGCTGACCCGGATCGACACCGAAGCCGCGCGCGCCGCTCCCGGTGTCATCGCCATCATCACCGATCCCGCGCTCGTTCCGACGGATGAAGGCGCCGTCTTTTCAACGGGCGGACTGCCGCAGCGGCTGCCGGAAATCGAGAATTACGGGCAGACGATTGGCGTCGTCGTCGCCGAGAGTTTCGAGGCGGCGCGGGCGGCGGCGGCGCTGGTGCGCGCCGAATACGAGGCCGGGGCAGGGCGTTTCGTCATGGCCGAGCATCTCGCCGAGGCCGATCCTGAGCCCGTCACGGGCCTCGCCCCCAATCAGAACCTTGGCGATCTCGACGCGGCGCTCGCCGAAGCCGTGGTCACGCTCGATGTCACCTATACCACCCCTCACCATCTCGCCGCGGCCATGGAGCCGCACGCCGCCATCGCAATCTGGCGCGGTGACAGCCTCGAGATCCACTCAAGTCTGCAGATTCTCAGATCCGCGCATGTCATCATCGCGGCCTCGCTCAATGTGGACCCAGCCAAGGTCCGCGTGCTGGCGCCCTATGTCGGCGGCGGTTTCGGCGGCAAGACCGGGGTCGGCCCCGAGGCCGTCCTCGCGGCGATCGCGGCGCGCGAGACTGGCCGCCCGGTCAAGATCGCGCTGACGCGACGGCAGACGGCGCATGTCGTGCACCGCCGCTCCGAGACCCGCCAGCATGTACGGCTCGGCTGCACGGCGGACGGCCATATTCTCGCCATCGGGCATGAGAACGTCGTCTCGCAAAAGCCGAGCCGCAATTTCGTCGAGCCCGTGGCTGCCGGCTCTTTCTCGCTCTATGCGGGCGCGGCGCGGCGCTTCACGCAGTCCCTGGTTTCGCTCGACCTCCCGGCGACGGGGCCGGTCCGGGCCCCCGGCGATGCGGTCGGAGCGCTGGCGCTGGAGACGGCGATGGACGAGATGGCCGAAAAGCTCGGCCTCGACCCGGTCGAATTCCGCAAGCGGAACGAACCGGACATCGATCCGCTCCGCGGCGTGCCTTTTTCATCCCGCCGGCTCATCGAATGCTACGACGAAGGCGCGCGCCGCTTCGGCTGGGATCGGCGTCATCCGCTTCCCGGCCAGATTCGCGACGGCGAATGGCTGATCGGCATCGGCATGGCGGGAGCGACGCGGAAGAACCTGCTCGTCGACGGTCACGCGCGGGTCAGGCTGACCGCCGGAGGACGGGCCGTCGTGGAAACCGATATGACCGATATCGGAACCGGCACCTATACCATTGCCGCCCAGACCGCCGGCGAGCTGCTGGGACTGCCGATCGACCAGGTCGAAGTCAAGCTTGGCGACTCTGACTTGCCGCCTGGCGCAGGCTCCGGCGGATCGTTCGGCGCTGCCAGCACGGCCTCATCAGTGGCGCTTGCCTGTCAGGAAATCGCACGCGAGCTCGCCCGCCGGATGGACGCGGCCCCGGACGAGTTGACGCTTCAGGACGGGATGGCCACGGCGCGGAACCGCCGCGTGCCGATCACCGAGCTTCTGAACGGCAAGCCGATCGAGGCGCTCGGCACGATCAGCCAGGGCAAGAATGCGCTCAGCACATGGCAGGCATCCTATGGCGCGCAATTCGCCGAAGTCGCCGTCAGCGCGGTGACCGGCGAGACGCGCGTGCGGCGAATGCTCGGCGTGTTCGACTGCGGCCGCATTCTCAATCGGAAAACCGCGCGCAGCCAGGCCGTGGGCGGCATGATCTGGGGCCTCGGCTACGCCCTGCACGAGGAGGGCGTCGTCGATCCCAGGACGGGCGCTTTCGTGACCCGTGATCTTGCTGAATACCATGTGCCGGCCAATGCCGACGTCCCGCAGATCGAGGCCTATTTCATCGAGGAGTCGGACCGCTACGCCAATCCGATCGGCGTCAAGGGCATTGGCGAGCTTGGCATTAGCGGCGCCGGCGCGGCCGTCACCAACGCGATTTATAATGCCTGCGGCGTCCGCGTGCGGGACTTCCCGCTGACTCTCGACAAGATCCTGCCCGGCCTGCCACCGATTTAGCTGGGGAAAGTCGTCCGCTCATCAGCGTGGCGCAAGATAATCCCGTAAACTTCTGGTCCGTAGAGCCGGGGTTGGCATTGCGTCTGTTTAGGCTGGAGGTGGCACATTCGCTGCCGGTCAAACTTAAATCACTATAATGATTATATAAAATTCCGCATTCATTTTGTCCGCGAGCCCCCGCCCGCGTCATTCGCACCAATATTGATGTTCAGTGGGACGGCTTTTTGGAGGCGCAAGCCGCGGCGGCGTCTCGGCAAGACATTTTTTAAGGAGAGAAATTGATACAGGAAGTTCGCCTCTCCTCTGGCGCCACCGAGGCCGATATTGTCGAAGCGCTCGCATCTCTGGACACTGGCGGCACGGTAATCCTGCCGGCAGGCAAGACGATCGCGATCAGCACAGGTCTGACGGTGGACGTCTGGTCGCGCAACATCACGCTCGATCTGAACGGCGCGACACTGCGGCAGGTCGGCGCCGTCAACGTGGTTCTGGCAAAAGGACGCCAGACGCCGGCCAAAACCGTCAGCCTGGGCACGGATGTCCAGGGCAATACGACGGTCTCCTATGCCAGCCTTCCGGCCGACCTTAAAGTGGGCGCCTGGGTCAAGATCGTCTCCGACGATGCGTTGCCGGGCGATAAGATCGTCGGTCCCGCGCCGACGCTGATGGGACAAGCCCTGCGGGTTGCGTCCATCGACGGTCATGTTGTCACCCTCAACGGCTCGCTGATCGACCAGGCGCATTACAAGACCAATGTCCGGGCGGCGGCCTATCTGAGCGGCAAGTTCACGATCAAGAACGGCGGGATCGTGGGCGACGGGCACCTCACCGGCATCGCACCCGCGCTGGTTCAGTTCCGCGAGGCGGTCAATCCGCATCTGAAGAATGTGTCCGTTCACGACGGGCGAGGCTATGGCGTCGGCGTGGTCAACAGCGTCAACGCCGATCTTCGGAACCTCTCCGTTATGAATCTGGAAGATGGCTCCACCACCTTGGGCATCGCCGTGCATTCGCTCAGCTCGACCGGAACCACGGTGCAAGGTCTTTATGCTGAGAACGTCACGCACGCGGCGGACGCGAACGCCATCGGTTCTCGTCCGGGCTGGCCTTATCTCGGGCAATTCGGCGCCGATATCGGCTTAAGCGTCTCGGATTCCGTTGCCTACGGCACACGCAATTTCGCCTGGTCATGGCATTCGGAGTTGGTGGCCGGCAGCTTCAAGAACGTTTTGGCGTTCGACAGCTATGGCTTCATGATGGCGCGCGGGATTGGCGGCTCGATGATTGACAGCGGCGGTGCGGGCAATCTGCGCGGCGTGGCCTTCTACGAATGGGGGCACAAGGATGCCCGTGGCATCACTCTTGATCACATCACCCTCAAAGAGACGCAGCACTATTCGACGATTGCGATCAACAAACCGGCCGATAATCGGTTGATGAATTCCTTCTTTGAATCCTACGGCGCCGGCAATAATGCCGCCAAGGATTTCGTCACTGTCACGGATACGGTCTATGTCCGCGCCGGACACGATCCCAATGACGTCATAACGGGTTCGTCGGGCAATGATCTGCTGCTGGGCGGCAAAGGCGATGACACGCTCATCGGAGCCGCCGGGGACGACTATATCTGGGGCGGGGCCGGCGCGGACACCCTCACCGGAGATGCCGGGCGTGACCGTTTCGCCTATCATTCGGTAGGCGAGGGCGGGGACGTCGTCATCGACTTTCAGGCTGGTAAGACCGGCGATGTTATCGATCTCTCCGTGATCGCTGCCAGAATGCATTGGGGCAATGGCAATCCCATCGACGGCGGCTATGTGCACTTTGTCCAGGACGGCGCGAATGTGCTGGTCCAGGTCGATGCGGACGGCGGCGGCGACGGCTTCGTAACGATCGCGACATTACTGAACGCCGACGCCTCCCTGCTGAGCCCCGCCAACTTCCGTGTCGATCTCTGGGCTCCGGATCTGGCTGAAGCAACGCAAGCGCAAGGGCGTGTTCCCGATAAGGGCCTCTCTTTCAACGATCCGCCCGGAGCGAGTGTCGATGCGCGTCAGGGCGGAGGCCATGATCTCCTCGCCAGCGCGGACAAGATCGTGCTGTCCGCTTCAGGTCTCGGAATTGACGATCAACCTCGTTGCACCTTCAAGTCGGCCGCGCAAATCCGGCTCACTTGCGGAAATGCGCTCCACACATCGTCCTCCGCCGCGTCGCTGCTTTACGACTGCGGCACGGGCCGTCTCTTATGGGATGCCGGCGGCATTGGCGCAGAAAGGACTTAGCTTCTGACGATCTTAACGGACGCGCCGCAAATCGCACACAACGATTTCCCGATTACTTAGCGGATATGCTGCCTGCTGTGCTCGTATTGATGGCATAGTTAAAATAATTCAACCAATGATTGTTATAGGCGGCCGGAATCGGCTAGAAAATCTCATCGGCCGGAACGATTCTGAAGGGAGCAGATGAACAGCTGGGATTTGAGGATTGCGACATGCATGAAGGCGGCAGCCGACGAAGAGTGGGTCTTGATCGCCCCTCTGATCCCCCCCGCCAAACGGGGCGGCAACAAACGCACGGTCAACGAACGAGAGATCATCAACGGGCTGATGTATATCCTCTCAACAGGGTGTCAATGGGCCGCGCTACCCAAAGATTTGCCACCGAAGAGCACGGTGAATGATTATTTCCGCCGCTGGGATCATGATGGTACGCTGGATCGCATTCACCATAGGCTTTACGTGAAATGCCGGCAGAAAGCCGGACGGGAGGCCAGCCCGACTGCCGCGATCATCGATAGCCAAAGCGTCAAAAGCGCTGAAAAAGGGGGCGTTCGATCGACCCATCCGGCTTTGATGCGGGCAAGAAGATCAACGGCAAGAAACGGCATATCCTGGTCGACACGCAAGGTCTGTTGATGTGCGCCGTCGTCCATGCTGCCGACATCCAGGACCGCGACGGCGGTGTGTTGCTGATGAGTGCGCTGTTCGGCCTGTTTCCTTTTTTACTCAAACTCTACGCCGACAGTGGCTATCAGGGGCCGAAATTCCAGACGGGATTGAAGCGTGTCTGCCGTCAGACCAATCTGGAGATCGTCAAACGCTCCGACGTCGGCAAATTCATCGTGCTGCCCAAGCGCTGGATCGTCGAGCGGACCAAAGACTGGGAATGTTTCAACCGGAATGCACTGGCTTTCCTGCGATGGCCCTCTATCAGGCTGATGCTTCGAAAGCTTTGTCAGAAAATAATATGATCTCGGATGGACTCTAACAGCTGCATTGTCCGATCTCGGGCCTCTTCATCTTGAGCTGGGTCGAAAGGGCGGTCCCCTTTCGACCCCGTTCAATGCAAACACGCTCAAGACAGTCTGGGCCCGTTGTCACGCGCTGACGTAAAGCACAAGTGCTACCACGATAACAACGGCAACGATCGATATTGCCCATACCTGCCCTCGCGTCATGCGCCGTAGGGTGAACGAATCCCGCGCATACGGATCATCTGGCGTCCGCTGCTTCTCAGCCATTTCAATATCTCCCCTGTTCGCATCAAGTGAGTTGCTCAGCGCTCCGTCGGGATCAAGCTCAGCCTTCCGATGTTACTTCCCGACGGCACATTCCGCCGACCAATAGCGACATTCAATCGCACATGCGCGAGGTGCGTCATTGACGAAGATCAAGGAAACAGCCGCGTAGATATTCGGGCGAATAGCCCTAGTCGATTACGTCTTTCAAAGACGCACGCCATTCCCCCTTCTGCGGAAGACCATTCATCTGGACGCGGTGCAGCAATAGTCTCCGCGCCCGCCGGCTTGTATTCTTCGTATCCCTCCGGCGGGTATTTCAGGCTCATCGTCTTCCACGGCGTGAATATAGGTAAGCCTTTGGCCAGGATATCAGCGCAGCTTTCCAATGGACGAACTCGGGGCGAGGCTGATCGCGATCCTCCCCTTTCCCCCCAGCGAATTCTGCGCTGATTTCGTGACGGAGGACTCGCGGCAGGAATTCTCGGATTTGCTGAATGAAGCCGCGGGCGTGTTCGAGGTGACGCTTCCTCCGGACGAGAATTGGAAAAAGGACGGTGAGGCGCGGGACGTTCAATATGCGCGGGTCGGCGCCGTGATCGCCGAACAATCGCAAATTCTCATCGCACTCTGGGAGGGCCGGCCTGCCCGGACGCGCTTTCGATCTTCTATGCGGATCGCGTGCGGCTTGCCGATTGGGTTCTTTACACGCTCGTCGTCACCGCAGTGTTTGCGTTCAGCATCGTCGATGTGAAACCGCTGGCGTCATGGGCCTTTCTCGGGACCATGGGCTTGATGGCGATCGTTGCCTCCTATGTGGCCAGCCGTTCGCTGGACACCAAATTTCAGGAATATCGGAGCTTCGCGGAGACCATGAGAATCCTGTTCTTCTGGCGCATGCTCGGATTGAGACGGCAGGTCTGGCTCAGCTATCTGTCCAAACATGGCGCGGTCGTGCGCTGGCTGCGACACGCCGTGCGCGCGATCGAATTCGCCCAGGACTGCCGGTCGTCGCCGGCCTACCAAAATCCTGTCAGCCAATCGCTGCTCGACGGCGCAATTCAACATTGGCTCGGAAGCCAGATCGCCTATTTCAAGCGCTCCGTGGTGCGCCACGAGCGCCGCTACTGGTGGGGGATCTGGATTGCCCGGGCGGCGATCTTCCTGACTTTCGCAACGTCGGTGCTCCTGGCGTTGATGACCGTCAACTATGGAGATGGGTGGCATGCGTGGCGGACGCAGGCGCTCGTCAATCACCCCTTCGGTCCCATTCCGATTGAGGATTTCATCCAGCAGCTTCAGGTTGCGGTCAGCCTGACGGCGGCGCTCGGCATCACCGCGCGGGCATTCCTGATCCGAAGCGCTGACCTGGACTTGCTGAAGCAATATTCCGCCGCCCGGGAGATCTTTGAGACGGCCGAGCGAGAGATCAGCAAAGTTCCGCCGGGTAACGAGGACAAGGAGTTGCCGGTCATTTTCGAAAGGCTGGGCCGGGAAGCATTGCTGGAACAAGCGGAATGGCTGTGGCTTCGGCACTCCCGCCCCTTCGAGCCGCCTAATTAGAGCGGCGGATTCTTAATCGGAATCGGAAGCGCCACTCTAATTGTTTGTTTTGGCATCGGATTGACCCGAAAAGTGGGTGCCACTTTTCGGTCCGATGCTCTAGCCGCCGCGCTGATAGCGGCGCGTCACCGCTTGTTCCGCAGAACTTCATAGCCGCCGACAATGTCCATCAGCTCCGTCGTGATTGCATCCTGACGCACGCGTCGGAATTCGGCGGTCATGGTCTCCAGATGCTCGCCGATATTGCGTTCGGCACTCTGCATCGAAGCGAGACGCGCGGCGTTCTCGCTCGCCATGGAGGCAAGACCCGCATGATAAATTCTGGCAAAGAGATGCTGCCGGATTAGCCAGGAAAACAGCCGGTCGGTCTCGACGCGATAAGTCGGGAGCCGCCGTGACAGCCAGGCCGCGCCGGCGAGCGATTTGAGATGATCGATGGGGATGGGCAGGAAAACATGCGCGCGCGGCCTGATATCGCCGCCATCCACGCGCTGATTGAATATGCCGCCAACGCGCTCGACGCCCTCGGTCTGGCGGAGACGATCGATCCGTATCAGGATGTTCTCGCAGGTCTCGGCGAGCCCCTGCACAGAGCCCGGCAGAGTCATCACCTCATCGGGCTCGCGCCCCATCGTCATCATCCGCGCGGCGACCTGACTGCCCACGGCGAGAATATGAATGCTATGCGCGGCATCTTCGGACCGGCTGATATGCGTGCAAGCCAGCTCGGCCGCATTCTCGTTAAAACCGCCGCAAAGCCCGCGATCCGAGCCGAACACGACCAGCGCCATGCCGGTTTGACGCGTGCGAGGCGTCCCTTCCCGAACCGGGTGATGCTTCAATACCACCTGGAGGCCCATATCGATGGTCCGCTGGAAGAGCCGGAGCAACTCCTCCGCGCGCTCGAACTGGCGAATGCTGACGGCGGACAGCGTCTTCATGCTCCGCACGAGCGATTGCAGATCTTCGGTGGACTCGATTCGGCGGGAAAGGATTTCGAGCGTTTCCATTGGCTCAGCCGCCTGCGCGATTGCTGATCGGCTCGACGGCCCGCTGGACGAGAGCAAGCGCGGCCTGTCTGTCGGCCTCGGCGAAGCTCTCGCCGGCTTCGATCCGCTTCCACAGATCGCTGGTATCCTGGCGCACGGCCTCACGGATCGCCAGTTCGGCCTGGCGGACCTGGTCCGCGGGAACCTCGTCCATCACGCCCTCGACCACCGCGAGCAGCACCGCGATCTGCTCCGGAACCGACAAGAGCTCACGCTCGTTCTGCTTCAGAATTTCACGCACGCGGCGGCCGCGCTCGATATTCCGGCGCGTCTCCTCATCGAGCCGGGTGCTGAAACGCGCGAAGAACTCCATCTCTTCGAACTGGGCATAGGCGAGCTTCAGCGCCTGCACGACCGCGCGGTAAGCGGGAAGCTGCGCCTTGCCGCCGACACGGGAGACGGAGCGGCCAATATCGACGGCCGGGAGAATGCCCTTCTGAAACAGCGAGGGCGACAGGTAGATCTGGCCGTCCGTGATCGAGATGAGGTTCGTCGGAATATAGGCGGAGATGTTGCCGGCTTGGGTCTCGATGATCGGCAAAGCGGTCAGCGAGCCGCCGCGCCGCAGATGAGTGGCGCGCTCCAGCAGCCGCGCATGGACATAGAAGATATCGCCGGGATAGGCTTCGCGCGCAGGCGGGCGGCGCAAGAGAAGCGACAGTTCGCGATAGGCGCGGGCATGGCGGGTCAGGTCGTCATAGACGATCAGCACATCCCGGCCTTGATGCATGAAATACTCCGCCATCGCGGTCGCCGCGTAGGGCGCGATATATTGCAGGCCCGGCGCATCGTCGCCGGAGGTCGCCACAATGACGATATTGCGTAGCACGCCCTCTTTCCCGAAGGTCTCGATCACCCGCATCGTTTCGGAGTCGCGCTGGCCTATGGTGCAATAGACGCCAATGACGCCGGTTGTCTTCTGATTGCATAGCGCGCTGACCGCGATGGCGGTCTTGCCGGTCTGGCGATCGCCGAGAATCAGCTCGCGCTGGCCGCGGCCGATCGGAACCGTCGCATCGACGGCCTTGATACCGGTTTGCAGCGGCTCCATGACGGGCGCGCGGTCGATGATGGCCGGGGCGCTCTGTTCGATGAACCAGCTTTCGGCGTGTTTGATGGCCGGGCCGCCATCGACCGGATTGCCGAGCGGATCGACGATGCGGCCAAGCAGGTCGTGGCCGACAAGCGTGGTGACCGCCGCCCTGGTCCGCCGCGCATCGTCGCCCGGCCTCAATCCGCTGCCATCGCCAAGCAGAATGACGCCGGTTTCACGCCGGTTTATGCTGGTGGCGAGCCCGGCAAGCCTGTTCGGCAGGCGGATCAGCTCATCGGATTTGACGTCGGTCAGGCCGCGAACATAGGCGACGCCATGCGAGACGGCGGAAACCGAGCCGATTTCCTCCGACTCAAGCCTGGGGCGTATCTCAGCCAGCGCTTGATCCAGAAGCCCGGCAATCTCCTCAGGCAGATCTTTGATCATCCGGTCCAGCAAGACTTACTCCGCCGCCCTTTTCCCGGTTTCCGGTGTTTTGCCGAGCCCGGCCAGTGCACGGCTTTCCAGCCGGTCCAGATAATCGCCAAGGCTCCAAGCGATCCTCTGGCCTCCAACTTTCAGCCGGATACCGCAAATCAGATCGTCCGCTTGCGTATAGTAGGCCCGCGTCTCCGGCGAAATCACGTCACGGATCACGGCTTCGATACGTTCCTGGAGTACCGGGCTCAGATCGAAACTGCTCTCTATGCGGACCGGCGGATTTGCGCCTTCCGCTTCCTCGCGAAGTCTCGACGCCATGTGCTCATCGGCTTCGGACAGGCGTTCGATGAAACGGTCCACAATCGCGTCATTCAAGGACTTGCCGGCCAACCCGCCAAGGGCTTCGCGGGCGAGCTCATAAAAATGCTGGGTTGAGCGGTGGCGCAGATCGGCGACGAAGGCCGCGCGCTCTTCATCCACCTGATGCCGCCACGCTTGGGCGCGTTTCCCGACCTCTTCGCGCGCTTCCCGCTCCAGCTCGGACCGAACGTCCTCTGCCTCGGATTTTGCGCCGGCGAGCAGCACATGCCGCCGGTCCTCGATCTCTCTACGGGTTTCGCGAAGCTTTGCCGCCTCGGCGTCGGCCACCTTCTTGACGCGCTCGGCGTCTTCAAGCCGTGTACGGATTTTTTCCTCGCGCTTCGTGATGGCCCGTGTGATCGGTCCATAGAGAAAGCGGTGCAGCAGCCAGACCAGGACCAGGAAATTGACAACCTGCGCAGCGATGGTAATCCAGTCGATCGCCACGGCTCAACCTCCCGCGCCCGCCGCCGTAACCATGTTCCAGAAGGGGTTCGCGAAAAGCAGGATCATCGTCACGACGAAACAGTAGATCGCCGTCGAACTCGATCATGGCCAGGCTGACGAACAGCGTCCGCGTGATCGTGCCAGCCTCATCCGGCTGCTGGGCAATTGCCTGCAATGCCTGAGCGGCCACGCGCGCCTCCCCCAGCGCGGGGCCGATCGAACCGATAGCGATCGTCAGCCCCGCTACAATGATCGACACCGATCCGATCAATCCGACATTATCCATTGCTCAGATCCCTCATTTCTATTGTTCTGTCTGATTTTCCATGCTCGCTTCGCGCTCTTCACGCGTCGCTGCGGCGACATAGACCGTTGCCAGCACAGCGAAGATGTAAGCCTGAATGAGTCCGGTCAGCATCCCGAGCAGTTGCATCACGATCGGAAAGACGAAAGGTGCAATTCCAATCAGTATGCCGACGATCACCATGCCGCTCATGATGTTGCCGTAAAGACGGATGGCGAGCGCGATGGTGCGCGAGATTTCGCCGATAATATTGAATGGCAGCATGAAGACGGTCGGTTGAAGGTAGCGCCACAGATAGCCGCCGACCCCGCGACTCGCAACGCCGTAGACCGGCACCGCGACAAACACGCAAGCAGCAAGCGCGGCTCCGGTCGAGAGCGACGCGGTCGGCGGCTGATAGCCGGGAACGATGGCAAGAAGGTTGGCAATGGCGATGAAAAGAAACAGCGTGCCGATGAAGGGCAGATAGCTGCCCGGATCACGCTGGGCCACCTGGGCGATCTGATTGCGCAATCCTCCGACCAGGACTTCCAGCATGATCTGCCACCGGCCCGGCTCGGCGCCAGTGGTGAGCCGGCGCGTGATCAGCCAGGAGCTGACGGTGAGCAGAGCCATGACCAGCCAGGTGAAGCCGATCGTTGCATTGATCGGGTAAGGTCCGAGCTGGAACAGGATCCACTGGTCGGTCGAAATCTGCATCGCGTCCCCGTTCAGAGCCTTGGCGTTGCGCTTGTCGCGTCATGATTGCTGCGTACGCGGATTATCAGGATCTGGCGCAGGAGCAAGAACCCGATCAGGGCGGCAATCAGATGATGCGCTTCCGCGCCGGAAAGAACGGCCAGAACGATCGCGCCCAGAATGAAGCCGAGGCGGATCGCGGCGCTGGCCGCAAGATAGAGCAGGGCGTGCCGATCGGGACGGAGGGCGCGCACGGTCAGCCACAGTCCGCCGAAATAGGCCAGCCCCGTCAGCGCTCCGGCAAGCACGGAAAACAGCAAACCAAGAAATAGATCGAGGCTCATGGTGCTTCTCTCATTCCAAATTCCGCCGCCGCTCCTTCTCGACCCAGAGCCAGGCGTTGAGGCATCCCAAGGTAACCCCGGCGAGCAGCAGCGCCAGGGTCCACGAAAATGTCGTCGGCGCAACCCGGTCGAGCCACAACCCCAGAACGACGCCGATCAGCGTCGGCACGGCGACCGCCCAGCCGACAAGGCCGAACATGCCGAGCCCGAACCAAACGCCCGGCTTGCCGGCCGCGCGCGCCTTCGCCTTCCGCTCGGCCCGGCTCTTGATCGCGTCCGCCGCCCCGCGCCTCGGACCCGCCCGCTCCTCCGGCTTCTCGATCATGGCTTTTCTTCCAGCTCGATAAAGCGCCGGATAATGCCCGCTTCGAGCTGAGCGAGCGCGGTGCGCGCCGTCACCTCATGTTCGTCGAGCGTCCGGAACTCCTCGTCGACGCGCGCACGCAGGCCGGCGAGATCGTCCCCGATCATGGCCCGGCGCGTGGAGATCATCACCTCCTGGCCGCATTTGACCAGCGTTCCCTCATCGATGCCGACGACGATTTCACCGCCTTCCTCATCCGTGATCAGAACGATTCCCGCAACGAGCGGGGCCACGAAATCGATATGGCGCGGCAGCAGCGCGAAAGCGCCGTCCACGGCCTCGGCAATGATCTTGACCGCTTCCGCCTCCAGCAGAATTTCCTCCGGCAGCAGCACCCAGACATGCATCGGGGCGACGCCTTCGGCATCGGCCGGCTCAGTCAGATTGCTCGGTGTCATGCTTGCGTTCATGCGTGGCCTTCAAACTCTCGATCGAGCCGATCATGTAGAAACTCTGCTCAGGCAGCTCACTGAATTCGCCTCCCAGAATACGCTCGCAGGCGTCAATCGTCTCTTCCAGGGCGACGGACTGTCCCGGAATTCCGGTGAACCGCTCGGTGGAGAAAAAGGGCTGAGTCAGAAAGCGTTCGAGCCGCCGCGCTTCGGCGACCGTCTGCCGGTCGCGCTCGGACAGCTCCTGAAGGCCGAGCATGGCGATGATGTCTTTCAGATCCTCATATTCCGCCAGGATCTGCCGGACCTCGCGCGCGACACGGTAATGCCGGTCGCTGACATTGCCGGGCGTCAAAAGCTTGGAGGAAGATTTCAGCGGATCGATCGCGGGATAAAGCCCCTGCGCGGCACGTTTGCGCGACAGCACGATCGACGCCGAGAGATGGTTGAAGATGTGCGTCGCGGCCGGGTCGGTGAAATCGTCGGCGGGCACGTAGACGGCCTGAATCGAGGTGATCGTCCCCGATGCGGTGCTGCAGATCCGCTCTTCCAGCTCGGCGAGTTCCGTGCCCAGCGTCGGCTGATAACCCACGCGCGAGGGCACGCGGCCGAGGAGCCCCGAGACTTCGGAGCCGGCCTGCACGAAGCGGAAAATATTGTCGATCAGGACCAGCACATCTTGTTTCGCCTCGTCGCGGAAATATTCGGCGATGGTCATCGCGGCATGGCCGACGCGAAAGCGCACACCCGGCGATTCATGCATCTGGCCGAACATCATCACCGCGCGGTCGAGCACGCCGGCTTCGTCCATTTCGCGGATCAGCTCCTCCGCCTCGCGGCAACGCTCGCCAATCCCGCAGAACAGGCTCACGCCCTCATAGCTGAGAGCGACATTATTGATCAATTCGGTGATGAGAACCGTCTTGCCGACGCCCGCCCCGCCGAACAGCCCGGCCTTGCCACCCCTCTCGATCGGAGCCAGAAGGTCGATCGCCTTGATGCCGCTCTCGAAAATCTCCGCTTTGACGCGCAGGCGCGACAGTGACACGGGCGCGCCGCGAATGGAGCGGTATTCGACAGGCCCGAGCGGTCCCTTGCCGTCGATCGGCTCACCGAACACATTGAGCACGCGGCCCAGAACGGCCTCTCCGACCGGGACCTGCAATCCTTCGCCCGTGCCCCGGACTTCCAGCCCGAGCCGCAGATCGCCGGATGGATTGAGAACGATACCGCGCGCGGTGTGATCGTCGAGCAGCGCGGCGACTTCAATGATGATCGGCGGCTCGGAGGCGCTGACCAGAACGGTCTCATCCCGCGGAATATCGTCCGCGAACCTGACATCGACGACGCTGCCTTCAATCGCAATGATTTCGCCTTGCGGCGCGCCATTCATCAACGACCTCTCATGAGCAATCGGCTCCTTCCCGCTCGCCGCCTCGCGGTGGCCTCAAGATCGACAATGCCTAGCGGGTGCAGGGAAATACGGCATTGATTGACGTCAACCGCACCCGGCGATCGCCTCAGCGGGCGCCATTCCTGATGATTTCATCGCGCAGCGCATTCAAAACCTTGGCAATATCGGCTTCGACCGCGCTGCGTGTATAAAATGTCGTCATTAAAATCGGCACCGCAAGCTTTGCGTGATAGGTCACGCGTGTGGCATTGTTTCTATAGACCGGATCCAGGCGCCATTCTCCGGACAGTTCAGCGAAGTCTCCCGCCACTTTTTCGAACCTGATCCTTTTCGGCTTCTCATAGCCGGAGCGAACGACACTGCGAATGTCGAGCGGCACAACGCCCCACTCGCCGATGAGCTCGCGAATGTCCTCCCGGCGATTGGCGCTTGTTTTGAGGACGCGGCAGCTTCTGAGGTAGGGCACATAGTCCGGCGAGCGTTCGCAGTTGGTCATCACGCGCCATACAATTCCGCGGCGAGCGGGCACGTCGATGATTGCGGTCACAACGAAGGACGAGGTGCTCACGGCTTTCACATCGACGAGCACATCCCCAGCCATCAGCCGTTGCTCATCGCCGGCGGTCAACTGCGGTGTGTCGAACGCAGAGGCCCGCCCCGAGAGCAAAACCGTGAACAGCAAGACGAGAATTCCGTATCTCGGAAGTGAGGCCGGCATCACGATCCCCGCAACTCAATCGATATTGGCGTCGGCGCCGGTCCTATGACGGAGGGTCCCACGCGAATGGCAGCTGATGGCCAATGCGGTACTTGATATACACACTCTCGATAAAATGCCGTTAAAGGTCAGCCGGGGATCGAGCGTGAAGGTGCGGCCGGCTTGCGAAACTGCGCTGCGTTAGCCGCTAAAGGCCTGCCCACAAGGCCTATCGCGCCAGCCAGCCGCCATCGACGGGCAGCGTGATGCCATGCACGTAGTCTGCAGCGTCGGACGCAAGGAAAACGACCGCGCCGGCAATGTCGCCGGGCTCGGCCCAGTGTCCGGCGGGAATCCGGTCGAGGATGGCTTGCGACCGTCCGGGATCCTTTCGCAGCGGCTCGGTATTGTTGGTGATGACGTAGCCCGGAGCGACGGCATTGACGTTGACGCCCTTGGCCGCCCATTCGCAGGCGAGCAGCCGGGTCAATCCGGCGAGCCCGCTCTTGCTGGCGGTATAGGAGGCGATGCGGATGCCGCCCTGAAATGACAGCATGGAGGCGATGTTGATGATCTTGCCGCTGCCCTGCGGGATCATGTGCCGCGCCGCCGCCTGGGAGAGGAAGAAAGCGGATTTGAGATTGGTGTCGATCACCGCGTCCCAATCCTCCTCGGTGAAATCGATGGCGTCGCCGCGCCGGATGATGCCGGCGTTGTTGACGAGAATATCGAGCGCGCCGGTCCAGCCGCGGGTCTCGTCGACGATCCTCTGCACGTCCCTTGTCGTGGACAGATCCGCGCCGATCTGAAGGAATTTGTCCTTATCGCCGATCAGCGCGGCGGTCTCGTCCATAGAGGAGCGCCCGACGCAAGCAACCCGCGCGCCGCAGGCTGAGAGGGCCACGGCGATCGCCTGGCCGATGCCGGTATTGGCGCCGGTCACGATGGCGGTCTTGCCTTCGAGGCTGAAAGACTGCGGCCCGGTCCTCACCGCAAATCCTCCATCGCGACCATATCCATATCGGTGAAATCCTGATTGTCCCCGGCCATCGACCAGATGAAGGAATAGTGCGACGTCCCGGCGCCGCAATGGATCGACCAGCCCGGCGACAGGATCGCCTGTTCGTTGCCCAGGACGAGATGGCGGGTCTCCGATGGTTCGCCCATGAAGTGGAAGATGCGTGTTTCCTCCGACATATCGAAATAGAGGTAGACTTCCGAACGCCGGTCATGGGTATGGCATGGCATGGTGTTCCAGACGCTGCCTTCCTGGATCGAGGTCATGCCCATGACCAACTGGCATGATTGGCAAATATCGGGATGAATATATTGGCGCAGAATGCGCTTGTTGGCGTCCGCATCGCCGCCCAGATCAAGACGGTTGGCGTCCTCCGCGGTGATGCGGCGCACCGTGTAGGCGTGGTGGGCCGGCGTGCTGACGAGATAGAATTTGGCCGGTTGCGAAGGATCGGCGCTGGCGAAGCGCACATCGGCGATGCCCGCCGGAATATAGAGGCAGTCGGTGCGATTGAGTGTGTGGGGCTCCCCGTCCGTTATCACCTGTCCCGTATTGCCGATGTTGAACACGCCCATTTCGCGGCGCGTGAGAAAGGGATCGGAGCCCACCGGTTTCGATGATTTCAACAACAGCGGTTCGGCTCCCGGCATTGCGCCGCCGACGATCGTTCGATCGAGATGGGAGTAAGTCAGGCGGATTTCGCCGGGTGCGAAGATATCCGTAATCAGAAAGTTCTCGCGCAGCGCATCGGTATCGAAGGATTTGGCCTCTGCCGCACTGATCGATTGGCGGATTGCGATCGTCATGGCTGATGTGTTCCGTCTTGCTGGAGGCGGTGCCGCTATTCGGCGGGCGGGTCCTCGTCAACCGCCGGGTCATAGATGAAATAATTCGGCCAGAGATCGCGAAAGACCGCGATGTCGAGCCGCAGCTTGTTGAGATGCTCGTTCATCCGCTCCACCGCCTTGTCGGCGTCCCGGCGGGCGATGGCGTCGAGAACGGCGCGGTGTTCCTTGACGATGAGATGCATGCGGCCCTTCTGGGGCAGGGTCAGACGGCGGTAGCGTTCGACCTGAACGCGGATCTGCTGGATCATCTCCCAGATGCCGGGGTAGCCGCCCGCGGCGGCGATGGCCGCATGAAAATCCTCGTCGGCGCGGTGGAAGGTTTCCTCGTCGCCCGCATCCGCCATTTCCTGCTGGCGCTGAACGATGGCGCGGATCTCCATGATCTGGCTTTCGGTTGCACGGTCGGTCGCGGCGCGAACGGTCACCTCTTCGAGCGCGCGGCGGGCGACAATCGCTTCGCGCAGGACAGAGAGCGAAATACGCGCAACGAACGTTCCCGACTTCGGCACGACATCGACCAGCCGGTCCTCGGCGAGCCTGAGCACGGCTTCGCGCACCGGCGTGCGGCTGATACCGTAGCGCTCGGTGAGTTCCCGCTCGATGATCGGTGTCCCCGGCGGAATGCGCATCTCAATGATGTCACGGCGCAGGTCGCGATAGACAATCTCCGAGTTCTTCTCAATATGCGGGATGGGAGAATGACGGTGCACGCCGGGCGGCGCATTCCGCGCTCTCGACTTGCGCGCTCTTTGCATTGGCGCTTTCGCGGGCGTATCTCTTGTCACGTTCCTACCCCATATCTCGCCATTCGCCACCGGCCCCGATCGTGTAGGCGCGACTTTCCCGGCGATCGATCTTTTCTTTCTCCCGATAGCAATCATGGCTTCCCTGCGCCGGCCCTGCAGCCCCTTGCGATGCGCCCCAATGTAGTATATCAAACATTTCTTGTATACTAGCTAATATCGGGCCTCAGCCGGCGGGACCGTTTCGCGCCGGCGGGCATTGGGAGGAAATGATGATTGGAAGATCTCTCCGGAGCGTCGCGCTTGCCATGGCATTGGGCCTCGCGTGGACGGCTAGCGCAGTCGCAGCCGATCTGAAATGGGCTCACGTATACGAGGAAGGCTCAAGCTACCATAAATGGGCGGTCTGGGCGGCCGAGCAGATCAAGGCCAAAACCGATGGACGCGTGAACATCACCGTTTATCCGGCGTCATCGCTCGGTAAGGAAGCGGAAATCAATGAAGGCCTGACCATCGGCTCGGTCGACATCATTTACACGGGCCCGAACTTTGCGGAACGCGATTACGGTCCCATCGCCATTTCCGACTATCCCTTCATGCTGAAGAATTACGATCACTGGAAAGCCTATCGCGACAGTGATCTGTTCAAGGAGCTTTCCGAAGGCTACAAGGAGGCGACCGGACATACGGTGATGGCGATCACCTGGTACGGCTATCGTCACGTGACGTCGAACTTCCCGATCACCAAGCCGGAGGACATGAAGGGTCTGAAGATCCGCGTGCCGGATTCGCCGGTGATGGTGATGTTCCCCAACGCCGTCGGCGCCAACCCGACACCGATCGCATTTTCGGAAGTCTATCTGGCCTTGCAGCAGGGCGTGGTCGATGCGCAGGAAAATCCGCTGCCGACGATCAAGTTCAAGAAGTTCTATGAAGTCCAGTCGAATATCAATCTGACCGGACATATCGGCAACTCGCTGATCATCATCGTCTCGAACACCGCCATGGGCAAGATCGGTGACGATGCCGGGACCGTCGAAGCGGTCATGAAAGAAGCGGCCGCCAAATGCGCCGACGAGATCAATCAGTCGGAAACCGATCTCGTTCAGTGGTTCCGTGATAAGGGCATCAAGGTCAACGAGGTCGACAAGGAAGCTTTCCAGAAGGCGGTCATGCCGATCCTGACCGACGAGTCCAAGGTTCCCTATACGATCGAACAGTTCAAACGGATGCAGGCTCTGGCTAAATAGACACCGGCGTCGGTAAGGGGCCGGTCATGACCCAAAAGGGTGGCACGACGGATGGGCGCGCCAGCGGCGCGCCCGTCTCCATCAGGTTCGAAGACAAGGAAACCTCGATCGCCGACATCAGGTGGATCGACGCGCCGGGCATTGCCGTGTTCTGGGTTCTGGGCGTGGTGGTCTTCCTTCAGTTCTTCACCCGTTATGTGCTCAACGATTCCCTGGCCTGGACCGAGGAGGCGGCGCGCTACCTCCTGATCCTCGTCTGTTTCCTGGGATCGATCAGTGTCGTCCGGCGCGGCACCCATATCATGCTCGAATTTTTCATCCGCATGGCGCCGCCTGCTCTCGGCAAGGCGATGGCCGTCGTTGCGGAGCTGATTACCTTCGGCTTTTTCGGCGCCTTGACGTGGATCGGTATCGAGCTGACCCAGAAAACCCGTCAGAAGATGGTGACGGTGCCTATCCCTAAGGCATGGATCTACATGATCTGCGTCGTCGCGCTGGGGTTGATGACGATCTACTCGGCCATGTGGCTCTGGTGGAAGCTGAGAGCCTCGCCCGGCGAAGTCATTGAACAGCTTGACGCCTCGCCGCGTACCGACTGAGGCTTAGGGTTACATGTCCATCCTTCTGATGATCCTCATGCTGTTTGCGTTGATGCTGATCGGCACGCCCGTGGCGGTCGCGCTTGCGCTCTCCTCGCTCGCCTTCGTCTTCACCAATGGCATGCCGCCGATGATCGTCCTGGCGAACATGGTCAACGGCATCAATTCCTTCCCGCTCATTGCGGTGCCTTTCTTCATTCTGGCCGGCAATCTGATGAATACCGCCGGGATCACCACCCGCATCTTCGATTTCGCAAGGGCGACCGTGGGATGGATGCATGGCGGGCTGGGACATGTGAATGTGGGCGCCAGCGTGATTTTCGCCGGCATGTCCGGCGCCGCCGTGGCCGATGCGGGAGGTCTCGGGAATATCGAGATCAAGGCGATGCGGGATGCGGGGTACGACACCGATTTCGCCGTCGGCATCACGGCCGCGTCATCGACGATCGGACCGATCATTCCGCCCTCCCTGCCGCTCGTCATCTATGGCGTGATCGCGGACACTTCGATCGGGCAATTGTTCACCGCCGGACTGATCCCCGGCTTCATGATGGCCGTGGCGCTGATGATCATGGTCGCCTTCTATGCGCGCAGACGGGACTATCCCCGCGACACGCGGTTCTCGGTTAGCCGCTTCGGCCATACATTCGTGCATGCGATCCTGCCTCTGATGACGCCGATAATCATCGTCGGCGGGATTATGGGCGGCATATTCACGCCAACCGAGGCGGCCATCGCCGCCGTCGTCTACTCCATGTTCCTGGGGCTCGTCATCTATCGCACCCTTAATCTGAAGAAGCTCCTGCGCGTCTCGATGGATACGGTCGAGACGACGGCGGCCATCATGCTGATCGTCGCCGCCTCGACGATCTTTGCCTGGATCCTGACCGCCAATCAGGTCGCGGTGCATTTCTCCGAGGTCATGCTGACGATCACCGACAACAAGACCGCGCTGCTCCTGATGATTACCGCCATCGTCCTGGTGATCGGTCTGTTCATGGAGACGATTGCGGCCATCACCATTCTGACGCCCGTTCTGCTGCCGGTCGCGGTGAGCCTGGGCATCGATCCGGTCCATTTCGGCATCATCCTGATCCTCAACCTGATGATCGGATTGCTGACGCCGCCGGTCGGAATGGTGCTCTACGTGCTCTCCAAGGTCGCCAATGTGCCCTTCGAGCGCTGCGTCGCGGCGACCGCGCCGTTCCTCATTCCGCTTGTCACGGTCTTGCTGCTGCTGACCTTTATCCCGGAATTCTCGATGTGGCTGCCGACGATGCTCTATCGCTAAAGCGGGATCGATTTTGAACAAAATCACGATTTGTCGTCACCGGACCTGATCCGGTGACCCATTCCGTTCATCCCGCAACTAGCTCGGAACGCCGATAGACCACTGGCATGGGTTGCCGGGTCAAGCCCGGCAATGACATTTGTTTACGCCAAATATGATCCTGCTTTGGCCAAGCCAGGCCAAGCGTTGAAATAGCTGCTAAGCTTGGGCGATGGCTCGCCACCAGCGAAGAACCGCCTCGCTTTCCGGCGGCAGTTGCGTGCCGAGGCCCCCGTGGAACGCTTTCCAGACGTCCTCATAATCCTCGCGCACACCGACCAGCAGCGGGATGCCGTCAGCGGCTGCCCGTTCGAAGATGTTGCGAAGACCGTGCCCTTCGGATTCGGCCCGCCCGAAGCGATTGACGATGAGCAGATCGATCGGCTCGGAGAACGCCGTATCAAGCCGGGCCGCAGCTTCCGCGAGCGCACCGGCATCCAGCCGGCAGCCCCGTGCGCCCTGGCCGCGATCCTGCAGGATCGGCAGCTCCCATCCGCCGCGGAGCCCATGCAGCAACAGGTTGCGCGGGGTCGCCGCGGCCTCTGATCCGATCTTCTGGATGACCCCCGCGAGCCGGATCGGATCCTTCCGAAGCTGGCTAACGACATCGGAAAGAAGCCGGTCGATATCGAATCCCAGCCTGAAAACAATGCCTGCCAAGCGCGGCTCGGATACCGATGTTTCGACCTTGTTATCCACGTCGCCTCCCAAGCTGTTCGTCGGCGAGATCATAATCACAGTCCGTCCGGCTTCAGTATCTTAAATATCGGCGGCCGCCCTTTTTGCCGCCCTCTGCGGTGGCCGAGATCGGTTGAGCTTAGCAGCGAACCGGGGGCAGGGCATGTCCCGAGGAGGCGGGCCGCATGCCCAAGGCTGTCCCCCGAGGCAATGCGACGCCGATAACGCTTATCCGCGACATGCCAATCTATCGATAAGGCTCTGTCCGCGTTGAGTATGTGTTTCATCCAATGGCGGCGGCCAAGCAGTGCTCGGGCGCAAGGGAAGCAGCGGATTTTTCCAGCATTCGCCGCCAGCCGAGATAGTTGGGCAGATATTTCGTCGCCACGCCGTTGAAGCGGTTGAGCCATTTCTTGAAGCGGCTGATATAGCTATTAACGGTCTGGATGTGCAGCACCTTTTCATGCACGTGCTCGCCGTGGCTGGCGAGGATCAGCTCGTATTCGATCGCTTCTGCCTTGGCGAAAGCGATCAGCGCCGGATCGCCGTCCATGCACAGCAGCACGTCAGTGTTCGAAACTGCTCCCTTCAAAACCGCGTTGACGGCGTCCTCCGAGCGATTGTGCAACACCGCATCCAGATGATGGCCGTAGCGGTCGCGGGCGATCAGGATCGGCGTTTGTTCGCTGGACAAGCCTGGCTTTTCAGCCTTGCCGCCGCGCTTCCTCGCCTTGCGCGGCAACCTTAATGGGAACAAATCAGGAACTTGAGCTGCCGTCAATCCCCATACTCAGCGCGGACAGAGCCATCGATAAAAATTGAGACAATGTTTCGAAAGTATATTGTGCCATTATTCTTACATGAAGCAGCAATATCGCCAATTCATGTCGTATTAAACCAAACCCATTATACACAACTGTCGGCGCCGATCCTGTAAAGACGAGACATAAACCTTGATTTCGGTGGGTTGCGTTTGAAAATGCACAAGAGATATGTTGTTGCGCTGGTGTTCCTTACAACGCTCGGAACCGGATCGTCGCGAGCTCATGACTATGCGCCCACAAAGCCGCCGGTCGTAACGCTCGATCTGGCCAGCACATTTCCAGGCAGCATGCCCATTCTCGGCGATGCCGCGGCAGAATTGTCGCACAAGGTGCGGCGCGCATCCGCCGGTAAGCTCAATTTCAAGTTCTATGAGCCCGGTGTCCTGGTGCCGGGCAGCGAAACGGTGAACGCCGTCGCTGAAGGCAAGGTCGCGGCGGCCTGGGCCGGCGCAGGCTGGTTTGCGGGACACGATAGCGCTTTCAACTTCTTCTCCAGCGTGCCCTTCGGTCCGGGCATCGGAGAGTATCTGGCCTGGATGTACAAGGGGGGCGGGCTCGACCTGGCGCGCAAAATGTTCCATGCGCGGGGTGTTCACAACGTGCCCTGCGGCCTCATTCCGCCCGAGGCCTCGGGCTGGTTTCGCAAGGAGATTCGCTCGGTCGAGGATCTGAAGGGCCTCAAAATGCGGTTCTTCGGCCTTGGCGCGAAGGTGATGCAGAAGCTGGGCGTCGAGACGGTCCAGCTTCCGCCGGGCGAGATTCTGGCGGCGCTGAAATCGGGCAAACTCGATGCGACAGAGTTTTCCCTTCCCGTGATGGACAAGCCGCTGGGCTTTCAGAAGCTGGCGAAATACTACTACTTCCCCGGCTGGCACCAGCAGGCCACCTTTTTCGATCTCTACGTCAATCTGGACATCTGGAAGAGGCTGCCCGATCGGTACAAGTCAATCATCGAGCTGGCCTGCAGCAGAGTGGAGCTCGACATGATCGCCAAAGGCGAAGCGATGCAGGGAAACGCCATCGAAGAGTTGAAGAAGGAGGGTGTTCAGGTGCGGCGATGGCCACCTGCAATGCTTGCGGCGTTCGAGAAGGCCTGGAACGCCGTGGTTGCTGAGGAGTCAGCCGCGAACCCGAATTTCAAGCGCGTCTATGACTCCTACATGGCGTTCCGGCGGAAGTACAAGATATGGCACTATCTGAGTTACCTCGACTAGGAGCGCCATTATCGAACCTCTCGAGGCTGCTCCAGAATGTCAGTGTACGCACTCAACTCTCGGGCGCCTATGGCCTGTCTCTCTTTCTCACCGTCCTTATCGGGCTCATTGCGCTTTTCCAGTTGAGCGCGTTCGAGCGTCTGGGGAGCCAGTTCACACAGCAATGGTTGCCCCAGGTCGAGATTCTGGGTGAGCTGAAACGGGCAATGACGGAGCACCGCCTGCTCGCGGAGCGCCGGACCGAGACGAGGGATTTCAGGCAGCTGGTCGTCGTCAATGAAAGTATGGATGCGGCCTCGGCAGCCGTTGACACCACTGTTCACGCCTATCGTAAAACGGGCCCGACCAAGAGCGAGTCCAGACTGCTCGATGGCTTTGTCGGGCAGTGGACGCGCTACAAGAAGGTCTTCCAGGATGTCGTCACGAGACTGAACAGTGGCGATCCAGAGAGCGGCCTTACGATGTTCCGCCAAAGCGCCATCCCGGTCTTCGATTCTGCCGCCCACCGAATGGAAGGTCTGCTTGAGCTATCCAATGTCCGTGGCGCTCAGGCAGCCGAAGCCGTTCAAGCAAGTCAGAGACGTTTTTTCTGGCTGACGATTACGGTGATCGGCTTCGCACTGCTGTCCGCCGCTTTGAAATTCGTATGGATTACCCATAGCATCAGTGGCCCAATTCGCCGCGTCAGCGACGCGATCACTCGCATTAGCGATGGCGACGATACTGTCCAGATCGCCAGCGCGGAGGGGCGCAAGGACGAAATCGGCATGTTGCTGAAAGCGGCGGAGAAGTATCGCGACAGCCTGGTGCTGAGCCGTCAACTGGCCGAGCGGCTGGACGCCGCCGTCAACAATATGCCGGTCGGCCTCTCGATGTTCGACGCCGACAATCGGTTGATTCTCAATAACAACCGCATGGAAGATATGTATAATCTTCCTCCCGGAGCGAGCCGGGCAGGCACTCACTTTTCTGAAATACTTAAGCCCTTCGTTGAACGCACCCTCCGGCCGCTAGACGATCCTAGTGGATATATAGAGAATCTTCTCGCCCGGATCGCCCGGCGCGAGCCCTATTCCGATCTCCTCGAGCTGCGCGACGGGCGCACCATCAGCGTGCTCATTCAGCCAGTACAGAGCGGTGGCTGGGTCTCCGTCCACGATGACATAACGGCCAGGCGCAAGGTGGAAGAGCAGGTCGCCTATATGGCACGCCATGACTCCCTCACCGACCTTCCGAACCGGCATTACTTCCGTGAACAAATGGGAGCCGCGCTCGAACAGCTTGGCGAAGGGGAGAGTCTCGCCGTCCTCTGTCTCGATCTCGATCGGTTCAAGGCCGTCAACGATACGCTCGGCCATCCGATCGGCGACGCCTTGCTGTGCCTGGTCGGTGAGCGCCTCAGGGATGCGGTGAGGGCGGAGGATACGGTCGGACGGCTCGGCGGCGACGAATTCGCCGTCGTGCAGGTGGGAGCCGATCAGCCTGTCAGCGCCACCACCTTGGCCGAGCGAATTATCTCCAAAATCAGCGAACCTTATGAGATCGAGGGGCATCGGGTCATATCGGGCACCAGCATCGGCGTTGCCGTCGCGCCCATAGATGGGAGTAATCCAGACCAGCTTCTCAAGAATGCCGACATGGCTCTTTACAGAGCCAAGTCCGATTCGCGGGGCACCTACCGGTTTTTCGCGGCCGATATGGACGCTCGCATGCAGGCCCGCCGCGGACTGGAGCTCGATCTGCGCCTGGCGCTGGTGAAGAAGGAATTCGAGCTCCATTACCAGCCGCAGCTCAATCTCAGAACCAACGAGATTACCGGTTTCGAGGCATTGCTGCGCTGGAATCATCCAGGACGCCAAAAGACCTCACCGGCGGAATTCATTCCGTTAGCGGAAGAGATCGGGTTGATCATACCGATCGGAAGGTGGGTTCTGTCGCAGGCCTGTCAGGATGCGGTCCAATGGCCGAAACCCCTCAGGATCGCCGTGAACCTGTCTCCGGCACAGTTCAAGGATCCCAATTTGCTCCAGTCGGTCAAGGATGCCCTTGCCGCGTCGGGCCTTGCGCCTGATCGCCTGGAGCTCGAGATCACTGAGACCGTTCTTCTGCGCGATACCGAGTCGGTGCTTGCGACACTGCACGAGTTCCGCGAGCTGGGTGTGCGTGTCTCCATGGACGATTTCGGCACCGGCTATTCGAGCCTCAGCTATCTGCGCAGCTTTCCGTTCGACAAGATCAAGATCGATCAATCCTTCGTTCGTGATCTAGGGGCGAAGGACAGCTCCATCGCCATCATCCGCGCCGTCAGCGGTCTTGGCTCAAGCCTGGGCATGGAAACGACAGCGGAAGGCGTGGAGACAGTCGATCAATTGATGCGGGTCCGGCAGGAAGGTTGCACCGAAGTGCAGGGCTTTCTGATCGGGGTTCCGCAGCCAGCGAGCGAAATTGCCGAATTGCTCCGCAGTTCCGGCTTGGGGGAAATTGCACTCGCCGCCCCGCCTGGGCGTTCGAGGCAGCGATCGACGGATCGCCAGGCCGGCCATTGATCTGGCGACACGCGGCTTGATTATCCAGCTTTTGCCCAGCAGTATATTGGCGATGTGACCTCGGCTGTGGGAGGACCATGAAAATTGCCGTGATGGGCGCCGGCGCGCTCGGGTGCTATTTTGGCGGCCGGCTGGCGCAGGCCGGTCTTGAGACCGCATTCATTGCGCGCGGGGCCCATCTCGAGGCTCTCCAGCGCGACGGGTTGTTTATCGAAAGCCCGCTGGGCAACGCGCATATCACGCCGGTTACGGCAACGGACGACCCAGCAGCGGTCGGGCCCGTCGACCTTGTTCTGTTCCTCGTCAAGCTCTACGACACGGAAAGCGCGGCGCGCCAGATGGCGCCGCTCTTAGGCCCGCAGACGGCGGTCATCTCTTTTCAGAATGGGATCGAGGCCTGGGAGCGCATCGGTCGGATCGTCGGCATGGATCGCGTCATCGGCGGCACCGCCTTCATTCCCGCGGACATCCGCGCGCCGGGCATTGTCCGCCACAACGGCCCCTTTGCGCGTCTGACCATCGGCGAGTTCGACGGGCGTCAATCCGCGCGATGCGAAGCCATTCGCGAGGCCTTCATGCGCGCAAATGTCAATATTGCCGTCGTCGAAGATATTCAGGTGAAGATCTGGGAGAAATTCATTGTGCTGAGCGCCCTCAGCGGCGTAACGACGCTCACGCGCCTGCCGATCGGCAATATTCTGGGCGATGCGCTGTGTGCGGAGCTTTTTGCCGCCGCTATCGAGGAGACCTCGGCTGTCGGCAAAGCGGCGTGCCCCGATCTGCCGGATGACGCGGCGGCGACGGCAATGACGGCCGTGCGCGGCTTTCCCAAGCCTATGCGCGCCTCGATGCTCGACGATCTGGAACGCGGCAAGCGGCTGGAACTCAACGATCTGAGCGGGGCCGTCGTTCGCTTTGGCGAAAAATTCGGCGTTGCGACCCCGGTGCACCGCACGATCCTGCAGGCCCTGCATCCGTACGGTCAGGGGCGCAAATGAGCAGGGGAGTGCGCCGCCGGACGGAGCAAAGCGGAGAGCCGGTGCCTATCGGCATATCAGCAACCTCGATGCATAACGGATAGAGAATTGGGCGCCGGATCCCCGCATCAAGTGCGGGCAGGCAAGTCCGGCGCGACGGGAAGTATTTCGGACGAATTCCCTCAACGCTGATCCTGCATTCGGTGAGAATGCAGGACCTGGGGTCCGTGAACAATTACCTGAGTGCAATCACAATAGCAGCGAGGGTGATTGTCCACGGACTCCAGCGAGGAAAATGCGAGCATGCCCGCGGTCCTCGACTGAATCAGCGATAGTAGGCAGGGACGAACCAGTTCAAGCCAGGCTCATTCCAAAGTGAAGCACAAGCAAATTAGTCTAAGAAATTCTTGACGATCTGCCGTCTCCGGCTAAAAATCCAGATCCGAAAATTATAGAGCTCCCGCCCTTTCGAGTTTGGCGGGGAGCCAACTTTGACAGGGGGAAACAAGGATGGCGATACTGCGTGTATTTGGGTTGATATTTGGCGTCTTGATGGCTTCGCTCCTAACCATTGGGACCGTCGCGGCGCAGAACCCTCAAAATATTCGAAGCAAATATCAGGATGAGAAGGAATTAGCCAACGCATCAACTGTTACAATCATTTCGTCTTCAATTTCGAGTACATACACAAGATTTGCGCAGGACATTCAAAATGTGCTTGATGACAAGACGGAAGGCGGGCTGCGTGTGCTTCCTATATTAGGGAGCGGTGGCGGACAAAATATTCATGATATGCTATTCCTCAAAGGCGTCGACATGGGCATAACCGACGCTGCCTATCTTAATTACTATAAGAAAAAAGATCCGGTTCTGTACGCCAATATCGAATCGCGGATTAATTATATATGCAAATTACTCAACGCCGAGTTCCATTTGCTTGTTCCAAACTCTATTAAAAGCTATGAAGATTTGCGAGGGAAGAAAGTCAGTTTCTGGAAAAAGCTAAGCATTACATCGCTTGCGTCGGGAACGATTTTCGACACGCTCGGCATTGAGGTCGAACCGGTTTACCTCGACAATGCCGCAGCGATCGAAAAAATGCGCAAGGGCGAGATTTCGGGAGTCGCGCGGATGAGCGGGGCCCCCCATAATGACTATAATCACGTGACGCCAAAAGACGGTTTTCATCTGTTGAGCTTGGATCAGGAAATCATCTCCGGCAGCAAATATGAAAACCTCATGGATACCTACCTCCCTGCAACGCTCACAAGCACCCAATACCCGGGACTGGTCCCCGAAAACAAGGATGTGCAAACAGTTGCCACCATCATCGTGCTGGGAGTGTATAATTGGCCAGCAGGATCCGAGCGCTATCAGAAGGTTGCGAAATTTGTGCAGGGGTTCTTCGACAATATCGATAAATTTCATGATCCGGCGCGGCATCCGAAATGGGTCAATGTGAACATTGCGGCAAAGGTATCGGGCTGGCACCGCTTCAAACCTGCGCAAGAATGGCTCGATAACAAATTGCGCACTGGCGGGCTTGTCGAACAACCTCTGAAACTGAAGTACGCCTTTAGAGCGTTTATGAAGGACTATATTGCAAAATCAGGAGGCGTGCCTAAGGACGCAACCGATCAGGAAGCTTTCTTCCAGGCGTTCTCTAAATGGTTGATCGCCCAAGGGCTTGAAAACCGTTAAGCCGCTCGCAGAAAGTGGTGCCGACTCGCATGCCGCGACTTCGCGCTTGCGGTCGGGAATTTTGGTAGCGCCCTAAAGAAGAGATCACTATCGCTTTGGGCAAATTTGCCCAAAGCATCTATTGCGTGTTTGCCACGCCGACGACTCCGAAGCGCTGCTTTCAAGTTTTTTGGGGGAGCTAGATCAACTTGACCTCGTTCAAGTGGAATCACTTGGACGAGGTCAAGTTGATCTATTTCAAGAGACGAGCGCAACTGTTCCCGCGTCCAATTGGACGCGCGTTGCGCTACTCGCGCCGCTCGCGCAACACGTCACGCATCGTACCGGCAACCATGCCGGGCAGGTCGCTGCGGAGGTCCGTGAGCCCGGACTCAAGACGCGTAAGCTGGCTGTCCATGCTGTCCAGCCACGCATTGATGCGCTCTAGCCGCTGCGAGTGCTCATCCTGGACGTAGGCGATGCGGCCCAGCGTTGAGGCCATCCACTTTTGCGTTTCCGCGGTTTCCTTCTGCGCGGCCTCAAGCACCGTTACACGCCGCTCCAGCTCTTCGATCGTCGTCATTCCCCAGCTTCCTAAAACTGTTTGCGCGGACGGTACCGCCTGGGCGAGCGCGGGTCAATGTTGCGTTAATGATCAGCGCGCCGGGGCGTGAGTATCCGCACCTATCGGCGGGTTGACCGCGTCTTGACCAAGACGCGCAACAAAATCTTGCCTAGAAACGCCGAAAAAGGTATCAAACAACTAGTTGGTTAGAAAGATTGCCTATGCGAATTTCCCTTTGCAGTGAAGTCATCGGCCAGTTGGAATTCGCGGCGCAATGCGATCTGGCGGCGGCGCTCGGCTATGACGGGCTCGAAATTGCGCCTGTGACACTGGCGAAAGATCCGCGCCTGATCTCTGCCGAACAGCGGACCATGATGAGGCGCGCGGCGGAGACCGCCCGCATCGCGCTCACGGGGCTGCATTGGCTGATGGTCATGCCGCCGGGGCTTTCCATCACGTCTTCCGATCCGTCGATTCGCCGGAATTCCCTCGAAGTCATACGGTCATTGGTCGACCTTTGCGCGGAACTGGGAGGAAGCGTTCTGGTTCACGGCTCGCCCGATCAGCGGCGGCTGCCGGAGGGGCCGGAAGCCGAAACAGCCCGTAAGCTTGGCATCGAGGCTATGGCCGTTGCGGCTGAGGCTGCGGAAAAGGCCGGCGTCATTTATTGCCTTGAGCCCCTTTCCCCGGATCAGACCAATTTCGTGACAAGCGTTGCCGAGGCCGTGGAGATCGTCGATCAGATCGGCTCGCCGGCACTCAGGACGATGATCGATACGAGCGCGGCGGGCCGTGGAGAGATTGAGCCTGTCGCAGATCTCATTCGCCGCTGGCTGCCGGATAAGCGCGTGGTGCACATCCATTTGAACGATACCAACCGGCGCGCGCCGGGGCAGGGGGGTGACGACTTCCCCGAGATCATGCGCGCGCTCAAAGATGTCGGTTATGACGGGATTGCCGGGGTGGAGCCGTTTATTTACGACCCTGACGGCCCAACCGTCGCGGCTCGCGCCATCGGCTATATTCAGGGCCTGCGGGAGGCGCTTGGATGACGGCCCCCAAGCTTTCCGTCAAGGAAATCCAGTGTTTCGAGCGAGATGTCAGCCTGAGGCTTCCTTTCCGGTTCGGCGCGGCCACTTTGCGGGAAGCGCCGCAAGCTTTCGTGCGCACCCATGTCCGTCTGGCCGATGGCCGCGAAGGATGGGGGATGGCCGCCGAGCTTATGGTGCCGAAATGGTTCGATAAGGACCCGGCGCTTTCAAACGAGCAGAATTTCGGCCAGCTTCGCCGCGCTTTGAAACTGTACGCACAGGCCATCCATTTGGCGGGCGAGGATACGGCGTTCGGCCATCACGCGGCGCTCTACCGGCCTCATCTGGAGGCGGGCGGAGCGGCGGGACTGCCGGCGCTTGCGGCGGGCTTCGGCCCCGCCCTGATCGACCGCGCCGTGATGGATGCACTCTGCCGTATGGAAGGGGTGGCTTTTGCGGAAGCCGTCAATGCCAATTTGCCCGGCATCGATGCGCGCCTGACGCCGGATTTGCAGGGCTTCGACATCGATCGCTTTCTTGGCGAACGCCGCCCGTCGAACGCAATCGCCGCGCGCCATACGGTCGGACTGATCGATCCCTTGACCGCCGACGATGTTGCGGAGAAGGACCGGCTGAATGACGGTCTGCCGGAAACGTTTGCCGAGGTCGTCCGAACCTACGGCCATGAATGGTACAAGCTGAAAGTGTCAGGCGATCTCGCCTCCGATATCGAACGCTTGCAGGCCATCGCCGCCGTGCTCGATGCCAGCGGCATCGCCTATCGCACGACGCTGGACGGCAATGAGCAATTTGACGATGTCGATGCCGTCGCTACGCTGCTCGACGCCATGGACGCAGCTCCCGGCCTTGAAAGACTGCGTGCCTCGATCGCCTTTCTGGAGCAGCCGGTCCGCCGGGCGGCGGCGCTGGAGCGCGATGTCGGCCCGATCGCCCAGCGCCTGCCGGTGATCATCGACGAATCCGACAGTGAAATCGATTCCTTCCTGAAGGCGCGGAATTGCGGCTATTCCGGCATTTCCTCGAAAAGCTGCAAGGGCTTCTACAAATCGCTGCTCAATTTGGCGCGCTGCATTCATTGGCGTGCGGAAGGTCGCGGCGATTTTTTCATGAGTGGTGAGGATCTCACCTGCCAGGCGGGCCTCTCCGTGCAGCAGGATCTTGCGCTCGTCTCGCTTCTCGGCCTGGCCCATGTCGAGCGCAATGGCCATCACTTCGTGGATGGCATGGCCGGCGCACCCATCGAAGAGCAACGCCTCTTTCTTGAGGCGCATCCCGATCTTTACGCCGAAACCGGCGGGCGCGTGCGGCTGCGCATCACGAATGGTCAAATCGCAACCGGCTCACTGCAACAGCCGGGCTTCGGCTCAGCTGCAGAGCCGGATTGGTCGGCCATGCGGATGGTGACAGACAACAAGGAGCATTGAACATGTCAGAACGCCGTCTCGGTATCATCATGCATGGCGTGACGGGGCGCATGGGGATGAACCAGCATCTCATTCGTTCGATCCTGGCGATCGGGGCGCAAGGCGGCGTTTTGCTCGGCAATGGCGACCGCGTGGTGCCGGATGTCATCCTGGTCGGGCGCAATGCCGAGAAGATCGAATCCCTTGCCAAACGGCATGGCATCGAACGCTGGACGGCGGATCTCGGACGGGCGCTCGCCAATCCGGATGACACGCTGTTTTTCGACGCGGCCTCGACGCAATTGCGCGGCGAGCTGCTGATCCGCGCCATGGAAGCCGGCAAGCATGTCTACTGCGAAAAGCCGATCGCGGAGACGTTGGAAGGCGCCCTTGAAATATGCCGGGTCGCCAAGCGCGCCGGCGTGAAGACCGGCGTCGTGCATGACAAGCTCTATCTGCCCGGCCTGATAAAGCTGAAGAGGCTGCGCGATAGCGGCTTCTTCGGGCGCATTTTTTCAGTGCGCGGCGAGTTCGGCTACTGGGTGTTCGAAGGCGACTGGCAAGCCGCGCAGCGTCCGAGCTGGAATTACCGCAAGGCTGACGGCGGCGGCATCATTCTCGATATGCTCTGCCATTGGCGCTATGTGCTCGACAATATCGTTGCGCCGGTGAAGGCGGTGAGCTGTCTGGGCGCCAACCATATCCCGCGGCGCTGGGACGAGAACGGTCAGCCTTACGCCGCCGATGCCGACGACGCAGCCTATGCCACCTTCCAGCTCGATGGCGGCATTATCGCGCAGATCAACAGTTCCTGGTGCACGCGCGTTCGCCGGGATGATCTCGTGACCTTCCATATTGATGGCGAACTCGGCTCCGCCGTGGCCGGCTTGCATAAATGCCTGAGCCAATCGCGCGTCAATACGCCGAAACCCGTCTGGAATCCCGATCAGCCTCAGCCGCTCAACTTTTTCGACCATTGGGAGGAGGTGCCGGACAATACGGTGTTCGACAATGGTTTCAAGGCGCAGTGGGAAGCGTTCATCCGCCATCTCTGTGAGGGCGCACCCTGGAAATACACGCTGCTGGAAGGCGCCAAAGGCGTGCAGCTCGCCGAGCTGGGGCTGAAGAGCTGGGCCGAGCGGCGCTGGCTGGATGTGCCGGAATTGGAGGTCTGACATGGCCAGGCTTGTTTTGCCGACGCTCGCCGGGCGGCTGGAGCCTTATGAGACGGGGCGAGGCCGATCCTTTCCGCGGAAAGCCTCAGGGCCCTTCAACCGCATCGCCTATTCGGCGGCGCATGTCGTCTCCGATCCGCTCGCCGATTGCGATCCCTGGCTGACGGCCGCCATTGACTGGGACGCGACGCTCGCCTATCGCCGCCATCTCTGGTCGCTGGGGATGGGCGTCGCCGAGGCGATGGACACGGCACAGCGCGGCATGGGGCTGGACTGGGCGGCATCGCTCGAATTGATCCGCCGCTCGGTCGATGCGGCAAGGGACTTCGAAGGCGAGGCTTTGCTTGCAAGTGGTGCGGGGACGGATCATCTTGCGCCATCGCCTTCGCTGAACATCGATGATGTCATCGTCGCTTATGAGGAGCAATGCTCGGCGGTGCAGGAAGCCGGTGGCCGCATCATCCTGATGGCGAGCCGGGCGCTTGCGGCCTGTGCGAAGTCGCCGGACGACTACGCCGCCGTCTATCGCCGCGTTCTCGCAAATGTCGAGCATCCGGTGATCATTCACTGGCTCGGCGAAATGTTCGATCCGGCGCTCGAAGGCTATTGGGGCGGTAGGGATCATATGGCGGCGATGGAGACCTGCCTTGCCGTGCTGGAGGAGAATGCGGCCAAGATCGATGGCATCAAGATCTCGCTGCTCGACGACCAAAAAGAGATCGTCATGCGCCGCCGTCTGCCGAAAGGCATGCGCATGTATACGGGGGACGATTTCAACTACCCGGCCTTGATCGCTGGCGATGAGGATGGATATTCCGATGCGCTATTGGGCATTTTCGATGCGATTGCCCCGGCGGCGAGCGCCGCGCTCTCCGCTCTGGCGCGCGGCGATAGGGGCGAGTTCGATGCTATTCTCGAACCCACCGTGCCGCTCTCCCGCCACATCTTCAAGGCGCCTACGCGCTTCTATAAGACGGGCGTCGTGTTCATGGCCTATCTGAATGGCCATCAATCGCATTTCACCATGGTCGGCGGTCAGGAAAGCGCGCGCTCGGCCTTGCATCTGGCCGAGCTTTTCCGTCTCGCGGATCGGGCGGGCCTCGTCGACGATCCGGATCGAGCGGCGGCGCGCATGCGGCTGATCATGGCGGTGCGCGGCGTGGAGAGCTGAGATGGGCGTCCCCGCCGAGCGCCTCTCGCTCAACACGGCGACGGTCCGCAAGCGCTGGAATTTGCGGCAATGTATCGAAGGCTGCGCGCGCCATGGCCTAGGCGGCATTTCGCCCTGGCGCGACATGCTTGCGGAAATGGGCGTCGATGACGCTGCGAAGATGATTGCCGACAAGGGCCTGCGCGTGTCCGGGCTTTGCCGTGGCGGTATGTTTCCTGCAACCGATGAGGCCGGGCTGCGGGCGGCGCTTGACGATAATCGCCGCGCCGTGGATGAAGCCGTGGCCATCGGGGCCGATTGTCTCGTCATGGTGGTCGGCGGGCTGCCGCCGGGCTCGAAAGACATCGGGCTTGCGCGCCAGCAGGTGAGAGACGGGCTCGCGGCGACGCTCGATTATGCACGAACGGCGCAAATGCCGATCGCGATCGAGCCGCTCCATCCCATGTATGCCGCCGACCGCGCTTGCGTGAACACTCTGGGTCAGGCGCTCGACATCTGCGATGAGCTCGGCGAGGGCATCGGTGTGGCGCTCGATGTCTATCATGTTTGGTGGGATCCGGAGCTGAGCCGTCAGATTCAACGCGCCGGAAAAGCGCGAATTTATGCATTTCATGTCTGCGACTGGCTGGTGCCGACGAAAGACCTGCTTCTGGATCGCGGCATGATGGGTGACGGCGTCATCGACATCGCCAGCATTCGGCAAGAGGTTGAAGCTGTTGGATTTAATGGGCTGGTGGAGGTGGAGATATTTTCCAGTGGGGATTGGTGGCGCCGCGATCCGGACGACGTGTTGCGTATTATAATTGAGCGGGCTCAAACCGCTGTGTAGACCGGGGGAGCGGCCTCGACGGGAAGCGCAATCGCGCCGGATGAAGAAGGAGACAGCCGGATTAGCAAGGTCAAACGCGATCGCGAAAGCAGCATAGCGCGCATCCTCGATGCCGCCACGATCGAATTTGCGCAGAACGGCTTTGGCGGCGCGCGGGTGGATAACATCGCAACCCGGGCGCAGGTCAATAAGCAGATGCTCTACCACTATTTCGGCAATAAGGAAGATCTCTATCTGGCGGTGCTGGAAGCCGGCTATGCGAAGATCCGGTCGCATGAACGCGAGCTGGATCTTGCCGTCTCCGACCCCATCGAAGCGGTGAGAAAGCTCGTCCGCTACACCTTTCACTATTTTCAGGAAAATCCAGAATTCATCCGTCTTCTGAACGATGAAAACCTCTACGGCGCGCAGCACATACAGAATTCGGAGCGCATCAAATCCATGCATTCGCCGCTGATCTCGGAGATCTCGCAGATCCTGGAACGCGGACATGCGGCGGGCGTCATACGCGGCGGCGTCGATCCGGTACAGCTCTACATCACCATTGCAGCCGTCAGCTACTTCTATCTCTCGAACATGGCGACGCTGAGCGTGATCTTCGACAGGGATCTCCGTGCGCCGGATGCTCAACAAAAACGCCTCGCGCATATTGAAGATGTGATCGTCGATTATTTGCGGACGCCGGCCTCGGCAAAAAAGACGCCGAAGATCTCCGCGAAATAGGCGAGCCGGAGATTCTGCTTGACGCAGACTGGGTCTTACGACATCCTTAACTAACCAGTTGGTTGGATATAGATAAAAATCGACATATCAGGGAGGGTTGACCAAGGATGAAGCGTATATTCGGAGTTCTATCAGCGATCGCTATCGCTGCGATGACGATGACGGCGCCGTCCATTGCGGCGGAATGGAAGCCGGAGAAACCCATTCGTATCATTGTCCCCTGGGGGGCTGGCGGCTCGACGGATCAGCTCGCTCGCACGCTGCAGGGCGAGCTGGAAAAGGCGCTTGGCGCAACCGTCGTCGTCATTAATCAGCCGGGAGGCGCCGGGGCCGTCGGCACGAAAGCGGCCTGGGACGCCGAACGCGACGGCTATACATGGACGGCCGGGGCCGCCTGGGATCTGGGCAGCTACCCCGTCACCGGGGCGCTGGATGCGAAAATCCAGGATTGGCATCTTTATCTGGCGACCGCGAATTACATGATCCTCTCGGTCCATCCGGACTCGCCCTATCAATCCGTTGCGGGACTGAAAAAGGCGATGAACGAGAACCCCAGCAAGGTCACGATCGCCACTGGCGGCATCAATTCCTCGGGCGGCATGGCGGCTGAACTTCTGAAAGCGGCGACCGGCGGCGATTATAAGATGATCACCTATGACGGCGGCGCTCCGGCCGTGCAGGCTGCGGTCGCGCATGAGACCGAGGCGACGACCCAGCTGATCGCCGAACAATATGAAATGCTTCGCGCAGGCAAGTTGAAGCCGCTGGCGGCTTTCACACCGGATGATGTCGAAATCGAAGGTGTGGGAACGATCCCCTCGATCACCAAGGCGCTGCCGAACGCCAACACATCCTATGTTCTGTTCGGTATCTGGGCTCCGAAGGGCATCCCGCAGGAGGTCGTCGATACGATGAACAAGGTGTGGGACGAGACCATCGCCAATTCCGAAGCGCTGAAGAAATATGCGGCGTCGAAGGCACAGGCCGTGAAGGTCATGCGCGGCGAGGAAGCGGCGAAGGCCGGTTTGCAATCGACGCAGATCATGGCGTGGCAGCTTTATGCCGGCGGCAAGGCGCAGAATAAGCCGGATGAGGTTGGCATTCCTCCGCTGTCGAAATAGGATCGAAAGAGCGGCCGCAATGGCCGCTCCGACCACCGATGCTGGAGTGAGGCCGTGAGCCGTACCCGGATGCCGCGGGCCGACTTCTTCACCGGCCTTATTCTTTTCGTTCTCGGTATTGGCATGACGGTGGGCGGCACGATGCTGCCCGGCCCTGAAGAGGTGTCCTATATCGAAGTGGGGGGCGAGCCGGGAAAGCTGCCCATCGTGCTGGGAACCATTATTGTGCTCCTTGCCTTCATCCTCATTTTCCGGGCGGTGAAGGTGGACGGGCTTCGCCTCGGCAATGTTGCGGAGGGAAGCGAGAGCAGCGTGGACCGCATTGCCATGATGCGCGGGGGACTGACCGCGCTGGGTTGCAGCGTTTATGCCGTCGGGCTCATCAGCAGGAAAATCGGCTCCTGGCACATCCCTTACGAACTGGCGACATTCGCCTTTCTCTTTCTTTTCGTCCTCGCTTTCGAATGGCCGGCCGCGCAGGAGAGCGCAAGGCGGCATAGAGGATTTCTCGACCGCCTTCTGCCGGGAGCGGGGCGCGGCTTGGACAGCCTGTTCATGCCCGTGTCTCCCTCGCGACGGGCGCAGATCTGGCTGGTGATCAATGCGGCGCTTTACGCAGCGCTATTGACTGCCGGCGTCACCTATCTCTTCGAGACGCAGTTTCTCGTAACATTGCCATGACCGTGAAGGCCCGATCCCGATGGAGATGATTGGCGACCTTTTCAGCCATCTGGCCGATACGGGCGGGCTCGTGCTTGCGGCGATGGCGCAACTCGCCACTCCTCAAATGCTGTTCAATGTCGTGGCAGGCACGCTGCTTGGCATTGCGATCGGCATATTGCCGGGCCTGACCGCGACGATGGGCGTCGCCCTGCTGACGACGCTCACCTACCGCATGTCGCCGGATAACGCGCTGATGATCCTTATCTGTCTTTATGTCGGCGCAATCTATGGCGGCAGCCGGAGCGCGATCCTGTTGAACATCCCCGGCACCCCCGCGAATGCGGCAACGACGGTGGATGGCTATCCGCTCGCCAAGGCGGGCAAGGCCGGACCGGCCATGGGTACGGCGACGACCGGGTCCTTTCTCGGCACTGTCATCGGCATGTTCTTCCTCGCCACGCTCGCGCCGCTCCTTGCCGATTACGCGCTGCAATTTCAGACGCATGAATTTTTCTGGCTGGGCATTTTCGGCATCATCATTTCCGGCCAGCTCACCGCCATAGACGACCCGCTGAAAGGCTGGCTCGCCGGCTTTCTCGGTCTGGGCGTGGCGATGATCGGCCAGGAAAAGCTTTATATGACCGACCGCTTTACCTTCGGTTTCACCGAGATGCAGGCGGGCATCAACCTGATCCCGGCCATGGTCGGCGCCTTCGGTTTCTCCGAAGTCATTTCCGTCATGTATAGCCGGCGCGCCGAAATAGTGCAGACGACCACACGCCTTCGCGACGTGATCCCCAATCCGCAGGAGGTTCTTCGCTACTGGCGCACCATAGGCCGCTCGGGCGTGCTCGGCACGTTGATCGGCGTGATCCCCGGCGTTGGGGAGGATATTGGCGCATGGGTCTCTTATGCGGCGGCGCGCCGGGCATCCAAGGAGAAGGAGAAATTCGGCAAAGGCTCGGTCGAAGGGCTCATGGCAGCCGAGACCGGCAATAGCGCCGCACCGCCAGGCGCTCTCATTCCCGTGCTGACGCTCGGCATTCCCGGCTCGGCTCCGGCGGCCGTGTTGCTGGCGGCTATGATTCTGCACGGCATCCGCCCCGGCCCCATGATCATGGTCGAGTTGCCCGGCTTTATCTATCAGGTGGTGGTGATGATGCTGTTCGCCGCCTTAGCGATTCTGATCCTCGGCATCGCTCTCACTCCGCTTTTGCTGAAAATCCTCTCCGTCCCGCGCGAGCGGCTCATGCCGGTCATCTTTGTTCTGTGCGTCATCGGCAGCTATGCGATCGGGCAGCGCATGTTCGATGTGTGGGTGATGGTGGCTTTCGGCATTGGCGGTTTCATCCTGCGGCAGATGAATTATCCGATGGCGCCTCTGGTTCTCGGGATCGTATTGGGCGATATTGTCGATAACAGCTTCCGCCGCTCCTGGGTCATCCATGACGGCCATTTCACTTTCTATTTCACCCGGCCCATTTGCGTCGTGCTTATGGCGCTCTGCCTGTTGACCATTTTGATGAGTTTCGGCCTCACGCGCCGTATGCTGAATACCTTATGGAGCGCAACGATCGGCAGGCTCATGAATGGGCTTTGGCGGGCGCTGGGACGGCAAAAGGAGACGTCATGAGCACTGGTCTTATCGGCGGGGTAGGGCTCACCCATTTGCGCGTCTATGATCAAAAGCCGGGACCGGACGGGATTCATGCTGGCTGCGCCCATGTCCATGCCTTCACATCGGAGGCCTATTTCGGCCTATCCGGGCGCGGCGCATTGGAGCTGCACCATCCTGAAACCGGCTATCGGCGCGTTCCGGTCACCAAGGGCGTTTTCGTGCAGGTCCCGCCCGGCGTGCTGCATCGTTCCGTCAGTGAGGATGCGCTGGAAGTGCTGGTGATCATGGATCATCAGGGGCTGGCCGAGCGCGGCGATGCCCGGATTTATTTTGGCTCCGACGCCGATGCCGATCCGGCGCGTTATGAGGCCTTGCGCGCCTTAGTCACCGGCGGCCTCGAAGGTGCGCTCAAACGGCGCGATGCCTCCGCCGAGGCTTATGCGCGGCTAGACGCTCTGCGCCGTTCGGACGATGCCGCCTATCGCGCCGAACTCCGCCGGTTCTCCGATTTGCATCGAAGCAATGTCTCGCATCTTGCCGAGGATCTGGAAGGCGACAAACCCAGCGCGGTTTCCTTGCTTTCTTCAGGAGCGATCAGTGTAACCAGCCTTGACGAAGCGCCCGTCATTCACGGCATGTGCGGGCTGCTGCGGCAAATCACGGTCAAGGGCGCGGCGTGACAGGCCCGAACGCGATCTGCGCCGATCCCCCGCCGCTACACCCAACCGCCATCGACGATGTAGCTCTGATTGGTGCAGGCGCCGGCCTCGTCCGAGGCGAAGAACAGCACCGCCTTCGCCACATCCTCCGGCATCAGCTTGCGTTTCAGGCATTGCCGCTGCATCAGTTCGGCCTCGCTTTCCGGCGTCAGCCAGAGATCGATCTGGCGCTGAGTCATGATCCAGCCCGGGACGACGGTATTGACGCGAATATTGGCGGGTCCCAGATCGCGGGCAAGCGAGCGGGTGAGGCCCTGAACCGCTGACTTCGCCGTCGTGTAACACGGCATGCCGCCCTGACCGATCATCCAGCTGACCGACCCAATATTCACGATTGCGCCGCCGCCGGCCTCGCGCATGCCCGGCGCCACGGCCTGCGCGGCGAAGAACTGGTGCTTGAGATTGGTGGCCATGCGCTCGTCCCAATATTCCGGCGTGACGGTGTCCATATCGTGCCGGTCGTCGCGCGCGGCATTGTTGACGAGAATGGTGATCGGCCCGAAACGTGTGCTGACGGCGCTGATTGCGCTGCGCAGTGCGGCAATGTCGCGAAGGTCGCAGGCCTCGAAGGCGACGCGATCCGCCTCGAATTCTGAGGCAAGCTTGGCCCCGCCCTCGACATCGATATCGAGAAACCCGACCCGCGCGCCCTGTCCGGCAAAGGCGCGGACGATCGCTTCGCCGATGCCGGACGCGCCGCCCGTGACCAGTACGGTGCGGTCTTTGAGACTGGGGTAAATCGCGCTTGTCATGCTTCCTCCTGCGGCCCGGCCGAGAGAGCGCCGGATGCTGCGTTTAATTCGGGGCCCGAAATAAATTAGCACAGCGCCTGAGCATGCAACAACCGAAAGCCCCTCATGTGCCGGAAAGCCGCCATTGGGATCCGTCCCCCGCATCGGCAAACTCCCCATCAAGCGCCAGCAGCGCGCGGATGACACAGCCCTGTTGCACGAGCGGATGGTCGTCGCGGAGATAGTCGATCGTGACGCCGAACGCGGCGGCGTCCGGCCGGTCGCCGGAGTTGCGGACGGCGATGGACTGACCGATCGCATCCTGGAGACTGCGGCTAAGCAAATCGCCCGTTACGGTTCCGCTGCCGATCAGCGCGACGGGGAATGGATCGAGAAGCGCATAAACGGAGGCGAGGCCCGTGCCGATGGCGCGTCCTGCCGCGTCGATCGCGGCGCGCGCATCCTTGTCGCCGGAGCGGGCGGCCTCGACGATGCCCGCGATCTCACCCGGCGCAACCGAAGCGGCCGGCGGCGAGGTCTCGTCCTGACCATTTGCGCGCCGCTTTATGGCATAGTCTCCCGCATAGGCTTCGATGCAGCCCCGGCTGCCGCAACGGCACAAGGCGCCATCGGGACTGTGAATCATATGGCCGAATTCGAAGCCGGAGGTGCGGGTGCCGGTGACCGGCGCGCCGCGCAGGAACAGCCCCATGCCGACGCCATGGGCGAACAGGATCGCCGCGAAGTTCGCGCCATAGCGGTCCGGCTCGTTCCAGTTCAGCGCATGCGCCATCAGATCGCAGTCGTTGCAGACGCGGACCGGCACGCTGAATTCGGATTCGAGCCAGCTCTGGATGGGCAGGTTGCGCTGCCTCATGATCGGAGACCAGAGCATCGTCGTACCGCCCACATCGGTGACGCCCTGCACGCCGATCGCGATCCCGCGGAGCGCCGCCGCCATGCCCGACTTCGCAAGAGCACCGCTCATGCACTGGAGCAGCGCCTTGCGCAGCGCGGCGGCGCTCGCCTTGTGCGTGTCGATCTTCAGCGCGGTTTCGGCGAGCGGCGCGCCCGCATAATCGACGATCGCAGCCGATACGGCGTTGAGCTGAAAATTCATTGTCCCGACGATGCCGGCCTCGGGATTGACGCACAGATCGGTCGTGGGACGGCCGCGGATGCCGGCCGCCATATCGGGGCGTGACCGATCGATAAGCACGCCTTCGGAGTTCAGATCGGACGTGATGGCGGAGACGGTCGCCGCGCTCAATCCGGTGCGCTCGCAAATATCCCGGCGTGAAATCGGCCCCTGACGTCGGATGGCGGCGAGGATGCGGCGGCGATTGCCCCTTCGCACGTCATCGGAGCGGGTCATTGCTCCCGGCACTTCGTCTTTCTCCGTCAATTCGGCTCTTCCCGATCGGCCTAACACGATGGGGAAAAACAGAAATTCAAGCCGGCGCACGAGTCGCCTCTAAAGGTTAGCGAGACGCAGCTTGACACGCCAACCGCTTTCTATCACCTTATTTTTTTTGAGCCTCAAAAAAAAGCGCCCGGCACTGACCGAGGTGGCATGTGCCCGGGTGCGAGCGGCACAATGGGAGGAAGTAGAATGAAACGGTTTATGGGCGCACTCCTTGCGGGTGCAGTTTCCGCAGTCGCATTTGCCGGTCAAGGGCTTGCCGAAGGCAAGGTGATCGGCGTGTCGTGGTCCAATTTCCAGGAAGAGCGCTGGAAGACCGACGAGTCCGCCATGAAAGCGGCGATTGAGGCCAATGGCGACAGATATGTCTCGGCCGATGCGCAGGCTTCCGCCGCCAAGCAGCTTTCCTGATCAGTCACGATATTCACGACGTCTTCGACCTCGCCGACCGTGTCACGGTGATGAAGAACGGTCAGATCGTCGGCTCCGTTCGGACAAGCGAGGTGACCAAGGACGAGGTTCTGGGCATGATCATTCTCGGCAAATGCCCGCCGGCCGCGCAGGCTGGTCCGGGCGCGGTCGCAGTCTGAGCTGTGGCGATCGCCTGCGACGACTACAAGGCGTAGATCGACGACGACACTCTCGATATAGATCAAACATGCGTTATGGTCCTCAAGAACCGCGGTTCGAAGGGATATTCGGGATGGGGGAGGTCGGCAATATGTGGCTGCCGCCCAAGGTGCTGAAAAAGGGCGTGACCGACATGGTGCGGATTTCCGACGCGCGCATGTCCGACACGGCCAATGGAACCGTGATCCTTCACGTCTCGCCGGAGGCCGCAGCAGGCGGGCCGCGGACCGGCGATATGATCGAACTGGATTTCGAAGCGCGCAGGCTTCATCTCGACATTTCCGACGAGGAGCTGGCCGGGCGGCTCACGCAATGGACGCCTGCGCCCGATCAGCCCCAATCCAGCTACGCTTGGCTGCATCAGCAGCATGTCGAAGGGGCAGATACCGGCGCGGATCTCGATTTCCTCAAGGGCTGCCGCGGCGCGCCGTTTGGCAAGGAGTTCTCATTGATGGCCAGCGCATCACCGTAGACCCGTTCCAAGAGTGAGGCTGTGGTGGCGGAAGGCGGACCCTTGCCGGATCTTGACTGGATTGCCGCCGATTGGGGCACGTCCTCCTTGCGCGTCTGGGCGCTGGGCCCTGCGGGAAATGTGCTCGCCCGCGCCAGTTCCCCAGCCGGCATGGGCCGCCTGGCCTCTGAAGACTACGAACGAACGCTGCTCGGTCTTGCGGGCGGCTGGCTTCCGGCGGCCGACCGCGGCGCGATGCCGGTCATTGTCTGCGGGATGGCCGGCGCCCGGCATGGCTGGCAAGAGGCGGCCTATTGCGCGGTTCCCTGCCCTCCGGTCGCAGGAGGTAGCCTGACGGCGGTCCGCACATCCGATCCCCGGCTGGATGTGAAGATCATCCCCGGTCTTTCCCAGTCCAGCCCGCCGGACGTGATGCGCGGCGAGGAAACGCAGCTTGCCGGGCTGGTCGCGAATGGCGTGAGGGATGGGATCGTCTGCATGCCGGGCACCCACAGCAAATGGACGCAGCTCGAAGACGGCGCAGTCGCAAGCTTTCGAACCTTCATGACCGGCGAGCTGTTCGCGCTTCTCGGCGAGCATTCCATTCTTCGGCATTCGGTCGAGGAAACGGCGGAAGACGACCGCGCGGCGTTTCTCGAAGCCGTCGGCCACATGATCGACGCACCCCAAAATCTGACCTGCGCGTTGTTTTCAATTCGCGCCCGCGGCCTTCTGTCCACGGATGGAGAGCCCAATGGCCGCGCGATGCTTTCGGGCTTTCTTATTGGGGCCGAGCTGGCGGCCTGCCGCCCCCTATGGGAGGGAAGGGAGCTACGCATCATCGGCGCGAGAGACCTTGCCGCCCGCTACGCGGAAGCGCTTGCGCATGTTGGCGCCGCGCCGGTGCTTGAGGATGCGGAGGCGCTCACGCTTGCGGGGCTCAAGCAGGCGCGGGCAAGCATGACGGAGGCCCGCGCATGAAACGAAAGATCGTGGCGATCTTGCGGGGCGTAAAGCCCGCCGAAGTTACGGAGATCGCGGCGGCGCTCATCGAGGCGGGCGTCTCGACTATCGAAGTGCCGCTGAATTCGCCGCAGCCCTTTGAGAGCATTGCGCTTCTGGCGAGGGCGTTTGGCGAGGAGGCACTGATCGGCGCCGGCACGGTCATCACGCCGGAAGAGGCCGATCAAGTGGCCGCAGCAGGGGGCAGGCTTGTCGTCTCGCCCAATTGCGATGCGGCGGTGATCGCCCGCACGCTGGAATTGGGCATGCGCTCCATGCCGGGCGTCTACACGGCCACGGAGTGCTTCACCGCCATCAAGGCGGGAGCCGGAGTCTTGAAGCTCTTTCCGGCCAATCTCGCCGGGCCTGAGGGGCTGAAGGCGCTGAAAGCGGTCTTGCCGCCCGAGGTGGAAATGTTCGCCGTCGGGGGCGCATCGGCGGACAACTTCGCGGAATGGGTCGCGGCGGGCGCGGGCGGTTTCGGGATCGGAACCGCGCTTTACAAACCCGGCGCGTCGCCCGAAGAGGTGTTCCAGCGCGCGAGCGAGATCGTCGCAGCCTATGATGAGGTGATGGAGTGATCGGGGATCGGCAGCCCTCGCATTTCGGCGTCGCGCCCGACGGTGACGCAGTCCATCGTGTGACGCTCAAGAATGGCGGTGTAACGGCGAGCTTCATCACCTGGGGGGCGAGCCTTCAGGACCTGCGGATGTCCGGCGTTGCGCATTCGCTGGTGCTCGGCAGCCCGGTTTTCGAGGCCTATCTGACGGTGATGAAGCATTTCGGCGCCATTGCCGGGCGCGTGGCGAACCGGATCGCCGATGGCCGCGCCGAGCTTGATGGCAGGACGCTGGAACTCGATCGCAATGAAAACGGCCAGACCACCCTGCATGGGGGCATGGCCGGAAGCAGCGTTTCGAACTGGTCGCTGGACGGTTTTGACGGCTCCTCCTGCCGCATGGCCTTGCGGATGCATGATGACGCTGGCGGCTTCCCCGGCAATCTGGATCTGACGGTTGTCTACCGGCTTGACGGCGACGGCGCGCTGGTCATGGAGATCGAAGGCGTCACGGATGCGCCAACCTTCTGCAATCCGGCCCATCACAGCTATTGGAATCTGAGCGGGGGCGGAGATTTTTCCGGCCACCGCCTGACTGTCCATGCCGAGCGATATCTCGATATCAACTCAAGGAAGATCCCCACGGGCGCGCCGTGCCCGGTTGAGGGAAGGCGTTTCGATTTTCGCGCTCCCAGGCCGGTGACCGGCGAAGACCAAGCGCCGCTCGATCACAATCTTTGTCTGCGCGACGCCCCCGGCGAGTTGCGCGAGGCGGCGGTGCTCGAAGCCGGGGAGCTGGAGCTGCGCCTGTTCACCACCGAGCCGGGCTTGCAGGTCTATGACGGCAAGAATATCGACACCACGCCATTTAAGGGGCATGGCGGCGCGCCTTACGGGCCGTTCGCGGGGCTCGCACTCGAGCCGCAGCGCTGGCCCGACGCCCCGAACCACCCTGGCTATCCGTCGATCGTGCTGCGGCCCGGCGAGACCTACGGCCAAGTTTCGAAATTCCATATCACGCGGCGCAATGCGAATTCCGGAAAGGATGAAAAATGACCAAAGCCTTGAGCGGCATTCTTCCCGTCGCCCCTACCCCTTTTCAATCCGAGGGACGCGTGGACGAAGAGGGCATGCGGCAAGTCATCGACTGCATGATCGACCAGGGCGTCGACGCCATATGCATTCTGGCGAATTATTCGGAGCAGTTCCTGCTCTCTGACGACGAGCGCGCCCTGTTGATGCAGCTGTGCTTGCAGCATGCCGCCGGGCGGGTCCCGATCATCGTCACGATTAGCCATTTTTGCACCGATATCGTCGCGCGCCGGGCAAGAGATGCCGAAGCTGCGGGCGCATCCATGGTCATGATGATGCCGCCCTATCACGGCGTTGGATTGGTGCCGACGCCGCAAGGCATCTACGAGCATTTCCAGACAGTCAACGACGCGATCTCCATTCCGATCATGGTCCAGGATGCGCCGCTGTCGGGCGTTCAGCTCCCGGTGGAGCTGCTGGTCCGCATGGCGCGGGAGCTGGCGAACGTCTCCTATTTCAAGATCGAGACGCCCTTCGCCGCCGACAAGCTCGCCGCTTTGATCGAATCGGGCGGGGCGCATATTGAGGGCCCCTTCGACGGGGAGGAAGCGGTGACGCTTCTGGCCGACCTCGACGCGGGCGCCACGGGAACGATGACCTCGGCCCTTTTTCCCGACAAGATCAAACCGATCGTGACCGAATATCTGGCCGGCAATCACGCCGCCGCGCTCGATCATTGGAAACACTGCCTGCCGCTCATCAATCATGAGAACCGCCAATGCGGATTGCGGGCGGCGAAGACAGTGATGATGGAAGGCGGGGTCATCGCCAGCGACCATGTGCGCCACCCGCTCAAGCCCTTATCCGGGCGTGCGAGAACGCGCCTCCTGCAACTGGCGCGGGACCTGGACGTTCTGACGCTGAAATGGGGCAAGTGACCGCTCCGAAAAAGGAAATGCCGAGATGACCATGGCAGAGGCGATAACGCACAAGCTCGCGGCACCGCGATGCGAACTCGGCGAAGGCCCGCATTATGATCGCGGCGCCGATACGGCCTGGTGGTTCGATATTCTCGGGCGCAAATTGCTGGAGCACCGCTTTGAGAACGGCGAAACGCAGGTGCATGACCTGCCCCGCATGGCAAGTATGATCGCGCCCACGGATGACCGTTCGCAACTTCTGGCCATGGAGGACGGGCTTTATCTGAGACACATCGAAAATGGGGCGCTGTCGCTGTTGCATCCGATGGAAGCCGATAAGCCGGCAACGCGCTCGAATGACGGCAGGGTCCATCCCTCGGGCCGGTTGTGGATCGGGACCATGGGCAAGCAGGCGCAGCCCGAGGCCGGCGCCATTTACTGGTTCGATGGCCGCAAGCTGCGCTGCCTTTATCCGAACATCTCGATCCCGAACTCGATTTGCTTCTCGCCGGACGGGCAGACCGGATATTTCGCCGACACCGCGCAGAATAGGGTCTGGCGTGTCGCGCTGGACAGTGCCACGGGGCTTCCGCAAGGGCAGCCGGAGACGTTCCTCACCGAGAAAGATCTGCCGCTCGGCGGTTCGTTCGACGGCTCGGTCGTCGATGCAAATGGCGTGTTGTGGAATGCGGCCTGGGGCGGTGGTTCGGTGACCGGCTTCGCGCCGGATGGCAGGGTTGTGCGAACGTTCGAGCTGCCGGCGGCGCAAACAAGTTGTCCGTGCTTTGTCGGGCCAGGCTTGCGCCAGATGCTCGTGACGACGGCCTGGGAGGGATATACGGAAGCGCAGCGCGCGGCAGATCCCGGCGCCGGATTCTCCTATGTGATCGACGGCGCATTCAACGGCGTAGCGGACGCCGCCTTTCGCCTCCAAGCCTGAGGTTGAATGCAAGACGAATGGGGCATAGCACGCTGACGGAAAAACACCTGATCGCCTGCGAATGGCCAGCAGAAAGTGTTTGTCCCCTTTAATAATAATACGATATTATTTTCCGTGAGCCCGCCCGGCTCATGGGCGTGAATATCCGCAGGACCACGGTGATGATCTACGCGCTTGGCGGATTTTACAGCGCGCTCGCAGGCGTCGTTTATGCGATCTATACATCGTCCGGCTATCCGCTCGCCGGCAGCACGCTGGAACTCTCGGCCATCGCGGCTGTCGTGCTCGGAGGCACGCTATTGACAGGCGGTGTCGGAATGGTAGCCGGAACACTATTCGGCGGAATGATTCTCGGATTGATCTCCGCGCTCATCATCTTCGACGGGTCGCTCAACAGCGCATGGATCATGATCAGCAGCGGGGTCCTGCTTTTCATCTTCATCGTGCTTCATCGTTTCCTCGTCAGCTCATTCGATCTGGGCAGCACATCTTGAACGCCTGCATTTCCTTATGACCGACAAAAGCTCACCTTCAGAAGACCAAAACGCGCCGCAGCCCGAGCCCAAAGGCTCAGAACGTCTCTATTGGCTTGCCGATCCCGCCTGGGCCGGTGTCAACATCGTCCACAGGCTCGGGCGGGATATCGTGAGCGGCGAATTCGAACCGGACACACGCCTTCCAGACGAGGCGTCCATGCTCAAACGCTATTCGGTTTCCAGAACCGCGCTGCGAGAGGCTTACAGCAAGCTTGCCGCGAAGGGCATGATCGTCGCCCGTCCCAAAGTCGGCACGAGTGTGCGTCCGCAGGCGCTTTGGAACATGCTCGATCCCGAAGTGCTGGGCTGGCACCTGCAAACGAAACCCGCCGGCGAAATCGCCAGGGACCTTTATGCCTTGCGCCGAATGGTGGAACCCGCGGCGGCCGGCCTCGCGGCGCAGATGCGTACCGAGGAAGACCTCCGTAAAATCGAGGTCGCCTATCAAGACATGAACGCGACCTCGATGAACGAAAGCGAGCTGATCGAGGCCGATCTCAGGTTTCATGTCGAGATCCTGCTCGCGACCCACAATCACTTCATCGGCGCGTTCAGCGCGCTCATTCACGCGGCCATGACGACGACTTTCACGTTGAGCTGGCGCGGCGCAGCCGTAGCGGTGATCAAGGAGGAGCGTCTTCTTCAGCACGGCAAAGTCCTCGAAGCGATCAGCCAGCGGAATGCCGAGCTCGCGAAAGAGCGCATGGAAGCTCTCCTTGACGATTCGATAAAAGACGTGGACGAAGCGATCGAGAGGGGGGTCCTGGAGTGAGATGTATCGCCGTATCTTCGCGCGAGCGCTCTCGAATGGCCGATTAGGCGGCTCGGGAAGGGGCGGTGATGACCGAGGATCGCTTCACTTGTGGCGGACAAGGGCCGAACATGAGGAGTTGGCCGTGGGCCAATTGCGGCCGTTGTCGCCAGGCGCAGCGTAGCGAAACGTCTCGTAACAGACTATCAGCCAAACCGCAGCTGAGGGCCCTTGCTCCTGGCAATCATCTAGCGCTGATTGCTTTCATCTCTTCTGATTGATGACGATCGTGGATTTCAAGCAGCATGTGCAGGGACGCCCGAGACTATGGTCTCCAGCACCTCCTGCTCGGTGCAACCCGCTATGACGCGCTCGCCGACATTCTCGCCGCGTTTCAGCACCATTACACGGTCGCCGACCTGGAAGATGTCGGTGAGGCGATGGGAGATGATGATCTGGGCGACACCATGCTTTTTCAACTCCAGCATGGTCTCCAGGAGCCGCTCGGTCGCCATAACCGAGAGGTTGGCGGTCGGCTCATCAAGGATGATGACCTTGGGATCGAAAGAAATCGCGCGGGCGATCGCTACGGATTGCTGGCGGCCGCCGGAGAGATTTTCCACTTTCTGATAGACGGAATTCACATCGACCTTCAGCCGCTGCAACACTTCGCCTGCCTCGCTATACATCCTTTTGCGGTCGACGACGAACCAGCGGCGCGGCCAGCGGCCAAGAAAGATGTTTTGACCGACATCCATATTTCCGCATAGCGCGAAGTCCTGATAGATCATTTCGATGCCGCGCTGGCGGCTCTCATGCGGATTGCGAAAATCGGTCCTCTCACCATCGACGAGCACTTCGCCGCTGTCGCGGTGATAGGCCCCTGTGAGGATTTTCATCAAGGTGGATTTGCCCGCGGAATTATCGCCGACAAGGCCCAGTATTTCACCGGGATAGAGCCGCAGATCGACGTCGATCAGCGCGCGCACTGCGCCGAAGGTCTTATTGATCCGCTGCATTTCGATGATCGGGACTTCAGTGCTGGTGGTTTCAGGCATGTGCAACAGTCCTTTGCGGCGGTTTTCGGCGGAAAAACGCTTGGCGCAGCCGGCCAATGAGATTGGCCTGACGCACCCAGATATCGACAAGCACAGCCAGGATCAGGATGATGCCGATGAAGACATTCACCCAATGCTGCGGCAGCATGATCGACTCGCCGCTTGCCGAGATGATGTTGAGCTGCAGGAGCGCGCGCACCAGTGTGATTACGGCTGCTCCGGCCAGCGAGCCTATGATCGTGCCGTAGCCGCCAAAGATCGAGCCGCCGCCTATGATCACCGAGGCGATGGCATCGAGCTCGCGGAGCTGGCCTGCTACAGGATTGAAGCTGCGATAGAAAGCGACGTTGATAATTCCGGCCATAGACGCGCATAGCGCCGAAAGCAGGAGTGCGATGACACGCACACGCGCGGTGTTGATACCGGCATAGTCAGCGGCGCGGCGATTGCCACCCGTAGCGTAGACCTGTTGTCCAAAGAAGGTCATGCCGAGCACAACGGCAAAGATGACAGAGATCAGCGCGAGCCAGATGGTTTGTATGCTGACGACATCCGTAATCGCGCGCAGAAATGCCCAGCCGGGCGGCGGCAGATTGAAATAGCTCAAAATGTCGCCGACCTTACGGCCAATCAGGTTGAAGCTTTCGGGCCAGCCGGTGAGTTGCTGGCCGGCAACGAACCAGGCGGCGAGGCCGCGGGCGATATAGTACATGCCTAGCGTCGCAATAAAGGCCGGCAAGCCGAAACCGACCGTGGCCAGCGCATTGATCGCGCCCGCAAGCATGCCCGCCGTCAAGCCCATCATCATGGCGGCTATCGGATCGACGCCTATCACTTTCAGCGCATAAGCCGCCGTACTGCCTGCGAGCGCAAGCACGGCGCCGACCGAGAGATCGATATCGCCATTGGCGATAACGAAGGTGAGGCCAAGTGTCAGGATTGCCAGTTCAGTGTAGTTGAGGAGAATGGCGAAAGTGTTTGGCAGGTGATGCCAGTAGTCGGGGCGCAGATAGAGGCCGACCAGCCACAGTACGATGGCAAGCGAAACGGCAAGTGCATCGCGCCGGGCGAAGAACTTGCCAATAATCGTGCGCGCGGCGAAAGCGGTATCGCTTGCGACCGTGCCGCGCGTCTGCACGCCTTCAATAGCAACCCCGCCCGTCTCGATCACCGGCGGCGGACGGCCTCTCAGCCATGCCCAAACCCGCGCCGGGATGCGGCGGCGGATGAGATAGGGCTCGATCAGCACCGCGAGTAGAAGCAGGAGCCCGAGAAATACCGGCACTGCGCCGACCGGTAACGATGATAAGGCTCTTACCTGGATTTCCTCACCACCTATGACGATAGTTCGCGTGATCGGGATACCTTCGCGCAGTACCTTGTCGATCAGCACTGTCAGCACGGCGCCGAGACAGCTTCCGATCACCCGGCCACGCCCACCGAGAATCGACGCACCGCCGATGATCACTGCAGCGATTACGACGAGCTCGGTGCTGAACCCAGCCTGGGCAGTTGCGCCTTTATCCTGGGCAACCGTCATCAACCCGGCGATGGTGGCGGAGAGCGAGGAAAGAAGATAGCTGCGAATGCGCACCAGGTTTGTCGGAATACCGGCATAGATCGCGGCCTGCTCATTTCCACCGGTGGCGAAAGTCTCATAGCCCCAGCGGGTTTTGGCGAGCACATAGGCGCCAATGGCGATCAGTATGAGCGCAATCGGGATCTGATTGTTGAAGCCGAGCGCATTTGTCTCGCCGAGATGGAAGAACCAGGAATAATCGGCGGCCTTGGCGGAATAGAGGATCGACTGGCCTCCGGTCAGGCCAAGGATGATGCCGCGGCCGATGAATAGCATGGTCAGCGTGGCGATGAACGCCGGCACACGCAGGAAGGTGACGAGTACGCCGTTGATCAGGCCGATTACGGTGCCGAGTAGCAGACATATCAGAATCGCCGGGATTGGGCCGAGGTCGTAGAAGGCGGGCGAGAATGCCTGTGAGAAGACAACTGAGACGAGGCCCGTCGTCGAGCCGACCGAGAGATCGAGATCCTTGTTGACAATGACGAAAGTCATGCCGACCGCCATCACGGCAATGCGGGAGGCGTCGCGCAAAAGGGCGTGGAATGCGTCGGCCGAGCCGAAAAAGCCGGGATTGACGTAAAAGCCGCCGAGATAGAGCAGCGCCAACAGGATAAGGAGTCCGACCTCCCAGCCGCCGAACAATTCAGCGGGCGGGCGGCGGATGTTCGTCATCGGGTCGGCAATAGCGGTCATGAAGCCGGTGATCGAAGTTTCCGAACAGACGGCCTCCGCCTAACCCGGCGGGCACTTAGCACCGGGTTGGCAGAGGCCAGAGGCGTATATCAGCGGCGGATGTCAGTTCTCAAACCGCTTGCCGACGTTCCCAACCGTCTTCTGCGTCACCAGCTGAGCGCGGGTATCAAGATTGGCGGCAGAGATGCCACGGTCGATCTGCAGATAAAGCTGCATGACTGGCCAAAAGCCCTGCAGGAAGGGCTGCTGTCCAAGCGCGCCCGTCAGATTATCGCTGCGGAGAGCTTCCTGCTGCGCCGGGCCAAGGTCGAAGCCATAGGCGCAGATCTTGCCCGTCATGCCCATCTGGTCAACCGCCTTGGCCAGGGCCGGGGTGAAGACGTTGTTGCCGGCAAAGGCGCCGACGACATCCCCGCGCGACTCAAACAGCGAGATGATGCTGTTCACCGGGTCATTCGGATTCGTATCGATGCCAATATTTTCGGGCCCGGCGTCGACCTTGAACTGGTCCAGCTTTCCTTTTGCCTGAAGCTTCTTGACGATCGCCTCGAAGGCCGATTTCACGCGGTTGTTGACCTCGACATTGCCCATTGCGGTCGAGGAGGGCAGCAGGATCGAGCCGGAGGTGACCCCGCGCTCTTCCAGACAGTCGACAAGCGCCTCGCCTGCAATTGCCGCAGCGGAGGCGTCCTGCCCAGTGTGGCTGATCGCATTACGGTCTACAAGCTGAGGATCATAGGAGTTGGTGGTGGCGACCGGAATGCCCTTGGCCTTGGCCGCGTTGACGATGTCGTCATAGGCGCCGACCTGCGGCGTCGTCATGATCAGACCGTCGAGTTTGGGATCCTGGATGATCTGGTTGAGGATCTCGATTTCGCGCGCCGGATCATCGACCGGGGAATTCCGAGCCAAGCAGGAGCACTTTGGCGCCGATCATATTGGCCGCTGTCAATGCGCCGACATAGACGGGGTCGAAAAAGCCGTTGCCCGCCGTATGGGTGACAATTGCGAAGGTAAGAACGCCGTCATTGGAATGGAAATTCTTGGTGTCCGGCGCTTCCTTGGCTGCTTTCTCGAAGGAATAGCCGCCGACCGCCTTGTCAAGCGCGCCGGACTGAGCGAACACAGGTGATGCCAGAAAACAGATGCTGGCGCATGCAAGGCTAAACGTTTTCAAATGCATGGGTTTTCCTCCCTATATGTTTTCATGTCGGCCTCAGACTATGTGTCGCTGAGCCCGACTTCCCCAGCCATTAGTATTATTATCATATTATTATACCCATCTTTTGGCGGAGCTTGGCATCATGTTTTTAGACAAAGTCTTTAGATTGCTGGCTGCAAATGTAGCGGCTGGTTTGTTTCTCGCTCACGCTGCGCCTTTAAACCGACTGCGCATCAGTCAAGATCACTCCGAAACGGCTCTATCCCTTTCTCGTTAGCGTTTCCAATTGAAGCGAATATTCATCTCATTTGCGTACTCTCCAGTGTCGGAATTCAGGTTTGCAGAGCTTTCGTGAATTGAGTGTGACTTCCTCTTTGGACCGGAAGCTGCTGAACACAGAAAGACCGCTATGAGGCGGGTGGCGTCGCGATTTGTTTTGGAATTTGATTTGGCGTGCTCTCTGGTAAGCTGAACGAAACGGATCAGGCGGCGAGATCAATGGGTAGATCGGCCGACTTCGCCGCGTGGGTCTTCCAGCCGTCGACTTTTCGCATGCTTATTTGTCCAGAGGCGAGCAACGCCCAGAACATCATGGCGGCGGTTTCGGCTGATGGCAGAACAGTTTGCGTCTTGATCCTGCGCTTGAATTCCTCGTGAAGGCGTTCGATGGCGCTGGTCGTGCGGGTGCTTTTCCATTGGTCGGCTGGTAGCCTGGTGAAGGTAAATAGCCGATCACCAGCCTCTTCCAGGCAGTCAGCGACGGCTTGGCAGCGCAACCGCCATTTACGCAAGAAAGCCTTGCGCTTTTTCTCGATTTCCGCCGCCGATGTCGCATAGATCATGTTGTTGTAATCCGCCGAGACCTCCTCGCGCAGCCGTTCCGGCGCATGGGCGAGCAGATTGCGATACTTATGGACGGTGCAGCGCTGGGTGGGTACATCGCCCCTGAGCCCGTTTTCCGCCATGACCTCGATCACTCGGTCGGCCTCCTTGATCGAGCGGCAGAAGGGAATCATCACCACGACGTTCTTGAACCCCATGTCCTCCCGCAAGCGGCGGATGGCACGGCACTTGAGGGCGAAGCCTTCGCGGTAGCGCGGAGAGTAATAGCGCGAGGCGCCCCGGAAGCCGAGCATCGGGTTCTCTTCCTTCGGCTCGAATTCGGCCCCGCCGATCAGGTTCGCGTACTCGTTGGTCTTGAAATCGCTCATGCGCACGATGACCGGCTTAGGATGATTTGCAGCCGCAATGCGGGCGAGGCCGCGCGCGAGCCGGTCGACGAAGTACTCGGTCTTGTCGGCGTAGCCGCGCGTCAGCGCGGCAATCCTGTGCCTAGTGGTCTGATCCATTCAGGCGATTCCCAAATTCTCCGAAGCAGCTCATTCTTGCGCAATGAGATCAGGGATCACCGTGACTGTTACGCGCGATGAGCGGCTTCGTCTTGAAACCATCATTGCGGATCGTTGTGCGCCTCAGAAACACGTCTGGCGCGCGCAGATTATTCTGGCCACCGCCGATGGTTGCGGCACCACCGAGATCATGCGCCGGTCCGGCAAATCCAAACCCGTCGTCTGGCGTTGGCAGGAGCGCTTCATGCATGAGGGCGTGGATGGGCTGCTTCGCGACAAGACGCGGCGGCCAGGGAAGAAGCCTTTGCCCGCAACGACCGTGCAACGTGTCGTTGATCTGGCGCTGAGCAGGCCGCCGGGAGAGACCACGCATTGGACCGGCCGGATGTTGGCCAGGGCTGCCAATGTCAGCCTGCGTTCGGTTCAGCGCATTCTTGAAGCCCATCAGCTTTCTCCGCACCGGATCCGGACGTTCAAGCTTTCCAAAGATCCCCACTTTGCCGACAAGCTCAGAGACATTGTCGGTCTCTACGTTGATCCGCCCGCTCATGCCGTCGTTTTCTCGGTTGATGAGAAGAGCCAAATCCAGGCGCTGGACCGTACCCAACCGGGACTGCCAATGAAGAAGGGGCGAGCCGGAACCATGACCCATGATTACAAGCGGAACGGGACGACGACCTTATTCGCCGCGCTCAATGTGCTGGAAGGAACGGTCATTGGCCGCAACATGCAGCGCCATCGTCATCAGGAATTCATCCGCTTCCTGAATACCATCGAGGCGCAGGTTCCGGCAGGCAAGCTCGTCCACGCCATTGTCGACAACTACGCGACGCATAAACACTCCAAAGTCAGGGCCTGGCTGGCGCGCCATCCGCGTTGGACATTCCATTTTACGCCAACTTCAGCGTCCTGGCTCAATGCTGTCGAGGGCTTCTTCGCAAAACTCACGCGGCAACGGTTGAAACGGGGCGTGTTCCGATCCCTCGTTGAGCTGCAAACGGCTATCAACCGCTTTATCCAGGAAAACAATGCCGAGCCGAAACCCTTCGCCTGGACAGCCGATCCAGATCGGATCATCGAAAGCGTCAAGCGTGGGAAGCAAATGTTAAAGTCGCTCCACTAGCCTCCTCGTCCCGGAGCGCATCGAAGCGGACGAGCGCCATGGGGTGCACCTTAATGTGGTTACTCACGACGAACTCCATTCGGGCGAGACCGACGCCGCCGGCCGGCAGCCGCCACCACCGGAACGCGGCTGCCGGATTGGCGAGGTTCAACATGACCGTAGTGCGGGTCTTCGGGACGTCGTCGAGCGACAGCTCCTCGACCTCGAACTCGCCGATGCCCTCGTAGACGAACCCCTGCTCGCCTTCGGCGCAGGAAACCGTCACCTCTTGATCATCATGAAGTATCTCGGTCGCGTCGCCGGTTCCAACGATCGCCGGCAATCCGAGCTCGCGGCTGACGATGGCTGCGTGCGAGGTGCGCCCACCGTGGTCGGTAACGATCGCAGCTGCCCGCGTCATGATCGGCACCCAATCCGGGTCTGTCGTTTCGGTGACGAGGATGGCGCCCTCCTCAAACTGCTCTATCTCCTGGGCACTGCGGATGAGGCAGACCTTCCCCGCGACGATCGCATCGCCGATGCTGAGGCCGTCGACGAGCTTCCGCCCCTTGCTCTTGATGCGGTACGATTTGAGCGCGCCCGCCTCTTTGCGTGACTGGACCGTTTCGGGCAGCGCCTGCACGATGTAGAGTTCTCCCGTGTTGCCGTCTTTCGCCCATTCCATGTCCATCGGCATGCCGTAATGCGCTTCAATCGCACACGCCCAGCGCGCGAGCTGGAGAATCTCGGGGTCCTCCGAGCCTGAATTCATACTGCCCATCTTGCTATGTCCTTATAATTCCAGCTGATTTTGTAGCGGATTATGAGACGGCGGACGTCGTTGACGCCGCGCGTCGGCTGCATTTCTAACGTCGTCTTTACCAAGATCGTCAGCGCGAATGATCCATGGCGCTCCCTTGCAGAGCTGATGCGCCGGCAGTTGGCCCTCCGTTATCAGACGGCGCACGCTTGAGGGGCTCAGGGATAAAGTCGATGCGGCCTCATCCAGTGTCACCTCCCCGCGCGCGAGCCGCTCGCCTTCCCGATAGGTTTCTATGCCGTGATGAGTGCGCAGACTGCACACACGCGACTGGGTCCAGCCATTGCCGCGCCCTGTGGTTTTACCTGCTCGATTGAGCACCGAAGCGATCGCTTTGTCCGGCATCTGACGGGCCAGCACGCGCACCAGATCAATGACATCCGCATCGGTGCTCCAGCGATGCTGACCGGCACGATTCTTCTTCACACGCAGAAACGGTCGTTCGGGCAGCGCGGATTGTAGACCCCGTCCTCATCGACGATGAGCGTATCAACCAGACCACAAAACTCCAGCAGCGTGTGCCAGTCCCGGCCATTGCGGGCGAGCCGCGAGGCCTCAATCGAAACCACGGCGCCGACGCGGCCCGCACAGATCGCGCTGAGCAGCTTTTCGAAACCGGGACGCGCCACGCCGCTTCCCGAGCGGCCAAGATCATCGTCGATGATCTCGATCTCGCTCCAGCCCAGCTGCCGGGCGCGCTCGGTCAGCCCATATTGCCGCCGCTGACTTTCCAGATTGTTCACAACCTGATCCGCGGTTGACTGACGGATATAGATTGCGGCCTGGCGCGCGAGATGGTCAGGAGTGATCTTGCTCACCGCTCACCTCCCTCGCTTGATCCCCGTCCTCTTGTGTCGCGAGACCAGCCATTGCTTCCGTGAGCATCCGCTTGATCAACGATACAAGTTTTCCCCGCTGCCCCGCCGGAATGCTCGGCAACGCTGGTTCGGGTTTGAACAGATCCATCTGCTGGCGTTGTAGAGGTTGCATGACAGTCTCCTCCTCGCGGGGCCAATTCCCCGTTTGAAGAGGCTAAAAGAGTGTCGAGGAATGCGCGTAAATCGGTGAGCCGCTCAATCGGCAATCGTGGGTGCGGGGCTATCGCCGCTGAGCTTGAGGCAGCCTCAGCCATCCAAGCTGGAACCAGAGACAATGTCCCATCGGGTTGAACGATGACCAGATGCTCTTCGCCAGCGAACCGCTTACGGTGGTCCACCTTCACCTTTTGCCCGGATCGGGGATGAAACGGATAACAAATCCGCACTTCAAACCCCAGACACCCGGCATTATGTCGCCGGTCCCTCGGGCATGAGGGATGCCCGCTCCGCCTTCGAGGTGGGCACATTTCGCGTAGGACCATTGCCGTCCGTCGCATAGATCATCTTGAGCCCCTTTCCCCCGAGGTTCTTCTCGATGATCGGTGTAAACTCGGCGTTGTCGAGGAGCGGTTTGAACACTTGGTATTCGTCCGGGTCGACGGTTCCTTGGACGACGTTCTCACCGAGTCCCCAAGCGGCGTTGATAACGATGACCTTGTCGAAACCGGTCTCGGCATCAATCGAGAACATAACGCCGGCGCCGCCCAGATCGGAGCGCACCATCTTCTGCACGCCGACCGACAACGCGACCTTGAGATGCTCGAAGCCCTTGGCCTCGCGATAGCTGATGGCCCGGTCGGTGAAGAGCGAGGCGTAGCAGCGCCGGCAGGCGTCGAGCAGCGCCGCCTCGCCGCGGATGTTGAGGAAGGTTTCCTGCTGGCCCGCGAAGCTCGCGTCGGGCAGGTCTTCGGCGGTGGCGCTGGAGCGGACCGCGACGTCCGTGTCGGCGGCGCCAGACGCTTGCGAGAGATCGCGGTAGGCTTCGCGGATCGCCTGGGCGATTTCCTCAGGCCAGTCGCTGCGCACGAAGGCACGTCGGATGGCCTGGCCGGTCTCTTGAAGCGCCGCCTTGCCGGCCTTGAAGTCGTCCAGAGCCCCTTCGATCAATTCATTGAGCCGGTTGGCATCGACGAAGCGCCAGTAGGCGTCGGCTGTAGTCGCAAATCCGGCGGGCACGCTGACGCCCTGCCTCGCGAGGTTACGCACAATCTCGCCGAGGGAGGCATTCTTGCCGCCGACGCCCGGCACGTCGCCACGCCCGATCTTGTCGAACCAGATCACGAGCGGGCTATCGTCGGTCATGTGATTCCTCCTCCGCGGTGCTCGGCAGGGTATGCAGAACAACCGTATGCTCCCGCCAACGATGGGGTGACCACTCGCCTTCAGCAGGGCCCGCTCCGGTTCGGCGATCCTGCCGAACTCGACACGTGGAGACTATTGCAGCCGCCCGCTATCAATTTCTTTGATCTCGATTAAGCATGTGGGCCGTTAAATCCTGCGCGTCCTGAAAGCGGGCGCGCGTGGGTAGCGGGCTTACTTGTCCAGCGGAATCGGAAGGCATAACGCCACCCCGTCGGCCCGACACGTGCACGAGCCGAACCGCTCATTATGCATTGACGGCGAGCTGCCGTCTCGTGTCCGAAATATCGTTCCTGGCTGCCGTCACATGACACCCGATACACAGCGCACGTAGCGGCTGCTCCTGACCGTCTCAAATCGGATTTCTGGTGGTAGCTATATGGTAGCTTCGGGCGATACGGGAAGGCGGAATCACAAAACGAAACGCCGCCAACTCATTAAGTCGACGGCGTTTTTCTGGTTGCGGGGGTAGGATTCGAACCTACGACCTTCAGGTGATAAGAACGGATGCCCCGTGCTCGCCCTGAAACGGGCAAGCTTACAACGCCGGGAGCGGGAGCACGAAGGGCCTCCCAATGAACGAAGTCTACTGACTCGGGACTTTCGCTTTACTGAGGCCCTCATTAAAGGCAAGAAGGCGGTATTGTGTCTATGGAACCGGTTGTCATGACTGAGCGGTGAGTACCCCACATTGGTGGCATTCGGCGGATCGAAGGGAACAGGCCAGCATGACGCATCGGAATGACACAGGCCTGCCGCCCGAGATTGCCGACCGGTTCACCGAAGCCTTCGCGCGATTTCTCAGGATCGAAGCGGCGGCCGGCGCCATGTTGCTGCTTGCGACATGCATTGCCCTGATCTGTCGAATTCTGCATGGTCAACGCCATTTCTGGCGTTCTGGGAAACGCCGATCGGCCTCCACTTCGGCTCCCTGGATTTCAGCCGTTCGTTGCGGCACTGGATCAACGACGGCTTGATGACGCTCTTCTTCTTTGTGGTCGCCCTGGAGCTCAAACGCGAGCTCGTTTTAGGCGAGTTGCGCAACCCGCGCATGGCGACGCTCTCGCTATGGGAAAGTGGGACACGTCATTCTTCCCATAGTTTTGTAGGTTTTTCGAGCCGAGTGACCCACATGGCGCGGGACAGGGTGCGCTATTTCTTGAGTAGGTTTTCTTGCGCTTCCGGCAGGTTGCCTTCGGATTGGTGCTCCCGCATCTCCACCGTCTCGTTGGACAAGTCGCCTTCGCTGGGCGTCGTATTGCTCATCTCGTCAGCGGCACGGGCTGCGCCGGCACCGCTTTCAGCTTCGCGCGAGGCTTCTGCGGTGCTCGTCATCTGGATAACGGGAACGCCCTTGGGGAAAATCACTTCGCGCGCGGAATCCGGCAGTTCGATGCCACCCTTGAGGAGCGCATTCTTGGTCTGGCGCAGCAACGCCGAATTGATTTTGTAAGGCGAGTAGGTGGCGCTGTCGAACCAGTAGTAGATGCGCAAATTCACCGTTGCCGGGCCTAGCTCCTCCACCAGCACCAGCGGCTCGGGCGTCTCGAGGACGGCTGGATGCTCCTGCAACACCTCCGCGATCAGGACCTGCGCCTTGGCGGCCGAGGAATCGTAACCGATGCCGACCGTAAACTCGGCGCGGCGGCGCGGAATGCTGCTGTAGTTCTTGATGATGCTCTTGTAGACGGTGGAGTTTGGGATCTGCACCTGATTGCCGTCGAGCGTGAGCAGCACGGTACTGCGCACGTTCAGGTTCTGGACGACACCTGTGTGCCCGCCTACATCGATCAGGTCGCCGCTGTGGAAGGGATTGCGCACGCTGAGCAGGATGCTCGCCAGAAAATTCTCGGCGATGTCGCGCAGGCCGAAGCCGATGATGATACCGATCAGCCCGGTGCCCCCAAGCACGGTGATGGCCAGCCTTGTTAGTCCGGCAAATTGCAGCACGAAATAGACGCCCAGCAGAAAGACTGGAATCGCAAACGCCCGCGCCACCACCGACAGCAGCAGCGGGGACTCGATGCGGCCCGCGAACAATAGCCGAACCGCCAGCGCCACCAGTCTGGCGATCAGCCATGTAGCCAGGATGATAAGGGCGGCGAGCGCCACCAGCGGCCAAGCTCGGACCATCTGCCGGTAGAAGCTTGTGAATTCCTCGCCTGCGCGCGCCAAGGTGGAGCCGACATCGGCATTGGCCTCGATCCGGTTGACGACGGCGACAGTGCCTTGCGTGTTTTCGGCTAGCGTGCCAGCCCAGGCCCGATGCTCCTGCGTCCCCGTCGTTCCGTCGAGGAAAACCACCCCGTCATGCACTGAGACGCGGCTCGCCTCGAACCATCCGGTCGATTTCAGGATGCGTTGCAGGCGTTCCTCAATCTTCGCATCGCTCGCTTCGGGAACGACCTTCACGGCCTGCGGCGGCACGGCTGGGACGACATCCTGCGCCAGGGCAGGCGCCGCACAGGCAAACAGCAGCATGGCGACCCCTGCGGCGCGCAGCCATCCAATAAGCTGGACGAGGTAACTTTTCGGATGCTGGCGAAGCCGGGTCATGTCTCCCCTCCTTGCCGGTCAGACGGGGGGCCTCTGTGACGCGAGCTTTTGGCCGCCGCGTTTGGAAATTCAGGCATGGGCTTCTCCGTCTGCGCTACGGCTATCAGAAGCTCCCTCGAAGGCCTCGAACGTACCGCAAACAATGTCTTCCAGCTTCCCGACTTCCTCATCGGTGAGCGGAGTGAACTCCCGCTCGCGCCGCTTGCGCGAAAGCGATCCCCCATTCTGCCGGACGAACATGACGAAGTCCGCCGTCCGCCAATCGGGCATTTCGACGGTATTCATGATGCGCTAAACGGCTAGATCGTGACGACGCAGATAATCGGGCTCACTCGGCAAATCTTCTTCGATCGTGCGTTGAACGCACGAGAACAGGAACTCGGCGTGCGGGGCGGCGTCGAAAAAACGATAATAATCACCTGTGTCGTGCAGGACTTCGACATTTCCTCCATCAGTAGGCTGCCAGCGTATATGGGTGCAAAGGCCGAAGACATGACCGCACCCGATACCGTCGCCAAACCAAATATCATCTTTGATCGCAGGGCGCCGTCCAGACACGATAGTACCAGTTCAGGCATTGCAGCAATCACGGTCTGAACCGCGCCGGGATTGCCGGAGGCTCCAACTCCTGAGAAGGTGGAGCCATGGAGAATCAGAAGAAGAGATCGCCGACCTTTGCGTGCGTCATCTCCAGCAGGACAACGATCTGACGACACGCGAGCTCGCTGAGCGGGTGATGTGTGAGCGCGGCCTTGATCCGACGGATACGGCCTTACGCAACTCGGTCGTATTCAAAGTGGTGCAGGCGCTGCGTCACGCCGCCCGGCGCAAGATCGTTGTCATGGTCGAGAAGCGCAAGGGTATGTGTATTTGGTCTGCAGGACCAGCGGTCACTCTGCGCGTCGCCAATAGCCCTTCCAGAGGCGGCTGATCGGCGCAGCGAAACCATTACCGATCACCGTTTCGACAAGCGCCCCGTTGCTGTACCGTCGATGATCTTCCAGCCAGGCGGCATGTGTCGCATAGCTTGCCAGATATCCCGGACTGACGTGATGATGCTGGCCTCGGATCATTCGCCGCAAACGGGAGAAATAGCTTTCCGCGCCGTTGACGTGGACACCGTCGAAAAAGCTGTAGGCATCGGAGTGATTGATCCGTTCAAGGTCGAATGTGCCTGATAGCAGATCCCAGTGCGGCGTCTCATCGGCGACAATCCGGGCATTCGGCTCAATGCGGGATCGGGCAAATGCCACGCCATCCGCCTCCCGTTCAAAAACGCCGGTCAGCGTCCTGCCGCCACGCTGGCGCAGGACGATGACGCTACGGCGCTCTGTCCGCCTATGCTTGAGGAGGCGCCGGTCAACGCGGTCCGAACGTGCATTGGCGACCCGGACATGGCCACCGAAATAGGCGCCGTCGATCTCGACCGTGTCATCCAGTAAGATCGCCTGGGTCGTGGAGGTAAGCGCCTCGCGGAGCTTGTGAGCGAGGACGAAGGCGGTCTTGTAGGAAACATCCGCGAACGTTTATCGTGAGCGGCAAGCCTCACAAGATACAGCGCGAGAGCTGCAAGGCTGAGATCCCCTTGGCCGCATTGACGAAAAGTGCGATAGCACCGAGAAGATCGACAAAAGCAAGCTTGCGCGAGGCGAAGATCGTTCCGCTGGTAAGACTGAACTGATGATGGCAGGCTTTGCACTTGTATTTGCGGCGGCTGGAAAGATGATAAGCCTCGGCCCAGCTGCAGCGCGGGCATACCGGATTCCCGTTCGTTGCCGGCCAGCGCAGCAGACAGAGCCGACGATATGCCGCCTCTTCGCCGCCTTCGTAGATGTCCTTCAGCGATAGCGTGCGGGCTGCCGCGGATAATAGAAAATGCTGAGCCATGCTTCGCCTCCTCCTGGCAAAGGAGAGCACAGTTCGCATGAATGTTCGCTTTAAGTTCCTATCCTGGTGCGCTTACGCCATAAGGCCGCAGAAACTCATCACGCAGCTTCGAATTGAAGCTCTCATTATAGCCGTTTTTCCAGGCCCTTGCAGATCAAACCGATCGACTGTCCCTGGCTGAGCCGAACCTCGGCCTCTCGCAGCATCCCGATGATCTGCTCCGTCGTAAATCGCTTCCGTGCCATTTCTAATTCCCCATCAATGGGTTGGAAATAGCCGGGTTCTCCTAATTAAATTGGTATCGTTTCAGGGGAGCAGACCACTTCATTGCGCGCCGCGATCTCGCGCCAGGGATGACGTGGCTTGCGGCAGCGTACTTCCGCGCCATCCATCAAAGCCCCTCGATCAGATTGCCCAGGTCGAGGTGCAACTCCTCGCCGCTGAGGCCGAACTGCGCCTTCAGCTCCTCCATGCGCTCTTCGAGACGCATCAGCGTCAGGCCCATCTGCTCGATCTGCGCGGGGGTCAGCCGGCCGCCATCGACCCGGCGCAGCGCCTGCCGCTCCAGAAGCTGGCGCACCGTTTCGACGAGGCTCAGCACCAGCTTGGCAAGGTCGTGCTGCACCGTCTCGGGATCGAGGCTGACGCGCTGGGTGGGACCGTGCGGAAGGGCTTTGCCGCCGAAATTCTCAATGCGTGGTCTGGCTTGTAATTCCGCCATCGGCTGCCCTTTCGGTAAACGTCCGGGCGCCCTCACCGACGAAGGTGAAAGGCGGCCATGGACCGGTGCACAGGATTTTCAGATCGGGGGCGGCCAGGATCAAGTCCTCGAGCGCCAGATGGAACGTCTCAAGCCGCGCCGCCGGCAGCAGCAGAGCGACCGAGATGCCGCGTCCCGCCAAGGCCGGCAGCGCGCGCCAGACATGCTCGGAGACAATGTCCAAAAACGGCGCGCAGGACCGGGCGGACAGTTCCTCATTTTCATGCATTTCGCGCTCGCGCTGTTCGTGCTCGGCGCGCTTGGTGGCGATGTAGCGCAGCCCCGGCCCCGGCTCGTCGCTCAAGGCGCCGCCGATGTCGGCAACCCTTGGCAGCACGATGGGGACGGGCGGCGCGCCGCGCGCCGTCACCGTCAGCCCGAGTTCCAGCATGCCGCGCAGCCGCTGCAAATCCGCGGTGATCGTGTCCTGCATGCCCGTCATGGAGCGGGCCAAATTCTCGAAGTCGGGAAAGACGGTGCCGAAGCGCACCGGCAGCAAGGTGCATTGCGGCATCAGGGCCTCGAGCACGTCCATGTGGCGGCGGATCGCGGCCTCTTGGCGCGGCGGGGATTCGGCCCGCGCGCCCGTGATCAGGCTGAACGCGCCGAACGGCACGATCTCCAGCGCGATGTCCTCAAAGCCGAGGGGCAGCGCGAGCGGCGCGCAGCCGGCCTCAACGATGGCGTAAAGATACAGCATGGCTGCCTCCGTCGGTCCCATCGGTCCCATCGGTCCCCGGCCGCAGCCGCTCGGCGGTCTCCACTGAGCTGAGCAGCACTTTCAGCCCGACAAAAATGAGATCGACTTCGGCGATCGAGATCGTCAGGTCGCCCACGACGACGACGCCGCGATTGAGGATCCGGTCGAGCAATTCCGAAAGGGCAAGGTCGGTGCCGGGCGCCTCGATATTATCCATCGGCCCGGGCCTCCGTATCGATGGCGGCGAAGCTGTAGGGCGGCCATGGGCCGGTCAGCTTGAGCGCGAAGCCTTCGGGGCCAAGCGTTTCGCCAAGCGCCGCGAGGCTTCGGTGAAACGCGGCCACTTCGCCGGTCTCGACGAGATAGGCGGCATCCAGGATGAGACGCGGCCCGGCGCCCGTCTGCCGGATTGGATTGAGCGCGGCGTCCCTTGCTGTGGCCGCGAGCCGGCGGTGGACGCCCTCGACCTGCAAAGCCAGACGCCCGCGCAGCTCGTCCTCGATGGCGGCGCGCAGCGTCTTGGCGAGGAAGAACGCCTTGCCGGGCGAGGCGGCCGCGATTTCGGCTTTCAGTGCGGCGATGCCCGGCGCATCCGCCGCACTGGCACGGCAGGCATCCGGATCGGCGAACAGCTTGACGCCCCATTCCTGCGCCCCGGCGACACGGTCGAGCACGCGCTCGAAGGCGCCTTCGGAGCGGGTGAGGAGGCTCACCACGTCATTCATGCCGCGGCAGAGCGCGCCGAACTTCACCGGCGCGACGGCGCAAAGCGGGGCAAGGCTCGCAAGCACGCGATGATGCGCCAGCGCGCGCTCGGTCGCCCAGGCGGCGTCACACGGCGCGTCGGCATCGGCTGGGGCGAAGGCCTCGCGCGGTCCCCGGCTCATAACGACCGCCAGCTTGCCGACCGGCAGCAGCTCGACCGGAATGCGCGGCACGATGCCTTCGACCAGCGGCGCGGTGCTGGCGCACAGCGCATTGGCGCGGGTGACGCCATAGACATAGACGACCGCATCAGCGGCGGCAGGCCCGGTGGCGGTGCTCATGCCGCGCCCCCCTGCGCCGGGGCCGAGGAGACGCTGCCGCGAACATCCTGGCGCACGATATCGATCAGCACGACCTCGTCGCCCGCATCGCTGCCCAGACGCCAGATGCCATCCTTGGAGCCGGCGGTGCGCGCCTTGGCGCAGGCCATCAGGAAGCGGTAGGCCTGGGCAAGTTCACCCATGCGCGCATCGGCGCCGTCCGCGCCCGCGACGTCGGGGTGGGACGCCCGCGCGAGCCGGTAATAGGCGGCTTTGATGTCGCTTTGGCTGGCCTCGCCGCCCAGCTCCAGCGTGCGCAGGGCCGAGTCGATGGTCTCGCGCGGCGGAAAGCTGACCTCGACGGTGGCAAAATTCGTCGGCGGCAGGGGGCCGATGCTGCGGAAGGTGAGCGCGCCGTCATTCTCGGCGTCGAGCCGCTCCAGCGTGGCCTCCAGCCGGCCGAGATCCGATTTATCCATCAGCAGGGCGATATTGGCGACCATGCGGTCATCCATCAGCGCATTGTCGGCCATGTCGATGGCGACCTCGCGCAAGGCCATGCCGATGCCGCCGGCGAGAGCGGTGCGGCGGCAGTCGAGTGCGGTCTTGACCGCCTCGCCCAGTTGCACGCCATCGGCGGGCGCGCCTGTCTCCTGGGCGCGGGCGCGCAACTCGGCGATATCAGGGTCGGCGGCGATCGCGGCGAAGATTTTGTCGAGCGGCCAGAGCACGACGATTTCCATTTGCAGCCGGCCGAAATATTCCGCCAGCCGCGCGCCGATCAGGGCGCTGCCCTGCACCAGCATCTTGCGCAAGCCCGCCTCGCCCGGCGCCAGCGTGCCGAATTTCACCGGCAGCACCGTGGTGCGCGTCATCACCGCTTCGAGCGCCTGTTGATGCTGGAGCAGGAGGCCGACCGCCTGCTCGCGGGCCAGCTCGTGAAAGCCACATTCCGGCGCATCGCCGACAATGGCGGCAATACCCCCTTCCCGGACGAGATGCAGGCCGCCTGCCTCGAAGGCCAGTGGCGCGTCCGCGCTGACGAAGCCGTGGATGCAAAGACTGCTCATCGCGCTTTCTTCCGTGTGGCCATGCCGGCCATCGCCTCGCGGAAATGGCCCATGGTGACGCTCAATTCCGTCTTGTCCGCCGCGACCGCCTCGCGGATCGCCGCAAAGGCCGCCTCGCGGCACAGCGCTTCCAGCTCGGCGCCGACCAGCCCGTCTTCGGGCCCCGCAATAGCGGCAAGATCGACATCGGCGGCGAGCGGCATTTTGCGCGTGTGCACCTTCAGGATTTCCAGGCGCTCGGCCTTGTCCGGCGATTTCAGCTCGACCAGCGAGTTCGAAGCGGCCGGGGCGCAGCAACGCCGGGTCGAGCCGGTCGAGCCGGTTGGTGGCGGCGAGCACGAAGACGCCTTTCAGCTCTTCGATGCCGTCGAGTTCGGTGAGCAGCTGCGCCGCGATCCGCTCGCTGACCTGGCTGGCGCCGCTGGCGCGCTCCGGCGCGAGCGCGTCGATCTCGTCGAAGAAGATGATCGCGGGCGCCACCTGCCGCGCCTTGCGGAAGATTTCCCGGATGGCGCGCTCGCTTTCGCCCGCCCACATCGAGATCAGCTGCGGGCCTTTGACGGAGATGAAATTAGCCTCGCTCTCGCCGGCCAGCGCCTTGGCGAGCAAGGTCTTGCCGGTGCCTGGCGGTCCGTAAAGCACCGCGCCGCGCGAGGGCCGCACGCCCGTCGAAGTGAACAGCTCGCGATGCATCAGCGGCCAGATCACGGCCTCGGAGAGCAGGCGCTTGACCGCATCGAGCCCACCGACATCGGTCCAGCGCACATCGGGGATCTCGACGGCGATCTCGCGCAGGGCGGAGGGCTGAATTTCGGTCAGGCAGTCGTCGAAATCGGCGCGCTCGACTTCGAGGGCGGCGAGCTTGTCGCTGGGGATGCGGGCCTGGTCATAATCGATCTCGGGCAGCAGGCGGCGAAGCGCGCTCATGGCGGCTTCGCGGCAGAGGGCGGCGAGGTCCGCCCCGACATAGCCATGGGTGAAGCGGGCGAGATCGTTGAGGTCGACATCGCTGGCGAGCGGCATGCCGCGGCTGTGGATTTCCAAAATCTCCTTGCGCGAGCCGGCATCGGGCACGCCGATGCGGATTTCGCGGTCGAAGCGGCCGGGGCGGCGCAGCGCCGGGTCAAGCTCGTCGGGCATGTTCGTGGCGGCGATGACGGTGATCTGGCCGCGCGATTCCAGGCCGTCCATCAGCGCCAGCAGCTGGGCGACGACACGGCGTTCGAGCTGGCGCTCGCCGGAGAGCGCCCCCCGGCTCTGGGCAATGGAGTCGATCTCGTCGATGAAGATGATGGCGGGGGCGGCGCGCTCGGCCTCCTTGAAGATGTTGCGCAGGTGGGCTTCGCTGGCGCCGTACATCTTGTCAATGATTTCCGGCCCATTGATGGGGAAGAACTGCACGCCGACCTCATGCGCGACGGCGCGCGCGATCAGCGTCTTGCCGATGCCGGGCGGACCGTAGAGCAGCACGCCCTTGGGCGCTTCGATGCCCAGATGCAGGAAGACTTCCGGATATTTCAGCGGCAGCTCGATCATTTCCCGCACGCGGCGGATTTCGCGATGCAGCCCGCCGATATCCTCGTAGGTGATGGCGCTTTCGCCGCCGCCTGCGCCTTCGACGCGCACGACGGTCGCGGCATCGATCAGCACCGGCCCGCCGGGCTCGGTCTTGGTAACGGAGTAGCCGTAGGATTGCGAGCCGATCAGGTTGACGCGGATGATGTCCTTTTCGACAACCGGCAGCCCCAGCATCAGTCGGGCGAGATGGCGGCGATCGTGACGGCGGGCATTGGAGGCGGCGCGGTCGGGGGCGAGCACGATGGTGCGCGCGGCCTTAGCCCTGGTCGCACGCAGGCCGACATGCTGGTCGAGGCTGACGCCGGCATTGGCGCGCAAAATGCCGTCCATCTGGATCATGCCCGGCGCGCGGTCCGTGATCTGCGCGAGCATGACGCGGGCGACGGTTTCGCGCTTGCCGGAGATGGCGACGATGTCGCCGGTCTCGACGCCCAGCGCCGCCATGTCCGCCGGATCGAGGCGGACGAGGCCGCGCCCGACATCGCGCGCGGGCGCTTCGACGACGCGGAACGCCTCGCGGGAGGGGCCGGCCGGCGGCGCGGGCTCACGGGTCTTGGTTTTGCCGGTCACGCGCGCACCCCGAGCTGTGCTTCTAGGTGATCGAGCCGGGCGATCAGGATGCGGTTTTCTTCCTCAAGCGAGCGGGCGCGGGTGGAGAGCATCGGGTCCGCCTCCCACCAGTTGATGCCGAGCTCCTTGGCCTTGTCGACCGAGGCGATCAGCAGGCGCAGCTTGATGCTCAACAGTTCGATATCGACGAGAGAAATGGTGATGTCGCCGGCGATGACGATGCCCTTGTCGAGAACGCGCTCCAGAATGTCGGCAAGGTTGGTGGCCTGGAGCGACTGCTGCATATGTGGGGCCATGCTTCATTCCTATATGTGATGCGCGAGATGCGACGCGCCTAAGCTAGGACGCGCTGCGGCTTGTGGCTCCCCCTCACCCGGTCGCTTCGCGCCCGCCCTCTCCCACAAGGGGAGAGGGCTCCCGCCGTCAGGCGGGCGGGTGAGGGGGCTGTTTCTTCGCCCAAACTGCCTAAAGCCCTTCGTCGGTCTGGCCGCGCGTGTAGCGGGTGCCGCGGCTGTAGCTTTCCAGATTGCCTTCGCCGTCGAGCGTGACGTGATAGGCGGCGATCAGATCGGTCGAGGGCGGGATGCGCGACAGCTCGATCACATTGACGACGACCTCCCAGCCCGCTTCCGTGCGGTTGACCGCCGAAACGCTATCGATCTTCATGCCGACCAGCGCCTCGATGGCCCGGGCCGCTTCGGCCGCATCCACCGCGGAAAAGCTGCGCCGCGCCGCCGGGACAGACGGCGGCGTCACCACCTTGTCCTCGGGAACGATTTCGCCGGGCGCCGGCGGGGCGACGCCCTCGGCAAAGGCGAGCAGCTTGTCGGCATAGGGCAGGCCCGCAAGCGCCTGCTGCGCTTCCAGCTTCTGGTCTTCGAGCTTCTGTTTCGGCGTCCGGGCGATCTTGGCCATGGTCACATCCGTGCTCTTTTGCGGCTTTCACGCAGCCGCGCCATTAAATTCTCTTCGAGCTGCTCGTAGTCCTCCTCGGTGATCTCGCCGAGCTCGGACCGCATTTCCAGCTCCGCCAATTCGCGGCGGATCTTGCTTTCGTCGTAGAGTTCCGCATCCGCCTGCTCGGCGATGGTGCGCGCGAGCCAGATGGTCAGGCCGATCGGGCCGCTCACGGGAAAGGAGAGGAGCTTGCCTAACATCATCAATACCTATCGCAACTCGGTTTACACGGCGTTTTGAGAGCGGCGACAAAGCGCCGGACGATTTTAATCCGGCCTTTAGATCACTGTTCATGATTTTGGATTGATCCAAAATCATGAACAGTGATCTAACTCTGAGTTTAGAGCGGGATGACGAGCGTAAAACCGGTACCAACTTTTCCTCATCCCGCTCTAGTCCGTCTCAGCTCAAGGCGATCTCGACGAAATTATAAGGCGGCACCGGGCCGACGCATTTGAAGGTCATGCGGGCGCTCTCATCGGCGTCGAGCGCGCCGAGCCGCTCTTCGAAGTGTGCCTGGTCGGATGCCTTCAGCAGCAGCGCCACGTTCAGCGCCATGCGCTCGATGATCGGGTTGCGCACCACCACGTCCTTGGCGTAGGGGCGCAAGAGTGCCAGCATGGCCTCGGATTCCTTGGCCCGCTTGCCGATCAGCGCCTGCTCGACCATCTCGCCGAGCCGCAGCCGCTCGCGATAGGTCGCCTCGGGCGGTCGACCCTCGACGCGGTCGCGCAGGCGGCGGATGTCGCCATGGGCGGCGACGATCTCCTCGTAAAGCACATCCTCGCGCCAGAGCGCCTTGACGCCCATCTCGACATGGCCGTCGATCCTGGCCAGCCGTGCCTTCAGGGTGTCGGCGCCGGGCGCCAGCACCTGATCGCGCACGGCATCGGCGTTGGGCGAGATGGAGTTGAAGCGAACCGGCAGGATGGCGTGCGAGCGCATCACCTCTTCCAGCACCTTCATATGCGCGGTCATGTTGCGCTTGGTGCTCTCATAGCCGATGGCGGGCGAGGCGCTGACCACGGCGGCGAGGCCGCGGTGATTGATGGTGTGGACGACATGCTCCGCCCCGCCGACGCCGGGCGCCGCGAAGGTCAGCGGCGTGTCCGCCTCGATGATGCAATAGAGATAGGTGCGGGCGATCGGCTCGCCCTCAGGCATCGGTTCGGCGCGTTTCAGCTGCATGGCGGCTCTCTCTCAATAATGGAATGACGCGGTGTAACGGGCGCCATGGCCGGCGATCGCGATGGTGATCGGTGCGAAGGTCTTGGTGGCCCAGGCCAGCAGGGCGGCTTCGTCCATGTCAGGCTTAAGCGCCAGATAGCTGCCATAGAGCTGGCGATAGATGGTGCCCGCCTCGGACTCCACCTTACTCAGCGCCTCCTGCCAGAGCAGGTCTTCGAGCGCCCGCGCATCGTCCAGATTGCCGGCGCGGGCGAAGGCGGAGGTCTCCAGCGCCACCCGCGCATGCGCCTCGATGGAGGCCAGCAGCAGGAGCAGGGCGGCGCCGTCCTCGGTCTGCCGGCCGGCGGCGACCTCGATGTGCAGCCGGTCGGCCAGCGCGGCGCGGGCGGCAAGGCCGGCGCGGCCATCGGTGAGGCTCATCCGGTTCAAGGCGAACAGCGCATCGCTGAACCCGGCGCGCACCGCGAATTCATTGGCGAACACCTCATGCGGCGCGTGCACGCAGAGCTCGTGCGCCAGACTTGCCAGCGCCTGCTGGATCGCCCCGCCGGACGGCGAGGCCGCGCCGTTTGCGGATTGAGCCTCCGCCAGCGCGGCGTGCAGCATGCGGGCAACGCGCGTCGTACCGTTGTCGGAGAGCGGATGGGCATGCTCATGCGCCAACAGCCCTTCCAGGATCTGGTCCTGGTCCCACATGCCTAGCCGCTGCATCAGCGAGCGGTTGACGAAGATGCTGCACTGGGCGAGGTCGGCCAGATTGTAGATCTGCACCATCGGCTTGCGGTCGAGGCCGGAGGCGGCGGCCGCCGCGATCGCCTCGCTCTCGCCGAGCGTCTTGGAGGCGCGGCGAAGCTGGTCGATCAGCGGCTGCAGCGTCTCGAAGACGAACAGGTTGACGCGGCGATGCGGCCACATGCCGTGCGCGGCGTAGACGCGGGCGACGCGCTGCTCGGCCGTGATCAGCCGCTCGACGCCGCTGTCGTCATCGACGACCACCAGCAATTCGCCGCCCTCCGCGAGCGGGTGCCGTGATGTCAGGGCGACGGCTCCGGCCATCACGATCTCTCCGCGGATTGCACGCTCATGCCTTGGCGAAACGTAGCTCCAGCAAACCGTTACGATAGATTTTGCGCAGCGCCTTCGGCTTCACGGCCGCCGGCAACGCGACCTCCTTGGCGTAATGGAACTCGCCCTTGGTCGAGATGGTCAGCGCGGTGCCGGAGGCCTTCACCGTGATGTCGGTCTCGGCAACGCCCGGCATTTCGGCGATGACCAGCACCTCCTTGCCCTCATCGAAGACATCGACCAGCGGCTCGCGCACGTCGGAGACTTCGGGGCCCTTCTTGGTCGGGCGGATATTGCCGAAGGTCTGCACCGCCGGCTCGCCGCCGAGGCCCATCTTGACGCTGACGCCGTAGATGCCACGGCCCTTGTCGCCGAGGCCTTCCACCTTGAATTCGCCCTGCTTGTCGAAGCCGCCCTTTTCGGCCTTCTCGGCGATCTCGCCGAGCTGCTCGACCACCCCATTGAGCCAGGAGAACAGATTGTCGAGCCCGAACGGCGCGCCGCCCAGGGCGCCGCCGAGATTGCCGCCGATCGAGACCTTCGGCTCGGCGCCGGCGGAATTGGTGCGGGCACCGGGAAAGGCGCCGCCTGGGGGGGCGGCGGGGCGCTTCAGCGAAGCCGGGCGTTTGCTGGCTGCGGGACGTTTGGGCGTGGCATGCTTCTTGGTGACGACCATGGCCTTATCCTTTGATCAGAATGTGAATTCCAGAGAGCGGACGCGTTTTGGCGCGGGGCGTGCAGAATGGGCCGGGGCCATCTTGCGGGCGATGGTGGCCGGCGTGGTGCGCGGCCGTTTCAAGGCCTGCTGGGCGGCCCTGAGGCGCACGCCGAGGACGCGCAGCCGATCCTCGGTGCGGGCTTTCTGCGTGTTCCAGACGTGGAGCTGCTTTTCGAGGAGCGATTTCTGCTGCTCGAGCCGGGCCAGGAGCGTGGCATTCTGCGACCTGGCGCAGCTCCCGCGCGTTCGCGTCATGCGGCTCGGAATGTCGTTCACGCCTCGAATTTGGGTTTTCATCGCGTTCCGCCTTTTCGCTTAGGAGTTCAGACCGCCGGCATGTACGAGCACCGGCCGGCGAGCGGCCGCGCGCGCCGCTCCGCCGCGCGGCGTGCCGGGACGCGCCTTGCCGTTCGCCTGGCGCGGCGCCTTGCAGTGCTTGTCGATCAGGTTGAGCAGCGTGCGCCGGTGCTTGGGCGCGCAATCGGAGGCATGGTCGCTGCGCATGCATTTGCCTTCCAGCATGTCCAGGCAGAGCTGCACGAATTCCTTGTTGTCGGCACAGGGCTTCAGCTTCTGGGCGACGACCATGCGGGCGATCATGATGGTAGCGCGCGTCGTCGGGCTTTGCTCGTACTCGCCCGAGGCGCGATAGGCGCGCACCAGTTGCACGATCGGCGTCGCGAGCGCCGGCGCCAGCTTGGTGCGCGACGCGACGATGGCGATCTCGGTCGGCTCATCGACATAGTCCATGTCCATGGTGATGAGGCGGTCGTTCAGCGCGTCCTGCGAGGTGTGGACGCCGGCATATTCGCGCGGATTGCTGGTAAAAATGATGCGGAAATCGGGGTGCACGCGCAGATATTCGCCGACGCCGTTATCGACGGGGAGCGCCAGCATCCGCTCTTCAAGCACGCCGAGCAGCACATTGTTGGCCTCAGGGCGGGAGCGGGTGAATTCGTCATAGATCAGCGTAAAGCCCTCGCGGCAGGCGACGGTCAGCTTGGCGTCCGTCCAATGCTGCTCGACATTTTCCTCATATTTCATAACGGAGTGGATGAAGCGGTCGACGACCTTCCTATGCTGGACGCGGGTCTGCTTGCCGATCAGGTCGGCGGTGGTCATGCATTCGTCGCCGACGAGAAACATCGTCGGGCGGCCGCGCTCGGCGGCGAGGCGGAAGGCGAGCGTGGTCTTGCCCGAGCCGGCGGGCCCTCGCAGATGCAGGCCAAAGCCCGCGTCGAGATAGGAGAGCGCGCGCTTGCTCAGGGCCTGCACGGTCGGCGTATTCACATAGTCGTCCCGCGGGCGCACGGAAAGCGTCGTTACCGGTTCGCCGCTGGACGAGGTATCGTGGATCATGGATGGCTGCCTTTCACTATCGGCGCTTGTCTGTTGATGGGCCTTGCCGGCGTGCGGCTTGAGGGCCGGAACGTAAGGAAGGCGCCGCGGCGGACCCGCGCGCAAAGGGCTGGCGATCCCACCAGCCCATGCGCGGGCAGCACGGCCTTGTCGTTGCGGCGCCGTAGGATCGAGGCGGCGGCGCCGGTCAGGCTTTGGACGGCCGTGCCTTGAATTTTGCAGGCGCGGACTTTGCGGCGGCCATCTTGGCCATCGCGGGCTTCGCTGACTTGGCTGGCGTTGCCGCTGTCTTTAGCTGAGCAGCAGACTTGGCCTTTGCCGTCGCGGCGGGCTTCTTCGCCGCCATCGCGGGCTTGGCGGCGGCCGGACGCTTCGTCCCGTTCGCGGGCGATTTGCCATTCGCGGCGGAGGCTTTCTTGGCGGGGGCCGCTGCCTTACCGGCTGCGCCCTTGGCGGGCGCGGCTTGGCTGTTGCCGATCTCGGCGCGCATCGACTTGCGGAAGACCTCCGTTTCGTGGCGCATGCCCTTGGCGAAACGCTTCAGTTCGCTTTGCACGGCATCGGTGGCGAGCTCGCGGGCCTCGGCCAGGCCCTGCATGATCTTCGCCTGGGCTTTGGCGGCAACGTCGTGGGTCTTGGCGAGCATCCGCGCCTGCACGGGGGCGAACGCCTTGCGCTTGGCGGCGATCTTCTTCATCTGCACTTCGACGTCGCGCTTGGCCTCGATCACCGAGCGATGCAGCACCTGCATATTGTGCTGGAGCTTGGCGACCGTTTCGCGCGCCGTGTCCTCGCGGACCTGGCCGAAGCCGTCCATCATCCGGGTGACGGTCTTTCGGCGCTCGGCATCGTTCTGGCGGGTGGCCTTTTCGCGCGTCTTGCGAAAGCCGTCCATCATCGCCTTGACGGCTTGGCGGCGCTCCATGGCGTCCTTCTTCAGGCCATCATGCAGGCTGCGCGCTTCGGCTTTCCTTGCAACGGGAAAGGCGTCGAGAGTGTCATGGGTCGCGCGCCGGATGTCAGCGACGGCCGAGCGGGTGGTGGCTTTGGCGCCGCGCGCTGGCTTGGAGCGTGCTGCGGCGGATTTGGGCGGCGTCGGCATCGGCATCTGAATGTCCTTCCTTGGCCTCATCATCTGGGAGGCGGCAAGGCGGACCCGAGCTGAAATGACAGGACCGCCTTACCTCAGCAGACGATTACGCGTGCTGTGCCTGAGCCGTCAGGCCGACGGCCTCGGCATATTTCAGGTAGGTGTCGACGCCGGCGACGACGATGCGCGCTTCGATGGCGAGCAGCTCGATGCCGACGAGCGAGACCCGGACCCAAGCGTCGATCACGATTCCCTTGTCGAGAATCCGATCCACGACTTCAGCGAGGCTGGCCGAAGCCATAGTCTTTTCAACTGCCATGAGACAACTCCTTGCAAACTGACTCTAGACCAGACCCGGCAATACATACACGCGTTGGTTGCGTATTAAAATATAGGGCTAGCATCTGCTCACTATATGGATAACCCGAATTGCCTAATCTGAGATGAATTCCAAGTTGTTGACTGTTATTGTTGCTGTTTAACAAAATGTTATTTGACAGACATTTATTTATATCTAGATTCAATTGGATTGCTTGCGGAGGTTACTCACGCCGGCGAGACGATCCTGGCCGTTGAGAGCCGCGCGGGGTTCTGTGAGATCGATCCGCCCATCGCACCGGCAGCGCGTATTGGGCGAGTAGCACAGCGTCTCGCGCACCAGCGCCACCAGCGACGGGGCCGCCATCTTGGTCATCAGATGGGATCGGTAGAGCTCGATGGCCTTGGGACTAACGCCCAACTCGCGCGCAATCTCCTTGTTCGACAGGCTGTTGAGTACGCCTTGCAAGACTTCGCGTTCGCGCGGCGACAGGCTCGCCAGCTTCTCCTCCATCGCGGCGCGCCGCTTGATGTCGTCGAGCTCGGCCTGATTAACGCCGATCCAATACTGGACATATTCGAGGAGCTGCTCCTCGTTCACCGGCTTTTCCAGAAATTCGACCGCGCCGAGTTTCATCGCCCTGACCGCGCTGGGGACTTCGGCATAGGCCGTCACGATAATTGCCGGCACGCGCGAGCCCTGCTGCTTCAGCCGCAGCAGCACCTCAAGGCCCGTGAGCTTGGGCATGCGCATTTCCAGCAGCAGGCAGCACGGCCGGTCGGGGGCGAAGCTGTCGAGGAATTCGACCGGCGACTGGAAGATGCGCGGCTCCAGATCCACCGAGTTGAAGAGCCGGCCCATGCTGGCGGTGGATGCGAGATCGTTGTCGACAATATAGACCGCTTCGCCACCGGACATGTTATGCGCCCTTGATTTCGCTCTGCGGAACACGCACTGCGCGCATCGGGAGGGTATACACTCCTGCGTTAAGCTGGGGTAAAGAGGGGCTGGGGGTGGCGGGAATAGGGCACCTTTTGCACGCGCTCATCGCTCGGCCCGCAGGCTGCGGCGTCTTCCATTGACAGCGTGAAGACCATTCGTATCGATTGTCAGGCGCCGGAGGATGACAGTCGACGGGGACAACCATGACAGACCAATCGCATGATGCTGGTCCTTCCCATCTGATCGGAAAGACCAGGACCGCAACGCATCCGGAACTCCTGGATTGGTTTATGAAAAATCACGTCCCGGATTGGGCGGATTGGTCCGAGGACGAGTGCCGACGACGGCTTGAAAAGAAGATTCCTCTGCAATCCCCAAATCAATTCTTCAGACGAATCGTGTGCGGCTGCGGCTCTGAAATATTCAACATATTCAACACGGATCACAGAATGAGCATTGACTTGTAACCAGCTGGCAACGGCTTTCCGGCTGCCAGCCATGCGCGGATAATCGTCAGCGCGTCGACGACAAGTTGCGGCCGGTTCGCCGCCACTTCGTCCACGGGGTGGAAGGTATGGACGCGATCCTTGTTCGCAATGTTACCCGTGCCTATGGTGCACATGACCGAACGGCGCCAGCTACCGCCTCAAACAATCCAAAGCCCGGAAAGCCAGACAGGGCGACTAAACCGAACATCAGAAAATGGCGCAAAAGCACAAGAGCCCCTTCGCGAAGGGGCTCTTGTGCTTCAATCAACATCAACGCTCAGTGGCAGACTTTTACTCCGGCGCACTGGCCTGCTTTTGCTCCGGCGTTGACACGAAACATGCAAACTCAACAGCGTTGATCCTCAGGCGTATCTCGCCGAGCTTCTTATCCATCTCGTCAACGGGTGGCCCATGCGTCAGATCGATACGCTGATGCCTTGGGCTTATGCCACACCGCAAGCCAGCCGCGCCGTGGCCTGAGAACACCGCTTACGGATCTTGAGCGCTATTGCGGCGTCCTATGCGGCCTCAAAGAATCCCAATCAGGTGCGCTAGGACGGTCAATGCGGATATGCCCATGACAGCAATTACGGTCCATCCAAGATCGGCGGGCATTTGCGGAGGGGGCTGTGATCGGCGGGAACGCCGGATGACAACGTGATCGGCGGGATCGATCTCCCATTGACCGGGCGTGACTTCGTGAAGATCGATGGGATCATCTTGCATTCGATCAGCCGAGCCAGGCAAATAGGGCAATCGCAGCCGCAACGCTTGCGGCCGTGGCGCCATGATAGATCGCGGTGCCCGTCCAGAAGCTGAAGTGCGTATCAAGCCAATTGGAAAAGAGCACTTTTCCTTTCACGTAGACACCGGCAATCGTCGCCAAACCGATCGAATAAATGATTGTCTGTAAAGCATCAGGTTCCACGGCATGAATCCAGAATATGCTAGGCAAAGAAGGCGATTAGGGTGATCGCGATGGCGTTCAATCCGACAATTCCAACTGGCACCATGAAACAATTCCAGAATAGAAATCGTCTATGGTCGCGCTCCAGCTCCTGGAGATCATTCCATAGTTCGATGTCGTTAAATCCTTCCGGGCGCTCCGGAAGCGGCCAGAATTGTTCCAACCAGATAATCGGCATGAGATAAATGGACCCAGAACAGCTTAAACAGGCCGAAGCTCAATATCGGCGAATTCAGCAGATGTTGAACTCCGGCGATCACGAAAAATACACGACCGGACGTCGCGCGTAAACGCGGACATCGGCGAGCCCGGCCGTGCGACAGCACCTACCACCGGGCGCGGTTGGAGCCGCCGAAAAGCGAGTTGGATGGAGGTTGATCGTTCCAGGTCGGTTGCCGCGTTCCCCTCTGGCCAGTGTAGGGATTGACGTTCGGCTGTACCGACCAGTTGGTGTTGTAGCCGCTATCGGGCGAGGAGCGCCAATGCGGCTGAACATAGGTGCCGTCCTTGCGGTAATGACCGCGCACATAGGTATCGGCGAGAGCGGACGATGCAAAGAACGCAAACGCAATGGCTGAAAGAATGAGTGCCTTCATGAAATCCCCCCATCGATTATGGAAACACGATACTGCGAAGCGATCGGCGGGGAGTCCAACGCTTTTGCGGAAAAACAGTCTTTGGGCTGATTAATGTCTTACGGGTTAGATAATGCCGACAAATCCACTTGCCATGGCCGGGCAGCAGCCCGACCAATTCCAGCAAGCCCTTGGTGAGTTCCTCCAGTTCGTCACCGAGGAGCAGGCCGCCGCAGGGCCGAACGATCAGCCCGGCATGATGCCAATGTCCGGGCCGGGAATGGCGCAAAACGCGCTGGCGAGCGCCAATGTGACGCGGTTCTCAGCCGAGCCGAATTATGGGCTGCCGGCCGAAGAGCCGAGCGCGGCCCGGATCGTTGCCGATGCGATGACCGCCGGCACCTGGCCTTACATGGCGGCCGGCATCAAGGAGCTGACCGGCTATGACGAGGGCAAGAGCTTCGACGAACTTCGCCGCCAGGAGCAAAGGGAAGTCCAGCGGGCAAAGGAGAATTACCGGAACTGGATTGCGCCGCTCGAATATGGCGCGCCGCTCGGCTTCGGCCTTGCCGTCGGGCGCGGGGCAAAGACTTTGCACGGTGCTGTGATGCGCAGCGGACTCGGCGGGGGCGCTTATGGCGGTGTCAGAGGCTATGTATCGCCGATCGAGCCGGACACCCTCGACGTTGCCGAGCGGCTGCCAAACGCAATGAGTGATGCGCTCGTCAGCGGTGCCACAGCCGCCGGGGGCCGGGCGATGGCCGGCAGAGGAGCGCAAGCCTTCTCCGATTACTTCGCCCGCCGCCAGGGCACCAGGGAAGCCCGTCAGTGGCAGGACCGGTTGGGCGCCATGGAGAAGATGCCCGAGAACGCCAGGCCCGCTCACGCAAGGCCGCTGAGACGCGAGCACGCAATAAGCAGCTGACGGCCGAATATCAGGCCGAGAAGGCGGCAAAGGACAAGCGCAGCGAAGCCCAACTGGCCAGGCGATATGAGCAGGAGTTCAACAAGCCGCGCTCGGCAAGCTCGAACGCACGGCCGAAGCCCCGGCGCCGCTGGCCGGCAAGAGCACGCTAAACCGGTTGGAGCACGCCCCAGCGGAAGGAGCCACTGGCCGGTATCACAAGATCGGGCACGACGGCGCCGCGATCGAGGATCTGTTCGTCGACGTGTTTCTCGAGGCGCATAGCAAGCCGCCGCGTGAGATCGTGCTCGACCTCGACGCCACCGACGATCCGCTGCACGGCCATCAGGAAGGCCGGTTCTTCCATGGCTATTACGACTGCTATTGCTACCTGCCGCTCTACATCTTCTGCGGCCGGCATCTCCTGGCCGCAAAGCTTCGGCGCTCGAACATCGACGGCAGCGCCGGCGCGGCGGAGGAGACGGCCCGGATCGTCACGCAGATCCGAGCGCGTTGGCCGAAGGTGAAGATCATTCTGCGCGCCGATTCCGGCTTCGCCCGAGAGGCCCTGATGGTTTGGTGCGAGGCCCACAAGGTTGACTACGTCTTCGGTCTCGCCCGCAACGCGCGTCTGGAAGCCCGCATCACTGAGGCGCTGGCCGAGGCGCGGAGGTTATCGGAGGCCACGGAAGGCAAGCCGGCGCGGGTGTTTCGGGATTTCCTCTGGTCGACCAAGGACTCCTGGTCGCGCCGTCGGCGCGTGATCGGCAAGGCGGAGTGGACCGGCGGCGAAGCCAATCCGCGTTTTCTCGTCACCTCGCTGAAGCCTGACGCCTGGACCGCCAAGCCACTCTACGAAGATCTCTATTGCAAGCGCGGCGAGATGGAAAACCGTATCAAAGAGGCGCAGGGCGATCTGTTCGCCGACCGCACCTCAGCGGCGACGATGCGGGCCAACCAGCTGCGCTTGTGGTTTGCCTCGATGGCTTACGTTCTGCTCTGCGCGCTGCGCCGGATCGGCCTGGCTCATACGCAGTTTGCCGCTGCGACCTGCGGCACGATCCGGCTGAAGCTGCTGAAGATCGGCGCGTTGGTGAAAATCAGCGCGCGTCGGGTCAAGATCGCCTTCGCGTCTGCCTGTCCGTCTGCTGCGGAATGGCGTCTCGCCGCAGCCCGACTCGCGCATGCCCGTGGCTCCCCCGCTTAATGCGTGAGGCTGCGACACGCCACTTTCGCAGCACACCCCGGAGGCCCACTGGAGACCGAAAAATCCGAGCCGATTGCCAAAGCCGGTCGCGCAATCTGCGCCACCCCCAAGCACGTCACAAGACAACATGCCGGCCAATCGGCCAGATCACCATGCCATGGCTTCAGTCGCGTGAGAAATGCGGGCTAGTACCCACTATCGGCGAAGCGTGAGTCGTGCTTCAAGGTTGGATGAATCGTATTGCTGAAGCGACGCGGATCACATTGACGGCGTCGGAGCGGACCAAACTTGAGGGCTTGGTGCGCTCGACGAAGACCGAACACCGTTTGCGCCAGCGGGCGCGGATTGTTCTGCTGGCGGCCGATGATACAGCGACGCGGGCGATCGCGCGCAGTGTCGGTTGCACGACAGGCACGGCTTCGAAATGGCGGGTCCGGTACGCCGAATTGCGGCTGGCCGGTCTTGACGAAACGGGCAATCGCGGCAGCGTGGCCAAATACACGAGCGACACGACGCGGCGCATTCTGCGTGTGCTCGACCTGCGGCCGCCTGACGGTTACGGGCGGTGGACCGGACCGTTGATCGCGAGGGTACTCGGTGATGTGGACGTCCAGCAAGTCTGGCGCGTGCTCCGGGCACAGAAGATCGATCTGGCCGCGCGTAAAAGCTGGTGCGAGAGCAACGATCCCGAATTTGCGGCCAAAGCCGCCGAGGTGGTCGGTCTCTACATGGCGCCGCCTGAGAATGCCATTGTCATCAGCGTCGACGAGAAACCGTCGATCCAGGCACTGGAGCGTCGCCAGGGCTATCTGAAACTGCCAAGCGGCCGGGCGCTGAGCGGGCAATCTCATGATTACAAGCGTCATGGAACAACAACTCTGTTGGCGGCTCTGAACGTCGCAACTGGCAAGGTCAGCGGGCGCCAGTACAAGCGCCGCCGCCGCATCGAATTCCTCGATTTCATGAACCGCATCGTCGCCGAGCACCCCGGTCGCGAGATCCATGTCATCCTCGACAATCTCAACACCCATAAGCCAAAGAACGACTGCTGGCTGAAGCGTCACCCGAACGTCCATTTCCACTTCACGCCGACAAAGGCATCCTGGCTCAATCAGGTCGAAATCTGGTTCTCGATCCTGACGGCCAAGGCCCTTTCGGGGACTTCCTTCAACGACCGCAAGGAATTGATGGCCCATATCGACGCCTTCATCGATGCCTATAATGTCGACGCCAAGCCATTCGTATGGACCAAGTCCGAGGTCCATCAAAAACGCCTCAAGCCATGTTTCGCGGATCTGTGATTCTGGGTACTAACGTCGCCATCCCGGCTCGCCTGAATTGCGAAACGGCGCGATCTGCGCCGGAGCGATCGTCCAATGTAGCGGAATGTGAGCCCCGCGCCCGGCTAGTCTGCAAGCTGAGATTGGCGCTGGATAAAGCGATAGCTGGCGTTCAACAGCTCGATATTGTTGAGGATCGTCGGGTTCTGCGGATCTTGATTGAGGGCCTGGTTGAACTTCGCACGGGCACTGGCGAGATCGCCGCGCAGCATGTAGGAATAGCCGAGATTGTTCAGAAGCTGCGGGGTCTTGCCGCCAAGCTTGATCGCAGCGTGATAAGCCTTATCGGCCAGATCGAACCGGCCGATGCGGTCATAGCTTGCCGCCAGTCCGACCCAGGCCGTTACGTCTTCCGGTGATTTTTCGACAGCATCGCGGAAATAGCGCTCGGCCGTGCCATAGGAGCCACGATTGAAATACTCCGTGCCCAGACGGAGCGGCTCGTCCGAGCGGTAATATTTGACATCATTGGGATCCTGGATCGTCGAGGTTATGGAGCCGGTCTGGTTGACACCATCCGTCCAGGCCCCCTCGGGCAGGCTTTCGCATCCGAGAAGCGCCACCACGAGCAGGCCAGATGCAAAGACGGAAACGACGCGTGTCATGCTGATCCTTGTTCCCCGTTTGGCGGACAGGCGCGACAACCGGCCCGCCTCAAATCGCCTATTGCCCCGATTGGCCGACACCGCCTAAGCCGAGTGTGAGGCCCAACGGGCTCTTGGATTGCGCCCCGGCTCCTCCGCTCGGTGCGGGATTATGGTAGCGCTTGACGGCGTCCGCCGTCCGCGCGCCATCGCCGGGTATGTACCGGTCATCGACATAGGGCGGCCAGGGCGTGATCATCTGCGTAACCGTATTGACGTTCTGATCGTTGCCGGTGCTGGGTGTGATCGTGTCGATGCGGTGGCTATAGGGTCCGAAAATGTCTTCCCAGTCGTAATCACCGGCGTGAGCCAAGCCGGACATGATCGGCATGGCACAGGCGATGATCGCGACCGTTCTCAGTGTTTCCATGTCACGTCCTCGCGGTGAGGCGCCCACCCCATTGCGGCGGGCTCCCCGATGATGTGTCCGTAGGGGCCTCTCCTGTCGCCGCCCGCCGTCACATAGTCCCGGTACTTCTTGCGGAGTTCCATCCGTCCGTTCAGGAAGAAATCCCTGTCGTTGGAGGGGAGGCGTTGATCGAAGGGCGTTGCAAGCTCCTGCCCCGGCGCGGCAGGCGCCACGAGATGCGGCGTGACGATGACGACGAGGTCGGTCTCCCGCTTCTGATAGGACGAGCTGCGAAACAGCGCCCCGAGCACCGGCACCGATCCGAGCCACGGCACTTGCGAAATATCGCGCAAGCCTTCGGCCTGCAGCAGCCCGCTGATTGCAAAGCTCTGCCCGCTGCGCAGCTCGATGGTTGTGCGCGTCTCGCGCTTGGATAGAGCCGGGATGCGGAATCCCTGCACCTCGATCGCATTAGTATAGTCAAGCTGGCTGACGACGGGGGCAATCCGAAGATTGATAATTCCGGCATTCATGACGGTGGGTTCGAAATCGAGTTGCACGCCAAACGGCTTGTATTCCACCGAAATGCCGCCGAGCGGCTGCACCACCGGGACAGGAATTTCGCCGCCGGCGAGGAAGCTTGCCTTGTCGCCGGAGAGGGCGACGAGGTTGGGCTCGGCAAGCAGACGGACGAGGCCCTTCTTTTCCAGCGCGCTGACCAGGACGTCGAGTTTGACACCGCCGTTCAGCAGGCTTGCAATGGCGATGCTGAACGGCTCGGAGGTTCCGCCGGATGCGAAGGTCCGCGCCGCTTCGAACAGAGGAAGGCCGCCCACGCCCGGCCCGGCTTGTGTTGGCCTACCAAGGCCCGTATTGAAGCCGCGGCTGCCGCTGCTGTTGGACCCATACATATTGACGCCGAGTTCCCGCGCCGCGTTGCGATTGGCCTCCAGATAGCGCACCTTCAGCATCACCTGCTGCGGCTGGCTGATCTTCATCGCGTTGATCACGGACATTTTGGGGGCCATGGCCTTGGCGATCGCGACCGCCCGCTCCCCGGCGACGGCATCCTTGGCGGTGCCGCTCAAGACCACCTGCTCATTGGCGCTGGAGACACGAATGCCCGGGCTTTCAATGCTGGACTGGATGCTCTTTGCGATGTAGCGCGTGTCGATCGCAACCTCGACATCGATGACGGTCAAGAGCTGCTTCTTCTTGTCGAACACCGAAACATTCGTCGTTCCGACTTTCTTCCCCTGGACATAGATGACCTTGTCGGACATCGGCAGAACATCTGCGATCTCCGGCGAGCCGACGACTGCGGAATCGAAGGGCACGTCCAGCTTGATGGTGCGGGATTTATTGTGCGTAACGGTGAGGCGGCGCACATAGGGGCCGGTCTCGGCAATTGCGCCGGTCGTCATTGCCGAATTCGTCTTCGCGCTGACATTTGTCTCTTGCGCCATTGCCGGGAAGGTAGATGCGAGCATGACCGCGCAACACAGCGCGAGACAAGCGCGCCGCGCCCGTCCAACAGACATCGAACGCCGAGGTTTCTCCCCGGATCCCCCCGTGCAACAGGCCATGTGCGGCCACCCTCCATACGAATGAAAGATATCTCGGAACGCAACTTTAACGAGAGCTTAATGCCGAATACACGTATTCATCCGCTTGCGCAATCGCTTGCGTGGATAAATCCGGCGATGTTGCCGGAAGCTCACATCGGGTAGCACGACGATACGGTCAGGGTGAGCGTATTGGGCGGCGCGTCGCCCGACGTTCCGCCGAACCAGGGAATCAAAAGCGAGAAGTTGTAAGTCGCCGTTACCTTTGCGCCGCAGCTCTGTATCTGGGTGCTGAATGTGTCCGACGTAACCGGAAGCCCCCATGCTTCGCTCACTGCGCGGTCGGCGACCTTGGCCGGCGTGCCGCAGGCGATGGGATTGATGGCCGCACAGCGGGCCGACGCCTCGACGGCCCGGTGCAGCGTCGTATAGGTCCAGATCAGCCGGCCGGCATCCATCGTGCCAAAAGTCAGGAGCAAAAGGGCAGGGAGCAGCAGGCCGTATTCGAGGGCCATCGAGCCGGCGGTTGCGGCTATCGTCGACGATTTTCCACCGTTCGTCATCGTTCAGTACATCCTGACGACGGCCTGGCCGGTCAATGTGACCGGCACTGACAGACCGGTAAAAGAGATCAGCGGGGTGTGAGTGATCTGCGCGTTGACTTGAACATATTGGCCCGGCGCGCTGTTTCCATCGCACATCAAAGTGCAATCCGTGGGGACGACCCCGCTCGCCGTCGGACAGCCGCAAAATGTTGATGGTGCCGGCGTGGCGGCGATCCCCGCGGCCGCCGTGGCGCTGCTCACCGCACTGCTGATGCCGGCAACGTCGAAGCCATATTTGGATGCGTAAACGGCGCCTGCTTCCGCGGCGTTTTGCGCCTGCATCCCCTGATAGACGGCAGTGCCGAGTTCGGCCGTTCCAACCACTAAAAGGACAAGGAGAGGCGCCGAGAGGCCGAACTCGATTGCCGCGGCCCCGGTATCTTTCCGTGCTCGTCGCGCAATCTGGCTGAGTCGTTTGAGGGAGACCATGCCGCACCCCCTACTCAACGAGCTGAGCCGGCGGCCCGATGGGCTTGACGCCGGTTCCCGTGCAGTTGTTGCCCACCTTCGCATTGTTCATCAGCGTGATCTTGCGGGCGATCAGATGCGTGCAATCGTTCGGATTGGTTGCTCCGTTATTGTCGATCTCCAGCTCCTGGTTCGGGAAATAGATCGCACCCTGAATATTCAATACGGCGTTGTTGCTGAACTTCTGCACGATGCCCGACTGGGCGTCGGACCGGCTCATAAGCGCCAGCCCCGCATAGTCGCCGCTGGTCGGCGCCGTGATGTTCAGCGCTTGGTTGTTCTTGATGTCGATGGCGGTATTGTCGTTAATGATCAGCGTCACGCCGCCCGTGCCGTCCACGACGACATTGTTCTGGATCGTCAGCTTGTCGTCTATGTAATAGGCGCCCGGCGCCAGATTGAGCGTTACATTGTTTTTGAAGTCCCAGCCGTCGCAGAAATATCCCGGCGTCAGGGATACAATGTCGCCATTTTTACCTGAGCTGGGTTGCGTCTCGTTGCAGGGCCACGGTGGTTGGATCTGAACGTCCTTGTAAGGATCGTCGATGAGCGGCCCGTGCTGGATCAGCGGATCTCCATTCAGCTCTGCATTGTTCGAAAGCTCCCACTCGCCGCGGGTGACCACAGAGCCGTCGATCGAGGCATTATTGTCCAGCTTTACCGCGCTGTTGCTGGTTGAATTCACCGCAATGCCGCAGTTCGGATTGTTCACCGTGGCATTGTTGGAGAGATAGAGGGCCGCGTAGACCGAGGGGTCGAGCGCCAGAATGCAGAAGCGTCCGGCGCTGCTTCGTATCGCGACCGAACGCGTGCCCACATTGGCCACGTCATCGCCGAACAGCCGCATGATCGTCAGGTCCTGCGGCTGGGCGACGATGACTTCGACGGCTCCGCCATCGCCGGCATAGGCGCCGCTGAGCGGGGGAACATTGACTGTTACGCTTGCCAGATCGATGCCGTTAACGAAACCTAAACTCGCCGCCACTGCCCGCGCCTCGCTGCCCGGATCGCGCGGAGAACTCTGGGACAGCGCCATCGCGCCGCTGAGGGCGGCGGAGTCGGCGACGGCCTGCATCTGCCGGTGCTTGTAGATGAGAAAGGTGCCCTCCGTGCCCAGGCCCGCCATACCGATCAGCACGACCAAACTGACGCCGATCTGGACTGCGACGCTTCCTGTCCTCGACGCGATAAGCCTCTGAAATGATGTAGTGATCCAGCGGAACATCTATCCATGCAAGGCGCGCGCGGGCGCCGGCTCAAGACGAGGTTCGCCATCAGTCGGCTGGCCCTCGTCGGGTTCTCCACGGTCAAGCGCCAATCTTTCCATAAAAACCTTACCGGATCGTGTGCGATGGGCGGCTTTCGCGGATGGTGAGCGTCGACCCAGCCCGGCAGATGGCCGTGATCGGCAGGTGCGAAAGGGCATCTGAATATTTGCCGCGCGTTGCGCTAACCTATTGGGATAGATCAACTTAACCTCGTTCAATTGAGTCCACTTGAACGAGGGTTGATCTCGTGTCTCTTGAGATTGCGAAGTTCGCCCTGTCGTTTCGGCACGCTCCGCAGCGAACGTCTGGATCATCACACTTGGTGGCAGGCGTGCCACGCTCGAATTCAGTATTTTGACGGGTCTTGCTTGCCGATTCCAATGTCACTATGATCAAGCACGGGCAATTGATCTCACACGGGCGAGCTCCTCAACATCGGATAAGGTGTACGCCAAGCTCCACAAGGACGCAGGGGGCATGGTCGATCTCGAAAAATGGTTAGATGAGAATGGGCTGTCACAGCTCTTTCAGCCATTGCATGAGCATGAGATCGACTTTGAGCTGCTTCTCGATCTTGCCGAAAGCGACCTGAAAGAGCTGGGACTTACGCTCGGTGCGCGAAAGCGGCTGCTGAAGGCGGTCGACAATTTCAAAGCGCGCTCGGACCCGGGACACAGAGCTGCTGGGCGGCATGAGGCCTTGCGCAGCTCACGCATCGCTCCGGCCGCGGAAGGCGATCGCTCCGAGCGCCGTCACCTCACCGTCGTGTTTGTCGACCTTGTCGGTTCGACCGCACTCTCGGCCCGCCTCGACCCTGAAGATCTGCAGCCCCTGGTCGCGACCTATCACGAGACCGCCGGCCGGGTGATCGCCCATCATGGCGGGCACGTCGCCAGGATTTTCGGCGACGGCATCCTCTGTTTTTTCGGTTGGCCGCAAGCGCAGGAAGACGATGCGGAACGCGCGGTGCGCGCCGGGCTGGAGGTCGCCGAGGCGATCCGCACCATCAAGCTTGCCACCGGAGAGCCGTTGCAGGTCCGCGTCGGCATTTCCTCCGGTCTTGTCGTCATAAGCGATCTTCTCGGCGAGGAAGCGACCGAAGGGGTTTTCGGAGAAACGCCGAATCTGGCCGCGCGGCTCCAGGAGCTGGCAGAACCAGGGCAGGTGGTCATTTCGGAGGCGACACGCCGGCTCGTCGGCAGAATATTCGGTGTCGAGGAGCTCGGCACATTCGCCCTGAAAGGGATCGAGGGCAAAACCAGGACTTTCCTGGCGACCTGCGTTCGCGAGCTTGAAAGCCGGTTCGAAGCCAAGCTGTCATGGGCGCTGCCGGAGATGGTCGGACGCGATGCGGAGCTGACGATTCTCACCGAACGCTGGCGGCGGGCAAAGACCGGAGAGGGCCAATGCATCGTGATCAGCGGCGAGGCCGGGATCGGCAAATCGCGCCTTGTCGAGGCCCTGATCCGGCATATCGAAGATGATGAGCCGATCAAGGTGCGCTACCAATGCTCGCCGCATCATTCCACTTCCCCGCTTTATCCGGCAATCCGTCAGCTCTTTCGCGCCAGCGGCATCGCGCATGACGACACCGCCCAGCGCAAGTTTGCCAAACTCGCCGAAATCCTTCGATGCGGAGAGCTGGATCTCTTCGCCGAGCTCCTCGGCCTTGCCGCGGCGGAGCGAAAGGGCACGGCGTCGCGGGACGCCAGACAACTCCGCCTGCGCACATTGAAGGCTTTCGCCGACGAAATGGTGGCGCTTTCCAGAACCCGCCCGCTGCTGTTCATCGTCGACGACATCCACTGGATCGATGCGACGACACTTGAGCTGGTGAACATCGCTCTCAGCCGGATCAGCCAGGAGCGCGTGCTCGTTGTGATCACGGCGCGACCGCAATTCGAGCTGGATTTCTCGGGCAATCCCGTTGTCGGCTGGTTCTCCCTGGGCAGGCTTTCCAGCCGGGATGTTCAGGCCATCGTCAATCAGCGCATCGGCGGCAAACCGATTTCGGCCGCAATGCTGAAGGCCATCGAGACGCGGAGCGACGGCATCCCGCTCTTTGTCGAGGAAATCACGAATGCGCTGATTCAATCGGGAGAGATTTCCGACAGCTTGCAAAAACCCTTCGATGTTTCGCGGATCCCCGACACGCTCCAGGAGTCGCTCATGGCGCGTGTCGACCGGCTGAACGTCGCCAAGGAGATCGCCCAGACCGCCGCTTGCATCGGCCGCGAATTCAGCGGCGAACTGCTCCGTAAGCTGATCGACGTCGATGAGGAGGGCTTCGCCTGGGCGATCGATCAACTCATCGGCGCTCAGATCGTGTTCCGGCATTTGCGCACCGAGGGCGAGACCTATGTCTTCAAGCACGCGCTGGTCAGGGACGCAGCCTATTCAAGCCTGCTGCGAAAGCACCGCCGCAAGATCCACGCCCAGATTTTCGCCGTTCTGGAGGAGGATGGCGAGACGGAGCACGAGATCTTAGCAAAACATGCGGCCGAAGCCGGTGATCTGGAAAAATCGATCGAGCTCTGGCGGTCGGCCGCTCAGACCGCAACCGGTCGCTGCGCCTATCATGAAGCCGCCGACCATCTCGAAGCCGCCATTGCCTTGGCCGCCGAATTGCCCCGCAACGCCGAGCTGCAGGAACAGGCGCTTCAGATGCTGGGGTGGCTCGCCTTCACCTGGGTCGCGGCCGAAGGCTATATGTCGGACCGGGCCCGCGATGCGGCGCAGCGCGGCGTGGCGCTGGCCGGCCGGCTGACCGAAAGCCGTCACCGTTTCGTTCCGCGCTATGCCGAGTGGGCGCTTTCGCTGGCGACGGGCCCGCATAACGAGGCGCTGGCGCGGATTGAAGCCATTGTGAGCGAAACGGACAGTCTGGGCAGCTCCCCCCATTGCTTCTACGCGAACGCGTTTGCGGCTTATTCCTATCTCGCCGTCGGCCGTCTGGCGGACGCGGACGCGAAGCTGGCGATTGCCCGCAAGGCGTATGAGCCGGAACGCCACAACCGCCAGTCCGACCGCTTCGGTCACATTCCCGGTCCGGATATGTTTTACCGCCTCGCGCTGCTTCGCCTGCTGCAGGGACGGCTGGATGAGGTCACGCAACATCTGGATCAGGCGCACGGGTCCTGTCCGCTCGGAATCGATATTCACGCCGAGGCTCAGCTCCTGATGAAAACGGCTCTGGTCGCCATGATCATGAAGGACTTCGCCAGGCTGGAGACCTATACGCGCCGGCTCCGCGCGATCGCCGAAGACTACGGGCTGAAGCTTGCCAGCATTTGCACCGATCTTTATCGGGCGCCGCTGATCGTCGCCCGTGGCGAGGTGGCCGGCGCGCAGCTCTTCGCCTTGACGAGCGCACGCTACGAAGCCGAGATTATGACCTATCTGAGCGCTGCGCGCTGGGTTGCGCAGGCCGATGTGCTCCTGCGCGCAGATTTCCCGGAGGAAGCGGCGCATGCCTGCAATCACGCGGCGGAGCTGATCAGAAAGACCGGAGAGACCATGAGCGAGCCGGAGCTTTGCCGGCTGCGCGCCAAGCTCGCTCTTGCAGACGACAATGAGGACGAGGCTTTCGCTCTGATCGGGAAAGCCATCGAGCTGGCACGCCGCCAGGGCGCCGGCTTGTGGGAATTGCGCGCCTCGGTGGATTTGGCCGAGATGACGGCCGGGCGCGGCGAAAGACAGAATGCGGCTCAGTTGCTGCGGCCTGTCTATGAGCGGTTTGCCTCTGGCGGCGACAGGCCCGATCTGCAGGAAGCCGGCGCGCTGCTCGCCAGCTTGTGAAATGGCGCCAGAGGCTAATGCACGATTGGCTCGGGCGGCGAAACCGGCAGCCGTCCATCAGGCCGAGACGCAAGCCCCATCCGCGCGGGGGTCTGCTGTGCCGGAAACGACGCCTTGCGCGTCGATCGCGAGCATCCCGGCATGACCCATCAATTCATCGAACGGCTCGACCAGATCGAGATCGTGACCCGCCCGCACGAGCGTTTCCACAAGCTCCGGCGGGAACCGGCTCTCCAGCTTCAGATTCATCGGCTCGGACCCCCATCTGCGGCCGAGCACCCAGCGCGGCGCGCTGACGGCGGCCTGCATGTCCTGACCGTAGATCACGTGACGGGAGTAGATTGTCGCCTGGGTTTGCGGCTGGCCGTCGCCCCCCATCGTGCCGTAGGCTAGGACCTGCCCGTCATTCAGCCGCGCCAGAGCCGGATTGAGCGTATGCATGGGAAAGCGGCCCGGCTCGAGCATGTTGGGGCCATCGTGAAGCGTGAAGCTCGCCCCGCGATTTTGCCAGACGACACCCGTTTCGGGCACGACGAAGGCGCTGCCGAACTCCCAATAGACGCTCTGAATATAGCTGACCACGCGGCCGTGCCGGTCGGCGGCGGCCATCCACACCGTGTCTCCCGGCTCCGATGGGTGCGGCCAGGGCGCGGCGCGGGCCATGTCGATCGCCGCGGCCTCCGATGCCAGCAGATCATCGCTCAGCCAGTTCCGCCAGGCCGGATCCATGCGCGCCGGATCGCCCAAATACCGGTTCCGGTAGATGAAGGCGCGTTTCGTCGCTTCGATAAAGCCGTGGAGATGCGCAAAGCCTTCCGCCTCCGTCACGCCAAGCCGCTCGAAAATGCCCAGGATCATCATCGATGAGATGCCCTGTGTCGGCGGCGGCATGTTGTAGATCGTCCCATTGTTGAGACCGAGCGAGAGCGGCTCGACGCGCTGGGCGCGATAGGCTTCCAGATCGGCGAGGCGCACCGGGCTGCCGCCGCGCTCAAGTCCGGCCGCCAACTGCCGGGCGAGATCGCCGCGGTAGAAGTCGTCGAGACCGGCCCGCAAAAGCTGGTCGAATGTCCCGGCGAGCGCCGGCTGCTTGAAGATCGCACCCTCAGGCGGCTGCCCCTCGGCCGCATAGGTCTCGCGGAAGCTGGGAATGTCCGCCAGCTCGTCCCATTTCCGCTCGATGCGCGAGGCGAGCGAGTAGGGCGCCGGAATGCCGTCCCTGGCGTGGCGCACGGCGTCGGCGAGCAGGGCCGACAGCGGGAGCGTGCCCCCTTCCTCGCGCGCAATGGCGAGCGCCTCGATCCATCCCGCGACCGCGCCGGCAACGGTCAGCGCCGCGCGGGGGCCGCGGGAGGCGACCGCCTCATCACCGTGATCCGCGTAAAATTGCCGGGTTGCGAGCGCGGCCGCCGGTCCGCAGGCCTGCACGCCGATCGGCGCCCGGCCGGGCAGAGAGATCAGCCAGAAACCATCGCCGCCGATGCTGTTCATATGCGGATAGCTCACGGCGATCGTTGCCGCCGCGGCGACCATCGCCTCGATGGCGTTGCCGCCCTCGCGCAGGATCTGCGCCCCGGCTTCCGCCGCAAGATAATGAGGCGCGGTGACCATTCCGCCCAGGCTTCTCCGTGCTCGCAGCATCGCGACTTCTGCTCCCTGACAGTTGAATGAAGGCGCGGGGGGACCGGATTTGAAACTGATGAAAGGCTGCAAGATCTCGGCAATTGCCGAACCGGATCAGCCGCGCCTGGGACGAGGATACTCGCCGGACTGCCGATCGCCAAGCCATAGTCGACAGCATCCCATTGTGTCGCAGCGCCGCAGCGGAACCCACCGTTTGAAATCGGCTCACAAGCGTGGAATCTTGCCGAACTGTCCCTGGAGGGCAGGGGCCGGAGCCGCAGCATGTCCCGTAGAACGACCGAGCCGCATCCCATAACCAAACGCCGGGCGAGACGCATCTGGCTGAATGCCCAGCGGCTCGATCGACCGGCCCCGTTCGGCCACGGTCCGGAGGCGACCCGCCTTGCGATCGAGCATCTCGGCTATGTGCAGATCGACACGATCAATGTCATCGAGCGCTGCCATCATCATATCCTCTATTGCCGCATTCCGACCTACAGCCGCGCCTATCTGCACCAGGCTCAGAGCCTCGACAAGACGGTCTTCGAATATTGGACGCATGCGCTCTCCTATGTGCCGACGCGTGACATCGCCGTCTTTCTTCCCGCGATGAAGGACTACGCGAAGGCGCCCGCCCGCTGGTATGGCCGCGTAACGAGGAAGGACTTGCGCAAGGTCCTCAATCTGCTCCGGGAGAACGGGCCGTTGACGATCCGCGACATCGAAGATGATGTGCTGGTGGAGAAGCACCATCCCTGGGCGAGCCGGAAGCCGTCGAAGCGGGCGCTGCAACTCGCCTTCCATACCGGCGCGGTCACGATCAGCGCGCGCAGCGGCATGCTCAAGACTTATGATTTGATGGATCGGCATTTCGGTTGGGAGAAGCCGCCGAAGGCCGCCACGGAGCGGCAGATTGCCGATTATCTGCTGGAGCGCGCGCTGCGGTCGCAAGGCATCGTCAGTCTCGACTCCATTTGCTATCAGGCGGCCAAGCGAAAGCCGGCCGTCCGTAAGCTGATCGAGGCGAAGCTGCGCCGCAAGGAGCTGGTGCGGGTGGCGCTTGAGGGCCTGGAAAGGGGCGAATTTTGGGCGCGTGCCGAGGCGCTCGATGCGCCGCACGAACCGGCGGGCGAGCCGGTCCACATCCTATCGCCCTTCGACCCGCTCATCATTCAGCGCAACCGGCTGAAGCAGTTCTTCGATTATGAGCATCGCTTCGAGGCCTATGTGCCGAAAGAGAAGCGGGTCTATGGCTATTTCGCGCTGCCGGTGCTTGTCGATGACGAGATCGTCGCGGCCATCGATCTGAAGACCGATCGCCAAAGACAGAAACTGATCGTGCAGAAATGGAGCTGGGTCGGGTCCGGCGCGCCGCACGCCCATAAGAAGCGGATCGAGGAGGAGTTGCACCGTTTCGAGCGCTTTCAGCTCGCGTGATCGCGGACAGTTGCGCTCGTCTTTTGAAATAGATCAACTTGACCTCGTTCAAGTGGACTCACTTGAACGAGGGGTGATCTAGGCACTTTTGGCCAGGCTGAGCACGAATGTGTGGAGGTGCCGGACAGGTTCATGCGGGGATCGGTCTTTCCGAAGCGGCTGGCGTGGCAGGCGGGCTCGCGTATAATCGGCAAGGTCGCCAGAGATCGGAGGCGGAGAATGACCGAGGAGCGCGGCGCGGCATTCGGATTCGCCGCAAGCCATGACGTGCCAATCCCTTACATGCAGAGAACCCGGAGCTATTACGAGGCGCTGGGTTACGGCGAGCCTTATCTCTGGGCGCATTATTCGGAGGTGCCTTTCCATCCGCTCGGCAAGCCGCTTTCCGAATGCAGGGTGGCGTTGATCACGACGGCGGCGCCCTATCAGCCGGATAAGGGCGACCAGGGGCCGGGCGCGCCATACAATGCGGCGGCGAAATTCTTCACCGTCTATTCCGGCAGCACCGCCGGGGACCCCGATCTGCGCATCTCGCATATCGCCATCGACCGCGACTACACGACAGCGGAGGACCCGTCGAGCTACTTCCCGCTGATCGAGCTGCGCGCAAGGGCGGCTTCAGGCCGGATCGGATCACTTGCCCCGCGCTTTCACGGCCTGCCCACCAGTCGCAGCCATCGCGTGACGCTCGAAACCGACTGTCCGGAGGTCGTGGCCCGCTGCAAGGCCGACGGCGTGGATGCCGCGATCCTGGTGCCGAACTGTCCCGTCTGCCATCAGAGCGTAAGCCTTGCCGCGCGCATGCTTGAGGAAAACGGCATCGCCACGGTGGTCATGGGCTGCGCGAAGGACATTGTCGAGCATGTCGGCGTGCCGCGCTTCCTGTTCTCCGATTTCCCGCTCGGCAATGCCGCCGGCCGCCCGAACGACCCGGCCTCCCAGGCGCTCATGCTCGACCTCGCCTTAAAGCTGCTCAAAACGGCGCCCGCGCCCCGCACGACCGTGCAATCGCCGCTCATCTGGAGCGCAAGCCCCGATTGGAAGCTGGACTATTGCAATGTCGCGCGCCTGTCGCCGGAGGAAATCGCGCGGCGGCGCGCAGCCTTCGACCGGCAAAAGGCCGTGGCCCGCGAAATGCGTGAGGAGACGGGCGCCGCCTCCGGGTGAGGCGAGCGTGCCGGGAGTAACACCGGCGCGTCCAGCCCGTGGCCTCCGCCGCTGCCACCCGCGCCTGCTCAATTCCCCGATAGCCGCCGCAGCGGTCCTCTCACGACCGCGATGACGATCGCGGCCAGCGCGCCCCCAGCCGGCACAAAATAGTCGCTGGCGCCCATCGTCCAAAGCGTCACGCCGGCGATCGCGCACCAGAGAAGGGGGATGATCATGAGGAACCAGCGGGACCGACCGTCCGCGAGCGCCAGGAGCGCCAGCGTTGCGACGGCTGTCGGGTCCGGCGCAAAGCCGAATATCTCCGCCGCGGGCCAGCCCCGGCCCATCAAGGGCGCGAGCGCCGGATAGAGGAGAAGGGCGGCGGCAAAGAGCGCGACGCCGCCCATATCGGCAGGTTTGCCGGACGGCGCGAGGACGAGCAGACGGCCCGCAACGCCAATGCCGATCAGCAGGAGGGCTTCCAGGACGAAAGCCGGCACGACATAGGCGATCGGCCAGTTGATCGTCGCATAGCGCTCCCAAAGGAACGCCCAGGCGATCCAGATCCAGAGCACGCCGAGGATCGCCGGGATGATCCGCCGCCTGTCGCCGGCAGGGCGGATGAGCAGGGCGATGATCGCGAGGCCAAGCAGGAGGGCAAGAAGCTGGGCCGGCCAGAAGGCGTGATTATAGAGCTCGAACAGCCGGTAATAGACCCGCGGGGCAAACATCAGGAAATCGGAAAGCGAGTACCCCGACAAATCCGCTAGCATGGGCTTCTCCCCTCTCGGCTTTCCTGAACGCGGCTGCGAGCCCGGTCCTCTGAGGTCGGGCGTCAGGCGTTATAGCAGGAAGCGGCAGAGTTGAAGATGCCGGAACCGTAGCCGGGCGACAGGCATATGCGCTTTGTGCAGGCAAGAGACGGAAGCCGGCCGGTGTCGGCTCCTTGCTTCGGGCGTGGCGTCCGGCGATCTATCGGATGGAGATTTCGAGCAGGCTCATTGTCAGTCGATCGCCGCCAACATCACGCCGTTATCTTGGCAGCCGGACTGGAGCCTGTGAGCGCCGCCCGCATATCCGAGGCGCTTTGCGGCTTGCCGAAATAATAACCCTGACCGGAGGAGCAGCCCAGCTCCCGCAGGCGATCGAGAACCTCCGGCGTCTCGATGCCTTCGGCGACGGTCGACATGCCCATCGAATCACTGAGGTTGATGACAGCCTCGACGATCTTCTCCTCCTCGTGACTGGCGAGCATATGGCTCACGAAGGATTGGTCGATCTTGATGGTGTCGATGGAGAGCTGGCGCAGATGATAGAGCCCTGAATATCCGGTGCCGAAATCGTCCGATGCAATGCGAACACCCAAATTGCGCGAGGATTCAAGCACGCCCTTGACCTCGTCGATCTTCTCCACCAATCCGCTCTCGGTGATCTCGAGTTGCAGACGATGGGGCGGGAACGCCGATTTGCTCAAGATGATCAGGATCTCCTGAGCGAGCCACGGGTTAGCGAGCTGCCGGGGGGAAAGGTTCAGGGACAGGTACATCTGGCACGGCCAGTTTGCCGCCTCGTTGACGGCCTGGCGGAGGACCGAAATCATCAGCTTGCCGATCAGGCCGGTGTCTTCGGCAATCGGGATGAATGTGGCGGGGCTGAGGACGCCGTGAACCGGGTGTTGCCACCTGGCGAGAATTTCGCAGCCAACGACCCCGTTGGATGAAAGATCGACGAATTGCTGATAATAGGGGACGATGTCTCCGGCGGCGATGGCGCCTGCCAGCTCCGACTCCAGCTGCATGTGCAGCCTCAGCTTGTCGTCCATCTCCTGTTCAAAAAAGCGGTATTGGCTACGGCCTTCGGTCTTGGCCCGGTACATGGCCAGGTCGGCGCGGCGCAGATGAAGGCTGAGCCGATCCTCGTCGGTTTCATCCTGCAGCGGCTCGAAGGGCACTGTCGAAATGCCGACGCTGACGCCGAGCTTTATCGAGTGTCCCGCCACGATAAACGGCTGGGCAAAGTCGTGGACGATGCGGCGGGCGATGCGTTCCGGGGTTCCACCGAACTGGGCACGAGAGATGACGAACCCAAACTCATCTCCGCCAAGCCGGGCGACCAGTCCCTCTCCATCGCTCGCCTGCCCCAGGCGCTGCGCCACCTCGCAAAGCACGAGATCGCCTACATCGTGACCATAGAGGTCGTTCACGGGTTTGAAGAAGTCGAGGTCGATCAGAAAGATTGCGCATTCATGGCCTTTCCGAAGCGCTGCGATTTCCTTTGCCGCCTCATCGACGAAATGCCTCCTGTTGGGCAGGCCCGTCAGCATATCGTGGCGGGCGAGGGCATTCGCCTTGTCTTCCGCGGCACGGCGCCTTCTGACCTCCTTCCGCAAGTCGAGCCAGCGGCGTATCGCGAAGACTGCTCCCGCCAGCCCCAGAACCAGAAAGAGGGCAGTGATTTCATCAATCTGCCAATTCTCGTTGGCGCGGCTGTAGTCATAGAAACGGTCGAAAGCATCTATCCAAAGGAGCAGCGCATAAGTCGGAGGGATCATAGCGAGGACAAACAACGCATCCCGGCTTGTGCGGCTCAGTCCGCGAATCCAGCTGCGTATCGCAGACATCGTCATAGGCGGCTCACGCATGTGCTCCTCGGCATCGGTAGAGGAGGATACGCAGAGCCCGCTACGGTTGAGTTAAGGCAGACGCCCGCTCGCGGCGGAGGCACCGGAGCTATCTAAGATCGCACAACGCTGATTGACGGCTCTTTGAAATTCAATGGGGACCGCCGCAGCGCGGGCGCAACGGCTCAGACGGGCGGTTCAAGCCCCATCACCGTAAAAAAGGCTTAACCGGCTTGCCTCACGGCCCATCACCACGGATGACGGAGAGGGTCTTCCATCGGACGAGCCGCGCCCATTGCCACCGCAATGATCGGCGGCCTTCACAGCGCGGTGCAATGTGAAAGAGATAATCCGTCAGGCGGATTTTCGATAGGGTGTTTAAGCTGCGGCCGCTCCGGACCACTGACAAGCTTGCAAGTGCCGCGAGAAATCTTGTCAGATAAATAGGCAGATAAACGCTATCAAAGCCGAGACCCACGTAAGCATTCCCAGGACCATGCCGAGCAAGATGCCTCTAGCGGCGTCGAGTGGGTCTTCGATGGCGCCCATGTTTCAAATCCTTGGCCTCGGAGGTATGCGCTGGGCCCATTGAGCGCTTACTCCATCTCGGGGCTATGTCCCTTCATCCTGCATCTGGCGATGACCCGGCTGACCCATTGTCTGCTTATGCCGAGATATCGTGCGGCCTCGGAATGCGTGCCGTGCAACCGGACGGCGTCGAAAATCTCCGCCTGGCGTTTGGTAAGAGGCAGACGGCCGATATTCGCGCGCCGCAGGGGCGCGTACGACTTTGCATCGGGTGCCGGCAAATGTGTCTCAGGCATTCGGGTTCTCCACAGGGACGCCCATTTTTCCCTCAAGGCGGGATCGCGCCGAAGTGTTTTCTTCAATTTGTTGCGAATCCGTTACGTCGCTGATGCATCCGGGCAACGGCTGCCGGGGGGCGTTGCAGGCGATGGAACAGGGCGACGGCGCCTGTGCGGCGGTTCGAAAGAGAGCCCGGCAGGACAAGGGGCGCCGGGCTCTCTCGGTCGGTAATGCGGCGAATGATTAGTTTTGTTGGCCGGCAGAGCCGTCCGTCGTCTGCGCATCCGGCTGTGATGTCTCCGGCGCCGATGATGTGCTTGCGGTAGGGATGGGCTCCTCCTCCACGCCGAAGAGGTAGCGCGCCCCGAAAGCGACGATGAGCACGAGAACGATGATGGATATGATCGTCATCAGATTTTTGTTCATGGTTTTCCTCCCATCGTTGACCATGGCCGAGTATCGGTACGCTCACTTCTTGACTGAATCAAGATGCTCCAAGTTCTATTCTGGATTTTGGAACGGTCATTATGCGTATGTGATGAGATGAACACGGTCGCCAGCGCGGTGGATTATTGGCACTGAACCAACTTTTCCGGGCAGATTTCTCCGATGAGGCCCAAAGATTGCACCGAATGACGCGCTTCAGCTTCGGCGGCGCTATGGACCACCGTTCCGCACTCCGGTCGGAGTGCGCGATTCAGAGCCACCCGGCGACAAAATCCGCCATGCGCCGCCGCAGCTTCTCGTTCGGCAGGATCCCTGTCGATGCAGCCATGTTCTCGCGCACATGATCGACGCGGGTCGTGGCCGGGATAGCGCAGGTCACGGCCGGATGCGAAACGATGAACTTCAAGAGGAATTGCGGCCAGGTGGATGCGCCCGTTTCGCTGACCCAGCCGGGCAGATCGTGTCTCTTGGCCCGGTCGACCAGCGGGCCGCCGCGGAACGGCCGGTTCACGATCACCGCGATCCGCCGCTCCTCAGCGAGCGGCAGGATGCGCTCTTCGACCTCGCGGTCAATCATATTATAGGTCAGCTGCACGAAGTCGATCGGCTGGGTCTTCATGATCCGTTCGAGCGTGCCATGGCGGCGGCCGTGCGACGTCGTGACCCCGATATAGCGGAGCCGGCCGTCTTCCTTCATCGCCCGGAGCGTTTTGAGATGCCGCTTCCACGCAACGAGATTGTGCACCTGCATGAGATCGAAGCGGGCGACGCCCCAATGCGCGCGCGACGCCTCGATCTGCTCCGGTCCGCTATCCGCGTCCGACGTCCAGACCTTCTCGGCGGAAAACAGCGCCTTCGGATAGCCGAGCATCTTCAGGCCATAGCCGATCGTCGGCTGCGAGGAGCCATACATGGGCGAGCAGTCGATCATCCTGCCGCCCGCCTCGAAAAAGGCAGCCATGACGGCGGCGCTTTCATCGAGCAGCTTTTTGTCGTTGCCGACATTGAAGGTGATCCAGGTGCCGAGGCCGACAAGGGGCAGCGCTTCTCCGGTCGCGGGGATGGGTTTGGTCAGAAACGAGGCGGCTTGCGCGTGCGCCGGGGGCAAGGGCAGGGCGGCGAGCGAGGCGGTCGCCAGCATTCCCCGCAAGGCGGTTCGTCTGTCGAGTGTCATGTCGCGCCTATCCTATCCTCATTTGCGGCGAGGAGAGATAGCCGCGCGCCGTCCATGGCGATCAAATTTCCGCCAGACCGCAATGCAATTCGGTGGAGGCACCCCTCGGCCATGAGTTCGATATTGGATCCCGGCACGTCCGCCGCAATGGCGGCGCCCAGGGCGGCATCGATATGACGGGCGGGTGTTCCGATGGCCGATCAGGCGAAGCGCGGCTCCACACTTATTCCGGCGCGTAGCCCTCGATGAAGACGCCGCAGGATTCGGTGCCCTCCATGCGCAGCGCCTTCAGTGGCTCATACTCTTTGGAATCGTACCACTCGCGGGCCTTGGCAAGGCTCGGAAACTCGATAATGACGGGAATGACCGGACTCCAATCGCCCTCGACCACGTCGAACGGCCCGCCGAGCGCCAGATAGCGGCCGCTATATTGCTCGACCGTTGCGAACACCTGACTGCGATAAGCGCTGATCTTCTCCGGATCGACGATCTTGCGGACGTCGAAAAAACAATAGGCGGCCATGTCGGGTCTCCAGCTTTCTTGCGGGCGCTGCCGGCCGCGAACGCACGCGATTGCGATCCCGGGAGCTAAGCCCAGCCGGCCGGCGCCATCCAGTCCAGAATCTGTAGCCGGCTGCACCCGTTCTCGCGGCCGCCCGCCGAGCGCGCGCTGCGGTTGCCCTTGGAGACGATGACCACCAACTTGATGCGGGAGGAAACGCCGGCCCGGTCCGTTCGGTCCGCGAAGAAAGGTCAACGCATGGCTCCCATCCGATTCGCAATCTTCATTCTGGTCGCATCGATCGCATTTTCGCCTGCCTTCGCGCAGGACGCCAGCAAGGCTGAGGCGCCCGTCGCGCAGCAATCGAGCGGCGCAGGGCTTGTCCGAGACCTACCCGGCGACAGCACGAGCCAGCGTACGATCGGTGAGGGCCCGGAGCGTCTCAGCTACACGGCGACAGCCGGAACGCTGCCGCTGAGGAATGAGAAGGGCGAGACGGCCGCCAGGATCTTCTACGTCGCCTATACGACCGGCGAGCCCGGACGACCGATCAGCTTCGTTTTCAATGGCGGCCCCGGCGCGGCGGCGGCCTTTCTGCATCTTGGCGCCCTCGGACCGAAGGTGCTGAACTTCACCGGGAACGGCGCCCATCCGGCAAAGCCGATCGCCCTCAGCGACAATCCCGATAGCTGGCTGTCTTTCACCGATCTGGTTTTCGTCGATCCGGTCGGTACCGGCTTCAGCCGCGCGACCGGAAGCGGGGAGGAGGTCAAGAAGGCCTATTACGCTGTCGACAAGGACGCCAAAGCGATGACCGAATTCGTGCGCCTCTATCTGACGCGCACCGCCCGCCAGCTCGCACCGGTCTTTGTCGTGGGCGAAAGCTATGGCGGCTTTCGCGCGGCACTGCTCACGCACCGCCTTCTGCAGAAAGGCCTTCAGGTCAAGGGCGCGATCCTCATCTCGCCGGCGCTGGAATTTTCGATGATCCGCGGCGATGACTATGCGCTCGTGCCGCTCGCTCTGATGCTGCCGTCCCTGGCCGCGTCGCATCTGGAGCGCAGCGAGGGCTATGACGCGCCGCTTGGTCCGGTGCATGAAGCGGAGAAATTCGCGCGCACGGATTACCTTTCCCATCTGGTGCAAGGGCTGAACATGGATGACGCTACGGTCGCCAGGCTCGCCCGGCTGACCGGCATTGCGCCCGAGATGATCGAGCGCCATCACGGCCGGATCGACCGATCGCTGTTCCGCCAGGATTTCAAGCGGAGTCGCAATCGCACGGTGAGTGTTTATGACGGCGCGATCAGCGCGCCTCTGCCGCGGCCGGCCGGGCGTTCGGACTTCGATCCGATCCTCGATGCGGCCGTCACAGCGCTGACGCCGCTCATGGAGAACTATGCGCGCGAGGTGCTCGGCTTCAAGACAGATCTCCCCTATGACCTCCTCAACCGCGAGGTGAACGGCGTCTGGGATTTCGGCACCAGGCCGAACAGGCAAGGCTATGCGGGCAGTTTGGATGAGCTGCAAGAGGCGCGCACGCTCAACCCCGATCTCAAGGTCTTCATCGCGCATGGCTATACGGATCTCGCCACGCCCTACAGCGTTTCCGAATTTCTCATCGGTCAGCTTCGCCCGATCGCCAATGCGCGGCCGATCGAGTTGCACGTCTATCGCGGCGGCCATATGATGTATATGCGCCCCGCCTCCCGCCGGGCGCTAAGAGACGATGTAAGCGCCATCTACAGCCGGGGCGCGGAGCGATGAGGCGCATGGGAGCTTCGCGCCTTGCGCTAGGCGCTGCGAACACGCTTCTGACAAGGTCTTGTGAATCAATGCGGTGGTGGAAATCCCTGCCACATTGGTTATCACAGGACGGAGCGGTAATTGTGCAAGCCCACACGCCTCAAATTTGCTCGCTTTCGACAGCCGTTCCGTCGAATGAGCTGAAACAGTCGGCGGTGGCGGATCACGTCACGGACATCTTCTCCTCCCGATTTTCCGATTTCAGCAAGCTGAGGCAGGTCTTCGAGAATTGCGGCATCGTGAAACGGAATTCGGCCCGGCCGATCGAGTGGTATTTGCAGCCGCATAATTGGACGGACCGCACCGGCGTCTATCTTGAGATCGCGACGGAGCTTTTCATCGCTGCCGCGCAAAAGGCGATGCGCCAGGCCGGTATTACGGGCGAGGAGATCGGCACGGTGGTCACGGTTTCCTCCACCGGCATTGCCACGCCGAGCCTGGAGGCGCGGGCCGCTGCAGCGCTCGGCTTTTCTCCCGATATTGCGCGCGTGCCGGTCTTCGGGCTTGGTTGCGCCGGTGGCGTCACGGGACTGTCGCTTGCGGCGCGGCTCGCCAAAGCGCAGCCCGAGAAACACGTGCTCCTGGTCGTTGTCGAGCTTTGCACGCTGGCGGTGCGTCTCGATCAGGTGACGAAAGCCAATATCGTCGCGCTCGCGCTGTTCGGCGACGGCGCCGCGGCGGCGGTGATCAAGGCGGGCGAGGCGGATAAGGGACTCGCCTCGATTGAAGATGCGGTCGAGCATTCCTGGCCGGATACGCTCGACATTATGGGCTGGTCGGTCGATCCGGACGGGTTCGGTGTGATTTTCGATCGCTCGATCCCGTCCTTCGCGGCCGAGCAATTGGCCCCCGCCCTCGACCATATCTGCAATCATTATGGTGTCGATCAGCGCGAAATCGGCCGTTTCATCTGTCATCCCGGCGGCGCGAAAGTGATCGAGGCGATCGAGAGCGCGCTGAGGCTGCAGACCGGGACGCTCGATCATGAGCGGGCGGTGCTGTCGCAATATGGCAATATGTCGGCGCCGACCGCGCTTTTCGTGCTTGAGCGCGCCATCGAGGCAGGGCTGCCGGATCGTTCGCTGATCATGGCGCTCGGACCGGGCTTCACGCTCAGCACCGCAATGCTTGCAAGGCCGGCTTAATGAGTCTGGGTTTGAGCTGGATCGACCCTTTGGCGGCGCTCGTGCTGGCCTTCGTCACGCTCCAGCGCCTTACCGAGCTCGTCTATGCGCGGCGCAATGAGAAGCGTCTCAGGGCGCGGGGCGCGGCGGAATATGCGCCGGGCCACTATCCCGCGATCGTTCTCCTGCATGCCGCATGGCTCGCCGGCCTGTGGGGCCTTGCCATCGGCATTACGCCGGAGACCGGCTGGCTCATCCTTTTCATCGTCTTGCAGATCTTGCGGATCTGGGTGCTGGCAACGCTCGGCGACCGCTGGACGACCCGCATCATCGTCGTGCCGGGCGAGCCGCTGGTCAGGAGCGGGCCTTACCGCCTCATCCCGCATCCCAACTATGCCGTGGTGATCGGCGAGATCTTCGTTCTGCCGATGGCGTTCGGCCTTCTCTGGTACGCATTGCTTTTCTCGGCCCTCAACGCCGCGATCCTCTTCATCCGCATCCGCGCCGAAAACGAGGCGCTTGCGGCCGCGGGCGGAGCGGCCCGATGAACGCGGCGACCGCCGCCGATATCCGTCCCGCCGCCCCGCCGCTTGCTGCCTGGGCCGGCTTCATCGCGATGTGCATCGGCATGTTCATGGCGATCCTGGACGTGCAGATCGTCGTCACCTCGCTGCCCACCATTCAGGACGCGCTGGGCATCGGCGCCGACCGCATGAGCTGGGTGCAGACGGCCTATCTGATCGCCGAGGTCATCGCCATTCCGCTTACCGGCTGGCTGACCCGCGTCCTTTCCTTGCGCGGCCTCTTCATCGCCGCGACATCGGTTTTTGCCATCGCCTCGGCCGGATGTGCGATGAGCGACAGCTTCGTCAGCCTCGTCGCATGGCGCGTCATTCAGGGCTTTGCCGGCGGCATGCTGATCCCGATCGTGTTCTCGGCCGTCTTTCTGATCTTTCCCGGCCGCGGCCAGGCGCTGGCGACCACGATCGCTGGAATGCTCGCCGTGCTGGCCCCGACGGTCGGCCCGATTTCGGGCGGCTGGATCACCTCGACCTTCAGCTGGCACTGGCTGTTTCTGGTCAACATCCTGCCGGCGATCTTCGCGATCACGGGTGCCTCACTGTTCCTGCCGCGGACAGGGGCCTCCCCCCGCGAGGCGCGGCATCTCGACGGGCTTGCGCTGCTGATGCTGGCCGTCGCCCTGGCGGCGCTGGAAATCGGACTGAAGGATGCGCCGAAGAGCGGCTGGCTCTCCGGATGGGTGCTGGCGCTTCTGGCGATTACGCTGTCGAGCGGCTCGGCCTTCATCTGGAGGACGCTGGCGGGGCCAAGGCCATTCGTCGATCTGCGCGCCTTTCGTGACCGCAATTTCGCGCTTGGCTGCGCCATGAGTTTCGTGCTGGGCATGGGCCTTTACGGCTCGGTTTATCTGATGCCTGTTTTCCTCGGCTTCGTGCGGGCGCACGATGCGCTCGGCATCGGCCAGGTGATGCTGGTGACGGGCGCCGCGCAGCTTGCGATTGCGCCGATTGCCGTCTGGCTTGAGCAGCGCGTCAATGCGCGGCTTTTGAGCGTGCTCGGCTTCACCTTCTTTGGCGTCGGCCTCGCCATGAGCGGCTTCGATACGCCGAGAACCGATTTCGATGGCATGTTCTGGCCGCAGGTGGTGCGCGGGCTCGCCGTGATGTTCTGCCTGCTTGCGCCGACGCGGATTGCGCTTGGCCATTTGCCGGCTGACCGCGTGCCCGACGCAAGCGCGCTCTTCAACCTGATGCGCAATCTGGGTGGCGCGATCGGCATCGCCTTGATCGATACGGTCGTGTTCGGCCGGACCGAGAAACATGCGGCGGTGATCTATGAAAGGCTGGAGGCGCGCGACCGCGCGATCTTCGACTTCACCGGCCTGCCTTTCGTGCCGGCCGACAAGGAGGTGACGCCCACCATGGTGGCTTTCGCCAAGCCGGCCATCGAACGATCGGCGCTGACGATTTCCATTACGGAGGCGTGGCTCATGCTGGCGGCAATTACGGTGCTCGGCGTGCTGCTGGCCTTGGCGGTGCGCAGACCGCGCGCGTGACGTCGCGGATGCGTGCCAGCCTCATGCCGATGCCTGGCGGCATTATTGCGAGGTCGTTGTTGGCTTTGTCTTCAGCCAGCGGGCGAAGGAATCGTAGAGCGCGTTGCGGTCTTCCCGGCTCAGCCCGCCGATCCGGTCAATATCGGTATAGCGGGTCAGGAAGCCGTCGAGAACGCTGCGGAATCGCTCGTTCTCGGGCTTGAAGCCCGCTTTGAAACCGTGCTTCTTCTCAAGCCATTGCTGTGCGGGCGGGAAACGCCGCCAGCCGGGCAGCTGGGCGGCGAGATTGACCGTCTTCCAGCGCGGATGGTAGGGCGGCTGAACGAGCTTGTCGAAATTCTCGAAAAAGGCGGTGGTGAATTTCGCGAGTTTCTTGTAGCGCGGGTGGCTCGGAGGCCAATTCTGGACCGCGAGCAATGTCTGGACGGCGACGCTGCCGACGCTTTTCCCCTTCGGGATCAGGTTCGGATAGTCGTCATGGCTGAACCTGACCGGCAGATAGAGTCCGTAGAGCGGGTCTTCATATGGAATGGGAATGAGCTTGAAGCCGAGCGCTTCGGGTATGGCGCGATGCGAGGCGAGCGGTCTCGGGCCGGCGGCGAGGCTGGCATCGAGCGCGCCACGTTTCATCATCCCGATCGCCTCGGTTTGAGAGACGCTGATGCCCTCGACCTTCACCCCGAGCCGCTGGAAAATGGTGCGCGATGAAATTCGCCCGCCATCTCCTTCATTGCTGAAATTCACCCGCTTGCCGTCGAGATCGCGAATGGAATTGATGCCGGGCCGGGCGATCAGATGCAGCTCGTCGTGAAAGAGCGGGGCGATATAGGCAAGGCGAGAGGGAAAGTCCTCGCCAAGCTGCGTGTTCCTTCGAAAGTGGTCGAGAGCGACAAGATCGACGAGCGCCACATCGACGCTCTGCAGGAGCATCAGATCGCGCATATTCTGAATGGCGCCTTTGCCGACCATAGGCAGAATGCGAAGCGCATGGCCGGAATCGAGCACAGCGGCGATGTCGTATGCCATGGGTGGGCCGCCGCCATTCAGACTGCCGGAAATCAGCGTCACCGTGTTTTCATTTAGAATGGCCTTCCAGCGTTCGCGAAGCGCGTTGTTGGATGCGGCGTCGCGGGCATCGGCCTTTGTGGGGGCGGGATCGCGCGATTGCGAATGCGAAGCCTGGGCGCTTGTCAGCAGGAAGGCGGATGCGAACAGAACGGCTTTGAAGACTTTTCGCATGAAAACGCTCCTCAGCTTTCGAATTGCGGGCGCATTCGGCCCGAAGCGTTTCAGTGGACGCGCCCGGCCGCCGCAACGCGCTCCAGAGCCGGGCCATAGCCGAGTTCGGCGGCTTTGCCGTACCAGGCTTGCGCCTGCTCCCTGTCCGCCGCCAGACCGATGACATGCAGTCTGCTCAAACTGTCAGGGTCGAAGCTTTGCGCCAGCGCATAGGCGGCGCGGCCATTGCCCTCTTCCGCCAGTCTCGCATAGAGCAGGCGCGCTCCGCCGATAAGCCCGGTCGCGATCAGCGTCTCGGCCTGCCGGAGAAGGCGCTCCTCTTCGGTAAGCCGGAGGTCGGACGGGGCGTTCTCCGCCGATCCCGCATCGAGGGGGGCAAGGTGCAGCGTTTGGCTATTCTCACCCTCCCCGGGTGTGATTATGACGGGAACGATCGATCGGCCAAGGATATGTCCCTCCGCCGTATGGGCGGTCACTTGAACCAGAAAGGCGCCGCAATAGTCGGGCGCCGAAAGAAGCTCCAGATCAGGCAGATCGGACGCCGCCACCGCCCAGGAGGAATTGACCTGGAACCCGGCGGAGAAATGGACGCCCTCGGCCAGACCGCGGAATATCAGGAAGCGGGTTATCGCGCTTCGATCCGTTCCGTTCGGGGAGGCGTCGGGCAGCCGGATCTTTACCGGAATTGGCCGGCCCTGAGCGCCGATCAGATCCTCAGCCTTAAGATCCGCTGGCGCCTGCCGGTCGGCCTGCAGGGTCTGGGACGGGGTGTTCGGCTGCGATACGGGGGAGGATCGGACGATCTGTGCGCCGGCCATTGAAGAGGCGGAGAGCAAGACCAGGGCGAGAAGAGCGGCGGGTGGAGACGCAACTATGAAGTATAACAAGGTAAACGACCGCATGGCATGAGTGGCGGCCTGATCCAGCGTCAGATAGTCAAGAAACACAATACGTAGCTTCGCGTAAAGCGGCGGCGGCCGGCTTGCAGCTTGCGTTAAAGACCGACCAGATGCGCCGAGATGAGTACGGTGGTGCCGACAAGAATGCCGACGCCCATATGAGACCTCGCAAGGAAGAAGGTTAGCACGCCGAAACCGAATGCGCCGAGCCGCACGAGCGCGCTCATTTCGGCCAATGCCCCCGGCGGGAAGAGGACGATGCGCGCGATCAGCCCTGCAACCAGCGCTGTGGAAACCGCGCTGACCCAGGCGACGACCGGCCCGTCTTCCTCAAGGCCGCTCGATAGCACGAAGCCCGCGAAACGCCAGATCGCCGTCGCGGCAAATCCGGCGACGAAGATGTAGACCAGGACATCACTTGACAGCGCCATCGTTCCTCTGCGGCCGCAAGACATAGTGGGCGAGAAGGAAACTCACCGAGCCACCGACGACGCCGGTGAGAACAAGGTCGAATTCGGGAATAAGAATATGAAAAATCGGTCCGAGCACAAGCCCCAGCAGGATGGGGAGCAAGCCTGTGATGGTCCTGTGCGCGCCGATGAGCATCGCGAGCAGGAAGTAGAGCGGCATCATGAATAAGAGGGCGGCGGCGATGATCGAGGGAACCTGCCCCGCGACCAGAAATCCGATCATCGCGCCGGAGGAGGAAACGCCGACCAGAAGCGCGGCGATGCCGAGCGCGTAGGCGGCGCGCAGATGCCTCGGCACGCCCGGCGCGCGGCGCGTACTCTCGACCCAGACGGTAACGGCGACGAACTGGGCGAGGGCGACCACCATCCATTTCGGCACACGCTTGTCCCGGATCATCGGCAAGAGCGCAACTGTCATGGGCAGAAGCCGGATGCTTGTCGCCGAAACCGCGATGGCGGCCGTCAGGACCGAGGCGCCTCGGGCCATTTCGTCGACGAGCACGACCTGGCCGGGCAATGCAAAGATGAAGACCGACATGAACAGGGTATCGAGACAGGAAAGTCCGGTCTGGCTGGTTAAGGCGCCGAAACCGACAAAGGTCGAGAACAGGATGAAAGGGGGGAGAAGCGGCGTCTCGCGCGCGCCTCGCCAGGCTGCGCTCCGCCGCGTGGCCTGCGATGGCCACACGGGAGCATTTGCGGTGTCGCCGCTGCCTTCCATAGCGATATTCATCCTCGGCCGATCGCTCTCGGTGCTACGAGATGAAGCGTATCGGCTCTGTCGACTTTACTCTCCCTGCTGGTCTGTCGGCAGTATTGCCATGCACAAACAGCCCTTCGCAGCTTCTTAGAATGTCAAATCGGTAGGATAGCCTACAGCCGATACGGGTATCGCGCTTCCGACGCGCCCGCCCTCAAGGCACAAGCGGCACTTTCGGGACAAGGCTCGTTTTGTTGTCGCCACCACCCTTTGACGGGCTGTTCTTGGGCGAGGGCAGTTTCTTTTGACCGCCGCGCGGGCCGCTTCGCCCGGAGGATGAGCGCTTGGACGCCTTGGGCTTCTTGGCCGGTGTCCCGCCTCCGGACCGATCATCGCCATCGCTCGGAGATTTCTTTGTCTTTTCGCGAGCTTCGACGATTTCAAAGCCGAGCCCCTTCTTGCCCTCTGGCTTCTCCTCGACGATCACGCGAACGGTGCCGCCGCCTTCGAGGCGTCCGAACAGCAGCTCTTCGGCCAGCGGCTGTTTGATATGCTGCTGGATGACCCGCGCCAGCGGACGCGCGCCGAACTGCTCATCATAGCCGTGCTCGATCAGCCAGTCGCTCGCCTCCGGGCTGAGCTCGATCGTCACGTTGCGATCGGCCAGTTGCGCTTCGAGCTGGAAGACGAATTTTTCCACAACTTTTCCGATAATCTCGCGCGGCAGGTTCTGGAAACCGATGACCGCATCGAGGCGGTTGCGGAACTCCGGCGTGAAGAGCCGCTGGATCGCTTCCTGGTCGTCTCCCTCGCGCTTGGTCCGGTTGAAGCCGAAAGCCTGCTTGGCAAGGTCGGAGGCGCCCGCATTCGTGGTCATGATCAGGATCACATTGCGGAAGTCGATCTGCTTGCCGTTATGGTCGGTCAGCTTGCCGTGATCCATCACCTGCAGGAGCACGTTGAAGAGGTCCGGATGCGCTTTCTCGATTTCGTCGAGTAGAAGGACGCAATGCGGATGCTGATCGATCCCGTCGGTGAGCAAACCGCCCTGATCGAAGCCGACATAGCCGGGGGGCGCGCCGATCAGCCGCGAAACGGTATGGCGCTCCATATATTCGGACATGTCGAAACGGAGCAGCTCGACGCCGAGCAGGTTGGCTAATTGCCGGGCGACCTCGGTCTTGCCGACGCCGGTCGGCCCCGAGAAGAGGTAGCAGCCGATCGGCTTTTCCGGCTCGCGCAGGCCCGCACGGGCGAGCTTGATGGCCGAGGAAAGGGCGGTGATCGCCTGGTCCTGGCCGAACACCACGCGCTCGAGATCTGTCTCAAGATTGCGCAACAGCTCGGAATCGCTTTTCGAGACCGTCTTCGGCGGGATTCTGGCCATGGTCGCGACAGTTGCCTCAACTTCGCGCACACCGATCGACTTCTTCCGGCGTGAACCGGGCAGCAGCATTTGCGAGGCGCCGGTCTCGTCGATCACGTCGATGGCCTTATCGGGCAGTTTGCGGTCATGAATATATTTCGCCGAGAGCTCGACGGCCGCCTTGATCGCCTGCTGGGTGTAGCGCACGCGGTGGAAATCCTCGAAATAAGGCTTCAGGCCCTTCAGGATCTCGACAGCGTCGGTGACGGTCGGCTCGGAGACGTCGATCTTCTGGAACCGCCGGACGAGCGCCCGGTCCTTCTCGAAATGCTGGCGATATTCCTTATAGGTCGTCGAGCCGATGCAGCGCAGCGTGCCGGACTGCAAAGCGGGCTTCAAGAGGTTCGAGGCATCCATTGCGCCGCCGGAGGTCGCGCCGGCGCCGATCACAGTATGGATCTCGTCGATGAACATGATCGCGCCCGGATAGGCCTCGATCTCGCGCATCACGGCCTTCAGCCGCTCCTCGAAATCGCCGCGATAGCGCGTGCCCGCGAGCAGGGCGCCCATATCGAGCTGAAAAATTGTAGCGTTTGCCAAAACTTCAGGCACTTCGCCTCGCACGATTTTGCGCGCCAGGCCCTCCGCAATGGCGGTCTTGCCGACGCCGGGATCGCCGACGAAGAGCGGGTTGTTCTTCTGACGGCGGCAGAGCACCTGGATGGTGCGGTCGATCTCCCTGCCACGACCGATCAGCGGATCGATCCGCCCGTCGCGCGCCTTCTCGTTCAAATTCAGGCAGTAGACCTCGAGCGCGTCGCCGGAACGCTTCTTCTCCTCGCCCGGTTCAACGGTGGCGGCGTCGTCATCGACACCGCGCACCACGCGCGGCTCGGACATTCCGGGGCGCTTGGCGATGCCGTGGGATATGTAATTGACCGCATCGAACCGCGTCATGTCCTGCTCCTGCAGGAAGTAGGCGGCGTGGCTTTCGCGCTCGGCGAAAATGGCGACGAGCACATTCGCCCCGGTCACTTCTTCGCGCCCCGACGATTGCACATGCACGACGGCGCGGTGAATGACGCGCTGAAAGCCGGCCGTCGGCTGCGCTTCGGAATCATGCTCAACGACCAGATTTTCGAGGTCGTTGTCGAGATAGTCGATCAGCTTGCCGCGCAGGAGGTCGAGGTCGACATTGCAGGCGCGCATGACGGCGGCCGCGTCCCGGTCGTCGACGAGGGACAAGAGCAGATGCTCAAGCGTTGCATATTCGTGATTCCGCTCATTGGCGAATTCAAGCGCGCGGTGAAGGGACTCTTCAAGACTGGACGAAAACGAAGGCACTGGGGACTATTCCTTCTCCATAGTACATTGTAGAGGATGCTGGTTCTGGCGAGAGAAGTTCATCACTTGCGCAACCTTTGTCTCCGCCACTTCATAAGTATAGACCCCGCAAATTCCGACACCTTTCTGATGCACATGCATCATGATCCTATTCGCCTCATCGTGCGACTTGTTGAAGAACCTTTCAAGGACGTAAACGACGAAGTCCATCGGTGTGTAGTCGTCATTGAGCAGGAGCACCTTGTAAAGGCTCGGCCTTTTCGTCTTCGGCTCGGTCTTGGTGACGATACCGCCGCGCGCGTCTCCGTCGTGATCGCGATCGTTCTTTCCTGACATGAAGACGCGCAGAATGGCCTCAATCCTTTGCCCGTTGCTTTTGCCGCTCTCTCTCTGTCTGCCTCTGTGCCACATGGTTCGGTTGCAATGATGTGCAATGATGATGCCAAGCCCCGGAAATACTGCCTCGCTTCGACCCCGAAAGATTGGGTTTTGCCGCCTTCCGTTTCAATGGATCGGCGGTTGTAGCGATCGGGTCGGAGCATAACATCATCAGATGGGCAGCAAAAAGTCTCCGCTTCGCTCTCCCACATCATTGTCCGCCCGACGTTACGCCACTCCGATTATAGTAGTACATCTTCCTCAAAAAAAAACTGCGATCGCTCCGCACGAAAAGCGAAACTGAAGATCAAATTTTAACACCCGAACCTGGGATTGGGATCCATGTCTTACGATTCGGTGATAACCCATCGCTAGCGTGGAGCCGCGGCGCGCCGGCGTCGTTCAGGCACCGCGCGGAAATATTTCGCTCCGGCGCCTAGCCAAACGGTGGATCAGCCGTTAACACTTTGCTAGGGCTGTATAGGTAGGGTCGTTGCCCATCGCATGCAACCGACGGCGGCGCGATAAAGGGGAGGGATGTGATGGTCATCTCCAGGGATGACTCGGCATTTCGTTGGCGGATGGCGATGAGGTTTGCGGCGACGCGGCTGGTGGGGGGCGCAAGATTTGCGCTGATTGTCTGCCTGGTTGCCGCGATGGCGGCCGTGCCGGCAGAGGCCAAGAAAAAGAGGAAGCGCAGCCACTATTCGCCGCCGCAGGCGGCCATGGTTGTCGATTTCTATTCCGGCAAGATCCTTTATGCGCAGAATATCGACGCGAAGCGCTATCCCGCCTCTGTTACCAAGGTGATGACCCTCTATCTGCTGTTCGAGCAGATGCGCGACGGGCACATGACCCGCAACACCAAGCTGAAAGTCAGCGCAAAAGCCGCGGCCCGTCCGCCTTCGAAGCTCGGACTGAAGCCGGGCAGCACGATAAGCGTGAGCGACGCGATGTATGCGCTGGTCACCAAATCGGCGAATGATGTTGCGGCCGTGGTCGCGGAAAATATCGCCGGCTCGGAGGCGGCTTTCGCGCGGATGATGACGCAGAAGGCGCGCGCCATCGGCATGAGCAAGACCACCTTCCGCAACGCATCGGGTCTTCCCAATTCGGCGCAGGTCACGACCGCGCGGGATTTGATAACGCTCGGTCGCCGCGTTCTTAAGGATTTCCCCGACGAAGCAAAAATCTTCCGTACACGCTATTTCGAATATAAGGGCAGAAAATACAGGAACCACAACCGGCTGCTTTTCAGCTATGCGGGAATGGATGGCCTGAAGACCGGCTTTACGCGTGCCTCCGGGTTTAATCTGCTCGCCTCCTGCCACCGCGACGACAAGCACCTCCTGGCCGTCGTGCTCGGGGGACGCTCCAGCCGCCGCCGCAATGCGCGCATGCGGAACTCTTCTGAACGGGTCCTGGCGAAAGGCGGTCGCCTTCAACGACTGGAAACAGCGCGGTGGGAGCAAGCCGCTCGCGGTCGCCGGCATTCTCCAGGCCGAGCACATGCCGGAACGCAATCCGGCGTTCCATCCCAGCGCTTCGGAGGAGACGCTGAGGCTTGCAATTGTGAAGGCGAACAAAGGGCGGGCCGTGGGAAGCGGCGAGAAACCGCTTCCGAAGCTGGCGCTGGCCGGAGCTGCCTCCGCGACGGCATCGAAGCCGGAAAGCGAGCCGGACGAGGCGGAGGTGGTGGTGGACGCCGGAGCCGGAGCCGGAGCAGGGCGATACCGATGCCGACGTCATTCCGAGCGATGAGGCCGTGCTCGGCCCCTACCACATTCAGGTGGGATCCTATCTCAATTCCGGAGCCGCAAAGAGCCGGCTCGCCGCCGTGGCGCAAAAGGCTTCCCGCTATCTCGACGGCCATGACGAGATGACGGTTTCCGGCAATGTGCGGGGCAAATCCTATTATCGCGCCCGTTTCGGCAAATTCTCTCGCAGCGATGCCTCGAAGACCTGCGCCAGGCTAAAGCGGCTGTCGATCGAGTGCCTGGTCGTGCGGGTCGAATAGCCGTTCGCATCGACGGCTGCCCGTGCCTCTGCTGAATGAGGGGATGGCGGCCTTGAGGCTGACCAGGAAATCAGCCCTGCACCGCAGCCGCCAGGGTCGTATGCCATCCGGCTTTGCGCGCCGGGATTGTGTCGATTAATCGCGGAATTGGCAACAAGCCTGGGGGCCGGCCGAGGCCGCGGCGATCCGTTTCCGCCTTGCCGGATCTCGCTTAATGGGCGTGCCTCAGCAGGATCTCCTTCGCCTGGTTGATCTTGGAGGCGAGATAGGTCGTGCCGCCCTGGTCGGGGTGATATTTCTTCATGAGGGCTCGATGAGCCTGCTGGATATCGTCCCGGCTCGCTCCCGGCTTGAGACCGAGCACCGCATAGGCTTCCTCAAGCGTCATCGCCCCGCCACCGGCCGCGCCATTGCCGGCCCGCCGTCCTCCGCGCTCGCCCCCGCCCCGGCGGAAACGCATCAGATAAGCCTCGACAAGCTGGGCCGCCTGCTGATCCTGTCCCCGCGCTTCCTCGAGTAGTTCCTGCAACTCGCCCGTGGAAAGCCGCGAAAGCTGCCGTCCTTCGAAGCGCCCCTTACGGACGACGCCCTCCATGGCGCCCGTGTCGTGGTCGAGAGTCATCTCCAGCATTTCGGTGCGCACCGTGGAGCGCTGGCCGCGGCTCTTCGTGCTGTTCGGGGAATCGAGGAAGGGAAACGACCATCCCAGCAGCGAAAAGCCGAGAATGGTGAGAGGCACCGCAAGGATGATCCGCCCCGTCACGGCGGCGAGCAGGGCAAGGCCGAGCACGCCCCAGCCGGCGAAGCGGCGCACATGCTTTGCGAGGGCTTTGGCGTCGGCTCTGGCAAAGGACCGCCCCGCAATCAGGACCAGAACCAGAAGCGCGAGGCCGAGAATTAGAAACTGCATCCGACCGATTTCACGATTTGAGTTGCTCGAGCAGAAGCCTGCCTGTGCTGCCGCCTCGGCTGAAATCCTCGAGCGCCTTGCGTCCTCCGGCCGCGTAGGCGGCGACCGCCCGGAGCAGCTCGCGTAATTGTTGAGCCGAACCCGTATCGAAACGGCAATATGCGCCTTTGGTCAATCGTGCAATTTCGCGGAACGCCCTTTCGGCCTTGGCGTCGCGGCCTTCCTGGAACATGAAGGCCGGCACGCCGAGCAGACCCAGTTCGCCGGCAAGCGCGGCGAGATGGTCGATGTCCTCTTCCATGCAGTCGCCGACATAGACGAGCGCATTGACCTTCCGCCGCTCGGCTTCGCGCCGGGCATGGGTCAGAATCCGGCGGATCTGCGTGAAGCCTCCGAGACAGCGGATGCTGGTCATCAGCCGTGCCAGCGCTTCCGGATCGCTCACCCATTTCGAGGCGCGGCACTCGTCGAAACTGCGGAAATAGATGAGCTGGACGTCGAGCCCGCCGATCGCCTTCACCTCGATGAACATATCCGCCTGGAGCTTCAACGCCATGTCCCAGGTCGGCTGCCGGCTCATCGTGGCGTCCATGGCAAAGATCAGCCTGCCGCGCCGGCCGTCGGAGGCCGACGGGGCGATGGACTTCATCTGCTGGATGAACGCGGCGACGTCATTGTCGCTCGAGCGCTGCTCTTCGGGGACGTCGTTCGTCTTCCGAGGCGCCGGGGTCTTGCTGTCCGCAGCCATAGGTTGTCTCTCCTGCCTGCATTCTACGGCCTTGATGACCTTACGCCAAGAAAGCATGGGGTCCGGGCTTGTCCGGCTTCCGTTTTCGTTCGAAATTGCTATGGTCCCACGCACATTTTTGGGGGAATGAGGCCAAATGGCTCGTCGACTGCCAATCGTCACTACGACCAAGGACCTGCGCGCCACCGTCAAGAGCTGGCGCCGCTCGGGCAAGACCATTGCGCTGGTGCCGACCATGGGAGCCCTGCATGAGGGGCATCTTTCACTGATTAATATCGCCAAGAAACAGGCTCAGCGTGTTGTCGTTTCAATCTTTGTCAATCCGACGCAGTTCGGCCCGAATGAAGATTATTCCGCCTATCCGCGGGATGAAGTGGGCGATTGGGACAAGCTGACCGCTGCGCGCGTGGACCTGCTCTATACGCCGCCGGTCGAGGAGATCTATCCGAATGATTTCTCGACGCGCGTCGAGGTCATCGGCATCACCTCCGGCCTTGAGGGCGCGAGCCGGCCACGGCACTTCGCCGGAGTGACGACGGTGGTGACAAAACTGTTTTTACAGGCGCTGCCGGATATCGCCGTTTTCGGCGAGAAGGATTACCAGCAGCTGCTCGTCATTCGCCAGCTGACCAAGGACCTGGACCTGCCGATCCAGATCGTCGGGGGGCCGATCGTGCGCGAGCAGGACGGGCTCGCAATGTCCTCGCGCAACGCCTATCTGGATACGACCTCCCGCTCCATTGCGCCGCGCTTTTATGCCGTGCTGGAGGATGTCTCGAAGGAGCTGTCAGGAGGCCGCCCCGTGCATGAGGCAACCTTTCTCGGTCGTGACTGGCTTGAAGGCGCCGGCTTTCGGGTAGACTATCTGGAAGTGCGCGACGCGCTCGCCCTGATGCCGGTCGGCCAGCATGTCACGGCGCCCTCGCGGCTCCTCGGCGCGGTCTATCTTGGTCCTGTGCGCCTTATCGACAATGTCCCGGTCGCACCGGTCAAGGTTCAATAGGCGCACCGAAAGGGCGGCGAGCGTTTTGATCCACAGGCCGGGATCAAGGGCTTTGCAATCGTAGGGAAGTCGCGGCACAACCAGATCGAGAGACGTGCGGATGCGGGCAGACCGATGACATACCGGGTGGTTCTTGAGCGTCGGGACGGGCGTGTCGAAACGCTCGGCAATTTCGAGACACGCAAAGCCGCGCGCATCCGGATCGATCAATATCGCCTCGACGACGAAGGCCATGACGAATATTGGCGGCTGTGGATCGAGGATGAGGATCGTGTCATTTACGAGCATCGCTCGACCAACTACATCGTCGACAATCTCACCGACGAGGAGCGGAAGTCCGGCCGTCTGCTGACCTCAGAGGAGTAAACCGCCGGACGAGGTCTCGCCCATGATCAACGACGCCCCGCTTGCCCGTTTCGAGCCGCTCGGCTCCGCGCTCCTGAAGCCGATCTATGCCGACTATTCCTTCGGCAATGTTTCGAACACCATCCATTTCCTCCTGACCGGGGAAAGTCTTGGAAACCTTTTGCCTGAGGACTGTTTCGGCGGAAGCTATCCGCGCCCCGAGAAGATCGTGCTCTTCTTCATCGACGCATTCGGCTGGCGCTCCTGGCATCGTTATCAGGACAGGATCCCGGCATTGCGGCGCATCGCGGCGGACGGCGTGCTGACGCCGATGTCGGCGCTTTTCCCGAGCACGACCGCCGCATCCGTCTCGACGCTCAATCTCGGCGTTCTGCCGGCCGAGCACGCGGTCTATGAATGGAACATCTATGTTCCGGCCTATGGCGAAGTCGTCCAGCCGCTTCCCTTTGCGACGCTGGAAAGCCAGACGCCCGAAAGCTGCCTGGCGAAAGGCTTCGATCCGGCGGAACTTCTCACCGTTCATGAAACCGTCCATCAGCGGCTCGCACGGCACGGGGTGCGTTCCATCCAGTTCGCCGCCCGCCATCTGGTGCAATCCAGCTATAACGGCATCGTCAGCAAGGGCGCGGAACTCGTCCCGCATACGACGCTTGCGGAAGCGATGCTGCAGCTTCGGCAGACGGTGGAGGGCACCGAAGGCAAAGCGGTTTTCGGCTTCTACTGGCCGAGCATCAATTCGATCGGGCATCACTATAGTCCGGACAGTGCCTTCCATGAGGCGGAGAGCATGGCTTTCTGGGCGAGTTTCGAGGCGCTTCTTTCCGGTATGAAAAGCCCGGATACGCTCTATTTCTTCATCGCCGATCACGACCAGATCTCGGCCAAGGCCGAGGAGACGATCTATATCAATGAGCGGCTTCCTGAGATCGCCGATATTCTCCCCGTGAGCCCGACCGGCCATCCGATCTATCCGAACGGCTCGCCCCGCGACGTCTTCCTGCATGTCAAGCCGGAGCGGCGTGACGAGGTGCTGACCCGCCTGCAGGATTTTCTAAGCGGGATCGCCGAGGTGATGCCGATGGAGCGCGTCATTGCGCTCGGCCTTTTCGGCCCCTCCACGGTCTCGGAGGAGCTGCGCCGCCGGCTGGGTGACATTCTCATTCTGCCCTATGACGGCCGTTTCGTCGGCTGGCGGGTGCCGGGCATCATGGAGAACCGCTTCAACGGTCATCATGGCGGGCTCGCCGCCTCCGAGCTCGTCAGCGTTTTCGGCATGACCGACCGGCTGTAACGGCCGCATTCAGGCGCCGCCGGCCCCGAAAATTCTGCTCCAGTGGCAGGGAATTGTGCCTGAAATGCCGGTCGAAGCGGCATAATTGCCGAATGATTGTGCAAATGCCCAATTTTGCCCCGGGTTTAAGCAAAGAGGTCTGTCCCCCTACGAGACATTCGGCGCCCCTGGACCGGATTGTCCCTTATAAAGCAACGAATTAGCCCAAAAAATCCGTTTGTGGCACGCCTCTTGATAAGAGCGAAATGATCATGGGTCTGTCTTTGTTAGGCCCGGGTCATTCCAGAGCGGCCGGATCGTCCAGCCGCTAAAACAAGCGGAGATTGGGCACATGAAACTCGTGACCGCCATCATCAAGCCCTTCAAGCTCGATGAAGTCAGATCAGGCCTGACGGATGTCGGGATCGAAGGCATGACGGTGACCGAGGTGAAGGGCTACGGTCGCCAGAAGGGTCACACCGAAATCTACCGCGGCACCGAATACGCCGTGCACTTCGTCCCAAAAATCAAACTGGAGATCGTCGTCAAATCCGATGAGTTGCAGAAGGCGATCGACGCAATCTCGTCCGCGGCGAAAACGGGACAGATTGGGGACGGCAAAGTCTTCGTCTCGCCGGTTGAGCATTCGCTGCGCATCCGCACGGGCGAAACCGACGCAGATGCTCTTTGATCAATTTGGGGACAGCTGAATGAACATGCGAAATCCACTCACTTTCAATTCTTTGGCAAGGTACGCGCTTGCGGCGCTGCTGTCAGTCGGCGCGATGGGGGTCTTCCTAGCCGCGTCCGCCTATGCTCAAGACGCGGCTCCGGCTGCGAGTACCGAGCTGCCGGTCGACGGCAAGTACATCATGAACACCTTGCTGTTCCTGGTGACCGGTTTCCTCGTCATGTGGATGGCGGCGGGCTTCGCCATGCTCGAAGCGGGCATGGTGCGGACCAAAAACGTCGCCATGCAGTGCACCAAGAATATCGTCCTCTACTCAATCTGCGGCGTGATGTTCTGGTTGATCGGCTACAATGTGATGTATCCGGGTGATGGCTGGCTTGTGCAGAACTATCTCGGCTCCTTCACGCCAAAGGTCATTCCCGCGCCGAACGCTGATCCCGGCGACTACGCCGCGGCCTCGGACTGGTTCTTCCAGATGGTGTTCTGCGCCACCGCCTGCTCGATCGTTTCCGGCTCATTGGCCGAACGCATCAAACTCTGGCCGTTCCTGATCTTCTGCGTCGTCCTGACGGGCGTCATCTATCCGATCGAAGGGTCCTGGGATTGGGGTGCGGGGTGGCTCGATGATATGGGCTTCTCCGACTTTGCCGGCTCCACGATCGTGCATTCGACCGGTGGTTGGTGCGCACTTTCCGGTGCCATTATTCTCGGTGCGCGGATCGGCAAATACGGCCCGGGCGGCGAAGTGCGGCCCATACCGGGCTCGTCCATGTCGCTCGCGACGCTCGGCACCTTCATTCTGTGGCTCGGCTGGTTCGGCTTTAACGGCGGCTCGCAGCTCGCCATGGGTACGCTGTCGGATGCCTCGTCAGTCGCCAGGATCTTCGTGAATACGAACAACGCGGCTGCAGCCGGCGTCGTCGTCGCGGTTATCCTGACCCAGGTGTTCTATGGCAAGGTCGATCTGACCATGGCTCTCAACGGCGCTCTGGGCGGCCTCGTGGCGATCACCGCCGAGCCTCTGACACCGTCTGTCCCGATGGCCCTCGTGGTCGGCGGCATCGGCGCGGCAATTGTCGTGGTGACGGTTCCGTTGCTCGACAAGATGCGCATCGACGATGTTGTCGGCGCGATTCCGGTGCACTTGTTCGCCGGCATCTGGGGAACGATGGCCGTGCCGCTGACCAATCCGGATGCCAGCTTCGCCGTTCAGGCGACCGGCATCATCGCGATCGGCATCTTTGTGACCATCGCCAGCACGATCGTCTGGCTGATCCTGGCAGCCATTCTCGGCCTGCGCCCGACGGCGGAGGAAGAGATGGCCGGCCTCGACCAGACCGAAATCGGCATCGAAGCCTATCCGGAATTCGGACGCGGCAGTCAGATTGCCTAAATAAATCGCGGGGCCGGCGCTGCCGGCCTCGCTTCCAGTCTCCGATCCCACAAACTCAGAGCCCGGCCTCCGCGCCGGGCTTTTTCTCTTTCGGTTGCTCGCAATGACGGCCGCAGGGGCTGCTTTGATTTCAAGCGATCCTGTTCTAGTGTCCTGAAATCAGAGGTATGCTTCATAATTTTCCGGGCTGGTTCTGAGACAGAACCTGTTGACGGCTTCAAGGATGTCGTCGGCGGTGCGAACCCATTTGAACGGCTTCGGGTCTTCGTTGCGGGCGTCGATATAGGCGAGGATCGCCTGCTCCAACTCGCGTTCGCTGCGATGGACACCGCGCTTGATCTGTCGTTCGGTGATCTCGGCGAAAAACCGCTCAACCATGTTCAGCCATGACGAGCCGGTCGGCGTGAAGTGGACGTGCCAGCGCGGCCGCCGGGCAAACCAGGCGCGGATCGCCGGGGTCTTGTGGGTGGCGTAGTTGTCCATGACGATGTGGATGTCGAGGTCCCCGGGCACGCGGCGTTCGATCTCGGCGAGGAACCTCTTGAACTCGACCGCGCGGTGGCGCTTGTAGCATTTGCCGATGACGTCTCCGGTTGCGGCGTTCAGGGCCGCGAACAGCGAGGTCGTGCCGTGACGGACATAGTCATGCGTGCGCCGCTCCACCTGCCCGGGCCGCAACGGCAGCACCGGCTGCGCGCGGTCCAGCGCCTGAACCTGGCTCTTCTCGTCGACGCACAGCACAACCGCCCGCTCCGGCGGGTCCAGATACAGCCCCACCACGTCGCGCACCTTGTCGATGAACAGCGGATCGGTGGAGAGCTTGAACGTCTCGGTGCGGTGCGGCTGCAGGCCGAAGGCGCGCCAGATCCGTTGCACGCTCGAGGTTGAGATGCCGCTCTGCCGGGCCATCAGGCGCGAACTCCAATGCGTCGCCCCCTTGGGCGCGCTTTCCAGCGTGCGTACAATCACGGCCTCGACCTGTTCGTCGGTGATCTTGCGCGGAACGCCGGGCTTCGGCTCGTCGTACAAGCCATCCACACCGCGCGCGATGAACCGCCGCCGCCACTTGCCGGCGGTCGCCTGATCGACGCCGAGCTCCGCGGCCACCTGCTTGTTCTCGGCGCCCGTGGCGCACGCCAGCACGATGCGCGCGCGCATCGCCAGCGCCTGCGCCGTAATTCGGCGCCGCGCCAGCGCAACAAGCGCTCGCCGCTGTGCCTCGCTCAACTCGACTTCCGGTGCGCGCCGCGCCATCATCCCTCTCCCCTTATCAGCAAATCGCTCACCCCGATAATGGCACGTATCTCTGAACCAGGACACTAGCGCAACGCGCGTCCAAGCATGGCTCCGCGAAGGCGGGGATGGACGCGGGAACAGTTGCGCTCACTTATTGAGATAGATCAACTTCCCCTCGTTCAGGTGATTCCACTTGAACGAGGGTTGATCTAGGCTGCGTTGACAAAAGGGATTCCCAAATCAGTTGAGTTTTGATTCAAGGATGTCTTTTAGGGGAGGCATCTTTGGGATATCCGAGTGACGTCAGCGATGCAGCGTGGGAAATCATTGCCCCGCTCCTTCCATCAGAACGTGGCCGGTGGGCGCGACCAGCACAGGATAATCGCAGATATTTCAATGGCATGATGTGGATCATGCGCACGGGCGCACCGTGGCGATACCTGCCGCCAGACTATGGCAAATGGAATTCCGTCTACGTCCGTTTCAGGCGCTGGGCGGAGATGGGTGTGTGGGATGCGATCCTCGAAACGCTTGTCGAACTGGGGCTCACCGACGACTGGGCTCACATGATGGACAGCACCACCGTTCGCGCTCATGCTCAGGCAGCGGGCGGAAAAGGGGAACTCATTCAAATGCTCTTGGTCGAAGCCGCGGCGGCTTTTCGACAAAGATCCACGCCCGGTCAGACGGTAAAGGACGCCCTCTTGGCTTTGTCCTCACAGGCGGCGAAACCTCGGACTATCGCGGCGTAGACGACCTGTTGAAATTGCCGGTCAACAAACCGAAAATCATGTTGGCGGACAAAGGGTTTGACAGCGACGACGTTCGATCTGCCCTGCTCATGAAAGGCATTGGACCAGTCATTCCGCCGAAAACAAATCGCAAAGATCCGCCTGCCTGCGACTTCAAAGCCTACAAGGATCGCAATCGGATCGAGCGCATGTTTGGTAAACTGAAACAGTTCCGGCGCATCGCCACGCGCTATGACAAAACGAAACTGTCTTACGCTGGATTCCTCGCGCTCGCTGCCGCCCATATCTGGCTACCCGCTTTTGTCAACGCAGCCTAGGAGTCTTGCGCATTGCCCCTCTGGTTCGCAAAGGAGACAGCGTCATGGCTCAGCTGGAACGCATCGGCGAGGAGATCTGGCTGGCGGACGGTGAGATCGTTAATTTCTATGGCTTTCCCTATCCGACGCGGATGGTCGTTGTCCGTCTCCGCAGGGGCGATCTGTGGGTGTGGTCGCCGATCCGGCTGTCCCCGGCGCTCAAGGCCGAGATCGAAGCGCTCGGCACGCCCAAAAATCTGGTAAGTCCGAACAAGCTTCATCACCTCTATCTCGGCGAATGGCATGCCGCCTATCCCGGCTCGCTGTTATCGGGACCGCAATCGACGATCGATAAGCGCGCCGACCTGCCGTTCCAGCCCGCTCTTGGTGCGACCCCGCCCGCCGCGTGGGGCGGCGACATCGATCAGCTGTGGTTCAACGGCTCCTTCGTGCTCGACGAGATCGTGTTTTTTCACCGGCCTTCGCGAACCGCCATTCTCGCCGACCTGTCGGAGAATTTCAGCCAGCGCTTTCTGCGGAACCACTGGAGCGGCTGGCAGCGCCGGATCGCCAATCTCTGGGGAATCGTCGAGGGGCGCGGCTATGCGCCGCTCGAATGGCGTTTGTCATTCTGGAAGCGAGGGGCGACCCGTAAGGCACGCGATCGGATGCTGGCTTGGGACCCGCAGCAGGTCGTCATGGCGCATGGTGAATGGCAGAGGTCGGAGGGGCGCCGCTATCTTGAGCGTGCCTTTGCCTGGCTCGGATAATCCGGCGTGAATGCGCCTCCGGGCCTTAGAGCATCGGACCGAAAAGTGGCCCCCACTTTTCGGGTAAATCCGATGCCAAAACAAACAGTTAGAGCGGCGCTTCGATTCCGATTAAGAATCCGCCGCTCTAGGCGGGTTGCGCGGAAAGTTTCTTCAAAAGCGGCATGAGCGTTTCCGGCGTCACCTTGCCATCATGCTTGGCAACCCATTGTTTGAGGAAATCCTCCTCCTGATATTTCTCGAACAGCATGGCCCGCTTCAGAGCCGTTTCATCCGTCGTCCCATGCGTCTTCTCCAGCTTCTCGCGCAAGGCGGGCTGGTCCAGCAGCTTGTCGAAGGCGCTCCAATAGCCGCGCAGGATGCGCGCCTTGCGGATGACACGCTTGAGATAGAGCGCATTGAGGAAGGGGTAGCCGAATTCGGCATCGACCTCGGCGGCAAATTGGGGCCGGTTCTGGAAGAACACCTCCAGCGCGCGGTGCCGGACGTCCAATGGCCTGTCGAGATCGTAGAGCTCGCCCTCGACGGCGGTGGAGACGACATTGCCGCGCAGCTTGTCCGGCAGTCCGACAATGCCGGGCGCCGAAATGCCCCAGTGCACATAGCCGAAAGCCAGCGCGATGCCGATCGCAAGCCCGATGAGAAACTTCGCCATAGCGTTCTCCGATCCCGCCCATGCCGGGCGATGCGCCATTGGGTCCAATAAGTGCCCATGCGGGCCCCGATATGCAACCGAGACCGTCCGATCCCGTTTCTCACTCGTGTCCCGATTCCGAAGTTCGCCTCATTCCTGCAGCACGCACCGTAGCGAACTTCGGAATCTTAAGGGACACGAGCAACCGTAAGTTTCCATTGTGGTTTGAGATCGGGAAGTCCCCTTGGAATGCGCGTGCCGAAACGTTGAAGGGGACTTCCCGATCACCACACTGGCTGAATGCCGGCGAAGCACCTAAGTTATAGGGAAAGGACGCGGCGGTCGCGGAACCGGTTTTCCTGACATCGCGCACAGAACAGAGAGGCGCGATTGCCGCGTGAACCGCTGAATGTTTCCGATCCGCGATTTCCATTCCCAATGAGCGAACGCCCGTCGTCGTCTACAGCGTGATCGCACTGAATGGGCTGATCTATCTGCTCCAGATCAGCCTCGGGCCGAACGCGGCGGTCGCCTTCGTCTATCACTACGGTTTTGTGCCTTATTATTATTTCGAGCCCAGCGGCGCTCTGCGGCCGGGCGCGGGCCTCTTTGACCTCTTGCCGTTTTTGACGGCGGGCTTTCTGCATGGCGGGCTGCTCCACATCCTTCTGAATATGTGGACGCTGTTCATCTTCGGCTCGACGCTCGAAGGCCGCATGGGGTCGCTGCAATTTCTGATCTTCTATCTGTGCTGCGCGGTGCTGTCGATCTATGCGCATGGCTATTTCAATCCACGCTCGGCTGCGCCGGTCATCGGTGCGTCCGGGGCCATCGCCGGCGTGATCGGCGCTTACGCCTTGTGTTTTCCCACCGCGCGCATCACTTTGCTTATTCCCATTGTCATCATTCCGTTTATTTTCACCATTCCGGCGCTCGCCTTTGCGGCGATCTGGTTCGGCATCCAGCTCCTGCAAGGCACCTGGGACATTCTCGTGCCGAGCGTCGGAGGCGGAATTGCCTGGTGGGCGCATATTGGCGGCTTCCTGGCGGGATTGCTGCTTCTGCCTCTCTTCCTGCTTTTCGCGCCCTCCCGGCGGACGCCGAGCCCTTGGCAGCGTGGGCCGTGGGACTGATCTGATCGAGCATGAGCCTGAAGGACAGCAAAGACGAAACCGGAACGAAGACCGGCTCCAAGGAGACCGGGCCGCAGGTTGTTGCGCGCTATTTGAATCATCTCGGGACAGGGCCGGGCGTCTACCGGATGCTGGATGCGCGGGGCGAAGTCATCTATGTGGGCAAGGCGCGGAACCTCAAGGCGCGCGTGCAGAACTACACGCGGCTCGGCGGTCACACCAACCGGATCGCCCGCATGATCGCGGCGACGGCGTCGATGGAGTTCGTCACCACGGCGACGGAGTCCGAAGCCCTGCTGCTCGAAGCAAATCTGATCAAGCGCTTCCGCCCCTATTACAACGTGCTGATGCGGGACGACAAATCGTTCCCCTATATTCTGATTTCGCGCGAGCACGCCGCGCCGCAGATCCGCAAACATCGCGGCGCACGCAACCTGAAAGGCGATTATTTCGGCCCCTTCGCTTCCGCTGGCGCCGTCAACCGCACGATCAACATGCTGGAGCGCGCTTTCCTGCTCCGAAGCTGCTCCGACAGCTATTATGAAAGCCGCACGCGGCCTTGCCTCCTCTATCAAATCAAGCGCTGTTCGGCGCCCTGCACCGGCGAAATTTCCATCGAGGACTACAACAAGCTCGTCGGCGAAGCCGTGCGCTTCCTGCGGGGCAAGACCGATGCGGTGCAGAAGACGCTGAATGCGCTGATGGAGGAGGCGAGCGAGGCGCTCGAATTCGAGCGGGCGGCGCGTTATCGGGACCGCCTCGCCGCTCTCGCCCATGTGCAGGCCGTGCAGGGCATCAATCCGCGTGGGCTGGAGGAGGCCGATGTCTTCGCCGCCTACAGCCAAGGGGGGCAGAGCTGCATCCAGGTGTTCTTCTTCCGCAGCGAGCAGAATTGGGGCAATCGCGCCTATTTTCCGCGCGCCGACCGCTCGGTCGAGCTGGAGGAGGTGCTGGAGTCGTTCATCGCGCAGTTTTACGACGACAGGCCTGTGCCGCGTTCGATCTTCGTCTCGCATGACTTCCCCGAGCGCGCGCTGCTGGCCGAGGCGCTTAGCATCAAGGCGGAGCGCAAGGTCGCGATTACCGTACCGAAGCGCGGCGAGAAGGCGGGGCTGGTCGCGCATGCCCTGACCAACGCCAAGGAGGCGCTGGGGCGGAAGCTCGCCGATGCGTCGAGCCAGGCCAAGCTGCTGGACGGTGTGGCGAAGGTCTTTGGGCTGGAGAAGCGCCCCGAACGCATCGAGGTTTACGACAATAGCCACATTCAGGGCGCGAACGCCGTCGGGGCGATGATCGTTGCGGGGCCGGAAGGCTTCGTGAAGAACCAGTACCGCAAGTTCAACATCAAATCCGACACGCTCACCCCCGGCGACGATTACGCCATGATGCGTGAGGTGCTGCGGCGGCGGTTCACGCGGCTGGCGAAGGAGCGGGCCGCATCTTCTTCTCTAGAGACCGAAGTGGCCGCTGCTTCCCCTCTCCCATTGGGAGAGGGTGGCGCGTCAGCGTCGGGTGAGGGGGACGAGCCTGTCGCCTCGTCTCAATACGCGGACGAAGAGGACGACCGTCCCGCCACGCCGAAAGACTCCAAATGGGCCGCACCGGACCTTGTGCTGATTGACGGCGGGGCCGGGCAGCTCGCCGCCGCTCGCGAGATGCTGGACGAGCTCGGCATCACCGATGTCGCCCTCGCCGGCATCGCCAAGGGCCCGGACCGCAATGCCGGCCGCGAGCATTTCTTCCAGGCCGGCCGGCCATCCTTCATGCTGGAGCCGCGCGACCCCGTGCTCTATTTCGTCCAGCGCCTGCGCGATGAGGCGCACCGCTTCGCCATCGGCACCCACCGCGCCAAGCGCTCCAAATCCATCGCCGCCAATCCGCTCGACGAAATCCCCGGCATCGGCGTCAAGCGCCGGCGCGCGCTGCTCAAACATTTCGGTTCGGCCAAGGCGATCAGCCGAGCGGGCGCGGAGGATCTGCAGGCGGTGGAAGGCATCAGCGCGGCGATGGCGCGGACGATTTACGATTATTTTCGGGAGGGAAGGGGATAGGCGTCGGCGCCAAGTGAGGAGCCAGGCTCATCAATCGGTCCGCTGGCGCGTATCCCTCGCAATTCGACGCCGCTGATGAAGGATGCGAAGCAAGACGAGCGTATCATCTTCGGCTGTATAGTCGTAAATTAAGATATAAGGCAGAACGATAATGCAGCGCGCATCCGGACCAAGGACAGGGCGTCGTGCATCGCTTTAGGGCAGTTCGAGGATGCGGTCGATAGCGGCGCGAAACCGCTGGGCATATCGTGCAGCCGTCGGCGCGCCCGCTTTGTTCTCGAGATGGTTCAGAATTTCGAAGGTGTCGGCCTCGGCGTCGGCGGTGACGACGAGGCGCGTCATGACGATTGCAGCGAGGCAATCTTCGCGTCGAGACGCTTCAGATAATCGTCACCTGTCGATATCTCGCCGCGCGCAGCGGAGGCGCGCGCCTGATCGACTTGGGGCTTCGCCCAGGCGAGATCATCGGTCTCAAGGTCCATCAAGCCGGAAACGGCTAGCGCGAGGGCTTCATCGATGGAGGCGAAGCGGCCCGCTGCGACCTCGGCTTCAAGCCATTTTCTTTGTTTAGGTGGCAGGGTGACGTTCATATCGGAAATATAGGCGGATGCGATACTGAAAGCAAGTCTTGACCCATGCGGGGAAACCGAAGCGTGCGACATAGGCAGGCGTATGGGTGAACGCGATACTGATAAAGAAGAGCTTAGCAATATGAGGTGAGAAAGCGGTAAATCCCATCCTCAACATCTCCGACATCCCCCTCACCGACCACGGCCACGGTGATGCCTTCGCCGCAAAGCTCGGCCAGTTCGGCCCGCCGATCGGCCTGAAGCAACTCGGCTGCCGCCTCGTCGTCGTGCCGCCGGGCAAGAAGGCCTGGCCCTATCATGCGCATCACGTCAACGAGGAGATGTTCGTCATCCTCGACGGCGCCGGCACGTTGCGGCTCGGCGGCGCGGAGCATACCGTCAAAGCCGGCGACGTGATCGCCTGTCCGGCGGGCGGGGCGGAGACTGCGCATCAGATCGTCAACACCGGCGAGGCCGAGCTGCGCTATCTGGCGATCAGCACCATGCTCGCCCCGGAAGTGGCGCAATATCCCGATAGCGGCAAATTCGCGGTGTTTTCCGGCTCGGTGCCCGGCGGCAGCAAGGAGGCGCGGCGCCTCATCGCACCCGGCCGCGCGGAAGACACGCTCGACTATTGGGACGGCGAGTAGGCCGAAGCGCTTAGCGCAACGCGCGTCCAAACATGCCCCCCCCCCGCGAAGGCGGGGATGGACGCGGGAACAGTTGCGCTCGCCTTTTGATCTAGGAGCGCAACGCGATGCGCACGGGCAGCAGCTTCCGCTCTACGCGCACGAGCCGCCTCCGGCCGCGGTCCTCATTGTCGCCCTTCCAGTCCCCGGACATGACGGCGAAGCCCATCTGTGCGCTGGCGAAGGTCAGGCCGACAAAAAAGGTCAGCATGAAGACTGCCACGAGCCCCATGTCGGAGTTTGCAACCAGTGTCCCGACCCCGCCCATGTCGGAGATCAGGAGAAGCGCAACGAAGAGTGCGGCGATGGCAAAACCCAAAGCGGCATTGCGAAGGAGTAATCTGATGAGTTCCGGCATTTCGAATTGCTTTGTTTCCCGGCCGTGACCGGCCATTTGCCGATAGGATAGCGGCTCTGGATATCGCAGCGCAATGCGTCCGATTGGGCCTACCGCATCGATCCAAACGGAGGCAACAGCCGGAGTTTGGCAAAATTGGCGCATAAACAAAGAGCTAGGGCGCGGACGCATGAACCATGTGAATGCGTCAGTGCGCTAGCGCAACGCGCGTCCAAGCATGTCCCCGCGGAGGCGGGGAGCGGGCATCCAGTATAGAGCTGTCTCGGCAGAGTCCCGGATTCCCGTTTTCACGGGATTTCGGCTGAATTTGGGGAAACCGTTTCCGTTCAAATTGATCCCGCGCTAGGCTTTTTGCAAAAGCGGATTTCGCGGGAGGCCGGGATGGCTGGTGAGTTCTACGACGCGGCTGAAACGCAGGAGCCCGGCGCGCGCGCGGCGGCGCTGATGCAGCAGCTTCCCGGCTTCATCGCCGATGCCTGCGCGCACGCGCCGGGATGGGCGCGCCAGCTTGCCGGCATCGACGTCGCCCGGATCGCGAGCCGCGCCGAGCTCGCCCGCCTTCCGCTGCTCCGGAAATCGGATCTGCCCGCGCTGCAGAAAGCCGAACCCCCCTTTGGCGGCCTTGTGACGGACAAACCGATTGCGCGGATGATGGTCTCGCCCGGTCCGATCCATGAGCCGCAGCCTGCCGGTCCCGATCCCTGGCGGATGGCGCGGGCGCTGTTCGCGGCCGGCTTCCGGAAGGGCGACATCGTCCACAACGCATTCGCCTATCACTTGACGCCGGCCGGATTCATGCTCGACGAGGCAGCGCGCGCGCTCGGCTGCACCGTCATTCCCGCCGGGACGGGCAATACCGAACAACAGGCCGAGGCCATTCTGCGGCTGAGGCCGAGCGGCTATGTCGGCACCCCCGACTATCTGAAAGTGCTGCTCGACAAGGTCGCCGAATTGGGCGGCGAAGCTTCGATCGGCAAGGCGCTGGTATCGGGCGGCGCGCTTTTCCCGACGATGCGCGCGGACTATGCGGCGCGCGGCGTGCAGGTTCTGCAATGCTATGCGACGGCGGAGCTGGGGCTTATCGCTTATGAGAGCGCGCCGGACAGCGGCATGATCGTCGCCGAGGGCATCATCGTGGAGATCGTGCGGCCGGGAACGGGCGATCCGGTGCCGGGCGGCGAGGTCGGCGAAGTGGTCGTGACCAATTTTGATGAGGCCTATCCGCTGATCCGTTTTGCCACGGGCGATCTGTCGGCGGTGATGGATGGGCAGAGCTCTTGCGGGCGGACGGGCGTGCGCCTGAAAGGCTGGATGGGCCGCGCCGACCAGACGACGAAGGTGAAGGGCATGTTCGTCCATCCGCACCAGGTCGCCGAGATCGGAAAGCGGCATGCCGAGCTCGGGCGGCTCCGGCTTCTCGTCCGCCGCGCCGGGGACCAGGATGAGCTGGTGCTGCGGGCGGAAAGCGCTGCCGCCGGGGAGGCGTTGCAGGCGCAGATTGCCGAAACGCTGAATGCTGTGACGCGGCTGCGCGGCGCGGTCGAGCTCGTCGCTCCCGGCACGCTGCCCAATGACGGCAAGGTCATCGCCGACGAGCGGGATTACGGTTAGCAAAGCCTGTTTTGTATTTTGTAGCCCGGGTGGAGCGCAGCGAAATCCGGGCTACGAACTGGCTATTCAGCAGGCGCGGCCGCAACCTCGCCGCTGCCAGGCGCCTCCACATTCACCGGCCCGGCAAGATAGGTGTAGACCACCGGAATGACGAACAACGTAAAGAGCGTGCCGACCAGAATGCCGCCGACGATCACCCAGCCGATATCCTGACGGCTTTCCGCGCCCGCCCCGACGGCGATGGCCAGCGGCACGGCGCCGAGCACCATCGCGCCCGTCGTCATCAGGATCGGCCGCAAGCGCAGACCGGCGGCCTCGGCGACGGCCTCGAACATGGGCTGGCCGCGCGCGCGAAGCTGGTTGGAGAACTCCACGATCAGAATGCCGTGCTTGGTGATGAGGCCGATCAGCGTCACCAGGCCCACCTGGCTGTAGATGTTCAGCGTCCCGCCGCTGAGCCATAGGGCAAGCAGCGCGCCGGTCATCGACAGAGGCACGGTCAGCATGATGATCAGCGGGTCGCGGAAGCTTTCGAACTGTGCCGACAGCACCAGATAGATGAAAGCGAGCGCCAGCAGGAAGGTCAGATAGATGTCCGAGGTCGATTCCTTGAACTCGCGCGACTGGCCCGAATAGTCGATCTGCGCCTGGCCTTTGAGAACCTCCTGAGCTGCGTTTTCGAGGAAAGCCAGCCCGTCGCCAATCGTATAGCCGGGCGTCAGATAGGCCGAGATCGTCGCCGCACGAAGCTGGTTGAAATGGTTCAGCTCCTTCGGCGCGACCGTTTCCTTGACCTCGATGAGATTGGCCAAGGGGATCATCGTGTCATTCGTGCCGCGGACATAGATCCGGCGCAGATCCTCCGGATTGCGGCGATCGACGTCGGCGACCTGCACGATCACGTCATATTGCTCGCCCTGCCGCTTGAAGCGGGTGACCTGCCGGCCGCCGAGCAGGGTTTCGAGCGTTCGCCCGAGCGTCTCGATCTGCACGCCGACATCGGCTGCTTTCTCGCGGTTCACAGATACATTGATCTGCGGCGTATTGAGTTTCAGGTCCGTGTCGAGATTGGAGAAGCCGGGGTAGTCCTGCACCTTGGCCATCACCGCATCGACCATATCCTGCAGCTTGTCGTAGGACTGCGAGGTCTGGATCACGAAAGAGATCGGCTTGTCGCGCACGCTCTGGCCGAGCGGCGGCGGATTGCCGGGAAAGGCGAGAACGCCGGGCACGCCGAACAGTTTGGGCCGCAATTCTTCGCGCGATGGCGAACTGGCTGCGATGGCGCTCGTTCCAAGGCGTCATTTTCACGAAGCTGATTCCTTGCGAAACCGTCGGAAAGCCGGTCACCACGAAATAGCGGTCGACATCCTTCGTATCGGCGAAGATCTTCTCCAACTCCCTCGCATAGCTGTCGGTATAGCCGACCGTTGCGCCCTCTGGCGCCAGGAAAACGCTGACGATCGTGCCCTGATCCTCGTAGGGCGCGAGCTCCGATTTCAGCGCGTTGAAGAGGAAATAGCTCGATCCGGCGACAGCCAGGCCGATCAGGATGACGAGCGGGCGGACGCGAAGGGCGAGCCGCAGCGTTGCCCTGTAACCGCTGGTCAGCTTGCGCAGGAACCATTCGATCGCGTTGTAGAGGAAGCCGTGCTTTTCCTTCGAACGCAAAAGCTTGGAGCACATCATCGGCGAAAGCGTCAGCGCAACGAAGCCGGAGACCAAAACCGCACCGGCTAGCGTCCAGGCGAACTCGGTGAACAGCTTGCCCGTTGTGCCGGCCATGAAGCCGATCGGCACATAGACCGCCGCGAGCGTCAGGGTCATGGAAATGACGGCAAAGCCGATTTCCCGGCTGCCGACGAAGGCGGCTTCTCTCGGGCTTTCTCCTCCCTCCACATGCCGGAAGATATTCTCCAGCATGACGATCGCGTCATCGACGACGAGGCCGATGGCGAGCACCAGCGAGAGCAGCGTCAGCGTGTTGATGGAGAAATTCAGCGCATACATGAGCGCAAAGGCGCCGACAAGCGAAACCGGAATCGTGACCAGCGGAATGAGCGTCGCGCGCAGCGAGCGCAGGAAGAAGAAAATGATCAGAATGACGAGCACGACGGCTTCGGCAATCGTCGTATAGACGTTCTTGACCGATTCATCGATGAAGACCGACTTGTCATGCGCCACTCTGAGCTGCATGCCTTCCGGCAGGGACTCAACGATCCTCGGCAGCTCTTGCCGGACCGCATTCGACACATCGAGCGGGTTCGCCGTCGCCTGTTTGATCACGCCCATGGCGACTGCGCTCTGGCCGTTGAAGCGCACGACGCGGCGCTCGTCCTCCGGACCGATCTCTGCGCGCCCGACATCGGAAAGCCGCACCAGATAGCCATTTGCGTGCTTCAGCACCAGCCTGCGGAATTGCTCCGCGGTCTGGATGTCGGTCTCCGAAAGCACGGTGAATTCGCGCTGGTCGCTCTCGATGCGGCCGGCCGGAACCTCGACATTTTGCCGGCGCAGCGCATCCTCGACGTCCTGCGGCGTCAGGCTGTAAGCGGCGAGCCGTTCTGGATCGAGCCAGATGCGCATCGAATAGCGCCGCTCGCCGAAAATACGGATCTGCGCGACGCCGGGGAGCGTCTGGAGCCGGTCCTTCACAAAGCGGTCGGCATAATCGGTAATCTCGAGCGGTGAATGCCGATCGCTGAAGAAGGCGAGATAGATGATCGGCTGCGCATCCGCCTCGACGCGCTGAATGACGGGTTCCTCGATCTCATCGGGCAGGCGTCCGCGCACCCGGCCGACCCGGTCGCGCACATCGGCAGCGGCGGCATCCGAATCGCGGTTCAGCTTGAAGCGGATCGAGATCTGGCTGTTTTCCTGCCGGTTGATCGAGGTGATGTAATCGATGCCCTCGATCCCGGAGAGGGAGTCTTCGAGAACCTGCGTCACCTGGGTTTCGATGATCGCCGCGCTCGCGCCGCGATAGGTGGTGTTCACGGTGACGACGGGCGGGTCGATATTGGGATATTCGCGCACCGTCAGGCGCTGATAGGAGACAAGCCCAATGAGGGTGATCACGAGGCTCAGCACCGTGGCGAAAACCGGCCGGCGGATGGAAACGTCGGAAATGATCAAGGATTTCAGGCCCCCTTGCCGGTCGTGCTGGCGGAACGGTCGGTTCCCTCGCCCTTGGCGCTTGCTGCGTCATTGATCACTCGCACCGAAGCGCCATCGCGGATTTTCTGCTGCCCGGCCGTTACCACCACATCGTCCGCACTGAGCCCTTCGACGATTTCGACCCGTCCGTCCCGGCGCGTGCCGATCCTGACCTTGGTCTGCTTGGCCTTGCCGTCGATGACCCGATAGACGAACTGATCATCGCCTCGCGGCACGATCGCCTGCTCAGGCACCGTCAGCGCGTTCGGCTTCAGGTCCAGGATAAGCGTCACGCGGGCGAAGAGGCCCGGACGAAGCAGGCGCTCGCTGTTATCCACGCGGGCGCGAATGACGATGCTGCGCCCCGCCGCGTCGATGCGCGGGTCGATGGCGTAGACTTCGCCCTTGAAACTGCGGCCGGGATAGGCGTCGACGGAGATTTCGATGGCCTGGCCGGTGCGGATGGCAGCCAGATATTTCTCCGCGACGCGAAAATCGGCCTTCACGGGATCGATCTCTTCCAGATTGAAAAGATCCTCGCCGGCCGTGACATAGTCGCCGACGCTCACCTGGCGCAGCCCGGCAATTCCGTCGAACGGGGCGGTAATGCGGGTCTTGGCCAATTTCACCTTGGTAAGCTCGACCGCCGCCGTGCCGACATCGAGATTGGAGCGCGCCTCGTCGCGGGACCGGGCGGTCGCCACCTTGCCGGAATAGAGCTCGTCGATGCGCTTGAAATTGCGTTTGGCGAGTTCGAGACGCGCTTCGGCTTCGGCAAGCTCGGCGCGGTTGAGGGAATCATCGAGCTTGATCAGGAGGTCGCCCTTTTTGACCGGTTGGCCTTCCTGAAAGCCGATTTCGACAATCCGTCCGGCGATTTCAGGCCGCACGATGACGGATTCGTTCGAACTGAGGCTGCCGACGGCCGTCACCCGCTCCGAAAGCGTGCCTGTGGCAACCTTTGCCGCCTCGACGGGCACGGCCGGCCGGCCCGATGGCTGCGCCGAGGCTCCGGCGGCATAAAGACACAGGAGAAACGCAAGAAATAGACGCACGATGTGCTCCGAACCAAACAGGATCTGCTCTATCGAGCGGATACCGACGAGACCACAGCCAAGAGACACCATTCCGGCTCTTGGCGGTCTTACCCTGCATTATGCGGCAGGGAAGGTTTAGAGCCAGTTAGATCAAACGTCTTGGCCAAAACGCGCACACTCCGCACGCCCGGCCTAAAGATGGTTAAAGAGTTGTTGAAGGGCAAGTGATTTTGCTGCCGGGTACGGCGGGCGTGAGCGCATCCTCAACTAGTGGCGGCGAAGTTGGCTGCAGCAGGGTGAACTCTTCGTGAACGGTCGGCCCGGCGGATGGAACGGAGAACGAGCGTAAGGATCGCAATGCTTCACCAAAGACGCTGCGAACTTTGCAAAGGGGCGATGTTGTCTGTATTTCAGGCGCGTTCAAGCGGTGTAAAGCCTCGGTCTGGTGAATAGGGCAGGATCGATCGCGATGATCGGTCAACGGCTGTGAGGGGCGTGATTCGAGAACGTTCGGCAAGATCGAGGGAGATAGGTCTTTGCGCATCAGATATGTCATTATCGCCGGCCTGGTCGCGGTCGGCGCTGCAATCGCTCTGTGGTACTATCTCCGGCCGGCTGTGGTCAGCGTCGTCACACCGCATCGGGGTGATGCCGCCGAGATCGTCTATGCCAGCGGTGTGGTCGAGCCCCGGACCTGGGCCAAAGTCACCTCGCTCGTGCGTGAGCGGATCGTGGAGCAGTGCAATTGCGAGGCGCAGACGGTCGAAGTAGGCGCCGTCCTTGCTCGGCTCGATGATAGCGAGGCCAAGGCGACGCTCAATGAGCTCGAAGCGCGGCTGAGCCTTGCGCGGGAGAACCTGTCGCGCCTGTCAATCTTGTCGGAGCGGCGGGTCGCCAGCCAGCAGGCGCTCGATCAGGCTCGCACCGAGGTCGATCAGGTCGAGGCGCTCCTTGCGGCGCAGAAGGCCCGGCTGGAGAACTATATTATTCGCGCACCGATAGCCGGCGTCGTGCTGCGCCAGGATGGCGAGGTCGGAGAGATCGCCGAGCCGGGCGATGTGCTGTTCTGGGTCGGCCAGCCAACGCCGCTCCTGGTCGTCGCGGATGTGAACGAGGAGGACATTCCGCGCATCGAGCTCGGCCAGCGGGTTCTGCTTCGCTCCGATGCCTTTCCCGGCAAGGCGCTGGAAGGGAGCGTTGACAGCATCACGCCGAAGGGCGATCCGGTGACGAAGACCTATCGCGTGCGCATCGCGCTGCCGGGCGACACGCTGCTCCGGATCGGCATGTCGACGGATGTGAACATCGTCACCCGCGTTGCGGAGAATGCGCTGCTGGTCCCCTCGCTCGCCGTGCAGGGCGACAGTCTCTATGTCGTCGAAGCGGGCAGGGCGCAGCGGCGTGAGGTCGAAATCGGCATTCGGGGAATGAAAGACGTGCAGATCTTGTCGGGTCTTGCCGAGGATGCGCAGGTCATTGCGTCCTACCCGGCCGATTTGGCGGACGGTGCGCGCGTGACAATCGCAAAGGAGTAGGCGTCCCATGCGCCTGATTATCGAGATCGCCATCACCCATGTTGTCGGGCGCGGCCGGCAGACAATGGTCGCGATTTTGGGTGTCGCGGTCGGCGTCGGCTTCTCCATCGCCATGGCGGCGCTCATGCAAGGCAGCCAGAACGATTTCATCGAGCAGCTCGTCAATGAGATGCCGCATGTGCAGATCACCGATGAACGCCGCTCGCCGCCGCGTCAGCCGGCAGAAGACGTGTTCGACGCGGTCGATATCCAGAGCCTGCGGCCGCGTGAGGACCGTCGCGGCATCATCAACCCGACCGCGGCGCTGACTTGGCTCGAAGGCTGGGTGCCGGGGCGCTTTGCGCAAAGCCTGCGGACGCAGGGCGTGATCCGCTTCGCCGGGCGCGATGTCGGCGCATCGATCGTCGGCATCGATCCGGAGAAGGAGGCCGGTGTTTCCCCGATCATCGACGACTTCCGGCAGGGCAGTTTCGCCGCGCTCGCCGCCGGCGGCAACAATGTGCTGATCGGCGATACGATGGCGGAGAAGCTTGGCGCGAAGCTCGGCGACACGATCACCGCCGTTTCGTCGACGGGGCTCACGCGGAACTTCAAGATCGTCGGCCTCTTCCATACCGGCACGACGGCGCGCGATGAGGGCGAAGCCTATGTGCTCCTGAAAAATGCTCAGATCCTCAGCGAGCGGGCCAACGCCATCAATGAGATCCGCATCAAGCTGAATGATCCCGGCGCAGCCCCGATGGTCGCGCGGCGCGCGGAGGCCGACCTCGGCTATAAGGCCGAGGCGTGGCAGGAGGCGAATGAGTCGCTTCTCGAAGCGCTCGTCGTGCGCAATGTGATCATGTACACGGTCGTCGCCGCGATCATGCTCGTTGCGGGCTTCGGCATCTTCAACATCGTCTCGACGATCACCCATGAGAAGGCGCGCGACATCGCCATCATGAAGTCGCTCGGCTTTCGGCAGAGCGATATGCGGCGGATCTTTCTGCTGGAGGGCGTCACCATCGGGACGATCGGCTCCCTGTCCGGCTGGGTCGTCGGCTTCCTGCTGGCTTATATCCTTTCCAATATCCGTTTCGAGCTGTCCGCAGGCGGACGGGAGATCACCAGCCTGCCGGTCGCCTGGAGCTTTCTGCATTACATTATCGCCTCCAGCTTCGCGCTCGCCTCGGCCGCTCTTGCCGGCTATCTTCCGGCGCGCAAGGCTGCGCAGCTGAACCCCGTCGAAATCATCCGGGGCGCGGCATGACGGTGCTCCTCGAAGCCAGGGACCTGGTCAGGATCCTGCCGGCGGTCGTTCCGGTGACGCTGGTGGACGGCGTTTCGATGACCGTTCACGAAAAGGAGTTCATCGCCATCACGGGTCCGTCCGGCTCGGGCAAGTCCTCGCTGCTCTATCTTCTCGGTCTGCTCGACCGGCCGACCAGCGGAACGCTGTATATCGGCGGGAAGGACACCGAGCCGATGAACGAGATCGAGCGGGCGCAGACGCGGCTCGTCATGCTCGGCTTCGTCTTCCAGTTTCACTTTCTGCTGCCCGAGTTCACCGTGCGCGAGAATGTCGAGATCCCGATGCGCAGGCTGGGGAGGCTCTCGCGAGCGGCGATGCGGCAACGCGCCGACGATCTGTTGAATTCGCTCGGATTGGAGGGCCATCTCGACAAGCGTCCCGACCAGCTTTCGGGCGGCCAGCGCCAGCGCGTCGCCGTCGCCCGCGCCCTTGCCAACGATCCGCCGCTCGTGCTCGCCGACGAACCGACCGGCAGTCTCGATTCCCATAGCTCCGAGCAGGTCTTCGAAATTCTGAAAGAGCTGGTGCGCGAACGCGGCAAGACGGTGATCTCCGTCACCCACGATCTCGACATGGCCGAGCGCATGGATCGGCGGATTCATTTCGTCGATGGCCGGATCGAAAGCGAAACGCGCCCCAATCGCACTGCCGCGCCGGCTGAGGCGAAATAGGCGCCGCTTCCGGCTCGGCAGCCGGGAGGTCCCGTGCCAACTCGCCGAAGTGCCGGCCGGTATGCCCCGCGGGCCGATCCCGCTTAACCATCGGCCGCGTCCGGCTCTTCCATGCTGCGCGGGGGACGGCCGTTTCCCTTCTTGAACGGCACCATTCCGGCGCGGGCGAGTTCGTCGGCGCGCTCATTCTCCGGCTCTCCCGCATGGCCCTTGACCCAGCGCCATTCGATGCGGTGGCGCTGACGGGCCTCGTCCAGCTTCTCCCAGAGGTCGGCATTCTTAACCGGCTGCCTGCCAGCGGTCCGCCAGCCATTCTGCTTCCACTTGCCGATCCACTCGGTGATACCCTTGCGCAGATATTCGGAGTTGGTATGGAACTCGGCGCAGCAAGGCCGCTTCAGCGCCGTCAGCGCCTCGGTCGCCGCGCGCAGCTCCATGCGGTTGTTGGTGGTCTCCGGCTCGCCCCCGTTGATCTCCTTGCGCTTGTCGCCGTAGATCAGCACCGCTCCCCACCCTCCGGGGCCGGGATTGCCGGAACACGCGCCATCGCTGTAAATGATCACCGGCTTGCAGTCTTTTTGCGTGGTCCTGCTCAAAGTCCGTAATCCTTTGCGGTATTGACCTGCTGGTGAAAGCGCAGCTTGCGCCGATATTCGAGAGGGTCCTTCGGCTTGACCAGGGCCGTCTCGTCCGTGTGGAACCAGTCATAAAGACGGGTCAGCAGGAAGCGCAAGGCGGACCCGCGCGCCAGGATCGGCAGGGACTGGATTTCCTGCTCCTCGAGGGGTCGCTTTTTGGTATAGCCCCGGAGCATGGCGCGCGCCTTGGTGATATTGATCGCGTTGGGCTGCTCGAAGCACCAGGCGTTGAGACAGATCGCCAGGTCATAGGCGAGGAAATCGTTGCAGGCGAAGTAGAAGTCGATCAGGCCGGAGATCCGGTCATCGAGAAAGAACACATTGTCCGGAAACAGATCGGCATGAATGACGCCGCCCGGCATGCCGGACGGCCAGGCGCCCTCCAGGAATGCGAATTCCTGCTCGATCTCCCCGGCCAAGCCTTCGGCAAGCTCGTCGGCGCGTCCCGCCGTTTCGTCAACCAGCTTCTTCCAGCCGCTCACCGACAGGGCATTCTCGCGCCGGAGCCCGAAGCTGCGCCCTGCCAGATGCAATGCGGCAAGCGCCTTGCCAAGCTCGGCGCAGTGTTCGACACGCGGGCGGCGAACGGAATAACCCTCAAGATAGCTGATCAGCGCGGCCGGGCGGCCGGCCAATTGCTGCAGCGTCTCTCCCGAACGGTCACGGATCGGAATGGGGCAGGGGATGTTCTGCTCCGCAAGATGCTCCATCAGTCCAAGGAAAAAAGGCAGATCGCCGGCGCTGACGCGCTTCTCGTAGAGGGTGAGAAAAAACGGCCCCTTGGAGGTTGTGAGAAAATAGTTGCTGTTCTCGACCCCCTCGGCGATGCCCTTGACGGAGACCAGAGATCCCACCTCATAGCGGCTCAGAAATTCCTGAAGGTCTTCGTCGGAGACGTCCGTATAGACTGCCATCGAGGCTCAAGCCGCGCTGTCCTGCAACGCTTTGGGAAGTTTAAAGACCACATTTTCGGTGGCGGTTTCTGCGATCTCGACACGGGTCGCATAAACCTCGCCAAGGCCGGCAATGACGTCCTGCACGAGATATTCAGGCGCCGATGCGCCGGCCGTCACGCCGATTGTGCTCAGATTCTTCAGCCTGTCCCAAGGCAGATCGCGCACGGTTTGCACAAGCATTGCATTTGCGCAGCCCGCCTTTTTCGCCACTTCCACCAGCCGCATCGAATTGGAGCTGTTCGGCGCGCCGATGACAAGCACGGCGTCGGCCCTCGGCGCGATCGCCTTCACAGCCTCCTGCCGGTTGGATGTCGCATAGCAAATGTCGTTCTTGCGCGGCCCGACGATGTTCGGGAGCCGCCGTTTCAGCACATCCAGGATCTCGCGCGTATCGTCGACGGAAAGCGTCGTCTGCGTGACATAGGCCAGCTTCTCGGGATCGCGCGGCGTGAAGCGCTCCGCATCCTCCACGGTCTCGATCAGCTTGACGGCGCCCTCGGCAAGCTGCCCCATCGTCCCGATCACCTCGGGATGTCCCGCATGGCCGATAAGGAGGACTTCGAGGCCCCTTTCATGCTGCTGTTCCACCTGAACGTGCACTTTCGAGACGAGCGGGCAGGTGGCATCCAGATGAAAGAGCTTCCGCCGGGCGGCATTCTCCGGCACGGCCTTGGGTACGCCATGGGCAGAAAACACGACCGGCGCGTCCGTGTCCGGGATCTCGTCGAGCTCCTCCACGAACACCGCGCCCTTGGCCTTGAGCGCTTCCACCACCGTCCGGTTGTGAACAATTTCGTGCCGAACGTAGACAGGCGCGCCAAATCGCTGCAAAGCCAGCTCCACGATCTGGATCGCACGGTCGACGCCGGCGCAAAAGCCGCGCGGGGCCGCGAGAAGGACCGTCAGCTTCGGCTTGGCGTCAGCCGGATCGGCGGAATGGTCCCTATTCTGGATCGAAGTCATATGGGGTAAGCCTTGTCCTAAAGTCGCGTTTGCCCGATTACGCCACGGGCGCGCCATACTGGCAATATAAGGCGACTCAGTTAGCTTATCGACGGGGACGATGCGAGATCGGGATTTCCACTGGTGTGGTTCTAACAGGTGGTGTGGTTCTAACAGGAAATCGCCCGAAGAAACAGTGAACGCGTCACAGAGTGTCCGTAATCCGGCGTTAATCGGTAGATTCCGGACGAACTAGATCAACTTGACCGCGTCCATTTGGACGCGCGTTGCACTAGACCTAATCGATTGCGAGGGGCAAATTGAACCAGAGCTTCTGGGGTGTCATGGCCCGGCATGGACTGCGCATGACGGCGCTTCTGAGCCTTTGCGGTGCGCTTGCGGCCTGCGGCGTGTCGCAACTGACCTCGCCGTTCCAAAGCGGTATTTTCGGGAGCAGTGACGAGGACGAGAAGAAAACGGCCGAATCGCCGGTCACGCCGTCCAGTCTTGCGGCTGCGGCGCAGACGGGTGATACGACCGGCAGCACGCTGACGACGGGGAGTATCGGCTGCCCGCATTTCGACGTCTCGACGAATGACCGCACGATAACCTTTCATGCGCCCGGACTGGGCAATGACAGTCTCTCCGTGATGCATCGCGGCGAGATCACCAAGACCGCGCGCGAATGCGGACCGTCCTCCGACGGCCTTTCGATCAAATACGGCTTCTCCGGCCGTGTCCTGCTCGGCCCGAGGGGGAAGGCCGGGTCGATTACGCTTCCGGCGAAGCTGACGGTGGTCGAAGGGACGAAGGGCACGCTGAAGACCGAGAATATCCGGGTTGTCGTCAATGTACCGGCCGGCTCGACCGCGGGCAATTTCTCCGAAGTCCGGGAGATCGACCTGCCGATTGAGCAGGGCGCATCGCCCAAGAGCTACCGTCTCTATATCGGTTTCGACCGCTCGGCCTCCGGCGCAAGCTGAGCCTGCGCAACAGGTTCGGTGTCCTTCCTGATGAGGGGCTATACCCGCATGGCGATCCGCGCTTAAGGAGTCAATAAACCCCGGCACTGGGGCACCGCCGCGTTGAAACTGCAAGCGAGTTCCGTTATCTGTAGGGCCTAGCCGTATGACGTTTGCGGAAGAGACCGGCCTTGCCGGCGCCGAAGGAGCAACCGCCCCGGAACCTCTCAGGCAAAAGGACCGCTAGCGGACGGCACTCTGGAAAGCAGCCTTGGCGATCTGCTCAAGGCTCACCGACGGTGTAAGCTGTGTCGCAGGAATGCGCGATGCGGCGAATTCTCTCAGGTCGTACGACAGAGGGGGCTTAGCGTCCAGATAAGCTGGGCAGTTGAGCTCTTGCCTTCGTGGATCTGATAATGGCGGCGACCGATCGAAATTCTTCCCAAGCAAGCCTTAAGCGCACGCCGCTCTACGCCCTGCATGTCGAGCTGGGTGCAAAGATGGTGCCCTTCGCCGGCTACGAGATGCCGGTGACCTTTCCCCAGGGGCTGATCAAGGAACATCTGCATACGCGTGAGGCCGCGGGGCTGTTCGACGTCTCCCATATGGGACAGGCGGTGCTGAGCGGTCCGAGCCATGCGGAGACGGCGGCCGCGCTGGAAGCGCTTGTCCCCGGCGAGATTGCCGGATTGAGTCCGGGCCAGCAGCGCTACACACAGCTGATGAATGAGGCGGGCGGCATCATCGATGATCTGATGGTGACTCGCCCGGCCGCGCCGGAAGAGGACGGCAAGCTGATGCTGGTCGTCAATGCGGCGCGCAAGGAGATCGATTATGCGCATATGCGCGCGCATCTTCCCGCCGGCATTGCGCTTTCGCCGATGGATGATCGCGCGCTCATCGCGCTTCAGGGCCCCGCCGCCGTGCGGATCATGGACCGTCTCTGTCCGCCTGCGGCGCGGCTCGGATGCATGGAGGCGGCGCCGGCTACGCTGAACGGCATTGGCTGCCATGTGAGCCGGTCCGGCTATACGGGCGAGGACGGTTTCGAAATCTCCGTTCCCGCCGATCGAGCCGAAGAGGTGGCGCGCGCCTTGCTGAATTTCGAGGACGTCATGCCGGTCGGTCTCGGCGCGCGGGATACGCTGAGGCTCGAGGCCGGGCTCTGCCTCTACGGACACGATATTGACGAGGCCACCTCGCCGGTTGAGGCGGGCCTGACCTGGTCGATCGCCAAGCGCCGCCGCAAGCAAGACGGATTCCCCGGCGCCGCGCGCCTTCAGGAGGAACTGGCAGACGGACCGTCGCGGCTGCGAGTTCGGCTTAGAGCTCGAAGGCCGGGCGCCGGCGCGCGAGGGCTGCGAGATCGTCGGCGAGAGCGGCGAGGCGCTCGGAAACGTCACCAGCGGCTCCTTCGCCCCGAGCGTCGGCGGGCCGATCGCCATGGGCTATGTTCCGCGCATTCATTCGGAACCCGGCACGCCGGTCAAAATTATCATTCGTGGGACGCCTCATCCCGCAATCATCGTCCCGATGCCTTTCGTAGCGCATCGCTATCACCGGAAGACAAAGTCAGGAACATCCAATGGCTGACATCAGATACACCAGCGATCACGAATATATCCGTGTCGAGAACGACATCGGCACGGTCGGAATTTCCGATTATGCGCAGGACAAGCTCGGCGACATCGTTTTCGTCGAGCTGCCTGAGATCGGCAAAGTGCTGTCGAAGGCCCAGGAAGCCGCCGTGGTGGAATCGGTCAAGGCGGCGAGCGAGGTCTACGCCCCCGTTTCGGGCGAGGTGATCGAGGCCAACGAGGCGATCGTGGCAACGCCGGAACTCGTCAACCAGGACCCGGAGGGCGAGGCGTGGTTCCTGAAGCTGCGGATCAGCAATCCGCACGAACTCGACGTGCTGATGTCCCCCGAGGCCTATAAGGATTATCTGGAGACGGTTGACTGATGCGCTATCTTCCGCATACGGCGGATGAGCGCCGTCAGATGTTGGCCGAGATCGGCGTGGAGGAGATCGACGCGCTTTTCGCCGACGTGCCCGAACGCTTTCTGCTCGACGAAATCCCCGATCTGCCGCGCCATCAGAGCGAAATGGCCGTCGAGCGTGCGCTCCGGGGGCTTGCCGGACGCAATATCGCGGCGGGCTCGGCGCCGTTTTTCGCCGGCTGCGGCGCTTACAAGCACCACGTGCCGGCCACCGTCGATCACATCATCCAGCGCTCCGAATTCATGACGGCCTATACGCCCTACCAGCCGGAAATCGCGCAAGGCACGCTGCAATATCTGTTCGAGTTCCAGACGCAGGTGGCGGCGCTCACCGGCATGGAGGTCGCTAACGCCTCGATGTATGACGGCTCGACGGCGGCGGCCGAGGCGGTGCTGATGGCGCATCGCGTCACGAAACGGCACAAAGCCGTCCTCAGCGGCGGCCTGCATCCGCATTACCGGGACGTGATCGAAACGATCAGCCGCTATTCCGGATCGGAGATCGTGACCTTGCCGCCGGGACCGGAGCAGGATTTCGCCAGCGCCGTCGATGCCGACACCTCCTGCGTCGTGGTTCAGTATCCCGGCGTCTTCGGCGGCATACGCGACGTCAGTCCGCTGGCCGAGCTGGCGCATCGGAATGGCGCGCTGCTGATCGTCGTTGTCACCGAGGCAATGTCCTTCGGCGCCTTGCGCTCGCCCGGCTCGATGGGCGCGGACATCGTCGTGGCCGAAGGCCAGTCGATCGGCAATGGGCTGAATTTCGGTGGCCCCTATCTCGGGCTCTTCGCCACGCGGCAGAAATTCATCCGTCAGATGCCGGGACGGCTTTGCGGCGAGACGGTCGATGAGGGCGGACGGCGCGGCTTCGTGCTGACGCTTTCGACGCGCGAGCAGCATATTCGCCGCGAAAAGGCGACCAGCAATATCTGCACCAATTCCGGCCTCTGCGCGCTTGCCTTCACGGTGCATATGACGCTGCTCGGCGTGGCGGGCTTGCGCAAGCTGGCGCGGCTGAACCACGCAAATGCCGTGGCGCTCGCGGACAAGCTGGCGGCCGTTCCCGGCGTTGAGATCGTGACGCCGCATTTCTTCAACGAATTCACCATCCGCACGCCGAAGCGCGGCGCGGCGGTGATCGATGCCCTTGTCGATGAAGGCGTGATCGGCGGCGTTCCGGCCTCGCGCCTCTGGCCGGACGAGGAAGACCTGGACGGCCTTATCATTGTCGCCGCGACCGAAGTCAACACGCCCAAAGACCGCGAGGCTTATGCCGCCGCGCTCACAAAGGTGCTCGCATGAACGAAATAAGCACGAAATCTTTCACAAAGAACCGCGAACCCGGCACCTATACCGGCAATCGCGGCCTGCAGATCGAGGAGCCGCTGATCTTCGAGATCGGCGCGCTGGAGACCTCCGGTGTCGATGTCGAGGAGCCGGAGGCGTTTAAGACCCGGCTGGGCGGGATGGAGCGGCACGAGACGATCGGCCTGCCCGGTCTCTCCGAGCCGGAGACGATGCGCCATTATGTGCGGCTGAGCCAGAAGAACTATGCCATCGACACCGGCATCTTCCCGCTCGGCTCCTGCACGATGAAGCACAATCCGCGGCTGAACGAGAAGGTGGCGCGGCTGCCCGGCTTTGGCGACATTCATCCCCTGCAGCCGCAAAAGACGGTTCAGGGCGCGATCGAGCTGATGGCCATGCTCTCCGACTGGCTGACCAGGCTGACGGGCATGCCCGCCGTCGCTCTGTCGCCGAAAGCGGGCGCGCATGGCGAGCTTTGCGGCATGATCGCGATCCGCGCCGCTCTGGAGGCGCGCGGCGAGGCGGAAGGACGGCGCGTCGTCCTCGTGCCGAACTCCGCGCATGGAACCAACCCCGCAACGGCGGCGCTGCTCGGCTTCTCCGTCCGTCCGGTCGCGGCCGAAAAGGACGGCACGGTGCGTGCGTCCGCCGTCCGCGAGGCGCTCGGGGACGACGTTGCCGCAATGATGATCACCAATCCGAACACTTGCGGCCTGTTCGAGCCGGAAATCGCCGAGATTGCCGAGGCGCTGCACGACGCCGGCGCCTATCTTTATTGCGACGGTGCGAATTTCAATGCCATAGCCGGCAAGGTCCGTCCCGGCGATCTCGGCGTCGACGCCATGCACATCAATCTGCACAAGACCTTCTCCACGCCGCATGGCGGAGGCGGGCCCGGCTCGGGACCGGTCGTGTTCTCGCAAAGCTTAGCGCCCTATGCGCCTTTGCCGCTGATAAGGAAGGACGGGGACCGCTACCGGCTGGTCGAAGAAGACGCCGGGAAGACTGGTGAGGCGCATCCATTCGGCCGGCTGGTTGCTTTCCACGGCCAGATGGGCATGTTCGTGCGCGCGCTCACCTATATGCTGAGCTTCGGTGTCGATGGTGTCCGTCAGGCCTCGGAAGATGCCGTGCTCAATGCCAATTACGTTCGCGTCGGGCTGAAGGAGGCGATGAGCCAGCCCTTCGGCGACCGCGTCTGTATGCATGAGGTGCTCTTCGACGAGAGCTTCCTCAAGGGGACCGATGTTTCAACGCTCGATTTCGCCAAGGCGATGATCGACGAAGGTTTCCATCCGATGACGGTCTATTTCCCGCTCGTCGTTCACGGCGCGATGCTGATCGAGCCGACCGAATTGGAATCCAAGCAAAGCCTCGATCAGTTCATCGGCGCGCTCCGGTCGCTTGCAAGCGCGGCCAGAAAGGGCGATCAGAAGCGTTTCAAGCACGCGCCCTATTATGCCCCGCGCCGGCGCCTGGATGAGACACGCGCTGCCCGCCAGCCGGTTCTCACCTACGCGCCGCCGCAAAATCAAGCGGCCGAATAGGACCGGCTTTCAAGCATCGCAAAGGATTAATTGAAAATGAACATGGTCTCCGAGCCATGTTCAGTTTGCTTTCGCTAGGATCTTTCTCGTTTTCAGCGACGGCGGTGTCACGCCGCTCGCATTTTGCGAAGATGAGGGAGACTTCAATGAAATCTTTTTCGCTTAAGCTGACTGCTCTTGCATTGGCTGGCCTTGTTGTTGCAGCGCCGGCGGCTCAAGCGGGCGGCCTGTATGATGATGACGACAATGGCAGCACCGCTTATTCCAATCGGAACACTTTGGCGACCTATTGCCGGCAATACCCTGATGCCGTGATCTGCAATGATGACGCTTATGAGCCACGGCATGAGCGGCATCATAGGAAGCATTACAGAAAGAAGGTCTATAACAACCACTGCCGCCCGCTGATCCGGGCTGTCGGCAAGCGCAATCTGGTCACGGTCTTTGCCCGAAACAGCGCACGTTTCGCCTGGAGACGTGAGGTGCGCGCCGTTCATGGCTCGCAATATGCCAACTGGCAGAATGCCCATAATTTCACGATCACCTGCACAAGATACGGTGCGCTGAAGAGCTGTGTCGCACGTGGCACGCCCTGCCGTTATTAGTGCCGGTTGCGTGGAGTTGCGTTCGTGGTGTTTCGGTTGCGTCAGTTGCGTCGCGTCATTGTCCGTAGCGTAGTCGCGTATGCGTTCGAAAATTTAGCCGCTGGCTTTACGCCAGCGGCTTTTTCCGGCTGCTGAACATTCCCAAAAAAAGAAAAACCGGGTTCCGAGAACCCGGTCAGTTCCTCTCCTCCCACAGGACCTGGGCCATTTGCCTCAGTTCAACTTGGCGCTGACTTCTCTAATGCCCTTCGTCACCAAGTTTGCCGCCGATTCACCTTTGAGTTCCCGCGCGATGATTGCTTCAGCCGCGGCTATGGCCACGTCGGCTGATCGAGAGCGGATTTCTTGCACAGCCTGCTCTTCGGCACGTGTAATCTTTTCCTCGGCAAGTCTTACGCGCCGCTTCAACGACTCATTAAGAGTCTTCCGCGACTCTTCAGCGTAAAACTGCGCCTCCCTCCGTGCCATCGCGACGATGTCTTCGGCTTCCTTTTCGGCGTCTCGCCGCTTTTGCTGGTAATCGGCGAGAATCGACTGAGCTTCCTCTCGAAGACGACGTGCCTCTCCAAGTTCAGCTTTGATCCGATCTGCGCGATCGTCCAATGCTTTAGCGACTTTTGCAGGTATTTTGTAGTACACGAGAAGCGCCAAAAACAGAACGAAGGATACGAGAACCCAAAGTTCGGGGGAGGCAAGCATAACACACCTTCGTCACTTTCCAAGCGCTTCTTTCACAGCGCTTTGCAGGTCCGATTTTCCGACCGGCTTGCCCAACAAACGGGCAACCAGAGCTTCGGCGGTCTCGGCGGCGATTTGTTCGACATGGCCGAGCGCCGTCTCTTTAAGCTCGTTGATACGTTTTTCGGCACCGGTCATTTTCTCAGCGATCTTTGCATCGACCGCAGCGCGTTCGCGCTCCATATCCGCCGCTATTTCCTCGCGGGCCTTGCGCCCGATCTGGTGCGCATTCGCTCTGGCCTCGGCGAGCGCCTTCTCGTAATCCGCGATCGCCTGATCCGTCTCTTCGCGCAGCTGAGCGGCAGTGGTCAGATCCCCGCTAATACGGTTGCGCCGCTCCTCAAGAATATTGCCGACGCGCGGCAAGGCAACGCGCGACATGATCAGGTAGAGCAGAATGAAGGTCAGTGCGAGCCAGAAGAGCTGCGGAGGAAAGTCGTGAAAGTTCAGCTGCGGCATAGCAGTCTCGCGCTTGTGAAGATGCTAAAGCGATGACCCGTATTGCATGGGCGTGATCGCCGGATTTGCTGCTCTCTTGCTGGAATGCCGATCAGAACACGAAGAGGATGATGAAGGCAATGATCAGGCCGAACAGGCCGGTCGCTTCGGCGAGAGCAAAACCCAGAAGAAGATTCGGGAACTGACCCGGCGCGGCGGACGGATTGCGAAGGGCGCCGGCGAGATAGTTGCCGAAGATAATGCCGATGCCGACGCCCGCGCCGATCAGGGCCGTGGCGGCGACACCCGCGCCGATCAGCTTTGCTGCTTCTGCTTCCATGATGAGGTCTCCTTAAACTGAAGCGAATTGCGTTTTCCGATGTTTAATGATGCATGTGAAGAGCATCGTTGAGGTAAATGCAGGTGAGAACGGCGAAGACGAAGGCCTGCAGGAAGGCGATGAGGATTTCCAGCCCGGTCAGCGCCACCATGAAGGCCAAGGGCGCCCAGCCGGCCAATACGCCAAGCGCGACGACGAAACCGCCGAACACTTTCAGCATGACGTGGCCCGCGAGCATATTCGCAAAGAGGCGGACGGACAGGCTGATCGGTCTGATCAGATAGGAGATCAGCTCCAGTACGGCGATCACCGGAAGCAGGGCAAGCGGGACGCCGGAGGGAACGAAGAGCTTAAGAAAGCCGGGGCCGTTCCTGATGAATCCGACAATGGTCACGAGGAGGAAGACGACGATCGCCAATGCGAAGGTGATGATGATGTGGCTGGTGACGGTGAAGGCATAGGGGACCATCCCCATCGTGTTGAGGAACAGGATGAAGACGAAGAGGGTGAACACGAAGGGGAAGAACTGCATTCCCTCATGGCCGGTATTGTCGCGCACCATCTTGGCGATGAATTCATAGGCCAGCTCCGCCGTCGATTGAATGCGGGTCGGAACGAGAGCCTCGGCGCGCATCGCATAGATGAAGAAGGCGGTGATCAGGCCGACCGCGATCAGCATGAACAGCGAGGAGTTAGTGAAGGAAAGAAAGTCGAGCCCGTGATCTCGAAGATCGACGAAGCGCCGGATTTCGAACTGGTGCATCGGGTCGATGCCCAGGCCGCCGCCGCCATGACCCGCGCCATGAGCGTCGACCGCCTGCTGGACAGCGCCATGCGTTTCGGCGCCCTGCGGGGCGACACCCGGCGCGGCGCCATGGGCAGCGTTTCCGCCCGCCGGCGCCGCCGTGCCCGGTGCCGTATCGTTCTGATGGCCGGTTCCCCCAGCCTGCGCAAGTCTCATTCTTTCGGCTGCCACGCCCTTACCCGTCGATCGTTCAGAGGTCTTTTTGCATTCGCTGCGCTGCTCTTACCGAATTGATCAGCCCCGCGGCAATACCCAAAAGCAGAAATACAATGAGTAAAAAGGGCGCAGTCCCCAGCCATTGGTCGAGGAAGTAACCGATCAGACTGCCGACCACGACGCCGGCGACCAGCTCGGTGGCGATGCGGAAGGCGGTCCCCATGGCCCTGCCGCGCCTGCCGTCCTCCGGCTCGCCCTGATCCTTGGCACCCTTGCGCTTTATCTGGTCAAGCTTGCCCTCTAGCGTATTGAGCCGCCTCTTGATGTCGCTGTAATCGGGCCCGCCGTCTTGCGGGTCCTTGCCGCCGCCGGACGAAGACTGAACCATGAAAGCCTCGGAAAATCCTTGCGCCCCTTGCGCTGCAGCATGATCAGTTTAGGCAAAGATACCTTTCCGAAATGCCCGCGAAAGCGGGTATCCAGTAAACGATGGACTCTGCGGAGTACAGGATCCCCGTTTGCACGGGGATTTCGTCTGAGTTTGTCGCGAGCGAATCCGTTTCGTCTGATCTTGCCCTAGGAATGTCAGCCGCACCTTAATTCAGGAATTGCGAAAGGGGAAGCCGGTTGCTGCCGCGCGAAACCGGGCAGCGCTATTTACGCCGGCAGGTCGCTGTTGCCTTTGCCGAGGCTCCGCTGCATCAGCACGACGTCGAGCCAGCGGCCGAATTTCAGGCCGACGGTCTTGTAGATGCCCGCATGTTCGAAGCCGAGCGCGGCGTGGAGGCCAATGGAACCGGCATTCTCGCTGTTGCCGATGGCGGCGATCATTTGCCGGTAGCCGAGCAATTCACAGCGGGCCAGCAGTTCGTTCAGCAAGGCGCGCCCGGCCCCCCGGCGGTAAAAAGCGGGGTCGATATAGACGGAGTCTTCGAGCGTGAAGCGGTAAGCCGAACGGGCGTGAAAAAGCGAGGCATAGGCATAGCCGATGACGGCGCCGTCGATTTCCGCGACCAGCCAGGGTAGTCCCAGCGCACGGACTTTTTCGTGCTTCACATGCATCTCGTCGAGCGAGAGCGGCACCACGTCGAAGGTCGCCGTTCCGTGGAGCGTGTGGTGCTCGTAGATCCGCGTGACGGGCTCCAGATCGGGGGATGCAAAATCGCGGACGGTTATCATATGCGAGCCCCGTGAAGGCACGGCTTCTTTACTCTGAGAGCAGACTGAAACGACCGATCACTAACCAACCTCCCGGAACCGCTCCGCCGCCTTCAGATCCACCGAGACGAGCTGGCTCACGCCTTTTTCGTGCATCGTCACGCCGAACAGCCGGTCCATGGTCGCCATGGTGATCGGATTATGCGTGATCACCAGGAAGCGCGTATCCGTGGTCCGCACCATTTCTTCCAGCATAGCGCAGAAGCGGTGAACATTGGAGTCGTCGAGCGGGGCGTCGACCTCGTCGAGCACGCAGATCGGCGAAGGGTTGGTGAGGAAGACCGCAAAGATCAGGGCGAGCGCGGTGAGCGCTTTCTCGCCGCCTGAAAGCAGCGTCAGCACCTGCGGTTTCTTGCCGGGCGGACGGCAGAGGAGTTCGAGACCGGATTCGAGCGGATCATCGCTTTCGATGAGCTGCAACTCCGCCTCGCCGCCGCCGAACAGCACCTTGAACAGCCGTTGGAAATGGCCGTTCACCGTATCGAAAGCATCGAGCAGGCGCTTGCGGCCTTCCCTGTTCAGATTGGAGATGCCCTGACGCAGCTTGGCGACCGCTTCCTCCACATCGGCGCGTTCTTTTTCAAGGCCGTCATATTCCTCGCCGAGGCTTGCCGCCTCTTCCTCGGCGCACAGATTGACGCCGCCGAGCCGCTCACGATCCGCCTTGAGCTTGACGATGTTCTGCTCGACCTCGTCCGCCGCGGGCAGGGGCTTTGCGCTATCGACGCCGACCGTCGAAAGGACATCCTCGGCCGAACATTCGAAGGTCTCGCGAATATGCCGGGCATGGTCGCGGCGGCGCTCCCGGGCCGCTTCCAGCCGCGCCTCGATGCGCGCACGCTCCTCGCGGGCCGTGGCGAGCGCCTCCTGCGCCTCACGGAGCGCGCGTTCATGATCGCGAACGGCGTTTTCGGCCTCGGCGAGCCGGTTGGCCGCCTCTCCGCGCGCGACTTCGGCCTGGCTTAGCTCATTGAGGATCTTCTGCCGGCGTTCCTCGATTTTGGCGGGCAGCTCCGCCAGATCGGCCAGCTCCCGGCGCACCTCGGCCAAACGCTCCTGCAGGGTGGCGATCTGCCGGCCGGCGCTCTCGTCACGGCTCAGCCAGCGATTGCGTTCGGCTGCGATCGCCTCGAGCCGCATCTGCCGGGCGCGGATTTCCCGCTCGACGCTATCGGCGCGTGACTTCGCCTCGGCATAGGCGTTTCGCCTCGTCGAGGCTTCCGCCGTGCTGGCTTGGAGCCGCGCTTCCAGATCCGCGGCGGGGGTGAGGCCGGCAAGCAGCGCCTCGGCTTCAGCCTGCTGGGCCGCGGCCTCCTGATGCGCTTCCGAAATGCGCTCCGCCGCCTGCGTCAGGCTGGCCCGTTTGCCCTGATGATCCTGAATGGCGCGTTCGGCCTTTGCAAGCTCGTCGCGCTTCTGGACGAGCTGCGCGTTGAGCTGGCGCCACCTGTCGCGCAGGGATTTTTCATCCTGCTGGATGCGGTTTACGGCTTCGCTCGCGCTTTCGCGGGCGGCTTCGGCCTCCTCGGCCTCGCTCAGCAGAAGGGCGACCCGTTCCTCAAGCTCGCTGAGCCGGTTGCGCTCGGCGAGGCGCTTGGCGGCGGCGGTCGGCGCGTCGCCGGCGGCAATGAAGCCGTCCCAGCGCCAGACGTCGCCCTCGCGGCTGACAAGGCGCTGGCCGGGCCTCAGCTGTCCCTGAAGGCCCGCGCCCCGGTCTCGGTCGACAACACCGATCTGCGCCAGGCGGCGTCCGAGCTCTGCCGGCGCGTCGACATAGGCACTCAATGGCTCGACGCCGCCGGGCAGCGCCGGGTCGCCATCCGCTTCGATCAGGCTCCAGCGGACCGGCGCAGCATCCTCAATGCCGGCATCCAAATCGTCAGTGAGGGCGGCGCCAAGCGCGATCTCGAAGCCGGGCGTGACCGTGATCCGATCGATGACCGGACGCCATTTTGCGCTCTCATCGGGTTTGAGCAGCTTGACGAGCGTTGCGACCTCGGTTTCGAGCTGACGCGCCTTGAGCCGGGCCTGGCTTGCGGCCTCGCGCATCTGTTTCTCATGCGCGCGCGCCTCCGGTAAGGACGCTTCCAATTCCGCCGTTTGCGCCTCGATCGTCTCCAGCTCGGCCGCGGACTGCTCGATCTGGGCCCGGAGGATTTCGACGTCCTCCGCCGCTGCGGGCGCCGGACCGAGCGCGCGGATCTCTTCGGCGATTTCGGCGGCCTCGCCCGCGAGCCTGGCGGTGCGCCGGCCGCATTCCTCGATCCGCGCTTCCGCCTGGTTGCGCTTCGCCCGGATCTCGGCTGCTTCGGCCGTTGCGGTCTGCAAAGCGTGTTCGGCAGTCTGCAACGCGCTTGCGGCCTCGGCGATGGCCTCGTGAAGCACCTCGCGGCTTGCCGCATCATCCTCGCTGACCGCGCGCAGATCGTTCTCTTCCTCGTTCAGCCTGTTCAGCAGGTCCTTCGCTTCGCCGATCGCTTCCGTCTCGCGTTCGACGTCCTTCTGAAGCTGGGCGAGGCGCGTTTCCAGCTCCAGCTTGCGATGCTCGGCGCGTTGCTCCTCGCGGTCCAGCGTCTGGCGCTCGATCTCCAGCCGGTGCAGCACGGCGGCGCGTGTCGCCTCCTCCTCGCGGAGCGGCTGGATCTTTTCGACCATTTCGGAGCGCGCGCGCATGGCTGTGGACTCCGCCTTCGTCAGCTGGCCGACGGAGCGTGTGGCGTCCAGAAGCGCCGCTTCCTCCGCCGTGACGCTCTCGGAGGCTGCGCTCCAGTGCTGATGGGCCTGGATCGCCTCATATTTCTGCAACTCTCCGGATATTTCCTTATAGCGCTGAGCCTGGCGCGCCTGGCGCTTGAGGCTCTGCAACTGCGTGCCGAGCTGGCCCAGCACGTCCCGGAGCCGCTCCAGATTGCTTTCGGCGGCCTTCAGGCGCAGCTCGGCCTCGTGGCGGCGGCTGTGAAGACCGGCAATGCCGGCTGCATCCTCCAGAATGCGGCGGCGGTCCTGCGGCTTGGCGCTGATGATCTCGCCGATCTGCCCCTGACGGACGAGCGCCTGGCTGCGCGCGCCGGTCGCGGCATCGGCGAAGAGGATCTGCACATCTCGCGCGCGGGCGTCCTTACTGTTGATCTTGTAGACCGATCCGGCGTCGCGCTGGATGCGGCGGGAAATTTCAAGCGTATCGCTGTCGTTGAACTCGGCAGGCGCACGGCGGGACCGATTGTCGATGGCAAGGTTGACCTCGGCCATGTTCCGGGAAGGGCGCTTGTCGGTGCCGGCGAAAATCACGTCGTCCATGGCGCCGCCGCGCATGCTCTTATAGGACGTCTCGCCCATCACCCAGCGCAGCGCTTCGAGCAAATTGGACTTACCGCACCCATTGGGCCCGACAACGCCGGTCAGGCCGGGCTCGATCAGCAGCTCGGCCGGTTCGACAAAGGATTTGAACCCGACAAGGCGTAAGCGCGTTATCTGCACAGGCAATCCCTCATGGCTCGCCTAGATCAACCCTCGTTCAACTGGAAGCAATTGAACGAGGTTAAGTTGATCTATATCAATAAGTTAGCGTAACTTCTCCCGCGTCCATCCCCGCCTTCGCGGGGACATGCTTGGATACACGTTACGCTGGCGCTGGAGAAGCATCGCATTTCCAGTCACGCAAGAAACCAGTGTCACTCTTGCTAAACGCGAACGCGGCGCAAACGAGCGGGTAGGGTCAAGCCGGCTTCGCTGCAACTGCGAGGTGCTTCTCGATGAGCTTCCGCAAATCTTCGAGACTCAACGCGCCTCGCACCTGCTGGCCATCGATGAAGAAGGTCGGCGTCCCTTTCACGCCGAACTTCCGCCCCCGCTGTTTGACCCAATCGATCCCAGCTTTAATCTTTTGATTCGCCATGCAACTGTCAAATGCGGCGCGGCTAAGCCCCGTCTCTTGAACAATTTTGTAAAGCAGCTCGGGTTTCGGCTCGCGCGCGTTCCAACGGCGGCGATTGGCCAGGTACTTGTCATTGATCCGGAAATAGTCCTTTTCCGGCACACAGCGCGCCACCTGGGCGGCTGCCGCGGCGGAGCGCCCGATGGGGAATTCCCGGTAGATGAAATGGACCTTGCCGGTGTCGATATAGGCGGCTTTGAATTTCGGGAATACGCTCTTGTGGAAGGCCGCGCAAATGGGACAGCCGAGGGACGCATATTCGATGATGGTCACGGGCGCGTTCGGGCTGCCGAGCGTCTTCTCGGGGAGGGGGCCTGGTTTCTTCAGCGCAGCGGCGCTGAGCTCGGCGTTCGTTTCGGACGATGCGACCGTCAGCGCCTCAGGAAGTCCGGGCGCACAGCCGGTCAGTCCCATAAGGAGAATGACCGCCCCTGCGCAAAGCAAGCGCCGTCCTGCCGCAACGCCTTTCATACTCCCGTCACCCATGCCGGTTCGCCCCCCGATGGTAAGGCGTCGTCCATCCCGGCAAGGAGCCCATTCCAGCCGGGAGAGCGATCACCTCAGCTTTTGCCTTCGGCGCCGCCGAGCAATTTATCGAAATCCTCGATCGATCCGCCTTTTAACCGCTTGCCGTTAACGAAGAAAGTCGGTGTCGCATTAACGCCAAACTCGGTATTGGCCCTGTTCCGCACCCATTCAATGTGCTTCAGGAGTTTCTCGTCTTTAAGGCACTTATCGAACTTTTCTTCGGTGAAACCAACCTGTTTGGAGAATTTCTTCAGGCTCGGCAGCGGGGTGCTGCCATAAGCCCATTCCTCCTGATTGGCGTAGAGAAGATTGACGAAATCGAAATATTTCGACGGATCGACGCAGCGCGCAAGCATGGCCGCGGCCGCGGCGAGATTGTCGAGCGGAAATTCGCGGATGATGTATCTCGCCTTGCCGGTGTCGATATATTTCTTCTTGAGTTCCGGCAGCACCTCGTTGTGAAACCGCGCGCAATGCGGGCAGGTCATCGAGGAATATTCGATGATCGTGTAGGGGGCGTCTTCCTTGCCCATGACATTTTCGGGCAGCTCGTCGGTCTTCATCAGCGCATCGAGAGGGACGTCCGGCTTGAGCGGGGACTGCGCGTGAGCGTTCATCGCAGGCGCGGCAAAAAGGGCCAGCGCGAGCAGGAGGGCCGTGCCCCGCCAACCGGCGGATAGAACCGTGCGGCGCGGGACGGAGAGCGTAAAGGAAGATAACAGGCTGAACAATTTCATCTCCTTCGACAGATGATCATCCCTGCTCGGCTCAGGGGGCGTGTTTCCTTGGATATGTTGAAGAAACACATAGGGCGAGAAGGTGGCACTGTCGAGTGGATCTAGCGTGGGGCGGATGAATTTGGTGTGAAAGACGTCAACCGGGAGCCGGCTCGGTTTTGCGCTGGCGCGATTTGACGCCCGCCGCCATACGCGCAAATGCATGTTTCAGAGGGCCGTCCGGAAATTCCGCCAGTGCTTTATGCGCGCTCATCGCCGGTTCCCGCGCGGGGCTCGCTCTTTGGGCGTCGGATTTCGGCAGAGGCGCCTGCACGATCCGGATGTCGGAAACGGCACGGTAGCCAAAGGCGGCGTTGATGCGTTCGATCAAGCGCGGCCGTAAATGGTCGACCTCGAGCGCCCTTGCGCCGCTCACGCGGAGGATGAGCGTTGCGCCTTTGTCCGCCGCCGCATCATCGCCGCTTGCCGATTTGCGCGGCCATTTGAGGCGCTCAGGAGCGGTATAGGACGCAAGCTCCGGCCCGGCGATCGCCGCCCAGTCGGTCAGGATCGCGGCCGCCGGAAAGCCGTATTTCTCGAAGGCGGGCCGCATGAGCGCGGGGATCAGCTCGCCGACCATTTTCGCCCGGCGCCCGCGCGGCGACCAGCCCCGTGCCGATGCCGCCCTTTGCCGAGCGGCAGTCTTGTCGCGGATTTCTGCCATGCCCCTCGCCCCGACGATTGGAAATCGAGCAAGACGCTAAATGATTCGAAGGAAAGCTGCGAGAACGACGCCGACTTATGCAGCGCCGGCTTCGTGCCGGAACTGCAAATCGGCAAGCCGCGAATAGAGACCGCCCTCGGCCATGAGGCTGCGATGCGTGCCTTCCTCGACGATCTTGCCGCCATCCAGCACGAAAATACGGTCCGCGCCGAGGACGGTTGCGAGCCGATGCGCGATGACGAGCGTGGTGCGGCCCTGCATCACCCGGTTGAGCGCCGTCTGGACGAGACTTTCGCTTTCCGCATCGAGCGCGCTGGTCGCCTCATCGAGCAGCAGGATGGGGGCGTCGCGGAGAAGCGCGCGGGCGATCGCGATCCGCTGGCGCTGTCCGCCGGAAAGCGTGACGCCGCGTTCGCCGAGCAAGGTGTCATAGCCGTCCGGCAGGGCTTCGATGAACTCGCTCGCCAGCGCCGCATGGGCGGCATGGCGCACATCCTCCTCACCGGCATCGGGCGTTCCGTAGCGGATATTGTCCCCGATCGTCGAGGCAAAGACGGCCGGATCCTGCGGGACATAGGAGATGCGCCGGCGAAGCGCGGTCAGATCGGCCTCGTCGGCCGCGACGCCGTCGATCAGAACCTTGCCCTTCTGCGGATCGTAGAACCGCATGATGAGGCTGAACAGCGTCGTCTTGCCGGCGCCCGAGGAGCCGACGATCGCAACCCGTTCGCCGGAGCGGATGGCGAAGCTCAGATCGCGAAAGACGAATGCGTCGGGTCTGGCCGAATAGGCGAAGGTGACGTTGTCGAACCGGATTTCGCCGCGCGCGGGCTCGGGCAAGGCTTTCGGATTGGCCGGCGAGACGATCTCCGCCCGGACCGCCTTGAGCTCGCCGAGCCGTTCCGCCGCGCCGATGGCCTGCTGGATCTCGCCCCAGACTTCCGACAAGGTCGCGACCGATCCGGCGGCGAAGGCGGCATAGAGAACGAACTGCGCCAGCCGTCCCCCGGTCATCGCGCCGACGAGCACCGAATGGGCGCCATACCACAGAATGGCGACGATACTGGCAAAGACCAGGAAAGTGGCCGTCGCCGTCAGGCCCGCGCGCGCCGCAACGCGCCTGCGCGCCGCCGCAAAGGCATTCTCGACCGCCTGGCTGTAGCGGCTGGTGACGACCTGTTCGAAGGTGAAGGCCTGCATGGTGCGCGGCGCGGCCAGATTCTCCGCCGCATAGGAGGAGGCTTTGGCAAGCTCGTCCTGAGCGCGGCGGGACAGGCGCCGAACCACCCGGCCATAGGCGACCAGCGGCAGCACGATGAACGGAATGGCGGCGATGACGAGGGCGCTCAACGCCGCGCTGGTCAGCACCATCATGATCAGCGCCCCGATCAGCAGCACCAGATTGCGCAGCGCCTGGCTGACGGATGCGGAAATCGCCGTTTTGATCAGCGTCGTGTCCGCCGTCAGGCGGGACATCAGCTCGGCGGAATGGGTTTGCTCGTAAAAGGCAAGGCTGAGCCCCGTCAGATGCCCGAAAACGCTGCTTTTGATGTCGGCCTCGGCACGCTCGCCCAGCCAGCTCACGCAATAGAAGCGGAGCGCGCTCGCGCCGGCGAGCACGGCTGCGACGACGAGCAACATGGCGAAATAGCTATTGATCAGGCCGACATTTTCGCTGGAGAAGCCGAAATCGATCATGCGGCGCACCGCGACCGGCAGTATGAGCGTTGCGGTGGCCGCCGCGACAAGGCCGATGGCCGCCAGGACAAGCACCCCCTTGTAGCGGGTAATGAAAGGGCTGAGCTCCCAAAGCGTGTTCAGCGACCGGGATCGCGGCGCCGTGCGATCCTCGCGCTCACTGCCGGCCGTCGCCACGCCGGTGACATTCAAATGCGGCTGGTCCGGACTATGCGCGCCAGCGTGACCGTTCTTCATAATTCCGCCTTCACCATCCCTGAATTGATTGCCGCCGGGCGAGACTTAAACAGATCAGCCAGGACATTTCTATGCAACATCGCTCCGGTGGCTAAAATTTGAACTCTCTGGCTTGTCATCCCATATTTTACTGCGGTATAGGACCGGGAACCCGAAACAACTCCCTCACTGTTAGGATGTGGTCATCCGGCGCGGGATCATGCGAGACGGAAGGCGATCGGCTATGAAAAAAGAAGGCCACCCCAATTACCACAAGATCAAGGTCGTCATGACCGACGGCACCGAGTTCGAGACCTATTCGACCTATGGGGCTGAGGGTGACACGCTTCATCTGGATATCGACCCGAATACGCATCCTGCCTGGACCGGCGGTTCGCAGCAGCTTGTCGACCGCGGCGGACGGCTCAGCAGGTTCAAGAAGAAATTCGAAGGCTTCCTCGGCTAAGCATTATCCGGCGCATGGCGCCGTATGACTTCACTCAGCGCAACGCGCGTCCAAGCATGTCCCCGCGAAGGCGGGGATGGATGCGGGAACAGTTGCGCTAACTTATTGATTTAGGGTGTAAAGGCGGCGTGAAGCTGGGCGAGCTGGGCTGCGACCGGGTTCGGCCGCTTTGATGGCTGCTTGACTTCGCCGCGCTCGGCCGCGTCGAAATCGCAGATTTTCTGGTGGAGCCGGAACCCTTCCTCGATCAGCTCTCTCAGCCTTGTGGGCAGTTGAGCGAAACCGCGCGATCCGCTGACGCGCGTGATCGGCGGCAGGGCGAGAGGGTCACTCGCGCTTCCGACCGGAGGCAACGCTTCGCCATTCATGACTGCACGCCGGGCAAGAAGCCAGGTTGCGAGCTGAGTGAGCCTCGTCGTCAGGCGCATGCTTTCGGTGGCGTAGGACAGGCTGACATAGGGCGGCAGGCACTTCGATTCGCGCCGCCCCTGCCCGTCGAGATAGTTGGCGGCGGCTTCAACGAGAGCCATCCCCTCACGGAAGAGGGCAAGGAATTCCTCCTTTTCGCTCGCTTTTCTGCGGAACGGAATGGTTACATTTCCGCTACAGCCGGGCTGAGCGGTATCGGAATTCCTACTCATTACGCGAGCCTTACCAACATCGTTAACGCACAATCAGCGATAAGCCTTGCATTCGATCATCTTAAATTTCGCTTTATGAACGCAAGGGATTTTTTCGGAAATAATGAATGATGGCGGGGATGTGCACAGGCGGGCTGGGCACTCGACGCGCCTAGAGTCCGTGGACAATTATCTCAGTGCGATCACGATAGCGGCAAGGTTGATCGTGGCTTTGTAGCTCAGGTCTGTTTTGTCGTATCGCGTATTCACGGATCGAAAGTCTTTGATTTTGCTAAAGTAATTCTCGATGAGATGACGCCACCGATATTTGACCCGATCGTGCGGGATCGGCTGTTTTCGATCCGCTTTTGATGGAATGACGGCCTCCGCTTCGCGCCTCTCCAGCTCGTCTCGTATAGCGTTATTGTCGAAGGCTTTGTCGCCGAGCAGAGCCTCAAATGTCAGTCCCCCGATAAGGTCCGAGGCACCGATGCTGTCATGGCGCTGCCCTGGCCACAAGGAAAAGCGCACGAGATTGCCCAAGGCATCGACCAGCGCCAAAATCTTCGTTGTCAGGCCGCCTTTTGAGCGGCCGATGGCCTGATCGAGAGTCCCCCTTTTGCGCCGCTTGCCTTCTGATGCACGCTAACGATCGTTCCGTCGATGAGGATATATTCGAAATCGGGCTCTCCGGACAAGGCATTGAAAATGCGACCGAAAACACCGGCCATCGCCCAACGGCGAAACCGCCGGAAGATGCTGTTCCAAGCCCCAAAGCCAGATGGCAAATCCCGCCAGGGTGCGCCGGTACGAACGCGCCACAGCACGGCTTCGAGAAACAGCCGGTTATCCCGAGCCGTCACACCGCAATCGCTCGCCTTGCCCGGCAAGAGCGGAGCGATAACACTCCATTGAGAATCCGACAGCACGAAGCGTTCCCAGCGCATGCAAACCTCCCAAAAGGAAGTTTGAATCACTGTTCGAGGAAAATGTGAATCCCTTGATTGTCCACGGGCCCTAGCGCAACGCGCGTCCAATTGGACGCGGGAACAGTTGCGCTCGTCTTTTGATATAGATCAACTTGACCTCGTTCAATTGATTTCAATTAAACGAGGGTTGATCTCCCGACCTGAAGACCAAAGAAAAAGCCGCGGGCGCGCCGCGGCTTCAGTCTCAAGGAGGCATCATTACGATGATTACTTGATGCCAAGCTTCCGCTGAAAAACATAAGATTACGTTAATGCTCGGATGAGATTGCGCGGCGCGCAGCGAAATGAAACGCGCAGGCGCGGTCTCAGCTTTTGAACACCGAGTGGGCCGCGTCGCGCGACGCCGTCTTGGAGGCCAGCATCGTCTCCACGCGCTGACGCTCGGCGTCCAGAACGGCGATATATTCCTTCAACTCCTCGACGGACAAGGCGGACAAATCCGCGCCAAGCTCGAATGCCGGCCGCTTTTTCGGCGTCTCTTCATCCCAAATCATGACTTCATCCAATGGTCTTGCATGGCGGTCAAAGGGCTTGCCTCGCTGGGCATGTCACGGTCTATCATGTTAGACGCGATAAATGAATTCAACGCCATGGGACCCGAGATGACCAGCCTGCCCGAGAAGATGACCGCGATCGCCATAACCGAACCAGGCGGACCGGAGGTGCTTGAGCCGACCGAGATGGTGCCGCCGAAGCCCGGCGCGAATCAGATCCTGGTGAAGGTCGAGGCGGCGGGCATCAACCGGCCGGATGTGATGCAGCGCCAGGGCCTTTATCCGCCCCCGCCCGGTGCTTCCGAGATTCCGGGGCTCGAAATCGCTGGGGAAATTGTGGCGCGTGGGGAGGGCGCCGAACGGTTCGGGATCGGCGACCGCGTCACGGCGCTGGTCACGGGCGGCGGCTATGCGCAATATTGCGTTGCCGAGGAGCAGATCGCATTGCCGTACCCGAAAGGCTTCGACGCGGTGCGGGCGGCGGCGCTGCCGGAGACCTTCTTCACCGTTTGGCACAATGTCTTTTATCGCGGCGGCCTCATGGCCGGTGAAAGCATTCTGATCCATGGCGGCACGAGCGGCATCGGGACGACCGCGATCCAGCTTGCAAAGGCGTTTGGCGCAACGGTGTTGACGACAGCGGGCAGCGCGGAGAAATGCACGGCCTGCGAGGAACTCGGCGCCGATCTGGCGATCAATTACCGTGACCAGGATTTCGTCGAGCGCGTCAAGGACGCGACGGACGGCAAAGGCGTCAATTTCATCCTCGACATGGTCGGCGGCGATTATATTCAAAAAAATTTGAACTGCGTCGCTGAGGACGGGCGCATCCACCAGATCGCGTTTCTGCACGGCCCCAAGGCGACGGTCGATTTTACCCGGCTGATGATCAGGCGCGCCACCTTCACCGGCTCGACCTTGCGGCCGCGACCCGTCACCGTCAAAGCCCAGCTCGCGCGCGGTCTGGAGGAGCAAGTCTGGCCGCTTCTGGAAAGCGGCAAGGTCAAGCCGATCATCGACAGCACATTTCCGCTCGAAAAGGCCTCGGACGCGCATCGCCGGATGGAGGAAAGCGCCCATATCGGCAAGATCATCTTGACGGCGTAGTCCGAGGGGCGGTCTCGCAATCCGTTGCGTATTCGGGAATGCGCAAGAACATTTGCCCTTTTGGGCATCTGCGCATATATGCTGTTGGAAGCTTTGATGCGAACGAAGCTTTCCCTCCGCGCATCGCTAACGATAACCTTCCTGTAAGCGGCGACGTCTTGCAGGAGACGGGAGAGATTTATGACACAAAAACCATTGATGCCGAAGGCCACGGCCGTGTGGCTGGTCGAAAATACAGCGCTGACATTCGAGCAGATCGCTGAATTTTGCGGCCTGCATGTGCTGGAGGTGAAGGGCATTGCCGATGGGGACGTCGCACAGGGGATCAAAGGCATGGACCCGATTTCGTCGGGCCAGTTGACGCGTGACGAGATCAAGAAGGCGCAGGACGATCCCGATTACCGCCTGCAGCTTGCCAAATCCAAAGTCAGCATGCCGCAGATCAAAACCAAGCGCGCCCCGAAATATACCCCGCTGTCCCGCCGCCAGGACCGGCCGAACGCCATTCTCTGGCTCTTGCGGCATCATCCGGAGTTGCGCGACTCGCAAATCATGCGGCTCGTCGGCACGACCAAACCGACGATTAAGTCAATCCGCGACCGCTCGCATTGGAATTCCGCCAATCTGCAGCCCCAAGACCCGGTCGCTCTTGGATTGTGCACCCAGACCGACCTCGATATGGAAGTCCGTAAGGCCGCAAAACGCCTCCAGCAGGAAAATGGGCCGGTGAGCGAGGAAGCACCGGCCGAGATACAGCAATTCGGCACGCTTCGCCCTGCTGAAGAGACGGCCAGCACGGCCGAACCCTCGCCGGAGTCGGAGACAGTGCCCGAGAGCTCCGAGGAAGAGCAGGAGCTAACGGTTGAAGATGTCTTTGGCGCGGGCGAAGACAAGTCTTAACAGCTGGATAATTCGAGTGCGCCGCAGGAACATCCATTCCTGCTCCGGTGTGAAAATGGCATTACGCTAGCGCAACTGTCCGCGTCCATCCCCGCCTTCGCGGGGATGGACGCGGACAGTTGCGCTCGTCTTTTGAAATAGATCAACTTGACCCCATTCAATTGGTTCCAATTGAACGAGGGTTGATCTAGAAAATACATGTCTCGAATGGTACGAATCTGATGTTCCGTACCACTCGGTTGATGTCTCTACATTGCTCGATTTGGGGGAGAGCAGGGTATGAGCGATACGCTTTTTTGCGTGCTGCACGTTCCGAAATGCGCCGGCCGCACGATCGAGGTGCATTTGGGCAGACATTTGGAGGCGAGCGGCTTTTGGCGGCCGGAAAAGCGTTCGCGCCGAGTTCCCTTGGAGTTGTTTTCGCGGAAATATGATAAGCGTCTGCCGGGGCCGTCGAATGAAATCAGGGCCGTTTCGGGGCATTTTATCGGGCGCTCGATCGAACGGAATTTCCGTGGCAGACGGATCAAGCGTGTCATATTGCTCCGCAAACCGGCGGACTTGCTTCTCTCCTGGTACAACTTCAGAATGATGCGCTACATTTCCGCAGGGCTCGCGCCCTATCCGTTCAGCCTGCATTTGCGTAGCCTGTCTCCGGATCCGGTCGCCCATTTCTTGCTGGAGCGCTGGCTCGAATTGCCGCTTTGGACAATTATGGCGATGCGTACGGCAAAGAAAGCGGAATTGTTGGATGAAGCCCTCTCGCGCTTCGATTTCATTGGCGATATTGGCGATTGCGACCGGCTTGTTGAGCTGATCTCCCAGGATCTGCACATAGAGTCCGGGGCGGAACGGGAAAATACGCAGGAAGCGTGGCAAGAACGTGTGTCTTGGCGGCCTCTTTGCGAGGAGGATTTGAGTGATGAAACGAAGTCAATGCTCGCGGAGTTGACGGCCCTTGATGATTATTTATGGCGGCGTTGGGCGCTCAAGGAACCCGTTTCCCTCAAGGCTGCGTGCTCCCGACGCCGGTTCATTGCCCATGAAATGCAAAGGCCCTATTTTGAGCTGCGACGGCGTCGCCGGCGGTCTAAGCGCCCCAATAATTAGTTGGAATGGGAAATCGATATGGCGCGGCAATAGGCCCATGGTCAGGAATTTGTGTCCTGACAGGGGGGGAGATCGGATTGGCGCAAGGTTGCATGGAGCGACGGACGGGCCAAGTCGGATATGTCCGGGCAATTTCATGCGTGCAGGCTAAGGAGGGCTAATGGTTGCCGAGGCGGGGAAGGGGCACCCGAGCGGGCCGGAGTGGCACGACAGAATGGCGCCGCTGCGCGCCTTCTTCCAAAGCCTGCTCTGGGAACGCACGATTGTCACGCTGATCATTGTCAATGCCGTCGTCTTGGGACTTGAGACGAGCCCGACCATCGTGGCTCGGATCGGCGACGGAATCCGGCTTGTTGACACGGTCATCCTGGGGATCTTCACGGTCGAGATCACCTTGCGCATCCTGTCTTTCGGCCGGGCGTTCTGGCGCGACGGCTGGAAGTTCTTTCGATTTCGGCATTGTCGCGATCGCCTTGACGTCGGCAACGGGCGGCTTCGCCGTCCTGCGCTCGCTCCGCATCATCCGGGCATTACGCCTGATCTCCACGATCAAATCCATGCGGCGCGTCATGGGCGGCATGCTCCGGGCAATTCCGAGCATGGGCGCGGTCGTCACGCTTCTCGCACTGATCTTCTATGTCGGCGCCGTCATGGCGACCAAGCTTTACGGCGCCGAGCACCCCGAGCTTTTCGGGACGCTGGGGCGCTCGTTCTATTCGCTTTTCCAGGTAATGACGCTGGAAGGCTGGGCGGACAATTTCGTCAATCCCGTATTGACGACGCACCCTTACGCCTGGATTTTCTTCATCATCTTCATGCTTGTGACCAGCTTCACCGTCCTTAATCTCTTCATCGGCATCATCGTCGATGCCATGCAGAGCGAACAGGAAGCCGAACTGGACATGGACCGCGCGCGCAAGGAGGCGGAGCTGAATCGGCATCGCGCGCGTTCCGAGGCGAATTTCGACACGATCATAGCCGAGCTTCACGCCTTGCGCACCGAAGTGATTGCGCTCCGGCAGGAAGCCGCGCCGGCACGCGATGGCGGCAGTCCACAAAACGAAACAGACAGATGAGGTCACGGGCGACTCGCGATAGGTTCGGTTCATGAAGCAATATCTGGATCTGCTCAGTCTGGTTCGCCGGGAGGGCATTGAGCGTGCCGACCGCACGGGGGTCGGCACGATCGGCATTTTCGGCCATCAGATGCGTTTCGATCTGGAAGAGGGCTTTCCGCTTCTGACGACGAAACGGCTGCACCTGAAGTCGATCATCCACGAGCTTTTGTGGTTCCTCTCCGGCTCCACCAATATCCGCTATTTACGCGAGCATGGTGTCAGGATCTGGGATGAGTGGGCGGACGATGCAGGCGAGCTCGGGCCGGTCTACGGCAAGCAGTGGCGCTCCTGGGCGGCGCCCGACGGCGGGACGATCGATCAGATCGCCGATCTTGTCGAAGGGTTGAAGACCGAGCCTCACTCGCGCAGGCATATCGTTTCCGCATGGAATCCGGCCGAAATCGACGGCATGGCTCTGCCGCCATGCCATTGCCTGTTTCAGTTCCACGTTGCAGGTGAGCGTCTGTCCTGCCTGCTCTACCAGCGCTCGGCCGATATTTTCCTCGGCGTGCCGTTCAATATCGCGTCCTATGCGCTGCTCACCATGATGATCGCGCAGGTGACCGGATACCGGCCCGGCGAATTCATCCATACGATGGGCGATGCCCATCTTTATCTCAACCATCTCGATCAGGCGGATCGCCAGCTTCAGCGGGAGCCGCGCGCATTGCCGCGCATGATCATCAATCCGGAAGTTCGTTCGATCTTCGACTTCGTCTATGACGATTTCCGGCTCGAAGGTTACGAGCCTCATCCGCACATCAAGGCAGAGGTTGCGGTTTGATGCACGGGTCCGGGCCGGTCGTTGCGCTTATTGTGGCCGTTGCGGAGAATGGCGTTATCGGCCGCGACGGCAAGATGCCCTGGCGGATCCCCTCCGAAATGAAGCATTTCCGGCGGATTACGATGGGCAAGCCGCTTATCATGGGGCGTAAGACGTTCGCCTCGCTGGAGAAGCCGCTCGAAGGCCGCGACGATATTGTTCTGACGCGCAATCGGGATCATGCTCCCAAGGGAACGATTGCGGTCGAAAGCGTCGAACAGGCGCTGAAAGTCGCAAGCGATTGCGCATTGGCCCGGTCCGCGGACGAAATCATGGTGATCGGCGGCGCGGAAATCTACGCCTTGCTTCTCCCTCATGCGCAGCGGCTCTATCTGACGCGTATCCATGCTGACCTGGAGGGCGATATCTATTTTCCCGAGATTGACCTCTGCGGCTGGGTCGAGTGTGAGCGCAGCTATCATCCCCGCGAGACCGGCGATGAGTATGATTACACCGTCTCAGTGCTGGAGCGGCGCGACGGAACCCCCGCGCCCTGACCATTGACGGGGCGTCACACGAACGCCATATCGATAGATCGTTTTCACGTTTTGAGCGTGTGACACATTTGCATCAAACGGCTGCCTACGTTAAACCCACCTTCTTCAAGGACACGCTGGGCCTGCTCGGCCGGTTCGATCGTGTCGCTTTGAAGCTCTTCGCAACTCTGTGTTAACTGCGTTCGACGAGGATGGCGTCTTTCGTCGGGGAGCGGTAGAGGACCAAAAATATGCCCTGGAGTAGTCAGAATGGAGGCGGCGGCGGCGGCTGGAAAGGCGGCGGTGGCCCATGGGGACAAGGACCGTCGGGTGGCGGCCATTCGCCGGATTTGGAAGAGCTTTTGAAACGCAGTCAGGACCGTCTTAAGCAGGCGATGCCGGGCGGCGGCATGGGAGGCGGCCTTCTTGCCCTCATCATTGTCGTGGCCCTGGCGGTCGTCGGTTTCTACGCCTTCACGGTGAGCGTTCAGCCCAATCAGGAAGGCGTCGTCCTTCGTTTCGGCGAGCTCAATCGCAAGCTGACGCCTGGTCTGAAATTCCGCTATCCCTATCCCGTCGAGACCGTCTATCTGCCTGCGGTCACCAATATCAACCGCGTCGAAGTCGGAATGCGGACGACGGCGAGCAACACGATCTTCGGCAGTCCGGGCGGCGATGTCCAGGTCCGTGACGTTTCCGAGGAAAGCCTGATGCTGACCGGCGACGAAAATATCGTGGACGTCGATTTTGTCGTGCTTTGGCGCATCAAGGACGCCCCGGCTTTTCTGTTCAATATTCAGAATCCCGAAACTGGCGTTAAGGACGTCGCCGAAAGCGCGATGCGCGAAATCGTCGGCCAGAACGACATCCAGCCGATCCTCACGCGGAGCCGCCGCGAGACCGAGGAGGCCGTTCAGAAGTTGATGCAGAAGACGCTCGACGAATATGGCGCGGGCGTCGAGGTCACCCAGGTGCAGCTCCAGAAGGTCGACCCGCCGCAGGAGGTCATCGCCTCATTCCGCGATGTTCAGGCCGCGCGTGCGGACCAGGAGCGCCTGCAGAATGAAGCGGATGCCTATGCGAACCGCGTCGTCCCGGAGGCGCGCGGTGATGCGCAGAAGATCTTGCAGGCCGCCGAAGCGTATAAGGAGCAGTCTGTCGCCGAAGCCGTCGGCCGAACGCAGCGTTTCCTCAAAGTCTATGAGGAATATGCAAAAGCGCCGGAGGTCACGCGCAAGCGCATGTTCCTTGAGACAATGGAGCGCGTGCTTGGCAAGACCGACAAGATCATTATCGACAACACCGCCCTGGGCTCCGGTGTGGTGCCCTATCTGCCGCTAAACGAGTTGAACCGCACTCAGCGGACGAGTGGAGGTAAATGATGAGGAATATAGTCGCAGTGGTTTTTCTCATCATTATCGCAGCGGCGGCGTTCGTTGCGTATAATTCCTATTTCATCGTGCACCAGACGCGGACCGCGCTCGTGCTTGAATTCGGCGAGCCGAAACGCGTCGTCACATCGCCGGGGCTGAAGTTCAAGAAGCCTTTCATTCAGACGGTGGAATTCTTCGACAAGCGGATTCTCGACATCGATCTTCCGACGAAGGAGGTCATTGCCGCCGACCAGAAGCGGCTGGTGGTCGACGCCTTCGCGCGGTATCGGATCGCCGATCCGCTCCTGTTCTTCCAGTCGGTGACCAACGAGGTCGGCGCACGCAGCCGGCTGGAGAGCCTCATGGACTCCGCCATGCGGAGCATTCTCGGCTCCAGCACCTTCGTCGAGGTGGTGAAGGAGCGGCGGGATCAGCTCATGAGAGCGATCGCGGAGCGGGTCGATAATGAAGCCGTCAATTTCGGCATGAAGGTCGTCGATGTCCGGCTCAAGCGCGTCGATCTCCCCGAGGCGAACAGCCAGGCGATTTACGAGCGTATGAAGACCGAACGTCAGCGCGAGGCTGCTGAAATCCGCGCGCAAGGCACCGAGGGCGCCAAGCGGATCAAGGCGAATGCCGACCGTCGGGTGACGGTCCTGATCGCCGAGGCCAATCGCGATGCGGAGCGCATGCGAGGCGAAGGCGACGCCGAACGCAACCGGATCTATGCGGAAGCCTTCAGCAAGGATCCCGACTTCTTCGGCTTCTATCGCTCGATGCAGGCTTACGAAGAGGGGCTCAAGGCGGACGGCACCCGTCTGGTGATTTCGCCTTCGTCCGAATTCTTCCAGTATTTCAACGCTGCAAGCGGATTGGTAACGCCGGCTTCGCCAGCTCGGACGCCCGGACCGGGCGGTTCGACCCAGTCGCCGGAGCGCACATCGCAAGCGGTTCGATGAATGACCTGCTGGTCGGGCTGGGTTTGGTCTTTGTGATTGAAGGGCTGCTTTGGGCCCTCGCACCGGGGCTCGGTTTCCGGCTTCTGGAACTTGCTGAATCGACACCGGAACAGCGCCTCCGCACAGGAGGCGCTGTCGCCGTGGCGCTCGGCGTTTTCCTGATCTGGATGGTTCGCGGCTGATCGCCGGCCTGCCTATGCGGCAATTTGCACGCCAAGCTCACGGGTGATTGACTTGAGATTGGAGGGACGTGCCGAATTGCGTCTCCCACCATGTTAATTTTTCAACTAAAATATGGGTATACTCCCGGCCAATTCGGATGGCCTTCAGCCTGACACAAAGGACCAAGGCATGATGGGTCTTTTTCTATCGTTGGCGCATTGCCTGGATCGACCCTCGTTCAAGTGGAATTGCTTGACCGGGGTTAAGTTGATCTATTTCAATCGCTTAGCGCAACTGTCCGCGTCCATTTGGACGCGCGCTGCGCTAGCCGATCTCCGCCCGGCGGGATGGGCAAGGCGGGGCCGATATGGCGCGGCGGCGCTGACCGCTGCGAGCTGCGCCGTGCTGGTCCTGTCGCCGATCACGGCAAGCGTTGCGCAATCGCGCGGACCGGCATCGGTCGCCGATATTGCCGAACCGCTCAAGGCGGCGGTGGTCAATATCTCCACGGTCCAGAAGCTCAAGGGCGCCCAGGAAGTGCCGGTTCCGGAGGTCCCGGAGGGGTCTCCCTTCGAGGAATTCTTCGATGATTTCTTCAATCAGGCCCCTGGCGGCAGCCAGCGGGCGAACTCGCTCGGCTCGGGTTTCGTCGTCGATTCCTCCGGCCTGATCGTCACCAACAATCATGTGATCGAAGGCGCTGACGAGATCACCGCGATCTTTACCGACGGCTCCAAGCTGAAGGTCGCCGAAGTCGTCGGACGCGATCCCAAGAGCGATCTGGCGCTCTTGCGCGTCAAACCGAAGACGCCGCTTCCGTCGGTGAAATTCGGCGAAAGCGATCGCATGCGCGTGGGCGACTGGGTCATGGCGATCGGCAATCCGTTCGGGCTCGGCGGCACCGTCACGGTGGGCGTGATCTCCGCCACGCGGCGCGATATCCATTCAGGCCTTTATGACGAATTCCTGCAGACCGACGCGGCGATCAATCGCGGCAATTCCGGAGGGCCGCTGTTCAACATGAAGGGCGAGGTGGTCGGGGTCAATACGGCCATCATCTCGCCGACAGGCGGCTCGATCGGTATCGGTTTTGCCGTGCCGTCGAAGACCGTGGCGCGTGTGCTGGATCAGCTCAAGCAGTACGGCGAAACACGGCGCGGCTGGCTGGGCGTGCGCATTCAGACGGTCACGGACGAAATCTCCGAAAGCGTAGGGCTCGAGGGATCGAAAGGCGCCCTGGTGGCGTCGGTCTCCGAAGATGGGCCTGCGGCCGAGGCCGGCATTGCGGTCGGCGATATCATTCTGTCTTTTGACGGACAGGATATCACCGTGATGCGCCGGCTCCCGAAGCTCGTCGCGCAGACGGCCATCGGCCGGGAGGTCGAGGTAGTGATCTTCAGAAAAGGCGAGCGGAAGACCTTGAAGATCAAGGTTGGCCGGCTGGAAGAGGGACCGGCGACCGGCGAAAAGGGAACGCCGGAGAAGCGCGGCGAACTTCAGCTGCCGGGCAGGAAATCGGCGCTCGGCCTCACCTTCTCGGCGATGACCGATGAGCTGCGCACCCGCTATCGCATCGACCACGCGATCGACGGCGTGGTCATCACCGAGGTCGATCCGGAGGGACCGGCGGCGGAGAAGGAGCTCAATGCCGGCGATGTGATCGTCGAGGTGACCCACGAGAAGGTCAGGTCACCGGCCGACGTCAATGCGCGTCTGGACGCCCTTCGCAAGCTGAAGCGGAAAAATGCGCTTCTTACCTTGTCGGACAGCCAGGGCGAGGTGAGCTTCGTGGCGGTCGCGATCCAATAGGGACGCTGTCAGTAGCGCGCGATGACCTCGGAGAGCCGCTTAGCGTGTTCGGCGAGCAGCGCGTCATCCGCCTTGGTTCCCGGCGGGCGGAGCTCGACGCCGTCATGGCGCGGAAGTACGTGGAAATGGGTGTGAAAGACGACCTGCCCGCCGGCGCCTTCGGAGAATTGCGATACGGACATGCCATCGGCGTTGAACGCCTCCTTGGCGGCGCGGGAAATCTTCTGCACGATGACGATCAGCTCCTGCAGATCGTCCGGCGCGATGTCGAGTAGATTTCGCGAGGGCGCTTTCGGTACGATGAGCGTATGGCCGTCAACGCGCGGCATGATGTCCATGAAGGCCAGCGCCTTATCGTCCTCATAGACCTTGTGACAAGGCAGCTCGCCCCGGAGGATCTTGGCGAAGATATTGTCGGGATCGTAAGAGGGAGAGCCGGATGCCATGGGCGTTGCTCCTTTCGTTCGGTCGAAGCGTAGTTAGAGGCGAGCGCGGGCGGCGGTCAAGAGTTGAGCGCCGTCTCAGCCGGACTTCTTGAACGGCCCGAGATCGGTCAGGAAGCGGATTTCTTCCGCGACCGCAGTGCGCTCCTGCTCCAGGAACGCCGCCACGGCCCGCCTCAGCCCCGGATGGGCGAGGTAATGCAGGCTGTGGGTTGTTTGCGGGAGATAGCCGCGCGCCAGCTTGTGCTCGCCCTGCGCGCCCGCCTCGACCCGGGCGAGGCCATGCGTGATGGCATATTCGATGGCCTGGTAATAGCAGGTCTCGAAATGCAGGAACGGGTGGTGTTCGAGCGCGCCCCAATAGCGGCCGTAGAGCGCATCGCCGCCGACGAAATTGAGCGCGCCTGCAATCATCCGGCCCGCGCGCTTGCACATGATGAGAAGGATGCGCTCCGGCATCGCCTCGCCGATCAGGCTGAAGAAGCGCCGGTTGAGATAGGGCGCGCCCCATTTCCGGCTCCCGGTATCCTGATAGAACGCGAAAAAGGCGTCCCAATGCGCCTCGGTGATGTCGGCGCCGCGCGCGTGCTCGAAGGTGATGCCGGCCGAGACCGCCTCGCGCCGCTCTTTCTTGACGGCCTTGCGCTTGCGCGAGGCGAGCCCGGCGAGAAAGTCGTCGAAGGTCTCATAGCCCTGGTTGAGCCAATGAAATTGCTGATCGGTGCGTTGGAGAAAGGGGCGGCTGCCGTGACGCTGCCATTCCTCCTTGCGCAGGAATGTGACGTGGAGCGACGACGCGCCGTGCAGGCGCACCAATTCGACCGCCCCCTCCAGCAGCGCCTTTTCGACGGCCGCCGCGTCCGTTCCCGGTGCGGCGAGCAGCCGTTTGCCGGGGACCGGCGTGAATGGCACGCAGCTCTGCAATTTGGGATAATAGGCGCCGCCGGCCTGCTCATAGGCATGCGCCCAGCCATAGTCGAAGACATATTCGCCGCGGCTGTGCGACTTCAGATAGAGCGGCATGGCGCCCAGAACACCGCCCGCCTCATCCTCGATCACGAGATGCTGCGGCTGCCAGCCGGTCCGGCGGTGGACACAGCCGCTTTCCTCCAGGGCGTGCAGGAAGGCATGCGCCAGAAACGGGTTGTAATGCGCGGCATCGGGATTGGCGCAAGCATCCCAGGCTTCAGGTGCGATCTCATCCATCGCGTCTCTGACGCGGATCGTAATGTCGGTCTTTGCACTCATGCTCGCCAGTTTACGCCTATTGCGCTGGAGATACGCTCGGCCGAAATCCTTCAAAGATCATGCCATCGGCGAATTGCATGGCCTTTCTACGCTCCTCGGCGGTTCGCACAGTCCAGGTGATGATCGGAAGCTCGGGGTAGCGCCGCCGCAGGGCATGGCCCATCACCGCCAGATCGTTGACTTCGTAAGTCAGAAAATCGGGTTTCACATTCGGAATTTCCAGCATGTGCGTCAGACGGAAGCGGAGCGCCGCCGGCAGGCCGCGCCCTTTGAGTTTGCCGAAGCGCATGGCGGAAAGGCCCCGCGGCACTTGCGGCGCAAGGGTCCGCATGGCGGCGACGCTGCCGGGATCGAAAGACATGACCGAGGCGGGGCCGGGATAGTCCGCAATCAGCGCGGCGATGCGTCGCTCAAGCGTCCGGTCCGTGCGGCCCGCGCTTTTGATTTCCAGGAACAAGCCGGTGCGTCCGGCGACAAGCTCAAGAAGCTCGGCAAGCGTCAGGATGCGGTCGTCGGTGCCGCGCAAAGGGATTTTCCGCAATTCGTCGGCACTGCGCTCGGCCACGCGCCCGCCCGACTCCGTCAGCCGGTCGAGCCGTTCATCATGGAAAACCACCGGCTCGCCCGACGCGGCGGCCTGAATATCGGTTTCGATCGCGTATCGTCCCGCAATGGCGGCCTCGAAAGCGGACGCCGTATTCTCGACACGCCCGCATCTGGCATCGTGCAAACCGCGATGAGCAATCGGCGGGAAAAGAGGAAGCGGGGTCATGGACCTCCGTCAGGCGATGGCAAAGATTGCATCAACCTCGACCGCAAAGCCGAAGGGCAGGCTGGCAACGCCAACCGCGGCTCGCGTATGGCGGCCACGATCACCAAGCACGCTAACGAGCAGATCCGAGGCGCCATTGATGACGCTCGGGTGGTCGGCAAATTCGGGGGTCGCGTTGACGAAACCGGTGAGCCGCAGAGTTCTGACCGATCCTGTCCAGCGACCCGAGCGCGGCTTTGGCTTGTGCCAGAACGTTGAGGCAGGCGAGCTGCGCCGCATTTTGACCGTTTTCGACCGTCAGATCCGCACCGAGCGTTCCCTTTATGCCGCCGTCCGCTCCCGCGGAAACCTGGCCGGCAATGAACAGGAGTTTGTCCGATATCTGGAAAGGCACGTAATTGGCGGCAGGAGCAGGCGCGTCGGGCAAGGTGAGGCCGAGGGCGGCAAGGCGCGCTTCGCTGTCATTAGGCATGGTGTCGTGGCTCCTTGAAATGATCTTATTCTGCCTGTTTAGCAGGCAGGTGCGGCATCAGAAAGCATTCCCACGATTCCTCAACTCTTTTGCTGTCTCTTCTGTTATCCTAAATTATTTCGTTGTCGCCGCCCGGCCGCAAATCGCAAAGGCGCTTATGAAACAGGAGCCGACGATCGAAAAACCCGTTCTTTCCGCATTCGCCTTCTTTCTTGTCGTCTATTCGTTGAGCTCGGTTCAGGCGATGCCGCAGCCATTGGCTGTCGATCTGGCGTCGCATCGCGCGATTTACGATATGAGCCTGAAGGACGCCATGTCGGGATCGAATATCTCCGACCTGCGCGGTCGGCTCGTCTTCGATTTCGAGGGCTCGTCTTGCGCCGGCTATACGCTGAAATCGCGGCTCGTGACCAAGGTGGTTGACGGGGAAGGCAATTCCACACTTACCGATCTCAGATCCACCACCTTCGAGAATTCCGCCGGAGATAAATTTCGTTTCGAGAATTCGCAATATTTGGGACGCCAGTTGAGCGAGCAGGTCAAGGGCCTCGCCAAACGCCGCGAGAAGAAGGGGGAAATCCAGGTCGATCTCAGGGAGCCGCAAAAGAGCCAGCTCAAATTTAATGGCCGGGTGCTGTTTCCAACGCAGCATTCGATCGCCATTCTTCAGGCCGCTCAGCGGGGTGAGAAGATTCTGCAGGCGGATATCTTTGACGGCTCCGAGCAGGGCAACAAGCTCTTCAAGACGACGACCTTTATCGGCGAGCCGATCGAACCCGGCTCGGGCGACGGGTTTGGAGGGATCGAAAATCCGGATAAGCTGTCCCGGCTTCGGTCCTGGCCGGTCTCGATCAGCTATTTCGAGACCGTCGAAAACCCGGCTCAGGATGAGGGGCTGCCGACCTACGAGCTGTCATTCAGGCTCTTCGCCAATGGAGTCAGCCGCAATCTCCTCATCAATTACGGCGATTTCCTCGTCCATGGCGAGCTGACGCGGCTCGACTTCTACGAGCCGGCAAAATGCTCGGCCACAAAGACCGAGTGACGGTATCAGGGCGCATCCCATAGCCGGGCCGCGCCGCGGGCGCCGCTCGCATCGCCATGAGCCGGCGGCCGGATGGTCACCTCGCGATGATCGGCGAAGATGAAGGGCGCCATCAAAGCCGGCAGCACCGCGTAAAGCCGCTCGATTTGCGATAGCCCGCCGCCAAGCACGATGATCTCGGGATCGAAGATGTTCACGACCATGGCAAGGCCGCGCGCAAGCCGGGAGGCGTGCCGGTCGAGCGCCGCGAGGGCGGCTTCGTTCCCCGCCTCCGCGCAGTGCACCACGCCGAGCGCGTCCGAGGCGAGGCGCGCATCGCCGCCATTTGCCTGATAATCCCGGTAGAGGGCCGGACCGGAGACCCAGCTCTCCATGCAGCCGCTCAATCCGCACCAGCAGGGGGGCGCCGGTTGATCGCGCTCCTCCGGCCAGGGCAGGGGATTGTGCCCCCATTCACCGCCGATCCCTCGCGGCCCATCGATGATGCGGCCTTCATAGACAAGCCCGCCGCCGCAGCCTGTCCCGAGGATCACGCCGAAGACGGAACGCGCCTCCCGAGCTGCGCCGTCCGCGGCTTCGGATAGGGCGAAACAGTTGGCGTCATTGGCAAGACGGACCGGCCGGCCCAGTCGGGCGGTCAGATCGGCATGGAACGGGCGGCCGTTCAGCCAGGTGGAATTGGCGTTTTGGACCAAGCCGGTTGCGGGCGAGATCGAGCCCGGCATGGCGATCCCGATGCTCGCCGGCTCTCCGCAGCCGAGCGCGGCCTCGACCTCGGCGACCAGCGCGGCAATGGCGGCGAGCGTGGCGCCGTAGTCGCCTCGCGGCGTCGGACCGCGGCGGGCGGCAAGCTCGGTGTCTTCCTCATCGAGCGCCGTGATGGCAATCTTGGTGCCGCCAAGGTCGACGCCGATTCTGACCCGCCGGCTCATCGCACTCACTCCTGATGACCGGTTTTCTGCGTGAGCGCGCGCCGAGCCATGGCGACCTGCGAGGGGTCGATATTTTTGTGGCTTGCAAAGACGAGGAGCAGCGACTCATCGCCCAGCAGATAGTCAAGCACGCCTGCCAGAAAATCCGCAGATCCGGCTTCCGCCGGGATTGCGGCGGGATCATAGCCGGTGGCGGCAAGAAAGCGCCTGAGGGCCACCTCTTCCGCCGCGATGAAGGCCAAGGCCTCAATTCCGAGCGCCTCGGCCTCGTCCGGGGGCATTTGCCCGTGTTTCGGGCGGGTGGGTGCCATTTTTCGCCTCGAAGCCTTCATAAGCTCACACGGAGCGGCGCTAGTGTGATGATCCATAAGTTCGTCATGCCCCGCAGCAGGCGCCGAACGAACGTCTGAGTTCTGAAATCACACTAGCAATATCAATAGGCTAGTGTCCCTTGAGATTCCGAAGTTCGCCATGTCGTCGCGGCACGCTCCGTAGCGAACTTCGGAATCTCAAGGGACATAAGTGCACTGACGCATTCACATGGTTCATGCGTCCGCGCCCTAGCTCTTTGTTTATGCATCAATTTTGCCAAACTCCGGCTGTTGCCTCCGTTTGGATCGATGCACTAGAAGTCCGTGGACAATTATCTCAGTGCGATCACGATAGCGGCAAGGTTGATCGTGGCTTTGTAGCTCAGGTCTGTTTTGTCGTATCGCGTATTCACGGATCGAAAGTCTTTGATTTTGCTAAAGTAATTCTCGATGAGATGACGCCACCGATATTTGACCCGATCGTGCGGGATCGGCTGTTTTCGATCCGCTTTTGATGGAATGACGGCCTCCGCTTCGCGCCTCTCCAGCTCGTCTCGTATAGCGTTATTGTCGAAGGCTTTGTCGCCGAGCAGAGCCTCAAATGTCAGTCCCCCGATAAGGTCCGAGGCACCGATGCTGTCATGGCGCTGCCCTGGCCACAAGGAAAAGCGCACGAGATTGCCCAAGGCATCGACCAGCGCCAAAATCTTCGTTGTCAGGCCGCCTTTTGAGCGGCCGATGGCCTGATCGAGAGTCCCCCTTTTGCGCCGCTTGCCTTCTGATGCACGCTAACGATCGTTCCGTCGATGAGGATATATTCGAAATCGGGCTCTCCGGACAAGGCATTGAAAATGCGATCGAAAACACCGGCCATCGCCCAACGGCGAAACCGCCGGAAGATGCTGTTCCAAGCCCCAAAGCCAGATGGCAAATCCCGCCAGGGTGCGCCGGTACGAACGCGCCACAGCACGGCTTCGAGAAACAGCCGGTTATCCCGAGCCGTCACACCGCAATCGCTCGCCTTGCCCGGCAAGAGCGGAGCGATAACACTCCATTGAGAATCCGAAAGCACGAAGCGTTCCCAGCGCATGCAAACCTCCCAAAAGGAAGTTTGAAATTACTGTTCGAGGAAAATGTGAATCCCTTGATTGTCCACGGGCCCTAGGCTGTCTTAAGGATTTATTACCGGATTGTCCTGTAGGAAACGAAAGAAATCCGGCATAATTCGGCAGGCTGATCTGCGAATGACTCATCCGCGGGGCGCAGCGAGGTTTTCTTCCTCACCGAACGAGGCCATAAAAGAGGCCATGTCGAAAACCGTTCTGATCGTTGAAGACAACGAACTCAATATGAAGCTGTTTCGCGATCTCCTGGAGGCGCATGGCTATGCCACGCTGCAGACGCGCAATGGCATCGAGGCCCTGTCGCTGGCACGCGAGCACCAGCCGGATCTGATCCTTATGGATATCCAGCTTCCGGAAGTCTCCGGTCTCGACGTGACGAAATGGCTGAAGGATGACGAGGATCTGCGCCATATTCCGGTCATCGCAGTCACCGCCTTCGCCATGAAGGGCGATGAGGAACGGATACGGGAAGGCGGTTGCGAGGCCTATATCTCCAAGCCGATCACCGTCTCGATGTTTCTCGATACGGTCCGCCAATTCATCGGCGACAACTGAGCTTTGGACCAATTTTTTCTGGGGATAACCGCCCTTGGGCGCATGCGGCGGAATGACGCGGGTTGCTTGCGTATCTAAAGTTTCAACAATTTACCTTATCGGCAAATGTTATTTGTGTTTTTTTCCGGCAAACGGCTTAATATCCTGCTGTTGCGTTGAAATTCGAAGAGAGCCGGTCGCGCAAATTCGCGAACGGAGCGATATTCGAGTTGACGAGAGGGAAACCAGAGCGGACTGGAGAGGGAGTTAACTTGCAATTTCAGCCGCTTTTTCCCTTACTGATTGAAGAGAATATATTCCCTGCGGTTCGCTCAGGTCCGCCGCATCTCCTGGGGCCGTAGGGTAAAAGGCCGGCAATGATGGTATGAGTGGCCTCCTCGTTACTGCCATCACGGTCGGCCAACAAGTCAATGGCCAATGCCCTCTTTGGTCATGACTTGCAGACCAGCCCCGTGCCCATATCGGATATACCCCGCTGCCGAGTCGGCGCGGGGCTGGTCCCATTCTTCCAGACACTCAGCCTGACAATGAAGGGGCGCGGACCGAGCGGGAAGCGCTATTTGATTTTTGCTTCCTTGAACTCGACGTGCTTGCGCACGACGGGATCGTATTTTTTCAGCGTGAGCTTCTCGGTCATGTTGCGCGGATTCTTCTTGGTCACATAGAAGAAGCCCGTTCCTGCGGAGCTGACCAGTCTGATCTTTTGCGTGATTGGCTTTGCCATAAGCGGCGTTATCCAAGGGTCGCGATAGCTGTTTCAATTTTGCCAAGCACATTACTTTTCCCGCCGGGGCTGTCAAGTGTGCAGCCGGCTAAAGCAGCTTGCGGTGGAAACAGGCGCCGCGCATAAAATAGAACGGGACTGCGGCTTCCGGGTCATCGAGCGTTCCCGCGCGGATCCTCTCGTCGAGATCATCAAGGATGATGCGCGTTATGCTTGGCAGATCCTGCTCGCGCGCCTGTGACAGCGTAAACCATTCGATGGCGTTCAAATTCACCGTCGACGATCTGCGTTCGTGCCGGTGATCTTTTCGGCGGGCACGACAAAGAACCGCGTGTCGAACCGCCGGTGGACGCGCGCCGGTGTGATCGCTCTGGCGAGAAAGGAAAAACCGCTGAAGTCCGGCGGTGTGGCATTACCGCTGCCTGGCAGATTGGCGCCTGTTCCGATGATGACGCCGGTTTCCTCCTGGGTCTCGCGCAGCGCGGCATGGGCGAGCGCATAGGCGCGCTGCCGGTGCTGGCGGCTGGCCGATGCGGCTTATCAGCTTGCTCGTCATCGGTGCGGGCATCCGGCAGCCGATCGTCGCCAGATAGTCCTGCGGCTCCACCCGTCCGCCGGGGAAAACGAATTTGCCGGGCATGAATTTCAGATTGCGGTGGCGCTGTCCCATCAGCAGCTGCGGCTCGGCGGCAGACTCGGTCCAGAATAAGCAGCGTTGCGGCATCGCGCGGCCGCGAATTCGGGAACCGGCTTTGCAGAACCCGTTTCGTCAGCTCGCGCCAGCGCGCCTGGGCGGCGTGCGGCGCTCTTACTGAGCGGCGCAGGCTCTGCCGGCTTTCCGGACGCCTCAGCCAACGCCTTCCACCCTTGCCATGTCGGCCTCTTCCCGCTCATCGGGATCGAAGCCGTGCATATAGAGCGCCCATTGTAATCCGACGATCGCGCCTTTGACCAGCGGCAGCAGAGTGAGGCAGAGCGTGACCGTGAGCGGCGCCCCAGATCGTCGCATATAGCCAGAGCGGCGGCGCAAGCGTCCGCTCAAAGACGAGGAGCAGCGGGACGAGCAGATGGCCTGCGATGAAAATGGTGAAATAGGGCGGGGCATCGTCGGCCCGATGATAATGCAGCGCCTCGCCGCATGCCGGGCAATGATCGGCCACTTTGAGATAGCGGCGGAAGAGCCGGCCGGCTCCACAGGATGGGCAGCGCCCGGCTGCGCCCCTGGCCATGGCCTGAATGACGCTGCGAGAGGGCTTTTCGGGTTCCTCGCCGCCAAAGGGATGCGGCTGATGTCGTGCATTCAAAAGATATGGTGCATTCTCAAAAGGATACATGGTCGCAATGCGTCACGAAAAGGAAATGACCGGAACAGTTGCGCCGTGTCGATAAGCCGTCAACGCAATTGTACTCAGCGGCCTATTTCCTGCGGCGCGGCGGCTTGCCGCGGGCCCGTTTGCGCCGGGACAGCTTTCGATCGAAGCGCCCGTCGCTGACGATCTGAAAGCGCAGGGCGCCCGCGGCGGGAAAGGCTTCCACGAGCCGCACCTCGACCGGATCGCCGAGCCGGAATGTCTCGCCCGTCCGTTCGCCGATCAGCGCGTGGTCGGATTCCGAATAGATGTAAAAGTCCTGCCCGATCGTGGCGGCCGGGACAAAGCCGTCCGCACCGGTTTCATTGAGCTTGACGAACAGGCCGGAGCGCGTGACGCCCGAGATCCGCCCCGGAAACGTCGCGCCGACCTGACCAGCGAGATGGATGGCGATCAGCCGGTCCACCGTCTCCCGCTCGGCCGCCATGGCGCGCCTTTCGGCCTGCGAGATCTGTTCGGCGACCTGATCGAGCTCTTCGATCTCGGTATCGGAGAGGGCGCCCGGACCGAGCTTTTCGGCACGGATCAGCGCCCGGTGCACGACGAGGTCGGCATAACGCCGGATCGGCGAGGTGAAATGAGCGTAGCGGCGCAGATTGAGACCGAAATGGCCCAGATTGCTCGGGCTGTATTCGGCCTGTGCCTGCGAGCGCAAAATGACCTCGTTCACCAGTTCGGAGAATTCGCTTTCCTTGGTCCGCCCCAATATGCGGTTGAACTGTTCGGGCTTGAGGAGCCCGGCTTTCGGCATGGAGATGTCGATCGTCGCCAGAAACTCGGCAAGAGCCTTGATCTTCTCCTCCGACGGGGCGTCGTGAACACGGTAGATCAGTGGCGATTTCGCCGCCTCCAAGGTCTCCGCAGCCGCGACATTGGCCTGGATCATGAATTCCTCGATCAGCCGGTGGGCCTCCAGCCGCTCAGGCGTGAAGACGCGCGCGACCCGGCCGTTCTCGTCGAGGACGATCTTGCGTTCGGGCAGATCGAGCTCCAGCGGCCCGCGCTTGTCCCGCGCCGATTGCAGCGCCCGATAGGCTTTCCACAGCGGCTTGAGAACCGGCTCGAGCAAGGGCCTGGTCTTTTCGTTCGGGTGCCCGTCGATCGCCGCTTGCGCCTGCTGGTAGGACAGCTTGGCGGCTGACCGCATCATGCCGCGGACGAAGCGGTGGCCGCGCTTATGGCCGTGCTTGTCGAAGACCATGCGGACGGCAAGGCAGGGCCGGTCGACATCCTCCTTCAGCGAGCAGAGATCGTTCGACAGGGCCTCCGGCAGCATCGGGACGACCTGATCCGGGAAGTAGACCGAATTGCCGCGCTTCAGCGCTTCTTTGTCTAGCGCCGTTCCAGGGCGGACATAAAAGGCGACATCGGCAATGGCGACGATGACGACGAAGCCGCCTTTGTTGTTCGCGTCCTCGTCAGGAGCAGCCCAGACGGCATCGTCATGGTCTTTGGCGTCGGGCGGGTCGATGGTGATCAGCGGCGTCTTGCGCAGATCTTCGCGGCCGCGCAAGCCCGGCGGCTTGCGCGCGGCGACTTCCTCCTCGACCGCGCGCGGGAAAACATTGGGCAGCCCGTAGCTTTCGATCGCGATCATGCTGATCGCACGCTCGCCTTCGGGGTGACCGAGGCGTTCGACGATGCGGGCGCGCGGCGCCAGGGTCCGCCCGGATTTCGTCAGCTCGAAACGGACGAGATCGCCATCCTCGGCGCCTTCCGCCTCGCCCGGCGCGATCGGCCATTCCCGGAGCTGCTTCTTGTCGATCGGCTCGATCACACCGCGGTCGCCGGCCTGGCGATAAATGCCGAGCTGGCGCAGGCGCTGGCGCGGCAGGATCTTGATCGGGCTTGCGACATAATCGAAGCCGTCGCGCTGGACGGCCGGCTCGATGCGCGACAGCACATGATCGCCCGCGCCCGGCACCCGGCCGCGTTTCAGGTTCATCAGCACCCGCGGCCGCGCGCCTTCGCCTGCCTCGTCCCATTCGACCGGAATGGCGTACAGATCACCATTTTCGTCATTGCCGACGATTTCCAGCACCGTCACCGAGGGAAGCTCGCCGCGGCCACGCAGCCGCTTGCGGTCTTTGGCGATAAGGCCGTCATCGGCGAGGTCGCGCAGAATCTGCTTCAGGACGATGCGGGCGTCGCCCTTCAGGTTGAAGGCGCGGGCGATTTCGCGCTTGCCCACTTTGGCCGGTGAGGAGCGAATGAATTCGAGAACAGCGTCCCTTGTCGGAAGCTCCGGCGCGTTCTCCTTTTTGCTTTTGCGTTTCAATGGCGGCTTCGCCTGTCCGTCAAGCCGAGGCCTCTGAATTGGCGGATTGCGACTTCTGCTTCCCCTTGCCGCCCTTCGCTTTGGCTTTCGATTTGGAGCCCTTGCCGTTCGTGGCGCGCGCGGCAATCAGCTTGACGGCTTCTTCGACCGTGATCTGTTCCGGGTCGGTGCCCTTCGGGATCGTCGCATTGACTTTCCCATGCTTTACATAGGGACCGTAACGCCCGGATAAGACCTGAATCTCTCCGCCAAGTTCGGGATGCTCGCCAAGGCTTTTCAGCGATTTCGGCGCCGCGCGCGCACTGCCCTTTTTCGGCTCGGCGAGCAGGCTGACGGCGCGGTTGAGCCCGACAGTGAACACCTCCTCCGGTCCGTCCAGATTGGCGTATTTCCTGTCGTGCTCGATGAAAGGCCCATAGCGCCCGAAGCCCGCCACGATCGGTTTGCCGGTTTCGGGGTGTTTCCCGACCTCGCGGGGTAGCGCCAGAAGCTTCAAGGCGAGCTCCAGCTCGACTTCGTCGGTCAGGCCGCGCGGGATGGAGGCGCGCTTGGGCTTTTCGCCTTTCTCCTCGGGCTCGCCGAGCTGGACATAAGGGCCGAACCGGCCGGTCTTGAGAAAGACCGTCAGCCCGCTCTCCGGATCGATGCCCAGCTCCTGATCGCCAGAGAGCGCCGCTGCGTCACCCTGCTCCGGCGCGCTGTCGGAAAACTGGCGCGTATAGCGGCACTCCGGATAGTTCGAGCAGCCGATAAAGGCGCCGAATTTGCCGATTTTGAGCCCGAGCTGGCCGGACTCGCAGGCCGGGCATTTGCGCGGATCACCGCCGTCGGCGGTCGGCGGGAAGACGTAAGGGCCGAGAATCTCATTCAGCGCATCGAGGGCTTCGGAGACGCGCAGCTCCTTGATGCTGTTCACCGCGGCAATGAAGTCGCGCCAGAAATCGCGCAGCACGTCCTTCCATGCGAGCTTGCCGTCGGAGATCAGATCGAGCTTCTCCTCCAGATCGGCCGTGAAGTCATATTCGACATAACGCTTAAAGAAGCTTTCCAGAAAGGCGGTGACGAGGCGGCCCTTATCCTCCGGGATCAGGCGCTTCTTCTCGAAGCGCACATATTCCCGGTCCCGCAGCACATTGAGCGTCGAGGCGTAGGTGGACGGGCGCCCGATGCCGAGCTCCTCCATCTTCTTGATCAGCGTGGCTTCGGTGTAGCGCGGTGGCGGCTCGGTAAAATGCTGGTCGGCGTTGATGGCGTTGCGGGCAAGCCGCTCACCCCCGGCAAGCTTCGGCAGACGGGTGTCATCGTCGCCCTCCTTGTCGTCGATGCCTTCCTCATACAGCTTCAGAAAGCCGTCGAACAGCACCACCGACCCTGTCGTGCGCAGGCCATATATCTCGGAGCCTTTGGCTGCGTCGATCTCGACGGTGGTGCGCTCCATCTCGGCGCTCGCCATCTGGCTCGCCACGGTGCGCTGCCAGATCAGCTTATAGAGGCCGGCTTCGTCCGCTTTCAGCGTGCGCTGCAGGCTTTGCGGGAATCGGTTGAAGTCGGTCGGACGGATCGCCTCATGCGCCTCCTGGGCGTTCTTCGCCTTGGTCTTATAATCACGAGGACGGCCGGGCACATATTTGTCGCCGAACTGCCGCCCGATGACGCCGCGGCATTGCGAGATCGCTTCGGGGACGATCTGCACGCCGTCGGTACGCATATAGGTGATGAGGCCGACCGTTTCGCCGCCGACATCCACGCCCTCATAGAGCCGCTGCGCGACCTGCATGGTCTGGCGCGCGGAAAAGCCGAGCTTGCGCGAGGCCTCCTGCTGCAATGTGGAGGTGGTAAAAGGCGGCGCCGGATTGCGCTTATAGCCCGTGACATCGACCGAGCGAACGCTGAAGGCGCTGGCTTCGAGCGCGGTTTTCAGCTTCAGCGCTTCCGCCTCGTTCGGAATGTCGAATTTCTCAAGCTTCTTGCCCAGGGCGCTGACGAGCCGGGCCTCGAATTCCTCGCCCTTGCCGCTGCCGAGGAGCGCCGCGATGGTCCAATATTCGCGCGTGACGAAGGTCTGGATCTCGGTCTCGCGCGCGCAGACCAAGCGCAACGCGACCGATTGCACGCGGCCCGCCGACCGGGCGCTCGGCAATTTCCGCCAGAGCACCGGGGAGAGCGTGAAGCCGACCAGATAGTCGAGCGCGCGCCGGGCGAGATAGGCGTCGACCAGCGGCGCATCGATCTGGCGCGGATGAGAAAAGGCCTCTTTCACGGCGGCCTTGGTGACGGCATTGAAGACCACGCGTTCGACCTTGACACCCTTCAGGGCGCGTTTCTCTTCCAGGATCTGGAGCAAGTGCCAGGAGATCGCTTCACCCTCGCGATCGGGGTCGGTCGCCAGAATTAGGCGGTCGGCGCCTTTCACGGCCCGCGCAATTTCATTCACAGTTTTTGCAGAATCTGTGCCGACAGACCACGCCATCGCGAAATCGTCGTCGGGTTGCACGGACCCGTCTTTCGGCGGCAGATCTCGGACATGGCCAAATGAAGGAATGACTTTATAGTCCTTCCCCAAATATTTATTGATGGTTTTTGCTTTCGCCGCCAATTCAACGATGACGATATTCATATGTTTTTCCGATTTCTTCGTTTCATGTGGTGGATTTGCACTTGAAGCAAGCAGATCAGTCGGCATTTTCGCCGCGCGATTTTCTCAAGCCGTTGCCGAACTCAGGCCGCCACCCGGCTACAGTAAGGTCAAAAGAGCCTGAACCTGTCAAATAGAGAATCATAAGGGTTGAAACGGCTTGCGACGTGCAACCAAAGCGAGTATTGCCGGTGTTCTATAAAACACAAGAATATACGGGTTAAACACAAGCCCCTGCTATGCCTCAAAAATATAAAAAGGGAAAATCAATGATAGTCGGCCAGGAAGTCGCCTCCAACCTTAGACCGAAACCTGCCATAACTCCCGACCCCGATCAGCATTCTCAAAGCAGCCCTCCCGAAACGCCAGCCAGTCCTAAGGACGTTGCCGAATATTCGGCTGAGATTCTGACCGAACTGCGCGGATTGGCGGCGAATGCAGGCCTCACATTTCTTGCCTACCTCATACAAGTTGCTGTTGAGGAGGCCAAGATTCAAGCGGAAGAGCATCAGGAGCGTTAAGCCTTTCCGATCTCACAGCTCCTCGCGGCCTGCCGGCTTCAGCGATATGCGTTCGTCCCGGTGACGCTCGATGCGGCCGGCCAGGTCCAGTTCGAGCAGCGCAACCGTCAGGCTGCGCGGGCTGAGACCGGTTTGCCGCAGGAGAATGTCGGGATGAGTCGGCGTGAAGCTGAGCGCCGCGAGGAGATTTTCGCGGTCGCCGGTGGCGGGCCGGATCTCGGCGGCGGGTCTTACGGTCGGAAGTTGCTCGGTTCGGGCCGGCGCTTCTTCCCACCGCGCTTTACGGCGGAAGCCGGAGAACAGCTCCGTCAGGACATCGTCGGCGCTTGTCACAAGATGGGCGCCGGCCTTGATCAAGCCGTTCGTGCCGGCGGCGCGGGGATCGAGTGGATGGCCGGGCACGGCAAAGACCTCGCGTCCCTGCTCCAGCGCCAGCCGCGCCGTGATCAGCGAGCCGGATTTTTTTGCCGCCTCCACGACAATGACGCCGGATGAAACGCCGGAAATGATCCGGTTGCGCCTTGGGAAGTCCTGGCCGCGCGGGGCAAAGCCGGGCGGACATTCAGTCAGGAGAAGGCCGTATGCCGCGATCGCTTCATGAAGCGCGCCGTTCTCCGGCGGATAGACATAATCGATGCCGCCGGCGATCACGGCAATCGTTCCCGTCGGCAGCGCCGCCTCGTGGGCGGCCGTGTCGATGCCGCGCGCAAGCCCGGAGACGACCATGACGCCGGCCGGTCCCAGCTCGCGCGCCAGTTCCGCCGCGAATTGGCGGCCGATGGCGGAGGCGTTCCGTGATCCGACGATGGCCATCAGGTCCCGCGCCGCAAGGGCCGGATCGCCGCGCGCGAACAGAAGCGGAGGCGGCGCGGAAATGTGCCTCAAGAGCGGGGGATAATCGGCCTCGGGCCAGGCGATGATGCGGGCGCCCGTCCTCTCCGCCGCCTCCCACTCCGCTTCGGCCAGCTCCAGCGGGCAGATGCTCCTCGGCTGCTGCCGGCCGCCGCGCCGGCTGAGTTCCGGAACCGCCTCCAGCGCGGTACCCGCCGAGCCGAAATGGCCGATCAGCTCATGGAACGTCACCGGACCGATCGCGTCGGTTCGGATCAAGCGAATCCAGTCGAGTTTCTCCCTGTCGCTGAGCCGGCCCGTGCCCATATCGTGAGCTGCGGGCGCCGATGCCTCAGCCTGATCCTCCGCCAATTTTGCTTTCCTCCCCCTTCAGGAGCCGCGAAATGTTCGCATGATGGCGGAGGAAGATCAGAATTGTCAGCACCGTGAAAAGCCCTACGGCGCCCCAGTCCTGTCGCGCGGCGAGCATCACCGGCGTTGCGGCCGATGCGGTGAGCGCGGAAAGTGACGAATAGCGGCTGAGAAAGGCGACCGACACCCAGATCGCGGCGAAGGCCAGCGCGATGAACGGCGCGACGCCCGCGAGCACGCCGAGATAGGTGGCGACGCCCTTGCCGCCCTTGAATCTCAGCCAAACCGGATAGAGATGACCGAGAAATGCGCCAAGCCCTGCAATGAGGCCGAGCTCGAATGCCCACTCGCCCGCGATCACAACCGCAAGCAGGCCTTTGCCGAAATCCCCCAGCAGTGTCAGCGCCGCGAGCTCGCGTCTTCCCGTGCGCAGCACATTGGTCGTGCCGATATTGCCCGATCCGATGGCCCGGATGTCGCCGAGCCCGGCAAGCCGCGTGATAATCAGGCCAAAGGGGATGGCCCCCAGGAGATAGCCAATCAGGAGCGCGGCGAGGACAGAAAGAGCGCCGAATTCGGTGGCCGCAGGGAGCATTGTCTTCCCGATCCTTGTGGAGCCGCGCTCTACTCAGGTCTTGGCGGAGCTTTCCTTATACTCATAGACGCAGTGCCCGGCGACGAAGCTTCTGATCGCCCGGCCCTGGAGAACGCTTTCATCGAACGGCGAATTTTTCGATTTGGAGGCGAGGGCCGGCGCATCGACGCGCCAGGGCATTTCCAGATCAACGAGCGCCAGATCGGCGGGCGCGCCGGCGCTCAGCCGGCCGCCGGGCAGACCGAGAAGCTCGGCCGGCCGGCAGGTCATAGCGGCAAGCAGGGGCCTGAGCGCGATCCCGCCATTGTGGTAGAGCTGCAGCGCGGCCGGCAGCAGTGTCTCGACGCCCAGAGCGCCGTCGGCCGCCTCGGCGAAAGGGCGTCGCTTCATATCGACGTCCTGCGGGTCATGGGCGGAGACGATCACGTCGATGTCTCCGTTCCGCACGCCCTCGACCATGGCGCGCCGGTCGCTTTCGGGCCGCAGCGGCGGCTTGATTTTGAAATAGGTCCGATAGGAGCCGATGTCGTTTTCGTTCAGCGTCAGATGGTTGATGCTGACCCCGCAAGTGACCTTCACCTTGTCGCGCCTTGCGGCAAGAATGACATCGAGAGAGGCTGCGCAGGAAATATTGGCCGCGTGATAGCGCGCGCCGGTCAATTCGGCGATGCGGAGATCGCGCTCGATGATGATGGTTTCGGCTTCGGTCGGAATGCCGGGAAGGCCGAGGCTCGCGGACACCTCGCCTTCATTCATGACGCCGGCGGCGGCCAGATCGGGGTCTTCGGCGAAATGGACGATCAGCGCATCGAAATCGCGGGCATAGCTGAGGATGTTCCGCATCAGATGCGTGTTCGCGACGCTGTATTTGCCATCGGTGAAAGCGAGCGCCCCGGCTTCGCGCAGGAGGCCGATCTCGGTCATCTCCTTGCCGGCGAGCCCCCGCGTCATCGCGGCCATGGGATGCACATGGACGATGGCCGTGTCGCGGGCGCGCCGCTCGATGAAATCGACCAGCGAAACATCGTCGATAGCCGGCTTGGTGTCGGGCATGCAGATGATGGTGGTGACGCCGCCGGCCGCGGCCGCCCGGCTCGCCGTCGCGAGCGTTTCGCGGTGCTCCTCGCCCGGCTCGCCGGTCGAGACCTGCATATCGATCAGGCCGGGGATGAGGAGCAGCTTGTCGCAATCGACGATTTCGCCGCCGCCCGCAGCGCCTGCATCGACATGGGGACCGAGATCGGCAATCACCCCGTCCTCGATGCGCAGGCCCCCGGTCTCGTCGCGCCCGGTCATCGGGCAAAACAGACGGGCATTGACGAGGACGGTCGGCCCTTGAGGCTGCATCTGTTTCGCGGCGGCAATCATCGCTTATCCATCCGGCAAATTGCGCGCAAGAACCTTGAGGACCGCCATGCGGACCGCAACCCCCATCTCCACCTGCTCGCGGATCAGGCTGCTCGCGCTGTCCGCCACGGCCGAGGAAATTTCGACGCCGCGATTGATCGGGCCGGGATGCATGACCAGCGCGTCGGGCTTGGCGCGCCTGAGCTTTTCCTTGTCGAGGCCGAAGAAATGGAAAAATTCCCGGATGGAGGGGACATAGGAGGTTTTCATCCGCTCTTTCTGCAGCCGGAGCATCATGACGATGTCGGCGTTCTCGATCGCTTCGTCGAGCTTCCGGTAGACTTCGACCCCGAGTCGCTCGGGGTGTGGCGGCAGAAGCGTCGAGGGAGCGGCGACCCGGACATGGGCGCCCATTGCATTGAGCAGCAGGATGTTCGATCGCGCGACGCGGCTATGCAGAATGTCGCCGCAGATCGCGATGGTGAGGCCTTCCAGCCGGCCTTTCCGCCGCCGTATCGTCAGCGCGTCGAGCAGGGCCTGGGTCGGATGCTCATGCTCGCCGTCGCCGGCATTCACCACGGCGCAATCGACCTTTTGCGAAAGCAGCTCGACCGCGCCCGCCGCATGGTGACGGACGACGAGAATGTCGGGACGCATGGCGTTCAGCGTCACCGCCGTGTCGAGCAGCGTTTCGCCTTTCTCGATCGAGGACGATTTGATCGCCATATTCATGACGTCGGCGCTGAGCCGCTTGCCGGCCAGCTCGAAGGAGCTTTGCGTGCGGGTCGAGGCTTCGAAGAACAGATTGACCTGGGTGCGGCCGCGCAGGAGATCGCGCTTTTGAATGACACGCCGGTTATAGTCGGCCTCGGTATCGGCGAGATCCAGCAAGCCGGTGATCTCGGCCGGGCTCAAACCCTTGATGCCGAGCAGATGCTTATGCCGAAAGTGAAATTTGTGAGCGACCGGCGCAATTACCATCAAAGGGCTGTTATAATGACGGCAAAGACCCCCGGCAAGCGGGATCATCCACCGGGAAGAGCTTTCTAAGGGAAAATACAGGTGAGCGAAAACGCGCGGGCGAAGGCGGGGCTCGGTTATAATCAGGATGTGTTAAATCAGAGCCCGATATTCGAGGACATTAACCTTTTTGCGACCGACCGGCCGCTGCGGGAGGCTCTGGCGCGCGAGGGCGGGGGCTCAGCGCATGACGATATGGTCGCCTTCGGCCGGACGGCCGGCAGCGCGCATGTGCTGGAGCTTGGCCGGCTTGCCAATGAGAATCCGCCGAAGCTGAAGCTGATCGATCAGAAGGGCAGGCGGGTCGACAAGGTGGAGTTTCACCCGGCCTATCACGAGCTCATGGCGATTTCATTCGCGGGCGGCCTGCACTCCGGAGCGTGGGACGAGGTCGTTGCCGGCAAGACGCCGCAGCCTGGCGCGCTGGTCAGGCGCGCTGTGCAATATTTCATGATGACCCAGGCGGAGGCCGGCCATCTTTGTCCGATCACCATGACTCACGCGGCGGTCCCCAGCCTTGCGCACAATAAAGCCTTGCTTGCGCGTCTGGCGCCGAAGCTGGTCAGCAAGGAATACGATCCCGCCTTCGTGCCGATGGAGGAAAAGAGGTCCATCACGCTCGGCATGGGCATGACCGAGAAGCAGGGCGGCACGGATGTTCGCGCCAATATCACCGAGGCCCGGCCGCACGGGCCGGACGGGCTTTACGAGATCACCGGGCATAAATGGTTCATGTCGGGGCCGATGTGCGACGCCTTTCTGGTGCTTGCCCAGGCGCCGAAGGGGCTTTCCTGCTTCTTCCTGCCGCGGTTCCGCGCCGATGGCGGTCTCAACGCCATCCGCATCGAGCGCCTGAAGGACAAGCTTGGCAACCGATCGAACGCGTCCTCCGAGGTGACCTTTCTCGGCGCCGAGGCCACGCTTGTCGGCGAAGAAGGGCGCGGCGTTACGACGATTATCGAAATGGTGACGCTAACGCGGCTCGACTGCGTGGTGACGTCGGCGGGATGGATGCGGTTCGGTCTCGCCAATGCGCTTCGCCACGCGAAATATCGCACCGTCTTCCAGCGCAAGCTGGTCGATCAGCCGATCATGAAGACCGTGCTTGCCGATCTCGCCCTCGATGTCGAGGCGGCGACCGCGCTCGCCTTCCGGCTCGCCCGCAGCTTCGATAGTGCCGCGAACGATCCGCAGGAGGCGGCATTCCGGCGGCTGATGACACCGGTGGCCAAATATTGGGTCTGCAAGAATGCGCCGGCCTTCGTCTATGAGGCGATGGAATGTATGGGCGGCAATGGCTATGTCGAGGAAGGACATCTTGCGCGGCTTTATCGCGAGGCCCCGGTCAATGCGATCTGGGAAGGCTCGGGCAATGTGATGTGCCTCGACATTCTGCGCGTCATGCAGCGCGAGCCGGAGACGGTCGACGCCGTGCTCGCCTCGATCGAGACGGGCGCGGCGGACGCCGGGCCGATCAGGGCGGCGCTCGACGGGTTGAAGGATGCGCTGGCCTCGCGCTCGCTCGCGGAAGCGGACGCCCGGCATCTGGCCGAGACTCTGGCCATGATCGCCGCGGCCTCGCTGCTTGCGGCCCATGCGCCTGCCGAAATCGCCGAGCCCTTCGCGGCGACGCGGCTCGCCGGGGGCTGGCGCTACAGCTATGGCGCCGGACTGCGCGGCGCCGACCAGGACGCGATCCTGGCGCGGGCAGGCGAGGGGCTATAGCGAAAAGCCATGACTGACGCTTCAGAGGAACCGGGGCTGCCCCAGCCCGAAACCGTGACGGCGGCGGTGCTCGTCATCGGCGACGAGATCCTGTCCGGCCGCACCAAGGAAAAGAACAGCGGCACGATTGCCGACCATCTGACGGCGATCGGCATCAACTTGCGCGAAGTGCGCATTGTGCCGGATGACGAGACCGAAATCGTCGATGCGGTGAACGCGCTCCGGGCCCGCTTTCACTATGTGTTCACCACCGGCGGTATCGGTCCGACACATGACGACATCACGGCCGATGCGATTGCGAAAGCCTTCGGCGTTCCCATCGATGTCGATCCGCGCGCCGTCGCCATGATGCGCGAGCGCTATCGCGATACCGATCTGACGCCGGCGCGGATGCGTATGGCGCGTATTCCGGAGGGCGCGGAGCTGATCGAGAATCCCGTCTCCCGTGCGCCGGGCTTCATGATCGGCAATGTGATCGTCATGGCCGGGGTGCCCAGGATCATGGAGGCGATGCTCGCCGAGGTAACGCCGAGCCTGCGAACGGGGCCGAGGCTGATGTCGGTCACCATCTTTGTGCCTTCGCCCGAGAGCGCGGTGGCGCCGCCGCTTTCGGAGACGCAGAAGGCCTTTCCGGATGTGAGGATGGGCAGCTATCCGCATTTCGAAGACGGACGCCCCAGCGTGCAGCTGGTCCTTCGCGCCGCTGACGGGGAGAGACTCGAGGATGCCTGCCGCAGTCTTGAAGCCCGTTTGAGCGCGGCCGGCCTTGTCCCCGAACGCCTGACTCAGCCTGACGGATCTTAGGTTAAGGCTTCCCGGCCCCCTGCACCGTTGAATGCAATCCCGCATGGTCCGCGCGCCGGCATCTCAGCCGGTCGGCTGTTCCGTTTCGGCTTTCTGCGAGGCGGTGTGCCGGTTGATATAGTCGAAGATATCGCGCGCTTCGATCCAGCCGATGGTTTCGTCATCTCCGAGCACAAAGGCCTGGTGGCCGCGGGCGCGCTGGAGCTGATGGAGTGTGCCAATGGCGCTTTTGTCCGGCTTGAGCATCTCCGCCTGCTTCAGGGGGCTGACGACTTCGCGCAGCGGTATCCTGCCGCGTTCCTCGACCGGGATCTTCTCAAGCGCGGAGGGCTGAACGAGACCAATCACCCGGCCATGATCCGTGACCGGAAGATAGGATTTGCTTCCGGTCAGCTCGGGATGTCCGGTGATTTGATCGACGGAGGCCTCGCCGGGGATGCCGCCCGGCGGCGCCTTCATCAGCTGGCGGACGCTGACACCGCGCAAGGTTTCCAGAACCTCCATCTGGCGCTGGGCGGCGCCGGCGGCGTTGAAAATGAAAAAGCCGATCAGGATCTGCCACATGCCGCCGATGGATGCGCCCTGATAGGTGTTATATGCGCCGAATGCCATGAGCCCGATGCCGAGCGCCGCGCCGAGCATGGCGGCGATCCGCGTCGCTCTGCGCAGGCTTCCCATGATCCACCACAAGCCCGCGCGTAGCATTCGACCCCCATCCAGCGGAAAGGCGGGTATCAGATTGAACGTGGCCAACACGAGGTTGATCAGCATCAGATAGTCGAGCAGCGCATAGAGCTCCGGCCATGCGCCGCTGGGAAGAAGAATTGCGCCCGTGGCATAGAGCACGCCGGCCAGAATGTAACTGGAGATCGGCCCGGCAATCGCCACGAGGAATTCCGACTTGGCGGTCGGCGGTTCGTCTTCCAGTTCGGCGACGCCCCCGAATATGAACAGCGTGATCCCGGCAATCTTGATCTGATAATGACGGGCGACGAGCGAATGGGCGAGTTCGTGGAAAATGATCGAGGCAAACATGCCGAGCGCGGCAAAGGCGGCGATCAGATAATAGGTCGTCGGGTCAAGGCCGGGCAGAACCTCCGGAAAATAGCCCGAGCCCAGACTCCAGACGATCAGGGCGGCGAGGAAGAACCAGGACAGATCGATCCCGATCCGGAAGCCGAAAACTGAAAATAGCCGATAGCTCTTGGTAAACATGACGCCCTGTTGCTGCAATCATCCATCTAACAACATAGGGAACGCGAAAGGAAAAGCCATGGTTCAATGCGTTATTATGATCTGAAACCGGCTTGCTGGGGCAAGAGGGCCATGCTATGTGAGGGCCTGATTTCCTCTGGCGGGGCATTGGGCCGCATGGCGCGCGCCGGTCGCCGGGAAATCCTACCCTCACAAGAGGACGCGTAGCTCAGCGGTAGAGCACTACGTTGACATCGTAGGGGTCACTGGTTCAATCCCAGTCGCGTCCACCATTTTTGTTTGCCGGTTGCCGCCGGCCAACCCAACCGGCGGGTTCCGGTTCGGGGATAGTCTTCTCACCTCCACCATCGATCACCTGAATTTGCCTTCAAATCTTCGTTTGTACGGGTCCCGGGACCGGATTCTCGCCGCTTTTACGCAGTACGGATGGCGCTCGCGGGCAGGTGATCGTTTTCGGCGTAAGGAGAATTCTCTTTTTGCGCAGGCGCGCTATATGCCTAGAATACTAAAATTTATCTAAAACGCGCTGGAACCAGCGCGCACTCTTGTGGCAGATTCCGAGGCACGGGGGCATGACCCGACCACCCATCTTAGCATCATCATCTAAGTGCCTCGGAGAAAACCAAAATCGTAAGACACGATTGCGGCCATTATCGAGTTGAATGAGGGCAGGCGCGGTCGTCTCGGCTGAGAGCACGCCTGGCGGGAGTAGGTTGATGGCAGAGGACAGGCAGGACACGCCTCAGAAGGGGGAAGGCTCCGAGGCTGAACAGAAGGGGCAGCGTCTTTCCGAGCGGCTCGCGATGGTCGATCCTGACGTAGAGACGCAAAGCGGGCCGGACGAGGAGCCGGAAACGGATGCTCCGGCTGAAGGCTACCGGCGTCATTTCGTGCGCGAGCCGGGGCGTATGGTGCTTGGTGCCCGGATGTCCGCGCCCAATCCACGGCACCGCGAACCCGGCAAGGCTCCTGAGCACCGCCGGCAATTTTCCAAGCCCCGCGGTCGTCGTCGGCGCGGGATCTCCACCGGCGTCGCGGCATTATTGCTTTGTGCGGTTGCGGCGGTTGCGACGGCCGGTTTGACGATGTTTTTCGACAATGAGCACGCGACGGAAGGCGCAGTGGAAGCGGCGGGCCAATCGGCCTCCACCGGCGGCGATCGCGTCGCGCAGCAGAGTCAGCCTGCCGAAGGCGCACAGTCGGATGCCGGGCCTTCCGATAGGACACCGGTTGTATCCGTGACCACGGCTTTGAAAGAGGAGCGCGGCGCCGTGACCCAGGACGATGCGGCCGCCCAGCTCACGCAGCTCCCCCAGGCGGGCCTGACCATCGCGAACGTCTCCGCCGACGCGGGTGAGCCGGCGCCCATCGATATCACGGTCGAGCGCCGTAATTCCGGTGAATATGCCTTTCTGATGTTCCGCGGATTGCCGAAAGGGTTCACCCTTTCGGCCGGCTTTCCGGTTAAGGGCTCTTGGGCCGTTTCGCTGACCGATGTCACCGGCCTCAAACTTCTGCCCCCGCCGGGCTATCGGGGGCGGTTCGATCTCCAGGTCCTGCTCGTAAAGGGGCGGGAGACACCGATCGAAAGCCGCGCCGTGAAGGTCAACTTCCGCGGTGCGGATCCCGACACGGTCGCCAGCGTCGCGCCCGAGACCGTCCCGGTTCCGCATGTCTTGACGGCAACACCGCCATCGCAAAGCGAGGATGGGCGGCCGGGCTCTGCCGATTCCGCCGGTTCGCCGGCTTTGGAGACCGAAACGCCGCGACTGATCCTTGCGCCCGAGGATGAACTCCCGATGCTGAAGCGGGCCTTCGCCTTTCTGGGCGAGGGCGATGTGGTCAGCGGAAGGATGCTGCTGGAGCATCTGGCCAGGCAGGGGAGCGGCAAAGGCGCCCTGGCGCTTGCGCAGACCTATGATCCGTTGTTCTTCGGCAAGATGGGCACGCTGGGCGGACCGAAGCCGGATCCCGTGAAGGCCCGCAAATGGTATACCGTGGCTTTTCAGCTCGGACAGGACGGCGCGAAGGCCAGGCTCAGCACTCTGCCCGAGAAGTAGTCCTAACATTCGACGAGGCGGCAGCGATGGCTTGCCGTGCGCCGCAAGTTGACATTTCGGCGCCGCCTCACTAGTGTCCCGACCGACGAATTTCCAAAAATAAGCGACTGCTATTGTTGCCGGCGTTCATCTGCAATTGGCGCAAGGGCCGCTTATCAAGTCATCTGGTGCCGATATGAAGATCAAGAACTCGATCAAGTCGCTGAGAAAGCGCCATCGCGATAACCGCGTCGTCCGGCGCCGTGGCCGTCTTTACGTCATCAACAAGACGATCAAACGCTACAAGGCGCGTCAGGGCTAGGCTTGCTTCACCACGCGGGGGGCCATCAACTTCCGATTGACAGATTTTCCCCCCTTGCTTCACTGGTCCTATGAGGTTTGCCGGTTTTGCAGGCGGTGTTGCCGCGTTGGTCCTAGGGCTCGGGATAGCATGCGGGCTTGCCCAGACGACTGCACCGTCGAAACCGGGCAAATCCGCGCCGCTTCCTCCCTTGAAAACTTTATCGGACTCGGAACCGGAGAAATCGCTGCGTGAAGCGCAGGCCGAGCTGCTGTCCGTGCTCTACGATCAGCTGCAAAAAGCCGAAAGCGAAGCGGGCGCCGAGCGCATCACCTCGGCGATCGAAAAGCTCTGGTCGCGTTCCGGCAGCGACACCGCCGATCTCCTGATGGAACGGGCGGGCATCGCGATCAAAGTCCAGAATTACGATCTTGCCATGAAGATTTTGACGGCTCTGACGGAGGTCGAGCCGCGCTTCGTTGCCGGCTGGAACCAGCTTGCGACCGTCTATTTCCTTAAGGATCAGTACGTGCCGGCCATGCAGAAACTGCGCCATGTGCTCGCGCTTGATCCGAGGCATTTCAAGGCGATTGAAGGGCTGGCCATCATCCTCCGCGAGACCGGCAATAAGAAAGCGGCTCTCCAGGTGACGCGGAAGGCGCTCGCCATCAATCCCTTCCTCAAATCCGCCAAACAGGCTGAGGAGGAACTTGCCCGCGAAGTCGAAGGGCAGGGTATCTGAGCCTAGATCAACCCTCGTTCGAGTGGGATCTCTTGAACGAGGTCAAGTTGATCTATTTCAAAAGGCGAGCGCAACTGTTCCCGCGTCCAGCCTCGCCTTCGCGGTGACATGCTTGGACGCGCGTTGCGCTAATTGAATGACGGGCCGGTCGTCTCCGGTTTGGAGAGCGCGACTCTGACGGCCTGCGCATCGACGCGCACAATTCTGAGCATATTGGTCGCGCCCGGCGTGCCGAAGGGTAGGCCGGCGGTGACGATAAGCTTGTCGCCGAGCTCCACCATATATTCGCGCGCCGCAAGCCGGCAGGCCCTGGTGACCATATCGGCGACCGAGTTCGGATCTTCTGTTAGGACGCAGTGCAGACCCCAGGCGATGGTCAGCCGGCGGGCGGTCGCCTTGCTGGTCGACAACGCCAGCAGCGGCTGCCTCGGGCGCTGCCGGGAAAGTCGCAGCGCGGTCGCGCCCGTGGAGCTGTAACAGACGATGGCAGAAAGCCTGGCGTCATTCGCGATGGAGCAGGCGGCGGCGCTGATGGCGCCAGAGGAGGATGTGTCCGGCTCCGGCCGCTGCGCATTAATGATCTGGTCGTAGAGCGGATCCTGCTCCACCTCCTTGGCGATGTCGTTCATGGTGGCGACGGCTTCGACCGGATAATCGCCCGCCGCGGACTCGGCCGACAGCATGACGGCGTCCGCGCCTTCGAAGACGGCGGTCGCCACATCGGAGACTTCGGCGCGCGTCGGAACCGGGGCGGAAATCATCAATTCCAGCATCTGGGTCGCAATGACGACGGGTTTCCCGTGCTGACGTGCAAGGCGCGTGAGCTGTTTCTGCACGCCCGGCACCTTCTGGAGCGGCAGCTCGACGCCGAGATCTCCGCGCGCCACCATAATGGCGTCCAACTCGTTCGTGATGCGTTCGATATCGGTGACGGCGGCCGGTTTCTCGATCTTCGACAGCACGGCCGCGCGTCCGTCGATGAGCTGTTTCGCCTCGACAACATCCTCGGCGCGCTGAACGAAGGACAGGGCGATCCAGTCCACGCCGAGATTGGCGGCGTAGGCCAGATTCTCCCGGTCCGCTTCGGTGAGCGAGCTCAAGGGAAGGATCGTGTCGGGGAGGCTGACGCCCTTCCGGCTGGAGAGCTCGCCGCCCACCAGAACCTCGGTCTCGATTCGATCGTCCGTCTTACTCATGACGAGAAGACGCAGCTTGCCGTCATTCAGAAGAAGATGGTGGCCAATCCGGATTGCCTGAAATATTTCGGGGTGCGGAAGTTCGACGCGGGTCTCGTCGCCGGGCGCCTCGCTCTTGTCGAAGGCAAACTTGTCGTCCCTGGCCAGCATAATGGGCTGGCCGAACACCCCGACGCGCAATTTCGGCCCTTGAAGGTCGCAGAGGATGCCGATCGGATGGTTGGCCTCCCGCTCGATCTCGCGGATGGCCGTATGGTGTTCCCGCAAATCCTCGCGTGAGGCGTGGCTCATATTGATGCGGAATACGTCGGCGCCGGCTTCGAAAAGCCGTTTAATCGTCTCGCGCGTCGAGGAAGCCGGCCCGAGCGTGGCGATAATCTTGACGCGCCGGGACCGCCTCATTGCGTCGTCGCCGTTCCGCCGTCGCCGGGGTCGGTCAGTCGCACGGTCCAGTCCTTTTGCTCTGTCGTATCGACCTCGAAGAATCCTGAGCGTTTATAGCCCCGTGTCTGGCAGTCCTGAACCCCCCTGATGGTGAAAGCTTTGTCGTCCGTGCACATGAAAGCCTTGCCGCCCCATTCACCGCCACGATCATAGTCGAGGGCATGGATATAATAATAGCGGGCGACGAGCGATCCCTTGAGCAGGACCTCGCAGGTCTGCGACGCCACATTCCACCAGCCTTCGCTGACCCAGCCCTTCTGGTCCTTGTAGCCGATGGCGACGCCGACGCGGCTGGAGGTCGTATTACAGAGTTTGAGATCGGCCGCGGCAGGCGCGGCGAGCCCGATGGTGCCGGCGGCAAGAAAGCTGAGGACTGTAACGATGCGGCCTGTGATGTGCTTCTTCATCCGAATTCTTGATTGGTTGGCTATGCGACAAATGCTTCGATCAAGGCTCGACCAGAATGACCCTGAGATCATTGACATTGGTAAAGGTCGGCCCGCTTACAATTAGGTCGTCTAACATTTCGAAAAATCCGGTGGAATCGTTTTTTGTCAGAAAATCCGCCGGATCTCGCCCCATTTCCCGCGCGCGCTGACGCGTATGGGGACCGATGAACGCGCCGGCGGGATCGTCGGACTTGCCGGTGCCGCCATCGCTGCCATCGGTATCGGCGGCGAGCGCGAAGATACCGGGCGCGCCGTCGAGCGCCAGGGCGAGGGCGAGGGCATATTCCTGATTCGGCCCGCCGCGGCCGTCGCCGCGAACGGTCACGGTCAACTCTCCGCCTGAGAGAATTGCAACGCGCTCGCCTTCCGACCGCCGCTGAAGGGCGATCGCCGCGTGGGTCCGGCCAACGTCGCGCGCCTCGCCTTCGAGCGCATCGCCCAAGAGGACCGGGCGATAGCCGAACTCTGACGCTTTCTCCGCCGCGGCCTTGAGCGCATGGCCGGGGGTGGCGGCGAGGATGAACTTGGCCTCCGCGAAGGCAGGATCGCCGGGCTTGGGCGTTTCATTGCGCTCCTCGCGCAGCGCGGCCTCGATGGAGGGCGCCGAGCGGATGCCGAAGCGTTCCAGAGCCGCGCGGGCATCGGCGAGCGTTGTGCTGTCCGGAACGGTCGGGCCCGAACCGATCGTGTCGGGCGCATCTCCCGGCACGTCGGAGATGGCAAGCGTTACGACCTTTGCAAGAAATGCAGCCTGGGCCAGCCGTCCGCCCTTGATGCGGGAAAGATGCTTGCGCACGCAATTGATGGCGCCGATCGGCGCACCGGCTTTCAGCAGGGCGCGGGTCAGGTCCTGCTTCTCTTCAAGCGTGACCCCTTCAACCGGCGCCGCCCAGAGCGCCGATGCGCCGCCCGAGATCATCACCAGGAGCAGATCGTCCTTTGCGGCCTCGCTTGCGAGCTTCAGCGAGCGCGCCGCCGCCTCCGTACTTGTCCTGTCTGGAACCGGGTGGGCCGCCTCGATAAGCTCGAATGCAGCCAGCGGCCTCCGATACCCTTTTCGCACCGTTGCAAGGCCGGCAAAGCGGCCGGCGCCGATAATCCCGGCGTAATGGTGTTCCGCCGCCTCGGCCATGGATGCGGCGGCTTTCCCGCCCGCGAGCGCGATCAGACGCCCGCGTTCCGGTGCCGGCGGGAAATGCGGGGGCAGGCAGCGGGCAGGTTGCGCTGCCGCGACGGCGGCTTCATATATCGAAAGTAGAATTGCCCTATGATTGGCCTGGTTCATATTTCGAAGGGCGCTCTCTTGCATTTTTGCGACAGTCCCAAGCGGCTGTGTGTGCAAAAAGGCAAATCTCGTTGAAAAAGCGTAAGAAAGAACGTTCCGGCGACTAGCTCCAGAGCCAGCTGGGCTTTATATCAGACCCATGCTCCACACGGTTCCAAAAAACGGCACGGCTGTGTCGCTATCAGCCGATGATCCTTATACTATTTTACCGGGTTCGTATGCGACCGGTATTTTACTGGTTTGCGATCACGCCGATAATGCATTCCCACCCGGCTATGACACGCTCGGACTCCCGTCCGCGCAACTCCAGCGCCATATCGCCTACGATCCCGGCGCCGCGGGCGTGACAAGGCACATGGCGCGCATCCTTAACGCGCCGGCCGTCCTGACGCGCTATTCCCGCCTGCTGATCGATCCCAATCGCGGCGAGGACGATCCGACATTGATCATGCGGCTTTCGGACGGCGCCGTGATACCTGCCAATGCGGCGCTGACGCCCGAGGAGCGGCAGAACCGTATCGATCGCTATTACCGGCCCTATCACGATGCCGTCGACCGGGTGATCGATGCGATGATCCAAGCGGGAAAGCCGCCGGTCATCTTTTCGACTCACAGTTTCACCGAGAATTGGCGTGGCTGGATGAGGCCGTGGCATGCGGGCGTCCTATGGGACAAGGACCCAAGGCTCGCCGTTCCGCTGATCGAGGCGCTTCGGGAAGATCGCTCGCTGGTGGTGGGCGACAATGAGCCCTATGCCGGCGCCCTGCGGGGCGACTGCGTGAATAAGCACGCAACGGTGCGGGGGCTCTCCAATGCGCTGATCGAAGTCCGCCAGGATCTGATTCGCGACGAGGAAGGCCAGGCCGAATGGGGCCGCAAACTTGCCGAAATTCTCCAGCGCATTCTTGCAGCGCCGAATGCAGACACCATTTTCCATACCCTGCGCTATTATGGATCCCGCACCGATCCCGCGCCTTGCGCGGCTCATGGATCCGGATTGGAGATTGGTATGGCCAAGCATGATATCGATCCGAAACTTGCCACGGAACTGGAAGCGGCGGTGTTCCGGCGGCTCGTTGCCCATCTGCGCGATCATGGCGAGGTTCAGAATATCGATCTGATGAATCTCGCCGGCTTCTGCCGGAACTGCCTGTCGAACTGGTATCAGGACGCGGCGCGCGAGAAGGGAATCGAACTCGGCAAGGACGAGGCGCGCGAGATCGTCTACGGCATGCCTTACGACGAGTGGAAGGCACGGTATCAAAAGGAGGCGACGGCGGATCAGATCGGCGCCTTTGACGCCGTGATGCAGCAGAAGAATCACTGAGCGGTCTCGGGGTCTTGGCCCGTTCGACCGGCGAGGGTTTTTTCGGCTTTATCCTCAACCATTTCCAATATGGGATAAAAGCAGCGCCCGACTTGAGCCGGGCGCTTTCCTTTCCTAGCTTCACCTGCGGACTCGAATGCGAAAGCAGGGGGAAACAGCAATGGCGATTGCCGAAGTGATCGAGGAATCGGCGCCCACGGAAACGCTTCAGGAAAGCGCGAAGGACCGGCTGCGCGCCTTCATCGAGCGGATCGAGCGTCTCGAAGAGGAAAAAGCGGCGCTTGCGGCCGATATTCGCGAGGTTTACGCGGAGGCGAAATCGAGCGGCTATGACACCAAGGCCATACGGGCGATCATCCGTCTGCGCAAGCAGGATGCTCACGAACGCATGGAGCAGGAAGCGCTGCTTGCCACTTATATGCATGCGCTTGGGATGATCGGTGGCATGCCGGACGTGGGATAGCAGCCGGCCTTGCGGTTGCGGCAAGGGCAGCGCTTAAGGCGTCACGGTTTCTTATTTCTGAGCGGTCTGGATCGGCGCCTGCTCCGGCATGTCGCGAACCAGCCGCTTAAGCGCGGTGTTGACCGCTGTTCCGCGGAAGCGCTGCGCCCAGAACAGCTGGGCATATTGCAGCCCCGGCTGGAACTGGACCAGCAACATCTGACGCGACTCACCGAAGAGCGTGTGAACCTTCGGCAGGCTGAGGCTGCTGGAGCTATCCGACAGATCCATAGACGCAACCGGCGTATCGCTCATGAAGGGGAGAATCGGGAAGGGCTGATAATAGAGCTCATCCGGATGATCGTCGTCATATTCCGGGGCCGACACGATCTGATCGTCGGGCACTGTATTCGATGGCGCCGTGGACCCCCCCGGCGAGAAATCACGTTCGAGAAGAGCAGCGTTCGCCTTTGCGGGCGGCTCCTGCACGCTCGTCTTGACCAGCGGTTTCGGCCGCTCCGGCCTGCGTGACGGCAGCGCCTTGGCCAATCTGTCAAAGGGCGTCAGACTTGCCAGGACCAGCCTCGGCCGTTCCTGTGGCTGTTCGGGCGCGGGCGCCGGAAGCGGAACGTTCGGCGTCGGGGAAAGGCTAGCGAGGATGATGCGTCCTTCTTCGCGCTGCTCCAGCTTGTGCCGGGCCGCAACGGGAAGGTGCCCGCCGCGTGCTCGCAGATTTGCGAGCGCCACTTGGAAATCTTTCGGTGTCAGTGGCTTGCCGTCGGCCGGAATGTGTTTCGTATGGCCGGACGGGAAGAGGAGGGCCAGTTCCTGGCGCGGCGCGCGTGGCCAGGCTCGGACGCGGCCGGTATCGACATGCACGAACGGGATTGCCGAGGTCGGGTAATAGCCGACGCCGCCACGTTCGCGGATCAGCGCCGAATTACGGAGCTCCTTCACGGGAACGTCCGGGAAACGAATGTCGGCGGCCTGGCCGCTCATATGCTTACTTTTCTTCGCCTGTCCGCCGCGCGTCCTGCGCAGCATCGCATTCGTCTTCGGCGACCGATAGCCGCTGATGATGTGGACCGGCTTTTTCGAGCCGAGCTCGCGGTGGATCTCCCAGATGATGTCGAAAAGGTTGGGGTCCATCTTGGTGACGAGATCACGCCGCCAGTCACGCATGAAGTAGTTGAGTTTTTTGAGCGCCTCGGGGATGAACTTGCCATCCCGCTTATAGACGATCGAGATCTCTTTCTTCGTATGGATATTGTACAGCTCGATCCGTCTCTCTTCGGCAAAGCAGCCGGAGACGGTGGCAAGCTGGGTAAAGGCTAAAACCGCGAAAACAGCAAAGCAGCGCCGGTTTCGCACGCGGTCGATTAGAGACGTGCCCAAATTTCCCTCTCGATCGGAGCTATGCCGATCCCCGATCTCTTTCAGCCCAAAAGCCAACTGTGTCCGCCGCATCGCAACTCGCCCGCAAAAGGGTGGAGCCGATCTTCGGCGGTGCATGGTTAAAATTCAGTATGTGTGAAAATGCGGGCAAAAGAAGGCAAAACAGCTGGGACAAATTGTGGATAACACCATCCGCAATTTGCCTTTGGCACACGGCTTGCCGCAGCCGGCCTCTCAGTCAATTCGCCGCGGCTTCAATTCCGCAAACCATGCTCGCCGACATCGAAATTTTCCTCCGATGATGCGACCTGCTTCCGCGAATCAAGCTTCAGCGCGATGCGAACGCTCGCATCATGGCCATAGACGTCGCGAAAGGCCTTGACCGTGCCATCCTCATCGACCCACGCGGTGAAATAGGAGACATAAACCGGGATCTTCTTCTTAAGCCGCACATGCTCATCTTGCGCATATTCGAGCGTGCGCAGAATTTTGTTCTCCGACCACCCCTGGTCGGCGAGCAGGAGCTTTGCAAATTCCAGCGGGTTACGCACGCGCATGCAGCCATGGCTGTAGGCGCGGACGGGCCGGTTGAAGAGATGCTTGCTCGGCGTGTCGTGCATGTAAACGGAATGCTTGTTGGGAAACAGGAATTTGACGCGGCCAAGCGCATTGCCCGGGCCGGGCGTCTGGCGCAGCGAGAGCTTGTTCGGATCGACAAACTGCCAGTCGACCATGTAGGGCTCGATGATCCGCCGGTCCAGCCAGATCACTTCCAGATTGTTCCGGTAAAGATAGTCGGGGTTGTTGCGGGCGGCCGGAATGATCTCATTGACGAGAATGGATTTCGGAACGTTCCAATAGGGATTGAAAACGACCGTCTCCATTTCGTCGGAAAAGACCGGGGTAGGGTGCTTCGGCGATCCGGTGACGATGCGCTCCTCATGAATGACCTTGCCGCCGCTGACGAAGCGGAATTTGAACTCCGGAATATTGACGAAGACATACCGCTCGCCGAGCTCTCGCGGCATCCAGCGCCAGCGCTCCATATTCGACAGGATCGTATTGACGCTGACCGGGATGGTGCCCTCATTGAGCGCTTCGCGCGTCTTGCGGCCGACGATGCCGTCGGGCTTCAGGCCCTTAGTCTCCTGGAAGGCGCGGACGGCCTCCGCCAGGGCCGCATCGTAATATTCGGCCGGATCGCCCCTCGGCGCGTCCTTCGGAGCCGGAACGGAAAGCCGCTCCCGGACGATCGCGACCTGAGGGTGAGAGGTGTCGGGGCCAAGCGAGGGACCCTCCGGGATCCGCACCGGGATCGAGCCGGAATTCATCGCCGTCCTCATCTCCGCCAGCGTCTTTTTCAGCGCCTTGAACTGCGGATGCTGCGGATTATGGCTCTCCAGCTTTTCGGCAAGCTTGTCACCCGCCTCGGCCAGTCCTGCCAGCACCGCCTCCGGCTCGGGATGTTTCGGCTTTAGATCGAGAAACTCGCGGTCGATCGATGTCGGCGCGACGCGGCCCGCCTGAGCGTGGGTCGCATAGGTGATCGCTGCGACACTGATTCGCAGCTCGGCATCGGCGAGCGTTGCCGGAGAGGCGTCGGCCTCAGCCGCCAAGGCCTCGGCGTCGGTAACGGAATAGTCCCTTGGATCGAGGCCGAACGTGTCCGCGCGCTTGAATACGGTTTTCAGGCTTTCGGTGGTCTTGGCGTTGAGACCGCCCTCATCGATCCAGATCAGCCTGGCGTCCGCGGATCTGTAATAGGCGCGAAGCCCCTTCAGAATTCGGCAGGGCGTGCTTTTTCTCCTCGCCGCTCAGCTCGTCGCGGACGGCAATCAGTGTCACATATTGGCGATCGATGAGACGCTCAGGGGCTTCGGGCTCGACGGCACGAGCGCCGGGCGCATTGACGCCAACCAGTGCCGTTGCCACAAAAAGCGCTGCAAATGAACGAGCCCTCTGCATTACCCCTCATCCCTGCTCTAGTGAACGTAACCCTGCGATGAACACAAGGGTTCCCCTACGCGCAGTCTTCCATGACCGCATTTTCGGTCAAAGGAAAGCGCTTTTGCAAGCCGGGCGCGTTACGATGGGGCAAGGTCACTTAATTGTGACGGACTGAGAGGCCGAATTCCCGCATTTTGCGATAGAGCGTGGAACGGCCTATGCCGAGCCGCCGCGCAACTTCCGTGATATGCCCCCGATAATGTCCAAGGGCCAGCCGGATAAGGTCGGCCTCGACCTCGTCGAGCCGCCGGATTTCCCCCTCTTCGGTCAGAGCCGGAATGCCCACCATGGCGCTATTCGGAAAGGGGGTGAGGGTGATTGCCCGCGTCGCCGGCAGGTTACCGCCGATCATGGCGGGGCCTTCATAACGCTGATGCATGGAGAAGACCGCCGCCGCCGGAGGAGCGCTCGCCTGGAAGCCAGGCACTTGCGAGGTGATCTGCGGGAATTCCCGGGTGGTCAGGCGTTCGCCATCCGCCAGCGCCACCGCGCGGAAGATCGCATTCTCCAGCTGGCGGACATTGCCAGGCCAGACATAGGTCTGAAGCAATGCGATTGCGGGACCGTCGATTTCCTCAATTGGCTTGCCTTCCTCGGCAATGACTTGGCTGAGGAAATGCTGGCTGAGCACGGGGATGTCCTCCGTCCGGTCGCGCAGAGGCGGCAGCCAGATCGGAAAGACGTTGACGCGGAAATAGAGATCTTCGCGGAATTTGCCCTTTTTGACCTGTTCGATGAGGTTTCCGCTGCTGCTGCAGATGAGGCGGACGCTGTCGCTGGGATTGAATTGCTGAACGCTTTGCGCGGCCAGCCGCTCGGAAAGCCGCTCCTGACAGGGCGGAGGCAGGTCGCTGATCTCCTCGAGAAACAAGGTTCCGCCTTTGGCTTCGGACCAGGCCTCGTCCATCAGCATGGCCAGACCCGCATCATCGGCGGACGCACCGGCGCTGCCCGTGCCCCCGAAACGGATCACCTTCAAAGGGAGATTGTGCCGCGGACCGGCGGCGTGAATGACCTTGGCAAAGAGCTTTTTGCCGGTCCCCGGTTCCCCTTCAAGCAGGACAGGCAGATGGAGATCGGCCGCGCGCTGGGCCAATGTCCTGGCGCGCCGCATCTCAGAGGAAACGGCGATGATTTTGGCAAAATCCGGCTGACCGTCGAACTGCCGGCGAACTTCGGCGAGTTCGGTTTCGAGCATGCTGATTTTCAGCAGGTCTTTGAAAGCGCTCTCGACGCGCTCCGGCGAGATCGGCTTGATGAGAATATCGGCCGCGCCGGCCGCCCTGACGTCGTCCGCCGCGCTTGTTGCGTCCGCGTCGAGAAGGGCGATGATCGGGGCGTCAAATTCGCTTCTTGCCTTGCGCAGCGCGGAAAGGCTGTCGGGGCCGGGCGCGTCCAGATCGAAAAGCACCAGATCAGGCGCCGGTTTGCCGTTCGGGTTGAAGGCGGCGGCGTCCCCAACGCTGTGGGCCTCAAGGCCGAGCCTCTCGGCGATTTCCGACAAATGCAGACTTTCGGCTGGATCGCCATTCACGATCAGAACGGTCTTTGCCATACGCGGGTACTCGGATGTTTTCTGGCGCGACTGCTGCCTGCGCGGGAATCAACGCGAGCAACACTACCGGAGATTGTGGCATCTAAGAGTAAATACTGACTGAATTGGGATGTGACTTTGACCGCGACGGGTGCCGGCAAGGGGCTTGCCGGCTCGCGAATGTTTCTGCGCCCAGCTTTTGCCTTTGGCGCAGGTGCTGCATCTTAAAAACGTCCTTAAGGCACAATCATTAAAAGGTATTCTGTTAAGATGAGGTCAGATTTATCCTTTCCAAAGATTTCTGCTGAAATTCGCGATGCTTCGACGACGCCGTGAGAGTTCGAGAACAACATGGCAAAGCTCGAAACGACTCTCACGCGAATCGACCTACGCGATTAGAGCCGGGCAAGCCGACCGTGCTTACTCATTGAAAAATGGGGCTAAGTGTCGGCCGTGAGCCATTCGCGCGCCGCATCCGCCTCCGAGTTGGAGAAGACGTGGACCGGTCGGCGTAGAAGCAGCATGGCGAGCCTTGCGCCCTTCCTGATCCAACCGACATTGGTGACGATCGCGATGCGTCGCCAGCCCTTCCAATGGGTGATATCGAGCTTGGTATCCTCCCACATCGCACCTGCACTCATCCCGGTGAAGTCGGAACCGAACTGGTAGTAGAGATTCAGCTCTTTGTGCGCCTTGAACTTGTCCTCAACGACCGGGACCAGCACGGCGCGGAACTCTTCTCCCGTCACTTCGCCCGACGCCAACACCGCGACCACATCGTCGGGAAAGCCCGATAAAATTTGCAGCATGACCTGTCGCTCCTAACCTACCAAGGGAGACCCCGGCTCCGCCGGGGTGGCAGCAGCCGTTTGACATTTCCGGCAGTCCATCAGTGACGATCTCGATCGTGAGCGGCCAAGCGCACGAAAGGAGACATCGCCGATGGAAGAGCATGAAAGCCTAAGCCACACGATGTGGGAGTGCAAACACGCTGTAACGTTCGCCGCTCTGGCTTTTGACATTGGCCCGGGCGCTGCTCATGTTAAGAACGTCCACACGGCGCAACCCTTAGAAGGTATTCTTTAAAGATGAGGCCAGATTTATTTTTCCCGAAGATTTCCCCTGAGATTCGTAATGCCGCGCTGGACAGCGGTGCGGCAAGCGGCGACCGGGCCGAATTGGGAGACATGCCGGGATGGAGCCTGACGGACCTTTATCCTTCGGCGGAGTCGGCCGAGCTCAAACAGGATTTGCAGAAAGCCGCTGTCGATGCGGACGCATTCGCCGCGCGCTATCAGGGCAAGCTCGCCGGTGTGGCCGCGACCGACGGCGCCGTCGGACTTTATGCCTGCCTTAAGGAATTTGAGGCGCTTCAGGACCGGCTCGGGCGCATCGGCTCATTCGGCTTTCTGAACTACATCACTAAGGTCGATGACCCGGTGCGGGCGAAGTTCTTTGGCGATATTCAGGAAAAACTCACCAATATTGGCTCCACGCTCCTGTTTCTGGGGCTTGAAATCAACCGCATCGACGATGCGTTGATCGAAAGGCTGATGAACGAGCCGCCGCTCGATCATTTCCGTCCGTGGCTCGTCGAGGTCCGCAAGGAGAAGCCTTATCAGCTCTCCGACGATCTCGAGCGGCTGTTCCATGAAAAAGGCGTGATCGGACGCGGCGGATGGAGCCGCCTGTTCAGCGAGACGATGGCGCCTTTGCGTTTCGATGTCGAAGGGACCGAGCTCCCGCTGGAGCCGACGCTCAATCTGATGATGGACCCGGATGAGGCCGTGCGCCACAAGGCTGCCGACGCTTTGACGAAGCAGTTCAAGGCCAAGCTGCCGCTGTTCACCCTCATCACCAACACCTTGTCGAAAGATCTGGAAATCTCCAATCGCTGGCGCGGCTTCAAGGACATCGCCGCCGCGCGCCATCTGGCGAACAATGTCGAGCCGGAAGTCGTCGATGCGCTCGTCCAGGCGGTGCGCGAGCATTATCCCCGCATCTCACACCGCTATTATGCGATGAAGGCGAAATGGCTCGGCAAGGAGCGGCTGGAGTTCTGGGACCGGAACGCCCCGATCTTCGCGGAGCCGGCGCGGACAATTCCCTGGGATGCGGCGCGCGAGACCGTCCTGTCGGCCTATCAGCGATTTTCGCCGGAGATGGCTGCCATTGCGCGCGACTTTTTCGAGAAGAGCTGGATCGATGCGCCGCTCCGTCCGGGCAAGTCGCCGGGCGCTTTCGCCCATCCGACGGTGCCGAGCGCGCACCCTTATGTCATGCTCAACTATCTGGGCAAGCCGCGCGATGTGATGACGCTCGCCCATGAACTCGGGCACGGCGTGCATCAGGTGCTGGCCAATGGCCAGGGGGCGCTGATGGCCTATACGCCGCTGACATTGGCGGAAACGGCGAGCGTCTTCGGCGAAATGCTGACCTTCAAATCGATCCTGGCGCAGACGCAGGACCGCAAGGAAAAGAAAGCCCTGCTCGCCCAAAAGGCGGAGGACAAGATCAACACGGTCGTGCGCCAGATCGCCTTCTACGAGTTCGAGCGCCGCCTGCACGCGGAAAGGCTGGACGGCGAGCTGACGGCGGAGCGGATCGGCGAGATCTGGATGGAGGTGCAGGGCGAGAGCCTGGGACCGGCCGTTCATCTGGGCGAGGGGTACGAGGTCTACTGGACCTATGTGCCGCATTTCATCAGCTCGCCCTTCTATGTCTATGCTTACGCCTTCGGCGACTGCCTGGTGAATTCGCTCTATGCGGTCTATGAAAACAGCGCCGAGGGCTTTCAGCAGCGCTATCTCGACATGCTGCGGGCGGGCGGCACCAAGCATCATAAGGAGCTGCTGGCGCCGTTTGGGCTGGATGCGAGCGATCCGGGATTCTGGGCGATGGGTCTGGGCGTCGTCGAGCGGATGATCGACGAGCTTGAGGCGTTCGATGGCGAGTCCGACGCCTAGCGCAACGCGCGTCCAAACATGTCCCCGCGAAGACGGGGATGGACGCGGGAACAGTTACGCTAACTTATTGATATAGATCAACTTGACCTCGTTCAATTGAGCCCAATTGAACAAGGGTTGATCTAGAGTGGCGGATTCTAAATCGGAAGCGGATGCGCTGCTCTATCTTTTGTTTACGCATCGGATTTATCCGAAAACCGGTACCCAGCCCCGCCTTCGCGAGGCCGTGCTTTTCGGTCCGATGCGGTAGCGCGGTCATTCGTCCGGTTCGGGACAACTTGGAAAGCTTTCGGCTGCCCCCCATTTCGCGAATGAACCCTTAAGCGAGCTTGCCCGCCGATGACCGAGAGCGCTCCTCCCCCCGATGATGAAGCCAACCGCTTCAGCCGCCGCCTGCAGCGCTATGCGCAGGTCGGAACCGGCGTGGGCGGCGTCGCAGCCGGCATGGCCACGCGCTACGCGCTCGGCTTAGGCCGCGACCGCGGAAAGAATGCGGCGGCGCTCGCCGAGGCGCTCGGCGGCCTCAAAGGGCCGCTGATGAAGGTCGCTCAGCTCCTCTCCACCATCCCCGACGCCCTGCCGCCCGAATATGCCGAGGAGCTCGCCAAGCTGCAGGTGGAGGCGCCGCCCATGGGCTGGGCCTTCGTCAAGCGCCGCATGGCCGCCGAGCTTGGCCCGGATTGGCAGTCGAAATTCACCGAATTCTCGCGGGAGTCGGTTGCGTCCGCCTCGCTCGGACAGGTCCATAAGGCGCGCTCGCATGATGGAGCGATCCTCGCCTGCAAGCTGCAATATCCCGACATGCAGTCGGCCGTGGAGGCGGATGTCACTCAGCTCCGCATGCTGCTGGCGTTCCAGCGGCGCATCGAGCCGAATGTGGACACCTCCGAGATCCCTGAAGAGATCGGCGCCAGGCTGCGTGAGGAGCTCGATTACAAGCTCGAGGCTCGGCACATGACGCTCTATGGCGCGATCTTCCGGGACGATCCGTCCATTCGCGTGCCCGGCGTCCGCCCTGAGCTTTCGACCCGGCGGCTCCTGACCATGGACTGGCTCGATGGCGGCCGTCTTCTCACCTATAAGACCCGGCCGCAGGAAGAACGCAATCAGATCACTCGCGCGCTCTTTCGCGCCTGGTGGTATCCGTTCAGCCATTACGGCGTCATTCACGGCGACCCGCATCTGGGCAATTACACGATCTTCGAAGAGGACGGCCGCGCGGCCGGCATCAACCTGCTCGACTATGGCTGCGTGCGGACCTTCCGCCCGCGCTTCGTGCAGGGCGTCGTCAATCTCTATCACGGCCTGCGCCGCGACGACCGCGCCCTCGTCGTTCATGCCTATGAGACCTGGGGGTTTCGCGGGCTGTCGAACGAACTCATCGATGTGCTCAATCTTTGGGCGCGGTTCATCTACGGTCCGCTACTTGATGACCGTGTGCGCCGGATAGCGGAAGGCCTCTCCCCGAGCCAATATGGCCGTAAGGAAGCCTTCGCCGTGAAAAAGGGCCTGAAGGAAAAGGGGCCCGTAAAGGTGCCTCGCGAGTTCGTTTTCATGGACCGCGCGGCGATCGGTCTCGGCGCGGTTTTCCTGCATCTCGATGCGGAGCTGAATTTCTACCGGCTCTTCAACGAGACGATCGAGGATTTCAACATTGACGAGGTCGCGGCGCGTCAGATGCAAGCCTTCAATGAAGCGGGCGTGCCGCTGCCGGAATAGGCGCCTGATGGTCTCGAAGTCACTTGTTGCATTGATCTTGTTGGTCACCGGCTCCGCGGCCGCTCTTGCCAATGGCGGCCTCATTGCGGCGCGCGGCGAGCTTTGCGGGGGCATCGCCGGCTTTCAATGCGCGCCCGGCCTTTGGTGCGATCCGGAGCCGGGCACCTGCGGGCAGCCGGACGCGGCCGGCACCTGCATCGAGGTCCCGCAAATCTGCACGCGCGAATACCGGCCCGTCTGTGGCTGCGACGGCAAGACCTACGGCAATGAGTGCGATCGCCGGGCAAACCGGGTTGCCAAGCGACATGATGGCGAGTGCGGGTAGGTCGATCGGCGGCAGGACGCTGCGCCGCTTCTCCGGTTTTGCTCCGCCAGGCCGGGAAATGCGCCCGCAATCCGCAGTGCAGGAATGAGGTCGCCGAGCGTGCCGAGCGGCTGGCGCAGCGGATCCGCAAACTTGCGGTCGAGCTGGCAAGGCTTGACAAGCTGGAGGCGCAGTCGGCTCGCCGCGGCGTTCAGTGCTCGGAGCTTGAGCGTGAACTCAATGCCCTTCGCGCTGTCTACCAGTAAGACTGACGGAGCACATCGCATTGTCGGCGGCGCGCTTCGCCGCCGACAATGCGGCCGAAGCATTAAGGTATACCCTGGCGATACATCTCATCCCCCATCAAAACGCGTTACATGAGGGTTGTTTTCGATGGAATGTTACATTAAGTGTAACAGGCACACCCTGTTGTGCTCATGAGAGGGGCTGTGGGACGAAAAATCGGATATGCGCGGGTTTCCACGGCGGATCAGGATCTGGCAATCCAGAAGGCGGCGCTCGAGGGTGATGGCTGCGGGATTGTCTTCGAAGAGAAAATCAGCGGCACGAAGCGCGATGGCCGCGATCAGTTGCTCCTTGCTCTGAAGGTTCTTTCCGAAGGCGATAAGCTTGTCGTCACCCGGCTGGATCGTCTGGGCCGTTCACTTCGGGATCTATCCAACATCGCGCATGAGATAAAAACCAAGAAAGCCGCGCTCCGTGTTCTGGAGCAATCGGTCGACACCTCGACATCGGCCGGCAAGGCCTTTTTCGGCATGCTGGCTGTCTTTGCGCAATTCGAGACCGATGTCCGCCGCGAACGTCAGGCGGAAGGCATTGGTCGCATTCTCGCCGACCCAAGGTTACGGCGCCAGAAATATCCTGGCGGGAAGCAGCGCATTGACAGAGGCAGAGTGCTGGGCATGAAAGCAGAAGGCCTCGGACCGGCGGCGATCGCAAGAGCGCTCGGCATCAGCCGAATGTCGGTGTATCGAGTGATGCAGGAGACGAAGACTGCGACGAGCGGCAAATGAATAGAAGACGGATATCAGTATTTCATTCGGGGAGGAAACCCTGATGGCGGGCCTGTCATGCGGCGAGGTCTCGTTCTTGCCTGGGAAGTGTTGCGGCGGGCGGGCATTTCGTGACTGTTAGCGAAGAGGCCGTGGGTCTGGCCATGCGGCTGCCGGCATCCGGTGAAGCCGGCGGATCGCTGATCGTGGCAGGCGAGTCTGCGGTCCCCGGGCTCATTGCGCTTGTTGGCTGTGCCAAAGATCCCGGTTTGCGCAAGTCAGTGGCCCTTGGACCGGAAAGCCGGGTGCTCCTACTCGGCTGCGAAGGCGCCACCGATCCGGAAATCTACAGCGCTATGGTGGAGGACAGATGAGCGAACCTCCGCCGCGTGGCTTCCCGGAGTCGGAGTTTCGGGCCCGCGCCGAGCGCGCGCAGCAGCTGATGGCGTCAAGCGGCCTGAACGCAATGCTGCTGACGACGGAAGCCGATGTCCGGTACTTCACCGGTTTTCTCACCCAGTTCTGGCAAAGCCCGACGCGGCCGTGGTTCCTTGTCGTTCCCGCGGCCGGAAAACCCATCGCAGTTATCCCGGAGATCGGCGCAGCGCTGATGAGCCGGACCTGGATCGAGGATATCCGGACGTGGCCGTCGCCGCGGCCGGGGGACGAGGGCATCAGCCTGCTGGCAGATACCCTGCGCAGCGAGTGTGGATCGGCGGGCAGTCTCGGGATCCCGATGGGGGCGGAAACCTTTCTACGAATGCCGCTTGACGACTATCGCCGCTTGCACGATCGCCTTCCAGGAATCGATGTTGCCGACGCGAGCGAGGTGATCCGCAGCTCACGAATGATCAAATCCCCCGCCGAGATCGAAAAGATCAGCTGGGCCTGCAAGCGGGTGAGCGAAGTTTTCGAGGATTTGCCCCCGACGCTCGGCCTCGGCATGAGCGAGCGGGATATCTTCCGGCGCTTCAAATTGGCGTGTCTGGAAGCCGGGCTTGATGACGTGACCTATCTCGTCGGAGGCGCCGAACATGGCGGCTATAACGACATCATTGCTCCGCCGAGCGATCGCCCGACTGCGCCAGGTGATGTCCTCATGCTGGACACAGGCGCGACATTCGACGGCTATTACTGCGATTTCGACCGAAATTATGCCTTTGCCCCGGTCGTGGATTCGGTACGCCAAGCTTATGACGTTCTGTACCAGGCGACGGAAGCAGGCTTCGATGCGGCTCGGCCCGGCGCTTTATGCCGTGACGTGTTTCGCGCGATGCGAACAGTGCTGGAGAGGGGCGGCGCTCAAGGCAACGTTGCGGGCCGGCTCGGACATGGTCTAGGCATGCAAATCACAGAATGGCCCTCTCTCACGCCCGATGATGCCACTACGCTCCAGCCTGGAATGGTGTTGACGTTGGAGCCGGCTATGACCTTCGCGCCCGGCAAGGCGATGGTGCACGAAGAGAACATCGTCATCGACCCGGATGGCGCACGCTGGCTGACGCACCGCGCGCTGCCTGAGCTTCCCGTGATCTGACATGTGAGAGGAACAAGGCAGATGAGGCTGAGCTACACGATTGAGGGGCCGGAGCAGGATCGCCGGCCTGGCATGGGCCTGATCGTCTTGTCTGATCAGCGGCTTCGCCTATCGCAGAAATGTCAGATAAGCTCGTTTATCGGGTAGAGCTCCGGAGAGGATTACGCGTGACGCAGACAATACATGGCACCGCCGTTATTACGGGCGGTGCAAGCGGCATTGGTGAGGCCTGTGCACGAAGGTTTGCCAGGGACGGCTACGATGTCGCTATCATCGACCAGAACCCGGAAGACGCTGAGCGTGTCGCCAAGGATATCCGGACCGGTGGCACCAAGGTCGGCATCTTTATTGGCGATGTCTCCGACGAGGGAGTCATGCAAGACTTCGCTGCGCGGGTCGAGAAGGAAATCGGGCCGACAACAGTTCTGGTCACATCGGCCGGCATTCTGAACAACCCCAACACGATTCTGGCGATGGATTTGGAGGAGCATAAACGTGTCTGGGACGTCAACTACAATGGAACGGTCTATGCGGTGCGCGCCTTTGCGCCATTTATGCAGACGCGGCGCGAAGGGTCGATCGTCACCGTCGGCTCAGTCAATAGTTTCATTCAACTCCCTCTGCCCGCCTATAATCCCAGCAAGGCTGCTATTAAGCGCCTGACCGAATTGCTCTGTATGGAACTTGGCAGACACAATATCCGCGTGAATGGTGTGGCGCCGAACTACACGATGACGCCGGCATTCAAGGCGAAGATCGAGGCCGGAGAGCGTGATCCTGAAAATATCAAACGATCCGGTGCGATCGCGATACTCATCGAGCCGTTTCATGTGGCCAATGCTGTCGCATTCTTATGCTCGCAGGATGCCGAAGCGATTACCGGCGTCATGTTGCCAGTCGACGCGGGATATTTGTGCGCTGCTTATTATCAGACATTCGCCGGGGGCGTCCCCTGGGCGGATTAATGGCTGTGTTCGAAATTTCCTCGCGGCCGCCGCCCTCGTCGGTATCGTCTGCTACCGGACTATAAGTCCGGAGCCTAAAGGGATAAGCCGAGCTTCTCGCCTATGCCGCGTGTCCAGATCGCTGAGAGCCGTTCGTCTTCGGCAAAGAGCCGATCATATGTTCGCCAATGCATGCCTTTCGGTTTTGCTGGAAAAGGCTCATCGAGCGAGCCGGATCCACCATATCTTTCTCTGATTTTCTGAGCACGGCTGATACCACGCAGCCAAGCGGGTTCGTACTGGGATTCGAACTTCAGGCCATAGCACCGGCGGCAGCGGAAATACGCGCCTCCATAAAGGATGCGGCATCGGCGACCGCATAAAAGGCATCGAAGCCATTGCCGACGGCCCGCAAAGTTGGTGGCCGTATAGAGGAACGGGAACAATTCGTCGATATCTTTCCATTCCTCACCTTGTCGGCGAGTTCGATAGATCAGCCTGTCCTCCAGCAGACGATCAAGCTCTTCGGCGAAAGCGCCGAGCTTCGGCAGAGGCTGAGCCTTGCGTTCATAGCTGTGCTTCGTCTCATCCCCGCGCACGATCTCCGGACAGTGTTCCGCGCAAGCCGAAGCTCGCGAGCGATCTGCTTGATCTTCTTACCCTTGATATGAAAAGCGTGCCGCACACGCCCGATCGTCTCCACCGTCACCATCCCCCGTTAAGCCCCCGCTCGCGAATCGCATGCGGGGAGGTTGCGCCTTCGAGGGTGGGGTTAAAATTGGATGCCGATCACCCCCGTCAGAGGGTCAAAATTGCACGCCGGTTCACAGCAGGCTAATCGACGCATCAAATCGGGTGTGTGACCGAGATGGCCGGCAGCCGGAGTAGGTGGTTCTGCGGGGAGTTATCCACAGGGGTCCCGCAAAACTCCCGCAAACCCATTCCGATGGAAGACGAAGAACCGGCTAAGTCTTTGAAAACGGCAGTGGCTGGGGGACTAGGATTTCGAACCTAGACTGACGGAGTCAGAGTTCGCTGTCCTACCATTAGACGATCCCCCAAGAGATCGGTCGCCGTCGAGCCGACGGCAAACAAGCCTCCATTGCGGACCTTGAAGGCTCGCCTTCGGTAGCTGATGGGCCGCGCAATGTCAATCTCGCAGGCCTTGCGGGCGCGCCCGCTGAATCAGCCTCGCAACAGAGGCGCCTTGAAGATCGATAGATAGTGGCCCCACGACAGCCGCGCAAGCACCGATGATGCCCGCAGAAACCACGTCTCACGCGAGGATGGAACGGCGGATTGTTCCAACGGGCGGCAGCGATCTGCATCCGCTCCGGGAGCTGGCTCGGCCTGCCCTGCATTGCGTTCGACATACGCAGCGCCGGCGCCGAGCCCGCGCTTGCTCGCCCGATCGGACATCAAGCTGATCAAATATTGGTTCTCGATCACAAATGAAGAGCAGCATTTCCGTTTCCTGATGCGGATTCACGATCTGCTCAAACAGTGGAAGCTCTCGCCCATGGATCTGGAATCGCGGCGGCGCTGGGAGGATTACACCAAGGCCAAGGAAGAGATGATCAGGCGCACGGACATTGCCGAAGCGCCCTGGTCGATCGTGAATGCGGTGACCAAGAAGAAGGCGCGGCTGAACTGTATCCACCATCTCCTCAGCCAGATCCCCTATGAGGAGGTGGAGCATTCGCCGGTTGCATTACCGGAGCGCGTGCGCCATCCCGACTACATCCGTGACACGCCGCCCAAAGAGCTTTTCGTGCCCGAGGTCTATTGAGGACCTGTCGCGTGGTTTCATCCGGCGGGCTCAACCGCGCATCGGCGGTCAAGCTGAACCGGCATCACGCCGGTCAGGCGCTGCAACACCGGATCGCGCCAGCCGATGCAGGCGAAACACGCCACCATTTCCGATAAAGGCTCCGGCATCCCACAAGGTGCATGAAAGCTGTGCATGCTTCCTCAGGTTGCACAGATCGATAGCGTCAATCCTTAATTTATAGGTAAAATTCCCTAGACAGCGATTCGTCGCGCGTATCCGCTGCCGCCCGTCCGGGCCATTGCAATGGAGACGCGCCCCCATGAACGGCTTTCGCTTCCTTCTTTATGCCATCGCCGCCCTCATCGTCGTTGACGGCGACACCATCAAAGCGCCTTACGGCGTGACTTATCGGCTGCTCGGCTTCGACACGCCCGAGACGCGCTTCGCCAGGTGCGACGCGGAGCGCGCGCTGGGCCTGGCCGCGAAGGACCGGTTGGAGGAGCTCCTGTCGATCGGCGAGGTCAAGGTGCTGGAAAGCGGCAGGCTGGACAAATATGGCCGGACGCTCGCCAATGTCACGATCGACGGCCGCGACGTCGGCGACATCCTGATCGATGAAGGTCTGGCGCGCCCCTATGATGGCGGCCACCGCGGGAGCTGGTGCGGCGGGGACTGACCGGCGGCGGGATCGGCGGTGCCGCTATGTCAGTGCTCTGGCCGCCTCAACAAGCAGGCTCCTCGGGATCACGACCGCGATTTCACCCTCGGCGACGTGCCTCTGCACATCCGGGCTGTTCAGCACGGCCGCATCGAGCCTGCCGACCACGACCACATCGTCCGGATTGCCGCTCTCGAGTACCGTCGGACAACGGCCGGTCGTACAATCCTTTGCGATGACCGAAAATTTCGGATTTTTCCCCTGATCGTTGATCATCTAAGGCCTCCCAAGTGTCCCGATTCCGAAGTTCGCCCTGTCGTCCCGCGCATATTTTTACCACATTTTCGCCGCGGAAGCAGCGATTTTGCGCGGATCGGCGGCGCCGGTCAGGCCGAAGAGACGGTCCCTCAGCCGCGAGGTTGAATCCAGCGGATGATCAATGCCGAGGGAATGAACCAGATGATCACGGTAAAGAAATAAAAGACCAGGTGCCATCCCGTGTGCAGGCCCGGCAGGCGGACCAGGGCGATCGAGATCGCAAACCAGTAATAGGCGAGCGAGAACAGGATCAGCGCAAGGCCGCCGATAATTTTTCGAAGACGCAGGTTCATCCGCCCTGTCTAGCGGCAAAGCCGGGCGCTGCAAAGGCCCCGAATTCGCGCGAGCGCGTCATTCGCGCCCATTGCCGTGCCCGCATAAGGGCGCTACCTGTTTGCCGGTAGAAGGCAGACATCATGTCCTCGATCGCCGAAAACACCGTTCCTGATCGAACCGCGGCCGACCGCAGCCGCACGGGCCACGCCGCTTTGCGCGCCTGGTTTTTTGTCGTGGCCGCGCTGATCTTTGCGATGGTGATGGTCGGCGGCGCGACGCGGCTGACCGATTCGGGCCTTTCCATCACCGAATGGCAGCCGATCATCGGCGCGATTCCCCCGTTGAGCGATGCGGACTGGCAGGACGCCTTCACGAAATACCAGCAGATTCCGGAATATAAGCTCATCAACGACGGCATGAGCCTTGCCGAATTCAAGGCGATCTATTGGTGGGAGTGGGCGCACCGTTTTCTGGGGCGCTTCATCGGCGTTGCGTTTTTCGTGCCGTTCCTGATCTTCTGGATGCGCGGCGTCATTCCACGCCCGCTGCTGCCGAAGCTCGGCCTTATCCTTCTGCTCGGCGGCGCTCAAGGCGCGCTCGGCTGGTTCATGGTGCAGAGCGGGCTCGTGGACCGCACCGATGTGAGCCAGTACCGGCTCGCGGCACATTTGGGGCTTGCGGTGCTGATTTACGGCGCGATCTTGTGGGTTGCGTTCGGCCTTGGCGACCGCGCGGGAAGCAGCGGCTCCGTGGCGCAATCTCCGGCGCTCCTGACCGTCTTGGCCACGATCTTCCCCGGGCTCGTCTTCCTGCAGATCATCCTCGGCGGCTTCGTCGCCGGAACCGATGCCGGGCTTTCCCATAACACCTGGCCGCTCATGGACGGCGCCATCATTCCGGACGGCCTCGCCGTCATGCAGCCCTGGTATCTGAACCTGTTCGAGAATGTGCTGACGGTGCAGTTCAATCACCGCATGCTCGGCTATGCCATCGCCCTGCTTGCCGCCCTCAATCTGGCTCTGGCCTGGGGCAGGGCAGGGCAGGGCATCGTCGCTCTGACCTTTGCGGCCGTGATCGCCCAGATCGCGCTCGGCATTCTTGCCCTGCTGAGTCATCTGCAGATCGGCCTGGCGCTCGCCCATCAGGCAGGTGCCCTGCTGCTTTTCAGCCTGGCGCTCTATCAGCTGCACGTGCTGCAACGCCGATCGCGTCCCGTGGGTGTTGGATAAATTTCCGCAGCCGAAATTGAACCTTTTTCAAGCTCAGGCGTCTAACCCTCCGACAAGGCAAGGAAACTTGCGAAAGGAAACCGACGCTATGACGATGCTCAGTATCGCCATTTTCGGGCTGCTATGCACAATGCTGCTCATGGCCTCGCTCAGCATGGTCGGGTCTTCGCACGATGTGATCGTCACCATGAAGAGCATGGAGAAGCCTTCAGCACCCCCGACTCAGCTCGCGTGGGAAACGCATTAGCGCTGGATCAATTTGAACGGAAACGGTTCCCCCAAATTCAGCCGAAATGCCCGTGAAAACGGGGATCCAGTACTCTACAGCGACAGCTTTATACTGGATGCCCGCTCCCCGCCTCCGCGGGGACAAGCTTAGCGGGCATTTCGAAGCTGTTGTCTCCGATGAAACCGATCGCGCTCTAAGCTGCATGGCATAAAGCCGATCCGGCGGCGAATGAGCAGGTTTGGACGGCGAGATTACAGCCAGCGCTTGCGCCGCCTGAAGCTCTTCAGATTTTTGAAGCTGCGCCGCTCGGCGCCACTCCCACCCAGATAGAACTCCTTGACGTCCTCATTCTCGGCCAGCTCGGCCGCCGTGCCGTCGAGCACGACCTTGCCCTGCTCCATGACATAGCCATAGCTCGCCACTTGCAGCGCGGCGCGGGCATTCTGCTCGACGAGCAGGATCGTCACGCCGAGATCGCGATTGATCCGCGCGATGATGCCGAACACCTCCTTCACCAGCAGCGGCGAAAGCCCCATGGACGGCTCATCCATCAGAATGAGCCTCGGCCGGGCCATCAGCGCGCGCCCGATCGCCAGCATTTGCTGCTCGCCGCCGGAGAGATAGCCGGCAAGGCCCGTTCGCTCTCGCAGGCGCGGGAAATAGGTCAGCACCATTTCCAGATCGTCCGCGACCCGCCGGTCGCTTCGCGTGAATGCACCGAGCTTCAGATTTTCGAGCGCCGTCATATCGGCGATGATGCGGCGGCCTTCCATCACCTGAAAAATGCCGCGGCTGACGATCTTGTCGGGATCAATGCCGTCGATGCGCTTCCCGGCGAACAGGATCTCGCCGCGGGTCACCGCGCCATTCTCGGTCTTCAAAAGCCCGGAGATCGCCTTGAGCGTGGTGGATTTGCCGGCCCCGTTCGCGCCGAGCAGGGCGACGACCGCCCCATCCGGCACGGAGAGGCTGAGGCCGCGCAGGACGAGGATCACCTCGTCATAGACGACCTCGATATTGCGCACTTCGAGCAAGCCTTCCGCGGCCTTGCCCTTCTCCGGTGCGACCTGCTCAGCCTGAAGCTGCATCATGCTCTCCCCGGCAGGAGCGCCGAAAAGACCTCTCCCACGGAGACTTCTGTGAAACCGGTTCCTCAATTCGTCATCCCGGACGGCCGCAGGCCGATCCGGGATCCACTCGCCTCTCAGCAAGCACTTTGCCGAGTCGTTGGGCGAGCAGGCCCCGGCTCGGGGCCGGGGCGACGCAGATCACACTGTTTCGCAGAGGCCTCCCACGGGAGAGGGCGGTCCGCTTTTACCAGCCGAGCGTTTCCGGCTTGCGCTCAAGCTCGATGGTCTTGATTTTCTCCATCTTGATGGTGCCGTTCTTGACAAGGCCGGCGACTTCGTCATCGGTCGAGCCGCTGACATTCATGCGATAGATGCTGACAGTCATCAGCCCACGATGATCCTCCGCGGTCCAGGTCGAGGGCAGGCACACGCCTTCCATGCCGGCTGGCACCCAGTCCTTCTTCTGGTACATGCCCTTCTGCACATTGGGGCCGTTCACGCCGCCATTCGCGGCCGCCCATTCCATCGCCTCGACCATATACATGGCCGAGCAGACGCCGGCGAGATAATGGACCGGACGATAGGTGTTCTCGTCGCCCGACATCTTCGAAATCTCGGTGAGCGTCGCCATGCCCGGCGCATCGCCGCCCCAGGTGATGCCGGTGCGCACGGGGAAAACGAGGCCATTGGCGCCGGAAGCGGCGGCTTTGGCGGCGTTCTCGTCCATGCCCCAGACATTGCTCATGAACTGCACGTCGACACCGGCGGTCTTGCAGGCTTTCAGCACGGAGATATTCGAGCCGGACGTGTTGGCGAGGAACGCGTAATTGGCGCCGGCCTCCTTGATCGTCAGACATTGCGCGGTGTAATCGCCGGGCGTCATCGCATATTGCACCGACGGGATGACCTCAAAGCCAAGCTCCTTGGCCATGGCCTCGCCGGCTGCCTTGGGCGAATTCGGATAGGGATGGTTCGCGCCCATATGCACGAATTTCGGCTTGCCTTCACCACCCTTGGCTTTCCAGTCCTCAGCCGCCCAGCTCAGGAGGGCGCGCAGAGCGTCCGAATAGCTCGGACCGTAGAAGAAATTGTATGGCGCGGCCTTAGCCTTGCCGCTCTTTCCGGTCGGGTCGGTCAGCGCCGCGGAATAAGAGGCCGAGAAATAGGGAATCTCATCCTTGGCGACGAAGCCGATCAGGGCTTCCGTATCGGCCGTGCCCCAACCCTGGATCGACGCCACTTTGGGGCTTCCCGACCACTTTTTATATTGGGCGACGGCGCGCGGCACCTGATAGCCGTAATCGACGAAGTCGACGGCGAGCTTATTGCCATCGATGCCGCCCTTGCTGTTCACATAGGCGAGCGCATCCTGAACGCCTTGCGCATAGGGCACGCCGACCTCCGACGTCGGGCCGCTGGTATCCTTCAGATGGCCGACGCGAATGTCGTCGGCGAGGGCAGGGGCGGCGAGGCACGCCGTAGCGAGAACCGCCCACGCGGCCGACCGGGACAGAATTCGAAATGACATATAATTTCCTCCGTTTCGCTTGTTGTTATGACCGACGATCTTACGCGGAATGACGACCCGTTCTCAATGGGAGAAAGGATAGAGTTTCCAATAGGCCTTGATCTGCTTCCAGCGGTGAGCGAGCCCATCCGGCTCGAAGATCAAAAACAGAACGATCACCGCGCCGATCGCCATTTCGCGCAGATAAGAGATGTTGTTCCTGAGGCCCAGCGCCTGGTCGATGGCGCTTCCCGAAAGACTTGAGGTCAGCCATTCCATCGCCTCCGGCAGCAGCACCATGAAGATCGTTCCCATCAGCGTTCCCATGATCGAGCCGAGCCCGCCGATGATGATCATGCCGAGGAACTGGATGGAAAACAGGATCGTAAAACCCTCGATGGAAACGAATTGCAGATAGTGGGCATAGAGCGCGCCGCCGATCCCGGCGAAGAAGGAGGAAACGCCGAAGGACAGCGTCCGGTATTTGGTCAGGTTGATGCCCATCATCTCCGCCGAGAGATAATGGTCGCGCACGGCGACAAGCGCGCGCCCGTCGCGTGAGCGGATGAGATTGGTGGCCAGCAGATAGCAGACGATCAGATAGGCGAGGACGACATAGAAATAGCGCGCGTCGGTGTCGAAGGCATAGCCGAAGATGGAAAAGCTGTTCGCGATGCTGCCATGCACGCCGCCCGAGAACCATTCGGCGCGGGCGAAGAAATCCTGGAGGATATATTGCGCGGCCAGCGTCGCGATCGCGAGGTAAAGACCTTTCAGCCGTGCGGCGGGCAGGCCGAAGATCAGCCCGACAGCGGTGGTCATCAGCCCCGCAATCGGGATCGCGAAAAAGACCGGGATGCCGTAATTATTGTTCACATAGGCCGAGGCGAAGGCGCCGAAGCCGAAAAAGGCGGCATGGCCGATGGAGATCTGGCCGGTAAACCCGACAAGGATATTCAGCCCCAGCGCGGCGATGCCCAGATAGCCGATCTGGATCATCAGGCTCAAGGCATAGCGGTCGAAGACCAGCGGGGCGAAGCAGAGAAGGATGAGCGAGACGATCAGGACATTGCGGCTCGTGACCGTGGGAAAGATGGTCGCGTCCGCGGCGTAGCTGGTCTTGAATTCCCCGGCAGGGATGAGGCTCTGCATCGCCATAGCTACCGTCTAGACCCGCTCAATGTCTTCGGTGCCGAAGAGCCCGTAAGGCTTAATCATCAGAATAATGATCAGCACATAGAAAGGCGCGATCTCGTAGAGATTGCCCCAATGCAGAAATTTGGCGTCGACATATTGGGCGATGTTCTCCAGAAGGCCGACGATCAGTCCGCCGAGCACCCCGCCGGCAATGCTGTCGAGGCCGCCAAGGATGACCGCCGGGAACACTTTGATGCCGTAAAAGGAAAGCGCCGAGGACACGCCGTTGACGATGCCGACGACGACGCCGGCGACGGAGGAAACGACCGCCGAGATCGCCCAGGCCATGGCGAAGACATTCTTGACCGAAACGCCGAGCGACTGCGCAACCTGCTGGTCGAACGCCGTCGCCCGCATGGCGAGACCATATTTCGAATATTTGAAAAAGACCGCGCAAGCCGCCAACAGCAGCACAGAAACGGCCAGGCTGAACAGATAGATGGTCTGGATCTGCGCGCCGCCGATACTGACCTGCTCGGTCTCGAAAACCGGCGGAAAGGGCTGGGCGAAAACACCGAACATCCATTTCATCAGCGCCTGAAAGACGATGGACAGGCCGATCGTCACCATGATGACGGATATGATCGGCTCGCCGATCAGCGGACGGAGCACCACGACCTGCAACAGCACGCCGAACAGCACCATGAAGACGAAGGTCAGCAGCATCGACCACAGGAACGGGATGTTGTGCGCGGTGATCAGCCACCAGCAAACCCAGGCGCCGATCAGCAGGAACTCGCCTTGCGCGAAATTGACCACCTGACTGGCCTTGTAGATCAGCACGAAAGACATCGCCACGACGCCGTAAAGCGCGCCGACGATCAGGCCGTTGATGATGAGCTGAAGGAGGAGCGGGTCCATGAGGTCAGGCGGCTTTCGCGGGCTGTTTGGACGGCTTGGGCGAGGCGAGATCGGCGACCGGAAGACTGGTCTGAATGCGCTGGGTGGTGCCGTCCTGGAAATTGATGACGGTGTCGATGTCGATGGCATCGCGGCCGGAATAGATGGCGTCGATGATGCCGCCATATTTCTCCGAGATCACGCTGCGGCGGACCTTGCGCGTCCGGGTCAGCTCGCCATCATCGGCGTCCAGCTCTTTGTATAGCAGAATGAATTTGGCGATCTTCTGCGCCGCCGGCAGCGAGGCGTTCACAGTCTCCACCTCCTTGCGCAGCAGCTCGTAGATTTCCGGCCGGCTCGCCAGATCGCTATAGGTGGTGAAGGAGAGCCGGTTCTTCTCCGCCCATTTTGAGACGATCGAATAGCGGATGCAGATCATCGCGGCGAGATAGTCGCGGCCTGCGCCGAGGATCACGGCCTCGGCGATGAAGGGCGAGAATTTCAGCTTGTTCTCGATATATTGCGGCGAATAGCGGTCGCCATGCGCGGTCGCGGCCAGGTCCGTGATCCGGTCGATGACGACCAGATGTCCCGCCTCGTTGAAATAGCCGGCATCGCCCGTGTGCATCCAGCCGTCGCGCAGATCCGCGGCGGTCGCCTCGGGGTTTTTGAAATAGCCGGAGAATATATGCGGGTGGCGCGTAACGACTTCGCCGACGCCATTGGCGTCGGGCTGATCGATGCGGATCTCGACGCCCGGAAAGCCGACGCCGACCGTGTCGAAATCGACATCGTCGGCCGTGTGGATCGTATAGGCGCCGAGCAGTTCGGTCTGGCCGTAGAGCTGGCGAAGCGGGAGGCCGATCGCCTGGAAGAAGCGGAAAGTATCGGGGCCGAGCGCCGCCCCGCCGGTTGCCGCCGAGCGCAGCCGGGTAAAGCCGAGCCGGTCCCTCAGAGCGCGGAACACGATAACGTCGGCGAGCCGGGAGCGGCGTCCGTTCTCCAGCGCCTTCAGCCCGCGCGACAGGCCGAAATTGTAAAGCGCCCGTTTGAGCGGCGAGGTATCCATGATACCGGAGCGGACATCCGCCGCGATGCTCTCCCAAAGGCGCGGCGCGAACAGCACGAAAGTTGGCGCGATCTCGCGGAAGTCGTGCATCATCGTCTCCGGCTCCTCGACGAAATTCACCTTCATCCGCGTAATGAGCGCTTTGCCGAGCCCATAGATCTGCTCCATGATCCAGGGCAGCGGCAGAACCGAGACATATTCGTCCTCCGGACCTTTCGGGTCGGCCTCCAGATAGGCCGCACAGTGACGGATCAGCGCGCCGGCCGAAAGCATGGCGAGCTTGGGATTGGCCGTCGTACCGGAGGTCGTGCACAGGATCGCGACATCGTCCGCCTTGGTTGCTTCGACCAGCTTGTCGAAGAGATCGGCGTCTCCGGCGGCAAGCGCGCGGCCCTTTTCGATCAGCGCTTCAGTCGACATGAGCCGCGGGTCGTCATATTTCCGCATGCCGCGCGGATCGGAATAGATGATGTGCTCAAGGCTTGGAATCTGGTCACCGAGATTGAGCAGCTTATCCGCCTGCTCCTCGTCCTCGGCGAAGACGGCTTTCGCCTCGCCATAGTTGATCAGAAAGGCGACTTCTTCCTCCAGCGCATCGCGGTAAATGCCGAGCGTCATGGCCTTGACCGCATGGGCCGCGATTTCGCCGGCCACCCAGTCGGGCCGGTTGTCGCCGATCAGCGCAACGACATCGCCCTCGCCGATGCCGAGCGCCTTCAGGCCAAGCGCAAAATCACGGACGTGATCGTAATAGCGCCGCCAGCTCCAGCTGCGCCAGATGCCGAGATCCTTCTCGCGTAGCGCGATCTCCGGGCCGTGCGCCCGCGCATGGTGGCGCAAGAGCTTGGGGAGCGTGTCAGCCTCGGCGATGAGCGCGTCGATCTCGGCGTTCATGCCGTCGCCTCCGTGACGGCCTGCTCGTCCGGATCGATCAGCAGCTCATCCTCCTCGCCGAGATAGGCGGCCTTCACATGAGGATCGGCCAGCACCTCCTCCGGCAGGCCTTCGGCGATCAGGCGCCCGAAATCGAGCACGGCGACGCGGTGCGAGATATCCATGACGACGCCCATATCGTGCTCGATCATCACGACCGTCATCCCGAATTCCTCATTCAGGTCAACGACGTAACGCGCCATATCCTCCTTTTCTTCCAGATTCATGCCGGCCATGGGCTCATCCAGCAGGATCAGCTCCGGCTCGATCGCCATGGCGCGCGCCAGCTCGACGCGCTTGCGCAGCCCGTAGGGCAGGGTCCCCGCCGCCGCCTTCCGCACCGGCTGCAGATCCAGAAAGTCGATGATCTCTTCCACACGGCGGCGATGGGTCAGCTCCTCCGATCGGGCGCCGGTCAGCCAGTAGAGCGAGCCGGTGACGAAATTGTTCCTAAGCAGATGGTGCCGGCCAACCATAATATTGTCGAGCACGCTCATATGCTGAAACAGCGCAAGGTTCTGGAACGTTCGGCCAATACCGAGCTTTGCGCGGTCGGCGGGGCGGCGGCGCGTAATATTCTGGCCCTTATAGAAAACGGCCCCTGCCGTGGGACGGTAGCGGCCGGAAATGCAGTTGAGAAGGGAGGTCTTGCCCGCGCCATTCGGCCCGATGATGGAGAAAAGCTCGCCTGGCTCGACGGAAAGACCGACATTTGTGAGCGCACGCACGCCGCCGAACCGCAACGAGACGTCACTAATTACCAGAATATGGGCCATTCAGGCCTCTTTTGAGCGTTTCCTCAAGGGTCTAGCGCAACGCGCGTCCAATCGGACGCGGGTTGATCTAGTGAACCGCTAATGGCGGGCGGGATCAAGCGCGCTTTCATCCCATAGCGGCATTTTCGCCTGTCGATGGAAGCCGTCAAGCAGCGGAATGCGCAAGCTTCGGCAGGCGAAACAGGCGGCGAAACGGCTCAGGTTCATGTTAAAACGCCGTTCCGGCTACCAAGCGTCCAGCTAGCGAAGGACGCCGATCCCGGCTATGGTCCCGCGAGACGCAAGGCCAAACAGGGGAAGCGACATGTCAGGGGTGGTCCGCTTGCAGCTCCGCCGTCACGGCGAACATATCCGTAACAGGCTGAGCCTGATCTCGGCTGTCTCGGCGCTCCTTGCCATTGGCGCCACGGTCGCGATCGCACAGCAGCCGTCCGATGCGCCAAGCTCCCACCGGGCGGACGATGTCGTCACCCAGGACGATGTGCGCCATTTCGCCGAAACGCTGGTTGGCAAGCCGAGCGTGCCGCCTCCGAATAGGGGGGCCGCGCAGACGCCGGGATCGATCGCGATCGAGGCGCTCGACACGAATGATGCGCTTAGCACCGTCAAGCTCGGCGCCACCCATCTCAATCTCCAGCCGCCGCCCGGTCACTGCTTTCTCGACGAGTTGCAGCCGAGCGATGCACGCTTGGCCGGGCTGCTGCGCCAGATCTTCCAGGCCGAGTTGCGCATGCTCGGTGCCTTCGCCGATTGCGCCCAGCTCAGGAGCTGGCGGACCGGCACGCGCAAGACGCTGAGCGACTACGGCCAGTTTCTGGTGCCGGTCAGCTTCATTGCGAAAAAGCTGGATGGTCCGGCCCAGCCCTATGTCGATACGATCTGCAAAGTCATGCGCGAGAATGGCGGCGAGCTGCTCGCCAAAAGCGCGCCCGACCTCAAGCAGCGCTTCGAGCAGGTTCTGCGGGGAGCGAAAATGAACGAAACGCGCTTTCTCGGCGTCGTCGGCCAGGACGCGCATGCCTGTTATTTCGGCCTGATCCAGAAGCTCACTACCGAGTACGGCGATCCGAAAACGCAGGTCGATGTCTCCGCCATCGCATTCGTCTCCGGAAAGATGATTTACAGCAATCTTTATGCGGTGCATGAAGGCGACCACACGCTCGGCGAACTCTTCGACCGCCAGCGGCAGAATGTGGCGCAGAATGTGCGGGGCAATCGCGGGTAGCGGCCGGGAGCTGAGGGATGGATATAGGTGGCGATAAGGTTCTGAAGCCGAACCAGACCGTGCGGATCGGAGCGGTGAGGGTCGCCAATGACGCGCCGCTCGCCGTCTTTGCCGGCCCTTGCGCGATGGAGAGCCGCGACCATGCGCTGGAAATGGCCTCCGCCCTGAAGGAAATTGCGGCGCGGCTGGGGATCGGGCTGATCTTCAAGACCTCCTTCGACAAGGCCAACCGGACGAGCCTTTCGAGCGCGCGCGGCGTCGGGCTCGACAAGGCGCTGCCGGTCTTCGCCGAAATCCGCGACAGCCTCGGGCTTCCGGTGGTGACCGATGTGCACACCGCCGAACAATGCGCCCTCGTCGCCGAGGTTGCGGACGTGCTGCAAATCCCGGCCTTTCTCTGCCGTCAGACCGATCTGCTGCTGGCCGCGGCGAAAACGGGGCGGGTGGTGAAGGTCAAGAAGGGCCAGTTTCTCGCGCCCTGGGACATGAAAAATGTCGTCGCCAAGATCGTCGGCGCCGGCAACCCGAACGTGCTCCTCACCGAGCGCGGCGTCAGCTTCGGCTACAATACGCTCGTCTCCGACATGCGCGCGCTGCCGATCATGGCCGAGACCGGCTGTCCGGTGATCTTCGACGCCACCCATTCGGTGCAGCAGCCGGGCGGACAGGGCGGCTCAAGCGGCGGCGAGCGGCGTTTCGTGCCGGTGCTGGCGCGGTCCGCCGTCGCAGTCGGCGTGGCGGGCGTGTTCATCGAAACGCATGAAAACCCCGACCGCGCGCCGTCTGACGGCCCGAACATGGTGCCGCTGGCGGAATTCGAAGGTTTGATGCGCGAACTGATGGCATTTGATAGGCTGCGCAAATCCGGATAACGCTGAAGTGCGTACGGTCGTAGTCGCCTGCGCGCCGAAAAGCGAGGCGAGGGGTAAAATGCGGATCAAAGGATTCATCCTCGCGGCGATTGCCGCCCTATTCACGCTGGCCGGTTGCTCCGAAGAACCGGACGGCCCTCCGCTTCCGCACCCCGATCCGGAGACTTTCCAGAGCGGCGATCTGCTCTGGCCCGCCTTGCCCGGCGCGGTGATCCCGTTCTTCCGCGCGGCGGACGCCCAGCCTGTCACGGAGGAATCCGAGGCCGCCGAATGGGAGCGCGAGAAGCAGCGTTTCATCGAGCAGGCGCGGGCGTCGGGCGATCCCGAACAGATCGCAATCGCCAACGAGCTTGAAAACGTGACCTACAGCGAATTCCGCTCGCGCTATTACAACGCCACAGGACCGGGAGAGCGCCGGCTGACGCCTTTCGCGGCCGGTCTCCCGCAGGTCGGCCATGTCGCGATCATCGAGGTGGACAGCGACGGCAAGCGCTGGGTTGTCGAGGCCACCCCGAAAGCCGAAACCCGGTATGAGTTGCTGTACAGCCGGTTCCCCGATGGCGTCATACGCACGCCCTATGGCGAATGGGCGGAAATCCACAAGGAATACAATGTCTGGCACGGTCGCGTGAAGGACCGGCCCGAGACGGAACGCGCCGGGATTGCCAATGCTGCCAAGCAGTATCTCGGGGCCGATTACTGGTTCTGGAGCTTCAATCTTGGCGAGGAAAATGCGTTCTACTGCTCGAAGCTGGTGTGGCTAAGCGTCTGGAAATCGCTCGGCCTTTCGCTGGACGGAAACACGTCCCTTGAGCGCCGTTTCTGGGTCTCGCCAAAACAACTCATCAACGCCCCGACGATAGAGGTGCTGTACAGCCCGGCGGAATACGGGGCTGGGGGTTAAGACGCTCAGAAGAACATCCCGAAATGTCATCTCGAAGCCAACTCAACAGACAAGGGATAAGCAGCTGAAAGGCTGGATGAGAGGGCTCCTGCCGTGAGCGAAGATTCTGGCGTAATTTTATCGTTGCTTTCTGTCCTGAAGGCTCCGCCGTTTTGGCTCCTCATCGGCTTGGCACTTGCCGGATATGCCGTTCTTTTTGTTCCACCTATTGCAGGAATTAATTTCGACACGTTTCGTCAGCAATGGGGAGCCTTGATCTGGGCTGAGGCGATCACATTTTCAATTCTTGCTGTCACGCGCACCATCGAGACCCTTGTAAATGGCTATCGCGAGCGTCAGCACGAAGGAGCAAGGCGTCGTGTTCTTCGCTTCGTACACCTTGATTTTCAGACCTGGTGGCATCTGGCGAAGCAGCAAGATGACAGTTTCAACTCGCAGATATTGGCGGATATTCAGGTCTCAAACTTAAGTGATCAATCTACGCAAATCGTCAAAGTCCAGATGGTTCGACCACGCGCCAATCTTTTGCATACTTTCGTTTCGCCGCGGGTTCCTATACCCGCACACGGGGCAGTGCCGATCAGAGTGAATATCATGGCGCGGGGATCGCTTGGCCGGCAAGGTAAGCCAATCCGTATTACCCTCGCTCTAACCGATCAGCATGGGGAAGAATACAAGCTTAAAAATCTTGTTGTTAGCACCCGAGACAAAGTACCGAATCCAATCTCTCTGATGGAACGAGGGTTCCATGCCTGGTCATACTTATTGCGATTGCTCCGATTGAGATCCGCCGCAGCAGAGCAGGAAATGCTATCTATATTGTGGACCTATAAGGAAGGTTACAACTATCTCGTATTATGCCAGGCAATTCTTGAAGAGGAACGGCGTAGTTATGCAGCACGCGGTCGCCGTATGGGAAAGCTGGGAAGTCTTAACGTCGGAGTACGCAGTGAGCCGAATAATGGCTGGACGCAGGAAGGACGTATTCCGGAACTGCTATGGATGAAAGGTGAAGGCACGCGCCTTTCCTCAAAAAATCTCGATCAGCTACTCGGCATCCATGCGGACCTCAACAAAAATGACCGGAAAAATCTTGAAAATTATCTGCTAGCCCAGCTCTCTAAAGCATCCTCTTTTGCTGACGTAGGGTATTTCATCTTCTTGGCACTTCACCGTATGGGGCATACCGTCGAAGCGCTTCGAACTGCTCGCACCAACCTCGCTGGCGACAAGGTGCATGGCTACAGCAATATACTCGCTACAATGTCAGCATTGGTTTCGCATGAGCACGCCGACATTGCAGAAGCAGTTTTGGTTGCAATTCTCAACACATTGTCCGGCGACGGAGATAACGATTTTCTATTGAAGCAAAAAATCAATGCGGCGCGACTTGAACGTATCGGCGGCACTGAGAGCAGCCACGCTGGCAATATTCAAGCTCATTGATATATCGCGGGACGAAACTAATAGCCTAATACCCCCGCCCGTTCGGCCTGGACAGCATCCTTGCCCCCGCGTCCCATCGCCAGCAGCTCTGATTGGTGAGATGCGTGCCGCCCATCCAGCGGTCGAGGCGGCGGAACGGAATGGCGTCCTTCTTGCCGTGGAGGGCGGTCGATCCGAGGCCGGTCAGCTTCAGCTCGCTGTTCATATAAGCCGCGCGCTCCTCCTCATCGAAGGACGGCGAAAAGCCGCGCAGCTGGAAACCGGTCACGAGCGGCGCGGCCCCCACCGCCAGCGAATCCAGAATGCGCCAGAAACTCCAATCGCCCATAAAGGCCGCTTCCTCATTCTCCTCGAACAGGTGGAAGATCGCGACCGGGGTGCAATTGCCGGTATAGATCATCTCCAGGATGAAGGTCTCCGTCCGCGTCAGGCCGGTGACCGGCGCGGGGAATTCCTCCAAATGCCTCAGAATCGCGGGCCGCAGGAAGGGCAGGGCGGAGGTGTCATAGCGCAGAAACGCCGCCCAATGATCCGGCGAGGCGCGGCGGAATGCCGTCCAGGCGCCCTGCGCCAGAGCATATTGCAGCTCGCTCACGGGCTTCTTCAGCTTGAGATGCATTTTGAGCCGCGAGGGCGTCTCGCGTGCGATGAAATTGCCGGCCTGGATCAACGAGACACGCGAGTGAAGCGCGGGCCTCCGGCTCAGAAAATCGAGCACCTGCAGAACTTGCAGCTGATCGTAGAGATCATGCTCGAACCAGAGCGTGATGTCCGCGTAATCGGAGAGCTGCTCCATGATCGCGTCGCGCTCGGCGAAGGACCGGGTGATCTCTTCCGGATCGCCCCAGCCGTCTTCGATCAGAAAGTTGACGCGGATCGCCGAAAGCTCCTCCAGCGTCTCCGTCATCGGCACCGGGCCTTCATGGAGAATGTCGCGCCAGCAGAGAATTTCGCCATTGATGCGGGCCTGGCGCATCAGATCCGCCGCCGCATCGCCATTGGTGATGATAAGCCTTTTCATCACCCCGCCTCACCCGCGGCCGCGATAGGGCTGCACGCCCTGATCCGGCAGCCAGAGATTTTGGGGAGGCGCGCCGGTTTGCCAGAAAATATCGATGGGAATGCCGCCCCGCGGATACCAATAGCCGCCGATCCGCAGCCATTTCGGCGCGAGAAAATCGATCAGGCGCTTCGCGATGTCGAGCGTGCAGGCCTCATGGAAAGCGCCCTGATTGCGGAAGGCCGCCAGATAAAGCTTCAGGGACTTGGATTCGACGATGAACGCATCCGGTACATAATCGATCACAAGATGCGCGAAATCGGGCTGGCCAGTTATCGGGCAGAGCGAGGTAAATTCCGGGCAGGTAAAACGGATCAGATAATCGGCGCCGGGATGGGGATTTGCGACGCGCTCAAGCTCCGCCTCCTCGGGCGAAGCAGGCAATGAGACGGCCCGCCCGAGCTGGCCGAGATCCATCTCCTCGCTCCCTTGTCCGGTGCCTTGACCCATTACAATTTGCGCCCCCGGTAGATACATCCTTCATGGCATGTAGGGCGGGAAATGTGAACCTCGGAAAGACCGGGCACCTTCTGCGCCAAGCAATTCCATATCCAGACTGTGATATTTTCGAGCGTCGGCGCGCCGATGCCATCGATCTCGTTCAGGAACTGATGGTCGAGCGCCAGGCGGACCTCATCGATCGCGGCGGCGAAATCGTCGAAGTGAATGAGGAGGCCGGTTTCGGGGTCCGGCTCGCCCTCGACGGTGACGCGCACATGGAAGGAATGCCCATGAATGCGCGAATTCGGATGGCCCGGCGGCGCAGAGGGCAGAAAATGCGCGGCCTCGAATGTGAATTCTTTGTAGATCTGCATGGCTCGATACGTGGCTTGGGCGCGCCTAGTGGTTCGACTGAAACATTTGCATCCCCGTGCAGCCTGCTCATTTGCAAATGTTTCAGTCGAACCACTAGCTAACTATAGGTTTCTAGTGGAGCTTTTGAATTTGACATTTGAGTCCCGGTTGCGGCCAGGCTCGTTCTCAAATGTCAAATTCAAAAGCTCCACTAGCGCCCCACAAGCCGCAAATGTGGTATCCGCTTTAGGGAATGCCAGCAAGTTTATGCATTTGGAATGACAAACGCCAGCGCGGATGGGCAAGGCAGAAGGCGACGCTTTTGCCGATATTTTCTTCGAGCCGGGGGCTGTCCATGGGCTGAATGAAAAAATGCTCGAAATCGAGCGCTTCCAGGCCCCTCGGATCGGCGTCCTCCTGCGGAAAGACGAATTTCAGTTCATTGCCGGAGCGCTGCACGAGCGGCGCGCGGCCCTTGGGGCTCACGCAGATCCAGTCAATGCCGGGCGGCGCTGCGATCGTGCCATTGGTTTCGATGGCGATTTCAAAGCCTTGCGCATGAAGCGCCTCGATCAGCGGCGGATCGAGCTGCAGGAGCGGTTCGCCGCCCGTACAGACCACATAGGGCCTCGTCCCCGGCGCCTTCGCGGCATCGTCCGGCCAGGCCCGCGCGACCGCCTCGGCAAGCGCCTCCGCATCGGCAAACTTGCCGCCGCCCGGCCCGTCCGTGCCGACGAAATCGGTATCGCAAAAACGGCAGACGGCGCCCCTGCGGTCCTGCTCGCGGCCCGTCCAGAGATTGCAGCCGGCAAAGCGCAAGAAGACCGCCGCGCGGCCGCTCTGCGCGCCTTCGCCTTGCAGCGTATGGAAGATTTCCTTGACGGCGTACATCGGTGTTCTGCTCAGGCGGTGTCCTGCTGCCCCGCACCGCGCCATTTCGCATAGCCCGCGGCCCGCAACTCGCATGCCGGGCATTCGCCGCAGCCATAGCCCCAATCATGCCGGCTGTCGCGGACACCGCGGTAACAGCTATGGGTGTGTTCGACGATCAAATTGACGAGCCTCTCGCCGCCGAGCGCGTCGGCCAGCGCCCAGGTCTCGGCCTTGTCGCGCCACATGAGCGGCGTTTCGATCGAAAATGAGGCCTCGGTGCCGAGCCGCAAGCTTTTCTCCAGATTTGCGAGCGTCTCGTTGCGGCAGTCGGGATAGCCGGAATAATCCGTCTCGCACATGCCGCCGACGAGCCGCATGATGCCGCGCCGGTAGCCGATCGCCGCCGCATAGGTGAAGAAGAGGATGTTGCGGCCGGGAACGAAGGTGTTCGGCAGCCCGCTCGCGCTCATCTTGATTTCGGTATCGCGGGTCAGAGCCGTTTCGCTGATCTGGCCGAGCGCCGACAGATCGACCGCATGGTCCTGCCCGCGCCTTGCCGCCCAATCGGGAAAATCCTGCGTCAATGCGTCAAAGACGGCCTCGCGCGCTTTCAGCTCCGCATCATGGCGCTGCCCGTAACGGAAGCCGACCGTCTCGACCTGATCATAGCGCGTCAATGCCCAGGCCAGGCAGACGGTCGAATCCTGCCCGCCGGAAAACAGCACGAGCGCATTGCTCATATCCGCGCCCACCATTGCCCAACTCCTTATTCTCGCGAAAATGCTTTCAAGGCGTTCGCGAGTCCTTCTATAACGCCGCGGAAGGCCACAAGTTCTATGCTTGAGAGGCCTTACAATACATAAGGGGACGAGGTCATGACCGCAATTGTGGACATTATCGGCCGGCAAATTCTCGACAGCCGGGGAAACCCGACGATCGAGGTGGATGTCGTGCTGGAGGACGGCTATCTCGGCCGGGCGGGCGTTCCATCCGGCGCATCGACCGGCGCCCATGAGGCCCATGAGCTGCGCGATGGCGGCGCGGCCTGGATGGGCAAGGGCGTGGGCCAGGCGGTCGAGGCGGTCAATGGCGAGATCTTCGATGCGCTGCAAGGCATGGAAGCCGAAGAGCAGCGCCGGATCGACGAAACGCTGATCATGCTGGACGGCACGGAGAATAAGAGCCGCCTCGGCGCAAACGCCATTCTCGGCGTGTCGCTGGCCGTCGCAAAGGCCGCGAGCGAGGCCTCGGGCCTGCCGCTCTATCACTATCTCGGCGGCGTCAATGCGCGGGTCCTGCCCGTACCGATGATGAATATCATCAATGGCGGCGTCCATGCCGACAATCCGATCGACTTTCAGGAATTCATGATCATGCCGGCGGGCGCGGCGACCTTCTCGGACGCACTGCGCATGGGTGCGGAGGTTTTCCATAATCTGCGCAAGCTGCTGAAGGAGGGCGGACACAACACCAATGTGGGCGACGAAGGCGGCTTTGCGCCAAATCTGAAATCGGCCGACGAAGCGCTCGGCTTCATTGCGCGCGCGGTGGAGAAGGCGGGCTATAAGCTCGGCGACGATGTCGTGCTGGCGCTCGACGCCGCCTCGACCGAGTTTTACCAGGACGGCCGCTACAATCTGGTAGGGGAGGGCAAGGTCCTCGACGCCGAAGCCATGATCGAGCTCTATGCCGGTCTGACATCGCGCTACCCGATCGTGTCGATCGAAGACGGCATGGCCGAGGACGATTGGGAAGGCTGGACGGCGCTCACCGCAAGGCTCGGCGGCAAGGTCCAGCTCGTCGGCGACGATCTGTTCGTGACCAATGTGAAGCGCCTGAAACGGGGCATTGATGAGAAGGCAGCCAACGCGATCCTCGTCAAGGTCAACCAGATAGGCACGCTCAGCGAGACGCTCGACGCCATCGCCATGGCGCAACGCGCCCGCTACAACGCCGTGATCTCCCACCGCTCCGGCGAGACGGAGGACGCCACCATTGCCGATCTGGCGGTTGCGACCAATGCCGGGCAAATCAAGACCGGCTCGCTGTCACGCTCGGACCGGCTCGCCAAATACAATCAGCTTCTGCGTATCGAAGAGGAGCTGGATACGATGGCGGTTTATGCAGGGCGGTCGGTGTTGCCGGGACAGATTGTTGTGTAACGCGGGAGGCCGACGATTATTGATCCCGAGTGGTTGTCCGAAAGCTTGGTTATGACCACGGCCAGCGCGGGACACGCGATTTATAATCGAGGTAGTCCTGGCCGAATTTGCGTTCGAGATAGGCTTCTTCCCGGGCCACGACGCCGTAGCGGATGACCAGATAAAACGGCGCAAGCATGATGAGAAGCCAAAGGGTGTCGAATGTGACAGCAAGACCGATCTCGCCCAGGAACATGCCCGTATATACCGGGTTGCGAATGTAGCCGAAGGGGCCGCTGGAGACGATCTTTCTCGTCGGCTTTGATGTTTCGATATGCGTGCCCGCCCTTCGGATCGTGACGACCGCCCAAATTGCCAAGAAGAAGCCGAGGGCGAAGATCACGCCGCCGAGCGAAGTGATCAGAAGGGTTGGTGGAAGGAATAGCACCGGTAGGAAGGCGTCGATGCACAAATCCCGCGGAGATGGCAAGCGCCCAGGCAAGGGGCGGGCGGATGACGACGTTGGAGTGATCCGGGATTTCGTCCATCGGGCGGGCGCAGATCCTGGCTGCGGTTGGAACGGCGGGAAAGGCAATTCTAAGCCGACACAGCTGCCATGCAATACCGACAGTATCAACAGTTCAATTCCCGCAGCGACTTTCGCCTTGAGTTCGTGATAGGCGTCCGAACCGGACTTCATCCGCAAATTTAAACCAGCCTTAATATCTTGAAGACAATTTGACCCTGCAACGCCAAGCGAAGGGTGCTTTGGAAAGCATGATCACGACACGAAAGCGCCGGAACGGCCGCTATTTGATCCTATTCACTCTGTTCCTGGCGCTCATCGCCTATTTTTCCTACCACGCGGTCGAGGGCGATCACGGCCTGCATAAGCGGGCAACGCTTGCGGAAAAAATCAGAAAGCTGGAAAGCGAACTCGCCGCGCTCAAGGAGGAACGGCTCCGGATCGAGCACGATGTTTCGCTCGTCACGACCCGTGTCCGCAGTGAACCGGACTTGCTGGACGAACAGGCGCGCAGCCTTCTCAATTTCGTTCGCCCCGGCGAAATCGTCGTGCTTCACCCGAGCGCGTCGGCAGACAAATAGGGCAATAGCCGCGATTTACGATGCGAAAGCCATGGGAAAACACGTCGAACTTGGCTAAACTCGTAACAATATTAGGCTAGGCAGCCAGCAAAACGGAAAAAGACCACGCGGGAGACTCGCATGGCTCAGGCAGCAGCGAAGAAGAGTAGCGCCAAGACCACCAAGAACGGCCGCGCCCCGGACGAGACGACGGCCGCCGGTCAGGACATCGCGGAATTCACCACGGAAGAGGAACTGCACGCCTATCGCGAAATGCTGCTCATCCGGCGGTTCGAGGAGAAGGCCGGCCAGCTTTATGGCATGGGCTATATTGGCGGCTTCTGTCACCTCTATATCGGCCAGGAAGCCGTCGTCGTCGGCATGCAGATGGTGATCGAGGACGGGGATCAGGTGATCACCGGCTATCGCGATCACGGCCATATGCTCGCCACCGGCATGGACCCCAACGGCGTCATGGCCGAATTGACCGGACGCCGGGGCGGCTATTCGAAAGGCAAGGGCGGCTCGATGCACATGTTCTCCGTCGAGAAGGGCTTCTTCGGCGGGCACGGCATTGTCGGCGCGCAGGTGCCGCTGGGGACGGGGCTGGCCTTTGCGATGAAATATAAGGAAAATGGCCGCGTCTCGCTCACCTATTACGGCGACGGCGCCGCCAATCAGGGCCAGGTTTACGAAGCCTTCAACATGGCCAAGCTCTGGTCGCTGCCGGTCGTTTATATCGTCGAGAACAACCAGTACGGCATGGGCACGCGCGTCGATCGCGTCTCGGCGACGACCGACCTTTCGCACCGTGGCCTGAGCTTCGATATTCCCGGTGAGCAGGTCGATGGCATGGATGTGCGCGCCGTCAAGGCGGCCGGCGAGCGGGCGGTGAAATGGGCGCGCGAGGGCAACGGACCGTATATCCTCGAAATGCTGACCTACCGCTATCGCGGCCATTCCATGTCGGACCCGGCGAAATACCGGACGCGCGAAGAGGTCGATAAGATGCGCAGCGAGCACGACCCGATCGAGCAAGTCCGCGCGAGGCTGATGGAGAAAGGCGGGGCGAGCGAGGACGAGCTGAAGGCGATCGACAAAGACGTGCGCGCCATCGTCAACGAGGCGGCCGATTTTGCGCAGAAGGATCCAGAGCCGGATGTCTCCGAGCTTTGGACGGATGTGACGGTTTAAGCAGAGCGTGTCGACGGGGAAGACAGGTCCCCGGCCTCAACAAGAACAATAAGCCGGGCCGCCGGCGGGAATGAATGTGAGGCAATCGGCGGTCGATGAAGGTGAGAAGCGAGGAAAAATTATGCCCGTTCAAGTTCTGATGCCCGCGCTTTCGCCGACCATGGAAGAAGGCAAGCTGGCCAAATGGCTGATCAGCGAAGGGGACGACGTCTCCGCCGGGGATGTGATCGCCGAGATCGAAACGGACAAGGCGACCATGGAGGTCGAAGCGGTCGATGAAGGCAAGCTCGGCAAGATCCTGGTGCCGGAGGGAACCGAGGGGGTCAAGGTCAACACGCCGATCGCGGTCATCCTTTCGGACGGCGAGGATGTTGACGCTGCCGCCGACGCATCGGCGACGGCCGCGACGTCCTCAGCGCCCGAGGCGCCTTCTCCGACCGGCACCGGCCGGGCGATCGTCGAGGCGCGTCCCTCGGCCGAAAGCGTGAAGGAAACCGCGCGTTATGTCGAACCGGAGGTTCCGGAGGGCACCGAAACTGTCGCCGTGACCATGCGCGAGGCGCTGCGCGATGCGATGGCGGAGGAAATGCGCCGCGACGACGCCGTGTTCGTCATGGGCGAGGAAGTCGCGGAATATCAGGGCGCCTATAAGGTCACGCAGGGGCTGCTCGCCGAGTTCGGGCCGAAACGGGTGATCGATACGCCGATCACGGAGCAGGGCTTTGCCGGCATCGGCGTCGGCGCGGCGCTTGGCGGTCTGAAGCCGATCGTGGAGTTCATGACGTTCAACTTCGCCATGCAGGCGATCGACCAGATCATCAACTCCGCCGCCAAGACGCTCTATATGTCCGGCGGACAGATGCACTGCCCGGTCGTGTTCCGCGGCCCGAACGGCGCGGCGGCGCGCGTGGCGGCCCAACATAGCCAGTGCTATTCGGCGTGGTACTCGCATGTGCCGGGTCTGAAGGTCATCGCGCCCTCGAACGCCGCCGACGCCAAGGGCCTCTTGAAATCCGCAATCCGTGATCCCAACCCGGTCGTCTTCCTCGAAAATGAAATCCTTTATGGCTCCAGCGGCGAGCTGCCCAAGATCGACGACTGGCTGGTGCCGATCGGCAAGGCCAAGATTGCCCGGCCGGGCAACGATGTGACGATCGTGTCCTTCGCGCGCGGCATGGTCTATGCGCTCGAAGCGGCGGAGACGCTCGCCGGCGAAGGGATCGACGCCGAGGTCATCGACCTTCGCACGCTGCGTCCGCTCGACATCGAGACCATTCTGGAATCCGTCAAGAAGACCAACCGCATCGTCACGGTCGAGGAGGCCTGGCCGGTCTGTTCCGTCGGCTCGGAGATCTGCGCGCGCGTCGCTTATGAAGCGTTCGACTATCTCGATGCGCCGCCGACGAAAGTCTCCGGCGCCGATGTGCCCATGCCTTACGCTGCGAATCTTGAGAAGCTGGCCCTCCCGAGCGCCGAGCTGGTCATCCAAGCGGCGAAGTCCGTCTGTTACGTGTCGTGAATGCCGTCCCAACAATGCCGATCCTGGTGTGCGTCATCCGCCCAAAAAGCTTGAGATAAGCCATGCCCATTCCAATTCTGATGCCCGCCTTGTCGCCCACCATGGAAGAGGGCAAGCTCGCCAAATGGCTGGTCAAGGAAGGCGATGCGGTCGCGTCCGGCGATGTGATCGCCGAGATCGAGACGGACAAGGCGACGATGGAGGTCGAGGCGGTCGACGAAGGGACCGTCGGCAAGATCCTGGTCGCCGAAGGGACCGAGGGCGTCGCCGTCAATAAGCCGATCGCCATGCTGCTGGAGGAAGGCGAGGACAAATCCACGCTCGATGCGGCAGCGGCGGCAACGCCGACCGAGGCATCGATACCGCCGCCCGCTCCGGCGGGACCGGACGGCCAGCGCGCCGCTGCCGAAGCGCCGGCGAAACCGGATGGAGCGCAGCCGGCTGCGGCGCCCGCGAAAGCGAATGGCCAGGGAGGGCGGGTCTTCGCCTCGCCGCTCGCGCGCCGGATCGCAAAGGACAAATCGATCGATCTCGCCGCCCTTCAGGGAAGCGGGCCGCGTGGCCGGATCGTTCTGCGCGACGTCCAGCAGGCTCTGGAGCAGGGCGTCGCACCGTCGGCCCGCCCCGCCGCGGCGCAAGCCCAGGCGCTCGTGCCCTCGACCGGCACGGCGATCGCGCCGCAGGCCATGCCCGACGAGCAGATCCTGTCCTTCTACGAAAAGGGCACTTACGAGGTCGTCCCGCATGACAATATGCGCAAAACGATCGCCGCGCGTCTCACCCAGGCAAACGCGACAATCCCGCATTTCTATCTGACCATCGACTGCGAGCTCGACAATCTGATGGAGGCGCGGCTGCGGTTGAATATGCGCTCGCCGAAAGAAGGGCCGAAGGCTTACCGGCTGTCGGTCAATGATTTCATCATCAAGGCGATGGGGCTGGCGCTCATCCGCGTGCCGACGGCCAACGCGACATGGACGCAGCAGGGCATGCTGTTCCACAAACATGCCGATATCGCGGTCGCCGTCGCGATCGAGGGCGGCCTGTTCACGCCGGTGGTCCGCAGCGTCGAGGACAAGACGCTTGTCGAGATCTCCCAGCAGATGCGCGATCTCGCCGAGCGTGCCCGCAGGCGCCGACTTGCCCCGCATGAATATCAGGGCGGCTCGACCGCGATCTCCAATCTCGGCATGTATTCGATCAAGCATTTCGACGCGGTGATCAATCCGCCGCACGCCACCATCCTCGCGATCGGCCAGAGCGAAAAGCGGCCGGTCGTCAAGGGCAATGAGATCGCCATTGCGAATATGATGACGGTGACATTGTCCTGCGATCACCGCGTGGTCGATGGCGCGCTCGGGGCGCAGCTTCTCTCCGCCTTCAAAGGCTTCATCGAAGAGCCCGTCACCATGCTGCTCTAGCGCAACGCGTGTCCGGGCATGTCCCCGCGGAGGCGGGGATGGACGCGGGAACAGTTGCGCTAACTTATCGAGATAGATCAACTTGACCTCGTTCAATTGAGGCCACTTGAACGAGGGTTGATTTAGCGCAACGCGCGTCCAAGCATGTCCCCGCGAAGGCAGGGATGGACGTGGGAACAGTTGCGCTAACTTATTGGAATAGATCAGCTTAACCTCGTTCAAATGGACTCACTTGAACGAGGGTTGATCTAGGCAGGGGTAACGCACCCGCAAGCCGAGGGAGAAGGCATGGCTGATACAGCTTTTGACATCGTGATCATCGGATCCGGGCCGGGCGGCTATGTCGCGGCCATTCGCGCGGCGCAGCTCGGCATGAAAACCGCGATCGTGGAGCGGGACCAGCTCGGCGGCATCTGTCTCAATTGGGGCTGTATCCCGACCAAGGCGCTGCTCCGATCCTCGGAGATCTTTCATCTGCTGCACCGGCTGGATGAATTCGGCTTTTCCGCCAAGGACATCGGATTTGACCTGAAAAAGGTCGTGGACCGTTCGCGCAAGGTCGCCGGGCGGCTGTCGAACGGCGTTGCCTACCTGATGAAAAAGAACAAAATCACGGTCCTCGAAGGCACGGCCGCCCTCAAAGGCAAGGGCAAGATCGCGCTGACGGGCAAGGACGGTAAGCCGCAGCCGGATATCGAGGCGAAACACATCATCCTCGCAACAGGGGCTCGGGCGCGGACGCTTCCCGGCCTCGAAGCGGATGGAAAGCTGATCTGGACTTATAAGGAAGCCATGGTGCCGGACGTCATGCCGAAGTCGCTTCTGGTCATCGGCTCGGGCGCCATCGGCATTGAATTCGCCAGTTTCTTCCACACGCTCGGCGCAAAAACGACCGTCGTTGAAGTGCTCGACCGCATTCTGCCCGTGGAAGATGAGGAAATCTCCGCCCTTGCCCGCAAGGCCTTCACCGAGCAGGGCATGACGATCCATAGCGGCGCGAAGGTCGAGGCGCTCAAAGCCGGCGAGAACGATGTCGAAGCCTCGGTCACTCTCGCCGACGGCAAGTCGGAAACGATGCGCTTCGATCGCGTGATCCTCGCCATCGGCATTACCGGCAATGTCGAAAATATCGGCCTGGAAGAGCTGGGCGTCAAAGTCGAGAAGGGGCACGCCGTCATCGACGACTATTGCCGCACCAATGTCGAGGGCATCTATGCCATCGGCGATCTCGTCGGCCCGCCCTGGCTCGCTCACAAGGCGTCGCATGAAGGCGTGCTCTGCGTGGAGAAGATCGCCGGCGTCGAAGGGCTGCATCCGATGGACACCAAGAATATCCCCGGCTGCACCTATTGCTCACCGCAGATCGCCTCGATTGGCCTGACGGAGGCGGCCGCCAAAGAGGCGGGCTATGAGGTCAAGGTCGGCCGGTTTCCTTATCAGGGCAATGGCAAGGCGATCGCGCTCGGGGAGCCGGAGGGCCTGATCAAGACCGTGTTCGACGCCAAGACCGGCGCACTGCTCGGGGCGCACATGATCGGCGCGGAGGTCACCGAGCTGATCCAGGGCTATGGCATCGCGAAGACGCTGGAGACGACGGAAGCGGAACTTATACACACCATATTCCCGCATCCGACGCTTTCGGAGATGATGCACGAAGTCCGTGCTCGACGCCTATGGGCGTGTTCTGCATATTTGAGCCGCGCGGAAACGCGAATTCGACATCAGCGAGCTTATGCGGGGAGGGAGCGTCATGGCGAGGAGCGCGGTGGAGACTCAAGCACAGATGATGGATGTGGAAGAAGCGCTCGGTCAGGCTCAGATGCTCGTATTCGACGCCTGGGAGGCAAGAACCGCAAAGCAGCGCATCTCGCTTGCCAAGAGGGCCCTGAAGATAAGCCCGCTTTGTGCGGATGCCTATGTTCTCCTTGCCGAGCATGAGACGCCTGAACTCGGACAAGGCCCTGGACTATTGGCGACGGGGTGTCGAGGCCGGAAAAGAGGCTCTCGGCGAGGCGTTCGAGGAACTGGAGGGCGAATTCTGGGGCTTTCTGGAGACGCGGCCCTATATGCGAGCCCGCATCGGCCTCGCTTACGCATTGTGGAACAGGGGCGCGCATGATGAGGCAATCGAGCACTTGCGCGCCATGCTCATCCTCAATCCGAACGACAATCAAGGCGCTCGCTATATCTTAGCCGCCTGGCTGGTCGAGACCGAGCGCGATGACGAACTCGCCGGCCTCCTCTCCGCCTATTCCGAGGACGATATGGCCGCCTGGTCCTACACCACGGCGCTCGCGGCGTTCCGCCGCGAAGGCGACAATGAGAATAGCCGGAAGCTTTTATCAAAGGCGCTGCTGAGCAATGAGCATGTGCCCGGCTATCTTCTTGGCGATCGCCCTATGCCGAAGGCATCGCCGCCCTATTACAGTCCCGGTAACAGGGATGAAGCCGTCTGCTATCTCACCGACTTTCAAGAGGGATGGGACAAGACGCCTGGCGCGCTGGAATGGCTGCGGGCATGCATTCCTGCAAAGAAGCGCCTACAGCAATCCCGCAAGGCCAAGCGCTCCGCTTAAGTCGCTCCCGGCTCAGCCGTTTTTCGCCAGCAGATCACGGATCTCCGTCAGCAGCTTGACATCCTCCGGCGGCGCTGGCGGCACATCCGGCGTCAACTCTTCCTTCCGGCGCAAACGGTTGACCTGTTTCACAAGAAGGAAGATCACGATGCCCACGATCAGGAGATTGATCGCCGCATTGATGAACTTGCCGTAAGCGATGACCGCGTGGCCGGCAGTTTGCGCATCCTCGACCGACGCGATCGGCTCGGCATTGCCGAAGAGCGCGGTCAGGTCGATGAAATAGTTGGAGAAATCGACGCCGCCGATGCCCATACCGATGGGCGGCATCAAAATGTCGTTAACCAGCGACGTCACAATCCCCGAAAAAGCTACACCGATGATGACGCCGACGGCCAGATCGAAAGCATTGCCCTTCAAGATGAACTCTTGAAACTCTTCTATTGTCTGGCGCATTGAATTATCCCTCCGATTTGCCCCCGCGAATCACCCAAAAAACGCGGCGCGCCGCATTTAGTCCGATATGTTGAGACTTTTCAATATGTTGTATCAAGCTGGGGCTGGAGGCTGAACGGCTCGGACGGGACTTTCATATGGGGCCCGCGCGGATTATCTTAGGCTAAGGCCGGAATCTCGCAGGACATTTGTATGGTCACCATTGTCGATACCAGTAGCGGAGACGCAGCCGGAGTGAGGCATCCGGAAAAGGCGCATCGCCCCGACACGCCACTCTTGCGCAAGCCGGAATGGATTCGTGTGAAGGCTCCCGGCTCAATGGGATATCGCGAAACGGCGGGCATCATCCGCGAGCACGGCCTCCATACGGTGTGCGAAGAGGCAGGCTGCCCGAATATCGGCGAGTGCTGGGAGAAGAAGCACGCCACCATGATGATCATGGGCGACACCTGCACGCGGGCCTGCGCTTTTTGCAATGTGAAGACGGGACTGCCGGGTCCGCTCGACCAGCAAGAGCCGCAAAAGGTGGCCGATGCCGTCGCCAGGCTCGGCCTGGAGCATGTCGTCATCACTTCGGTGGACCGCGACGATCTCGCCGATGGCGGGGCAGGGCACTTCGCCGCCGTCATCCGCGCGATCCGCGCCGCGTCGCCGGGCACGACGATCGAGGTTCTGACACCGGACTTTCTGCGCAAGGACGGCGCGCTTGAGGTGGTGATCGAGGCAAAGCCCGACGTCTTCAACCACAATCTGGAGACCGTGCCGTCGCTCTATCTGACGATCCGGCCCGGCTCGCGCTATTTCGTCTCGCTGCGTCTGCTTCAGAAGGCCAAGGAACTCGATCCGGCGGTCTTCACCAAGTCCGGCATCATGGTCGGGCTCGGCGAAGAGCGCAACGAAGTGCTCCAGCTCATGGACGATCTGCGCTCCGCCAATGTCGATTTCCTGACCATCGGCCAGTATCTCCAGCCGACCCGCAAACATGCCGCCGTCGCCCGCTTCGTGCCGCCGGACGAATTCGCCGGTCTTGAAAAAGTCGCTTACGGCAAAGGCTTTCTCATGGTCTCGGCGAGCCCGCTGACGCGCTCCTCCTACCACGCAGGCGATGATTTCGCCCGGCTGCGCGCCGCCAGAGAGGCTTATTTTGCGCGCGCTTAGACGAGCTGGCGCCCGGCTTCGCCCATCTCCGGCGGGCGTGCCGATGAAGCATTTTCAGAATCGAGTGTGACCCCGTGCCGCAATTCAGAACCAGCCGCCGCGTGGCTCACAGCGCGGCCGACATGTTCAACCTCGTCGCAGACATGGAACGCTATCCGGAATTCGTGCCGCTTTGCGACAGGATGGTGGTTCGCGGCCGCCGCATGGAAAGCGGACAGGAGATCGTCACGGCGACCATGACGGTCGTCTATAAGGTGCTGCGGGAAAGCTTCACCAGCCGGATCGTGCTTGCGCGGGACATTCAGGAAATCCGGGTCTCCTATATCGACGGCCCTTTCAAGCATCTGGAGAATGTCTGGTCGTTCCGGCCGGTTGACGCCGATAGCTGCGAGGTCGGTTTCCGGATTGCCTACGAGTTCCGCTCGCGCGTTCTGCAATCGGTGATGGGCAAGGTGTTCGACAAGGCGTTCCGCAAATTCGCCGATGCGTTCGAGGCGCGGGCCGATCAGATCTACGGGCGCAGGCGCGAAGCTCCCGGCCGGCAGACGGCGGTCAAGACGGCTGCCGTCAAAGGCTCCCAGTCTGCCTGAGCAGCGTGAGGGCGGTCGCCACCAATTCTTCCCGGATCTCGACGCGGCCAAGGTCGCCGAAATTCTCCACATGATGGATGGCGCTGAAATTCATCTCCTCGCTCGAGATGGAGATGCGCTTTGCAACGGCGAAATGGACGAGGCCAATCGGCTTCTCCGGCGACCCACCGCCCGGCCCGGCAATTCCGGTAATCGCCGCCGAGATGACCGCCCGCGACCGCCAAAGCGCGCCCGCCGCCATCGCCAAGGCCACCTCGCGCGATACCGCGCCGTGATCGTCGATCATTTCCTTATCGACGCCGAGCAGCTCTATTTTGGACTCGTTGGAATAAATGACGAATCCGCGCTCGAAAACGTCGGAGGAGCCGGCGTGATGGGTGAGATAGGCAGCCAGAAGGCCGCCCGTGCAAGATTCGGCGGTCACAGCGGTGAATTTACGCTCGCGGCACCAATTCAGGAGCTCTCGTGCTTCTCGTACCAGGCTTTCGCGCATCCTCTCAGCCTTTCAGTGTGAGCTCGACCGTCGCGGTGGCCATGGCGGCGATCCCCTCGCTGCGCCCGGTAAAGCCGAGCCCTTCGGTCGTCGTCGCCTTCACGCTAACGCGCCCCGGCTCAATGTCCAGAATTTCGGCAATCCGCGCCCGCATCGCCTGGCGGTAGGATCCGATCTTGGGCCGCTCGCAGATCAGTGTCACATCGACATTGACGATCCGCCCTCCGGCCTCGGAGATGAGTCTCGCCGTCTGGTCGAGAAAGAAGCTGGAATCCGCGCCCTTCCATTTCGGATCGCCCGGCGGAAAATGCTCGCCGATGTCGCCGGCGCCGATCGTGCCGAGCAGGGCGTCGGTGAGGGCGTGGAGGCCGACATCGGCATCTGAATGACCGCCCAGCGAGGCGGCGTGCGGAATGGTTATGCCGCACAGGATGACGTGGTCGCCGCCGGGCTCGAATTCATGCACGTCGAAGCCAATGGCCGTTCTCGTTTCCCGCAATTGAGCCTCCCCCGTCAGCATGCGCTCGGCCAGCTCGAAATCTTCCGCAGTCGTCAGCTTGACATTGCGCTCCGATCCCATCGCCAGCGCAACCGCGATGCCCTGCCATTCGGCGATAGCGGCATCATCGGTGAAGTCGCCGCGCCCCTCGGCCGCCGCCGCTTCGTGCGCATCCAAGATCTGGCCGTAACGAAACCCCTGGGGCGTCTGCGCGCGCCATAGCCCTTCGCGGCTGATCGTCGATTTGACGCGGCCGTTCTCTTCGGCTTTCAGCGTATCGGACAAGGGTAGGGCGGCCAGGCACGCCGCATTCTCCCTCAGGCTTTCGATGACGCGGCCGATGACCGCCTCGGACACGAATGGCCGCGCGGCATCGTGAATAAGCACGGTGTCCGGCCCGTGCGATTCCAGGGCGCGAAGCCCGCTCAGCACCGATTCCTGGCGGTTGCGGCCTCCTGACACAGGCGCGAGCAGCTTCGGTGACTGGAAGGTGGCCGCCGCCTCTTCGTAAAGCGCCTCATCACCGGCATGAATCACGGGCTGCACGAGGCCGATCTCTTCGTGCCCGAGAAAGGCGGCGAGACTACGCGCCAAAGCGGATTTGCCGGCAATCGGCAGATATTGTTTCGGCTTATCGCCCGCGTCGGCAGCTCTCGCCCCGCGTCCGGCAGCGACGATGATTGCAGCATTCAGCATGGTTTACGAGGTCCACTCGATCGGAGGTGACGGCCCCTGTTCAGCAACACCTAGCGGGAAGGCCGGCCTTTGCCAATGGCTTTGGCCGGGCATCCGACGCGATAAATTCTGATGACAATGCAACCAACTTTGCTATTATGCCTATCTATTAGTCGAAATTTCATATGCCTTTTTTTTAGGCTCTGGGTTTGGGACGATAAGAGGCTTGACGATCTCGGATACAAGAGACGGGAAACAGTCATCGCCATCCGGCGGCGATATGGCCATTGCGCCCGACACTTTGCTTCACGCTCTGCCGCACCCGGTCCTCGTTCTGCGCAAGGACAATCGCATCGCTTACGCGAATTTCGCGGCGGAAGTGTTCTTCGGTATGAGCGAGACGGTTCTCAAGCGGCGCAAAGCCGACGCTCTGGTCGCTTTCGCCAGCCCGCTTCTGGCGCTCATCAGCCAGGTTCGCGCGACCAACGCCACCGTCAATGAATATGCCATGGATCTCGGCCTCCCGGAATCGGCGAGCCAGCGGCCCGTCGACGTATTCGCCGCACCGTTGCCGGAATATCGGGGACATGTTCTGATCATGCTGCAACAGCGCAGCATGGCGCAGATGATCGAGCGCCAGCTCACCCATCGCGGCGCGGCGCGCTCCGTTTCCGGCATGGCGGCGGTTCTCGCCCATGAAATCAAGAACCCGCTCTCCGGTATTCGCGGCGCGGCTCAGCTTCTCGAATCCAGTGCTTCCTCCGAGGACAGGCCGCTGGCAAGCCTGATCTGTGACGAGACCGACCGCATCCGCGATCTTGTGGATCGGATGGAGGTATTCGGCGACGAGCGCCCGCTCAAGCTGGAGGCGGTCAACATTCATACGGTGCTGGATCATGTTCGCCAGGTCGCGGAGAACGGCTTTGCGAAGGGAATCACCTTTTCTCAGGAGTACGATCCCTCCCTGCCGCCCGTGCCGGGCAGTCGCGACAAGCTGATCCAGGCCTTTCTCAACCTGGTGAAGAACGCCGCCGAAGCCATCGGACCCAGCCGTAAGGACGGTCATATCTACATGACGACGGCTTTCAAGTCGGGTCTGCGGCTGTCTTTGCCGAATTCGGAGACCCGGGTCAGCCTGCCCCTCGAAATCACCATCATGGACAATGGGCCGGGGATTCCCGAGGAGCTGAAGCAGTACCTTTTCGAGCCATTCGTCACGACGAAAACCGGCGGCACGGGGCTCGGCCTTGCGCTGGTTGCGAAGACCATCGGCGATCATGGCGGGACGATCGAATGCGAGACCAAGCCGCGTCAGACCGTCTTCCGGGTCATGATGCCGATGTATCAGAACGTAGAGAAGCAGGAGAGCTAGGCTGTGGGACGGGGCAATGTTCTCATCGCGGACGACGATGCAGCGATCCGCACAGTGGTGAACCAGGCGCTGGCCCGCGCCGGCTATACGTCGCGCGCCACGAGCAATGCGGCAACGCTGTGGAACTGGATCAGCCAGGGCGACGGCGATGTGGTGATCACCGACGTCATCATGCCCGATGAGAACGCCTTCGAGCTGATCCCGCGCATCAAGAAGATCAGGCCGGACCTGCCGATCATCGTCATGAGCGCGCAGAACACCTTTACCACCGCAATCACGGCAGCCAAGCGCGGCGCTTACGAATATCTCCCCAAGCCCTTCGATCTTAAGGAACTCGTTGCCGTCGTCGGCCGGGCGCTTCGGGAGCCGAAAAACGCGAAAATGGTGAACCAGCGCCCGCCGGAAACCGAGGATCTGCCTCTGATCGGCCGTTCGAACGCCATGCAAGACGTCTACCGGGTGATCGCCCGGCTGATCCATACCGATCTGACCGTGATGATCACGGGCGAGTCCGGCACCGGCAAGGAGCTCGTGGCCCGCGCGCTTCACGATTACGGCCAGCGGCGCAAGGGGCCGTTCGTGGCGATCAACATGGCGGCGATCCCGCGCGAGCTGATCGAGTCGGAGCTCTTCGGCCATGAAAAGGGCGCCTTTACCGGCGCGCAGGCGCGGGCCATGGGCCGTTTCGAACAGGCCGATGGCGGCACCTTGTTTCTCGATGAAATCGGCGACATGCCGATGGAAGCGCAGACCCGTCTTCTGCGCGTGCTCCAGGAAGGCGAATATATGACGGTCGGCGGCCGCACGCCGATCAAGACCGATGTGCGGATCATCGCCGCCACGAATAAGAACCTCGAACAGCAGATCAATCAGGGGCTGTTCCGGGAAGATTTGTTCTACCGGCTGAACGTGGTGCCGCTGCGCCTGCCGCCTTTGCGCGAGCGTCTCGAGGATGTGCCCGATCTCGTGCATCATTTCCTCCAGCACGCCAAGAAGAACGGTCTGCCGCAAAAGGCGCTTCAGCCGGACGCGCTGGACCGGCTGAAGTGCTACCACTGGCCGGGCAATGTGCGGGAGCTGGAAAATCTGGTTCGCCGGCTGACGGCGCTCTATTCGCAAGAGGTGATCAGCTCGGACATTATCGAATCCGAACTGGCGACCAGCCAACCCTCGCGCCTCGATGCGGGCGAGAACAAGACCAACAGCCTGAGCGAATGGATGGAGGGCTATCTGACCGAGTATTTCAGCAGTTTCGGCGACTCGCTCCCGCCACCCGGCCTTTACGACCGAATCCTGCGCGATGTCGAAAGCCCTCTCATCGTTGCAGCGCTCGCCGCCACGCGCGGCAATCAGATTCGCGCGGCCGAGCTTTTGGGGCTGAATCGAAATACGCTGCGCAAAAAGATCAGAGATCATAAACTCCGCGTCGTGCGGACACCGGCCTGATGCTGTAGAAATGCAATGTGCACATGTCGGCCGAACGACCATTGTCTGCGGCCGGGAGGCCACAAATTTGTTGCGCGAACACAGGCTTACGACGCCAATCGTCACAATTTCTCCGCAGTTCTCACAAAAACTGTTTCCGTTCAGCCACAGGGTGATTATGATGCACCAGCTTTTGGCTGGTTCTCCGGGACGGCCGCTGAGGGGGGCCATCATCTGAACGGACGTCGCCACCACGCATGTGAGGGAGGGATAGCGCGTTGCTACCGGCGATCAAGCTCTGGCTTGACAAGGCGACTGCTACCGCGCGCTCTGCTCTCGGCAGGGTCCTGAGTCTGCAAGCTGTGCAATCGCTGCGCGGTGTTGCTGGCAGGGTGGGGACGCGTCTCGCCGGCTTTTTCGATCGCGACCGTCCCGAAATCCGATCTTTCCAGAAACGCCTCATCCGCGGCCGCATCATGCTCCGGCGTTCGCTGCGCAAAGCCGGCGCGGCAGCGCTTGCGCCCGACGAAAGCGATCACGGAGATCAGCCCCCCACGCGCAAAAAGGGACGCTGGATGTTCCAGACAGGGCTCGCGATCGTCATTCTGTCGCTCCTGTCGGGGCTCATGACCTATTTCGTCCTGACCGGCCTGACCCCGATCGAGCCGACGCACAAAGTCGTCATCACCGTCTGGCTGATCAACGGCATTCTGATCATGGCGATGATCGCCATCATCACCTTGCAGCTTTACAGTTTGTGGCATGCGCGCCGACGCGAGGCTGCCGGCGCAAGGCTTCATGTCCGGATCGTCAGCCTGTTCAGTCTCGTTGCCCTCTTCCCGGCGGTCCTGCTCGCGGTCTTCGCCAGCATTTCGCTCGATCGCGGACTTGATCATCTGTTCTCGGAGAACGTCAAGACGATCATCCGGGACTCCGTCGATGTCGCCAACGCCTATCTCGTGGAACATGGCAAGACGGTGCGTGCCGATGCCCTCGGGATGGCGCGCGATCTGGAAAACGCAGCACAGCTTCGCAGCGACAATCCGGAAGCCTTCCTTCGCTATGCGGCAGCGCTGGCCATCGAACGGCGGCTGCCTTACGCGTATCTCATCAATGGCCAGGGTAAGCCGGTCCTTGAGGTGATCAGGCGGGAGGGCGCTGCCTTCGAGCGCCCGCCTGCCGAAGCGCTCCGCAACGCCGCCGACGGCCGTATCAGCGATGCCGGCCTCACACTCTCCGGCGGTGTCGGCGCGATCAAACGGCTCAGCAATTACGACGATCTCTATCTCTATGTCAGGCGCCCGGTCGATCAGACCGTCATCGGTCATCTGCGGCGCACCGACGCCAATGTGCGCAAATATGGCGAGCTGCACGACCGGCGCACCGGCCTTCAGATCGCCTTCGCGATGATGTATGTGGTCATCGCGCTGACGCTGCTGCTCGCCTCGATCTGGATGGGTCTCTGGTTCGCCAACCGGCTCGTCGCACCGATCAGGCGCTTGATCGGCGCCGCCCAGGAGGTCTCCAAAGGCAATCTGGACGTCACGGTACGAACGGACGGGCCCCGCAGCGACACCGGACAGCTCGGCATCACCTTCAACCGCATGACGGCCGATCTGCGCAGTCAGCGGGACGCTCTGGTCGGCGCCAATACGGCGCTCGACGAGCGGCGGCGCTTCACCGAGGCCGTTCTTTCGGGCGTGACGGCGGGCGTTATCGGCGTCAACTCACGAGGCGTCATCACTCTCGTCAACAGCTCCGCGACACGGCTGCTCAGCCGGAAGGAAAGCCAGCTGATCGGCAAGCCAATCGCAGAAGCTGTGCCCGAATTTGCAGCCATCGTCGCAAAGGCCTCAGGCCATGCGCGCCGCGCCGCTCAATCGCAGATCAGCTATCGGCGCGATGGCTCCGATCTGACGCTTTCCGTGCGCGTCACGCAGGAAGCCGGCGGCAAGCAGGATTACGGTTTCGTCGTGACCTTCGACGACATCACCGAACTGGTCGTTGCGCAGCGGACCTCGGCCTGGGCCGATGTGGCGCGGCGCATCGCCCATGAGATCAAGAACCCGCTCACTCCAATTCAGCTATCCGCCGAGCGGATCCGGCGGAAATATGGAGACGCCATCAGCGTCGATCGCGAGATTTTCGACCGCTGCACGGACACCATCATCCGCCATGTCGGTGATATTGGACGGATGGTTGACGAATTCTCCGCATTTGCACGAATGCCGAAGCCGGTCTTCGAAACGCACGACGTCGCCGCCATCGTCAAGGAAGCGGTGATCCTGTTCCAGATGAGCAATGCCGATGTGGAATATGATCTCGACCTGCCAGAGAAGCCGTTGATTGTCGAATGCGACCGTGGGTTGCTGACACAGGCGACGACAAATCTCGTTAAAAATGCAGGTGAGGCGATCGCGACGGCGCGGCAGTCCGGCGAAAAGGGCGACGATTATAAGGGCCGTATCATCGCCCGCGTCAGCGAGCAGGCAACGCGCTGCATCATCGAGGTCATCGATAATGGCTGCGGCCTGCCGGCGGAGAACAGAAATCGCCTGACCGAGCCTTATGTAACGACACGGCAAAAGGGAACGGGGCTGGGGCTGGCCATCGTTCACCGGATCGCTGAGCAGCATGATGCGGTGCTCGAGCTGGGCGATGCTGTGGACGGGGAGGGACGGGTCACCGGCGCAATCGTGCGCATGGTGATCCCGATGAGACGGGCTGTCGAGACCGCGGAGACGACCGAAGCTTCGGACCGGCGCGGTGACGGCCTCGACGGGGAGCAATCAAACTACCGCTATGATGGCGGGAAACAGGGAGTAAGCTATGGCGTCTGACATCCTGATCGTGGACGACGAGGCCGACATTCGCGAGCTCGTCTCGGGTATCCTTGAAGATGAGGGGTATGCCACGCGTCTGGCCAAGGACAGCGACGAGGCCTTGGCCGCGATCCAGGACCGTCGCCCATCCCTTGTCATTCTCGACATCTGGCTGCAGGGCAGCCGGCTGGACGGGCTCGAAGTGCTGGCCAAGATCAAGCGCCAGCATCCGGACCTGCCGGTGGTCATCATCAGTGGGCACGGCAATATCGAAACCGCCGTCGCCGCCATCAAACGCGGCGCCTATGAATATATCGAGAAGCCGTTCAAGGCCGACCGGCTCGTTCTGGTGACCAGCCGCGCTCTCGAAGCCTCGAAATTGAAGCGCGAAAACCGTGAGTTGCGGGAACGCAGCGCATATGGCAACGAGGTCATCGGGCGTTCCGGCATCATCAACAGTCTGCGCCAGGCCATCGATAAGGTCGCGCCGACCAATAGCCGGGTGATGATTTCCGGCCCGTCGGGCTCGGGGAAGGAACTGGCCGCGCGTGTTCTGCACAATGCCTCGGCCAGGGCGGCCGGGCCGTTCGTGGCCGTGAACGCGGTGGCGATGGCGCCCGACCGCGTGGAGGTCGAATTTTTCGGCACCGAGGAATCCGGCTCGCAGCCGCGCAAGGTCGGGGCGCTCGAGGAAGCGCATGGCGGCACGCTCTATATCGACGAAGTCGCCGATATGCCGATCGAGACGCAGGGCAAGCTGCTGCGCGTGCTTGTCGAGCAGAAGTTCCAGCGTGTGGGCGGCGGTCCGAAGGTGCAGGTCGATGTGCGCGTGGTCTCCTCAACGAGCAGGGACCTGGAGCGGGAAATGGGGGCGGGGCGCTTCCGTACCGATCTCTTTCACAGGCTGAATGTGGTGCCGCTCAAGGTTCCGCCGCTCGGCGACCGGCGCGAGGATGTGCCCGAGCTGGTCGATTATTTCGTCAATCAGATTTCGCTGGCCACCGGCCTTCCGCCCCGGCGCATCGGCGACGACGCCATGGCCGTGCTGCAATCCCACGAATGGCCCGGCAATGTGCGCCAGCTTCGAAATGTCATCGAACGGCTCATGATCATGACGAGCGGCGATCCCGACACGCTGATCTCCGCTTCGATGCTGCCGGAGGATATCGGCTCCAGCGTTCCTTTGTCGCCGAATGGGTCGGGCGGCGAACATTTGATGTCGTTGCCGCTCCGGGATGCGCGTGAGATTTTCGAGCGTGAATATCTGATGGCTCAGATCAATCGCTTCGGCGGGAATATTTCGCGCACCGCCGAATTCGTCGGAATGGAGCGTTCGGCCCTTCACCGGAAGCTGCGCGCGCTCGGCGTCAATTCCAATGAGCGGGGATCGGAAGTTCGCCACTAGACCAACCCTCGTTCAAGTGATTACACTTGAACGAGGTTAAGTTGATCGATATCAAAAAGACGAGCGCGACTGTTCCCGCGTCCATCCCCGCCCTTGCGGGGGCATGTTTGGGCGCGCGTTGCGCTAAATGGCTTGCTGATCCCTTTACACTCTACCAACTTTAACGAAAACTGGCCGCCCTGCGATGGCCGGCGGGCTTGAAATCTGCGTCTGCGGCACCGATCATGGAGACGTGCCGCAGGAGGGAGTGCGCTGGATGACGCGCATCGTTTATGTCGACGGATGCTATTGTCCGTATGATCAGGCCAGCGTTCATGTCGAGGACCGCGGCTTTCAATTTGCCGACGGCGTTTACGAGGTCTGCGAGGTCAGAGGCCGTCAGCTGGTCGATGAGCGCCGGCATATCGACCGGCTGCACCGTTCGATGAACGAACTCAGAATGCGTCCGCCGATGAGCCGAAGGGCGCTCGGCGTGATCATGCGCGAAACGGTACGGCGCAACCGGGTGAGCGACGGCCTCGTCTATCTGCAGATTACACGCGGCGCCGCGGTCCGTGATTTTGCTTTTCCTCCGCCCGACACGCCGGCAACCGTGGTATGTTATGCGCGCAGCAAATCGCCCGCCGCCGCGGAACGCCGCGCGGGCCGGGGAATCCGCGTGGTGACGATGCCCGATATTCGCTGGCGCCGCCCCGATATCAAGACGGTTTCGCTGCTTCCCAATGCCCTTGCGCGTCAGGCGGCGCTCGATGCCGGAGCCGAGGAGGCCTGGTTGCTGGATGATCAGGGCTTTGTAACGGAGGGCGCCTCGTCCAATGCCTGGATTTTGACAGAAAGGGATGAGCTAGTAACCCGTCCGGCCGATTCGGACATTCTGCGCGGAATCACGCGGACGGTGCTTGTGGATCTTATTGCCGAACGGGAACTGACCTTTGTGGAACGGCCGTTCTCGGTAGCGGAAGCCAAAGCCGCGAAAGAAGCGTTCAATTCGTCCGCCACAGGCGTGGTCATGCCGGTGGTTGCGATTGACGGCGTCTTGATCGGCGAAGGGAAACCGGGGCCCCTGACCCTGGAACTCCGGCGGCAGTTTCGCGAATTTGCCGAGCGATCGTCGATCCAAAAACTGTTACAATAATCACAAAAGTGGAGTTTTCCCCCCGTCCGTGTTCAAGTGACCAGCAGGGCAAGAAATGACAAAAAGTGTGACTATGCTCTGAAATCAGCGTGAACGTCGATAATGCGGGCGGGCGAAACTGCCCCTCAACAACAACGGAAAAAACATGGCCGCCGAAAGAGTACCAAGCCTCCAGGACACATTTCTCAATTACGTTCGAAAACATAAGACGCCGCTTACGATCTTTCTGGTGAATGGTGTCAAGCTCCAGGGCATCGTCACTTGGTTTGATAATTTTTGCGTATTGCTGCGCCGGGACGGGCATTCTCAGCTCGTCTATAAGCATGCAATTTCGACGATCATGCCCGGCGGGCCGATCCAGCTGATGGACGGCGAGCAAGATGGAGGAACACCCAGCTAATTGACCACAGCGCGACGCAAGAGCACGAAGAACGAGGGCAAGAGGCGCAGACGCGGTTCCTCGGGCCATAGGGAACCGCAAAGCACGGTGATGCGCGCCATTGTGGTGCATCCTGTGTTGCGTGAGCCGCCAAGCGTGCCGCAGCGACCGCGCATGGTGGATGGGCGTATCGCGCCATCCGAGCCGGTGCCGGAGGAGGCGCGGCTGGAAGAAGCCGAGGGGCTTGCCCGCGCCATCGATCTCGACATCGCCCAAAGCGGCATCGTGCGCCTTGCAAGGGCCCGTCCGGCGACACTGTTCGGCCCCGGCAAGGTCGAAGAACTCAAAGGCATCATCGAAGCCGAAGGCGCCGGTCTCGTCATCATCGATCATGCGCTGACGCCTGTTCAGCAACGCAATCTTGAGCGAGCCTGGAACGCCAAGATTCTCGACCGGACCGGCCTCATTTTAGAGATTTTCGGAGATCGGGCGCGCACCAAGGAAGGCCGGCTGCAAGTCGAGCTGGCCCATCTGCTCTATCAGCGCAGCCGGCTCGTGCGGAGCTGGACCCACCTGGAGCGCCAGCGCGGCGGCTATGGCTTTCTCGGCGGCCCCGGCGAGACCCAGATCGAAGCGGACCGGCGGGTGATCGGTGAGCGCATCGATGCGATCCGCCGCGAGCTGGCATCGGTCCGGCGGACACGAGGTCTGCATCGGGCGGGCCGCCGTCGCACGCCGTTCTCCACCATTGCGCTTGCCGGCTATACCAATGCCGGAAAATCGACGCTCTTCAACATCCTGACCAAAGCCAAGGTCGTGGCCGAGGACCAGCTCTTCGCAACGCTCGATCCGACGATGCGCAAGCTGGAGCTTCCCGGCGGCATTGCGATCCTCTCGGACACGGTCGGGTTCATATCCGACCTTCCGACGACGCTCGTTGCGGCCTTCCGGGCAACGCTCGAGGAGGTTTTGGAGGCCGATCTCATCTTGCATGTCCGCGACATCGCGGCGCCTTTCTCGGAAAAGCAGAAGCAGGATGTCGAAACCGTGCTCGCCGAGCTCGGCGTCGATGTGGAAGGCCATGGCGCAAAGATCCTGGAGGTCTGGAACAAGATCGATCTGCTGAGCGAGGAGCGGCGCCCCGCGCTGCAAAGCCAGGCACGCCGGCTCGATCCCGCTCCGGTGCTGGTTTCGGCCGAGAGCGGCGAGGGGCTGGATGAGCTCAAGGCGCGCATCGATGAATTCCTGACGCGCGGCCAGGTTCTGCGCCATTTCGATATCGGGAGCGATGAAGGCGCGCTCATCCACTGGCTCTATGAGCATGGCGAAGTGCGCAAGCGGAAAGACTGCGAGGACGGGCGCACCCGTATCGAGGCCCGTCTGACGATATCGAACCTGAAGAAATTCGAGGATCTGCAGGCCAAGTCGCGCAATAGCGGGGCAGGGCGGATCAATCCGGCTTAAACCGATCCCGTTCTATCCGCCGCTTTTCTCCCGATCCTTGGCCTCGCGCCAGAATCCTTCCATCTCTTCCAGCGTGGCATCTTCCGGAGCGCGGCCATTTTCCCGCAGCCGGCGCTCAATGTGCCGGAAGCGGCGCTCGAATTTGGCGTTCGCCCGGCGCAATGCGGCCTCTGGGTCGATGGAAAGCGCCCTTGAGAGATTGGCAAGGATGAAGAGCAGATCGCCCATCTCCTCTTCCATGCCGTCGCGATCCCCGGCGCCGAGCTCCTGCTCGAATTCGGCGAGTTCCTCGCGGACCTTCGCAAGCATCTGCCCCGGTTCCGGCCAGTCGAAGCCGACCCTTGCGGCCTTCTTCTGCAGCTTGACCGAGCGGGCGAGGGCGGGAAGGCCCGGCGTCACACCGTCCAGGATGCTCTGATCTGCATCGTCCGCCGTCCCCGCCGCTTCCTGCTTGGCCATTGCCTCTTCGGCCTTGATACGCTCCCACAACCCCCGGATGTCGATATTGTCGCGGGTCTCTTCGTCGCCAAACACATGCGGATGGCGGCGGATCATTTTCCGCGTGATGGCATCGGCGACATGTTCGAAGGTGAACTGGTCGTCTTCCTGCGCCATCTGCGCATGGTAGACGACCTGCAGCAGCAGATCGCCAAGCTCTTCCTTGACGCCGGAAATGTCGCCGCGCGCGATGGCGTCCGCCACTTCGTAGGCTTCCTCGATCGTGTAAGGCGCGATTGTGGAGAAGGTCTGTTTCTGGTCCCAGGGACAGCCATGCGAAGGATCGCGCAGGACCGCCATGAGCGTCAGCAGATCGCCAACCGACATCGGCTCATCGCGCGCCGCCTTCGCGTTGAGCCGGTCGATTTGCTCCGCCGCGTTCACAGCGGTCGCCACGCGGTCGTCGCTCGTCATGTCTGAAGCCCGGCCCGCAACGCCGAAGCGCCGCGCCGTCCCGCCCGGTTTTTTGGGGAATTAATGGTTGACACGGCGTAAACGCTGATTCGCATAAGGTGTATTATGGAAAACCAAGGCGAGGGCGCCCGCCTTAGCTCTCATAGAACTCGCTTGCCAGACGATCGAGCAGCATGACGCCGTAACCGGAGCCCCAGCTCCGATTGATATCCGTTGCCGGAGCCGACATTGCGGTGCCGGCGATGTCGAGATGCGCCCATGGGATGTCAGGCATCACGAAGCGCTGCAGGAACTGCGCCGCGGTGATCGAGCCGGCTTCGCGCCCGCCGACATTCTTCATGTCCGCGACTTTCGAGCTGATCAGCTTGTCGTATTTCTCATTCAATGGCAGCCGCCAGACCTTTTCGCCGGAATCGCCGCCCGCCTTGAAGAGCTGCTCGGCCAGCGCGTCATTATTGGAGAACATGCCGGCGTGGTCCTTGCCGAGCGCGATGATGATCGCCCCAGTCAGCGTGGCCAACGTTATCATGGCCCTGGGATGAAAGCGCTCTTGCCCGTACCACATGATATCGGCGAGGACCAGACGCCCCTCCGCATCCGTGTTGATCACCTCGACGGTCTGGCCGGACAGGGTCGTGACGATGTCGCCTGGCCGCTGCGCCGTGCCGCTCGGCATGTTTTCCGTAAGGCCGATAATGCCGACGGCATTCACCTGGGCTTTCCGCTTGGCGAGCGCAAGCATGGCGCCCGTAACCGCCGCCGCGCCGCCCATGTCGCCTTTCATATCCTCCATGCCCGCAGCGGGCTTGATCGAAATGCCGCCCGTATCGAAGCAGACGCCTTTACCGACGAGCAGGAGCGGCTTTTCGTCACGATCTGCAGCACCCGTCCAGCGCATAATGGCCACGCAGCTCGGCCGGACGCTGCCCTGCCCCACCGCCAGAAGCGCATTCATGCCGATTTCGGCGAGCGCCTTCTGGTCGAGAATTTCAACCTCTAGCCCGGAGCTGGAAAGAGCCGAGACCCGCGACGCGAATTCCTCCGGCGACAGAACGTTAGGCGGCTCGTTGACGAGATCGCGCGCGAGCAGGATGCCTTCGGCAACGCCGCTCCGGTTTTCCAGGATCGCCGTCGCGTCTTCGGGGTTTTGGTAGAGAATCCGGAGCGAAGACAGCGTATCTAAATCTTCCTCTTCTTCTCCGTTTTCTTTCTTCTTTTTCTTTTTATACTTGCGGAAATCATAGCCGCGCAATATGGCGCCGAGCGCCACCAAAGCGGCGTTCCGTGCGGACACCGGCTCGCCGTCGGTCCTTTCCAGAAGCACATCGGCAGCGGTGACCTTGCCGCTTGAAAGCCGGGCCCGGATGCGCCCGCCAAGTGCAAGCCAGTCGGACTCGGTGTATTTTGCCGAGGTCCCGAGCCCGAGCACGAACAGCCTGTCAAGCTCGAGCTTGGCCGGCACGACCAGATCGAGGAAATCTTTCTTGCCGCCCTGAAATTTTGCGATTTCGGCGGCGCGGGCAATCAGGCCGTCCGACCGGGCATCGAGCGCCTTGAGAGACGGCGTCATCGCGCATTGAGGCTCGGCAAAGCCTACGCAGACAGCGCTCTTGGCGTCATCGAGCGGCGCAAATGAAATGTCAACATTTCCTATCATTCGCTGACAGGCCCCTATGTCATATCTGAGGATGGCGGAACCGTACCGGAATTATGCTTCGCTTGGTCGCGCAACCCGTCCGCCAATGGCGACTGCGGAATAAATCTCGTGTCCCGATTCCGAAGTTCGCCCTGTCCTCTCGGCACCCTCCATAGCGAACTTCGGAATCTCAAGGGACACGAGCCTATTGATATTGCTAATGTGATTCAGATCTAAAAGTTCGTTCGGCGCCTGCTGCGAGGGATGACGAACGTCTGGATCATCACACTAATGCGGATCGGACAAACAATCTACACAAGCTGGTTCATGATGCAACGTCTAGTGAAGTTTAGTCGAAAATCTGCCATCTTACCGTGAGACCGCAAAGCTGCGCCGGCGCTGCGGCGTTCTGGTCCTTCATTTCGCCCATGGATATTATCGGCCGCTACATTTTCCGTCAGACCGCGACGTCTTTGTTGATGATCCTTGTCACGCTGACGGTGATCGTCTGGATGACGACGGCGCTGCGTCAGGTTTCGCTCGTCACCGACAAGGGGCAGAGCTTTCTGATCTTCCTGAAGATCACGATGCTTGCCATGCCCAATCTCATTGCAATCGTCGCGCCCGTCGCCCTGCTCGTCTCGGCCCTGCATACGCTCAACCGTCTGAGTGGCGACAGTGAGCTGATCGTGCTGTCAGCCTCCGGTTCGACGAGCTGGCGGGTCATGCGGCCTTATCTGCTATTGGCGCTTATGGTTGCGGGCTTCGTCGCCGCCTCGAACGCCTATCTGGCCCCGCAATCAACGCGCATTCTTCGCGACTATGCGATCAAGGTTCGCACCGATCTGATTGCCCAGGTTTTGCAGCCAGGCAAATTTTCATCGCCGGAGTTCGGGCCTCACCGTCCACATTGCCGAGCGGACCCGGAACGGAACCCTGAAGGGGCTCATGATCCATGATGAGCGGGATCAAAATCAGATCATGACCTATCTGGCCGAAGAGGGTCAGATCATGAAGCGCGACGACGGCCAGGCGCTGCTGATCATGCGGAACGGTCATATCCAGCGCCAGGATGGCGGCTCCAAGACCGTCAATATCGTTGTTTTCGACAGCTACCTTTTCGACCTGAGCCAGTTCGGGCCGAAAGAAGGGCCGCGGGACTACAAGCCTCGCGAGCGGTTCTTGAGCGAGCTGTTCGACCCCGACACGGAAGATCCCTATTATCAGCGGCAGGCGGGGAAATTCCGCTCCGAGCTTCATGACCGGCTGTCCAACCCGCTTTACCCGATTTTGTTCGTGCTGATCGCTGGCGTGCATCTCGCCTATCCGCGGACGACGCGTGACGGGCGCGTCCAGACCCTGTTCGGCGCGTTCGCGGTCGCCGCCGGTTTGCGGATCGCCGGGCTTGCAGGAGTCAACATGGCGACGAAGGATCCGGTCGGTCTTTTCATCGTTTGGGGTGTACCTTTGGCGGGAATCCGAATATCCGCCACGATGATCCATTATCAAATCAGACCGCTCTCGCTGCCGGCAACCTCGCTGAACCCGTTCAAGCGCCGGAGGGTGGCGGAGCAAACAGGTTAGACGGGTCGCAACGAATATTATGAATGCCGTGCGAACATTAGGCCGTTACTTCGCCTTGCGGCTCTTTACGATGGTCCTCATCGTCTATGGCGTTTGCGTAATGGTCGTGTTCTTCATCGACTTCGTCGAGATGATGCGCGAGGGCGCCAAGGCGGATGCCTCGGCATTCAGTGTGGTCTTGCTCACCCTCCTCCGCCTGCCCGCCTTTGCCGAGCTGATCTTGCCTTTCGCGGTGCTCATCGGCTCGATCGGGGCATTCCTCATGCTCAGCCGGAGCTCGGAACTGACGGTGGTCCGCGCCGCCGGCGTTTCCGTCTGGCAATTTCTGCAGCCGGCCCTCGTCGTCGCCTTGCTGATGGGCGTATTCGCCACGGCGGTTTACAATCCTCTGGCCGCCGAGGCGAAGCTTGCCGCGGACCAGATGTTCGCCAACACCTTCGCCGCCAAAGGCGCGGGCCGGAGCAATAGCGACACCGCCGTATGGATTCGCCAGGACGGCCCGGACGGTCCTTCGATCATCTATGCGCGCGCCAGTGCGGATCGCGGCACCACTCTCGCAGGGCTGACGCTGTTGCAATTTGATCCCAAGAAGAAATTTATTGAGAGAATCGAAGCAGATAAGGCGACTTTACGGCAAGGTTATTGGGAGCTCGAAAATGCAAATGTCTCAAGTCCCGGAAGCCTTCCCCGAGCCTATAAACAGTATCTTGTAAGTACATTTTTGGATGAAAACCAAGTTACAGAGAGCGTGGATACCGTTGAGAGCGTATCGTTTTGGGAGCTTCCCGACTTTATAGAGTTTGCGGAAAAGGCCGGCTTTGATACGACGGCTTATGATCTTCACTATGAGCAGCTGCTCGCGCGGCCGTTCCTCATGGCGGCCATGGTTCTTTTGGCGGCAACTTGTGCCCTCAAGCCCTTCCGTTTCGGTAAGATACAGACTATGGTCATCATCGGTTTGAGTGGCGGCTTCGGAGTGTTCGTGCTGATCGAGCTGTCGCGCAAACTGGGCATGTCCGGCTATATAACAACGGGGGTGGCAGCGTGGGCGCCAATCGCGATAGCGATTCTATTGGCATTAACAGTCCTGCTGCATCAAGAAGACGGGTGAGGGATGGGCGCTGAGCCTTTGCTTGAGCGATGGAAGCCCTATTGGGCTGCGATATGCACAATATCGCGCCAAGGGTCTTTTCCCTTTGCTCTCCGGCTTCTGCTTCTGGGATTGACGCTTGGCGTCTCCGCGCTCGGCGACAGCGCCCCTGCCTTCGCTCAGAAGGGCGATCTGCTCAAGCCGCAGGTCAGCAAGAACGAGACGAACCAGCCGCTGCTGCTCCAGGCTGACGAGCTCATTTACGACCGGGAGAACGACCGGGTCGTCGCGAAAGGCAATGTCGAGGTCTATTACAAGAACTACGCTCTTCTTGCGGACGAGCTCACCTATGATCAGCGCGCCAACACCCTGAATGCCGTCGGCAATGTCCGGATGAAAGATCCCGACGGCGCGGTCGTCAGCGCCGACCGCATCACGCTCACCGACGATTTTCGCGACGGGTTCATCCGCTCCTTCCGCGGCGTCACCAAAGACGAGGCGCGCATTGCCGCCGCGAACGCCTATCGCAAGGACGGCAATACGACGGTCTTCGAGCGCGGCGTGTTCACCCCCTGTAAGCAGTGCGAGGACAACCCCGATGCGCCGCCCATCTGGCGCATCAAAGCCCGTCGGGTCATTCACAAGAAAGACGAGGCGAATGTCTATTTCGAAGACGGCGTCTTCGAATTTTTCGGACTTCCCCTCATATGGGTGCCGTATTTCTACTATCCCGACCCGACGGTGAAACGGCGTTCAGGCTTCCTGGCTCCGGAGTTCGGCCATTCCCAGGATCTGGGTTACACCTTCGGCCTGCCCTATTTCTACAACATTTCCCCGAGCAAGGATTTGACCATCACGCCGGTTGTGACGACCGACGCCGGCTTCCTTTTGAAAGCCAATTGGCGTCAGCGTCTTGCGACAGGCAGCTACCGCATCGACGCCGCCGGCGTCTATGATGACGATCCCGACAACGTGACCGGAGACGGCTCGAAGTTTCGCGGCAGTATCGAAACGCAAGGCGAGTTCAATCTCGGTTCCTGGTGGAAATGGGGCTGGAATGTAACGGTCGAGAGCGACGACACTTTCCGCCGCTTTTACAAGCTCGACGATGTTTATTTGACCGACCGCATCTCGGAAATCTATCTCGTCGGGCAAAGCGACCGGAACTATTTTTCCGCCAATCTCTATCATTTCGGCGGACTGACTGCCGACGACAACGGCTTCAATGGTGTTGATGATAAAGCGGATTCGATCGTCCACCCGTCGATCGACTATAATTACGTCTTTGACAATCCGGTCGCCGGCGGCGAGTTGAGCTTTGACTTCAAATGTGCTCAGCCTGTCGCGCGAGGATGGCGGCGACGTCAGCCGCCTGATCAATCAGGTCAAATGGCGCCGCACGTTTACCGATCCGATCGGTCAGATCGTTACCCCCTTCGCGCAAGCGCGCGCCGACCTCTATAAGACGACCAGCTTTTTCGATCCGATTGCCAGTGAAGATCCCCAGGACGGGACGACCGCGTTCCGTGGCACGGCCGTGGGCGGCCTGGAATATCGCTACCCCTTCGTGAAGCATACCGAAACGGCAACCCATGTGGTGGAGCCGATTGCGCAAGTGATCGCACGGCCGAACATCGAGGATCAAGGCGACCTTCCGAATGAGGATGCCCGAAGCCTCGTCTTCGACGACACGCTGCTTTTCGACATCGACAAGTTCTCCGGATTTGACCGTCTGGAGACCGGGACACGCGCCAATGTCGGCGTGCAATATAGCGTCAACACCGCCCAGGGGTGGAATGCGCGCCTCGTTGCCGGTCAGAGCTACCAGCTTGCCGGCGATAACCCCTTTGGCGCGGACACCGGCTTGTCTACGGCGGCATCGGACTATGTCGCCGGCGCTTATATTGATTTCTCGCGTTACCTCCAGCTCGTCTCGCAGGTCCGACTCGGTGAGGACGATCTTGAGGTCAAGCGGCACGATCTGCAGTTTACCGGCTCCTACGGCCCGTTCCTGGCCTCGGCGAATTACGTATCGGTCAAAGCGCAGCCGACACTCGGCTTCGACGAGGATCGCGAGGAAGTTGCCGGGCTTGGGGCGCTCAAGCTCGCCGATAACTGGACGCTGTTCGGCGATCTGCGCTACGATCTCGATGCCGACGACTTCGTGCGCAACAGCATCGGTCTGAAATATTCGGACGAGTGCTTCATGCTTTCTGTCAGCTATGTTGAAACGAATATTAGAGACGGCGAGATCCAGCCTGATCAAACCGTGCTTGTTCGCTACAATCTGCTGACACTCGGCGAGACGACTAGCCGAACGGATACGATTGGCACATTCTCGGAGTTGCCGGTTGTCAAATGATCCCGAAGAGAGGTGCGTCGCCGGCGCTGCCGAGGCGTGGCGTAGCTGGGTATAAATGCCCTCTCGCGATTGAGCCGGCGTCACGAATCCGCCAAGCTTGGCGTGCATACACAGCGGCTGGCAACCTGACGCCATCCATTCGGCAGAACGCCGAGAGCATGACAGGTTGGAAAATCATGACTTTAAGGCTTACGAACGCCAACACCGTGTGGCCATTAAGGCTGATGGCCTTTGGGCTTCTCCTTTTCGCTTACATACCCGGCGCGACGGCGCAGAGCATCGTCGTGATGGTCAATGACGAGCCAGTTACGAGCTATGATGTCGCGCAGCGCGAGCGCTTTCTCGCGCTCACCTCGGGACTGGGCGATCGCATGCGGACCCGCCTGAAGTCTGAGAAGACTCAAAAGGCGTTCAAGGCCTATATGGCGGAGAATCGGCCGCAAACGCGGGAGGAGGCTCAGGCCCTGCAGAAGAAGTTCGTCCAGAAAATTCAGCAACAGGTCATCTCAAACGCCAGCAGTGCGATGCGCAAGCAGGCGATCGATCAGCTGATCGAGGAGCGGCTGATGGTGCAGGCCGCAAAGGATAAGAAGATTGAGGTCTCCGACGACGAAATCAATAAAGCCATGACGCGTATGGCGCAAGGCGGATCTCAGAAACGGACCTTGAAAGAGTTCATGGCGTCCTTCCGCGCACAGGGCGTCAACCCGTCGACGCTGAAGGAACGCATCCGCGCGCAGCTGGCTTGGCGCGACCTGATCCGCAACCTTTATTTGCCGCTCGTTCGTTCAACCGTTTCCGCTTTGTCGACCGCCAGTTCGCCGGACGACAGCAGCACCACGGTCGATGCCGAGATCGTCAAGCTTTCCGTGGCAAAGGGCGGAGACCAGAAGGCGATTGCCGGTCGCCTGGTCGAGGCTGACGAAATCCGCAAGGGCTTCTCATCCTGCTCCGATCTGCACGGTCAGCTTAAGGGAAGGAAGGACGTGTCGGTTCAGAGTGTCAAAAAGGCCGGGCTGGCGAACTTTCCAGGGGACGTTCGCGCTGCCCTGACACGGGCGAAGCCTGGCGATATGACCCCTCCGATCATCAGGGGCAACGTCGTCGAGACGGTCGCGGTATGCGCCAAAAACGTTCCGCCGCCCAAGAAGACGAAACAGCAGAGCGCGGAAGCGGATGAACGGCAAGAACAACTCCAGCTTTATTCGGAGCGCCATCTGAAGGACCTTAGGGACCGCGCTCTCCTGAAATATCCCAAAAGCGGCTGAGCAGTGAATGCTGCCGCGGGCCAAGGAAAGCCGATCGCCGTAACTTGCGGCGATCCTGCCGGCATTGGCCCCGACATTACGCTGGCGACCTGGACAAGGCGGGCTGCGGACGCCGTACCGGCATTTGCCGTCCTCGCCGATATCGGCCATTTGCAGGCGCGCGCCAGCGCTCTCGGTCTGGGCGTCTCCTGCAAAGCGATCGGCGAGCCCGGCGAAGCGCTGGACGTCTTTCCCAACGCCCTGCCGGTCCTGCCGGTCCCCCTCCCCCACCCGGTGCCTGCGGGTAAGCCCGATCCGTCGGCCGCTGAGGCGGTCCGCGCGAGCATCGAAGAGGCCGTCGCGCTAACGCTCAAGGGCAAGGCGAGCGCGGTGGTCACCAACCCGATTGCGAAGCATATCATGGCGCATGCCGGCTTCACCTATCCGGGCCACACGGAGTTTCTGGGCGCGCTGGCGGAGGAGCGCGGGCATCAAGCCATGCCGGTGATGATGCTGGTTGGCGGGGGACTGCGGACCGTGCCCGTCACGATCCATATTCCGCTGGCGGATGTCCCCCATATGCTGACGACCGAGAAGATCGTCGAAACCGCGCTGGTGGCGGTGTCGGGACTGCAATGCTGGTTCGGGGTGCCGAAGCCGCGCCTTGCGCTCACTGGACTCAATCCTCACGCCGGAGAAGACGGCCTGATGGGCGACGAGGAAGAGCGGATCATCAAGCCGGCCATCGCCATCCTGCAGAAGGCGGGCCTCGACGTCGGCGGCCCCTACCCGGCGGACACGCTTTTTCACGAGCGCATCCGCACCGCCCATGATGCCGTCATCGCCATGTACCACGACCAGGCTCTCATTCCGGTCAAGACCTTAGCGTTCGACGAAGGCGTCAATGTCACGCTCGGCCTGCCGTTCATTCGAACATCGCCCGACCACGGGACCGCATTCGCGCTCGCGGGAACGGGGAATGCGCGGCCCGATGCGCTGATCGCTGCATTGCGGCTCGCCGCGAAAATGGCGAAAATGGAGGCCGCGATCACCAATTCCGACCCATGCTGAGAACATCTGCCTTGGCCCATCTGCCGCCCCTTCGCGAGGTTATCCGGGAACTCGGCCTCGCGGCGAGAAAATCGCTGGGGCAGAATTTCATCCTCGATCTCAATCTGACCGCGCGGATCGCAAGGAGTGCCGGTCCGCTTGAAGGGGTGACGGTCATCGAGATCGGGCCTGGGCCGGGAGGGCTGACCCGGAGCTTGCTGAGCGAGGGCGCGAACCGAGTCATTGCGGTCGAAAAAGACAGGCGGTGTCTGCCGGCGCTCGAGGCCATTGCGGCATACTGGCCGGGACAGCTCACCATTATCGAAGGCGACGCGCTCCGCATCGATTGGGCTTCGCTCCTCAAGCCCGGCGAGAAGGCGCGAATTGTCGCCAACCTCCCCTACTCCATCGCAACGCCTCTGCTGACCGGCTGGCTCAAGACCGAACCCTGGCCGCCTTGGTGGAATCGCATGGTGCTGATGTTCCAGCGCGAGGTGGCTGACCGGATTGTGGCGGGCCGAGGTGAGAAAGCCTACGGGCGCCTCTCCATCCTCTCACAGTCGCGCTGCGATACGCGTATTCTGTTCAACCTTCCCGCACGCGCCTTCACGCCGCCGCCCAAGGTCGATTCCGCGGTCGTTGAGTTTCTGCCGCGCAAAGAGCCGATGGACCGCGGCCATGCAAATACGCTGGAGCGCTTGACGGCGGCGGCGTTCGGCCAAAGACGCAAGATGCTGAGGGCGAGCCTCAGGGCGCTGCCCGGTGCGCTTGAGGCCCTGGAAGAACTCGGCCTTAAGCCGACCGCACGGGCCGAGGAGATCAGCGTGGAGGATTTCTGCCGTCTGGCGATCCGTCTCAGCGCGACGGCGAAGCCGGTCTCTAACCCCGGCCGCCGATAAGTCCGCCGACAAACGCGCCAAGTCCGAGACAACGGCTGCGTTTCATCCTTTCCGCGGCGAGGATTGTCCGCAAGTCTCCGAGGCTTTCGGCAAGATCCTGATTGACGATCACATAATCATATTCGTTCCAGTGCGATATCTCCGCCGATGCCGCTGCGAGACGGCGCGCCACGACGTCCGCCGAATCCGCCGCCCGCCTTTTCAGCCGCTCTTCGAGCGCTCGGCGCGAGGGAGGCAGCACGAAGACGCGCACGACATCTTCGGGCGCATTTTCCGCTAGCTGGCGCGCACCCTGCCAGTCAATATCGAAGATCACGTCGCGACCGGCGCGAAGCGTCTCTTCAATCGGGACCTCGGGTGTGCCATAAAAGTTCCCGAACACCTCTGCCCATTCGAGAAAAGCGCCGGCCTCGCGTTGCGCCTCGAATGCTTCGCGGTCGAGAAAGAGATAATGCTGGCCGTTGATCTCACCGGGACGCGGGGGCCGCGTGGTCGCGGATATCGACAGCTGGCAGCTCTCGCCTTCAACATCCAACAGCATGCGGGTCAGCGTCGTCTTGCCGGCGCCGGACGGTGAGGAGAGGATGAACATCAGCCCGCGCCGCGAGCCCGAATCTTGTCCCCTCCCCTGCCCGGCCGGATCACTCGACATTTTGAACCTGCTCGCGAAACTGGTCGATCGCGGTTTTCAGCCGCAATCCGACCCGGGTGATTTCCGCCGCGTTCGACTTCGAACACAGCGTATTGGCTTCGCGCTGAAATTCCTGCGCGAGAAACTCCAAACGCCGTCCGGCCGGTGCGTCCTCCTCCATAAGTTCGCGCCCCGCCGCCACATGGGCATGCAGCCGTTTCAGCTCCTCTTCGATGTCCGCTTTCGTCGCGATGAGCACCGCTTCCTGATAGAGCCGCGCCTCGTCGAAGCTGCCCGCTTCCGACATGAGGCGCTGCACCTGGAGGCGCAGCCTTTCGGCAATCGCTTCCGGACGGCGTTCGGGCGACTGCGCGGCCTCTTCCGTGAGGCTCTCGATCTCGGCGAGCTTGTCACCGAGAATGGTGCGCAGGCGCTCTCCCTCGGCCTTCCTCGCGTTGACAACGTCGCTCAAAGCGCTCGCAAAACTTGCAAGGAGCGCTTCGGCGAGGCTCGACGGTGTCGTCTCGGCAGATGGCGCATCAGTGATCTCGATCACGCCTTTCATGTTGAGCAGCGCGGCGAGCGGCACCGGCTCGGCCCGGCGCGTGAGGCTCCGCGCCCGCTCGGCGATCTCGGCAAGCCGCAACAGCATCGGTTCGTTGAGGCGGAGGTCGCCCGTCGCCGCCGGGGCGTTCAGAGCAAGGCTGACGGAGCAGCTTCCCCGCTTGATATGCTCCGCCAGCATATCCCGAAGACGCGGCTCCAAATCCTCTAAGCCGGGCGGCAGGCGCAGCCGGACGTCAAGCCCACGATTATTGACGGTGCGGAGCTCCCAGCTCCAGGAGGCGTCCTCCTCCTGACCAGCCGCGCGTCCGAATCCCGTCATGCTTTTGAGAGGCATGCCTTCAAGATCCTTTCTGATCAAAGCCGCCCTAGTGTGGCGTCTCGCAATTGCCTTCCCCTTTCGCGGCGGCCTCGATAAGGCAATTGCGAGACATAAGCCACACTAGAAACCATGAGTTTGCTAGTGTCCCTTTTGTCTCCGAATTGCCTAGAGTGCTTGCGGCAAATTGGTAGGCAATTCGGAGACGGGACACTAGGTTCGGTTAGCAAATTTGTGGGCCGAGCCAAAGGTTAAATCAAGCAGGGTGATTCCCGAAACAAACATCTGCATAGATACGTTTTCTATCCCGGCAGACCGGTCGCAGGCTGGATTGGCCATTCGCAAAGCGCTAAAAGGGCCCGGGACATACCACATTGGCGGACAGGAAGACCGGCGTGGCGGATTCAGACAGGCGAGTGAAAGATGACCCGAAGCTCTTGCGCCAGCGCCAGTCCGTTTCGTTGGACAAGATCTTCGTTCGGGATCTGGTCCTGTCCTGCTTCATCGGTGTTTTCGAGGAAGAAAAGGCACAAAAACAAAGGGTTCGCTTTCTGGTCGAGGTGTGGATCTATCCCTCGCGGCAGAGAAACAATGACGATGTGAATCGCGTCGTGAGCTATGACCGGATCGTCGAGGCGATTCATGCCGTTGTCCGCAGTGGGCACATCAATCTGCTGGAAACGCTTGCGGAGCGCATCGCCGCCCGGTGTCTTGCGCATCGCCGCGCTGCGAAGGTCCGGGTGCTCGTGGAGAAGCTCGACCGGCTGGAAGGCGCCAGCATGGGGGTGGAAATCGAACGCTGCAAGTCGCTGTCAGGCTGATCGGGGCCGCGCTCCAGCTTCATCTCGCCGGTCTTCCGCATGACAATCATGCAGGCAAATGGAAGAGGTTCGACATGTCGGAAAAGTCAAAGGAAACGACCTATGCGCCGGACGAAATCAGCGCCCGCCTCTCGAGGACTTTGCCGGAGTGGAGCCTGAAGGACGGTCACATCGTGCGCAGCTACAAGACGCGGAAATGGCCTGACACGCTGATGCTTCTCAATGCCATCGGCTATATGGCCGAAAGAGCCGACCATCACCCCGACATCACCGCGTCCTATTCGTCGCTCGAGATTCGGCTGATGACGCATTCTGCCGGCGGCATTACGGATAAGGATTTCGACCTGGCCGAGAAGATCGAAGCTCTGGCCAAAATCTGACGAGCGCGGCTGGATCGGGCGCCCCCGCGTTCGTATATATGATGCAAGCCCCCGCGCTTGACGCAGCAACACGCTCTCCGTATGGTCGGCGCGGCGAACCAGTCATGTCACGCCTGACATGCGGCGTTTCCTTGACTATCCCGGGCCCATAGCTCAGCCGGTAGAGCAACTGACTTTTAATCAGTAGGTCGAAGGTTCGAATCCTTCTGGGCTCACCAATAAAATCAAGGACTTAGCCGTTCGCCAAATAGCGGCACATCGACGTGGGGACTAGCTGGGGACTGAAATGTGCAAAAAATTCGCGGTTTTGGCGATCACGGACGGCCAATAGATCAGCCCAATTCACGCCTCGCGCAAGCCTCGTCGGCTATCGCGTGGCCATGGCACGCAAGCGTGATATCCCCCTACCCTCTCGACTGCCGAGCTATGTCAGTGCTGAAGCTGGCACAGCGGAGCTTTGCATCTCGGCGAGCACGTGGAACGCCTGGGTGAGGGCTGGTGTGCTGCCGTTACCAACGGTTTGGCTTGGGCCGAACAGAACGACGCCACGCTGGCGCTGGAAAGACGTTGGCGCCTATTTGTCCGGCCGAAAGCTCCCAGATGAGGAGCCGCCCCAGGCACCCGACAATGAACCCTATTTTCGAGGACTAGCCCGCATTTCTCACGCGACTGAAGCCATGGCATGGTGATCTGGCCGATTGGCCGGCATGTTGTCTTGTGACGTGCTTGGGGGTGGCGCAGATTGCGCGACCGGCTTTGGCAATCGGCTCGGATTTTTCGGTCTCCAGTGGGCCTCCGGGGTGTGCTGCGAAAGTGGCGTGTCGCAGCCTCACGCATTAAGCGGGGGAGCCACGGGCATGCGCGAGTCGGGCTGCGGCGAGACGCCATTCCGCAGCAGACGGACAGGCAGACGCGAAGGCGATCTTGACCCGACGCGCGCTGATTTTCACCAACGCGCCGATCTTCAGCAGCTTCAGCCGGATCGTGCCGCAGGTCGCAGCGGCAAACTGCGTATGAGCCAGGCCGATCCGGCGCAGCGCGCAGAGCAGAACGTAAGCCATCGAGGCAAACCACAAGCGCAGCTGGTTGGCCCGCATCGTCGCCGCTGAGGTGCGGTCGGCGAACAGATCGCCCTGCGCCTCTTTGATACGGTTTTCCATCTCGCCGCGCTTGCAATAGAGATCTTCGTAGAGTGGCTTGGCGGTCCAGGCGTCAGGCTTCAGCGAGGTGACGAGAAAACGCGGATTGGCTTCGCCGCCGGTCCACTCCGCCTTGCCGATCACGCGCCGACGGCGCGACCAGGAGTCCTTGGTCGACCAGAGGAAATCCCGAAACACCCGCGCCGGCTTGCCTTCCGTGGCCTCCGATAACCTCCGCGCCTCGGCCAGCGCCTCAGTGATGCGGGCTTCCAGACGCGCGTTGCGGGCGAGACCGAAGACGTAGTCAACCTTGTGGGCCTCGCACCAAACCATCAGGGCCTCTCGGGCGAAGCCGGAATCGGCGCGCAGAATGATCTTCACCTTCGGCCAACGCGCTCGGATCTGCGTGACGATCCGGGCCGTCTCCTCCGCCGCGCCGGCGCTGCCGTCGATGTTCGAGCGCCGAAGCTTTGCGGCCAGGAGATGCCGGCCGCAGAAGATGTAGAGCGGCAGGTAGCAATAGCAGTCGTAATAGCCATGGAAGAACCGGCCTTCCTGATGGCCGTGCAGCGGATCGTCGGTGGCGTCGAGGTCGAGCACGATCTCACGCGGCGGCTTGCTATGCGCCTCGAGAAACACGTCGACGAACAGATCCTCGATCGCGGCGCCGTCGTGCCCGATCTTGTGATACCGGCCAGTGGCTCCTTCCGCTGGGGCGTGCTCCAACCGGTTTAGCGTGCTCTTGCCGGCCAGCGGCGCCGGGGCTTCGGCCGTGCGTTCGAGCTTGCCGAGCAGCACGCCGAGAACGGGATCGCGCCGCAACTCGTCATGGTCGACGAGGTCTTCATAGCCCAGCGCCAGGCCGAACACGCGCTGTGCAACCAGCGTCTTCACTTCGTGAACCACGTAAGCGGGATGGCGCCGATCGCGAAAGCAGGCCGCAAAGCGGTCGACGAGCCGGATCGCCTTGTCCGTCTCCCCGAGCAGGTGAGCCCCGGCATCCGAAAAGACCATGCCGCCGTCGAAATCCGCGACCACACGGCGTCCGCCCGCTCTTGCAAAATCGATCTCGCTCGCGCTACACTCCGTCAGCATCGGGGAACTCCATCGAATCGGTATAACTCGTTCTCGCAAAACAAGTTTACACCGTCAGAGACCCCGATGCGCCTCCGCCGCGTGAGAAATGCGGGCTAGATCAACCCTCGTTCAAGTGGAACCAATTGAACGAGGTCAGGTTGATCTATTTCAAAAGACGAGCGCAACTGTTCCCGCGTCCATCCCTGCCTTCGCGGGGACATGCTTGGACGCGCGCTGCGCTAGTGATAAAAGGCATCCATCAGCTTCAGTGCCACCGGCCCGCCGATGATCAGAAAGATCGTCGGCATGATGAACAGCATGACCGGCACGGTCATAAGCGCCGGCAGCCGGTTCGCCTTTTCTTCCAACGCCGTGAGCTGATCGCCGCGAACATCGCCGGAGACGACACGCAGCGATCGCGCAAGCGGAGTTCCGTAGCGCAATGTCTGCGACAGCGTGGTGACAACGGACCGCACGCTATCGACATTCACCCGATCCGCCAGATTGAGGAGCGCCTGATCGCGATTTGGCAGAATATTGATCTCCGCCCATGTGAGGGCGAGCTCGTCCGCCAGCTTCGGCCGCGACCGCCTCAATTCGGCGGAAACACGCTGAAGACCGTTTTCCAGTGACAAGCCCGCCTCGACACATACGGCAAGCAGCTCGAGCGCATCAGGCAGACCGGAACTGACGGCCTTGCTGTGCCGCGCGATGCTCCGCCGCACCAGAAACATCGGCAGGAACCAGCCGATGAGCGCGGGAACGGCCATGACCAGCAAACCCGCCATTGTCGAGCGGGCGAACAATCCCATGGTGAACGGCAGCGCTACGAGGACGAGCACGGCCGGCAAGATCGCTCTCGTTATGTCGAAATAGTGCAGAGCGCGCTCGGCCGGGACGCCGAACCTGGAATAGATCCGAATGATCTGGCGGTATTCTGCCTCGCTGACCCGCTCGGTCGTCTTCGGAGTGACTCGTCCCCCCGGCAGACGCTTGAGGCTTACGCCTTCGCTTGCCGTCGTGGCCCGGCGCACTTTGTCGATGCGCTTCATGATGGTCTTAGCGCGTTCGCCGGATGAGGAAACGATCAGTCCGAGTCCAGCCGCCAACAGCGCTGAAACCACCAGCAGCGCCATCAAATCCTGGTATTGAATTGAATTGCCAAGCTGAGCCAGCACAGCGAGCACCTAATCCTGACTTTTCGTTACGCTACGCATCATTTGACGCATGGTGAGGAAGGACATCAGCAGCCCGGCAACGGCCATGGCCAAGATGATATGGCCGCGCGGATCGACGAAGAGCGGGTTCAGATAGCCCGGCTGCACGGCCAGAAGGGCGCCGATCGTCAGGAACGGCAGTGCGCCAAGCACATAGCCAGTCAAACGGATCTCCGCAGTGGCCGATTGCGCCTTCATGCGCACGGCGCGGCGCTTGCGCATAATGCCCGACAGCATATCGAGCGTGGCCGCAATATTGCCGCCGGCCGAATACTGCAGCAGCACGGCCACGGCGAAGAAGCGGAAATCGCTCAAGCCGATCTGCTTGCTGCTGGCATCGAGAGCCTGTTCGATCGGAATGCCGATCTTGACCTGGTCCGAGATCATCGTGAACACCGAATCGATCGGCGCAGGGGCTTCGGTGCCGACGATCCGGACCGCCGAGGGCATTGGCAGCCCCGCGCGCAGCATACGGACCACCGTGTCGATCGCATCGGGAAACAGATCCCTGAAGCGGCCCTCGGCGCGCCGCTGTTCTCTGAGGAGGAGTGCGCGAGGTACCAGGAATGCGGTCAGAACGCCCGCCGTGACGGACACCCACCATGGCAGCGCGACCGCGCGCACAGAAAATTGCCACACGGCAGTCCCGCCAACGACGCTGACTAGCAGTAGGGCGGCTCCGCCGGCGTGCATTCCCCAGCTATAGTTGGCACCAAAGGCGAAGACCCGCCGCACCCGCGCATCAAATACAGCGTCCTGCTTCTTTCCCTCCGTTCCTAGGGCATTCGTCGATTTGCCGGGGTGTCGAGCAGCGATCCGACTGATGCGCCGCTCTATTTCGGCGGCGGCGCTCGGCGTCAATATGAATGCGCTCGCGATGATGGCCGCGCCCGTGAGCAGCACCAGAACGGGGACTAAAGTATAGACCAGCATAGGGTCACGCCTCCTGTTCTTCCATGGCTCCGGAAAGCGCCTCCATAAAGCGGTCGGCCAATCCGTAATATCCCAGCCGGTCGAGGAAGCGCGGGCGGCTCGGCGTCGCCTCGAATTTGCCGGTCAGGATGCCGGCTGAGTTTTCGCCCGTATATTTGAAATAAAACAGATTGCCGAGCGTTATCACGTCCTCTTCCATACCGGCGACCTCGGCAATCTCGGTCACGCGCCGCACACCGTCCCGCATCCTCTCAAGATGCACGATCATATCGAGGGCACTGGCGATCTGAGTCCGGAAGGCCCGAACCGGCAGATTGGCAGTGCCCATCATCATCATATTCTCGACGCGGGCCAAAGCGTCGCGGCCCGAGTTGGCATGGACGGTCGACATCGAGCCGCTGTGGCCGGTATTCATGGCCTGCATCATGTCAAAGGCCTCGCCGCCGCGCACCTCGCCCATGATGATGCGGTCCGGTCGCATACGCAGCGCGTTGCGAACGAGCGCCCGCTGATCGATCTGGCCGGCGCCCTCGAGGTTGGGCGGCCGCGTCTCCAGTCTGACGACGTGCTCCTGCTGGAGCTGCAGTTCGGCAGCGTCTTCGATCGTGATGATGCGCTCGCCGGGATCGATCATGCTGGAGAGCGCGTTCAGCATGGTCGTTTTGCCCGAACCGGTGCCGCCGGAGATGATGATATTCAGGCGGCAGCGCGCGGCGATTTCCAGAGCCTCAGACATCTGGGGCGAGATGCTCCCGCTGGCGAGCAGGCTTGGAAAGCCCAGCATATGCCGCGAGAATTTGCGGATCGATATGACCGGACCGCTGAGGCTCAGCGGCGGAATAATGACATTAACGCGGCTTCCATCGGCCAGACGGGCGTCAAGCATGGGACTGGACTCATCGATGCTGCGCCCGATGGAGGAAGCGATGCGCTGCGCCATATGCAGAACGTGGGCGTTGTTGCGAAAATGGAGATTGGTCAGTTCCAGCTTACCCCTTCGCTCCGCATAGACCTGCCGGGCACCATTGATCAGAATGTCGGAAACAGTGGAGTCCTGCATGAGCTGTTCGATGGGGCCGAGACCAACCATTTCATCGACGATGGCGACGGCAAGCTTGTCCTGCTCCACCTGGTTCAGCAAGAGGTTGCGTTCGCCCGCGATGAGCATGACCAGCGAATTGACGAACGTCGTCAATTCGCTCCTGCTCAAGCGCACCGCCTCGACGGGTTCGATGCGCAGGAGAACCTGGTCACGAATAATATCGGTCGGCAACAACTGAAAGGACGTTGTATTCGCCGACTCTTTTTGAGCGGGCCGGGCGGCGCTGGGCTTTGCCGGCTCGGCAGACGTTGTGGCGCCGGCCGGGGCGACACCGGCTTCAGGCGCTTCGTTCGCCGATTTCCTTCCGAAACGCGACGTCATGTCCCAAAGATCCGGGTGAAGAAGGAGGATGGTCTTTCGATGCGCTCTCCGGTGACCTCATGCAGAATCGGCATAATGCCGTATTTGAACACCGCGCATTTCTGCATGGCCGGCACACCGAGATTGGCGGCCATAGCCAGCTCGCGATCATATCCGATCACCATATCCGGTGCCTGGCCGGAGGCACGGGCGAATTCGGCTTCGGTCAGTCCGCCATAGGGCCGGGTGTGGTTGAGGACCTGCAATGTCCGCCGCTCGCGTGTGTTCGCTCCGAGGAAATCGCGCCAACGGATCGTGTCGCGCGCCGCGGTCAGACTGGGATTGGCGACGAGAATGCAGGTGCTTGGCAGTTGCAGAATCTGAGGCAGGCGCTCTGCAGTCTTCGGAGGAACGTCGACGAAGACCACGCGATAGCGACGCAGCAGAAATTCCAGCAGCTTCCGGGCGCCCTCGTCCGAGCCCTCGGCCGTGGTGCCGAGCGGCTCAAGCGAGGCATACATGTTAAGACGCTTGTTGACATGAATCGAGCCGCGCTCAAGAAACAGCTTGTCGACGCGTTCCGGACGTTCGAAGGCCTCGCGGAGTGCCGGGCCCGGCGTTACATCGAACAACAGGGCCGCGTCGCCGCACTGCAGATCGAAGTCGACGAGCGCCGCCCATCTCTGCCGGATCTCGGCGATGTGCCAGGCCGCATTGGTGGCAAGCGTTGTCGCGCCCACGCCGCCACGTACACCGAGAACGAAAACGAGCTTGCCGGGGAAAAGGTTGGGCTGATCGCTTCCGTCGGTCAGGGCGGCATCGCAGGCACGGATAAGCTGTTCGCGGACGAGCGGCTTGAAGATATATTCGACGACCCCCGCACCCTTCAGCTGCCGGTACAGCGCGATGTCGTTGTTCTCCCCGACCGCGATAACGCCCACACCGGGTTCACAGACATCCGACAGATCAAGTATGCTCGACAGCGGTTCTTCGATGCCGGTGATGTCCACAATCAGCAGCTGCGGCGAGGATTGCTTCGCCAGGAGTTTCGTCGCCGTCAGCACGTTACCCGTGACGACGGTGAAATCCTCGATGCCGAGATCCGCAAGGACCTGGCGGATAACCGCCTCAGACCCCTGATCGTTGACGAAAACCTTCGCATTCACGCTGGTCGGAGATTGCGTTTTGGCATCCGGGAACTCGGTGCTGGGGGCCTCCATCATGGTTTGCCTCGCTTGAGAGGATTTGTAGGGATCATGACTCGTTACCTGCGATCATTGCGAAGTCGAGGAAGGCGGACGGCGAACCGCACTTTCCACCGTGCTCCCCGATGAGACTTGCCCGACATTGCTGAGCGCCATCTGCCTGATGGCCGGTGAGACATCCGCCGCCCATGTTGGCAACAGCTTGTGCAGGTGCTCGTCACGCGCCAATCCGGAACCTTCCAGGGGGAGCACGGCCAGCTGCAATTTGCCGAGCTGCATGGCGACGAACAGCTTCTGCGCCTGCTGTTCATCCAACTCCAATGTTATGGTCTTGGGGACCCTCGCATCCGAGCCCGGAAACGTGGCCTGGCCGCCGGCTTCACCCCGTTTCGTCTGCGTGCTGAGAGATTGGTCAACGGCGACGACGCGCACATTGCGCAAAAAGGTTTCGCCGACAGACCGGCGCGCGGCCGAACCGAGGCTGTCACCAAAGTTCTGCGTCAGGATGATGTCGACATAGTCTCCCGGCAGCATCAGCCCGGAGGAGCTCTGCGGCGCATCGACGGAAATCGATACTGCGCGGTGGCCGGGCCGGAGCACAGCCGAGAGAAAGCGCCGGTCGCTCGGCTTGACCAGGTCGCTTACGAGAAGCGGCTCGCCTTTGGCAAAGCCGCGCCGCGTAATGGCGCCGAAAAATTCATTTTCGGAAATCTGACCGCGCTGAAGATATCCAGGCCGGAGCTCTCCGGAGGCGACCTCCTTCCAGCCGATTTCGCCCTCTCGCAGCAAGGTGCCGGAAGGGATGCCATCGAGCGCCACCAGCACAGCCGGACGGTTTTGCTCCTGTTCCGCGGTTTGGGAGGAGCGCCCCGCAATCTGATTGAACCAGATAACGGCAAGCCACAGCCCAACAATCACAAAGACAACGCCTAGAGCGAGCAGAAGTTTGCGGACAGACATTGTAAAAGCTCTCCTGCGATAAAGACCGCCATACCCCCCAGAATGGCGAGTGCATAGGGCATCGGCTGACCCGCGGCGATGCGCAAATATTCGTTGGAGAACCAGCTGTCCGGAACGCGGCCATGTCCTCCGGCCGCTTCGGTGGACACGGCCGCCCTTCCGGGATGGCTCCTCCTGAGAACCCAATGTCCAACAAGATACACCCCGCTCAACAGACCGCCCGTCAGGGCGATAAGGACCATCAATTCTCCTATATGCTCGGGCGGAACCAGCAGCGTCGTGGCGCTGATAAGCTTGACGTCGCCGCCACCCATCATGCCGTAGTGAGCGAGTACGCCTAGCGTGATCAGCGCCAGCACCGCGACGAGCAGACTGATCCAGATCTGCTCCGGTCTCAGCATCAGGCTGAGGCCTAGACCACTCCCCCCAACCAGAATAACCAGGTCATTGGGAATGATCCGATCCTTCAGATCCATCCATGCGCTTGTCAGGAGGGCAGTCAATGCCAACACCCAGAGCGCCGCATGGAAGACATGAAAGAGCATCGGCCTCATTCCAAGATACGCAGGCTCGAGATCAACTTGGCTTGATCCCGCCAATGATCAGGAGCCGGCGTCTGCTGTCGTCCGATGGCGATGCCAGATCAGCTGCCGCTCGATGTCGAGAGATTGCCGGCGATCGTATTGAACAGCGCGGCCAAATTCGTGCCGACAGCCGTAATGCCCACAATGATGGCAAGAGCGATCAGTGCGGCGATCAGGCCGTATTCGATAGCGGTGACGCCCCGTTCATCGTCGAGCTTCAGCCACTGGGCTATAGATTTTGAAAGCCTATGCAAGATTCCGTCCTCCTATTGCGAGCATTGCGACCTGACTCTAAGCATAACCACTTAATCTTGTGTGAATATAAATAGAAAAATATCTGTGAATGACTGTGTCATTAAAAGACAACGCAGATTTTTTCATTATGTTTTACTATGCCTATTTACAGTTTTGCGCTCACCCCCGATCGCGGGGCGGGACTCTCCCAATGGTCCGGCCGGCTCGGCTTCCACATGTGGACATTCTCACGAGGATTCGCCGCCGGGCGCCGGCTTGCCTAACCTGCGAGGCTGTGCTTCTGTCGCGCATGACCGCAGTTCAGGATCGACAGCTCGCTGCCGCCCGCCAGATCGCCGAGGATCTCACGCATCATCTTGATCTGGATCTGTCCGTGCGGCTCTGGGACGGCACGCTGATTCCGCTCGGCGCCAATGTCGAAAGCGGCCTGGCAATCACTATCGCATCCCCCGGCGTTATCTCTTCGCTGCTGAGGCGACCGACGCTCGACCGGCTGATCCGCCATTATGCGCGGGGCCATATCGGTTTCGAGGGCGGCACTCTGATCGACCTCGGCAAGAGTCTCGATGGTGCTGGCCATCGGAGGAGCGTCAAAGGACTGAGCAAACGCCGGCTGATCAATCGCCTCTGGCCCTTCCTGTTTGCGCCGGGCGAACGACTGGACCGCAGCCGCGCCTATGACGGCGATGCGGCGGGCGAAGGGCGGGCCGCTGCGGAAAACCGGCAATTCATCCAGTTCCACTACGACGTCGGCAATGCGTTCTATCAGCTGTTTCTGGATCCGGAGATGCAGTATTCCTGCGCCTATTTCACCGATTGGGGGAACGCGCTCGAACAGGCCCAGCGCGACAAGCTGGACATGATCTGCCGCAAGCTGCGCCTCAAGCCCGGCGAGCGGCTCCTGGACATCGGCTGCGGCTGGGGCGGGCTGATCTGTCACGCCGCCGAGCATTACGGCGTCGCCGCGCATGGGATTACCTTATCCGAGGCGCAGATCGCGCTGGCGCGCGAGCGGATCGAAGCAAAGGGGCTCTCAGGCCGCGTGACCGTCGAGATCCGCGATTATGCCGAACTCGACGGCCGGTACGACAAAATCGCTTCCATTGGCATGTATGAGCACATCGGCATTGCCAATATCGACAGATATTTTGGCACGGTCCGGCGGCTGCTCGCGCCGGACGGGGTATTTCTGAACCACGCCATCTCGCGCCGGGCCAAACGGAAGAAACGCCGTTTCTCCGCCCGCGCGGAACAGCGAGCCCTACAGAAGTACATCTTTCCCGGCGGTGAACTCGACGATATCGGCCATACGATCGGCGCGATGGAGCAACAGGGATTCGAGGTGCATGACGTCGAAGCTTGGCGGGAGCATTATGCACGGACGACGCAGCTATGGTGCGAGCGGATCACGGCGCGCCGCGAGGAGGCCGTGGCGCTTGTCGGCGAAGAGACTTACCGCCTTTGGGTCGCCTATCTCGGCGGCTGTTCGCTTGCCTTTTCTCGCGGGACTGCCCGCATCTATCAGACGCTCGCCACGCGCAGCGCGAAAGGGCCATCGCCACTGCCTCAGACAAGGGCGGATCTGTACCGGTGACACCGCAACTCGAGCTCGAACCGGGCTTGGGTCAGATCCTCTCGAGCGGAATAAATCAGGTCACGGAGTGTTTCAGCTATCGCGGCGGCGAGCCGATTTCGAATGATAGCCTTTCGCCTCGCATCTCGCGATCACCCGGCTGATCCATTGCCGGGTCACGCCAAGATGTCGGGCAGCTTCGGTATGGGTACGGTATTTTTCGACGGCGCGCAGGATTTCAGCCTGGCGATCGGTCAACTGAAGCCTGCCCGGCGTGCGAGGCGCCAGCTTTCCGTCCTCAGGAGAAGGGGGCTTGGCCATGCGGAACCTGTCCGTGAAGAGCGCATATTCGATGAGATGCCCCGTCCTCCAAAATGGCCGCTTGCTGACCAAGACGTCGGCGGCTCGGTGCAAAGTCTTTTTTCACGTGCAGCAGCGAGCTGCACTCTCCGGGCCTGGGACCAGACTGGACCTCGCGGCGGGGGCGCAAGCCAGCGTTGATCCCAGGCCTGAAGAGGCCGGCAGTGTCGTTCTGCGCCGGCAGTGCACCGGTCGGTGCATGGGCTCTAAACGTGCCACGCGGAGGTTTCATCCCCGAGACGCAGGATTTTTTCGCGCAGGGCGAGCCGTGCGGCGCCGGCGGCCCGCGGCCGATGATCGCTGTCTGACCTCGGAGTGGGGCGCAGAGGGGGACGTGTGCCGGTCAGAATCGTGCACGAAAACTGGGTATCGGCATTGATTTCCCTCTGTAAAGCCTTATTCTTGCGCGATTGGCACTGAACCGGGCGGGGTGCATGCGTATGCCAGCGGATCGTTCGGGCCCAATAGGCTTGGGCCGTAAACGGAGACGGCCGCAGCGGAAACAAAGGTGTTCCTTCAGGAAAGAAGGCGCGCGAGCCTTGGTTCCCGCATTGGCAGCGTCCGGCTTTCTCCTTGCACAGCTCCTATCGATGCCGCCGCTTGAACGAACGCACTTCGGTGTGAATGGGCAAGATTTCACTCTATTTTCATCGGCATTCGCGGCTGGGCGCGGGGGGCAAAGCGGCAGAGGCAATGGCGGCGGCGCGGGCCAGGGAAACAACGGCGCAATTTCCGGTTTCAGCAATTTTGGCCCGAACAATGCGCCGGCCGGACATTCATTCCCGGCCAGCCGAGGCCTGCGCGGGAATGGCGGCGGCATTCCGGCTGAAACGCCGCTCGATCTCCCTTCCGGGGCTGTGTCGCCAGGCGAAAAGCTCCCCGACCTGAAATTCAACGATAAATCGCCGGTTGGCGCGCTTCTGGAGCTCGATGAGCTGAAAGCAAACGCCGGTGATTACCTTGGCCGCTATCCTCCGCCGGGTCTTGCATTCGGCAAGGGCAATCGGGAGCAAGCGGGCAAGAAAGCCCACGAACATCGCCGGCGCGCATCCGTTCAGCGCTCCATGCGGACGGCGGTCCCCGCCAACTCCTATATGCAAAACGAGGTGCTCGCCCGTAATCTGAGCCGCGCCGCGCTGGATCGCGCCAAGGCCCTCGGTTTTGCCCCGCAGGACAACGACCCGGCGCAGACGGACGGATCGATAACAAGCCTGACGATCCCGACAGGCATGACAGCCATAGAGGCGGTCGCCATTCTCGAAAGCGAGCTGCCCGGTGAACAATTCCACCTGAACCGTATCTATCGCCTCTACCGTCCAGCGGCAAAGGAAGGCGATGTGCAGCGGGCAAAAGGCATTGAATCTGCCGGCCCGGATGATGCGCTTTGTAAGGAGGATCGCTGCTATGGCCGGCAGGCGATTGGATGGAAAGATGACCTTGCCCAATGCGCCGGCAGGCTGAAGATCGGGATCATCGATACCGATGTCGACATTCAGCATACGGCATTTGCTGGGCAGGAGATTGTTCAGGAGACGTTCCTTCCCGATGGGCGGCGATTGGCCGGAGGCAGCCACGGCACGGGAACCCTCGCTCTCCTTGCAGGGCGGCGGGATAGCGGCACGCCCGGTCTTCTTCCTGACGCCGCGTTTTATGTGGCCAGCATCTTTTTTGCCGGCGACGACGGCGAAGTCTTAACCGATACCGTCTCCCTGCTCAGAGCTCTCGATTGGATGAGCGCCTCAGATGTGCGGCTCGTCAATATGAGCTTTTCGGGCCCTCAGGACGATCTCGTGGAGGCGCGGATTCGGACGCTCCGCGCAAAAGGCATGGTCTTTGCCGCTGCGGCCGGCAATGAAGGGCTCGCGGCAGAGCCGAGCTATCCGGCAGCCTATTCGCAAGTGATTGCGGTGACGGCGGTGGACAAAGACCTGAAAATCTACCCGTCCGCCAGTCGCGGCGCTTATATCGACCTTGCCGCGCCGGGCGTTCACGTCTGGACGGCCTTGCCAAATTCACAGGCAGGGTATCTTTCGGGAACGTCGTTCGCCGTCCCGTTCATGACGGCCGTGCTCGCGATCCAACGCCCCGAGACGCTGCGTCTGGGCAGGGACAAGCTCCTCGACCGGGTGAAGACCCTGCGGCTGGGGGCGGCGGGCCATAGCCGCCGGACATACGGCCGCGGTTTGCTCCAGGCCCCGAGCGAATGCCCGAGCGCTGAAGAGCTTGCGACCGATTGGACCCCGGTGTCCGGCGTATCGCTGCGTTAATCAGCTGTCCCCGTTCGTCGTTTTCCAACGATCGCGAATGACCGTCCTTTCCTCTTCGCCCGTCAAAGGATCGCCGAAGACGAGGGCTCCAACCGCCGCATCCATGGCGAGGCTGTCGCCGCCGCTTGCCGGAACCGTTCGATCGGATGCCGAGAAGGACGGCGCGGTTATTGCGTGAATTTCGACCGCCCATTGGCGGCCGACACGGCACGCAACGCCGACATATCGTTCCGTGGACGGCATGGTGATCTGGTACTCCCGACAATAGTCACGCGTTTCGTTTCGAAACGTCATCTTAACGCCGAGATCGATTTCCCGATTGCCGGAAAGCGTCAGGGTGGATTTCCGGCCGCTCGGCACCGTTTCCAGCGTCCGCTGCAGCGCTCCGACCGCAAACAGTCGGTTTCCTTCCATCTGAACGAGATCGCCGAGAGGAACCGCATTGTTTGCCGCCTCTCCCCGAAGCAACCATCCCAGTCCAATTCCGGCGATCATCGCCAAGCCTGCGGCAAGCGCTGGCTGGAGGGCCTGGATGCCGGTGACGCACAGCTTTGGCAGCCGGAAATTCGGAAACCGGCTGAGGCGCCGAGCCCCGCCGGCGCCGGACCATTCTGGCTTCTCCTCCATTAAAGCATCGCGCAGCCTCTTGGGGACCGGGGCGTCAACATGATGCTGAAGCAGAGCCGCGAGCTGTCGTCCCGTCAAATGGAAGACATTCAGCCGCGCACGCATCTCCTCATCGTCTGCAAGGAGCTCCTCGACATGATCCCTATCCGGGGGATCGAGCAATCCATCCGCATAGAGCATTAAGGTTTCATCGGTCAGCTTTGGCATTTTTGCTCTCCAGCATAGTCGGGCCTTCAACCGCCATGGCGCTAAGGGCCCGCCGCCCACGCACCAAACGGCTCGTGACAGTTCCAATCGGGATATTGAGGATCGTCGCGGCTTCCTGATAAGACACCCCCTCGAAGCATATGAGCGCGATCAGGATCCGCTGCTCGTCGGGCAGTTTCTCCATCGCTCGAAGCACCTGTTTCAGTGTCAAACGGCTGTCGGTGACATTTCGTCCGTCCTCGCCCGCCGGTTCCGGTCCTGCGTCCAGGTCGGTGACGATGCCGCGCACCGTGGCGGCTCGCCGCTGATCGAGCCAGATATTGCGAATGATTTTGTACATCCAGCTGTCGAGCCGGGTGCCTGGCTGATATTGTTCCAGACGTGCAAGAGCACGCGCACAGGCCTCCTGGACCAGGTCATCACCCTGGTCCGGGCCGCCGGTCAGCGCGTAAGCAAATCGGCGCAAGCGCGGCAAGAGCTCAATGATGCCGCGCCGGACCTCTTCGGTCACGTCAAAGCCTCCTGCAGATTGTGCGCCCCACGGAGCGACGTTCGATGCTGCCTGCACCATCTTTCCAGAACACCCTCTGATCATCGGACGGCCTATGCCGGCGCCGCAGGGCGTCACATTGCACGAAAAATTCCGCGCCTCTGGGATGAATCCTCCGCCTCACACGTTCTACAGCCTATGCAACGCTGCAACCAACAAGCGCACTTCAGGCGGCATCTCGTCTATTGCCCCTGTTTTCCGCATCAAATGTGCATTTCCACTTGACTGCAGGGAAATGACCAGGAACTGCAAGGAGCATCGGAAGGCAAAACTAAGAAAACCACAGACAACATGCTGATGTCAATCGAGATGTCATCATGTATTAATCATCATATGTTCTTTCCATGTGAGGCATACGCTTCTACATATACAGAGTTCTATTAACCTATGTTTGAATGACAACAGCCGGCCACAGGAAAACGCAGTGTCGTCACGTTCTTCATCGCTCCATCTCATTCCTGAAAGGACGAGGACCGCGTCGGTCGGAGCGTTCCGCCTGCCCCGCGCATCACCGCGACGATCGGATCTGAACGTGGAATGCAGCATTCCGCCGACGCTGGATCAGGCAATCGCTTTTCTGCTTCGGGCGCTCCGCGACAGGGTTCTTGCCGGACGACGGGGCAGCGACGGTGGATATGATTTCCAGGCCTCCAGCATAGTGAGCCAATGGATTGCGTCGGAACAAATATCTGCTGAGAACCGCGCGGATGTATCGCGCCGCGCGAGCGCCGTTTTCCTCGATGCTGCGTGGGAGCTCACAAGACGAGGGCTCCTGAGACCAGGCATGCTTGAGGCCGGGAGCGGTGAAGGAAAAAGCGATGAAGGCGGCTACTCACTCACGATGCGGGGTGAAGCCTGGCTCACCTCGGGCGAAGACGGCCACTTGGTCCTTTTGGAACCTGGCGCTCTTGCTGCCGCCTTCGGCCAGTTTCGGGCAAAGTTCGGCGAGGGATACCATCAGCGAACCCAGGAAGCGATCAGATGCCGGGACGCAAGCGCCTGGCTGGCCACCTGCGCGATGGCGGGCGCCGCAGCGGAAAGCATTTTGTTCGCGGCGGCGATAGCAAAGACGGGCGACGAGGCGCGCATCCTCAGAGCTTATGTCGCCAGCAAAGGGCCGAGGAAGATCCCCGACATTGTGGTCGGCCGGGCGCCCGATCGCCTGGCGCGCCCGTTCAGGGCAGGCATGAGCCTGCTTTCCTATTGGCGGGATGTCGGGGGGCACGGACGTGTGACGCCTGTTTCGGCGGCCGAAGCCGATCAGGCGCTTCATCAGCTTTTGACGCTTTCACAGTTTGTCTTCGACAATTGGGATGAGCTGACGTACGACACCGCTTCAAATTGAAGATTTCGGCCGGATGGGCCTTTTCGTAAATCCTCGAACCGTAACCCGCGCGATGGGTTGGTGGGCGGCATCGCGCCAGCAGAAATGGTGCGGACAGAGGGACTCGAACCCTCACTCCCTTTCGGGAAACGGATTTTAAGTCCGTTGCGTCTACCGGTTCCGCCATGTCCGCGGGGATTCGGACTCTTTATGCGCCAGCCGACCCTGCCTTTCAACTGTCGCAAAGGGACACGATCCGTCAGGCCGCCCGCAGCGCCCCGACACGGCGCCGGTTGCGCCGCCCGCCATGGCGCACGGCCGCCAGCACCAGCAGGAACAGCACCAGGCTGTTCAATATGTGCCAGAGGAAATGCGTGCCCCGTTCTCTGCCGAGGAAGGCGATGTCCTGGCACAAGATCCAGTCCGTCGCCCGGAAGGAAATGGAAATGAGAAAGACGAGACCGGCGGCGATAATATAGGGGGCCGCCGGATGACGCCGAATCGCAAGCCAAAGGCCGATCAGAAGCATTGCCGCAAGGGCGGGCACATAGCCGAAACTACCATTGAGGCAATTGGTCGTCTCAAGGATCTCCAGCGTGAAGCCGAGCGACCGGCAATCGAAGCCGGTGGCGAGCTGGATGACATAGGCGAAACCGGCAATCGCGGGGATGGTGAGGATGATCGGCAGTCTTGCGAAGACATAGAGCGCATAGGCCAGATAGCCGAGCATGAAAACGCCGATTGGGATCACGTCGGCCGAGGCGGCCCATGGCGTGGCATAGGTGTGGAACAGAAAGCTGCCAATGCCGATCACGAAGAGATTGAGGACCAGCAGATAGCGCAGAAATTTGCTTTCTTCGGCGGGCCGGCGCGCCAGCATCCAGAACGCCACCAGCCCGGCAAGAATGAAGCCGAAATTGGTGATCGCGTTGAACGGCTCCGCCCAGAAGCCGGGATCCTGGCCGCGTTCGCAATAGGCGAAAATTTTGGGGGCGTTCTCCATCAAATCCGCTTAGCAGGACGGCCGGCCCCTTTCAATCGCGGGGGCAAACGGCCGAACTCCCTCCCTCTCCGGCAGGACGATGGCCCGAAGCCGCGACGGGCCCGCGGCGGGGCGATCTGGACTTCGCCGCTTTTCACCCCTATCCTCGCCGCACGTTTGCAAATATCGCCCGCACTGTGCGGCACATGGGAGATGATAATGGGGCACATTCTGAAAACCGTTCTGGGCTTGGCCGCCGTTTCGGCGCTCGCCGCGGCATCCGCCGGAATGGCGGAAGCAGGACGCTGCAAGGGCCGCGACTGCAAATATGAGCGCTATGGCGATGAGCCAGGCGTCTACCGCTATGTCACCTCACAGGCGACCTATGGCGGCAAGACCGTGACGGCGCCGGTGCGCCCCGGCCGGTGGGGCGATCAGGTGCAGCTGCCGAGCGGCAATTGGGTCGATTGCGAGGTCACTTGCGAATATACGCTCCGGCGCTGGACGGTCGATTTCTGGCAAAATGTCGGTCCTGACAAATTCGTCTCGCCCGGCTATTTCCGTTACGATTATGATATCGACACGGGCGAGTTCTATCGGAGAGGACCCCGGTTCCTGGGGCGGTTCTAGACCCTGATCGGTCCGATTTCGGTCTTCGGCCGACACGGGAGGGCCTTATGGCTGCGCCGGCAGCGCAGGCTTGACGGCGCCCTCCCCTGCCCTTTGCGGCATGGCGTCGGTCCCCATCAGCTTGTCCCAGAAGCGGAAATAGAGGCCGTAATTGGCGCCGAACCGCGTGTGGTGCAGGCTGTGATGGGTCGCCGAGATGAGCTGACCGCCGATCGGCCCGTCGATGAAGCGCTCCGGCAGCACTTCCCAGCCGGAATGGTTCATGACCGCCGTCACGGTCATCAGGATCAAGAGCGCGACCAGCACCCCGATATGGACGGGAATGAGGAACACCAGCGCCGGCAGCAGCCAGGCGGTGGCGAGCGCTTCGGCCGGATCGAAGGCGAAGGAGGCGAAAGGCGTCGGCTGTCGCGAGCGGTGATGGCCGGCATGCATCCATTTGAACAGGCGCGGATGGTGCATCAGCCGGTGCGCCCAATAATAGTAGCTGTCCTGAATGATCAGATAGAGGAGGGCGCTGAGGAGCAGATAGGGTGCGCCGCCGTGGACCGACCAGCCGGTGTAGATCTTCGTGCCGCCATGCAGCCAGGCGACCAGCACGACCGCCGCCGGCGCGGCATAGACGGCGGAGGACAGCAGCGACAGCCGAATTTCCCGCATCACGACGCGCCGCATCGGGCGGTCGCGGTTCAGCCGCTTTGCGCGCAGCTTCTCGCCGCCGCGCTGCCAGAGCAGCCAATAGGCCAGCCCCGAAAAGACGAGATAGCGCGCCGCGATGATCGCGGTGAGGAGCGCGGTGGTGATGAGGATTTCGGCGGTCATGGGCCCTATTGGGCCAGATCGATCAAGCGGAGTCCATCCTCATCGCAACGAGCATGGCCGGGCGGCTGAGGCGCTTCCAAACGACGTGGCGGAGGTTCGGCAGACCGCCGGTGTCATTCCGATCCCGCCTCAACACGGGACCGCAATCGCGATATCCGTCCGCGAAAAATCATCGCCTTTGAACAGCAGCGGGGCGCTACGCGACTTCGCCAGCGCATAGGAGGCGCAATCGCCGAGATTGAGCCCGGCCTTGTGCCGCCCCTTGCCGAAACGCAGGAAGGCCTCGCGCGCAAGGCCCGCCTGTTCCGCATCGAACGGGACGATCGCGATCCCGGCCTCGGTGAGGAATTCATCGAGCGGCCCGAAGGCCGCGCCATCTTTTGCACCGCCCGACATGACCATCGACGTCTCGAGCACGCTCAGGCCCGAGATGAGGCGAGTCTCAGCCTCAACGATCGCTTTCAGGAAGGCGTCGGCTTCCGGCTCGAACCGGAAAATCGCAATGAGCGCCGATGTGTCGATGGCGATCATGGGCCCGGCCGCTATTTCGGCAGGCCGTCATCGCCATAAACATCGGCATCCGTCAGCCAGTCCCGGCCGGCGGCGGCGCGTTCGGCGATGGCGCGCAGGCGGCCGAGCAGCGCCTCCTGGTCTTCGCTCCGCGTCTTCAGGCTCACACCTTGATGAAGGAATTCCACGCCCGCCTCCTCCAGCGCCTTGCGCACATTGCGCGTCGTCGCCTCGGCAACCAGCCCCTCGCGCGCCGCCTCCAGACGCCGGATGGTGCTGACGGAGACGCCGGACCGGCGCGCAAGCTCCTCCTGTTCCATTCGGAGAAGGGCGCGCGCGGCTTTGACCTGTTCGGCGCTAATCATGATTGATAGTTATCACGATTGAGAGCTATATGTCAATCGGCATCACGCCTTCGGCAGGCTGAGCCGGATATGCAGCTCCTGAAGCTGTTTCGGCGAGACGTCGGAAGGCGCGCCCATCAGGAGGTCCTCGGCGCGCTGATTCATCGGGAACATGGTCACGTCGCGTAAATTATCGGTGCCGCAGAGCAGCATCACCATCCGGTCGATGCCCGGCGCGATGCCGCCATGCGGCGGCGCCCCGAATTTCAGCGCGCGGATCATGCCGCCGAATTTCTCATCGACCACCTCCGGCCCGTAGCCGGCGATCTCGAAGGCCTTATACATCAGCTCCGGCTTGTGGTTCCGGATCGCGCCGGAGGACAGCTCCACGCCGTTGCAGACCACGTCATATTGATGGGCCTTCAGCGCCAGAAGCGCCTCGTCGCCTTCGGCGCGTGCGGCTTCGAGCGCTTCGAGCCCGCCCTGCGGCATGGAGAAGGGATTATGCGAGAACTCGATTTTCTTCTCGTCCTCGTCCCATTCGTAATAGGGAAAATCGGTGATCCAGCAGAACTCGAAGCGGTCCTTCGCCGTCAAACCCAGCTCCTCGCCGACGCGTGTCCGCGCTTCGCCTGCAAAGCTATAAAACTTGGACGGCTCGCCTGCGACGAAGAACACCGCGTCGCCTTCTTCTAGGCCCAATTGCTGACGAATATCATCAGCCCTCTGTACGCCAATATTTTTGGCAACCGGGCCAGCACCAGCGGGGCGCCCATCGCCAAATCCATCACCATCTTCACCGGGGCTTCCATATCCTCCGCCACGATAAAAAATATATCCCAAGCCTGGCTGGCCCTGCCCCTGCGCCCATGAATTCATCCGGTCGCAGAATGCACGGCTGCCGCCGGTCGGCGCGGGGATTGCCCAGACCTGCGCTTTCGGGTTCTTGTCCAGCATCTGCGCGAAGATCTTGAAGCCCGATCCGCGGAAATGCTCGCTCACATCCTGCATGATGATCGGGTTGCGCAAGTCCGGCTTGTCGGTGCCGTATTTGGCGATGGCCTCGTCATAAGGGATACGCGGGAAGCTTTGCGTCACCGGCTTGCCCTCGGCGAATTCCTCGAACAGTCCGCGCAGCACCGGCTCGACCGCGCCGAACACGTCCTCCTGCGTCACGAAGCTCATTTCGAGGTCGAGCTGATAGAACTCGCCGGGCGACCGGTCGGCGCGGGCGTCCTCATCGCGGAAACAGGGGGCGATCTGGAAATAGCGGTCGAAGCCCGCCATCATGATCAGCTGCTTGAATTGCTGCGGCGCCTGAGGCAGCGCGTAGAACTTGCCCGGATGCAGGCGCGAGGGAACGAGGAAGTCGCGCGCGCCCTCGGGCGAGGAAGCCGTCAGGATCGGCGTCTGGAACTCGAAAAAGCCGGCCTCGATCATGCGGCGGCGGATGGAGGAGACGATCGCCGCCCGCTTCATGACATTGCGGTGCATGGTCTCGCGGCGGAGATCGAGAAAGCGGTATTTCAGCCGCGTATCCTCCGGATAGTCCGGCTCGCCGAAGACCGGCAGCGGCAATTCCTCCGCCTCGGAAAGGATGACAATGTCCGAAATGCGCAGCTCGACCTCGCCGGTCGGCATATGGGGGTTGACCGTATCGGCCGTGCGCGCCTCCACCCTGCCATCGACGCGGATCACCCATTCGGCGCGAACCCGCTCCGCCGCCGCAAAGGCCGGACTGTCCGGCTCGACCACGCATTGGGTCACGCCGTAATGGTCGCGCAGATCGATGAAGAGCAGCCCGCCATGGTCGCGCACCCGGTGGACCCAGCCGGAAAGCCGCGCCGTCTCGCCGACATCGCTCTTGCGCAAGCCCCCGCAATTGTGGGTGCGATAGGCCGGCATCCCGCCCGCGCTTTCGGCTGCGGCGCTCTTTTTACTCTTGACTGAAACGCCCCTCGTCTTCTGCGAAGCCTTTTTGGCGACCGTCTTTTCCATGATCGAACTTTCCGGTGATCGGCAGCGCCTGGCGAGCGCATCGGCGGATGCCGCGTCTTTCGCCAGCGTCAAACATTTTCAGCGGCGAAAAGCGCATGAGCCCGTGCGCTTGTCAACCCACCCGTCCGTAACAGAGGACAAGCCTCGCTCGGTCCTGTATACAGAGGGTGATGAATGCGATTCCTATGATTTCGACAAGCGAGCGGCTTGCGGAATTTTGTCAAGAGCTTGCCAAATCTGATTTCGTGGCTGTCGACACCGAATTCATGCGGCAGTCAACCTATTGGCCCGAGCTTTGCCTTATTCAGCTTGCCTCACCCGATCGGGAAGCCATCGTCGATCCGTTGGCGAGCGGCCTCGATCTTGCGCCCTTTTTCGCGCTGATGCAGGACCCCGGCGTCGTGAAGGTTTTCCACGCCGCGCGCCAGGATGTGGAAATCGTCTACCATATGGGCGGCATCATTCCCTTGCCGATCTTCGACACGCAGATCGCGGCCATGGTCTGCGGCTTTGGCGAGGCGGCAAGCTATGGCGCGCTGGTCAAGCGGCTGCTCAAGAAGAACCTCGACAAGAGCTCGCGCTTCACCGATTGGGCGCGCCGCCCGCTGACCGAAAAGCAGCTCCGCTACGCGCTGGGCGATGTCACCCATTTGCGCGGGATCTACCATAAGCTGAATGCCCGGCTGATGACGACCGGGCGCGCACCCTGGCTGGATGAGGAAATGGCCGATCTCGTCAACCCGGCCAATTACCGGACCGAGCCGGAAGATGCCTGGCGGCGGCTGAAGAACCGGGCGCGCAATCTGACCGAGCTCGCCGTGATGATCGAGGTCGCGGCCTGGCGCGAACGCGAGGCCCAGGGTCAGAACGTGCCCCGCAACCGGATCATCAAGGACGACACGATCTATGATGTGACCACCCAGGCGCCCCGGACGGTCGAGGAGCTGGGCAAATTGCGCACCATTCACGATGGCTTTGCCCGTTCCGCCCGGGCGCGCGATCTGGTGGAAGCGGTGAAGCGCGGGCTGGCGCGTCCGCATGAGGAGTTGCCCGAGCTGCCGGTCAACGAGCCGCTGCCGCCCTCGGCGGCCGCCGTTGCCGATCTCCTGCGCGTGCTCCTGAAGGCGGTCGTGGCGAAATATGACGTCGCGGCCAAGCTGATCGCGACCAGCGAGGATCTGGACAAGATCGCTCTGGATGACGAGGCGGACGTCCCTGCCCTGCACGGCTGGCGGCGCGAGCTGTTTGGTGAACTGGCCCTGGCGGTCAAGGCCGGCGGGCTCGCCCTGACGGTCGAGAAGGGCAAAATCGTCGCTCTGCCGCGCAATAGGGCGTCCGCAGGAGGTGAAACGGCCACGGATGACGGCCCTTCCGCCGATCCGGGCGAGAGCGAAACGCTCTCAAGCGCGGCTGAATAGGCTGGCGGGCAATTCGGCCACAGTCTCCCGCATTCCTATGCCGCATTGTGGGTACGATCCGGCGCCCTTTGACCCTTGGCCCGCCCGCTGATAACAAAGAGTGGGGCAGTCAAAGGCGAGAGGCACAGAGTGATGGGGTCCGGCGTTCTGCTTGTGCGGCAAGCGTCCGCTCTGCTTCTGATCGTTCTCCTTGCGGGCTGCGCAACATTGGCGCGCGCGCCTTTCACGGCCAATCAGCAGGCGATCGCACAAATTCCCGGTATTCCCAATGCGCGCTATTGGGCCGACGCCTCACGCGAGGACTTCGCGCCGGTCTTTCACATGAACAAGATGCGCGCCGTCGCCGACCAGATCGGCAGCATGGACTTTCTTGCCATTTCCGGCGGTGCATCCGACGGAGCCTTCGGGGCGGGTATCCTGACAGGCCTGACCGCGCGCGGCGAAAGGCCCGAATTCGTCTTTGTCAGCGGCGTCAGCGCCGGCGCGCTGATCGCGCCCCTGGCGTTTCTTGGCCCGAGCTATGATGACGAGCTCCGGAAAGCCTGGACGAGCGGCATCGCCGAGCCTGTCGGAGAGGGCGGCATTCTGTCGGTTCTATTTTCCCAGGAATCCCGGCGCATTGCGCTTTATGAGCTTGTCGCCAGCTTCGTTGACGAGGAGATGCTGCGCAAGATCGCGGCCGAACATCGGCGCGGCCGGCGCCTGGCCGTGGTCACGACGAATATCGACGCGCAGCGGCCCATGGTTTGGGATCTGGGGGCGATCGCCGCGAGCGGCCATCCGGGCGCACTTGAGCTTTTCCGCAATGTCCTCACTGCCTCGGCAAGCATCCCCGGCGCTTTTGCCCCGACGCCGATCGAGGTCGAGGCCGCCGGCACGCGGTTTACCGAGCTGCATGTCGATGGCGGCGCCACGATGCAGGTCTTCACCATTCCGGAGTCCATTCTCATCAATGGTCTGCCCGAGAAGGCGAAAGCCTACGGCATCCCGGCCCGCTTCTTTATCATCGTCAACAATCGGCTGAAGCCGGAATTCGAGGTGGTCCAAAGTTCGGCCGTGCCGCTGCTGACGCGGTCGCTTTCCAGCCTGATCAAAAGTCATGCGCGGCTGACCCTCGTCGCCACGCTGGAATTCACCCGCAGCCGCAAAATCGGCTTCAATCTGACCTATATCGGCGATGATTTTCCGAACGACGCCAAGCCCAGCTTCGAGACCTCCTACATGCGGTCCGTCTACAGCTATGGCTTTGAACGCGCCCGAAATGGCCGGGCCTGGCGGCATGACATCCCCTTCATCAACGGCGGATACGGGCCGAGGCGGGCCGGCGGGCTGTGAATGGCCGCGCGCGGGAACTGGACATCCACCATGCATGCCTGCGATCGCACTGCACAATTTCGTCCATCTTTTCCTTTAGATGGATCGACCGGATAAGACCGCGGCGCGGCCCGCGTGGCGGGCAGACCGGCTAAGCGGACCCGGCCGAAACAACCTAGCGCAACGCGCGTCCAAGCATGTCTCCGCGAAGGCGGGGATGGACGCCGGCAGTTGTGCTCATCTTTTGAACTAGATCAGGGATGATCAGCCGTGAGCGCATCGAACCGGCATCAATTGTCATTCACCGGCATTTGCCTTTGCGCCGCTTTCACGCTGGCCGGCAATGCGGCGCTCGCTGCCGAGCCCTCCGGATGCAGCGCTCTTGCGGCACAGCCTGTTGTCCTCCCACAGGGAGCGGTGTCGGCGCACAATACCGGCGCCGTTCCTCTCCGGGCCGGCGAGACATTGCGGCTGCGCATGAGCGCTCACAACGGCCAGGCGGGGGCCGGCTCCATCGCGCTGGATGAGGGCGGCGAGCCGGAGGCGCCGCTCCTCTCCGGCGCCGCGCCTCAGGAAATCTCCTACGCGGTCCCGTATGACGGTCTTTTCGGCCTGGAGTTCCGCGCGAGCGGCGCCACGCCGGTCTCATTCGAGGTGATTTGCGAAACGAGCGCCGGTCTTACGCCGTCGGCGAGCCCGGAAGCCTTCGTGCAGCGCCGGGCCGGCCGCATTCTCGCAGATGACACTGCGCAGGCCAGCTTGCGCCGGCGGGGCAATAAGCCGGAGACGATCGACAAGGCCGTCAAGAGTGCCGCCGTCACGGATGAGAACGGAGTGCCGCGCCAGGTCACCATCATGACCAGCGCGCAAAATATCGCGGCGGCCGAGGGCGGCAGCTTTGCCGGCGACAAGCTCGATTTCTGGATCGAGGGCCGCGTCTCGCAATATGAAAATCGGTTCGATGAGAACGGCCTGCGCTATGACGCCGACGCCAATGCCGGAACGCTTTATCTCGGCGCGGACTATCTGTTGCAGCCGAGACTCATGGTCGGCGCGCTCGTCCAGCTCGACCAATATCGCGAAAGCTATGGCGCGCTCGGAGCCGGAACCGACAGCCAGGGCCTGCTCTTCGGGCCCTATGCCAGCCTCCGGCTTACGCCCGATCTTGTCTTCGACGCCCGCGCTGCCTGGGGCAGTTCTGAAAATGAGGCCGCTCTCCCCGACGGCACCCGGCTCAGCTTCGAGACCGACCGGCAGCTCCTGCGCGGCCAGCTCACCGGCAAGCGCAATCTTTATGGCATTCAAGTGACGCCGAGCCTTGCGCTATCCGTCATCGAAGACCGCGTCGCCAACGCGGAGGGCGCGCCGGAAATCGCAAAGAATGAAGCCGCCGTTCTCGGCCGCCTCGGCCTCGGTTCGACCTTTTCCTATCGTCTGCCGCTGGACAATGGCGACTATTTGCAGCCGAGCGCCGGGCTCAGCACGGGCTGGAGCCTCGATCAGATCGATGCGCTCGCTTTCGATAACGCAAAATTCGTCAACGAGACCGGCGCCAAGGCCGAGGCAGGGGTTATGCTCGGGACGGCGGACGGCGTGAGCATCGAGGCGAGCGGCGCTCTGGAGGGCATCGGCGAGGAGGATTACTCGGCCTGGAGCGGACGCCTGTCGCTGACCGCACCGCTGAACTGACCTCCGATCGCAGATCCTAACCGTCTGAATTCTTTGTCCAATATATTGGCACTTGATATCACTGCACTTTCAATATCTACAAATATTGATATATTTCAATATCAGGTCCACATATGTTGAGAAAATAAAAAACGGACCTTTGCACAGTCAACGATAAAGGAGGAAATGGGATGCTTAAGCTGGTAAGCGCAGTAGCGCTATCATTCCTGATGCTGACCGTGCATTCGGCCAATGCGGCGGACAGCTCGACCGTAAAGGTTGCTTTGCTGGACATGACATCCCTGATGGGGGGCGATAGCGGCAATTATCCCGGCTATGGACCTGGCATGATGGGATGGAATGGCCCTGGTTCCGGACCGGGAATGATGGGGCCGGGCGGCCGCGGCATGATGGGGCAAGGCTATGGCCCAGGCTATGGTTACGGGCGTGGCCGCGGCTACGGCATGATGGGACACGGGATGATGGGCATGATGTCCATTCGCACCGATGTCTCGGCGGTCAAGGCCGGCAAGATCACGTTCGATGTGTCCAACCTGTCGCGCAGCATCGTCCATGAGATGATCGTTGTCGCCGTCGACAATCCCAATGCGCCGCTCCCATATGATTTCAATAGCGGAGAGGTTCCGGAGAAACAGATCAAGGTGATCGGCGAGATCGACGACATGGAGCCGAATGCGGAGAAGACGCTCGAATTGGATCTGAAGCCGGGGTCGTATCTGCTGATCTGTAATCTGCCGGGGCACTACGCCGCCGGCATGTGGACGGCTCTGACAGTCAATGAATGATGTCGGCGGGGGCGTCGCTCTTGCGAGCGCGGCGCCTTACCGTTTCGTCCGCGCCATAGGAGCTTCCGGACAGCCCGCCTGTGAAGGAGACGCGGCATGATGGATGGATATGGGATGGGCGGCGGCATTGGGATGCTGCTGCTTCTGGTGCTGGCGGTTTTGCTGATCGCGGTGCTGATCAAAGTTTTAATGAAGTGACCTGTCTAGCGCGGCGCGCGTCCAATCGGACGCGGGAACAGTTGCGCTAACTTATTGATGTAGATCAACTTAACCTGTCCAAGTGCTTCGACTTGAACGAGGGTTGTTATAGCGCAGCGCGCGTCCAAGCATGTCCCGCGAAGGCGGGGATGGACGTGGGAACAGTTGCGCTCGTCTTTTGAAATAGATCAACTTAACCTCGTTCAAGCGATTCCACTTGAACGAGGGTTGATCTCGATTGGCAGGAGGAAGGACGTCATGAGCTACACAATAGACAGAACGATCAGCGGTGAGACCTTTGACAAGGTCGTCGAAAAAGCCCGTTCGGCCCTGTCCGCGCAAGGGTTCGGCGTGCTGACGGAAATCGATGTCAAGGCGACCTTGAAGAAGAAGCTCGGCGAGGACGTCGACGATTATCTCATTCTTGGCGCCTGCAATCCGGGAATGGCTCACAAGGCCATGCAGATCGAGCCGAAAGTGGGCGCGATGCTGCCCTGCAATGTGATCGTGCGGGCGACAGGCGAAAATGCCGTCGAAATCAGCGCAATCGATCCGGTCGCATCGATGACGGCGATCGACAATGCCGAGCTTCGATCCGTGGCGGAGCAGGTCAGAGAGATGCTCAAGACGGTCGTCGCCAATATCTGAGCGGGCGTCTCGAACGCTAACGCCCAGGCGGAGCATTGCGAATCTCTGCACGTCGGCGGGCCGCATAGATGCACGTCCCTATGCACCTGTTGGACCCGCTCGACCCCCAAAGCAAAGCGGTCGCATAGGTCGGCTTCCACCGCGGGCGAAACTCCGATGCCGCTCGTCACGGCTTTTTCGCTACCAGATCGATGAGCGCCGACAAGCCGCTGTGGCCCGCGCCTTCCTCGATGACGGCATCATAGGCGGCAAGCCTCTCGATCGACATGTCGCCGAAGGCCTGCCGAAGGAGATCGATGGTGTACATATTCTCCCGGTATGGCGGGCCACCAGTGCCGTAATCGACCTGTTCGGGCCGGTAGCCGTGAAGAAGCAGGCGGCCGCCCGAGCGCAGCGTGCGTTTCATTCCCTCGAACACGGCCGAGCGGGCGTCGGGCGCAAGAAATTGGATGAACACCGCAACAACGACATCGTAGCTGTCCGGCGTCCAATCCCAGCTCAAAATATCGGCGACATGAAAATCGACCGAAACGCCGCGTTCCGCTGCGAGGCGGCGCGCCTTGTCAACGCCGACCGGCGAGGCGTCCATTGCCGTAACCGCAAGGCCTTGCTCAGCGAGAAACACGGAATTGCGTCCCTCCCCATCGGCCACGGACAGCGCGTTTTGCCCTGGCATCAGCAAATGGGCCTGCGCTTTAAGGAAGGCGGCCGGCGCCGTTCCGAACAGAAATGCCTCACCCGAATATCGCTCGTCCCACAAGAGATCGTTCCTTTACGTTAGGCTGCCACGGCGCGGCGCGGATCCGTCATTCTGATCTCTCCCCCATGATTCGGAGAGAAGCTATGACGACCATCATTACACTGTCCACTCCCCCTTTACGTCCCAAGCGCCCCGGAACAAGGCCGAGCTGATCGGCGCCAAGCCATATTGTATGATGCATATCAACGGGCTGCGGCGACTATGAATGGATTTCCGGATCTGCGGCACGATGCACGCTAATGATCTCCGCGAGGATGGCGATCGCAATTTCCGACGGTGTCTTGCCCCTGATCTGTAATCCCGCCGGCGCCCGTAGACGAGCAAATGCCTCGTCTGAAATTCCCTCAGCGGCCAGCGGTTCGCGCAGTGCGGCCGCCTTGGCACGGCTCGCAACGAAAGCGATATAGCGCGCGTTCGTTTCCAGGGCGCTTTTCAACGCCACATGATCGCCCGCGCCCTGCGTGGCGATCACAACGAAGCTCCGATCCAGACGAGGCTCGTTCGATAACGCCCGTAACTCGGCAGTCGCTTTGTCTGGCTCAGTCCGGATCAGCTCAAAACTCAGACCTGCCGCCAGATCGGCGACGGCCTGCGCTACTTGGCTGGTACCGATGATGATCAGCAGTGGTTTCGGGAGTACCGGCTCGATAAACACGTCGGCGCCTCCATTGCCAGGACAACCGCTTGCATAAAGCGGGATACCGTCATTGTCGTGCGGTGCGGTGATTTCGTTTTTGGGCCGGACGCGGATCAGACGCGGCGCGCCACTGTCGATGGCTTCGCGCGCCGCACGCAGGACAGCGCCCCGCAGACAACCGCCGCCGATCCATCCGATCAGCTTGCCATCTGATGTCACCACGGCCTTCGCCCCGGCTTTTGCCGCCGTCGCGCCCTGCGTGTGCACGATGGTCGCCCGGGCATAGGGCGTAACGCCATCCCAGTTGCGGCAATAGGTTTCGACCGTTTCGTTCGGATCGATGGTCATGGGTCTTCACGCAAGGTCAAAGGCGCGCCAGCTCGTCTTCGAGCGCAGCCAGGCTTTCGAGATTGTGCGCCGGGGCAAACAAGTCGATATGCGGCAGGGCGGCGGCCATGGCCGCTGCACGCGGCTCGTAGGACACCCGGCCAAGCAGGGGATTCAGCCAGACGAGGCGCTTGGCGCGGCGTTTGAGACGGCCCAGTTCGGCGGCGAGTTGTTCTGGCGGTCCGGTATCGAAACCGTCGCTGATGATGATCGCCAGCGTGCGGGAACTCATAGCCGCGCGCGCATATTGATCGTTAAAGGCGGCGAGCGCCTCCCCGATCCGTGTGCCCCCTGACCAGCCCTGGCTGATCAGCGCCATCTTCTCCATCAGCTTCACCGGATCGGCGGTTTGCAGCGTGTTCGTGATCTGCACGAGCCGGGTGTGAAAGATGAAAGCCTCGGTCCGCACGAAATGGGTCGTGATAGCGTGGACGAAACGCGTGAAGAACAGCGAGTAAAGATCCATCGAGCCCGAGACGTCGACGAAGATGACGATCCGGAACGGCTTGGGCTTGCGATGGCTCCAGGACAGCTTCATCGGCACGCCGCCCGTGGAGACGGATCTCTGGAATGTTCGCCGCAGGACCGGCCTTATTCCGCGCTTGGCCATTCGCCTGCGCCGCGAGAGGCGATAGCGGATGCGCGCCGCCCATTGCTCCGCGAGGGCGTGCAGACGCTCCAGCTCTTCCCGATCGGTCATTTCTCCAAAGTCGGCCTTCGCCAGGCTCTCCGCCGCCGACGCACCGGCCGAACGCGCTTCGCCGCTGGACGTCGCATGATCCGCGGAACCGCCCGCCCAATCGAAATAATCCGCCAGCGTTCCCACTCTTCCGGGCTGGCCGCCCTGCCCTCGCATTTGCGCGGAAGCCGCACCGCCTGACTGCTTCACGGTGGTGCGCCGCTTACGCGCCAGTCCCAGCCAGAATGCATCGAAGATGTCATCGAACCGCCGCCAATCGTGGTGGGATGCGGCGAACACCGTGCGCAGCGCGTGCCGGACCTGATGGAAATCGCGAGCATCGAATGAACCAAGCGCCGTGAGCGCGTCGGCGATTTCGGTGACACCGACCGGGAACGCATTGTCATGCAGCAGACGAGCGAAGCGGGTCATCTGCTCCTCGAGAAGAGCGGCGGCGTTTCGCTCGAGTGTCTCATCCATCGCCGCGCTCATCATGCCGCCGTTCCCGCCAGCCGCTCGAAGACCTCGAGCGGAATCGCCTCGCGGTCGTCCCGCGTCTTGAGAAGGCAGAGCAATGTTTGGTGAACGGTTTCCGGGTCGTCCTGAAGTCCGGAAATGTCGAGACCGACCAGGGCCGCAACCCAGTCCAGTGTCTCGGCGACACCGGGCTTCCTGCGCAGCTCTTCCGTGCGCAGCCGCTGAACGAAATGCGTAATTTGTCCGGCGAGCGCCGATGAAATGCCAGGAAAACGCGTCTGTATGATGCGCAGCTCGGTCGCGGCGTCGGGAAACTCGATATAATGATAGAGACAGCGGCGGCGCAGGGCGCTGGAGAGCTCGCGGGTCGCGTTTGAGGTCAGGATCACGTGCGGAATGCTGCTCGCCTGGATGGTGCCGAATTCCGGAATGGTGATCTGGTAGTCGGAGAGCACTTCGAGCAGATAGGCTTCGAACTCCTCATCCGCCCTGTCGATCTCGTCGATCAGGAGAATCGGTGGCTGTTCTTGCGTAATCGCCTCAAGCAGCGGCCGCTTGAGGAGAAAGCTCTCCGAAAAAATATGGCTCTCTTTTTCCTGCGTGCTTGCGGCTTCGCCTTCCAGAACGCGGATCGCGAGGATCTGGCGCTGATAGTTCCACTCATAGACCGCTTGGGATGCGTCCAGCCCTTCATAACATTGCAGGCGGATCAGGCGCTGTCCGCCCGCGTCCGCCAGCGCTTTGGCCAGCTCCGTCTTGCCGACGCCCGCCTCGCCCTCGACCAGCAACGGACGGTCGAGCAGGTACATCATGGAAAGGGCGGTCGCCAGTCCGCTATCGGCGATATAGCCGACGCGCTCAAGTGCAGCTTGGATTTCCTGGGGCGACTTCATACGAAGGCAATCTTATCTTCGTCGCGCCGGACTTGATCCGGGGCCCACTCGCCTTACGGCGAACCGAAGTGCTTGCGGCGCTGCGAGTGGATCCCGGATAACGCCTACGGCGTTTCCGGGATGACGATCTACGTTGCGCATGACCCTAAGCCACCAGCCCCAAGCCTTTTGCATATTCCCACACGCGCGGTGCGGTATGCGGCATCTGCATATGCACGCCGCCGAGCTTGGCGAAAGCGTCGTTGATGGCGTTGGAGAACGCCGGCACGCCGCCGACATTCGGGCTTTCGCCGACGCCCTTCGCCCCGATCGGGTGATGCGGGCTCGGCGTTTCGGTGAAGTCCGTCTCCCAGACCGGCGTTTCCACGGCGGTGGGCAGAAAATAATCCATGAAGCTGGCATTCTTCACATTGCCCAGCTCGTCATAATCGATGATCTGCCCCATCGCGATGCCGAAAGCTTCGGTCAGCCCGCCATGGACCTGCCCCTCGATGATCATCGGATTGATGCGCGTTCCGCAATCATCGAGTGCATAGAAGCGCCGGATTTTGGTCTCACCCGTATCAACATCGATCTCGGCAACGCAGATATATGCGCCGAACGGATAGGTGAAATTCGGCGGGTCGTAATAGTCGACCGCCTCCAGCCCCATCTCCATGCCCGGTGGGACATTATTATATGCCGCCCAGGCAAGCTCCTTCATCGATTTGCGTTTTTCCGGCAAGCCCTTGACCTGGAATCCGTCCACGTCCCATTCGAGATCGTCGTGGTGGACTTCGAGGAGATGGGCGGCGATCATCTGCGCTTTCTGCCGGATCTTGCGGCCGGCCTGCGCGCAAGCCGCGCCGGCAACCGGCGTCGAACGCGAGCCGTAAGTGCCGAGGCCATAGGGCGCGGTGTCGGTGTCGCCCTCCTCGATGGTGATCATCTCGGCGGGAATGCCGGTCTCGGTGGAGAGGATCTGCGCATAGGTCGTCTCGTGCCCCTGGCCCTGGCTCTTGGTGCCGAGGCGGGCGATCGCCGAGCCGGTCGGATGCACGCGGATCTCGCAACTGTCGAACATGGCGATGCCGAGAATGTCGCAATTCTTCGATGGGCCAGCGCCGACGATCTCTGTGAAGAAGGAAACGCCGATCCCTAAAAGTTTACGGCTCTTGCCGGCCTTGAAATCAGCCAGCATCTGCGCCTGCTCGGCGCGGAGCGCATCATATTCGACCGCCTCGCCGACCTTGCGCAAGGCGGCCGGGTAATTGCCGCTGTCATATTCCCAGCCGAGCGCGGATGTGTAGGGGAATTGCGAAGGCTGAATGAAATTTTTCAGCCGGATCTCCGCGGGGTCCATGCCGAGCTTCTGCGCCAGAATATCGACCAGCCGCTCGATCATGTAAGCGGCTTCCGTCACCCGGAAGGAGCAGCGATAGGCAACGCCGCCCGGCGCTTTATTGGTGTAGACGCCGTCCACTTCGACATGGGCGACCGGAATGTCGTAGGAGCCGGTACAGATGTGGAACAGACCTGCGGGGAACTTCGTCGGATCGGCGCAGGCATCGAACGCGCCGTGGTCAGCGATGACATGGGCGCGCAGGGCGGTGATCTTGCCGTCCGGCGTTGCGGCCAGTTCGCCTGTCATGTGATAGTCTCGGGCAAAGGCCGTGGCCGAGAGATTCTCGATGCGATCCTCGACCCATTTGACCGGAACGCCGAGCACGATCGAGCCAACGACGCTCATCACATAGCCAGGGTAGACACCGACCTTGTTGCCGAAGCCGCCGCCAATGTCCGGCGAAATCACGCGGATCTTGTGCTCGGGAATGCCGGCGATCAGCGAGGCGACGGTGCGCACCACATGCGGCGCCTGGAAGGTGCCCCAAAGGGTCAACTCGCCCTTGATCTTGTCCATCGAGGCAACCGAGGCGCAGGTCTCCATCGGGCAGGGATGGCAGCGCTGATAGGAGATGAACTCCTTGACCCTCACCCCCGCGCCGGAAAATGCCGCGTCGGTCGCAGCCTTGTCGCCCACCTCCCAGGTGAAGATGTGGTTGTAATGCTTGCGCGGCCCGTGCGCGCCATCCATCTTGTCCTTGATGTCCTCGCGCAGGAGGGGGGCGTCGGCGGCCATCGATTTCATCGGATCGACGAGCGGCGGCAGCTCCTCATATTCGACCTCGACCAGTTCGACCGCGTCGGCGGCGATATAGCGGTCCGTGGCGATGACGAAGACGACTTCCTGGTTCTGAAACAGCACCTTTTCATGAGCGAGGACGGCCTGGACGTCGCCCGCGAGCGTCGGCATGTAATGCAGATTGAGCGGAATGAGATCCTCCGCGGTCAGAACGGCCTTGACGCCGGGCAGCGCCAGCGCGGCGTCTTTCTTGATGCTCTTGATCCGCGCATGGGCGAAGGGGCTGCGGACGAAATCGCCATGCAGCATGCCGGGCAGCGCGATATCGTCCACATAATTGCCCTTGCCCTGGACGAAGCGGATGTCCTCGACGCGCTTGCGCTTGCAGCCGATGCCTTCGAGCTTTGCTTCGCGCTCGGAAATCGGTGTCTGGTCGTTCATTCCGCGGCCTCCCGCACTTGCATTTTCTCCGCGGCGTAGCGGATCGCCTTGACGATGTTCTGATAGCCGGTGCAGCGGCAGAGATTGCCCGAGATCCCTAAGCGGATTTCATCATCCGTGGGGTTCGGGTTCTCCTGCAGCAGCCGGTAAGCGCGCATGATCATGCCCGGTGTGCAGTAGCCGCACTGCAGCCCGTGCTCTTGGCGGAAGCCTTCCTGCAGCGGATGCAGCGTGCCGTCGGCCTCGGCCATGCCTTCGATGGTGTGGATGTTCGCGCCTTCGGCCTGCACCGCGAAGATCGTGCAGGATTTCACCGATTTGCCGTCCATATCGACCGTGCAGGCCCCGCAATGGGTCGTTTCGCAGCCAATATGAGCGCCCTTGAGCCCCAGCTCCTCGCGCAGCAGATGAATGAGGAGCGTGCGATTTTCGACCGCGTGCTCGACGGTCTCGCCATTGACCGTGAGCGAAATCAGCCTTTTAGCCATCCGAAAACGCCTCCTCCTGATTTGGCCTCGCCGGAACGGGCTTTCGCTTCTTCCAGTGCGCGTCTGACCATGACACCGGTCATTTTCCGGCGATAGTCTGCAGAGCCGCGTGTATCGTCGGCCGGTGAGGCGATTGCCTCGGCGGCGGCAACGGCCGCGTCGATGTCGGCCGCTTCGAGTGCGGTGCCGGTGATGCGGTCGGCGGCGTCCTTGGCGTAAAGCGGCGTCGGGCCGACATTGGTCAGCGCGATGGATGCTTTTTGAACTTTGCCGCCGGACATCTCCAGGATCACGGCGGCGGCAGCGGTCGCATAGTCGCCGATCTTGCGCTTCAGCTTCTTGTAAGCATAGCCATGGCCGGCGGGCGGCGCAGGAAAACGCAGCTTGGTGAGCATCTCACCTGTCGCCAGAGCGGTGGTGAACGGCCCCTGATAGAATTGACGCGCCGCAACTTCACGCGACGCCGCCGGCGCTTTCCAGCACAAACGCGGCATCCAGACATTGCATCAGCGCGGGCATGTCGTTGCCGGGATCGCCGCCGCCGACATTGCCGCCGATCGTGCCGCTGTAGCGAACCTGCGGATCGGCGATCTGCTCAGACGCTTCGCGGATGATCGGGCAGGCCGCCGCAAGCGCATCGGAGGCGATCAGCTCGTGCTGAGTGGTCATCGCGCCGATCTCGATCTGGCCGCCGCTGATGGTGATGCCTTTCAGCTCGGCGATGCGCGTAACGTCGACAAGATGCGCCGGCATCGCCAAGCGCAGCTTCATCATAGGGATAAGGCTGTGGCCTCCGGCCAGAACCCGGCCCTCATCGCCGACCTGACCGAGCAATTGGAGGGCTTGGGCCTTGTCGTCCGGCCGGTGATAGGTGAAGTCAGCCGGAATCATGTCCGCCTCCTCGGGTCATACGCTTCGTCCTGGTCTTTTCGTTCTTGCGTGGCAGCGGCTTTGGCCGAGCGCTTCGATGGTAGCGGGCGTGAGGGCCGCGGCTCGCTGCTGCTTCACGAGTGGCGCAAATCCGGCATGAATGACGGCGGGGAATGAGGCGCGAGTGAGGAAAGTCAGCACATCTTTGAGACCACAGCTTACTCGCCCAAACGACACGCAAGGTGATCCTGAAAACGTGATCCTGCACGAATGGCGGAAATATTGCGTGAGTGACGGGGCACGGATAGACTGAGGTATAATGACAAGGAGCGGTTTGGTCGCCGTTCACGTGCCAATGATCGTCTCTTACGACGCAACACTCGTTCTTCTCTCAATCTCCGTGGCGATAATTGGATCGTTTACCGGCCTGTTGCTCATGGCTCGTGGAGGGACGTTCACGAGCGGGTCGTATAAGCTCAAAATCGTCACCGGAGCCATCACGATCGGCAGCAGCATCTGGTCGATGCATTTCATCGGAATGCTGGCGCTCGGGCTTCCCGTCGCGGTGGCCTATGACGGCCTTGTCACCACGATCTCGGTCTTCATCGCCATCGTGCTGACGGGCCTCGGTCTCTATGCGGCGAGTTCGGGACATATAAAGCGGTTTGCGGTGCCGGTCGGCGGCCTGCTCATGGGCTGCGGTATTGCAGGCATGCATTATACGGGTATGAGCGCCATCCGCGCCAATTGCATCATCACCTACGAGCCGGTCGGTGTCGCTGTCTCGATCCTGGTTGGCGTGGCAGTTTCGACCCTCGCCCTTTGGTTCACCTTCAGCGATCGCGGGCGATGGGAAACAATCGGCGGAGCAATCGCGCTCGGCTTGGCCATTTCGACAATGCATTACACGGCTATGATGGCGACCGATTTCATCGCCGCCGGCGAAATCCTCGTCCTGCCGAGCTCAGCGCTGACACAGCATAATCTTGCGTTCATCGTCGCCATAGCGACATTCCTGATCTGCGGAATCTTCCTGGTTCTTGCTTTACCGGATCAAAAACGTCTCGAGACCGGACACAGCGACCCGCCTCCCGCAGGCCGGACGCCTGACGAGCCTGCCAACGGCGCTGTTGTCACCGCTACGCCGTTGCGGTCCACAAAAATTCCTGTCCGCCGCAATCACTCGATCTTCTTCGCCGAATCCGAAGCCATCATGGCCGTCCGGGCTGACGGCCATTATTCATGGATCTCACTCAAAGCGGACAGCGGCAAGATCGATGAATATTTCTGCGATCGGTCGATATCTTCCCTTGCCAAGCTGCTCACTGCCCCGCAATTCGTACGCTCGCACCGGAGTCATCTGGTCAATGTTGGGCATGTACTCGGCTTCCGTCGTCACGGCGATGGCGGATTCCTTCTGTTGAATGCATCGGGTGAGATAACCGTCCCGGTCAGCCGATCATATGTCAGGCAGGTGATCACGCTTCTCGAATGTCCGCCGCCCCAAAATGGGGCGTCAATGACACAAATCGCCGGCGCCTAGCGCAACGCGCGTCCATGCATGTCTCCGCGAAGGCGTGGATGGACGCGGCTACCATCGTCAGAAATCGCAGGCCTCGTTGCGTGCTGGATTCAGACGAATGCCCAGCCAGTCGAATCCCGCGCAGATCTTCTCGCGAATGCGCCAGGCGTGCTCACCGATGCCGCCGCAGAAAACGAGAGCATCGAGCCCACCCAGAATGGCGGTCATCGCGCCCAGCTCGCGTCGGATACGGAAAACGAAATAGTCGATGGCTCGCACGCGCCTGTTGCGGCGGCGTGATATTGTCGCCATGCGAGGCAAAGACGACTATCGGAGCCTTGATCTTGGTCAGGTCGACCCGTGTGCCGTCGTTCAGGATCGCCTCGCCGCGTGTGAGCCTGTTGCCGATGAACAGATTTTCGACGATCCAGCGCATTTCATTTTCGTTCATGAAATAAAAGCCGGACCACCAGTTCTCAAAGCGCAGAAATTCCTGGGCAGCCGTGTCCACATGCGCGAAGACGTCATAATATTTGCGCCACCGATGCAGGTGGCTATTGAGAATGGCGAGCAGCGGTCCTTGAGCGAAAACACGGATAAACGATCGAATTCGCGTCACGCTCGTCGGCGGCGGGAGACTATTCCGGCAGGGCAAAGCTATATACAATTCATGCGGACCCAGCCAAGTTCGCCCCGCTCCAATCGACAGGCGAAGGAAAACCGATGACTGCCGACACCGTCGCGCAACGCAATGTGGTCGTGCTGACAGCGGCGCAGGCGCTCGCCGGAGCAAGCCCCGTCATCGTCATCTCGCTCGGCGGGGTGGTCGGCCAGATCCTTGCGCCAAGTCCGGCCGTTGCAACCCTGCCGGTCAGCGTCTTCCAGCTTGGGCTTGCCCTCGGCACCATCCCGGCAGCCTATCTCATGCGCCGGATCGGACGGCGGGACAGCTATCTGATCGGCGCGACCATTGGCATTATCGCCGGGCTGACCGCAGCCCTCGGCGTTACCGCCGGGACCTTCGTGCTGTTCTGCCTCGGTACTTTCATCGCCGGATTCTACAATGCCTTTGCCCAGAGCTACCGTTTCGCCGTCACAGACGCCGCCACGGCCCGCTATCACGCACGAGCGATTTCCTGGGTCATGGTCGGCGGGATGATCGCCGCCGTGATCGGGCCGCAGGTGGTGATCTGGACCCGCGATAGCATCAGCGGCGTGCCTTTTGCCGGCGCCTTTGTCGGGCAAGCCGCTCTCGCTCTGCTGGCGCTGCCGGTTCTGGCCAATTTTCGAAATTCCAGGCCGGCCGATACCATGCGCACGGCCGGCAATGGCCGCCCCCTCATCGAAATCCTCATGACGCCGCGCTTCATGCTTGCCGCCACTACCGGGCTTGTCGCCTACGGTCTGATGAGCTTTGTCATGACCGCCGCGCCCATTGCTATGGTGACATGCGGCCACACTGTCGGCCAGGCGGCGCTCGGCATTCAATGGCATGTGCTGGCCATGTTCGGCCCCAGCTTCGTCACCGGCGCTCTGATCGCGCGCTTCGGCAAGGAGCGTATCGCCGCAACGGGCCTTGTCCTGATCGCGATTTCCGCCGCCACAGCGTTGTCCGGCTTGGCTCTCGCCAATTTCTGGTTTTCGCTGATGCTGCTCGGCGTTGGCTGGAATTTCGGCTTCATCGGCGCAACCGCCATGGTCGCCGAGTGTCACACGCCGGAGGAACGCAGCAAAGCGCAGGGCGCAAATGACTTCATGGTCTTCGGCACGGTGGCGGCAGCATCCTTCTTCTCGGGCACGCTGCTCAACTGGTCCGGCTGGGCGACGATTAACTGGCTCGTCTTTCCGGTAGTCGCGCTGGTGCTGGTGCCGCTGCTCTGGCAGGCTGCGAGGCAGAATGCTGCCGTGGCGCAATAGCGGCTCGCCCCAGGCAGAAGGCCCTCTTTCAGTCCATCGATAGTCCGGCCTTTCGTAAACCTTTCGCAACGTGGTCGCGATCGCTCGGCTTTGCGAAAGGAAGAATGCTCAGCGAGGCGACCGTCATGTCAGGGTGCGCACGCTGCAGATCGCGGCAAGCGTCCCGCGCCTCCTCAAGCCGGCCGACTTGTGCCAAGCTTGCCGTATATACGATCAGCCCGAGCCACCAGTCGGGGCGGAGCTCGATCACGGAGGCTGCGTTCTCCAAAGCCTCCGGATAGCGTGATGCAAGATAGTGTGCCAGCGCCAGACCGAAATAGCGATGGGGGTTCAGCGGATCGCTCGGATTGATTTTCAGTGCCAGCTCGTTATTGGCAATCGACTCATCGGACTCTCCACCCCATGCGAGCACGGTTCCGAGCGTACCGTAAGCCAATGAGAAGCTTGGGTTGATGTCCAAAGCGCGCTTCAGCGAGATAATCGCCCGGTCGTGTTGGCAGGCCATTAGATGCGCAAGCGCCATCATCCAAAGCGCATATTCATCCGCCTCTTCGGCGACAACGGCTCGCTGGGCATATTGCATCACACGCTCGACCACATCCTGATCCCACGGTATGAAGCCTCTGTAGGCCTGGTGCCATATTCCGGCGGCAAGCAGACGGCAAGCCTCCCCATTGGTCGGCTCCAGAAGGAGCGCCCTCTCCGCTAGCGACACCAGATCCCTCAGTCCGTCAGCGGTCGCCTGATAGAGGCGCTCCCGTGAACGCGCCAGAAGATCGCCGACACGAGCCGAATGCCTTTGCGTTCGCAGAGCCGCCTTGCCCTCGCTCACAATGAGCTGCACTTGGACCGAGGCAACGACACATTGCGCGAAGTCATCCTGTAACTCGAACAAGCCTGCGTTTGGACGGTCGATCTTCGTGGCCCAGATGTGGTGCCCCGTCTCGGTCTCAACCAGCTGCGCAGTCATCCGGAGCCGATCACCGGCCATGCGGACCCGGCCGTGAAGGATATATCGCACGCCCAGGTTCTTGCCCACTTCGCGCACGTCGACTGCCCGCCCTTTATAGGTGAACATCGTGGTGCTCGCGATGACCCAGAGAGCCTTTATGCGGGACAGGCCGGTGATGATGTCGTCGGTCAAGCCGTCGGCAAAGCTGTCGAATTCAGCATCGCCGCCCATGGCTTCGAAAGGGAGAACCGCGATGGATGGCTGGTCAGGAAAAGCCAGGGCCACTTCAAAGGTGCCACCGGCCGGCGCTTCTTCGCAGGCTTCGGATCGAGGCGCAATGCCACCATGTCCGTCGTCCATTGGCAGCTCCGTCGCGACGTCGCCTACGAAGCGAACGCCCTTGCGCGGAAAGGTACGGATCAGACGTTGCTGGGTGCCGCTGTCGCCAAGCGCGCAGCGAACGGCATTGATGCGGGTGGTTAGTGTCGATTCCGAAATAATACGGCCGTGCCAAACCGCTGCAATCAGGTCGTCCTTGCTGACCACCCGTCCGCGGTTGACGATGAGATATTGCAGAAGATCGAAGACCTGCGGTTCAAGCGAGATGAGGTCGAGGCCGTGTCGCAATTCCCGCCTTTCATCATCAAACGCATAGTCTTCGAAACGGTAGATCAAAAGCCCCCCCCTTTCGCCTATCGCGGCGTAAATGAAGGGTTTCTCAAGAGCAAATAAAGGTGACCTCAAAGATCACGAGCCGCATCGGGAGCATGATTTTCCTCTGCCCTGGAGGTCGCCATGCTCAAGCAGATCATCTTGTCCGGAACGCTAATCGTCTTAGGTACAATCAATATGTCCAGCGCCCTTGCTATGGAGGACCCGACGGGACCAACGGAGCAAATAGGGCCGACGACAGATAATACGGTAAAGACACCACCTGTTTCAATCGCAATCATAAACCGTTTGCCGTCGGACCTTCGCTCCCGTGAGATGCGGCTCCCAAGCCACGCTTTGATGAAGGAGATCGTCGACTGGCTTTCCGGCAATTTCGGCCTGCCCGCGATTTATGACTATCCGCACATCGCGTTCGCAAGCCCTGTGCGCCTCGCCTCCATCCGCCATGAGGAGCCTGCATCGAGCAATGGGCGAGAAACCGGCATCGAACATCCGACGGCAACGGCCATACAGCCGCAGGATGTTGTCGCTCTCTATAACAAATCCACACAGGACAATTTTCCTTGCCGACGATTGGACTGGCGCGTCCCCGGCCGAGATCTCAGTGCTCGTGCATGAGATGGTTCACCACCTGCAAAACATGGGGCGCCTTGTCTTTGCGTGTCCGTCGGCGCGGGAAAAGCTCGCTTACGAAGCCCAGGAGCGATGGCTCAGACGGTTCGGACAGGATCTGGAAAGCGCATTCGGAGTCGACAGGCTCACGATACTCGTCAGGTCCGCGTGTAGTCTTTGAGCCCGGCAGTGAAATGCAGACGATTATGATTGCAACTGATTTAGCCGCGTGACCGCTTCGGCCTTGCCTCCGCGTCAGATCGCTTCTCTCAGCTTGGCGCGCGGATTATAGGGGTGCTTGCCGGCCCATTCTTCCATGAAGTCGAAAAGGTCGCGGTCGATGCGCTCGGGCAGGACGACGTCGAGCTTGACGAGCTGATCGCCCGTATTGCCGGTCTGGGCATTTCTGACGCCCTTGCCGCGCAGACGCAGGACCTGGCCGCTGGAGGCGCCCTTCGGCACGGTCAACGCGACGCGCCCGTTAATGGTCGGCACTTCGACCTTCGCGCCGAGAACGGCTTCGTAAAGCGCGATCGGCAGATCGAGAAGAATATTGTCGCCGTCGCGCTCGAAATAGAAATGCGGACGGATCTTCAGCTCAATCAGCGCATCGCCCGGGAGCCCCCGGCCCACGCCCGGCCCGCCTTTCCCCTTCAGCCGCAGAACCTGCCCCTGCACGACGCCGGACGGCACGGTGATGTCGAGCGTTTCGCCTTCCGGCAACAGCACCCGCTTTTTCACCCCGTTCACGGCCTCGAGAAATTCGATCTCCAGGTGATAGCGGTAATCCATACCGCGCATGTTGAAGCCGCCGGTTCCGGGGCCCGAGCGGCCGAAGAAATCACCGAAAATATCGCTGAAATCGCCGAAATTGTCCGAGGTGCGATAGCGTCCCGAACCATTGCCGCCGTAAAAGCCGCCCATCTCCCGGCCGCTGGCATCGATCTCGCCGGCATCGTAGCGGCGGCGTTTGTCAGGATCGCCCAGGATGTTGAAGGCGGCTGAGACCTTCTTGAACTTCTCCTCGGCCGTTGCATCGCCCGGATTGCGATCGGGATGGTATTCCTTCGCCAGCTTGCGGTAAGCCGCACGAATCTCATCGTGACTCGCCGCCTGCTTCACATTCAAGATTTGATAAAGATCCTGGTTCATGTCCGCATTCACATTGCGCAAGCGGCGATTATTGCAGAACGATTAGGGCACGATCACGAATGCATGAACCGGCATCATCAACAAGAGTCTCTCGCCCACAGCGCTAACGACAGGCCCACTCAGCTCCTCTGGCGCGAACCGAAGGCGCGGAAGGAAGACCTCGTCGGCGCTGGCGGAGGCTCAATCCGAATTTCAGGTTCACAATTCAACAACTGCGCAAGCGCCTTGAAACGTCGGCGCAAGGAACTCGCCATCCAACATCGCAAGACTTTCAGGCAATTGTAACACGAGTTTGTGTTCATAACAGCCGATCGTCGTCTGGTTGAGAATGCCCTGCATATTCGCCGACAGCTTGGCCGCGACGCGCGCAGCCGTGCCGAGAATGTGCGCACGCCTGTTCAGCACGCGTCCGGCGAGTTTCCGGAGCGCCGGGCTGAAATCGCCGGTGAGCGAGCGTTCATGGCTGTAATAGACGGAGAGCGCCAGGTAAGCGCGGCCGGGGTGATCCACGCCGACGAAGGCAGACTGCGCGATGAGGCCCAGGGCCTTTTCACCGCGATAATCGGGGTGGCCACGCCAGCCGACATCGACCAGCAGGCACACCGCATGGCGCAAGCGCTGCTCTGCGTCCGTCTCCTGCAATTCCTCCGACCGGAACAAGCCGCTCGTCCAACGGAAAAACTCATCACCATAATCGAAGGAGCGCGCCCGCCGCGCGGCCATATCCTCACAGGCCGACAAGAGGGGATCGAGCGCCTGCTGCGCCGGGGGCAGGTTGGCGTAGAGCGTGCCTTCGCGAACGCCGAAGGCGGAAAAGATGATCTTCGACGGTGTGATCCTCTCGGTGAGCCGCTTGAGCAATAACAGACCGTGGGGGACCATTTCGCGGCGGTCCCGCGAAAGCTTTTGCAGGCTTTCCGCTTTTGGCGTCTTGGTGACGACGGCGGAGGTGAGATTGTCGAGCTGTTTCAGCGACATCGTATAGTGATGCGTGATGCTGAGCGGGTAGTCCGTCTCAAGCATATGGAGGCGCGCAACCGCGCGCCAGGTGCCGCCGATCAGATAGAAGGGACGCCCTTTGCCCTGCTCGAGCCAGTCGGCTTTTTTCAGATGCCGTTCGATATGGGCGGACGCCTTGTTGAAATCCCTTCCGGCGGCGTCGATGAGATTGAGACTGCCGAGCGGAAAGGAGGCTTCCTTCACCATCTTCCCGCCCGCGATATCCATCAGCTCCAGACTGCCGCCGCCCAGATCGCCGGCAAAGCCGTCAGGGTCGATGAAGCCCGATACGATGCCCGCGGCGGCAAGCTCGGCCTCTTGCCGGCCATCGAGAATTCGAATGGCCATGCCGCAACAGTCTTCCGCCTCGGCGATGAACTCGGCGCCGTCCGTCGCGCTGCGCACAGCTTCCGTCGCGAAGGCGTAGCTGCGTTTCACCCGCGTCTGCTCGCACAGCTTGCGAAAGCGGCGCAGCACCGCGAAAGCGCGCCGGGTGGCCTCCTTGTTCAGATGGCCGTCCGGCGTGCGCCGTCTTCCGAGGCCGCAGAGCAGTTTCTCGTTGAGGACAGGGCTCGGGCTGCGGATTTCGTCTTCATAGACGACGAGGCGGATGGAATTGGAGCCGATATCGATAACGGCGACGGGATTCTCCTCCTGTGTGAAGATTTTTCCGCGCCAATCCACCGGACTCAATCCGCCCTGTCCCGGTCGCCGCCGACGAAAACCCGCGGCGGGAAGCTGTTCGCCAAAGCCTCTCCGCGCCCGGACAGGCTTGGATTGGTCATGAAATATTCGTGGGCGTTGAACGGTTCCTCGCCCGGATCCGGTTTGATCCGGACGGATGTGCCGTCAGGGAGAACGCGCCAGCTTTGCTGGTTATCCTTCAGATTGGCGGCCATGATCTGCCCGAGAACCTGCTCATGAACCGTGGGGTTGGTAATCGGTACCATGGCTTCGACGCGCCTGTCGAGATTGCGCGGCATCATATCGGAGGAGCTGATATAGACATGCGCCGTCGGCGAAGGGAGGCGCCGGCCACCGCCGAAGCAATAGATCCGGCTATGTTCCAGGAAGCGGCCGATAATGCTCTTGACGCGGATATTCTCCGACAGTCCGGGAATGCCGGGCCGCAGACAGCATATGCCGCGGACGATCAGCTCGATATGAACGCCGGCGAGACTCGCCTCATAGAGCGCGTCGATGATACCGGGATCGACGAGCGCATTCATCTTCATCCAGATGACCGCCGGCCGCCCTGCGCGCGCATGAGCGATCTCCTCCTGGATATGATGCATGACCCGCGCCCGGATACCATGCGGCGAGGTCGCCATGGCCTCCAGCTCGGCGGGTTCGGCATAGCCGGTGATGAAGTTGAACAGCCGTGTGACGTCGCGCCCGATGACGGGATCGACCGTGAAAAAGGAAAGGTCGGTGTAAACACGCGCGGTCTGGGGATGGTAGTTGCCCGTGCCGATATGGCAGTAGGTCTGCAACTCGCCGCCCTCGTAACGCATGACCTGCCCGAGCTTGGCGTGCGTCTTGAACTCGATGAAGCCGAATATGACATTGACGCCGGATTTCTCCAGATCCCGCGCGACCTTCAAATTCGCTTCCTCATCAAAACGCGCCTTGATCTCCACAAGCGCGGTCACAAGCTTTCCCGCCTCCGCCGCCTCCATGAGCGCTTCGACAATGGGTGATTTCCGGCTCGTGCGGTAAAGCGTCCATTTGATCGCCACGACATCGGGATCGGCCGCCGCCTGCCGCAGATATTGCAGCACCACATCGAAGGATTCGTAAGGGTGGTGAACGATGAGATCCTTTTGCCTGATGGCGGCGAAACAATCGCCGTTATATTCGCGAATGCGCTCGGGGAAGCGGATGACGAAAGGTTCGAACTGCAAATCCCGCCGCTCATCCATAATGAGCTGGGAGACGTCGGACAGCGCCAGCAGGCCGTATTGAATCGAGACCGCATCCTCAGCCACTTCAAGCTCGCTCTGGACGAATTTGCGCAGCGAGGCCGGCATGGAGCCCTCGATCTCCAGGCGGATGACCGTTCCGTGACGCCGCTTTTTCAGGGCCGCCTCGAAGGTCAGCACCAGATCCTCGGCCTTTTCGCTGATCTCGACATCACTGTCCCGAAGCACGCGGAAACCGCCGATCGCCCGGATCTGATATCCGCGGAATATCCGCTCGGCAAACAGCCCGATGAGCGTGTCCAGCCGGATGAAGCGGATTGGCGGCCGCTCGCCATTGCCTTTGCGGCTGTCGCCAGGCAGACGGATGAAGCGATTGAGCCGGCTCGGAATGGGCAGAATGCTATGCGTTACCGTTCCAGGTGTGTCCCGTCTTTCGCATTCCAGCGCCAGCACAAAACCACGATTGGGGACGAACGGAAAGGGATGCGCCGGGTCGATCGCAATCGGCGTCAGGATCGGAAAGATGTGGCTGAGAAAATGGTCTTCGAGCCATTTGTGCTCCGATTTGCTGAGATCCCGCGGATCGACGATGGAGATGCCGTTCTCCGCCAATTCGCCTTTCAGGCTTACCCAGTTTTTTTGCTGCTGTTCCGTCAGCGACCCGACGACATCGTTAATCTGCCTGAACTGCTCGAGCGGCGTCAGACCGTCTCCGCTGGAGGTGGTGATGCCCGCCTTGATCTGACCGATCAGCCCCGCCACGCGGACCATATAGAATTCATCGAGGTTCGACGCCGAAATCGAAAGAAAACGAATGCGCTCGAGCAACGGGTGCTTGGCATTGTCGGACTCGGCAAGGACGCGCAGATTGAACTGCAGCCAGGACAGCTCCCGATTATAGAAGCGCCGCGGACCGAATGCGGCAACGCGCTCCGCTACGCCGGGCATCCGCCGTCTTTTCGCCGCCTGCGGCGCTGCTCCTTTGCGATCACTTGCCATCAGACTTCCCTGATCCTAGATCAACGCTCGTTCGAGGGGAGTCACTTGAACGAGGTCAAGTTGATCTATATCAAAAGGCAAGCGCAACTGTCCCCTCGTCCATCCCCGCCTTCGCGGGGACATGCTTGGACGCGCGTTGCGCTAGCGCAGCTTCGGCACCCCGCGCCCCGCACCTCTGGTCATGTCGCCTGAAGACCATGGGAGATCGGCGCTGCTGAGGACCGCCCTGACAAAGACCGCCCCACGGTGGTCCTTTCTAACATCATGCTATGAAAATTGTAAAAACACCAAAGCGATCCCCGCCAGGCGGTCATGGAAGGCCCCGAAAGGGCTTTAGCGCGGGATCAATTTGAACGGAAACGGTTTCCCCAAATTCAGCCGAAATCCCCGTGAAAACGGGGATTTCGAAGCTGTTGTCTCCGATGAAACCGATCGCGCTTCAGCCCCGGTCTCCCGCGTCCCCTTCGGCCTGTTCGCGGACGGCGAAATATTTCGAAGCAAGGCCCCGTGTCACCCGCCGGCGTTCGGCAAAGGCGGCCAGATCGAGCGCCTCGACGAGCTTCTGCGCGGCCGCCATGGAGCGTTCCATCCGGCGCAGCAAATAGCCGACTACACCCGGTTCGACGCTGATCTGACGGTCGGTAAAGAGCTTCACGAGCACCGCCCCCAGAAGCGCCTCGTCGGGCTCCTCGATCGTCACGAGCGCGGCCGATCTCAGCCGGGAGCGCAGATCCGGCAGCGAGACGGCCCAAGCGCCAGGCTGCGTACGCGCCGTAATCAGTACCTCGAAGCGGCGCTCACGGGCAAGATTGAGCAAATGGAAAGCGCTGTGTTCGTCGAATGCCGTGCGGTCGATATCTTCCATGACGACCGGCCCCGGCCGATCACAAACCCGCTCCACCGCTTTCCCGACATCGGAGGCCGCAAAGGTCTCGGCGCCGGAGCGCGCGCGCCAGACATTGACAAGATGCGTCTTGCCGGAGCCTTCCGGTCCGGTGAGCACGGCGATGGGGGACGGCCAATCGGGCCAGGCCCGGATCAGCCCGACAGCCTTTTCGTTCGAGGCGCTGATGAAGAAGTCCTCGCTGCCCAATGCCGGGATATGGGGCAGCTCGAAAACCAGCTGGGACTGCGTCACCGGTCGCTCCGCTCGAACGTTTCATGAGCGCGGCCGGACGCCGTCTCCACGCGCTTGCGGTGCTCATCGAGATCGTAATAGGCCATGCGCTTCAGCCAGATGACCAGATAGACCGCCGCGGACGCCGCCGTCGTCAGGCCAGTCGCCCAGACGAACAGCGGCATATAGGCGTCCCAGCCGAGCTGCAATCCGGTTTCGGCAAGGATCAGAACCGCAAGGGCGATCTGCATGGTGGTATTGACCTTGCTCACCATGACCGGACGCAGCGCGACCGTCCGGCCGAGCAGCCAGGCCAGGAGCACCGCGCCGATGATCAGCACATCGCGGCTGATGACGAGAATGACGAGCCAGGCGGGGAGATAGCCGAAAAAACCGAGTGTTGCGTAGACGCTCATCAGCAGCGCCTTGTCGGCGACCGGATCCAGATAGGCGCCAAGCTCGGTGCGCCAACCGAAGCGCCGCGCGAGAAATCCATCGAGCGCATCCGTCACGCCGGCAACGACAAAGACGATAAAGGCCCCGAGAAACGCCTTTGCGACGATGGCCCAGACGATCACCGGCACCAGAAACAGCCGGAAGACGGTGATGAAATTCGGTAAATAGATCAGCTGCAAGTCACCGGCCCCTTACCGCGCGACCAGAATCCAGCCATTGCCTCGCGGCTCGAGCGCCAAGCCCTGCGACCGCGCGGCCTGGGCCAAGCGCTCGGCGCCGCCAGGAAAATCGACCGTGATATTCGCCCCGCGGGCGTTGAGCGCCTTCACATCGAGGCTCTGGACGCCCGGCACGCGCTGCAACCGGGCGCGCATTGCCTGCCAGGCTCTGAGCCCGGAGAATTGGGCGGTCAGCGACACGGTCTGGAGATCGGCCGGCCCGTCGTCCAGCGCGCCCTGGCTCGCCAGCCTCGTCATCTTCCAACGCCCTTCAATCACCTTTACCGCGATTTCCGCCGCCATTCCCGCCGTGTAGTCAATGTCGCGCTCATGAATGCGGAAGGTTCGATCGAGTGCAAAACCGCCGACGGCGTCCTTGCCGACCAGCCGCAGCCGGAGCCGGCTCGCCTGGGCGTCGACATCGGCAATGGCCAGAACCAGATTCTCGGAGCGATATTGATAGCTGAGGGTCTCGAACAGGCTTCGCGAGGAGGCGGACAGATTGGCCACCATTTCCGCCGACAGATTGGCGTCAGGCGGAACGGGCTTGAGCGGCGCCAGGGCGTGATCCGTATCGACCTGCGCGAAGGCTTCATACCAGGGATTGCTCGAGCCCTGCCTTGCGGCTCCGCCTTCGACCATGACCGGGATGAGCGTTGCCTGCGGCGCCTGCTGGTCGGTATAGGGCAGTCCGAAGCGGTTCAAGATGTCGCGCACCGCATTGGGTTCGAAGGTGAAATCGAGCGTGGCGATGTAGCGCGTAGTGGAGTTGCTTTCCTGGCGCACGGCGAATCCGTCAACCATCCGCTCGACCATGTCGTCGGTCAGAACCGGCAGCCGCCCATGCACGCTCCAGGCGGTCATCCGCTTGAAAAGCTCACGCAGGGCGATCTGCTGCGCGTTGGCCAGCGCGTTTTCCTTGGCCTTCACGGCATTGTCCGCGTCGGCCGTCACCGCCACTTTCGAGACCGTATAGATGTTCGCAGTGTTGGCGCTTGCGCCGGAGGAGAGCGCCGGGAACGCAAAGATCAGTGCCGAAATCGCCAGTCTTGCCGTCATAATCGACCTTCAATAGGACAATTCCGCCTCTGAAAACGAGGCTGTTATGCGAGTTGTCTGTCGTCGGGCGCGGAGATTAGCGCGCTTTGAGGCGAACAAAAAGGGCGAAACGTCCTATGCGCCGGATCGGACGATTTCCTTGCAGAAGGCGGGATTACGCGATGAAGACCGTTGACGGCGGGCCGGCGGCTGCGCTTGTCTGCAAACCGTGACATTGGGACGATGGCATGGCCGACCGTGAAGAAAAGCGCGAAGTGCCGCTGACCTATGCGAAAGCCGGGGTCGATATCGACGCCGGCAACGCTCTCGTGGAGGCGATCAAGCCGCTTGCGCGCGCAACATCACGGCCCGGTGCCGGCGCCGAGCTTGGCGGGTTCGGCGCGCTTTTCGACCTCAAGGCCGCCGGCTTCAAAGACCCCGTTCTCGTTGCCGCCAATGACGGGGTGGGGACGAAAATCAAGATCGCCATCGATGCGGGGCTTCACGGCACGGTCGGCGTCGATCTCGTCGCCATGTGCGTCAACGATCTTGTCGTGCAGGGCGCCGAACCTTTGTTCTTTCTCGATTACTTCGCATCGAGCAAGCTCGACCTCGATGTGGCGGCGACGGTCGTTGCGGGCATCGCCGAGGGCTGCCGCCAGGCCGGCGCGGCGCTCATCGGCGGCGAAACGGCTGAGATGCCGGGGCTTTACGCGCCTGGCGACTATGATCTTGCCGGCTTTGCCGTCGGCGCGGCCGAACGCGGCGCGCTCCTGCCGCGCGGGGATATAGAGCCCGGCGATGTCGTAATCGGCATCCGCTCTTCCGGCCTTCATTCAAACGGATTTTCGCTGGTGCGCCACCTCATTGCCGATGCCGGGCTGAGCTGGGATGCGCCTGCGCCCTTTGCCCCCGGCCAGTCGCTCGGCGAAGCGCTGCTGACGCCGACGAAGATTTATGTGAAGCCCGTCCTGGCCGCGATCAGGGAGACCGGCGCCGTGAAAGCGCTCGCTCATATCACCGGCGGCGGGCTCACCGAGAATCCGCCGCGCGTTCTGCCCGAAAGCCTTACGGCGGAGATCGACCTGTCATCATGGACGCCGCAGCCGGTCTTTTCATGGCTCGCGCGCCTCGGCGGGATCGAACAGGCTGAAATGCTGCGGACCTTTAATTGCGGTATCGGTATGATGATGGTCTGCAGGGCCGAGGACTCGGCAAGGCTTTGCGCGCTCCTGCAACGCTGCGGCGAAGAGGCTGCGCCAATCGGGAGGCTCGTCAAGGCCGACGGCGACCGCGCCATCCGCTATTCCAACGCGCTCGGGCCCCACTCATGACGGCGAGAAAACGCGTCGGCGTCTTGATTTCGGGCCGCGGCAGCAATCTGCAAAGCCTGATCGACGCTTGCCGCGAGCCGGACTATCCGGCCGAGATCGTCACCGTGATCTCGAACCGGCCGGGCGCGCTCGGGCTGGAGCGGGCGCAGAGCGCGGGCCTGCCTGCCCTGACGCTCAATCACAAGGATTATGCCAGCCGGGCGGCGTTCGACGCCGATCTCGACCGCGCCCTGCGCGACGCCGGAGCGGAGATCATCTGCAATGCCGGGTTCATGCGCCTGCTCACCGAAGGCTTCGCCGAAGCCTGGCGGGACCGCCAGCTCAACATCCACCCCTCGCTCCTGCCCGCCTTTCGAGGCCTTCACCCGCAGGAACAGGCGCTGAACGCCGGTGTCTGCGTCTCGGGCGCAACGGTCCATTTCGTGCGCACGGATATGGATTCCGGCCCCATCCTTGCCCAGGCCGTGGTGCCTGTCATGCCTGACGACACGGTCGAAACGCTCTCGGCCCGCATCCTGGCGGCCGAGCACAAGCTCTATCCTTACGCGCTGAAGCTCGTCGCATCCGGCGAGGTCTGGGTCGAAGGCGAGTCGGTGCGAGGGGCCGGTTCCCCGGCCCGCTGTCTGTTCTTTCCGCAATAGCGCAGGCCGGCACCGCGTAAATTAACGCGCGATCATTTTAAGCCGAATTCGATCCGGCTTGCGCCGGCCGCTCCCTCTCACTGGGGAGAGGGTGGGGTGAGGGGTGAGACCTTATCGAATGCAGAGCACCCCCTCGCCCGGAATGCTAACGCATCCCGACCTCTCCCTGTGGGAGAGGGTGCTTCGCGCATTTCGGCAGTGTCGTTTCCATCAGACATGATCCCGCATTACGAAACGCCGCGCGTCAGGAACCCAACCATCGGGCAGCGGCCACCGCGATCCGCCGCTTCACCTCCTCGTCCTCATCCGCAATCGCCGCCGCGATCGCGCGCGACGACCGCCGCAGATCATAGATCTGGTCCATGAGCGACAGGATGAGCGGCAGCGTTTCCTCCTCGACCGCCAGGTCGTAATGGAGCTCGCAAATCAGCCTGACGCGCGCGACATCGGCGTCCTCGAACTGCATCGCGTGGGCCGCACCGGCGCTCCGGACCAGACCCGCATCCACCCACTGCCGCAGCATTTGCGCTTCCAGCCGGTCGATCAGGGCGCAGAGCTCTTTTTCGCTGATCATGAGACCGGCTCCTTCTCGCCGCGCGGATTATAGGGGTGCTGCGCCTCCCAATCGGCGATCAGCTTTCGCAACTCGTCATTTGCTCCTTTCGGCAGCTTCACGCGCAGCTCGATGAGATGATCGCCGCGCTTGCCTGTCGAGCGGTTCATCGCGCCCCGCCCCCTGAGCCGCAGCGTATCGCCCGTATTGGAGTTCTGCGGCACCGAGACATTCACGGCGCCGGAGACGGTATCGACGCGGATCTTGCCGCTCGAAAGCGCCTCGTTCAGCGTAATATCCGCGCTCGAACGGATCGTATCGCCGTCCCGTCTGAAGATCGGGTGCTCCCGCACGTTGATCGTGACCAGCGCATCTCCGCTCTCCCCGCCGCCGATTCCCGGCCGGCCTTCGCCTTTGAGACGCAGCGTCTGGCCGTCCTTGAGGCCAGCGGGGATGGTGATCGACAGGCGCTTGCCGTCCGGCATGGTGACTGTCTTTTTCGCACCGTTCACCGCCTCGAGAAAATCGATCGTCAGCGAATAGCTGACATCGCCCCCGCGCGCCTTGAAACCGCCACGGCCTTCAAACCCGTCCCGGCCGAACAGGTCGGAGAAAATATCGCCAAGATCCTCCTCCTCGCCCGGACGCGTCCAGCGGTAATATTTGAAGCCGCCCGGCTCCTGCTCGGCATAATGCCTGTAATATTGGTGCTCGGGACGTTCCGCGCCTGTCTCGTCGATTTCGCCCTTGTCGAAGCGCGCACGCTTTTCCTCGTCACCGAGAATGGCATAGGCCGCCGAGATGTCCTTGAAGCGGGCCTCCGCCTCCTGATTGCCGGGATTGAGATCGGGATGGTGCTTCTTGGCAAGCCGCCGGTAAGCCTTCCGGATATCGTCCTGGCTCGCATCGCGCGGCACACCGAGCACTTCGTATGGATCGGCCATTTGTTCCTCTTATTCGGGCAAACCATTCCTCCTATTGATGGGACCGCGCAGCCGCAGCTTCAACGGCTTCGGCCCTGCTCGGCCGCCCAGAACGGGTTCTGCACATGAAAAGGGAACGATTGCAAGCCGCCCGCCTCCTATTTGGGGCATGGGCGGATCTGTTCGAGAGATAGCCGGCTGCAGGACCATGTCAACGGACAACGGCCCTTTCAATCGTATCCGGAAATGTCGATCGCCGCCCCGCCTCACCGGCGCTGAACTGGGAACGGCTTCCGGCAGTCCGAAGCGGGCCTCAGCAGCTCTTGATCCCGAGCAGCGATTTCAATCTGTCGAACGCGGAGACCCCGGCCTGTTCCTCTTCGGCGAAGTCGATACCGGGAATGCGATGATCCGCAGGGCGCTCTTCCAGAAGAAAGCGGGGCGGCGGCCCGAGATATTCCTCGTCGAGGAGATCGATCTCATGCCTGTCGAAACCAGTCATCATCGTCATAAGCGTAACTCCCAATTCACCGATCGGCCTTAAGGCCGCCTGCGTAACGAAATGCCGATATTCGTTTGAGGTTCCCAGACCTCGCGCCTCCCCTGCCCATCGAGCGTGAAGTGAAAAGTTTAAGGGGAACTGGTGATCAGGATCTTAACGGGAGGCTTGGCTGGCGTCCCGATTCCGAAGTTCGCTACGGAGCGTGCCGAGACGACAGAGCGAACTTCGGAATTTAAGGGACATTAGCGCAACGCGCGTCCAAGCATGTCCCCGCGAAGGCGGGGATGGACGCGGGAACAGTTGCGCTAACCTATTGGGATAGATCAACTTAACCTCGTTCAAATGACTCCACTTGAACGAGGGTTGATCTAGCCTACTGATATTGCTCGTGCGATTTAGATCCAGAAGTTCGTTCGGTGCCGGCTGCGAGGGATGACGAACTTCTGGATCATCACACGAGCCCGCCTTTGTGCCAAATCGGCAACGCGCTTCGGCGCGGACCGGTCCTACTGAGCGCCGGGCCGAGATTGCTGCGACTGCCGCTCCTTCAGCATAGTCTCCGCGCTCTCCAGATTCTTTCGGACGCCGACGATGAAGTAGGGAGCGCTGGCCTCCTGATAGGCGGCGAGCGATGCGTGAAAGGCTGTAATCGCCCGCTCCAGACTCCTCGTGCCGGTCTCACGCTCGGCCAGCGCGAACAGCGCGGCCCCGAGATTGTTCTGCGTCGCGCCCCAGTCACGGGGATGGCGCTCCGCATCCAGCCCCTCCAACGCGTCGGTGAACGCAGCGGCCGCCTCCTGCAGCGGCTCCGTGCCGTCCTCCCGATTGCCCAGCGACCACAAAGCCGCGCCAAGCCCGTTCTGCAAAGTCGCCCAGTCTTCCGGCGCGCTTTCCGGCGTAATCTCGGCTAAGGCGCGCCGGTAGGCCGCAACCGATTGGTGAAGCTCCTGGGTGCCGCCTTTGTGAACGCCGAGACGAAACAATGCGCTGGCAAAATGACGTTGCGTCTCGAACCAAAGCCGCGGATCGCTGCCCTTCGTGCGAACCTCCAGCGCGGCTCTGAACGCGGCAACCGCATCATCCAAAAGCGAGACACTGCGTCTGCCGACGCCAAGGCGCAGGAGAACATTGCCCAGCCGCTCCTGCGTCTGCGCCCACAGCTCGGGTATCTTGCTGCGCGGGCGAGCCCTTATGAGCTGCTTGTAGAGGTCGGCCGCCTCGACCAATGCCCCCTCATTCCACTCATCCTCGGTTCGGAGATAGAGTGCGCTGGCCATTGCCTCCTGATATTGCTGGTGCATCTCCTCGTCTTCCGAGGCCAGTTCGGCTGCGGCGCGCAATTGCCGAACGGCATCGACATAATTCGACTGAATAAGAGCAATCTTCCCGATGGCCGACTCAGCCGCGGCGGCCGTCAATGAATTGCCATTGCCGCCTTGCGGGTTCGCCCCGGTGTCTGGGGCCAGATCATCCTTGAGGGAAACCGCCAGGCTGATGGCGACATCGTAGCGGCCTTGTTCGACGTTGGAGAGAATAAGAGGCCATCTCTCGTCGCGGCCGGCGCGCGTCAACTGCAAATGGAGATCATCGACCAGCTGCCGGTGGAGCCTGAGCTTGATCGCCAGCTTCTCCGGCAGCTCCTCCGGTTCGACAGCGCGCTCACTCACAATCCTGAACAGCTGCGCCAGGGCGTCCCGGTTGACTCCTGCGATCCGGGCAAGGCTGTCGGCGGCGCGCCGATCTTGCCGCGCCAGCTTCTCGCGCCGCTGATTGAAGACGCTTTTCAGGCTCGAGAGCTGATCGTCGGAGAAACATTTGATGATCAGCTGCCCGATCCTCCATACGGGCACGCGGCTCAGCTTGCAATCGCTTGGAGTTCCGCGCCTGAGCAAGCTGCACCGGGGCGGTCTGCGCCCGGAGGGCTTCCGGCTGTGCGAGGGTGAGGAGAACGGGAATACAAACAATTACGGCTTGCCGGATAGGTCTCCTGCTCTGGGCTTGATCCTTCGTCGGAACGGACCGCATTTCTTGCCCTACCCGGCTTCAGACATGATACTCCTGCTCACACACCGAATGCGTTTCGGTGTGCGGTCAAATCGTAATATACCGTATCGCGCAAATACACGAAGAGTCAGTGCCCACTCCCACATTCGTGTCACTCGGTGGCAGAGTGTTGCAGGATCGCAAGTCCGGCGCGCGCTGCCGGCTCAAGGTCGCTCCGTCCGGCGTGGGTGGCATTGCCGCTACTGCTCTTTCAAGACGAGCGGCCGCGACGCATCCGTCGAAACCAGCCATATCTCGACGTGCCGATTCTTTTCGCGGCCGCGTTCGGAGTTGTTGCAGACCACAGGAAAAAGCTCGCTATAAGCCTGCACCTCGATCGTGGCCGACCTCAGCGCACCATTGTCTGCGGCCGTCAAAGCGTTGCGAACGGCCTCGGCGCGTTCGCGGGATAGCTGCAGATTCCGCGCAAATGTGCCGGTATTGTCGGAAAAGCCCGCGATGACGATCTTACTGCCGGTGAGGCCCTGACGCTGCAGATAGTCGACGAGATCCGGCATTTGCTGCAGCGATTCGCTATCGAGTTGCGCCGAGCCCAATTCGAAATGCATGGTCGACGATAAACGGTGGCCGGAGCCGAGATCGTTCATCAACTGACGCATGAGTTCGAAATCGAAATCCTCCGCCTGAACATTGATCGAATTTGCGAGCTGCTCGGCAAAGCTGTCGAAGGGGGGTGCCATCACGCTCTTGTCGATGAACCCGACCTCCGCCAGGATCTCGGCGGCATCTTGGGATGTGGCAAGTTCGACCAGACCGGCCACATGCGCCTTTGTCAGATCAGACGTGTAGAAATACAGGTTCCGGCTGAACGGATATTCGCCGCTCTTGACGCCGAACCTCGAAGGCTGGTGCGCGAGGCCGCAGCTCCCTTTGATCGCAACCGGTTTGGCCAGATCGATCTCGGCGAAGCTGGCGATCCCGATGCCGCCTCTGTCGGCGGCGACCTGCTTTGCGAGGTCAGCGTTTGATCGCAGCCTTGTGGCGTCGGCCGTGAGCGTTTTGCCGAATGGTTCGAGCACGAGCGACCGGAACATGCGGAAGGTCCCCGATTTCCCGTCCGTCGCGTAGACGTTGATCTTTTGACGGGGCAAGCCCAGCTCCGACCAGTCCTTGACCTCACCGGAAAAGATGCGGGACAGCTCTTCGATCGATAAGGCCGACACCTCACTCTCAGGTGAGGTCACGACGAGAATGCCGTCCAAGCCAACGACATGTTCATGGCCGGGACGATTTATTCCCGGCAATCCGGCCCCGGCAAGCGTTGCGATTTCCTCCTCGGCGATCGGCCGATCGGACATGCCGATGTCGGCCTCGCCGGACGCGAGCGCCGCAAAGGCCGTTGCCGATCCATGGCGCTTCAGGCCAATGGTCACAAGGCTGGCGCCGTTCCCGTCGATGAGATCGAAGATCAGATCGGCATCATCAAGTTTGATCGTCTCAACCTTCGCACCCATTTTTTCCGCATAGCGCTCTATCAGAGCCGGCATCAGCTCTGCGCCGATCGTCGTGGATCCACTGATGTGGACGGGCTCGCCTTTCTGGATCGTGGCCCCGGTAATTTCGGCGCTCGGCGATTGCGGGCAGCCGGCGCCCTCGCAGCTGAATTTTTCCGGGCTAAGCCACATGATGCCGAGTGCATCATTTTCGATCATGTAGAATTGATCATTATGGTCGACGAGCCGGCCGGTGATCGTCAGCCCGCCCGTTTTCAATCTCAGGGTGACCTCGCTGGAAAGTGCCGGCGATGCCGAAAAGGCAAAAAAGAGGATCGCTAGTCCAAAGAAATGGCGGCCAAAGCAATGAAAATTTAACATAACATCCCCTTGCTTCGAGGCTCAAAGCTTCGAAATTTTTGAATATATAATATCTGAATACGATATGTAAGGATTTTGATCTTAGTTTGTTCTTCTAAAAGATTGCATTTCACAAAGATTACAATCTCAGATTGCTTGCCTATCACTGACGTCGATGGCCTCGTCGAAGCGCACACAACCGGCGGGTCCGGCAACCGAATATGGCAAGCACGTTTCTTTCGGGCGTCCCTTCGCGGGCTTCGGGCTCCGTCCAGACCAACAAAGCCGGAAACGTCTTTCAGAGCGTTCCCGGGCCAGTCCTCAAACGAAGGGAATGCGTGTTTGCCAGCGATTAGGGCTGTTTGGTCAAAACGACCGGCCGCGAATTGCCTTTCGGCGCAAGCCAGATCTCGACGCGGCGATTTTCTGGCGTCCTGCATTGGTGTCGTTGCAGGCAACCGGCATCAACTCGCCATAGGCCTGAACCTCGATCTGATTCGGCGTCAGCCCACCGTTTGCCGCCAAAACCAATCCATCGCGAACCGCCGAGGCGCGCTTCCGGGACAATTCCTTGTTCAGATCGAAAACGCCGGTGGTGTCGGAATAGCCCACGACGATGACCTTCTTCTTGGTCAGATCCACGGTCTTTAAATAGCGGGCGACACGCGAAAGCGCCTGCACCGATTTACTGTCGAGCTGTGAGGATGAGGGGAGGAACCGCATCGTCGTGGACAAGCGCTCGCCCGCCCCAAGCGTCTTCATAAGCTGGCGCATGAGGACGATGTCGAAATCCTCTGGCGGCGTCTCAAGTGAGGCTGCGACGTGATTGCGAAACCGGTCGAACGGAACCGTTCTGACGCTCTTGGTGATGAAGCCGACCTTCTCCACCACATCGTCGACGGCATGCGATACGGCGTATTCAACGACCTCTGAAGCGATCTTGTCCTTCAGCTCGGTCGTATAGAGGTAAAGGCTGTGTGAAAGCGGATATTCCCCGCTCTTTACGCCGAAATCCGAGGGCTCGTGGAGGAGGCCGCAGGTGTCTTTGATGCTCAGCGGTTTGGTTGCGCCGATCTCAGCAAGCGTCACGATGCCAATGCCGCCATTGTCTTTCGTTACGGCCTCGGCAAGCTCGGTATTCGTTACGAACTGCTTCGCATCAGGAGAAATCGATCTCTTGAATGGCTTGAGAACCAAGTCACGAAAAAGCTGAAAGGTCGCGGAGTTGTCGCCTTTTGCGTAGACGGTGATCCGCCCCGGCGCTCCGCCGAGTTCCGACCAATCCCGCACCTCGCCGGAGAACGCCTTCGAAATCTCCTCCAGCGACAAGCTTCCGACCTTGTTCCTGGCCGAGATGACCACGGCAACACCGTCCAGGCCGACCACATGCTCGTGCCCCGGCCGATTCATGCCCGTGAACCCGGCCTGGGCCAACTGACCGATTTCTTTGTCGCTGATCGGCCTCGACGCCATTCCGATATCGGCTTCACCCGTGATCAGGTTCCTGAAGGCCGTCGACGATCCCAGCGTTTCAAAATCGAAAGTGGCGATCTCGTTTCCATCGTTGTCTGTGAGCCGAAGATCGAATTTGGTTGCGTCCTCGTCATTTCGCTCGACCGTCGCGTCCTTCGTGGCCGCGTATTTTTCGATCATGGCGGGAAACAGCTCCAGGCCGACCGTCGTCGAACCTCGGACACGAATTGTCGCCCCCGTTGTCGAGGTCACCACATGAGCGGTGGCCGGGGCTTGGGCGCATCCCGCGCCCGAGCAGGTGAATTTCTCTTTGCTGACCCGAATGGTGCCAAGCGCTTCGGTTTCGACGAGATAGTTCTCCCCGTCGAAATTGATGAGTTTTCCGGTGATGGTCAGGCCGCCCGTGTTCAGTTTCAGCGTCACTTCTTCCGAGAAGGCCGGCTGCGCCGAGAGCCCAAAAGACAGTCCCATCGACAGCACGACCCAGCAGACCGCAATACGCAACTTGAACACCACAACTCCCCCTTGAATTGCGTCGGCACGAGCTTACGGCCAAGCTTCCGACCGCCATCACCTGTGTAGTAAAAAGTTTAGTGACATTTGACAAGAATTTGTGAAAAAACGCATCGGATTGATTTTTTGTGGTTAACAGTTGCGGGCGTGCCGATCTCAAGAGGGCCGCAACCCGTAAGTTCCTCTAACTTGTTGGAGAAGCTGAAGATTTGGCGATCCGCCGGGCGAGAATCCGTGGATCGGCAGCCGCTCCTTCGATACACTGGTGCATCAGCTCGCCTGACTTATCCGATCTGGTACAAAATCACAACCGGGTTGCGGCGGGTTTGAGCTCCGCCTTCTCGGCCATTTCGTGGCCGAGCGCGAGCCTGAGCTCATCGAACGGATCCAGAGTGACCTTCCAGAAACCGTCGAACGGATCGCTGATGTCGGAGAGCATCAGGAGCAGGAAGCTATTCAGCGCTCCCATCAGGAAGATGATGTAATACTGCCCGAAACGCCCTGGATTGGCGACGAGCCCGATGGCCAGTTGGGGAGCTTCGATGAACAGGGGTTCGCCCATGAACGGAAGAATCAGCGATATCGCCATCAGCCATAGTGCCGCGATCAAATAGCGCGGGATTTTTTCGCCGACGGCATTGATCCGTTTGGAGCGGAGCGTGCCGAGCTCGCCATGCGCGGCCACGATGATCTGCAAGGAATGATGATCGTTTTCATCGTGGGGCTTCAGCCTTGCGATGTCCGACTGGCAGTCGCGCAGGATTCTCAGATTCTCGTTCCTCAGCCGCTGATCGCGCATTGCCGCCACGTTCTCGGCGTAGCGCAACAGCTTCTGCCGGATGCCGAGAATAGCCTCGCGGGTCTCGTCATCTCTGACGACGTCGAAATAATAGGTCATCGCGAATATTGCGTGGACCTTATAAGCCTCGTCGGTGATATTGCGCTTCATGGAATCGAAATCCTCGATCCCCTTCACGAGTGCAAGAGCCGTAATGATCGCATAGAGCGTCGCCACGCCGGAATAGAATATTTCATTATACTTGTCATCAAATACGAAATACTTCGTAATCTGCAGGTTTAAGTCCGAGTGCTGCAGCAGGATGTAGGCTTCGACGCAGATTCCCCCGATCAACAGAGGCAGAATGCAACGAGACAGGATTGGGGCATAGCTGGAAATCACCCCGACCGTAATCACGGACAGGAACATCGCTCCCAATGCCAGCCTGAGGCCGACCGGCCATTCGGGATAGATCGCCAACCCCAGAGTCAGCGCCAGGGTCAACAGATTGATGAAGGAAAAGAAGCCGCCACCCAGCCGCCGTTCATTGGGCTCAGCTGTCTTGTTGCCGCCCGCTGGCTGCGTGCCCGCCGATACGCTCTCTTGCATGATACCAGGACCGAGATGAGTGAACCGCGCTACGCCCAAAGCAAATATGAGGCTGTGGAAGAAAAATCAAATCATATTGGGAAGAGGCCGCAGAATTGCAGATGATGGGCGATGCCCGCAGGCGACGAAAGGCTTGGGCTATTCTGCAGCTTCCATGGAGCCATAGCCGAGTTGTGCGTTCAATTTGCTCAACAAATAGGCGGCGGCCTCGGCAATAACGGTGCCGGGGCCGAAAATCGCCTTCGCCCCGGCGGCATAAAGCGCATCGTAATCCTGAGGCGGGATGACGCCGCCAACGACGATCATGATGTCCGGGCGGCCGAGCGCGGCGAGCTCCGCTTTCAGCTCGGGAACGAGCGTCAGATGTCCGGCCGCGAGAGTGGAAATCCCGATGATGTGGACGTCATTCTCGATTGCCTGGCGCGCGCATTCGGCGGGCGTGGCGAAAAGCGGCCCGATGTCGACGTCGAACCCAAGATCGGCAAAGGCCGAGGCGATCACTTTCTGGCCGCGGTCATGGCCGTCCTGGCCGACTTTGGCCACCAGGATACGCGGCCGGCGCCCGTCATTGGCCTCGAACGCATCCGTCATCGCCAGCACGCGGGCCACGTCTTCATTCATCTGTCCGATCTCCTGACGATAAACGCCGGATACGGCGCGCGTGTCGATCCGGTGGCGGCCGAAGACTTTCTCCATCGCCTCGGAAATCTCGCCGACCGTGGCCTTCGCCCGCGCCGCATTGATGGAGAGCTCAAGCAGATTGCCCTGCCCGCTTTCCGCGGCCTGCGTCAGCGCGTTGAGGGCGGCCTGCGCCTCGGTATCATTGCGCTCCTCGCGCAGACGGGCAAGCTTCTCGATCTGTTTCTCCCGGACCGCCGTATTGTCCACGACCAGAACGTCGATCGGCTGATCCGCTTCGGCCCGATATTTGTTCACGCCGACAATCGTCTGCGCACCGCTGTCGATACGCGCCTGCGCCCTGGCGGCGGCCTCCTCGATGCGCATTTTCGGCAGGCCGGCCTCGATCGCCTTCGCCATGCCGCCGAGCTTCTCGACTTCCTGAATATGCGTCCAGGCCTTGTTCGCCAGCTCATAAGTCAGCCGCTCGACATAATAGCTGCCGCCCCAGGGATCGATGGCGCGGGTGGCGCCGGTCTCCTGGGCGATGAAGAGCTGCGTATTGCGGGCGATGCGGGCGGAAAAATCCGTCGGCAGAGCAAGGGCCTCGTCCAGCGCATTGGTGTGCAGCGACTGCGTGCCGCCATGAGTTGCGGCAAGCGCCTCGACACAGGTCCGGATCACATTGTTGTAGATGTCCTGCGCCGTCAGGCTCCAGCCCGAGGTCTGGCAATGGGCGCGGAGCGACAGCGATTTCGGATCGGCGGCGCCGAGATCCTTCATGATCTTCGCCCAGAGCATCCGGCCTGCGCGCATCTTGGCGACTTCCATGAAGAAATTCATGCCGATCGCCCAGAAGAAGGAGAGGCGCGGCGCGAAGTTTTCGATCGCGAGGCCGCCTTCCATGCCGGCACGCACATATTCCATGCCGTCCGCGAGCGTATAGCCGAGTTCCAGATCGGCGGTCGCGCCGGCCTCCTGCATGTGATAGCCGGAGATCGAGATCGAGTTGAATTTCGGCATATGCTTCGACGTATAGGCGAAGATGTCCGAAATGATCCGCATGGAGGGGCCGGGCGGGTAGATATAGGTGTTGCGGACCATGAACTCCTTGAGAATGTCGTTCTGGATGGTCCCGCCGAGTTTTTCGGGCGGCGCGCCCTGCTCTTCCCCTGCGACGATGTAAAGCGCCAACACCGGCAGCACCGCGCCATTCATGGTCATCGACACCGTCATTTCCGACAGCGGTATGCCGTCGAACAGCGTGCGCATGTCGTAGATGCTATCGATCGCAACGCCCGCCATGCCGACATCGCCCTTCACCCGAGGGTGGTCGCTGTCATAGCCGCGATGGGTCGCCAGGTCGAAAGCAATGGAGAGGCCCTTCTGGCCGGCGGCGAGATTGCGCAGGTAGAAGGCATTCGACTCCTCGGCCGTGGAGAAGCCGGCATATTGGCGGATCGTCCAGGGCTGCTGGACATACATGGTCGGATAGGGGCCGCGCAAGAACGGCGGAAAGCCGGGCAGGCTGTCGAGGAAATCGAGGCCGGCAAGGGCAGAGGCTTCATAGGCCGTCTCAACCGGAATGCCCTCCGGCGTCATCCAGGGCTCACGCGCCCCGGACGGCGCTTCGCTCACTTTGGAGAGCGTCCAGTCCATATGACCAAAATCGGGCAGTCGGCTCATAATTGCGCTTGCCTGCTATGACCCATTCACTTTCGGCGTCTCGTCCGCGTCCTCGTCTTCGAAGTCGTCCGAGTCCGCCTCTCCGAGATCCTCGACACGCATCATGTCCTGCAGCTCCCACAGAGTCTTCAGCATATTGCAGCCATCATAGATGATGCGGTCAAGGCCGCGCTTCTGATCGTCGGTGAGCCTGGCGAGGCTTGCCGGATCCGCAACGAGGTAAATCGCGACAGCGCCGGCATCCTTCAGAGCGGCCGCGACACCGGTCATCTCGCTGAAGGTCTTGTCCGACGCGCAGATGCAGACCACCGGCGCCGGGCTTTGCTGAAAGCTCCGGACGAGATGCTCGATGTCGGTGAAGCCGCCTTCGTCCAACGCCTCGATGCCGCCGGCGGCAAAAAAGCTCTTCGCCCAGCTCGATCGCGCATTGTAATCGGCAAGCTGTCCGAGATTGGCGAGATAGATTGGCGGCCTCGTGCCAACGCGGCTCATCGCACGATCCGCTGCCTGGCGAAGCTGCTCGAACGGCTCGGCTTCGCGCTGCGAAGTCGAGGGGATGAAATCGAACCGCTCCATCAGCGTCTCGCAGGCGCGCTCCAGACCTTTGAGCGTCGCGCCGTTCGTCGCCGCCGTGACGATGGCGGCAAAGCGCTTGCCTTTCTCCGCACGCGGCAAGTTCGGGATCTGACCTTCCTCATCGAGCGCGGTCAGGTCGATCGCAAGATCCTCCGGACGCGAGAAGAGCGGCTCCTCCTCGAGATTGGGGAAGGAGGACACGCCGGTCAGCTTGTCCTTGTTCCGGGCAAGGTTTGCGTAGCGCCGAAGCGAGACATCGGTCAGCTTGCGCCCGATCATCCCCTTCTCCAAGGCCGCGAGCAGCCCCCCCTCCGCCTCGGTGCTGCGAAATTCCTCCCAGGCCGCGGCCGCGAGCTTGTGCGTGAGCTGTTCGACGTAATAAGACCCGCCGGCGGCATCGGCGACGCGCCCGAGCCGGGCTTCTTCCTGCAGGATCAGATGCGTGTTGCGCGCAAGACGCCTGGCGAAAGCATCCGGCGTTCCGTGGCGGGTGTTGAACGGAATGAGAAGGACCGCCTCCGCGCCGCCGAGCCCGGCGCCGAAAGCCGCAACCGTCGCGCGAAGCAGGTTCACATAAGGATCCCGCTCGGCGACCATGCGGAACGACATTTCGGCGATCAGCCTGGGCTCGACCGGCGGCAATCCGGCAGCCTCGGTGACGCGCGCCCATAAAGCGCGCATCGCGCGGAATTTTGCGATGGTGAGGAACAGATCGGCGTCGGCCGTCAGCGAAAAGGCGATTGCATTGGCGGCTTCATCGAGCGGCCAGCCCGCGTCGATCAATGCGCGCCAGTAAGAGACGGCAGCCGACAGCGTGAAGCCGAGTTCCTCGCGGGCCGATCCGCCGGCCTGGTGCCAGGCGCGGCATGATGCGAGAAACGGCCGCCAGCCATAGGCTTTCTCCCGGAAATAGGTTGCGGCATCGACGGCGTCGACAAGCGCGCGGTCGCGCTCGGCCGGGACGTAGCCGCTCGCGGCGATGACGCTCAGCGGATCGAGCCCCGCCGATCCTTTGATCTTGGCAGGGGGCGTCCCGCGTTTCTCGATCAGCGCGGTGACGAGCCCCGCACCGGGACCCGTGTCGAAGCCGCCCGAAACATAGATCTCGATATCCTCAAGCGGAACATCCTCGAAGACTCTTTCGAGCGTTTCCACCTTGCGCGCGCCGATGAACGCGCCGCCATAGGGGATGTTGCCGCCGAACTGAAGCCAGAACGCCTTCACGCCATTGGCGTGATCCTCTTTGAGCTGCCGGGCCGCTTCCTCAAGGTCCAGATGATCGAGGAGCTGAATGATCGTCCACGGAGAGGAGGGGTCGGCCGGCCTCTTTCCGCGCATGAAAGGGGAAACGCCGACATGCCCCGAGAGCGGGGCGGTTATCGAGGCGTCCGCCTTGGTGTATAGGGGGTTAACGGTGAAGCCTTCATAGAGCTCGGTCTTGAGCGCCCGGAGATCGCCGCCGCGCAAGGCTTTCAGCGCAGCTTTTTCCCATTCTTCGATGGTTATGTCGGGAAACTCTGAGGCCAAACGTAAGTCACTCATTGCGGTATCTTAAGCAGAGGCGCATCTGACCGTCCAGCAAGACCATCATCTGCCGTCAAAAGACCCTAATTGCGGCGGCGAAGGTTGTAAATGCCGCAAAGGGCGGCTTGCGCCCGACCATTGGCAACCAGCGTCATCAGGTCGCGTGCGGACACGCCGCCGGGAGGCCGGCCGCTCCGTCACAGCCCGCGGGCGGAAGGCAATATGATGAAACGAAACTTCGCCTCCGGCCGAGCTGGAGATCGGAAGGATAGAGATTGAGGAGGCGGCCGGCGCTCCGCAGCCGCTCCGTTCAGTACTGCATCACCGGCGCAATCGCTTTTGCCTGGCTCACCCAGTTCTCGATCTGTCCGACCCCGGGAAGCTGCCGGACAAGCTTGCGCCTGCCATTGGCCTCCACCATCGCCTTGTGAAGATTATCCGCGCGACGCTTGGACAGCTCCTTCACCGTATCGACGCCCGCAACTTCGAGCAGTTCGGAGAACTCTTCACCGATGCCCTTAATGCGCAGCAGGTCGCACATATTGGCCCATTTCAGAATCAGCTTCTCCTCGATCCCGGACGCTTCGGCAAGCACCTTCCTGCCCTTGCGCGTCGCGGCCCGGTCCAATAGCTGCTTGGTGCTCGCGATACCGACCTTCTGAAGTTTCGCTGCATATTTCGCACCGACGCCTTCGATCTTCTCGACTTTGTAATTCACGCTATTCTCCTTCAGCCGTTTCGATCTCTCTCATGCCCATTCGGCACGAAACCGCATGAAAGCGGTTCAATGGAGAATCTTTATGCATATAGTCGCATAGCGCCAAGCGAATTTGTTCCAGTTTCGACGACAAGGGGATTTGGCGTGGACAAAAGGCAGCCGGAACCGTCTGGCGGCGGAGGGCCGAGTTGGGATAGCCTGTGCCGCAAATGGTCGTGGCGGACGAAAACCATATTGGCGGGTGATCGCGGAAGGTGACAGGCAGATGAGCGATTATTCAGACGACGCAGTATTTTTGGGCAAGAGCGTGGAGCGGGAAGAACTCCTGCTCAGGCTTGTCAATCGCCACGGCCTGATCACAGGAGCGACAGGCACCGGCAAGACCGTATCGCTGCAAATCATCACCGAGGGTCTGTCGGCAAAGGGCGTTCCGGTCTTTGCGGCGGATGTGAAGGGCGATCTGTCAGGGCTCGCGGCGAGCGGCGTCTCTAAGCCTTTCCTCGAAGAGCGCGCAAAGACGATCGGCTTCGACGATTACCGCTATGAAGCCTTTCCAGTGATCTTCTGGGATCTGTTCGGCGAGCGGGGCCATCCGATTCGCGCGACCATCAAGGATATGGGGCCGCTTCTCCTGTCGCGTCTCTTGGAGCTGAACGATGTTCAGGAAGGCGTCCTCAACATCGCGTTCCGGGTGGCGGATGACGAAAAGCTCCCGCTCCTCGATCTCGAAGATCTCCGTTCACTGATCGCCCATGTGTCCGGGCGCGCGGATGAGCTCTCCGCGAAATACGGCAATGTGGCCAAAAGCTCGGTCGGCGCCATTCAGCGGCGGCTCCTCGTCCTGGAAGAGCAGTCTGCGGAGCAATTTTTCGGTGAGCCGGCCTTCGACATCAAGGACTTCATGCGGACCGACGCCAATGGGCACGGCTATGTGAGCATTCTGGCCGCCGACAAGCTGATGGCAACGCCGCGGCTCTATGCGACCTTCCTCTTATGGCTTCTGAGCGAGCTGTTCGAGACGCTGCCCGAGGTCGGCGACCCGCCCAAACCGAAGCTGGTCTTCTTTTTCGACGAGACGCATCTCATGTTCGACGAAGCGCCCAAAGCGCTCCTGGAACGCATCGAGCAGATTGCGCGCCTTATCCGCTCCAAGGGAATCGGCGTCTATTTTGTCACCCAGAACCCGCTCGACGTGCCGGACAGCGTCTCCAGCCAGCTCGGCAACCGCATTCAGCACGCGCTGCGCGCCTATACACCTCGTGAGCAGCGCGCCGTCAAGGCGGCAGCGGAGACGTTCCGGCCCAATCCCGCCTTCGAAACGGAGCGCGTGATCCTCGAACTCGGGGTCGGCGAGGCGCTCGTCTCGACGCTCCGGGCGAAAGGCGAACCCTCCATGGTGCAGCGGACGTTGATCCGGCCGCCTTCCTCCCGGCTCGGCCCTCTGACGGCGGAGGAGCGGACCGCGGTCATCGGGGCGAGCCCGGTCAAGGGCGTCTATGACGAAAGGCTCGACCGCGACTCCGCCCATGAAATTCTTGAGCGCAGAAGCGAACGCAAGGCCGCGGAGGCAGACGAAGGCGGTTATGAGCGGCATGGCGAATTTCGAATCCCCAAGCCGCCGGGCGAGTCCGGCGAGCGCGCGCCCTCGCGCAGCTCGCGCCGGAACACGCCGCTCGAGGCGTTTTTCAAATCGCTGGCCCGCTCCGCCGGAACCGTGCTTCCCCGGATTCTGGAGCGGGTGCTTCGGAGCCGATACAAACGTTAGGAAAGATGAGATGAGCGCTATGATGGACTTCCGGCCCGTCGCGATCGCGGCGATCGCATTCCTCGCGGTCTGCTGGCCCGCCGCCGCCAAACCCGCTCATGACCCGGACGCGCTCTACAAGGCGGAGACCATCGTCACCGGGACCGGCCCGGCCGAACGGCTGCGCGGCTTCAAGATCGGCGCGAAAGAGGTCCTGATCAAACTCACCGGACGGCCCCGGATCGCAAAGACCGAGCGGGCCAAATCCGTGATCGCCCTCGCGCCGGGCCTTATCGGCGAGCACAGCTATGAAGACCGGATGAAGGACATTCCGATCCATGACGAGCAGGGAACGCGGGACCGGCCGCATTTCCTGCGCATGCGTTTCGACCGGGAGAAATTCGATGAGGCCATGGCGACCGCGGGGATCGACAAATGGGAGGGCAAGCGGCCGACCGTCGCCGTTTGGCTTGGCATACGCGAGGTGCGCAACCGCTATATTCTTTCGCGCGATGGGGAGAAAGGCTATGGCCAGCGCGAAGTCCTCAAGGAAGCATCCAAACGCCGCGCCATTCCGATCGTCCTGCCGGAAGAGGATCAGGAGGCCGTGACCTATAAGGATCTTACCAGGCATAATTGGAGCGCCATTCGGCAGGCATCGAGGGCGCTCGGAACAAACGCGGTGCTTTACGGAACGCTGGAGTTCGACGGCGATGCGCATTGGGACTGCGAGTGGGTCACGTCCAGCGAGCAGGCTTATGCGAAGTGGAAACTGAGAGGGGTCACATTCGATAAGGCGCTCAAGGATGCGATTGACCGGGTGATGGCCGCCCATGCGCGGCGGGCGAAGCACTAGCGCAACGCGTGTCCAAGCATGTCCCCGCGAAGGCGGGGATGGACGCGGAGACAGTTGCGCTCGTCTCTTGAAATGGATCAACTTGACCTCGTCCAAGTGATTCCACTTGAACGAGGGTTGATCTAGAGGAGAGCACCGAATGAGCCGCAAGTTTTGCGTCCGTGTGGGCTTAGCGCTGTTGCAGCTTGCCGGCGCGGCCGTGGTATCTGCAGAAGGACGGCCCGGCGAGTTCGACTATTACACGCTGGCTCTGAGCTGGTCGCCGACCTATTGCGCGGCGCAAGGGCAAAGCCGGCGCAACGAACCACAATGCGCAAGAGAGCGGCCCTTCGCCTTCGTCCTCCACGGCTTCTGGCCGCAATATGATCGCAGCTGGCCGGAACATTGCGAAACCGGCCGCCGGCCATGGGTGCCGGACAATGTCATCCGGGACATGATCGACATCATGCCGAGCAAGCGGCTGATCATTTACGAATATCGCAAGCACGGGGTCTGTTCCGGGCTCGATGCGGAAAGCTATTTCCGAATCTCACGGCGCGCCTATGAGACGATTACGATTCCCGCCCGTTTCCGGACTCTGCAGAATTATCTGACGGTCTCCCCTGAGGAGATCGAGCGCGCGTTCCTCAAAGCCAATCCGGCGCTGAAGCCGGAAATGATCAATATCGAATGCAAGAACCGGCGGCTGCGCGAGCTGCGCATTTGCTTCTCCCGCGATCTGAAACTGAGAGCTTGCGGCGCGAATGACCGTCAGGGACGGTTGTGCTCGGCGCGCAAGATCGTCATGCCGCCGGTACGTGCGGCCGCGTGGCGCAATGGCGATCGCGATGGCGGATCATTCGACGACTGGGATGAGGAAGAGCGGGACGATGACGAGGATGGCGGCAGTGACTGATCGCCTATTGGCTCTCCGCACTGGCCAACATGGTTGCGGCCGGCCGCGCAACTTCGACTGAGACCACATCGTCTATTCCGCCGGCGAGCGAGGTCACGCTCTGCTCAAGCGTGGCGACGAAGAAGCTGGGGCTGAAGTGGCTTTCACAGGCGAGCCAGAAGAGGCAGATGGCAAGAGGGAGGGCACGGATAATCATTGGAGCCTCGACGAACTGAAACGCGGTTCCCGCTGCCCCCGGTTGGTCCGGGGCGTGTTTGGTTTCCGGCATCAGTAAAGGAGGAGGCTTAACCGTCTATGGATGATTCCGGTAAAATGCAGCCTCAGGGCCATTGCGCGGCGAGTTTGCCCCGAGCTGTGGCGAAGGGATCACGCTGGACGATCCGCGGGCCGCACGGCGTTCAGGCAAGCGAACGCGCATCGTTCTGATACGGCTCTGTTACGATCATATGGCGGGATAAGAACAGGAAGAGAGGCGTGCCCGGCCCTCTAGGGCGGCCGGATCCCGATGGGGGCTAGGATCCGGCCTTTTGGGCACTAGAGAGGGAGAGGATTGGTCACAAAGAGACAAGCCGAAACTTGCGATCTTCATTCCCATCCACTTACGCTACGCTACGCTTACTAAGCTCGATCACGAGGAACGCTTTGCAGGCCTTGCGAGATCTCAAATGGCTGAACCAAGCCAGCCAATTCGACATAGCCCTGTTTAACCTCCAAAGTTGTTCCGTCGCGTTATACGTGTACACTTAATACGGGCATTTCTGAAACGCAACCATTTTAAGTTGCGGAAATGGGAATTTTGAGGAAAAGCTGTGAAAAAGGCTTGTGTGCCGGCCGAAGCAGGCCGTGTACGGATCTCTTGTTCGCGTCGAGGGAATGGTGAGCCGCATTCAGCCTTCATCCGGCGGCGTCGGGACGGCAATCATCACGGGCGCCGCTCACCGCGTGGGACGCGCCATTGCGCTGAGCCTTGCGCGTTCCTCATGGCAGATCGCGATCCACTATCGCTCCTCGTCCGACGCTGCCGCAGCGGTCGTCGAGGAGATTGACCGCCTCGGCGGCAAGGCCATCGCGCTCGATGCCGAATTGACCGACATCGATCAGCTGCGAGCGCTTGCGCCGCGCTGCGCCGAAATGCTCGGCGCCCCATCCTGCCTGATCAACAATGCCTCGCTGTTCCTCAAGGATGAGCTCGGGACGCTCGATCCCGCAGGCTGGCAGGCGCATCTCGACACCAATCTGCGCGCGCCGGTCTTCCTTGCACAGAGCTTTGCCGAGGCTCTGCCCGCCGGACAGCGTGGCCACATCATCAACATCATCGACCAGCGGGTTTTGAACCCGTCGCCGGAGTTCTTTTCCTATTCGGTCAGCAAGGCCGGTCTTTGGTGGGTGACGCAAACCATGGCCCAGGCGCTCGCTCCCAAAATCCGCGTGAATGCGATCGCGCCGGGTCCGGTTCTGCAAAGCATCCATCAGACGGCCCAGCAATTCGAAGCCGAACAACGCGGCACGCTTCTGGGGCATGGCGCCTCGCCCGAGGACGTTGCCGCTGCGGTGCACTTCCTTCTGGAGACGCCGTCGATCACGGGGCAGATGATCTGCGTGGATAGCGGTCAGCATCTCAGCTGACCGATGAAGCGGCATGAGCCTCCGACGCCGCAGTGGCCCAGGCGCAATTCTATTAAGCGCCTATTGCTGGCCGTACCCTTGGAACTTCTCAAGCACGCGGCGCATCTCCGCCGCGTCGAGAAGCGGACCGCCGCCGATCTGGAGCACCCGGCAATATTGTCCGGCGAGCGTCTCAACCTCGCGGGCGAGATCGAGCGCCGCCGCAAGGTCCGGGCCGCAGGCGATCTGTCCATGATGAGCGAGCAGAGCCGCCTTACGGTCCTTGAGCGCGGCGACAACGCTCATGGCCAGCTCGCGCGTGCCGAAGGTGGCGTAGGGCACGAGCGGAATGTCGGCGCCGCCGGCGACGGCGACCATATAATGAAAGGCCGGGATCGGCCTGCCCGCGCAGGCCAGCGCCGTGGCATCCATTGAATGGCAGTGCACGATCGCCCCGGTTTCCGGCCGCATCGCATAGAGCGCGTTATGCATTTGCCATTCTGACGAGGGCTGTAGCGATCCCGGTCGCGTTTTGCCGTTTTCGCCGACGAAAACGATGTTCTCTTCGCGCAGCACGTCATAGGTCATGCCGGTCGGCGTAATCAGCATGCCGCCAACGGTCCGCGTCGAAATATTGCCCGACCGCCCGGGGCTCAGCCCTTCCCGGCTCATGGCGAGGGCAGCCTCGATCACCGTGCGCCGAAGCGCACGGTCATTCTCCTTCGGAGCGTCGAGCTTACGCAGCAGCTTGTCCATCGGCCTTCTCGGGGTAGAGGGACCGCAGACCTTCCGCGGAGGCTCGGCAAATACCGCGCTCGGTGATGAGACTCGTGATCAGCCGGGCGGGGGTGACATCGAAGGCGGGATTCGCCGCCGGGCTGCCCGGCGCGGCAATGTCGATCGTCGCAAGCGCGCCATCCGCCCTGCGGCCGGTCATCTTCGTGACTTCCGAAGCGTCGCGTTCCTCAATCGGTATCGCCCGGCCGTCCGCCAGCGTCCAGTCGATCGTGGAGAAGGGAATGGTGATGTGGAACGGCACGTCATTGTCGCGGGCGGCAAGTGCCTTGAGATAGGTGCCGATTTTGTTGGCCGCATCGCCATTCGCGGTGACGCGGTCAGCGCCGGTGATGCAGAGATCCACCTGCCCGCTCTGCATCAGATGGCCGCCCGCATTGTCGACGATGATCGTATGCGGCACGCCATGCGCGCCAAGCTCGAACGCCGTCAGCGCCGCGCCCTGATTGCGGGGCCGCGTCTCATCGACCCAGACATGGACGGGAATTCCGGCGTCATGCGCCTGATAGATGGGCGAAAGGGCCGTCCCCCAATCGACGCAGGCCAGCCACCCGGCATTGCAATGGGTGAGGATATTGACGCGTTCCCCGCCCTTGCGCTCGGCGTGGGCGCGGACGAGCGGGAGGGCGTGCTCGCCGATGAGCCGGTTCGTTTCCACATCCTCGTCGCAGATCTGCGCGGCTTTGGCATAGGCGGTCTCGGCGCGCTGCGCCGGAGAAAGGGGCTGGAGGGTGCGGCGCATCTCATCGAGCGCCCAGCGCAGGTTGACGGCCGTCGGGCGGGTTGCTCCCAGCAGGGCGATCGCGCCGTCGAGATTGGCGTCCGAGGGATCGTCCCGCAGCGCAAGCGAGAGACCGTATGCCGCTGTCGCACCGATCAGAGGCGCCCCGCGAACCTGCATGGTCTTGATCGCCCGCGCGGCGCCCTCCACCGATTGAAGGCGCGCAATCTCGAAGGCGTGCGGCAATTTCGTCTGGTCGATGATCTCAACCGACGATCCATCGGCGGCAAGCCAAATGGTCCGGTAATGCGTACCGTCGATCTTCATCCGAACCCCGTCTTACTAACCCGACCTTGGGGCGGGATGCGGGCGGCACTCCGGCCCGCTGCCTCACCTTTATATGACCTTGCCGGCCACCCATGCAAAAGATTAACGCCGCGACTGGAAAACTCCGCGAAATTCTCATTTCGGCTCACGGAGCGGCTTCAATTTCCTCGCGCAGGATCTCCAGCTCCAGCCATTCGGTCTCCGCCGCCTGCAACGCCGCCTCCGCCTCGGCGAGCGCGGCCGTAAAGTCTGCGAAAGCCTTCGCGTCACGGGAATAGAGCGTCGGATCGTCGAGCCTGTCCTGCAATTCGCGGACTCTGGCCTGCAGCGTCTCGATCCGGCCGGGCAGCGTCTTCAGCGCATGCTGCTGGTTGAAGCTGAGCTTGCGCCGTCCCGGTTTGCGCGCGGGCTCGGGCTGTTTCGGTTTCGTGGAGGCCGGCTGTTTCGCATCGCTTTCCAGCCGCCACCAGATGTCGGCGCCGCGCTGCGCCAGCATATCGGCGTAGCCGCCGGCATATTCGGTCCAGCGGCCATCCCCTTCCGGCACGATGACGCCATTGACAATGCGGTCGAGAAAATCACGATCGTGACTGATCAGGATGACCGTGCCCTCATAGTCGCCGACCATCTCCTCCAGCACGTCGAGCGTCTCCAGATCGAGATCGTTCGTCGGTTCGTCCAGCACCAGCAAGTTCGAGGGCTTGGCCAAGGCGCGGGCCAGCATCACCCGCGCCCGCTCGCCGCCGGAGAGCACGCTGAGCGGTGTCCGCAGCTGTTCCGGGGAGAACAGGAAATCCTTCATATAGCTGACGACATGGCGCGGCCGGCCGCCTATGATCACATGATCGCCGCGCCCGCCGGTGAGTGCCTCGCCCAAAGTCCAATCCGGCACAAGGCTCTCGCGGCGCTGATCGAGCGTCGCCATTTCGAGATTGGCGCCCAGCCGGATGCTTCCTGCATCCGGTTCGAGCGCCCCTGTCAGCAGATTGATGAGCGTCGTCTTGCCTGCGCCGTTCGGTCCGACAATGCCGATCCGGTCGCCGCGCAGAACACGCAGCGAGAAATCCGTCACGACCGGACGGCCCTCGAAAGCTTTCTCGACATTGCTCGCCTCGATCACCAGCTTGCCCGACTGTTCCGCCTCGGCGGCGGCAATGGCCGCCTTGCCTTGCACCGCCCGATAATCGCGGCGCTGCCGCCGCATGGCCTGCAGCGCGCCAAGCCGCCGGACATTCCGCTTGCGCCGGGCCGTCACGCCGTAGCGCAGCCAGTCTTCCTCGGCCGCAATCTTGCGATCGAGCTTGCGCTGGGCGAGTTCCTCCTCGGCGAGTTGCTCGTCGCGCCAGGCCTCGAAAGCGCCGAAACCCAGCTCAACGCGGCGCGTCGTGCCCCGGTCGAGCCAGACGGTCGTGCGGGAGAGATTTTCCAGAAACCGCCGGTCATGGCTGACGATGACGAGCGCGCATCGCTGCGCCGCCAGCCAGCTCTCCAGCCATTCGATGGTCGGCAGATCGAGATGGTTGGTCGGCTCATCGAGCAGCAGGATCGACGGCCTGGGCGCCAGCACATGAGCGAGCGCGACGCGCCGTAATTCGCCGCCGGAGAGCCGTGCCGGATCTTCCTCGCCTGTGAGACCGAGCTTCTCAAGAAAATAGCGCGCCTGATGGGGATCGTCGCTCGCCGTCAGACCGGCGTGTACATAGGAAAGCGTCGTCTCATATCCGGAAAGGTCGACCTCCTGCATCAGATAGCGGACAACCGCCCCCGGCTGGACGAACACCGTCCCACGATCGGGCTCGATCAGCCCCGCCGCAATCTTGAGAAGCGTCGACTTGCCCGAACCGTTGCGGCCGACCAGGCAGACGCGCTCGCCCTCGGCAACGGACATCTCCGCGCCGTCAAGAAGCGGCGTGCCGCCAAATGTCAGGGCGATGTCTTTCAGCTGAAGAAGTGGCGGTGTCATGCGATGTCGGCCGTTCCAAGGGTCAAGCGCCCCTGGCGAGATGTCACGTCACTTCTATAGCGGATTGTGCGCTCTTATGCAGATCCGAAAGTCCGTCGGATTCAGAACGAGCTTCGGACTCGCAAGCGACGCTTATGCCTGCGTATCATCCGCGATGAACGCCGTCACCTGATTGCCGATCTGATTGAAGCGTAAATCGTCGAAGCTTTCGCGGCCGACCCGGGCAAGGCCTTCGCCGCAGGCAGCGGTGACCGCGCCGTCCTCCGGCCGATCCTTGTGAACGACGTCCTGCCAGCAGAAACCGCAGCCTTCATCCATGATGACGATCATAAATCCGTCGTCTCGACGGTTCACGATCAGCTCGGCCCAGCGGCTCGAATAGGGCGGCGTCTGCAGCCGTTTCAACAGCTCGCTGCGATAGATCCCGCGGGCAACCCATTCCGCTTTGCGTTCGTGGCCGATTTCCAGATTGCCGTGTTCGACGGCATTCATCATCAGCTCGGCGAGCCCGGCGGCGCTGCGCTCGGGATGCGGAAAGAGCCTGGCGATGATCGGGACGAGCATGTCGACATCGGCCGGCGTGCGAAACCGGAATTTGCAGCTCTCCAGCAGGCTGACGGCGTCGTTCAGGCAGAACTCCCCGGCCGGCTCGTCCAGCTGCACTCTTTTCAGAAGCGTATCGAGCGCCTGTTTGAGATCGGCGAGCCGGCAAGGCATGGAAATGATCGTCGATAGCCCGGCCTCCGAGGCAAGCTGAATGTCCTCCGCCCGGCCCGCTGCCCCGAGCGTCAATACGGGAAGGCTCGCTTCGGCGGCCCGGCGGGCGAGCGCTTCGGCGAATTCGCCCCGCTTCGGCGCATCCGATCGCCAGTCCAGAATGACCGCGCTGCAGGTCGCCGCAAGCGCCTCAAGCTCCTCGAGCGCGGAAAGGGTCTCCGGGAGATAGGCGAGCTCAAAACCCAGCTTGCGCAGCTGCTCATCGATCTTGCCCTGGGGCGCCCCCGCCGGATTGATCATGATCATCCGATACTGCCGACCCAGAACCGCATTTGCCCCGTTGCCATTCAGGCTTTTCGCGCCGTTGAGATCCGCGGTTATGGACTGAAACACCGTCATTGCTGTCCTCAGTTCTTCTCTGGCGCCTGCACCGACGCTCTCTTGGTAACCACCGAATAACGCCCGGTCTCCTGCCGGGTATCGGTGTCACATTGATATGAAAGTCGCCGCGGCCGGGCCTCGGTCGCCGAGGGTGCGTTCCAGCCTCTCAAATGCGCATTGTGCCCTTGGCCGAGCGGCCCAGGGTTAAGCCCTTTCTTACGACCGGCCCCAAAAGCATTCCCGAATTGCAGAGCAACTCCAATTTCGCGCGCTTCGTGCCCCAGCGGTGCGGCTGACGACGCCTCCATATGCTGTAGCACTTCGGCACTTTCAAGCATTGATCGCGTTTCCCCTGCCGTCGAAAGTGTAAGCCTCCGAGTCGCGCATACATAAAATAAACAAATCTACACAATTATTCTTTACGTATTAACAAGAAGAGCAACAGCGCCCCCGCTGTTTATCCTGGTCGAATTTGGTTATTGGAATTTTTTTGCTTGCACTGGTCGAGTTCACTCCTGGACGGTCTCTCGTCTCAGCATCTCCCGACCCGCCAAACAACGTTGCAAACAGAATATTTAATATGAATGTGTTCCCAAGGGGGCAATATTCATGCAACGTTCATTATTGCAGTTTGAGCCCGCTTGCAAGGCTGCCTGCGACGAATTGCTTAACAGCATAGCCTTGCCCGGAAGCGTTCGCCCATCGCCGATCGAAGGCGGTTTTGACCGGTGACTAGGGAAGGAATCGCAAACGCGGCTCTCCGGATTATGGTTAGGATGGCGAATTACCGACCACGCCACTGAGCACAAAAATGACAAGAACAAAGGATGCCGGCCCGTCCAAGCCGATCTCCCGGCGGAGAGCAAAAACGCCCGGCGCCCCTCGCGGAGCGCCGCGGCTGTCCCTGCGGATCAAATTCGGCGACAAGTTTCATCTGGGGCCGGGCAAGATCCAGCTCATGGAACTGATTGACGAACTCGGCTCGATTTCCGCCGCCGGGCGGGCCATGGGCATGTCCTACCGGAGAGCCTGGATGATCATTGATGCGGTGAATGCGGCCGCGATCTCGCCCGTCGTGGTCAAGCAGACCGGCGGCAGCGGCGGCGGTGGCGCCGTCCTCACCGAACTCGGGCGCGAGATCGTGAAGCGCTACCGCAATGTCGAAAGGCGCGCCGAGAAAGGGTCAGCGGACGATCTGACGGCGCTCTCCAATGCGATCAGCTGATGCCCGGCGCCCGACCGCAAACCCGGCGGCTTCTCCAGTTATGGCTTGCCGACCGGCCCGCGGCTGAGGCAAGCAGCGCCACGCTCTTGATCTGAGCGAAAACCGTCTTGCCGGGAACGAGTTCGAGCGCGTCCCGGCTTTTGCGCGTGATGCGCGCCACGATACGCGCTCCCTGCCCATTTTCGCCCAGCGTGGCGATGATATTGACCTGCTCGCCGCCCTCCGGGTGATCGGAGACAGACAGAATGCGCGCGGACAAACAGTTCAGTATCGTCGTCCCGGCGGGCGGTGCAAGGGCAAAGCTGATATCGGACGCGCTGATCCGCAGGCAAATCCGCTCATTCGTGCCGCCATGCAGGCCGGGAACGACGAGCTGACCGCCGGCAACCGAGATCGCCGTCAGCGCATAGGCCTTGTCGAGCGCGGCGACGTGTCCTTCCAGGATGACGGCCGCGTCGGGGGCGTGGAGCAGCGGCAGCTTCGGATCGGCCTGCAGCTCCGGCAGCGGCCCGGATGCGACCACGCGGCCCCCTTCGAGCAGGATGAGCCTGTCGGCAAGCCGCTCCACCTCGGCCATGTCATGGCTGACGTAAAGGATCGGGATGGAGAGCTGGGTATGCAGCGCTTCCAGAAAGGGCAGGACTTCGTCCTTCATCGCACGGTCGAGCGCCGAAAGCGGCTCGTCCATGAGGAGAAGCCGCGGCTGGGACAGCAGCGCGCGGCCGACCGCGACACGCTGGCGTTCTCCGCCGGACAGAGCTTGGGGCGAGCGGGAGAGCAGATGGGCGATGCCGAGAAGATCGACGACCTCCGCTTCGGTGATGAGCGGCCCTGCCCCATTCGTGATTGCCCGTCTCAGACCGTAAAGCAAATTCTTGCGCACCGACAAATGCGAAAAGAGGCTCGCTTCCTGGAAGACATATCCGATCCGCCGCTCATGGGGTTTCCGGAAAAGGCCGCGCTGATCGTCCTGCCAGACATCTCCGCCGACGCGCAGAGTCCCCGCAAGCTTCTGCAGCCCGGCCATGCAGCGCAGAATTGTTGTCTTGCCGCAGCCGGAGGGACCGAAAAGCGCCGTGATGCCGCGCATCGGCGCCGCGAGCTCGACATCGAGCGTGAAGCCGCCGAGGGTTCCCGAGAAGCGCCCATGAATGCGATCCTCCAAAGGGGTCATGAGCCCGATCGCCCTATCCGCTTCTCAAGCAGCATCATCGAGAGGATCACCGTGAACGCAAAGGCGAGCAGGCCTCCGGCGAGAATATGGGCCTTCGTCCATTCCAGCGTCTCGACATAGTCGTAGATCGCGACGGACAGGACCGTGGTTTCGCCCGGAATATTGCCGCCGATCATCAGCACGACGCCAAATTCGCCGACCGTGTGAGCAAAGCCCAGCACCGCACCGGTCAGCAAGCCCGGCCGGGCAAGCGGGACGGCGACGCTCCAGAAGCGGTCCAAGGGCGAGGCGCGCAAGGTTGCGGCGACTTCCAGCGGACGATCGCCGAAGGCTTCGAAAGCGTTGCGGATCGGCTGCACGACAAATGGCATGGAGTAGATGACCGAGCCGATCACCAGCCCCTCGAATGTGAAGGCGAGCGAACGGTTGCCCGCAAAGCCGGCGAGCCAGCCACCGGGCCCTTCGGGTCCGAGAACGATCAGCAGATAGAAGCCGAGAACGGTTGGCGGCAAGACGAGCGGGAGCGCGACGATGGCGGCGACCGCTTCCTTCCATTTCGCAGTCGACCGTGCCAGCCACCAGGCAATCGGCGTTCCCACGATCAGGAGAATGATGGTGGTGGTGAACGCCAGCTTTAGTGTCAGCCAGATCGGCGACCAGAGTTCGGCAAGTTCGGGCATGAGGAAGCCATGGGACTAGTCGCCCGCGCCGTAGCCGAATTTTTTCTTAACGGCACGAGCCTCGGGGCTTTTCAGGAAACCGAAAAATGCGCGCGCCGCTTCATTCCCAGCGCCCTGTTTGAGAAGCACGGCGTCCTGCGCAATGATCGGATAAAGCCTTGCCGGCACGATCCATCGAGAACCGCCCTCCTTGCCCGCAAGCTGGGAGAGCGCGACGAAGCCGAGCTCGGCATTGCCCGTCGCGACGAATTGGTAGGTCTGCGCAATGTTATTGCCACGCACGATCTTGGCCGAAAGCTCATCGTAAACGCCGAGCGCTTTCATCGCCTCGACGGCGGCCGCTCCATAGGGGGCTGTAACCGGATTCGCGATGGCGATCTTGGTGAAATCGCCGTTTCTCAGAGTCTGCTCGCCCTTCACCAGCTCTTCGTCCCCGCTGAAAAGCACGATCCGGCCGGTGGCGTAGGTGAAACGGCTGTCCGCTACAGCTAGGCCCTCATTGACGGCTTTTTCGGGCCGCTTCTGATCGGCGGCCAGAAACACCTCGAACGGGGCACCCTGAGTGATCTGCGTGTAGAGCTGACCCGTCGATCCGAAGCTGAAAATCGCCTTGTGCCCGGTTCGCTTTTCGAACAAGGCGCCGATTTCCCTGGCGGCCTCGGTGAAATTGGCGGCGACTGCGACATTCGTCTCGCCTGCCTGGAGGCTTCCCGTCGCGCCGAGCAAGCCGAGAATTACAATGGCGGCTGCAGCGAAGGGTCTGCCGCGGAAAAAACGCTGGCAGGCCGGCAAACGATCGGTCATCGCGCTCCTTCCTCGATGTATTCACTCGAATATAGCGATTGATACGCCCCGACGGCCGGCTACCGCAAGCTTTATTTTCAAATCGGCCGCACGCTGCTATTGATTTCGCCCATCTGCCGAACGAGCTTTTTCCTATGCCGCAGAGAGTGGACCATAGATTTTGCGTCGCGCCGATGATGGAGTGGACGGACCGGCATTGCCGCTATTTCCACCGCCAGCTCACGCGCCATGCCTTGCTCTATACGGAGATGGTCACGGCGCCGGCCATTATTCACGGCAAACGTGAAAAGCTCATTGGCTTCGATGCGGCGGAGCACCCGGTCGCGCTGCAGATCGGTGGAAGCGATCCGCGCGAACTTGCCGAAGCGGCCCGGATCGGTGAAGCGTTCGGCTATGACGAGATCAATCTCAATGTTGGCTGTCCCTCGGATCGCGTGCAGGCGGGGCGTTTCGGCGCCTGTTTGATGGCGGAGCCGGCGCTCGTCGCCGAGTGCGTCGGCGCCACGCGCGAAGCGGTCCGGGTGCCGGTCACCGTCAAGTGCCGGATCGGCATCGACGAGCAGGACAGCGAGGCCGATTTTGCCCATTTCATCGACAGAGTTGCTGCGGCGGGCTGCGAAACCTTCATCGTTCATGCCCGCAAGGCCTGGCTCGACGGCCTCAGTCCGAAGCAGAATCGCGACGTGCCGCCGCTCGATTGCGCCCGCGTATACCGGCTGAAAGCCGCGCGCCCGGATCTGACGATCGTCATCAATGGCGGGATCAGGACGCTTGCCGAGGCCGAACAGCACCTTGCGCATGTCGATGGCGTGATGCTGGGCCGCGCCGCATATCAGAGCCCTGGCCTTCTGACCGAGGTCGATTCGCGCTTTTTCGGGACGCCGCCGCAAAGCGCCCATCCTGCCGCGCCGATCCTGAGGATGATCCCCTATATCGAACGCCAGCTTGCCTCGGGAGAGCGGCTTTCGGCAATCACACGTCATATGATGGGGCTGGCCAATGGAATGCCGGGGGCCCGGGCTTTCCGGCGCCGGCTGACCGAGGGCGCGATCGTGCCGGGCGCCGGGGTCGCCGTCATCTTTGACGCGCTCCGCCAGCTTCGGCTCGAAGAGATGGCCGCTGTTCCAGTCGCGGCGGAATGATCAGCGCTCCGCGGGAACAAGCCTGTCGACCAGCTTCGTGAGACTGAAAAACCGCGGCGTCGTCCTTTTATAGGCCTCATAGCTGTCGCCATAGGCGCGGGCCAGCCAGGGCTCTTGCGCGAAAGCCACCAAGACATAGACGCCGATGGCAAGCGTGGAGAGCGCCGCCGTCTCGAAGGTGGCGACCGCAATGGCGAAGCCAATGAAGCCCAGGATCGAGGCGACATATTGCGGATTGCGGCTGTAGCGGTAAAGGCCCGACGTCACCAGCCCCTCATCCGCGCAATAGGTGTTCTCAAGGCCCAGATCGAAATAGCCGTATATGGTGAGGACGAAACCGATCAAGGCGAGCGGCATGCCGATGATCGTTTCGGCGCCATAGCTGTGGGCCGCTGCAAACTGCCAGATGCCGAGCAATATTGTGAGGCTGAGCCCGCCCCGAAACAGCGTCCAGAAAGTATCGCTTTGCCAGCTCCCCTCCTTGGGTGTGGGCCAAAGCTCTACGACATCCGTGAAGGCAGTCAGTGCGAGGAGGATGTTAAGAACGGCCAGCGCTGCAAAGGCTGACCCGAAAATGGCCCAAGTCATCGGTCAGTGCCCCCGGGTTCTTTTCGATCATCTTCAAGGCAGGTTGTAATCCTTTAACGCATTTCCGTCGAATCCGTTTATCGCGCATGGGCCGCGCTACTGGTGCTCGATAGCAGCAAAACGCTCGGCCGCTTCAACGATTTCATGAACAATTCCCGGCTCGGTCATGGCGTGGCCGGCATCGGGAACGATCCGCAGATCGGCCTCGGGCCAGGCCCGCTTCAGGTCCCAGGCGTTGCGCGCCGGGGTTACAACATCGTACCGTCCATGCACGATCACGCCGGGAATGTGCCGGATCTTCTCCGCTCCGGCCAAAAGCTGGTCATCGCTTGTCAGGAAGCCCTTATTGAAGAAGTAGTGCGCCTCGATTTTCGCAAATGCGAGCGCGTAGCGATCTTGGCGGAACCTTCGCACCCGGTCGGGATCTTCCATCAGGGAGAGCGTTGTCCCCTCCCATGCGCTCCATGCGCGGGCGGCCTCAAGCTGGGTCTCCACAGGCCCTTCGGTCAAACGCCGATAATAGGCCGCGATCATGTCGCCGCGCTCCTCCGGCGGAATCACGGCCGCATAGTCGTTGAAGGCGTCGGGGAAGATCCAGCTGCAGCCGTCCTGATAGAACCATTCCACCTCGGCGCGACGCAGAAGAAAGATGCCGCGCAGAATGAGCTCGGTCACACGCGCCGGGTGCGATTGTGCGTAGGCGAGCGACAGGGTCGATCCCCAGGAGCCGCCGCAAAGCTGCCATCGCTCAATGCCGAGATGGGCGCGCAAGGCCTCCATGTCCGACACCAGATGCCAGGTCGTGTTGTCCTGGAGCGATGCGTAAGGGGTCGAGCGTCCGCAGCCGCGCTGATCGAAGAGAATGACCCGGTACCGGGCGGGATCGTGATAGAGCCGCATGACCGGGTTGGTGCCGCCGCCGGGACCGCCATGGACCATCACCACCGGTTTCCCCTCGGGGTTGCCGCATTCCTCGAAATAGATCGAATGCACCTCGGAAACCGCGAGAGTGCCGGTTCGATAAGGCTGGATGGCTGGGAAAAGACGCCTTCGGCTTTGCTCCTGCATGGCTCCGGCTCTTGCCTTATGGCTTTGGCGCCTTGCCCCGCGCGGCAAGCCGTGTGAGCCGCGCATGGATCGTTTCCCCGCTCGGCACGCGCATTTCGTCGGCAATTTCCAGGATCGCCGAACTCGGTTTCGGCGACAGGGTGCTTCCCAGGATGGCCGCTCCAATAGAGACAGGAACGCCGATGACCCCCGCCGTCAAGCCATCGATGCCCAGCCACGGCACGCCGCCCCCTTCGGTCAAGACGATATAGGCCGCCGTCACGCCGAAGCCTGCGACCATCCCGGAGAGCGCGCCGAACCAGGTGAGACCGCGCCACCATATCGCCATGACGAGGGGCGCAAAAAAGCATCCCGCACAAAGCGACACCGCCCAGATCATCAGGCGCAGCGGATCGAGATCCCCCCGAACCGTGACCGAATAAGCGGCGATCGCGAAGACGATCATCGCGGCCCTGGCGACCAGGAGGCGCCTGGCGGGCGATGTGGACCGGTTGAACAGATAAAAGATGTCATTGCTGAACGCGGTCGCCAGCGAAACCAGCTGGCCGCCTGCGGCCGCCAGGACGGCTCCGAGCGCCGCCGCTCCCACAAGCCCGGTCATGACGAAAGGAAATTCGTTCAGAATCGGCAGGATCAGCGCGACGCTGTCGCGGTTGAACAGGACCTTCGCATCGCCGAGAGCCGGATCAAGCGGATTGGCCGAAAGCGAGATGAGGCCGAGCTGCGAGAGAAGATTGCCCCAATCGGGGATTTGCGCCGCCGGAACGCCCAGAAGCTGTTTCATCACCTGGAATTTCGTGAAGGCGGCATAGGCCGGGATCGTCAGCACGATCAGCCCGACGAACAAGGCGGCCCAACCGAAGGACTTGCGCACGCCCGAGACATTTGGCGGCGTGCTGAGGCGGGCGATCTGAGCGGGCAGAACCGCCGTGCCGAGCATGATGCACAGGGTCAGCGCAAGAAAGTCGCCGGGGCCGAGGGACTGGAAGATCGCCACGAACGGCCGGGTCAGCGCGACCGGATCCGCGCCTGGGAGCGCCGCGCCGAGCGGCCGCACTCCACCATCGATGAGGCCGCGCCCGACCTCGAGCTGACTGGTTTCCTCAAGCACGCTGCCGAAGGAGAGCTGCGGGAGGGGAAGATTGGTCAGCAGAACCGAGATCGCAATCAAAGGGACGCTAATGCCGAGTAAGAGAACGATGAACTGCGCGCACTGCGTCCAGGTAAGCGAACGCATGCCGCCGAGAATCACGCTCGCTGTCAGAAGGGCGACGCCGATCTGGAGCATGAGCTGGGAGTCGAAATTGAGGAATGTTGCGGCAATGAGCTGGCCGATGCGGAATTCGGCGGCGAGCAGCATCAGGACGGGCGGAAACAGCAAGAGCGCCGCGACCAATCTCAGAAGCGAACTGGAAAAGCGTATCCCCAAAAAGCCGGGGAGCGTATAGGCCCCGACCTTTCGGACATAAGGCGCCAGCAGGATCGTCGTCACGCCAAGTCCGGCGCACCAGCCCAGCAGAACCGGCAGCGCATCATAGCCGATGAAGAAGAAACAGCCGATGAGGCCGAGAAGGCCTGCGCCGCTCACCAGATTCGCGGACAGCGCAAAGCCATTATAGAGCGGCGGCACGCGTGCGCCGGAGATGAAGAAGTCCTCGACGCTGGTCGTGCGCACCAGGATGCCGATCGCCGCATAGAACAAAACCGGCAAGGCGATGATGAGCTGGCTGATCGTGTCCTGCGCGAGCCCGAGTTGCTCAAGAATGATCAGCATGACAACGAGGCACGCAAAGGCGCTCGTGAAGATACTGAATCCGGTGCCGAGCCGGGGGGTGGACGTTGGATAGCTCGTATTCAGTGACATCGGTGTTTCCGAGCTGGCATACGTCCGGAGTCGGGACGCGCCACTCATTGAAAAGGACTTGCGTGACAGGCTAAAGCTCGCTGACCAGCCCATGCTGCCGGTCGAGATGATCCTGCCGCGCCGCCGCCCAGTAGATCACGGCGACCACACCCGCAACGGCGCCCTGCGTGGCGAGGAACAGCCCAAGCGGAAAGCGCAGAAAGGAGTAGCCGTTCAGCGCCGGCGCCGCAAGCGGCACGATGAGCACCAGAATGCCGAAAAGCGCCAGGGTTACCACGACGAGTTTCAGAGAACGCTTTGCGTGACGGTGGCGCTGTTCCTCATCGATCATGTCGGTCTGTTCCTTCTCAGCCTATCGGCGAAGGCCCGAGCCAAGCCGCTGCTTGCCTTCGGGGCCGGACACACTTAACACAGGGCACGGGCGTCTTATGGTAAAATAAAGGCAAAGCTTGGCCTTAGGCCGAAAAAGACGCTAATTTGTTATACAGAATTCAGTCTTAGATTCCGATGCGCGAAGACAAGCCCTGAAAAACCGCGATGACTCAGCATCATATTGCCATCGTTGACGATCATCCGCTGTTCCGCGACGCGCTCAAACAGGTACTTGCGACGAGTTTCGCCGATCTGCGGCTCAGCGAAGCGGGCTCATTGGAAGAGCTGAGCAAGATCCTGAACGAAGGCGATGTCGACCTGGTGCTGCTCGACCTTAGCATGCCGGGGGTGCAAGGATATTCCGGCCTTCTTTATCTGCGCTCGCTCGACCCCGGCATTCCCGTCGTTGTCGTATCGGCCAATGAAAGCCCCTCGACGATCCGCCGCTGCCTCGATTTCGGCGCATCGGGTTTCATTCCCAAATCCTCGCCCGTCCCGACGATTCAGAAGGCGATTGCCGCCGTCCTGCAGGGGGAAATCTGGGCGCCAGCCGACGGCGACATGGATTTGGCCGATGCGCCCGACACGGCGGCTCTCGTCGAAAGGCTCTCGACGCTTACCCCGCAGCAGGTCCGTGTACTGATGATGCTGGGAGAAGGCCTGCTCAACAAGCAGATCGCCTATCAGCTCGGCGTGTCGGAGGCGACGGTCAAGGCCCATGTCTCGGCCATATTGCAGAAGCTGCATGTCGAGAGCCGGACGCAGGCCGTGATTGCGGTGAAGAAGATCGAGAGCGGCGAGTTCGGCGATATCAAAGCGGACTCGCTCTGACATCCCATCCGATGGCGGGACGGCTATTCGGCCGCCGCACGGCGCAGATGCAACCGGCTCATCAGCGCCCGGAGCGCCGCCGGCTTGATCGGCTTGCGTAGCAGATAGAGTTGCTTGCCGCGCGCCTGCGCCTCGACATCGGGCGAACGATCCGCAGTAATAAGAATGGCGGGGACGGCGTAGCCCGCTTCGCGCCTGATCGTGTCGATGCAATCGATTCCGGTTTCTTCCTCCAGATGGTAATCGGCCAGAATCATGTCGGGCATCGCGGCCTCCTCCGCGATCAGCTGCAGCGCCTGCGCAAGACCGACGGCCTTCAGCACCCGGCATCGCCAGTTCTGAAGAAGCATGCCCATTCCATCCAGGATCGCCGGCTCATTGTCGATGCAGAGAACCGTGCAACCCTCAAGGCTTCCCCACTGTCCCGGGCTCACAAAGGCCACACGCCGCTCGGCGCTTACCTGATCGGCAATCGGGACTATCAGACCGAAAACCGATCCCACACCGGGCTTTGAGAACAGATGGATCGGATGGTCGAGCATACGGCTGATCCGCTCCACAATCGACAGGCCCAACCCGATTCCGTGAACGCTCGGCGCTCCGGAGTTCAGGCGGTGAAATTCCTTGAAGATCACCTCATGCTTGTCCGGCGGAATGCCGCTGCCAGTATCGTGGACCTCGATCCGCAAATCCCTGCCTCGGCGCCGGCAGCCGAGCAGCACCTTGCCTTTCTTGGTGTATTTGATGGCATTGGAGAGGAAATTCTGCAGAACCCGGCGCAGCAGCCGGCGGTCCGACTGCACGGTCAGGCTGCAGGGCATCACGATGAGTTCAAGCCCTCTGCCTTCCGCCAGCGGCTCGAACTCGACCTTGAGCTGCTGCAGGAGCTCGCTGAGCGTAAATGTCCCGATCTCAGGCTTGAGCGCGCCGGTATCGAGCCGCGAGATGTCGAGAAGCGCATTGAGAATCTCTTCCACGGCTTCCAGCGAGGCGTCGACATTGTTCGCCAAATGCTGAAGCTCCTCCGGCGCCTTCCGTTCGATAAGGCTTGTCGTATAGAGCCTCGCCGCATTCAGAGGCTGCAGAATGTCGTGGCTGGCGGCAGCGAGAAAGCGCGTCTTGTCCAGATTGGCCTCGTCCGCTTTGATCTTGGCTTCGGCAAGCGCCATGTTGACCTGCGTCAGCTCCGCCGTGCGTTCCCGGACCCGGCGCTCCAGCGTTTCATTGGCGCGCTCCAGCGCGTTCGCGGCGGCAACCCGGTCGGTAATATCGGTAAAGGTGGTCACGATACCGCCCTGCGGCATGGCGTTGGTGCGCACCTCGACCACCCGCCTGCCATCGTCGAGCCTCTCGTGAAAGGTCTCCAGAGTGACGATATATTTGCGCAACCGGTTCGACACGAAGCTCTCAAGGCGCGCCGGATCCTTCACCACCCGTCCGGCGAGATGGCGCACGACCTTATCGAGCGTGACGCCCACCCGGCCGAGGCTCTGAGGCAGCTTCAGCATTTCCCGGAATTCGCGATTCCAGCAAATCAGCTGCAGATTACGGTCGAACACCGCAATGCCCTGATGGACGTGGTCGATCGCCGATTGGAGCAGATCGCGATTATATTGAATGGCTTCCGAGGCATCATCGAGAAGCTTCAGCGCCGATTTCATGCCGACATCGTGCCGTCTCAGCGTGAGCGACATGACGAGCCGCGAGGAGGCGGTGCCGATGGCGCTTGCGAGCAGATTCTCGGCAAAGCGCATCAGATGGATGTCCGCCTCGGCTTTCGGCGCCAGGTCCATGTTCCGGGTGGTCATATAGTCGGTGAAGGATCTCTCGGTACGCTCCTCGCCGAGATAGCGGCCGACGGTCTGCATGAGATCGCCGACCGTGACCGAGGTCCGCCACGCCCGGAATGAAGGCGCGGTTGAGCGGACGAAGTTCCTTTCGATGAAGATATTGGCCTGGAGCCGCTCGATCGGTTCCGGCGCGCGCAGCTTCGAAACCAGAATGTAGGCGGCAACATTCGCCATCATGCTCCAGAGGACGCCGTGAGGAAGGGGGTCGAGTTCCAAGCCGAACAGCGCCTCGGGGCGCAGGAGCTGCAACCCGAAAAGCCCCTCCTGCATGATGTCTGAGGTCAGAATGCCGGCCTGGACGAAATAGGGGATCAGCAGCGTGTAGGCCCACATGCCGAATCCCGCCAAAATGCCGGCCACCGCGCCGCGTGCGGTCGCGTTGCGCCAGATGAGGCCGCCGAAAAAGGCCGGCGCGAACTGTGCGATCGCCGCGAAGGATAAGAGCCCGATGCGCGCCAGGCCATAGGTGTCGCCGACAAGGTGATAGAACAGATAGGCGAGCAGCAAGATGGCGAAGATCGCAATCCGGCGGATGTGAAGCAGGAGCCCGCTCAGATCGCCCTGCTCGCCATCGGCCAGCTTGAAGCGATGCAAGATGACCGGAACCACCAGATCGTTACAAATCATGATGGAGAGAGCGACCAACTCCACGATGACCATCGCCGTCGCCGCCGACAGGCCGCCCACAAAGGCGATGATCGTTAAAATCCCCCCGCCATTTGTGATCGGCAGCGCCAGCATATACATATCGGCATCGACGCTTCCGTCCCGGAAGGTGAGAAGGCCCGCAACGGCGATCGGAACGACGAAAATATTGATCGCAATCAGATAAAGCGGAAACAGCCAGGTCGCCCGCCCGATTTCGCGCTCGGAGTTGTTCTCCACGATGGTCACGTGAAACTGGCGTGTCAGCAGGAGAATACAGACTGCGCTGAGGAAGGTGACGGTTATCCAATTCCCGCCATGAAAGCCCTTCGCAAAAAGGCCGATGATGTCGGGATGCTCGGCGGCCCTGTCCATCAGGGGACCGATCCCCCCGAACAGCCAATAGGTGATGAAGGTGCCGACGATCAGGAAGGCGGCAATTTTCACCACCGACTCCGTCGCAATCGCGAGCATCAGGCCTTCCTGGTGCTCGGTCGCATCGACATGGCGCGTGCCGAAGAGGACCGCGAACAGCGCCATGGTGATGGCGATCAGGAAAGTGGCGTCCCCGAACGGGTCGGCGCCGGGCAGGAACGGGGCATAGAAGGTCGGCTGGACGACCGTCGCGACCGACTGTGAGACAGCCTTCAACTGCAGGGCGATATAGGGCAGCACGCCGGCGACGGCGATGACCGTCACGACGGCGCCGACGGCGGAATTCTTGCCGTAGCGCGCCGAGAGGAAATCGGCGATCGAGGTAATGTTCTGAGACTTGCTGAGCTTTACGATCCGTTCGATCAGTGGCCGCCCAAAGGCGAAGACGAAGATCGGCCCGAGATAGACGGCGAGGAAGTCGAGACCGCTCGTGGTGGCAAGACCGACACTGCCGAAGAAGGTCCAGGAGGTGCAATAGACGGCAAGCGACAGCGCATAAATCGTCGGCCGACCGCCGGTCAGATTTCGCGATTTGACGTGCTTATCGCCGAAATAAGCGACCGCGAAAAGAAAACCGACATAAGCCAGCGCAACAGCTACGACGATCCAGCCATCAATCATCGACTGGCATTTCCTCCCTCCGGCAGCGGGTCACGGTGTAAAATGGCAATTGTGCCGCCAGGAGCATTGAGCCTGATCTTTAGACGTATTGTGTATTATAACATAATGCCATGAACCCACAGGGTTAAATCCTGGGCGTAACGCAAGACACCGTTCGCGAGTTCCGGCCATCGATTTCTTGCTTGGCTTCGCCCTCAATTCTTCGCTAGAAGCAGACGGGTGTGGGCCTGTAGCTCAACTGGTTAGAGCCGACGGCTCATAACCGTCTGGTTGCAGGTTCGAGTCCTGCCGGGCCCACCATTTTTGTTTGCCGGTTGCCGTCGGCCAACCCAACCGGCGGGTTCCGGTTCGAGGATACTCCTCTCACCTCCATCATTTGATCTTTTGCCCCCTGACGCGATTAACATCTTGAAAAGTATGCCTAATTCAGAGGATCGAAAGCCCTCGATCCGGCGGTGAGGCATTTACCGGATAAACGCCAGCCTGCGCACCATTCTCCGGACATCCAGATTGCCGATTTCTCAGAGTTTTCAACGCCATCCCTTTTGTGACAGGCAGCCGGCAAACAACAGTTGCGACTTTCTTCGCATCGCCGCGCGCGATGAACATTGGCAATCGCAATCGGATATTTCATGATCAGCTTCGCCGCGGCAAGGTCCGGCTGCGAGGGAGCACTGATGGATACAAGATCTGAAGATCGCAGCGCCTTTGATGGCAGCCCCGCTTTAGCCGCCGAGTCAGTTGCGTCCGACGCTCAGGACACGACTCAGAAATATCTGCTGTTCGCTGCAGCATTCGCATTCTTCTGGCTCACCGCCTCCATTATTAGCGACAGCGGGATGCGTGAGCTCTTCGGCGCCGACTCCCCGCAATATGAACAGCTCGCAAACGGCGAGGTTCTCGATCGCATAACGCGCTTTCATCCCGTTACCGTCGCGATCTCCCTTATCTGGGTGAAAACGATCGGCGCAATTTTCCCCAAGATGTGGCCTTCCGATATTCTGACAGCTCTGTTTGCCTTGATCGGAGCCATTGGCGTTTGGGCGGCATCATCGGCATTTTCACTGCTGGTCCCAAAGCGCCTCGTCCCGATTTGCGGGACGATCTACGCTTGCTCTCTCGGTGTCTGGTACTTCTCAAGTATCCCTGAAGTCCAAGATCGTCAGTGGAACGCTGGTTGCGATCTATATCGCGCTCTATTTGCGGCTGAGACTCCATTGGACTCTTCGGGGGGCTGCGTGGCTGACACTCGTCCTTTTCATCGCGTGCCTGAATGAAATCGTCAGCGTCTTTCTGGTCGCGATCCCTGCCGCGGACATTTTGTTGAGACGCGGCATCGATTTTCGCGCAGCGCGCTGGATCGCCATCCACGCCCTGGCCTCCGCATTACCTGCATTGTTCGTTCTGGAAATTATCGTAGGAAGGCTCATACTTTCCGAAGTAACGGATCCCGCAAGATCCTCGCTTTTCACCATGTTCTGGTATTATATCGAGCGCGCGGAATATACATGGTATAATATTTATAACTTCATTTTGAATTGGTTCGTATTCAGCATTGCGGCGCCAATGCCATTGCCGCAATATGTCGATCAGCCCATTTCTTATTTTGAACCCGCGCTTATAAACTATTTCAGAAGCACAGCTTCATCCGCCGTCATTTTCTTAATGGCGGCTATGATCGTAACGCCACTTCTCCCCATGTGGCGCAATTCTTTTCGGGATTTTCTACCGATTTGCCTTGCTGTTATCGCATATAGTTTCGTTCGGGGCTTGTTCTTCTTCCTTTATATTCCCGGCGAAAGCTTGATTTTTACGCCCTCGGTCGTCTTAGCCCATCTGATTTTCATCCTGATCCTATTTGCGAATTCGCGTTTTCCGGCGAAGGCAACAGTCCTTGTCCTGTTTGCCGTCGCGCTTTTCCTTACAAATCTCAACTTTATGATCGCTTCCTGACATGACCCGGCTGTCCGCCGGATCTTTCAGCCGATCCTAAAAGCCTGTCCAAAGCGTATATTGACCGACCGCGCCATGGGCATTGAGAGCGATAGCGCGGCAAGGCGCGAACTCCGTTAACTGGGCAGAGATGATCTGCACGCCATATCCGTTCAGAGCCTCGCCGGCCCGTTCGCTCAGCTTCACTCTGAAGCCTTCACGGTCGCCTTGGATTTCTTCCAGCGTATGCTTGCTGACCTCGTCATATATGGCGCCCTGAGATCGCTCCATGACATCTGATGGAAGATCTGCAATGTGGGCGAGCGCTTGCACGACGTCGTTAATATAGTATGTCACGAGCGCGCCAACCAAGACGGTCTTGTGGTCGCTGGTCATAACGACCTTGGACTGTATCAACTGCGTTTGCCGCACCGTCATAATCTTCTTGTAGGTTGTCGCCACGGGCCAGTACCAATGCAGTCCCGGCTTCCATTCTCGTATGTGGCGTCCCCTTACAAATGCGACAGCGCCATCCGTGGCGGGAATGATTACCAGCCAGGGGAGAAGCCTGAGGAGAGCCTGAGCGATCTCTCCAATCCATCCTAAAGCCCTGTCCAAAGGTCACCTCCAGATTTTAGCGATCATCTTGCGGAAGATATCGCTCATGCAGAATTGGTAGGAACGCGTTCGGCCCGCGCCTGAGATCATGAGGAATTGAGCAGAGAGCCGACTAGCCCAACGTGCGTCCAAGCATGTCCCCGCGAAGGTGGGGATGGACGCGGGAACAGTTGCGCTCGTCTTTTGATATAGATCAACTTAACCTCGTTCAAATGATTCCACTTGAACGAGGGTTGATCTGGATCCTGTCGACGGTTCTCACTCTGCGTCAAGGCTTTTCTGTTCAGTCGAGGGCCGTATTTGCGACCATATTGGTGACGACTCCGATGCCGTACCCATCCAGTCTCATCTTGCCGCTGAACTTTTCTCGAACGATCTTTCCGGAGCTCTCGGCGTCCAGCCGCAGCAGCTCCTGGCAATCGTTGAGCCTCTCGTCCCAGTCCGACGCCTCCAACTCCAGACGTTCCGGCGTGGTGTTGACGAAAACACCGCTTAGCTGACCGCTATCGTCCCAGGAAACAATCGAATCCACGGCAACATCGTTGGGGTAATGATCGGGGAAACAGACCCAGTCGCCATATCGCACATGCTGGGCAAAGAGCTGCTTGCCCAGGCAAGCCGGGGTCGCCTCGCCATCCATGCTTATCAGACCATACGCATCATCGTTGGCGGTCGCGGTCCATCGCATCTCCAGGTCTGCGCCACCTCGGATGAGGTGAATAAGGGCCGAGGCGTAATATGCCGCGCCAAAAGCCGTCTGGTTCAACCCACCGACAAATTGGTGGTCGTGATTGACTACCGTGTTCAGCTCGCCGCAGATATTCAGAATATCGCGACCGGCCAGAATCTTGGCGACCGCCCGGGCCCTGGCCTCGTATTGGGGCGTCTGGGCCATCAACAAGGTCTGGTATGACGCACCTGCCGGCGCATCCGGATCCCCCCTAAGATCAAATCCCAAGGTCGCACTTGGCACCACCGGGCGCCAATCCCCATAGTGATGCCAGGAGACGAACCGGACGAGCGACTCATCGACCTCGTTGACCAGTCTGGAAACCCAGTCCATCCAATAGGGCTGGAACCCGCAGAGCGCCGGCCCGCCGATCCGGGCCTTCTGCCCGTTGAGATAGGGCTCGATCAGGCGGTGGACAGCTTGCGCGACCTCCTCATAGATGCGGCGATATTGCGGGAAAGTGAGGTTGCCCCCCACCTGGTAATTGTTCGGCTCGTTCCACACACACCAATACCAGTCCCGGACGGCCTCGCCGCCCCATTGCTCGATACACCCCCAAACGACGTCGGCGCAGCGGGCGACGAAAGTCCGCAGGCTACGCGGATCATCATGAGGCGGATGATATTTGGCAAAGGTTACCATCGGCACCGCGCCCATATCCAGGACACCCTGCACGTAAGCGGCAAACAGCGCCCATTCGGTCACTGGATCGGGCACGGGCTTGTCGAAGACAAAGATCCGCACGATTTGCGTGCCCATGAGACGATGATGGTGCCCGATCCGCTCGCGGTGCTCACCCGAGCGACAAGTGCCACCAGCCGTCGACTTCATTGAAACCGTAGCGCAACTGCATCCGTTGCGGGGCCAGCCGGGAACGGCAAGGCCAGTCTTTGTTGTCCAGCATCATCGAACTTTTGTCATTGGCTGAGAGAGTCATGATTGGATAATATCGATCAGCTGCCGCAGCCGGGGCTGCGGGCTATGATGTCTGCGGAACTCGTCCCTAATCCCACGCACGATCTCGGCATAGTGTTCGGGCCGCCGAAGCACATCCTGGATCTTTTCCGGCTGGCCATCACCTGACAGGACCAATTGATCGGCGGCAGCATCACCGTAGATACTGCGAACATAATCAGCATCCAGAACGAACAGAGGTACGGTGCCGGCCGCGGGCGTCTCGAAGGTCCGGCATGTCACCATCCCCAGACGTTCGAATAACGGCCGGTACACCACGGGGTTCATCGCGCCGCGACTCATCGTGGCAATAACTTCTGAGAACGGGATCGGCGGAATCGCCTCGACCGCCAGCTTTTTCATATAGTCGTAGTCCACATGGTAGACGTCTTCCATCCGCATTGGCGTTGCCCAGTCCGGCAGCGCGTCCCATCCATATCCGAACAGGCCGATCCGGCCGACCTCATCGCGTATCGGCTCAACCGCGCGCAAGACCTGCTCCATCCCGTGCCAGCGGAATTTCGAATGCCCGACATAGACGATATCGAAATCCTTGGCCGAGAAGTCCAGAGGGGCCTCCCAAGCCGGGTCGTACAGGTGAAAAAGGAAGGTGCCCACATTCGGGCGCAGAGGATGCGGCGTAGGCTGATAGATCTTGTCCGCCACCGCATCGCAGAAGTCCACATAGGTCCGGCTCTCTTCCGCGTTTCGGTGATTGAAGTCGCCGTGGATCTCCACCATGTCGTTATAACGGCCATCGCAGTCGATCACGACGCGCCGCTCGCGTGGCACGGACGATATCAGCCGGAGCCAATCCATCTGGTCTCCGGACAGCAAATCCGTCGTCCACTCGAAGATGAACACCAGCGCATCGGCGCCGCTGAGATCGATGGAGTAGTCCAACGGGATCTTGGGATTTGGCCACCCATAGACTGTGGCCTCGTGCCCGAGTTCCTTGGCGGCGCGAGCGTAGCCTTGAAGGTCCAGCTCGCTTCCCTGGTTCTCATAGGCATAATAGACAAAGACAATTTTCATGCCTGGGGCTTTCAAACTGCGCAGATGGATTAATCGGAGAGCGCGGTGACGAGTTCCTCGACGCGGCGGCGATAGGAGTGATGAACCGCCATGTAGCGCCGCGCGTCTTCGACGATCTCCCGGTAGTGGTCGGGCCGTTGCAGTGCGTCCATGATCTTTTCGGCAACGCGGCCTGGAAGCGTCAGCTCCCGTCCCGCCGGACCGTAAACAGCTTCAGCCAAATCATCCTCAAGCATCAAAAGAGGAATCGTATCGGCGCAGAATTCCTCGAAATAGCGCAGCGTAAGGTGTCTTACATGCTGCAGAAATGGGCGCTGTGTAAAGATGTTGATACGCCCAGTGCTCATCGTGCGGATAACATCGGTGAAAGGCACTGGCGGCTTTATCTGGATGCGCAGCTTACGGAATTTCTCGGCCTCGACGCGGAAGGCTGGTTCGAGATCGAGCTCTGCCGCCCACTCCGGCACGGCGTCCCACCACAAGCCAAGAAATGCGATCTCGCCGATATCGCCGCAGAATCTCCTCGAAGGCCGGTAAGAGCTGCTCGGACACCTCTTTCCAGCGCCACCAATTGTGCCCGACATGGAGGATATCATATTGCTTGGGCGGGGCGGTTTCGGGGTCGATCACAAGAGCAGGGTCAAACCCAAAGATCGGAAGCGTCGTCACCTTCGGATCATCGGAGGGCACGATTGTCGGCTTGATGATTCGGTCGGAGAGTGCGTCGTAAAACTCCAGCCATTCCGCGCGTTCGGCCTCGTCATAGTGGCTGCGGTCATAGCCATCGACAATGGTGAACGGATTGTACCGGCCATCGGCGTCCAGAATGAACCGATGCTCGCGCGGAATGGTCCCAAGCAATGCGACTTCCTGCAGCCGGTTGACCCGATGCAGTTTCGACTCCAAGAGATAGATCACACGGTCGAAAGCGCTGGGGTCTGTCGAAAAACGGGCCACCTGCTTGTCCGGCGGCAGATACAAGCCATCGACCACGAGCGGCTGAGAAGGACCGTGGAACGCGATCTCATGACCCAGCTCCGCCCCGACGCGGATATAGTTGGCGATGGCATGCGTGTTACCCGCATTGCCCCGGTACTCGATCACGAACAGGATCTTCATTGCGGCCCTCGAGCCGTCATGCGCCTGTCGAGCAGACCAAAGAGTTCTTGGAACCGCCGGTCGAACGAGTGATTGACGGCGAGATGCGAGCGGGTCTGCAGGACGGCGTCCCAATAGGTCTCGGGATGTTCGAGCGCATCGGTGAGATGTGCGGCCAGATCATCGCCAGGGACAAGCTTGAGAGCGGCGGGACCGTACACGGCTTCGACAAAGTCGCGGGGCAGCATCAGGACCGGCAGGCTGTCCGCATAAAATGTCTCGAAAGTCCGCACTGTCACCATACCGAGATGCCTAAAGAGCGGGCGGTGAAAGACGGGAGCGAATTTGGCCTTACTAAGGTGTCCGGCCGCGTTATCATGACTGCAGCCATCCCAGATGTCGACGTCCAAATCGGCAAGAAATGCCGGGTCCGTATCAATACCCATGATGCCGAGTTCAATGGCCCAATCCGGCCGCGCGCCCCAATCCCAGCCGATCAGGCAGGCCCGGCCAACCGTCTCGCGGACGGGCGCATAGCGTTCGAGAAAACTCCGTATCTGGTCCCAGCGCTGCCAGTTGCTGCCGACATACATAACGCCATAAGGCTTTTCGGCGGGCCCGGCTTTGCTCCATGCGGCGGCGGCTTCCCTGGCGCTGTCATAATTTCTTACAACGGCACTCGGGTCATAGCCGTGGAAGAGGAATGATTCCACATCCGGCCGAATGGGCTTAAGCGCCGGCTGCAATATTGTGTTGGATACGGAGCGGAAAGCCTCTTCCCATTCCCAGCCAAGATGTCCATCCAGCTTCTCGAGATGGTTGAAGTCATGCTCCAGCCGGATCGTATCGTTGTAACGTCCCCATAGGTCCACAACAACGCGCTTGTCACGCGGGACACTATCGAGCAATCGCGCGAGCTCGGGCATATCGGGCAAATCGGAAGGCACCTGGATCACGAACAGCGCCAGATCCACATCGCTGATATCTGTCGTGAAAGTCATGGAGGGCAGCTCTGGATCGGGCTCCCCGTAGACGGCGATGTCGTAGCCCAGTTCCCGGCCGGCGCTCACATATTTGTCGATGGTGGATACGCTCCGGACCCAAGGCTCCACCGAGGTCACAAGCAGGATCTTCAACGTCCGCCTCCACTCGCCACCGCAGTCATGGGCTCGCGGGCAAACACGTCGCCACCCTGCCGGATCGTTTCTTTAAGGCCGTCCTCGAAACTTGTCTGCGGCGCCCACCCGAGGACCGCTTGTGCCTGGCTGATATCGGCCTGCACTCTGCGCTGTTCGCCTGGACGCGCCGCCGCCCGAATGATCTCATATTCGCCGGGCTTATAGCCGTATGCCGCAATCGCCCGTTCAGCCAGTTGGTTGATGGAAAGGGAATGGCCACTCCCCAGATTGAACACGCCGCCGGTTGCTTCGGGCGTGTTCAACGCGCGGACCCAACCCTCGACGATATCGTCGATAAAGACGAAGTCGCGCGTTTGCTCGCCGTCACCGAAGATCGTGATGGGCTCGCCGCGTTGGAGCTTGCCGAGAAAGATGCCGAGCACCCCCTGATACGGATTGTCCCAGGCCTGCCCGGGGCCAAAAACGCTGAACATCCGCAGCGATGTTACACGAAATGGGAAGTCGACATCAGGCCGCACCGCCGTGGCATGGACATAGCGCTCAGCCGCATGCTTCGTGATGCCATAATAAGAGTCCGGCCGGCACGGCTCCAACTCCGGCGTCGGGACCGTCTGGCAATCGCCATAGATGGTCATCGAACTCGCATAGATCAGCTGAGGAACTTTGTATTTCAGGCAGAGCTGGAGAACGTTGAGCGTGCCTTCGACATTCGTCCGCAAATCTGCGGCCGGGTTCTCAAATGATCGAATGATCGAAACCTGACCGGCAATATGGCAGACGGCGTCGAGCCCCTCGGCGAAAACCGGTTCTATCTGTGGTATCTGGGTAACATCACCGCGAATATATGCCGCTTGCGGGGGAACGTTCTCTCTTTTGCCATTGTACTCATTGTCTACGACCGAGACGGAATGGCCGTCGGTCAGCAATCGCCGGGTTAGATGAGACCCGATAAACCCGGCCCCACCCGTTATAAGTATTCTCATTCAGCCGGTTCCTTTGCCAGTCGAATTCTCGAAAGCTGTCGCTTCAGCGATTGGGGGGCGGACGCATGCGGTGCGAAGTCTATTGCCACAGCAACCATGAAACGTCTATGAATAATTGAATTCAAAAAGAGCGCGGATTGGCAACCAAGAAATTGTAACGCGATTAGTCACTTCGCCTACAAGAAATCAATTTAGGGTTGCGTTAAAGTTTAGGGCTCAACTTTCAAAATAGTCTAGAGCGATGGGCGATGGTAGTCATTTCTGACCATGGAGAAATATGTGCCGAATAAACGTGTACTGATTACCGGGGGAGCCGGTTTTATCGGTTGCAATGCCGCCCGTTATTTCGGAATGCGGAACTGGAGCGTCACCGTCCTTGATAATCTTTCCAGACAAGGGACGGACAAAAATCTCCAATGGCTGAACGAAGGCACGAGCTTTGACTTCGAGCATGTCGACATTCGAAATCGCCCGGCCATCGATCGCGTTTTTTCCGGGGGCCGGTTCGATGCGGTGCTTCATTTGGCTGCCCAGGTTGCCGTGACGACCTCGGTCACGGATCCGGGCACCGACTTTGCCGTGAACGCATTCGGCACATTCAATATCCTCGACGCCATGCGGCTTCATTGCCCGGAAGCGGTGCTGATCTTCGCCTCGACGAACAAGGTCTACGGCAAGATCGCCGGCGCCACCTCCGAGCTCAGCGGCGACCATTATGCTTACAGCAACCGGCCGCACGGCATTGGCGAAAGTGAACCGCTCGATTTCCTTTCGCCCTATGGGTGCTCGAAGGGGGCGGCCGATCAATATGTCCTGGATTTCGCCCGAATCTATCAGATCCCGGCGACATCGTTCCGCCAGTCATGCATCTACGGCCCGCGTCAATTCGGCGTCGAGGATCAGGGCTGGGTTGCCTGGTTCGTCATTGCCTCGCTGCTCGGACGGGACATCACGATATTCGGCGACGGCAAACAGGTCCGCGACGTTCTTCATGTCGATGATCTCGTGCGCGCTTATGAAGCGGCCATTCTTGCACCGGAAAAGGTGACCGCCCAGGCGTTCAATATCGGAGGCGGCCCGCGTCAGGTCATGTCGCTCTTGGATCTGATCGGCTATTTGGAGGAAGCGCTGGGTCACAAAATTCCCTTGAAATGGGATAATTGGCGCCCCGGCGATCAGCAAGTGTTCATCAGCGATATCCGAAAATTAGAAAAGGTTTTGAACTGGAGACCGGAGATCGACGTCAAAACCGGTATCGCGCAACTGATAGAGTGGGTCGATCGGAACCGCGCCGCCATTCAGACAATCGGGAACACGTTACAGTCGGCCCCGGTGCAGGCTGCAAACGGACCTAATCCGGCGATTGACGGCATGCCGACAGCTCCTCTTTTTACCTCTCGTCTGGAGCACCATGACTGATCGAAAATCTGTACTTGTCACGGGGGGGGCTGGATTTTTAGGCTCGCACCTTTGTGAACGTCTCCTGTCCGATGGCCATGATGTCCTTTGCATCGACAATTTCTTCACTGGCCGGAAGCAGAACATTGAGCATCTGATCCACAATCCGCGGTTCGAGCTGATCCGGCACGATGTGACGTTTCCGCTCTATGTCGAGGTTGATCAGATCTACAATCTCGCCTGTCCGGCCTCGCCGATCCACTATCAGCATGATCCCGTACAGACGACCAAGACGAGTGTCATTGGCGCGATCAATATGCTGGGACTGGCAAAGCGGCTCAAATGCCGGGTCTTCCAGGCCTCCACCTCCGAGGTTTACGGCGATCCGACGGCTCATCCGCAAACCGAGGCCTATTGGGGCAATGTCAATCCGATCGGCCCGCGTTCCTGCTACGATGAAGGCAAGCGCTGCGCCGAGACCCTGTTTTTCGACTATTACCGGCAGCATCGGCTCGAAATCAAGGTTGCACGGATCTTCAATACCTACGGTCCGCACATGCATCCGAATGACGGCCGCGTCGTGTCGAATTTCATTGTCCAGGCCTTACAGAATGAACCCATAACCATCTATGGCGATGGCAACCAAACGCGGTCATTCTGCTATGTCAGCGACATGATCGAGGGCTTCATACGATTGATGAGCAGTCCCGCGGACCTTACCGGGCCGATGAACCTTGGCAATCCGAACGAGTTCACAATCAATCAGCTCGCCGATCTGATTATCGAGATCACAGGATCCAAGTCGAAACTCATTCACCTGACATTGCCTCAGGACGACCCGAGACAGCGTCAGCCCGATATTACCAGTGCTACGCAGCATCTCGGTTGGACGCCGAGCGTCTTGCTTCGCGAAGGGCTGACGCAGACGATCGAGTATTTCGACAAGGTGCTTTCGACGAAAGCCTCGGTGCATCATACCGTTCGAAACGCGGCGAGTATCGCGCAGTTTCGGCCCCTCGCCGGAGCGCAAGCCGCCAGAATGAGTCCGGGACAAGGCTAATCCCAAACGCAGTCGTGAAGGAGGAACCAGGCAGTAGGCGGCAAGCCGCGTCGTAAGCCTTTATCGTGGGGCCGCTGGCGGAGCCCATCGGCTTTGGCAGCGCGATGCCGCCCATCGCTTTCGGGATGTCACCGGCAGGGCAGTGCGCTTGATAGAAAGTGCTGCCTGCCGCCAATGGCTCGTCTCGGCCTGCATTGGAGACCGTGACATTTCACCGGACAAATCGTTGAACAGCTAAACAAAACCGATTGCATCCCAAGATTTTTCGCGACGCATTTCCGTTCAAAGGACCTCATAGCTCACACTCGATAAGCCCAAATTTCACTTCGATAAAACTTCGCAATCAGAGGCAACTGTGCAGGCGTCAGTATCTTAGTTCAAGGACGTGAAATGTCTTCGTTGTGGGCTCGGTTAAAAACCTTCGGGATTTATGTGCTGGTTCTCGTCTCAACGATCGTAGCCCTGGACACTATTCTGTTTTTTAGCCTCGATAATGAAATTAATTCTGACTTCCCGGGCTACAGGGAAGGTTTTTACGTCGAAGAACATATCGGCAAAGGCTACCCACTTTATTACTTTGAAAAGCATCCCGAACGTGGCTTCGACATAAAACCAACATCGACGCCGCGAACAGATCAAATTCACGAAATGACCGATGACTATTCGTATCCAGTATGGTCGAATAAACTTGGATGTTTCGATACACCCGTCGACAAGCCGAAGTCTCCGTTCTGGTATATGGCGGGTGATAGCATCATTTGGGGGCACGCCAAGTTCGAAACTCTGATGGGAACACGCCTGGAGAAGGCATTGGGCATTGAAATACTACAATGCGGTGTCACCCATACGGGACAGCGACATCAGTTCTCCAAGTTCCTGGACATTACGAAGAAGCTTGGTCAATGGCCGGACCTCGTCCTCGTCTTTTACTCACCGACCGATACGGCGAATGACTATCTCTATCCCCATACGACTGTCGTGAACGGCGGCTTGGCGGACACGAAGAAGCTCACTCGCGAAAACGACATCGTCACGCTCGACGACGGCTGGTACAAAAGATTTATTGAGGATCACGATCATTTTTCCATGTCGCGTTTCCTCATGACGTTCTCTATGACGGCTCAAATATTCAATGCCGGACTTCACAAAATACGGCATTGGATACCTTGGTCGAAACAGTATATCGGCACGCTCGGAGTTGAACCGGGGCTACCGTGGTATGACAAGTATTTTCTTTACAAAGGACAACGGGTTTACGACCTCCATAGAATGACCATATACCAAACTCAAAACGGACGGATGAAATATGAGAATTATAAATTTGCGAACAACAACAAAGAAATAATTAGAGAGTGGCGCGACCATGCCATTAAAAATAATTATAAGCTTGTTTTCGTCCTTATGCTTCCCGGTCCATCCTGGTTTATCGATGCAGAAAACAATAGGAATGATTTTTATAAGGAACTAAGAGAATATCTAGACAATATAGGTGTGAAATACTTTGATATGGTCGATGAAGTGACAAAACGTGATATTGAAATAGATGATCTAATGTGGGAAACAGACATCCACATGTCTGAATATGGCAACAAGGTCGTGGCCAACATCTTGCTCGAATTGTTAGGCAAGAAATCATATGCTGAGCAGAAACAATAAGGCATCAATTATTTGAACAGAATTTAAAACTTGATTTGATTAAGGCGGCCTTTTGAGCTCATCTTCATTAGAAATGCCGCGCAAACGCCAGTGACGGTACGGGCGGCAGTCCCGGGCCTTATAATGTTGACTGCTTCCACCTCACATTGACCGCTATTTCCCTGGGCGCAAAACTGATATATTAATATTGAGAGTTCAACATGATAGCGCCTCATGACCATTCCATCCGCCGACCGTTTGAATGAAAACAATCAGGAGAAGCAACTCCTGCTACCCGATATCCGGATCGATCGGAAGCAGGCCGCTGCCGCGCAGGTCTATGATCACCTCCGATCGCTCATCGTTTCGCTTGCCATACCGCCGGGCTCGCAATTGCCGCGCGCCTTGCTCGCAGAGCGGTTCGGCGTCAGCCAACAGCCGATCAGAGAGGCGCTTCTCAAGCTCGAAGAAGAAGGCCTCGTCGATACCTATCCGCAATCATCCACGAAGGTCTCAAAGATCGATCTCCAAAATGTGCATGAGGCGCAATTTCTGCGCATCGCGGTCGAGCTCGAAGTCGTTCGCACGCTGGCGAGCCAGGCCGACCGGCTGGATTTCTTCCCTATCGAGATGCTGATCACGCAACAGGAACGGCTCCTGCAGCGGGGGGATATCGCGGCTTTTGCCGAAGCGGACCGCGAGATGCACCGGACGATGCTCGACCTTGCCGGCGTGCCGGGCCTTTGGAGCGTGATCCGCAGCCGCAGCGGACATCTCGACCGGCTGCGCAACCTTCATCTGCCGACACCGGGCAAGGCGCGCAGTGTCGTCGAAGAGCACAAGCGTTTCTTCGACGCCATTGTGGCCGGCGACCCGGCCGCGGCGCAGGACGCCCTGCGCAGCCATCTGTCGGGCACCATCGCCAGCGTCGAAGACTTGCGGAGCCGCCATCCGGATTATCTGACCGGCTGAGCCTGCCCGGCAAGGTGCGTGGTCCCTACATCAGCAGGTCCGGCAGGAACAGCACCGTCTTCGGGACCAGCCCCATCACGATGAACAGGATCACCATGGCGATGATGAACGGGTAGGACGCCCGCACGAATTGCCCGAAGCTCACCTTCAGGATGCCCGAGACGGTGTACATGATGACTCCGATGGGCGGGGTGTTGCCGCCGAAGGTGATCAGGACCGTCATGATGACGCCGACATGGACCGGATCGAAGCCTTGTGCCGTCAAGGCGGGAAGAAGCAGGGGCGTCAGCAGCAGGACATTGACGGTCGCCTCCATGATCATGCCGGCAACGAACAATGCGCCCAGCACGATAAGGAGCGTGGCATAGGGGCCGCCGCCGAAATTGGCCAGCCCTCGCGTGATTTCCTGCGGCGCCTGCTCGATGATGAAGGCGTGGCCCACGACGGCGGAGAGAATGATGATCAGCATCACCATGCCGATATCGATAACGGAGTAATGCAACGCCTGGACAAAAGCCTTCCAGGTCAATTCCTTGTAAATGAAGACGCCGACGATGAGCGCATAAGCGACGACCACCGCGCCCGCCTCCGTCGCCGTGAAGAAACCGAACCGGAAGCCTGCGATCAGGAAGACCGGAAACATCAGGGCCCAGAAACATTCCCGGAAACTGACGGCCAGCTCCTTATAGGTCGGCTTTTCCGACAATTCGGGCTCGTAGCCATTCTGCTTGGCAACCATCCAGGTCACCGTCATCAGCGTCGCCGTCATCAGGATGCCCGGCACGATGCCGCCCAGAAGCAGGCGGCCGATCGAGACCTCGTTGACGAAGCCGAAGAGAATGAGGCCGATGCTTGGCGGGATGGTTGCGGTGATCACGGAGGAAAAAGCAATGACGCTGGCGGTAAAGCCTTTGGAGTAGCCGCGCTCGATCATGGTCGGACCGAGGAGCCGCGCCTCCATCGCGGCATCGGCGACGGCCGCGCCCGAAATGCCGCCCATCAGGGCCGAAAGCACAACCGAGACCTGCGCCAGACCGCCAACCATCCAGCCCGTCAGCAGGCGGGCGAACCGCAAGAGCCGCTCGGTAATGCCAGTCGTGTTCATCAAATTCCCGGCAAGGATGAAGAACGGTACGGCAAGAAGCGGATAGGAGAGCGTCACACCATACATGCGCTGAAGCGCGACGGCGGGCGGCATGTAATCGCTGACCAGAAAAACCGGGACCGAGGCGAACGCCAGCGCAAATGCGACCGGGATATTGATAAGAAGCAGGATGAAGAAGAGAACGCCGATCAGGAGGAGCATTACATGACATCCCTCGGCGCGAGCGCTTCCTGTTCACCGATGCCTTTCCAGCGCATGACGAGCTGCTCGACGACCGTGACGAACATCAGAGCGAAGCCGACCGGGAGCGCCGCCGTTGCAATGCCCTCGCTCACGCCGACGATCGGCAGCGGCCGACCGCTGCTCAGCTCGGCGAATGTAATGCCGTAGCGGACAAAAAAGGCGAGCAATGCAAGAACGACCGCCGCGTTGAAGATCTCAAGGACGCGGCGTTTCGCCGGAGACAGAAGGTCGGCCAAGGCCGGCACGCTGAAATGTCCGCGGTGCTGAAGCGTGATGTCGGCGGCCAGCACGCAGAGCCAGACGAACATGGCCTGCGTCACTTCGATCGCCCAGATGACCGGCGAGCCAAGATAGCGCATCGCCGTGGCCACGAAGACGAGGGCGAATATGCCGATGAGCAGGCTCATCGCCGCTGCGTGTTCGATGCGGCGCAGCCATCGGAGTAAGCTGGGAATCATGGTTCTGCCTCTGCAAAGGGCATAATCGGCAGGCGCAGCTTCACGGCTCCGCATACCGCGGAAGAGAGGGCCTTGCCCAGAACAGCCGGCGGCCCTCTCCGCGATACCGGGTGCGGCTCCTATTTGCCGACCGCCTTACGCGCTTCGGCAATCATATCGGTAAGCTTTAATTCCGCATAGACAGGCTCGACCGCCTTGCGGAAAGGCGTGGTATCGATCCTGTGAACCTTCACACCTTTTGACTCGATCTCCGCAAAGATTTCGTCGGCCTGCTCCACATTGGCCTTGAGGACCCCGGCGCCGCCTTTGTTCGAACTCCTCAACCACGATTTTGCGCAGATCGTCCGGCAGCGCGTTCAGCCATTTGGCGCTGACCAGGAGACCGCTCATCAGATAGATATGCTCGGTCACGGTCACGTCGCTGACGACCTCATAGAGCTTGGCGCCGCGAATGGCGGAAGGCTGGGCTTCGGCGCCGTCGATCACGCCGAGCTGGAGCGACGGGTAGACCTCCGCCCAAGCGAGCGGCGTCGGCACGGCGCCCATCGCGGCGATAGTCTTGATCCAGAGCGGCTGACCGATGGTCCGCACACGCACGCCTTTCAGATCGGCCGGTTTCGAGATCGGCTTCTTGGTCAGCATGTTGCGGGCGCCCTGATACCAGTTGAAGGACAGGAGCGTCAGGCCGGTCTTTTTCTCCAGCTCCTTGTTCCATTTGTCGTATGTCGGCGTCTCCACCAGCTTGACCAGCTCGTCGACGCTGTCGAAGACGTAAGGCGCGACGAGAACATTGAACTCCGGCACATAGACCGAGACGCGCGAGGCCTCAACGAACGTGCCGACATTGGAGCCCGCCTGGGCCTGGTCCATCATGTCCTGCGTATCGCCGAGCTGCGAACTGGGAAAAATCTGCACCTCGATTTTGCCGCCGGACCGTTCCTCGACGGCCTTCTTCATCTTTTCCGCTCCCACGACGAGCGGGTCGCCGGGCGCCAGGACCGTGCCCAGCCGCAGCGTATAATCGGCGGCGAATGGCTGGGCCGGCGCGACGGCCAGACCGAGGAATATCGCTCCGAAAAGAAGTCCTGTCTTACGCATTTGAATATCCTCCCTGGTTTCCTTCCTGGCCGCTCCCACGCCGAGGCTGCGGCTTTCCCAATTCGAGGCTGGGCATCCGGCGATGCATTCCTCTTATTGACGCCCCCATTTGGATATTAATATATTAGTAGCCGGAAGCGTCAAGGCGTTTTGCCGGATCATTGCCTTCAGGCCCAGAGAGTGCGCACCCGGTGGCACCCCAACAGCGCCGCCAGAAAGCGGGCCGGCGATCGGCCTTTATCCGCCGACAGAAAAAAGTCGTCTCGACATCTTCGCCAGGCGAGGCATAAAAACGATCGTAAGGGTCCATGTCAGAGCTTGCAGAACAGATCGCAGCATTCGAAGTTCCAGGGCGCGGGATCGCGATCTGGTTCCTCGGCCAGAATGGCTGGATCGTGAAATCGCCCGGCGGGACTGTCCTCGCTGTTGACCCTTATCTTTCCGATGCCATTAAAGGGCGGCGGCCGAACCTCGATACGGCGCGGCAGGTGCCGATCGCCATTCCGGCAGAGCGGCTGGAGGTCGATCTTTTCCTCTGCACGCACAGCCATGCCGATCACGCCTGCCCGGAAACCATCGCGGGCGCGCGGAACGCAGGTACGCACCGCTTTGCCGGCCCGCCCGAAACGCAGCCGATCTTCGCCCGCGCAGGTGTTCCTGAAAGCGAATGTCTGCTCACCTACCCCAAACAAGTCTTTGCGCTCGGCGACGTGACCATCACCGGCACCTTCGCTCTGCCGACCGACGCCACCGACCTCAATCACATGGGTTTCGTCATTGCCGTAGAGGATGGCCCGCGCTTCTACGTCACCGGAGACTCGGCCCCCTCGCCGCTTCTACGTTCGGCGAAGGCGCATGCGCCGCATCTGGTGGCCGTATGCATCAATGGCGGCTACGGCAATCTCAGCCATTGGGAGGCGGCCGAGTTCGTCCGCGACATTGATCCGGAGATCGCCTTTCCTAGCCATTTCGATATGTTCGCGGATAATAGCTGCCCGCCGCATCTGTTCCGTGCGTCGCTGACCATTCTCGGCATCGGGGAAAAATACTGCCTGCCTGACTATTCGACTCCATTCGTCTATACGCTGGCGAACAACCGCCCTGAGGAGGATGCCGAAAGTTGAAGAAGACACCAGAACAGCTCCGCAGCCACCGCTGGTTCGGCGTTGAGGATCTGCGCGCTTTCGGCCACCGCTCGCGCATGCTGCAGATGGGCTACCGGCATGAGGAGTTCGTCGGCAAGCCGATCGTCGGCATCATCAACACATGGAGCGGCATTAATCCGTGCCATGCACATTTCGCCGAGCGCGTCGAGGATGTGAAGCGCGGCGTCATTCGGGCCGGCGGATTTCCGATCGAGTTGCCCGCGCTCTCGCTGGCCGAGCCGTTCGTCAAGCCGACGACCATGCTTTACCGCAATCTCCTGGCGATCGAGACCGAGGAACTGCTGCGGTCCCATCCGATCGACGGCGCGGTTCTGATGGGCGGCTGCGACAAGACCACGCCGGCGCTTCTCATGGGTGCGATCTCGATGGATCTGCCCGCCATTTTCGTGCCCGCGGGCCCGATGCTGCGCGGCAATTGGAAAGGCAGAATATTGGGCAGCGGCTCCGATGTCTGGAAATATTGGGCCGAAAAGGAAGCCGGGAACATAACCGATGCCGAGTGGCGCGAGATGGAGGCCGGGATCGCCCGGTCCTACGGCCATTGCATGACGATGGGCACGGCGTCCACACTGACGGCGATCGCCGAAACGCTCGGCTTCACCCTGCCCGGCGCCAGCTCGATCCCCGCATCCGACGCCGGCCACATGCGGATGGCCTCAACGAGCGGCGAAACGGCGGTCGAGATGATCTGGGCGGACCGCAAGCCGTCCGCCTTCCTCACCCGGCAATCCTTCGAAAACGCGCTCGTCGCACAGATGGGGATCGGCGGCTCGACCAACGCCATCATCCATCTGGTCGCCCTGGCACGCCGCACGGGCGTCCCGCTCGATCTTGCCGATGTGGACCGCATCTCCCGGCAGATGCCGGTGACGGTCAATCTCCAGCCCTCCGGCCAATATCTGATGGAGGATTTCTATTATGCTGGCGGGTTGACCGGCTTTCTCGGTACCATTCGCGACAAGCTTCACCTCGATGCCGCAACGGTCAACGGGCGCACGATCGGCGAGAACGTCGCAGGCGCGGAAGTCTATAATGACGACGTCATCCGGCCGCTCGACAGGGCGATCTACGGGGCCGGCGCCACGGCCGTGCTGTTCGGCAATCTCGCGCCGAATGGCTGCGTCATGAAGCCCTGCGCCGCCGAGCCGCGCCTCTTGAAGCATGAAGGCCCCGCCCTCGTCTTCCGCGACTATAATGAGATGGCGGCGATGATCGACCGCGACGATCTCGACGTGACCCCCGACACCGTGCTCGTCCTGCAGAATGCCGGTCCCGTCGGCGCGCCGGGCATGCCGGAATGGGGCATGCTGCCGCTGCCGAAGAAGCTCTTGCAGCAGGGCGTTCGCGATATGCTGCGCGTCTCCGATGCCCGCATGAGCGGCACGAGCTATGGGGCCTGCGTTCTCCACGTTTCGCCGGAAAGCCATATTGGCGGGCCGCTCGCCGCGGTCAGAACCGGCGATGTGATTTCGGTCGATGTGGAGAACCGGCGGATCGATGTGCGGCTTTCGGACGAGGAGATTGCGGCGCGCCTCGCCGAGTGGCGACCGCCCAGCCGCGACTACCCCCGCGGCTACAATCAGATGTTTGCCCGCCATATCGGTCAGGCTCATGAAGGCTGCGATTTCGACTTTCTGAGCGGGGCCGGCGGCATCCCGGAACCGGAGATTCACTAGCGTAACGCGCGTCCAAGCATGTCCCCGCGAAGGCGGGGATGGACGCGGGAACAGTTGCGCTAACTTTTTGAAATGGATCAACTTGACCTCGTCCAAGTGATGCTACTTGAACGAGGGTTGATCTAAGCGGCTGCGTGTTCGAGCGCTCTCATCGTCGCAGCCTCGCCACCCGGTCACTCCATCCGCTGACGGAAGAGCCAGGCCGCGACCGACAGCGTGAACGCCGCGATGAGGATGAGCGGCACGATGTTCGAGGCGACGTCCAGCGCGGGCATGTCCTTCAGGAAGACGCCGCGAGCGATGACGAGGAAATGCCGCAAGGGGTTCGCCTCGGTGATGAGCTGAAGCCATTCGGGCATATTCTCGATCGGCGTTGCGAAGCCGGACAGCAGGATCGCGGGCGCTGCGAACAGAAATGTCCCGAGAAAGGCCTGTTGCTGAGTTTGGGACAGCGAAGAGATGAACAGGCCAATGCCAATGACGGCGGCGAGAAAGAAGACGACGCCGACATAGAGAAGCGCCAGCGCGCCGCGGAGAGGGACTTCGAAGAAGAGCGTCGCGACCAAGAGGAACGCGGTCGCCTGAACGACGCCGATAATCAGTGGCGGCAGCATCTTGCCGATCAGGATTTCATGCACGCGCAAGGGCGAGACCATGAGCTGGTCGAACGTTCCCAGCTCGCGTTCCCGCGCGACGGACTGGCCCGCGACGACCAATGCGATCAACAGGCCGAGCGTGCCCATCAGGCCCGGCACCGTGAACCACATATAGATGAGGTTCGAATTGAACCAGTGACGCACGGCGATCGCGCTTTTGACCTGACTCAGGCGGGTTTCGTCCTTGATCTGAATGAGTTGAGACAAGTCATTCGTGATCGCGCTCAGATAGCCGAGCACGATCTGCGACGCATTCGAGCGCCGCCCGTCGAGAATGACCTAAATCTTGGCCGGCTTTCCGGTCGCGATATTGCGCGAGAAATCCTCGCCTATGTTCAGAACAGCGAGAACCTGCCGATTGTCGATCACCTCGCGAGCCTCCTCAAGGCGCGATATCGGCATGATGCTGCGGAAGGTCGGCGCGCCGTCGAGCCTTTGCACAAGTTCTGCGCTCCAGCGGCCGGCGTCCCGGTTCAATATGCCGATGTCGACATTGGTCACGTCGAGCGTCGCCGCATAGCTGAAGAGGAACAGCTGGACGAGCGGCGGACCGATCAGGATCATGCGGCTCCTCGGATCGCGGAGAACGGCGAGCAATTCTTTGACGATCAGGGCTCGAAGACGGCGCCACATTATTCAAGGCTCTTTCGTGTGGTTCGGATGGTCAGAAACAGGAAGACCGCGCCAAATCCCAGCATCGCGGCGATGTCTTTGAGGAAAAGCGGCCAGATGTCGCCCGCCAGGAAAACCGTCTGCAGACTTGGAATCAGATAACGCGCCGGGACGAGATAGGTGATGGCCTGGATGAGCTTTGGCATGGAGCCGATTTCGAAGATGAAACCGGAAAGCAGGGTGGCCGGCAGAAATCCCGAGAGAAGGGCCGCTTGCGATGCGACGAACTGGTTTTTCGTCGCGGACGAGATCAGGAGGCCCTGACCAAGCGCCGGCACGAGAAAGGCGGCGGAGATGGCCAGCAGCGCCAGGAACGAGCCCCTGAGCGGCACGCCGAACAAAAAGACGCCTACGCCCGTGCAAAGCGCCATCGCGCCAAGGCCGAGCACGAAATAGGGGAGCAGCTTGCCGACGATCAGCTCGACCGTCGAAATCGGCGTCGCCATCATCGCTTCCATCGTGCCGCGCTCCCATTCGCGGGCGACGACGAGCGCCGTCAGCAGCGTGCCGACAAGCGTCATGACGATGGCGATGACGCCGGGCACCAGGAAATAGCGGCTCCGCAGCTCCGGATTGAACCAGAAGCGCGCCTCGAGGCTGACCCGCGGCGCCGCGCTCCCGCCGGATTGCCGCCCGGCGAGCCAGTTCTGCCAGACGCCTTGTGCGTAATTTTCCACGAATTTCGCGGTGTTGGGCTCCGAACCGTCCGTCAGCACCTGAATGCGGGCCGTCCGCGGATCGCGGGAGACTTCTCCGCCGAAGCGTGCCGGGATGACAACAATGCCGCGAATATCGCCCGCGATCAGCAGCGGCTCCAATTCGCGCCGGTCGCGCGCCTCGCTCACATTGAAGAAGCGAGAGGCGCGGAAAGCGGCCGCAAGGCTGTGGGATGGCTCGCTCGGCGCTTCGACCGCGAGGCCGATGCGAACGGAATTGGCGTCGAGCGAAACACCATAGCCAAACAGGAAGAGAAGGATCAGCGGCAGGACGAAGGCGATCAGTATGCTGCTCGGATCGCGTACGATCTGGATCAATTCCTTGGCCAGAAGCGCGGTGAGGCGGCGCAGGCGGCCGGTGGATTCAGGCTGAATGGCTATCTCGTGTTTCATGGCCCCACCCTCATCCGGCGCTAGCGCGCCGCCCTCTCCCATCAAGGGAGAGGGCATGGCACTGAGTTTGCGGCGAGTTTGCCCTCTCCCCAAAGGTGAGCGCTTGGCGCTCACCGTAAAGGTTCGCGAGCGGGAGAGGGCGGAATGCGTAGCATTCCGGGTGAGGCGGAAGCCACGCAAACGTGCCTGCCGATATAATGATCCGCACCGCCATCATGCCGCCCGCCTTTCGGTGTCGCCTGAGGCTTCGACCAGATGAATGAAGGCGTCCTCAAGCGAGGGATTCGGCATCTCCTCGGAAACCGCCCGCGCTTTGAGCTCTTCCGGCGAGCCGAGCGCGATGGTCTCGCTGCGGTACATCAGGGCGATCCGGTCGCAATATTCGGCTTCATCCATGAAATGGGTGGTGACGAGAATGGCGACGCCCTTGCGCACCAGCCCGTTAATATGCGTCCAGAATTCGCGGCGCGTGATCGGATCGACGCCGGAAGTCGGCTCGTCGAGGAACAGCGCGTCCGGCTCGTGCATGACGGCGCAGGCGAGCGCCAGGCGCTGCTTGAAGCCGAGCGGCAGGACTTTGGTGTTCGCGTTCAAATGGGGCCCGAGATCGAACGCCTCGATCATGGCATCGGTCTTCTCGGCCTTGCGCCGGCCGCCAAGGCCATAGACGCTGGCAAAAAACTCCAGATTCTGCCGGACGCTGAGATCGCCATAGAGCGAGAATTTCTGCGCCATATAGCCGAGCCGGCCGCGTGCATCGGCGGCGGCATGACGCAAATCGAAGCCCGCGACGCGCCCCTCGCCCTGCGTCGGCTTGAGCAGCCCGCAGAGCATTTTGAATGTCGTCGATTTGCCCGCGCCATTCGGGCCGAGAAGACCGAAGATCTCGCCCGGCGGGATGGAGAAGGTCACATCGCGCGCCGCGGTGAAATCGCCGAATTTTTTCGTCAGCCCGCGCGCTTCAATGACCAGGCCGTCGCCGGTCTTCGGCGCAACATTCCTGGCAAGCGCGGATTGTCCGCCGGGCGCACCGCCGAGTGTATCGATGAACGCGTCTTCGAAGCGGGGCTCCGTGCTGCTCACCTTGACCGATTTGAAGCGGTCGCCCAGCGCGGCTTTCAGCCCCGCAGCACCGCCGGGCGGCACGTCCGCCGTCACGATCCGCAGAGCGTCGCCTTGGATCAGCGCGTCGATAATCCCGGCGCTATCGAGCACCTCGGTCAGCAATTTGCGCTTCCCGCCGTCCAGCTCGGTCGCCGTGAAGGTCCGGCCGGCAACCCGCCCGGTGAGATCTCCCGGTGCGCCTTCGAAGAGCGACCGGCCCTTATTGAGCAGGAGAACCCGGTCACAGCGCTCGGCCTCATCCAGATAGGCCGTGGACCAGATGACCGCGATCCCCTCCCCTTTCAGCGCCTGCACCATCTGCCAGAGCTCGCGCCGGGAGATCGGATCGACGCCGACGCTGGGCTCGTCGAGCAGCAAAACGCGCGGTGTCCGGATGAGCGCGCAGGCGAGGCCAAGCTTCTGCTTCATGCCGCCGGAGAGTTGCCCTGCGGGACGCGCGGTGAAAGGCTTCAGCGCGGTGAAACGGAGAAGCCTCTCGAAGGTCTCGGCGCGCTCCGCTTCCGGCAGCCCGCGCAAATTGGCGTAAAGCGTGAGGTTCTCCTGGACGGTGAGATCTTCATAGAGCCCGAAGCGTTGCGGCATATAGCCGATCTGATTCTGGATCGCCTGCGGATTCTGCCGCGTGTCGAAGCCGAGCACCTCGATCCGGCCATCATCGGGTGCGAGCAATCCCGTCATCAGCCGGATCAGCGTCGTCTTGCCTGCCCCGTCCGGTCCGACGAGGCCGGTCAACATGCCCCCGTGAACCTCGGCGCTGACGCCGTCGAGCGCAATCTCGGCGCCGAAGCTCTTCTTGACCGACGACAAGCGGATGAGGGGCGGCGCCATGATCGCCTCCTAATCCTTCGATGCGACGGAGGGGCCCGCCTCCATCAGCCGGACCGTGACCGGCATGCCCTGGCGGAGCGCGTTGTCGGGATCTTTCACGGTAATGCGGAAGCGATAGACCAGATCGGCGCGCAGCTCGGGCGTCTCGACCGATTTCGGCGTGAACTCGGCGACCGGCGAAACGAAGCCGACTTGGCCCTCATAGGGCTTGCCGGGCCTTGTGTCCGTGAAGAGCTCGACACGCGCGCCGGGATGGATGAGGCCGAGCTGCGGCTCGCCGACATAGGCCCGCACCCGGACCGGCTCTTGTAGCGATAGCGTATAAACGGTCATGCCGGAGGACACGATCGCGCCCGACTCCACCGCCCGCGTCAGGATGATCCCATCGGCGGGGACGGACAGTTCGGTATCCGCGGCGGCGGTCTCGGCAATCTGGTTGCGGGCTTGCGCCGCCTCGAGCGCGGCCCGTGCGGCGGCGATGTCCTCCGTGCGCGGCCCTGCCAACGCCAACTTCAGTGTCGCTTCGGCAGATTTCAGCTGTGCCTCGGCATTGCGAAGCTGCGCGGCGGCGTTGTCGAAGGCCTGCTGGGAGGCGAAGTCGCGCTTGGCCAGCTGCTGCTGGCGTTTGAAGACGCCGCGCGCATTCTCCAGCGCCGCCTTACGCGCCGCGACATCGGCTTTCACCCGCTCGATCTCCTCGGGACGGCTTCCCGCTTCCAGCTTGGCGAGATTGGCCTTTTGCTGGGCGATATATGCGGTCTGCAGGGCCAGATCGTCGAGAAAGGGCCGTTTGTCGAGCTCGGCAATGCGCTGTCCGGCTTTGACGCTATCGCCCTCCTCGACCTCCATTTTGGCGACGCGGCCGCCGACCCGAAAGCCGAGTGCGACCTCGCGGATATCCACATTTCCGTAGAAGACCGGAGTGGAGGATTCCTCGGCAAAAATCCGGCTGTACAGAAGCCATCCGCCCCCGGAAAGGGCGGCGGCCACAATCAAGAAAATCAAAATACGCCGTTTCATCATCATTCACCTTGAATGACTGACCAGTCAGTCATAAATTGGTATTAGCGGCACAGCATGTCAACTCCTCTTGCTGACGCGAGATATCAAACACCAAGGAGACATTTTGAGCAGTTCAAACGAACCGCCCCAAAAAGACGTAAAGAGCGAGCGCGTTCGACTGATTTTGGCCGCCGCCGTTCAGGAATTCGTCGAAATGGGGTTCGCAGCCGCACGGCTCGACTCGATTGCCGAACGGGCGGGCGTGGCGAAAGGCACGGTCTATCTTTACTTCGACAGCAAGGAGGTCCTGTTCGAGGAGGCGGTGCGCAGCATTATCCTGCCGACGATCGAGCGCGTTGAATTCATGGCGGTGGCGCCGGAAGGCAGTGCCGAGACCTTGCTGAGAGCGGTAATGACCGCCTTTTACCGGGAAGTGATCGCCACCGACCGAAAGCGCGTCATAAGGTTACTGATCGGAGAAGGCCCGCGCTTTCCCGAACTGCTCGCCTTTTATCACCGTGAAGTCATCTCACGGGGTCTGTCGGCGCTCCGGAAGATCGTGGCCTATGGTATCGAGCGCGGAGAGTTCGATAAGCGCGCGAAGACCACCTTCCCGCAGATTCTGCTTGCGCCGGCGATGGTTGCCGGGCTCTGGAAGATGCTGTTTGAGGATCTTGAGGGAATCGATCTGGATCGGTTCTGTGAAGCGCATCTCGACCTCGTCCTTAACGGCCTGAAGGCGCGCCAGGGCGAATAGGGGCGCGACCGGCCGTGCCGTGGCTGCTGGCGATAGATTGTCGCGCTCCTGTCGGTCGCTCGCAATAACGGGCGCGAGATTTGATTCGATCTCAAGTGATGCTGTTCTATTGCAAATCTCCTCCGATAGGGGGACCATAATCCGCTCAAAAATAAGCAAGAGAAAAGGGAGAGGCGCCATGTGCCAGATTTTTGCGGGACAGCCGCAAGACAATTACGAGTCCGAGAAACGATCGGTTCGGCTCGATGGCCATTCGACAAGCATTCAGCTTGAGAAGATCTTCTGGCAAATCCTGGAAGAGATTGCCGCACGAGAGACGATGAGCCTGGCCAAGTTCGTCAGCAAGCTGCATGACGAGGTCATGACTACTCATGGCGAAACCCGCAACTTCGCCTCGCTTCTACGCTGTTGCTGCCTGATCTATCTCGATCGGCAAAATCCGCAGGAAAGCCGCCGGTTCGGCATCCCGGCCGGCACGCCGATCCTTACGGCAGCCGAATAGCGCCAGAGCGTAACCGGTTGGAAAGCGTAGCAGGCCGCTACCACCCGTGCCGCGCCGATTTGACCTATTCTGCATGAGATGGATCAGCAGGTCATCGAATTCGCGAGGTCACGTGAGACGTAGAGCCGCTTTCATATTGCCGCCGGCTGATCGCGGCGACACTCGGTCCAGAGCTGCCTCTGCTACGCCCGTCCTTGCGCAAAATCCAACTCAGACGATGCGGCCCGTGACGCTTCCCTGCCGCCGATTGCACACGCGAGGGCGCGCCGGCCATGGACGCGGCTTCCAACCGGACGGCCTGGACTTTACCTGATCAGACCAGAGGAGACGGCTTGTGGCGAAAGCCATTCACATGATGATCCGCGTGCTCGATGAGCAACGCTCCGTCAGCTTCTATCAGAACGCCTTCGGTCTGGGCATTGCGGACCGTTTCGCCTTCGACGGTTTCACCCTCGTCTATCTGCGCAACGCCGAGGCCGATTTCGAGGTGGAGCTGACAATCAACCACGGTCAGCAAGAGCCTTACACCCATGGCGGCGCCTATGGCCATATCGCCTTCGCGGTCGACGATCTCGAAGCCGAGCACGCCCGAATGAAGGAGCTCGGCTACAATCCGGCCGACATCAAGGAATTCCATCGCGACGGCGCGCTGATGGCCAAGTTCTTCTTCGTGCAGGATCCCGACGGATACAAGATCGAGGTTCTTCAAAAACATGGACGGTATCGCTGAACCGGCCGGCGACAAGCTGAGCGGTCCGCCTTGCCGGTCCGCTCTCATCAACAATCAGGGAGGAGAGGACATGCGGGTCATAGATAAACGGACAAGGCTTTCCCGCCGCGGATTTCTCAAGGGAAGCGGCGCGGCCACGGTGGGCCTTGTCGCCCTGTCGGTCGGCTCGGGCATGATCATGGGCGCAAACGGCGCCTGGGCGATGCCGGTCAAGAACCTCAAGCCCGAGACCATGCAGACGCTCATCCAGATGGCGCGGGACATCTATCCGCACGACCAGCTCGCGGATAAATATTACGCGCTGGCCGTTGCCGGTTATGACGAGCAGGCTGGCACCGATGCGGCCGTCAAGGCGATGATCGAGGACGGCGTCGCCGATCTCGACTCCGCCGCGCAGGCCGCGCACGGCGCGCGTTATGTCGGCGTCGGCTGGGAAGCCCAGCGCGTGGCGATCCTGCATGAGATCGAGAAAGGCAAGTTCTTCCAGGCGGTACGTAGCGGTCTCGTCACCGGGATCTACAACAATCACGACGTCTGGCCGAAGTTCGGTTATGAGGGCGCGTCCGCCGAGCTGGGCGGCTATCTCCACCGCGGCTTCGACGATATCGACTGGGTCTAACGGCGCGTCCTAGTGGTCTGACTCTGACATCTCGTTCCCTCAATGTCAGCCCGGGCCACTCGCTTAACCTTTTGTTATGGTTCGACTTATCCCAACGGAATTCCACTTGCCACCGGATTTATCCGTTTGAGTCGAACCACTTGGGAGGAAACAACAATGGCAGCCCCTTACGATTTGAACGATGGCAGCGTCGTGGTGGTGGTCGGCTCCGGCGCGGGCGGCGGCACCCTCGGCACCGAGCTGGCCCTGAAAGGCATCGACACGGTGATCCTCGAAGCCGGCGGGCGTCACGAGATCGCGGATTTCGTGAATGACGAATGGACCATGTTCAGCAAGATCTCATGGCTGGACAAGCGCACCACATCCGGCAACTGGCGGGTCGCGAAGGATTTTCCAGGGCTCCCGGCCTGGATCGTCAAGGCCGTGGGCGGCTCGACCGTCCATTGGGCGGGCGCTTCGCTCAGACTCCAGGAGCACGAGTTCAAGGGCCGCACGACCTATGGCGAGATTGAAGGCACCAACCTGCTCGACTGGCCGATCACCCTGGCGGAGATGGAGTCTTATTACGCCAAGGCCGAGGACAAGATGGGCGTCACCCGCACCAACAACATCCCAGGCCTGCCCGGCAACAACAATTTCAAGGTGATGAAAGCCGGCGCCGATAAGCTCGGCTACAAGGTCTGTCACACCGGCCGGATGGCGATCAATTCCGAGCCGCGTGACGGCCGCGGCTCCTGCCTGCAGATCGGCTTCTGCTTCCAGGGCTGCAAGTCGGGCGCGAAATGGTCCACGCTCTACGCCGAGATCCCGGAAGGCGAGGATACGGGCAAGCTGGAAGTCCGCCCGAATTCGCAGGTGCTGAAGATCGAGCACGACGCAAACGGCAAGGTGACGGGCGTCGTCTATGCCGACAAGGACGGCAAACATCATCGCCAGAAAGCGCGGGCGGTCTGCGTGGCGGGCAATTCCATCGAGTCGCCGCGGCTGCTCCTGAACTCGGCATCGTCCATGTTCCCGGACGGGCTGGCGAACTCTTCCGGACAGGTCGGCAAGAACTATATGCGCCATACGACCGGCAGCGTTTACGCCATCTTCGACAAGCCGGTGCATATGTATCGCGGCACGACCATGGCCGGCATCATTCAGGACGAGGCGGAGAACGATCCCTCCCGCGGATTCGTGGGCGGCTACGAGTTCGAGACCTTGTCGCTCGGCCTGCCTTTCATGGCCGCGTTCCTCGATCCGGGCGCATGGGGCCGGTCTTTCAGCTCGGCGATCGACCGATACGACCATATGGCGGGTATGTGGATCGTCGGCGAGGACATGCCGCAGGAGAAGAACGCCATCACGCTGCATCCGACCGAGAAGGACGAATATGGCCTGCCCGTTCCGAATGTGCATTTCGACGACCATCCGAACGACATCGCGATGCGGAACCATGCCTATCAGCAGGGTAGCGCTCTCTATGACGCGGTCGGCGCGGTCCGCACCTTCCCCACGCCGCCTTATCCGTCCACGCACAATCTCGGCACCAACCGCATGAGCGAGAAGCCGGACGACGGCGTCGTGAACAAATGGGGCCAGACGCACGATGTGCCGAACCTGTTCGTGTCCGATGGCAGCCAGTTCACGACCGGCGGAGCGGAAAATCCGACGCTCACGATCGTTTCGCTGGCGATCAGACAGGCGGATCACATCGCCGACCGAATGAAGAAAGGCGATCTCTAACAGCTTGAGCACCTGGCGGAACCGGCAGACCGGCGCGAGATTGCAACGGACCCCGCCTGCGATGGGCGGGGTCTCATTTTCCGGCGGTCTGGTCAGCGGAACGGCCGAGCGCGGAACCTGCCCCCCCGTCCGGCGTGTTCGGCTCCATAACAGGAGCCCCCATGGCGCCGCGCTTACATCAGAATGACACGGACGTCCCCATATGTGCGGCACCATGACGGCTGCCGACGTTTACCATGGCATAGGGATCGGATCACGGGAGACGGGCGCTACTGCCCGGTTCGCAGCGTTTCGACAAAGGCGAGAATATCCGCGACCGCCTTCAAGGGCAGTTTCACCGGGGCCGCGTTCGGCGGCACAGTGTCCATTTGCCGTTCATGTCCTTCGATAATGATAAAGGCGGGATGCGGATGCTCGGCAAAAAACCGCTGGAAGCGCGCCTTGTAGTTCGGGATTTTGTTCACCAGCAGTTGGAACGAGGGCGTGCTGCCGATGCCGCCATATTTGTTATAGTCGCCGATCACATGGCAGCGTGAGCAGTGTTGCTCGGCAATCTTGCGGCCTTGCACAGCGTCGCCGGCAGCCCAGGCTGGTTGTACGCTGACGGCCAGCGCCAGAAGCCATATTTTCGGCGTAAGAGCGTTCATTCCTGCGACCACAGGGTTGGAATGTGCGCTTTGTCCTGTCCTTTTGTTACCGTTTCGAAGCGGCCTCTGCAAGCAGGAAGGGGTGAACCGGCCTGATGGGGCGGGCTGGCCAGGTCGCGCTCCCACTCGGTTGCAATTGGTGCAGTGGGCGCGATCAGCCCTGAAAATAGACCGTGACGCCCTGGGCGATATAGACGGCACCGATCACCATCACCAGGCGCTGCGTCCAGCTCCGGAACTGAATATCGGTCAAGCGTTCGAGCACGCTGCGGCTCAGCGAGGTTCCCAGAATCGCGACTACGACGCAGACTGCCAGAACCGTCGGGCCGACACCGGCACCCGTCCTGCTCGCCAGCTCGCCGAAATAGATCAGCTTGGCGAGATGGGTGATGACCTGGCAGGCGGCCTTTGTCGCCACCACGACCCGCCGGTCCATCGTGGTGCGTATGAAGAAGATGTCCAGCACCGGCCCTGATACGCCGGAGATCAGCTGCAGCGCGGTGCCGACGAAGCCGGAGATTTCCGCGCCGCCCCGGCGGTCCGCGCGCGGCGCCAGCCGCTCGGGAACCAGCATCGCCGCAAACGGGATGGCTCCAAGAATGATCAGCACGACCGCCCGGTCCGGAACCACCCGCAGGAAGGCGAAAGCGGCGAAGGCGACCAGCAGGCCGCCGGCATAGCGGGCGAAGATCCGCCAATCGACATATCGCAGCCAGAGAGCGGCGCGCCAGCCATTGGAGGCCATCTGGGTGACGGCGTGAAGAACCATCGCCGCCGGCACCGGCAGAAAAGCGAGCAGCGCGCCGATGAGGATCATGCCGCCGGCCATGCCGAAAATCCCTGACAGGAATGACGTGGCCAGCGCGAGTGCCGACAGGGCGAGCATGAGCGAGGTCGAAATCAGCATGAGCGCATTCCAAGGCGCGAGGAAGGAGAGACCGCGGCCCATGCCCGCGTCCGGCGGAGGGCCACGAACGCCTCTACCATATATTGACGTGTTTCTGCGCCCAGCCCAGCCGGTCGACCGCAACTCCCCCCCCCGGGCGCCACGCCGTCAGATACCGACGCGCCCCATCTGGCTCAGCGGATAGCGCGTGCCGGCGACGGCATTGGTCGGAACCGCCTCGCCGAGACCGTCCAGCGCATCCTTTGGGATCGCCAGATCGAGCGCCCCGAGATTTTCGTCAAACCGGGCGCTATGCGATGTGCCAGGGATCGGCACGATGTCGTCGCCGCGCGAGAGCAGCCAGGCAAGCGCCACCTGGGCGGGCGTGGCATGATACTGCTCGGCCAACGCCTTGACCGGCGCCACAAGCTTGAGATTGTTGTCGAAATTCTCCGGCGCATAGCGCGGATGCTCGCGGCGACGGTCCTTCTCGGCCAGATCGTCGACGCTGTTGATCTTGCCGGTCAGATAGCCGCGCCCGAGCGGCGAATAGGCGACGAAGCCGATGCCGAGCTCGCGGCAGGTCGGCAGGATCTCCGCCTCCACATCGCGGGTGAACAGCGAATATTCCGACTGCAGCGCCGTGATCGGGTGGACGCCATAGGCGCGGCGAATGGTGTTCGCGCCGGCTTCCGACAGGCCCAGGAAGCGGACCTTGCCCGCATCGACAAGCTGCGCCATGGCGCCGACCGTCTCCTCCACCGGCACGTCCGGATCGACGCGATGCTGGTAATAGAGATCGATCACATCGACGCCGAGCCGCTTCAGGCTTTTGTCGCAGGCTTCCAGCACATAGTCGGGGCGGCCGCAGATGGCGGGCGTGCCGTCGGGAAGGCGCAGATTGCCGAATTTGCTCGCAAGGACGACCTTGTCGCGAATGGGCTTGATCGCCTTGCCGACCAGCTCCTCATTCGTCCCATTGCCATACATGTCGGCGGTGTCGAGGAATACCGCGCCGCGCTCCGCCGCATGGGCGATTGTCGCCATCGCTGCGGCCGGATCCGGCGTGCCGTAAACCGGTGTCATGCTCATGCAGCCGAGCCCCATGGCCGGAACCTGAAGGGGCTTTGCCCGGCCAAGCGTACGCATTTGGATCAATTCGGCCTCCCTGGTTGCGATCGGATGGCCGCGCATGAAGCCATTGGATTGACAATATGTCGCGGCAGTCCGCAAGATACAGACAATCTTGCCAAAATGAAAATTCTGGTGACGGGGCAAGTCAGCGTACCAAATCAATTCGGCATTCAACACCGAATTCCCGCGCCTATGTTCCTCTCGCCGCCGGGCAATCCACCCATAAACGGGCGGATCAGACCTTCGATGACGGGATCAGCGACAGATCACGCCGCAGACCTTCGGCATGCGCCCGCAACGGCTTATCCTGGCGCAAGGCCACCGGATTTGATGAGGGACAGACAGGTTGCACTTTTGCCGTTCCTAGAATAGAGAACGCATTGGAGCACAAATCGTTGCTCCAGCAGAGGAAAAGCTCATGCTCAGCTTTGCCAGCCGGACGGGGCGCGAGGGTGACGCCCCTGAGGGACCGTTCTGCGCAAGAAAGGGGGACGCGTGCGCTATGTCAGCCTAGGCATCCTGCTCTTTATCTTCTGGCTCGCGCTTTCCGGGCATTACACCGCTTTCCTGATCGGCATCGGCGCGGCCTCCTCGATCCTTTGCGTGCTGATGGCGGCGCGGATGGGAGCGATCGACGCGGAAGGGCATCCCGTTCATCTGTTCGGCAGGGCGCTGACCTATTTTCCCTGGCTCATCTTAGAAATCTTCAAGTCCGCCTGGGCCGTCACCAAGATCATCATCAACCCGAAGCTGCCCATCTCGCCGACCATGACGGTCGTGACCGCCAGTCAGCGCACATCGGTCGGAATCGCGGCCTACGCCAATTCGATTACGCTCACGCCGGGGACGATCACCACCAATGTCAGGGGGAATGAGCTGACCGTGCACGCGATCGTTCGCGAAGGCGCCGCCGATCTCGAAGAGGGCCAGATGGACGCCCGGGTCACGCAATTCGAGGGGAGAGGGTGATGTTCACGGCGGCGGCGATTGCCATCCTGTTTGCCTTGACGCTCGCCGTGATCCGGGCCATCCGCGGGCCGACGGTTTTCGACCGCGTGCTCGCCGGCAATTCGATCGGCACCCTTGCGATCCTGCTGCTCGCCGTCGTCGGCTTTCTCAATGGCCGGCCGGAATGGCTCGACGTTGCCCTTACTTACGGGTTTCTGAACGTCATTTCGACGCTCGCCGTTCTCAAATACTTCCGGCATGGCGATCTTGCCTATGACGCAGAGGAGGACAAGGCGCAGTGACCGGTGTGCTCATCGACATATTGAGCTGGGGGTTCATCCTTGCCGGAAGCGCGTTCGTGATCGTGGGCGCCATCGGCCTGGTGCGCATGCCGGATCTCTATACGCGCATGCACGCCGCCAGCGTCACCGACACGGTCGGCGCCGGTCTTCTTCTCGTCGGGCTGATGCTGCAGGCCGGCCTCAGCCTTGTCATGCTGAAGCTGCTGTTCCTCATGGCGCTGTTCTTCTTTATGGGGCCGGTGGCGACGCACGCTTTGGCGCAGGCCGCGCTGGGTGAGGACGTCAAGCCCTTGCTGCACGAGGATCGCCGCAACCGTCTGAAGGCGAAGGACGCCGAACCGGATACCGTCACGGCCGAGAAGGGGAATTGATGGAAACCTTCGTCAACGCGGTTCTGTTGACGCTGCTTGCGTTCGCAACGCTCGGCGTCATCTGGCAGCGCAGCCTGTTCGGGGTGGTCATCCTTGCAGGCATCTACAGCTTTCTCATGGCGAGCGTGCTGATCGTGCTCGACGCCGTCGATGTGGCCATGACCGAGGCCTCGGTCGGCGCCGGCATTTCGACGATCGTTCTGCTCGCCACTCTGTTTCTGACCCAATCGCGGGAAAATCCGCGGCCCCGCAACGTCTTGCTGCCGCTCTTCGTCGCCGCCTCCGTCGGCGCGGCGCTGATCTGGGGAACGTTCAGCCTGCCGCCATTCGGCGTCGCGGACGCGCCGATCCATCAGCACACGGTGCCTTACTACCTCCATCAATCGATCAACGACACGGGCGTGCCGAACGTCGTCACCGCCGTGCTGGCTGACTATCGTGGCTATGATACGCTCGGCGAGGTCACGGTGATCTTCACCGCCGGCATCGGCGTGATGGTGCTGCTGAGGGGGCGTCGCCGCCGGGACAAGAAGGGGGGATCCGCCGCATCATGAAGCTCGACGTGATACTCCGGGTCGGCGTCAAGCTGATCCTGCCCTTCCTCTTACTGTTTGCGCTTTACGTTCATTTCCATGGTGATTACGGACCCGGCGGCGGTTTTCAGGCCGGCGTGATGAGCGCGGCCATGGTCATTCTCTACGGACTGATTTTCGGCATCAAAGCGGCCAAACGCGTCGTGCCGCAGGGCCTGGTCGAGCGCATGGTCCCGCTCGGCGTGCTGGTCTATCTCAGCGCCGGGATCCCGGCGCTGTTCGAGGGCCACCACTTTCTGGATTACGGCGTGCTTTCGCATGACCCGGTCCATGGCCATGAATATGGGATTCTGCTGGTCGAGACAGGGGTGCTGATCACCGTGTCCTCGACCATGACTGCCATCTTCTACGCATTTGCAGAAAGGGGGCGGTCATGATTGTGCTGGAGGAACTCGTCGCTCGCTATAATTATCTGATCACGATTTTCCTGATGGTCTCCGGGCTCTATATCGTCATCGCCCACGGAAACATGATCAAGAAGCTTGTGGGCCTCGCGCTGTTCCAGACCTCCGTCTATCTCCTCTATATCGCGCCCGGCAAGATCATCGGCGGCACCGCGCCGATCGTCGATCCGGCCTATAGTGTCTACTCGAACCCGCTGCCCCATGTGCTGATCCTGACTGCAATCGTGGTCGGTGTCGCCACGCTGGCTCTCGGCCTCGCCCTTGTCGTGCGTATCCATGAGGCATACGGCACGATCGAGGAGGATGAGATCTTTTCCAAGGACGGGGAGATATGAGCTCGCTCGAGGCCCATCTTCCCATTCTTCAGGTCCTGGTCCCCCTGGTCGGCGCCCTGCTGACGTCATTTTTCCGGCGCGGCGTCTTCGCATGGGCGCTTGCGCTCCTGGCCTGCTGGGCGTGCTTCGTCATAGCAGTCTGGCTGCTTTGGACGGTCATGGCGAGCGGCCAGCCAATCGCCTATGTGATGGGCCCATGGAGCGTACCGCAAGGCATCGAATACCGCGTCGATGTCCTGAACGCATTCGTGCTGGTTCTCGTCACCGGCGTCGGCGCGGTGGTCATGCCTTTCGCGAAGAGAAGCGTCGCGCTTGAGGTCGACGAGCACCGCCAGGCATGGTTCTACACCATGTATCTGCTCTGCCTTGCGGGATTGCTGGGCATCACGGTCTCGGGCGATGCCTTCAACATCTTCGTCTTTCTGGAGATCTCGTCCCTATCGACCTATGTGCTGATCGCGCTCGGCCGTCATCGCCGCGGCGTGCTCGCCTCCTATCAATATCTGATCGTCGGGACGATGGGCGCGACCTTCTACGTCATCGGCGTGGGGCTGCTCTATCTGGTCACGGGCAGCCTCAACCTGGCCGACATAGCCAGCCGGCTCGGCGAAGCACCAGTGGAATTCCTCCGGCCCATCCACGCGGCGCTGGCGTTCCTGATCGTCGGCATCTGCCTGAAGCTGGCGTTGTTCCCGCTGCATGTCTGGTTGCCGAACGCCTATGCCTATGCGCCCTCGGCTGCGACGGCCTTCCTCGCGGGTACGGCGACCAAGGTTGCAGTCTACCTCCTGATCCGGATCTTTTTCTCGGTATTCGGCTTCTCCATCAGTTTCGAGGCGCTGCCGGTCGCGGATGTGCTGATGGTGCTCTCGGTCGCCGCAATGTTCCTTGCCTCGCTCAGCGCCGTCTTCGAAAATCACGGCAAGCGCATGCTGGCCTATTCCTCTGTGGCGCAGATCGGCTACATCACGCTCGGGATAAGCCTTGCCAACCAGGCCGGGCTCACCGGCAGCATCGTTCATCTGTTCAATCACGCGATAACGAAGGCGGGGCTATTCCTTGCACTGGGCGCGGTGTTCTACCAAATCGGCTCGCTGCGCATATCGGATTTCGCAGGGCTTGGCCGCAAGATGCCGCTCACCATGGCGACGTTCGTCGTGGGCGGGCTGAGCCTCATCGGCGTGCCCGGCACGGCGGGCTTCATTTCCAAATGGTATCTGGCGCTGGGCGCGCTGGAGCGGGGCTACTGGCCGCTTCTGTTCCTCATCGTCATCAGCTCGGTGATCGCCATCGTCTATGTCGGACGGGTCGTCGAGGCGGCCTATTTCCGTGAAACCTCCAGCCGGGCGGCGGAGGCGCGGGAGCAGCCGCTATCCATGCTGGTCCCGACGCTCGTGCTTGCCGCGGCGACGATCTATTTCGGTATCGACACGCGCGCGAGCGTCGATGTCGCGGCGACTGCCGCCCGTATGCTGCTGGGAGGGCCCCAATGATCGCGGCGCTCACTCCGGAAACGCTCGTGCTCGCCGCGCTGGCCGTGCCGTCCGTGGCGGCGCTCCTGATCCCGCTCTTCCACCGCGCGCCCAATCTGCGCGAGACCGTGACCCTCGCTGCCGCGGCGGCCCTGGCCGTGATCGTGTGGAGCCTCCTTCCGCACATCCTCGCCGGCGTGCGCCCGGAGGTGAACCTCTTCCGGATTCTGCCCGGTGTGGAGCTGGCGTTCCAGGTCGAGCCGCTGGGCATGCTGTTCGCCCTGGTTGCCGGCACGCTGTGGCTCATCAACTCGATCTATTCGATCGGCTATATGCGCGGCAATAACGAGCCGAGGCAGACCTCCTACTATGTCTGCTTCGCCATCGCCATCGCGGCGACGATGGGCATTGCATTCGCGAAGAACCTGTTCACGCTTTTCGTCTTCTACGAATTGTTGACAGTTTCGACCTATCCGCTGGTCACGCATAAGGGCACGCCCGAAGCGATGCGAGGCGGCCGCATCTATCTGCTGCTGCTGCTCGGTACATCGATGGTGCTGCTGCTGCCGGCCATTATCGCAACCGGTGTATTCGCTGGTACGCTCGACTTCACGCCGGGCGGCATTCTCGCTGGCAAGGCGAGCCCCGCCATCCTCGGACTGCTGCTGGCACTTTACGCCTTCGGCATCGGCAAGGCGGCGCTCATGCCGTTCCACTTCTGGCTACCGGCGGCCATGGTCGCGCCGACACCGGTCAGTGCGCTGTTGCATGCGGTCGCCGTCGTCAAGGCTGGTGTGTTCACTGTGCTGAAGGTCGTAATCTATGTCTTCGGCCTCGACCTGCTCACCAATATGGGCGGCACCGGCTGGCTGATTTATGTCGCTGCGTTTACGCTGATCGCGGCCTCACTCATCGCGCTGCGGCAGGATAATCTGAAGGCGCGGCTCGCCTATTCGACCGTCAGCCAGCTCTCTTACATCGTGCTTGGCGCATTATTGGCGAGCACGACGAGCGTCATCGGAGCCGGCATGCATATCGCCATGCATGCGGCGGGCAAGATTACGCTGTTCTTCTGCGCTGGTGCGATCTATGTCGCCGCGCATAAGACGGAAGTCAGCGAACTGGACGGAATCGGCTATCGTATGCCGATAACGATGACTGCCTTTCTGATCGGGGCTCTTTCCATCATCGGCGTTCCGCCGCTCGGAGGCGCCTGGAGTAAATGGTATCTTGGGCTCGGTGCGATTGACGCAGACCAGCTCTTTGTTGTTGCCATACTGATGATCAGCTCACTGCTGAATGTCGCCTATCTGCTCTCCATTGTCGGGCGGGCCTTTTTCATATTGCCCAGCAGCGAGCCTGCTGCGGTGGGAAGCTTGTCGGCTGCCCGGAACGAACAGGGCATTGCCGAAGCGCCTCTCGCCTGTCTCATCGCACTTTGTGCAACGGCCCTCATCAGTATCGCACTGTTTTTTGCCGCCGGTTCTCTCGAACAGCTTGTCAGGGCCGCGCTTGCAACTCCGCCGCTTCAGGAAGGAATCCAGCAATGACTGATGCGCAAAATGGAGCGCCGCACGGTCCGGCGCCGGATGAGCCCAAATATTGGCTGGATCACAAGGCGAATGTCGATAAGCTCCTGCGCGGCTTCTACGTCGTCTGCGCGATTCTGTTCGTGATCGACATCTTCGTCCCCAAGCATGGACTGCTTGCGATCGAACACACCTTCGGCTTCTACGCGATCTACGGCTTCGTCGGCTGCTCGGCGGTGATCCTGGGCGCCAAGCTCCTCCGCATTCTGGTCATGCGCTCCGAGGGCTATTATGACCGGTGAGTTTCCCCCAGGATTGATCCTTGTCGTCGGCGGGCTGCTCGTGCCGCTGTTGCGGGGCTATCTGCGCGCGGCGTTCATGCTGGCGCTTCCAGTCATTGCCTTTTTTTACATGATCGGCCTGCCATATGGTGAGCTGGGCAAGATCCAGTTTCTCCAGCTTACACTGACGGCCACGCGCGTCGATTCACTTAGCCTGATGTTCGGCTATGTGTTCCTGCTCGCGACGCTGATCGGCACGATCTACGCGCTGCATCTGAAGGACACCCTCCAGCATGTCGCCACGCTGATCTATGCCGGCGGCTCGCTTTGTGCCGTCTTTGCAGGCGATCTCGTCAGCTTCTTCATTTGGTGGGAGGTGATCGCGGTCGCCTCCGTCTTTCTGATCTGGCCGGTCCGGACGGAACGCGCCTGGCGCGCCGGCCAGCGCTATCTGATTGTGCAGATGGCCGCCGGCGTCATTTTGCTCGCCGGCGTCATGCTGCATTACCGGGCGACGGGGTCGATCGCGTTCGATCTGCTAGGTCTCGACACGACGGCAAAGGCACTGATCCTGTTCGCGCTCGGCGTCAAGGCGGCCTTTCCGCTGCTTCATAACTGGCTCGAGGACAGCTATCCCGAGGCGACCGTGACCGGCACCGTCTTGCTGTCCTCGTTCACGACGAAGGTCGCAATCTATGCCCTCGCCCGCGGTTATGCCGGGACCGATATCCTGGTCCCGATCGGTACCGTCATGACCGCCTTTCCGATCTTCTATGCTGTGATCGAGAATGATCTGCGCCGTGTTCTGTCCTATTCTATGATCAACCAGCTCGGCTTCATGGTGGTCGGCATCGGGATCGGCACCAATCTGGCGCTCAACGGCGCCGTCGCCCACGCTTTCGCCGACATCATCTTCAAAGGCCTGCTCTTCATGTCGATGGGCGCCGTGCTGTTCCGGGTCGGCACAGCGAAGGGTTCCGAACTCGGCGGACTTTATAAATCGATGCCCTGGACCACCAGCTTCTGCATGGTCGGGGCGGCATCGATCTCTGCCCTCCCTCTGTTCTCCGCCTTCGTCACAAAGTCGATGATTATGTCCGAGGCGATGGACCAGGGTCATTTCTGGGTCTGGCTGATCCTGCTGTTCGCCAGCGCAGGCGTCGTGGAGCACGCCGGCATCAAGATCCCCTATTTCGCCTTCTTCGCTCACGATTCCGGCAAGCGCTGCAAGGAGGCGCCCCTCAACATGCTGACGGCGATGGCCATATCGGCCGCGCTCTGCATCGGCATCGGCTCGTTTCCATCGATCTTCTACACGCTGCTGCCCTATAACGCCACCTACGAGCCTTACACGCTCAATCACGTCGTCACCCAGACGCAGCTGCTCTTCTTCGCAGCACTCGCCGTCGCAGTGCTGATCCGGACCGGCATCTATCCGCCTGAGCTGCGCTCGGTCAATCTCGACGCCGACTGGTTCTATCGGCGTCTGGGCTACCGGACTCTTATGGGGCTCGATGCAGTGGCAAGTTGGGCCTGGGCGCAAGTCGTCGATATTGCCGGTGCCGGCGCCCGATTTTTCAATGCGCGCCTTCACAACCACCACGGCCCGGACGGCGTCTTCGGACGCTGGTGGCCGACCGGGACGATGGCGTTCTGGACGACGGTGATGCTCGGCGCCTATCTCATCCTGTCCTACCTCTGAGGAGCCGCATCGGAGCGACGCCGGCCGGGATCGCGGTCAGCTTTCATCGGCCGGGTGGCCCGCCGCGGCGAAAGCGCCGCCCTGATAGATGACGGCCGGGTCGGTCGGCGCCTCGGGCTTGGCCCCGGCCATGATCTCATCGCGCCACTTGGCTGCGTTGTGCTTGGGCTTCCATCCGAGAAAGCCGGCATTGCGGTTGTCCCACCATATCTGCTCATTGTCGGAGACGCCGTAGACAATGGTGTGGCCGAGGCGCGGCACGGCAAATGCGCATGCGATCAGGTCGAACAAATCCTCGGCGGCCAGCCAGGTCGCCAGCATGCGCCGGTCCTTCGGCTTGTCGAAGCATGAGCCGATGCGTACCGACAGGCATTCCTGGCCGAATTTGTCGAAATAGAAGCTCGCCAGAGTCTCGCCGAATGCCTTCGATACTCCGTAGAGCGTGTCCGGCTTCGGCAGCACCCTGTTGTCGATCCGCTCGTCGCGCCGGTAGTAGCCGGTGACGTGGTTCGAGCTTGCGAATACGACGCGCGGCCGCCCGTGATGGCGCGCCGCCTCGAAGATATTGTAGGTGCCGAGGATATTGCCGTTGAGGATCCGCTCGAAGGGTTTCTCGATCGAGATGCCGCCAAGATGGATGACGCCGTCGACGCCGTCAAGAAGCGCGCTGACCGCCTGGACATCACCGAGTTCGCAGGCGGCGAACCTCTCATGCGCGGCAAGATCGTCGATCTTTGCGATATCCGACAGCACGACGTGCTTCGCGATCCGCGGCAGGAATGGGCGCAGCTTGCTGCCGACGCCGCCCGCAGCCCCCGTCATCAGAAGCTTCTGAAGCATGGATGATCCTCTTTTCAGTTCAGCAAACGCGGCAGCGTGAGCGAGACCGCCGGGATGTAGGTCACAAGCATCAGCGCCACGAGTATGGCCAGGTAGAATGGCCATATGGTTCGCACGGCATCCTCTATTCTGACCCCGCCGATCGCGCAACCGACGAAGAGACACGCCCCGACCGGCGGCGTGCAGAGACCGAGGCCGAGATTTATCATCAGAATGATGCCGAACTGAATGGGATCCATGCCGAGACTGACCACGACCGGCAGGAAGATCGGGGTGCAGATCAGGATGAGCGCCGCCATGTCCATGATCATGCCGAGCACGAGCAGGATGAGGTTGAGAAGGAGGAGAATGACCAGCGGGTCCCCGGCGACCGCCGTCAGCAGGCTCGTGAGCTGCTCCGGAACCCGATAGAGTGCCAGCAGATAGGCGAAGGCCGAGGCGCAGCCGACAAGGATCATGACCAGCGAGGTCGTCCGCACGGCGTTCAGGACGGCGAGCCTGAACGAAGTCCAGGAGAGTTCGCGGTATAGGAAAGCAGTAATGACGACGGCGTAGATCGCCCCGAACGCGCCCGACTCCGTGACCGTGAGGATGCCCGACAGCACGCCGCCCACGATGATGATTGCGGTCATCAGGCCGGGGATCGCCGCGAGGAAGCTGATCAGCAATGCGCTGACGCCCGGAAAGGGCTCGGAAGGATAGTTGCGCTTCACGGCGACGAGATAGGCCGCAATACCGAGGCACAGGCACATGAGCACGCCCGGAACGATGCCGGCGATGAAGAGCTTGCTGACCGAGATGCCGCCGCCGGCCGCGACGGCATAAAGGATCATGTTGTGGCTCGGAGGAATCACGACGCCGGCAATGGATGAGGTGACGGTAACATTCACGGCGTAATCGGGGTCGTATCCTTTCTCCTTCATCACCGGCATGAGGATCGACCCCAGGGCCGAGGTATCGGCGACCGCCGAGCCGGAAATGCCGCCGAACAGCATGGAGGAGGCAACGTTCACCGCGCCCAGCCCGCCGCGGACATTGCCGACCGCTGCCGCCGCAAGCCGCACGAGCCGCGCCGCGATCCCGCCATGCAGCATCAGCTCGCCCGCAAAGATGAAGAACGGGATCGCCAGGAGCGAGAAGACGGACACGCCCGAGAGAATGCGCTGGAAGGCGACGAAGAGCGGCAGTCCCTCATAGAGAAAGGCAAAGACCGACGCCAGGCCGATCGCGAAGGCGACCGGCGCACCGACAAAGAGCCCGAGGAAGAACACGCCGAACAGGATGAAGAGGCCCATCCCCTTATGCCCCGCCATTCGGCCGGCGGCCGAAGCGTCCGATCAGGTCGGCACCGGCGAAGAGGATGATTAGCACGCCGCAGACGACGAGCGGCGCGGCGCGCCAACTCTCCGGAAGCTCGATCATCGGAATCTTGCGTGTCAGATTGGCGGCAACGAGCAGCCAGCCCTGCCAGGCCATGAAGCCGCCGAAAGCGATGACATAGAGGTCCGACAGGATTCGCAACGCCGCGCGCGCGGGGCCCGGCATAGCCTCGCGCAGAAATTCGATGCTCAGATGGCTGTTGCGGCGAACGCCGACCGCGGCGCCGAGAAAGGTGATCCAGGCAACGAGCAGAATGGACAGCTGCTCGACCCAGGTGGGCGTATCGTTGAGAATATAGCGGCCATATACGAGCCAGCCGAAGATCGCAATCACCACCACGAGCGACACGCCGGCCACGAGCATGCAAAGCTGGGCGATCGCGTCAAGCGCCTGCGTAACCAGGGAAATCGGAGGGCCGGACGGCGTGACCTCGCCCGGCCCGTCAGGGCTGTCGATCAAGGATGCACCCTTTCGCAAAATGCCCCGGGCGCGCCGCGCCCGGGGCGTCTGCAATGCGGGAAGACTATTTCATTGCCTGGATATCGGCGACCAGCTGCTTAAGATCCGGATTTTCCTTGAGGAATTTGGCGTAGACCGGCTTCATGGCATTCTGGAACGGCGTCTTGTCGGCAATCTCATTGATCTTCACGCCGGACGCGGCGACCTTCTTCTTGCTCTCTTCCGACCGCTTGGCCCAGAGCTCGCGCTGCGTCTTCGCGGCATCGATCGCGGCCTGACGTACGATCTCCTTATCCTCGTCGGAGAGCGCATCCCAGCTCGATTTGGCGATGCACAGGCATTCGGGGATGATCAGGTGCTCGGTGGTGGAGTAATAGCCTGCCACCTCGTAGTGGTTGCTGAACTCGTAAGACGGGTAGTTGTTCTCCGCGCCGTCGACGACGCCGGTCTTCAGCGACTGATAGACCTCGCTATAGGCCATCGGCGTCGCATTGCCGCCCATCGCCCCGATCATATCGACATAGAGGTCATTGTTCATGACGCGGACCTTGAGGCCTTTCACGTCATCGGGCTTTTGGATCGGATGTTTGGTGTTGTACATGCTGCGTGCGCCGGAATCGAACCAGGACAGCGAGACGAGCCCGTGCTTGGCGAGAGCGTCGGAGAAGCGCTGGCCGATCTTCCCGTCCATCACCTTGTGCATATGATCGACGCTGGAAAAGATGAATGGAAGTGAGAGGACGTTCGTTTCCGGCACGATCGGCCCCATCGGCCCCATGTTGAAGTTTCCGAAATCGAGCGCGCCATTGCGGGTCTGCTCGATCGCGTCGGGCTGAGCTCCCAGCACGCCGTTGTGATAGACGGTCGGGTTGATGCGGCCTTCGGTCTTCTCCTTGACGTCCTTGGCGAACTGATCCATCGCGATGCCGTTCGGGTAGGTCGGCGGATGGATATTCCACCCGCGCCAGTCCTTGGCGGAGGCGGGCAAGATCGTGGCGGCGGACAGCACCGCGGCCGCCAGAGCCGTCCTGCGCAGGAGCGTACTCAACGTTGTCATATTGTCCTCCCTAACGGTTTACTTTGATAGTTGTAATATCACTACACCAATGTCATCATACAAACTTGAATGAAAGCGTCAATATGCTTCTCGACGAGATGCCGTGTCGGCCTCTCAGCATAAGGCTCGGGCGAACGCTCGTCGAGCGCAGAAACTCTCGGGGAGTGGGATGATGACGGATATGGCGGCCGGCCCCCACGGTGCGCCGGCGAAGGCCGGCAACCGACCGCCGCAGAGGCGCAATCTGGTGGCGATGGTCAGCGAACGGCTGCGCCGGGCTGTTCTCGACGGGGAACTCAGGCCGGGCGAAAAGCTGCCGAGCGAAGCGGCGCTGACGCAGCAATACAAGGTGAGCCGCACGGTCATCCGCGAGGCGATCGCTTCCCTGAAGGCCGACGGTCTCCTGGAGCCGCGTCACGGCGTGGGCGTCTTCGTTCTGAACAGCCAACCGGCGCCGTTCCCGGCTTTCCAGAGCGCAGAGACCGCGCGGATTTCCTCGATTATCGAGATGCTCGAACTGCGCGCGGCGGTCGAGATCGAGGCGGCAGGACTTGCGGCAACGCGGCGCTCGCCGGCCCAGGAGGAGGCCATTCTCGAATGTTGCGACGATCTTGACCAGTTGATCGCGGAAGGAAGGCCAACCACGGAAGCCGATTTCGCCTTTCATCTGGCCGTTTCCGATGCCACCAACAATCCCCGCTTTCGCGACTTCCTGGAAAGGCTGGGCCGGAATGTCATCCCGCGCGCCTCGCTCCAGGCAGGCCAGCAGGAAGACGCGTCGAACGATTATCTGGAGCAGATCCAGGCCGAGCACCGGCGAATTGCCAAGGCAATCTCCGCCCGTGACGAAGACGGCGCGCGCCAGGCGATGCGCATTCATCTCAAGGACAGCCAGCAGCGCTACCGCAATCTGATCCGGCGAGCCTGATTGCATCTCCACCTTATCATATCTCATCTTGACAGAGATATGATGACATTTATGATCCGATGGAGGTACGCGGCCTGCCCCGTCGAAGGATCGTAAACGCCAATGGAACCGATTGCACTGAAAGCGGCCCTCGGAGCAGGGCTATTGTCGTTTCCCGTGACCGCCTTCGGCGAGGACGGCGCCTTCAACGAAAAGCCCTACACGGACCATGTCGGCTGGCTGTCCGGCTTCGGCGCGAGCGCGCTCTTTGCGGCCGGCGGCACGGGCGAGTTCTTCTCGCTCGCCCCGGATGAGGTGCCGGGCGTGGTGCGGGCCGCCAAGCACGCAGCCGGCGGCACGCCGATCGTTGCGGGCTGCGGCTACGGCACCCGGATCGCCGTGCCCCTCGCCAAAGCCTGCGAGCAGGCCGGCGCGGACGGCATTCTGCTCCTGCCTCATTATCTGATCCATGCCCCTCAAGACGGGCTTTTCGCGCATGTGAAGGCCGTCTGCGACGCCGTGTCGATCGGCGTGATCGTCTACAATCGCGACAATGCGATCCTGACGGCGGAGACCTTGCAGCGGCTTTGCGACGCCTGCCCCAATCTCGTCGGCTTCAAGGACGGCTCCGGGGAGATCGACCTCGTCCGTCAGATCACGGCGACGATGGGCGACCGGCTGACCTGCATCGGCGGCATGCCGACGGCGGAAGTCTTCGCGGAAGCCTATCTCGGCGCAGGCGTTGCGACCTATTCCTCCGCCGTGTTCAATTTCCTGCCCGGCCTTGCCCGCGATTTCTATTCAGCGCTCCGCAGCGGCGACCACACGCGCACCGGCGCACTCCTGCGCGACTTCTTCTATCCGTTCCTGACCATCCGCAATCGCCACAAGGGTTATGCCGTCTCCGCGATCAAGGCCGGTGTCCGGCTGAAGGGGTTCGACGCCGGCCCCGTGCGGCCACCACTCACCGACATCACGCCGGAGGAGGTGGACATGCTGGCCAAGCTGATCGAAACTCATAGCCCATGAAGATCACAAGCGTCCGCACACACATCCTCGACCATAAGCTCGATCAGGCCTTCGAGAGCGCCTCGATGCGCTTCGACCGCCGGCAGCACTGTCTCGTCGAGATCGTCTGCGATGACGGCACTGTCGGCTGGGGCGAGTGTCTCGGCCCTGCCGGCCCGAACGCTGCGGTGGTCAAGGCTTATACGCCCTGGCTTATCGGCCGCGATCCGCTCGAAACCGAAAAGATCTGGCTGGATCTCTACAATGCGCTGCGCGATCAGGGACAACGGGGCCTGACCGTCACGGCGCTCTCCGGGATCGACATTGCGCTGTGGGACATCAAGGGCAAACGCCTTGGCGTTTCCGTCTCGACGCTGCTCGGCGGGCGTTTCCGGGACACGGTTCGCGCCTATGCGACCGGCTCTTTCCGCAAGGACGGCGTCGATCCCGTCCCCGATATCGCAGCCGAGACCGCAGCCTATGCGGCGGAAGGCTTCCACGCGGTCAAGATCAAAATCGGCTTCGATGTGGAGCAGGATCTTGAAGTGATCAAGGCGGTCCGCGGCGCGATCGGGCCGGAGAAGCGGCTGATGATCGACGCCAATCACGGATATGATGCGCTCGAGGCGATCGAGGTCGGCCAGCGCGCCGCCGAATTCGACGTCGACTGGTTCGAGGAGCCGGTGCTGCCCGAGCAGCTGCCGGCTTACCGCGCCGTGCGCGACGGTCAGCCCATCCCGGTGGCGGGCGGCGAGACCTGGCACGGCCGCCACGGCATGCACGAGCCGCTGGCGAGCCGCGCGGTGGACATCGTCCAGCCCGACATCTGCGGCACGGGCGGCTTCTCGGAAATGCGCCGTGTTGCCGATCTCGCGGCGCTCTATGGCATACGCTGCGTGCCCCATGTCTGGGGCACGGGCGTCGCAATCGCGGCGAGCCTGCAATTCATCGCGGCCCTGCCGCCGGACCCGCCGCGCAAAAATCCGATTGAGCCGATCCTCGAATTTGACCGCACTGCGAACCCGTTCCGCCAGGCGGTGCTGACGCAGCCGATCGAGCACGAACGCGGCCTCGTGCGCATCCCCGACGGGCCGGGCCTCGGCATCGAGATCGACCGCGCATCGCTTCAGACATTCGCGCTAAAGGACGCTTGAGGATGCAGGCCATACCCGGCAACACACGTCCGCTCGACGGTCCCGCGCCCCGCCTGAAGGTGCCGCCCGGCGCCATCGACTGCCATATGCACTTCTATCTGGACGGCTATGCGCCGCAGCCGGGCGGCCCGCCGATCACCGAGCTCGCCACCATCGACGATTATAAGATCGTGCAGAACCGGCTCGGCCTGGAGCGCGTCGTCATCGTCCAGGCGAACGCCTACCAGTTTGACAATGGCGCGGCGCTCGAGGCGCTCGACCGTCTCGGCCCGAAGCGGGCGCGAGCGGTGATCGCCGTTTCGGCGGAAAAGACCGTGCAGGACCTGGCTCTGCTTCACGAGCGCGGCGTGCGCGGGGCGCGGATCATGGACCTGCCCGGCGGCACGACGAAGATCGCCGATATGGGGCCTGTCGAGCGCCTTGCCCGCGAGATGGGCTGGAGCCTGATCGTGCAGTTCGACGGCCGCGAGATCGATCGCCACCTCGACGCGCTGCGCGCCATCGAGACCGATTATGTGATCGACCACAATGGCAAGTTTCTCGAGCCGGTGCCGGCCGATGATCTGCGCGTTGACGAAATCCTGCGGCTGATCGACCGCGGCAATGCCTGGTTCAAGATCTGCGCCGCCTATGAGACGAGCCTGACCGGCGGCCCCAACTTTGACGACGTCGCGGCGATCGCCAAGCGGGTCATCGCATATGCGCCCGACCGGATCATCTGGGGCTCGAACTGGCCGCATGTCGGCGTGCCGCGGGAGGACTATCCGGATGACGCGCCGCTGCTCGACATCCTGCTCGATTGGGCGCCCGAGGCGACGCGGCACAAGATCCTCGTCGACAATCCCGCCCGCCTCTACGGCTTTTGAGGCATCGTCTTTGCCGTCCCGCCTGACGGCCGAGCCGCCGACAGAATTTTTGCGTTGCCCGGCCGGTTTCCGCTCTGGTCTTATGAGAGACGAGCCTTGCGCTCATATCGAAACAGCACGGAGCGATACCACATATGATCGACCGTCCACTCTGGCAGCTCAGCGCCTGTGATCTGGCCGAGGCGATCGCCGACAGGCGGATCAGCGCCGGCGAAGCCGTCTCCGCATGCGTCGAGCGTATGCGTGCGCGCAACCCTCAGCTCAACGCAATCGTGGATGATCTCAGCGATGAGGCGCTCTCCGAGGCCGAGGAGCACGATCGCATCCTGGCGCGGTCCGGGCCGATCGGTCCGCTGCACGGCGTCCCGATCACCATCAAGGAAAATATCGACCAGAAGGGGCGCGCCACGCCGAACGGCGTCGTCGCATTCAAGGACGTCATAGCTCCCGATGACTCGCCGGTGGTGCGCAACTTCAAAAAGGCCGGCGCAATCATCATCGGGCGGACGAACACTCCGGAATTCTCCTTCCGCCTCACCACCGACAACGAGCTGCACGGGCGCACCTTCAATCCGTGGAATGACTGGGCGTCCCCCGGCGGCTCGTCGGGCGGGGCATCGTCGGCGGTGATGGCCGGCATGGGCGCCATTGCTCACGGCAATGACATCGCCGGATCGCTGCGCTATCCGGCGGCAGCCACCGGTGCGACGGCCATCAAGCCGGGTCTCGGCCGGACGCCGGCCTATAATCCTTCCGCCAAAGCCGAGCGGGGTTTGCTGGCGCAAATCATGGCGGTCCAAGGCGCGATCGCCCGCGAAGTTCGGGATGTGCGGCTCGCCATGCGCGCATTGATCACCTATGACCCGCACGATCCCTGGATGGTGCCGATGCCTTTCGACGGCCCGGCGGCGGAGAGGCCGGTCAAAGTGGCGTTCACCAGAAACACTTTCGAGTTCGCGCTTCATCCGGCGGTCGAAGCGGCGCTCAATAGGGCACGGGATGCCCTCAGCGACGCCGGATATGATGTCGTCGAGACCGAGCCGCCGCTTCTGCGCGAGGCGGCTGCGGACGGCATTCGTTGCCTCTTCGGCGAGCTCAAGACGTTCATGCTGCCCGACATCCGCAAGCATGGCAGCGCCCTGATCAACCGGCTGTTCGACGAATATTTCGCTCTCTTCCCGCCCTATGAGGGGGAAGAGCTGCTGCTCGGCATGGCGCAGCGTGCCCACTATATCCGCCAGTGGAACCTGTTTCTCGAGCGTTATCCGCTGGTCCTGACGCCGTTTCTGCCGGCGCCGACCTATCGCTGGGACCGCGACACGGAAGGCTTCGAAGGCATCATGGAATCCTTGGGCGCCGGGATCTATGTGGTGTCGATGAACTATCTGGGACTTCCCGCGGGCAACGTGCCTGCAAGCTTCAATGACGGTCTGCCGATCGGGGTTCAAATCGCCGGGCGCCGTTTTCGGGAGGACATGATCCTCGACGCCTGCGAAGCGATCGAAGTTCCGCGTCGGCATCATGGCCGAGAGGCTGTTTGAAAGGGGCTAGTTCAACCCTCGTTCAAGTGGAATCACCTGGACGAGGTTAAGTTGATCTATTTCAAAAGATGAGCGCAACTGTTCCCGCGTCCATCCCCGCCTTCGCGGGGACATGCTTGGACGCGCGTTGCGCTAAGCCGGGACCCGATCACACCTCACCACCTCGTCCCACGCGCTGGCAGAGTTGCGCCGCGGGTGCTATCGTTTCCAAAAGAACGCCGCCGATCCAACGGGGTGCTTGCCTGGGGAAACGCCGGGCCGAGGAGGAAGACGCTGATGGGGACAACGGTCACCCTGCCCCTCTGGCTGGTGATTGTCGGAGCCGCGCTCGCGATCTGGGCGGTGCTCGACCATCTCCTCATCCCGAGCGTTCGCTGGGCCCTGCGGCGCAGGGCGAACCGGGCCATCGATGAGCTGAACACCCGGCTGCATCTGCAAATCCGCCCCTTCAAAGCCACGCGCCGGCAAGTCCTCATCGACCGTCTGCTCTACGATCCCGACGTGCTCGAAGCGGTCGAGAAACACAGCCTGGCAACCGGCATTCCGCGCGAGATCGCAATGGAACAGGCCAAGCGCTATGTCCGCGAGATCGTGCCGTCCTTCAGCGCTTATGCCTATTTCCGCATCGGCACGCGCCTCGCCCGCCGGCTATCGCAGCTCCTCTACCGCGTCCGGCTCGGCTATACGAACGATGCCGCGCTGCGCAATGTCGACCCGGACGCCTCGGTGGTCTTCGTGATCAATCACCGCTCCAATATGGATTATGTGCTGGTCACCTATGTCGCGGCCACGTCCTCGGCGCTCAGCTATGCGGTCGGCGAATGGGCGCAGGTCTGGCCGCTGCGCAATCTGATCCGGTCGATGGGCGCCTATTTCATCCGCCGCAATTCGCGCGACGCGCTCTACCGTAAGATCCTCGCGCGATACGTCCATATGGCCATACAGGCGGGCGTCGTGCAGGCGGTGTTCCCCGAAGGCGGCCTCAGTCTTGACGGTGCGCTGCGCGAGCCCAAGCTCGGCCTGATCAGCTATATGGTGTCCGGCTTCGATCCGCAGGGCGAGCGCGATGTGGTGTTCATCCCGGTCGGCGTGAATTATGACCGTGTGCTCGAAGACCGGCTGCTCACCGAGGCCAGTGCGCGGGGACAGGGGGGAAAGCGCCCGTCCTTCCGCGTGAGCGGGCGAAAACTCTTCGGCTTTATCGGCAACAGCCTGTGGCTCATGCTCCGCGGACGCTGGTATCGCTACGGCTATGCCTGCGTCAGTTTCGGTCAGCCGCTTTCGCTCCGGGCATATCTTGCGGAGAGGCATATCGACCTTCGCACCCTGACGCCCGAACGGCGCGAGGCCGAAATTGCGCGGCTAGGGCAGGCTCTCATGACAGAGCTGGCGCGAACGATCCCTGCCCTGCCCGTCTCCCTCGTTGCGCTCGCCATGCTGAAGACGGCGCGGCGGCAATTCACCGCTTTCGAGCTGAAAGGCGAGGTGTACGACCTCATGGCCAGGCTCGAGGCCAAGGGCGTTTACATCCATATTCCGCGTCAGGACCGGGAATATGCCATCGAGGTCGGCCTGCGAATGCTGCTCCTGCGCCGCATCATTCTGGAGCAAGACGGGACTTACGGCGTCAATCCGGCCGAAGAAACGCTGCTGACCTATTACGCCAACGCCATCGCACTGCTCGACAGCCCGGAGAATGCGGCCCAGACGGCTCAGCCGCCGCTGGAAGTGGAAAGGTTGAGCGCGGGGTCAGCCTGAGGAGCGCAGATAGAACCGAAAGCCGGACGTCAAGCGCGTCCTCGCTCCGGCAATCCTCCTTCATCGCGCCTCCGATGCGGGCGGCGTCGCTGCTCCCGGGCTCGTCGCCTCGGTGCTTTGTCCCTCGCGAAGCTCATCGGTATTGGTCAGCAAGCTGCCGCCGATGATGATGGCAAGCAGGAGAGAAAGCAGAAGCACCCAAATCATGACGCGCGGGCCTGTGCCCTGCTTTGCCTGCACCTCGGTACGCTTCGGGCCGGCACCGTCATGATGCGGGGCTGTTTCGCGGTCGTGGTCAATCATGAACTCCTCCAATTGTGGTGGCGAGATCCAGAGGTGAACGGCTCCGTCCGGCATTCCGCGTGAGCGGCCGGAACTTCCGACCTCCGGCGCTCGTTGATTTCCACATCATTGAATATGGAGATGAAACAATGCCTGCCAAATCGAAAGCGCAACAGAAGGCAGCGGGCGCAGCCCTGGCCGCTAAGCGTGGCGAAATGCCCAAATCCAAGCTCAAAGGCGCCTCACGCGAGATGGAAAAATCGATGAGCGAAAAAGAGCTTGAGGAATTTGCGGAAACAAAGAGGAAAGACCTGCCTCAGAAAAAGAAACAGAAGAGCTGACACCGATGGCAAAGAGGCCTGGCCCGACGAGGGACCAGGCCTCCATGAACCGGTCATACGACTCAGTTGGTCGGCTTGGTTGCTGTTACGTCTTTATTGTCGTTTACGACGAAGCTCGGAGCCGCCTCCAGAGTTTCCTTCGTCGCATCGAGCCGCACAACACGCTCATTCTGTTCGTTCATGGCGAACTGGAGCCGGTCGAAAGAAATGCCGACATCCTTTTCGCCCATGCCGAGGAAGCCGCCAACGCCGATAACGGCAACGGCCGGCTTGCCGGACTGATTGACAACGATATCATTGATGTCGCCCAATTCTTCTCCGGCGGTGTTGAGAACGCGCATTCCAGTCACATTGCTGACCAACATCTGATCAGGCTCGACGCCGGCTATGAATTCCAGATCGCCGCTCGCCTTGTCGGTCATTGCAGCCTTTCCGGTCTTCGCGCCGCTCGGAGCTGCGGCCGAATCACTGGGAGCCGCGGGAGCGGTCTGCGTCGCGGCAGGCGGTGTCGCCGGCTGGTTCGCGTCGGTGTTGGGCTTATCCTGCGCGATCGCACCGGTGGCTAAGAGAGCTGCAGTCGCAGCGCTCAGAGTCAGGGTCTTGAAAGTCATGGATCTGCTCTCCTTCGATTAACCGTTAATGCTCTGCGCATTTTCGAAGCCCGAGGCTTCCCGCTTCGGGCAATGTCCCCAAGAAACGCAAGCATCGAAGGAGAGTTCCAATCGCCGCGCCAAGCTTTCACTGGAACTTTCAAGACGCCTCCGGGTTCTCTTGCTCGCACGAGAAACGAAAGCCGGAGGCAATCATGCGCGGCCGGCTGGGCTACGCCTACGGCAATACACTGGTTTACGGAACAGGCAGTCTCGCCCTTCGCGGCTTCGACGACGATCTGAGCGCAGAGCTTGGCCTGGGCGGCGATCTTGACGATCCGAGTGTCGGCTGGGTCGCCGGCGCGGGCGTCGAGCATAAATTCTCGCCAAGCTGAGAGTCTGGGCGTCGAAGGGCTCTATTACGACGTTTCGAGCGATGTTGACGGCCAGGATTTCGACGTGGAGCGGGATTTCTGGACGGTCCGCGCGCGGGCGACTTATCACATTCAGCGTTTAAACCCCATTCCGCTGAAACAGACCCTGGCTGCTGCCGGCGGACCGAGTTTGGGGAGGCGGTGCCGGGCAGCGCACCGCTTCGCGGGACACCTCGGAAGAGGCAAGGCCGCGCGGCGCGGTCTGCAGTTTGGCGCGAGCGGGCGCCCTCGTCCCCTTGATCGGCGCATAGACCTGCTTCTGCGCCTCGACGATCAGCACCCCGGCAAAGGCCGGCCAGGCAAAGAGGCCAATACGCTCCCAGGCGATGGCGGTTTTGAGGACGAGGCGGAGGTTGGCCGGCGGCATGAACAGGCTCGGCCACCAGCCCGTCGCATCATAAAGACAATCGCCGAGCAGCCGCTGCACCTGGCCCCGGCTATAGGGGTGCCCGTGACCGAAGGGCGTGGTATCCATACGTGCCCAGACCCCGCGGCGGTTCGGAACGACAAGCAGGAGCCGACCCTCCGGCGTCAGCACCCGCCAGATTTCGCGGAGCAGTGGGCGCGACATGCCGCAATGCTCAAGACAATGAACGGCAAGCACCCGGTCCACCGAGGATGTCGCAAGCGGCAGCTCCGTCTCGCTCGCCAGAAAACTGCAGACCGGCCCCTCCTGCGGCCAGCGCACCGCACCCTGCTCGTCCGGCATGCCTAAGAGCAGGCGCTGAGCCTCATTGCGGAAGAGGCGCATGAATGGCGCTGCAAATCCCAGTCCGAGAACGGCCTCGCCGGCCACATTCGGCCAGACGCTGCGAATCCGGTGTGCGAGCAGACGCCTTGCCACGCCGCCGAGCGGACAGGAATAGAATTCGCTAAGCTCGCTCACATCGGGACGCATGCGTTCGCTCGCCCTGGCGCAGGGGCCTCAAGAAGCGGGAACCGGCTTCCCGAAGCCACGTGCGTGAGAGAATAGACGGCAAGATCATGAGCGATTCGGTCTGAAACGATCATGATCAAGCTGCGATAGGCGGCCTCAGCCTGTGGCCACCACGCTGATTTATGCTAGCAAATAGATCATGGAGCAAACAGGCCCTGTGGACACGAGATTGGAGACATTGCCATGGCTGAGTTGACGATCCATCAATTCATCTGCCGGACGGACAATTTTGGCGTGCTGATCCACGACCCCGAACTCAATCTGACCGCAACGATCGACACGCCGGACCCCGCCGCCATCCGGAAAGCGCTGGACGATCGCGGCTGGACGCTCACGCACATTCTGACCACCCATCACCATCATGACCATACGGCCGGGCATGCGGAGCTCAAACGTGCAACCGGCTGCACCATCATCGGCCCGGCCAAGGAAGCGGACCGGATTCCGGGCATCGATCGGCAGGTCTCGGAGGGCTCCGAATTCAGCTTCGGCGGTCATCCGGTCAAGGTACTGGAGACACCCGGCCATACGGCGGGTCATGTGACATATTGGCTACAAAATGACAATATCGCCTTTGTCGGCGATACGCTGTTTTCTCTCGGCTGCGGGCGGCTTTTCGAAGGGGACGGCGAGATGATGTGGAAATCTCTCCAAAAGATCATCGCGCTCCCCAAGGAAACGCAGATCTATTGCGGCCATGAATACACGCAGTCGAATGCCGCTTTTGCCCTCAGCGTCGAACCGAATAACGCATCGCTTCAGAAGAGAGCGGAAGAGATACGTGAGCTTCGCGCCCAGGGACGGGCGACATTACCGGTTTCTCTGGAAGCGGAACTGGCGCAAAACCCGTTCCTGCGGCCGGACAGCCCGGAGATCCAAGAGCGGCTCGGCATGGTCGGCCACCCGCTCGCCACAATTTTTTCGGAACTTAGACGGCTTAAAGATCGCTTTTAGAGCAACAGAATTGGGGGCGCCTGGCGGAATTGAGGGACGACCGGGCGCCACACTTTTGGGCAGATTGTGGAAAAGCATGACGGCAACGCGGACTGCTTGCGGCGCTTAAGCGATTGCCGTTTAATCGGGGAGGAATTTGGAAGCGATTCGCTTGCGCGGCGCTCGCGCCCGGGGCGAAGAAGAACATAGGAACGAAGATGCGCTGAAACGGCTAAGTGCGGCTCGTGCCCGCTTAGCCAGAGAGGGCCAATCGGCGCGCCTTCGAGAGTAGAATAAGAAACCGGGTTTGCTGTGCGTCAAGCAGACAGCCCGGACGATAGCGGGGTGTATTGCAATGCTTCCGGGAAACGCGGGCGTATGTCTATCCGCGCTTTTTATCGACTTCGATAATATTTATCTGTCACTTAAGAACCGCGATGAAGAGGCAGCATCGCGTTTTGCGAAAAATCCGTCTTTTTGGCTGACGCAGGTCGTCTCGGGAGCGTTGGTGCGCACCGATCACCCAACACCGCCGACGCGCCGAAAGATTGCCGTGGGCCGATGTTACGGTAATCCGATTCCCCGCCGCAGCGGTCGCCGGGGGTCCGGCGATCCCACCTCATTCGCATTCGTCCGCCACAGCTTCATGCGTGCGGGCCTCGAGGTGGTCGATTGCCCGCATCTGACTTCGCAATTCAAGAACAGCTCCGATATCCGCATTGCCTGCGATGTGCGCGACTATATCGATCACCCGACGCGGTTCGACGAATTCATCATTCTCTCGGGCGATGCGGATTTCACGCCGGTCCTTTTAAGCCTGCGCTCGCATAACCGACAGACCATCATCTACACGAACGACTACACCTCGCCTTACTACAAAGCCTTTTCGGACGGCCGTATCCGCGAGGAAGATCTCATTCGCTGCCTGCGGCAGCCGGAAGCGGCGATCGCGGATGATGCTCCCTCACCGGTCGCCCTGGAACCGGCTCAATCCGCCCCCGCTCCCCGTGCACAGAGCCTGGCAACGGTGCCGCACCCTCAAGCGGTCACCGATGCGAGCGCGAAGCGGAAGGCGTATGGCGGCACCTCCGAGGCCGCGATCCAGTCTCTGATCGACGACTTCAAGCTCATCGGCGCGGAAATTCTCGAGCTGGTGCAGGAAGTTGTCGAAAATTCGGAAAAACCTGTGCCGCTGGCCTATTTGGCCGACAGGGCGCAAAAGACACTCGGGCATCCGAAAACGATCGGGACGAATTGGGCCGGATCAGGGGGATTCTCTGAACTTCCTGACCCAAAATCTGCCCGGCCATCTGCGTTTGACCGAGCGGCCACCGCACTTCGTCTATGATCCGCAGCGCCATCGGTTGCGGGAGGATTTGCGCGCGGCCGAGGAAGCGTCTCCCACCGCGCGGGCCGCAGCGGCACAGCCTCAGCAAAATGTCGCTGTGAGCGCGCAAGAGTCCCAAGGCGCCGCCGGATCGGGCAGCAGCAATAATGGCCGCTTAGCCGAACTTCAGCGGTCGATCACCCGCATTTACGAAGCCTGCCAGGCGCCGCCTCTGCCGCCGAGCGAATATCAGCTGCTCTTCACCTTGATCGCCGCCGAAGTCCGTGAAAACGGGTTCTCGCCGGACCGGTCCGCCGAAGCGGTGATCGCACGTGCGGGCGCGGCCGGCCTGAAGCTTTCCCCGCAAGACGTCGCCTTCGTCATCGATGCGGTGGACGAGATCGATCCCTGGCTCGAACATACGCGGTCGCCGGCAGCCGTCGCACGCGCCTATCGCGACTATGTCCTGACGCGCTGCGCGCAGGTCGGTCTCGACCTGACCGATGACGAGCACCAGTTGATCCAGGTCTGGTTCGGCGCCAGCCAGTGGACCAGCTCAGGCGGCGGTGGTTCAAGCGGCGGCGGCGATGCAGGTCCGCCGACCGGTGAGCAGGATCAGACGCAGCGGCATAGCCGGAGTGAGCTCGGTCTTCCGCCGCCAAGCTCACCGGGCGACATTCCGCTGCCGGGCGATTTCGGTCAGCCGCAGACGGAGCGCGACAAGGAGCCGTCTACGCCGTCCAACAATTTGCGCTATTCCTTCCTCAAGCACGGTTGAAGTCCGCGTCGGCGAGGCTCAACGGGAGCGGCCGCCGGCGTCACGGCTGCGCTTCGCTTGGCAACGTGTCAGCTGCGCTGCCTCGCACTAAGAGCATGTCCTTCGATGCCAGCAAGGCGCCCCCGGTGATCGCGAAAGCGGCAAGCCACAGAATGGAGATGCCATCGGCGGACAGTTGCGCTAGCCGGCAATATATTGTCCGCCATTGGCCGTCAGTGTCGCTCCGGTAATGAAGGCGGCATCGTCGCTCGCGAGGAAGCTCACGCAGCGCGCGATCTCGCTGGCCTTGCCGAGCCGCCCGACCGGAATTTGCGCAATGATGCCCTCCAGCACCTTCTCCGGCACGGCCGCCACCATGTCGGTGTTGATATAGCCGGGAGCGATGCAATTGACGGTGATGCCCTTGCGCGCCGTCTCCTGGGCAAGCGCCTTGGTGAAGCCGATGACGCCGGCCTTGGCGGCGGAGTAGTTGGCCTGCCCCATCTGGCCCTTCTGGCCGTTGATCGAGCTGATATTGATGATGCGCCCCCAATTCCGGTTCCGCATCCCGTCGATGATCGGATGGGTCATATTGTACATCGAACTCAGATCGACCCGGATCACCTCGTTCCACATCTCCGGCGTCATACGGTGCAGCATCGCGTCCCGTGTAATCCCGGCATTGTTGACGACGACATCGACCGGCCCGAGGTCCGTCTCGACCCGCTTCAGGCCCGCAATACAAGCCTCGTAATCGCCGACGTCCCACTTATAGACGGGGATGCCGGTTTCGGTCTGGAACTGCTGAGCGGCCTGATCATTTCCGGCGTAGTTCGCGGCGACACGGAAGCCTTTGTTCTTCATTTCGACCGAGATTGCGTGTCCGATTCCTCTCGTTCCCCCGGTTACGACCGCGACTCTCGCCATTCGTCTCCTCCGTCATGCTGTCCTTGTGCTGCATATCAGCTCTGGATGTCAGGCTTAACACATAGAGCAGTATGAAGGTATCCTTCGCGGATGGCCAGTTCGTCGAACGCTCTCAGATTGCCTGCGACCAGTCGTTGAACATCTTCAGCACGCCATAGGCCGTGGAAATTTCCGCAATGGAGGGATCTTCCTCCACATTGATCGCCTGCACGATGCCGTCCCGCGCCCAGAGCGCATAGCGGCGGGAGCGGATCCCCAAACCGAGGTCGCGCGCATCGAGTTCGAGGCCCATTGCGATGGCGAAATCGGCGTTGCCGTCCGCCAGGAAGAGGATCTTGTCCTTGGCCCCGCTCGCCTGCGCCCAAATATCCAGCACGAACACGTCGTTGACGGCGGTGCAGGCGATCGTATCGACGCCCGCATTGCGCAAGGTCTCATATTCATCGAGATAGCTTGGCAGGTGAAGGTGATGGCAGCTCGGCGTGAAGGCCCCCGGAACGCCGAACAGAACGACATTCTTGCCCGCAAAGACCTCATATGTCGAAATGCCGGACGGCCCGAATTCCGTCATGATCTGAAAATTCGCATCGGGTATGCGGCTGCCGGCGCTGATCATATGCCCCTCCTATTGTCCCTTTGCACTGTGTTAGGGGAGGCAGCTATCAGAATCAAAGAAAGCCCCGGCTAGCCGGAGCTTTCTCAAAGCTGTTTCTTCTGGCGCAAAGGCAATCGGCCCGGAGGACGGAGCGTTCAACCGGCGCCGCCCGTTACGATGTCCGATTTAACCGGCCGTCGATCCTGCCGAAACGCGCGTCCCGATCCTTCGGCTTTTGTTTAGTCGCGCGCCAGGCACATCGCGATGCCCATGCCCCCGCCGATGCACAGCGTTGCGAGGCCCTTCTTAGCGTCGCGCTTCTTCATTTCATGCAGCAAGGTGATCAGGATGCGTGTGCCGGACGCACCGATCGGATGGCCGATGGCGATCGCGCCGCCATTGACATTGACCTTATCGGTGTCCCAGCCGATGCCCTTGTTCACGGCGCAGGCCTGGGCGGCGAAGGCTTCATTCGCTTCGATCAGATCGAGATCCTGAGGGGACCATCCGGCCTTTTCGAGCGCTTTTTTCGAGGCCGGAATCGGGCCGGTTCCCATGATCGAGGGATCAACGCCCGCCTGCGCCCAGGAGACGATCCGTGCGAGGGGCTCGAGGCCACGCTGCTCCGCCTCGGCCGCCGTCATCAAAACGACCGCCGCGGCGCCGTCATTGATCCCGCTCGCATTGCCTGCCGTGACCGTGCCCTCTTTCGGGTCGAAAGCGGGGCGCAGCTTGCTCATATCCTCTAACTTGACGCCCTCGCGGATATATTCGTCCTCGGCGACGACGACCTCGCCCTTGCGCGATTTGATGGTGACCGGGACGATCTCGTCCTTGAACTTGCCGGCCTTCCTTGCCGCCTCGGCCTTGTTCTGCGAGGCGACGGCGAAGCGGTCCTGATCCTCACGGGTGATCTGCCATTGCCGGGCGACATTCTCCGCGGTCGAACCCATATGATAGCCGTTGAAGGCATCCCACAGGCCATCCTTGATCATCGTGTCGATCATCTCCAGATTGCCCATCTTCTGGCCCTGACGGATATAGGCGCAATGGGGCGCCTGGCTCATGCTCTCCTGGCCGCCGGCAATCACGATCTTCGAATCGCCGTTGCGAAGCGCCTGATAGCCGAGGGCCACCGAGCGAAGGCCCGATCCGCAAACCATATTGACGAGCCAGGCCGGCGCCTCGATCGGCAGGCCGGCATTGATCGAAGCCTGGCGTGCCGGGTTCTGCCCCTGCCCAGCCGTGAGGACCTGGCCGAGAATGACTTCGGAGACCTCGCTCGGCTCGATCTTCGCGCGGTTCATCGCCTCCGTAATTGCCGTGCGGCCCAATTCATGCGCCGGCACGCTGCTGAGCGAACCGTTGAACGAGCCGACTGGGGTGCGTGCTCCCGCTGCGATGACGATTGCCTCTTGATTGCTCATGGCAAGTGATCTCCTTGTAAATGGTTCGATGGGGAGCAATCGGCCCGCCCTCGGCTCCCGGTGGTATTCATAAGATGGTGCCTAAAGCCTTCATGCGTGACAAGCATCCGAAATCCTCTTGTTCACGAATGCGAGAGGCTTGGGAAAGCCGTCAACTGCAAAAGTCCTAGTGCTTTGCAATAATATCAGTTACTTCTTGTTGCAGTGCAACCGTGCCGCGCGTTAGGATCGGGTCCGATGTCAGAAGAGTTGCAAGCCTATAAGAACGGTTTTTCCGAAAGTACCGCCTCATTCCAGAGCAGCGCTGACAAGGAACAGCCTGCCATTGTCATCAAGAAATACGCAAATCGGCGTCTGTATAATACGGACACAAGCACTTATGTCACGCTCGATGATCTGGCCGAAATGGTCCGGTCCGGATGTGATTTCGTCGTCTATGACGCGCGCACGGGCGAGGACCTTACCCACTCGGTGCTGACCCAGATCATCGTCGAACAGGAGAGCAAGGGCACGCAAAATCTGCTCCCGATCGGCTTTCTTCGCCAACTCATCCGATTTTATGGGAACTCGATCGAGCGCCTCGTGCCAAGCTATCTGGAGTACAGCCTCGACACGCTGACCCGCGAGCAGGAAAAATACCGCACGCAATTTGCCAATGCGTTCGGCAATGCCGCGATCGAGGCCATGCAGGAGCAGACGCGCAAGAACCTGGAAATCTTCCAGCGCGCGCTGAATATGTTCACGCCTTTCACAGCTTTCGATACGGCCAAGAACGCGCACCAGGCCGAGGGAACGCCCGGCGCGCGCCGGGCGCAAGGCAAGCGGGACGCCGCCGCTCAATCCGATCAGATCGCCGAGCTGAAGTCGCAATTGGCGGCAATTCAAACACAGCTCAACAAATTGGCGGACCAGAATAAATAAGGCCTCCCGGCAGCCACACTCCGGTCATGATTGTCACCAAAACTCCCGGACCAGGAGCAGAAGCCCACCAGCTTGAGCGAGATCAAATCAATCAAGAAGGAAATCACTCGGTCCCGGGTGAAAGGGTTAACACTCCGTTAAGTATAGCGCGTTAGGGTTGAGGGGCGTCTCGGGATTCAACCCCAAGACAACTTAGACACCCGGAAACGGCATTTGCTCTTGCCGTCATGCTCTGCCAAACTTGGATCTGGGGCTGGCGAGGCTGCCGTGGGGAGGAGTTGATGGTTCGATTCATAGCACCAATCCTGCTCACACTCTTTCTGCCCGCATGCGCTATTTCTCCGCCCTCCTCCGTCTTCGCCTCGCTGGCGACCAACGATGAGAGGCCCGCAAAAGCGGCACGGGAAGAGGTTCGCGCCGAACCGAAGCCCGCTAAGGAAGCCGGCATCGGCGGCTCGATCAGCAGTCTTTGGGACTCGGTCAAATCGGGACTGAGTTTCGGCGGGGACAGCGATACCGACACAGCGTCCGGCAAGACGGCAAAATCCGTCGATGCCGCACAGGCGCTTCAGCTCATCAATGCCTATCGCGCGCAAAAGGGCCTGAAGCCTCTGCAACTCAGCGCCGAGCTGGAGCAGGCGGCGCTCGCCCATTCGAAAGATCTGGCCAAGAGCGACCGCATCTCCCATTACGGCTCCGACGGCTCCGATACATGGGATCGCGTGAAGCGTACCGGGTACGAGGCCCGATTGACAGCCGAGAATGTCGGCACCGGGCAGCGTTCGCTGGGCGAGGTGTTCCGCGGCTGGCAGAACAGCCCGGACCACAATGCCAACCTTCTGCTTGCCGATGCCGACGAGATGGGCATCGCGATGGTCTACGCGCCGGATACCCAGTTCAAGACCTTCTGGACCCTGGTTCTCGGCTCGCCCGTCTCATCGGAGCCGGTGAGAGTCAGCCGGCAATAGGTCAGATCTTCTCGAGGAGGGCTTTGGCGCTGCTGATTTCGGCTTGCCCAGGCGCGTCTTCGACGTTGAGCGCTTTAACCACACCGTCGTCGACAAGCATCGCATAGCGCTTGGAGCGAATGCCCATATTCCTGGGCGAACCGTCGAAATCCAGGCCCAAAGCCTTGGCGAAATCCCCATTTCCGTCCGAGAGGAATGTGATCTTGCCTTCCGCGCCCGTCGCACGCGCCCAGGCCGAGAGCACGAAAATGTCGTTGACCGCCGTGCAGACAACCTCGTCGATGTTCTTGGCCTGAAAAGCGCTCAGATTCTCCAGGAAGCCCGGCAGGTGATTGTTATGGCAGGTCGGGGTGAAAGCACCGGGCACCGCAAAAAGCACCACTTTCTTGCCTGAGAAGACCTCACTCGTGGTCTTTGGCGCCGGACCGGCTTCCGTCATAACGGTGAACTGAACGTCCGGCAGACGGTCGCCAACGGCAATAGCCATAGTCATCCCTTTCCTTTGCCCTAGAGTCCGTGGACAATTATCTCAGTGCGATCACGATAGCGGCAAGGTTGATCGTGGCTTTGTAGCTCAGGTCTGTTTTGTCGTATCGCGTATTCACGGATCGAAAGTCTTTGATTTTGCTAAAGTAATTCTCGATGAGATGACGCCACCGATATTTGACCCGATCGTGCGGGATCGGCTGTTTTCGATCCGCTTTTGATGGAATGACGGCCTCCGCTTCGCGCCTCTCCAGCTCGTCTCGTATAGCGTTATTGTCGAAGGCTTTGTCGCCGAGCAGAGCCTCAAATGTCAGTCCCCCGATAAGGTCCGAGGCACCGATGCTGTCATGGCGCTGCCCTGGCCACAAGGAAAAGCGCACGAGATTGCCCAAGGCATCGACCAGCGCCAAAATCTTCGTTGTCAGGCCGCCTTTTGAGCGGCCGATGGCCTGATCGAGAGTCCCCCTTTTGCGCCGCTTGCCTTCTGATGCACGCTAACGATCGTTCCGTCGATGAGGATATATTCGAAATCGGGCTCTCCGGACAAGGCATTGAAAATGCGACCGAAAACACCGGCCATCGCCCAACGGCGAAACCGCCGGAAGATGCTGTTCCAAGCCCCAAAGCCAGATGGCAAATCCCGCCAGGGTGCGCCGGTACGAACGCGCCACAGCACGGCTTCGAGAAACAGCCGGTTATCCCGAGCCGTCACACCGCAATCGCTCGCCTTGCCCGGCAAGAGCGGAGCGATAACACTCCATTGAGAATCCGAAAGCACGAAGCGTTCCCAGCGCATGCAAACCTCCCAAAAGGAAGTTTGAATCACTGTTCGAGGAAAATGTGAATCCCTTGATTGTCCACGGGCCCTAGCGCAACGCGCGTCCGAATGGACGCGGGAACAGTTGCGCTAACCTTTTGATATAGATCAACTTAACCTCGCTCAAGTGAGTCCACTTGAAGGAGGGTTGATCTAGCGCAACGCCCGTCCGAATGGACGCGGGAACAGTTGCGCTAACCTTTTGATATAGATCAACTTAACCTCGCTCAAGTGAGTCCACTTGAACGAGGGTTGATCTAAGCGATCCGACGATCGAACTGCATGCGCATCATTTCATGCGCCAGGTAACATCGCAACTTCCCTGATCCGACACGGCCGTCAGTCTCAGCCTTTGGCCGGTCAGTTCTTCAAGCGCCTGCGGCGTGTCGAAGTTGATGAGATAGTAAAGACGTCCGCGCGAGGCACGGGGCTGCCGGATCGGCACGGGAAGGTCGAAACCCTCTGGGGCTTCGGCGAACAGGTCGAGCCCCGTAGCGCGGTCTCCGAAGGACGTCTTCACAATGAGCGCAGGCTTATCGCCCACAATCCGGCGTTTTGCGGCAATCACCTGGTGCGGGCAATAGACGCCGCGCTCCTGCGGCTTGGGAACGTGCTCCAGCGCCGCATGGATGACGCTGCGATAGGTTGCATCCGTCGTCGGCGGAACCGGAAGCTTAAGGGCGGCTTCGACGGGAACGCAGATATCGGCGCATACGCCATAGCTGATTTGCAGCCGGAGCTGGACGGATTTGGCGGGATTTTTCGGCGTGATCAGGATCGGCAGGATCACGCGATCCGCGTAGACATAGGAAACGGCGCCATCAGGGCCGGCAAAACGCTTCGGCGCCGGCCACAAAACCTCTGCACGTTTCAGATTTTCGGAAGCCGCCCATTCGATTGTGGTCGGCAAGCCGTCGCCCGGCGAGCGCCAATAGGTCTTCCACCCCTTATCCAAGGAAAATTCGAGCCCGGCCGCAGCGACCAGCCGGCCGCGATAGGGCACGCCGCTTGCGGCAATGAGACGGATCCGCGCGTGGTCGCCCTCCCGCCAGGGCGAGGCCGGGCCAGCTTCCGCCGCAGCGCAGACGGCCCCGCCGAGCGCAAAAACGGCGCACAAAACCGGGAGAAACAGGCGCAGCATTGCCGTTACCGCAATCATCAGGACAATCCGTAAGATGGGAAAGACTTTCAGAACCAGCTTAAGGTTCGGTTGCCTACCATGACAAGTTGGCCCTTTAGAGATCCCTCGCAATTGAGATAATTCGCGGGCCCGGCAAGCCTTGAGGGACGCATGAAACCCCTTCACAGATCCGGCTCATTCCCGCTATTCTAAAATTTATGTCTTCAGGTGAAGGACCCTTGGGATGACGACAGCCGACAGCTATCTGGACGGGCAGCTGCTCCTGGCCATGCCGTCCATGAGCGACCCTCGCTTTCATAAGGCCGTGATTTTCCTGTGCGCCCATTCCGCCGACGGCGCCATGGGAATCGTCGTGAACCAGCGCGCACCGCATATCACATTTACCAAGCTCCTGCAGCAGCTCGGCATCGTGCCGGGCGCAGACAATTCCAGCATTCGGGTTCCTATCGAAAAGATGCCGGTCCACACGGGCGGCCCGGTGGAAACCGGGCGCGGCTTCGTGCTGCACACCAAGGACTATTTCTCAAGCGACAGCACTTTGCCGATCGACGACAGCATCTCCTTGACGGCAACGATAGACATCTTACGTGCGATCGCGACGGGGACGGGGCCGGACCGTTCGCTGCTTGCGCTCGGCTATGCCGGCTGGGCGCCCGGCCAGCTCGAACAGGAGATCCAGTCGAATGGCTGGCTGATCTGTCCGGCCGATCCGGATCTGGTTTTCGATACGACCATCGAAAGCAAATATGATCGCGCCATGGCCAAGCTTGGCATCCATCCGTCTTTTCTGGTTTCCGACGCCGGCCACGCCTAACGCATCGGACCGGGGCTGACCTATTTCTTTTTCCGGTGCCGCTTGACCCGGCGCGGCTTGCAGACGACCGGTCTCATATCGCCCGGCGTGTTATTCAGCGCTGCCTGATCAATCGCCATCTGATCGAGCCTGGTCGAGAACATGGTCTTCCAGACATAGAAGTCGAAGCCGTGCTGGATGAGATGCGACGCCCGCGCTGTCCGCGCCCGGCTCGATCTTTCGCCAAGCACGACCGCGAGGATGCTCAGATCGCCGCGCTTCGCGCTCGCAACGATATTGAAGCCGGATGCGCAGATGAAACCCGTTTTCATCCCATCGGCGCCTTCAAAGGTCTTCAGCAGCTTATTATGCGTGCGCAAGGTGCGGTTGCCGATCTTGAAGGACCGCATGGAGAAGAGATCGGCATGCTCGGGAAATTCCTTCATAATGGTACGTCCGAGAATGGCCATATCCCGCGCGGTCGTGACCTGCTGATCGTCGGGAAGGCCATTGGCGTTGAAGTAATGCGTCCTCGTCATTCCGAGACGCTTGGCCGTGGCATTCATACGTTCAACGAACGCCGGCTCGCTCCCCCCGACACGCTCGGCGAGCATGACCGCCACATCGTTCGCCGATTTCACGATCAGGGCTTTGAGCGCCAGCTCGACGCTGATCTCCGCGCCAACTGGCAGCCCGATCTTGCTCGGCGGCTGGCTGTGCGCATGTTTGGAGCACGTCACCTTGTCGGCGAGCGACAGCTTGCCATCGCGAAGGGCTTCAAAGGTGATATAGGCGGTCATCAGCTTGGTGAGCGAGGCCGGATGCCAGACCCGGTCGGCGTCTTCGGCATAGATGACGAGCCCCGATTTCGGCTCGATGACCAGAGCCGGACCGGCCTTGGCGGAGAGATTTAAGCCGCTTGCGAGAAAGGCCGCAATGGCCGAACACCAGATGCTTTTCACGCTCATCTTTTGAAATCGCACTCATCGGTTTGACGTGCGGGAAGCGGGGCGATCCCGCACCCCGAATGCCCCTATACCGCTCGAACGGGTGGTACCATTCAGGCGGCTACATCTCAAGAGCCATCAGCCGCCGGCGACGGCTTGACCTCCTGGGCGGGCCGGGATCGGGCGAGCAGGCGGAAAACGCGCCCGTCAATGGACGCCAGCCCCAGGCCGATCAAGGCCATACCCGCAATGTGCTGAAGATAAAGGACCTCACCAAGCACGAGGATCCCGAGCAGGATGGCCGTCACGGGCAGGAGAAAGGTGACGAGAAGCACATTCGTCGCGCCGGCCGTGGCGAGGATGCGGAAATAAAGGAGATAGGCGAGGGCCGTCGAGAGCGAGGCAAGGCCGATCAGGGCCGCGACCGTCTCGGCGCTCGGCATGGGAAGGGTCCAGGGCTGATCGATGATCAGCATGACCGGCGCGAGCATGGTCGTCGAGGCGGTCATCTGCCCGGCCGATATCGCGAGCGGCTGCAGCCCCATCCTTCGGAAGCGCCGGGCATAGACGCCCGAGATAGCATAGCAGACGGATGCGCCGACGACTGCGAGTTGAGCGGTGACATTGACGCCCAGGGAGTCCAGGGCGTCGATGCCCACCATAACGGCTACACCGGTCAGCCCGATGAGCACGCCGATAAAGCGTCCCCAGCTCATCTTCTCATCGCCGGTAAAGTAATGCGCAATGATGACGGTGAAGAGCGGCGTGGTCGCATTGAGGATCGAGGCCACGCCGGAGGCGATATGGGCCTGGCCCCAGGCGATCAGACTGAACGGGATCACATTGTTGATGAAGGCCATGCTGAAAAGCGCCTGCCAGGCGCGGCGGCCTTTCGGCATCGGCAGACCCAAAAGGCGAATGACGCAGATGAGGATGATCGCGGCGAGCGCCACGCGGGCAACGACGACGGTAAAGGTCGGCAGCTCCTTGACCGCAACGCCGACGAAGAAGAACGACCCGCCCCAAAGCACGGACAGCGTGAGCAGCATCCCCCATTCGAGCGGACCCATCGCCTGTCTGATCGCAGTATCGGTCTGCATGCGCGGCTCCTTCAGGCAAATGCATGATCAGGCGATTCATCGGCCCGCCGGTCGCGATGCGCATCCCGTTCCTTGCCGTGCAATTTCCCGGCTCCGCGGCGCGGGGGCAATTCAGCGCCGGACGAACCGGACGGTCGGCGATCGTAATCGCCCGGTCAACACGTCAAAGGGTGGTGCAGGTGAAAGGAGAATCCTCGAACCGTAACCCGCGCCATGGGTTGGTGGGCGGCATCGCGCAAACAAAAATGGTGCGGGCGGTCGGAGTCGAACCGACACTCTGTCACCAGAACCGGATTTTGAGTCCGGCGCGTCTACCAATTCCGCCACGCCCGCAAGGTAAAGGCTGAGCCTAGGCCCAAGCCCCGTGATACCGCGTGAACCTCACCATGAAAAGCTCTTTGTCGCTGCGTCAACCACGTGGGTCTTGACGCCCGGCAGGCGCGCATAGGCTAATGCAGGATCGACTTGGACGGAACCGTCCGAAATCTTTATTCGTCGCGCCGGATCCGATCCGGCGCCCAATTCTCTATCCGTTGCGCATTGACGTTGCGGATATGCCAATAGCCCCCGGATCTCCGCTTTGCTCCGTCCGGGGCGACGTCCGTTTCCACCAAATCTGATCTCGCATTAATCAGCTCTGCCGCTCGTCTCGACAGGGGTCAGCTCGACGTAAAGGGTGCGCGCCTCGGCCACCGGTTCCCGGCGCTCGCTGAAGCCGGCAATCTGCAGGACGCGCACACGGCCGAAGACGGCGGCGGTAATGACATCACCGCATTTGACCAGATGGGCCGGCTTGCGGATCTTCTCGCGGTTGACGCGGAATTTGCCCTTCGCGACGAGTTGAGCAGCGAGCGAGCGCGTCTTCACGACACGCGCGTGCCAGAGCCATTTGTCAAGACGTTGCGTTTCTCTGAGATCGCCGCAATCCGTCATTGCGCCTCAGGCTTGATCCTGCGTTTCACGCGCCATGCGCTCCTTCAGCTCCAGAAGCGCGGCAAAGGGCGAGTCCTTGTCGGGCGCCGCATTCTTCGCGCTGCGTCCGGGCGGCGACGCGGTCGCCGCGGCGCGGTCGTGGCGCGGCTTGTCGCCGCGGCGGCGATCGGACTTGCGGCGGCCATCGCGATGGGGACGACTCTCGCCCGCCTGCGCGCGATCCGGCCTGGCGGTACGATCGTCGGCGCTCGCCGCCTTATCGGTCTTGGGGGCACCGTCGGCCTGGGCCTTACCATCGCGGTGGCCCCGGCGTTGATCCTGCCTGCGGCGCGACTGACGGCGTTCCTCGCCCTGGACCCGGCGGCGTGGCCGCCAGATTTCCTCAAATTCGGGCTCTGCCGCCGCTGTCGTCCCCGCTGCAACAACCTCTTCTGACGGGGGAGCTAGAGCCGTTTCGGCAGCCTCGGCCTCACCCGCGACCGGTTCTGCATTCGCGGCTTCGGGTTGCTCCGTCACCGGCTCGTCCGATGCGGCGTCCGTCCCTTCCGCAGCTTCGGCCGTCGCCGTCACATCGGCAGGGGATTCTGCCGGCTGCTCTGTATCATCCTCGCCAGGCGTCGGTTCGGCGACGGATGCCGCCGGTTCCGACAGCTCGGCCACCTCACGCCGCTCCCCATCGCCTTCGACCGCCATCTCGGCCGCTTTCTCATCGCCCACAGTAGCGGCGGCCTCCGCCGATCCGGCCTCGGGGGCGGGCGCTTCGGCTTTCGGCGGAACGGGGCGGCGTTCCTTGCGGAAACCGAGCGCCGTCAGGACACTGCCCATCTCGTCCATCGAGCAACCGATGATCGACAGCATTTCGGGCTGGATCCTGAAACCGCCGCGGCCGACCGCGCCGGCCGGCGGATCGGGGCGCTCAGCGGTCGGCTTCCAGCTCGTCAGCGGACGGATCAGATCGGAGAGCCGCTCCAGCATGTCGATGCGGATGGCGCGCGGGCCACAAACCTGAAATCCGGCGGCGGCGTAGAAGACCTCCGGCAGGTCCTTATCGACGGGCACCGATGTCAGGCCCTGGCGCGGCGGCTCGGGCAGATTGGCGACGTCGATCCCTGCAGCCGAGCCATGTCTCAGCGCCCATAGCAGCAGGAGCAGGTCGGCGGCGGCAGGCTTCAACAGAAGCGGGAAATAGATGTTGTAGGCCCCGAACCGCACGCCGAATTTACGCAGCTCCGCCCGCGCCTGCTGATCGAGGGCGCGGATCTCCTCCGCCACGCTTTCGCGCCTGAGAATGCCGAAATTTTCGACCAGCCGGAACGCAATGCCCCTGGCAAGCCCGGTCACATCCTGGGCCTGGGACAGATCGACCAGCGGCTTGAGCCGTGTCTCGATCAGGCCGGCGAGCCATGCCTCGACCCGCCTAACGATGCGATCCCGATCCGCGGCGGCGAGATGCTCATCCGCCGTCAGGGCAAAGGCAGGGCGCAGATGATCTTCGCTGGCCTCAAGCCGGCCGATCTCCTGCCCTTCCCAGCTGACCGTGCCGTTGCGTTCCAATTTGAACGCCGCGTCCTTGGCGTCGCAGAGCCGCCCGGCGCGGTCGCTCAGCTCGACGGCGAGCACTTTCGCCGCGGCGTGGCGCGCAGCCTTGCCATGCACCCCGGCGGCGGCGGTGTCGGGCGTGAAGCGGAAGCCTTCCAGCTTTCCGACATAATGTTTCTCGACGAAGATCTGCCCGCTATTTTCGATATCGGCGTAAAGCGTGTCCTTATCGCGCATGCTCTTCATCAGCACGCTGGTGCGGCGATCGACGAAACGCTGCGTCAGGAGCTCGTGCAGCGCATCGGACAGGGTGTCCTCGATCGCGCGCGTGCGCTCGCGCCAATGGTCCGCATTGGTAAGCCAGCCTGCGCGGTTGGAAACGAAGGTCCAGGTCCGGATATGGGCGATACGGTTCGAGAGCGTATCGATATCGCCGTCCGTGCGGTCGGCAAGCGCAACCTGGCCGGCGAACCAGTCCTCCGAAATCGCCCCGCCGTCGCCCATCAGGTGCTTGTAGATCGTGCCGATCAGCTCGGCGTGACTGGCCGAGGAGATCTTGCGGTAGTCCGGAACCTGGCAAACCTCCCACAGCGTCTTGATCGCAGCCGGCGCCTGGGCAATGTCCCGGATTGCAGGATCGGCGCTCAAGCTATCAAGCGCGATCACATCGTCGGCAGCACGGGCGCGGGTCAGGCGGGCCGCCCTTGGAGTCTCCCGCAGGCTCGCCTTGAGCGCGTCGAGCGAGGAGAAGTCGAGCCTTGAATTGCGCCACTGCAGGATCTTGACCGGCTCGAACTCATGATTTTCCAGCCGGTTGACCATCTCCGCCAGGAATGGCTCGACCTCGCCGGTCACGCCGAACGTGCCGTCATTCACATGCCGTCCCGCACGCCCGGCAATCTGGCCGAGCTCGTTCGGCGTCAGATCCCGATGTGCCCGGCCGTCGAATTTGCGCGTCGCGGCGAAGGCGACGTGGTCGAGCGCAAGATTGAGGCCCATGCCGATCGCATCGGTCGCGACAAGAAAGTCGACATCGCCGGACTGGTAGAGCTCAACCTGCGCATTGCGCGTGCGCGGGCTCAGGACACCGAGAACGACTGCGGCGCCGCCCCGCTGGCGCCGGATCAGCTCGGCGACAGCATAAACCTCGGCCGCGGAGAAGGCGACAACGGCGGACCGTCGCGGCAGCCGCGTGATCTTTTTCTGTCCGGCATAGGAGAGCTTGGACAGGCGATGGCGGGTGACGAAATTGGCGCCCGGCAACAGGTCGCGGATCGCGGCTTCCATCGTGGCCGCGCCGAGCATCAGCGTTTCGCTTTCACCGCGCGCGGTCATGAGGCGCTCGGTGAAGACGTGGCCGCGTTCGGGATCAGCGGCGAGCTGGATCTCGTCGATGGCGAGAAAGTCAACATCGATGTCGCGCGGCATCGCCTCGACCGTGCACACCCAGTAGCGCGGATGTTCCGGCTTGATCTTTTCTTCGCCCGTGATCAGCGCGACATTGGCCTCGCCGGCGCGGGCGGCAACCTTGTCGTACACCTCCCGGGCAAGCAGGCGTAGCGGCAGACCGATCAGGCCGCTTTCATGGCCCAGCATCCGTTCGATGGCGAGATGCGTCTTGCCGGTGTTGGTCGGCCCCAGAACGGCGATGACAGAATGGCCTGAAGCCGTCCGGCGCGAAGCGGGGGCGGAAACAATCTCAGTCATTACGGCAAGTCCTCAAGGTCGAGCGCTCATCGATGCAATACGCGCAACTGCCGGTTGCTCCTTCCGTATAGAGCACAGGCACCGCCCGTTTGGCCAGTCACGAAATCCATCATCCCGGCGTCCCCGCGATTTGCGAAGCGCCGTTCCGATATTGGCTAATTGCTTGCCGCATCGAGAAAAATTCATGAACAAGAGGTGTACGAATCAGGCAGATGCAATCTATTCTCTGTTTGTTCAAGCCATTGCTCCGCCGCGTCAGCGAAGCAATGCGCCTCGCGATCTGCCGGAGGTGTCCACACGAAAGCTTTTGGAGGTCAAAGAGGCCGTGCCCACCGGCGTCGGGATGTAAACATAGTAGGGCACGTAAAGATCGGCTTCGCGCAGAGGAATCATCCAGATCTCCATACGCTCATTCTTTGCCGCAAACCTGCTCTCGTCATCGCCGCGCTTATGTCCGGCGATCGGCTTGAACTTCACCTTGCAGACATAAGCCGGGCCACGATAGCCGCCATTGGTGCTGACGGTTCGGGTCTTCTTGTAGGTGAGCTGGAGATCGTATCGCGCCTTGCCGTCGAAGATGGGCAGACGCCGCGTGCAGACCTCTTCCCCGCTCTTGTTGCTTCCGACGTTGGTCAGCATCACGATCGCGCTGAGCGGATCGATGACGTTGCGCATATGCTTTCGGGTGACCGGGACCCGCGCCGATGAACGCTTCTGCGGCGGGCTGACGGCAATGTCTTTGACATTGTTGTTCGAGAACTCGATATCGATCAACTCGCGCTTATTGCTCGTCCGGTAGCCGAAACTGTAGGAATAGGGCCGCGGCCGCTTCGCCAGCACCCGCCCCGACGAGGCCGTGTCGCCGCGCCATTCGAAAAGCAGCCCCGCCAGAACGCTGATCCTGGCCTTGGCCCTCAGACTATATTCATCGCCATCAAGGTCGGACCAAAGCGTGAAATCGCCGATGCCGAAGCCATTGAAGCCGATATTGTATTCCGCAACGATCCGCTTTCGGTCTTTGGCCGCAGCGGGCGCCGCCAATGTCCCGCACACCAGCGCAGCGGTCAGAAGGCAAGCGGGAATGAATTGGAGGGCTTTGCGGGAAACTACGCGAACAGCGTTCATCTTCAATCCTCGACCGACCGTAGAGCTGACCGGCCCGCGCAGCCCGGACGTGGCGGTGCCGGAAACCGGGACGCTGTCGCTCGGCTTATCGGCCAGCTTCCCCGAGGGCGACTATCAAAACCTGTATTTCGAAAATTCGTCAATTGTATGTTTCGCGTGGGCGGCGGCCGGCGATGCGCGCTGTGTCTTACACGCAATAGGTGCAGTCCGAAAATCGGCACGGCTGGACGCAGACCACCGCGCAAGGCGGCAATCCGGGAGCCGCGAAAAGCCGGGCTCGGCTTGACGAAATGCCCGGCCGTCTCTATAGATACGGCCAACGTCGGCCCTCGCGCTGCGGTGGGGTCGTATTTCCGTGACAATAGGCATTTGACGCGCTCTCCGGACGGGAAACCGCTTCCTCCATTGTCGATGAGCGCCTTACAAGCTGGAGATCGCCATGTCCCGCCGATGCGAACTTACGGGCAAGAACGCCCAGGTCGGCCACCTTGTCTCTCACTCGCAGATCAAGACCAAGCGGCGTTTTCAGCCCAATCTCTGCGACGTGACGTTGATGAGCGATGCGCTGAAGAGAAGCGTGCGCATGCGGATCAGCGCTCATGCGCTGCGCTCGGTCGAACATCGCGGCGGGCTCGACGCCTTCCTTTTGAAGGCGAAGAACGAACAGCTTTCCGACCGCATGCTGCGTCTCAAGCGCGAAATCCAGAAGGCGACCAAAACGGCGCCGGTCGAGCCGGCGGCGCCTGCCGAGGCTGAAGCCGCCGCGAGCTGATCGGTCTGTTCCGGTCGATTTGGACGCGTGCATGACTTTTGAGCGCGCAGCAATTGCCACCGCCCAAGAGCCCATTCAATCCGCCTTCAGCGCGAATTGCGCCAAGAGCGTCCTCTGGAAGACGTTGAAATTATCGTCCGACATCAAGGTGACGATCGTTTCGCCGGCTTTGGATTCGGTGACCGCCATCGCCTCGAAATTGTCGATGACGTAATGCGCATCCGCCACCAGCAGAACCTCGCCCCTGAGCCGCGCGCCAGGCCTGATCTCCTTTGCAGGGACAAGCCGCAGCCGGATGTCCAGCTTTAGCGAGGCGCGGTCGAAGCTGCGTTCCAGCACCAGAAGACTGCCGTCCTTTAGGCTCTCCAGATCGGTTATGTCGAATTCCTTGCTGCGGACCAGAAAGAGGGGATAGGCCTTGCCGCCTCTAACGAGCGCCCCCGTATGGTCGCCGCGCTTGCTCAGCTTCCGCTCGGCAAAAGCGACGAGGCCTCCGGCATAAGGTCCGCCGCGAAGAACGGTCACCCCTTCCAGTCCCTGGTTCGAGGGCATATGTCTGAGCTGGCGCGGCAGGTTGGCCCGTCTCACCGGTCCGCGAAACACGCCGTCTTTCCACTCATACTCGTCGATACGGTGAAATCCCTCGAACGCCACAAAATAGCGCCCTTCGAGCCCGTTGCCCTGCGCTAACGCAGCCAGCGCCTCCGCATCCCGGTGACGCCGGTTCTGTATGGGCTTGCCGTCCTTCTGCGGGATCGGGCCGATCCGCGCATCGCTGAGACCCACGAGCTGTCCCCCCTTGCGGACCAGCCTCGCGCTGAGCCAGCTTCCCGCATCGGAGATCGCGAGCATCTCACGGCCATCGGCGCTGAGCGACAAGCCGGAATAGCCGCCAAAGGCCGGATTCGCGGATGAGAGGATGAGCCCGCCGCGCCATTCCAGCCGTCCGAAATCGCGGCGCGCCGGATCGCTGCGTGCGAAATCAAAAGGGCGCGCAACGACCTCGATCGCTTGCGGCCGAAGACTGGCAATATCGGCCTTTTGCGCTGCCGCGGCGGCAAGAACGCCAAGGACCACCGTGCCGACAATGCCGAGGACGGTCAGCCTGGATGGCCGCAAGGAGGAGCCACGCGGCCGTCGTGATAAGCCCATTCGCAAATAAATCCCTCTCGGCTGAGGCGGAAATGCAAGGCGCACATTAGAACGCTTTGCACTTAAACGGGTATGAAAGCGTGCCGCGTTCCACAAGGCGAAATGCAAGGCAAAAAGCCTCGCAGCCCTGTGCCCGCCGCCAAGACTAGCCGAAAAGGACTAAGCAACCGTCAGCGCGGCAGATCGGTCCGGCCCATCAGATATTTGTCGATTGCATGGGCCGCCTGACGTCCCTCGCGAATCGCCCAGACCACCAGCGACTGTCCGCGGCGCATGTCGCCGGCGGCGAAGATCCTGCCGCGGCTTGTCGTATATTCGCGATCATCGGCTTTGACATTGCCGCGCCCGTCAAGCTCGACGTCGAGCTCGCCGATCATGCCCTCATGGACCGGGCTGACGAAGCCCATGGCCAGGAGGACGAGGTCGGCCTTGAGTTCGAACTCGGTGCCCGGTACCGGCTTCATCGCCTCATCCACCCGAATGCAGTGCAATTTCTCCACCTTGCCGTTCGAGCCGGAAAAGCGCTGCGTCATGACGCTGAAATCGCGCTCGGCCCCTTCGGCCTGGCTTGACGAGGTCCGCAGCTTGAGCGGCCAGTCCGGCCAAGTCAGCTGCTTGTTCTCCTTGACCGGCGGCATCGGCATGATTTCCATCTGCGTGACGCTGAGCGCCCCCTGGCGGAAGGAAGTGCCGATGCAGTCCGAGCCTGTATCGCCGCCACCGATCACCACCACATGCTTGCCGCCGGCAAGGATCGGCTCGACATCGCCGAGCGGTTCGCCGGACACGCGGCGATTCTTGTTGCGGCAGGAAGTTCATGGCGAATTCGATGCCATGCAGGTCACGGCCTTCGATCGGCAGATCGCGCGGTTTCTCCGCCCCGCCCGACAGAAGCACGGCGTCGAATTCCGCTTCCAGCTCGGCGGCCGATTTTTCCTTGCCGATATGCACCTTGCAGTGGAAGATCACGCCTTCCGCTTCCATCTGGCGGATGCGGCGCTCCACGACCCACTTCTCCAGCTTGAAGTCGGGAATGCCGTAGCGCAGAAGTCCGCCGGGATAGGCGTTTTTCTCGTAGACATGGACGTCGTGACCGGCGCGGCCGAGCTGCTGCGCGGCGGCAAGCCCGGCGGGGCCGGCCCCGACGACGGCAACGCGCTTGCCGGTCCGGCGCTCGGCAGGCTCGGCCGCGACCCAGCCTTCCTCCCAAGCCTTGTCCGCGATGGTATTTTCGATCGTCTTGATCGTCACCGGCACATCTTCGAGATTCAGCGTGCAGGCCGCCTCGCAGGGGGCCGGGCAGACGCGGCCGGTGAATTCAGGGAAATTATTGGTGGAGTGCAGGTTGCGGGCCGCGTCGCGCCAGTCGCCGTGATAGACGAGGTCGTTCCAGTCCGGGATCTGGTTGTTCACCGGACAGCCCGTATGGCAATAGGGAATGCCGCAATCCATGCAGCGCGCGGCCTGTTTTGCGACCTCGTGATCCTCCATCGGGAGGACGAATTCCCGGTAATGGCGGATACGGTCCGCCGCGGGCACGTAGCTCGTATCCTGCCGTTCGATTTCGAGAAAGCCCGTAATCTTTCCCATTGCGGCCTCCCAACCGATGCCGCTCGCCGTCTATGCCGCGAGCGCCAGATGCAATTCACTTTCGCCGCGCGCGATCCATGCGCCCAGATTCGGACACGCGGCCAGATCGCCATAGATCCTCACTGCGGTCAGTTCCCCCGGGCGTGCTGCAGACCGATTTCCAGCACGTCGAAGCCGGTTTCGTCGGCCGCCTGCGCGCGGCTCATCGCTTCGAGCGCACGGCGATATTCGACCGGCATCACCTTGACGAATTTCGGCAGATAGGCGTCCCAATTTTCAAGGATCAACCTGGCGCGCTCCGAGCCGGTGTAATGCCGGTGGTTCTCGATCATCTGACGCAGCCGGACCGCATCAAAGCGGGTCATATCCCGCTGCACATCGACGAGGCCGTGTCCATGCAGGTCGCCAGCCTGATGCGCAAAGCGGCTCATCCGCTCTTCTTCGGCCGCGATCGGTTCCAGATCGACCATCGCCAGATTGCAGTAATCCTCGAACGTGCCGGCCTCGTCCAGCACATAGGCGACGCCGCCCGACATGCCGGCCGCGAAATTGCGCCCGGTCTTGCCGAGAACCACCACGATGCCGCCGGTCATATATTCGCAGCCATGGTCGCCCGTGCCTTCGACGACGGCGATCGCGCCCGAATTGCGCACGGCGAACCGCTCGCCCGCAATGCCGCGGAAATAGCACTCGCCGGAGATCGCACCATAAAGCACGGTGTTGCCGATGATGATGCTCTCCTCCGGCACGATCTGACTTTCCTTCGGCGGACGGACGATCAGCCGGCCGCCCGACAGGCCCTTGCCGACATAATCATTGGCGTCGCCGATCAGATCGAGCGTCACGCCCTGGGCGACCCAGGCGCCGAAGCTCTGTCCCGCCGTGCCGCGCAAGGTGATCCAGATCGTGTCTTCCGGCAGCCCGGCATGACCGTGGCGCTTCGCTATCAGCCCGGAGAGCATCGCGCCGGTCGTCCGGTCGGAGTTGCGGATCGTCAGATCGAGCTTCACCGGCTGACGGTCAAAGATGGCCGGCTTGGTGAGCTCGATGAGCTTGCGGTCGAGGATGTCGTTAATCGGATGTTTCTGGCGCTCCGAATTGTAGATCGCGACATGCGGCGGCACATCCGGCTTGAAGAAGAGATGGGTGAAATCCAGCCCTTTCGCCTTGTAATGCGCGATGGCGCGATCCTTGTCGAGCCAGTCGGAACGGCCGATCAGCTCGTTGAAGGTTCGCACGCCGAGCGCCGCCATAAGCTCGCGAACCTCCTCGGCGATCATGAAAAAGAAGTTGATCACATGCTCCGGCGCGCCCTTGAAGCGTTTGCGCAGCACCGGGTCCTGCGTCGCGACGCCGACCGGACAGGTGTTCAGATGGCATTTGCGCATCATAATGCAGCCGACGGCGATCAGCGGTGCGGTGGCGAAGCCGAACTCGTCAGCCCCGAGCAACGCACCGATGACGACATCGCGGCCCGTGCGCACGCCGCCATCGACCTGCACGGCGATCCGCCCGCGCAGCTCGTTCAGCACCAGCGTTTGATGGGTCTCGGCAAGGCCGATCTCCCAGGGGCTGCCTGCATGTTTGATCGAGGTCAGCGGCGAGGCGCCGGTGCCGCCCTCGAAACCGGCGATGGTGACGTGATCAGCGCGCGCCTTGGCGACGCCCGCCGCGACCGTGCCGACGCCGACTTCCGAGCCGAGCTTGACGCTGACATCGGCAGCCGGATTGACGTTCTTCAGATCGAAGATGAGCTGCGCCAGATCCTCGATGGAATAGATGTCGTGATGCGGCGGCGGCGAAATCAGGCCGACGCCCGGCGTCGAATGCCGCACCTTGGCGATGACGCTATCCACCTTATGGCCCGGAAGCTGACCGCCCTCGCCCGGCTTGGCGCCCTGGACGATCTTGATCTGCATCATATCCGAATTGGCGAGATATTCGGTCGTCACGCCGAAACGGCCCGATGCCACCTGCTTGATCGCCGAGCGCATGGAATCGCCGTTCGGCAGAGGCACGAAGCGGTCCGACTCCTCACCGCCCTCGCCGGTGTTCGACTTGCCGCCGATCCGGTTCATCGCAATGGCGAGCGTCGTATGCGCCTCGCGGCTGATCGAGCCGAAGGACATCGCGCCGGTCGAGAAGCGCTTCACGATTTCGGCTGCGTCTTCGACCTCCTCCAGCGGGATCGGCGTCGCCCCGATCTCATCGGCATTCCTGATCCGAAACAGGCCGCGCAGCGTCATGAACTGCGCGCTCTGATCATTGACGGCGCGTGAGAATTCACGGAATTTCTCCGGGATATTGCCGCGAACCGCGTGCTGGAGCTTGGCCACCGTCTCGGGCCGCCACATATGCGACTCGCCGCGAATACGGAAGGCATATTCGCCGCCGACGTCGAGCGCGTTCTTCAGGACCGGAACATCGCCAAAGGCGAGACGGTGCCGCTCCGCCGTTTCCCTGGCGATCTCTTCGAGCCCCACCCCCTCGATCTGGGTGTGGGTGCCGGTGAAATATTTGTCGACGAAGGCCGAGTTCAGCCCGACGGCATCGAAGATCTGGGCGCCGCAATAGGACTGATAGGTCGAGATGCCCATCTTGGACATGACTTTCAGAATGCCCTTATCGACCGCTTTGATGTATCGCTTTTCCGCCTCGTCATATTCGATCGGCTCGTCGATCTCGGGCAGCATCGCCCCGACCGTCTCGAAGGCGAGATACGGATTGATGGCTTCCGCGCCATAGCCGGCGAGCGTGCAGAACTGGTGGACCTCATGCGCCTCGCCGGTCTCGACCACCAGGCCGACAGCGGTGCGCAGCCCCTTGCGGATCAGATGATGATGGACCGCCGACGTCGCCAGCAGTGACGGTATGGGCATCCGTGCCGGCCCGACGGCGCGATCCGACAGCACAATGATGTTGAACCCCTCGCGGACGGTCTCCTCCGCCTCGCTGGTCAACGCCTTGAGCGCCTTCTCCATCCCCGACGCGCCCAGATCGGCGCTGAAAGTGATGTCGAGCGTCTTGGTGTGGAAGGGCACTTCGAGTGCGCCGTCGAGAGCGCGAATGCGATCGATCTGGTCGTTGGTCAGGATCGGCTGGTGCACTTCCAGGCGCTTCAGGATCGAGGTGCCTTCCAGATCCAGAATGTTCGGCCGCGGCCCGATGAAGGAGACAAGGCTCATCACCAACTCCTCGCGGATCGGGTCGATCGGCGGGTTCGTCACCTGGGCGAAATTCTGCTTGAAATAGGTGTGCAGCAGCTTCGGCTTGCTGGAAAGGGCGGAAACGGGCGTATCGGTTCCCATGGAGCCGACCGCCTCCTGGCCACCCTCCACCATGGGCTGCATGATGAATTTCCAGCTCTCCTGGGTATAGCCGAAGGCCTGCTGGCGATCGAGCAGCGCGATATTCGACTTCGGCGTGTTTGCGCGGGCAAGCGGCAGGTTCGACACCTGGATCTGCCCTGCGTCCAGCCAGTCCTGGAAGGGGTGGCTCGCGGCCAACTCCGCCTTGATCTCCTCATCGGAGACGATGCGCTTCTTTTCCAGGTCGATCAGAAGCATCCGGCCGGGCTGAAGACGCCATTTCTCTACGATCCGCTCCTCCGGATAGGGCAGCACGCCCATTTCCGAGGCGAGGATCACCTTGTCGTCATCGGTCACGAAATAGCGCGCGGGGCGCAGGCCGTTGCGGTCGAGCGTCGCGCCGATCTGGCGGCCATCGGTGAAGGCCACGGCCGCCGGGCCGTCCCATGGCTCTATCAGCGCGGCATGATATTCATAGAAGGCGCGGCGCTTCTCCTCCATCAGCGGATTGCCGGCCCAGGCCTCCGGGATCAGCATCATCATCGCATGGGGGAGCGAATAGCCGCCCTGCACGAGAAATTCGAGAGCATTGTCGAAACAGGCCGTGTCCGACTGCCCCTCAAAGGAAATCGGCCAGAGCTTCGAGATATCGTCGCCGAAAAGCGGAGAGGATACGCTCGCCTGGCGCGCGGCCATCCAGTTCACATTGCCGCGTAGCGTATTGATCTCGCCATTATGCGCGACCATCCGATAGGGATGCGCCAGCTTCCAGGAAGGAAAGGTGTTGGTCGAGAAGCGCTGATGAACGAGCGAGAACGCCGACTGGAAGCGCGGATCGTGCAGATCGCGATAATACTCACCGAGCTGATAGGCCAGAAACATGCCCTTATAGACAACTGTCCGGCAGGACATCGAGACCGGATAATATTCCGTTCTGTCCTTGTCGCCGCGAATGTCGATGATCCGGTTCGAAATCACCTTGCGGATGAGATAGAGCCGGCGCTCGAAGTCGTCATCGCTGGCGATGCCCGGACCGCGGCCGATAAAAATCTGCCGATGAAACGGTTCCGCGACCGCTACGATATCCGGCAGCCCCGAATTGTCGACCGGCACATCGCGCCAGCCGAGCAATGTCTGCCCTTCCTCCTCGATGACGCCCGCAATGATCGCCTCGCAGCTTGCGCGCGCCTCGGCATCCTGCGGCAGGAAAAGCTGACCGACGCCGTAATGGCCCGGCTCGGGCAGCGCAAAGCCCAGGCGCGACGCCTCGGCGGCGAAAAATTCATGCGGGATCTGAACGAGCATCCCCGCGCCGTCACCAGCCAGCGGGTCCGCGCCGACCGCGCCGCGATGGGTGAGATTGACGAGGATCTTCAGCCCGTTTTCGATGATCTCGTGGCTCTTGCGGGCTTTGATGTCAGCGATCAGCCCTATGCCGCAAGCGTCGTGCTCGAATTCGGGCCGGTAAAGGCCGTCTGCGCGCGGGAAAAACTGGCTGCCCTGCCCTTTCGCGGACATGGCGGCGCTATGCTGCATCCGTTCCGTCATGGCTTTGCCACTGGCCTCGATTTGGTCGGTCGCCGGCAATGAGAGCCGGGCTGTGGTTCAATCAGCAGGACACGGCGCTCCCCAAGAGGTCCCCAGCGGTCCTGCTGTTGCGCTCCGGCGGACAGTCAGCTCGATTGCCCGCCCCAGAATGGACCGGTTGCGCGTCTCCGCCCGTTCGGAAAAGCCAGCCTCCGTCCCCGAATCTGGCTCTAGCGCGCAAAATGCCCCGCCCGTTCTTTTTCGCTGAATGAGGAAAAGACGAGCGAGTGCGCTGCCGCAAAGGACAGTATGACTGACCTACCCCAAGGAGGATGACAGAACTTAAATCCGATTGCAAGGTAGCAGAATAAGCACAATCCGGCCCTACAAGGCCCAAGCTGTGCGTATTCTGTCCGGAAGGCGACGCTCCGTGACGAGGAACGAACGGACGGCTGAGCCGCCAGCCGGAGCGGGAAAACGCCTAGCGCAACGCGCGTCCAAACATGTCCCCGCGAAAGCGGGGATGGACGCGGGAACAGTTGCGCTAGTCTGCCCCAACGATCCGCGACGCCATCCGGATGGAGAAAAACAAGCGCTTGGCATATTATTGCGCACAACGATAACGCTCCGGCACGGGACAATTGGCAAGCGTTTCCTTTCGCTTTGCTGTCACGAGCTGGAGGCGAAGATGCTTACCGCCATTAACGTTGAACCCCTCGATACAGGCAACCGGATGCGGCGCGGGATCTGTGAGCGGCAGCTTTTCCGTATCCTCTCGCCGGATGAGCGCCAGATCCGCCTCTCCCCGGCTTAAAGCAGCGTTTGCTTCCTCCAAACTCATCATTTTCGTCTTCGTACCCAGCCGGAACACGGCGCTCGGCTCGCGGTAACGCGTCAGCACGACCGGGCCCGGCGCGCAAGGCCGCAGGGCTGCCACGACCTCGGCGGTCTGGCGGCTGATCCAGATCGGATCGATGGAGGGCAGAACGATACCGAACGCAGCGGCATAAAGCAGGATTGCCGTGACGAGAGCGGACCCGATCGCTGCATGGAAAAAGTCGGACCAAGCCGCCAGCGCGGTGAGAAGGGCAATGACGGCGATACCAGCGACGAGGAGGAAGAACCAGAAAGACGGCGCGATCCAGAAATAGGCGTAAAGAAAAATCAGAAAGGCAAGCTGCAGCCCCGCAATGAGGAGCCAGAGCGCAGCGCCCTGCTTATAGCTGCGCCTGCGTAAGTCGCCTGTCAGGACGGCCTCATGCAACACCCAGGCCATCCCCATGGCGATGGCCGGATAGAGGACCATCGCATAATGCGGCAGCTTGGTCGGCGTGGCCTCGAGGACCAGCCAGAAAGGAACGATCCAGGCGAGCAGAAACAGGGCCCGGCGCCGGATGCGGTTGCGCCACAGCCAGAGCGCGGCGCCGCCCGTCGCGACAAGCGCCGCCGGCCAGAAGCTCCACCAGAAAAGCACCAGATAGAAGCCGGGCGGACCCCAATGCTTCTCCTGGCCGCCGCCGAGCTTGGCAAGGAAGTCCTCGCCAAATGAGGCGCGGAAGAACGCCCAATCCGAAACCACGCCGATGGCGATGAACCAGGGCAGCGTGATGGTCAGCATCACGGGCACGCCCCAGGGGATATGCAGGTTTTTCAGCCAGGCCCGGTCGCGGTCGAACAGAACCAACACCGCGACGGTCAGCACGGCCAGACCCGGCGCAACCGGACCTTTGATGAGAACGCCGAGGCCGAGCCCGACCCAGAAGAGCGCGGCAATCCCCACCATGTCTTGCCGTTTGCGCCGGAACAGATAGATCCGGGCCAGCGCGCCTTGCACCAGGACGACCGCCGCGAGCAGCACGGCGTCCGATTTGGCGATCCGCGCCTCGAGGCTTAGCGTAAAGGCGCTCGCCAGGAGGACCGCCGCGAGCAGCGCCGTTTCCCGCCCGAAGATCGGGCGCGCCGCCCACCAGGTCAGCAGAACGGCCGAGATAATGCCAAGCAGCGAGGGCAGACGATAAGGCCAGATCTCGGCGCGGTCGTCCGAGCCGAAAGCCGAAACGCTCAACGCTTGCAGCCAGTAAATGCCGATTGGTTTCTTGTAGCGCGGCTGGTCCTGGAACCGGATATCGATGAAGTCGCCCGTCTCCAGCATCTGCTTTGTCGCCTGGGCGAAGCGGGCCTCATCGCGGTCGGTCACGGGGAGCGAGGCAAAGCCCGGCAAATAGAGGGCGAGGCAAAGGGCGACGAGAAAGGCGGCGGAGAGAGCAGGACGGCGCGCAAGCCAGTTCAGCCCGCTCTTGACCCCTCCATTGATCTCGGCGAGCGCCTCATCCATGCCAGTTACCTTTCACCGCCGAGGGCTTTGTACCGGAATTCGCGGAGGGCGCAAATAAATGGAGGCGTGCCCGCGGCGAACACGCCTCCCTCTTAATTTCTAGATCAACCCTCGTTCAAGTGGACTCACTTGAATGAAGTCAAGTTGATCTATTTCAAAAGGCGAGCGCAACTGTTCCCGCGTCCATCCCCGCCTTCGCGGGGACAGGCCCGGACGCGCGTTGCGCTAGGTTAACGTCGCGGCTGCAGCTATTCCGCCGCCATCTGATGGACCGGTCCGGCGCCGCGCACGTCGGCGTCGACATCCCTCTCGAACCGCCGGAAGTTCTCGGCGAACATGCCGACGAGTTGCCGCGCCTGGCTGTCGAAGGCCTGCTTGTCGGCCCAGGTCCGGCGCGGATCGAGCAGATGCGGCGGCACGCCCTCGACATCGAGCGGCACCTCGAAGCCGAAGAGCGGATCGCGACGATAGCTGGCATGTTTCAGCTTGCCGGACAGCGCGGCATTGAGCAGAGCGCGGGTGAATTTCAGTGGCATGCGCTGACCGACGCCGAACTTGCCGCCGGTCCAGCCGGTATTCATCAGCCAGCAATCGACATTGTGCTCGGCAATCAACTCGCGCAGGATGTTGCCATAGACGCTCGGATGGCGCGGCATAAAGGGCGCGCCGAAGCAGGTCGAGAAGGTCGCCATTGGCTCCGAAACGCCTTTTTCGGTCCCGGCGACCTTGGCGGTGTAGCCGGAGAGAAAATGGTACATCGCCTGAGATGGCGTCAGCCGGGCGATTGGCGGGAGAACGCCGAAGGCGTCAGCGGTCAGCATGACGATGTTCGCCGGATGGCCGGCGCACCCGCTCGGCTTGGCATTGGGAACATAGCTCAGAGGATAAGCTGCGCGCGTATTCTCGGTGAGCGAACCGTCATCGAAATCGGGCGCGCGCGTTTCCGGATGAAGGATGACATTTTCGAGCACCGCGGCCCAGCTGTTCGCGGCGGCATAGATTTCCGGCTCGGCTTCCTTGGAGAGCCTGATGGTCTTTGCGTAGCAGCCACCCTCGAAATTGTAGATGCCGTCCGGCGACCAGCCATGCTCGTCATCGCCGATCAGCATGCGCACCGGATCGGCCGAAAGCGTCGTCTTGCCGGTGCCGGAAAGGCCGAAAAAGACCGCCGCATTGCCGCCTTCCCGCTCCTCGCTCGCCGAGCAATGCATGGGCATCACGCCCCTTTGCGGCAGAACATAGTTCAAATAGGTGAACACGGATTTTTTTGTCTCGCCCGCATAGGAGCTGCCGCCGATCAGCACCAGTTTGCGCTCGAAATCGCAGGCGATCACCGTCTCGGAACGACAGCCATGCCGCGCGGGATCGGCGCGGAAGCCCGGCAGGTTTATGATCGTGAATTCGGGCTCGAAGTCAGCCAGCTCCTCGGCCGGCGGCGCGATCAACAAATGACGAATGAACAGAGCATGCCAGGCAAGCTCGGTGTAAATTCTTGCGCGAAGCCGGTATTGCGGGTCGGCCCCGGCATAAAGATCTTGCGAAATAAGCTCCCGATCGGCGGCGTAGTCGAGGAAGTCTTCCAGCAGACGGTCGAAATGGTCCGGCGAAATCGCCTTGTTGTTGTCCCACCAGACCGCGTCTTCCGTCAGAGCATTGCGGACAATGAATTTATCGGCGGCGGACCGGCCTGTATGTGCGCCCGTGCGAATGGCAAGCGCGCCGGTCGAAACGAGTTCGCCCTCGTGGCGCCGGATAGCGAGTTCGTACAAGATCGATTGAGAGGGATTTCTGCGGAGAGATTTTAGCCGGCCAGATAGAAAGGACGAGAGTGATACGGCTTGGGAACCGTTTTCTTTACTTGTCACAGATAACTCCTCAACGACTAATCGACCCGGCTGTCATCAGAACACTGGCGAAGCTATGAATATCAAGCGTAAATCGACATTTTGCACAGCCGATTTGGGATGCCATTGCGCCAGATCAATATATGGGCATTTCAAGGGACAATCCAATCCCTGGTACGGGCCGGCAAACCCGTTACACAAGCATTAGTTAAGGGGAAGGGTTGGATCGTGGCGACCGAGTTCGCGAAGCAGATCCACGAGCGCGTCTGGTTCCTCCAATCTCGCGGGGAACACGAGGCGCCCAACGTCCTGTTCCGAGACCAAATCGCATCCTTCTGGATCGCATGCGGCGATCCTCCAGCCGGGTTCCATCTTGCCGGTTAAAGAACCCGCGAGGCGGTCGATCAGTTCCCATTCGGAGGCATTTGCCGTATCGATCGCGGCCTCAATTCGCTCGTCCCACGATTTCGCCGCGGCCGGGGCGAAGAGAATGTCTTTGGCCGAAGGCGTCGTAATCCGCCCAAAGCCGCCGACATAATGGAGCTGCTCAATCCGCAACCGCCAGAAGGAAAAGTCGGCGAAGTCCGCATAGAAGGCCGCACCTGGATGCTTTGCAAGAAATCGCCGTCTTGCGCCGCTATTCTCGGTCCGCTCGGCAACCCCCATGAGGCTCACGCGGCCCAGATTCAGAGGATCGCCGGGACCCGATTCGGCTGCGAGCAGAATCGATGCCCGCGGATCGGCTTCCAGATTGCGCGTGTGCCAGGCGAGCTTGGAGATCAGGAATATGGGCGAACCGTCCGTTTCGGTCGCAACGGTGATGAGGGACGCATAAGGATGGCCGGTTGCCGGCTCCAGCGTCGCAAGCGATCCGATGCCCCTCCCGCGCAATAATGCGAGGACCGGCGTCACAATTAAGCCTGATTCAGCAGAGCTATGGACTGACATGATTTCGAGATTTGCAATTTGTGAACGCTGTTCTACGATGCGTTTCAAATTTGACGTGGCTTTTCCGCCACAGTATGACCTCCCTTCGAAAATGAAACACACGTGATATGGACGGGCGAGGCACTACAATCATGCCGACAATCTCACTTGTTGATGACGACCGCAACATCGTGACGTCGCTGCGAATGGTTCTTGAGGCCGAAGGCTACAAGATCAACGCCTATACCGACGGTGCGTCAGCCCTTGACGGGATGATCGCCGATCCGCCCGATCTTGCGATCCTCGACATCAAGATGCCCCGCATGGATGGCATGGAGCTGCTTCGGCGCCTGCGTCAGCGCACCGAATTGCCAGTCATCTTTCTGACCTCCAAGGATGACGAGATTGACGAGCTTTTCGGGCTGAAAATGGGCGCGGACGATTTCATCCGAAAGCCGTTCTCGCAACGCCTGCTGGTCGAACGGGTCAGGGCGATCCTGCGCCGCTCGGCCCCGCGCGAGGCGGCGGCGGGAATGGACGATCCGGCCAATATCATCGAGCGCGGCAAGCTGAAGCTCGATCCGGAACGCCATAGCTGCATGTGGGACGGCATGCCCGTCACGCTGACGGTCACCGAATTTCTGATCCTTCAGGCTCTGGCCCAGCGTCCCGGCGTCGTGAAAAGCCGGGATGCGCTGATGGACGCTGCCTATGACGACCAGGTCTATGTCGACGACCGCACGATCGACAGTCATATCAAGCGGCTGCGAAAGAAGTTTAAGCTCGTTGACAATAATTTCGACGTGATCGAGACACTTTACGGTGTAGGCTACCGCTTCAAGGAATGACGTCGGAGGGCAAGACGATTGCAATAGAAACCGCCCGGCCAATCAGCGGATCCGGCTTCGCGGCTTCCGGCCGCCTTGCATGGCGCAGGCTCATGAAAGCCTTTGCGCGCGCGGGCGTTTACTACACATTCACCTCCATTGTCGGCCGCATCGTCGCGCTCAATAGTTTGAGCCTTATCGTTCTCCTCATCGGAATGTTCTATATCAGCGATTTCTACGATCGGCTGATCAAAGCGCGCGGGGAGAGCCTCAAGATCGAAGCCGAGATCATTGCAAAGGCGCTGACGCTGGAAGGTGCGCCACGCATTTCCGAGGGCTATGACGACGTCATCCTCGGCGCCCCTCCCGACAGCACTTACACGATCAGCCAGGAAAAGGCCGCCGAGCTTCTTCGCAGCCTGATCAAGCCGACGAATACCCATGGCTATGTCTACAACGCCGACGGCAGCTGGCTGGTGGACAGCAATCGGATCTTCAGGGCGGGGAAGCTGACGCAGTACCAAAATCCGACAAAACGGGAAGACGAGGTCAGCTGGCGCTACCGGCTCTGGTTGCGCGTGGAGCACCTGTTCCGGTCCGCGAGCCTGCCGAAACTCGATATCGGCACCATGCAGAACGGCAAGAACTTCGCCGAGGTCAAAGCCGCTCTGGAAGAAGGCAGTCCCACGCTGATTGCCCGCGAGAACGAGCTCGGCGAGACGATCCTCAGCTATGCGGCGCCGATCGAGAAAGGCGGCAAAGTGCTCGGCGCGCTCCTCCTGACGACGGATGACGGCGCCATCGACCAGGAGCTTGTCACGGAACGTAAGTCCATGGCCCGGCTTTGGCTCTTGGTTCTCGTTGTGACAGTTGGTGGATCGATCATTCTCTCCGGCACCATTGCAGGCCCGATGCATCGTCTTGCGCAGGCCGCAAAACGCGTGCGCAACAATATCAAGGCGCGCGCCGATATTCCCGATTTCACGCATCGGTCGGACGAGATCGGTCATCTGGCCCGCGCGCTGCGGGAGATGACCTCGGCGCTCTATGCGCGGCTCGATGCAATCGAGAGCTTCGCCGCCGACGTTTCGCATGAGTTGAAGAATCCTCTGACCTCGTTGCAGAGCGCTGCGGAAACCTTGCCGCTCGCGAAAAGGGACGAAGACCGCGATCGCCTGATGCAGATTGTCCGGCACGACGTGCACAGGCTGAACCGGCTCATTACCGACATCTCCGACGCCTCCCGGCTTGACGCCGAGCTTGCGCGGGAAAGCCTGCGTCCGGTCAATATTGCGGCTCTGCTGGATTCCATCTGCGGGGCGCAAAACGACATCCATCGCGACTGCCCGGTCAATATCGACCTGCAGATCAAGGGCATGCCGCGCGCCGCCGCGATCGGAAACAAGAGCCCGTTCAGGATTTACGGGCATGAGGGACGGCTGAGCCAGGTGGTCTGCAATCTGCTCGATAATGCCATCTCCTTCTCGCCCGAAAATGGCGCCATCCGGGTCATTTGCAGCCTGGACCGCAACGCCAAAGAGATTGAAATCGCGGTCGAGGACGAGGGGCCGGGCATTCCACCGGAGCATCTGGAGAAGATCTTCGAGCGTTTCTATACCGACCGGCCGGAGCAGGAAGAGTTCGGAAAGAACTCCGGTCTCGGGCTGAATATTTGCCGGCAGATCGTCACGGCCCACAGGGGCCGCATCTGGGCGGAGAACCGCCTGCCGCCCCGGCCGGCGAAGGCGGCCGGCGAATGCGAGCCCGCACGGTCACTGGGCGCGCGCTTTGTCATCCGTCTGCCAGTGATCTGACGTGAAGCTTCAATCCGTGCTCATTTACGGGACCTGCGTGTCACTCGGCGGAAATGCCGCGATCCTGAAGGGTGCATCGGGCAGCGGGAAGTCGGATCTCGCTCTCCGCTTCATTTTCGACACGCCGCCAGAGCTCGAGGCGGCCCTCGTCGCCGACGATCAGATCGAAGTCGAGGAGCGAAATGGCAAGCTGATGGCCAGCGCACCTCAGACAATCGCCGGACGGATGGAAGTGCGTGGCATCGGCATCATCGCCGTCCCCTACCGCCGCGACGCCGAGGTCAGGCTGATCGTACAGCTGACCGACAATGACGAGGTTCCGAGGCTGCCCCCATCGCCTCTGCCGGCGCAGTCCCTGTGTGGCCGCGACCTGCCGATCCTGCAGCTTTCGCCGTTCGAACCCTCGGCCCATCTGAAGCTGCGCCTCGCGCTTCAGAAGATCGAATGGTGAAAAATGATTCTGAGGATTAACCCTGATTGGCGAATCCGCTTTCATCCTGCGCACTGTTTTCCTGATGGGGCTTGCGCGGCAAGCGTCAAAAACGGAGAATGTTGGAAGGGTCTGCGGGCGAGCCGGCGCGTTGCGGCGCAGCGTGGCCGCGCTGATTGGATCAAGGTATGATCGGCATTGTCATTGTCACGCACGGCCATTTGGCCGAGGAATTCCGGGCGGCGTTGGAGCATGTTGTCGGTCCGCAAGAGCAGATCGCCACGATCTGCATTCAGCCCGATGACAATATGGAGGAGCGGCGGTCGGCCATCCTGGAGGCCATCGGCGTGGTCGAGAACGGCGATGGCTGCGTGCTGCTGACCGATATGTTTGGCGGCACCCCGTCTAATCTTGCGATCTCCGCAATGGATGAATCGCGCGTGGAAGTGATTGCCGGCATCAATCTGCCCATGCTCGTGAAGCTCGCCCGCGTCCGCGAGGAGTTCCCCTTGCCGGAAGCAATCAAGCTCGCACAGGAGGCTGGCCGCAAATATATTCATGTGGCTAGCCAGGTTCTAGCTCCACGATAAATGCATTTGCCACCATATCTTCATGTACCAGCTGCGTTTTTAGATGTTGCGCTGGCCGGCCATCGAGCAAGGAATGCGCATAATGCTTCCGCTCGGCGGGCGGATATTGCATAATTGCCTTGCCCGCCGGCTTTCGCCGTCAACATTCAGGCTCGACATGACCAGCATTTCCGCTTCCGGCGTCTATCAATGCCTCGCCGAAGTCACGATAACGAACCAAAGGGGTCTGCATGCCCGCGCCTCCGCCGCATTCGTCAAATGCGTCGAGAGGTTTGACGCCGAGGTGGTGGTCAAGCGGGACGAGGTCGGCGTGAACGGCACCTCGATCATGGGGCTGATGATGCTTGCCGCCGGGCCGGGCACCCGGATTGTCATCGAAACGGAGGGGCCGGAGGCCGAGGAGGCGCTCGACGCCCTGACCGCGCTTATCGAACAAGGCTTCCATGAGGAGTAGCCGGCGGATTGTCAGCTAGCGCAACGCGCGTCCAAGCATGTCCCCGCGAAGGCGGGGATGGACGCGGGGACAGTTGCACTCGTCTTTTGAAATCGATCAGCTTGACCTCGCTCAAGTGATTCCACTTGAACGAGGGTTGATCTAGCGCCGACACCCTACCCCGGCGTCAGCGTCACCAATGAGCCCCGCGGCCCGGCCTGCCGATAAGACGGCGTATCATCGACATCGGAAAGTTCCGCCGCAAAGCCAATCTTGCGGCCGCTGAGGTTCGCGAGCGCATCCGAGAGCGTCGCCGGGCTCGACCAGCGAACCCCGGCAAACAGGCCGGAAAGCCGCGGAAAGCGTTTCAAGCCAATCAGCCAGAAGCCCCCATCTTCAGCCGGTCCGAACACGGCGTCATTGTACCGAAGCCGGTCGAACGCCGCCGCAATATGCTCCGCGCCGGCTTCCGGAATGTCCGAACCGATAAGGATGGCCGGTCCGGGCCCTTGCGCCCGGAGCAGCCTTTCCATGCGCACGCCCAAATCCCCCCGGCCCTGCCGGACCCGCGGAATGCGGCGCGGCCAGAACGGCGCAGGGATCGCGCTGTCCGGCGCAACAGCGAGAACGAGCCGCCAGCGCGGATCGCACGCCAGCCGGCGGATCAGATTCGCCGTCACGGTCCGATAGAACTGGGTCGCCGCCACCGGCCCGATCTCGCGCGCAAGCCGTGTCTTGACGGCGCCCATGCGCGGCGCTTTCACCATCAGGACGAGATGGCGGGTCGTCCGGCCCGTATGGCGCCTAACCATAAAGCCTGGCAAGCACATGCGGCGGGACGCACAAGTAATAAAGGCCGAGACAGGCCAGATTGCGCAACATCCGCCGCCAATAGCCGCCCTTCCGATAGCGCCGTGCGCTGGTCACGGCCGAGGAGCGGAAGAAGGCGATGCGCCTGCGGCCGATGCGCCGCACGAGGTCGACATCTTCCATCAGCACCAGCGGCTTGAAGCCTCCGACTTCGTCATAGAGGCGCCGCGATATGAGAAGCCCCTGATCGCCATAGGGCATCTTGAAGACCCGGCAGCGAACGCCGACAGCCCAGCGAAGATAGGCCGCCATCAACCCGTTATCATCCAGCGCGAAGCGGAACGCGGCCGCCCTGTCCGGCTCTTCGACACTCTCGACCAACTGAATGTGGCGGAAGGCTTCCTCCTCCCACCCCGGTTGCAGGACCGTGTCCGAATGCAGAAAAAGCAGCCAGCGTCCCTTGGCCTGTCGCGCGCCTTCGGCAAGTTGCAGGCCCCTCCCCGGCTCGGACTGAATGAGGCGTGCGCCCGCTTCGTCAACGATTTTGCAGGTCACATCCGACGAGCCGCCATCGACCACCACGACCTCCCGCACCAGCCCGTCGATCGCCGCGGGGACGAGCGCCGCCAGCGTGCGGCCGAGTGCGGCCTGGGCGTTATGGGTCGGAATAACAACGGAGATCATGGCGGCGATCATAGGGCGTGATCCGGGAAAGTGAAGTCCGCATTTCAGACAATCTTTCGGGACGCAGTTCAAAATACCGTCATTTTGTTCTTTATTTGTTCTCGGCCTCGGGCTAACTTAGCGCATGGTCCGGAAACCCTTCGCTATGCCTCGATCCCGTTCCCCCGACGTCCCGCCCGTCGACAGCGAAAGACGGCGCGGACGCGGCGCCCGGGCCAATCTGGCCGGACGCTTCGAAACGCAGATCCGCGAGGATTTCGACGACGGCTGGGAAGGCCTTGCGGAGCTCGCCCCGTTCAAGACCGAGGTGCGGCTCGAGCAGGCGCGGCGGATCATTGCAACAAACGACTTGCCGGATATCGGCTTCGACCAGTCGATCAATCCTTATCGCGGCTGCGAGCATGGCTGCATCTATTGCTATGCGCGGCCGACACATTGCTATCTCGGCTTATCGGCGGGGCTGGATTTCGAGAGCGTTCTGATCGCGAAGACGAACGCGGCGGAAGCGCTCGAAGCTGAGCTTTCGCGCCCGAAATACCAGGTTAAGACAATCGCTCTCGGGACGAATACCGATCCCTATCAGCCGATCGAGAAGACTTACGAACTCACCCGGCAGATTTTGCAGATCATGGACCGGCTGAACCACCCGGTCGGCATCGTGACGAAATCGGCGCTCATTCTGCGCGACCTGGACCTGCTTGCCTCGCTCGCCGCGCGCGGCCTCGCCAAGGTCGCGATCTCCGTGACCTCGCTCGATCACCACCTTTCCCGCAAGATCGAGCCTCGTGCGACGACGCCTGAGCGCCGTGTCGAGGCGATTACGCGGCTGAGCGAGGCGGGCGTGCCGACCGGCGTGATGGTCGCCCCGATCATTCCGGCCGTGAATGACGGCGAAATCGAATCCATTCTCCAGCGCTGCGCCGAAGCGGGAGCGCGTGAGGCCGGTTACGTGCTGTTGCGTCTCCCCCTCGAAATCAGCGAGCTGTTCCAGGACTGGCTCGCCGAGGAATTTCCGGACCGCGCCAAGCGGGTCATGTCGCTCCTTCGCTCAACAAGAGGGGGCAAGGACTACGTGTCGGCCTGGCGCGAACGCCAGACGGGCAGCGGCCCTTATGCCGAGCTGATCGCGAATTGCTTCAGGTTGGCCGTGAAGCGTCTGGGCCTCAACAATCGGCGCGCATTGCTGCGCTGTGACCTCTTCCGCCCGCCGACCGCCGCCAAGGCGCAGCTTGATCTGTTCAAATCGTAACAAAGCCGCTTGCGATCATCTGCCCGGCGTGCAGTCTGGTCCGCATGAGTTCATCCGGGATTGCAAAACGGCCGTCCCTGAGGACCGAGCGCGCACTCGCCGGCTCGGAAGCCGCCTGCATTGCCGGCGTCGACGAGGCCGGACGCGGGCCCTGGGCCGGCCCGGTCGTCGCGGCCGCGGTCATATTCCGGGATTCGAAGATCCCGAGGGGCCTCAACGATTCAAAGCTCCTTACGCCTGAGCGCCGCACCAAGCTTTTCCGGATTATCCAGGAGCGGGCCTGGGTCAGCGTCGGCATCGTCTCGGTCGAGGACATTGACAGGATCAACATTCTCCAGGCGGCTCTGCGGGCAATGGCTCAATCGGTCGCCACGCTGACGACCGCTCCGGATGTCGTCCTGGTCGATGGCAATTGCGCCCCGCCCGTTTCGCAGCGCGCCGTCACCGTCGTCGATGGCGACAGGCTCTGTCCCTCCATCGCCGCCGCTTCGATCGTGGCGAAGGTCACGCGGGACCGGCTGATGGAACAGCTCTCGGAGAATTTTCCGGCCTATGGGTGGCACACCAATAAGGGCTACGGCACACCCGCCCACGCTGAGGCGCTTGCCGCATTCGGCGTAACGCCGCATCACCGGCGGTCCTTTGCGCCGATCCGCTCAGCCCTTGCGGGGACACCGATTTTCGAGCAGCCGCCCCGATAGCCGACAAGTCGCGTTCATATTGTATCAGTCACCGTTTTTTCAAAGGGATCTTTGACGAATAGGCCATGAAGATGAAACTCAGCGCCCCTTCCTTCGGAATGTTCGCAATTTCCACGATACTCGTTGTTCTGATAATCCTTTCACGTTATTTCGCAATCCACGTTCCAATTCTTACGCCCATCGCCGAGGGCCATCCCTTCGAGGTTACCCTGCTCGCCTGGGGCGTACTTTTTGCCGCTGTCTCTTTCAATCTGTAGCGGAGCAGGCAATATTGAAACATCGGGTGCCGGAATAAGATCGCTGGGACTCGGGTTTCCTTCTCGGTCGCCGCTCTGGCGACCTTGCTTTGCGAGGTAATGCGCGTGTTTGCAAGGCTCCATCCGTTCCGTTCCGCCATTGGGGCAATCACCCTCGCTGTCTATCTGCTCACCTGCCTGCCGCCGGCCATGGCGCAGAATGGCGGCAATATCCCAGTCAGGATCGAGCAATGCCAGAATCTCAGCGATCCCGAAGTGCGCGCGCAGCTTAAGACCCTGACCAAAGAGTCACTGACCACCCAGCTTGGGCAGATCGATTACCGGGCGCTCGTCGAAAAGCACTGGCGCGAGGTGAAGATGGACGAGCGGCTCGATCGTGAGATCGATGAGGCGATCCGCATTGCCCGCGCCGATACGACGATCCTCGACCGCGCCTATTCGACCATCAGCAAGGAAACGGCAGAGAAAATCGCCATCGACGTGGCCGAGCGCGCCTACGGCTCGGAAGGGTTCAAGGCGGCCCTTTCCGATCTCGCGCAAGGGGTCGGCAATGATTTCGGCACCCGTCTCGAACGGGCCGCCGCGCGCGTTTCGGCTCCCGTGATCAACTGTGTCCGCACCGCGCTGCAAAGCCGCTATGGCGGCGCGGTGGCGCAGGTCTTCGAGCAGGAGACGGAAGAGAATTTGAACATCACCAACCAGATCGGCGGGGCGAAGATCGACACCGGCGATCTGGTACTTGAGAATATCGGGACGATTTCCGGCATCGTGCTTATCGTCAGCCGGCGGATCATCGCGCGTATGGTCGCAACGATCGGACGCCGCGTCGCCGGGCTGGTCGCCTCCCGCATCATTTCGACCTTCACCGGCCTTGTCGGCCTCGCCCTCATCGTGCGCGATCTCTACGAAGCCAGCAAAGGCGTCTTCCCGCTGATCGAGGAGCGGATGAAGTCCGCCGAGGCAAAGGACCTGATCAAAGCGGAGCTGGCAAAATCCATTGAAGCCGACCTGACCGCGCAGATCGATACGATCGCCGAAGCGACGACCGAGCGCATCTATGCCTTCTGGCAGGATTTCAAGCAGAAATACAGTGTCCTCCTGAACCTGGCGGAAAAGGACGACGCGTTTGGGACCTTCCTCAAGACGCGTCGCGCGGACGAGCTTGGCCGGCTGGGGCGTATCGTCGGCTTCCTGCTCAAGAAGGACGGAGAGGCCGGCGTCCTGCAGCGCACGCGCGACGGGACGCTGCGGCGCGCATTGGGAGTCCTCGATGAGACCGGCGTCAGTCTGGCAATCGAACTCAATTCGCTGGAGCAGGCCATCGATTGGGCCGATCTGGCCGGCGCGCGCCTGCCGAAGGCCGTCGATTACGGTCTGCCGCAGTCGATCCCGCCGGACGAGATCACGAAAGACCAGCTCAACCGGCTGCTTTCGCTGGAAAGCGGCGCTGCGGCGCAGCGGATCGCCAAGCTGGATCGCACCGCCCGCGACGCGATGCTTTCTCTGCCTGCCGAAACGATGAAAAAGCTTGCCCGCCGCCTTAACGAGAAAGAGCTGCGCGCGCTCGCCACCTATCTCGATCGGCTGGAGCCCGCCGCGGCAAGCCGCGTTCTCAGAGAGGTGGCCGAGAATCCGAGCCTGATGCGCTCACTTGCCCAGAAATCGCTGCGCGAAGCCATCCTGAAAAGCCGGAATCAGCTCTCCGCCGTCCAGATGCTGCTGCGCGACAACACCACCCTGAATATCTCCAATATTGGCGATGACCTGGCGCTGGTGCGGAAAGGCGAGGTGAATTACCGCGTCTTCATCGAGCGCTATTGGCTCGGTCTGCTCTTCCTGTTTCTCTTCGGCCTGCTCATTCTCCTGGCCCTGCGCCGCCTCCTATTCGGCCGGCCCGCAACGGTCATCATCAGGACCGATGGCCGAGGAAAGAAATAGCGCCATGGCACTTTACACAACCGATCGCCCGTCAGGCCGCCAGGTCAGGGAAGGCGAGCTCATCTGGGTTTCCGCCGTCAACGCCGCCAATATTTTCCGCGACGTGCGCGAAGTCCTTACCAATACATTCGGCGGGCAGATGCGGCGCTATGAGCGGCTGATGAACGCCACGCTCGAACGGGCGCTGGCCGAGCTGGAGGAGAAAGCCAAGGCGAAAGGCTATGACGGCTGCCTCGGCGTGCGTATCAGCCATCCGCGCATTGCCGACGGCGCCTGCGAACTTTTCGTCTACGGAACGGGATTCAACTTCGTGCCGGATGGGCCCAAAACGAATTGACACGGGGCCGTTTCTACCGTTCATTCCAGCCGGATTAATGAGGGAACAGCCATGAAGCTTGGCAATGATATCAGTGCTATCGTCGCAGGCGGCGCCAAAGGCCTCGGCGCGGCCGCGGCCGAAAAGCTGGCCGAGGCCGGATGCAGGGTCGCAATTCTCGACATGTATCGCGAAGAAGGCGAAGCACTGGCCAGACGGATTGGGGCGATCTACCGGCATCTGGAAATTTCCAGCGAAATCACCGTCGATACCGCGCTCGATTTTGCCCGCGAGGAACATGGCATGGAGCGCGTGCTCATCAACTGCGCCGGTATCGCTCTCGATCAGCCGGCCGTCTGGCGCGACCCCAATACGGGCCGGATCATGCTGCATGACATCCCCAGCTTCGAGCGGCTCCTGCAGGTCAATCTGACCGGTACGTTCTACATGGCGACCAAATCCGCCGCCGCGATGATGACGCTTCCGCCGCTCGATGGCGGCATTCGCGGCGTCATCATCAACTCCGCCTCGGTTGCCTCCGAGGATGGCCAAGAGGGGCAGTCAGCCTATGCTGCATCGGAAGGCGGGGTGCTTGCGCTGACGCGTCCGCTCGCCCGCGACCTCGTCAATGAAGGCATCCGGGTCGTGACCATCATGTCCGGACGCTATGACACAGCGGATTTCGCCGAGCGCTCCGAGGATATGACCCAGAAGATCGAGACGACCGAGCAGGACGCCAGCGTTCTTGCGGACCCCGGCGAGTTTGCCGAAATGGTTCTGAAAGTCATCGCCGATGACCAGATCAACGGTCAGTGGATCCGCATGAGCAGCGCCAAGAACCGTTGACGCGCCGTTCCCGTCCGCCGGAAACGCCTTTAAACCGCGAAGAGGGGACCGAGCCGCGTCCCTTCGGGCTTTCACTTGCAACGATCGGCGGATCGTCTTAATTTCCGCGGATACAGACGGCTTCGCCGCGAGTGCCGCCATAGCTCAGTTGGTTAGAGCGCTAGATTGTGGATCTAGAGGTCCCCCGTTCGAGCCGGGGTGGCGGTACCATTCAATTCAGGGACTTGCCCCCGAGATCTCAGATTCTCCGCTCCCTCTCCCCTGGGGAGAGGGTTGGGGTGGGGGTACGTCCTCAGCCTCTGATGCACTCTCCCCTCACCCGGCGTTTCGCGCCGAACTTCCCCCAAGGGAGAGGTGAAATGACGTCGCTCTTGGCGTTTCAGCTTCACTCCGCGGCCTTGAGCCGCCCCGCCTGCGCGCTGCCGGTCAGATAGGCCATCGCCGCATCCACGCCGCCTTTCTTGTGCGGCACGCCGGCCAGCTCCAGCCCCATCTCGCAGCCCGCAAGCGTTCCCATCAGCATCAGATCGTTGAAATCGCCCAAATGGCCGATCCGGAAGACCTTGTCGGCAACCTTGCTGAGCCCGGCGCCGAGCGACATGTCGAAATTCTCCAGCACGACCTTGCGGTAGGCGTCGGCGCTGTGACCCTCCGGCATGAGAATGGCGGTGAGCGATGCGGAATAATAGTCCGGATCGCGGCAGAGCACTTCGAGGCCCCAGGCGCGGACGGCGCGGCGGGTCGCCTCGCCATGACGGGCATGGCGGGCAAAGATCACATCGAGCCCCTGCTCCTCGATCATGCCCAGCGCTTCGGCGAGGCCATAGAGCAGGTTCGTCGCCGGCGTATAGGGGAAGAAGCCGTTCTTGTTCGGCCCGAGCATGTCGCCCCACGCCCAATAGGATTTCGGCAGGCTGGCGGTTTTCGAGGCGGCGAGCGCCTTTTCCGAGACACCGTTGAAGGACAGGCCGGGCGGCAGCATCAGACCCTTCTGCGAGCCGGCGACGATGACGTCGACGCCCCATTCATCCATCCGCATATCCATGGAGACGAGCGAGGAGATCGTGTCGACCATCAGAAGCGCCGGATGCCCAACCGAGTTGATGGCCGCGCGAACCTTGTCGATGGGCGTCGCGCAGCCCGTCGAGGTCTCGTTCTGGACCACGCAGACCGCCTTGATCGCATGGGCCTTGTCCTCGGCAAGCCGCGCCGCGATCTCATCCGGCTGAGCGCCGGTGCGCCAGTCGCCGCCGATCACGATCGGCTTCAGTCCGAGCTTTTCGGCCATGGCCCGCCAGAGCGAGGCGAAATGTCCGGTCTCCGGCATGAGGAGCTGATCGCCGGGCGACATGGTGTTGACCAGCGCCGCTTCCCAGGCGCCGGTTCCGGAGGAGGGATAGATCACCACATGCTGCCCGGTCTTGAAGACCGTTTTCATGCCCTTCAGGACGCGCTTGCCGAGCGCGGCGAATTCGGCTCCCCGATGGTCGATGGTCGGGAAGTCCATGGCCCGCAAAATCCGGTCGGGGACATTGGTCGGGCCGGGAATTTGCAGAAAATGCCGTCCAGATCGTGCCATCGCTGGTCCTCCTTGCGACCTGAATTTACACCTTTGGCGCGGATTCGGCTATGGTTGGGCGGTCGCGGCAAGCGTCGCGGACCGAATGCCGCGTTTGAGGCCAACCGATTGCATCCCTCCCGCCAATACCCAAAATGAAAGCTTTCGGCCGGATCGTGTGGACGGGATCGGCCGCCTAACTCTGGTGAGCCCCGCAGGAGCAGGAAAAGCATGGCGAAATCCCCCGAGCTCGACGACCGGGTCAAGGCCCGGCTGAGGAAGGCGATCGAGGGCGAGCTGCTCTTCGGCCGCTTCGATCGCGGGCGCTATGCGACCGATGCCTCGATCTACCAGATGTTTCCGCTGGGCGTCGTCGTGCCGAAGCGCTTCGCCGATGTCGAGGCGGTTTTGACGATCGCGCGGGAAGAGGGCGTGCCGGTCCTGCCGCGCGGCGGGGGCACGTCGCAATGCGGTCAGACCGTCAATGAAGCGATCATCATCGACTTCTCCAAATATCTGAACCGCGTGCTGAGCGTCGATGCGGAAAGCGCAACCGCGATCGTCGAGCCGGGGCTCGTGCTGGATGAGCTGAACCGCGCGCTGAAGCCGACCGGGCTCTGGTTCCCGGTCGATGTCTCGACCAGCTCCCGCGCCACACTCGGCGGCATGGCGGCGAACAATAGCTGCGGCGCGCGCTCCATCCGCTACGGCATGATGCGCGACAATGTCCGCGCGATCGACGCGCTGATGGCGGATGGCGCGAGGGCGCGCTTCGAACCGGTGGACCGTGCCGCGGCGCTCGCCTCGAACGAGGACGGTTTCCCGGCGCTGACCCGCGATCTTCTCCAGCTCGGCGCGCGCGAGGCCGATGAAATCCGCGCCCGCTTTCCCGACGTGCCACGCCGGGTCGGCGGCTATAATCTCGATGCGCTGATGCCGAACGGGCCGGCGAACGACATGGCGGCGTTCCTCGTCGGCTCGGAAGGCACGCTCGCCGTCAGCGAGACGATCACGCTCAAGCTCTCGCCGATCCTTCGCGAAAAGGTCGTCGGCGTCTGCCATTTCCCGACATTCCGGGACGCGATGGACGCGGCACAGCATCTGGTCAAGCTCGGCCCCACGGCGGTCGAGCTGATGGACCGGACGATGATCGAGCTGTCGCGCGACATTGCGATGTTTCGTCCGATTGTCGATCACTTCGTGCGCGGCGAGCCGGCGGCGCTCCTGATGGTCGAATTCGCCGAGCCGGACCGGGAGGAGAACCTTGCGCGCCTCCGCCAGCTCCATGACGGCATGGCCGATCTCGGTTTCCGCTGGGGCGATCCGGGCAAGCGCGAGGGCGGCGTGATCGATGCCGTCGATCCGGATTTCATCGCCCAGATTTTCGAGGTCCGTAAACAGGGCCTCAACATCATGATGTCGATGAAATCGGACGGAAAGCCGGTCTCCTTCATCGAGGATTGCTGTGTGCGGCTGCCGGACCTTGCCGATTTTACCGACCGGCTAACGGCGATCTTCCATAAGCACGGCACGAACGGCACCTGGTACGCTCATGCCTCGGTCGGCACGCTGCATGTGCGTCCTGTGCTCAATCTGAAGCTCGACAAGGACGTTAAATCGCTGCGCGCCATCGCCGAGGAAGCCTTCGACGTGGTGCAGGCCTATCGCGGCTCGCATTCCGGCGAGCATGGCGATGGGATCTCCCGCTCCGAGTTCCACGAAAAGATGTTCGGTCAACGGATCGTCTCGGCCTTCGGGGAGGTGAAGACGCGCATGGATCCGGGCGGGCTGCTCAATCCGGGCAAGATCGTCGACCCGCCGAAAATGGACGACCGGCGGCTGTTCCGCTATCCGCCTGATTACAGCGTCCCGCCGCTCGATATGGCGTTCGATTGGAGCGCTTATACCGGGCAGGGGCGCGGCTTTCAGGGCGCAGTCGAGATGTGTAACAACAATGGCGCCTGCCGAAAACTGGCCGATGGCGTCATGTGCCCGTCCTATCGCGTTACACGCGATGAGCGCGATCTCGTGCGCGGGCGAGCGAACAGCCTTCGCCTTGCCATCAGCGGCCAGCTTGGACCGGATGCGCTCAGCTCGGACGAGATGATGGAGACGATGAAGACCTGCGTCTCCTGCAAGGGCTGCCGGCGCGAATGCCCGACCAGCGTCGACATGGCGAAGATGAAGATCGAAGTGCTGAACCAGCGCGCCAGGACGCGTGGGCTGAAGCTCCGCGACCGGCTGGTCGCCTATCTGCCGCGCTATGCGCCTTACGCCTCGCGCGCGCCGTTTCTGATGAATTTGCGCGACCGGCTGCCGGGCCTTGCCGCGCTGTCGGAGCGCCTGCTCGGGCTTGCGGCGGATCGCACGCTTCCGCATTGGGCGGCGCGTCCCTTCCGGGACAACAAAACCGGGCGCGCCGATGTGCTGCTCTTCGCCGACACGTTCAACCGCTATTTCGAGCCGGAAAATCTGAGCGCCGCCGATACGGTCCTGGAGCGCGCGGGACTGACCATTGCGCACGCCATGCCCGATGATCGCGCCCGGCCCTTGTGCTGCGGCCGGACCTTTCTTGCCGCCGGGCTGGTCGAGGAGGCGCGTCAGGAAATGCGGCGCACCGCCGCTGCGTTCAAGAAAGCGATCGGTGACGGCGCGGCCATCGTCGGGCTGGAGCCGTCCTGCATCATGACCTTTCGGGACGAGGCGCCCGCGCTTCTCGGCGCCGAATGGACGGCGGCCGACGGCGAGCGCGTGCTGATGTTCGAGGAATTCCTCGCCGAGCGGCTACGGGACGGGACCGGCGCACTCACTCTGGCGCCGGTCGCCGGCAGGGCTCTGCTTCACGGGCACTGCCATCAGAAGGCGTTCAATGCGCTCACGCCCGTTCAGGAGGTCCTGGCGCTGGTCCCGGGACTGACGGTTGAGACCGTCAATTCCTCCTGCTGCGGCATGGCTGGCGCTTTCGGCTATCAGGCGGAAACGGCGGAAGTGTCGAGAGCCATGGGCGAGCTGAGCCTCCTCCCTGCCGTGCGCAAGGCACATGCGGAAGCGATTATCGTCGCCGATGGCACCTCCTGCCGTCACCAGATTCTGGACGGCACAGGCCGCCGGGCTGTACATGTGGCAAGGGTGCTGGCGCAGGCATCGGATGCCGCCGCCGACCGTTGAGCCGCCCGGCAAGCCGCGATCGGCGGTTCAATGAAATATCATCCCGCTCCGCCTTGCTCATGCCGCTGAAAGCGTGCAACATCTTGGATCGGTAACGTTAGGAGGAAATTATGCCTAAGAAGGTCTTAGCCGCGCTCATCGCTTCGGTCGGCCTCGCTTTGCCCTTGACCGCCAATGCCCAGGGCATGGAGCTGCGTTTTGGCCATGTCGGCAAGCCTGGCTCGCTGTTTGAGCTTTCGGCGGAGAATTTTGCCGCCTGCACCAATCCGAAGCTGGGCGATAAGGCCGAGGTGCAGGTGTTCGGCTCCTCGCAGCTCGGCAATGACCGGGAGATGCTGCAGAAGCTGAAGCTCGGCCAGCTGACCTTTTCCCTGCCCTCCACGGTGATGTCCTCGGTGACGCCGGAATTCGGCGTGTTCGAGATGCCCTATATCATCCAGAGCCGCGATCATATGCGCAAGGTGCGCGATGAGGTGGTGATGAAGGCGCTGCAGGAGGCGGCCAAGAAGAAGGGCTACCGCATTCTCGGCGTCTGGGAGAACGGCTTCCGCCACATCACCAACAATGTCCGGCCGATCAACACGCCGGAGGATCTCAAGGGCATCAAGCTGCGCACGCCGAAGGGCGAATGGCGGGTGAAGATGTTCAAGGCCTATGGCGCCAATCCGACGCCGATGGCGTTCTCCGAGGTGTTCACCGCCCTCAAGACCGGCGTGATCGACGGCCAGGAAAACCCCTTCGCCCAGATCTATTCGGCCAAGTTCCAGGAAGTGCAGAAATATCTCTCGCTGACCGGCCATGTCTACACGCCGGCCTATGTGCTGGTGTCGGACACCCAGTTCGCCAAGCTGCCCGAGAACGTCCAGACGGTGCTGTCGGACTGCGCGAAGGCGAATTCGGAGTGGGTCTATAAGAAGGCGGCGGAGCTGGAAGACGATCTGCTCGGCAAGATCAAGGCGGCCGGCGTCGCGGTGAACGAGGCCGACAAGCAGGCCTTCATTGCGGCCTCCAAGCCGATCTATGAGGAGTTCTCCAGCACGGTCGAGGGCGGCCCGGAGCTGGTGAAATCGGTCCAGGATCTTGCGCCGAAGTCGTAAGCTGGCCTATTGAGAGGGGCGGCGTTTTCGCCGCCCTTATTCCTGCCTTTTCGGTCTTGCCTCTCGTCAAAGAGGATCGCTTTTCAAAGAGGATAGATTTGTCGACAGTGCGCCGCTGGCTGGATCGTGCGCTGGCCTGGATCCTGATCACCCTGATGGTGGTGCTCACCATTATTGTCATTGTCGCGGTGCTCTACCGCAAGGCGGGAGCGTCGCTGTCCTGGTATGACGAGGTGGCCGCCATTCTCCTGGCCTGGATCACCTATTATGGCAGCGCCCTGGCGGCGCTCCGGCGCAGCCATATCGGCTTTGACGGGGTGCTGCTCGCCCTGCCGATCCGCTGGCGGGCGGTGGCGGTGATCATCGCCGAGACGCTGGTGATCGGCTTTTTCCTGATCATGGCCTGGGCGGGCTGGAAGATCCTGCTGGTTCTGGAGGGTGTGACGCTGGTCAGCCTGACCTGGGTGCCGGTGCAGATCACCCAGTCGGTCATCCCGATCGGCGCGGTCCTGTTCATCATCGCCGAGCTATTGAGCATTCCCGGCTATTGGGCCGAGGTGAAGGCGGGGGTGTCCTCGGAGCACCCGCCCCTCGCCCACGAGCCGCCCCCCGGAGAGACATAGACGATGTTCCTGATTTTGATGTTCCTGGCCCTGGTGGTGATGATCTGCGTGCATGTGCCGATCGCGATCGCGCTGGCAATCGCCGGCGTCATGGGCATCGTGTTCCATGACGGACCGTCGGCGCTCGTCAATGTCGGGCTCGACATGTATAGCGGGGCGACGAAGTTCTCGCTGATCGCCATTCCGATGTTCGTGCTGGCCGGCGCCATCATGAACGCAACCGGCATCACCCGCCGCCTGATCGCCTTCATCTCCGCGATGATCGGCTTCGTGCGCGGCGGCCTCGCCATGGTGAATATTGGCGTCTCATTGTTCTTCGCCGAGATTTCCGGTTCCGCCGTCGCCGATGTGGCGGCCCTCGGGTCGATCATGATCCCGGAGATGAAAAAGCGCGGCTATTCAGGCGCCTTGTCCGCCGCCATCACCTCCTCCTCCGCCTCGCTTGCCATCATCATTCCGCCGTCGATCCCGATGATCCTTTATGCTGTTTCGGCCGGCACATCCGTCGAAGAACTCTTCGTCGCCGGCTTCGTCCCCGGCCTCTTGGGGGCGGCCGGGCTGATGAGCGTCGCCTATATGATGGCGCGCCGTTACAACCTGCCGGTCGAGGAGGCCTTCAATCTGAAGCACCTGCGATCGACTTTCATCGAAGCCGCTCCGACCTTTCTGTTGCCGATCATCATTCTGGGCGGCATTTTCGGCGGCCTGGTGACGGCGACCGAGGCGGCGGGTCTGGCGGTTCTGACGGCGATCGGGGTCGGCATCTATTACCGCGAGGTCGACCTGAGCGAATTGAAGAACGCCATGCTCGACGGGGGCATTCAGACCGCCGTGGTCATGCTGCTGGTCGCCTCATCAGTGCTGATGGGCAACTATCTGACCACCGCCCGCGTCCCCCAGCAGCTAGCCGTCTGGATGCTCGAGCTGACGCACAACAAATATATCATTCTGCTGATCCTCAACATCTTCTTTCTGGTCATCGGCTTCTTCCTGCACTCGGCCGCCGCGATCATCCTTGTCGTCCCGATCGTCATCCCGCTCATTCAGGCCGCGGGCATCGACCCGGTGCATTTCGGCCTCGTGGTAACGCTCAACCTTGCCATCGGTCAGCAGACGCCGCCGGTCGCCAGCGTGCTGATAACGGCCTGCGCGATCGCCAAGACGAACATCTGGGAAGTCACCAAGGTCAATATCTATTTCATCGCGGTGCTGCTCACCGTTCTGCTCATGTGCACCTACATCCCGGCCATTCCGATGTTTCTCGTCGAGGCCCTTTACCGCTAAACTGCGCATGAAAGGTCTGGCATGAGCGATCTCGTCCTTTACCATGTCGACGGCGGCGTCGGTACGATCACGATGAACCGGCCGAAGGCGCGCAATGCGCTCACATTCGAGATGTATGACCGCATTGCCGAGATCTGCGCCGAGCCGAGCCAGGACGGCAGCGTCAAGGCGCTGATCCTCACCGGCGCGGGCGAGCGCGCCTTTGCCGCGGGGACGGATATTTCGCTGTTCCGGGATTTCAGCAAGCCGGAAGACGCGATTCGCTATGAGGAGCGGATCGAAGCGGCGCTGACGAAGATCGAAAGCTGCCCGGTTCCTACGATCGCGGCGATCTCCGGCGCCTGCACCGGCGGCGGCGCAACGATCGCCATCGCCTGTGATCTGCGCATCGCCGCGCAAAACGCCGTCTTCGGCTTTCCCGTGGCGCGGACCCTCGGCAATTGCCTGTCGATCGCGAATTATGCCCGGCTCGTTGCGATGATCGGCGCGGGGCGCGTGATCGACATGGTCCTGACGGCGCGCCTCACCGATGCCGAAACGGCAAAAGCCATCGGCCTCGTCTCCGAGGTCGTGCCGGATCATGAGGCCCTGATGACGCGCGCGGCCGAGCTGGCCGAAACCGTTTCCGGACACGCCCCCCTGACGATGCGGGCCACAAAGGAAGCGCTGCGCCGCCTGCGCGACGGCCGGCGCGACGACGAGGATCTCGTCACCATGTGCTATATGAGCGAAGATTTCCGCGAGGGGCTCGAAGCTTTCCTCGCCAAACGCAAGCCAGACTGGAAAGGGCGCTAGACATCATGGCCGCGCGCGGATTCGGCCCCTTGAACGGCATGAGGGTCATCGAGCTGGCGCATATCATGTCCGGCCCGACCTGCGGCCTGATGCTGGCCGATATGGGCGCCGACGTCATCAAGGTCGAAAAGCCCGACGGCGACGATTCGCGCCGCTTTCTTCCGCCTGCGATCAATGGCGAGGCGGCCGCCTTCATGATGATGAACCGCAATAAGCGCGGCATGGTCCTCGATCTGAAGACCGAGGACGGCAAGGCCATTTTGCGGACGCTCACCAGCAGGGCCGATGTGCTGATCGAGAATTTCCGCAAGGGCACGATGGAGGGGCTCGGCATCGGCTATGAGACGCTGAAGCAGGACAATCCCGGCCTCATCTATTGCGAGATTTCCGGCTTCGGCCGGACCGGGCCTTATGCGGAGCGGGCCGGCTTCGATCTGATCGCGCAAGGCATGTCGGGACTGATGGCGATTACCGGCGAGGGGCCGGGCCGTCCACCGGTGAAGGTCGGCGCGCCGGTCTCCGACATCGTCGCCGGCATTCTGGCGGCCATGGGCATTTGCGCGGCCTATGCCCACAAGCTGAAGACCGGCGAGGGCCAGAAGGTCGATACCTCGCTGTTCGAGGCGGGCATCGCGCTCACCTATTGGCAGTCGGCGATCACTTTCGCCACCGGCCGGTCGCCGGGGCCGCTCGGATCGGCGCATCCGCTGAATGCCCCCTATCAGGCATTTCGCGCCGCAGACGGCTGGATCAATGTCGGGACCGCGAACCAGCGCAATTGGGAACGTATGCTCAGCGTTCTGGAGCGGCCGGAGCTGCAGAACGACCCGCGCTTTGCGACGAACGAGGCGCGCATGGCCAATCTGGAAAGCCTCGTCGAGAGCCTCAACGCGGTGTTCGAGGCGCAGCCCGTCAGCTACTGGATGGAGAAGCTCGACGGCGCGGGCGTGCCGGTGGGGCCGGTTCTCAGCATCGCGGAAATGCATCAGGACCGCCAGGCGATCGCGCGGGACATGGTCCCGGAACTCGATCATCCGGTCGCCGGCAGGGTGCAGACCATCGGCGCTCCGGTGAAATTCTCCGAAACCGCCTGCCAGGTGAAGGATGCCGCGCCGACTTTGGGCCAGCACTCAAGGGTGGTGCTGAGGGAGTTCGGCTATGACGAAGCCGAGATCGACCGGCTGATCGAAACCGGGGTGATCATCGGCTGACGCCTTCGCAATGGCGGGCGCGTGCGGCCCGCTCACGATATTTTGTAGCAGTCGATCAAAAACTCCTCTTACCTGGCGGGGGCTCATCGATTATGAGTTAAGGCCATGGCCCGGCCGAAATCCTTCAATGAAACGGAAGTCCTCGATGCCGCAATCGACTGCTTCTGGCGTCAGGGCCTGAAATCGGCTTCTATCCGCGACCTCGCCGAGCAGATGGGGATCGCCGGACCGAGCCTCTACAATACCTATGGCTGCAAACGCGAGCTGTTCGCAAAAGCCCTGGAGCGTTACGCCGACTGTCGGCTCCGCCCTCATCTCGCCGAACTGGAAAGAGACAAGCCGCCGCGCGCGGCCATTCTGGCCTTCTTTTCCGAATTGATCGAGAAGCTATCCGGAGACCGGCCGGACCGGGGCTGCCTCATCGTCAACACGGCAATGGAAGCGCCACCCGAGGATGCCGAGCTTTGCGCGGCGATCGCGGCCTATCTGAGCGAGCTTCAGGCGTTCTTTCTCCGCAATCTCAAAGCCGGTCAGGCGGATGGCTCGGTGCCGGATCACATTTCAGCCGGCGATATGGCGCAGATGCTCATGGCGCTTCTCCTGGGTCTCAGCGTCATCGCCAGGACGCGGCCCGACCGCGAGGCTCTCGAAGCCGCCATACGCCCGGCCTTTCAGCTTCTCACTATGCCGTCTAGCGCAACGCGCGTCTAAACATGTCCCCGCGAAAGCGGGGATGGACGCGGGAACAGTTGCGCTAACTTATTGAAATAGATCAACTTAACCTCGTTCAAGTGACCCCACTTGAACGAGGGTTGATCTAGACCCGAGGAACGAGGTTTGACATGATCGATCTGTATTATTGGACCACGCCGAACGGCCATAAGATCACGATGTTTTTGGAGGAGGCCGGCCTCCCTTACAAAATCATCCCGGTCAATATCGGCAAGGGCGATCAGTTCGAGCCGGATTTTCTGGCCATCGCGCCGAACAACCGGATGCCGGCGATCGTCGATCACGAACCGCAGGATGCCGGCGCGCCGATCTCGGTATTTGAGTCCGGCGCGATCCTCCTCTATCTCGCTGAGAAGACGGGAAAGTTCATCCCGTCCGACCTTCGCGGCCGTGTCCAGGTGCTCGAATGGCTGTTCTGGCAGATGGCCGGGCTCGGGCCGATGCTGGGCCAGAACCATCATTTCAAGGTCTACGCACCGGAAAAGCTCCCCTATGCGATCGACCGCTATGTGAACGAGACCAACCGCCTCTATGCGGTGCTGAACAAGCGCCTCGCCAATCGCGAATTTGTTGCCGGCTATTATTCCATCGCCGATATGGCGGCCTATCCCTGGATCGTTCCCTATGAGCGCCAGGGGCAGGATCTCGACGATTTCCCGAATTTGAAGCGCTGGTTCTTTGCGATCAAGGAGCGGCCTGCAACCATTCGCGCCTATGCGAAGGCCAAGGAGGTCAATCCGGGCCAGCAGCAGATGACCGAGGAAGACAAGAAGGTGCTGTTCGGGCAGACGGCGAGCGTCGTCCGGCCCTGATCGCGCCTTCGGGGGCGGCAAAGACGCCCGCCTTTCCGCCCGCCACCGGGCGGAACAAACATTGCCGGAGCAAGGCTCCTCGCCGCTCGATGGCCAGCTCTTTCACGGGCTGGCCATTTCGCATTTTAACGGCGCCGCGAATTTGCTATTGAGTATGCACCGGTGCCGGCCTTGCTTGCGCTTGGCGGTGCATCATTTTGCATCGCCCGGAGAAAGCACTTGATTTTGACAATCCAAGCGGTCAGCACCGAAACGGCAGACGGTCCCGATCGGCTATAGCCGCTGCCTTCCGTCATCACGCCTGCCTTCGGTAAGAAGGCTTTGCAAACAATGACACCGCAACCCAGGTTGCGCCTCTCACAAGGAGGTAGAGCAATGATCACGGCCTATGTGCGCGGAAATGGAACATTGACGCCGGTAGCGGTTCAAGACGGCCAGCCCCTGCCGACAGAGGCGATCTGGGTCGATCTTCTCGCCCCGACGAAGCAGGAAGAAGCGCTGGCGGAAGAAGGGCTGGCGATCGAGCTGCCGAGCCGGGAAGAAATGCGGGAAATCGAGGTGTCGAGCCGGCTCTACCAGGAGAACGGCGCGCTTTTCATGACCGCCACCGTCGTCACGCAGGTCGAGGCCGGCAATCCGGAAACCGAGCCGATAACCTTCGTCCTCGTCGGGCAGCGTCTCGTTACCATTCGTTACGCCAACCCCATGCCTTTCCGGCTGTTTGCCTCGCAAGTTCAGCGGCAACCCGAAATTTCCGGCACCGGCGAGACCATTCTCGCGGGCCTGCTCGATGCGATCATCGACCGGATCGCGGACGTGCTGGAGCGTGTTCAGCATGATATGAGCCAGGTTTCGCGGACGATCTTCACGCGCGAAAAGACCGATTACGAGGAGGTCTTGAGAACGATCGGCTTTGCCGAGGGGCTGAACTCACGCTGCCGCGAAAGCCTCGTCAGCATCGGGCGGGTGCTCTCCTATCTGAGCCGGCCGAGCGAGGTAAAGCCGAACAAGGCGCTGGCGCGGTCGCTGAAGACCTTGTCGCGGGACGTGATCGCGCTCTCCGATCACTCCAGCTTTCTGGCCAACAACATCACCTTCATGCTGGATGCGACGCTCGGCATGTCCAATATCGAGCAGACCGACGTCATCAAGATCTTTTCGGTGATGTCGGTGCTGTTCCTGCCGCCGACGCTGATCGCCAGCGTTTACGGCATGAACTTCCGAGCCATGCCGGAGCTGGGCTGGTCATTCGGCTATCCGCTCTCGATCCTGCTGATGGTGATCGCGGGCATTCTCCCTTACGTCTATTTCAAGCGCCGCGGCTGGTTGTGACGGGCGCGTGACCCGTTGACGCATGCCTAGTCTGAGACCGGCTCCAGTCTGAGCACGCGGCCATTGCTCGGATGGTCCGTCACGATATACAGAAAGCCATCCGGGCCGGACCGGACGTCGCGAATTCGCTCGCCGAGCGATTCCAGCAAAGGCTCCTGCTCCACGACCTCTTGCCCGTCGAGCCTCAAGCGGCGCAAATGCGCGCCCGCCAGCGCGCCGACGAACAGATCGCCCTTCCAGTTCGGGAACTTGTCGCCGTCATAGAAGGCCATGCCGCTCGGCGCAATGGAGGGGTCCCAATAGACGACGGGCTGCTCCATGCCCGGCATTTCCGTCTTGTCCGAAATCGTCGCGCCGGAATAGTCGATGCCATAGGTGATCGCCGGCCAGCCGTAATTCGCGCCGGCTTTGAGAATATTAACCTCGTCCCCGCCGCGCGGCCCATGCTCATGCTGCCAGATTTCGTCCGTCCCCGGACGCAGCGCGATGCCCTGCGAGTTGCGGTGCCCATAGGAGTAGATTTCCGCGCGGGCCTTTTCGTCGCTGACAAAGGGATTGTCCTCGGGGATGGAGCCGTCATCATTGATTTCGGACGACGGTCCCGAGGTGATTGGCGAGATTCTGCGCTTCCTTGAGATAGGAATAGCGCTCGCCGAGCGTGACGAACAGCGTGCCGTCGGGCGCAAAGAGCAGCCGCGAGCCGTAATGGGCCGATCCGGACGTCTTCGGCTCAACGCGGAAGATGACCTCTTCATCGGTCAGGCTGCCATCCTCAAGCCGGGCGCGCATCACCTCGGTGCCGCGGCTAATCCATTCGGATGAGGAATAGCTGAGATAAATCAAGCCATTATTGGCAAAATCGGGATGGACGGCAACATCGAGCAATCCGCCCTGCCCCCGCGAACCGACGCTCGGCGTGCCGGAAATCGCCTTGGCCTGAAGCTTGCCATTGCGGATCAGCCGTAATCGGCCGCTGTCGCGCTCCGTCACCAGCATTTCGCCGCCGGGAAGGAAAGCGAGGCTCCACGGGCTTTCGAGACCCGTGGCGACCTCGACCAGACGGAAATCGTGACCGGCGGACGATCTGTATGTTTCGTCTGCGAAGGCGGCAGCGGACTGGATCAATATCGCTGCCGGTGCGATTTTCAAAGCCGTATTCAAAGGCTTCGAGGACTTATGCGTAAAATGCTTCCAACGTCTCAATTCACGCCTCGCTTTCCATGGAGCGCATTCGAAATCCGGTTGGCGCCCAAGATCTTTCGAAAGAATTCTTAGCCCAACGCGCGTCCAATTGGACGCGGACAGTTGCGCTCGTCTTTTGAAATAGATCAACTTGACCTCGTTCAATCGAGCCCACTTGAACGAGGGTTGATCTAGGCTGCGTTGACAAAAGCGGGTAGCCAGATATGGGCGGCAGCGAGCGCGAGGAATCCAGCGTAAGACAGTTTCGTTTTGTCATAGCGCGTGGCGATGCGCCGGAACTGTTTCAGTTTACCAAACATGCGCTCGATCCGATTGCGATCCTTGTAGGCTTTGAAGTCGCAGGCAGGCGGATCTTTGCGATTTGTTTTCGGCGGAATGACTGGTCCAATGCCTTTCATGAGCAGGGCAGATCGAACGTCGTCGCTGTCAAACCCTTTGTCCGCCAACATGATTTTCGGTTTGTTGACCGGCAATTTCAACAGGTCGTCTACGCCGCGATAGTCCGAGGTTTCGCCGCCTGTGAGGACAAAGCCAAGAGGGCGTCCTTTACCGTCTGACCGGGCGTGGATCTTTGTCGAAAAGCCGCCGCGGCTTCGACCAAGAGCATTTGAATGAGTTCCCCTTTTCCGCCCGCTGCCTGAGCATGAGCGCGAACGGTGGTGCTGTCCATCATGTGAGCCCAGTCGTCGGTGAGCCCCAGTTCGACAAGCGTTTCGAGGATCGCATCCCACACACCCATCTCCGCCCAGCGCCTGAAACGGACGTAGACGGAATTCCATTTGCCATAGTCTGGCGGCAGGTATCGCCACGGTGCGCCCGTGCGCATGATCCACATCATGCCATTGAAATATCTGCGATTATCCTGTGCTGGTCGCGCCCACCGGCCACGTTCTGATGGAAGGAGCGGGGCAATGATTTCCCACGCTGCATCGCTGACGTCACTCGGATATCCCAAAGATGCCTCCCCTAAAAGACATCCTTGAATCAAAACTCAACTGATTTGGGAATCCCTTTTGTCAACGCAGCCTAGCTATGATGATCTGGAAGTTGTGCTCTTCTGTGGCGGGTTACAAGGCCGATCCATACAGCCTTAAGCCGCCATCCGCATAGCCCTGACGAGGGGCGACGGCCAGCGTTCGATGCCTTCATGGCGTTTGTGCGGGGGCACAGTTCCCTCGCGCCCGACCTACCCGTTGGCGGCCAGCGCGGGAACGACGTCCACCGCCACTTCGATCTGATGCGTGCCACCGCCGAGAAGCACGCCGGTCACCGGGCTGACATCCTGAAAATCCCGGCCATAAGCAATCGTCACATGCTTATCCTGAGGGATCACGTCGTTCGTCGGGTCGAAATCGACCCAGCCGATTCCAGGCGCCCAGACAGAAACCCAGGCATGGGAGGCGTCGGCTCCGACCAGCTTTTCCTTGCCCTCCGGCGGACGGGTCAGCAGATAGCCGCTGACATAGCGGGCCGGCAGGCAGAAGGCGCGCATCGCGCCGATCAGCACATGGGCGAAGTCCTGGCAGACGCCGCCGCGGATTTCGAGCACCTCCTCGATCGTGGTCGCAACGTCGGTCGCGGCATTGTCATAAGTGAATTCCTCATGGATGCGCTTCGTGAGGTCGGCTGCGCATTCCAGAATCGGCCGGCCGGGCGCGAAGGAAGGCCGGGCAAAGTCGATCAGCCCCTGGGTGAGCGCGATCTGGGGGGAGGGCATCAGATACTGCACGACATCGATGTCATAGGGCTTCTTCGCCGGCGCGAGCTCGGCCGCGACCTCGTTCCAGGGCCGCGAAGCGGCAAAGTCGATCGGCGGCGGCGGCGTGACCTCGATGACGCCGCGGGAATGGATCAGCAGTTCCGAATGATGGTTCTCGATCGCGATGCTTGCGGCCGGATTGCCGAAATAGTCGAGAAAATCGTTGCGTGCCGCGGGCGCCGGCTCCACGAGCAGCGAATGCCGGATGATACGCTGGCGCTCATGCGGACGCGGAGCGAGATGAAGAAGATGATGAGCCTGGGCCACGGGAGCGGTATAGTGATAAACCGTCTTGTGGCTCACCTCGAAAATCATGTGCGTGGACCAAGGCGCGGACGAGTCCGGGTAATTTCGTCTTCCGTCAGGCTGAAATAACGCCTTGTGATGGCTGCGGAGAGTTTCGGCAAGTCTACCACCAGCTGGGTAAACAAGGCCCTAAATGCCTCGCGCTCGCCATTGAGAGGCGCCTTCGACAGCGCACTCACATCGGCAAGCCGCACACGGGTCAGCAGATCGAGGATCAGCTTGCGCTCCTCGCTTTGCGGCGGCTCCTGCGGGGCTCGCGGCAGATCGTCGAGATGCTCCGAGATCGCCATGAGCTGAAAGGCGACGCTTCTCGGATTCGCCTCGTCGGCCAGCAGGAGGTCGAGCACGAGCGGCAGCGACGGCGCGAACAGATAGCGCGCGCGATAGGTGAGAATGCTGTCTGCGACTTCGAGTGCGAAGGTCAAGCTGGCCAACTCCGTCGCTTCATCATGCCGCTCGCTGAAGAGCGTTGCGAGAAGTTCGGAAAGATTTGCCGCTCTTTCCATTCTGCGGCCGATCTCGAGGAAGTTCCAGCCGTAATTCCGCGTCATGTTCTCGGCGGCCATGCCATTGAAGGCGGCGAGCGTCGTTATGCCGTGATCCAAGAGGTCGAGCGCCTCGGCAAGGCTTGCCGGCTCTTCATCGCCGCTCCAGACGGGCGAGGTTTGGAAGGTCTGCAAGGTGCGCCAAAGCTCCACCGACAGCCGGTCGCGGATCAGGCTGGCGACGCGGTGCACATTGCTGAGCGTCTGCACAAGGCCGCAGGCGCGCCCGCGTCCCGACATCAGCGCGCGGGCCCGCTGCTCGATGGAGGCGTCCTCCTGCGGAAGGGAGACGAGCGTGTCTTCCTTGGCCAGGATAACATCCAGCGCCTGGATGACGGTCTCGCGGTGCTGCAGGGCGCCGGCGTCGGGGTCGAGGCGGGTGAGCGCACCGCGCAAGAGGCGCATGATCCAGTCGGCGCCCTCCGCATAGCGTCCGAGCCAGAAGAGATTGTCCGCGATCCGGCTGCGCAGGCCCGTCCCGCCGCGGGAGATTTTCGGTGCCTCCAGGCTCGTCTGCAGGCGGCTGACATAGGGAGCGACCTCGGCATCGGAAAGCACCCAGACATCGCGCGAGCGGACTTGCTGCGGAAACAGTCCCGGCCCGGCCGCGCCATCGATCTCGATCGCGATCCCGCCCGGCATAATCCGGTATTCGCCGCGGACCAGCGTTGCGTAGAGGCGGACCATGACGCTGCGCGCTTCCATGCCGCCCCGCGTCCAGGACGGCAGCGTCGCAAAGCCCGACCTCTCCTCGGCCACGAAATTGTGGCCGTCGATCTCGATGCCGCGAAGCAGCGCATCGCGCTCGGCCGGCTCCATTTCACCGGGCACGGAGCCGGTCTGCGGACGGCCCGGGCGTCCCGTACCCTCCTGGGTGGCGCGGATGGTCAGGCCGTCGAGATTGGCGAGAACATGCTGCCTGGCGACCGGATCGCCAAGCCACCAGCGCTGCTGGTCCCAGATCGCCAGCTCCTCGCCGAGAAGCTCCTTGCAGAGCACCGGCAGATAAGGGCTCAGCCCGCGATTTTCCACGACCGCCGTGCCGACGGCATTGGCCGCCAGATCGGGGTTGGTCTTCAGGGCCTGAACAAAGCCGGCCGGACCGAGATAGCCGCGCGGATCGAGTTGCAAGGGGTCCGACTGCTCGCCGGCGACGCAGCGCAGGATAAGATCGATCGGCCGCAGCCCTTCCAGCGTCTTCATGTAAAGCCGGTTGCCGAGAACCCGCAGATCACCGCCCTCAACGAGGAGAAGGCTGAGATAGCGCGCGAGATAGGCGTGGCCGAAATAATCTTCATGATGCGCGCCGGGCGTCAGAAGAGCGACCGGAGCGTCGTCCCGGCCGGCGCGCGCGAGCAGCTCGGTATACATGGCATTGAAAAAGGGCGCGAGCCGAAGCGCCTTGGAGACGAGGAACAGGTCGCTCGACACACGCGAATGAACGACCCGGTTGGCGAGGGCGAAGCCCAGCCCCGCCAGGGTCTCGGCGTGGGTGTCGATGACGCGCCAATTGCCGGCGGCATCGCGCGTCACATCCATTGCGCAATAGCTGAGCCTTCCGCGTCCCGGCTCGGTGCCGCTCAGCGGGCGCAGAAAGGCCGTATCGCCCAGAATAAGCTGAGGCGGGATGTGCCCCCCCTGAAGAAGTTTCTGTTCGCCATAGACATCGTCGAGTATGCCGGCAAAGAGCCGGGCGCGCTGGATCACCGATCGCTCCAGAAAGCGCCATTCCTCGGGCGAGAAGATCAAAGGGATCAGATCGATCCGCCAGGGCTCGTCGACGCTGTGCGCCTCGGCGAAAATGTCCTGGGCAATGCCGTTTTCCTTGACGAGACGGCGCAATCTTTCGGCGCGGCTTGCCTGCTCGGCCGGGGTGAAGGTGCCGAAACGCTGAGCGAATGGCTGCCAATGCTTGCGCTTTCCGCCGCGAGGATCGAGCAACTCGTCGAAGCGCTGGCCGTCCGCAGCGTATTTTTCGAATGGATCCCCACGAGACGGGTCGACCCCTTCGGTCATCGTCATCATCTTTTTGCAGAAATCCCTATTGCTGAGCCGCTTAACTCTTTCGCCTCAAGGCCCGGGACAGGGCCTGAAACTGAAGCACGTGAGAAATCGTATGCCACCACAAGATGCGCAAGGCTGAGCTCAATTTGATCGAATTCTAGCATCGGGAATGCAACGCCGCTAGTAAACTCGCCGTCACATCCAAAGGTGGCGGACCGCTTGTTGACAATCGGCCACGTCGTATCCCGTCCAGGATCGGCTCAAAGGCCGAGCCGCAGATCCAATGTGTAGGGATATTCGGGATTGACGTTCGCCGGCGCGACCGCCGCGCTGCCCGGCGTGTGGCCGATGGTCTCGAAGCGCGCAAGCCTGCGGCTTTGGGCTTCATAGGCATTGACCGGGAAGGTCTCGAAGGCGCGTCCGCCGGGATGCGAGACGTGATAGCGGCAGCCTCCGATCGCGCGTCCGCTCCAGCGATCCACAATATCGAAGACGAGCGGCGCATGAACCGGGATCGTCGGATGCAAGGCCGAAGCAGGCGCCCAGGCGCGGAACCGCACGCCCGCGACATACTCGCCATGCATGCCGGTCGAGGTCAGCGGCAGGGTGCGGCCATTGCAGGCGACGGCGTAGCGCTCGCCCGTCATGTGGCGGACCTTGACCTGCATCCGCTCAAGCGATGAGTCGACATAGCGCGCCGTGCCGCCGACGACGCCCTCCTCGCCGAGCACATGCCAGGGCTCCAATGCCTGGCGCAGCTCCAGCTCCAGACCGCCATGCTCGACCGTGCCGTAAAGCGGGAAGCGGAATTCGAAATGCGGCGCGAACCATTCCGCCTCGACGGGGAAGCCGGCCCTCTTCAGATCGTCGATGACGCTCAGCAAATCCTGCCAGATGAAATGCGGCAGCATGAACCGGTCGTGCAGCTCCGTGCCCCAGCGGACGAGCTTGCCCTGATACGGCGTTTCCCAGAAGCGGGCGATCAGCGCCCGCAGGAGAAGCTGCTGCGCAAGGCTCATCCGCGCGTGCGGCGGCATTTCGAAGGAGCGAAACTCGACAAGACCGAGACGCCCAGTCGGACCGTCGGGCGAATAGAGCTTGTCGATGCAGATCTCGGCGCGGTGGGTGTTGCCGGTCACGTCGATCAGCAGATTGCGGAAGAGCCGGTCCACCAGCCAGGGCGGGATATGGCCATTTGCCGGATCGGGGATCTGGGCGAGCGCGATCTCCATCTCATAGAGCTGCTCATGGCGTGCCTCGTCGATGCGTGGCGCCTGGCTGGTCGGGCCGATGAACAGGCCGGAGAACAGATAGGAGAGCGAGGGATGATGCTGCCAGTAGGTGATCAGGCTGCCGAGCAGGTCGGGCCGGCGCAGGAAGGGGCTGTCGGCAGGCGTCAGGCCGCCGAGCACGATATGATTGCCGCCGCCCGTGCCGGAATGGCGGCCGTCGAGCATGAATTTTTCCGTGCCGAGCCGGGCCTGATACGCTTCTTCATAAAGAGCGGTGGTGATGTCGACCGCGTCGTCCCAATTGGTGGAGGGATGAATGTTGACTTCGATCACGCCGGGATCGGGCGTCACCTTGATGGAATTGAGCCGGCTGTCGAAAAATGGCTCGTAGCCCTCGATGTGGATACGGATGCCCGATTCCGCGGCGGCATCCTCGACGGCCGCGACAAGGGCCGCATAATCTTCCGCATCGACGACCGGCGGCATGAAAACGTTCAGATGGCCATCACGCGGCTCCACGGTCAGGGCCGTGCGCACCGATCCGACGATGTCGTGCGGCACATCCAGCTCTGCGGGCGGCACTTCGAGCGCGACGGCCTGGCGGTCCTGCAGGAGCGTTTCCCGGCGGGGCAACGCACGTTGCTGGCCCATCGGGTCCGCCGGAATGATATGTGGGTAGTTGATCGGAGCGATATAGGGCAGGCCGCCGAGCGGCAGGCGAAAGCCGGCGGGTGAGTCGCCGGGGATCAGGAACAGCTTCTCCCGCCGGAAGGTCCAGCGCGCCGTCACCCAGCGGCGGCCGCGTTCTTGCGAATGCCACACCTGGATCGGCAGGACGTAGCTCGTCGGCTTGGAAAGGCCGCGATCGAAGACCCGGATGACGCGCTCGCGCTCGGCCGGATCGTCCAGCTTGTTGGTTCTGGCATCGAGATTGACGGGCAGCTTCTGCTCGATCAGCAGAAAATGCGCCGGGTCCTCATAGGCGGGGATGGCGCTTTCCTTCGGCAGGCCGAGCTTGCGCGTGAGCGCCGTGGTGAAGCGCTCGGCATCTTCGAGGCTGGGCGTGGTTTCGCTAACCTCTTCGTCGATCAGGGCCGGGTCGCGCCAGAGCGGCTCGCCATCCGCACGCCAATAGACCGCGAAGGCCCAGCGCGGCAATTGCTCGCCGGGATACCATTTGCCCTGTCCGAAATGGAGAAGTCCGCCCGGCGCGAAACGATCGCGCAGACGGCGGATCAGATTTTCCGCATAGCGCCGTTTGTTCGGGCCGACCGCAGCGGTGTTCCATTCCGCGCCGTCCATATCGTCAACCGCCACGAAAGTCGGCTCGCCGCCCATGGAGAGCCGCACATCGCCGTCCTGCAACCGCCGGTCTACCTCATAGCCGGCGCTGGTGATCGCCGCCCATTGCTCATCCGTGTAGGGCTTGGTCACGCGCGGCGACTCGGCAATGCGGGTCACCTTCATGTCGAAGGAGAAATCGACCTCGGCCGGCTCATGCCCGCCGGTGATCGGCGCGGCGCTGATCGGGCTCGGCGTTGCGGCGAGCGGAATGTGGCCCTCGCCGGCCAGCAGGCCGGAGGTCGGATCGAGCCCGATCCAGCCTGCGCCGGGGATATAGACCTCCGCCCAGGCGTGCAGATCGGTAAAATCGACATCGGTGCCCGTCGGGCCTTCGAGCGCCTTCACATCCGGGGTCAGCTGGATGAGATAGCCGGAGACGAACCGCGCAGCGAGGCCGAAATGGCGCAGGATCTGGACGAGCATCCAGCCGCTGTCCCGGCATGAGCCGGCCTGACGCGCAATCGTCTCGTCGGGGGTCTGGACGCCCGGCTCCATGCGGATCAGATATTTAACGTCGTTCTGGACCTGCTGGTTGAGCTGGACCAGAAAGTCGATCGTGGACGGCGCCTCGGTCTCCAGCCCCGCCAGATAGTCCTTGAACAGCGGCCCGATCGGGATCGACTCCAGATAGGGCGCCAGCTCTTTTTTCAGCGACGGCTCGTAGGTGAACGGCCAGCCCCGCGCATCTTCATCGACGAAGAAGTCGAACGGATTGATCACCGCCATATCGGCGATGAGATCGACGGTGACGGTGAATTCGCGGGTCTTCTCGAGAATGACCAGGCGGGCGAGATAATTGCCGAACGGGTCCTGCTGCCAATTGAGAAAATACTCCTTGGGTGTCAGCGTGAGCGAATAGGCGAGGATCGGCGTCCGGCAATGCGGGGCGGGACGCAGCCTAATGACCTGCGACCCCATGCCCGTCAGCCGATCGTAGTAATATTCCGTCTTATGCGTCAGCGCGACATGCAGTGTCATGCACCCTCCGGCAATCTCGCTTTCATCGCGGCGTGAGCCGCCGGGGGCGCGGCAACCGAAATCGAAGCTTTGAACACCCCTTGATCCGGCTTGACGTTACGGGCTTGTCTGAGACTGGACTTGGCTTGATATGGTTTGTTTCTGTTCCGAACCTTGCCCTGCACCCGCGTCTTCCTTTTCCTGGCCGAAAAACGCCGCGCCAAGTTCGGCGGTCAAGCCGATCAGTTCGCGCTGGACCCAATCATTGAGCACGTGCAGCTCGGCAAGAAAATTCCCGTTCCCACCGGCTTTTTCCAGCTCGGTCTGAAACGCCTCCACCCGGTCGAAGGCGCGCTGGGCATTGCGGAGCGCGAACTGACAGCGCAGCTTGCGCACCATGCGCCGCATCTCGCCGACGCAGAACGCAACCGAGCGGGGCAGCTGCATATCGAGCATCAGGAAGCGGGCGACGTCGGCCGGATCGAAGCCGCGATGATAGGCGCGGCGAAAGGCGTGATAGGCCGAAGCCGAGCGCAGGAGCGCATTCCAGACGCCGGCCTGCTGCTCAGGCGTCAAGTCCTGCATGACGCCCGTCGCCCGCTGAGCGAACTGAACGTCGAGCAGCCGGCTGGTCTGGTCCGCGCGCTCGATGAACAGGCCGAGCCGGAAGAACGGCCAGCTTTCGTCCCGGTAAAGCGTGTTTTCGGCCACGCCGATCTCCGCATAGCAGCCGCGCTTGATCGAGTCGCAACTGCGGGACAGCTTGGTTTCCGAAAAATCGTTTTCGGTCAGTCCCAGGAGCCTGGCGTAGAAGTCGTTGAGCTGCATCCACATATCGGTGGAGATGAGCGGACGCAGGGCGCGCGCATTTTCGCGTGCGGCCCGGACGCAGGCCTGGATCGAGCTGGGATTTTCGAGCATGGTGACATAATAGGCGATCACATTCTGCGCGGTCGGCTCGGAAAATTTCTTGGCAAAATTCTCCTGATCGGAATAGAGAGCGAGAATCCAGGCCCAGCCCTCCTGGTCGGGACGGGCGCGCTGGAAAGAAGATTGCGCCTCGAGGATGCGCGCCATGCTCTCGGCGCGCTCCAGATAGCGGGCGAGCCAGAAGATGGAACTCGGCGTGGCGGGAAAGCAGTGTGACCGTCAATGCGCGCCCCCTCTTCAGAACCCACGTATCCTTCGTGCCGCCGCCTTGGGAGGAATTGACGACGATCGAGCCTTTCGGCAAGCGCGACGCGCGTGAGCCCGCCCGGCAGCACCCAGGTCTCCTCGCCGGTCACGGCGAAGGGCCGCAGATCGACATGCCGCGGCTCGACCGCCATCCTCGACCAGCGTCGGGCAGACGGAGAGATTGATCATCGGCTGGGCGATGTAATTCGTCCGGCTTCTTCTTCAGCAGCTCGCGGCATTCATCGAGCTGCGCCTTCGTGGCTTTCGGGCCGACGCAAATGCCGTAGCCGCCGGACTTGCCCACCGGCTTGACGACCAGCTTGTCGAGATTGTCCAGCGTATAGGCGAGCGCCCGCGGCTCCCGGCAGATATGGGTCTCGACATTGGGCAGGATCGGCGTCTTCGTCCGAGATAATAGCGGATGATGCGCGGCACATAGGCGTAGACCGCCTTGTCGTCGGCAACGCCCGGTGCCGACGGCGTTGGCAAGCGTGACATTGCCCTTGCGCACCGCGCGCATCAGGCCGGGCACGCCGAGCAGGCTTTCCTTGTCGAACACTTCCGGGTCGAGGAAATCGTCATTCAGCCGCCGGTAGATGACATGCACCGGCCGCGGGCCGGCGACCGTCTTCATGAAGACCCGGTCGTCCTCGACGAAGAGGTCGCGGCCCTCGACGAGCGGCACGCCCATCTCGCGGGCGAGGAAGATATGCTCGAAATAGGCGGAGTTGAACACGCCGGGCGAGAGCAGAGCGATCTGCGGATCGGTCAGAACGGGCGGGGCGACCTCGCCAAGCTTGTTGGCGAGCTGCAGCGCCGTAATCGGAGACCGGCTCGACTGCGAAACCTTCCAGGAGATCGGGAAAGGCCCGCTGCATCAGATGCCGGTTCTCGACGACATAGGAGACGCCGGACGGCGTGCGGCTGTTGTCTTCCAGCACGAAGAACCGGCCATGGTCGTCGCGGATCAGGTCGGTGCCGGAGATGTGAACATAGGTGCCGGCCGGCGGATCGTAATCGACCATCGCCTTGCGAAATTCGTGTTGCCGAAAACCAGTTCGGCCGGCAGCATGCCGTCCTTCAGGATGTGTCGCTCGTGATAGACGTCCCAGAGGAACAGGTTGAGCGCCTTGACGCGCTGCTTGATGCCCGCTTCAAGGACGGCCCAGTCGCTCGCGGTGATCACGCCGCGGGATGACGTCGAACGGCAGGATCCGGTCGATCGCGTTGCGCTCATTATAGACGGTGAACGTGATGCCGAGCATGAACAGCTCACGTTCGGCGTCTTTGGCGCGCGAAGCGAGGTCGGTCAGCTCCATCTGCTGAAGCCGGTGCCAGAGCTTGGTCAGGTCCCGATTAGGATTATCCCGATCACCGAGGAGTTCGCAGTAGAACGCGTCTGCATCGTATCCGTCGAGCGTCGCTGAAGTACCAGGATTACGTAAAAGCGTAACAGTTGCCATGCGCCTCTCTCAACAAACCCGATGCAACCCCCTTGACCCACTGTTTCAGCTTAACTTTTCTTGGTTATCATCAGCCTAACACAAGGTTGAAGATGAGGGGAAGGCGAAAGCCTGCTCAATTTTTAAGCATTAAATTTTCAAATAATGAGGATAGCTGAAATGTTCATTAAGCTATTGGGAAGAGTTCGCGAGATGAATACGCGCAAATGGTGTGCCAGGCGCTGGAAATGCGAGGATTTGCGAAAGTGGACGCGATTGGGCAGAAATTACGCGTCTGCTCGTTTTCGCAGCAGAAAGCGACGGTCAGGGTAAATTGAGCGCGATCACCGCATCGAGGCGATCACATCATCGAGCGTGGCTTCGACCACGGCGAAGCGCGCATCGACCTCGCGCAGATCGCGCGCCAGGAAAATCAGCCGCTCGGTGATCTTTTCCGCCAGATGGTGAGCGATCGAAGGATCGGCTTCCATTGCCGCGAACAAATCATCACGATCAATGCCGAGCGCGCGAATGCGCTTCTTTGCCAGAACGTCGAGCCCGTAAACGGTCTCGGTCAGCATCGGCATCTCGCCGATCAGAACGCCCGGTTCGAGCACTTCCGGCTCCAGGCCGATGCCCTTGGGCGGTCGCGTCATGGCCTCACCGCTCAGGATCAGATAAGCCGTCTGGCCCTTCGCGTGCCGCTTGACGATCACCGCCCCGGCTTCGAAAAAGGTCTTCCTGCCCTTGGCAGCGATTGCTGAAAGTTGTTCCGGCGCAAGCCCCTCAAGCAAGGGTACGCGGCCGAGAAGCTCGGCGTTTTTATCGAGCGCCATGGTTGATCCGCCACTATTGCGTCAACGCAATACGCCAATGTCCCAGTTTGCCAAGGTGGGGTGAGTCGGATGAATTGACAAGCCGCGGCGATGAAAGGGGACGCGGGGCCGGAAGTCCCGTGCTCAGGGGACGAGCTTATAGCCGCCCGTCTCGGTCACCAGCAGCTCGGCATTGGAGGGGTCCTTCTCGATCTTCTGCCGCAGGCGATAGATATGCGTCTCCAAAGTGTGCGTGGTCACGCCCGCATTATACCCCCAGACCTCATGCAGCAGCACGTCGCGGGAGACCACCTTTTCACCGGCGCGGTAGAGATATTTGAGGATCGAGGTCTCTTTCTCGGTCAGCCGGATCTTGCCGCCCCTCTCGTCGATCAGCATTTTCGCCGCCGGTTTGAAACTGTAGCTGCCGATGGTGAAGACGGCGTCCTCGCTCTGCTCGTGCTGGCGGAGCTGGGCGCGGATCCGGGCGAGGAGGACGGCGAATTTGAACGGCTTGGTGACGTAATCATTCGCGCCGGCTTCCAGGCCGAGAATCGTGTCGGCATCGGAATCCTGCGCCGTCAGCATGACGACCGGGCCCTTGAAGCCGTTTTTGCGCAGCAGCTTGCACGCCTCCCGCCCATCCATATCGGGCAGGCCGACATCCATCAACACCAGATCGATGCCGTCGGCTTTGACCTTGGCCATGCCCTCGGTGGCGGATGCGGCTGAGTCGGTTTCGAATTCTTCGTAGAGGTCGAGCTGGTCGGTCAGGGACTCTCGGAGGTCATCATCATCGTCAATCACAAGAATCTTGCGCGCGGTGCTCATTCCTTGCTCCCCGGACCATGCATCCTTGACATAAGATAGCCTGATTTTCTTGAAGTTTCACCGGCGCTCCGCAAAACTCCGGCAAATCAGGAATGAAGATAGATCCATGTCCTTTTTTGTTGTCAGGGGATTATCGCGGGCGCGGTCGCAAGGCAAGCTTCATCTGGGTTTTCAAGCTTTCCCTTGTGCGCTGGGTCGGACCGGACGCGGTCCGAAAGCCGGCGAAGGCGATGGGATGACGCCGATCGGCCTATGGAAAATCCGTCAGGTGTTCTACCGCCCCGACCGCGTGGCCCGGCCGCGGACCGCCCTGCCCGTCGCGCCGATCCGCTCCGATATGGGCTGGTGCGACGCAAGCGAGGATGCCAATTATAACCGTCTGATCCGGCTGCCCTACCCTGCAAGCCATGAACGGCTGTGGCGCAGCGATCATCTCTACGACCTGCTGGCCGTGCTGGGATTCAACGATTGGCCGCGCGCACGGGGGCGCGGCAGTGCCATCTTCCTGCATCTTGCCCGTCCCGATTACGCTCCGACGGAAGGATGCATCGCACTATCCCGCCCACATATGGAACGCTTTCTCGGCGCAGCGCGGCCGGGCGACCGGATCGCCGTCACATGAACCGGAAAAGATAGTCTCGCGCAGGACCGTCACCGCTCATCATTGCAGCGTGCTGCCGGAGCCGTCTTCCGGCGCCGCCATCTCCATCTGGGCGAGCGCCATCAGCACCTCGGAACGCTCCTTCAGGCTGGGCGCCTCCAGGAGCGCCTGCTTCTCTTCCGGCCCATAGGGGCTGATCATCGCCAGCGTGTTGACCAGAAGCTCGGCCGGCGAGCGCTCGATGCTCTCCCAGTCGGCGCTCATCTGCCGGGCGGAGAGATAAGTCTTCAGTACGCTGAGCAGGCGCGGCCAGTCGACCGCCTCCTGGCCGTGACCGCGGATGAAGTCCGGGCAATAGGGGTCATAAGTGACGCGGCAGCTGCGATAGGGCTTCTCGCTCTCCACCTCATCCACAATGTCGAAGCGCGCAATGCCGGCGAGCGTGATCAAGATGCGGCCGTCATCGGTTTCGCTGAACGCCGTCAGGCGTCCGACCCCGCCCGTCCGGCGCAGAGCCGCGCTCTTTCCCTCGGGGAACTCCTCATCCTCCGAATGCGCCCGCGGCTGAACGATGCCGATAAGCCGGTCGCCGGCGAGAACGTCGTCCATCATTTCCAGATAGCGCGGCTCGAATATGTTGAGCGGCAGGGTCGAACGCGGCAGCAGAATACAGCCCTGAAGCGGAAAGACGGGCAGGATATCAGGAAGGTCGCTCGGCTTGCGGTATCGGTCGGTCACGCTCAAATCATGGCTTCCCTAGGCAAAGATGAGCGCTGAGAGGCGGTGGCGGCCTTTCACCGACATCGGGTCGCTCGGCCCCCAGGCTTCGAAAAATTCGACCAATTGCTTTCGCGCCGCACCGTCATTCCAGGCCCTGTCGCGCCGGATGACCTCGAGCAGCTCGTCGGTCGCGCCTTCGCGGTCGCCCTTAGCGTTGAGCGCCAGAGCAAGATCGAAGCGAGCCTGCAGATTTGCCGGGTTCTGCTCGACATCCTGTCTTAGCTTGTCGATATCGATCCCCGCGCTCTCGGCGCTCTTGCGCGCTAATTCCAGCGCGGCGTGAGCGCTGGCGATCGGAGCGGCGCTCGCCTTGGAGGGCGGGACGAGGCCCAGCGTCTGCTCGGCGCGGACGAGATCGCCGGTCGCGATATAGCAGCGCGTCAGCCCGGCGATCGCATCGATATTACCGCTGTCCTGCTGCAAGATCTCGGCAAAGGCGGTCGCGGCGCCGTTGACGTCGCCGGCGTCGAGCGCAGCCTGCGCGGCTTCGATTTCCGAGCCCGCAAAGGCCTCCTTGCCGGCGATCCGCTCGATGAAGGCGCGAAGTTGACTTTCGGGCAGAGCCCCCATGAAGCCATCGATCGGCTGGCCGTTGCGGAAGGCGAAGACCGCTGGGATCGACTGCACGCCGAGCTGGCCGGCAACTTCGGGATGCTCGTCAATATTCATCTTGACCAGCTTGACGTTGCCATTCGCCGCTGTGACCAGCTTCTCAAGCAGCGGCGTCAACTGGCGGCACGGACCGCACCACGGCGCCCAGAAATCGACCAGCACGGGCGCCTGGCGGGAGGCTTCGATCACATCCTGAACGAAGCTCTGCGTCGTCGTATCCTTGATGAGATCGGTTCCGGATGCGGGCGATGCCGGTTCGGGCTGCCCGGAAAGATTGAGGATCATGCGTTTTGCCTAAGCGATATGAATTGCGTCAATTGCCGAGCATTGACCTGCCTAAAATGGCGCGTGGCTACGACTTTGCCAAGCCTATTGCGCCATTGGTGGAAAAGCACGGATGTTATTCCGGGCTGAAATCCATGATCTTGGGCGGGTGATTGCAGGCGGTGAGAAAACGCATTACGCCGTCGCGTGAGATTCCGGTGGTGGCCGTATTGACGAGCGGGTGCAGATTGATACGCTCATATTGCATCAGCCCTTCGTCGAGAACGACGGAAACGCGCCCCTCCTTATCGTTGATGACGCCGAATGTGGAGACGGCGCCCGGCGCCACGCCGAGCAGCTCATCGAGAAGCTGGGCATTGCCGAAACTCAGCCGCCCGGAGCCGAGCTTGTGATGCAGCGTCTTCAGGTCGATCGGGGTGTCCTCGAGCGCGGTGATCAGCCAGATGCTGCCCTTCTTGCATTTCAGGAACAGATTCTTGGTATGGGCGCCGGGAATGTCGCCTCTGAGCGCCTGCGACTGCTCGACCGTGAAAAGCGGCGGGTGATCGACCGTTTCGGTTTCGATCCCCAGGTCCGCCAGATGGGTGAGAAGCTGCTCCCGCGTCCATGCCATGAGACGTTCGCCTGATTTGCGCGCTCATAACGAGGTGTCGTTCGAGGCTTAGCCGAACCGCTGAGCGCGCGCAACCGCTCGCGGGGCCTCCATCCCGGTTTTCCCGCCCGATCCGCCTCTTCGTGGTTCCGCGCCACAAGACCGCTTGAAAAGCCGGAGAGATTGCGCCATAAAACGTGTCTCGCTGCCGGGGAAACCGGCTTATGGAGTGCGGGCGTAGCTCAGGGGTAGAGCATTACCTTGCCAAGGTAAGGGTCGTGAGTTCGAATCTCATCGCCCGCTCCATTAAAATCTCGTTATCCAGCAAGGGTTCTGGGCGATCTGGAGGCCATGAACATATGTTCATGATGTCGTTTGTTGTCGCGTGAACGCATCATGAATATCAGGTAGTGTGTTGGGGGATGAGTGGGGGATGAACGGGCAGCATTGTTCGCCCCCCGTTCATCTCGTTCGCCGCTTCAATATCAGCAGTGAGGTGTAGGCGGATCGTCGTCATTCCACAGCGAGTGATGAAGAGCCTTGATGATTTTCAGAAGATAATATGCAAGAGTTGCGATCTGGATCGCGATCTCGAGTATTGATCTCATTCTCAGCTCACGGTCTGAAGACCAGGTACTGGTCGAGATCGGAGCCGCGCCGGCAAGCATGGAACCGAATCTCGACCAGCACCCTGGTCGGGTTTCACGGTTCCATCGCTTGATCCCTTGGTGGCTACCTCTCAGCCCTTTAGCCATCGCGATAGGAATTATGACAGCGCATCTGCTCGCCCCCTTGCGGGATTGGACCGCAAAGGCCTCCCAGCCAACCAAGGGAGCGGCTGGGTATGCTACACGACTTATAATGTCCGAATCGAAACTGGTCAACGTCACATGGCCGGTGACGGCGCTGTTATAGAAAGAATATCGGGAAGCACGCGCCCCTCTCACATCCAAACGACATGGCTGGTCGCAACACCCTTGTTTTGACACATGCCGGGGTTCAAACTAACTCGTAAAGGAAGCATAGCCCTAATCTTTCGAAGAAGGCTAATCAAGAAAAGTGGAATGACGTCATGAAGGTGGACGCAATCTTGACTAGCAAAGGACGTGAGGTCAAAACCGTCGAGCCCTCGGCAACGCTTGCCACCACCGCACAGCGGCTGCGTTTCGAGCGCATCGGCGCGCTCGTCGTGGTGGAAGGCGATAAAATTCTCGGCATAATCTCGGAACGGGACATCGTGCACGCCTTCGCCGCCGATCGCGAGCGAGCCGCCGATGTTCAAGTCGCCGACGTCATGACCCGCGACGTGATTACCTGCGATCCTGGTGACAGCCTGACACGAATTCTCGGCATGATGACACGGCACCGCATCCGTCATCTTCCGGTGATGCGAGACAGTCAGCTTGTGGGTCTCATCAGTATCGGCGACGTGGTGAAGCACCGGCTGGATGAACTGGAGATGGAAGCCGCTGTCCTGCGTGACAGCTATGTCGCCGGGCATTGAGCGCTGCTTCTCCGTCATCAGACACCGCTGGATGTGTCGCCGCTTCCGCCTTCCGTTTACTGAGAGAGACGCAAACCAAACCCCGCTGGTCACTGCCTGAAGCGGGGTTTCAGGGAGCGGCGCAAAGTACCGTTCAAACTTGACAAGGATGCCAAGCCAAGGTCCCGCATCCGGTACTACGTTCGCCTGCTCCCCTCAAATAATGCCGGCTCGATCGCAAAGCTCGCAGCGCGCCCGAACACGCATGGATCTGATCGCTTCCTCGTGCGTTCCCCTTTACGAAAACGCAAAGCTAAAGGAGCGGAAAGATGAAAAAGACAGCGATCATTTCCGCTGTTGCCTTGCTGGCTCTCACTCATAGCGGCATCGCGCAGCAGCAGGACACCCCGAAGACAACGATCACGCCTGGAACCGAGGCGACCCAGGAAATGAGTAAGGAAGTGCCGACCATGAAGGGTGGGTGCCCCGACACGGCGCAGGTCGATACCAAAACGCCGGGGACGGAAGCGACGGAAGCCATGAGCGAGGAAGTCCCGACGATGACGGCGGAGGCGGACTGCCCAGGCAAAGACCAGAAGAAGATCAACTGAGGTCTGAACCGGCGGTCGGAGCCGGGCGGTCCACGCCGCGCCAGGCCATCTCGGGCGCCGAGCAATCAGGCGGGAAGTCGCTTTCGTCATACTCGCGCAGACGGGTATCCACTACGCCGCAGGCTGCGCCGTTGGCTGGATACCCGTTTTCACCAGGATATGGTGTGAATTTGCGCAAGACCGGAGCGATCCGGCCATCTGATTAGAACGTGTTCGCCTGAAGCGGAAGCCCTCACCCGGAATGCTGGCGCGTTCCGCCCTCTCCCGGCTCGCGAACCTTTACGGTGAGCGACGCTTGTCTGGTCGCAATCAGCAAGACATCGCGACAAGCGCTCACCTTGGGGAGAGGGCAGGAAGCGTCCATTTCACCTTAACCCGCTAACGTTTCGTCGCCGGCGTCAATTGATCCGCGTCCAGGTCGGCCCCTGGCAGATCAGCCCGCCGAGAACGCAGCCCTGCAGTTTCAGGTGATTCTTGTCGACCAGCGTCAGCGTGCCGTTATAGGTCTCGCCGTCCAGCGTATTGTAAAGCCGGCCCGACCAGGTGTTGTCGCCGGTCTTCTTGGCGCCTTTCATGATCGTGATTCCCTTGACCGGACGATCGCGGAGCTTCGGATTGGGGTTCTTCACATCGGTGCGCGAAGGGTCCCTCACCTTCACGATCGTCGCGCACAGCCCGCCACCGCATTTGGAAATTCTGATATGCGAGCCGTTCTCCGGATGCCGCCAGACGCCGAGCGGGCTGCCGGCGCTCGCCGCCAAACTCTGTCCTGCTCCGAAAACCAGAAATGCGGCGCCAGCGAGCGCCATCCTCACCCAATACATTGCACGTTCCTCCGTTACATCCAGCCTTTCCGCTCCGGCATCCTGCGTCGCGCCGGTTCCGAAACAGCCTTCGATAAGAGAAATCTAGCACCCGTTAACCTTTGACGTAAAGCTGGCCCGTCATGCGCAAATGCCAGCGGCCGCGTCGAGACCACGGCACGGGGCTGTGTCCCCTCGGGCACGAGTCTCGGGGAAGTTGCATGAGCATCCACGAGAAAATCACGCCGGGTCAACAGATCGGCTCGAATCGGCTAAGAATCAGCGCTTAAGGAAACGTTAATGAATGTGCCAATTCAATCAGCGACAAGATGATCAGCGCGCAGCCGACAAGGCCACTCCCGGCCCCCAGTCCGAACGATCTGACCGCGCTCGACGCGAAGCTGCCGGTGCTGGCTTTCCTGGCGCTGCGCGGTCACGGCTCCGGTGCGCGGGAGCCGATCGAGCGGGCGCTGCTCCCTCTCTACATGAACGCGGCCCAGCTCGACGCCGCGATGAAGGCGGCGGTCGGCGCCGGCCTTCTGACGGTCTCGAAATCCGGGCGCTGCCGGATCTCCCCGGCGGGCCGCACCGAGGCGGAGGACGCGCTTGGCAAATGGCTCGGCGGGCGCTGGCCGGATGTTGTGGCGCGCGGGCTCGTCGGCCTCGCGCTCGGCCTCGATCCGAAAGCCGAGAAGACGCGCAGCTTCCTTGCCCGCAAGGACAATCTGGAAAGCGCGGCGCTCGGCCGCCTCTACGGCGTGACCTTGCCGGGGGCGATGCCGGGGCGCGCGCAAGTGCGGTTTGCGCTCCTCCGGGCGCTGATCACCGCGCGCCTGCCCGAATGTGAACCCGCATTCACGGAGATCCCTATGCAGAACACCTCGCGTGACCAGATTGGCCGGGCCGTGCTGCTCGGCGCGGCGGGACTGAAACGCGGCACGGTGCGCGATGCCGAGACGGCGCTGCTGCACCAGGCGCTGGGGCTCGACGGCGAGGCCAAGGGTGAGCTGGCCGAAGCGCTGGTCCGGGCGAGCCTCGGGCGGAACGCGCCGCGCCTCCCCGGGCGTATCCGGATCGAGACGGCGCCGGCGAAGGAGGATCTCACCGAATTCGCTGCCACGGTGCGGGATCTTGCGAAAACGTTGCAGACGGCGCCCTTCACCGGGCGCGTCGCCATCGCCCAGGCCTATGACGCCGGCATTACGCGCGGCCTCGCCTTCGGTACGCTGGAGGAGTTCAAGGCCAAGGTGGTCGGCGCCTGCCGGGCGGGGCTCCTCGATCTGGAGCGCTACGACATTGCCGGGCCGATGGACAGTGCGCTGAAAGAACGGTCGCGCACCGCCTTCGGGCGCGATGAGCGGCATTTCATAGTGAACGAGTGGATTTAGAGCGGCTGCGGCCGGGAACCATGCCCCCGCGAAGCCGCGGACGGGCATCGGTTTTGCGTTTGCGAGTTCGGGACAACAATCGGAGATCAAGGAAATTTCGATGGATCCGCGCCTAGAGGCCTTCAAAAGTCCGGAGTTTTTCCGCGTGTTTGGCGCGGTGGCCTCGCTTGCCGGCGCGGCTGAGGAGGAACTGCTCGACGTCTCCAATATCGGGCTGACCGCCGATGAGGCGATCGCCGGCGTCGTTCACCATGCGCGGATGAAGAATCCGGACCCCGCCGCGCGCCTTCTGCTGATCAAGGGGCAGACCGGCACGGGCAAGACACATACGCTGCTGACCGCCATGCGCGGCCTGCATCGCTGCGGCGACGTCTTCGCGGTCGTGCTGCCGATGGTGGAGTTCGTCTCCGAGACGCAGTTCGACGCCTGGCTGACGCGCAATTTCGTCACGCGGCTCAGCGAGCCCTATCTGGTGCCGGAAGGCTCGCCCGTGCCGCTCGTCGCGCTCGGCTATGCGCTGCTAGGCCTTGCGCCGGGGCCGGTCGCCCAGCGGCTGAAAGACGCCGCGAATGAGGGCGAGGTCAGCGTCAGCGAGGTCGAGTTCAAGGGCCTCGTCAATACGATCCGCTCACGCCTCGCCCGCGCGACCCGCATCCCGCCCGCCGGCGAGGCGACGATCGCCGCCATTCTCGGCGTGCTGTTCGGCGAGGACACCGCCTTCGACTATCTGCGCGGCCTCGCCGTCGACACCAATCTCGGCGGCATCCGCATCGCCAACCCGGATGCGGAACAATGCGCGCGGCTCCGGCTGGAAGAGCTGGTCAAGATCATCGGCGCATTCGGCGGCGCGGTCTTTATCGCCTTCGATCAGCTCGAACAGGGCAGGCTCGAAGGCTGGGAAAGCCGGCTCACCCATGTCGTCAGCCGCGGCGCGCTGATTGCCGAGACCTTGCCGAATGTCGCGGTCGCCTTCGCCGTGCTGCCCTCGCTCTATGAGAATATCGGTCAGGGAATCGACGCCTCCATCCGCGACCGCATCGAAAAGCTCGGCTCCCAGCCGGTGCGGCTCAAACCGCTCTCGCGTCCCGAGGTCGAGGCGCTGCTCCAGAAACGGCTCGCCCTGCTCTACGAGATGTGCGGCGCACAGGGCGACTCCGAAAGCCCGCTCTACCCGTTCGAGGACTGGTTCCTCGATGAGCTTTCCGGCCAGACGTCGCGCTATGTCACCGAATATGTGCAGACCTTCCAGCGGCTCCTGGTCGAGAAGGGCGACATCCCGGCAATGGAGGATTTCCCCATGCCGGACGGCGCCGGCGTCGTGCCGATTGGCGCCGCTGCGGAAGACGCGCCTGCCGGCCAGACACAAGCGCCGGGAGAGCCGGGCAGCACCGCCCAGCCGGTCGCCCCAGCACTCGATTTCGACCTGCAATGGGACAAATATTACGCTCAGCATTCGTCCTTCTCCATCCCGCAGGACAGCGCCAAACAGGCCGACCTCATCGAATGGGCGATCAAGGCGGCGGCACCCGAGATCGACGGCATCGGCTTCATCCGCACACGGCGCGAGTGCCGCGGCCGCGCGCAGACCTATATGATCGGCTTCGATCTGGAGGCGGACGGCCAGGTGGTGGAGCGCCGCGAGGTGGCCCTGTGCAACGAGCCCAATCAGGGCACGCAGCTCGCCGACGAGATCTACGCCGCCCTCACCCATTGCAGGAGCGGTGTCCGCCCTGTCCTCGTGCGTCCGCGCGGCGCGCGTTTCCCCAAAGGCGGGCGCACGGCCGGCCCGCTGCTCGACAAGGCGAGCGAGGCCGGCGCCATCATCGTCCGCCAGTTCGACATGACGAGCTGGGGCCGCATCCGTGCGCTGAAGGATTTCTTCGCCCAGTTCGATCATCTGGCCGGCTTCAAGGAATGGCAGCAGCGCGCCCAGCCACTCACGCAGACCGCCTCGCTGTCGGACATCCTGCAATATCCCTATCTGGCGCCGGAGAAGGAGGAGCCGGCGGAGGCCGCGCCGGTGGAGCAGCTCAAGCCGCGTCCCGCGCCCAAGGTTCCCGCCGGTCCCGCCGTCTTTCTCGGGCATGAGCCGGACGGCCAGCCCATCTATTGGGCGCCCTTCGAGAGCGACCCGAAGCTTCTCAATTTCGGCGTGCTGGTGACCGGCGATAGCGGCTCGGGCAAGACCCAGACCTTGCGCGTCGTCATCGACGGCGTCACCGATATGAACGCGCCGGTCTGCATTTTCGACTTCAAGAACGACTATGCCGACCGCGCATTCGTCGCCGAGCAGGGCCTGCGCGTCCACGATGTCCGCCGCCACGGCATTCCGTTCAATCCGCTCTTCCCAAGCGCGGCCGATGACGGCATGGCGCAGCCGATCGAGCACATTTTCACCATCACCGGCGTCCTGAAGCGCGTTTTCGGCCTTGGCGACCGGCAGGCCGCGCTGCTGCGCGACGCGATGAAAGAGGCGTTTGAGAAATATGGGGTCGATCCGCAGCGCTGGGCGCCGGTCGATAAGATCCGTGCCCCGAGCTTCGACGATGTCGTCGCCATTCTCGAGGAGCAGAAGGAGGCCCGCAACGCCACCGCCATCAGCCTGCTCGACCGGGTCTCGCCGCTTTTCGAGCTGCGGCTCTTCCCGTCGGCGCATGAGCTGGAAGTGCCTTTCGAGACCATGCTGGACGAGCGGCTGGTGCTGTCCCTCTTCGAGCTGCCGACCGACGAGATCAAGGCCGCGCTCGCCGAACTGATCGTCATCCGCCTGCACGGCCATCTGGTGCGCGGGGACCAGCCGCGCCAGCTGACGCGGCTTTTGGTTCTGGACGAGGCGTGGCGCGTCGCGTCGAGCAAGCATTTGGAAAATCTGGCGCGAGAGGGCCGGGCCTTCGGCGTCGGCATCGCCATCGGCACGCAATATCCGGGCGACCTGCCGCCCGATCTCGCCGGCTCGCTGGCGACGCGCATTTTCCTGAAAAACCAGCAGCCGGACCACAAAAAGGCGGTCGTGCGCGCGGTGACCGGCTCGGCCAGCGGCGTGCAGGCGCAGGAACTGCACGAGTTTCTCGAGCGCCAGGAGATGTTCCAGGGGCTGATCCAGAACCAGCAATATGCGCCCTACGCGGCGTTCAAGCTGGTGCCATACTATGCGCGGGAGCGGGATGAGGATGCGCGTGGGGGGACGGGGACGCTGGGACTTTAGCAGCAGCTTAGCGCCAATTCCTCAGTGCTAGGCTGCGTTGACAAAAGCGGGTAGCCAGATATGGGCGGCAGCGAGCGCGAGGAATCCAGCGTAAGACAGTTTCGTTTTGTCATAGCGCGTGGCGATGCGCCGGAACTGTTTCAGTTTACCAAACATGCGCTCGATCCGATTGCGATCCTTGTAGGCTTTGAAGTCGCAGGCAGGCGGATCTTTGCGATTTGTTTTCGGCGGAATGACTGGTCCAATGCCTTTCATGAGCAGGGCAGATCGAACGTCGTCGCTGTCAAACCCTTTGTCCGCCAACATGATTTTCGGTTTGTTGACCGGCAATTTCAACAGGTCGTCTACGCCGCGATAGTCCGAGGTTTCGCCGCCTGTGAGGACAAAGCCAAGAGGGCGTCCTTTACCGTCTGACCGGGCGTGGATCTTTGTCGAAAAGCCGCCGCGGCTTCGACCAAGAGCATTTGAATGAGTTCCCCTTTTCCGCCCGCTGCCTGAGCATGAGCGCGAACGGTGGTGCTGTCCATCATGTGAGCCCAGTCGTCGGTGAGCCCCAGTTCGACAAGCGTTTCGAGGATCGCATCCCACACACCCATCTCCGCCCAGCGCCTGAAACGGACGTAGACGGAATTCCATTTGCCATAGTCTGGCGGCAGGTATCGCCACGGTGCGCCCGTGCGCATGATCCACATCATGCCATTGAAATATCTGCGATTATCCTGTGCTGGTCGCGCCCACCGGCCACGTTCTGATGGAAGGAGCGGGGCAATGATTTCCCACGCTGCATCGCTGACGTCACTCGGATATCCCAAAGATGCCTCCCCTAAAAGACATCCTTAAATCAAAACTCAACTGATTTGGGAATCCCTTTTGTCAACGCAGCCTAGGTATTCTTTTTCGTCCGAAACCATTTCTATGAGAAAGTTCACCCATTTCTCCGAATATGTGTAATCCCCATGAGCGGGATGATATATACAATATTTTTTATTGGTTTCTCCTGGTCTCTCTGCACGATTTTGAGGGCGCGCCCTGTATTTCCGCCAAGCTTGCGTATGGTTGTGTATTGTGAACGCTTTTTTTGTCCGCATGGCTACAAGCTTAGCTACTTTACCAGCTTTGGGTAGTGTCTCAGGTGTTTCTCTTCGGCCGTCCGGTCTTAGGGGCGCGGGCCTCCACAAGCCCGACGATGAAATCAAACCCGTAAGGCTTATCCGCCAACCCGGCGGCAACCGCTGGAGTCGTCTTAATCGTCTTGTGCTTACGGATGAAGTTGTACCAGACGGTATAGAGAGCGACCATGTGGCAGTGGCATTCGAACTTTTTGCTGAAGGCATTCGTCAATCGCGTGAAGCGGCGCATATGCATGCGCATCGTAAGGTTCTGGCGCTCGGCATAGCTGGTTGAGATTTTGTTCTCATCCGGGTCGCCGATCTTGGCTGTCTTCTTGATGCCGGTGCAATCGGCTGGCGAATAACGGCCCTTGGCGGTTTCGGGAGCTGCGCCAAAAATCTTTACGAGCTGGCCATAATCAATCTCTGCACCAAATGCCCCTTCAATGGCCTGCAAATATGCCTTGTGACCGTCAGTCGTGAGCTGGACGCGACCATTCAAACGCGACGCCAAATCGTCCATAAACAGTTTGGCATAGTCAGCATCCCGACCGCCTACGAACCAATTCGGGATCAGCTTCGTGTCGGCGCAAATCGAGGTCCAAGCCCTCGCCCGCGTGATGCGCTCCCGATGCAAAATTCCGGGTCGTGTACGGCTAGCTGGGTAAATGCTGCGGATGGGGCCGGAATATCGCCGCTCGCGAACCTTTACGGTGAGCGGCAAGCGCTCACCACGGGCAGCCGGAAGGCTGAACACAAAAATACATAGGACCAGCCGACCGGCTGCCCGCGCCGCCCCTCACCGGCGGCGAAAGATGAATACGACGCAAAGCTTCGGGGATGCCCGTCCCGCGGGGGTTTTTGATTGTCCGCGGAACAACAAAAATTGCGCCAGATCAATGCGTCTGCGGTTCTGCCACCGCAAATCATTCGCCTGCCCTACTGAAAACAAGCGAGAGGATCATGATCACCAAAGTGCGCGGCGACATTCTCCTAAGCAAGGCGCAGGCCATCGCCCATGGCGTTGCACCGCATGACCATTTCAACCAGGGACTGGCGCTGGCGCTGCGCGAACGCTTCCCGGCCATGGCCAAGGACTTCCGCCATTACTGCCATCTGCAAAACCCGAAAGCCGGCCACGCCTGGCTGTGGGCCGGACCGGAAAAAGTCATCGTCAATCTGATGACGCAGGACCCAGCGCCGGACGAGAAGGCGCATCCCGGCAAGGCGACGGCGCACAATGTCAGCCACGCACTGAAAGAGCTGCGCGGTATCATAGAGAAGGAAGGTCTTACCTCGGTCGCGCTGCCGAAGCTGGCCAATGGCGTCGGCGGGCTGGATTGGGGCGAGGTCGAGCCGCTGATCAAAGAGCATCTCGGCGATCTGAGGATCCCGGTCGTCGTCTACGACACATATGAAAAGGGGACCGCGGCCGAGGAGAAGCTGGCATGAATTGCAGCCATCCGCCCCTTTGGACGGCCTCCGAAGGGCGATGAGCTGCAACCAGCGCGGACGATCAACGGCGCATCATTACACGGGTCTACGGATTGTAATTGCTGACCTCGATCAAATTGCCATCTGGATCATTGAAATGGACGGACGTCATCGGCCCGAGCGCGCCCGTCTTCGTAACCGGCCCTTCGATGATGGTTACGCCTTCCTTCTCCAGATGCGCGATTATGCGGTCTGCCGGCCAGTTCGTGATCAGACAGATGTCGCCCGAGCCGATGCCCGCATAGTTGCGCGTTTCCTGCCCGAGCAATCGCAGATTGATCTTTTGATTGCCAAAATGCAGCGCCCTGCGCCCGCCGGCGAAAGTCGAGGACGTCATGCCAAGCACGCGCACGAAAAATTCCACCGCGCGGTCGACGTCCCGGACGGTCAGGACAATATGATCGATGTGGCTGATCATCGGCTCGTCTTTGATGGAATTCATCAGCAGGCGCCCTTAGTTCCCTTTGCAGTTATTGGCCCGTAAGCCATCTGCCCTAAAATTTCTCCACCCAGGGCCGCACCGCGATCTCATTCGACCAGGCCGATCGCCGCTGCCGGACGAGCGCCAGATAGGTCTCGGCGATCGCATCCGGGTCGAGCATCGAGTCCGGCTTGTCGGCGGGCTCGGTGCGGCCCGGATTGCGGATCGCGCCGTCGATGTTCACCCAGGCCACGTGAATGCCCTGCGGGTGAAGCTCGCGTGACATGGACTGCGCCAGGCCGCGCTGGGCGAACTTGCCCATGGCGAAGGGCGCCGATTGTGCAAAGCCCTTCACGCCCGCCGACGCGCCGGTGAACAGGATCGTGCCGCGCACGCCGTCTTCCGGCTTCCCGGCCAGCATCGCCCGCGCCGCCGCCTGACCAACCAGAAAGGCGCCGAACGCGGTGACCTGGATCGACTGGCGGACGCCTTCCGGGTCGAGGTCGATGAGCGGCCCGCGCGTGCGTGCGGACGGATTGCACACAACGACCCTCAGCGGTCCCTCGATCCCGGTGAAGAGCCGCCGGACCTGCTCCGGCTCGACGACGTCGCAAGCGTGAAGTGTCGCCCCGGTCTCCTTCCCGAGCGCGTCGAGCTTGGCTGTGTTGCGGGCCGCTAGGGCAAGACGGTATCCCTCGCGATGAAAAAGACGTGCCAGCGAGGCGGACAGCCCATCGCCGACGCCGACAATGAGGGCAAGCGGTTTCGTCTCATTCGCCATCCTGTGCTCCTTCCCCCGGCGCCGGCATTTCGGGCCGGGCTATTGTCCGCGAACTACCCTACTATGCCGGTTCCCCAAAGCAATCCCAGTTCCGGATTCGGCGGGTGCGCTTGGAGCGCCGAGCCAGCCCATATTGCGCGCGCCGCGCTTCGCGCTAGAATCGCGGCTGTGAAGCTCTACTATACCGACAGCTACGAGATTCCGCTTCCGGCGCGGCATCGTTTCCCGCGCAATAAGAACCGGCTGTTGCGCGAAACGCTGATGCGGCAGTCGCTGGTCGCACCGGATCAGCTTGTGCTTTCGCCGCTCGCCGAACGCGACCAGCTCATCCGCGTGCATTCGCCTGACTATGTCGATGGCTTTTGCGGCGGGACGCTGCCACGCGAAATGATGCGGCGCATCGGCGTGCCCTGGAGCGAGGGGCTGGTCCGGCGCTCGCGGGCGACGATGGGCGGCGCGGTCGAGGCGATGCGGCGCGCGATGGAGCAGGGTTTCTCCGGTCAGCTCGCGGGCGGGACGCATCACGCTCATGCCGATTTCGGCTCCGGCTATTGCTCGCTGAACGATTTCGCGCTGGCCGCCGTGACGGCGCTCGATGGGGGCCTCGCCGACCGTGTCGCCATCGTCGATCTCGATGTCCATCAGGGCGACGGCAACGCCTCGATGCTCGCCGCCAATCGGCACGTTTTCGTCTTCAGCCTGCATGGCGAGAAGAATTTCCCCTTTCGCAAGGCGGTCTCCGACCTGGATGTCGGCCTGCCCGACGGCACCGGGGACGACACTTATCTGCGCCGCCTCCATGACGGGCTCGAGGCGGTGATCGCATTCCGGCCCGATCTCGTGCTTTATCAATGCGGCGTCGATCCGCTGGTGCATGACAAGCTCGGACGGCTGGCGCTGAGCTATGAGGGCCTCGCCGCGCGCGACCGGATGGTGTTCGAGACATTCGACAAGAACGGTGTGCCGCTGAGTTTCGGCATCGGTGGAGGCTATTGCGACCCGATCGCGCTGTCGGTCGCCGCCTATGTGAATATGATCGCGACGGCCAAAGACGTCTATCGCTTCTGACGCGCCGGGCTGCCGGAATCACAATCTGGCGGCGGCCGCCTTGCCAAGCCCCTCGATGAACGGGGCCGCAGCGCGAAGGTCGTATCCGGCGGCCATGGCTCTTTCCACAACATCCTCCAGCGTTACCCCGAGGGCGATGTTTGCTGCGGCCCAGAGCATCGTCGACCGACTGCCCGTGCGGCAATAAGCCAGCACCGGCCCCTCCGATTTCTTCAGAATTTCCGCAAATCTTGCGGCATAGTCGGCTGACAGGGTCGGCGCCGTGAATGGCAGGCTGACGAAGCGAAGGCCGCGCTCGCCGGCCGCTGCCTCGATCTCCGCTGCGAGGGGCTGGGCCGGACCGGCCTCGCCATCGGGGCGGTTATTGACAAGAACCTCGAACGCGCCCGCCGCGATATCGGGCACATCCTCTGGCGTAATCTGGCCGGCAACGAATGTCTTCTCATCCAGTTGCACCACATGAACCATCGCCCCGCACTCCTCTCGATTAATCAGTAATCCGGACTATAATGGCAGGAGCTTTCAATGGCACTGACGACATTTCGCGGCAGAACTCGAAACTGGCGTTGAACCAGCCGTGTAAATTTGGCACAAACTTCGAAAATGTCCCGACCATCATGTATTTGGTTATCCTGACAGCAGCTGCGTCGTTACAATCCTCGTTCTGCGACCGTCGTCAGAACAGTCCAGGAACAAAAAATGGTGATCAATAGGCGCCGCTTCCTCCAATTGAGCGGGGTTCTCGCCGGGGCTGCGCTGTTGCCAGGCGCGGCGCGTGCGCAGGAGCGTTTCATCACCACTCAGGGCCCCTGGCGCAAATTCGATCTCGCCACCGAGCTGAAATTCGTAAAGCCTAAGGGAAAAGCCCAGGCCTGGATCCCCGTTCCCGCGGTCAATGAGGACGACTGGTCGCGGGCGCTCGGCAGCGACTGGGAAACCAACGCCAAGGTTGCACGTCTGGAGGAAGACGAGGCCTCCGGCGTGGACCTCGTCTATCTGGAATGGGACGAGAACGAGACGGCCGCCATGGTGCGGATCAGCAGCCATGCGGAAACGCGTGACCGCGCCACCGATTTCACCCGGCCGCTCAAGACCGCCGAGCTCCCCAAAGCGGAGCGCGACCGTTACACCGCTCCGGTCAGCTTCATGCCACACGATACCTGGCTTCGGGAGACGGCCGCAAAGATCACCGAGAACGCCAAGACCGATCTCGGCAAGGCGAAGGCGCTCTATGAATGGATCGTCGAGGAGCAGACCTGCCAGATCGGCGATCTGAAGACATTGGTGGGCAGTTCGAATTCGGTGGCGCCGACGCCTGAGGGATGCGATTACCTGAACAGCCTGTTCGTCGGCCTTGCGCGGGTATCCGGCCTGCCGGCGCGGGAGATTTACGGGGTGCGCGCCGCCCCTTCGCAATTCGGCTTTGAAAGCCTTGGCGCGGTGCCGGCTGACATCACCGCCAAGACCCATTCGCGCGGCGAGGTTTGGCTCAGCGATTATGGCTGGGTGCCCGCGACGCCGGGCGACGTCCGCCGCGTCATCCGGGACGAGGCCCCCGGGGAGCTCGAACTGACCGATCCAAAGGCGGTTTCTGCGCGCATGACGCTGTTCGGCGCGTGGGAGGGCAATTGGATCGCCTATAATATGGCGAATGATTTCGTCTTGCCGAATTCCGGCGGCACGACCGTCCCCTTTCTGATCCGTCCGCGGGTCATGACGGCAAAGGGCGTGATGGCCGAGAGCCTTGCGGACGGCTACAATCTCAAGCTGGCGGCGAAGGAACTGCCGGCTTAACGCTCTTTCGCGGTCGCGCAGCGGAGCTCTGCTGCCTTCATACAATATCTTGTTCTAAAGACTTGCAGAGCAGCCGTTTTCCGGTCAATAACTCCCCGAGCAGAGTTCAAGCCCAGACGGTGGTCCCATGGAGAAATTCACCGAATTGACCGGCGTTGCCGCGCCCTTGCCGATGATCAATGTCGATACGGACATGGTCATTCCAAAGCAGTTTCTGAAGACGATCAAGCGCACCGGGCTCGGCAAGAACCTGTTCTTCGAGATGCGTTACGATGCCGACGGGGACGAAAATCCCGATTTCGTCCTGAACAGGCCCGCGTACCGCAATGCGAAGATCCTGATCGCCGGCGCCAATTTCGGCTGCGGGTCCAGCCGGGAGCATGCGCCTTGGGCCCTCATGGATTTCGGCATCAAATGCGTCATCGCCCCAAGCTTCGCCGACATCTTCTATAATAACTGCTTCAAGAACGGCATTTTGCCGATCCCCCTGCCCCAGAGCGAGATCGACAAGCTCCTGGACGATGCCTCGCGCGGTGCGAATGCAACGATCACCATCGATCTGGAAGCGCAGGAAATTCGCGGTCCGGATGGCGGCGCGATCCATTTCGACATCGACCCCTTCCGGAAGAAATGCCTCATCGAGGGGCTCGACGACATCGGGCTCACTCTGAAAAAGCACGATCGTATCGATGCGTTCGAGGTGAAGCAGCAGGCCGGCCGTCCCTGGCTTTAGGGGCGGCGCGTGCTGCACCAGACCGCCGCAATATGCGGAAGCCGCACGGGCGCTCCACGGGCCATGGCCGGCCGCGCAAGAATTTTGTGCAAGGAAATCACAATTTGAAGCAGGCTTGTCATAAAAACGGCCTTGCACCTTGCCCTGCGGTCTGCTTCCCATTAGCAACGGTTAACAGTTGAAACCCTCCCGGCGGCCCCGCATGCGCCGCCATTTTCGCGAGAGCGTTCGATGTCGACATTCAATCTGCTGCTCCTGCCAGGCGATGGCATCGGTCCGGAAGTCATGGGCGAGGTCGAGCGTCTCGTCGCCTGGGTGAATGCCAAGGGAACGGCGACCTTCAATATCGAAAAGGATCTGGTCGGCGGCAGCGCTTATGACGCCCATGGCGTCGCCATCTCCGAAGCCGCGATGACGAAGGCGATGCAGGCGGACGCCGTGATGCTGGGCGCCGTCGGCGGACCCAAATGGGACAATGTTCCCTATGAGGTGCGCCCGGAGGCCGGCCTCTTGCGTTTGCGTAAGGACATGCAGCTCTTCGCCAATCTGCGCCCGGCGATCTGCTATCCCGCGCTGGCCGACGCTTCCAGCTTGAAGCGCGAGCATGTCGAAGGGCTCGATCTGATGATCGTTCGCGAGCTGACGGGCGGGGTCTATTTCGGCGAGCCGAAGGAAATCGTCACGCTGGAGAATGGCGAGAAGCGCGCGGTCGATACCCAGATTTATACGACCGGTGAAATCGAGCGTATCGCGCGGGTCGCCTTCGAGCTCGCCCGCAAGCGCGGCAACAAGGTGGCCTCCTCGGAAAAGCGCAATGTGATGCGCTCGGGCGTCCTCTGGCATCAGGTCGTCTCGAAGGTCCACCGCGAGGAATATTCCGATGTCGAGCTGACCCATATTCTTGCGGATAATTGCGCCATGCAGCTCGTGCGGGCGCCGAAGCAGTTCGACGTGATCGTCACGGACAATCTGTTCGGCGACATGCTCTCCGACGAGGCCGCGATGCTGACCGGCTCGCTCGGCATGCTGCCATCGGCTTCGCTCGGCGCGCCCGACAGTTCCGGAAAGCGCCCCGCGCTCTACGAGCCGGTGCATGGCAGCGCGCCCGATATTGCCGGCCAGGGCATTGCGAATCCGATCGCCACGATCGCGAGCTTCGCCATGGCGCTGCGCTACTCCTTCGACATGGCGCAAGAAGCGGACCTGATCGAGAAGGCCATTGCCCAGGTCCTGGAGAAAGGCCTGCGGACGGGCGACATCATGCAGGAGGGCATGCGCAAAGTGTCCACGACCGAAATGGGCGAGGCCATTATCGGTGAAATCGAGGTGGCCGCCGGATAGCACACGGCCACGCCAAACATCCGGAATCGGGCCGAGCGGCGCGGCCTGGACATTTCAGCGGCCTGTCTCCGGAAAGGCTGGCGGCTGTACGCGTAAGAGAGGCAAGTGGGGCGATGACAGATCATTTCAGTGTCATCGGGTTCAAATCCAGCTCCGCGGAAGAGCTGGCGGAAATGGTGAGCAAATTGCCCGATACGGGCGCCTATTCGCAGCCATGCGCTCCCGGTTATTACTATCGCTGGCACTCCGACAGCGGATCAGAGCTCTGGGTGCATCTGGCCAAGCAGGCGCAGGACACCGATGAAAAGCTGACCATCGTCGGGGTCACGCCGTTTTTTGACGGCGGCGGACGGGTTCCGGTGCGGGTGATGAAAAAGCGCCAGCGGCCCAATGACAACGCCTTCGAAGGGGCGGCTTTCGTCGAGATAGAGCCGGGCCCGCGGCCGCATCAATGCGCAACGGTCGCGCTGCTCGATGTCGTCGATTACGCCGTCTGGGCCCACCGCGTCACGCCCTTTCTCGCGCAGGCGCAGATCGCGGCCTTTGCCCATGAGATCGCGGTCTTTCCGAGCGAAGAGGCCTTCAGCGCCTCACAGGCCGGCGAGCAGGTGAAATTCGCCCCGGAGTCCTTTTTCGCCAGCGGCCTGTTTTCGACTTCGGGCGAGGCGGGTGGTCATGCCGTCTTTCATGACCCGAGCGCAAAGGAGTTTGACGCGCCGTCGCGCGCCTTTCTGACAGGCCGCGTCCTCACCGCTCAGAAGCGGACGAACAGCATCACGGGCCAAAGCTTCCATACGGCTCTGGTCAAGACGCTCGGAGGCACGGTCGACATTGTCGCGGACGACGCTCAGCTCGAGGGCGAGTTCCAGCCCGAGGCGATCATACAGGGCGAATTCTGGCTCTGCGCCCGGCTCATCGAGGGAAACGGACACGCCTGAGCGACGACCGAATTCCGCGATATCGTCCAGCCGGCGACTATGCGGACGATCCACCGGCCCGCGGCCCAAGCGCGAGAGTGCGACCGGATGACAATCGACATGAAACTGGCGGGCGCCGCCGCCCTCACGCTTGCGGCGAGCGCCGCCGGCGGCGCCGTCTTCGCCCTCCTGGGCATGCCGGCTGCCTGGCTGACCGGGGCCATGCTGGTCACCACGATCCTCGCCTTCAGCAAGGCCCCGCTCTATCTGCCCGACGCCCTGAGATTTGCCGTGTTCCTCGCCCTCGGCATCCAGATCGGTTCGGGCTTTTCGCCCCACACAATCGAGCGGGTCGTGACATGGCCGCTCAGCCTCGCCGGCCTCGGTATCACCATCCTCCTGGTCATCGCCGCCTCGGCGGCCTTTCTGATGAACCACAGCAAATGGAACCGGGCGACCGCCTTTTACGCTTCAATTCCCGGCGCTTTGTCCCATGTGCTTGCACTGTCCATGCGCTCTTCCGCCGATGTCCGTCAGGTGATGCTGGCGCAGATGTTCCGGCTGGCGATGCTGCTGGCGCTGCTGCCGTCGCTGCTGACACTGTCTCTCGCACCGCCGGCATTGCCGCCCCGCGAGGTCGGCGGTGTCTTCGACATGCTGCCGCTGCTCGTGCTCGGCGGCGTGGTCGGCTTTGTGCTGGAGAAGCGCAATTTCCCGGCCGGCGCATTGTTCGGGGGAATGTTTGCCAGCGCGGCCCTGCATCTGTCCGGGATCGTCAACGGTCAGATCCCCTCCGTAATTCTCATTCCCGGCCAGCTCATCCTCGGCGCCATAATCGGTATGCGCTTCATCGGCACCAATCTTGCCTTTGTGCGGAAGGCCCTGGCGCCTAGCATTGCCGCCTTTCTGATCGCCGTGACCATTTCGGCCGCATCCGCGCTATGCGTCTCCTGGATGCTCGGCCTGCCGCTGGGACAGCTGATCGTCGCTTTCGCGCCCGGCGGCATCGAAGCCATGACAATCCTGGCCGTGGTGCTCGGGCTCGATCCCGCTTTCGTCGCCACCCATCAGCTTGTGCGATTTTTCGGCCTCGCCCTCTTCCTTCCACTGATCTCGAAACTCTATCTTAGGGATCGATCCGAGCCGGATCGGTCGGAGACGGAGTGCGGGCGCTGCCCTTCCTCTCATGGACAACAGAACCCATGAGAGGTACAACGCCGCATCCATAAACTCAGGATGACGAAAATGAGCTACAATGTCGCCATCGTGGGCGCCACAGGCAATGTGGGCCGCGAGATGCTGAATATCCTGGCCGAACGCGAATTCCCGGTGAGCGAAATCTTTGCCATCGCCTCGCGCCGGTCGATCGGCGTCGAGGTATCGTTCGGCGACAAAACGCTCAAATGCCACGATCTTGAGCAGTTCGATTTTTCCAAATGCGACTTCGCGCTGATGTCGGCAGGCGGTGACGTCTCCAAGGAATGGTCGCCGCGCATCGCCGCTCAAGGATGCCTCGTGATCGATAATTCCTCGGCCTGGCGGTACGACATCGACGTGCCTCTGGTCGTTCCTGAAGTGAATGCCGACGCCGTCGAAGGTTTCAGGAAGAAGAACATCGTCGCCAATCCCAACTGCTCGACGGCTCAGCTCGTCGTCGCGCTGAAGCCCCTGCACGACGCCGCGAAGATCAAGCGCGTGGTGGTCGCCACCTATCAGTCCGTCTCGGGCGCCGGCAAGGAAGCGATCGATGAGCTTTGGAACCAGACCAGGGGCATTTTCGTCACCGACGAACCGACGCCGGAGGTCTTCACGAAGCAGATCGCTTTCAACTGCATTCCCCATATCGACCGCTTCATGGAGGACGGCTCGACCCGCGAGGAATGGAAAATGGTGGCCGAGACCAAGAAGATCCTCGACCCCAAGATCAAGCTGACGGCAACCTGCGTGCGTGTGCCCGTTTTCGTGGGGCATTCCGAGGCGGTGAATATCGAGTTCGAGAAGCCGATCACGGCCGACCAGGCGCGCGACATCCTGCGCGAGGCGCCCGGCGTGCTTGTCGTCGACAAGCACGAGGATGGCGGCTATGTCACGCCCGTCGAATGTGTCGGGGACTACGCCACATTCATCTCGCGAGTCCGGGAAGACCCGACGGTCGAAAACGGGCTCGCCATCTGGGTCGTCTCGGACAACCTCCGCAAAGGCGCGGCGCTCAACACGGTTCAAATTGCCGAAACTGTCATCAATCGGCAGCTGATCAAGGCGCGCGAAGCCGCCTAGCATATCCTGGGCGCGGCTGTCCCAGTCGCGCCCGACCCCGCTGCTCTTCACCTCCGTAGCGTCATCATCGCCAGAGCGGTGCCCCCCGTGGACCTCACGCCCACAATTATCGCCTTGATCATGGGCATTCTGCTGCTGGCCGGCGGCATCAAAGGGCTGATCGGCGTCGGGCTGCCAACCGTATCCGTCGCTCTCCTCATCAACGTCATCACCATCAGAGACGCGCTTACCATCATCATCATCCCGGCGATCGCCGCAAATGTCTGGCAGGCGGCGGCCGGAGGGCATGGGCTCGCAATCCTGAGACGGTTCTGGCCGCTCCTGCTTTGCCTGTGCATCACGACCTGGTTGGGTGTCGATGTGCTCGCGGGGGCCGACCAGCGATTGATGAGCGGCTTCTTCGGCCTCGTGCTGCTCATCTATGCCGCGATCAGCCTGATCCGGCCGGCACCGCCGCCGCCCGGCAGGGCCGAGAGCTGGCTTGCGCCGCTTGTCGGCACGATCAACGGCGTCTTGAATGGAATGACTGGATCCTATGTGATCCCAGGCGTTCTCTACATGCAGGCGCTCGGCCTCAAACGCGATGAGCTGATCCAGGCGATGGGCGTCCTGTTTCTGACCTCCACGCTTGCGCTCGGCGTCTCGCTCGTTGGCCATCATGTCATGGACCGCGGCCATGCCCTCCTGTCGGCGGTCGCGCTTATTCCTTCGCTCGCCGGCTACACGATCGGTCAGCACTATCGCTGGCGGCTGTCGGAGGAGCGATTCCGCCGGGTCTTTTTCACCGGCCTCCTGCTGCTCGGAGCGTATACGTTCCTCAGCCGGATCATTTTCTAACCGCTAGCTCACCCCTCATTCAAGTGGCGTCACCTGAGCGAGGTTAAGTTGATCTATATCAACAAGTTAGCGCAACGTGCGTCCATCCCCGCCTTCGCGGGGACATGCTCGGACAAGCGTTGCGCTATGCCCAGATCTCCATGCGCAGCCCCTTGGGATCGATCATCGGATCGTCGGGAAAGCGGCGCGCCTCGCCGCGAAGCACACGACGCGCCGTCCAGGCGCAGGCGCAGGCATCGAGGAAATCGTCCTCGCCGGCATCCGAGCGACGGAAGGGGGATGCAGCAAGAAAGTCTGCGGAAAAGCCGGCCTTCACCAGAAGCCGCCGGCGAAGATCGAGGCCCGGCGCATAGCTTTTTGACTTCACCTTTTTCGGTTCGGTGAGCGGCTGCTCCCCGTTCATCGCCCAGAACGCGCCTTCGGGATGGGATTCGACGATCCGCGCCTGCGCTTCGGGACTCATGACCGCATCGACCTCCCTGATCTTCGGAAAAATATGAAAGCACTGCTTCGAGACCTTCCGCTGCGGGTCGGAATGGGCGAGAGCCGCCTCACAGGCCCGCACATAGTCGGTCTCGGCGAGCGCTGCGCGCGCGGGCACGGAGAACACCGAGGATTGCCGCTCACCGATCTGGCGGCGCAGAGCGCGGTCACATCCTCTGCCGCCCGGACCCGCAAATGCGGCGACGCCAATCGGGATATCGACGGCGATCTGCCTGATTTCCTTCATTGCGACGATGTCCGCGAAGATCGGGGCGATGAATGCGCGTTCGGGACGGCCTGTTTCGGCATCGGTGAGCACGCAGGCCCAGCCTTTCCGGCAACCGTCAGCCCCTGCAACCAGGCTCATGACGGCTCAAGCGGCAGCGGGGAGAACGGCCAGGGTCCCGCCCCCGCCCAGCTTTCCTGACTTCCCACGAGATCGAGTTCATCCCGGCCTTCGCTCGCGCCGATCACCGCTTCGGTGGCGCTGGTCGCCAAAGCTAAGGCGTCACATGGCGCCTCCGAGCGCAGGAGGTGAGCGAAAAAAAGCGCCGCAATGAAATCACCCGTGCCATGCGGAACCGCCTCTCGCAGATAGACGACCGTCTGCCATGCCCCTTCATCGCTGACGAGCAGATTGATGAGCGTGCCTTCCGCCTTGTTCGGAGCCGAAGTCGCCAGCACCATCGCGCCGAGCGAACGGGCCGCCGCGACTGCATCGGCGCGCGTTGCGACGCGCCCACTCGTCAGCCAGCCGAGTTCGAAGCGATTGGGCGTCACAATGTCGGCGAGGGGCATCAGCCGATCGCGCAAGGCGGCCGCGGCATCCTCGGCGACATAGAGCCCGCCCGGTTCATCTCCAAGAATCGGATCGCAGCAATAGAGCAAATCCTGCCTGACAGTCTTCATGCGCTCGATCAGCCCCGAGGCAAATTCCGCATGCGCAGCACTCGGCAGGTAGCCCGTGAAGATCGCATCGACCTCGCCCAGAAAGCCGTTGGCCTCCAACGCTGACACCATCTGCCCCAGAAGCTGCGGATTGACGCGCTCGCCCGCCCAGGCTTCACAATCGGGACGGTTCGATAGGATAATGGTCGGCAGCGCAATGACGTCGATGCCGAGCCGTTGCCACACGAACATATTCGCCGAATGACCGACATGGCCGCGAGCGACCTGCGATGACAAGCTGAGAACCGTTGGCATAACAGGCTTTCCGTTACGGGGTCTATTTCACCGGATAGGTGTCACGTATCCTATGGCGCAGCAGGTACTGTACTGCTCGCTTATTCAAACTCAAGGTCAGACTATTTCAAACTCGAGGTCAAACGATCATGATCCGTCCTCGCAGAAGCGTTCTCTACATGCCCGGCTCCAATGCGCGCGCCCTGGAAAAGGCAAAGACATTGGCCGCAGACGCGCTTGTATTCGATCTGGAAGATGCTGTTGCGCCGGACGCGAAGGAGATGGCGCGCGAGCAGGTCGTCGCCGCCGCAAGAAGCAAAGATTATGGAGAACGGGAAATTCTTATCCGCGTCAACGGCCTGGATACGTCCTGGGGACAAGATGACCTCTCCGCCGCAGCGACGGCCGGGGCCAATGGCATTCTGCTCCCCAAGGTTCAAGCGCCCGGCGATCTGGAGGCCGCGCGCACGGTGCTGCGCAAGGCCGGCGCCATGCCCGATCAGGCGATCTGGGCGATGATGGAGACCCCTTTCGCCGTGCTGAACGCCGCGACGATCGCCGCCGCCGGGCCGGGCGAATATCCGCTCGCGGTCATGGTCATGGGAACGAACGACCTTGCCAAGGAGACGAGAGCCTCGCTCGGCGGCGGACGGCCCGGCATGCTCGCCTGGCTTTCAATCTGCGTTGCGGCGGCGCGCGCCTATGGAATTGACGTTATCGATGGTGTTTTTAACGGAATCGGTGACGAAGCGGGGCTTCGGGCCGAACTGGAACAGGGGCGTCTTCTCGGCATGGACGGCAAGACCCTCATCCATCCCAGCCAGATCGAGCCGTGCAACGAAGCCTTCACCCCGCCGGCCGAGGAAATCGAATGGGCGCGCAAGATCGTCTCCGCCTTTGCCGAGCCGGAAAATGCTGGCAAGGGCGTGATCAAGCTGGAAGGCAAGATGGTGGAGCTGCTTCATGCCGAGGTCGCAAAGCGGACGGTCGCCATCGCCGAAGCCATTGCCGAGCGCGAAATTTCGGCTTAAACGAGGGACATGATCGTGCTGCGTATTGCCCTCCCCCTTCTGCCGCTCGCGCTTTTGGCCGGGTGCAGCGAGGCGGCGGAAACCGTGCAACTGGCTCATAGCGGCATCGCGGACACGAAAACGGCTGCGCAGCGGATCTGTACCACCGTCGGCGCAGTCGCCACCGGCTTTGGCGAAGAGAAAGCGACACATTTTGCTGAGCGCAATCTCGGCCTGGCCGTCAGCGCGGCCAAGGACCGGCTGGTTCGGCAGGGCGCGAAAGGCTTTTCCGTCGAAAAGCCGAAGGTAACCTGCGAAGGCTATATCGACTTCGGCGCTGCCTTGGGCCAGGAACACAAATGCCACGCCGTCACCCGGCTTTGCGGCCAGAAGGTCTAAATCGGCCTCGAACGTCTTGTCAGCGAGGCCGGGCTTATCCACATCCGGCGCACAAAGTTGCGCGGCCTGCAGCCGCTTTTCCCGAATCGCTTAAAATCGCGCCCGCAATAGAGGTCGCTCATACATGCGCTTCCCGCCATCCCTGCTCGACGAGATCCGCGCCAGGCTGCCGGTGAGCCATATCGTCGGACGGCGCGTCAAACTGAAACGGCAAGGGCGGGAATATGTCGGCCTTTCGCCCTTCAAGCAGGAAAAGACCCCTTCCTTTACCGTCAACGACCACAAGGGCTTCTATCATTGTTTCGCCAGCGGCGAGCATGGCGACATCTTCACCTTTCTGATGAAGACCGACGGGCTGTCTTTTCCCGAAGCGGTGGAACGGCTTGCGCGTGAGGCCGGGGTGGAAATGCCCAAGGCGAGCCGGGAAGCGGAGGCGCGCGAAGCCACGGCCGTCACGCTCCGGAAGATCACCGAAGCCTCCTGCGCCTTTTTTCAAAAAGCACTCGCCGGTCCCGAAGGCCGCGAAGCCCGCGCCTATCTCGACCGGCGCAGCTTATCGGGTGCGGAGATCGAACGCTTCCGGCTTGGCTATGCACCGCCGGGGCGGCACACTTTGAAGGAATATCTGGCCGCGAAGGGATTTCGCCAGGAGGATATGGCGGCCTCAGGAATGCTGATCGCCGGAGACGATATTCCGGTCAGCTATGACCGCTTCCGCAACCGGCTGATCTTTCCCATCACCAATTTGAAAGGCGAGGTTATTGCCTTCGGCGGACGGGCGCTTGCCGAGGATCAGCAGCCCAAATATCTGAATTCGCCGGAAACCCCGCTCTTTCACAAAGGCTCCGTGCTCTTCAACGCAGCGCTAGCGCGCAAGGCCGTGCATGAGCGAGCCGGCGTGATCGTCGCCGAGGGCTATATGGACGTCATCGCCCTGACGCGCGCCGGGTTCCCCAACGCCGTCGCACCGCTCGGCACTGCGCTGACGCCGGAGCAACTGACCCTGCTCTGGCGTATGGCGGATGAGCCCTTGCTTTGCTTCGATGGCGACGCGGCGGGCATCAAGGCGGCCTGCCGCGCGTTGGAGACGGCGCTGCCGCATCTCCGCCCCGGCAAGAGCCTCACATTCGCTTTGCTTCCCGAGGGGCTCGATCCGGATGACCTGCTCCGGCAGCGAGGCCGTGAGGCGGTGGAAGAGGCGCTGCGGGCCTCCCGGCCGCTTGTGGAGATCCTTTGGGCCAAAGAGCTGAGTGCGGGCGACTGGGCGACGCCCGAGCGCCGTGCGCATTTCGAGCAGCGGCTGCACGAAATGGTTGCCCTGATCGGCGATGCAACCGTCCGGCAGTATTATGCGCAGGAGATGAAACGCCGTCTCCGCGAGCATTTTGGCGGCTACGTGCCGCAAAGCCATGCGGGTCGGGGCAAGGGACAACGGCCGGAGCGTTTTGGCGGCAGGACGTCTCACCGCGAGGTCGCGAGCGGGGGCTTCCTGGGAACGAAACGGCCTGCCCTTGCGCAAGCGGCCGCCATACCCAGCTCGGCGCTGGCCGAAAGCGCGCTGATCCGTACTGCGGGACACGATCTGCCGCATCGCGAAGTGTTGATCCTGCGGACGCTGCTCAATCATCCCTGGCTGCTTGACGACGCCGCCGAAGACGTCGCCGCAATTCACCTGGAGTTGCCTGTGTTGCAAAGGCTCCGCGACGCGATTTTAACCGCGTATTGTAGCCAAAATCCCCTTGACAAGGAAGTCTTGCACTATCAATTGGAGAAGCTGGGTTACTCTGGTCTCTTAGCCCGGATTGAGCGCGCCATTACGCACAACAGCGATTGGGATACGCAGCCCGAAGCGTCTCGTGAGGACGTCGTGAGTGGCTGGCGGCACAGGCTGGCGCTGCACCGTAAGTTGGAATTGAGACGGGAGCTGGAGTTGGCTGAACGAGCTTACGAAATCGAACAATCTGAGGAAAATTATCTGAAGCTGCAGGACCTGTCTCGACAGGTCTGGGGCGCTGACGGTGCGGAACTGGCTGCGGATGGCTAAAACCACGCAGAGCCGGAGAAACCTTAATAATAACAAACCTGGCTTCAATATCTGTTAACTCTGGTCGATTAGCCGTGAATTCGAGGCCATGAATTTGATTCGTTCGGCAATTCCTTTCAGCAGGCGTCTGCAACTCCTCTGTGCGAGACCCGAGCAGAATTTTGATCATGAGTTCGGGAAGACGGCGGGCATCAGCGCGCGTGTTCGTCCCCGGCAGGATCGGTAATTTAGCGCGTCCGCTTTCCGCTCTCCCTCACCGGCATGGGGAACGGGAACGGGCGTAGGATTTGTTTGGAAGCCATTACGACGGCGACCATCTGGAGTTGAGGATGGCAACGACAGCGAAACGCGAAGAACAGGACACCGTGGTAGCCGAGACGGCGGACAGCCCCCTCCTGGACCTTTCAGATCAGGCCGTTAAGAAGATGATCAAGGCCGCCAAGCAGCGCGGCTACATCACCTATGACGAACTGAACGAGGTTTTGCCCTCCAATGAGGTGTCGTCGGAGCAGATCGAAGACGTCATGTCGATGCTGTCGGACATGGGGATCAATGTCGTCGATTCCGACGAAGTCGAGGAAGCTGAGGGAAACCAGGCGCTCGATGACGAGGAAGACGATCGCGGGGCGAATGCGAATCTGCCCGCGGCAAAACCAGAGAAAACCACCGAGCTGACCGCCGACCGGACCGACGATCCGGTCCGCATGTATTTGCGCGAAATGGGCTCCGTGGAGTTGCTCTCCCGCGAGGGCGAGATCGCGATCGCCAAGCGGATCGAGGCTGGCCGCGAGGCGATGATCGCGGGCCTCTGCGAAAGCCCGCTGAGCTTCCAGGCCATCATCATTTGGCGCGACGAGCTGAATGAGGGCAAAATTCTGCTCCGCGACATTATCGATCTGGAGGCCACCTATTCCGGCCCCTTTGCGCGCGAACCCGAAGCCTCGCCCGAAGCCGGCGTGAACCGGGCGAATGGCGCGAATGGCGTTTCGGCCGCCCCGGCCTCCGCCAAGGAGGATGAGGGGAGCGAAGGCGAAGGGGATGAGTCCGGCGAGGACGATCTCGACGACGATGAATTCGAAAACGCTCTGTCGCTCGCAGCCATGGAGGCCGAGCTCAAACCGAAAGTGCTCGAAACCTTCGACGCTATCGCCGGCAACTATAAGAAGCTGCGCAAGCTTCAGGACGAGCTGGTCGAGCGCAAGCTCGCCGACGATTCTCTGAGCCCGTCTCAGGAGAAGCGCTACAAGAAGCTCAAAACCGAAATTATCGGCGATGTGAAGAGCCTGTCGCTCAACTCCAATCGCATCGAGGCGCTGGTCGAGCAGCTTTACGATATCAATAAGCGCTTAATGGGCTTTGAGGGCCGTCTCTTGCGCCTTGGCGAAAGTTTCGGCGTCAAGCGCGACGAATTCGTCAAGGAATATCAGGGCAACGAGCTCGATCCGAATTGGGCCGGCCGTGTGCGCAAGCTCAAGGGGAAGGGCTGGAAGAACTTCATCGACAATGAGCGCGGCCGCGTCGAGGATATCCGCGGGGAGATTCAGGCGCTCGCCTCCGAAACGGGCCTGGAAATCTCCGAGTTCCGCCGCATCGTCAAGATCGTGCAGAAGGGCGAGAAGGAAGCCCGCGAGGCCAAGCGCGAGATGGTCGAGGCGAATTTGCGTCTCGTGATCTCGATCGCCAAGAAATATACCAATCGCGGCCTGCAATTCCTCGACCTGATCCAGGAAGGCAATATCGGCCTGATGAAGGCGGTCGATAAGTTCGAATATCGCCGCGGTTATAAATTCTCGACCTATGCGACCTGGTGGATCCGCCAGGCGATCACACGCTCCATAGCCGATCAGGCCCGCACCATCCGCATTCCGGTGCATATGATCGAGACGATCAATAAGATCGTGCGTACCTCGCGCCAAATGCTGCACGAGATCGGCCGCGAGCCGACGCCGGAAGAGCTTGCCGAGAAGCTCTCCATGCCGCTCGACAAGGTCCGCAAGGTGCTCAAGATCGCCAAGGAGCCGATTTCTTTGGAGACGCCGATCGGCGACGAGGAGGATTCCCATCTCGGCGATTTCATCGAGGACAAGAACGCCATCCTGCCGATCGACGCCGCAATCCAGTCAAACTTGCGCGAGACCACCACGCGGGTGCTCGCCAGCCTGACGCCGCGCGAGGAGCGCGTCCTGCGGATGCGTTTCGGCATCGGCATGAATACGGACCACACGCTCGAAGAGGTCGGCCAGCAATTCTCGGTCACGCGCGAGCGTATCCGTCAAATCGAGGCGAAGGCCCTGCGCAAGCTGAAACATCCGAGCCGCAGCCGGAAACTCCGCAGCTTCCTAGACAATTAGGGCTCGTACTGAAGTCAAGCTACGTGGGCCGTCAACCCTTACGGAGAAAACTGTAGCTTTGATCAGATCCTTTGAGCGCAAAGAAATGGGTAGGAACTCTGTGCACGAGGAGATCGGGGCCACCTACAGTGTATTTCGAAATGATGATAAAATCTTCATTCAGATTGATAGTTACGGAAGAAATACACGAGAGATTCCAGGAAAAAAGAGCCAAACCTTCCAGTTAGATCGCACTGGCGCTGAGGCGCTATTCACAATTCTGAAAAGGGAATTCAACCTGAAATAGTTGACCGGACTTGCGGCCGGAAACTTCAGACTTTCCTGGGCAACTTAACGATAGAATCTGTCTGAATTGGGCTGCCTGCGCCGGACGGTGCGGGTCGCCTCTTTTGCGCAGCGAGCGGTCACGCCCCTTATAGCAACTGAGCTCAGCTCAGACCGTCAATGCGGTTGCCGTCTGCTCGATCTCGTCAAGCTGACGCATGGTGGCTTCATAGCCTTCCGCGATGGCCGGCTTGGATTTGTGAAAATCGAAGAGACCCATTTCGCTGAGCCGCGGCGTGATGATGATGTCGGGCGGATCGCCGGCGAGCCGCGCCCGCGCAATCCGGTCCTGCGTCACGTTGAACGCTTCGAGAAGCACGCGCGTGATGCCCGGAGCGTTCTCGCCGTTGCCCTTGCCGAAGACCTGGTGACGCAGATTGCGCAACAAGGGAATCCTCCGCCTCTTCGGCGGCTCGGCGACCGGCAGCTCTATGCCGCTTGCGTCGAGCGAGGTTGCCTCCATAGGCGTCAGGGCCGTGCGGGAAATGCCGCCATGATGCAGATTGACCGCAATCACCAGACTCGCCTCCATCGCCCGGCAGACAGCAACCGGCACAGGGTTCACGAAAGCGCCGTCCATCAGCCAGCGGCCATTGATCTGGACCGGCCGGAAGAGGCCCGGCAGCGCGTAAGAGGCGCGTATGGCGGAAACGATCGGGCCTTTGGTCAGCCAGATTTCCCGGCCGGAGCCGATCTCGGTGGCGACCGCGACAAAAGTCTGTTCCAGATTTTCGATCTCGATCCCGTCAAGCTCGGTATCGAGGGTCTGGCTCAGCTTTGTACCCGACAGCAATCCGCCGCTCGAAATATCGAGATCGAGGAAACGTAGCATGCTGCGCGGCGTCAACCGAGTGACGAACGCCTCGAGTTCGTCCAGCTTGCCGGCTGCATAACACCCGCCGACGATCGCGCCGATCGAGGTTCCCGCGATAACCTTAGGCACCAGGCCATAAGCCGTTAACGCTTTCAGAACCCCGATATGGGCCCAGCCGCGGGCTGCACCCCCGCCAAGCGCTACTGCAATCTTGTTGCGATCCATCCGCCGCTTTTCCTTTTAGCTCAGCTTAAGCCAAGAAATCGCCAGAAAAGCCTTACGATTCGATTTTATCAGAAACAGGTTGCGGACGGTGAGCCGATACGGCAGCATCCGCGCGGATCAACAGAAATTAAGAAACGGACCGGCCCAATCATGGCGACCTATGGCGTGCCGCATTTCTGCAATGATATCGGTGTGGAGAAAATTCATATTGGCGTGAAGGAATTTCAATGTATGGGCGCCCGGCCGCCGGCCGACCATCCCCATGTCTATCTCGATATGGGCTCCGACAACCAGATCGTTTGTCCTTACTGTTCAACGCTTTACGTTTACGATCCGAACCTGGGGGCCGATCAGTCGGACCCGCCCTATTGCCTTTATCAAAACGACGATAATCACGTCGTAGCATGAGTCACGTGTCAGGCGCATGACGCCCGGCGGATCAAAGAACGCGCCCATTCTGATCGCCGGCGGCGGTATTGGCGGCCTGAGCGCCGCAATCGCTCTGGCAGAGCGTGGCCTGCATGTTCTGGTCCTCGAAGCGGAGCCCGAATTCGCCGAAATCGGCGCCGGCATTCAGATCGGGCCGAATGGCAGCCGCATCCTTCGCGCCTGGGGCCTGGGCGACGCGCTCGCCCGCCAAGCCGCACGGCCAGAGCGCATTCTGATCAGGGATGGCCGAAAGGGCCGGAGGCTTGCGGCAATCCCACTTGGAGATCAGGCCGAGGCGCGTTATGGGGCGCCTTATTACGTCGCCGAGCGGCGGGTTCTGCATCGGATTCTGCTCGACAAAGCCCTCACCAAAGCCGAAGTCGAAATCTTGAGCGGCTTTCGGATTGCAAGCTTCAGCTGGCTCCGGACCGGTATTGCCGTCATGTCGGCCAGCGGCCGGGAGGCTCACGGCCAGGCGCTGATCGGCGCCGACGGTGTTCACTCCCAATTGCGAACGCTGCTTTTTGGCAGACCGCCCGCCTATTCGGGACGCAATGCCTGGCGGGCCATCGCGCCCCTGGACGCGGCCGACGAACCATCGCATGCGGCGGTCAATCTCTGGTTCGGGCCGAATGCGCATCTGGTTCATTATGCCTGCGGCCCCGATGGCCCGCTGAATGCGGTCGCCTTTACGGGCGGCCCGCCAGCCTCTCCCGGGTGGGGCGCCAGGGGCGACCGGAACGCCTTGACCTCAGCCTTCGCCGAATGGGCGGAGGCACCGCGCAGCCTGCTTTCCCGCTTCGATCATTGGGCGATCTGGCCGCTCCTCCGTTTGCCGCCGCTCAAACGCTGGGGCGAGGAGCGGGTCACGCTGCTCGGCGATGCCGCTCATCCTCTGATGCCCTTCCTCGCCTCCGGCGCGGTGATGGCCATCGAAGATGCGGCGGTTCTTGCGGCAGAACTGGCGCGCTCTCCGCGGGACATCGAGGCAGCGTTCAGGCGCTATGAGACGCGGCGCATGCCCCGTGTCAGCCGGGTCCAGAAGGCATCGGAACGCATGGGCGAAATCTATCAGATGACCGGCGCCATGAGACTGGCCCGCAATCTGACGCTCGGCGCATTGCCGACCAGCCTCCTGGTCTCGCGCAACGATTGGCTCTACGGCTATTGCGTCGAGGCCTGATTTGAGAGCTGGTTCAGCGCAGCGGTGAAGGCCGGGCTTTCGGCAAGGATCTGCTGCGAACGCGCGATGATCTCCTGCACCGGCTCCGGTTGCAGCAGCGCGTTGATCGGGTAGCCCTTGCCCGTAAAGCCGAGCCGAACGGTCCGGATCGGCGCAGGCCCACCGCCCGTATTCACGATAAGATCACGCCATCCGAAATTGCTGTCGGGCCCGATCAGGATCGGAGGACGGATGCGGGTGACGTGGGAAACCGGCCGGAAGCCCGTCGTCCCTTCCTGGAAGACGACCAGCGAACAGCCGGTCCGCAGGCACCAATCCTGTCCCGCAAACAGCACCACGGCTTCCGGCCGGCCATCGCCATTCAGGTCCGCGCCGGCATAATCGTAATGGCTCCTATTGCGCTGCTTGGTCAGCCTGTAGCGCTCGACGGCCTTGCGAAGCTCTCCCTCATTGACCGGTCCCGTCAGCGCATTGGAGGGCGCGGCAGCGTCTCGCTTCGGCGTGAGCGATATTGGCGCCGGCGCGGTGAGCGCGGTATCGGAGCCGCTTGAGTGCCCGCACGCCGTCAGCAAGCCGAGACACAGCATCGCGGCAAACGCGACGCGAGGCAGCGCTTTCGCGTTCGGGTTCAGATGCAAGCGTTCGAGCCTTTGCATGAAAATCCTTGTCTCGATCATCGTTCAGGGCGCCAAGCGTGCAGCCTATCAAGATGGTGTCCCTCAACGAGGCGCTATGATGGCTGGCTCCAGAGACCCCCGACGAAATGCCGTTCCGAGCGGCCTTCATGCCACAGTTCAAACCGGGACGCATCGGGCGGGCGAAGACGCATGGCTGTTATGCACATTCCTGCGCCCCTTCACCTTTGCCTCCTTTACGTTTAAGCAGTTGCACAAAGTTCGATCAGGACCGGCGATGGCGCAGACGGCCGAGACGCTCACCATAGACAATAGCCGCACCTTAGCAATCGCGCTCATGTGCTGCGCGATAAGCTGCTTTTCCGTCCTGGATTCGGCGGCGAAATATCTCGCCATGATGGTAGGGCTGCCGATCCTTCAGATTATCTGGTTCCGATTTGTCAGCCACGCGGCGTTCACCTTCGTGATCTTCGGACCGCGCAATGTCGTCGGCTCGCTTCGCTCGGCGCGACCGGCCATGCAGATCCTTCGCGGCACCCTGCTGTTTACGACGACCGGCTTCAATTTCGCCGCGCTTCGCTATTTGCAGCTCGACCAGGTCGCGACCTTCTTCTTCCTTTCGCCCTTCGTCGTGGCCATCCTGGCGGGGCCGTTTCTCGGCGAATGGATCGGATGGCGTCGCTTCATGGCCATTTGCGTCGGATTTTCCGGCGTTATCCTCGTAACGCGGCCGGGCTTCGGCGGCATTCACTGGGCAGCCATCTATTCCTTCGGGGCGACCTTCTGTTACGCTTGTTACGCGGTTCTGACCCGCTATCTGGCCAATCACGATCCGTCCCTCGTGACCCAGGTCTATTCGCCGCTGGCCGGCGTTATCGCGCTGGCCCCGGTCGGCCTATGGGTCTGGGAATGGCCCACCGAACTGTGGACCTGGCTGATCATGATCTCGACAGGCATCTCGGGCGGCTTCGGACATTACCTGCTGATCCTGGCCCACAGACGTGCCCCGGCTCCGATCCTTGCCCCTTTCACCTATGTCGGCCTCATCACTCAGAGCACATTGGGATATCTGATTTTCAGTGACGTTCCGAGCCCATGGACGCTAGCAGGCGGCGCCGTGATTATCGGCTCCGGCCTTTATCTGCTCTATCGGGAGCGCGTCACCGCCAAACGGCCGGCCGCCGTCAGCCTCTCCGCGCCCATGCGCAACTAACCGGTGCGCGCGCCGGACTAACAAAGCGTGGTCTATCGTGCCGACCGCTTCTCCTTCCATTCCATAAAATCACGGAAAAGCCTGTCGCGTTCCTCTTCGCTCAAATCCAGGAGGGAATTCGTCGGCGCTGTGCGGTCGGAGAACTCACCTTGCCTGGCAAGGTTCTGCCGGCGCTGCCTGAGCATTTCCTTTGCCGCGCCAAAGCGCTCCCATCCCGGCAATTCCGCCGCGAGATCGACCTCGCGCCATTTCGGATGTTGCGGCTTTTCCTGAAGCCGCTCGAAGTTCTCGAAGAACGCTTTTGTGAAATTCGCCACTCTGCGATAGCGGTCGCTGTCCCGAGCCCAGTTGAACACCGCCAGCACCGAACCGACCGCGACGGTCTCGACCACCTGCCCTTCCGGGATGAGATTGGGATAGTCATTATGCGTAAGCTCGGCTCGCAGATAGTCGTTCCGCAGCGCCTTCGGATAGGGCACGCCGATCAGCCTGAAATCCGCCGCCGGCCGGTCGATCTGAGCGAGCTCCGCCACCGGCTTGCCGCCGAACACCACCATCGCCGCAATCTCGCCGCGCCGGAGCGCGTCAATGGCGTCGGCCTGATCAAACGTCACCTCCTTCACCTTGATGCCCAGCGCATCGAAAATCAGCCGGCTCGATATTTGCGTGCCGCTTCCGGGATTGCCGAGATGGACCTTCTTGCCGAGCAGATCGGCGATCTTCCTGATACCCGGCCGGGCAAGGACGTGCATTTCCTCATTGTAGAGTTTCGTGATGTAGCGCAGACGGCTTGAGATATTCGCTCCCAATTCCCCGGTCTTGTCGAAATAGCGAAGGATATCCGACTGCGTCATCCCCATATCCACGCCCTCAAGGAACAGAAGATCCTTGGTGTTCTGGGCGGCGCCCTTGCCGACGATGGGAAGCACGCGAAGCGATTTGCCGTCATCCAGAACAGCCGACATGTCATAGGCGAAATAGAGGTAAGTGCCGTTCGGACGGCCCGAAATGATCGTGACGGTATTGGCGTTCAGCTGCTCGGCGAGTTGCGCCGGGCGCGGCGTGTCCGCCTCCGAAAGCGACCGCGTCGTTTGTGCGATGCGTACCGCGTTGCCGGCCTCTCCCGCATGAGGATTCTGCGCATCGGCCGCCCTCGTGCCGGTCAACAGCGCGGCGGTCAAGAGCACAAACGCCCAAGATTTCCATCGCATGGCGAACTCGTTTCTAACTCGCGGTCCCGCTATTTCGAATTTGACTTAAATTTGCGATATTTCGTCAAAACAGCATAGCGCGGCCGCGGGAGCCTTAGCAAATTCCACATTGGGTGCCACGCGGCATTGAAAATCGCGCCGCCGAGTGTTAGCTCCTGGCTAACTTCAACAGTCTTACCCGCTTATGTGCGCGGGAGTGAGAGGCCTGAAATGATCCATTTGACCTTCCCCGACGGTTCCGTTCGCGACTTCAAGCCGGGCACTACCGGCGCCGAACTGGCCGCATCCGTTTCGAAATCGCTGGCGAAAAAGGCCGTCGCCTTGTCGCTCGACGGCAAGCTCGCCGATCTCGCCGATCCGATCGAGCGCGACGCCTCGATCAAAATCGTGACCCGCGACGACCCCGAGGCGCTTGAGCTGATCCGCCATGACTGCGCGCATGTCATGGCCGAGGCGGTGCAGGCGCTTTACCCCGGCACCCAGGTCACGATCGGGCCCGTCATCGAGAACGGCTTTTATTACGATTTCTACCGCGAGGAGAGCTTCACGCCCGATGATCTGACCAGGATCGAGAAGAAGATGCACGAGATCATCGCGGCGGATAAGCTTTTCACCAAGGAAGTCTGGAGCCGGGACGAGGCGCGGGACTATTTCGAGGACCAGGGCGAGCTGTTCAAGGTCGAGCTGGTCGACGCGATCCCGGAGGATCAGGAGGTCAAGATCTATCGCCAGGGCGAATGGCTCGATTTGTGCCGCGGCCCGCATATGACCTCGACCGGCAAGGTCGGCAAAGCCTTCAAGCTGCAAAAGCTGGCGGGCGCTTATTGGCGCGGTGATCACCGCAATCCGATGCTTCAGCGCGTCTATGGCACGGCCTGGGCGAAGCCCGCCGATCTCGACGCTTATCTGAAGATGCTGGAGGAGGCGGAGAAGCGCGATCACCGGCGTCTCGGCCGGGAGATGGACCTGTTCCATTTCCAGGAAGAGGCGCAAGGCTCGGTGTTCTGGCATCCGAAGGGCTGGACCCTGTTCCGGAACCTTGTGAACTATATCCGCCGTCGCCAGAACGCCGCCGGCTTCGTCGAGGTGAATTCACCCGACATGATGGAGCGCACGCTTTGGGAGCAGTCGGGCCATTGGGAGAAGTTCCGCGAGAATATGTACATCGCGGAGACGCCCGACGAGAAAGTGTTCTGCTGCAAGCCGATGAACTGTCCCGGCCATGTGCAGATCTTCAAGAACGGGCTCAAAAGCTATCGCGATCTGCCGCTCAAACTCGCCGAATTCGGCAAGGTGCACCGCTATGAGCCGTCCGGTGCGCTGCACGGGATTATGCGCGTGCGGCACTTCACCCAGGACGACGCGCATATCTTCTGCACTCAGGACCAGCTCGAGGAAGAGTGCCTGAAGCTGAACGATATGATCCTCGACATCTACGAGGATTTCGGCTTCGAGGATGTCATCATCAAGCTGGCGACCCGGCCGGAGGTGCGCGTCGGCGCGGACGAGATCTGGGACGAGGCCGAAACCGCTCTTAAGGACGCCATGGATTCCGCCGGCGTGCCCTATGACATCAATGAGGGCGAAGGTGCGTTCTATGGACCGAAGCTCGAATATACCCTGCTCGATGCGATTGGACGCCACTGGCAATGCGGCACCGTCCAGGTCGATCTGAACATGCCGGAACGCTTAGGCGCGTTTTACATCGGCGCTGATGGCGAAAAGCACGTGCCGGTCATGATCCACCGTGCGATCTTCGGCTCGCTGGAGCGGTTCACCGGCATTCTGATCGAGAACTATGCCGGACATTTGCCGCTCTGGCTCTCGCCGGTGCAGGTCGTCATCGCAACGGTCGTTTCCGAAGCGGACGATTATGCGCTCGACGTTGCCGCCGCCTTGACGAAAGCGGGCCTCCGCGTCGAGACCGATCTGCGCAACGAGAAGATCAATTACAAGGTGCGTGAGCATTCCATGGCGAAAGCGCCGGTGCTTCTGGTCGTCGGCAGGCGTGAGGCGGAGGAGCGGACGGTCTCCGTCAGGCGCCTCGGCAGTTCCGCGCAACAGGTCGCGGCGCTCGACGACACGATCGCCGACCTCGCCCGGGAAGCGACGCCGCCCGATCTCCGCACGCGCGAAAGGCCGACGAAGAAGGCTGCCTCCAAGGCGGCCTGAGGCCAACGCCGGCTATCACCCTGCAAAAGCAATCGGCTGCGAGCGCCTTACCCAGGCCCTCGCAGCCGAAAGGCAATGCTCATGCAACGATCCGAACCCACCCGGCCGTCTTTCCGGAAATCCAGCCATTCTGAACCTGCAGCCAGGACGGTAATCATGTGAAGCAACATTAACCTTAAGGCGTAAGTATTTACCTTTTTTGGCGATATTTATTCAAATGCATCTCATTTTGAGACATTTTCTCGGCAGCGTTTCTCGTTGTTGGGATGAATATTATGAAACGATACACGGCCTGCCTCGTCTCCGCCCTGCTCGCCGGCGTTCTATCGCTCTATTCCACCGCGCAGGCGAAGGCTGCGTCCCACGCCGTCTTTTCACAGCTGGCCTCACCCATTGGGGCAGGCTCCGATGCGTTGCAGCTCGCGGGCTATTACGACAATTACGACCGGCGCGATGACTATGACGGCGATTATGGCGAGGACGATGATTACGACGATGGCGGGCATTGCGGCTATACGCATTACAAGAGGAAATATGTTTGTGACGAGACCGTACCGCGGTGCTTCAGGCAGCGCAAATGCATCTGGTGGTATGGCCGCGAATATTGCCGCTATGGTCAAAAATGCGTCGGCGGCAACGACAGATCGTGCAAATGGATCGAAGTGCCGGTTCGCAGCTGCCGGTAAGGTCTGAAGACTTCGGGTGCCTCTCCTCCCGCTGAGCGCGGCCGCTCTGGTCGCGCTCCTTTTTGATTGGCCACCTCACCGTTACTCTTACGCCGCGCACCGCTTGCAATTTCGCCGCGCGGCCGATTGGCAAAGTGCCAAAGCCTGGCCGCCATGCTATCGGAAAATCAGTAGCTTGCTCAGGGGAGGGCAGGATGACAAGCGAAGCGATCGGCGAGCGGCAGGCGGATCAGCTTTCCGCGCGGCATTTGCTGAACGCGGTCAATGGGGCAAGCGAAGCCGCAACCACCGCCTGGCTCATCTATCTCGCGCTTTCCGCCTATTTCATCGTGGCCCTGGCGGGCGTTACCCACAACGACCTCCTGCTGAACAGCCCGATTGCCCTGCCGGTCCTTGGGATTTCGGTCACGCTGGACCGCTTCTTCCTGTTCGCGCCGCCTTTGTTCATCCTCATCCATATCGGCATGATGATGCAGTATGTCGTGCTGACCCAGAAGCTTTACGCCTTTCTCGGCCTGGTCGAGCGGGAAGAAAGCCGGATGCGGGATACCGAAAGCCCGCCTGCCGATCGGGTTCATCCGCTGCGCTATGAGCTCAGCAGCAACTTCTTCACCCAGTTTCTGGCAGGTCCGCCGCAATCATTCGTCCTGACCTTTCTGCAGCAGCTCATCGTCTGGGTCACCCTGGTGCTGCTGGCAGCGATCGTCCTTCTCTACTTCCAGATCGCCTTTCTTCCGTTCCATGACATGTCCCTGACCTGGGCGCACCGTCTCTACGTCCTGGTCGATCTCGGTCTCGTCGGACTGGTCGGGACGTTTCTGCCCTCACCGCGCATCGGCTTCTGGTCCTCCTTCTTCTATGGCTGGTGGCGCCACCCGCTGTTCATGCTGATCACGACCGTCTTCTTCGCCGGCATCTTCGCATTTTCATTCTTCGTGGCCACCGTTCCGGGCGAGGCGCTCGACAAGCGGCTCGCCGCATTCGGACCTGCTGTCGAAATACCGGCGCCGTCCGGCGATCCGGTCGAAAGCCGGCAGGTCTTTCTGCCGACAGCCTATTTCTTCGAAGGCGAGGTCGACGACGCGACGGGCCGCAGCACCAGCCCCTTCCAACGGAATCTGGTGGTCATGGACCAGGATCTGGTCAATGACAGAGATCTCGCACCGGGCGATCTGAGCCTGTCCCTGCGCTATCGCGATTTCCGCTATGCCCGGCTCGATCGCAGCGATCTTAAACAGGCCGACCTCACCGGCGCCGATCTCACCGGCGCGAGCCTTACGGACACCGTTCTGACCGGAGCGCGGCGCTGAATCGCCTGGGAGGGACATCATCCGATAATGGCCGGCGTCCGGTGCTTGACATAGCCTGCCGGCCGAACTAGAACGTTACGCGAACATTAACCTTTCCGACTGTTCTGCGGCGCATAGCCAGATGTGGAAAACACGCAGGCGGCAGCCGCGGCTATTGCCGAAATGCTTAAAATGCTGGACGAGTCGCAAGGGATTACAAAGGCAAGCTCATGGCCAGTTCGGTAAACAAAGTCATTTTGGTCGGCAATCTCGGAGCCGATCCCGAAATCAGGCGGACGCAGGACGGGCGTCCGATCTGCAATCTGCGCGTCGCCACCTCCGAGAACTGGCGCGACAAGGCCACCGGCGAGCGCCGCGAAAAAACCGAATGGCATCGCGTGGTGATCTTCAATGAGGGGCTTTGCAAGGTTGCCGAGCAATATCTTCGCAAAGGTTCGAAAGTCTATCTTGAAGGGCAGTTGCAGACCCGGAAGTGGGAAGATCAGAGCGGCCAGGAACGCTATTCGACGGAAGTCGTCCTGCAGAGTTTCAACTCGACCCTGATCATGCTTGACGGCCGGAGCGGTGGCGGCGGTTATCCTGAGGGAGCGGGTGGATTTCAAGACAGCTCACCCCCATATGACAGAAGCGATGAGCGGCGCTCAAACGGCGGCGGTCCGCACGGTGAAAGTGGCAGCTTTGACAAAGATCTCGATGATGAAATCCCGTTTTAGTACCCTCGTTTCTCGGCAACCTCCGTCTGACTGGCCCTATCCCGCTAATGTACCCGCATAAGGGTATTGCAGTGCAGAGCGTCAATTGGTGCGTGGGGCGGCTATCGCCCGAACAGAATTGTCTGGCCGCAGCTTCCCCCCGAATTCTCACATTCAATAATCTGAAGGGATGCGCGGGCGCGAAACATCGGTTTTGGTGACAACGATCTCCGGCTAAGACCTTGGCAGACACGACAAAAAATCACGGTGGTGAACACGGCGGCGGATCCGACATTCGCCCGATTTCGATCACCCAGGAAATGAAGCGCTCCTATCTCGATTACGCCATGAGCGTGATCGTGTCGCGTGCGCTCCCGGACGTTCGGGACGGCCTGAAGCCGGTGCATCGGCGCATCCTTTATTCGATGCACGAAAACGGCTATGAATGGAACAAGCCCTACCGCAAATCCGCCCGCGTGGTCGGCGACGTCATCGGTAAATATCACCCGCATGGCGACAGCGCGGTCTATGACGCCCTCGTCCGCATGGCGCAGGATTTCTCGATGCGCCTGCCGCTGATCGACGGCCAGGGCAATTTCGGCTCGGTGGATGGCGACCCGCCGGCGGCGATGCGTTACACCGAAGTTCGGCTCGAAAAGGTCGCAAGCACGCTGCTCGACGATCTCGACAAGGACACGGTCAATTTCCAGGACAATTACGACAATTCCGAACGCGAGCCGGTCGTCCTGCCGGCGCGGTTCCCGAATCTTCTCGTTAACGGCGCCGGCGGCATTGCCGTCGGCATGGCGACCAACATTCCGCCGCACAATCTGGGCGAGGTAATCGACGCCTGCATCGCCTATCTCGATAACCCTACGATTACGATCGACGAGCTCATCGAGATCGTGCCCGGTCCGGATTTCCCGACTGGTGGGCTGATCCTCGGCCGCGGCGGCATAAGATCCGCCTATCACAAGGCGCGCGGATCGGTGGTCATGCGCGGACGGGTTTCCGTCGAGACCGTCCGCAAGGAGCGCGAGGCGCTCATCGTCACCGAGATCCCCTTTCAGGTGAATAAAGCGACGATGATCGAGCGCATTGCCGATCTCGTGCGCGAGAAGCGCATCGAGGGGATCGCCGACGTTCGCGACGAAAGCGACCGGCAGGGCTACCGTGTTGTGATCGAGCTGCGGCGCGACGCGGTGCCGGATGTCGTGCTCAACCAGCTTTACCGCTTCACGCCGCTGCAGAGCACCTTCGGCGCCAATATGGTTGCACTGAATGGCGGCCGTCCCGAGCAGCTCAATCTCAAGGACATGGTTCAGGCCTTCACGCAATTCCGTGAAGAGGTCGTGTCCCGCCGGACGAAATTCCTGCTGGCCAAAGCCCGGGACCGCGCCCATGTGCTCGCCGGCCTTGCCATCGCCGTCGCCAATATCGACGAGGTGATCAATCTGATCCGCAAGGCGCCCGATCCCGCGACCGCACGGGACCAGCTCATGCAGCGCAACTGGGCGGCCGCGGATGTTGCCCATTTCATCGCGCTGATCGACGACCCGCGGCACCGGGTGAACGAGGATGGGACGTACCGGCTCTCCGAGACGCAGGCGCGCGCCATTCTCGATCTGCGCCTGCAGCGCCTGACGGCCCTCGGCCGGGACGAAATCGGCGACGAAATGCGCCAGCTCGGCGAGAGCATCAAGGATTATCTCGATCTTCTGCGTTCGCGCGCGCGCATCATCTCGATCGTCAAGGACGAGCTGATCGCTGTCCGGGACGAGTTCGCCACGCCGCGACGTACGGAAATCCTCGATGTCGAGGGCGAGGTCGACGATGAAGACCTCATTCAGCGCGAGGACATGGTCGTCACCGTCAGCCATCGCGGCTATATCAAGCGCGTCCCGCTTTCCACCTACCGGGCGCAGCGCCGCGGCGGCAAGGGCCGCGCCGGGATGACCACGCGCGATGATGATTTCGTCACCCGCCTGTTCATCGCCAATACGCACACGCCGCTCCTGTTCTTCTCTTCGCGCGGCATGGTCTACAAGATGAAGGTCTGGCGTCTGCCGCCGGCCGCGCCGCAATCGCGGGGCAAGGCGCTGATCAACCTCCTGCCGCTGCAGCAGGATGAGTGGATCACCACCATCATGCCGCTGCCGGAGGATGAGAGCAGCTGGGCGAGCCTCAATGTCATGTTCGCCACATCCAGGGGCGATGTGCGGCGGAACAATCTGTCCGATTTCGTCGAGGTCCGGCAGAACGGCAAGATCGCGATGAAACTCGATGAGGGAGTCGAGATCGTCGGCGTCGATATCTGCACGGAAGACAATAATGTGCTGCTGACCACCGCCAATGGTCAGGCGATCCGCTTCCCTGTCACCGATGTGCGCGTTTTCAAGGGGCGCGAGTTCGAGCGGCGTGCGCGGGATCAGGCTGGACAAAGGCGACCGGCTGATTTCCATGGCCATCCTGCGCCATGTCGAAGCAAGCCCTGCCGAACGCTCGGCCTATGTCAAACAGGCCAACGCCATTCGCCGGGCCGCGACGGGCGAGCGGCCGGCGCCCGAGGATGCCGAAATCCTGGGCGATGACGGCGAGGAAAATGGCGAGGGCACGGAGCTTTCGCCCGAGCGCTACGCCCAGCTCGGCGCGGCCGAGCAATTCGTGCTGACGGTCTCCGAGAATGGCTTCGGCAAGCGCACCAGCGCCTATGAATACCGGATCTCGGGCCGCGGCGGCAAAGGCATCATCGGCATGGTCGTGAACGAGCGCAACGGCAAGCTCGTGGCCTCCTTCCCTGTCGAGGATACCGATCAGATCATGCTCGTCACCAATGGCGGGCAAATGATCCGCTGCCCGGTGGACGGCATCTCCATCGTCGGACGTTCGACGCAGGGCGTGAGGATCTTCAATACCGGCGAGGGCGAACACGTCGTTTCCGTGAGGTCAATACCCGACTACACCAACGGAAATGGCAATGGTAACGGCGAGAATGGCGATGACGCCGAGGCAAGCGGCGATGAAGGCGATCTCTGAATGCGCATTCTCATGGCTGCGCCAATAGAGGCTGCATTGAGGCAGGACCGGCATGTCGATCTATCTTTATAGCGCCTTCGTCCTCGCCTGCGTCGTCCTCGCCATAACGCCGGGGCCGAACATGGCGCTTTTCGTCGCGAACAGCGCCACCCACGGCACACGGGCG
>CAVVOX010000003.1:0-611088 GCA_963749875.1 uncultured Alphaproteobacteria bacterium
CGTAGGGCCGGGCAGCGGCTCGCCATCGCTGAAAAGCTTCCGCCCCTCGGCGGCGTAATAGCGGCAGAAATCGACCGCCTCGCGGAGTTCGGCGAGCGCGTCATCGAGCGTGCGCCCGCCCTCAGTCTGGATCAGATGGATAAGCAGCCCGCGCCGGGCTTCGAGCAGATCGCCGACCCGCTCCAGAATGGCCGCCCGCTCCTCCGCCGGCGTCGCGGACCAACCAGCGAACCCGGCCTGCGCGGTTTCCATCATTCGGCCGGCCGCCGCCGGGTCGAGCTCGATGACTTCGCCGATCTCGGTCCGCGCGTCGATCGGGTTGATTGCGGGGCGGCGTGTCCCCTCCGCCGGCTCGCCGCCGATGAGCGGGGTGGCCTTCGTCGTCCGGTTGCGATGCGCCGCGACATCGGAAATCAGCGCGCTGAGCGCGGAGCGGTCGCCGAATTCGACGCCCGCCGAATTAAGCCGCGAGAGCCCGTAGAGCCGGGCGGCAACGGAATACTGGCATGACGGGCATAATCGGCGCTGCCAAGAATTTCGTCCGGCTGCTGAAGAACTCCTCGACCGGCACGTCGGGATCGGCGGCCGCCGAGACGAAGGAGGAATTGGCGCCATTCTCCAGAAGCCGGCGCACGAGATAGGCGAGCAAATCGCGATGGCCGCCGACCGGAGCATAGACGCGGCATTGAACGCTCGGCACGATCTCGCGCAGCCGCTCATAGAGCGCCTCGCCCATGCCGTGCAGCCGCTGGAACTCATAGTCGTCGCCCGTTCCGGCACGCTCCCGCACGGTCGCGACGGTCAGCGCATTATGCGTGGCGAATTGCGGGAAGATGCGCGGGCGCAGTCGCCAGAAGCTGATCGGCGCAGGCGATGTAATTCAGGTCGGTCATACATTTGCGGGTAAAGACCGGATAGTCGGCGAGGCCGCGCTCCTGGGCGCGCTTGATCTCGGTGTCCCAATAGGCGCCCTTCACCAGCCGCAGCATGATCCGCCGGTCCAGCCGTTCGGCCAGTCGCCGGCCCAGGCGATGACCGCGCGTCGCCCGTTTCTGATAGGCCTGAACGGCGATGCCATAGCCGTCCCAGCCGGCAAGCGATGGATCGGCGAACACGGCCGAGATCACCTCGAGCGAGATTTCCAGCCGGTCGGCCTCCTCGGCATCGATGGTGAAGTTCAGATCGTACTCTTCGCCTTTCGCGCCAGCTCCAGCGTCCGCGGCACAAGCTCGCGCATGACGCGCTCCCGGCTCACCGCCTCATAGCGTGGATGGAGCGCCGACAGCTTGACCGAAATGCCGGGCCGTTCGGGCAGAGGCTGATCGCCGGCTTCCCGGCCGATGGCGTCGATCGCTTGCGAATAGGATGAGAAATAACGCTCGGCGCCCCCGTCCGTTCGTGCGCCCTCGCCGAGCATGTCGAAGGAATAGCGGTAGAGCGCGCCGGAGCCGGAGCGCGCGCGGGCGAGCGCCTCCTCAATGGTCTGGCCAAGGACGAAATGATTGCCGAGCACCCGCATGGCCTGGCGAGTCGCGGTGCGCAGGGTCGGCACGCCGATGCGCTTGGCGAGCTGGCCGATAATGCTTTCCGGCGTTTCGCCCGGCCGGATGATGCGCGCCGAAAGTCCCAGCGCCCAGGCGGAGGCATTGACGAGCAGCGCGTGGGACTTCGCCTCATGACGCAGGAAATCGCCCTGGCCGAGCTTGTCCTCGATCAGCCGGTCGGCGGTCGCGGCGGTCGGGCACGCGCAGAAGCGCCTCGGCGAGCACCATCAGCGCCAGCCCCTCGCGCGTCGAGAGGGAATATTCGTGCAGCATCTCCTCGACGCCGCCAAAGCCGCCGCCGCGGGCGCGGATGGCTGGATCAGATCGCGCGGCGCGTCGGCGATCGCGGCTTCGCGCTCGCTGGCGAAGCGGCGGCGCCGAGGAGGCTGCGCGCAATCCTGACATCGTCCGGCGCGTAGGGCGCGTTAAACTGCGGGAGCGTCTCGGTTCCGTTCATCGGGCTGCCCTCATTCCTTGCGGAGTCCGGCACGCCCGAACCCGTGCCAGGCTTGCCGTTAAACTGCATTCACAGCGTGTCCGCCATCCACCGAAATGATGCTGCCGGTCATATAGGAGCCGGCTTCGGAGATCAGCAGCAGCATCGGCCCGACCAGCTCATCATGCGTGCCGATGCGGCGCATGGGGACGCGCTTGACCATTTCCTTGCCGAGGTCGCTGTTAAGGAAATTGCGGTTCATATCCGTTTCGAAATAGCCGGGCGCAATCGCATTCACGCGGATGCCGTAGCGCGCCCATTCCAGCGCCATCTGCTTGGTGAGCTGGACGACGCCGCCTTGGAGACCGCATAGGCGGTGATGCCGGGTGCCTGACGCAGACCGAGCAGCGAGGCGATATTGACGATGCTGCCGCCCTTGCCCTGATCGACCATATGCCTTGCGACTTCGACGCCGACCGCCCAGACGCCTTTGAGATTGGTGTCGAGCACCCGGTCCCAGCTTTCCTCGGTTTGCTCCAGGAGCGGCACGCGCTCCGCCGTGCCGGAATTGTTGATCAGCCCGTCAATGGGGCCCGCGAGCCTGACCGCCTCGGCCACCCCGGCCTTCACCGAGCCCAGATCGGTGACGTCGATCCGCACAGCATGCGCCTTGCCGCCGGCCTTTTCGATCTCCGCGGCGAGCTCCCGAAGCGCGCTCTCCCGGCGGGCGGCGAGCACGACCGTGGCGCCGCGCCCGGCAAGCGTCAGCGCGAATTGGCGCCCCAGCCCGGCGGACGAGGCGCCGGTCACGAGAACGGTCCTGCCGGAAACATCGAAGAGTTTGTCCATGGGGTTTTCCCTAGGCCGTTTAAGTGAGGACAGGGCGAGGGCCGCCATGCTATGGAAGCGGCGCCCCCGACGTTCCTTCCGAAAAATAGCATGGTTTGAGAGATTTGCGATGTCTGCTGGCCTGTTCCCCACCCACCGTGCGCTTTGGATGCCGCTCGATTGGCCGTGGCGGCCCGCGCCGGCCAATCTCCGCCATTGCTGCGCTACGATGAGAAAGGCGCTCGATCATCAATGCGAGCAGCACGGCACCCCGTTCGACTGCCCCGACACGGTGCTCGTCTATCATGAGCTGTTCGACGAATATGGCATTCCGATCCGCGACGGCGGCGCCAGCTATCTGCTGCTGGACCATTGCCCCTGGTGCGGAACGCGGCTGCCGCAATCGAAGCGGGACCGCTGGTTCGACGAGGTCGAGGCGACAGGGCTCGATCCGAACAACTCCGAAAAGCTGCCCGAGCGTTATCTCTCCGCCGAATGGCGCGAGGGAAATGGAAATTAGTGCGTGTTAAGGTGAGGTGAAGTCTTCTTGCCCTCTCCTAGCAGGCTGCTGAAAATCCTGTCGACCTGGAACTATCTTGCGCTTTCACGGAGCAATCGGTCTTTTTTTCCTTCTGCCGCCTTCATGCGGCGAGGAGTTTGGGCCGCCGGATCAAGTCATACGCGGCCATCGTCAGGATGAACTTGAAGCCAAGTCGCGCCACGCCGCGCAGCATCGGCCGGGCGAGGCCGCCGATCGTCTTGCCCCAGCCGAACGGCTCCTCGATGCGCTTGCGCTTCTGCTGGCTCACCGCATAGCCGGGATGCCGGGTTGTACGGCCATCGATCGCCGAGCGGCGCGCGGTGTCGTTCTGCGCGATGTGCGGCGTGACGTTCAGCGCGCGCAGGTCCTTTACGAACTCGCCCGCGTCATAGCCCTTGTCGGCACCGAGCGTCACCCGCCGCCGGCCGGAGCGATGGCTTTCGATCATCGCGACCGCCGCCTCGCGTTCGGCATATCCCGACACCGTGGTGACGCTGGCCTCGACAATCAGGCCGGTGCGGTTCTCCATCAGCGTATGGCCGAGATAGGAGAGCTTGGCTTCCTTGCCTTGGCCTTTTCGGTAGAGGCTAGCCTCTGGGTCGGTCGTCGAGACATGGGTGGCGTTCGATCGCTTCTGGCCACGGAAGTCCAATTCGGCATTGCGGCGCTGGTTTTCGGTTTCGGCTGCATCCGCGGGCTCCGGCAAAGGCGCGGTTTGATCAGTTTCGCTGGATGGAGCGGCATCGCTACCCACCGCCGCAACGGGCGCCAGGGCGTGGGACGTGTCAGGTGCCGACGGCGTGTCAGGTCCCTCGCCGGAGGTCGCCGCCATCTCTTTCGGCACGAAGCTCTTCATCGACGCCCAGGCATGGAGTTGCGTGCCGTCGACCGAAAAATGCTCGTCCGACAAAAGCGGGCTGACCTCCTGATGCGCCAGCAGCCGGCTCAGGAACTGCTTCGCAACATCGGCCTCGAGCAACCGGTCCCGGTTCTTCGTAAACACCGTCGGCACCCAGACCGGGTCGTCGATGCCGAGACCCACAAACCAGCGATAGAGCAGATTGTAGTCGAGTTGCTCCATCAGCTGGCGTTCCGATCGGACGGTGTAAAACGCCTGCAACAACGAGGCTCGAAGCAGCCATTCCGGCGGGATCGAGGGGCGGCCGTGGGCGGCATAAAGCCTGGCAAATTCGCTATCCAAACTCTGGAGCACATCGTTGACGATCTGCCGGATCTTGCGCAGCGGATGCTTCGCCGGCACACGCTCCTCAAGATCGACGTAAGAAAAAAGCTCCCCAGACCGCAAATCCGAACCGCGCATTCCGTCCTCCCTGGCATTCCAGAAAGCACGGAATCATATTCGCCACAGACTGTCATCCTCGGGGTTTTTCAGCAGCCTGCTAGGGAAGCTCTGCGAAAGAGGCCCCTCAATTCGTCATCCCGGACGGCCGCAGGCCGATCCGGGATCCAATCGTCTGTCAGCTAGCACCTTGCCAAGTCATTAGGGGAGTAGGCCGCGGCTCGGAGGCCGGGGCGAGGCAGATTGTGCTGTTTCTCAGAGGTCTCCGGGAAAGAGCGCGGAACGCGCAAGTGTTCCGCGCTTCAAGCAAACATACTCTAGCCGCTCGGCTCCGCTTCGCGTCCGCCCAACTGTTGCGAAAAAAATCCCTCGCCCGGCGAGGGCGAATCGTCCGGGCGAGGGCAGGGAGGAGACGATCGGGGTTGGGGTTCACTCCCGTCTCCGCTTGACTTGTTGCGATCCCCTCAGCTGGGTTCGGAGAACGCACCCTTCTTGTTATTTCCGCATGAGGACGGCTCCGACAGCGGCTATTTCCCTTTCCGCGCGCAAGCCAGTTTCACGCAGCATCCGCCACTGAACGCCACGCAGATATGGCGCTGGCCCTGTGGGCATTTCGCGAGGATCTTCGGCAGGCATCTCAAGGTCGAACGGGTCCGCGGAAATGTCTGCGGCGCGACGCGAAACGGTTTCGCCTGTGAAGAGGGGGACGCCGCTTCGGCCCGGATGGCGGCAATCAGCGCCCCTGCGGAAATCATTGCCAGTAAGATGATACTCAATCCGGTCGCGCTCATGGCCCCTCCTCGCTCTCTAGCGCAACGCGCGTCCGAATGGACGCGGACAGTTGCGCCAACCGATAGAAATCGATCGCCGGCTTGCAGCGGGATGCTGCCGCCTTTGCGTTAGTCGCGTGGGGCCGGAGAAAGGTTCACGAGGGGCAGGGGCGGGGCTTCCGGTTCAGACCACCTTGCCGGGATTGAGGATGCCGCGCGGATCGAAGGCGTCCTTGATCTTGCGCATCAGCTCGATCTCGACGGGCGCCTTCACCTCGCGCAGCAGATCACGTTTCATGAACCCGATCCCGTGCTCCGCGCTGATCGAGCCGCCAAGCTCCAGGACGATGGCGTTCACCGCCGCGGCGACCTCGTCCCAGCGGGCAAGGAATGCCGCTCCGTCCGCGCCTTCCGGCTGGGTGACATTGAAGTGGATATTGCCGTCGCCATAATGGCCGAAGGGGACGGGCCGGCAGCCCGGCACCATCGCCTTCACCGCCCCGATGGCCCGGCTCAGAAAATCCGGCAGCGCGGCGACAGGCACGGAGACGTCATTCTTGATGCTGGCGCCCTCGGCCGTCTGCGCCTCGGGCAGGCTCTCGCGGAGCCGCCAGAAATCCTCGGCCTGCGCTAGGGAGGTCGCCAGCACCGCATCGGCGACGATGCCGCGTTCCACCGCTTCGACGAGAAGCTTTTCCGCGCTCGGTTCGGCTTCATTCTCCCGCTGGCTCGATAGCTCGAACAGCACATACCAGGGATAGCTCTCCGCGAGCGGATCGCGCGCGCCCTCGACATGGCGGACGAGCAATTCGATGCCGATGCGCGGCACGAGCTCGAAGGCGGTCAGCTCGCCCGCGCCCATTTCGAAGGCGAGATCGAAGAAGCTTGCCGCGTCCTCCAGGCTGGCGAGACCGGCAATGGCGGCCGCTTTGCTCTTGGGAAGCGGGAACAGCTTCAGAACGGCGGCGGTGATGATGCCGAGCGTGCCTTCGGAGCCGATGAACAGGTCGCGCAGATCATAGCCGGTATTGTCCTTGCGCAGCGCGTTCAGCCCGTTCCAGATGCGGCCGTCTGGCAGAACGACTTCCAGCCCCAGAGCCAGGCTCCGGGCATTGCCGTAGGTGAGCACCTGCAGGCCGCCGGCATTGGTGGAAAGATTGCCGCCGATCTGGCAGGAGCCTTGCGATCCGATGCTGAGAGGAAAGAGACGGCCGGCGTCCTCGGCGGCTTTTTGCACGCCCTCCAGCGTCACGCCGGCTTCGGCGATCAGCGTGTTGCCGCGCGGATCGACCGAACGGATGCGGGTGAGCCGCTCCAGGCTCAGCACGATCTCGCCATGATGGGAAATCTGGCCGCCGACCAGCCCCGTATTGCCGCCTTGCGGGACGATGGGCGTGCCCGTCTCATTGGCAAGCGTCAGAATTTGAGAGACTTCCTCCGTGCTGCCCGGTTTCAGAACGAGCGGCGTCCGGCCTTGATAGAGATGGCGCCATTCCCGCAAATAGCGCTCCTGGTCGGGTCCTTCGGCGATGGCATATTTCTCGCCGACGATCGCTCTGAAGGCTTGAAGTGTTTCCTGCGAGGGCGCGTTGACGGCGGATTGATCGGCAGCCATTGGCTTAAGTCCTTTAAGATTTATCGCGGCGCAGCGGCGCGGCGCAGCCGGTCGTTGATCGCTTCGCCGAGGCCATGCCCGGGAATTGGGGCGACGGCGAGTGTCTCGGGATTTTGCGCGTCGAGCAAACGCAAAAACGCGAAGAGATTGGCGGCGGCTTCGCGCAGATCGCCGCTTTCGCTGAGATTGAGGTTCGGCCCCTCGCATGGCGGTGCCGGGCCGAAGCCGAGATAGGCCTCGCCCTCCTCCGGCGCCTCCGCGTCGAGGCGCAGAGCGGCGCGCGGCGCGTAATGTGCGGCGAGCATGCCGGGCGCCTGCGGCTGCGTTGCGGCCCTGCCGTCCGCGAGCGGCTGGCCCAGCACCGTCTCAATCAACTCGCGCGTCACCGCACCGGCGCGCAACAGGACCGGCTCGGGACCGGACAGGCCGATAATGGTCGAACTCAAGTCCTTCCGCGCACGGGCCCCCATCGAGGATCATATCCACCCGGTGCCCGAGATCGGCGGCGACGTGCTCCGCCCGTGTCGGACTGACGCGGCCGGACCGATTGGCGCTTGGCGCGGCGATCGGCACGCCGGCGGCCCGGATCAGGGTGCGCGCGGTCTTATTCGCGGGCACGCGCAGCGCGACGGTGGGAAGCCCGGCGCTGACCAGATCGCTCAAGCGCGCGTCCTCCCTTCGCGGCAGAACGAGCGTCAGCGCGCCCGGCCAGAACGCATCCGCCAGCCGGCGAGCGTCCTCATTGAAGACCGCCAGCCCTTCGGCATCCTCCCGCGCCGCCAGATGCACGATCAGCGGATTGAAGCGCGGCCGTCCCTTGGCCTCGAAAATCCGCGCGACCGCCTCGCCATTCGTCGCGTCGGCGCCGAGACCGTAGACCGTCTCGGTCGGAAAAGCGGCAAGCCCTCCGGACCGGATGATATCCGCAGCTTTGTCGATCGTCTCAGATGATGCCTTCGCGGGAACCGGCATGGTGTTGAATGGAAGAGCGAAACCAACCGTCATTGCCTATAAGCCGGATCGGTTTAGCAGATTTGCGCGGTCGTATCTGCGGAATTCGCGTGACCTCGGCATTGCCGCGCGCCCGGCACGCCGCAACCGCGCAGGCGAGCCGCCTCAGAACGTCCCTTTTCCCTGAGATGCATTGCCGGTAGAGTATAGGCGCAACAATGGCTGCAGAAAACCCGCGCAGCCGGCCTCGTCGGGAGGATTGATGGCATATCGCGCCCCAGTCTCAGACATTTCCTTCGCTCTGAACCAGATTGCCGGCTTTGACCGCCATGTGGAGGCCGGCATGTTCGGCGAGCTGGACCTGGCAACGGTCGAGGCCATTCTCGAAGAGGCCGGGCGCTTTGCCAGCGAGGAGCTTGCGCCGCTCAACCGCAGCGGCGACGAGCATCGCGCCGAGCTTAAGGACGGCGAGGTCGTATTGCCGCCCGGCTGGAAGGAGGCCTACCGCAAATTCTGGGAAGGCGGCTGGAATGCGCTGCCGTCGCCGGAAAAATTCGGCGGTCAGGGCCTTCCGGTCGCGCTCGCCATGGCGGTTGCGGAAATGTGGAACGGGGCCAATATGGCGTTCGGCCTTAATCCGCTGCTTACTCAGGCGGGCGTCGAGGCGCTCTATAAATATGGCGCGGAAGAGCTGAAGGCGAAATATCTGCCGAAGATGGTTTTGGGCGAATGGACCGGCTCGATGCAGCTCACCGAGCCGCATGCCGGTTCCGACCTCCGTTTCCTGAAGACGCGGGCCATTCCGCAGGGCGACGGCAGCTACCGCATCACCGGCACGAAGATTTTCATCACCTTCGGCGATCATCCGCTGACCGAGAATATCGTTCATATCGTGCTGGCCCGCCTGCCCGAGGCGCCCGAAGGCACCAAGGGCATTTCGATGTTCCTGATCCCGAAATTCCTCGTGAATGACGACGGCTCGCTCGGCGCGCGCAACGATGTCCGCTGCGCCAAGCTGGAGCATAAGCTCGGCATTCACGGCAGCCCGACCTGCGTCCTCAACTATGGCGATGAGGAGGGCGCGATCGGCTGGATGATCGGCGAGCCGCATAGCGGGCTCTATTACATGTTCACCATGATGAATCAGGCGCGGCTCGGGGTCGGCGTGCAGGGTGTCGGGCTCGCGGAGCACGCTTTTCAGGATGCGCTGGCCTATGCGCGCGAGCGCAAGCAAGGCAGCGTCGGGGACACGCCGCCCGGCGATATGACGCCGATCATCAACCATCCCGATGTCCGGCGCATGCTGCTCTCCATGAAGGCCAAGATCGCCGCGGCGCGGGCGATCTGCTCCATGAATGGGGTGGCCATCGATCTGGCAAAACATGCCGGCGACGAGGCGAGCCGCACGAAGGCCGAGTGCCTTGCGGCGCTCCTGACGCCGGTCTCGAAGGCCTATGGGTCGGATATCGCCGTCGAAGTCGCCTCCGAGGGGATCCAGGTGCATGGCGGCATGGGCTATATCGAGGAAACCGGTGCCGCCCAGCATTATCGTGACGCCCGGATCTCGCCGATCTATGAAGGAACGAACGGCATTCAGATGATCGACCTGGTGACGCGCAAGCTGCCTCTTGGCGGCGGCGAGATCGTCGCGGCGTTCCTTGAGGATCTGAAGGAGACGGTGCGCGAGGTGCAATCTTCGAATGAGCCGGCATTCGGCGCGATGGGCGAATGTCTGATGGAAGCGGTCAGCGATCTCGAGGAGACCGGCCATTGGCTCTTGCGCCAGCTCGCCGAAAATCGCCCGGCAGCGCTCGCCGGCGCCGTGCCTTACGGGCGTCTTTTCGCCAATGCGGCGGGCGGGGTGTTCCTTGCGCGCGGCGCGCTGGCCGCTGCACGCGGCGCGAATGGCTCCGGGATGGACACCCCGATTACGCTGGCGCGCCACTTCGCCGAGACGCAGGCGCCGCTTTCCGCAGGGCTGAAGCGCGCCGTCTATCACAGCCATGAAACGGTGCTCGGCCCGGGGGCCGATGCGGCTTTGGCGTGACGAGCCGCTGCCTTGCGACGGCAAATCTCGGATTGATTGGGACGAGGATCGGAATCTATGGAAACGCTTAAGGGAAAGACGCTCTTTATCACCGGCGCGAGCCGCGGGATCGGCCTGGCGATCGGTCTGCGCGCCGCGCGCGACGGGGCGAATGTGGCCATCGCGGCGAAGACCGCCGAGCCGCATCCCAAGCTCGAAGGCACGATCTATACGGCCGCCGAAGAAATCGAAAAGGCGGGCGGCAAGGCGTTGCCGCTGATCTGCGACATCCGCTTTGAGGATCAGGTCGCCGCGGCCGTCGATAAGACCGTGGAAACCTTCGGCGGCATCGACATTTGCGTGAACAATGCCAGCGCCATCTCCCCGACCAAGGTTCTCGACACGGAGATGAAGCGCTATGATCTGATGCAGCAGATCAATACGCGCGGGACCTTCCTCGTCTCCAAGACCTGCCTGCCGCATCTGGCGAAGGCGGAGAACCCGCATATTCTGACGCTGTCGCCGCCGCTCGACATGAAGGCGAAGTGGTTTTCCGGGCTTGTGGCTTATGCGATCGCGAAATTTGGCATGAGCCTTTGCGTGCTCGGAATGGCGGATGAGCTCAAGCCGCAGGGCATCGCAGTCAACGCGCTCTGGCCACGCACGACGATCGCCACTGCCGCCGTCAACAATCTCTTGGGCGGCGAGGCGCTGATGCGGGCGAGCCGGACCCCTGACATTCTGGCCGATGCTGCCCATATGATTTTTACGAAGCCGTCGCGCGAATTCACCGGCAACTTTCTCATCGACGATACGTTTCTTGCCGAGAATGGCGTGACCGATTTCGACAAATATCGCGTCGATCCGAGCCGGGACCTCGCGCCGGATTTCTTCGTGCCGGAAGATAGCGTGCCGCCTGTGAGTTTGGCGGCTATCGGTGGTTAGGCAGATTACGATTCTAAGTTGCCATCCGGCCGAAATCCCCACGAGAGTGGGGATCTATTTTCCATTCATGACTTCGGTGACCAGATTCCTGCCTACGCGTAGGCAAGTATTATTCAAGCCTTTTGCATACAACCTCCAAGTCCCACTCAACTTCTGTACCAGTTGCAGCAGTGAATACCAACTCAAAACCGGCACTGAGATTCAACACAAGCTTAGTCGGCCTTGAAGGCTTCGGGCAAAGCTCTTGTGCAATATAGTCTGTAGCAGCGATAATTGTAGATACAGCCTTCCCGATGCTTGAACTCGGAGGCGGCACAGGTTGCTTTTCGGCGGCAATTTTGGCAGCCGCCTCAGCCCAACCCGCTGCACCAACAGTCTTGAACTTTCCTCCAGCTGGAAGTTCGTAACCAACAATCGAGATTGAGCCGTTATCTTTTTTGTACGGTGCCGATGCTCCAAATATATCGATAGGCTTGTCGTTGGCGTCCATCGCAACAACTGCAAAATCCTGTGGCTTACCCGTGACTGCTGCGATCCAATCCTGATTGGTGACGTCTGGAGCAGGTGCTACCCTATTCACCGTCACCCCTTCTGTATTCGCTTTAATAGCAGTATTTAGTTTCTTAACAAATTTTTCTGCATCAAACCCGTCTTGCGCATTTGCAATGATTGTTATGTTAATTAGAAGAAGTGCTGAAACTAATACTCTATTCATGTTTCTTCCTTTTTTTGTGGATTGATGGACTGAAGTGGTCTTGTTTTCTCTTGAATGGTTCTCATCTTAGCTAAGGTCTATCTACTTGCGCTCTGGCGGTGAGCGGTTTGGAATGTTAAGGATAGTGTCCTAGGTTTTTCGGAAATTGGTTTGGAAAACCGCTCCGGGCGGTGGCCTCAAGCCGCCAATGTTACGCTGATCTTGTTCTTCTTTAGCAGCTCCATATTGAGATAGGGGTTTCATACTATATTGTGTCTCGCATTCTCCATCTCATGGAGGATCGGAAAGCAGTATTTGCCAAGGTCCACAGACTGACGAAGCCCGGCGGTATCTTCTTTTCCAGCGCGATGCGCATTGTAGATGTAGTAGTGTTGTTCAAATATGTCGCGCCGGTCGGACGGGCTCTTGACCTTTTGCCGTTTCTGGATATATCCGCGAAACGTACCAATTTTAATATTGAAGTTGACTGGAAGCAATACAGAAAAGAAACAGCATAGAAAAACGGCATTGTTCATCGTAGAACGGAAAGCAGGCTAACCTGCAAATCTATGGTGGACCTCCCGATTGTCGACGCTTGCTGAATCCTGTGTTCCGTGTTGATCTAAAGGGATGGCAACACTCTATATCTCTCATCCCTGCTTTCTCGATCATGACACCGGCGTCGGGCACCCGGAACGCGCCGACCGCATTCGGGCGGTCGAGAAGGTGATGAGTCATGAGCTTTTTACCCCGCTCGTCCGGGAAGAAGCGCCGCCGGCCAGCGAGGAAGCCGTCGCCCGCGTCCATCCGCAGAGCTATATCGATGAGCTGCGCCGGGCTTTACCCGATGAGGGTCTCGTCTATATCGACGGCGATACGCCGATGTGCTCCCAGACGCTGAACGCCGCATTCCGCGCCGCGGGCGCGGCTATTCGGGCGACCGACGCGGTCATGACGGGCGAGGTGCAGAATGCCTTTTGCGCCGTGCGCCCGCCCGGCCATCATGCCGAGCCGCAGCGCGCCATGGGTTTCTGCTTCTTCAATAGCGCCGCGATTGCCGGCCAACACGCCCGCGACCGGCACGGGGCGGAGCGGATCGCCGTGATCGACTTCGACGTGCATCACGGCAATGGCACCCAGGCCGCCTTCTGGTCGGACCCCAATCTGTTCTACGGCTCGACGCATGAAATGCCGCTCTATCCCGGCACCGGCCTTCTGAAGGAGACAGGGGTTGCGGACAATATCGTCAATGCGCCGCTCGGCGCCGGCTCAGCCGGGCCGCAATTCCGGGATGCCTTCCGCAGCCGCATCCTGCCGGCGCTGGTGAATTTCTCGCCGGATATCGTTTTCATTTCGGCTGGCTTCGACGGCCATCGCGATGATCCGCTGGCAAATCTCAACCTCACCGAGGAGGATTACGCCTGGGCCACCTATGAACTTGCGGAAATTGCCCACAAATATTCGCAAGGCCGGGTCGTCTCGCTGCTCGAAGGCGGCTATAACCTGACGGCGCTTGCACGGTCCGTCGGCGTCCATGTCGGCGCTCTGATCGAAGCCGGGAAGTGATGCCGGCTATCGAAGCTAAAAATATGAGGGTTGAAATGGCGAGCCCGGCCGAGAGCCATGAGGACATCAAGGCGATGACCTTCGAGCAGGCCTTGAAGGAGCTCGAACAGATCGTCGGCAAGCTCGAGCGCGGCGATGTCGAGCTTGAGCCGTCCATCGCTCTGTATGAACGCGGCGAGGCGCTGAAGGCGCATTGCGAGCGGCTCCTCCAGCGCATCGAGGCGAAGGTGGAAAAGATCACGCTGGACGCGCAGGGCACGCCGAATGGCAGCGTTCCCTTTGATCCCGATCCCGGAAGCTGATCCTGCTGCCGGGCGGGTCCGTCGACGCATTTCGCTTCGTCCATCCTCCGGCGGGGAGCGCGATTTCGTGTTTTTCCCCGCTGTCCGCGCGCCAGTGACATTTCGTCCCATAAAGGATGATCACACGGACCCTGGGCACAACATTTTTGTTTTTCGGCTAATAATGCGGGGATAAATGCCGGCAATGCGGGGGAAGCGAATGCCGGTTCTGGCCGCCTGCCGGCGGTGCCGCGATGAGGATAGATTGTGACCGCAAGCTCTAAGACGCCGCTTCTCGACCAAATTCATACGCCGGCCGACCTCCGGACATTCAGCGAAAAAAACCTCCATCAGATCGCCGACGAGCTGAGGCGGGAGACCATCGACGCCGTTTCCGTCACCGGCGGTCATCTGGGCGCGGGGCTTGGGTGTCGTCGAGCTCACCGTCGCGCTTCACTATCTGTTCGATACGCCGCATGACCGTCTGGTCTGGGATGTCGGCCATCAATGCTATCCGCACAAGATCCTCACCGGGCGGCGCGACCGCATCCGCACGCTGCGCCAGGGCGGAGGGCTCTCCGGCTTCACCAAACGCGCCGAGAGCGAATATGATCCGTTCGGCGCGGCCCATTCCTCGACCTCGATCTCCGCCGCGCTCGGCATGGCCGTGGCGCGCGATCTCGACGGGCGCGGCAATAATGTCATCGCGGTGATCGGCGACGGCGCGATGAGCGCGGGCATGGCCTATGAGGCGATGAACAATGCCGGCGCGATGGACAAGCGGCTGATCGTCATCCTGAACGACAACGACATGTCGATCGCCCCGCCGGTCGGCGCGCTCAGCGCCTATCTGGCGCGCATCAATTCCAGCCACACCTATCTGCGCATCCGCGATTTCGTGAAGCAGCTTGCCAAGCGCCTGCCCGAAGGACTGGGAGCGCCGGCGCCGGGCGCGTCGAGGAATATACCCGCGGCTTCTGGGCCGGCGGGCTGCTGTTCGAGGAACTCGGCTTCTATTATGTCGGCCCGATCGACGGGCATAATCTCGACCATCTGATCCCGGTCCTGCGCAATGTGCGCGATGCCGATGATCGGGCCGGTCCTCGTCCATGTCGTGACGCAGAAAGGCAAGGGCTATGAGCCCGCCGAGAAATCCGCCGACAAATATCACGGCGTCTGCAAATTCGACGTCATTACCGGCGCGCAGGCCAAAGTCGAAGCCGAACGCTCCGAGCTACACCAAGGTGTTCGCGCAAAGCCTGGTCGCAGGAGGCGCGCAAGGACGACAAGATCGTCGCCGTTACGGCGGCCATGCCGTCCGGCACGGGCCTCGACCTGTTCCAGAAGGAATTTCCCGATCGCTGCTTCGATGTCGGCATCGCCGAGCAGCATGCCGTGACCTTCGCCGCCGGGTTGGCGACGGAGGGCTACAAGCCGTTCGCCGCGATCTATTCCACCTTTCTGCAGCGCGCCTATGATCAGGTCGTGCATGACGTCGCGATCCAGAAGCTGCCGGTGCGCTTCGCCATCGACCGCGCCGGGCTCGTCGGCGCCGACGGGCCGACCCATGCCGGATCGTTCGATATCACCTATCTGAGCTGCCTGCCGGGCTTCATGGTCATGGCGGCGGCGGACGAGGCGGAACTGAGGCATATGGTCGCGACGGCCGCGGCCTATTGACGACGGGCCGAGCGCGTTCCGCTATCCGCGCGGCGAAGGCGTGGGCGTCGAGATGCCGGAGGAGGGTGTGCCGCTCGAAATCGGCCGCGGCCGCATTCTGCGCGAGGGCTCGGCCGTCGCCCTCTTGTCATTCGGCGGCAGGCTCGGCGCTTGTCTGGATGCGGCGGAAATGCTCGCCGCGCGCGGATTGTCAGCGACGGTGGCGGATGCGCGCTTCGCCAAGCCTCTGGATCACAGTCTGATCCGCCAGCTCGCCCGCCATCATGAGGTGCTCGTGACGCTCGAGGAAGGCGCAGCGGGCGGCTTCGGCGCCCATGTTCTGCATTTCCTTGCCGCCGAAGGGCTGCTCGATGCCGGGCTGAAGATCCGGACCATGCATCTGCCCGACCGCTTCATCGATCAGGGCATGCCGGAGAAGATGTATCTCCAGGCCGGTCTCGATGCAGCAGGCATCGTGCGGACCGTGTTCGCAGCGCTCGGCGTTGGCGACAAGGTCGGAGCTGATTTGCAAGGGTGACATCGGCGCGGCGGTCTCGGGACGGGACGGCCACGCCGATCGCCGTCAATTGTGCCGCACCCACGGCCCGTTTTGAGGCGCATGTCCGTTCTGCGGCTGCAGCCCGTGATGCGGGAAGCTTCCGGCGAAGGTGCGATCGAATTCGTGGTAGTTGGATGTCAGCTCTTCGCCCGCCTGGATATCGCAAAGGGCGTATCCGCTATCCGGCCGCGTGAAGTCCGTGTTCGGGGTCTCGCTGTGATTCATGAACCGGCCATTGTCCAGTTCCATATAGTAGAGATCCTTATTCTCGTGAGCGGGGAAGCCATATTTCTCGACATACTCCCGGATATGAGGGGGGAACGCTTCCATGTCGCGGAGCGAAAAGGTGGCCATGAATTTGGGGTTGAGTTTCCAGATTAACGTGCCTGCGGGGATGAATTCATCTGCGTAAACACCCAGGCCGTCGATGATACTGGGAGATACGTAGGTGCGGACAAGCATCATTGTCTCGTCTTTCCTCACAACGGTTCAGGAATTATTTCAAGATAGGCTTGTGACATTCTGACTCCATTCACGGGATATGTTTGCGATGCGTGATCTTGGTTCACCTCCTGCGCAATATCGGTAGACACAAACGACAAAGAAACTTCGTTCGAGGCACTTCGTTCCAAAATTGACTTGCGAGCTTAAGGTCTCAACCCATCGCGAAGCTGGATTCGGCCACCGTAAGCCGCGGCCATCTACAAAAAATGCCAACCGATATTCTCAGTTTCAGGGGGTGTAAAGTAAAAAGATTGGGGGAGCTTGCGGGACTTGATCAGCAGGAGACGAATCCGGCGGAAGATTCGCGAAAGCAGGTGGGAATATGACATGCCGCGCTCTACGTGCTGATGATCGGCCTGCCGCTGACCGGCTGGTACGCCGCGTCGAGGATGGGCATCACCGTCGATCTGCTCGGTTTCAAGCTGCCGGCGCTCGCCGCGCCGGTCGAAGGCAATCCCGGCCTGATCGCCGAGCTTCACGAAACCGGCGGCACCGTCATCCTGATCCTTGCCGGCGCGCACGCGCTGATGGCGCTCTGGCACCATTTCGTGCTGAAAGACGGAACGCTGACGCGGATGAGTCCGGTCTAGAAAATCGGATCTTGGAGTTTCGTTTTTGCTAATGCCCTGATGTCACGTTTCGGTTCGAATGCCATGCGGATGATGGCGTCGGTCGATTGTGCTATGCCGATGATCCGCATGCGAGCCGAAAGGGCCGAAAATGGCGAGAATAACTCGGACAACCTGCTGCATTGCCGGGGGCGGTCCGGCGGGGATGATGCTCGGCTTCCTGCTGGCGCGAGCGGGCGTCGAAGTCGTCGTTCTGGAAAAGCATGCCGATTTCCTGCGCGACTTCCGCGGCGACACGGTTCATCCGTCTACGCTGGAAAACTTCGCCGAATTGGGGCTGCTCAATGAATTTCTCAAGCTGCCGCATGAGAAGGCCGCGAAATTGGGGGCGCAATTCGGCAGCACCTATCTCAATATAGCCGATTTCTCGCATCTGCCGACCAAGGCCAAATACATCGCCTTTGTGCCGCAATGGGATCTGCTGAATTTCCTGGAGAAGCATGGCCGGCACTATCCGGGCTTTCATGTCCGGATGCGCGCTGAGGTCACCGATCTGATCGAAGAGGCCGGGCGCGTCGTCGGCGTGCGCGCGGTGTCCCCCGAGGGACCGCTGGAGGTGCGGGCAAAGCTCGTTGTCGGCTGCGACGGACGCACCTCCGTTGTCCGCGAACGTGCCGGGCTGGAGGTGATGGATTTCGGCGCGCCGCTCGATGTGTTCTGGTTCAGCATGCCGATAAAGCCTGGCGGCGAAGAACTGTCCATGGGGCGCTTCAAGCCCGGTTTGATCTTCATTCAGATCAATCGCGGCGATTACTGGCAATGCGCCGTCGTCATTCCGAAGGGCAGCGCGGATGCGGTGCGCGGCGAGGGGCTCGATGCCTTCCGCGCCAAGATCGCGAAAATCGCGCCACACTTCGCCGACCGCACCGCGACGCTGGAAGACTGGGACCAGATCAAGCTGCTGACCGTGAAGGTGGACCGGCTCAAGCAGTGGTTCAAGGACGGGCTGCTCTGTATCGGCGATGCGGCGCACGCCATGTCGCCGGTCGGCGGCGTCGGCATCAATCTCGCCATTCAGGATGCGGTCGCGACCGCCAACATCCTCGCCGAGCCGCTGCTCGCCGGCACGCTCGAAACGCGCCATCTTGCAGACGTGCAGAGACGCCGTGAATGGCCAGCCAAGGCCACGCAGCGTCTGCAAATTCTCGCGCAGAACCGCATCATTTCACCGACCCTGAAAGGGGAATTGGGCGAAGATTTCAAGCCACCGCTGCCTGTGCGGTTGCTGGGGAGATGCTCTTATTTACAGCGTTTCCCGGCGCGGTTGGTTGGGCTTGGCATCCGGCCGGAGCATGTGCGGACAAATGAAGCGCTACCCCTGAGCACCCAACATTAATGCTAACTTGCTGCCGCCAGACGATCTGCGATCTTAAATCTTACCCCCTCTACAATCGCATCGCGCAGGGCGTCTGCTTTCCCACCAAAGGCATTTTCCTGTATTGGAATCTGTTGCCTTTCTACAATCAGCTTGAGCTGTGGCTTATTGCGCCTTTTCAGAAAATCTCGCAGCGCTTCTTCCCCTTCACAATTCATGAGCCGCGTTAAGCTAACCGGAGGCTCCGGTGGTTTCGAGACGCGTTTGCGACTTGTCTCAATACGGGCAACGGCATGTGACGGTAAGGACCCAACCAATCTCAGTGCGAACTGCTTGTTTGTTCTAACTTCCTCCAAAACGACGTCAAAAAATTGCTTAAGCAGCTCCTCTGCCGAAACCTCTGTGTTTGCCGTCATGTTACTTGCCGCCTTGTTCTCTAATTCAAGAGGGAACCAATTTCTTCCATTATGGCCTGCATTGTCGTCACGCCTTTGGCCCCAAATTTTGCATTCATCGAAACGCGTTCACGCCGCCAATTGAATGCATCGGCGATTTGCGGATCAAGGGGAATACGGGTGTTCATCATCGGATGGTAGTCCTCGATTTCATCAATTCTTTCCTGCGTAGCCGCATCGTCGGAGACAAAATTCGCAAGGGTCACGTAGCGTCGCTCGTTGCGCGGGATTTCATTAACTGCCAGTAGGTTCGGCTTGTTTTCGATCATGCGAGAAACGCGGTCCACCGCAAATGCAGATACGAAGTCTGGACGAAATGGTACGAGCACTTTGTCCGCAATCTTTAATGCGGCCTTCGTAGCGAATGACAGGCCAGGCGGACAATCAAATATGACGACCGGATAATGTCGTTTTAGCGCACGTAGCATTACCGAAAAACGCCCAACTACGCCTTCCTCAGCCTCGTGCAAGGTCCGGGTTTTCCCAAACACGCTATGAAAAAGCTCGTGCTCAATATCTTCCATTTCTACGGATCCAGGTATTAGAGAAATCTGAGGCAATGCACCTCGATCGCCTTTCACATCTCCAACCTCATGGAAGAGATACGTTGAGAAATCGATCTCAACATGATCAAAACGATCACTGAAATAATCAGCGATTGTCTGCCCCTTGTCGCGTGCTCGCGACCAGTTTTGACCACCGACAAGAATTAAAGAAGAATTACACTGTGCATCGAGATCGATAAGAAGCACGCGTTTCTTTTCCCAGGTCGATAGACCAAAGGCGATCATAGTTGCAATGGTGGATTTTCCTACGCCGCCTTTGCGATTTGCAATGGCAAGAATACTCATTGTTCCAAATCTTCCCGGATTTAAAAATCCGATAGAAATTCTGGATCGGTCTTTTGTCAATGTTTCTTCGGCGAACGACTGTTTTTGTTTGCTTTGGACGTTCTTGGCGCCACCCGCTCCGAATGCGGCCCCATCTCATCCAGACTCGGCTTATGCGGTCGGGACATCGGGTCTGGCTTTCGTCCGCCTTTGCCGCGTCCATGTCCCCTGCCGCCGCCTGATGATCCGCCACCGGAGCGTTCCTCGATCGCTTCCTGACGCGCCAGCGGGTCGTCGGCGACCGCCAGCTCGACCTCCTTCAGCCGCTTGACCTCGTCGCGCAGTCTTGCGGCTTCCTCGAACTCCAGATTGGCCGCCGCCTCGCGCATCCGGCCTTCCATATCCGCGATCACCGCCGCCAGATTGTGGCCGGCGAGCGGGGGGCCGCCCGCATCCTTGAAGCCCGGCCCGGCATCGACCATGACGTGGTCGCGCTCATAGACGCTGCCCATGATGTCGCCGATATTCTTGCGGATCGATTCCGGCGTGATGCCGTTCTCCTTATTGTAAGCGATCTGCTTCTCGCGGCGGCGCTCGGTCTCGGCGATGGCGCGCTCCAGCGAGCCGGTCATATTGTCCGCATAAAGAAGAACGCGCCCATCGACGTTGCGCGCGGCGCGGCCGATGGTCTGGATCAGCGAGGTCTCGGAGCGCAGGAAGCCTTCCTTGTCGGCGTCGAGAATGGCGACCAGTGCGCATTCGGGAATATCGAGGCCCTCGCGCAGCAGGTTGATGCCGATCAGGATGTCGAAGGCGCCAAGCCTCAGATCACGGATGATCTCGATGCGCTCCAGCGTCTCGACGTCGGAATGCATGTAGCGCACGCGCAGGCCCTGCTCATGCATATATTCGGTGAGGTCCTCGGCCATGCGCTTGGTCAGCGTGGTAACGAGCGCGCGATAACCGGCGGCGGCCGTCTTGCGGCATTCGTCGATCAGGTCGTCCACCTGGGTCTTGGCCGGGCGCATGTCGATCACCGGATCGGTCAGGCCGGTCGGGCGGATGACCTGCTCGGCGAAGACGCCTCCCGTCTGCTCCAGCTCCCATTTGCCGGGCGTCGCCGAGACATAGACCGTCTGCGGGCGCATGGCGTTCCATTCCTCGAATTTCAGCGGGCGGTTGTCCATGCAGGACGGCAGGCGGAAACCGTGCTCGGCGAGGGTCCATTTGCGGCGGCGGTCGCCATTGAACATGGCGTTGAGCTGGCCGATGGTGACGTGGCTTTCATCGACGAAAACCAGCGCATTGTCCGGCAGATATTCGAACAGCGTCGGCGGCGGCTCGCCCGGCTGGCGTCCGGTCAGCCAGCGCGAATAATTCTCGATGCCCGCGCAGGAGCCCGTGGCCTGCATCATTTCGAGGTCGAAATTGGTGCGCTGCTCGATGCGCTGGGCTTCGAGCAGGCGTCCGGCCTCGTTCAGCTCGGCAAGGCGCTGCTGCAATTCGTCCTGAATGCCCTTGACCGCCTGATGCAGCGTCGGCTTCGGCGTCACATAATGCGAATTGGCGAAGATCTTGACGCTTTCGAACTCATTGGTCTTCTCGCCGGTCAGCGGATCGAACTCGCTGATCGACTCGATCTCGTCGCCGAAGAAGGAGACACGCCAGGCGCGGTCCTCCAAATGGGCCGGAAAGATTTCGACCGTGTCGCCGCGCACCCGGAAGGCGCCGCGCGCGAAGTCGGTGTTGTTGCGCTTGTAATGCAGCGCGACCAGGTCGGCGAGGAGCTGGCGCTGCTGCACGAAGGCGCCGCGCTTCAGCTCGAAGGTCATCGCCGTGTAGGTCTCGACAGAGCCGATACCGTAAATGCAGGAGACCGAGGCGACGATGATCACGTCGTCGCGTTCGAGCAGGGCGCGGGTGGCGGCGTGGCGCATCCGGTCGATCTGCTCGTTGATCGAGGATTCCTTCTCGATATAGGTGTCGGTGCGCGGGACGTAGGCTTCCGGCTGGTAGTAGTCGTAATAGGAGACGAAATATTCGACGGCGTTACTCGGGAAGAAGCTCTTGAACTCGCCATAGAGCTGGGCGGCGAGCGTCTTGTTCGGCGCGAGGATCAGGGCGGGGCGCTGGGTGCGCGAGATGACCTGCGCCATGGTGAAGGTCTTGCCCGAGCCGGTGACGCCGAGGAGCACCTGGTCGCGCTCATGCTCGTTGACGCCGCCCACCAGCTCATCGATCGCGGTCGGCTGGTCGCCCTTGGGCCCATATTCGGAGACCAGATCGAAATGGATGCCGCCTTCGGATTTCTCGGGGCGCTCCGGACGGTGCGGCGTGAACATCGGCATGGCGCCCGAGACGATCGGGTGATTGGCCATGGTCGGGAGCTGCGCGGTGCTGACGCCGGCCGGCTGGTAGAGCGCCGCCGGGGCTTCCGCGAGCCCGGTTTTCGGTTTGCGAGGCATGGCGCGAATATGGGGGATTTGGCAGGGTTTGGGAAGGCAGCCTAATAGCGGGAGCTGTCCAGAATGCTCCTCGGCTTCGGCCAGCCCGCTGCGAGCTCGTCCTGAATATATCGGATGCGCTGCGGCTTTTTGAGATTTGACGGAACCTGCATGCCGATCCCCTCGAGCTGCTGCGTGAGCTCCTTGGCGGTCAGGCGGGACAATTCCTTTCCGCGCTGGTCGATATTGTCCAACTTGATGATGTCCTCCAGCTTCATCTTTGGAGCCGCCCGGCCGTTGCCGCCCGTACGAGCCTTCGGCTTCGGCGCGGCCTTCGGCTTCGGCGTCGGTTCGGTCTCGCCGGAGACAAGCCTGACGATATGGCCAATTGTTTCTTCGGGTGAATATTCGGGAAGTGTCGGGTGGAACTTGTCGAGCTTCAGGGCGAAAGCCTCCAGCTTTGCGGTTGGCAAAGCTGCAAGCAGCTTTCGGAGTTCCGCCGAATAGCCTTTCTCGCAGAAGGGCGTCATCCAGACCATTGACGTCGGTCCCTTGGCATTTTTCGCGATCCAGGCTTGCACGCTTTTCTCCAGCGTTGCCGCGAAGACGGGATCGAATTCAGCCAGCACCGCCGCAAGCCGAACGGTTTCATTGAGCGGTTGATCTGCCATTGGTAATCTCGATCAGTTCTTCCGTGACATTCTTTACGAGAAAAGCCGCATTTTCATATCGGCTGTCGAAAGTGGAGCCGTCATATCGGTCCATGGCCCGCTGAAGCGCAACCCGTTGCGGATAATGATTCCGGAAAACCTGGTATCGCGGCTTGTCGCGATAGGCCTCCGCACGAATTTCCGTCCGGAACTTTGCCATCCGCCTCGCAGCGGCGCTGACCTGATTGATGAAGACATACCGCTGCGCGCTGGTATTCCTGACCAGGAATTCGGAGAAGGCCTGGATGCCCATCGTGCTGAGAAAATTGGGAGCTGTCGGCATGATGATCAGGTCGGATGTCTTCAATGCCAATTCCGCAATGAGCGATATTCCGGGAGGGCAGTCGAAAATGATGTAATCGAAATTGTCCGCTTCGCGATCGTAGATCTTGTTGATCGCCCTGGAATAGATGGCCTCCAGCTGCCTTATTCCATTCCGGTATTCCGACAGCTTCCGCCGCTCGAACGAAAAGAGCCTCGGGGAGCCGCAAAACAGGCTGACCGCGCCATCTCTCCCGCGATTTTCGATCACATTGCGTTTGATGTAGGGAAAGCAATCGATAGTCGCGGTCTCAATGATTTCATGGAGAAATCTGTGGATATTGTCACCCTCTTTCCAAGGATCTCCGGCGCGTTTGCCCCACAGAACCTGGCTGCAATTGGCTTGCGGGTCGAGATCAAGCACCAGAACATGCTTTTGCAGATAGCAGAGCCCCTCGGCCAGGGAGATGCACAGAGTTGTCTTGCCGACCCCGCCTTTCATGTTCGCAATCGAGATGATGGCAGCCATTACGGCATCATCCAGCGGTGCAAAATGGCTCGCTCCGGACCCGGCAGATAGCTTTTGATGATCTCGGGGCCATCCGGATCGAGCGGAGCGGAGAATTGCGCGGGTTCGAGAAGCTCGTGCCGGCCGCCTTGAAGCCATTCTCTCACACGGATGAGGCCGATGCCGTGAGACCTGGCGGCCCGCCGGACCTGGCTCAGATGCGCCTCCGCCGGAACCCCGGCTGGAAGCAGCAAGATGAGATACGCGGCATTGAGCAATGGCTTCTGCCTGCAAGCCTGTTCGACCGCATTGATGGAAATACCGGCGGGGACTTTCAGCTCGAAGCCACAAAGCGTCTGCCGTGGTTTGCTTTCACCGGATCGGGTTACGGCAAAAGCGACGAAATCGGGAAAGCAATAGCCACTCCGGCGTTGTTGGGTGAGATCTAAGGTGATGAAGTCACTATGCTCGGGATAGCGTCCGCCAATGTGCTTGAGAGCGTATTTTTCGATAAAATGACGCGCATAATGAGTATGATCGAGCTCATTGTCTATCGGCAGGGGAACCATCACGCACAACTCCGGAACGCAATGCTTCGATCTGGAAATGAGTTTCTGAAAAGGTCAAGCCTGGAATTGCGATCGCACGCATTGCATACTTAGGCGTTGCCGATTAAACCCACCGCCGGGTGCGGGCTTTATACTGCCGATACGCGTCTCCGAACCTAACCTCCAGATAGTGCTCCTCCCGCTCGATCACGCCGAAACGGATGATCGCCAATGCGATCGGCAGGCCCACCAGCGCGATCACGCTGTCCGCCAGCAGGCTCAGCCCGACATAGCTGATCGCGATGCCGATATAGATCGGGTTGCGCGAGAGGCTGTAGACGCCGGTGGTGATCAGGACGAGGGACGGTTTCCAAGGGCTCACATTTGTCTGCTCGCGGCGAAATTGTGCGCCGGCGGCCAGAACCAGGATCAGGCCTAGAATTGTGAGGCCGATGCCGGCGATCATCAGCGCGAAATAGGGGAGGCCGAAGCCGGGGCCGTTTTCGAGCCAATCGAGGGCCAGCGCGACGACCAGGACGCCGCCGAAAATCAGCGGCGGCGGGGCAACAATCTCGGGGTGGTCCTTTTCGGTGCCGGGTTCGACCATAATTCGTCCCTCACATGTTCTGTGCCAGATAGATGAACAGCGGCAGCGTCATTGCCGAGACGACCACTTGCAGCGTCACGATATTCGCCATCAATTCTGCGTCGCCGCCCATCTTGCGCGCCATCACATAAGCTGTCGAGGCGGTCGGCACGGCGCCGGCGATGATCGCGACGGTGCGCGGCAGCCCGTCCAGCCCGACGAGCCAGGATAAGAGAATCATCAGCAGCGGCATCCCCACCAGCCGGATTAGCACGCCGACGGTCAGCAGCCATTTCATTTCCGTCACCCGCCCGAGCTGAAGCCCGGCGCCGACGGCGAGCATCGCCAGTCCCAGCCCGCCATCGCCGATGATCTCGATGGCGCTGAAGACAAAGACCGGCATGCCCGTGATATTCAGCGTCAGCCCGATCAGGCAGGCCCAGATGAGCGGATTCCGGACAATGCGCAGCAAGACATTGCGGATCGTCGCCGTCTGCTCCCCTTCCCCCCAGATGGTCAGCACGGTGATGCTCATAATGTTGAGCGTCGGCACCAGAAAGCTGATCGCCAGCGCGCCGAGGGCAAGGCCCGGCTCGCCGAACAGCGCACCGATCACGGCCAGCGCCATGAAGCCGTGAAATCGGGTCGCGCCTTGGAACAGGCTGGTGAAGGTTGGGCCGGACACGCCGTAATGCCGCATGACCGGGCGCATGGAAAACAGCAGCATCGCCATGCCCGAGGCGCCGCCGAACAGCACGATGGCGAAATTCGTCACCGGCAGGTCGGCGAGGTTGGCGCTCGACAGCGTACGGACGATCAGGAAGGGGAACAGGATGTAGAAGCAGACATGCTCGATCGCCGACCAGATTTCCGAACCGGCCACCCGGAAGCGGTTGAGCAGATAGCCGAGCAGGATGACGAGCGCGATCGGGGCGGCTGCGTTGAATGTGGCGAGCACCTTTGCCGCCCCCGTACCCGATCAATAATGCTGGCGGCGCGGATTGAGGTAGAGGTTCGTCTCCTGTACCTCCATTCGCGGGTCGATATGGCCGCGCCTGACCTCGCGCGCCAGCTTCCGGACGTGGCGCTCGACGGAGGAGCGGAAACGCAGCATGCCGCAGAAGAGCTGTAACGTGCCGTTCAGCCGCGGATTGTCGTGATCCTCGCGGACCTTCACGTCCCACCGCCCGCCGAGATCGAGAACGCGGCCATTCAGATGGCCGATCCGCGTGTCCGTTTCGTCATAGAGCGTGTAGTCCCGCCCGATGCTGATCCAGTCGCGGCGGAGCCTGTAGAAATGCGGGCGCCGGTCGTCGAGAATGAAGAAGGAATAATCCTCCGGGATCAGCGGCCATTTGCGCGCCGAACGCTCAACATTGACGATCTGCTCATGGCCGGACAGGTTGACATTATAGGCCGCGACCGGAAAGCCGCGCGCGCCGAGCGTCAGCTGCAGGCTGCGCCCCATCAGCATGTCCATCGAGCCGCGCCAGTTCATCTCCTCGCTGAACAGCTTGACGATCAGCCGCCGCTTCATGCCCTCGGCCTCATCCCACAGGCCCTGGCGGTAGGTGAGCAGACCGGTGCGCTCGCCATTCACATTGACGGCGCCGATGATGTCGGAGTCCTTGCTGAACTGGCGCGATTTCGCGCGCTGCCGGGCATGTTTGAAGATGCCGATCTCGGTCGTGTTCAGATCGGTCCACCAGAGATCGACCGTATATTCCGCATAGCCGAGTGTTGCGCTTGCCGCCATCAAAGCCCCCGCAATTGCGAATCATTTACTCAATGGTGGGGGAGGCGCGCGCTCTGCGCCAGGGCGCGCCAACCGCTCGGGGCGCACAATCCACAGATCAACGGCGCCGAATTCGGAAAACGCCCGCTTAATCCAGCCGCACGGCGATGCCGGCCTCGGCCATATGCTGCTTGGCTTCGCGGATCGTGTGGTCGCCGAAATGGAAGATGGAGGCGGCCAGAACCGCGCTGGCATGTCCGTCGCGGACGCCTTCCACGAGATGGTCGAGCGTACCGACGCCGCCGGACGCGATGACCGGCACGATGACGGCATCGGAGATGGCGCGCGTGAGCGGAATGTCGAAGCCGGCGCGCGTACCGTCGCGGTCCATCGAGGTCAGCAGGATCTCGCCCGCTCCCAGCTCGACGACCTCGCGTGCATAGTCGATGGCGTCGATGCCGGTCGGATTGCGCCCGCCATGGGTGAAGATCTCCCAGCGCGGCTCTTCCCCTTCCGCTGAAACCCGCTTGGCGTCGATCGCGACGACGATGCACTGCACGCCGAATTTCTCCGCCGCGCGGGCGACGAACGAACGGTTCTTCACGGCGGCTGTGTTGATCGAGACCTTGTCGGCCCCGGCGCTCAGCAGCTTGCGGATGTCCTCCGTCTCTCGCACGCCGCCGCCGACTGTCAGCGGCATAAAGCAGTGCTCCGCCGTCTGCGTGACGACATCGAAAATGATCGCCCGGTCCTCATGACTGGCGGTGATGTCGAGAAAGCAGAGCTCGTCCGCGCTGGCCTCGTCATAGGCGATGGCGGCCTCGACCGGATCGCCGGCGTCGCGCAAATCGACGAAATTCACGCCCTTGACGACACGGCCGTCCTTCACGTCCAGACAGGGGATGATGCGGGTCTTGAGCATTTCGTCAGCTTCCAGATTGCGCGGCACGCCAGGCATCGTATGTGGCGCTAATATGCCCGATCGCACATTGGACGGCGTCGTGCTCCGCGCCGATTTCCGGATCGAGGGCGGTAAGAGCGATGGCCGCAACAGGCAGAGCCGCCGTTACGGTCTCCAATGTCTGGCGCACGTCCTCCGGCGACGGACCGCCTTCGCCTGAGAAGCGGTTGACGCGCATGAGCGCGGCATTGTGCACATCCATGTCGAGGTGAATATAGGCGCGCTCACAGCCATCCAGCGCATCGATGACACCTTCGGCGTCTTCGGCAATCGCAATGGCATCGTCCTCGATGACGCTCCGTTCGGCTGGATCGATGTCCCGCGCCCCGTAAAAGCAGAGATTGCGCCGGCTCGCGGCGCGCAGATGCGCCACGTCGATCGCGAGCATCTGCCAGGCATCTCCAAGCACGATGGCGCAGGCCATGCCTTCGAGCAGGCCGCTCATGGTAGTCGCGGGCGTGTTGAGGTCGGGATGGGCATCCATCCATAGAATGCCGGTATTCTCGCCGCCAAGGCCGGAGACGGCGCCGAGCGCGGCCACCGAACAGCTGCCGCAGACAATAACCGCGAGCGATCCGACCTTGTGGGTCGCATCGACCAGCGCGCCGATCTGCGCGGCAAGCTCGAAGCCGGCTTTCAATTCGCCCGCCCCTTCGCCCGACGCGGTGAGAACATCCTCGCCGACTTCGAAGCCCGCTTTCCTCAGTTTCGCCGTCAGCCCGTCCTTGCGCAGCGCCGCCGCCATATCCGCCCAGCCGACGCCATTGGGGCGGTTCGGCCAGGTCGCATAGATCAGCTCGATGGTCATCGCGTTGCCTCTGTCGCGTTCAGCAGCGCGAGCGCCTCGGCTGCATCCAGCCGGCCGTCATAGAGCGCGCGGCCCGCGATCGCGCCTTCGAGCATGGCATAGTCCGGCCGCAGCAGACGCCGGATGTCCTCGATGCCCGCCAGGCCGCCCGAGGCAATGACCGGGATCGTCACCTCGCGGGCGAGCTCCGCCGTCGCGTCGAGATTGAGGCCGGTCAGCACGCCGTCGCGGGCGATGTCGGTGTAAATGATCGCAGCGACGCCCGCATCTTCGAAGCGCTTGGCCAGCTCGGCCGCCGTCACCTCGCTGGTTTCGGCCCAGCCCTCGATCGCGACAATGCCCTCGCGCGCATCAATGCCGACGGCGATTCGCCCGGGGTGTTCCCGCGCCGATTCCCGCACAAGTTGCGGATCGCGCACGGCGACTGTGCCCAGAATAACACGCGCGACTCCTTCTTTGAGCCAGGTCTCGATATGCGCCATGGACCGGATTCCGCCGCCGAGCTGCATCGGAATTGATATGGTCTGCACTATCGACCGGACCGCCGCCGCATTGACCGGCCTGCCTTCAAAAGCGCCATTCAAATCAACGACATGCAGATAATCGAAGCCGAGCGTTTCGAAGTCGCGCGCCTGACGGGCCGGATCGTCGGCGAAGACGGTCGCCTCGCTCATCAGCCCCTGGCGCAGACGCACGCATTCGCCGTCCTTCAAATCAATGGCCGGGAAAAGCCTCATCGGGTACAATCCGTCTAAAATCAGACACAGAGATCTGGAATACTTTGAACCTATCAAGTCGCGCGTTAGAGTGCGCTCCTTCCCCGTATCCGCGTATGGAGCTTTCGAGTTTTCCGAAACCTTATCGGGCTTGGGGATCCATGCGGCGTTACATCATCTCTTACGACCTTTACCGACCCGGCAACAACTATTCCGACTTGACCACCGAGATCAAGCGGCTGGGTGAGGATTGGGAGCATCCGCTCGCCAACTTCTGGATCGTCGAGACGAAGCTGTCTGCGGGCGAGATTCGCGGCATTCTCGGCGCCTATCTGGTGACGGGCGACAAGCTTTACATTCGCGAAGCGGGAGAAGACGTGGCGGGGATGGACATCGGTTCCGGCTCACCGGCGCGGATGAGCGCGATCTCCACGCATGAGCGCGCACCGGTCCGTCTGTTGGCGAGTGTGCTGTCGGGAGAGAGCACACCGCGCGAATCGCGCCTGCTTACGGCCGCCACCGGAGAAAGTTGGCAATCAGCTTAAGGCCGAGCTTCTGGCTTTTCTCCGGGTGGAATTGCGTGCCGGCGACATTGTCCCTGGCGACAATCGCCGTGATCGGGCCGCCATAATCGGCCTCGGCGACAAGTTCGTCCGGCTTGCCCTCGGTTAGCGCATAGGAATGCACGAAATAGGCGTGCCAGCCATCCTCACCGGCTGGTATGCCGTCCAATATCGGGTGCGAGCGCCGGCAGGTCAGCGTATTCCAGCCCATATGCGGAATCTTCAGGCTGGCGTCCCGCGGCTCGATCATCCGCACATTGCCCTTCACCCAGCCGAGCCCCTCGGTGACGCGGTACTCATAGCCGCGCTCGGAGAGAAGCTGCATGCCGACGCAAATGCCCAGAAACGGGCTGCCGCGGCGCCTGACGCTCTCTTCGAGCGCTTCGCGCATCCCCTCGACGGCGGCAAGTCCCGCCCAGCAATCGGCATAGGCGCCGACGCCCGGCAGCACGATCCGCTCGGCGCTGCGAACCTCCTCGGGGTCGGACGTGACGAGAATGCGCTGCCCCGTTCCCGCTTCACCCGCCGCACGCTCGAAAGCCTTCGCCGCCGAGTGCAAATTGCCCGAGCCGTAATCGATGATGGCGACGTTCATGCCCTATCCGCCGTGGGACGGAAACATGCCGATGATCGGGACCGGCGAAGGTCCGGTGTCGCTGCCCGGGATCGCCGTCCCGGTCCCCGAGGCTGCCGCGGCTGCGGTGCGCTCCCGGTCACGTCTCGCATGAGGCAGCCATTCCATCAGATAGCGTCTTTCGCATTCGGCAAGATTTCTGCCGGAAACAACCGCCTTCAGCACATATCCGCGCCGCTCGAGCGATCCGCGATAAAGGTCGCGCGCTTCGAACGCGAAGATCAGATTGATGAGCAAATTGGCCCAGCCAATGACCTGCTCGCTGACGCCGAGCTCCGTCAGCCCGACGCTGATGCCCGCGACGATCAGAATGTAAAGAAGCAGCGCGCGCCACAACCCGTTGACCAGGAGCCACAAGGGCGCGAAAAGCAGTGTCCAGAGGGAAAAGCCTTCCTTGACGAAGACCAGCTCTGCCGCCCGCTCTTCCACATCCTCAGGCGGGACGCGCCGCTCATAAACAGTATAGGTCTGCACCAGCTCTCCCTCCCGCGGCCTTAACCGCCGAGCGTGCCTTTGGTGGTCGGAATCTGGTCCGCCTGTGCGCTGTCGATGGCGATGGCCGAGCGAAGCGCGCGGGCGAGGCCCTTATAACAGGTTTCCGCAATATGGTGCGAGTTTTCCCCATAGAGCGTCTCCACATGCAGCGTGATGCCGGCGTTCTGGGCAAAGGCCTGAAACCATTCGCGGAACAGCTCGGTATCCATCTCGCCGATCTTCGCCGTGGGGAAGGCGACTTTCCAGATCAGAAAAGGGCGGCCGGAGATGTCGAGCGCGACGCGCGTCAAGGTCTCGTCCATCGGCAGATAGACCGATGCGTAGCGCGTAATGCCGCGCTTCTCGCCCAAGGCCTTCGCCACCGCCTGGCCGAGCACGATGCCGCTATCCTCCGCCGTATGATGCTGATCGACATGCAGATCGCCCTTGGCCTTCATCGTAATATCGATCAGCGAATGGCGCGAAAGCTGCTCAAGCATATGATCGAGAAAGCCGATTCCGGTCTTGATGTCATATCGCCCGGTCCCGCCCAGATCGATCTCGGCGGTGATCTGCGTTTCCTTGGTCTTGCGGTCGATCTTCGCCTTGCGCATCGGTCACGTCCGGTGAAGTGTTTCGCGGCTTGCCCTTATTAGGCTCGATTAGGCTTGCACCTTAGCTGGGAAAGCTTGATATCGGGTACACCGTTTACGATATCTTTCGCAGTCTTCACAAGTCGGATGGCAATGTCGGAACACGCATCCACCTTCCCCAATTGGCACGGTACGACGATCCTGACGGTCCGCAAGGGCGGCAAGGTCGTCATTGCCGGCGACGGCCAGGTCACTCTCGGTCAGACGACGATCAAGGCCAATGCGCGCAAGGTGCGCGGCCTCGGCAAGGGCAATGTCATTGCCGGATTCGCCGGCGCGACCGCCGATGCCTTCACCTTGCTCGAACGGCTCGAGAGCAAGCTCGACCAATATCCCGAGCAGCTGATGCGCGCCTGCGTCGATCTCGCCAAGGACTGGCGCACTGACCGCTATCTGCGCCGCCTGGAGGCGATGATGATCGTTGCCGATAAGGGCATCACGCTGGTTCTGACCGGCACGGGCGACGTGCTCGAACCGGAGGCGCATGTGATGGGCATAGGCTCCGGCGGGAATTATGCGCTTGCCGCCGCCCGCGCTCTGCTCGATACCGATCTCGACGCGGAGGAGGTCGCGCGCAAGGCGATGGCGATCGCCGCCGATATCTGCGTCTATACGAATAGCAATGTGATCATCGAAAGCCTCCCCTCGACCGCGGAAGGGTGAGTCCCATGAAAGAAGTCTGGCGGATCTGAATGACGAATTTTTCCCCCCGCGAAATCGTGTCCGAACTTGACCGCTATATTGTCGGCCAGAACGACGCCAAGCGCGCCGTGGCCATCGCGCTGCGCAATCGCTGGCGCCGGCAGCAGCTCGACGAGGAAATGCGCGAGGAGGTTCTGCCGAAAAATATCCTGATGATCGGGCCGACCGGCGTGGGCAAAACGGAGATTTCGCGGCGCCTCGCCAAGCTCGCCAACGCACCATTCCTGAAGGTCGAGGCGACGAAATTCACCGAGGTCGGCTATGTCGGCCGCGATGTCGATCAGATCATCCGGGATCTGACGGAAATCGGCATGAGCCTGGTGCGCGATCTGAAGCGCAAGGAGGTGCAGGCACGGGCGCATCTTCAGGCCGAGGAACGCGTGGTCACGGCCCTCGTTGGCCCGAACGCAGCGCCCGCGACCCGCGAAGCCTTCCGCAAGCGGCTGCGTGCCGGAGAGCTGGACGACAAGGAAATCGAGGTGGAGGTCGCCGATACCGGCGCCGGTTTCCCGAGCTTTGAAATTCCGGGGATGCCGGGCAGCCAGATCGGCATGATCAACATCAACGAGATGCTGGGCAAGGCGCTCGGCGGGCGCACCAAGAAGCGCAAGACCAATGTGCGCGAAAGTTATGCGCTGCTTATCAATGAAGAGTCCGACAAGCTTCTGGACAATGATCAGCTTGTCCAGGAAGCCATATCGGCCGTCGAGAATAACGGCATCGTCTTCCTCGACGAGATCGACAAGATCTGCGCGCGCTCCGAGCGCATGGGCGCCGATGTCAGCCGCGAGGGCGTGCAGCGCGATCTCCTGCCGCTGATCGAAGGCACGACGGTCGGCACCAAATACGGACCGGTGAAGAGCGACCACATTCTCTTCATTGCGTCCGGCGCGTTCCATGTCTCCAAGCCGTCCGACCTGCTGCCGGAGCTGCAGGGCCGCCTGCCGATCCGCGTCGAGCTGGCCGCGCTCACGCGCGAGGATTTCCGGCGCATTCTGCGCGAGCCCCAGGCCAGCCTGATCCGCCAGTATATCGCCCTGATGGAGACCGAAGGGCTGAAGCTGGAGTTCACCGAGGACGCCATCGACGCGATCGCCGACATTGCGGTTCAGGTCAATTCTAATGTTGAGAATATCGGTGCGCGGCGACTTTCAACGGTGATGGAGCGTGTGCTCGACGAGATCAGCTTCGAGGCGTCCGACAAAGGACAGACCGAGGTCACGATCGACGCCGACTATGTCCGCGAGCATATCGGCGATCTGGCGAGCAACACCGATCTGAGCAAGTTCATTCTGTAGGGTCTCTCGTGCACTGACGCATTCACTTGGTTCATGCGCCAGCCCACGAGCTCTTTGTTTATGCATCGATTTTACCAAACTCTGGCGTAGCCTCCGTTCGGATCGATGCACTAGGCTGCGTTGACAAAAGCGGGTAGCCAGATATGGGCGGCAGCGAGCGCGAGGAATCCAGCGTAAGACAGTTTCGTTTTGTCATAGCGCGTGGCGATGCGCCGGAACTGTTTCAGTTTACCAAACATGCGCTCGATCCGATTGCGATCCTTGTAGGCTTTGAAGTCGCAGGCAGGCGGATCTTTGCGATTTGTTTTCGGCGGAATGACTGGTCCAATGCCTTTCATGAGCAGGGCAGATCGAACGTCGTCGCTGTCAAACCCTTTGTCCGCCAACATGATTTTCGGTTTGTTGACCGGCAATTTCAACAGGTCGTCTACGCCGCGATAGTCCGAGGTTTCGCCGCCTGTGAGGACAAAGCCAAGAGGGCGTCCTTTACCGTCTGACCGGGCGTGGATCTTTGTCGAAAAGCCGCCGCGGCTTCGACCAAGAGCATTTGAATGAGTCCCCCTTTTCCGCCCGCTGCCTGAGCATGAGCGCGAACGGTGGTGCTGTCCATCATGTGAGCCCAGTCGTCGGTGAGCCCCAGTTCGACAAGCGTTTCGAGGATCGCATCCCACACACCCATCTCCGCCCAGCGCCTGAAACGGACGTAGACGGAATTCCATTTGCCATAGTCTGGCGGCAGGTATCGCCACGGTGCGCCCGTGCGCATGATCCACATCATGCCATTGAAATATCTGCGATTATCCTGTGCTGGTCGCGCCCACCGGCCACGTTCTGATGGAAGGAGCGGGGCAATGATTTCCCACGCTGCATCGCTGACGTCACTCGGATATCCCAAAGATGCCTCCCCTAAAAGACATCCTTGAATCAAAACTCAACTGATTTGGGAATCCCTTTTGTCAACGCAGCCTAGGCTTTGGGCGCTTGCCTACGTTCTCCAGGAACTCTTGTATGATCGGCGGCAGCGGTCGCCGCTCTCTAGGCGGTCTAAGGCCTGTCATGCGAATTTCTGCAGCCTGCAGGCTAACGTTACAGCACTGTGCCAAGTCAAATTTAGTCGAGAATTGCCGTACAACTGCTCCGGCATCAGAAAGGCGGCGGCAAAATAATTTGCTTGCTATTCCGCGCTTTTATAGCGTTCAGCGATTCCCTCGTTCACCAATACCGGACCACGGGGGCGTCCTTCCCCAGAATGCGGAAGAAAATGCCCCAATTCATGCGCAGCGGTATAGCGCGCCCTTCCATCGTTTTGGATTGCTTTTTCGCAAATATCTTCTCGAAGCCAAATTTGGGGTGGCCCGGACGGAGCGAAGCGGAGATGCGAGGACCATTGGCATATCCGCAACATCAATGCGTGGCTGATAGAGAACTGGGCGCCGGATCAGGTCCGGCGCGACGAACAAGGTTTTTTGGACGGTTCCGTGAATGCTGGTCCTGCGTTAGCCAATCGCAGCGAGGGATCCCCTGGAACATCTAGGAATCCCTCGCTGTGGTTCGGTCAGTCCTCCGGGCAAATCCTGATAAAATTACCAATTTTGACGCAGTCCCGCTCATGGCGGTGGCGGCCGCGGCCGTACCACGGCCGGCATGGGATCCGGCGCAGCTTGCCGTGGCGCCCGCGATGGCGATGCCAGCCGGCATAACCGCGCCGGCAGCGTTGGTGACGGCCATGCACCTTGATCACATTGCCTTTGGCGCTCGCAGCGATGCCTGCATGGATCTGGGCAGCCGATGCAGGAGCGGGCGCCGCGCTGGCAAATGAAGCCGAGGCAGCAAGAAAACCTGCCGCCATCAGTAGTGTAATCGGTTTGATCATGCTCTCTGTCCTTCTATCTGACAAGATTGATCGTGGCATTCTGGCCGGTCATCGGCAATATAGGAACCGGAAATCCCATATCGCCGCCGGCCCGGTCGCGAGAGGGGAAACGATCGACTGCCGAATTCGTTCCGCCTGACTCGGCTATTCGTCACTCTTCAGCAGTTCGAGCCATTCATCTTCGCTGACGACTTTCACGCCGAGCTCGGTCGCGTTCTTCAACTTGGAGCCCGCGCCCGGTCCGGCAACCACATAATCCGTCTTCTTCGAGACCGAGCCGGAGACCTTCGCCCCGAGGCGCTCCGCCATGGCCTTGGCTTCCTGCCGCGTCAGCTTCTCAAGCGTTCCGGTGAACACGACGGTTTTGCCGGCGACCGGCGAGCCCGAGGTATCGGCGCGCTCGAAGGGCTGGATGTCCACCTGATCCGTCAGCGCGTGGACCGCCTCGATATTGTGGTCCTCGGCGAAGAAATCGACGAGCGCGTCGGCCGCCGTCTCGCCGATGCCGTCGATATTGGTGAGCTCCTTATAGGCGTCGCCCTCCTTATCCGCGGCGGCGATTATCGCCTTGCGGAAGGCTTCGAATGTGCCGTAGCTGCGGGCGAGCACTTTCGCCGTCACCTCGCCGACATGGCGGATGCCGAGCGCATAGATGAAACGGTCGAGCGCTATGCTGCGCCGGTCCTCGATCGCCTTGAAGAGATTGTCCGCCGATTTGGTCCCCCAGCCTTCTTTAGTGCGCAGCGGCGTCAGATTGCCCTCCGCCTTGTCCCGTTCCGCGAGGGTGAAAATATCGGCGGGCGACTTGATGCGGCCCTCCAGATAGAACGCTTCGACCTGCTTCGAGCCCAGCCCCTCAATGTCGAAGGCGTTGCGCGAGACGAAATGCTTCAGCCTCTGCATCGCCTGCGCCGAGCAGATCAGCCCAGCGGTGCAGCGCCGGACGGCGTCGGGCTTGCCGGTCTTTTCGTTGATTTCGCGCACGGCATGAGAGCCGCAGACGGGGCATCGGGTCGGGAACTCGTAAGGCTTGGCGTCCGCCGGCCGTTTCTCGGGGATGAAGCCGAGGATCTGCGGGATGACGTCGCCGGCGCGCTGGACGGTGACCCAGTCGCCGATGCGGATGTCCTTGCGGGCGATCTCATCCTCATTGTGGAGCGTGGCATTCTGCACGACCACGCCGCCGACCGTCACCGGCTCCAGCTTGGCGACCGGCGTCAGAGCGCCCGTGCGGCCGACCTGGATCTCGATATCCTTGAGGATCGTCGTCGCTTTCTCGGCCGGGAATTTATGCGCCACCGCCCAGCGCGGCGAGCGTGAGACGAAGCCGAGCCGGTTCTGCAGCTCCAGGCTGTTCACCTTGTAGACGACGCCGTCAATGTCATAATCGAGCGTGGCGCGCCGCGTCTCGGTTTCGGCATAGGCGGCCAGCATTTCGTCCGCCGAGCGGCAGACCTTCATCAGCGGATTGACGGGGAATCCCCAACGCTTGAAGGCTTCGACAACTCCCATTTGCGTATCTGCTGGCAGCTCCGCCACCTCCCCCCAGCTATAGGCGAAGAACTGCAAGGGGCGGCTTTTGGTAATGTTCGGATCGAGCTGGCGCAGCGAACCGGCCGCCGAGTTGCGCGGATTGGCGAAGACCTTCGCACCGGCTGCTTCCTGCCGCGCATTGAGCGCCAGAAAATCCTCACGGCCCATGAAAATCTCGCCGCGAATCTCGAAGACTTTCGGGAAATCCTTCGACCTCACCACATTGGGGATGCTGGAAATGGTGGCGACATTCGGAGTGACGTTTTCGCCTTCATAGCCGTCGCCCCGCGTGGCGGCCGATACAAGCTCTCCCTCCTCATAGCGCAACGAAATGCCAAGTCCGTCGATCTTCGGCTCGGCGGTGATCTCCACCGCATCCTCGGAGCCAAGTCCAAGAAACCGCCGGATGCGGTCGAGAAAATCGCGCACCTCCTCCTCGCCGAAGACGTTGCCCAGCGAGAGCATCGGCACTTTGTGCACGACCTTGGCGAATTTCTCCGATGGCTCCACGCCGACGGTCTGCGTCGGGCTTTCCGCGGTCGCCAGCTCGGGAAACGCATCCTCGACGGCCAGGAGCCGGGCGCGCAGCGCGTCATAAGCCGCATCGGAGATGGCCGGCGCGTCCTCTTGATAATAAAGCCGGTCATGCTCGGCAATTTCGGCCGCAACCCGCCGATGTTCCTCCACCGCTTCGTCCGCGGTCAGCTTGGATGCCGGTTTCGGTGCCTTTTCCTTCGTCTTCGTAGCCATCGACGCCCTGTCTTCTCGCGCCAGCCGGCGCAACCGCCACCGGGATGTCATCCCCGTGGAAGAGGGGATTCCGTCCTCTCGACGCTTGTGATTACCGGATTCCCGCCGTCTCGGGAATGACGATGAAAATTGACGCGGTCCCCAGCCTGTATATTGCCTCAAACGTCAAACGGTACGCTCACCTCCGGCACCACGACATTCTCGCCCTCCATCTCGGCCAGGAATTTCGACGGATCGGGATCGATGATCGGGAAAGTGCCGTAATGGACCGGAATGATCGTCTTGAATTTGAAGTATCTCTTGCAGGCCATCGCCGCCTGTTTGGCGCCCATGGTGAAGCGGTCGCCGATCGGCACGCAGCCGATCTCCGGCTGAAAGACTTCCTGGATAATCGCCATATCGCCGAAAATTTCGGTGTCGCCCATGTGATAGAGCGTCTTGCCGCCCGCACGAAGAATGATGCCGCAGGGATTGCCCAGATAGACCGGCTTGCCGTCGACGATGGTCGAAGAGGAGTGGAAAGCCTTGGTGAATGTCACATCGAAGCCGCTATCGGCGATGGTGCCGCCGGGATTGCCCGGATTGACTTTCTCGACCCCCTGGCCGTTCAGATACATGGCCAGCTCGAACACGGCAATGACCATGGCGCCGGTGCGTTTGACGATCTCCAGCGTGTCGCCGACGTGATCGTCATGGCCGTGGGTCAGAATAATATGCGTGCAGCCTTCGGTGGCCTGCTCGAAGCTGCCCTGGAATTTCGAATTGCCGGTCAAGAAAGGATCGATCAGCAGGACATCGCCGCCGGTCTCGATACGAAAAGCGGAATGGCCGAGCCAGGTCATCTTCATAGCCGTCTCCTTGGGTGATTGTTTCGACTTGTCTAACGGAGCAGTATAAAAGCCGATTAGCCCGTAACAAGGACAATTCGCCAGCCTCAAAGGGTCCCCGGTGCCGAGCGTGCCCCCCGAAAACCGTCCGGCCTTCAGCCTGGACGCCTTCGCCAAAGCCGTGCCGCGCCAAGGGGCGGTGTTCGGGCTCGATGTCGGCACGAAGACCATCGGCGTCGCCATATCCGACGTGACCCGCACCGTCGCGACAGCGCTCAAGACGATCCGCCGGCGGAAATTCACCAGCGACGCCGCCGAGCTTCTGGCCCTTGCCGAGGAGCGCGGCGTGGTCGGCTTCATCATCGGCCTGCCGGTCAATCTCAATGGCACGGAAGGCCCGCGCGCCCAATCCTGCCGGGCCTTCGCCCGCAATCTCGCCGGTCTGACATCCGCGCCGATCGCGCTTTGGGATGAACGGCTCTCCACCGCCGCCGCCGAGCGCGCGCTGCTCGAAGCCGATACCAGCCGCAAACGCCGGGCGGAGATCATCGACGCCGTCGCCGCCGCCTATATTCTGCAGGGCGCGCTGGACCGGCTGAGACATCTTGGCCAATGATCGCCGTGGACGAAGGGCAGGCGAAAAGCTAGAGAATTCACTTGCCGCAGCCGAAAAATTCCCAACGCTCCGCAAAAATGCAATATTGTTACATTCGTTGAACCCTCCGGCACGAGGCAAAATGCGCGGAACAGCGATGGCGCACAATCTCTTTCCCATGCCTGGGCACGACCATGCGACCTGCGTCGAGCCGGCGGTTGCGCGCGCTCAGAGCCGATGCAAGACGCGTTCCGTTCGCCTGACGCCTCTGCGCGAGGCGGTGCTGCGCGTGCTGCTCAGTTCGCACAAGGCGCTTGGCGCGTATGAGATCATCGACAAGCTGCATGAGAGAGGCCGCCGGCTGGCGCCGATTTCGGTCTACCGGGTGATCGATGTGCTGCTGGAGGCGGGCCTCGCGCACCGGCTGGAAAGCAAGAATGCGTTTTTCGCCTGCCTTTCCCAGCATGATGACACCAAGTCGCTCTTGGTCCTGGTCTGCGAAGACTGCGCGAGGGTGGCCGAAACGGAAGCGCCGGAGGCCTGGAAGGCGATCAAGGCGATGACGCAGGCGAACGGATTTCAGGTTAGGGAGACCGTGCTCGAAATTCAGGGCATATGCGCTGACTGCCGCCGGTCCTCCGGCGCGGCGGCGTGAGGCGGGCGCCATGAGCGTGTCGCATATTCATTCGCCGGAGACGGAGCGGACGGCGCAGGGCAAGCCCGTCGGCGCGGCGCTGGTTTCCGGCCATGGGCTCGGCCTCACCTTTGGCGGGCGGCAGATTTTGGAGAATGTCGATATCGCGGTACATGCAGGCGAGATCGTCACCCTCATCGGTCCGAACGGCGCCGGCAAGACGAGCCTTGCGCGTCTGCTTCTCGGAATCATCAAGCCGACCAGCGGCGAAGTCATCCGCGCGCCGGGCCTGCGCGTCGGCTATGTACCGCAGCGTTTTCCGGTTGATCCGACCATCCCGCTCGACGTCGGCCGCTTCCTGACGCTGGGCGTCAGAGCCAGACGGACGGCGGTCAAATCGGTTTTGCAGGAAGTCGGCGCGGTGCATCTGATCGATCAGCAGATCGCGACGCTCTCCGGCGGCGAATTTCAGCGCGTGTGCCTCGCGCGCGCCCTCATCGGGATGCCGGGCCTGCTGGTCCTCGATGAACCGGCCCAGGCGGTCGACTATGCCGGCGAAATCCACCTTTACGAACTGATCGCCGAGATCCGCAAGCGGCGCCGCTGCGGCATTCTGCTGATCTCGCATAATCTGCATGTCGTGCTCGGCGCGAGCGACCGGGTGATCTGTATCAGCGGCCATGTCTGCTGTGAGGGCGTGCCGGAAAGTGTCGCGAGCCATCCGGAATATGCGCGCCTGTTCGGGCGCGATGCCGGCAAGGCGGTCGCCGTCTATCGGCATCATCACGATCACGAACACACGCTTTCCGGCGAGGTCAAATGCGGGCACGACCATGATTGACGATTTTCTGCTGCGCGCCGGGCTCGCCGGTCTCGGCATCGCGATCCTCACCGCGCCGCTCGGCTGTTTCGTGGTCTGGCAGCGGCTCGCCATGTTCGGCAACAGCGTCGCCCATTGCGGCCTGCTCGGCGTGGCGCTCGGCATTTTGTTGAGCATCGATCTGACGGTCGGCGTCATTATCGTCTCCGTTGCGCTCGCGGCGCTGCTCATCGCCATGCAAGGGCAGAAGGCGCTGCCGCAGGACACGCTGCTCGGCATTCTGGCCCATGCCGCTCTCGCCGCCGGCCTGCTGGCCGCGACCATGCTTGGCGGCGCGCGGCTTGACCTGATGGGTTATCTGTTCGGCGATATTCTGGCCGTTTCGACCGCCGATCTGGTGTGGATATTCCTCGGCTTGATCGGCGTCGGCGGAGCGATGCTGTGGCTCTGGCGGCCCCTTCTCGCCATCAGCGTGCATGAGGAGATGGCGGCGGCCGAAGGCGTGCGCGTCATGGCTGTCCGAGCCGCCTTCATGTTGCTCATGGCTTTTACCGTCGCGCTGAGCATCAAGATGGTCGGCATTCTGCTGATCGTGGCGCTGCTCATCATCCCGGCGGCGGCGGCGCGCGCATTTGCCGCAACGCCCGAACAGATGGCGATCGGCGCGGCGGGCGTTTCTGTGCTCAGTGTGATTGCCGGGCTCGGCATGTCGCTGCAATTCGATGCGCCAGCCGGACCATCCATTGTGCTGGTGATGAGCGCGTTGTTCGCTGCGGCGGTTCCATGGCTATTGCTGCGGAAGGGGGCGTGAGGTCGCGCTGGACAGTGCATGCACCTTCCTCACTTACGCTGAAGCATAAACGACATTAAAATCGTTCATCGCTCGCCAATTGGTCAGGTTTCGTTTCCGGTATTTTGAAAGCAGCGCTTGGGACCAGGTAAAAAGGTGAGTCAATGGACCTGATCCCGGACCTTGCCGTGTCATCCAGAAATGATGACCTTCAATCTTCGCTCCATCGATATAAGCGGGCTGACTGAAGGCAACCCCGCCTCCCCATTGGAATGGAACGCCTGTCGAGGAATAGGCATCGACCCTCTGCCATGGATTCCCCTTTACGTCGGCGCGTGTCTTCGTCTGCGGATAAAGAACACAGTCGATAATCGGAGGGGGACGAAGCCAGTAATATGTGCCGTGTTCGGTCTTTCCGCCTATCGGAACTCTACTCACGACCTGCACTTCAAAGTATCGCTGTACGCCTGGCTCGAATTCTTCAACCAAATTGCGAAGCGTCGGTGAAAAGAAGTGATTGGCGCCGAGACATAAGTGATCACCGACGAAGGTTCCGATGCCGTTGCGCGTATTGAGGACAAGGTGGCCTTTGTCTACGAGTTTCTGAACCTCTGCGTCTGGTTGTTCGGGTTCATCCGCAGATACGCCTTTGTACCAAACGTTCTTAGGTAGTTCGGGTTCGAAGCCTTCAATGGCACAATGCGCGTTTTTCGAGTCACCGCTCGTCATGACATGTGCCTTGTGCGGACACAAGTTGACAATTTTCCCCATGAAGCCGCCTTACCCCCTGCGCCTTGTCGATCCCGCGTTGAGATAGCGCATTTCGTTTTCTGGAAATACTCTCGCCGCTGCAATTTTTTGCCCTCCTTCCCAATAGGGACAGCACGCGTAATCCGACTGACTGGCAATTGTCATTCTTCTCGATTAATTAAGGGGGAGCGGAGTCCGACAACGAGCCTCGGAATCGAGGAGAGGGAATGGTTCACAACATCGCGCCGAGACAGCGCACGATCGGCGTTAAGGTCGGAGAGGTTGTGGTCGGCGGGGACGCGCCGATCGTCGTCCAGTCGATGACCAATACCGACACGGCCGATGTCGAGAAGACCGCCGCGCAGGTCGCGGAACTGGCGCGGGCGGGGTCGGAGCTGGTGCGCATTACGGTGGATCGCGACGAGGCGGCTGCGGCTGTGCCGCACATTCGCGAAACATTGGCGCGTTTGAGCGTGAACATTCCCCTTGTTGGCGACTTCCACTATATCGGCCACAAGCTGCTCACCGACCATCCGGCCTGCGCCGAGGCATTGGATAAATATCGTATCAATCCCGGCAATGTCGGTTTTCGCGACAAGCGCGACCGGCAATTCTCCGAGATCATCGAGATCGCCTTGAAATATGGCAAGCCGGTACGGATCGGCGTCAATTGGGGCAGTCTCGACCAGGAATTGCTGACGCAGCTGATGGATGAGAATGCCGTGCGTCCCGAGCCGGAGGATGCGCGCGCCGTGCTGCATGAGGCGATGGTGCAATCCGCGCTGCTCAGCGCCGAACGCGCGCAGGAGCTCGGCATGGACCCGGACCGGATCATCCTGTCCGCCAAGGTCAGCGCCGTTCAGGACCTCATCAGCGTCTATTCCATGCTGGCTGCGCGCGGCGACTATGCGCTGCATCTCGGCCTGACCGAAGCCGGCATGGGGACGAAAGGGATCGTAGCCTCGACCGCCGGCATCGGCATTCTGTTGCAGCAGGGGATCGGCGATACGATCCGCGTATCGCTCACGCCCGAGCCGGGCGAGGCGCGCACGCGCGAGGTCGAGGTCGCGCAGCAGATTTTGCAGGTGATGGGGCTGCGGTCCTTCGTGCCGGTCGTGGCGGCCTGCCCGGGATGCGGGCGCACGACGAGCATGCTGTTTCAGGAACTGGCCTCCGACATTCAGAAGCATATCGCGGCCAGCATGCCGGAATGGCGGAAGACCTATCCGGGCGTCGAGACGCTGAATATCGCGGTGATGGGCTGCATCGTGAACGGCCCTGGCGAGTCCAAATATGCCGATATCGGCATCAGCCTGCCGGGCACCGGCGAAAGTCCCGCCGCGCCGGTCTTCATCGACGGCAAGAAAGCCCTGACGCTTCGCGGACCGACGCTCGCGGAGGATTTCAAGAAGCTGGTTCAGGAATACATCGAAAACCGCTTCGGCCGCGGAGAGCGGGGCGCCCCAAGCCGCGCCGCAGAGTAGCGCAACCGCCGGTGCGGGCGGATCTCATCGGTTTTTCAGGATCTGCAGCTCGATCTCCGGTGCTTCGCCGCGCAGCGCCGAGCGGTAGCAGGTCAGCACGCCTTCCGAGCGCAGCGCGTCCTCCAGCTGACGTGCGAACAGCACCCCGACCCCGGCCGCCAGACCCTGGCCCTCAGCCCTTTGCTTCTGGATGATCCGCAAGACGGCCGCGCGGCAGGGATCGAACGTCCCGACCGTCCAATAGAAGAACAGGTGAATGCCGGCCAGCAGGGCGATCAACAAGCCGATGAGCCGAGCGATTGGACGCATTTATCGTCCCCCGGTTCTAGATCAACCCTCGTTCAAGTGGAATCACTTGGACGAGGTTAAGTTGATCTATATCAAAAGGCGAGCATAGCTGTTCCCACGTCCATCCCCGCCTCCGCGGGGACATGCTTGGACGCGCGTTGCTCTCGTCACAAAGAAGAGCGGCGGACGCGCCCGTCGCAAAACGTTTGCAAGGAGCGCCCGCCGATTGGCAAGGGCAAATGCGTTGCCGGCAGTCCGCCTGCAGCGCGATTCAGCCGCTCGAATCCGTGCCGCCGCCCATATTCGGCATGTTGGGCATATTGGGCATGTTTGAGCTGGCCGCCTTCGCGCTATCCTGAACGATCCTGGTCGTCAGAGAACGGAGCTCTTCGAGCTGTTTCGCGTAGGCGTCCATGAGCTGACGGACATAGTCATTCTGCATTTCCAGCACGTCGGTGACCTGCTTGGCGTCCGCCAGCCGCATTGCGAACTGGAAATTGGCGTCGGCATTCTTGCGGGTGAACTCCGCGATCTTGTCGTTGAACTGCTTCAGGCTGTCGAGCGCCGGATTATTGGTCGGCGCGTCGAAGTTCGACATGGCCTGCTGACTGGCTGCGATGAAACCTTCAAAGGCCTTTCGGGCCTGGTCGATGCTGGCTTTCATGATGTTGCGCATGGATTCTGGCATTTCGGTGAATTTCGGCATTTCCTGCATGACAGACCTCCTGGGTGGATTTGGAAGAGACTTCGGATTTCGACTTCGCACGCCTTCCCGTCTTGCTTGCCGTTTTGCCGGATCGGAAAGCGCTTCCATCTTTTGGCCGACAGATGACATAGCACCTTCCCTCCGAGTCGAGACGAAGTCAATTCCGCCGACCGTCAAGGCGATTTTAGGCCAATCGCCGGCTCGTGTACCGATTCCGAAGTTCGCCCCGTCGTCACGGCACTCTCCGTAGCGAACTTCGGAATCTCAAGGGACACTCGCGCAGACCTCTCGATCTAGCGCAACGCGCGGCCAAGCATGTCCCCGCGGAGGCGGGGATGGACGCTGGAACGGTTGCGCTCGTCTTTTGAAATAGATCAACTTGACCTCGTGCAAGTGACTTCACTTGAACGAGGGTTGATCTAGCCGGCATGAACCGCAAGGCGGTCTCGGCGCGGGCTTTCGGCGCGAAAGGCAGGGCCATGTGCGGAAATAGGATTCGGCTCAACTTTTCGATGTCTTCGGCGGCGCTTTGAAAAGCTTCCAAAGCGGCTGGTTCACCACGGTGGCCAGTTTCACCATCGTATCGATTGAAATGTTCGATGTGCCGGATTCAATCTCCGAAATATGGGATTGAGCCACCCCTGTTAAACGGTGTACGTCTCGCTGGCTCAATCCTTTCTTTGCGCGCGCTATACGAAAATTTTGTCCGAAGTTTTCTCTTTCGGATCGACTGTCGACGCCTGGCATATTGTTTTTGGACATGGCATCCGTCTCTTGCACCCCTGATCGAAAATGAAGGTCAACATCCGCGAATACATAGTTCTTCAACCGCAAAGCTTTGCAAAGAAGTTATGTGTTTGAGTGGCTCTAGTCAACGAGACGTAATTGCGCGACAGGTGAACCGAGGCGGAGTTTGTCGGCTGTCATATACGGTTTCCAGGAAAAAGTGATGGACGATACAACGAGGACGGTGCATCTCCGAATTACGGGACGCGTACAAGGCGTTTGTTTTCGCGCCTGGACTGCCGAGCATGCGCGCCGGCGCGGCTTGACCGGCTGGGTGAGGAATCGACGCGATGGCGCTGTCGAGACCGTGATGAGCGGCGCCGCGGCGGATGTCGCGGATATGATCGAGCTCTGCTGGCAGGGGCCGCCCGACGCGCAGGTCGAAAATGTCGAGATTATTCAAGAAGGTGGCTCAGCTCCAGGCGATTTCGAGGTCTTGCCGACCGCATAGGCCGCACTCCGGTTGGGCCGTGCCCATGCGAGGACAGGGGGCGTTCAGCGCGAGCTGCAGGAGACGACGCAGCGCCGGGCGCAAATTTGAAACCGCGTGCGGCAGGCGGCGGGGCTGTTGCCGGCGCCGTTGCATGCGGCGCGCGCCGCGCGGCATTGGCCGATACAGCGTTCCACGCAAGCTCTGTCGCCGCGCTGGGCAAGCCGCAATTTCGCTCCACCGGCCTCGCCCATGTCGATTGCGGCTGCGGGCCACACGCTCTGGCCGGCGGCGAGCCCTGTGACGATTAGCCCTCGAAGGAGCCGCCGTCCCCATCTGACGATCTTTGTTGGCATCAGCTCTCCCCCTACGCTGTGCCTGCATTTCGCTGTTCGCGCCGGGCTTTTTCGTACCCTTCCGATGCTTCCAGCCATAGCATTTCGGTTTCACCGAGATTTTTGGCGAGCACGCCGCGCTCCTTCATGAGCTCCAAGGCGCGCTCAGGAGATTTTTCATAAAAGCCATCTTGGGCCAATGCGTGATCAAGCGCTGCAATTTTTCGCGTGATCTGCGCGATCTCACGTTCACAAGCGTCGATGCGCTTTTTCAGCGGAGCGAGTTCGGCCCGTGCATTGGCCGCGAGCCGGCGCTCGTCCTGCCGGGACAACGCGCCCTGCTGCTGCCGGCCTCCGACGGATGCCTCGCCGTTCTTCTGTTCGCGGGCGCGCGCCAGCAGGCTGGCATTATAGCTGTCGAGATCGCCATCATAGGGAACCGCCGTGCCTTCGCGCACGAGCCAGAGCCGGTCGGCGGTCGCTTCGAGGAGGTGCCGGTCATGGCTGATGATGATCACCGCGCCCTCATAGTCATTGAGGCCGTGAATCAGTGCCTCCCGGCTATCCACATCGAGATGATTGGTCGGCTCATCGAGAATAAGGAGGTGAGGCGCATGAAAGGACGCCAGCGCGAAAAGCAGCCGAGCCTTCTCGCCGCCAGACAACTTCCCGGCTGGCGTATCGGCCTTGTCGGTGCCGAACCCCGCGGCCGCCGTGCGCGTCCGTTTCTGGGCTTCCGTCGCATCCGGCATCAGCTCGGCAATGTGGTCATAGGCCGATTTCTGCGGATTGAGCTCGTCGAGCTGATGCTGGGCGAAATAGCCGAAGGTCAGCTTCTTCGAGGCGCGGCGATGGCCGCTCAGCGGTACGAGACGGCCGCATAGCAGCTTGGCCAGGGTCGATTTGCCATTGCCGTTGGCGCCCAGAAGCGCGATCCGGTCGTCGCTGTCGAGCCGCAGATCGAGCCCCCGCAGGACCGGCCGGTCCGCCGCGTAGCCGACGCTCGCATCCTCCAGGCGGATGAGCGGATTGCCGAGGCGCGACGGCGGATTGGGAAAGCGCAGCGGCAGCACGTCGTTTTCGATCTCGGCGGCGATCGGCTGCAATTTCGCCAGCGCCTTGAGCCGGCTCTGGGCCTGCCGCGCCTTCGAGGCCTTGGCCCGGAAGCGCTCGACGAAGGCTTCCATATGCCGGCGCGCATCATCCTGTTTCTTCTTCAGCTTGAGCTGGAGGCGCTGCCGTTCCCGGAGGCTTTCCTCAAACGCGTCATAGCCGCCGGAGTAGAGCGTCAGCTTGCCGTTCGAGAGGTGGACAATCGCCTCCACACATGTGTTCAGGAGATCCCGGTCATGGCTGACGATCAGGACCGTGTAGGGATAGCCGGCAAGAAAATTCTGCAGCCACAGCGTTCCTTCCAGATCGAGATAGTTGGTCGGCTCATCGAGCAGCAGGATGTCCGGCGCGGTAAACAGGACCGATGCAAGGGCGATCCGCATGCGCCAGCCGCCGGAAAACTCGCGGCAGGGGCGCTGCTGCGCCTCCTCGTCGAAGCCGAGCCCGGCGAGGATCTGCGCGGCGCGGGCCGGGGCGGCATGCGCGCCGATATCGTTCAGGCGAAGCTGGACCTCGGCGATGCGGTGCGGATCGGTCGCGGTCTCCGCCTCCGCCAGGAGAGACGCGCGCTCCTTATCCGCCGCGAGCACGGTGTCGATAAGGCTTCCCTCGCCGTCCGGCGCTTCCTGCGCGACGCCGCCGGTTCGCGCGGTCTTCGGCCAGGAGACCGTGCCGTCATCGGGCGCGATCTCCCCGGAAAGAATGCGCAAGAGCGTCGTCTTGCCGGTTCCGTTGCGTCCGACAATGCCGACCTTATGCCGCGCCGGAATGGCTGCCGTGGCTTTGTCGAAAAGCAGGCGGCCCTCGATCCGGTAGCTCAGGTCGTTGATGTGAAGCATGGGCGGAATTTGGACGAAATGTCGCAAAATGCAAGCCGCGGGCGTCACGGGCGAGCGGGATCGATGTCAGCGGCCCGGCTTACGACGTCTCCTGTCTTGCAGCACCCGGATGCGAACGCTATAAGCGCGCCGAGGGCAAACAATCACCATATGGGAAAATTGCGATGGCAGTCGAACGGACATTGTCGATCATCAAACCGGATGCGACCGAGCGGAACCTGACGGGAAAGATCATCGCCATGCTCGAGGATGCCGGGCTGCGCATCGTTGCGCAAAAGCGCGTGCGCTGGAGTGATGAGCAGGCGAAGGCCTTCTACGCCGTCCACAAGGATCGCCCATTCTACGACGAGCTGGTTGCCTTCATGACGTCCGGCCCGATCGTGCTGCAAGTGCTGGAGGGCGAAGATGCTGTTGCCAGGAACCGCGAAGTGATGGGCGCGACGGATCCGGCCAAGGCCGCTGCCGGCACGATCCGCAAGGAATTCGCCGAGAATATCGAGCGTAATTCCGTCCACGGCTCCGACAGCGCCGAGAATGCTGCAAAAGAGATCAGCATGTGCTTTTCCGACGATGAGATCGTCGGATAAGGTGTTTCATTCCCTCCACAGCGCCGGAATGTTTCGCGGCTTATCGGGGTCCACCTATCGCAAAATCCGTTGGGCGTTCCCATGTCCAGCGGCTGATCGGTATCTCCGCGCGGGCGAGTGTGATGATCCAAAAGTTCGTCATGCCTCGTAGCAGGCGCCGAACGAACGTCTGGATCTGAATCACACCAGCAACATTGATAGGCGAGTGTCCCTTGAGATTCCGAAGTTCGCTACGGAGAGTGCCGAGACCACAGGGCGAACTTCGGAATCGGGACACTAGAAGCCGCGGAATACTTTTCCGGGGCAATGATTGATATGACGGATCTCGCGTCAGCAAGCGCAATGTTCAATAGTGTCTGGGCCGACATGCAGCAGCCCGGATTTTGGGTGTCGGTCCTGCAGATTATCTGGATCGACATTCTTCTGGCCGGCGACAACGCCGTCGTCATCGCGCTCGCCTGCCGCAACCTGCCGCCGCGCCTGCGCGTTTGGGGAATGGTGCTCGGCGCCGGCGTCGCCGTCCTCCTGCGTATTTTCTTCACGCTGGCGGTGGCCAGCCTGATGACCCTGCCTTATCTCAAAATCGCAGGGGGGTTCGCGCTCACCATCATCGCGATCAAGCTCTTGGTGCCGGAGGGAAGTAACGAAGAAAAGAACATCCACAGCAGCGAGCGCCTGTGGCACGCGGTGCGCATCGTCGCCCTCGCGGACGTGGTCATGAGTTTGGACAATGTGATCGCGATCGCCGCCGCGGCCAAAGGCAACCCCGTGCTCTTCATGCTCGGACTTGCGGCAAGCGTGCCGCTGATCGTCGCGGGGGCGGCGCTCTTCATGTCGCTGCTCAGCCGCTTCCCCATTCTTGTCTGGGCCGGCGCGGGTCTGCTTGGCTGGATTGCCGGAGAGCTGATCGCTGCCGATCCTGTTGCGACGGCCCTGATCAGGCGGATGGTCGGCGCCGACGCTCTGTCGACCGTTCAGGTGCTTGCGGGCCTCGGAGGGATCATTGTCGTTCTGGGAGTTGGCGGCTATCTTCGCCGAAGGCATCGGTCAGCTCTGGCCCGGTCCGCGACCTCCTGAGACGAGGCCGGTTACCGCTGGTCGAAGTCGGCCGCCTGTCGCCGATCGCAGACTATTGAGAGGATTCCGAGCTCGTGAGCTGGGCAGCGTACTGATACCACTTCGCGGCCAGGGCCTTATCCGGCTTCGCCCCCGGAATCGAGCGCGATTTCAGAAAATTCGGGTCATAGGTCTGCGCCAATGCAAATGCGCCCAGAGCGCTCTTCTGTTCGGCAAGCAATTCAAAGATGAGCCGGGCTCCGGTAATGTGGCCCTGTGCCATCAGCCGATGTCCGCGCCGGAGAATCATCTGCTCCGTGCTCGTCGAGACGTTCACCTGCTCCGCCCCCGTCCGGGCGCTCGTCTTCGTTTCCCTGACCTCGGTTCTTTCCCTCTCCGCCCGGGACAGAAGCCGGGCGGCCTCCTGGATATCTGCGTCGAGCGTCGCCTCGGACGGTGTCTTCGGCGCCTGCGCGGCCGGTGCGCTGCCGCCTTCGGTGGCAAGTGATGGGCGCAGATCGATCCTCTTGCGTTCAAATTGCGTGCTTCCGCCCGCGCTGCGGTCGGGCTGGGCGATCCAATCGCCGCCCGCTCCTGCTGCCGTATGCCGCTCAGGCGCCGGATTGTCCCGGGTGGACGCCCTGTCCCGAGGGTCGGCGGGCCACTGATCGCCGATCTGGTGGAAAGCAAAGCCGATTATGGCGAGGGAAAGCGCAATGGCGAGCAGATTTCGCCCGCGGCTTCCTGACTTTCTGGCCTGCCGCCTTGTCACCAGGCTTCGCTGAGGGGGCAGGGGGCCACGTCCGATTTCATTGTTGCTATAGATCGGCTCCCATTGGGGAGGCGTTCCCGCTGCGGCTCGCTCGCGGCGCTCGCGTTCGGCCTGCTTCAGCGCATGCCCGAGTTCGTTTTCCAGATCGAGGGCGCGTTCGGCATGGTGTTCCGGGCGTACAGGCCGACGGCTTCTCTGGCGGCCGGGTGCGCGATCGTGCAAGTTGATGATCGCTGCACCGCCCTCGCTGGGCACCCCGCCATCGGCACGCTCTAATATGCGCCTCCAGGGAACCTGATTCATAAAAGGCCTCTCCACGCAGAACTCGACCCTCGTGAACCCTAGACGCTTATTGTGGCAATGGTGCGTTAGGGACCGGGCCAAGTTAGGTAAAATTTGAGCTAACTGCAAATTGTTAGCGAAAGGATAATCGCCCGCGAGTAACGCGGCCTGCTGCCAAGGCGGGGATGGACGCGGGAACCGTTGCGCTAGAGGGAACCAAACGCGAATTCTTAAGCCGATCAACGAGCCGACACGCTACAACACACCCGGCGTAAGCAGGGACGGCTGGTCGAGCGGACGCGGGCGGGTCCAAAGGCCATTGCGCGAGGGGATTTCCTCCAGGCGCCCATGGGCATGCGAGCGCGCGATGGTCGCAAGGCTGCGCGCGACGCCGTAAAGCTTGCGCGTGGCGCTGACCTTGGCGCGCCTGTCCCAGGCCCCCGGCCCGCGGGCACGCACCAGCCGGCCGATATCCCGGTAGACGAAGCGCGCGACCGAAATCGCCCAGGCCGAGCGGAAGGGGAGTGAGGCGATGCCGTGACGCGCCGAGACATAGAACCGGTCGGCGACCGCGAGAAGCCGCTGAGTGACGTCGTGAATTTGGTCGCGATAGGCCGGATCGGCAACGGATCGCACCGGCACGCCCCGCTCCGCGAGCCAGTCCTCGGGCAGATAGACACGGCCGATCGCGGCGTCATCCATGACATCGCGGGTAATATTGGTGAGCTGGAAAGCGATCCCCAGATCCGAGGCGCGATCGAGCGTCTCCATATCCCGGACGCCCATGATCATCGCCATCATGACGCCGACGACGCCTGCCACATGGTAGCAATAAGCGAGCGTGTCATCGAGCGTAAGGTAACGCCGGCCGGCGACATCCATGGCGAAGCCGTCGAGATGGTCGAGCAGGTAACGCTCCGGAATCCCGCGCTCGGATACGACCCGGTGCAGCGCGCCGAACACCAGCTCGTCCCATTCGCCTCGCACCGCCCGGCTGGTCTTCTCACGCAGCTCCGCAAGGCGCTCGGCCGGCGAGCCGTTCCCGCCCGGCTGCACCGCAAAACCGAGTTCCTGGTTGTCGATGATGTCGTCGCAATGACGGCACCAGGCATAGAGCATATAGGTATGAGCGCGCGTGTCGGGATCGAAAAGCCGCGCGGCGGAGGCAAAGCTCCTGGAGCCTTTCTCGATCCGCTCACGGCTATATTTGACGATCTCATCCATGGGACTGACTTGCATTTCGCGTCGGCGCCGGCTCCAGGCCCGCTTCCCGAACATGGGCGAGCGCCTTCAGAATTGACACGGGCGGCCGTCCGATCAGAATGCGGGCCTTGTCCGCGGGCGTGGACGCCGCCCGGTAAAAGCGCTCGATAAGCGGCTCTCCGAGCGTGTAGAAGCGCTGCATGATCTCGAAGCGCTTCTCCGGCATTGCTGCCAAAAACAAGAACCTGTTCAGCATGCGATAAAAACGCCGTTCCCGCCAGAGTTGTTTCGACCGGGCCTCGGTCAAACAGGCAACGCTCCCCGTCGTCAATTGCGGCAGCTCCGCGAGCGCGTCCGCCGTCGCCACAGCATCGGGCAGCGAATAGCCGGTGGTCGGGTGAAAGAGACAGGCGCGAAGGCCGATCCGCGCCGCATCGTCTCCCGTCTCCCGCCAGAACGCATCGATGTCCCCCGCCAGAACGATCGGCAGCGTTCCCTGCTCCTCGCGAATGACGTCTTTGATCCGCCAGCCGCGCGCGGCCGCATAGGCGCCGATCTTCTCCCGGACTCTGTCGGGCTGAAGCTCCGGGCCGTCTGCATAATAGGTATCCTCGATCAGGATCGTATCGGCGGAGAAGGGAAGCGTATAAATGAAGCGGTAACCATCATCCTGGCTGACATCGGCGTCCATGATCACCGGCAGCTGGTCGCCATGCGGTTCGGCAAGATGCAGCTCCAGCCCGACGAATTTCTGAAAGCCGAGAATGAGGGCGTTCGCCGCCGCCGGGCCGCGCCCGTCAATGATGCAGGGGGCCGTGAGCCGTTCGCCGGAGGTCAGCCGTACCGCACCCGTCTCAATGGCCGCGATCGGGCTGTTCAGGCGGACAGCCTCGCCCAGCGAGGCAAGCGCCACGTCATGAAGTTTCTCGGAGGCAATGGAGAGATAGGGGGTCGCCAGTTGCCGGGTGAATTTGGGGAACCGGACCATCTGCCCCGGCCAGGAATAGGTCACGAAGGGCTGAAGCCAGTCATTCTGCGCCGGCGTCAGATCGCTGCGATGAAAGGACCACGTATGGTTTCCGCCGAGCCGGTCGCCGGCCTCGATGACCAGAAGGCGAAGATCCGGGCGCCGCATATGCAGACGGTGCGCGGCGAGCGTTGAGGCCAGACCGCCCCCGGCGAAAATCACGTCGTAATGCGTCATCCGTACCAGCCAAGTCCGGCTCCGGCGCCGAAGAGCGTCCATATTTTTGCCTAGATCAACCCTCGTCCAAGTGGGATCACTTGGACGAGGTCAAGTTGATCTATATCAAAAGGCGAGCGCAACTGTTTCCGCGTCCATTCGGACGCGCGTTGCGCTAGCGCGAGATCATTTTAGGCCGAATCGACCGGGCTGCGCCGACAGCTCCCTCCCCCTTGGGAGAGGGCGGGGGTGAGGGGATTCGGATTCTCGATAGGCAGTGTCCCCTCACCCCGGAATGCTTACGCATCCCGACCTCTCCCCATGGGAGAGGTCGCTTAGCGGATGCCACAGACCGAGGCGTTTCCGCCTAAGGTGATCCTACTCTAATCTAGCGGCAGGGCTTGCGGAAAACCACGATACGATCGCCATTGCGCCGGATCGGGCGCCCGCCGCATTTCGAGCGCGCGGGGGCAGCAAATTGCGGAGACGGCGGCGTCAAGCGTCAATCCTGGGCCAGGAAGCTGACGATCAGATTGTTGAACTCGTCCGCCTTCTCGATGTTCGAGAGATGGGCGGCGTCGAGGATCGCCAGCCTGGCGTCGGGGATTTTTTCGACGATCGCCTCGGCCATCACGGGCGGCGTCGCCGGATCGAGCGCGCCGGCAATCACCAGAACCGGGACGCTGATGCTTTCGAGGCTGTCCCGCAAATCCATATCGCGCACCGCCGCGGTGGCCGCCAGATAGCCCGATGGCGGAATGCCGGCGATCATGGCCAGCATTTTCGCCGTCGTCGCCGGGTCGTTCTCCATGAAGTCCTTGGTCAGCCAGCGCTGAATGACGCCCTCGGCGGCGGCCTGCATGCCTTCATTCTGGACAAGCGCCATGCGCTGGTTCCAGAGCTCCGGCTGGCCGATATGGGCGGAGGTGTTCGCCAGGACGGCGCGCTTGAGGAGCTCCGGCGCGTTCGCTCCGAGCCACATCCCCACCATGCCGCCGAGCGAGAGACCGCAAAAGGCGACCGGCCCGATCTGAAGCCCTTCGATCAGCTCCTTCGCATCCCGGGCAATCCGCTCGATCGTGTACGGCCCCTCCGGCACGTCCGAAGCGCCATGTCCGCGATTGTCGTAGCGCAGCACGTGGAAATGCTCCGTAAGCGCCGGGACTTGCGTGTCCCACATATCGATGGTCGCGCCGAGCGAATTGGAGAACATCAAGACCGGACGGCTGCTCTCGCCATCAAATCGGTAATGGAGCGCGCAACCGTCGCTCATGGTCAACATGGGCATCGCTGTCCTCCCTGAATGCGGCGCGTTGCTCGACTTCGTTCACCTCGCGGGGCTTCGGCGCGATCCGGCGTTCTTTTGCGGTCCGCGCCGGTTCGGACCGCCGATGTGCGACTCCGCATTACGGGCAGCATAGGCAAGACGGGCGCGATGGCAATATCGTTTCGCGTAAAGAGTGCGGCGGCTTGCGGCAGGCGCGAAAATCGGGGATCGTCTGGCGCGCCGAAAAGAAACGATCGGGAAAGGAACGCCGCCATGACCAGCCACACCAAACCATCGAGCAAGCTCACCTATGAAGGCGCGCGCGTCGCGCTGGCCGCAGCGGTGGCAAAGGCCGAGGCGATGGGCGTGCCGCAATGCATCGCCATCGTCGATGATGGCGGACGGCTCCTGGCGTTTGCGCGGATGGACGGCGCGAAATTCCTGTCCGCCACCACCAGCCAGACCAAGGCGCAGACGGCGGCCTCCAATCGCGCGCCGACCTCGAAAGTCCCGGCCGAGATGGAAATCAAGCTGCCGCTCGCCGCGAACAATCAGGTGACGGCCCTGAAGGGCGGCCTGCCGATCATCATCGATGGCGTCTGCGTCGGCGCTATCGGCGTCGGCTCCGGCACGGGCGATGAGGATGTCGAGGTCGCGCGCGCGGGCCTCGCGGCACTGGGGGCGGAGCCGGTGGACGTTTAGCAGCCGATTTCCGAACCGGCGTCGTGGACGATCGCGCTTAGCGCAGCAATTCGCCCGGGCTGTACAGCCGTCCTCTTTCGGACAGGCTTGGGCGCCGTCCATCGCCGCAACGGTCGCGAATGTGCCCCACGACTTCATAAGACCCGGCATATCCCCAATAGCCGGTCTGCATATTGAGCCAATAATTGCCCGGGTAGATTGGCCCGCAACTATAGAGCGACAGTTGCGCTATCTCCGCCCGGCTGAGCCGTTTGCCATTGACGATGACCTGAGCCGAAGCGGGCGGAGTGAAGCAGATCGCCGTAAGTGCACAGCAAAAAACAAGAATTTTCTTCATCGGAGCCCCTCAAAATCGATGATTGAATTCTGTGCCTATTGTAGATGTCGAATGATGTGAATTTAAGGCAACGCATGTGAATGTGGGATAACTTATATTCTATAGTAGAGATATGTTCGAAATGCGCGGCGGCTCTTCGTTGATCTGCCGCATTTTGTTGGTGTTTCGCCTCGTTTCCATAACAACGCCCAATAATGTAAATTAACCGCTGGCGGCATTATTGGGGAGCGGGATGACACGGGACGAGACAATTGCGCTTTGGGAGAAGTGTGAGGAGGCAAGAGCGGCGGCGCTGGCTGAGGGGAAGTCGGACGACAAAGCGCATGATGCGGCGAAAGAGATTTGGAATGATTGGGCGAACGGCGTTCGAGGTGAGTATGACGCACTAACTTCCAAGGGAAAGTTTAAGACAAAAAAGGCGATTTACGGTCCTGACGAATGGATCAGCGCCGAAACGATTGGAACGAATGAAGAGACATTGGGTTGGCTGGACCGGGCAAGAGTTGACTTTCATGGGTTTAGCTTCAAGACCAGACCACACTTCCGCGATTTTTTATTTCCAGGTCAATCTATTTTTGGAGAATCAAAACAATTCACAAAAGAAAGGCTGCAACGGCCATCAGTAAAGTTCATTAATGGGGCAAATTTCGACGGAGCAATTTTTTTCTTCGACGCGGTTTTCGACTGGGCAAAATTTTATAGGTCGGTAGGTTTCAATTCCACCCAATTTCATGGCATTGCTCGTTTTGATCAGTGTATATTTTTAGGTACAAGTTGGTTTCATCGCACAATATTTGAAGATGATGTCTGGTTTGGGCAAGTTCAATTCCTTGGTTATACGGATTTTTATTTCTCTCAATTTAAATCAAACGCATCGTTTTTTGGTGTTAAATCAGAAGGTGCATTCGCATTGAATGGTTCTTATTTTGAGGCTCTGTCCGCGCTGAGTATGGGGATTGACGGCAGCTCAAGTTCCTGATTTGTTCCCATTAAGGGAGACCGATCATGGAGCACCGAAAATTCAAACAGCGGCTAGCGGAACTTATCGCGGAACTCACGCCCGCGCAGGGCCGCAAGCTGATCGATACTCTTCGCGAGCGGAGCGCTGGAAATGAAACGCAAAAGCTCATCGATGGCCAGTTTCAGACCGATCTGAAATGCCCGCATTGCAAGGGGCGTCGCATTCATCGCCATGGTATGGCGCGGGGTCTGTGGCGTTACAAATGCCTGGCCTGCGCCAGGACGTTCAACGCTCTGACCGGCACGCCGCTGGCCCGGCTTCGAAAGCGGGACCGCTGGCTGAAATTCGCCGAAGCGCTCAACGGCTCGGAGACCGTCCGCGCCGCGGCGGTGCGGACCGGGATCGACAAGAGCACGTCCTTCCGTTGGAGGCATCGTTTTTTGAAGGCGCAGAAAGACCTTAAGGACCAGCGGCTGACCGGCATCGTCGAGGTCGACGAATGTTTCGTTCTGCAAAGCCGGAAAGGTGAGCGGCGCTTGCCGCGCAAGGCGAGGAAGCGCGGCGGCAAGGCTGAAAAGCCAGGCTTGTCCAGCGAACAAACGCCGATCCTGATCGCCCGCGACCGCTACGGCCATCATCTGGATGCGGTGTTGCACAATCGCTCGGAGGACGCCGTCAACGCGGTTTTGAAGGGAGCAGTTTCGAACACTGACGTGCTGCTGTGCATGGACGGCGATCCGGCGCTGATCGCTTTCGCCAAGGCAGAAGCGATCGAATACGAGCTGATCCTCGCCAGCCACGGCGAGCACGTGCATGAAAAGGTGCTGCACATCCAGACCGTCAATAGCTATATCAGCCGCTTCAAGAAATGGCTCAACCGCTTCAACGGCGTGGCGACGAAATATCTGCCCAACTATCTCGGCTGGCGGCGAATGCTGGAAAAATCCGCTGCTTCCCTTGCGCCCGAGCACTGCTTGGCCGCCGCCATTGGATGAAACACATACTCAACGCGGACAGAGCCTATTTTGAAATTATTCCAGATTTCAACCAAGCAACTTTTCAGGGAGCCCCAAGAATTGATAATGCATCAATTCCAAATCTCGCCTTCTTCCCCAGTCTTAGAAGTATACAAGCGACAGATCTACAAGCGCGGTATCGCGCAATCAGACGCTTGGCAATACAGGGCAATGACCACGAAAACGAAGCGAAGGCTTTCAAAGGCGAAATTCGCTCCAAACGAGGTACAGAACACAAGCCCTGGCACGCCGCATTCTGGTTCGGCATCTTTTATGATGCTCTGTCGGATTTCGGCCGGTCGATGATGCGGCCATTTTGGATCTGGCTGCTGTCAGTTCCAGCCTTTGCGACGGCTTATCTTTTCCACGCCGGGAAGCTCTCGGCATTTTCCGCGAATTGCGCCGACGGAACACCACACTGGCTTAAATCGCTTATATTCTCTTTAAAGAACGCAGTCCTCTTCGTGAACTGGGACCGGGACCAGATCCGCTCGGCCTATGCCTGTCTCTATGATCTTCAGCCGACTGATCTGGCATTCACCGTGCCGACCACGAATGCAATCATCCAAGCCTTTCAAAGCGTCTGGAGCGCGATACTGATCTTTCTCTTTCTACTTGCCGTACGGAACCAGTTCAGAATCAAATAGAAGTTTCCATGTGCAGCTGCAGCTTGCGCAGATATGATGGTCTTGCGTCCATCGGACTGTGGTTAAGGCTTGTGTGGGTGACGCGTCGCCAAGTCCCAATTTGGCCATTCCCTCGAAGGCGGAAATCCAGTCACCACCTGAAACTCCACGGAATACTGGATCCCCGCTTGCGCGGGGATGACAAACATCGGCAAATCCACGGCGGATGTCACGTCTCCAACCCGAGCCGCTGATGCCATTCGGCGATGCTTTCCTCCGGGTAGTCGTCGAAGGTCTTGTCGCGCTTTTCGATGCAGGGCTTCACCCAGGATGCCTTGCTGCCGAGCATGAGATGGGTGCGCTCCGGCGGCACCGGCAGGTCGGTGTCGATGGCGGAAGCGTGCGGGTGCATGAGATCGGGCCAGCGCGGGTCCCAGACCCAGAGGGCGCTGCCGCATTTGCCGCAGAATTTGCGCTCGCCGATGCTCTCCTCCTCGCCGTCCTCCGAACGCATTTTGGCGTGATAGGTTCGGATGTGCCGCTTGCCCTTGAGCTGCAGCGTATCGAACTTCGCGCTGAGATTGATCGCGTAGCCGCCCCCGCCCGCCGTCTTCCGGCAGATCGAGCAATAGCAAAGGTTGAACGGGTAGGGGTGGGGCGACTCGACCGTGAAGCGAACCGCACCGCAATGACAGGATCCCTGAAGCAGCATGAGGCCTTCCTCCGGATGATGGATTTCGGGCGATGCTTTCACCGATCCGTCCCGGGCGCAATCGGCGCGAGCATCCGGTTCGGCCGGGTCGGGCCGCGATCGACACACGGCCTTCCCAGCCATGAACTGAGACATCGAAACACCTTGCCTTTTGCACGAAAGGTCAGCATCTAACCTGTGAAGAGAGGCCGAAGCGCAAAACCAGGCGCGGCAGAAGCAAAACAGCCCCAAAGCGGAGGATTTCATGACTATTCGAGTGGCGATCAACGGTTTCGGGCGGATCGGACGCAATGTTCTGCGGGCGATGGTGGAGCAGGGCCGGGACCATCTGAAGCTGGTCGCGATCAACGATCTCACTTTGCCCGAAACGAATGCGCATTTGTTCAGATATGACAGTGTGCACGGCCGTTTTCCGGGCGAAGTGAAAATCGAAGGCGATATGATGGATGTCGGCCTCGGCGCCTTCAAAGTCCTCGCGGAGAAAGACCCGACGAAACTGCCCTGGCGCGACCTCAACGTTGATGTCGTCATGGAATGCACCGGCATCTTCTCCGACAGGGACAAGGCCGCGGCGCATTTGACGGCGGGCGGCAAGAAGGTTCTGGTCTCGGCCCCCTCCAAGGGCGCGGACATTACCGTGGTCTATGGCGTGAACCATGACAAGATCGAGCCGGGCCACGAGGTGATTTCCAACGCCTCCTGCACGACGAACTGCCTCGCGCCGGTCGCCAAGGTGCTGCACGAGCTCTGCGGCATCCAATCCGGCTATATGACGACGATCCACGCCTATACGAATGATCAGCGGATTCTGGATCTGCCGCATAAGGATCTGCACCGCGCGCGTGCCGCCGCCCTGTCGATCATCCCGACGACGACCGGCGCCGCCAAGGCGGTCGGTCTCGTGCTGCCCGAACTGGCGGGCAAGCTCGACGGCACGGCGATGCGCGTGCCGACGCCGAATGTCTCGTTGATCGACCTCAAATTCATTCCGCAGCGTGAGACGACGGTCGAGGAAATCAACACGGCCATGCGCCGCGCGGCCTCCGGCGAGCTGAAGGGCATTCTCGCCGTGACGGACGAGCCCTTGGTGTCGATCGATTTCAATCACGATCCGTATTCCTCGACCTTCGACCTGTCGGGAACGCACATTGTCGACGGGCGGCTGGCGCGCGTCATGTCCTGGTACGACAACGAATGGGGCTTCTCCTCCCGCATGTGCGACACGGCGGCGGCAATCGGAAAGCTGATCGGCTAAACCTCAAGCGCCGTCAACCTACACGCGGAACCCATGGAAAAGCGCTGCGAGCTCTATCTGCGTTTGTGCGCCGATGCGCTGTCCGATCCGGCCGAGCTGGAGCGCATCGTGCGCGCCACTGGGCCGGCCGCGCTGCTTCTCACCGATCTGGATGACGTTCCGCGCGACGCCATCCGGCAAATCGTCGAGGCCGCCCGGCGTCAAAATCTTGCCATCTTATTGGAAGACCACGTCGATCTCGCCAAGGCGTGCGACGCCGACGGCGTTCATATCAAGGCCGATAGCGGAGGGCTCAGCGAAGCGCGGCGTTTGCTTGGCGATACGAAATCCATCGGCGCGTCCTGCGGTCTCTCTCGCCATGAAGCCATGGAGATCGCGGAAGCGGGCGCCGATTATGTGGCCTTCGGCCAGATCATGGGCCGGGGGCCACGCGATGACGATGCGCTTGCCGAGATGATCCGCTGGTGGGACGAACTCTTCGAGGTGCCCTGCGTCGCCTGGCTGAGCGAAGACGCCACAAAGGAGGACGCCAGCCGCCTCGTCCGCGCCGGGGCGGACTATCTCGCGGTGGCGCTCGACGGTGAGACGGCGTTCGACATGGGGCGCATCCGCGACCTTGCCGCACTGGCAAGCGATCCGGTGGTTTCGGCTTAGCGCAATGCGCGTCCAGGCATGTCCCCGCGAAGGGGGGATGGACGCGGGAACAGATGCGCTCGCCTTTTGAAATAGATCAACTTGACCTCGCTCAGGTGGTTCCACTTGAACGAGGGTTGATCTAGGAGCAAGTGGAATGCGCTTTTCGATCTTCCTGGCTCTCCTGATGACCGTGCTCGCGGCGCTGCCGGCGGGAGCAGCCAGGAAAGCGGATGCCGGGAAGAATAAAGGCGCAGGCAAGGTCAGCCAGGTCGCGACCAGGCCGGTCGCCACGGACCCGGCCTATGCGGCCTATGAGAAGTGCCGCTACATGGAGGCCAAAAAGCTGGCCGAAGCCGCTGCGGCGAAGGGCGACGGCCCGTCCCACACGCTCTTAGGCATTCTCTATGAACAAGGTCTCGGCGTCCCCCAGGATCTGACGAAGGCCGCCGAATGGTATGCCAAGGGGGCCAAGCTCGGCGATGTTCATGCCCAGTTCGCTCTCGGCGTCATGCTGGCCGAGGGGCGCGGCATCAAGCAAAACAAGAAACTGGCGGCGCAATTTTTCGAGCTGGCAGCCGCAAAGAATCATGCGACCGCGATCTACAATCTGGCGCTGATCTATGTTGACGGCGACGCGCGCCCGCAGGATTTCAAAAAAGCGGCGGAACTGATGGAACGCGCGGCAAAGCTCGACCACGCCCAGGCGCAATATGATCTGGCGGCCTTCTATCGGGCGGGGCAAGGCGTTCCCCAGAGTGACCGTAAGTCGGCCTACTGGCTCGGCAAGGCCGCCGAGGCCGGCATGACGAATGCGGAACTCGAATATGGCATCGCGCTCTATCTCGGAAAGGGCGTGCCGAAGGACGAGGCCAAGGGCTTCACGATGATCCGGCGCGCCGCCGAGAACGGCAATCCGGTTGCCCAGAACCGGATGGCGCATGCGCTGGCCGTGGGCAGGGGCACGAAGCGCGATCCGGTCGCCGCCGCGAAATGGCATCTCCTCTCCCGCCAGGCCGGCGTCAGCGATTTCGCGCTCGACGGCTTTCTGGGCTCGCTATCGCCGGAAGAGCGCAAGAGCGCGGAAAAGGCCGCTGTCGACTGGGAGCAATCGACGGCAGCCTTGCTGGAATAGGCAGGCCGCGGATTACAGCGCGGGATCAATTTGAACGGAAACGGGTCTCCCCAAATTCAGCCGAAATCCCCGTGAAAACGCGGATCCAGGACTCTGCAGAGACAGCTCTATACTGGATGCCCGTTCCCCGCCTTCGCGGGGGGCATGCTTGGACGCGCGTTGCGCCAGGCGGGCGCGGCCCGGACGTCAGCCCCGCAGCTTATCCAGAATCCGCGCCCATGAGCGCGCGCCCTTCCTGAAGCTTTTCAGATTGTATTTCTCGTTCGGCGAATGGATGCGGTCGTCGTCGAGCCCGAAGCCCACGAGCACGGTGTCCATGCCGAGCTTGCTCTTGAACAATTCGACGATGGGGATGGAGCCGCCGCAGCCCATCAGGATCGCCTCCTTCTCCCATTCCTCGCGTAGCGCCTCGGCGGCGCGCCGGATCGCCGGCAGGCTGGTGTCGAAGCCGATGGCGGGGCTGCCGCCGAAGCCTTTGAATTCGACGCGGCAATCGGCTGGAAGCCGGGCGTTGACGAAGCTTTTGAAGCTTTCGAGAATGCGCTCCGGGTCCTGGCCGGGAACCAGGCGGAATGTCAGCTTGGCCGAGGCTTCGGCCGGAATAACGGTCTTGGTGCCCGGCCCGGTATAGCCGCCGATAATGCCGTTGATCTCCGCCGTGGGCCGAGACCAGAGCTGTTCCAGGAGGTTCCTGTCCGCTTCGCCCGCTGGTTTCGAGAGGCCGACCGGCTCCAGCATATGAGCGGCATCGACCCCGAGCGAGTGCCATTGCGCCCGCTGCTCCTCCGTTGGCTCGATAATGCCGTCGTAAAAGCCGGGGATCTGAACGCGCCCCTCGGCGTCATAGAGGCCGCCGAGAATATGGGTCAGCGCGCGGATCGGGTTCATCGCCGGTCCGCCATACATGCCGGAATGCAGATCGCGGCTCGCGGCCTCGATGACGATCTCGCCATGCGCCAGGCCGCGCAGGCTGGTGGTAATCGCCGGCTGATCGGCGCTCATCTGGCCCGTGTCGCAGACAAAGACCTCGTCGGCTTTCAGCTCATCCATATGCGCGTCGAGAAAGGCCGGCAGGCTTGGGCTGCCGCATTCCTCCTCGCCTTCGAGCAGCACCGAGACCGAGCAGGGCAGGGCGCCGGTCTTCTCCATCCAGGCGCGGCACGCTTCGAGGAAGGTCATCAGTTGGCCTTTGTCGTCGCTCGCTCCGCGTGCCACGATCACCGGGCCGTTCGCGGTATCTTCCGCAATGCGGGGCTCGAAAGGCGGCGTCTCCCATAATTCCAGCGGGTCCGCAGGCTGAACGTCATAATGGCCGTAGAACAGCACATGCGCGGCGTTCGCAGAGGGATGGCGCCAATGGGCAACGACCATCGGCTTGCCATTCGTCGGCTGCACGCGGGCGGTAAAGCCGATCCCGGAAAGCTGGTCCGCGCAATAATCCGCCGCCTGACGGCAGGCTTTGTCATGGGCCGGATCGGTGGAGATACTCGGAATGCGCAACAGCGCAAACAGCCGCTCCAGCGCGGCATCCGTCGAGGCGTCGAGATGGGAAAGGATTGCTCCCAGGGCTTCGCTCATGGCCGATCTTCCTGTCTTTCGCAATTTGGCGCGATAGTGATACGCCTGATCCGCCCATGCCAGCATTTTTCCGGCCCGGTCAAATCCTTTCGGTGCGCCGTGGCGTTCGGGCTTGCGGTTCGAGGCTCAATCCGTATAAGTGCGGAGGCAGGGCGTGGGGAATGGCTTGCGGGCGGCCATGGGCAAGAGCGACTCAACTCTCGGATGTCAGGAAATCCAGGCAGGGCTGCCGTCGCTCCTGAAGCGGCTCTGGCGCTATGGGCTGGTGCTGTCCGGCAACGCCGACACCGCCAATGATCTGGTGCAGGCGACTTGCCTGCGCGCGCTGGAGAAATGCGACCAGTTCGAGCCGGGCAGCCAGCTGTCGCGCTGGACATACACCATATTGGGATCAATCTGGAAAAACGAGCTCCGTTCGCGCCGGGTGCGCGAGGGACAGGGTTTCGTCGACCCCGAAATTGCGCTTGTCGCGGACGGGGTTAGCGAAATGGATACGAATTTATTGGCGCGCCAGGTGTTAAAGGAGGTGGATCGGTTGCCCGAAGGCCAGCGAGAAGCAGTGTTTCTGGTCTATGGGGAGGGAATGGCCTACCGGGAAGCCGCCGAGATTTTGGAAGTGCCGGTCGGAACGGTGATGAGCCGTCTGGCGGCGGCGCGTGCGAAACTTGCAAGCCTGAAGGACCAAGGCGATCATCTATTGCCTGCAGAATAACGAGAAGAGCGGGGTGGGAGCGGCACGATGAGCCCGGCATATGGGACAAATCTGAGCGACGAAAAACTCGTTGCTTACATTGACGGCGAACTGAGCGCCTCGGAAATGGAGAGCGTTGCCGAGGCCTTGTCGCAAAATACCGAGGCACGCGAGCGGCTCGCGGTGCTGGAGCGCGGCGGCCGTGCTTTCGGCGAGGCGTTCGATTTGCTGCTCGAAGCGGCCCCTGAAGACAAGTTGCACTCTGTCTATGCCGAGCTGATCGGCAAGACCGGCACTGCAGAACCGGCTCCCGGCGCCGGGATGGGCGATCAGGAGGGGAATGTCGTTTCCCTTCAGCCGCGCCGCGCCGGCGGCGGAACCCCGTTCTGGCGCATGGCGGCCGCAGCCGTGATTCTCGCGCTCGTCTTCGCCGGTGGACTGATGACGGGCGGTTTCTTCAAGGAGCAAGGCCAAACAGTGGCGGAGGAGCCGGGCTGGGTTGAGGCTGTGGCAGGCTATGTCGCCCTGTTCTCCGAGGCAACGCTGGAGGGCATGCCCTCGGATCCGCAGCAGCGCCAGGCCAATCTGGAACGGATCGAGACGGCGCTCGGTCTGCCGCTTTCGACGGACAAGATCACCGCGCCGGATTTGTCCTTCCGGGGCACCCAGCTTCTGCAGCTCAAGGGCAAGCCGCTAGCGCAGATCTCCTATTTATACGGCGGAAAGACGCCCGTTGCGCTTTGTATCATCCGCTCGTCCAATCCGGCCGCCGCACCGGCCAAAGAGACGCGCCACGGGCTGAACGTCGTGCATTGGGTGAAAGGCGGCTACGGCTATATGGTGATCGGCGACATGCCCGACGCCGAGCTCGACCGGATCGCGCAGACTTTCGAGGCGCGGTTCTCATGAGGCGATTTGCGTCGCTTCGGCGCTTTGCCGCCCCTTCTCTGAGCGCCGGCAGTTTTCCCCATGCGTAGTTCTGCAAATTCATCGGCTTGCGGCGCCGCGCTATAAGTCATTCTTGTCGTTTGTGTAATTTCGTAAGTGAAGGCGTGAGCGTTGTATCTGAATACGTTCTTCCGCAAGGGTTTCGCCGAGCCGGGCGGGGGCGGCGTAATGCCCGAGCTGCTCCTGGAGCTCGGCGCCTATGAAGCGCTCTGCCTGCGGCCGGGCGCAACCTTCAAGACGCTTTCGGAATGGATCGGCGCCGCGACGCGCGGCCGTCCGTCGGAGCTGGTGGACCGCCATATAGCGGAGCACTATGCCAGGGAAATTGCCGGCCGGTTCGCCGGGGCAGAGCTGCCGGACGTTCAAATGCGCGTCTTCGGCGCGCCCGGCTATCCGCAGAAACTCTGCGACGCGCGCCATCCGCTCCGGGCCCTCTATTTTCGCGGCGACTGGAGCCTGATCGACACGCCCTCCGTCGCGGTGGTCGGCGCGCGCAAGCTTTCCGAACACGGCGCCGCGCGGGCGCGCCGGCTCGTGCGGCATCTGGTGGAGGACGGCTTTACGATTGTTTCCGGCCTTGCCGCGGGAACCGACACGGTCGCGCACAAGACCGCGCTTGAGATGGGCGGGCGCACCATCGCCGTGCTCGGCACGCCAATTCACAAGGTTTATCCCCGGCAGAATGCCGAGCTGCAACGGCTGATCGCGGAGAATTTTCTGGTCATTTCACAAGTGCCGTTGCTGCTCCATGAGAGCAAGGACTGGCGCTATAACCGGAAATTCTTCCCCGAACGGAATGTAACCATGTCGGCGTTGACGGATGCGTCCATCATTGTCGAAATCGGGGAATCCAACGGCACCTATATCCAGTCGAGGGCGGCGCTCGATCAAGGCAGGCCGCTGTTTCTGCTCAATAATTGCTTTAAGAAAGCCGGCGTGAACTGGCCGGCGCAGTTTGCCGAGCGCGGCGCGGTGCGGGCCTATGACTATGAGGACGTCCGCAAGCGGATCGCCTATCTGGTCGATCGCGCGGCTTGAATGCGGCTTCCGCCCTGTTGGGGGCTACCCGGCATCACAAAAGATTCGAAATCACGGAACGTTCGAACGATGCGCTGATGCCGGATCGGCTTCGCTTGTCCATCGCAAGCTACACCCGCTCGGCAGGATAATGCGCGCAACTGCCGGCGGGCGTTGATTTCGCCGTGGCCGTCACCAATCTCTTTTGAAGCCCCTCATGAAACTGGGACTTTGGACATGGCCGATGAGAAGGTTTATCGGAGCCTTGACGGACACGCTTCAAACGAGGAAGTGGCGTTCAAGCTTATGGATCGTATCCTCAACATCCCGGACGAAAGAAAGAATATCGACAGCCAGAAGATCTTGGACACCTACGCAAGATGTCTGGAAGCGGTGAAGGGGAAAAGAAAGGTATCCCGTTAGGCGGGGCGACGGCCAAGCAATTGCGGCGATCGGGACACACCGGCCTTCGCTCGAAGAAAACGGCTCGGATCTGGCGATCCCGGGAGGGCTCGAACCTCCAACCCTCGGCTTAGAAGGCCGATGCTCTATCCGGTTGAGCTACGGGACCGTTACCGAAATCCAATGCGCCCGCGGAACGGCGGCGGCGCCTGGATATCTTAAAAAATGCGAAATTTACAGCCCTGCGGACCATGGCGAGCACCATAGTCCGGAATGTGCGGAATTTAAACCCGCTCAATGCGTCCAGCTGCCAACACGCCCATATTTGAAATTGTCGGCATAGGCCTTCTTGGTCAGGGCGCGCGGCCGGGCCTCAAAAATCCGATAGGGGACGCCGTTGCGCGTCGCATAGGCGATGGCCTCGTCCTTGGTCTCGAAGCGCAGGGTGATCTGCTGCTTCATGTCGCCCGACGAGGTCCACCCCATCAGCGGCTCCGCTTCGCGCGGCTGATCCGGCTCGAACTCCAGCACCCAATGCTGGCTTTTCGCATTGCCCGACTGCATTGCCGTCCTGGCGGGTCGATAAATTCGCGCAACCATGCTGCCACTCCGAAATCGATGCCTAATCTCTTACCAGCGAATTTACAAAGATTGAAGCGCGCCGGCAGATCTGCGCCGCCAGATCCGGGGGCGGCTGCGGTCGTCACACTGGCCGGCGCGATTTGATCGCCGCGGCCAGCGTGCCCTCATCCATATAATCCAGCTCGCCGCCGACCGGCACGCCATGCGCCAGCCGGGACACGATCAGCCCGGCGCTCTCCAACTCGGCGGAGATATAATGCGCGGTCGTCTGCCCTTCCACCGTGGCGTTGAGCGCCAGGAGAACCTCGGAAACGCCGGGGCCGCGCGCGCGCTCCAAGAGCTTGCCGATGGTCAAATCTTCCGGGCCGATGCCGTCGAGCGGCGAGAGCGTGCCGCCGAGCACATGATAGCGCGCATTGATGACGCCGGCCCGTTCCAGCGCCCAGAGATCGCCGACCTCTTCGACCACGCAGATCAGGCCCCCGTCGCGCCGTGGGTCCTGACAGATCGTGCAGGGCGCGACCGTATCGAGATTGCCGCATTCGCCGCAGACGACGATCTTCTCCGCCGCTTCGGAAAGCGCCCTGGCAAGCGGCTGCATGAGTTGCTCGCGCTTCTTGATCAGATGCAGCATTGCCCGCCGCGCCGAGCGCGGACCGAGCCCCGGCAGCCGGGCCAAGAGTGCGATCAGATTTTCGATTTCGGGCCCTGCGGCTTTGCGGGACATGGGCGTCTGTTCGGACTCCAGTCGGAAATCGCGGCCAGCGGGAAGCGGGCCAAGTCGTTATGGCCGTATATTTAGCGCGAGCGGCGCCTGATTGCCAATTCGGGCCGCGATCGAGCCGATCGAAACGCAAGAGGCGGACAACCGGCCCGTCCGGTCATCCGCCTTACTGCTCAATTTCAATGCCGGCGGCCTATGCGGATTCCGCAAAGGCCTTGCCGATCTGCTGTTCCTCATCACCGCGCCGCAACAGACCCATCTCGGCGATCTTTGCGATGATCGCGTCGGCGGCCTGATCGGGCGACAGCGCCAGCGTGTCGATCGTTGCCTCCGGCTTCTCGGGCGCCTCATAAGGATCGTCGATCCCGGTGAATTGTTTGATCTTGCCCGCGCGCGCGAGCTTATAGAGGCCCTTGCGGTCGCGGCGCTCGCATTCGTTGAGCGGGGTCGCGACGAAGACCTCGAGAAATCCGCCGAGCGGCTCGATCATTTCGCGCACCTCGCGGCGCGTCGCGGCATAGGGCGCGATCGGCGCACAAATGGCGATGCCGCCATTCTTGGTGATCTCCGAAGCCACATAACCGATCCGCAGAATGTTGATATTGCGGTGCTCTTTGGAGAAGCCCAGCTCGGAGGACAGATGCTTGCGGACGATGTCGCCGTCGAGCAGGGTGAGCGGGCGCCCGCCGATCTGCATCAGCTTGGCCATCAGCGCATTGGCGATCGTCGATTTGCCGGCGCCGGACAGGCCGGTAAAGAAGACGGTAAAGCCCTGGCGCTCGCGCGGCGGATGCGTGCGGCGCAACTCCCTGATGACGCTCGGGAAGGAGAACCATTCCGGGATCTCCTCACTGTCCTGCAGGCGGCGGCGGAGTTCGGTGCCGGAGAGGTTGAGGATCGTCTCGCCCGGCTGGATCTCATCGGCCGGCGCATAGTGCTGCCGGTTCTGTAGATAGACCATCTCCTTGAACGGCACCATCTCGATGCCGATCTCGGCCTCATGCTGCCTGACCAGATCCTGCGCATCATAGGGGCCATAGAACGGCTTGCCATCGCCGTCATTGCCCGGCCCGGCATGATCGCGGCCGACGATCATATGCGTGCAGCCGTAATTGCGCCGGATCAGCGCGTGCCAGAGCGCCTCGCGCGGGCCGGCCATGCGCATGGCAAGCGGCAGGAGGCTGAGCGCGGCCTTGCCGTCCGGGTAGTGCGGCAGGATCGCCTCATAGCAGCGCACGCGCGTGTAATGATCGACATCGCCCGGCTTCGTCATGCCGACGGCCGGGTGGATGAGCAGATTGCCGCCGACCTGCTCGGAGGCGCGCAGCGTGAGCTCGAGATGCGCGCGGTGAAGGGGATTGCGGGTCTGAAAGGCGACGATCTTGTCCCAGCCCCAGCTCCGGTGAAGCGCCTTCAGCTCGTTCGGCGTGTGGCGGCGATCGCGAAAATCATAGTGGTTCGGCGCCTGCAGGCCGATCAGCCTGCCGCCAAGATAATGGCTGCGCGCCTTCTCATGCAGATAGTGAACCGCGGGGTGGACCGGATCGTCGGCGCCGAAGACGCAGCGGGCTTCGCGCGATTTGTCCGGCTGCCAGATCGAACCGACCTCCAGGATCGCGAGAACGACATTTTCCTTATCCTTGAGCGCGATGCGCTGGCCGACCTCAAGCCTGCCGGCGAAATCGGCGCTCACGTCGAGTGTGACGGGAATCGGCCAGAGGGCGCCGGAGGCGAGCCGCATTTCGTCCAGCACCCGGTCATAGTCGGCCTCGTTCAGGAAGCCGGTCAGCGGAGCGAAACCACCGTTGAGCAGCAGCTCGATGTCACAAAGCTGACGGTCGGTGAGGTCCCAGGACGGCAGCTCGCCCGCCTCGGCCTTCAGGGCGGCGATGGTGTCGCTTGGGGCAAAAAGCTCCGGCGTTTCCCGCCAAAGCCCGTCAAGAGCGGTCTCGCCGCGTTCATCACCCCCCGGATGATATGTACTCATGATCCCTCACTCTTGAGTTTGTTCGTCAAACCGTACGATCAGGACTTTTTACTAAACACCCCCCGCGGGAATCAAGTGCAAAAGCTGCGGTCGCCGCCGCAGCCCCGCATCAACTCGCCGCCAGACGCCGCACCAACCATCTGGCCGTCCGAAGCAGCCTGGCATCGTCACGCCTGGGGCCGACCAGTTGAACACCCACCGGCATATCCTCCACTTGCAGGAGCGGCAAGGATATCGCCGGGACGCCCAGATAGGTCCACAGCGTTGCAAAGATCGGATTGCCCGTCGAGGTAAGGCCCGCCGGCGCGGGGCCGGGCGCGGCCGGCGTAACGATCGCGACGCAATTTTCGAAAAACTGCGCCAGCACCGCATAGAGCAGCTCGCATTGATCGCGGGCGCGATTGTACTCGACCGCGGTGACCCGAAATCCCTCTTCGATCATGGAGCTCAGCGTCTCGCTCAGCGCCTTGTCGCTTTGCTCGACGATCGGTCCGAAATGTCTGGCAAGATCGGCCAGCATGATCTGCCGGTGCCAGGTCTCGGACGAGGCGAAGACCGGCGGCAGCTCGATCTCCTCGCATTGATCGCCGAGCGCATCGCGAAGCTCGCCGAAAGCCTCCTGCGTCTCCGGCGTCGCCCGGTCCCAGAACGGTGTCTTTACGAACGCAACGAGCGGGGGCAGGGGCGGATCGCTCGTCGCCACCTCATAATGGCTGCCCCGGCTGCGCGGATACATCCAGCTATCCATCGGGTCGAAGGCGGAAAGAAGATCGGCCGCGAGGGCGATATCCTCGATGGAGCGCGCAAACAGGCCCGGCGTGTCGAGCGGTGGCGACTGGGTGAGCACACCGGTTCGGGAGATCAGGCCGAAGCTGGGCTTGAAGCCGTAGACGCCGCAGAAGGACGCCGGGCGGATGACGGACCCGTTGGTCTGTGTGCCGAGCGTTAAGGGCACCATATTCGCCGCCACCGCGGCCGCCGAGCCGGAGGACGATCCGCCGGGCGTATGTTCCGGATTGTGCGGATTGCGGGTTTTGCCCGGGTGATAGACGGCCAGTTCGGTCGTCACCGTTTTGCCGAGGATGATCGCGCCGGCCTCGCGAACCCTGGTGACGGCCGCAGCGTCCCGCGTCGGACGGCGGCCCGCAAAGACGGGCGTGCCATTTTCTGTCGGCATATCGGCCGTATCGAAAATGTCCTTGACGCCGACCGGCACGCCATGCAGCGCGCCCGTGGGCTGGCCGGTGCCGCGAAGGACATCCGCCCGGCGGGCCTGGTCCATCGCATAGGCCTTGTCGCAATACGCCCAGGCGCCGACCTCCGCCTCCCTCTCGTCGATCTGTTCAAGACAGGCGGCAACCGCCTCTTCGGCGCGGCATTCGCCGGAGCGGATCTTGGCCGCGAGCTCGGTTGCCGAGAGTTGGGCGATCTCTTTGGGAGTCATTTGCTTCCTGACTGTTTTCACGGACACCGACTAAGCGAAATTACCAATGCGTTTACTTTATTTTGAGGCTTTCAGCCATATTGTTGCCTGAATTCAAGGCGCCGGACCTGGCAGCGGTGAGCGAAAATCTTGTGTAAATTTTGTCGAATTCGTCACGAGATCCCAATAGTGGCGAATCGGACACAAACTGACCGCAATTTCGCCATCCCCCCGGTCCGCAGCCCTTGATAGGTTGAGCATGATCTGGACTAATAGCGATGGCAAGCTGGAAAGACGTTTGGCTTGGAGGGACGCATCGGGCCTGGCGTCCTATCGCGACTGCCAGACGACAGCGCGCGCGTAATATGACGATGGGGATCATGACATTGCGGATCGGCACAATCGTCTCGCTGCGGCAAGAGTTTGATCGTTGCTGCGGTCTTCCTCCTTATCACCCTGAATGCCCCGGGCACGGACGCCAGAGAGCTGGTGAGCTGGGATGGCGATCATGATATGGGCACGATCGTCATCAAGACGTCCGAACGCAAGCTCTATTACATTCTCGGCAGGGGCGTGGCGCTCGGCTATGACGTCGCGGTCGGCAGGAAGGGCATGCGATGGTCGGGCACGACATTCGCGCAGGGCAAGCGCCGCAATCCGGGCTGGAGCCCGACGCCAAGAATGCGGCGGCAAAATCCGCGCCTTCCGGCCTATATGCCGCCGGGCCCGCGAAACCCGCTCGGCGTGCGCGCCATTTATCTGGGTTGGACCGCTTATCGTATTCACGGGACCAATGCACCGTCCTCGATCGGCCGTGCCGCTTCAAGCGGATGTATTCGGATGCGGAACCGTGACGTCAAAGATTTGTTCGAAAGGGTACATATCGGGGCACCAGTTCATGTGATCCGGTAGGTCAAGTCTCGCCCGCGTCAGTGGGGATTAGTCAGCTCAGGGGATGAATGGAGGTTTGATGTTTAGACAATTCTTCAGCTTTGCGATGCTTGCCGCCGGCGTCATCGGCTTGGGAACGATGGGTGCAAGCGATGCGCATGCCCAGCAGAACTGGCCCAATTTCTCCAACAACAATAGCAGCAGTGGCTCGGGCTCAAGCCTTTTCGGCGGCTATTTCGGCTCCAGCGGCGGGAGCTATCAGGTCAATTTTCCGAAGAAATATTCTGCGGGCCAGATCGTCGTCAGCTTTGGCGACCGCCGTCTCTACTACACGATCGGCAAGGGCCGCGCGATCAGCTATCCGATTGCGATCCCGAAAGGGGAAGCGCGTTGGTCGGGAGTGCATCGCATCAGCGCCAAGAAGGTGAACCCACCTTGGACGCCGACGGCCCAGATGCGCCGGGAAAATCCGAAGCTTCCCGCTTTCGTGCCCGGCGGACATCCGCGCAACCCGCTTGGCGTTCGCGCCCTTTACATCGGCAACACGCTTTACCGCATCCACGGCACGGACGCGCCCTGGCTGATCGGTCAGCAGGTCTCGCATGGCTGCATTCGCATGTTTAATCGGGATGTGGTGGACCTTTACAGACGTGCCAGGATCGGGACACGCGTTACCGTAACCTGGTCGCACTTCACCACGTCCTGAGAAGGACCTCACAAAGCTCTGAAGGCCGGACATCGCTCCGGCCTTTTTCATGTCTGGAGCAGGATCAGGACGCCGCCGCCAGGCACTCTTTCAAGTTTTTGGCCAGCCTGGTCATGAGCTGGATATATTGGTCTTTCCCCGGTGGCAGGTCAGCGCCGAGCGGATCGAGGACGCCGGTCATTGCCGGCGTGCCCTCGGTCACCGTCCGAAGCAGCCGCGGCTTGAACTGGGGCTCTGAAAAGACGCAGGCCGCATTCGTTTTGACGATCTCTTCACGAATTTCCCTGATCCGCGCCGCGCCGATCTGACGCTCCGGGCTGAGCGTGATCGCACCCGTGGCGGGAAGTCCGTAATGGTTCTCGAAATATTGATAAGCGTCGTGGAAAACGATGAAGGGCTTGCCCTTGACCGGTTCAAGGGACGTTCTTAGATCGCGGTCAAGCGCGGCAAGCCGCGCCTTCAGATTTGCCGCATTCGCCTTGAAGGTGGCGGCTTTGTCGGGCTCGGCTTCCGATAGTACGGAAGCCAGATAATCGGCGATGACGGCCGCATTGGCGGGGCTCAGCCACAAATGCGGATCATGCTGTCCGTGGGCCTCTTCCTTTCGGCCGTGCTCATGAGCGTGATCATGCGCTTCGAAGGCGCCGCCTTGCCGGATCGGCAGCAGTTTCACCCCCGGAATCTCGGCGAGCGTGATCAGCCTGGCGTCTCTCGACAGGCTTTCGAGCGGCTTTTCGAGAAAGCTCTCGAGATTTTTGCTGACGCGGATGATGATGTCCGCCCCGTTCAGGAGCCTGGCTTGGGAGGGTCTGAGCGCATAGCTGTGAGGCGAGCCTGCGCCGTCGATCAGGAGCCGCGGCTCGCCGGCGCCTTCCATGATCGCGCTTGCCAGCGAATGAACGGGTTTGATTGTCGCAACGACGGTCAGTGCGTCCGCCGCGCGGGCCTGGCCGGGTAGGCCGGGCACGGAACCAAGACCGGCAATGATTGCCGCCGCGAAGAGCCCTTGCCTCATAGCGCCTCACACTGTTTATGTTATATCATTACATGAATATCAGCTTCTCTGGATCTGTCCACCCCTTCTCGATCTCTGCTTCGTCAAAATTCCCGCCGGACCACGGGCATCGATGACTTTGCCGCGATCGGCGGATCCCGGCTGGTCATGCTGCCGGGTGCCGGGCTATTCTGGATGCCGCTCGGGCCCGCCAAGCCTTTCTGATCACGCAACCGGCCCGAAGCTGGAGGACGAAGATGGCTTTGTCTCCCGTCAAGGCGGTGCTGTTCGACGCTTACGGAACCTTGTTCGATGTGCATGCGCCGGTTGCGCGAGTTGCCTCCGAGATCGGCCCGGATGCTGGCGCCATCTCCGACTTATGGCGCGCCAAGCAGCTCCAATATACCTGGCTGCGCAGCCTCATGGGCGCGCATGCCGATTTCGAGGCCGTCACCGCCGACGCGCTCGATTTCGCACTCGGGCAATATGGCGTGAACGACCAGGCTTTGCGCGACCGCCTGCTTGGCCTCTATCTGACGCTCGACGCCTATCCCGATGCGATCAGCGCGCTCAAAGCCCTTCGCGCCAAAGGCATCGTGACCGGCATCCTGTCCAACGGCTCGCCGCATATGCTTGAATCGGCCGTCGGCTCGGCAGGGCTGGCCGACCTCCTCGATCATGTTCTGTCCATCGAAAGCGTCGGCATCTACAAGCCGCATCCGCGCGTTTACCGGCTGGGCGAGGAGCGTTTGCAGCTTCCGGCGGGCATGATCGGTTTCGTTTCGGCGAATGGCTGGGACGCGGCGGGCGCGGCGCATTTCGGCTTCAAGGTCATCCACCTCAACCGCTTCAACCAGCCGCCGGAAAACCTTCCCGCCAAGCCCGCGCTGGTGCTCAAGGCGCTGGACGAAGCCGCCGCGGCGTTCAGTTGACCCTCTTAGGCCGATCCCGTCTTAGCTGAGCTGGACGGGCTGGACCCACCAGTCCGGGTGGCGGCCGGCGATGCGATCCGCTGTGGCCTCAGCCGCCGCCATGTCCGGGAACAGGGCAAAGCATGTGGGGCCGCTGCCCGAAAGCCGTGCGAGGCACGATCCGGGGGCGTCTTCGAGGATCGACAGGACGTCCCCGATCAGCGGCAAAAGCTTCTTCGCCGGCTCTTCGAGAGCGTTGCGGCGCGCGCGGGCATAGGCGACGACGTCCTCCAGCCCTGTGAGCTGTGGAGCCGGGCTTGCCGGGGGCGTTTCGCTCAGGGACGGCGCCGCCAGCGCATGGAAGACGTCTCGGGTCGCCAAAGGCACCATCGGATTGACGAGGACCGCCGGCATGGGGCGGAGCGACGAGAGCGGCTGCAGCTTTTCGCCGATCCCCGTCATAAGCGCCGCGCGCGCGTAAAGGCAAGAGGGGACATCCGCGCCCAGATCCCGCGCCGCAGGAACAAGGCTTGCAAGATCCTCCGGCGCGCCATGGGCGCGTCTCAGCAGGCGCAGAGCCGCCGCGGCATCGGCCGAGCCGCCGCCAAGGCCTGCCGCAACGGGAAGCTGTTTGATGAGGTGGAAAGCGCCGCGAGGGTCTTGGCCGAGATGCTGTGCGAAGGCCATTGCGGCGCGCTCGACGAGGTTGCGCCCGGCATCGAGCTTGGCCGCGAACGGTCCCTCGACCGTTAGCGAGACGTTTGCCGATGGACGAAATTCGACGCGATCGCCGAAATCGGCAAAGACCACGAGGCTCTCAAGCTCATGATAGCCGTCGGCGCGCTTGCCTTTGATGTCCAGCGTCAGGTTGACCTTCGCCGCCGCGGGCTCAATGAGCAGCCCCTGCTGCGGCGAAGAACGTGGTCCGGCAGGCGCTCCCGTCACCCGCTTTGCCGGCCTTACTCGGTCTTCCGGGGCGGCGGCGAAACCTGCTTATTGTCCAAGGATGCGCGCGTCGTGGGTTCCTCCGACAGGCCCTTTTCGAGCTTTGCGCGGATCTTCTTCTCTTCGTCCGGTTCCGGGTTCAGGTCGAGGGCAAATTTCCATTGATAGCTGGCCTCGAGACGCCGTCCGACCTTCCAATAAGCGTCGCCCAGATGATCGTTGATGACGGGATCGTCGGGCTTCAGCTCGACCGCGCGTTCCAGGTGTTTCACAGCCTGTTTGAACTCGTTTTGCCTGTAATAGGCCCAGCCGAGGCTGTCGACGAAATAGCCGTCATTCGGGCGCTTCTGGACCGCACGGCGGATGAGCTGCATCGCCTGCTTGACATTGATGTTCTGATCCACCCAGGAATACCCCAGATAGTTCAGCGTCAGCTCCTGGTTCTTGTCGAGCTTAAGCGCCTTCTGCAGGTCGGCTTCCGCCTTTTCCCATTCCTTTATGCGTTCATAGCAGACGCCGCGCGAATAATAGGCCGACCAGTGCGCCGAGGTCTCGGGACCGAGCCGTTCGATCGCCTTGGTGTAGTAGACGACCGCTTCGGCATAGTCCTTATTGGCGCGCAGAATATTGCCGAGCGCGGAATAGGGCCTGGAGTTGTCGGGATAGGCGGCGATCAGGTCCTTGAGAAGCGCCTTTGCCTCGTCGAGCTTTTTCTCGGCGTTCAGCGCGTAAGCTTCTCCGAGCTGCGCATTCAGCCAAAGCGGCGAGCTTCTGGGGATGCGCTCGAAAGCCTCGGCAGACTTGCCGTGCTTGCCGATCTGATCGTTGAGCTCGGCCAGCGCATAATGGGCGAGCGCGGCGTCGGGATTGGCGAAGAGCGCGAGCTGAAGATAGATTTGCCCGGCATCGATGACGCCGTCCCCGGTCAACGCTTCTCCGATCCCCTGAAAGACGTCAGCCAAGCCTTCGATTGCGCGGGTCGTGACGAGATCCGGCTTCTTGCCCGCGTCGATTTCCTTCGAAAGCGTCAGGGCGAGCGGGTTCGGCTGGATATTTTCCAGGAACGGCTTAAGCACCGTTTTGGCGGTCTTGGTGTCGTCCCAATGTGCGGCATGGCGCGCATAGGCGACGGCGATGCGCACATTTTTCGGATGCGCCTTGTAAAGCTGCTGGTAAATCGAATCCGCGGTCCGGCGATGCCGTCCCAGATCGGCGATCATGGCACGATGCAGCATCTCGATTTGCTGCGCGCCCTCGGTCCGCACCGAACTGGCTTCCTCGGTCAGCTTCAATGCTGTCTGGAGCTTCCCGCGCTTAAATGCCGTCCAGGCACGTGCGAGCCTTGACGTCAAATCCGCGATCGGGCCGTTTCCGCCCGCCTTGAAATGGCCTTCGGCGGCGGCGTAGTCCTTCCTCCGAAACGCTTCAATTCCAAGGAAGAAGCTTGCAACCTTATGCTCGCCCTCGCGGTTTTCCAGCTCAACGGCAAGGTCGCGCGCTTCGTCGAAGTCGCCGGTCGCCACCTTAAGCTGGAAGGCTTCTTCGAGGATCTGCTTGCTCCCCGGATCCTTCCCCAGCGCCTCGCGATAATACTCGGCGGCCACCTCATTGTCGCGCAAGCTGCGGGCCAGGCGCCCGGCGAGATAGCTCCCGAAGAGGGAATTGCTATCGACGATGATATAGTCGTTGGTGTTGGCCAGTTCGTTTTCGACCGCCCGAAGCTGGGCGGTTGCCGAAACGGTAAGGACGCCGCCCAGGAAAAGAGCGGAAAGATAAGGTGTCAGTCCGTTAGATCTCATTGAACCCTTGCTTCTTTGGCCATTTATAGGCTTTTAGCTGCTTTGCCTGCCGAAGGTTGAAATTTCATTATAGCGAAATCGGCAACACACGTCTTCCGATTCGTACAAGTGGGTCATCTAACGCCAGCAAAAAGGCGGTGTTCGGGCATTCCAGTCGAAATTCGCCGCTACGGGCTGTCCTCTTGCGCAGCCGGACTCGGCTGGAGCAGAGACAGCGCCTGCGCTCCGGTGAGGGCGCGGTGCATCACGATCAAAGGCACAAGGCCCACGACGACGATCGTCAGGGCGGCGATAGCCGAATACTCGAATTGCTCTTGAGACGCATAGACATAGACATGCGTTGCCAGCGTTTCGAAATTGAATGGCCTCAAAAGGAGCGTCGCGGGCAATTCCTTCATCGTATCGACAAAGACGAGAAGCGCGGCGGCGCCGATCGCGGGACGCAGCAACGGAATGTGGACGGAGGCCAACATCCTGACGGGGCTGGCGCCGAGCGTGCGCGCGGCGGCATCGAGATTCGGCGAGAGCCGTTGCCAGCCCGCCTCGATCGAGCCGAGCGCGACGGCCATGAAGCGGATGGTGTAGGCGAGCAGCAGGGCGAACGCCGATCCCGACAGTAGCAGCCCGGTCCGCACGCCGAAATGCTCATCCATGAATTGGCTGAGGGCATTGTCGAGCCCGGCAAGCGGCAGGATGAGCCCGAGCGCGACCACAGTGCCGGGGATGGCGTAGCCGAGCGAGGAAATCCGTGCCGCATTCGGGACGATTTTGCTGTGCGACAGACGAAGGGCGGCGCCGAGGATCAAAGCCAGGATCACGACGATGACGCCGGCCAGCGAGGACAAGAGAAGGCTGTTTCCCGCCGCCTGCGCATAGTCGCCAAGGCCATATTGCGCGCCCTGCGTGATGGCTCCGTCCAGCAGCACGCCGACGGGCACGACGAAGCCGGCCGCGATGGGGGCCATGCAGCCGAGCGCCGCGAGGAGGCCCTTGATCCGGGGGAGGCGGTGTTCCGCCATTGGGCGGTCCGTGCGCCCGGTCTGGAAGCGATGCTGGCGCCGGCCGTAGCGCTCCAGCATGACGAGGGCGATCACGAAAAAGAAGATCACGAGCGCGAGCTGCGCGGCTCCAGCGAGGCTTGAGCGCTGAATCCAGGCATCGAAGACGCTGAGGGTGAGCGTGCGCACACCCAGATATTCCACCGCGCCGACATCGTTAAGGCACTCCATCAGCGCCAGCGACAGGCCGGCGGCGAGCGCGGGCCGCGCCATGGGCAGGGCAACCGAGAGCAGCGCGCCGGTTCCGGTGCGGCCCAGCGTGCGGGCGACTTCGAGGACGTGAACGGATTGCAGGGCGAAGCTGGCCCGCGCGGTCAGATAGACATAAGGGTAGAGCACGGCGGAGAAGACGAAGATCGCCCCACCCACGGAGCGTATCGAAGGAAACCAATAATCCTGAAAGCTCTGGAAGCCGGCCAGATCTCTCAAGGCTGTCTGCACCGGACCGGTATAGTCGAGAAACTCGGCGTAACAATAGGCCGTGATATAGGTCGGCAGGGCGAGCGGCAGGATCAGCAGCCAATCGAACAGGCCGCGGCCGGGAAAGCGGTAGGTCGTGACCAGCCAGGCCGTGCCGACGCCGGTAATCGCCGTCACCGCGGCGACGCCCAGCATCAGGAGCAGCGTCTGCTGGATGGCGTAAGGCAGGGTGGTGCTGATGAGATGCGCCCAGACGCCCGGCGCGGGCGCGAGGGCGATGACCACGATCGTAATCAACGGCAGCGCCACGATGAGGCTGATCGCCGCCGTGAGCCAGGTCAGAACCCCTTCGGCGGAGACGCCGGCCTCGAAGCGCCGCGCTTGCGTCAGCGGCTTCGTTTCCTGCGGCATCAACGGGCTCCGCCGGCATCGGTCCTGAGCCATGCCGCACAACAGGCCTTGGCGAGATCGCGCACCCGCAGAATGTAGCTTTGTCGCTCGGTCACCGAAATGACGCCGCGCGCATCCAGCAGGTTGAAGATGTGCGAGGCCTTGATGCATTGATCATAGGCGGGCAGTGCCAGGCGGTGCCTTTGATCGTTGCTGGCCGGATCGGGCGCCCCGGCGGCCAGCAACGCCTGGCATTCCTGTTCGGCGTCCCGGAAATGCTGCAGGAGCTTCTCGGTATCGGCGAACTCGAAATTGTACCGGGAATACTCCTCTTCGGCCTGGAGGAACACGTCACCATAGGCGACTTTCCCGGCGTCCTCGCGGCCGTTGAAATTCAGATCAAAGACACGGTCGACGCCCTGGCAATACATGGCGAGGCGCTCAAGGCCATAGGTCAGCTCGCCGGAGACGGGGTCGCAATCAAAGCCGCCGACCTGTTGGAAATAGGTGAATTGCGATACCTCCATGCCGTCGCACCACACCTCCCAGCCGAGCCCCCATGCGCCCAGCGTCGGGCTTTCCCAATCGTCCTCCACGAAGCGGATATCGTGAATATCGGGGTCGATGCCGATGGCATAAAGGCTTTGCAGATAGAGGTTCTGAATGTCGAGCGGCGACGGCTTCAGAATGACCTGAAACTGGTAATAGTGCTGCAGCCGGTTCGGGTTCTCGCCATAGCGGCCGTCTTTCGGCCGGCGGGAGGGCTGGACATAGGCCGCGTTCCAGGGCCTGGGACCGAGCGCGCGCAAGGTCGTCGCCGGGTGAAACGTGCCGGCCCCGACCTCCATGTCATAAGGCTGGAGGATAGCGCAGCCCTTCGCCGCCCAGAAATGCTGGAGCGTTAAAATGAGGTCCTGAAAAGAGCGGTCCGGCAGCAGCCCGTGCTTTTCCGCAAGCGTCGCCTCCGCGGCGGGAGGAGCCTCGGCGTCTTGCCTCTTGGCTTTTTTGGCCGGAGCGGCGCGGCCTGAAATAGCGGACGCCTTGCCTCTGGCAGCAGAGGATTTCATCTGTTTCATGGAAGAATGTCTAAAGACCTGTTCGGCCAAGCTATAGCGCGTTTGACGCAAGGGTCAAACAGCCGCGTCTCGCCGCAACCTATGTCGCCGGGGGCGTCGGCGTCAATTCATCTGCGCGAGCCGCAGCGATGCCGGCTTTAGGCCGGGTCTGCCGCTCAGGCGGCGCCGTCAGAATTTTGCCGGGATATAAAGGCCGGTCGCGGGATCGAGCCGCAGGCGCGGAATGCGATTTGTCGCCGCCCGGGCGAGAATGCGCTGCAAACGCTGTATTTGGTTTTCGACCCGGACAATTTCCCGGATCACCCAACACGAAAGAAACCAGACGGCACCAATGGTCGCGGCGATTAAGACCAATTGCGGCAGCATCGAACACCTCACAAACGCCGTACTTCGACGAACGCTTAACTAGATCAACAAGTTAGCGCAACTGTTCCCGCGTCCATCCCCGCCTTCGCGGGGACATGCTTGGACGCGCGTTGCGCTAGAAGCCAAACCTTGCCCAAATTGCTCTTGCTTCAAGAGCCGAGATCGCGTCGTCCGCAATACTCATCGCCGCATGTCCTGCCAATGAAGCATCGAAAGCCGACAAAACGCCCACGCTGCGCCGCCGGAGCCAACCTCGCTCGACCGAAACGAGCCGAAGCCGCACCTTGTCGCCGTATAGCTCGCGCATTTTTGTCCGCACATCCATGATGCCATCGATCAGGCCGAGTTCAAGCGCTTGCCGCCCGCTCCAGAATTCACCTGTGAATAACTGTCCTTCGAAGGGCTCGATCTTCTTGCCGCGCCGGTCGCGGACGAGATTGGCGAAGTCCTCGTGGATCGAGGCCTGGATCGCTTTCAGGCGCGCGATGTCATCCGGGTTTTCGGGCTGAAAACTGTCGAGCATCAGCTTGCGCTCACCGGCCGTGTGAACCCGGCGCTCGACGCCGATCTTTTGAATGAGATCGACGAAGCCGAAGCCGGAATAGAGCACGCCGATCGAGCCGACGATCGAGGAGGAGTCCGCGTAAATCTCATCGCCCGCGCAAAGAAGCATGTAGCCGCCGGATGCGGCGACGTCCTCGGCGAACATATAGACGCGGATGTTCTTTTCGCGCGAAAGATCGCGGATACGCTGGAAGATCAGCCGCGACTGCACGGGGGACCCGCCCGGCGAGTTGACGATGATCGCAAGCGCATCTTCTGCCATCGAGAAGGCGCGGTTGAGCGTCGTTGCGACGTTGGAGAGCGCAAGTCCCTGCCGCAGAGGCGTCACCGCGCCTATGACGCCGGTCAGCCTGACGACCGGGATAAGGGGGGCGCTGTTGAAAAGGCGCTTAATGCTTCTGACTATTTTCATGATCCAATGATGCGCTGAGCGGTTGGGGAATGAATGGGCGGAAAATGATGAACCAAGGCTTGATGATATGCCGGATGAGAGCCGGCCGTTGCGTGATGACAACAGTCTCTGCCCGCGCGCCGGATCCGGTGCAAGGGGGAAATGCTAATTGGCGGCCGCAACGTCAAGTGCGGCGCCGTCCCGCAAGATCGCTCTGGCCTCCTTGGTGAATTCCCGTCCAGCCTCGTGCAGCACCATACCGCGGGCGAGCTTGAGCGGCGCCCGGCTGCCCTTGCGCCCCTGCAGGATGATCCGGGACGCCCGCGCTTCTGTCCGCGGGAAGAGCGGAAAGACGGTCAGATCGCCAAACCGGCCCTGACAGAGTTGCAGGAGCCCCGCAAGCGCATCGGCGCGATGAACGATGGTTGCGGTCCCGCCCGGCTTCAGGAAGGCGGCAAGGCATTTCACCCACTTCTCCAGATCGCCCGGCCCGAGCGCATGAGCGCGGCGAAGCCGCTCATCCGGCGGCAGACGGGCTTCCCCCGCGGACAGGAAAGGCGGATTGGCGACAGCATGATCGAAGCTGTCGGGCGGAAGTCCGGCTTCGACGAGCTGGCGCACGGGCCCCGTCACGTCACCGCAGAGAAAGTTTGCCCGGTCCTGTAATGTGTTACGCGCCGCGTTGGCGCGGGCAAGGGTGCAAAGATCGGCGTCGATCTCGATACCCGTTACGCGGACACCTTTGACCCGGCAGGCGATGGCGAGGGCGACGACCCCGCTTCCCGAACCCAGATCGAGCACATGCTCTCCCGCTTCCGCCGGACAGGCGGCGGCCAGAAAGACCGCATCGACACCGGCGCGCGATCCCTTCCGGGTCTGCGCGATGGTCAGCCGGCCCCCGAGAAAGGCGTCTTCCGTGGTTTCCAGCCCGTCCGGCCCCTCGCCCGCGTCAATCGCCGTCATCATCTGGAAGCTCGATATCCGCAGCGCTGGCGACCCGCCGCGCGGCTGAATAGTCCTCATCGCTGACGAGCACACGCCGCGGGAGAATGCCGATCGATCCGTCGAGGATGCTCATATGCGTGTCCGCTACCTGATGCGGGATACGAGCGTCGTTGAGGAGCACCTCGATAAAGGACAGGAGGACGGCGTCATTCGTTCTGATCAGCTCTTTCATTTTGTCTCCGACAAAGGACAATGCGCCCCATCCCGCGACGCTAACGCCTATTGTAACGCTTGGTTACCATTCCGATCCTAAAGGTTGTAATTCGAGAGCTGCGATCAGGAAAGCGACTATCGTTCAACAGGTAACCCCGCGCGAGACGCTTGACCCGGGCTTTAGGCCTGAGGCTAATACTTCAGCGTCAAGGAGCATTTTAAAATGGTGTCGCAATCGGGTCTGGTCGTCCCACCGGAGGAGCAGCGAGAGCTGCTCGACAAGCTGAAGCCGCTGATGGACCTCGTCGCCGACGATATGGCGATGGTCAATCGTATCATTCTCGACAAGGCGCGCTCCGATGTTGACCTCATACCGGAGCTGGCGCGCCATCTGATCGATTCCGGCGGCAAGCGGATGCGGCCGATGCTGACCATCGCGGCGGCCAAGCTCTGCGGCTATGAGGGCGGCGGGCATATCAAGCTGGCCGCAAGCGTCGAATTCATGCACACCGCAACCCTCCTTCATGACGATGTCGTCGATGAGAGCGACCTCCGGCGCGGCAAGGCGGCGGCCCGGATCCTATGGGGAAACGAGGCGAGCGTGCTGGTGGGCGACTTCCTTCTGGGGCAGGCCTTCAAAATGATGGTCGAGGTCGGCTCGATGGGCGCACTGCGGGTGCTGTCGAATGCAGCCGTCGTCATTGCCGAGGGCGAGGTCATGCAGCTCTCGATCGCCAAGAACACCGCCGCCACGGAAGAGGACTATATGGCCGTGATCGAAGCCAAGACCGCCGCTTTGTTCGCCGCGGCGGCGGAGGTCGGCGGCATCATCGCCGAGCGCCCTGTTCCCGAGCAGACGGCGCTGCGCTCTTACGGCAAGAATCTTGGCCTGGCGTTTCAACTCATCGACGACGCGCTCGATTATTCCGGCGAACAGGCCAAGCTCGGCAAGAGCGTCGGCGACGATTTCCGCGAGGGCAAGATCACGCTGCCCATCGTCTTGTCCTACCGGCGCGGCGCGGAGGAGGAGCGCGCGTTCTGGCAGCGAACCTTGCAGCAAGGAGAGCGCCGCGACAGCGATCTTGAAGTTGCCATTGCCTATGTCGAGACGTCGCGCGCGATCGACGACACGATCGAGCGTGCCCGGCACTATGGCGCCATGGCCTGCGCGGCCCTGGCGAATTTCCCCGAAGGGCCGGCGAAAGCGGCGCTGCTGGACGCGGTCGAATTCTGCATCAGCCGGCTGCATTGAGAGGCCGGACGGGCGGCCATTGACGGTGCGCAGCAATGGGAAACGGGGCCTCGCGGGCCCCGTTCTTACTTTGATCTGTGGCTTCTGAAGCCTCGTTCGCCTATTTCAGCGGCGTGTAGGCTTCCTCTTCCTGGAAGTGATAGGTCAGGCGAGCACGAACCACGAACAGATCATTGTCGTTCTCGTGGACCAGTTGCTTTTCGTAGCAGTACCAATTCCAGGAGAGGGTGTCCTCACTGTCGCCGAAGAAGTAATAGAGGCCTTCAACGCCAAGGCTCCAATTCGGGTCGAGCTTCACTTCAGCACCACCGCCGACAACAAGACCGACATCATTGTCGCCGGAAATGTCGAAGGATTTTTCACCCCAACCGAAGTCGGCCTGAATCGTCTTGTCCTCAAATCCAACGAATGCAACACCAGCCGTGGCATAGACCAGCAAGCTATCCATGGCATAGCCGAGCCGTCCGCGGAGGGACGCCAGGTAGTCGATCTTGTCGCCGAAGCTGATGTCTCCCTCAACGCCGATGACCTTCGCGCCTTCCTGCCAGTTATAGCCGACATGGACACCGCCCAGGAGGCCGACATCGTCGTCATCGTCGTTAAATTCGACCCGCTTCATGTCCTCCCACGGCCCGGGATCTGGGCAAACCACTTCGCGAGGCTCCTTTGGCTCCTCTAATGCAACCGCACTGAATTCTAATGTCTTTTTATCATAACAATGCCGCTTGCGAGCGCGATTGTCGCCGTTATCATTCCAAACACCGCCGATATGGCCGCCGACATAGAAGCCTGCCCAGATCGGGGCGAGTGGCGCCACATAAGTGTCTTTATAGGATGTCAGATCGGCAGCAGACGCGCTCTGTATGCCGAGGACAGACGCGAGAACAACCGGTAGTGCCGCGATTTTGCGCATGAAAATCCCCCAATAGTGCCTAAGACTTGCTGTGCATGGCTTCTTCTTAGGCCATGCCTGGCCCCAGGCAGCATCAGAGGGCTTGCTCATGATAAACGCAAGCAGATGCGAAAGAGGTCGCTCCGGAATTATGACAACTGTGGCTGATTTGCGGCATGAATACTACTTAAAGTGGTCGAATTATGCTTCGATCAATCATGGATAGTGTTCGCGGTGGAAATATATTCGGTTCTTCGCAGATGATTCTCTGCCATGAATGACAACGAGCGAATCAGATTTGGGTTTTGCGCAGCCGTCGACGCGCCGGCTTGCGCGGCGGATGATGGTCAGCCCGCCGTGCCGGCGTCCGGTTGCGATAAGCCGGCCGCCCGATCTTGCCCGGGCCCAAAAAGCAAAGCGCCCGCTCCTTGGGGGAGAGGGCGCTGTCGAAGTCGTACCTTGCGGGGGATGCCCCGCCGGTGTTCTCGCGAAGCTTAGCCGTTCAGGGCTTCTTTCAGACCCTTGGCCGGGGCGAATTTCGCCACCCTGCTCGCGGGAACCTTCACGGTTTCTCCGGTGCGCGGATTGCGGGCCGTGGTCGCCTTGCGGTCGGCCACCTTGAAGTTGCCGAAGCCGGGAATACGAACTTCCTGGCCGCCCATCAACGCCGTCTGAATGTGCTTGATGACAAACTCAACCGCCGCAGCCGCCTTATCCTTGGTGAGCTGCGCATCGTCGGCTACCGCCGCGACCAAATCCGTTTTATTCATGGTTATCCCTTTTCTTGATTCTCACTCAAAGTCCGCTGCCACCCCAAGCCGGCGACAAACGCCCACTTACAGAGGCTGCCCCGCATGAAGCCGAGTGGCAATTGCAGCCGAATGCCTCGTTGGGCTTTCGGGTCGGCCAGCCCGCCCCTGAGGGAGGACTAGGCAGACGGGGCATTACCTTAGCGAGATATATGGACTTTTGAAGATGCTATTTTCCAGCACCAAGGCCGAAAAACCCAGGGTGACTCACAAGAAATCGTGATATGGCGGCACAATTGGCCGCCATATCCGGATTAATGCGCAGTTACGCCCATATCCGGTTGTATTGGCTGCTGAATCGCCGGCTGTTCCTGAACGATCGGTGTCTCCTCCCATTCGATGGCTTCGGGTTTCCGGCTGAGGGCGATTTCGAGTACCTGTTCCATGCGTGAAACGGGGGTGATGCTCAGCTGATTCTTGACGCTGTCCGGGATCTCGGCCAGATCCTTGGCGTTCTCCTCCGGAATGATCACCGTATCGATCCCGCCGCGCAGCGCCGCCAGAAGCTTCTCCTTCAGGCCGCCGATAGGCAGGACCCGGCCGCGCAGCGTGATCTCTCCGGTCATGGCGACATCCTTGCGAACCGGGATGCCGGTCATCACGGACACGATCGCCGTCACCATGGCCACACCCGCTGACGGCCCGTCCTTGGGCGTCGCGCCTTCGGGCACGTGAACGTGAATGTCCTTGCGCTCGAACAGGGGCGGGGCGATGCCGAAGTCGATCGCCCGCGAGCGTACATAGGCGTTGGCGGCCTGGATCAATTCCTTCATGACGTCGCGGAGATTGCCCGTCACCGACATCTTGCCCTTGCCGGGCATCATCACGCCTTCGACTGTCAGCAACTCGCCGCCGACCTCGGTCCAGGCAAGCCCGGTCACGACGCCGACATGGTCCTCCTGCTCCACCTGGCCGTAACGGTATCTCGGCACGCCGAGATAGTCGGTAAGGTTGGCGGGCGTGATGTCGACGCGGGTCTGATCGCCGCCCTCGATCGCCTTCACGGCCTTCCGCGCCAGCTTGGCGATTTCGCGTTCGAGATTGCGGACGCCGGCCTCGCGCGTGTAGCGCCGGATAAGCTCGATCAGAGCGTCATCGCTGACGGACCATTCCTCCGGCTGCAGCCCATGATTTTCGCGCTGGTGCGGCATCAGGTGGCGCTTGGCGATCTCAAGCTTCTCCGGCTCGGTATAGCCGGCGATGCGGATGATTTCCATGCGGTCCATCAGGGCCGGCGGAATATCGAGCGTATTCGCCGTGGTCACGAACATCACGCTGGACAGGTCGTAATCGACTTCCAGATAGTGATCGTTGAACTCGCAATTCTGCTCGGGATCGAGCACTTCAAGCAGGGCCGAGGCCGGATCGCCGCGGAAGTCGGCGCCCATCTTGTCGACCTCGTCGAACAGGAATAGCGGGTTGATCTTCTTGGCTTTCCGCATCGACTGGATGACCTTGCCCGGCATCGAGCCGATATAGGTGCGCCGGTGACCGCGGATTTCCGCCTCGTCGCGCACGCCGCCCAGCGACATACGCACGAATTCCCGGCCCGTCGCCCGTGCGATGGACTTGCCGAGCGAGGTCTTGCCGACGCCAGGCGGGCCGACGAGGCACAGAATCGGGCTTTTCAGCGCGTTGGTCCGCTTCTGGACCGCGAGATATTCGACAATCCGCTCCTTGACCTTTTCCAGCCCATAGTGGTCGGCGTCCAGGATCTCCTGCGCTTCGCGGAGGTCCGTCTTCACCTTGCCCTTGACGCCCCACGGGATCGACAGGATCCAGTCGAGATAATTCCGGACGACCGTGGCCTCGGCGGACATGGGGCTCATCTGCCGCAGCTTCTTCAGCTCGGCGAGCGCCTTCTCGCGGGCTTCCTTCGAGAGCTTGGTCTTTTCGATCTTGTCTTCGAACTCGGAAATGTCGTCGCGGTCGTCGCCGTCACCCAGCTCCTTCTGAATGGCCTTCATCTGCTCATTCAGATAGTACTCGCGCTGGGTCTTCTCCATCTGGCGCTTGACGCGGCTGCGGATCTTCTTTTCGACCTGCAGGACGGAAATCTCGCTTTCCATCTGCATATAGACGCGCTCGAGCCGCTCCGAGACCGTCGTGATCTCGAGGATCTCCTGCTTTTCCGAAATCTTGATCGCCAGATGCGAGGCGATGGTGTCGGCGAGCTTCGAATAGTCGTCGATCTGCGAGATCGTGCCCAGAACCTCGGGCGAGATCTTCTTATTGAGCTTCACATAGCTTTCGAACTGCGCAACGGTCGAGCGCGCCAGCGCCTCGATCTCATCCTGGGCGCCGAGCGTGTCTTCGACGCGCTCGATCTCCGCCTCGAAAAAGGCCTCGTTCGCGGTGAACTGTTTGATGTTGGCGCGCGAGGTGCCTTCCACGAGCACCTTGACCGTGCCGTCCGGGAGTTTGAGAAGCTGCAGCACGGAGGCGAGCGCACCCATCTTGTAGATCGCGTCGGCCTCGGGTTCGTCATCCGCGGCGTTTTTCTGAGCGACGAGCAGAATCTGCTTGTCGGTGCGCATGACCTCGTCAAGCGCATTGATCGACTTTTCGCGTCCGACGAAAAGCGGCACGATCATATAGGGGAAAACCACGATATCGCGTAGCGGCAGAACGGGAAAGACCTCAGGTCTGCCAAGATCTTCAACGGCTTGTGTTTCGTTTTCCGTCATCTGGGTCTCCCAAGAATGGTTCCACCGCGCAAATTAGAAGCTTGCGCCTGTCTGGCAGATGAACAGCCAGTTTTTAGGTGTGAGCTTCGGCTCGGTTCTGCACCGAAGCTAAGTTGGATTCGGCCGGCAGCTGCTTGATGATCTAAGCGGTTAAGTGGCAACCCACGCATCGAATATCAACCTATGCCGATCCCTTATGTCGCCGCGATAGCACAGGCTTAGCAAAACTGCGCGATCAGGCGCTGGACTCTCCGGCGCGCTCCGAATAGATGCGCAATGGCTTTGCCTTGCCCTCGACGACCTCGGGACTTATCACGATTTCCTCGACGCCCTTAAGGCTTGGCAGCTCGTACATGCTGTCGAGAAGAATGGCCTCCATGATCGAGCGCAGGCCGCGCGCGCCGGTCTTCCGGTCAATCGCCTTTTTTGCGATGCCGACCAGCGCATCGTCGGAGAAGGTCAACCGCACGTCCTCCATGTCGAAGAGGCGCTGGAATTGCTTCAGAAGCGCATTTTTCGGCTCGCGAAGGATCTGCACCAAAGCGGGCTCATCCAGATCCTCAAGCGTCGCGAGAACGGGCATACGGCCGATGAATTCGGGGATAAGACCGAATTTCAGCAGATCTTCCGGCTCGACCTGACGCAGCACATCGCCCATGCGCCGGTCGTCCGACGACTGGACGTCGGCGCCGAAGCCGATCGCCGTCGTCCGGCCGCGCTGCGAAATGATCTTCTCGAGGCCCGAGAAGGCGCCGCCGCAAATGAACAGGATATTGGTCGTATCGACCTGCAGGAATTCCTGCTGCGGATGCTTGCGGCCGCCCTGGGGCGGAACGCTGGCGACCGTGCCTTCCATGATCTTGAGCAGCGCCTGCTGCACGCCCTCGCCGGAGACGTCCCGCGTGATGGAGGGATTGTCGGACTTGCGGCTGATCTTATCGACCTCGTCGATATAGACGATGCCGCGCTGGGCACGTTCGACATTGTAGTCGGCCGATTGCAGCAGCTTCAGAATGATGTTCTCGACATCTTCGCCGACATAACCGGCCTCGGTCAGCGTCGTGGCGTCGGCCATGGTGAACGGAACGTCAAGGATGCGCGCCAGCGTCTGCGCCAGAAGCGTCTTGCCGCAGCCGGTCGGGCCGATCAGCAGGATATTCGACTTGGCCAGCTCCACATCGTTGTTCTTGCCGGCATGATTGATGCGCTTGTAGTGGTTGTGAACGGCGACCGAGAGCACCTTCTTGGCGTGATCCTGGCCGATCACATAATCACTCAGAATTTCGCAGATTTCGGCAGGCGTCGGCACGCCGTCCCGCGACTTGACGTAGGAATTCTTGTTTTCCTCGCGAATGATGTCCATGCAAAGCTCGACGCATTCATCGCAGATGAACACGGTCGGCCCTGCGATGAGCTTGCGCACTTCATGCTGGCTCTTTCCGCAGAAGGAGCAGTAGAGTGTGTTTTTCGTGTCGCTGCCGCTCACTTTGCTCATTCGCCTACCTCAGTCTTTCCGGTGGATACTGCCGGGTTCACAAGGGCCTCCTGCCACGCTCATCGCTTCTCCTGGTCAGCCGCTCGCCGGCAGGCGTGAGACGACCTGGGATGTATGCTATTCGCGGAATCATCAAGATTTTTCTAATTGCGGACGATTGCCGAACTCTTGGCCGATTTCGGCAAGGCGGGGACGGAGATACTTCATTAAAACACGTAAGAGACAACATGCACTCCCGACGCGAACCCGTATTCCCAGTAGCTGGCACAACCTCCGATAGATAAGAGAGTCTTTGGCCCGCAAAAAGATTCAAAACATGGCCTGGTTACTGCTTACCTCTCACTATTCTCCGCACCATTCGCCCGATTAGTCAAGCCGTCCTCACCCCTTGTTGTTCCCGCCTTCCTCGCTCACGGTCCGTTTGGATAGCACCTCGTCGATCAGTCCGAACTCCTTTGCACCATCGGAGGTCAGGAATGTGTCACGATCCAGCGCATCCTCAATGACTTGTACGGGTTGCCCCGTATGCTTTGCATAAACCTCGTGAAGCCTTTGACGGATCGCCAGAATTTCCTTTGCATGGCGCTCGATGTCGCTCGCTTGGCCCTGGAAACCGCCGGAGGGCTGGTGCACCATGATGCGCGAATGTGGCAAGGCATAGCGCATGCCCGGCTCACCGGCGCACAGAAGCAGTGAGCCCATCGAAGCTGCCTGGCCGACACAAAGCGTCGCAACCGGCGGCCGGATGAACTGCATCGTATCGTAAATCGCCAGGCCGGAGGTCACGACGCCGCCCGGCGAGTTGATATACATCGAGATTTCTTTTTTCGGATTTTCCGCCTCGGCGAACAGAAGCTGAGCCACGATCAGGGACGCCATATTGTCCTCGATGGGGCCCGTCACGAAGATGATGCGCTCCTTGAGAAGGCGCGAAAAAATGTCATAGGCGCGCTCGCCGCGATTGGTCTGTTCGACCACCATGGGCACGAGCGTTGACATGTAATAATCGACAGGGTCCCGCATCGTTTCACTCCGAATTCTGATAGCGGCTTTGACTGCTGTTTGCGGCCCAAGCTCGGTGATTCGCGTTAATCAATCCTAGCCGGGCGGTCTTCCGTTCTCGAGAAGTCCGTCCCTGTACATATGTGGGCGCGAAAAGGCAAATTTTATGCCCTCCGCCCGCCACGCCGAAAAATGACGGCTTTATCCCCAAGCGCCATATCAACCGTGATCGTGGTCGTGGCCATGATCATGATCATGATCATGGTCATGATCGTGCCCGAGCTCGTCCGGGTCCGGGCGGAACAACTCCTCCGGCGAGACGGTCTTCTCCGTCACATCGGCGAGCTCAAGAGCGAAATCGACGACCTTGTCCTCAAAGATCGGCATCCGCAGCTCGAGCATGGCATTCGGATTGTTCTTGTAATAGTCGAGAACCTGACGCTCTTGTCCGGGGAATTGCTGGGCGCGCTGCATGATGGCGCGGCGGACCTCCTCATCGGTCACCGTCACCTCATTACGCTGGCCGATCTCCGCCAAGACGAGCCCGAGCCGAACACGGCGCTCGGCCATCTCGCGATATTTCGCGCGCGCCTCGTCTTCAGTGGTCCCCTCATCCTCGAAGCTTTTCTTCGCATGCTCAAGCTGATGCGTCACCTCGTGCCATATAGCGTCGAATTCGCTGTCGACAAGGGAAGGCGGCAGCTCGAAACGATGCGCCTCGTCCAGCGCGTCCAGAAGAGCGCGCTTGGCTCTTTCGCGCGAGGCCCGGCCATAATCCTTTGCGATCTGCTCGCGGATCGCGTCCTTGAGCTTGCTTAAGGAACTCAAGGCCAAGTCCTTTTGCGAATTCGTCATCGGCATCGGGGACACGCGGCGCGGCCACCTCATTAACCTTGACATCGAACTCGGCGTCCTTGCCGGCCAAGTGTTTCGCCTGATACTCCTCCGGGAAGGAGGCTTTCACGGTCCGCTCCTCGCCCGCTTTCGCGCCGACAAGGCCTTCCTCGAAGCCGGGAATGAATCCGCCGCGGCTGATCACCAGCGGCGCACCCTCCGCGGACCCGCCTTCGAACGGCTCGCCGTCGATCTTTCCGACAAAATCGATCGTTACGCGGTCGCCATCCTCCGCGGCGCCGTCCTTGGCCTCGTAGCTGACATTATTCTCCCGCAGCCGCTCGACCGCCTGATCGACTTCCTCTTCGCTGACCTCGGCAACGGGGCGTTCGATCTTGAGCTCCTTCAGATCGGCAAGCTCGATCTGCGGCAGCACTTCGAACGACATGATGAATTCGAGGTCATGGCTACCCTCGACGACCTTGTCGACGGTGCCTGCATCCTCGGGGAGCTTGATGTCGGGCTGAAAGGCCGGGCGCTCATTACGGTCCGAAATGGCCTTCGATGTCGTCTCCGAGACCGTCTCCTCAACGACCTCCGCCATGATCGAGCGGCCATAGACTTTCTTCAGATGGCTGACCGGAACCTTTCCCGGACGGAAGCCGCTCAGCTTCACCTTGTCTTTGATCGAGTTCGAGTTTCGCATCCAAACGGGCATTGAGCTCATCCGCGCCGACCGTGATTTTCAGCTCGCGCTTAAGGCCTTCAGATAGTGTTTCCGTGACTTCCATGAGAATTCTTGCTTCCGAAATTTTGTTTAACTGGCGTACGCTTCTTTCGAGTCGGTGCTGGCGCAAATGGTGCGGGCGGAGGGACTTGAACCCCCACGACTTTCGTCACTGGAACCTAAATCCAGCGCGTCTACCAGTTCCGCCACGCCCGCAAAAAGGACCGCGCCATCGAATTGGCCCCGGTCTATAACACAGCGTTTTTCGCTGCGGCTACAGAATTAATGTTTTAATTAAGCTTCGTACGCCCGGGCCGCAATGCGAAGCTTGGAAGATGAAGGAGCGGTATCGAAGTGGAACTAGCACGGTCTGTCATCGAGGTCATCGGCAACACCCCTCTGATCCGGCTGAAAGGCGCCTCCGAGGAAACCGGCTGTGAAATCCTGGGCAAGGCCGAGTTCATGAATCCCGGTCAGTCCGTCAAGGATCGCGCCGGGCTGTTCATTATCGAAGATGCGGTCGCAAAAGGGCAGCTTCGCCCCGGCGGCGTGGTCGTTGAGGGAACGGCGGGCAATACCGGAATCGGGCTTACCGTCGTTGCCAATGCGCTCGGCTATCGCACGGTCATTGTCATACCAGAAACGCAGTCGCAGGAGAAAAAGGACACGCTGCGGCTGCTCGGCGCTCAGCTCGTCGAGGTGCCGGCGGTGCCTTATAAGAATCCCAACAATTACGTCAAATATTCCCAGCGCCTTGCGGAAACGCTCGCCGAGACCGAGCCGGCCGGCGCGATCTGGGCCAATCAGTTCGACAATGTCGCCAATCGGGACGGCCATGTCAGAACGACGGCGGAGGAAATCTGGGCGCAGACCGACGGCAAGCTCGACGGCTTCATCTGCGCGGTCGGAACCGGCGGGACGCTGGGCGGGGTGTCCATGGGGCTGAAGGCGAAGCGCGGCGATGTCGTCATCGGGCTCGCCGATCCGATGGGCGCGGCACTCTATAGCTATTACACGACGGGCGAATTGAAGTCCGAGGGCTCCTCGATCACCGAGGGCATCGGCCAGGGCCGCATCACGGCCAACCTCGAAGGTGTGACGGTGGACAAGGCCTATCAGATCCCGGATGCGGAAGCGGTCGAACGTGTCTTCCAGATGCTGGGCGATGAGGGGCTTTGCCTTGGCGGATCGAGCGGCATCAACGTCGCCGGGGCGGTCCGGCTCGCGCGCGATCTCGGCCCGGGCCATATGATCGTGACCGTCCTGTGCGATTACGGCACACGCTATCAGAGCCGCTTGTTCAACCCCGAATTCCTGCGCCAGAAAGACCTTCCCGTGCCGGCATGGCTGGAAGAGAAGATCGAGATTCCGCAGGTCTTTGTCTAAGCGCGTTATCGGTTTTGCCGGATCGCCATCGGGGATGCTACTCTGAACATCAGAGCGATTCATTATCCGCTGGGCCGCCCGTGCCGAGCGGTGAGACGGGAGGAGCTGTAAAATGCGGGCACCGATAGACTGCCTCGTCGAAACGGGCTGGCTGGCTGCGCATCTGGACGCTCCGGACATTGTCATTCTGGAAGCGACGATGCATCTGCCGGGCGCGGGCCGCGATGCCGTAAAGGAATATCGGGAGGTTCACATCCCCGGCGCCTTGTTCTTCGATGTGGACGAAATCTCCGATACGGCCAGTCCTTTGCCTCATATGCTGCCCTCGCCGGAGAAATTCTCCGCGCGTGTCCGCAAGATGGGAATCGGCGACGGGACGCGCGTCGTCATTTACGACCGCACCAATATGTCCGGCGCCGCGCGCGCCTGGTGGATGTTCCGGGTGATGGGGGCGAGCGATGTTGCCGTGCTCAACGGCGGTTTCGAGAAGTGGCGCAGCGAGGATCATCGGCTCGAGACCCTGGCGGCGCGGCCGCGCACCGAGCGCCATTTCACCGCGCGGCTGAATTCCAGCCTCGTCCGTGACATCGACGATATGCGGGCGATGATCAGAAATGGCGGTGTACAGATTGTCGATGCGCGATCGAAAGGCCGCTTCGCCGGCGTCGAGCCGGAGCCGCGGGAGGTTCCCCGCCTCGGCCACATTCCAGGGGCGAAGAACGTGCCCTTTACGGATCTCTTGGGGGAAAGCGGCACGCTGTGCTCGCCGGGGGAGATCCAGACCGCATTCACGCGCCAGGGTGTCGATCCTTCAAAGCCCGTGGTCACAAGCTGCGGCTCGGGCGTCACCGCCTGTCTGCTCGCGCTGGGGCTGGCAAGGCTCGGCAATGAAATGGTCGCCGTCTATGACGGCTCCTGGGCCGAATGGAGCGCTGCCGACACGCCGGTGGAAGGAGCGACCTCTCCGCCGAACGCCGCGAGCGGTTAGACCGGGGAGAACGCCGCAAATCCGTCAGCATGCCGGCTCACGATCTTTGCGACCAGGGGCCTACTCGCCTGACAATTCCCCGAAGCCCTTGCTGACAGGTGATTGATGACGCGGTCAAAATCGGCGCTCACACGCCTGAAGGACGTGCCGAAAGGCATATGGGCGCTTGGCTTCGTTTCGATGCTGATGGATATCTCCTCCGAGACGATCCATGCTCTTCTTCCGATCTACATGGTCAGCGTGCTCGGGACATCGACGCTGGCCGTCGGCATCATCGAAGGGATTGCCGAGGCGACCGCTTCGATCACCAAGATTTTCTCCGGCGCTCTGTCGGACTGGCTCGGCCGCCGCAAATGGCTTGCAGCTCTGGGCTATGGGCTGGCGGCGTTCACCAAGCCGGTGTTTCCGCTGGCGCCGAATGTCGAGTGGCTGGCCGCGGCCCGCTTCGTCGACCGCATCGGCAAGGGCATACGCGGCGCGCCGCGTGACGCGCTCATTGCGGACATCGCACCGCCAGAGGTGCGGGGCGCGAGCTTCGGGCTCCGCCAGTCGCTCGACACGGTAGGGGCATTTCTGGGGCCTCTGCTCGCCATTCTGCTGATGCTGGTGACGGCCGACAATTTCACCTTCGTCTTCTGGGTCGCCGTCATTCCCGCGTTCCTTTCCTTCCTGCTCATCGTCTTCATGGTTCAGGAGCCTGAACGCCCGGCTGCGCTCCGATCCGTCGCATCGCCATTGAGCCGGGCCGAGCTCTTACGGATGAGCGCGCGCTATTGGTGGATCGTGGGGCTTGCCGCCGTCTTCACGCTTGCCCGGTTCAGCGAAGCCTTCCTCCTGCTGAGGTCGCAGTCCGTCGGTCTGCCGATTGCACTCGCGCCGGCCATGCTCGTCCTGATGAACATCGCCTACGCTCTCGCGGCGTATCCGGCCGGCGTTCTCTCCGATCAGATGGACAGGGTCACATTGCTCATCACAGGGCTCGTGCCACTCATTGCCGCCGACCTCGTCCTGGCGTTCTCGACCAGCCCTGTGGGGGTCGGCATCGGCGTTGTCCTTTGGGGGCTGCATATGGGGCTGACGCAAGGGGTGCTTGCGACCCTTGTGGCGGATACGGCGCCTGCGGAGTTGCGCGGTACGGCTTACGGCGTGTTCAACCTGGTGTCGGGCCTCGCCTTGCTCGCGGCGAGCATAATCGCGGGGTCCCTATGGGACGCCTTCGGCCCCGAGGGAACCTTCATGGCGGGGGCGGCATTTGCATCGCTTGCCGCGGTGGGTCTGCTCATCGTGTCGCGGACGATCGGCGCGACCGCCGCGGGCGGCATGTCCGAAGGCCACCGGACTGCGTCGAAGGACGACCTTTCTCAATAAAAGATGCTTTATCGGACGCGCTTCCCTCATCTCCGGCAGCCGCCCGTGCGCGTTCCTGGGAAGGCGTCTCTTGCCAATGCGATTTCGCTCGCGTTATTCCCTTGGGTCCACATTGCCATAAGGAAAATCGAATGCGTATTGTTTTTGCCGCTTTGGCTTTTTCTGTCTCTATCGACCATTTCAGGGTCTGCCGCCGACGACCCGATGGAGGTGCAGCGATGCGTCTGGAGATGTCTCGCAAATGCCAAAGGCGCAGATGATCCCGCTTATGAGCGGTGCGTCAAAAAATATTGCGCCGAAGGTCAAACAGCGACCGAGCAAAAGAAGAATTCAAAAAAGAAGCAGTGAGATATCCTGCCGGTGCTGGCGGCCCCGAATAATACCGCCGGTCACATCGGCCTCCGGGCGGCCCTACTTCTTCAGCAACTCCCGATAGGCATGGACTTTCGCTGCCGTCATCGGCTTCTTGCGGAGCGTGGCGACATCATCCGGAGTCACCTCACCGAACCCCGCCGGGCGGGCCGCGTCGTTTCCCCATTGCGATCGGACATATTTCACAACCGCAGCGATTTCGGTGTCGGAAAGAAAGTCGAATGGGGGCATGACCTTATTAAACGACTGATCGTTGACTTTGATCGGTCCCTCAATCCCGTTAAGGGCGACCACGGCCGGGAAGTCGGGCGCCAGGAACAGGTCCGGATTTCCGGCAAGCGGCGGAAACTCTCCGGGGCTGCCCTTGCCGTCGGCCTGGTGGCAGGCGATGCAGGTATCTTCGAAGACTTTAGCGCCGTCAACGGGACCCGTTTTGGCGACTTCCGCGCCGCCGGCAGCTGGCGGGTTCGGTCCGAGATGGGTGCCGAGATAATCAAGGATCGTCGCCCGCTGATCGGCGCTGATCCTGAGACCGAAATCCTTCATATTGTCGAGAACCGCGTCCCATGCCCCGCGTCTGATACCGGCTGAAATCCAGCACCGATTGCAGGTCGTGACATGTCTGGCAGTGACCGTAGACAAGGTCACGCCCCGGTCCTTCCGGCAGTTTGAAACGCTCTGCCGCCGATCCCATTCCGGGTGACAGCACCAGGGCGAGAACGATCAGAAGGGCTGACGCCGATCGCACGGGTAGGCAACTCCTGAGATTGAGGGAGAATTGAAGGGAGCATGTGCGGTGCGCCGCCCGCGGACAGCGCACCGCACATGATTCAGGCGGTGATTTCGACGTGGTCGACACCGTTCCATTCATAACCGCGCGGATTCCACCGGGTCAGGCCGTCTATTGGCTGTGTGCGGCCCAAAGCATCGGTTGCCCGGCACATCAGCGTATTTTTGCCCGACGCGAGCTTTGCCTTCGCCGACCAGTGATACCACGCCCACGGACTTTCCGGCTTCTTGACATCGGCTTTCTCCCACCTCTTACCGTCATCGGCCGAGACCTCGACGTCCGTAATCGGCACCGTGCCGTCATTGAAGGCGACGCCGGTGATTTCGACCGGACCGGACTTGGCTCCATCCTCAGGCAGCGGTGAGAAAATCACGCTCTTGATCTTGTGGCCGTAAGTCGGAACGCTGTTCTGGAGGGTATAATCATTGGCCTCGAATTGACCCGGCTCGACCGGTGAGTTCGGCATGCGGTAGCCGACCGACTGGAAGGCGCTCGGCGACTGTTCGGCCTCAAACAGCAGGACGGTGAGCATCTTGACGTTCATATTGCCGTAGAAGCCCGGAATGATCAGCCGCACCGGCCCGCCATGCACTGCCGGGATCGGCTCGCCATTCATTTTCAGCGCCAGAATGGCGTTATCGAGTCCTTTATCGCTCAGCTCATAGCTCTTGGCGAAATCCGAGCCTTCAGGCGTCGCCGGCTGATCCCAGCCTTCGGCAGTGAGCCATTGCGCGGCCGCGCTCGGGCTCATCTTCAGATCTTCGAGCAGAGCCCGCAGCGGGACGCCTTCCCATTCGACATTGCCCATGCCGCCATTCTTCCATTGGCCGCCGGCGACCTTCTCCTTGGCGGCGTAGAAGCTGCGGCCGTTGCCGGCGCATTGCAGGACCGAAACCCGCTTCTCCTGTGGGCGAGCCTGGAGTTCGGCAATCGTCAGCGTGCGCGGCCGCTGCACCAGACCGTCGACGCGGATCGTCCAATTCTTGACCATATCCTTAGGAGGCACCGCTGTTGTAGCGTACCAGGCCGCATCGCCTTGGTGAGGGAAGTGCAGCCGGTTGAACAGCACCTCTTTCGGTGTGTGCTCATATTTGCGCAGCATGGCCAGCGGCGTCTCCATAACGCCAAGTTTGGCATTGTGGACGAGCATGCCTGAAGCCTTGCCGGCGATGATCTCGGCGGAATCTGGTGCGCCGGCGGCGAAAACCGAGCGCGCAAAGCTCGGCGTGACACCGAAGGCCAGTCCGGCAACGCCGGCCAGCTTACCAAATTCGCGACGTGACAAATGCGGCATGGTCGATGATCTCCTCATATTGTTTTCCCCTTGCCGCCGGTTTCCCGCAAGGCTGCGGCCGGCAGTAACCAGAGCTGATCAGTTCTAAGAAGGAAGAGACGAATGAGGATGCCGGTTTATTCCGTCCGGCTGCGAATTCATGCTCTGCAGGGTGCGCTTTCGCGCTTGTTTTCGGCGAGCTGCTCTTCCGCCTGGCGGTCAAGCGGGGTGCGGCTGCGTGTCGCCTGCTCGACCTTGTTTGCGATCAGGGTGAGCCGGCTCTCATCCATGCCCTCGGCGAACAGCAGATAACCCAGATCGTCGACGCGCCAGCCATAGGCGCGCTCGCGGCCCATTGCGACGCGCACGCGCATTTCGGGCAGCCGGGCATAGGTGAGGACAAACAGGCTGAGGTGGCAGCCATGATTGCCGCGATACCCGATCTGGAGGATGCGGCCGGCCGGTCCGTTGGAAACGGTAATATGGCCGATTGTCAGCTCGGTGCTTTCCAGATCCGGGACGAACGGCATCTGCCCGAAAACCGACAGCGCTGCGAGGACCGCAGCTGGATGCGCATCGGCCGGCTGGCTGCGGTCCGCCTCTTCCCATTGCTCGTGGAGCGCACGGGCCGTGACCAGCAGATCCTCCGACAGTGCCGGGGCCGGCATCCGGTACAGCCCGACTACAATGGCGGTGCCCACAAGGAAGGCGGTTGCTGCAATGGCGGCGACCGCGAGCAGCGATTTGCCTCGACGTCCCGCCAAGGCGCCGGCAAGCTCTGCGGGCACATCGGGCATGGCGCCGTGGCTCGCGCCTTTGAGCTGATAGAGCAGGGCGATTTGCCAGGCGATCCCTGGATCGCTGCCGGCGGCATCCGCAACGGCTGCCGCCGCGGCGGGCTCAAGCGCTCCGTCGACATAGGCGTTGAGGGTCGACCAATCGGGTTGATTCATTTCCACCGTATATGTTTGCGAGCGCGGGCGAGGACCGTAACGTTTTCGGTCTCCATAACCGCCAGGAGGGCTTTCCGGGCCCGCGCGAGCCGGCTCATCACCGTCCCTTCTGCGATCCCGAGTACCTCCGCCGTCTCGCGATAGGACAGGCCGGCAAAATCGACGAGCGCGATAATCTCGCGGTGCGTCGGGGTCAATCTGTCGATGGCGATGCGCACGGTCACAACGTCGACAATCCGCCGGTCACCGTGCCAGCCGGCCTCGGCGTCGTCAGTATACGTTTCATGGACCGGATCGAAGCTGACCTCAAAACCGCTTTTGCGGTGCCTGTCGATGAAGGCGTTTCTGAGAATGCGGAACAGCCAAGCACGACAGGCCCGCTCATCACTCGGCCAACTCGCTGCGGCAAGCGCGCGCAACACGCAATCCTGAACGAGATCACACGATTGGTCACGATCCTGGGTCAGCGCAAAGGCGAAGCCGTACAGACGCCCGAGATACGGTTCGATCCATTCGCGCAAAACCGGCACCGCCATTTGAAACGTCGAGGATGACACCGGGAAATCCTCGTTACTCCTACCGTGGCTGATCTGCGAGCCATCAGCCGCCAACGGACTCATCACACCGCTCAAAGAGCCAGAGCATTCCCCATAGCGTAGGCCAACCAGGCATTGGCTGGCAAGATCGCTTCTGGCGCCGGTGCGTGATCGCCGTTCAAGCGCAGTCTTTCATGGCAAGAAGACGATAAGGAGGTGAGACGTGGGCCGGGTTGCCGCCGTCGTCCACTCGGATGCGTATGCGGACATGTGAGCTACACTCTGCTGACAATAATTAGCGACAATGGTTCGACCGAATACAAATAGGCTCTGTCCGCGTTGAGTATGTGTTTCATCCAATGGCGGCGGCCAAGCAGTGCTCGGGCGCAAGGGAAGCAGCGGATTTTTCCAGCATTCGCCGCCAGCCGAGATAGTTGGGTAGATATTTCGTCGCCACGCCGTTGAAGCGGTTGAGCCATTTCTTGAAGCGGCTGATATAGCTATTGACGGTCTGGATGTGCAGCACCTTTTCATGCACGTGCTCGCCGTGGCTGGCGAGGATCAGCTCGTATTCGATCGCTTCTGCCTTGGCGAAAGCGATCAGCGCCGGATCGCCGTCCATGCACAGCAGCACGTCAGTGTTCGAAACTGCTCCCTTCAAAACCGCGTTGACGGCGTCCTCCGAGCGATTGTGCAACACCGCATCCAGATGATGGCCGTAGCGGTCGCGGGCGATCAGGATCGGCGTTTGTTCGCTGGACAAGCCTGGCTTTTCAGCCTTGCCGCCGCGCTTCCTCGCCTTGCTCGGCAAGCGCCGCTCACCTTTCCGGCTTTGCAGAACGAAACATTCGTCGACCTCGACGATGCCGGTCAGCCGCTGGTCCTTAAGGTCTTTCTGCGCCTTCAAAAAACGATGCCTCCAGCGGAAGGACGTGCTCTTGTCGATCCCGGTCCGCACCGCCGCGGCGCGGACGGTCTCCGAGCCGTTGAGCGCTTCGGCGAATTTCAGCCAGCGGTCCCGCTTTCGAAGCCGGGCCAGCGGCGTGCCGGTCAGAGCGTTGAACGTCCTGGCGCAGGCCAGGCATTTGTAACGCCACAGACCCCGCGCCATACCATGGCGATGGATGCGACGCCCCTTGCAATGCGGGCATTTCAGATCGGTCTGAAACTGGCCATCGATGAGCTTTTGCGTTTCATTTCCAGCGCTCCGCTCGCGAAGAGTATCGATCAGCTTGCGGCCCTGCGCGGGCGTGAGTTCCGCGATAAGTTCCGCTAGCCGCTGTTTGAATTTTCGGTGCTCCATGATCGGTCTCCCTTAATGGGAACAGATCAGGAACTTGAGCTGCCGTCAATCCCCATACTCAGCGCGGACAGAGCCTACAAATATTTTGATACGTAGTCTCCACGTGATATGCTAGTGTAGATCGCAAATAATTTGTCATAATTACTATGCGGGGTACTCTCATGGATAGTCGGAACGTCTTCGCATTCATTCTGACGGCTTGCTTGCTGACGGTCGGTTTAGGGGGGCTTGCCCCAATGGCCAATGCCGCGTCGGCCGGGCAATCCTTTCTGAAATCCCGGCGAAAGCGCCAGGAATAATGTGATTGAGGTCAAACGTCGTGGCCGCGGCGTAACGATTTACCTGCCTATAGGTCCGAGCTATCTCTACTATGATTATCCCTACTACTACAGCCGCGGCTATTATCCGACGCATATTGGGGGCTATGTGTACTATAACCCCAAGACCTACAGTCCCAGCCATTCTTATACCGATGATGCAGGCGCTCTCTATTCTGCGAAAGAGCGCTGTGCTCGCCGTTTCCGGTCTTTCGAATGGGATACTGGTCTTTACACGACTTATAGCAGATATAAGAAGCTTTGCCCTTACCTCCGCTGATCCTGTTGACGGTTTAGATCAACCCTCGTTCAAGTGGACTCACTTGAACGAGGTTAAGTTCATCTATTTCAAGAGACGAGCGCAACTGCTCCCGCGTCCATCCCCGCCTTCGTATTTAGTCTCGCGAGATTGGCTGGATGAAATCGGTGTAAGCCGAGGTGTTTCCTTTATCACGGAGCGCCTCGCATCATTCGTATGAACCTGCACGCCAACGCCACGACGACACCCAAGATCCGGACCTACATTCAAAACAGCACGGCTTCGGTCGCCGAACTCGTTGCTGAGCTGGGCGTCAGCGAAAGAACTATCCGGCGCTGGAAACAATTCTGCCGCCAGTGTTCGACCTGTCCTACGCTGAGCGCCGGCCAGCGCGGCGGACCACCATATGCACCGCGTGGGCCTCTGCGGCAGTTTCGACTCGCGGATCCCACTGTGTTCAACTGCTTCCGGTGCGGAGGCGCGAAAAAATCCAAGCTGATCACGGTGTTCAAGGACGACTGATCCAAGCGGCTTCGCAACGTTCCTTGACCAGCCTCACCGCCTCAAGCTTGAACTCCCGGTTGAACTTCCTTCTCTGCATTCCAAACCTCCGGTTCCATCTTCAACACCTTAACTCAGTGTCTACGGAACCGGCGGCAGGCCAGCTCGCGGGACTGTAATGAGAATTTGACCGTCTCGTTCGACCTGCCCGGATCACAGCGGTCGCTGATGGCGCGTGCCGTGCAACCTCATGCTTGGGGAGACGCCGGGTGCTTGCGCGCAAGCCGTTGAGATTTGGGAATAATCGGTCCGAGCCCTGGAGCGCGACTTAAAAACGCGCGGCGAAACGGCCCCCCGGTACCATGAAGCCGGGCGACAGCTTCCGAAACCATCAAGCGCTGGAATCGCTCTCTCGCCAGGTTGTCTTACTCTTCCCACAAGATTGTCATAATATAATCGCTTGGGAGCAGAGTTCATTTTGTAATATATTGAATTTAAATTGTAATGCACTGAATTTTAATCGATTTTTTTGATAAAACAAAAAAATTTCCATAATAGTTCGCCTCAAACTTGCCATTTTTTTTCCTGGTTTCGCTATAGACACGGCCATATGACGCCCCTTTCCCCGGCTAAGGTTCCCTCGTATCACGCCTAAATTGCGCGTCCGTCGTGTTCGGCGTTCTGGGGTTTGGGCGATCTCTTGCATTGATATGACTTAACAGGGGGCAAGGCATGAAACGGTTATCCAGCATGTTGCTCTATGCGTGCTTGTTAGCAGCGACGATCCTTGTGCAATTCGTGGCATGGGGTACGAGCACGCAAGCTGGCAATGAGGTGGTCGCGCCGCTTGGCGGCCAGGATGTCAGCGCCAAAGCATCAAGCTCATTCGATCCGGCGCCGTTTTGGCCACCGAAGGCAACGGCAGCACCCGAAGAAGCAGCTCCGCCCGAACCCGAGACTACGGCCTCGGATAACGCTGGCGCAGGGACGGAAATCGTTCCGCCCGAACCCGAGACCGCTGCCTCGGATAATGCTGGCGCAGGGACGCAAGCCGTCGGACAATTCGGCGGCGATCTGCTGGCGCAGCACAAGGCGCCAGGCCAGACCGACGATCTGCTCGTGCTGACGCCGCAGGAATTTCAGGCGATCAAGGGCAAGTTCAAGGGTGCCCAGAAAGCCCCCGCGACGGTTCAACCGGCTGCCCAGCCTGAAGAAGCAGCCGGAACAACCGAGACTGCGAACGCCAAGACCTATGGCCAGGGCGGCGAGCAGGAGGTGTCTCCGGATGCAGTAGCGGATGGCGCTGGGCAGGTGACTTTGCTTACCGCAGCAGCAAAAGCCACGAAAGGCAAGAAGGATCCCATCCCCGTGATCGACGCGGAGACCCTCTCCCTCTATCCCACCGCTGCGCAATGTGGCGAATGCCATAAGCAAATCTACGAGGAATGGTCTTCGTCGCAGCATGCCTATGCGTCGATCTCGCCGATGTTCCACACGTTCGAGCAGAAGTTCCAGGAGCTGACTCAAGGTACGGTCGGCACCTTCTGCGTGCGTTGCCACCAGCAGGTCGGCACTCAGCTCGGCGAGAAGCGCAATACGCCGCTCTGGCAGCGCGCCGCGATCTCGCGCGAGGGCGTGACCTGCATCACCTGCCACCGGGTCAAGGAGCAGTACGGCAAGGTCAACGGCGAGCGCCGGGTCGAGCCGGGCAAGATCTACGATCCGGTCTACGGCAGCGGTGAGAGCAGCGTCATCAAGGAAATTCTTGCCAATAAGGAAACCTACTCCGTCAAAACCAGCGACGACGGGCGTGGGAACAGCATCCACAACGGCATGATGACGAACCCCCAGATCACCAAATCGGAGTTCTGCGTCAGCTGCCATCAGGTTGCGGTCAATCTGGGCATCAAGCTGGAGATCGTCTGGGACCAGTATCGCGACAGCCCGGCACGCAAGGCCGGCGTCACCTGCCAGGACTGCCACATGGGCAAGAACCCCGGAAAGCCTGACGGCTATGCGACCGCGCCCTCCGCCATAGTCGGCGGCAAGGAGATCAACCCGGGACGCAGGCATGCCGATCACCGCTTCATCGGCCCCGGCTATTCGATCGCCCACCCCGGCATCTTCCCTCACAACAAGAGAGCCCAGGCCTTCAGCATCAAGAAATGGCTGCAGTTCAACTGGCGCGCCGGCTGGGGCACCACCGAGTTCGAGGACCAGGTCGCCAACGGCCAGATCAAGGTCAACTTCCCGAATGCCTGGGCGGATCCGCTCGATCGTGAAGAAGCCTGGCAGGTGATCCAGGAGAACTTCGCGAAGCTCAGGGAGCGGCACGATCTCAGACGGCAGGTCATGGAGAATAGCAGCAAGGTCGACGGTCCCTACATCGAAGGCGACCCGAAGATCGGTCAGGACCTGGCGTTCGCCTACAAGATCAAGAACACCAATACGGGGCACAACCTGCCGTCCGGGTCCCTGGGTGCGCAGCCGCAGCTCTGGGTGAACGTCGCCCTCATCGATCCCGACGGCAAGAATATCTGGGAGTCGGGCTATGTCGATAGGGACGGCAACATGGCCGATCTGCATAGCCTGGAGGTCGCGGCTGGCCGCGTTGAGATTGACCAGCAGCTGGTACATTTCCAGACCAAGTTCCTGACCACCAACGTCAAGGGCACGGACCGCGAGATGTACCTGCCGGTGAACTTCGACATCGACCCGTTGCCGATCCTGCGCCCGCCGCAGGTCCCGACAACCGTTCTCAACCATCCGCCGCTGGTGCGCATGGAGAACCACTCGCTGACGCCGCTCGGTGAGAAGACGGCCAGCTACAAAGTGCCAGGTAACCTGATCAAGAAGCCCGGCAAGTACCGCCTCGCCTTCCGTATGCGGAGTCGCGGCGAGCCGATCTACTTCATGCGCTTCGTCCGGGCCACCAAGGAAATGGAGCAGCGTATGAACGAGTGGATGATGGACTTCCACGCCTATGCGGTGGAGTTCGAAGTGAAGGGCTAGTCCCAAAAAGCCGAAGGTTTCGGATTGGGGACCCGCGAGGGGTCAAAAAAAAGCGGGTCCCCAGTTTTTCCGAAGCCTCTTGCGGGCGGGACGAAGAGACGGCCCTGCCTGAAGTCGAGAAGAGGGGGTATCGGGTGAAAAATACGGAGAGGGACTTCCACATGACTTCGGAGGCGAAAGGCAACCTGCGGTACCGCGCCGGGACAATGACCGCTCTGGCCACGATCGTGCTGGTAGCCGGTGGTTACGATGTGATGTCCGGCGCGACTGCAAAACCTGCGGCAGCCGCAAGCAGCAACGAAGCCAGCAAGGGCGGCAAGTTGACCGCGGCAGCCGCAAGCAGCAACGAAACCCGCAAGGGCGGCAAGTTGACCGCGGCACCCGCGAGCAGCAACGAGGCCGACAAGGGCGGCAAGTTGACCGCGGCAGCCGCAAGCAGCAACAAGGTCCAGAAAGAAGGCATGTCGATGCAAGTGTCGCCCGGCGCCTCCCGGGTCGATCACGCCGAAGACTCTCCCCGATCCGATGCGCATTACATAGTGAAGTACAATACCGTAGTCACGTCGACCCAAGTGCCGCCCGGCGCCTCCCAGGTCGATGACACCGAAGACCTTTTCCGGCCCGGTCCGCAGTACGAACAGAAGTACAATGCCGAGGGGCAGGTCGACATCTACGGCGGAAAGAGTGCGGTCAAGCCGCCGCGCCCGCTGCTTGAGCTGGGTCGCGAGCAATACACCTCCGGCGAATACGACGAGAGCAGCACCCTCTTCGGTGAACTGAATCCGCTGCTCCCGGGCCTCTCCATCTACGGCGACTGGCGGACGGCGGTCGCCTACAACAACAACAACGGCAAGGATATTGCCCAGATCGCGACCCGGCTGAACCTCGACGTCGACTTCAAGATCACCGGCACCGAACGAATACACGCCTTCTTCACGCCGCTTCAGGACAATGCAAAATTCACCCGCTTCGAGTTCGGCGGTGGCGACGCCGATAATAAGTTCAACTTTGAGTTCGACCCCAACCCGCAGACGCTGTTCTTCGAGGGTGACGCCGGCGCCATCTATTCCGGTCTTTCCGGTGAGCAGGCCGGTTTCGACCTGCCCTTCACCGTTGGTCTCTTCCCGCTGTTCCTGCAGAACGGGATCTGGGCGAACGACGCGATCCTCGGCGGCGCGGTGAGCATCCCCGCGAAGAACTCGGCGGCGCTGGGGCTTGCCAACTTCGACGTCACCTTCTTCGCCGCATTCGACAATGTCGATAACCAGAGCGTCATTTCGAACGTTTCCGCCAACCGCGACAACAACATCGCCAACCTCTATGGCGTAACCGCCTTCATCGACGCCTTCGACGGCTATATCGAAACGGGCTACGGCCTGATACAGGGCTTCGACGAGCAGGACGGTCTTTTAACGCACTTCCTGACCGCCGCTTACAGCCGGCGCTATTACAATACCTTGTCGAACACGACCCGCTTGTTCGGGAACTTCGGGGACGGCAAGGATAACGACGGCTTTGCCATCATTTCGGAGAACAGCCTGATCTCGGGCTTGCCAAGCACGCTGCTCCCCTATGCCAACTTCTTCGTCGGCTTCGGCGCGCCTCAGCCCCTGGTCGATGGCAATGGCGCGGGCATCCTGAAGAACGTCGGCATCAACTTCGAGACCGACGCCCTGACCGGCTTCCCGAAACTCAACGACACCGCCTCCAACGCGTGGGGCGGCGCGATAGGCTTGCAGTATCTCTTCAATCTGGATCAGCAGCTCGTCTTCGAGGTGGCCACGGTGCAGCCCTTCGGCGATCCTATCGCCGGCGTCGGCGCCGAGGACCCGCAGTACGGCTTCGGTGTTCGCTATCAGATCCCGATCACAAATGCCTGGCTGTTCCGCGCCGATGCGACCTATCAGATCATCGAGGGCGGTGAAGACAACTGGGGCATCCGCTCCGAGCTCCGCAGGAAGTTCTGACCGATCGCGGATGATGGGTCCGGCTTGGGACGTAAGCGATGTTCTCAGGCCACCGCGCGTTCTGAGATCCCCGCAGCATAAGCCCATGGCATCAGTTCATCGATTTTGCTCATGGGCCAGCTATTGACAAGGCGAGCGAGGACATTGGCGAGATAAGCTTGGGGATCGACGGCGTTGAGTTTGCATGTCCCGATAAGCGAAGCGATGATGCCCCAGTGAACGCCGCCGCGATCATGACCGGCGAAGAGCGCATTTTTTCGGTTAAGGGCAATCGGGCGGATTGAGCGCTCAACGGTGTTGGAGTTCGATCTCGATCCGGCCATCATCAGGGAAACGGACCAGCCCTTCCCAATGCCGGATGGCGTAGCGGATTACGTCGGCCAGTTTCGACTGGCCGGATATGCGGGCGAGCGTTGCATCGAGCCAGCACTTGAAGTTATCGATGAGGGGACGTGTCCGGATATTTCCGATCTCACGGCGCTGCTCGGTGCTTTGCCCACGAATGATCTCCTCGATCTTGTAGAGCGCTGCAATCTGGCGGAGCGCCTCATTACCAAGCGGCGCGTTGCCGCTGAGTGAGCGCTTGTCGCGATGTCTTGCTGATCGCGACCAGACAAGCGTCGCTCACGATAAACGTTCGCTTACCTGCGATCTCGTAAAAGCGTCGCCGCAGATGCGCCCAGCAGAAGGCCAACACGATCGGCGCAGAAGGCTCTCGCGATCTGACCAGCTCTTTGTAAGCTGCATAACCATCCCTTTGCAGAATGCCGCTGAAGCCTGTGAGATGGGCACGGCAATGCTCCGTTCCGCGGCCGGGTGCATAGCAGTAAACCACCGCCGGCGGATCGTTTCCGCCCGTCATGGCGTAGCCATGCTTCGCATGGACGGCCGATCATCGCGCGCATACACCTTGATTGAGACAGCCAAACTCAACGGCGTCGATCCGCAGGCCTGGCTGACCGATGTCCTCGGCCGCATCGCCGATCACAAGATCGACCGGATCGACGGACTGTTGCCTTGGCGATATGCTCAACAGAGCTAAGCCGAAGAAAACGGCGGACGCTCATGGAAGCGCGGGGTTATTGCAAGAATGTGCGGCCTCCGCGCTTAACGGGGTTCTGATGTGCTGGGGGCTTTCCGTTTCCGTCGCGATGGTCGCTGCCGGCACGGTGGCTGCGGCCGTAACGACCAGCCAGGGTCGCCCCACCGCGGTCCCGGTGACGCTTGGCTATTTCACGCTGATGGAGGCGCTTCAGGCCGCCGGATATCTCGTCATCGACGAGTGCACCAATCCGTTGAACCAGACGGTCACCTTCCTCTCAGCGGTCCACATCATTTTCCAGCCTTTTTTCGTGAATGCTTTCGCCATGGAACTGGTGCCGAAGCCGGTGCGCCTGAGAGCACGGCTCGCCGTATACTGCGTCTGCGCCCTATCAGCCGTGGTCATGCTCGCACAGCTCTATCCGTTCGATTGGGCAGGTGCCTGCAGTCCTGGCGGCACCCTCTGCGGCCCGGCGCTTTGCACCGTCTCCGGTGAATGGCACATCGGTTGGGAGATTCCGTTCAATGGCCTGATCGTCCCGATCGAACGAACCTTGGGAATCCACGCGGCCTTCCCGACCTACGCGCTGGCGGCATTCGTCGTTCCGATTTGTTACGGAGCTTGGCGGTTTGCGATCTTCCACGCGCTCTTCGGCCCGATGCTGGCCAGCCTCCTGACCGACAATCCCAACGAAATACCCGCGATCTGGTGCCTGTTCTCGATAGGGATTATTCTTATCGGCCTGAATCCGTGGCTTTGGCGCCGCTTCGAGAGAAAGCCTTTGGCACCGTCGTAGAGCAAGCGAACGATCTCCCGGAAGTCTTCAATCGCGACGACGCGACCTCTTTCGATCACCTTGGAGCGGTTCATCGAGTAGCGGCATAGCCGGCGACCACTGACAAACTTACGGGAGTGCGTGTTACGGAAATTGAAGGCGTTTGGGCAGACTGTCCGCCGCCAGCGCACCAATTGAAAAATAGACCTTCATCAGATCGTCAAGATCCATGTCGGGCACGAGCGTCACGTCTTTGGTCGCGACGAGCAGCAGAAAACCGCCCATCGGAACCGGGGCCGTGGGAACATAGATGAGCGACCGCGCTTCGCCGGCGACGGTGAAGATGTTCTGGGACGCCTGCAGGGCGAGCGTGTCAACGGAGGCCTCGCCACCCAGTCGGCCGGAACCTATGCCGGGGTTGCGCGTTTAAATTTGTAAAGCAGCGCAATCCCTTTGGAGCTAACAGGAGCACCCAATATGTCGGCAGGACAAAGCAGTGGAACCGGTGCGTTGACCGAATTTGAAGACGAAAAGGTGAGGAAGGATAACATCCTCAGCAATCGCGACAAGGCGCAGAGGCTTCCCGGGCAAAGTTTGGATGGTAAGGGGGTCCAAGTAGATGAATACAAGGACAACCCGGCCAATCGTCGCCCATCGAGCGACGATAGCCCGCAACCTGTTGCCGAGGAAATGCCGGAACCCTTATCCACGAGTTATACGCCAGAGCCTACGGATGCCTCCGAGCAAGTTGACCGGCCCGGTTTTGATTTAGGCGGATCGACCGGAGAGACCCATGCGGGTAAAGGCCTGGGACTAGGGGGCGATGCACTAGAGAACCGAAAGGGTTGGAGATTGCCAAGGCTATCTCAATGGTGGCATCGCCGGCCTCTACGACACCGATGAGATTTCGCGAGTAAGCGTCCGGTCACCCCGGCTGCCGGGGTGATGTTGAGGTTCCATGGCAGGAGCTCGCCGATCCTGGTGATCGGATGGTCGGCAATCCGTGACAGGACAGTCCGGAGATAGGCCTCCGGATCGATGCCGTTCAGTTTGGCGGTCTCGATCAGCGACAGAATGTCGGCGGCGCGCTCACCGCCCTTATCCGATCCGGCGAACAGCCAGTTTTTTCGCCCCAGGCTGATGGGCCGGATCGAGCGTTCGGCGGCATTGTTGTCTATCCCGACGGCGCCATCGTCAATGAATCGGCCAAGCGCCTGCCAGCGCGCCAGAGCATAGCGGATGACCTCCGCCGTGCCGGATTTGCACGGCAGTTCGAGCAAGGTCTCATCCAGCCACTTGCGGAGCGCATCAAAGCGCGGCCCGGTCTGCTCCTGGCGGACCGCGAGGCGCCGCTCAGGCGGCCATCCGCGAATGGTCCTCTCGATGTCGTAAATCTCGCCGATCCGTCTCAGCGCTTCTTCTGCAATCGGCGTCGGGCTCGTGGTCAGGTCGAAGACCTTGCGCCGGACATGAGCCATGCAGGCGGCTTCCTGGATTGCGGGCGCTTCACCCGGTCTCTTGGCCTCATGAGGGCTTTGAACCCGGCATAGCCGTCAGCATGGAGGATGCCGCGGAAGGCTTTAAGGTACGCATGCGGATGATCGGCTTTGCGGTCGGGGCTATAGAAGTAGCAGACAGCTGGCGGCATCTCATCGGCATAGGGGCGTCCATCGCGAACGTAAGTCCACAACCGCCCGGTCTTCGTCTTGCCGCGGCCCGGCTCCGGCACCGGAACCGGCGTGCCGTCGCCATGTAGGCGGTCGCCGGCGAACACACGGCTGCGCAGGGCTGCAATCAACGGTGACAGCATGGCGCTAGCCTTGCCGACCCAATCAGCCATGGTTGAGCGGGCAAGGTCGATGCCTTCGCGCGCGTAGATTTCAGACTGGCGATATAAAGGCAGGTGATCGCAATATTTGGCATTGAGCACGAGCGAACGTTCATCGTGAGCGACGCTTGTCTGGTCGCGATCAGCAAGACATCGCGACAAGCGCTCACTCAGGGCAAGCAGGCCAGGCGATGGCTTGCCGGGCTCGATCGGCGGCGATGGCACGGCTGCGGTGATCTCGGTATCGCAGCCCTTGCAGATCAGCCGCGGCTGAATGTGGCGCAGCACCCGGAATGAGGCCGGCACATAGTCCAGCATCTCGCTGGCCGCCGTGCCGGCCTTGAGGAAGTCACGGCCGCCGCAGGTCGGGCAGGTACAATCGCCGGCCTCGTGCACCACCTCATGGCGCGGCAAATGATCCGGCAAGGGCTGGCGTGCGGGCTTGGCTTTTTGCGCATCATCGCCCCGCGCAGCCGGAACAGGCAGCGCCGTCGTGGCAGCCGCCGCTTCGATATCTTCCAGTGACAAGCTCAAGCTGCACGATCGTGCGGTCGATCTTCTCCGACGAGGCCCCGAAGCGCGCGCGCCTCAGCACGGCCAGCTGCGCCTTCAGCTTCTCGTTTCAAGTGCATTAGCTAAGACTTAACCTGACACATGGTGTTCTGGTCCCCACGGCACAGAGATAGCCGGGGCGGGGCGCGGAGCTGGCTGGTGTGGCGTAGCGCCCCGCCCCGGCGGATGGAGAACACCGCACCGGAAGTTGGCTTCTGACGCGGCACGCTCTCAACCAGAGCAGCCAGACCACCGATCCCTTTGCGCATATCCGTAGCGCCGCAGGCCAGATAGATCCGGACATTCGGTCCCGGCCCGATCATGCGTCTTCCACCGCACGGATCAGTGCGCGCAGCAGTGCCGGATCAATGCTCGCATCGACCTGCAGAGCACGCCCACACTTGCAGCGGATCTCAATGCGACCCGGCCGTCCGGCGCTCCTTGGTTTCTTCTCCTCAGGAGCTTGCCGCTTTCCCGCCGGTTCCGGTTCTCCCGGTTCGGCAACAATTGAAACGGGAAGAAAGACTGGCGGCTCTTCCTGCTCGACGGCTCCGGCTTTCGCTTTGCCAAGAAGCTGGCGGCGCCAAGTATAGATTTGCTGGGGAACGACATCATGCCGACGGGCAATCTCCGAAACGCTGAAACCGCTTGTAGCCACCTCCTCAAGGATCTGCAGCTTCCGCTCGTCCGACCACTTGCGCCGCCGCTCGCACCCCGTCCAAATCTCCATCTTAGCCATCGGACACTCTCGTTACGTCGCTAAATACGGAATTGGCGACGTAACTTCAGCCGATTGGGCGAAATCTCAAAGGCTCGCTGACCGGACGCTTACGTCCCTTCGGCGGGATAGCGCCGCCGACGGCGCTATACTATGCGTCGCGGGATCGCCGGCAGGCGCATCCCATGCGCCATCTTCAATCTTATGCCGGCCTCCTGCAGGCCGACGCCTATAGCGGCTATAACGGGCTTTTCGATCCCTCGCGCGCTCAGGGCCCGATCATGCCGGCACTGCGCTGGGCCCATGCACGGCGCAAGTTCTTCGAACTGGCCGATATCGCTGCCAATGCGCGACGCGGCAGAAAGGCGCCGGCGATCTCGCCGGTCGCACTGGAAGCGGTGAAGCGTATCGACGCGCTGTTCGATAGAAGCGAACGTTTATCGTGAGCGACAAGCGCTCACTCAGCGCAGCGTCAACGGATTAAGCATTGGCGAGCGTCTGCGCGCCCGGCAGGAGAAAAGTAAGCCGCTCTTGATTGAGCTTGAAGTCTGGCTGCGTGAGGAGCGCTCCCGCCTGTCGCGCTCAGCCTCCGTCGTCAAGCCGATCGACTATATGCTCAAGCGCTGGGACCGCTTTACCGGCTTCCTCGATGACGGCCGGATCTGCTTGAGCAATAATGCCGCCGAGCGAGCGCTCAGAGGCTTCGCCCTGGGACGAAAGTCATGGCACTTTGCCGGCTCCCAACGCGGCGCCGACAAGTGAGCGCTTGCCGCTCACGATAAACGTTCGCGGGGCCGCGGCCATAACCACACTGATCATGACGGCCAAACTCAACGATATCGACCCGCTCACCTGGCTCGCCGACGTGCTCGCCCGCATTGCTGAGACGGCGCAAAGCCAACTTCCTGAACTGCTGCCATGGAATTGGAGAGCGGAATATGCCAGATTGGCGGCATGAGCCGGGTCAGGAATATTGCCGCATCAGACAGCGTGAACGAGATCGCCACGGTCCGCATCGAACTGCAGGATACCGATCCACTGATCTGGCGTGAGGTCGAGGTACCGACTTCGATCACGCTCAAGGTCCTCCACGACGTCGTCCAGGCCGCCATGGGGTGGTTCGACTATCAGCTCTGGGAGTTTACGATCGGCAAACAAAGATTCGGCCTACCGATGGAAGAGGATTGGGGAACGGCACCTCGCAGGGAGGCGAGCAAGGTGCGCCTGCGTGACGTCCTGAAGTCCCGCAAGACTGTTATCGACTATCTTTACGACTTCGGTGACAGCTGGGAGCATCGGCTCACTGTGACGGATGTCCGCGCCGGCAGCGCTGATGGCTCCTATCCGCGCTATTTCGGGGGCGAAAGGAATGCCCCGCCCGAGGACTGTGGCGGCATGCCCGGATTCTACGAAATGCTCGAAGCAATCGCAGATCCGAGCCATCCCAAACACACCGAAGCCAAGGAATGGGCCGACGAATACGATCCCGACATCGTCGACGAGCTGCCGATCAAATACGCCCGTGCCCGCATCGCAAATCGGCGAAACGCTGCCAAGGCGCGGATGGCCAAGAAAGGCCAGCCAGGGACTGCCGACTGATCTGTAGAGGGAGTACCCGCGGCCTTGAACGTATGCTTACCCTAGAGCGTCTGCAATTTCGCCTATAATTGGCGGTAATTACTAAAACGATGGCGAGCTGTTCGCAAGTTCCGCGAGCCAAGCGATTGCAATATGAGCGGGTTGGGGATTGACGTGCGACCGATTTCCAAACAGCTTAATCGCTTAAAGATGTAACGGTCACTTCTGCACGGAATGCGATGGAGGTTGCAGTTAGTATGTCGCGATTTGCCGTATTCTTTTTTGCCATGACTCTCATAGCATTCGTGCCGAGATCCGCTGCACAGGGGCAGCTGATCTGGGGTGTCAACGGCCATCCCCTTGTGTCGTATCCTGGGCTGACCTATGAGCAACAGCTCGACTTGGTTCGTGACCTGGGCATGGCATCATACCGAGTCGATGTACCTAGTATAGACAAAGTTTCCGGATTGAAAACTCTAATTGAACTCGCCAAACTTCGTGGAATCGATATTTTGCCTGTCCTTTCCCCTAAGCTAGATCTAAACAAGGAAACAGTAAAAGATCTGTACAAAAAGGCTTATGCCTTTGCGGTATACTATGCTTCGCGTTTTAAGAATGATACAGACGTTTGGGAATTGGGTAATGAACTCGAAAACTATGCGATTATTAAAGCCTGCGAAATGCGGGACAACGGCGTTCAGTACAATTGTGACTGGGGGCCGGCCGGTGGCGTCGCGCCGCTGGATTATTTTGGTCCGCGCTGGGCAAAGGTGAGTGCCGTTCTAAAAGGAATGTCCGATGGCGTCATCTCCGTAGATCCGACAATTCGGAAGGCCATGGGCACCGCCGGATGGGGCCATATCGGGGCCTTCGAGCGCATGCGTCAGGACGGCATCCAATGGGATATTTCCGTATGGCACATGTATGGCGAAGATCCCGCTTGGGCGTTTGAGAAGCTGGCCAAGTATGGCAAACCCATTTGGGTAACGGAGTTCAACCATCCCTTGGGGAGCAAGCAAGGGGTCGTTAAACAAGCGATCGGCCTTAAGAATTCGATGACAAGACTGCTCGAACTGCGTGACAAGTTCAATATTCAGGCAGCTCATATTTATGAACTTCTCGACGAAACCTATTGGGCTCCGGACTTTGAAGCATTTATGGGACTGATTTATTTGGACAAAGACCGACACGGCAATTGGTCGGCATCTGGTCAAAAACCCGCTTATTGCGTTGCGCAGAAGATCGCATTTGGTGACTATCGTTCGGTCCCCGATAGCTCAGAAAGTGGATCAAAGGGGAAGCTTCCGAAAGAAGACCAATCGAAGGCGCCAAAAAGGGAGTGCGATCTGTGCTTATTCGACCCGCGCGACGCTACGCCAGAGAGCAAGGGCAGGTACAGTTACTGTCTTATATTAGGCCGCGGAGCTGATGGTGATGGTCTGAAAAACTGGACGGCGGAACTCAAGAAAGGGCTTCCTGTCGGAAACCTCCTAATTGGGATGATACAATCAGACGAATTCGATCAGCGCTATCGATCGTCGGAGCTCGGCAATTCGGGTTACGTTGCGTTCATGCGCCGGCTCCTGTTCCACCGTAAACCGGATAGTCAGAGCAGCGCTGATGATGTCGCTGCCCTCGACAAGGGTGACCTGAGCCGGAGCGATCTTGTGCGGAGGCTGATCAAGGGAGATGAGTTCCGCAGACAGCACCCTGTTCTCTTTCAGCAAAATGAGAGGAGCAAGGCGGGGGCTCCGACGGCGGCAATTGACCGTCAGTGCGATCTTGCTTCGCTGGCGAACCGGGACGCCAGCCTCTCGAACAAGATTGCCTACAGCTACTGCCTGGTCCTAGGCCGGAAAGTGGACGGTGGAGGGCTTGAAAGCTGGACCGCAGCGCTAAAAAAAGGCGGCACGATCGATGACGTGCTTTTGGGTGGGCTTGCATCAGAGGAATTCAAGCAGAAACATAAGACCTCGGAGCTAAGCAACTCTGATTACATTAACCTCATCTATCGGCTGCTGTTAGACCGTGACGCGGATGGTCGAGGCCATGCCGATTATCTCGCAGCGCTTGAGAAGGGCGATTTGAGCCGGTCTGGTCTCGCCAAGGCGCTCATCCACTCCGCTGAGTTCCGCAGTCGTCACCCGCTACTGTTCCGGCCGACGGATGCGAAAGTTGCACCTTCTCAGTGATGTATGGCGCCACGCGCAGTTCCGCGTTCTCAGGCTGGGATATGCGGCCTGGAGGCTCGGGTAGAGTGCTGGATTGAGAGCCCATCGCTGTTGACAGCCGTTAGCGCTGCGCGGCAAACGGCTTTGTCAGCCTTCCGGAATTAATGGAGATTGTCTTTACCAATACCGAGAATAACGGAAGACAGTCGCTTGAGACATCGCGGTTCCATTGCTAAAAGGTCTACGCAGCGACGGTGCTGAATGAAAGTTCCGCAGTCGGATCAGGAGCAACCCATGAGAGTCTTAGTCACTGGGCATCTTGGCTATATCGGCCCGGTCATGGTCCCAATTTTACAGGGGGCCGGCCACGACGTGACTGGCCTCGACAGCGATCTTTATGAGCGCTGCACCTTTGAAGCAGGCGGCAGTTTGCCGGACGTGCCACATATCCGAAAAGATGTCCGCGAAGTCGGCATTGACGATTTGCGTGGCTTTGATGCGGTCGTCCATCTCGCGGCGCTCTCCAACGATCCGCTCGGTAATATCGATCCCGACCTGACCTACAGCATCAATCACCGCGCGAGCGTGCGATTGGCGGAATTGGCCAAGCAGGCCGGCGTTCGGCGCTTTCTCTTCGCCTCCTCCTGCAGCAATTACGGCAAATCCGGAGAGACGATGATCGACGAAACCGGGACGCTGAGTCCGGTGACACCCTATGGCGAGTCGAAGGTCTGGTCGGAGCGCGATATTTCCAAGCTCGCTGGCGACGGTTTCTGTCCGACTTATATGCGTCCGGCAACCGCCTATGGTGTGTCGCCGCGCCTCCGGTTCGACATTGTGCTGAACAATCTGGTTGCCTGGGCGATGACGACCGGCCGGATTTATCTGAAATCGGACGGTTCACCCTGGCGGCCGATCGTTCATATCGAAGACATCTCGCGCGCCTTTCTGGCGGCGCTGAACGCGCCCGAGGGGGCGGTGTTCAACGAAGCGTTCAATGTGGGGCAGACGGCTCACAACTATCAGATCCGCGAGATCGCAGAGGTGGTGGCGGAAGTCGTGCCCGATTGTCGGTTGGATTACGCACCGGACGCCGGCCCCGACACGCGCTCCTACCGCGTCAGCTTTGAAAAGATTACGCGTGTGCTGCCCGAATTCCAGCCGCAATGGGACGTAAAGCGCGGCGCGGAGCAGCTTTACGAAGCTTATCGTACGTCAGGCGTAACGCTTGAAGAATTCGAGGGGCCGCGCTATCAGCGGGTTGCTCATATTCGCAAGCTGATCGCTGATGGAGTCATCGACGAAGCGCTGCGCCACATCCGGCAGCCTGTGACCACGGCGGCGCAGTAGTCCGCGGGCGCTCGCGAGGCTGAGCGGCTCATGAGCCAGGGCGATATCTCGGAGACCGGGTTTTCCGAAACCGACGCTGAGATCGGGGAGAAAATCTACGCCCTTGCGGCAAGGATCTTCCCGATCTGCCGCAGTATCACCGGCAATGGTGTGCGGGAAACGCTGAGCATTCTCGCCGAGCACATCCCGATCGAGGTGCATGAGGTGCCGACGGGCACGCAGGTCTTCGATTGGGAGGTGCCTCGCGAATGGAACATCAAAGACGCCTACATCAAGAATGAGCGCGGAGAGCGGGTCGTCGACTTCCGCGCATCAAATCTGCATGTTCTGAATTACAGCGTTCCCGTTCATACGACGATGTCCCTCGGCGAGCTGAAGCCCTACATCTTCACCTTGCCCGACCAACCCGATCTGATCCCCTATCGCACCTCCTACTATGCCGAGCGCTGGGGGTTCTGCATGGCGCATAACCGGCTGATCGCGCTTGAGGATGGGAATTACGAGGTCTGCATCAACTCGACACTCGAGGACGGGCACCTGACCTATGGCGAATATCTGCATCAAGGCATGTCGGACGACGAAGTTCTGTTGTCGGCCCATATTTGCCATCCCTCGCTTGCCGACGATAATTGCTCCGGACTAGCACTGCTCACCTGTCTCGCCGAGCAGCTGCGCGGGCGAAAGACGCGCTATAGCTACCGCTTCCTTTTTGCGCCCGGCACGATCGGCGCCATAAGCTGGCTGGCACGCAACGAAGCGCGTGCGAAGTACATCAAGCACGGCCTTGTGGTTTCCTGCGTCGGAGATGGCGGCGGCCCGACCTTCAAGAAGAGCCGCCATGGCGACGCGCTCATCGACCGGGTCATGACACATGCGCTGCGCCATGCCGCCGCGACGCCACAAATCATCGACTTTTTCCCTTATGGCTACGATGAGCGTCAGTTCGGTTCGCCGGGATTCAATCTCTCTGTCGGTCTGTTTCAGCGCAGCCAGTTTGCCACCTTCCCTGAGTACCATACCTCCGCCGACAATCTCGGCTTCATCAAGCCGGAGCACCTTGCCGCGTCTTACGGCATGATCTCGACGGCCATTGAGATCATCGAGAACAATTACCGGTTCAGGAACCTTTCTCCGAAATGCGAGCCGCAGCTGGGCCGCCGCGGCCTCTATTCATCGCTCGGCGGCGACAAGGACGGGGCGGCGAAAGCCATGGCGATGCTTTGGGTGCTTAATTTCTCCGACGGGCAGCATGATCTGCTGGACATTGCAGACCGTGCTAAGATGCCATTTGCCACGGTCGCGGAAGCGGCAAATCGTCTCCTTGAGAATGATCTTTTGGAGGAAATGGATGCGGCTTCGATCTGATCATGCGGGGGCTGCGCTAATCATCATGGCCCGAAGTCTGGCCAGTTCCGGTCCTTGTCCGAGATGACGGTCACCTGCAAAGGCCATTCGATGCCGAAAGCCGGGTCATCATGCCGGACGCCGGCGCCGGCCGACGGTTCATAAAAAGTGGAAATAAGGTAGCCGACTTCGGCATTATCGCTTAGGGTCTGGAAACCGTGGGCGAACCCTTTAGGAATGTAGATCTGCTGCCGGTTTTCGTCAGTCAGCTCAAACCCCTGCCACTGCTTATACGTTCGGCGAATGTGTCCTGAGATCAATAATGACGTCCCATATCGCACCTTTAAGACAGGTGACCAGCTTGACTTCTTCATGCGGCGGCAATTGAAAATGCATGCCGCGTAATGTGCCTGTATCTGCTGAAAGAGACCGGCTGTGCTGTACGAACCGTGTTTCCAGGCCATGAGCGGCAAATTCCCTTTCGCAGAAGGTTCGGGCGAAAAAGCCGCGGGCATCGCCTGCGGGCTCCAGTTCAATCAGCCAGGCATCGCTGAAATGTGTCTGACAAAAACGCATGATATTTCCCTCAAGCCCGGCCAAGCTGCGGTGGCCGAACCGCCACGAACTTTATGGGCGAATTTAACTATATACATGGTCTGGAATTGACAAATACGCTTTATATCTCATAAGACGGACAAGTAAACCTCAATATTGCCTGTGCCAATATGTATTATTAACGCATTTTGTAGTAACGGGTGAAAATGAAAAATGAGTGTGAATACCACCGACGCGGGCTCGCCGCAATCCCACAATAAAGAGACTTCAAGCCGATGCCGGTTGTGCGGCACAGAACTCACCCATACTTTCGTTGACCTTGGCATGTCGCCGCTCTGCGAAAGCTTCTTGAAGGCTGACGAAATCGACCAGATGGAGCCGTTTTTCCCGCTCCATGTGCTCACTTGTAGCGAATGTTTTCTGGTTCAGCTCAAGGAATATGTCAGCCCCGAGCATATCTTCCGAGAATATGCTTACTTCTCGTCCTATTCGACGAGCTGGGTCGCTCACGCCAAAGCCTATTGCGAGATGATCGCGAAACGCCTCGGCCTGGGACCGGACAGTCTGGCCGTGGAACTGGCAAGCAATGACGGCTACCTTCTGCAGCACTTCCTGCCGCTCGGCGTGCCCGTGCTCGGCATTGAGCCGGCGGTGAATGTGGCGCGGGTTGCGATCGAAAAGGGCATTCCTTGCGTGACGGAATTTTTCGGCGTCGAGCTCGCCACTCGGCTCAAGGCCGAGGATAAGCAGGCGGACCTGATCGCCGGCAACAATGTGCTCGCGCAGGTGCCCGATCTCAACGATTTCGTCGGTGGCATGGCGATCCTCTTGAAGCCTGAGGGGGTGATTACCCTTGAATTCCCCCATCTCGAAAAGCTCATGGATGAGAACCAGTTCGACACGATCTATCATGAGCATTTCTCTTATTTTTCCTACACAACCATCGAAATCATGGCTGACCGGCATGGGCTGAAGCTCATCGATGTGGAGGAAATACCGACCCATGGCGGGTCTCTGCGGGTCTATCTGGCCCATAAGGCCTCCGCACATCAGCCTTCGGATGCCGTCGGCGCATTGCTTGCCCGCGAGGAAAGACGCGGCTTTCGGGACATCGCCACCTATTCGTCTTTTGCGGAGCAGGTGAAAGCGACCAAGCGCAAATTGCTCGCCGCTCTCATCGCGATCAAGGATGAAGGCAAGACGATTTGCGGCTATGGCGCGCCCGGCAAGGGCAATACGCTGCTCAATTATTGCGGCATCGGCCCCGACTTCCTGGATTTCACGGTTGATCGTAATCCCTATAAGCACGGCCGTTTCACGCCGGGTATGCACATTCCGATCCTGCCGGTGGAGGAGATCGATAAGGTAAGGCCCGATTACATTTTCATTCTGCCCTGGAATTTGAAGCAGGAGATCACCCGGCAGATGCGCCAGGCCGGTGAATGGGGGGGAAAGTTCATCATCCCTATTCCGGAAGTGACCATTATCGACGCCAAGGATATTGAGTCATGAAAGTTGTTTTATTTTGCGGTGGCCTCGGCACCAGAATTCGCGAATATTCCGAAAGCATTCCCAAGCCCATGATCCCAGTCGGTCATCAGCCGATCATGTGGCATATCATGCAGTATTATAGCGACTACGGGCATCGCGATTTCGTCCTCTGCCTTGGCTACAAGGCCAATATTGTGAAGGAATTTTTCCTGAACTACCGTCCGCAGAGCGTTACGGATTGCGTCGTTTCGAATCATGGCGAGACGGTTGAGTTCCTAGGCGAGCTGCCGGAAGACTGGCGTGTCTCGCTGATCGACACAGGCATTTGGCGCAATATCGGCGAGCGGCTTTGGGCGGTTCGCGATCAGGTCAAGAATGAGGAGATGTTTCTCGCCAATTACAGTGACGGCCTTTGTGATGTTAATCTCGATGAGATGATCGAGGCGTTCAAGAAGAGCGGCAAGGCCGGCTGCTTTCTCGCCATTCGGCCGCCGCTGACCTATCACCTGGTCGATATGGACGAGGACGGCAATGTCCGCGATTTTACCGCCTCGAACCGTTCGGAGGTCTGGATCAATGGCGGCTATTTCATCTTCAAGCCCGAGATCTTCGATTACATGCAGCCCGGCGAGGAACTCGTCCTGGAGCCGTTCAAACGCCTGATTAAAGAAGACAAGCTCATGGCGTATAAGCACGAAGGCTTCTGGCGTTCGATGGACACGCTGAGGGATCGCCAGACGCTTGAGGACATGGTTGAAAAAGGTGACATGCCATGGGTCGTCCACCGCGAACGCCAGGGTCTGCCACCTAAAGAACCGGCGAACAAATCATGATGCCGTTGCAATTTACCCGCCCCGGCGAGACGCTGACTCTCTTGTGTTTGGGCGCGCATTCCGACGACATCGAAATTGGCGCCGGCGGGACCATTTTGAGCCTGATTGCCAGCGGTGCGAAGCTGAATGTCCATTGGTGCGTGATCAGCGCGATCGGCGACCGCGCCGACGAGGCCGGCGCCTCGGCCGAAGCTTTTCTTGTCGGCGCGGCGGAGAAAGCCGTCGAGCTGGGCAATTTCCGCGACGGCTTTTTTCCTTACAACCCGGAGCTGAAGGATTGGTTTGAGGATCTGAAACGCCGCGTGCAGCCAGATCTTATCCTGACCCATCGGCGGGACGACGCCCACCAGGACCATCGAACGGTCCGCGGCCTGACCTGGAACAGCTTTCGTAATCACCTGATCCTGGAATATGAGGTTCCCAAATGGGACGGTGATTTCGGCCAACCAAATGTCTACGTCCCACTGAGTGCGGAGATCATGCAGCGCAAGACGGATCTGCTGCTTGACCATTTCGGCACCCAGCGTTCGAAAGACTGGTTCGACGCCGAAACCTTCCGGGGCCTCGCGCGGCTGCGCGGAATGGAATGCAGGGCCGCGGAGCGCTATGCGGAGGCATTCGTCATGCGCAAGGGACGTTTTGCATAACCGGCGCATCTTGGGACAGATGTAGGGATCGCTAGTGCATCGATCCAAACGGAGGCAACAGCCGGAGTTTGGCAAAATTGATGCATAAACAAAGAGCTAGGGCGCGGACGCATGAACCATGTGAATGCGTCAGTGCACTAGGATATTAGATGCCCAGCATTGACGTAGCTATTCCGAATTACAATTACGGGCGCTACTTGAGACAGTGCGTTGAAAGCGTGCTCAACCAGGAGGGCGTGGATCTGCGTGTACTAATCATCGACAACGCCTCCACCGACAATAGCGTCGAGATCGCACAGGACTTAGCCGCCAATGACCGGCGCATTGAGATCGTCGCACGGCAAAAGAACTTAGGTCCGCACGCGTCTTGGAATGAAAGCATAGATTGGGCATCTGCAGAGTATTTTATGGTGGTATGCTCGGATGACCTTCTGCCACCAGGTTCGTTATTTCGTGCCACCTCGGTCATGGTAGCTAACCCGGATGTTTGTCTGGCTTACGGAAGGGATGCTCCGCACTTTGGGGAAGGTCCAGTTGCTTTTGACACGCAGGGCGATGGCGGCAGTGGTTGGCAAATCGTCAGCGGTTCGGACTTCGTTTCTCAACTTTGCCGCACACCAGAAGCCCCCCCCACCGCGGTGACCAGCGTCGTAAGGTTATCCGCACAAAAGGCAGTGGGATATTATCGCCCCCATTTGATCTTCACTGACGATCTAGAAATGATGTTACGTCTTGCGACACAAGGAAGCGTAGCAAGGACCGATGCGGTACAGCTGATCCTGCGTCATCATGAGCAAAATATATCGAAGCCGCTTTGGGATAACCACCTTAAGTATTTCGTCGAACACAAGGCGACATACGACAGTTTTTTCTGTAATGAAGGGCGCAATTTGAACGAGGCGAAACGCTTCCACCGCGTGGTCAAGTATGCGCTTGCTCGGCAGGCTTATTGGTCAGGTGTGTCCCATTTCTTACGGGGGCATCCTTCTGAGAGCTACGAACTCTTTAGGTTTGCATTCAGCAACGCTCCGCAAACAACTATTCTACCCCCCTTAGGTCATTTGTTGAGGAAAAAGCATAATCTGCAAAGAATTTTACAAATTATCAGAACTGCGTTTGCACGTTAATTCTCAATAGGCGGCTTGAGGGGGATTATAGTATATGTCTGCATTTTTATTTATTCAGACTTATCCCTATGAAGAAAATTACGGAGGAGACTCCGAATATATCCAGCGCCTCGCGTCCTACTTTAAGTCAAATGATCATGATGTAAATTTCCTTATCTCGGATATTCAACGTGGCCGTACCGTGCCGTTCTATAAAAGCCCTTATCCGATCGACTGCTTCAGCTCTTATCAAGTTCGAAACGCGGCCCGGTTCGGCAGAACCGTTTTAAGTCTGGATCCAATCTATCCGCTTCGAGCCATTGCCCATCGCGCCCTGGCCACGCCAAAGCCAGTTATTGGCGACATGGGCAAACCGATCTGGTCGCAAGCCGAGTTTCGATGGATCGAACGTAGAATTGAGTTAGGCGCGACGGAGGTTATATTCTTGTGTTTCGATGCCGTACTGCTTGCGCCATACCTCGCCGATACAGGACGTTGTATCGTGGCTCTCCCATCCATTCTTCCCGGTCGGTCTCTGAAATTGGACGAGGCGGAGGAACAATTAGCGCCGATAGCGACACCACCGTCGTATTTTTTAACGGCCGCTTCCGCCGCGGACATCATCGCGGTTAACGCTGATGAGGACGCTCGTCTCCTTAGCGAGCTCTTGCCGCAAAAAAGGATTGTGGTCACGAAAATAGGGTCATCCTTTTATGAGAGCGCTCCCGACGAAGGTAGCTGCGACATATTATTTGTGGGAAATGATACGGAACCGAATGTGGATGCCGTACGCTGGTTTTTGGATGATATTTGGATGAAGGTTCTTCAAGACGTGCCTTCAGCACGCCTGCGCTTGGTCGGACGTGTGACAAACGCCTTCGCGAGCCATGCTCCCGGTGTTGATCTGGTTGGGCGTGTTGAGGATCTCGCTAGTGAGTATCGACGTGCGCAGGTGGTGATCGCACCTCTGAGACAAGGGTCAGCCGGAATGAAAATAAAGGTCGCCGAAGCTGTTAGCCACGGCTGTCCGGTTGTCACAACATCGGTTGGTGTTGATCCAGCCGTTCCTGATCAGCTGGATGACGCAGGTTTCGTTGCCAATACACCGGAACAGTTCGCCGATTGCATAGGTCGTCTGTTATTAGATCCCGAACTTCGGGCTGGAAAAGCGCAAGGGGCACGCGCTGTCCATGAACGTCATTTCTCTTATGAGGCGAGCTATGGGCCGCTTCAGCAAGAAATTAGCGATTTTTTCTCCAAATGCTAGTGTGATGATCCAGAAGTTCGTCATCCCTCGCAGCAGGCGCCGAACGAACTTCTGGATCTGAATCACACTAGCCATATCAATAGGCTCGTGTTCCTTGAGATTCCGAAGTTCGCTACGGAGGGTGCCGAGACGACAGGACGCACTTCGGAATCGGGATACGAGCGCCTATCAAATAACAATTGCCCAAGTGCATAATTATCATGGCTAAGGATAACGGAACAAACATACATGAAATCGAACCGGTGAAGGTCACCGGCAAGTGCGATTACAGCATCGCAATTGTTCACGATTGGTGTCCGTCATTTCGGGGAGGTGAACGCGTCGTTGCGGAAATGTGCCGCGTCTGTCCGCAAGCCGAGGTCTTTACCCTGTTCGATTTCCTGCCCGACGAAGTCAAAGAAGAGTATTTTCCCGGCATCACATTCCACACTTCGATCGCCAATCGCTTCCCTCTTGTAGAAAAATACTATCGTTCTCTCTTCTTCGCCTGTCCGTTTCTGATCGAACAGTTCGATGTTACCGGTTACGATGCAGTCATATCGTCATCAGCCGCCTTCGCGCGCGGGGTCCTGACCCGGCCGGATCAGCCACATATGTGCTACGTCCACAGCCCCGCCCGTTATGCATGGGACGAACAATTCTCCTATCTGAAGCAAGGCAATCTTGGCTACGGACCAAAGGGACTGCTCTTTCGCCGCATGCTCTACAGGCTGCGCATGTGGGATAGCCGGACGGCGCATGGGCCGGATCTGATGGTGGCAAATTCCAATTTCGTACGCGCCCGCATTCGCCGCATCTATGGCCGTGACGCACAGGTCATCTTTCCACCAGTTGAAGTGGACAGATTTGACTTTGTGGAAACAAAACAAGATTATTATATTACGGCTTCATTTCTAGCACCTTATAAGCGTACGGACCTTGTTATTCAGGCGTTCAATGAGTTGCCGAACCGGCGTCTCCACGTCGTCGGCGACGGGCAACATTCCTCGAAACTGCGCAGACTCGCCGGTCCCAACATTTCCTTTCTCGGCTTTTTGCCAAGGAAAGACTATGTGAAGCAGGTCTCCGAAGCGCGTGCACTGGTTTTTGCCGGCTGCGAGGATTTTGGTATTGCCCTAGCGGAAGCTCAGGCGGCCGGAACGCCGCTAATCGCCTTTCAACGCGGCGGCGCTAACGACATCGTTCGTCCGCTCGGCAAGCACAGCTCGCCGAGCGGTATATTGTTCGAGCGCCAAACCGTTGATGCGATAAAGGAGGCGATTACTCAGTTTGAAGCTAACGGTCGGCTAATCAGTCCGGCCGCTTGCCGGGAGAATGCGGAGCGATTTTCGCCACAGAGATTCCGCGCCGAGATTGCAGCCGCTCTCGATCAGACATTCGATTTACACCGGCGGTTGGATAGAACTCGGCTCTCAGGGGCGGTTACTCCCATGGCGACGCGAACCGACATTTGACGAGCACACCCATGCGGGCTGCTTGAGAACGAGACGGGCTCAACCTGCGTGCTTCGCCGGACGCTTACAGCGCATCGTTATGCGTAGCGCCAGAACCGATCGGAGCTTTGCAGCAATGATCCATGCCGGTGGAGCCGTCATCAATTCCCGATGAATCTCAACAAGCCCGAATGCGCCAGCCTTCCATAAACTCTTCGCACCACAGGCGTTGTACGGACGAACTCCGCCGCCCGGATCAGCTCCTCCCATAATGGATGCTTCATCAGCCAAAGGGCCATAACCCATCCTGGTGCAGCAAGCAATCCGGCAATGATACCGCTCAGCACGGAAAGATCCATGTCAAACCCTCCGAGCGCTACAACAGCGATCGGACCGGTTGCGCTAAACACGGTAACAATGAAGCTTTTTTTGAGCGCAAGGAATATTTCAGCCCAGCTTAACTCGATATGTTTTCGTACTGCTGTAATCGTTACATAGGCCTGGAAAGGAAGGGCGATTAACATACTTAGCGCCATCGCGGTCAAGCTGAACCAAGCTCCTACCGAAACGATTGTCGCAGAAACAGGCCATAAAATCAGCGCACGCAAAAAGACGTCACGCATGGCTCCCAAGGCGATGAGAACGGAATAACTCATCAAGAAGGCGAAGGCAGACAGGTAAGCTATCGCCATGATTTGAATTATGGGGGCCGTTTCTTGCCACTGGGATCCGAGCAGAACATCCACAATCGGATGCGCCAATATTGCGGTGCAGGTTAACGCAGGCCAATGCAATGCGGTTATGTAGCTGATGCCGCGTAAATAAGGCTCCTTCAGTGAGCTATTTTCACGCGCTCTTGCCGAAAAGGCTGGCACGGCGACAGCCATTGCGCCGCTTAGAAATACCTTATCGGGAAGTTGGCAGACCTGGAGCGCTCGATTGTAGTAGCCGACAGCACCCATGGAGATCGCGCGGCCGAGGATAAGGCTAGGCACCGTCTCATAAACACGGGCAAGCATTTGATTGACCCCGTAGTACCCCCCAAAAGTCAAGACGGCGCGCCAGCCTTTGGCGATCGGCCGGAATATTGACCGATCCTTCCAAAGATAAAGGCTGGCTACAGCAGCAGAAACAGAAGACGCAAACCAGGCCCAGGCAAAGCTCATTGAGCTAAAGCCGGTCGCCGCGCATGCAAGAGTTATGATTGCTCCAGAGGTCACCTGGATGGTTGTCACCACCGCGACCTTGCCGAACGCCATGTCCCGCTGAAGAAGACCCAGTACGGGGAGGACCATCAGCTCTACGCCGGCGCATGCGCACACCAGACGCAGATAGGGAACGAGTATCGGTTCCCCATAGGCTTGGGCAATCCAAGGTGCAGCTAAGGCTAAAGTTGCGACTGTGATGAGAGTAATGAGCACCAAAACGGAAAATGCGGCTCGTCGATCTTCCTGCGTCAAATCGGGCTTTTGAACAAGGAAGTTGTTACTAGCAAAATCGCGCAGGGACAGCGCCATTAGCGCGATCAACGAGCCTGTGAGTGCTACGCCGATTTCCTCGGGCCGCAATAGCCGAGAGACCACGGCCAAAGTGACGAAGTTCAGCACCATCGTGTAATAGCGCTGCACGGTCATCAATATGACCGAACTTCTTAGCCCGCCCATGGGCTTCCTTTCCGCTTACTCCGCGGCACCATAAACACTATGTGCCTGTCATCGCCCATATGACGCTCTAAATAATATGATCCATCAGGAACTTTTCCTGATGCCTTAGCTCTCTCTGCAAATTGGCGCTATTGCTCTTAACCAGATTTTGCCAATCGCTCCGCCGTTCAATTAGCTTTTCGAATTGCCTCTTCAGAAGCTCAACATCAAGAGATTCTATATGCTGACAGAATTCACCGAGCCCCATAGCTTCCATTAACACATCGTTTTTCTTCGCATAGCCAATTGATATTGTCGGTTTCCCCATTTTCAATGAACACAATACATTGTGAAAACGGGTCGCGATAATTGCATCGACAGTCGATATTTGTCTCATAAGATCGTTTAGGGAGTTAGGCGTCTCCACAAGCAGCCTGCTTTCGGGGATTTGGCCAAGCTCCTTCGAAACCGTCTCGATTAGATCAGAGATGGCGCGTTGGTCGGAGGGTTCGCCGATCAACAAGCGGAGCCGGTGCCCCTGGTTCAATAACCAAACGGCAATCGACGAAATTTTGCTGATGTAGGTTGCGTAGATATCCTCATCAGGAATAGTCGACCATCCCTCATATGTCATGAGGCCCAGCCCCACGGTGAGCGCATCTTCCTTCGGCTTTTCAATGAGTTCCGGATCGGGAAGCCGAAACGCCAGATCGGGATAGACGGGGTCTATACTGGTGTCGATCCCGATATCCGTCATGAAGTCTTTTGATATTTGATCGCGATAGGAGCGGTAGGCGGCCATGCGAGCCGCGGTCTTCATGAACCATCGGCTAAGAGGATGCATGATTGGTCCCGCCCCCGTGCTGACGAAAGCAACTTTCACTCCGCGCAGCTTCGCAGCAAGACAGATCACAAAAATCATATAAGGGATGCCAATTGGGCGCTCGCCGAAATCATCCAAGAAGCCAGTTCCCGGTATTAGCAGAGCGTCAAAATTGCCGACATTCCGGAAGGCGCCAACATGATCGGCTAGCCTGTTGCGCAGCTTCGACAATGCGCCTGAACCTGGACGCCTTTGCGCAAAGATAGGGAGCGTGGGAAGATTGAACTGTGCGCGGATGACATCCGGTTCGGAGCAAATGCAGGCCAGTTCCGCGTCAGGATATGCTTGCCGAAGAAAAAGCAGCATCGCCTCCAACGATCCCTCATTGCCTAGATTGCCTCCCCCAAAATTTCCGAACAGGCCTATACGCTTAGCGCTCATCAGGTAATTTCCGGAGTTAAGGTACTTGGATCACGAAATCGCATTTTGGCCGAGGCAGGTTATCGGGTCAGCGGTTAGGTCAGGCTTCCGGTGTTCCATTGAACCGCCGCTGAACGATCTGCGACGGCCGCCCGACCAGATATTTCTCCGCGCCCTCATCGAGCGCGCGCGCATAGACCTCTAGAGCGCCGTCGATCGCTTCAATCGTCTTGTCAATATCATCATTGCTGTGGGAATAGCTCACCGCCAATGACGGTGCGATGACGCCCCGCCGAACAATTTCCTGCAAAAAGAGCGAGCGGTAGGCTTGGCTCGGCTGGCCATTCGGGTCACGCGTGCCATAGAGGAGGCAGCAGGAGCGGCCGCTTACGGGAAAATAGTCGCTAAGGCCGCGCCGTGCGGCAATCTGCTCCAGCCCGGTCCGAAGCCGGTCACCTGCGGCATAGAGGTGCTCGATCACGGGTTCTTCGTCGTAAATTTTGATCGTTGCCATGGCCGCGGCCAGGGCATGTGTCTCTCCGCCATGCGTCGTGGAAAGCAAAAAGACGCGGGGACGGTCAGTGTGATCCAGACCGCCGAGCCGCATATATTCGCGTTTGCCGGCCAGCGCCGAAACGGAAAATCCATTGCCCAGGGATTTTCCGAAAGCCGTCAGATCCGGGACAATGTCGTAGAGCTTCTGTGCGCCCCGTTTATGCCAGCGGAAGCCGGTAATCATCTCGTCGAGAACGAATAACGCGCCGTCCTCGTGAGCGAGACGTTTCAGCTCGTGAAGGAAATTGTCCTTGGGGTCGTCAAGCCGTGCGGGCTCCAGCATGAAGCAGGCGATCTGGCCGGGATATTGCTTGAGGAGCGCTTTGACGCTATCGAGATCATTATAGCGGAAGGTCAGCGAAAGTGCATTGATGGCCTCCGGCACGCCCGCGCCCATCGCCGTGGGCCCGATGAACCAATCGTCGATCGAGAAAAACGGATGGTCGGCACAGTAGGCGACATAATCCCGTCCTGTGTAGGCGCGGGCCAGCTTCAGCGCTGCCGATGTCGCATCAGAGCCGTTCTTGCAGAACTTTACCATCTCCGCCGTGTCGATCAGGCCAAGAAATGCCTCGGCGCATTCGACTTCGATCGGGCTCGGACGTGTGAAGTTGCAGCCACGGCCAAGCTCGTCCATTGCCGCCTTCACGACGGCCGGATAGGCATGTCCCAAAGCCACGGCGCGATTTCCCATGCCGTATTCGATATACTCATTGCCATCCACATCCCAGACATGGCAGCCGGACCCGTGATCGATAAAACCAGGCGCAAGAATGGGATATTGATCATCGCCTTTGGCGTATGTGTGCGCGCCGCCGGGGATCAGGCGATGGGCTTTCTTTTGAAGCGCCATCGAATTGGGAAAAGGAGGGGAGTGCAGATTCACGCGTACGCCTCGATTATTCAATACGCAACATTGGCTTTGATGCACCGACGATCTGTAACGCTGTGCCTAACTCCGACGATCAACGAAACTTTTCAACTTTATCGGGTGCATTTGCAAGCTGGTTTGGATCAAATGGGTGGAAAGAGTTAATATGTTATCCTAAAAGACCGCTCGGTCTGGGCTCTGACAGCAAATGGGCGTAATCTGACTTTCTGCGACGGCAACTCGTTGCAGCATCCCCTCGCTTGCCGCCCCCGCCCTGCCGAATAGACAAAGGTGTCGGCATTTGTCTTCAAACGGGTCCATGGCGCAACATCTCCAAATGTCGCGGGCGTAACGTCCTCTGCGCAGCCAACCCGCTCATGTGCCTGGAAAATTAAGGCCAAACCGAAACAAGTCACAGCGTCGCGTGATGATGTAAATTGGCTCCGCCAGCAGTAGTTAAGCCTCTTGTCAGAAGTGAGACGCTACAGTAAACGGCCTATGAACCTGTAGCGTAGCGCTTGCGGAGCGCCCGGCAGGTCGGTAACTTCCGGTAGGCGATCATGGAAGCGATCGCAACCCTAGGGTCTAAAGCATGCTCAATCGCCAGACGTCTGCGAAGCCCCGCTCGCGAGGGGAACTGGACTACGTTTTCCAGGAGCCGGAATATATCCGCTACGCCGACATCGTGGCCTTCTTTCGGCGCTACTCTTTCACAATTCTGGCATTTCTAGGACTCGGTGTTTGTCTGGCGGCGTTCTATATCTCCTACGCGACGCCGCTATATACGGCGCGGGCCCAGCTCCTGATCGATCCGAGCACGAGTCAGTTCATACAAGATAGGCGGACGGAGCTATCGCTCGATGCGGCGAAGATCGAAAGCCAGATCGCGATCATTACATCGGACACGATCACCGGAGCCGTTGTTGAGCGATTGAAACTCAAGAACGATCCTGAATTTCGAAGTGGGACCAAATCGGTCTTGCGACGCCTCTTCTCGCCAGCGTCAGAAGATGCCCCAGCTGTTACACAGCCTGAAGGTGGGGAACAAGGGCGGATTGCGGTCGAGAACTTACGGTCTCATATGGATGTCCGCAGGTCGGGCCTGTCCTATGCGATCGATATCTTCGTTACGACGACCGAACCTGAAAAGTCGGCTCGTATCGCGAATGCGGTCGCGGATGCATATGAGCGTGACCAGGTCGCAGCGCGGACGAGAGCGGCGCGGCAATGGAGCGAATGGCTTGAGACGCGCATTCATCGATTGCGCGGCCAGCTCGACGACGCGGCACGTAACCTCCAGAGCCTGAAGTCGGGCCGTGGTTATTCTCCAACACAGGACACGGAGACAGCCGACCGCCCCCTTTCCGTTGCAGTGCTTGAGGCGACGGTCGAGGCCTATAGAAACATCTATGCAAGCTATTTTCAGGCTCTCACTAATGCGGTCGAACAAGAGAGCTCCCCGGTTGTCAATGCTCGCATTATCACGACAGCCGTACCGCCATTGGGGAAAAGTCACCCGCGCAGCAAGCTGATTCTGGCATTCGGCTTATTTGCTGGGCTGTTCGCAGGCGTTGGCGTCGGCTTCCTTCGGCTCAGCATGGATTCCAGCGTTCGCACGCCCAAGCAGGTCAAGGATGTCATTGGGCTTGAATGTCTCGCCAGGATTCCGAGGGTATCGCGATCGTTCTCGTTTTCGAAAGACCCACCCTTTGTCTCTCGAGGCCCGTCGACATCGGATCGGCGCATGATGTTTCGCTATGTCACCGAAGCGCCGTTTTCGCAATTTGCGGGCGCGGTGACGGCGTTGAAGACCGCGCTGGTCAAGGCCGGCAGGCAAGATGGCGTCCGTGCGCTCGGCATCACCTCCGCACTGCCGGAGGAAGGCAAGAGCACGGTCTCCGCCAATCTGGCCGCGGCCTTTGCGCTGTCCTCTTACAGAGTCCTGATTATCGACGCCGATATCCACAATTCCGTCATTAGCCAGACCTTTGCGCCGACGGCCACACGGGGTCTGTTCGAAGTTCTCAAAGGTGAAGCCGAACTCAAGGACTGCATAATCGCCGGCAAAGGCGCGTCGCCCGACGTTTTGCCGGTGGTATCGGATAAACGCCAGCCGGTCTCATATAGTTGGCTGAGTTCCGAAAGCATGTTGTCGCTGATCCGGCATTTGAAAGAGGACTACCATTTCGTGATCGTCGATCTGCCGCCGCTTGCGCCGGTCGCCGACGGGCTGACGATCAGCAGTCTCCTCGACGCCGTTGTTCTGGCGGTGCAATGGGGCAAGACCGCGCGGGATCTGGTTGCCGATGTGACTTACGGCCTGAACCTTGCCGATGCCAATATCCTTGGCGTCGTCCTGACGATGGTCGATGAGTCGGCTGTCAATCTCCGGCTCAAAAAGTCCTGGAAATATTACTGATGCCGTGATGAGCGGCGACACCGGCGCTCACCGTCATTGCGGGCACCTATGCATCAGCTTGGGAGACAGCAAGGTCCGTGATCACTGGGTAGCCTGTGGCACGTTCCTCGTAATGAGTGAGAGATCGTCCGGCAACGGCAACTCGACCTTGATCGTGTCGCCGGGCAGGACCTCGGTGACTTCCTTGGCGTCGATCTCCTGCAGCGCACCGTCGATCTTTCTGAGAATCGAGTATTTTGGCTCGTCTTTCTCAGAATTTTGCCGGCGCGAAGTCAACAGGCGCGGAAATACGACCTCGGAATCGTAAAGCAGCTTTTCTTGCGTCTTATATCTGACCAAAGCATCTTCCAAATCTGCTTCGGCGGTCCGAAGAAGTGAGGCACTTTCAATCGCGCGGCTGTTTTTCGCCTCGTCGATTGCGACATCCGTTCGGCTAATTTCCTGTTTGGCTTTAAGGAGGGTCGTTTCCAGCTGCAATTGTTCGCTCGAAAGCTGAGCGGACAATCGTTCCAGTGAAAACTGCCGGCCCGAAACGGAGAGTCCTTTCTTCACGAGGGACGTCACATTCCCGAGTTCCTTCTTGACGATCGTAAGTTCACTCTTTTTCAATTGGACTTGTTCGTCTAACGCCTTGACTTCACTAACCAAATATTCCTTAAGCCGATTTAGCGTACCGATCTGCGTCTTAAGCGCCGTATGACGCGCATTGAAGAGCTGCTCCTCCTGTTCGAGAATCTTGGCCAACTCTGGACGATCTCTGAGCTTTTCCAAATCCTCGGGAAAGGTGATTTGATCGGCTTGTTTAAGCTCTGCCTCAAGCCGGGATTTCCGTGCGAGCAACTCATTCACCTTTAAGCTGAGCTGTTGAACGGTCCCCCGTCCGGTAATCACCTCGCGGCCGAGGCGCATGAGCCCCGTATCGCCAGGTCTCGGCAGTCCCCCAGCGATGGTTATCGCGCGCAGAACCGTCAAATCAGGTTGATAGGGATAGGCTCCGGGCTTGGCCACAGCGCCCACTATGAAGAAGGGGCGGTATTCGGAAACCTCCACAGCAACCTTTGGCGGCGAGCGTAACTTGATCTGGTCGGCCATTCGCTGGGAAATTACTTGCCCAAGTTCTGTCGTCGTCAGTCCGCCTGCGACGACTTCGCCAATGAGTGGGAGCGAAATGGCGCCCGAGGGTGATACGACAAATTCTCCGTTGAGAGCGGTCCACTCATAGACCTGGTCGATCGGCGCACGCCATTCATAGACCCGCAATCGCAGCTTGTCTTCCGGCCCGAGCTTATAAGCGTCCGCAATTGCCGGCCCGAAGCCAAGAATGACCGAAGCCAAACCGGCTGCAAAAAAGGCGAGGACGGCGGGTGCGAGGCGCTGTCGAAGGGGACGCCGAAAAGCGAGAAGTGCCCGAAGGATCCGCCCCAGTGCGCCGAGATGCGCGGGAGGTCCTGCGAACTTGCCATCTGAATAGCGCGCATGAAATTCCATTAGCGTTGCCATTACCATTGTTACAAGCTGCCCCCTAAAGCTTTAGAATATACCCTGGATCGACCCGACCTTTCAGAACATGATAAGCGGCGAGCAAATTGCCCTTCAGACGCCCGAACCGGTCAATATAAGGCTCGGGTCGGAGGCTCTTCACGAGATTGGCAACAAAATTTCGCACCATCAACTTATAGGCAAATCCGCGCGGGACCGTCCCCTTGCGGACGAGATAGACGGGGTTCGCCACTTGCGAATAGCCAAACCGGACACCGCTCGTCCGACCTTGCTTCGCCGCAAGGTGCACGCCCCGCAATGTGTTAATGCCAACGACACGGCCCCCTTTGCGCAGTTGGCAGCTAAAGTCAATATCCTCCTGCCAGCCATAAAGGGGCAGTCTTTCGTCAAAACGTAATTCACCAATCGACGCCGCCCTCACCGACATGTTGCAGCCATAGCCACCCACATGGTCGACAATTTCCGGTTCAGTCTCCGCGACTGCCTCATCCCGCTCGAGTTCGCGCAGCAGCTTCAGGCCCTCGTCGAAGCTGAAACCTGGGCCGGAGGCGCCATCATAAACGGCGTCGCCCCGTATGAGCGAGCAGTCGGGGTTCTTGCGAAAGGCACTCTCCAGCCGCGCCAGATAGCTCGCGGCAGGTAGGAAATCATCGTCGAAAAAGGTGATGGTATCCGACCTGCCAAGCACTTGCTCCAACGCAATATTCCTTTGCGCACAAGAGCCTAGCTTGCCAAAAACAAACTTAAGGTCGAAACGTTGCGGTACGTAAGGGGCGACGTGGCTCTCGTCCGGGGCCGAAATGATGACTTCATCCGGTGGTCTCGACTGTTCTTCCAGGAGCGCCAAAACCTTCGGCAATAGCTCCCGGCGGCCGATGGTTGCGATGATGACGACCATTCTCATCGCGGGCATAAACTCCAAAAGCTGTTGCGCAGAAAGCGGGGAGCGCCTCCGGAAAGGCACATCGCACCCGAATGGATTGGCTTGAAAGATCGATCCGTGAAGCAAGAATGCGCTGACTGAACGCGGTCGGGCGCTTTACACGATGACATAAGGCAACACCACTTACGCTGATCTTCGAAAGAAGCTAGCTTATCGACTAACACGGAAGCTGCGGAAGGTTGAGCCATTTCCGCGTTAAAGTAAATTGACTTGTGCCCGTTTCTCACCCTTTTTGGGATCGGCTCTGCCGCACAAATCAAAGCCCTCTATCGGCTTTCGGGCTGCGTCAGGCATTGTTCGGGGCCCGCCGAGGAAATGCCTTGAAGCGCGGATAAAGGCGTTTAGGGTGGAGCCCAGGAGAACAACCCAACCTATGCCATGAGGGTTAATGCATAAGCGCCTAATCATCCTGTTGATGGCCGCTGCGCCATTCTGGCCCTCAGCCGGATATGGTCAATCAATTCAGAACCAGATTGCTGTGTTTGCCGCGCTCGACAAGGTCACGGCACGGATTTCGCCTCTGGAGATCCAGGTGAATGAATCGAAGAAATTCGGAGCGCTGACCATCACCCCGCGCGTGTGCAATACGCGGCCGCCCACCGAACAGCCGCTGACGTCGGCCTTTGTCGAGATCGGCGAAACGCAGCTCGACAACACGCAAAAGCGGATTTTCACCGGCTGGATGTTTGCCGAAAGCCCCGGCCTTCACGGCGTCGAGCATCCGGTTTTCGACGTCTGGCTGACGAGTTGCAAGATGCCGTCAGGGGAGACATCGCGCGGCAATTCGTGGAAGCCGGAATGAACCTGCAGCGCCTCGCTCAAGCGCTTGTGAAACTCGGCGCGTGAGATCTCCATTGCGCCGAATTGCTCCAGATGCTCGGTCACGAATTGCGTGTCGAGCAGTTTGAACCCGCCATAAATCAGGCGTGCAGCCAGATAAACGAGCGCAACCTTGCTGGCATCGCGTTCGGTCGAGAACATCGACTCGCCGAAGAACGCCCCGCCGAGGTGAACGCCGTAGAGCCCGCCGACCAAGCGGCCATCCTGCCAGGCCTCGACCGTATGGCAGTGCCCCATGGCGAACAGCTCCTTATAAAGCTCGGCAATGCGCTTGTTGATCCAGGTCGTCCGCCGACCCGGCCGTGAGGTCGCGCAGCCCGCAATCACGCCGGCAAAGTCATGATCCACTTCGATCTGGAATTGCTGCTGGCGGATGGTTCGCGCCAATCTTCTCGGCACGCGCACCTGGTCCAGCGGCAAGATGCCCCGCTCTTCGGGCTCGATCCAATAGAGCGTCGGATCGTGGGCGCTCTCGGCCATTGGGAAAATGCCGCACGCATAGGCTTTCAGCAGCACTTGCGGCGTGATGTCGATCGAAAGGTTCGTATGCGATCCCATGCTCGGTGGAAATCCCGTGGCCCTGCAGCGTCCTGCTGCCAGCGTTTCCGTATAGTCTAGCCTTTCGCGAGATATTTTTCGAGCCAGTGAATATCGTAGAGACCGTCCACAATGTCCGGCTCGACGATCAGCCTGTTGAAAAGCGGGATGGTCGTGTCGATGCCGTCAATGACGAACTCGCTGAGCGAGCGCCGCAGCCGCATGAGGCATTCATTGCGGTTCTTGCCGTGAACGATGAGCTTGCCGATCAGACTGTCGTAATAGGGCGGGATGGAATAGCCCGCATAGACGGCGGAATCGACGCGGACGCCGAGGCCGCCGGGCGGGTGGAAATAGCTGATCCGTCCGGGCGAGGGCGTGAAGCTGGCCGGATTCTCCGCATTGATCCGGCATTCGATCGCATGGCCTTCGAAACGGACATCGTCCTGCTTCAGGCTGAGCGGCGCGCCGGCGGCGACATGCAGTTGCTCGATCACCAGGTCGATCCCGGTGATCATTTCCGTGACCGGATGCTCGACCTGGAGCCGCGTGTTCATCTCGATGAAATAGAACTGGCCGTCCTCATAGAGGAATTCGACCGTGCCGACGCCTTCATACCCCATTCCGGCAATGGCGGTGGCGACGGTCTCGCCGATCTCCTTGCGCTGGCTGGCATTGAGAGCGGGGGAGGGCGCTTCCTCCCAGATCTTCTGGTGGCGGCGCTGGAGCGAGCAGTCGCGCTCGCCGATATGAATGGCGTTTCCCCGGCCGTCGCCGACAATTTGAACCTCGATATGGCGGGGTTTTACGAGGTATTTCTCCATATAGAGCGCGTCGTCGCCGAAGGCCGACTTTGCTTCCGCGCGTGCCGTGGCGAGGGCGAGGGAGAGCTCATCTTCGCTCCTTGCGACCTTCATGCCGCGCCCCCCGCCGCCTGCCGCCGCCTTGACGAGAACCGGATAGCCGATTTCGCCGGCGACGCTGCGGGCTTCCTTGTCGGAGGTGATCGCTCCCTTGGAGCCGGGAACGACCGGGATTCCCAGCGCGTGGACCGTCTCCTTCGCCTTGATCTTGTCGCCCATCAGCCGAATGTGCTCAGAGCTCGGACCGATAAATTTGACCCTGTGCTCTTCGAGAATTTCCGCAAAACGGGCATTTTCCGACAAGAAGCCGTAGCCGGGATGAACGGCATCGGCACCGGTGATCTCGCAGGCGGTCAGAAGGGCGGGGATATTCAGATAGCTTGCCGAGGCGGCCGGCGGGCCGATGCAGACGCTTTCGTCAGCAAGGCGCACATGCATCGCGTTGGCGTCCGCCGTCGAATGGACGGCAACCGTCTGGATGCCGAGCTCCCTGCAGGCACGCTGTACCCGTAACGCGATTTCGCCCCGATTGGCGATGAGCACCTTGTCGAACATATCCCCTACGATGGTTACTCGATGATGAGCAGGGGTTCGCCGAATTCAACCGGCTGCTCGTTTTCAACCAATATCGCCTTCACCGTTCCGGCCTGTGGCGCAGGAATATGGTTCATGGTCTTCATGGCTTCGATGATGAGGAGCGTCTGTCCCTGCTTCACGACCGTGCCGACTTCAACAAAAGACGGTGCGCCGGGCTCGGGCGAGCGATAGGCCGTGCCGACCATTGGAGAGGTGACCGTGCCGGCGGGGTGCGTATCGGCGTCCTTTGCGGTTGCAGATGGCGCGTGCGGCGCTGCTGCGGCCGGCTGCGGCGAAGTGACAGCCGCGGCAATGGCGACATTTCGCGCGATCCGGATGCGAAGGCCCTTCTGCTCGATTTCGATCTCGCTGAGTCCGGTGTCGTTGAGCAGCTCCGCCAACCCCCGAATGACGTCTTCGTCGACCAGCTGATTTTTGTTTTTTCCGTTCATCTCAAAAGTCAAGACCGTCGCCCTTCGTCAAACGTCCAGCTTGTCCTTGTCGTCTGATTTGACCCGCGCCACAATGGCGTCGATGGCCAGCTCATAGCCTTGTGCACCAAATCCGCAGATAACGCCGGTCGCGCCCTTTGAGACATAAGAATGGTGCCGGTAAGGCTCGCGCCGGTAGATGTTTGTCAGGTGAACCTCGATCACCGGAATCTCGAGGGCGAGAAGTGCGTCCAGCAAGGCGACGGAGCTGTGGGTCAGACCGGCGGCATTGATGATCACAGCCGCTGCCTTTTTGCGCGCCTCCTGAATCCAGTCGACCAGAACGCCTTCATGATTGCTTTGCCGGAAATCGATGCTCAGACCGTGCCGGGCGGCGTGTTTTTCGGCTCGCCCTTGAAGATCGGCAAGCGTTTCCGTGCCGTAAAGATGCGGCTCTCTTTGACCGAGCAGGTTCAGATTGGGGCCATTCAGAATGTAGATCGGTTTCATGCTCGGTCGGGACGGAGTCGCGTGATGGTGTGGAGGCGGTGATCAAGAGCAAATAAGGCCGCCGGTCAGCGGCCTCATATGCCATTGCGGTTAGAACTATTGCCGAAAACGGATCGGCGCGCAATCGTCAGCAGACGCTGCAGCCTTTCTCGCGGATATTGGCGACCTCCTTCTTTAGCATCGATTTCAGCTCATCCGGCGCGCCCGGAATGGCCTGATCGCCGATAAAGAAAGCGGGCGTGCCCTGAATACCCATGGCGGTGCCGAGCTGGAGATTCTTCTCGATCAGCGCATCGACCTCGGGCGCCTTCATATCGGCTTTCAGTTTCTTAACATCGAGGCCGACATCGCCCGCGACCTGGAACACCACGTCGGCGTTTACCGGCCCGTTATGCGTCATGAGAGCGCGGTGAAATTTCCAATATTTGTTCTGCTTCGTCGCTGCGATCGCGGCTTGGCTGGCGACCCGGGAGCCTTCCGACAGGATCGGAAATTCCACGAATACGACCCGCAGATCCTTCTCCTCCTGGGTCAGGCCGACGACCTTGCTGAACGCTTTGCGGCAGTAGCCGCAATTATAGTCGAAGAACTCGACGAGCGTGATCTTGCCGTCACCGGTGCTGAACGGTGTCTCCTCCTTATAGAGCGTGGCGAGCGCTTTCTTGCGTTCCACTTCGGCGGCGACTTCCTGACGACGGTTCAGCTCCGTAATGGCCTCGCGCAGGATCTCGGGCTGCTCGAGCAGATATTCCTTGACGATGGCGCGGATGGCTTCCTTTTGCGTCGCATCGAACACGGCCTTCCCTTGCGCATCCTGCGCATTGGCGGACGGTATGACGATTGCTGCGGCCGTCGTAATCGCAACGGCGGCTGCCAGCAGCTGGCGTATAGAACTCATGCAGTGTGCTCCAATATCCAACCCCTTCAGAGGGTTACTTCTTTGCGATGCTCTTATAGGTTTCGACGTCGCGAATGATGTCGTTCGCTTTGACCCAGTTCGGTGATCCTTCGGGAAAGGCGCGAATAGCACGCTCTGCATGAACCTTGGCAAAATCCGCGTTGCCTTCAAAGAAAAATCCCTGGGCCGAGGCGAGCTGCGCTTCGGGAATCCGGTTGAGGCGTCCATAGGCAATGGCGAGCTGACGATAGCCGACCACCGACTGCTTTTCTTTCAGAAGCGCTTTCTGCAACTGGCCGATGGCCTCCTTGGTCAGCGCCGGATCATTCCTGGCGATCAGAGCCTGACCCAGCATAACCCGCATCAATCCCGCGCTCGGCGCCAGCTTGACAGCTTGTCGAAGCGGCGGGATGGCCGCGCCGGCCTTCCCGCTTTCCAACAGGAACTGGCCTTTCAACTCATGAAAATAGGGATTATCGGGCTGTTCGGCAATCAGTGCGTCCAATTCCTTTACCGCAGCTGGCGTGCCGGAGGTGAAATTGCGCACGATTGCCCGTGCATAGCGTGCAGGCAGAGTGCGATCCGATTCCGGATATTTCCGCATCACATATTGCGCATTGTTCTTATTGGTGAACGCCTCCAGCTTGGCTCGGACCATATCATGCCGGAACTGCAACTGCGGCGAGTCCTTCTCGTTAAAATAGGGGCTTCGCTCCGCCAGATGCTGCAATTGCGCGATACGAGCCTGCGGCATCGGATGGCTCTGAATATAGGGGTCGATATAGTTGACCGAGCCGAGCGACTGGTCGGCAAAGTGCCGGAAGGTCTGGAGCATCCCCTGCGCCGACTGCCTCGTGTGGTTGAGGTAGGACACCCCGGCCTGGTCCGCCGCCGATTCCTCCGCACGCCGGTAGGAGAGCAGGGAGCGCTGTATGATCGAGGTGCCGCCATAGAGCACCGCAGCGCCGGCCTCGCCGACATCATTGCCGCCGCCGGAGACAGCGCCGCCGACCATGGCGCCGATACCGATCAGATTCATGATCAGGGCGGCCGATTGCATGCGCGATATCTGGACTTTCAGCCGCGCCAGATGTCCGCCGGCAATATGCCCCGCTTCATGCGCGATGACGCCGATCAGCTGGTTCGGCGTCTCGGACTTGGTGATGGCGCCGACATGAATGAACATGTTCTGGCCGTCGATGACGAAGGCATTGAACGATTTGTCGTTCACGATGTGAATGTTGATATTCTGCGAGCCTAAGCCGGCGGCCTTGAAAATGGGCCTTGCGTAATCGTTCAGCAACGCCTCGATCTCGGAATCGCGGATGAGGCTTGCGGCTTGGACTGCGGCAGTCTGCGTGATCAGAAGGGCTGCCGCGAGGCAGAGGGCGAAAAAGCGGCGCCCGGTACGAAAGGCTGCGTACCAAGCGCGCCTATAGCTTGGATGAAACACTTGCGCTCTCACCATTTATCAGGAGTTGGCTTGAAGGCCTATTTCGCTTGTCAAACTTTATGCGAAATCTAGAGTGGCTGTATTCACGGGTCAACACAGCGCCTCCGGACGACACGAACTCGTGAATCGTCCCGACATTCCTGGGATGAAGCGCGCTCAATTAGGCATAAGAATGACAATTTACCGATTAAGAGGCTCGAAGCAGTGCAGGAAATGATGAAGCGCCAGGAGAGGCCGATGGACGAGCGGTCCTCGCGGCGCGGGACGATCTCGCCCTTTGTCGTGATGGACATCATGCGGGCGGCGAACGAGCGCCAGGCCGCGGGCCGGGACATCGTCCATATGGAGGTCGGCCAGCCCGGAACGCCCGCGCCCAGGCGGGTGCGCGAGGCCATCAAACAGGCGATCGATTGCGACGTGCTCGGATATACGGAGGCGCTGGGCATCATGGCGCTCCGCGAGCGGATCGCACGGCATTACAAGGACGCCTATGGGCTGGAGATCAGCCCTGAGCGCATCGTCGTGACAACGGGCTCCTCGGCCGGCTTCGTGCTTGCCTTTCTCGCGCTTTTTGACGAAGGCGCACGGATTCTCCTGCCCGAGCCGGGCTATCCCTGCTACCGCAACATCGTGCATGCGCTCGACCTTGTCCCGGTCGGGATGCCCGTCGGGCCGGATGAGCGCTGGATGCCGTCAACTGAGCTATTGGCGCGGGCGATGCTCGGCGAGCCGGGCTGGACAGGCATTCTGTTCGCCAGCCCGGCAAATCCGACCGGCACGCTTATGGGCCGGGAGACGCTTGCCTCGATCTGCGGTTGGTGCCGCACTCACGGGGTAACGGTGATCTCGGACGAGATCTATCACGGGCTCACCTATGACGAGCCTGCCGAAACGGCGCTCGCCTTCGATGACGAAGCCATCATTATCAACAGCTTTTCGAAATATTACTCGATGACCGGCTGGCGGATCGGATGGATGGTGGTGCCGCCGCCGCTCATTCGGACGATCGAGCGGCTGGCGCAGAATTTCTACATTTCGCCATCGGCGGCCTCGCAAATCGGCGCGCTGGCCGCTTTCGACGCCGTCGATGAGCTGGAAGCCAACAAGGCGGTCTATGCGCGGAACCGCTCGCTGCTTCTGGAGGAATTGCCGCGCGCAGGCTTCGATAAGCTCGCGCCGGCGGATGGTGCGTTCTATCTTTACGCCGACGTCTCGGACATGACCGATGACAGCGAGGCGCTCGCCAGACGGCTGCTCGACGAATTGGGTGTGGCGGTCACGCCGGGGCTCGATTTCGATCCGCAGCGCGGCCGCCGGTTCCTCCGCTTTTCCTATGCGGGCACCTATGAGGCGATGGCGGAAGCGGCGCGAAGGCTGCAAACCCTGCGGCGTTAGAGCGGGATCAGCTTAGGTTGAAACGACCCGATCTGCGGAATGCGCTGATCACCTCTCCCAAGGGAGAGGGAGCACCCGTGCAAGCCGATCGATTCGGCTTAAGATGATCCTCCGCTAGTGTCCTGGTTCAGAGATACGTGCCATTATCGGGGTGAGCGATTCGCTGATAAGGGGAGAGGGATGATGGCGCGGCGCGCACCGGAAGTCGAGTTGAGCGAGGCACAGCGGCGAGCGCTTGTTGCGCTGGCGCGGCGCCGAATTACGGCGCAGGCGCTGGCGATGCGCGCGCGCATCGTGCTGGCGTGCGCCACGGGCGCCGAGAACAAGCAGGTGGCCGCGGAGCTCGGCGTCGATCAGGCGACCGCCGGCAAGTGGCGGCGGCGGTTCATCGCGCGCGGTGTGGATGGCTTGTACGACGAGCCGAAGCCCGGCGTTCCGCGCAAGATCACCGACGAACAGGTCGAGGCCGTGATTGTACGCACGCTGGAAAGCGCGCCCAAGGGGGCGACGCATTGGAGTTCGCGCCTGATGGCCCGGCAGAGCGGCATCTCAACCTCGAGCGTGCAACGGATCTGGCGCGCCTTCGGCCTGCAGCCGCACCGCACCGAGACGTTCAAGCTCTCCACCGATCCGCTGTTCATCGACAAGGTGCGCGACGTGGTGGGGCTGTATCTGGACCCGCCGGAGCGGGCGGTTGTGCTGTGCGTCGACGAGAAGAGCCAGGTTCAGGCGCTGGACCGCGCGCAGCCGGTGCTGCCGTTGCGGCCCGGGCAGGTGGAGCGGCGCACGCATGACTATGTCCGTCACGGCACGACCTCGCTGTTCGCGGCCCTGAACGCCGCAACCGGAGACGTCATCGGCAAATGCTACAAGCGCCACCGCGCGGTCGAGTTCAAGAGGTTCCTCGCCGAGATCGAACGCCGCGTGCCCGGGGACCTCGACATCCACATCGTCATGGACAACTACGCCACCCACAAGACCCCGGCGATCCGCGCCTGGTTTGCCCGGCGGCCGCGCTGGCACGTCCACTTCACGCCGACCGGCTCGTCATGGCTGAACATGGTTGAGCGGTTTTTCGCCGAGATCACCGAACGACAGATCAAGCGCGGTGTCCATCGCAGCGAACGCGAGTTGGAGCAGGCGATCCTCGCCTATATCGACGCCCGCAACGAAGACCCGAAGCCGTTCAAATGGGTTCGCACCGCCGACGACATCCTTGAAGCCGTCAACAGGTTCTGTCTCAGAACCAGCCCGGAAAATTATGAAGCATACCTCTGATTCAGGACACTAGATCAACCCTCGTTCAAGTGGAGTCACTGGAACGAGGTCAAGTTGATCTATTTCAAAAGACGAGCGCAACTGTTCCCGCGCCCATTCGGACGCGCGTTGCGCGAGATGCGGTCGCTACCTTATCACTCGCCGTAGGCGCGCCGCTGCCACCAGCCGCGTTTCGTGCCTCTCGGCTTCGGCGTGGCCGACTTGGGCTGTTTGTCTAAAGCCGTTTCAGCTTCCTGATCAGGCTCCAGGCGCGCGCCGCCACGCTCTTCAGGGGTTCCGCCGTGGTCTTGTCCGTTTTTGTCTGCGGGCCCGTTCGCCCGCTTTGCTCGCGACCGGCCTTCTGAGCTGCGAAAGGAGCGGCTCGCAGGCTGGGCCTCGGGCCCATTTTCGTCCGCCGACTCCTGTCTCGTCTCCACCGGTGAGGGCGATCCGGCGTCCGCCGTGCCCTCGATGGCGGCAGCGGGTGGCGCGTCCTGACTTACCTCTTGTGCCGGCTCTTCCTTTATGGCGGCGATGTCCTCGGTGCGGTCGGCTTGGCCGGTCTCCTCCGTCGCGGCCGTCCCGGTCTGGCCCGCAGTCTCGCCGCCGCGGGCGCTTCTCTGATTCCGGCCGCCGCGCCGGCCACGCCGCCGGGAACGCCTGCGCGACTTTCCATTGTCGTCGCCCTCTTCCGCGTCGGCACGCGATGCCCGGGATGGGCGCGAATCCTCTGCCTCCGCATCGGCGTCGGCCATCTCCTCGCCCGCCGAGGCCGTAGCGCTCTCGCGCCCGTCCTGATCCTCGCGACCGCGTCTGCGCCGCCTTCTGCGGCGGGACCGCCGGTTCTGGTCTTCGCTCGCCTCGCCCGCATCGGACTCAAACGGGACGATGATCCGGTCGGCCTGCGAGACAGCCGCGCTTGTCGCTCCGGCGGCGGGCGCCGCCACGGCGACTTTCTCGATGTAGAAGTTTGCCCCGTGCATCCGCTCGCTCGCCGTCACGCTCAAAATGACGCCGTGGCGCGCCTCGATGTCGCGCAGATAGGTGCGCTTCTGATTGAGGATATAGAGGGAAACCTCGGTCGATGCGACGGCGTTCAGGTCGCAAGGCGGGTTCGTCCGCAGCCAGTCTTCCAGGCTGCGCAGCACGGACAGCGCCACCGATTCGGTCGAGCGGACGACGCCGGTGCCCTGGCAATGGGCGCACTGGGTCGTGGAGCCTTCCACCATGCCGGTGCGGATGCGCTGGCGGGACATCTCCAGAAGGCCGAAATGGCTGATGCGCCCGACCTGAATCCGCGCCCGGTCGCTCCGCAGACATTCCTTCAGCTTGCGCTCGACGGCGCGATTGTTGCGCTTCTCCTCCATGTCGATGAAGTCGGCGACGATCAGGCCGGCAAGGTCGCGAAGACGAAGCTGGCGGGCGATCTCTTCCGCCGCTTCGAGATTTGTCTTCAGCGCCGTGTCCTCGATGGAGAATTCGCGCGTCGACTTGCCCGAATTCACGTCGATGGCGACGAGCGCCTCGGTCTGGTTGATGATGGTGTAGCCGCCCGAGGGCAACGTCACCTGAGGGCTGAACATCGCATTGAGCTGACGCTCGACCTCATAGCGCGTGAAGAGCGGCTCGGGGTCCTTATAAGGCTGGACGTTCTTTGCATGGCTCGGCATCAGCATGCGCATGAAGTCCTTGGCGTCGCGATAGGCGTCATCGCCGGCGACCAGAACCTCGTCGATTTCGCGGTTATAGAGATCGCGGATCGAGCGCTTGATGAGGTCGCCCTCCTCATAGACGAGGCAAGGCGCGGTCGATTTGAGGGTCAGGTCGCGCACATTTTCCCAAAGGCGGAGGAGATATTCGTAATCGCGCTTGATTTCGGTCTTGGTGCGCGCGGCTCCAGCCGTGCGGATGATGAGGCCCATGTCGTCCGGAACGTCGAGTTCCCCAGCGATCTCCCGCAGCCTCTTGCGGTCGCCCGGGGAGGAAATCTTGCGGGAGATCCCGCCACCGCTTCCGGTGTTCGGCATCAGGACTGTGTATCGGCCCGCAAGCGAGAGATAACTTGTCAGCGCAGCGCCCTTATTGCCGCGCTCCTCCTTGACGACCTGAACCAGCAGGATCTGGCCGCGCTTGATGACTTCCTGGATCTTGTAGGTCCGGCGGCGGCGGCGCGCGCGCTGGGGCAGCTCTTCGAGAGCATCTTCGCTGCCGACCGACTCGACATGATCGATGTCGGCGGCTTCCTCGCCATCGCCGTTGGCGTCGCCATTCTCGCGATCGGCGTGCCTGGCGGTCTTTCGCCGGCCTGAACCATGTTCACTTGGAACCTCGGCATTCGTCGGGCTGTCGCCGGCCGAGGCTTCGGCTGCATCGGCCGGACTGTCGTCGGAGTCGTCCGAATGCTTGTCCTTATCGGTATGCCTGGCGGAATATCTCGTTGCCGGCAAAGCCGCTTCAAGCGCCGCTGTCTGATGCCGGGGATCTTCATCGTCCTCCGATGAGAGGTCTTCCGTGTCGGAGGCTGCGGCGTCGGCCGCACTGGACTCATCGTCCAGCCGATCGTCTAAGCTCGCCTCGTCACCGTCCTCGTCGTCGAAATCCCCATCGGCATCCGCGCTCGTTCTCTCCTCGTAATCCGGATCGTCGGCCCCGGCTTTCGAGTTGCGCTCCTCCTCCTGCTTCAGCGCCTGCCTTTCGGCCATGGGCAGCTGATAGTAGTCAGGATGGATTTCGCTGAAGGCTAGAAAACCGTGCCGGTTTCCACCGTAATTGACGAAGGCCGCCTGAAGGGAGGGTTCGACGCGTGTAACTTTTGCGAGATAGATATTCCCTCTGAGTTGTTTTTTTGACGCGGATTCGTAGTCAAATTCCTCGACACGATTGCCGCGGAGCACCACCACCCGGGTTTCCTCCGGATGGGTGGCGTCGATAAGCATTTTGTTTCCCATATTTTAGTATCTCCCGCGCGCCAAGGCGGCGGAGATCGGTACCTTGAGAGGTTTGATCCAATATCTGCAGCCGCGCTGGGGCACGTGTTCTCGGTTCGCGTCCGGCCGAGCAGCGGTCTGACGCAACACGCGAAAACGCCCGATCGGCGCCCGCCAGGATCGGCAGGCAGGTCGGGTCGTTTCTTGTGTGCGTAGCGCGCATGTCAGAGTCGGAGCGCAAGACAGTCATCTTTTTGTCGGGAATGCCCGGACGACAGCTTGACGGTCCGCGGCATTCGAATTCCTCAGTTGGTGCAGGGGTTGTGTCGATCGAATCGAACACCCCACGCTTCGTTCCTCACGCGCAACCTGATTCGTGCGCGGAACGGAAAATCCAAATCTTTGCGGCCACTGCCGCCTCTTCCCGTACGGGTCGGTTCGTTGCAGTTGCCCGAGATTGCAATTCTCTACACTTACCGAACTGTCCCAAAGGGAATAGTCAAGAAAATGTGAGCTCTGCTTGCGGATCATTACAATGAATGAACCGGGCCAAGGCACTTGCCGCGTGAATCAGCCGGCGTTTTTGCGAGTTGACCCTTACGAGTTGTAACTAATACATTCTGTCGCAGCGCTCGGCAAGTGCCATGGCGGTTAATATGTGTGCGTAACACGCAAATCACAACGTTACCTTAATTCTCATCTTTATCATTAAGCTGAAAACACGCATAGTGCCGCTCCACCTCGACGGGGCGGCTAAAGAGGAGTTATAGACGTGGGGATGCGTCTAAACTTGGTGGGGTTGGCCGGGCTGTCCGGCCTGGTGGCTGCAGCGTTGCTCCTGGGACCGGCGCCGCAGGCGAGCGCCGCAAATCAGCGCGCGGCGGTAGCGAAGGACGCCCGGGTCGGCGGCGATCTGACCCGGACACGGTTTGTGGCCGATCTGTCCGAAACGGTGGACTTTCGAGCCTTCCTGCTTTCCGATCCCTACCGTGTCATTGTCGACCTGCCGGAAGTGAAGTTTCAGATGCCCAGCGGCGTCGGCGGCAGCGGCCGCGGGCTTGTCAGCGCTTTCCGCTACGGGCTTTTTGCGCCGGGCAAATCCCGCATCGTGATCGACGTCGTCGGGCCGGTTTTGATCGATAAGGCCTTTGTGCGCGCCGCCGACAATAGCCAGCCGGCGCGTCTTGTCATCGATCTCGTGCGGACGACACCGGAAAAATTCGAAAAGCAGAGCGCGCGCCAGGCATTGCTGCGCTCCGCCACGCCGAACGGCTTTCAAGCAAGCACCGAAAGGGCGGAGGAGGCTCTCGGCCGCTCGGCCGACGGCAATCGGGGCAAGCCGGTGATCGTGCTGGATCCCGGGCACGGGGGCGTCGATCCCGGCACCATCAGCGTAGATGGGAGGTATGAGAAGGACATCGTCTTCGAATTTTGCAAGATCCTGAAGTCCAGGCTCGAAAAGACCGGGCGATACCGGATCTTGATGACGCGCAATGAGGACATTTTCATCCCGCTTGATGCCAGGGTGGAATTTGCGCAGAAGGAACAGGCGGCGCTGTTGATGTCGGTGCATGCCGATGCACTGGACGTCAAACACCCGCTCGTGAGTCGGAAAGACCTTGAGGAAGTGCGCGGGGCGAGCGTCTATACGCTATCGGAGGAAGCCTCTGACGAATTGGCCCAGATGATCGCCGCCCGCGAAAATCGCTCGGACATTCTGGCGGGCGTCGAGTTGCCGGGCGGAACCGATGACGATCTGGCCAGCATTCTGATCGACCTTATGCACAGGGAGACGAAGAATTTGTCTGTGTCTTACGCTAGACAGCTGGTCGGCAATCTGGATGGAACGATCGAACTCAACTCCAGACCCCATCGTTTCGCCAATTTCCGTGTCTTAAAGGCGCAGGATGTGCCGTCGGTCCTCATCGAGTTGGGCTTCTTGAGCAACCAAGCGGATGAAAGAGCCTTGACCTCCGATGAGTGGCGGTCAAAGGTTGCGGACACAATCGTTGAATTGATCAGCGCGTTCTTCGCAAAGCGCATGGTTAGCGTCCCAGGGTAAGCAGCCCGGGGATATGCGCAGGCACGATTGACAGACAGCAAGCGGTAAGCCGGAACAGAAGCACGTGATGCAGCCACATGCACCTATCATTCCGCCGCCGGTGAACAAGAAGCGCCGGGGGAGCCTGACCTTGCGGTTCCTCGGCTTTGCATTTACGGCGGGCGGCATCCTTTTTTTGGTCGCCGCCGCGGTCGCGGGATATTTCCTCTGGCAGATTTCGAAGGATCTTCCCGACTATGAGGGACTGGCGAATTACGAACCTGGGGTGATGACCCGGGTCCATGCCAATAACGGCAGTCTGATCGGCGAATTTGCGCGTGAGAAGCGGATCTATATCCCGATCACCGCAATTCCGAAGCGGGTGATCAACGCTTTCGTCTCGGCGGAGGATCAGAACTTCTTCCAGCACACCGGCCTGGATTTTCAGGGCATTGCGCGCGCGATCGTCAAGAACGTTCAGAATTATATGGGCGGCGGCGGGCGCCTGGAAGGCGCCTCGACCATTACGCAGCAGGTCGCCAAAAACTTTCTCCTGTCCAGCGAACGCAGCCTGATGCGCAAGCTGAAGGAAGCCATACTGGCGATTCGCATCGAGCGCGCCTTTCCGAAGGAGAAGATCCTCGAGCTTTACCTCAACGAGATCTATCTCGGCATGGGCTCCTACGGCGTGGCCGCGGCCGCGCTCAACTATTTCGGCAAGGAGCTGAAAGATCTGAATGTCGAGGAAGCCGCCTATCTGGCGGCGCTTCCAAAGGCGCCGAATAATTATCACCCCTTCCGCCATCCCAAGAGAGCGCTTGCGCGCCGGAACTGGGTCATCGAGCGTATGGCCGAGGACGGATATATCACCAAGCAGGAAGCGGAGCAGGCGAGGCAAACCCCGTTCAAGGTCGATCCGCGTCCCATCAGCACCACCCAGTTCGCGGCCGAATATTTCGCCGAGGAGGTTCGCCGCACGCTGATCGATCTTTATGGCGAGGACAATCTTTATGCCGGCGGCCTGTCCGTTCGCACGACGCTCGATCCGAAATTGCAGCGGTTGGCGCGCAAGGCGTTGCGCGAAGGGCTGGTGCGCTATGACCGCAGGACCGGCTATCGCGGTCCGGTGAAGCACATTTCGCCGGACGGCGATTGGGGCAAGGAACTGGCGCAAATCGATGTGCTTTCCGACCTCGAGCCCTGGAAGCTCGGCGTGGTTCTCGAAGCGAATGCAAAACGCGCCATCGTCGGCTTGCGGCCGGACACGGCGGCTTCGGGCAAGGTCGAAGAAGCGCGCAGGACGGTCGAATTGCCGCTGAAGACCGTGCGATGGGCGCGCGAGCCGCTGGGCCGCAACGCGCGGGGCAATATGCGCCTCGGCAAGAAACCGAAAGCGGTGACCGACGTGCTTTCGCCGGGCGACGTCATCTATGTCGCGCCGAAAGTGGGCGACTATGAGGACGAGGAGGCTGACGGAAAAGGCGAAGACACGGGCACGGCGGAAGTGTGGCGTCTGGTTCAGATCCCCGAAGTCGGTGGCGGATTGATCGCGATGGATCCGCATACCGGGCGCGTCCTGGCCGATGTCGGCGGCTTCAGCTTCGCGGCCAGCCAGTTCGACCGCGCCATTCAGGCCAAGCGCCAGCCCGGCTCGGCGTTCAAGCCGATCGTCTACGCCACGGCGCTGGACAATGGCTATACGCCGTCCAGCATCGTTCTCGATGCCCCGCTGGCCATCGAGCAGGGCGAAGGGCAGGACGTCTGGAAGCCGGAGAACTATGAGAACAAGTTCTACGGTCCCTCGACGCTGCGGCTGGGCCTGGAGAAATCCCGGAATCTGATGACGGTTCGCCTTGCCCAGGATCTCGGCATGCCGCTCATTTCGGAATATGCGCGGCGCTTCAACGTCTATGACCATCTTCCGCCGCTCCTCTCAATGGCCCTTGGGGCGGGCGAGACGACGCTCCTGCGCATGGCGACCGCTTATTCGTCTTTCGTGAATGGCGGCAAGAGCGTTCAGCCGACGCTGATCGACCGCATTCAGGACCGCTATGGCAGGACGATCTGGCGGCATGACAATCGCAAATGTCCCGGCTGTTCGGCGGACGCCTGGCACGGTCAGCCCGAGCCCCAGCTGGTCGATAACCGCCATCAGATTATCAATCCTCTGACCGCCTATCAGATGACGTCGCTTCTGGAAGGCGTGGTCAAACGCGGAACCGGCTACAAGGTCTCGAAGGTCGGCAAGCCGCTCGCAGGAAAGACCGGCACCACGAATGACGAAAAAGATGCCTGGTTCGTCGGCTTCTCACCCGATCTGGTCGCCGGCGTCTTCGTCGGATATGACACGCCGCAGCCGATGGGTAAGGGCGCAACGGGCGGTGGCGTCGCCTCGCCGATCTTCCGGGATTTCATGAAATGGGCGCTTGCCGACCAGCCGGCGATACCGTTCCGCGTGCCTCCCGGCATCAAGCTGGTGCGGATCGACGCCAAGACCGGCATGCGGGCTCAGCCAGGCGATAAACGAACCATTCTTGAGGCTTACAAGCCGAATGAAGAGCCGTCCGATCCCTTCTCCTTCGTGACCTATCCGGGTGTGAATGTGGAAGGCCAGGCCGGCGGCGGCGTCAGTGCCGGCAGCGGCTTTTCCAGACAGCCTCAGGCCGGCGGCTTATATTAAATCAGCTCATTATCTGGTCGCGCCGCCCGCGTGAATGCAGCGGACGGCGGCGATCGATGCTTATGTTGGAGACAGAACCCATGCGCGCCGAAACGCAAGCCGTCGTTGATCAGATTCGCGAATCCCTTTCACTCTTACGGAGGCATCTTTGACTGGGATAAGGCCAATTCCCGGCTCAAGGAGCTGAATGCGCGCGCGGAAGATCCCGAGCTCTGGAACGATCCGCAAGAGGCGCGCTCGGTCATGCAAGAGCGCCAGCGGCTTGAAGAACTCGATCAATGCCTATAAGGAACTCGAGACGGGGCTGACCGACAATATTGAGCTGATCGCTCTCGGCGAGGAGGAGGGCGACGAGGAGGTCGTCGCCGAAGCGGAGAAGGCGCTGAGTGATCTGGCCCGCACGGCGCAGAAACGCGAGGTCGAGGCGCTGCTGTCCGGCGAGGCGGATGCGAATGACGCCTTCGTCGAGGTCCATGCCGGAGCAGGAGGCACGGAGAGCCAGGACTGGGCGCAGATGCTTTCGCGCATGTATCTGCGCTGGGCGGAGGACCGCCGCTTCAAGACCGAAATCATCGAGACGAGCCCGGGCGAAGAGGCCGGGATCAAATCCCTGACAATGCTGGTGAAGGGGCATAACGCCTATGGCTGGCTGAAAACGGAGTCGGGCGTTCACCGCCTGGTGCGGATTTCGCCCTTCGATTCCAATGCGCGACGCCATACCAGCTTTGCCTCGGTCTGGGTCTACCCGGCGGTCGATGAGACCATCAGTGTCGAGATCAATGAAGCGGATTGCCGGATCGATACGTACCGGTCGAGCGGCGCCGGCGGCCAGCACGTCAACACCACGGACAGCGCCGTCCGCATCACGCACATTCCCACAGGCATCGTGGTCCAATGTCAGAATGAGCGCTCTCAGCACAAGAACAAGGCGACCGCCTGGGCGATGCTCAAGGCCAGGCTCTATGAGCTTGAGCTGAAGAAACGCGAGGAAGCGGCTCAGGCCGAAGCCGCGGGCAAGACCGAGATCGGCTGGGGCCACCAGATCCGGTCCTATGTGCTCCAGCCCTATCAGCTTGTGAAGGATCTGCGTACCGGCATCGAAAACACCAATCCGACCGCGGTGCTGGATGGCGAGATCGACGCCTTCGTGGAAGCCGCGCTCGCTCAGCGTATTCAGGGCGGCGAGTTGGCCGCGGTCGAGGATCTGGCTTAGCGCATCGGACCGAAAAGTGGACACCACTTTTCGGTCCGATGGCAAAACAAACTGTTATTGCACTGACGCATTCACATGGTTCATGCGTCCGCGCCCTAGCTCTTTGTTTATGCATCAATTTTGCCAAACTCCGGCTGTTGCCTCCGTTTGGATTGATGCACCTGAGCGGCAGTTAAAGAGTCCGCCGTGGCGGGCCGTTTGAAACGAGGTCTCAATCGCGCAAAAGCTCGTTGATCGAGGTCTTCGCCCGCGTCTGCTCATCCACGCGCTTGACGATCACCGCGCAATAGAGCGACGGTCCCGGCTGCCCGTCGGGAAGCGGCTTGCCCGGCAGCGAGCCCGGCACGATGACGGAATAGGGCGGCACGCGGCCCATGAAGACCTCGCCGGTGGTCCGGTCCACGATCTTCGTCGATTGGCCGATATAGACGCCCATCGACAGGACCGATCCTTCGCCGACGATCACGCCTTCGGCGACCTCCGAGCGCGCTCCGATGAAGCAATGATCCTCGATGATCACCGGATTGGCCTGCAAGGGCTCCAGCACGCCGCCAATGCCGGCACCGCCTGAAATATGGACATTCTTGCCGATCTGCGCGCAGGAGCCGACCGTCGCCCAGGTGTCGACCATCGTGCCCGCATCGACATAGGCGCCCAGATTGACGAAGCTCGGCATCAGGACGACGCCCGGCGCGATATAGGCGGAGTGACGCACGACGCAGTTCGGCACGGCGCGAAACCCGGCGGCGCGCCAGCGATCGTCGCCCCAGCTCTCGAATTTCGACGGCACCTTGTCCCACCAGGTCGCGCGGCCCGGCCCCCCGCCGATCGGCGCCATGTCGTTCAGCCGGAAGGAGAGCAGCACCGCCTTTTTCAGCCACTCATTGACCGCCCATTCGCCGCCTTGTTTCTCGGCGACGCGCAACGCGCCGCGGTCGAGCAGCGCGAGCGCTTCATTCACCGCCTCGCGCACGTCGCCCTGCGTCCCGCTATTGATGCTGTCGCGCGCCTCGAAGGCGGCTTCGATGGCGGATTTGAGCTGTTCGGACATTGGCGCTTCCCTGAAAAATCGGTTCCCGTCCTTGTGGTGCGCAAGCAGCGCATTTGTCAATCGCGGGGAGCTTGCCGGGCGGCGCCCGCGCCAGGCGCAGCCATCATCCGCTCGAAGGAATCAAGGCTAAGACGGCCTCACCAGCTTCGAAGCGCGCGGAGCTTCGGGGTCTTCTTGTGCTGATCTGCCTCCATGCGGGCGAGCAGGAGTTCGAGCTCGGCGATTGTCTCGAACAGATAGGGGCCTTTGTTCAGCATGACGCATTCGGCTCGAGCAGCCATTGCGGCATCGGTCATCTCGCCGCGCGAGGGCGTGCCCTTCTTGATCAGATGCTCAAGCACCTGGGTTGCCCAGATCACCGGAACATGCGCAGCCTCTCCGATCCAGAGGATCTCCTCCTGCATCTCGGCGAGGCGGGCAAAGCCCATTTCGACCGCGAGATCGCCGCGCGCGATCATGACCGCAATGGCCTGCTGACCAGCCGCCTGTACGATGATCTCCGGCAGGTTGCTAACGGCCTTCGGTGTTTCGATTTTCAGCACCAGCGACAGCGACTGCCAGTCGGCCGGGCGCCGTTCTCGCAGAGCCTCTTGCAGCATGGCGACGTCGCTTGCCGACTGGACGAAGGAGAAGCCCACACCATCGGCATGGGCCGCGACGAAATCCAGGTCGGCATGGTCCTTCCCGGTCAGCGGGGAGATACCAAGATCGGTGTCGGGGAAGTTGAGCCCCTTCTCGCTCTTCAGCTTCAGCCCTTTTCCGCTTGCGAGGAAAGCCCGTGCGACAAGTCCCCAAGGCTCGATCCGTTCAATCCGCGCGCCAAGCTTGCCATCGTCGACGAAGAGGCGCTGGCCCACCGCCGCCCTGCTCACCGCATCCGGGAGCGTGCATTCAACTGCGAAACGGACCTCCCCGCGTTCGACCCGATCCAGACCGCCAGGCGGGGTGATGACGAGCAGATCGCCCACCCCCATCCGTTCCTCATGATCGGGCGTGAGCACAGCGCCGGTGCGGATCTTCGGCCCGGCCAGATCCATCATAATCTTCATTGTGCGGCCGGTGGCCTTTTCCGCCGCACGCAGATTGTCGATCGTGCGCTTCCAGCTCTCGGCATCATCATGAGCGCAATTAATGCGGATGGCCTCCACGCCGTGCCCGGCCAGCTTCAACATGAAGGCGGGATCATCGGCTGCCTCCGTTGGGCAGGTGACGAGCAAGGCGATGGGCCTTTCCGGCGAGCATGGGCCGAGCACCTCGCGTGTGTTGGCCGCGAGCAGCTTTTCGCCTGCGAAGAAGCGGTCGGCGGTTGGCCGCTCCTCCTCCGGTCGGCCGCACAGCATGGCAAGTGAGGCCTTGACGCTCGTCAAGACCGGCATGACCCAGCTTTCCAGCCGCGCCCGAGCGAGGAGAGGCCGAGCGCCATCAGCGGACGCTGGAGCGGCCGCAAATCGCGATGCCGAAGCGCCAGGTAGTGCGCAAGGTTCAGAGCACTCTCTGCGAATTCCGGTCTTGCCAATCGGCTGCGCCAGCATGCCATCTGCGCATCAGCTTCGCTTCGGACATATCCGATGACATCTTCCAGCTTTTCATGAAGAGCAGCGGCGTCGATCATGGTGCGTTTGGCCTGTCCAGATTGGAGACTGAAGCAAATTTCTAATTTATGCCAACGCCTGATGTCAGTCTCTTGAACACGCTATCTGAGCGGGTAGTTCAAACAGGCCCTTTTGCGATTAGTCATCGGCTTTTGCCGAGATTTCCTTCAGCGTGTCCTGAAGGAAGGCGAGCAGATCCGCTGTGATATGGTGAACATGCGGCGGCAGAACGTGCCATTCCGCGATCTGCTTCTGGGATGGGTGATCGCAATAGGTCGAATGGACCAGCACGGTCGACATGCCGAGCGCGTGCGGCGCTTCGAGATTATGCGGGATGTCCTCGAACATGGCGCTGCTCGGCGCATTGACGCCATGCGCTTTCAGAAAGCGGTCATAGGCTTCCGCCGAGGGCTTGGGGATGTAGTCGCCCGAGACGATATCGAAAATATCCCGGAAATGATGCAGGACGCCCAGCTTCTCCGCCACGCGTTCGGCATGGCGGCGCGAGCCGTTGGTGAAAATATATTTGTGCCCCGGCAGGCTCTCGATCACGGCTCCCAGCTCAGGCAGGGCGGGCACCGCGGCAAGGTCGATGTCGTGCACATAATCGAGAAAACGCTCCGGCGGCAGCTTGTGCTCGGCCATTAGCCCGGCGAGCGTCGTGCCATAGCGGTAATAATAGTCCTTCTGGACGCGCCGGGCCTCTTCCAGGCTGACGCCCAGATACTCCGCGATGAACGACCCCATGCGCTGATCGACCTGAGCGAAGAGGTTGCACTCGGCCGGATAGAGCGTGTTGTCGAGGTCGAAAATCCAGGTGTTGACCCGGTCGAAATTTTTCAGATCAGCGGAGCCGACGAGTTGCATGGCCTGAAAGTAAGCGCCGAGCCCGGCTTTGTCATCCCCGCCGGTCTGTGGCGGTGTCTCGGGTTGGATTCGGCTTGTGACCTGCAAGGCAGACTTGACGGTGCAGAGTCGTAACGCTCGCCGGGCCGTAAAGTGCGCTCGCCGAGCCTCCGCACGCCGGTTAAGAGGTTTCAAACCCCTCCCTGTTACCCTGCCGACGACCATAAATGCGCCGTCCTGACCGACCGGTTGCAGGGTGGCAGCCACGTCATGCAGCGATGCCTAGAGTTAAGCGTAAATGAAAGCTGAATGACCGTCCCGGGCCATCGGTAACGAATTGTCCTCACCGGTTACGGGAGAGGAGCAGCTCGCAGTTTATTTGCGCACAAGGGGAAAATTATACCCGGAAAACAATTGATCGGGCTCTGCAATGAGACCAACCAATGACAAACATCGCCGAAGCGGTGTGAGCGATGCATAAACGTCTCGCGGATCAGATCGCCAAAGCCAAATGTGGTGACGAGCTTGACATCGGCCGGCTGGTCGAACTCGTGAGCGAAGTCTACGATCAGTTCGACACGGATCGCGCCCGATATGAACGCGCACCCCGTCCGATGAGCGGCGATAGCGATGCGTGCGAGGCCGCCGTCAAACGCCTCGTCGAGCAGAACCGCATCCTCGATGCTGCGCTCGCACACATGGTCCAGGGCGTGGCGATATTCGATGCAGAGGAACGCCTGGTCGTTTGCAACAGGCGATATGCAGAGATCTACGACTTCCCTCCGCACCGTCTCCTCCCGGGCACGCATTTCACGGAGCTTGTCAGCCACTGCCTCACGCAAAATCAGAATGCCCGAGATCCTCCGGCGGAATCCGAGCCCGGCAGGTTGCAGGAAGCATTTTCCGTCGGTTACGGCGTGCAACGATTTGGCGACGGCAGGTTCATCGCGGTCGCCTGTCGTCCCATGCAGAGCGGCGGCTGGGTCACCACACATGAAGACATAACAGAGCGGGAGGAACTGCACGCCAAACTCAGAGAACAGCATGAAATCGTGAAGGAAAAGGAAGCAGAACTGCGTTTGCGTAACATACAGTTCGATATAGCTATCAATAATATGATAGAAGGTTTCTGTTTTTTTTGATAAAGAACAGCGCTTGATTATCTGCAACAATCGCTTCACTGAGATGTATAAGCTTCAGCCTGGCTCGGTATGCCCAGGCATTACCTTGCGTGAGGTCATGACGCTGCGATACGAAGCCGGAAGCTTTCCCGCGATGACGATGGAGGAGTATTACGCTGCCCGCAACCAGGTGGCCATCGGCAATGTGCCGTCGGATACCGAAGTCGAGCTGACCAATGGCAAGATCTTTGAAATCCATCACCGTCCTATGCCCGATGGGGGATGGGTGGCAACCCATGAGGACATCACGCAGAGGCGCCGCGTGGAAGCGAAAATTGCCCATCTTGCGCACCACGATGCCCTCACCGATCTGCCAAACCGGGTGCTTTTGACGGGCCGGCTCGGAGAGGCGCTGGATCGCGTCCTTCATGGCCAGATGATCGCGGTCCACCTCTTCGATCTCGATCATTTCAAGAATGTCAACGACACGCTCGGCCATCCGATTGGCGACAAGCTCCTGCAGGTCGTCGGCGAACGCCTGAAAGGTATCGTCCGGGACAGGGACGCGGTTGCCCGAATGGGGGGAGACGAGTTTGCCATAGTGCAGACCGATCTGAATCATTTATCCGATGCAGCGCTGCTGGCCGAGCGCGTCATCAAGGCCGTCAGCGCCCCCTATGAAGTTTCAGGCCACCAGATCCTCATCAGCACAAGCGTGGGAATCGCCATAGCGCCCACAGACGGCGAATGCGGGGACGAACTTCTCCACAATGCCGATCTCGCGCTTTACCGATCGAAAGCTCAAGGACGGGGAACCTATCGCTTCTTCGAGCGGGGGATGGATGCCACGGTGCAAGTCCGGCGCGTTCTGGAAGCCGATATCCGCAAAGCCCTCACATCTGGCGAGTTCGAGCTTCACTACCAGCCAATGGTCCATAAGCCTTCGGGCAGGATCACCGGCTGCGAAGCGCTCCTGAGGTGGCGTCATCCCCAGAAGGGAATGATCATGCCCGATGCGTTCATCCCGTTCGCCGAGGAGATCGGCTTAATGATTCCGCTCGGAGAATGGGTGACTCGCGAGGCATGCAAATTCGCGGCGCAGTGGCCCGACAGCGTCAAAATCTCCATCAACCTTTCTCCTAACCAGTTCCGAGACCCTGATCTGTGCCAGCACCTCGTCACGGCGCTCGCGGCTTCGGGGCTTTCGCCCGAACGGCTTCAGTTGGAGATCACCGAAACCGTCCTCCTTGCGAACAGCGAGGCAGCTTTGGCCACTTTCAACCGTCTTCGACGCATTGGCATTCGCATCGCCATCGACGATTTCGGCGCGGGCCATTCGTTACTGTCCGATCTGCAAAAATTCCAATTCGACAACATCAAGATCGACCGCAGCTTTGTGAAGGACGTGGCGCACAGCGTCACCTCCCGCAGCGTCGTGAGAGCCATCGTCGCAATGACGAACGGGCTCGGCATGGGGTGCACCGCCGAAGGCGTGGAAACCGAGGAGCAGCAGGCGATACTCTTTGCCGAGGGATGCGCCGAGATGCAGGGATACTTATTCAGCGCTCCGCTCCCCCCCCCCCGAGCAGATCATGCAGTTGTTAACGGATGAAGCTGCGCAGTGGCCCGTCGCAGCCCGGCGAGCTTGAACACATATCCCTGGTCGGCACGCGGCGTACCTTCTCCCTGGGCGAGTTGGCGGGCGGCTGTCCAGCAAGGTTTGAACCTTTGAGAGGCGGCCGAGGGACCTGCTCGATGGAGGAACTGACGGCCGCTTCGAGGCGTCCGCGGTCTCCACCAACAGCGCGCTGGTCAGCAGCTATCGAGTGGTAAGCAGCCGCTGCCCTCTCAGGAGCAATCTGCGCCTAGGCGGGTGATTGCGGACGTTCCTTCATATAGCAAGTTCAGCGTCGAGCCACGAACCGACACTTGCTTTGTTATGCTCCGGGGTCTTTGGTTTGCGCAATTAAGCTGATTTCACTGGCCGTCCCGCACCACTATCCGCGGGTCAAAGCAAAACGAAAGCGAAGATGCCGACGGTCGCCATACACCCTCAGCCCTTCGCTTAGTCGCTGACCGCTTCTGATCTGGAAGCGATGTAATCTGATTGCTTTTCCGTGTCGCATGTTTAAGCATGCCAACTTAAACGTGACGCTACCAATAACAATAAAGGATTCCGCCATGCCGAAACTTATCGCTACACACGAAGTCGATGACGTCGCTCACTGGCTCGCATCGCCAAAAAGGGAAGAAGTCTTCGGCTCGGTGGCGACAAATATTCGCACATTCGTGGACCCAAGCAATCCCAACCGAGTTGGGCTGTCCATGGACGTCGACGATATTGGTGCCTTTGAGGCGGTCATCAAGAGTGATGCCGGTGCGGCTGGAATGAAATATGACGGTGTTCGCCCTGAAACCATCGTCGTTTTTGTTGAACGCTGACACAATTTAGCGAGGCGGTTTATATGGCGGGGCGTGACCTTGAGATTGTTTCCCACTAGCTCGATTGGGAGCTTGGGGGGCAGCTTCGGCTATATCGCTATATTTACAAAGTTTTCGTTGGATGTCCGCTCCGGCTCCAAGCTGACCTGATCGAGAAGTCTGTAACGAGGCGTAAGCGGCTCTCGCTTAATCGTGCGCCCGCGACGGCTTTCCACCCATTCCCGAAATCCTAATCGGGGCACGACCCGCTCTTACCGCAACAGAGACGATGATTATCGGCTGTAGAGCTGATAAAGACCCTGTTCGGATTTACCGTCGTCGAATAGGGTTCCGCGAAATCGGCCTGCGCCGGTTGCGGCGCGGCTCTCTGCAACGAGAAGCACTGTGGAGATCAACCTTCATTTCCGGTGACCGACCATGAGCCTGTTGTTCAGAACGTCTTTGCTCCTTTGCGCGATATGTCTCGGCCTGAGCGCACCGGCGGGAGCGAGGGGCAGCTCGTCATCGTCTACTCGAAGAAGGATCTGAATTGCGCCCGGCAGCTCTATGAAGGGCAGCTCGCCGGCTCGGGGATGATCAAGATCTGCAAGCGCCCGCAATGCTAAGGTGAGGAGACCGAGAGGAAAGGGCCTTTCGAGCGCGTTGGCTCCACGGTGGCGCAACTGATCCTTGCGATCAGCGCGGTGGTTGCGCTGGCGCAATATATCCAGAGCGTCGAGCAGAATAAGACCAATGCGGCGCTGTCCTTCATCGCCATCCAGCAAACGCAAGAGCCTGCGGCGACCCGGCGGCGTCAGCCGCGCTCGATCAGCGTGCCCGCGCCGTGCTCGGTGAAGAGTTCGATCAGCACCGCATGCGGCACCTTGCCATTGATGATGACGACCGCCTCGACCCCTGCCTCGACGACAGCGATGCAGCTCTCGACCTTCGGGATCATGCCGCCGGAGATGGTGCCGTCGGCGATCAATGCGCGCGCCTCCGACACGGTGAGGCTCGGGATCAGCGTGCCGTTCTTGTCCAAAACACCCGGCACATCGGTCAGCAAGAGGAGGCGTTTGGCCTTCATCGCGCTGGCAAGGGCGGAGGCGAAGGTGTCGGCGTTGATATTATAGGTGACGCCATCGCGTGAGACCCCGATCGGCGCGACGACCGGGATCAGATCGCCGCCGGCAATGACCTCGACGATCCTGGGGTTCACGGCCTCCGGCTCCCCGACAAAGCCGAGATCGACCACGCGCTCAATATTGGAATCGGCATCGCGCACGCGCCGCTCGAGCTTCTTGGCGATCAGGAGATTGGCGTCCTTGCCCGAAATGCCGCAGGCCCGGCCGCCGGCCTGATTGATCGAGGCGACGATCTGCTTGTTGATCGATCCGGCCAGGACCATTTCGACGATCTCGACCGTTGCCGCGTCGGTCACGCGCAGCCCGTCGGCAAATTCGCTCTTGATCTGCAGCCGGTCGAGCAGCCTGCCGATCTGCGGGCCGCCGCCATGGATGACGATCGGCTTGACGCCCGATTGCTCCAGGAGTGTGATGTCCCTGGCAAAACATTCGGCGAGCGCCGGCTCGCCCATCGCGTGCCCGCCATATTTTACCACGACGATCTCCTGGTCGTAGCGCTGCATGAAGGGCAGCGCCTCGGACAAGATCGCGGCATGGGTTTCCGCGGTGATCGGCGCGCTGGGAGGCGTGGCTGGCGTTTCCATCGATGCGGCTCGAGACGTTGGCGTTTGCCCCCTTATAACCCGTCGCCTCAAGGGCACAAATGATTAACGAAGGCAAAATTGTGGCGCTAAAGCGCTTTCGAAGCCACGCCTATTGGGCTATGTGAGGGAAGGGGGGATTCAGACCGTGTTGAGTACTGGGGAAGCAATAGTGGCCGAGACATCGGGATTCATGACCGATTTGCCGCAATCGGCCTATTTGTCCCAGTCGATCAAGCGGGCGATTTCCGCGGCGCAGCAGCGCTCCCACCGTTACGTCACGCTCGAACATCTGATGCTGGCGCTGCTGGACGATCCGGGCGCGATCGAGATCCTGGAAGGCCTGCGCGCGGATATTCCCGGCATCCGCACGGCCATCAGCGACACGGTCACCCGCAATCTGGCAACGCTCCATGCGCCCGGCGAGTTCGATCTGCGCGCCAGCTATAAGGTGGAGCGCGTTCTGCAAACCGCCTCGGATGATGCGGAACGGCTCGGCTGTGAGGAGCTCGACGCGGCCTTCGTCATCGCGGCCCTGTCCCGCGAGTCCGATAATCCCGTGCCGGGCATTCTGAAGCAGAACGGCGTCTCCTATGCGAGTGCGGTGACATGGCTTTATGCCAATCGCGGGACGACGATCAGCGCGCGATTCTCGCGCCCGAATATGGCGAATGGCGAAGAGCCCGCGCCGGCCAAGCCCGTTCCCCCGCAATCGCCGGCAGAAGCGGAAGCGAGCGCCGACCTTGCCGAGGAGGGCGCGGAGCCGGAGGCGACGCTGGAGCAGGCGCTCGAGGAGGTCGAGGCTGCTCCCGCCGATGAGGAGGCCGAAGAGGAGCCCCTCGAGCTGGATCTTGAGGTTGTCGAGGATGCGCCCGAGGAGCGCCCCGCCAGCTTGAGCGAAAGAGCGGCGAGCGTTGAGGAGACGTTCGAGGCGCCCGCCGAGCCCGCGCCGGTTGCGCGCAATGCTCAGCCGCAGCCTCAATCCCAACCGGTCCCGCCACGGGCGCCCGAACCGGATCGAAATCGGCACGACCAGGCCGTCCGTTTTCCCGCTGCCGTCGCACCGGCGCCACCAGCACCAAGACCCGCGCCGGGCCGCATACCGACGCGGCCCGATGCCGATCAGGGCTGGCGTGACGACGGACCGCCGGCAAGGGCCATCCAGCGCCGCCCCGAGCCGAAGGTGCCGCCGCCGAGCCGCCTCGACGAAATGCGCCTCGGCAAGGCGCAAGGCCGGTCAGCGGCAAAGCTGCCTGTCCCGGCGCCCGCGCCTTCGGCGACGGTTCCGGCGAAAAAGAAGTCCCGTATGCGCAAAGCGGCGGTTCCGGCCCAGGAGCGTGAGGTTCCTGCCGCGGAAAGACAACGCGCACGTCCCCGCCGGCGGCCGCGGCCTTATGAGGTGATCATCGGCCGTCTCATCGAGAATGTGCCGCGCCGGATGCGCGCCGCCATTGCCGAGCGGATCGAGGTCCGGATCTCACGCGAAGAGACGAAGGCTTTGGCGCGCGGCATGGAGGGGCGCAGCGAGCCGGTTCGCCACGAGCTGATGATCACCCAGACCATGAGCGTGGCGCTGCGTGCGCCGGATGGCGGCTTTACGATCGAACCGCTGAGCCCGGAGACGCAGTGGATTTTCGAAAGGCCGGACGATACGGAGACCTATGGCCGGTGGCGCTGGGTGGTGACGCCGCATGAGCCGGGGCGGCGCAGGCTTCAACTCGTCGTCGCCGCGCGCAGCATCGGTCAGAACGGTCTCGTCGGCGATACGGCTTTGCCGGACCAGATAATAACCATCAGGGTGCGCACGAATTATTGGCGGAGCCTGGCGCGCGGACTGCAATGGATCGCGGCGATGATGGTCGGCGGCGTTCTGACCGAGCTGGCCGCCATCGCCATGCGGCTGCTCGACTAAGAACCTGCGCTAAGACATTGATATAGATCAACTTGACCTCGTCCAAGCGATTCCACTTGAACGAGGATTGATCTAGCCGAGCTGCAGCCCCGGAATGCGCTTGATTGAGGTGATCTCGCCATGAGTTTCGGCGATACGCTCCACGGCGCGCCGGATCGGCTCGACGATCACCTCCATCTGATGCCCGCTGGCATGGATCATCCACTCGGCCGATTGCACGATCCCGACATGGCCGCGCCAGAAGATCAGGTTGCCCCGTTCGAGCTTGCCGAGATCTTTGTCGGTCATCGGCTCTCCCACCTCTTCTTCCTGCATGTCGCTGTCGCGTGGACAGGGCATTCCGGCGCCCTGCATGGACAGCTGGACCAGCGCGGAGCAGTCGATCCCGACGCCGGAGCGGCCGCCCCAGAGATAGGGCGTGCCGACAAGCCGCTCGGCAAGCCGGACGAAGTCCTTGGCCTTTTCCTCGACCGGATGCAAATGCCCGCCGAAGACGAAACCGCCACGGGAGAGCTCAACGAACCGCCCTTCGCGGCCGATGACCGTCACCTTGGCGTTGAAGCTGAGCCGTGTGATCGGCGGGCGCTTCATGTCGGGCGCCGGATAGATGAACGTGCCGCGAGCGACCACCCAATGGGTCGGCTCTTCGATGATCGCGGAGAGATTGTCGGCCGGCATATAGCCGACATAGCCGTCCTCTTCGAGCTGAACCCAGCCCCATCCGTCCGTCATGTCGTAAATGGTCGCCATCTCGCCGCACAGGCCTTCGGTGAGAAGCGCCGCGTCGAAACGCGGCGTGATGCGGACCGGCGCGACCGAGCCGACCACCTGACGCAACTCACCCTGCACATAACGCTGCGCCTGAACCTTGTCCTTCAGCGAGGCGGTGGCGAGATCCTCCCGATAGACATGCCGCCGCGGATCGAGCTTGCCTGCATTCATGCTTGCCGAAATTTCCCCCTCAGATGATCGAAGACCGCGCGAGCGCATTGGGGCTCGCCGCCGATCCCTTTGCCAGGCTGGGGTCTTGGAACCCAGCCGTAAATATCCAGATGTGTATAGCTTTCCGCCGCCTTGACGAACCGATTGAGGAAGAGTGCGGCCATGATCGAGCCGGCGAACGGTTCGGGAACGATACTGTTGATGTCGCCCACGCGGCTGTCAAGGAGCTGATCATAGGGTTTCCAAAGCGGCATCGGCCACATCGGATCGCCGATCCGGCCGCCCGCTTCGGCGAGCGCGCCGGCAAGCTCCGTATCGGTGGAATAGACCGGTGGCAGATCGGGCCCGAGCGCGACGCGCGCCGCGCCGGTGAGCGTGGCGACACTGATGAGATATTCAGGCGCCTCCTCGTCCGCCAGGGCGAGCGCGTCGGCCAGCACCAGCCGTCCCTCGGCATCGGTGTCGCCGACTTCGACATTCAGTCCCGCGCGGCTCCTCAGCACATCGCCGGGCCGGAAGGCATTGCCGGAAATCGCGTTCTCGGCAGCCGGAATCAGGAGACGCAGCCGGACAGGCAATCCGGCGCCCATGATCATCGCCGCGAGCGACAGGGCGGAGGCAGCGCCGCCCATATCCTTTTTCATCAGCGACATCGCCATGCCGGGTTTGATATTGAGACCGCCCGTGTCGAAGCAGATCCCCTTGCCGACCAGCGTGACCTTGGGCGCGCTCTCCTCACCCCATCGAAGGTCGATAAGGCGCGGCGCGCGGGCGCTGGCGCGTCCGACGGCATGGATCAGCGGGAAGTTCTCGGCGACGAGATCGTAGCCCTCGATGACGCGGCACTGCGCGTCGAAATGGGCCGCGACGCCCTGCACGGTCTCCGCAAGCTCCGCCGGGCCGAGGTCGTTGGCGGGCGTATTGACGAGATCGCGGCCGAGCCAGACGGCCGATGCGATATTGACGACAGTGTCCAGCCTGGCGCCGTCGGGCAGGCGGAGACGCTTGGCGGGAGGCGTTCCGTTCGCCTGATAGCGCTGGAAGCCATATTGGCCGAGCGCCCAGGCAATCGCGGCGAGATCGCCATCTTCGATATCCCAGGCGAGATGATAATCACCTTTGGGAAGCAGGCCGGGAAGGCCTCCGGCAAAGAGCGGATGGGTCGCCGGTCCCTGCCGGTCGTCCGAACCGATGGCCGCGCCTGCGAGCCCGTCCTCGCCCGGCATTGGCGCCCAACTCCCCGGCGCTCCCTTGAAGTCGATCGCTTTCAGCCAGGCGCGTTGCTTGGCGCCGATCTCCGGCGGAAAGCTGACTTCGCCTTTTTCGGACCAGGCAAGCCAGATCGGGCAGGTCGCCTCTTTCGCGCTCTTTTGCAGAAACAGGTTGGAAATATGGTCTGAAAGATCGTTTAAGGTCGGCAGCATCGTGTTCTCTTGCAGCGATTCTTCAGTGTTGGTGTAAGTTTTCGTCAGTTGCGAAGCGGAGATGGGGCCAATGGGCGACAATTACGAGCTTGTTATCGGAAATAAGAACCTCTCCTCCTGGAGCTTGCGGCCCTGGCTGGTGCTGAAAGCGTTTGATATCCCATTCGAGGAGATGCCGATAGAGCTGCGCCGTCCCGAGACGAAAGCGAAGATTCTGCGCCACTCGCCCTCGGGCAAGGTGCCGGCGCTCAAGACCGGCGAGCTGGTGATCTGGGACAGCCTGGCGATTATGGAGTTCGTCGCGGATCGCCATACTGATCTGCCGATCTGGCCGCGGGACCCCGATGGGCGGGCCATTGCGCGTTCGGCTGCCGCGGAGATGCATTCCGGTTTTGCCGCACTTCGCGAGGAATTCCCCATGGATTTCGTGAACCGGCTCGGATTTCCGCAAGCGAGCGATGCCGCGCTGGCCGACATTGGCCGGATTGTCGAAATCTGGAAGGACTGCCGCCGACGGTTCGGGAGCGGGGGCGACTTTCTGTTCGGCGCGTTCTGCGCGGCCGATGCCATGTTCGCGCCGGTCGCCAGCCGGTTCGTGACTTACGAGGTCGATTTAAGCCGGTTCGGCGATGACGGCACCGCGGCCCGCTATCGCGACACGGTGATGTCGATGGCCGAGCTGCGCGACTGGGGCGATGCGGCGAAGCTGGAGAGTTAATCGGCGGTCCATCATCTTCGCGCCATTCATCCGTCCGCGTCGTTCCAGCGAAGCCCGCTATTTCTACGTATAGCTCGGGGCGGCGAATCTCCTTCTATATCATCCTATTATTTTGGATTTTATGAGAATGCGGACGATCTCCTGTTCCTGCGCACTCCTCGCCATATTGCCTACGCTGCTTGCAGCCTGCGATGGGGGCGCCGCCCGAAATTCCGCGATGGCTGACCGGCCCGCCGGCAGCCTTTTCGAAAGCCCGGCCGTCATGTCGCCTTCCGACGCCATCGCGCTTGCCAACTCGCTGCGCGGGGCCGGCGCCGACGCGGACGCGCTTGCCGTGCTCGCCGCAGCACATCGGCGCCATCCGGAAAATGCGCGCATTCTTTCCGCCTATGGCCGTCAGGCGCTTCTCATGGGCCAGAGCGATCGGGCCGAGCCGCTTCTGAGACGCGCGCTCGATGCCGATCCCAATGACTGGCGCGCTCTCTCTGCGCTCGCCGCACTTGAAGGGCGCAAGGGCCGCATTGCCGATGCGCGTCTCGCCTTGGACCGGGCGCGGACATTGGCGGAAGGCAATGCCGTGGTGCTGAACAATCTTGGCATGAGCCATCTGCTGGAAGGCAATGCGGCCGAGGCGGCATCCTTGTTCCGCAAGGCGCTCATCGCGCCGGACCTGAAGGCGGCCCATGCCGGGCAGATCAAGCGCAATCTCGCTGTTGCCCTTGCCGTCCAGGGTGATTTCGCCATCGCCGACCGTCTTGCGGGCGAGCCGATGCCACGCGAATTGAAAAGCGCAACGCGTGAAGCGATCGCCCGCTTCGTCGGACTTGCGGGCCGCCCCGCTGACGAGCGCTCCGGCTGGACGGCGCGTCTCGCCGACGCTTCCGAGTTTACTTCAGATCCCTGACGATAAGGCTTGCGCGATTTTGTCTGAATGCCTCGCTGGCCTCCATGATCGCCGGGGCCAGGATGATGGTCAGGAGCACCGGCAGAAAAAACGCCACCAAGGGAATGGCGAGCTTGGGAGGCAGGGCGGCGGCTTTCCGTTCCGCTTCCGCAATACGCGCCTCGCGCGCCTCGCGTGCCGCGGCGGTCAGCGCCTGGCTGATCGAGGTGCCGTGGCGCTCCGCCTGCACCAGCGCCGCAGTGATCAGCTTCACCGCCGGCAGGCCGATTCTGTCGCCGAGATTGACATAGGCGCGCCATCTCACGGGAAGGTAGGAGAGCTCCGCCATCGTAAGGCTCAGCTCCTCGGCCAGCTCGATCGATTGCGGAGAGATGTCGTTGGTCACCCGGCTCAGCGCCGATTCGACCGACATGCCCGACTGGACGCAGATCAGCAGAAGGTCGAGCGCATCGGGAAAGGCGCGCAGAATGGTCTTCTGCCGCTTTGCGATAAGCCGGTCGAGCACGAGCCGCGGCAGCGTATAGCCGATCGTGGCCGTGGCGACGCAGAAGGTAAGCGCCGAGCTTGGCCCGGCATGACCCAGCCCGTAAAAGCTAACCGCCGAAAGGGCGAGGATGGAGAGCCCCAGCGGCGTCGCCGCCCGGAAAAACAGGAAGATCGCCTCGGCGCCCTGGCCGCGGAAACCGGCCATGCGCAGCCTGACCGCGAGGCCGCCATTGGCCGCGCGTTCCTCCGTCCTGAGCCGTCGGAGAAGACGGCCGATTATTCCGGATTCGTCCTTTCTGATTTTGCGCTTCGCCCGCACGGCGAGATCGGCAAGGCGCCGGTCGCGCAGACGATCCCGCTCCCGTGCAACACTCTGAAGCCGCGCCTGCAGTCTCGGATCGGGTTCGTCGGGCATCACTAGTGCGATGACGCCGGCAAAGACGGCAAAGCCGGTCAGCATCATCGCCAGCGTCTGGTCGCTCAGCATCTCGGTGCCCATGATCGGCCTTTCATACCTCGACCCGCGCCATTCGCCCGAGGACGAAGATCCCCGTAGCCAGCCAGATGGTGCAGATCAGCCCGATCCAGCGCCCCGTCTGGTCGGTCCAGAGCACCGAAATATAATCGGGTGCGAAAGCCGCCGTCCCACCGATGACCAGAAAGGGCAGGGCACCGATGATCAGGGCCGATGCGCGTCCCTCGGCGCTCGCGATCCGGACCTTGCCGGCGATTTTTTCGCGGTCGCGCAGCACGCCGGACAGGTTTGCGAGCGCATCGGTCAGATTGCCGCCGGTCTGGCTTTGGGCGGACATGATCATCACGAAGAAGCGGATTTCGGGCAGCGGCATGGCGGCTGCAAGCCTCTCCATTGCCGCAGAGACCGGAACGCCGGCCCGAAGCTGCGCAACGAGGCCCTCGAATTCCTTGTTCACGGGCGGGGCCGCGTCCGTTGCGACCATGGCGAGACAATCCATCATCGACAGGCCCGATTTGGCGCCCCTGACGATCATGTCGATGGCGGGCGAAAAGGCGTTCAGAAATGCCCGCTTCCGCCTGTTCGAAAGATAATCGAGATAGCGTCGGGGGAGAAACCAGGCGCTGATGAGGGCGAGGGTGATTGCCCTGGCAAGGGAAAGACCGGCAATGCCCCCGGCGCAGAAGACTATCGTCCCCAGACCGAAACAGAGGGCGAGATAGAAACGCGGAGACCAGGTGACGCCGGCAGCCGTAAGCCGGTTCTCAAGCTGCGATGCGCGGCTGGTCTTGCCGTGCTGCGAAACGGATTTGAGCGCGGCTTCCTGGGCGCGCCGAACCGAGCGTGTGGTCGGGACTGCGCTGTCCGTGCGGCCTCGCAAGAGGCTTTCAAAGACCGCGCTGCGTTTGTCGACGAGCGGCCGGCGGAAAATGACGGGATAAAAGACCGCGCAGATGAAGGCCGCCGCGCCGATGGCGGCAAGTGCCGAGGCGAGGAGTGCCGGCGTGACGGTCTCAGCCATAGGCGCCCCCCGCCTTGGATTGGGCCGTGGTGCGTTCCGCGTTGGCGAGCGTCTCTGTGAGCCGCTGTTCGAGACCGTAATAGCGCGCGCGTTCGGCAAAGCGCGGGCGCGAAATGCCGGTGAAGCGGTGGTGTCCGATCAGGCCGCCATTGGCGTCCTCGCCGAGAAGCTCGAAGCGCATCAGATCCTGCACGACGATGATGTCGCCTTCCATGCCGACGACTTCGGTGATGTGGGTGACTCTACGCCGACCGTCGCGCATGCGGGCGACCTGGATGATGATATCGACCGCGCCGACGATCATCTGGCGGATGGCGCGTGACGGCAGGCTGAAGCCGGCCATCAGGATCATGCCCTCGAGCCGGCTCATCGCCTCGCGCGGGCTGTTTGCGTGCAGCGTGCTCATCGAGCCGTCATGGCCGGTGTTCATCGCTTGCAGGAGGTCGAAAGCCTCCGGCCCTCGCACCTCGCCGACGATGATCCGCTCCGGCCGCATGCGCAGGCAGTTGCGCACCAGATCACGCATGGCGACCGCGCCTTCCCCCTCCAGATTGGGCGGACGCGTCTCGAGCCTGACCACATGGGGCTGCTGCAGCTGCAACTCCGCTGCGTCCTCACAGGTTACGACCCGTTCATTCGGAGCGATATGGCCGGTGAGGCAATTGAGGAGCGTCGTCTTGCCGGAGCCGGTGCCGCCGGAGATCAGGATATTGCAGCGGCAGCGGCTGATGATTTCGAGAACGGTCTCGGCATCGGGCGAAACCGCGCCGAGCTTCACAAGCTGGTCGAGCGTCAGCCGCTCGCGGCGGAACTTGCGGATCGTCAGGGCCGGTCCGTCGAGCGCCAGGGGCGGGAAGATGATATTGACCCGGCTGCCGTCGGGCAGGCGCGCGTCGCAGATCGGCGTCGATTCATCGACACGGCGCCCGATGCGGTTCGCGATGCGCTGGCAGATATTGGCGAGTTCATCATTGTCGGCGAACTGAATGGGCGCGGGACGGATCGATCCGTTCACCTCGATGTAACACTCGCGCGCGCCGTTGATCATGATATCGGTGATGCCGTCCTGTGCGAGCAGCGGCTCCAGCGGACCGAAACCGAGGACATCGTTGCAGATCTCTTCGAGAAGCTCCTCGCGCTCGACGGCGGTCATGGCGGCGGAGCCGAGGTTGAGGATCTCGCCGGCAAGCTCGCGGATCTCGTTCCGGGCTTCGGCGTTCGACAATTTGGCCAGCGCGCCGAGATCGATATTGTCGATCAGCGTTCCGAAGGTCTGTTTCTTGGCCTCGTAATATTTCTCCGAGCGCGCAAAGCTGCGGCCGGCGGCAAATCCGATCGTGTCCGGCCGCGCCGGCGTATCGGCCGCCTTGAGGGGAGCGGTCTTGCGCAGAGGGGCTTGCGCCCAGCTTGCGGTGCCCGCCGGCTCAATAGTCGATAATTGGGTGTTTCGTTTACCGAACATTGCCGCCTCAGCCTGCAAGCCTGCGGCCCAGACGCTGGATGATCGGCTTGATCAATCCAGTGCCATTGCCGGGCGGCGCCGCCTTTCCGCTCAGCCTTCCGGCAAAGCTGCGAAACAGGCCGAGATGACGCGACTTCGGGGCGACCTCGCCGATCATGAGGCCATTATTCGCCGCCGTTCCGAAGAGTTCCGCATCGAACGGGATTTCGGCGGTCGGCTCCAGATCCACCGCCTTGGCAAAATCCCGGATGGCGATTTCGGGCCGCCGCGGCAATCCCACCTTGTTGATGACGAGGATCGGCGGCCTGGCCACGGCGCGGAGGGCGCGGCCCGTGTCGATCAGGTTCTTGGCGTTGCGAAGATTGGCCAGATCGGGCTCGGCGGTAATGACGACCTCGTCCGCCATTTCGATCAGCGCCTGGGACCAGTCGCGCCATTCGGTCGGCAGGTCGAGCGCCGCGAATGCTGTGGTCTGGCCAAGCAGCTCGACGAGCCGCGCCGCATCGTCTGTGCGAATGTCAATGTCGGGATCGAGCATGCAGGAGGCGGTCAGAAGACCGAGCTGGTCGGAGCATTTCGACAGAAGATTTGCGATCATCGCGCTATCGAGTTTCTGGCTGGCCGCGAGTGCGTCGTTCAGCCCTTGACGGGCCTCCTGGTTGAAGTCGAGCCCGAGCGTGCCGAAGGCGAGATCGAAATCGGCGATGACCGTCTCGGTCTTGAAGAGCTCCGCCACGACCCATGCGGTGTTGTGGCAGACCGTGCTGGAGCCGCATCCCCCTTTGGCGCCCATGAAGGCGACGACCCGGCCCCGCGTCTCGGCGGGCGCACCTCGCAGCGCCATTGCGATGCTTTGCGAGAGCTGCGCCCCATCGACCGGGGCGAGGAGATAGTCGCTGATGTGCCGTCGCATCAGCTCACGATAGAGCCGCACATCGTTGACATGGCCGACGACGATGACCTTGCTCCGCGCATCGCAGACCTCGGCAAGCTTGTCCAGATCGGCCAGCATGGCGGCCGGGTCCAGAAGCAATTCAATGAGGATCAGATCCGGGCTCGGGGTCTGGGCATAGGCGCTGAGAGCGGCCGGAATGCCGCCCATATGCGGGATGAGCTCAAGCGCGCTGAAACGGGGTTGCGCCAGCGTTTTCGCGGCGATCTCGGCGGTGCGGGCATCCACGCAAAAGGCATGCAGGCGGGTGGGCAGATAGGGGCTCGCCGGTTGCAGGCGGGCCGGGACGCTTTCGCCGCCCGCTGCTCGTGCTCGTGTCGCGCCGCTAAGGTCCGCTCTCGTCATTGCGTGTTCCCCGGCGTGTTTGCCGGGCCGGCCGGCGCGGCGCTCGAAGGCGACGCATTTGCACGGCTTTCCATGTAGCCGCCGATCACCACGTCGCGCCGCATGGCATCGCGGGGCGTCTCGCTGCGCGGGATGAACAGATCGTCGGGGTTTTCGGCGATGGCCACCAGATTGCGCCGCGTCGCGCAGCCGGGCCGCCAATCGGTCGCAGCTTGGTGACCGACGGAGCATTGCAGCGCCTCCGGTGAGGTCAGATCGGAGGAGACAAGACCGCCGCCGCAGCCGGTCAGTATGGACAGCGTCACAAGCATGGCTGCGATCCGGATTGCCTGCCCGGCCTGTCTGAACGGGATGATTTTCGCCATGTCGCGCTGCCCTATTCGATGATGTAGCCGTAGCGGCGATCGCCGGTGGCCGAGGTCCGATTTTTCGCGCTGCCGCCGGCGGAAGCCGGAGCCGTCTCCGGAGCCGGCGTCTCCGGTGTGGACAGGGCGCTTTCTTCGACTGCCGCAACGAGGATGGGGGTGACGATGACGACCAGCTCGGTCTCGGAGCGCACGAAATCCTCGCTGCGGAATAGGGTGCCAATGACCGGCAGATTGCGCAGTCCGGGCAGACCGTCGACATTGCGCCGCGTCTGGGAGGAGATCAGCCCCGCCATAACGAGCGATCCACCACTCGGCAGCTCCAACGTGCTGCTCGCCCGCCGCACCCGCAATGCCGGGACGGAGATTTCGTTTAGCGTGACGGCGCCTTCATTCGTCAGTTCGCTGACTTCCGTCTGAATTTGCAGACTGATGCGGCCCGCGGACAGAACGACGGGCGTGAAGGAGAGCCCGACCCCGAACGATTTGAATTCGATCTTCGTGTTGTCGCGGTCGCCGCCGATCGGGACCGGATATTCGCCCCCCGCCAGGAACTTCGCCGTCTCACCCGACACCGAGGTCAGATTCGGCTCGGCGAGCGTGCGGGCAAGGCCGCTGCGCTCAAGCGCCTGCAAAATGGAATCGATGCGCGCCTTCCCGTTGCCCCAGCCGACGCCCAGCAGCTCGCCCGCCCCGGTTCCATTGAGGGATTCCGTGACGGCTTGAAACGGGACCGCCGCCACTGTGCCTCCGCTAATCGGCAGGGCCGTCTCGGCCACCTTCACGATCGTCACATTGCCCGAGGCCAGCGCTTTACGAATGTCGACGCCGAGCCGCTGAATGACGCTTCTGTTCATCTCGGCGACCTTCACCCGCAGAAGCACCTGCTCCTTCGCCTCGACATTGACCATGTTCAACACCTGATCCCGGCTGGCGACGAAGCGTCCGGCGATGTCCGCGACGCGGGTCGCATCCAGCGGGTTGGAGACGCTGCCCGTCACCACGATGTTGTCGTTGATCGCTTCGAGGCGGATATCGGCCTTGGGGAGCAGGCGCCGGATCAGCGCCGCGACCGGGGCGAGGTCCCGCTCGACCGCCACATCGAGCGTCAGAATCGGCCGGCCGTCCTGCCCGATGAAGCTCGCGCTCGCCTGGCCGATCTTCCGGCCCAGGAGGTGAACGCGGCGCATGGAGCGAATGACCGCATCGACCACGTTCGGATCGGAAATCACCACTTCGCGAATGTCGCCGGGCACATCGATGAGCACGGATTTGTTGAGCCCGACGGTGACGGCACGCGCCGACGCCATTTCTCCCGCTGCAAGGCTCGCTCTGATCCCGGTCGCGGGATCACGATCACTGGCGGCAGCGGCGGCCGTTGAAGCGGCCAGCAGGTAAACCACCCTCACTGCGTGGCCCAATCCGATAAATCCTGTCGCCCGTCTGATCATTATCTTACCCCCAGCCCGAATGAAGCGGCGGATTGCCGTCCGAATTTCGTGATTTGAATGCCGTCCGCCGGCTCGGTGTCCAAAGCATCGGCGGCTTGGTCTTCGCCGGATGATCGGGGCTCGATCGCCGGGATCAGCGCCAGTAGCAGATCGCCGCCGGCCCGCGCGCTCGCGACCATCCGGGCCTGCTTCGGTGTCAGTTCCAAAGTCGCTGTCCGGCTGCCGGTGTTCTTGCTGCGGGCGTTCAGCGATTTACCGATCGCGAGGATCCTGACGCCGCGCAGGATCGTCCGGGTGGCCGGCCGGGCATCCATGCGGTCCCCGCTGCGCCGGGTCCAGAGCACATCGACCCGGTCGCCGGGCTGAATGAGGCCGCCGGCCGCATTATCCTCCCGCACGGCAACGGCGACGGCGCGCATCCCTTGCGCGATCAGTGCGGCAATCGTGCTGCCGTCGCCCGCCCGCACCAGCTTGGCATTGGCGAGCGGCTCGCCTTCGAGCAGCGGATAACGCGCCAAAGCGGGTTCGAAAGGCTTGGATGATGCGCCGAAACGGCGATGAATGGCTCCGGTGGGAAAGGATTGAGCGGGCCATGGCTGCCAGCGCAGATCGGCTGCCGTGATCATTTCGCCGGCGGCGACGGGGCGGCGGGCGACCAGCAATTCGATCGGCGGACGGCCCGGCTTTCTGGTCTCGACCTGCTTCGGGGGAATGCTGTTACGAACGAGCAGAGCTGCGCTGATTGCCGCGCCCACCGCCAGAAGAAGCACAAAGCCCCGCGCCCACCGCATCGCCGGATTCCCCATCGTCAGCGAAAAACACCCTCTCCATCCCGATGTGTCGGGAAATGGTCAACGGATGGTTAATTCCGGGCTAGGGGCGAATACGGACCAGGCGCCGCGCTTGCACGGGGAGCCGTCCGCGCAGATCGCTATTTTCAGCGACAGCGCAGCCTTACGGGAGAAGGTGCCAGCCGGCCTGTAAGCCGGGTTCTGTATGGGGTCTTCCCCATGATGACCATTCATCTGGGACGTCCATTGCTGGACGCCTCAAGCAACCAACCCGGGCGGCGGCGTGGAAACGCGCCTGCTGTCGCCTTTCGGTGACAGGCGAGCCGCCCCTATTCGGTTTTGCTCCCGGCGGGGTTTGCCGTGCCGCGCCTGTTGCCAGACACGCGGTGCGCTCTTACCGCACCCTTTCACCCTTACTCCGGACGAATCCGAAGCGGTTTGCTTTCTGTGGCACTTTCCCTGGGGTCTCCCCCGCCGGACATTATCCGGCGCCGTGTTTCCATGGAGCCCGGACTTTCCTCGGCAAGCAGATGCCCGCCGCGGTCATCCGGCCGACTGGCTATTGTGAATAAGGCGATCGGCGCGCGCTGCGTCAAGATTTGACGTCAGATCCGTCATTTTCCCTAAAATGGGACAACTGAGGCAGAAATTCCTCACTTGCGCCACAACTATAGCATTTTTGTCACAGTGTTGCGCGAATTTGAATGTTAGCCTCGGAAATCGTGAACGTATACAATTGAGGAATAGCCCTTATCGCATTCGTAATGTTAATAGGGCATTTATGCAGGTACTTGAATAGGTCCTGCAACCTGAGTCTCTAGAGGGAACCGGCAAGTTGCGTAATCGTTGCATGCATTAGCGATTTATGGAGGATTGAATGAGCGCGGTGCGAGGTAAAAATATCACCGAATGGGTGGCCGCAGCGCATAAGCTTGTGTTGAGATCAACAAATAGCGTGAATTGTCCAGATTGTGGGGAGCCGTCGTTGCGCGTGCGCGACGTCGAATATGGTTGGGGCCACAATAAAGGACTTGAACGTTACTTGGTTTGCTCGAATTGCGGTGCTTTCAATGCTGTCAATCTACGTCATGCCCGCCCGTGTGACGACCAGAATGAGAGCAAAGAAGACGTGACGGCTGTCAGCGCCTGAAAAGTGTTGGCGTCAAGCCGGTTGCAGCGCGGTTTCCGCTAAGAGATAAGTGCGAGCCCCAATTGCTTGCGGGCTTTCTCGCGCAGAACATCGATAGGCTGAAGACCGTCGGCGCTCTTGAAATGCCAGAAAGTCCATCCGTTGCAAGCCGGGCGCCCTTGAATCCGCGCACCCATCTTGTGAATCGATCCCTGTTCCCCCGCCAAAGCAAGCGTGCCGTCGGCCCGCACCTGCGCCTTTAACGTCGCCCGGGAGTCATAGAGCGTTGCGCCGGGTTCGATCATGCCGAGTTCAAGCAGCGTTCCGAACGGGATGCGCGCCTCGTTGCGCCGTCCCCGCATGAGGGCCAGGTCGCTCTCCGAGAGTTTCTTCACCTCCGCGATGCGGTCGTGTGCCGCGCGGGCATAATCGGGATCCTGCTCAATTCCGATGAAACGCCGTCCGAGCCGTTTCGCAACGGCCCCGCTCGTGCCGGTGCCGAAAAACGGATCGAGAATGACGTCACCCGGCGCGGTGGTCGCGAGAAAGATGCGGTAAAGCAGCGCTTCGGGTTTCTGCGTCGGATGCGCCTTGCGCCCTCCATCGTCCTTCAGCCGCTCCGGCCCGCTGCAGATCGGGATCAGCCAGTCGGACCGCATTTGCACGTCGTCATTGAACGCCTTCAGCGCCTCGTAGTTGAACGTGTAGCGGGATTCCTCCGCCCGCGCGGCCCAGATGAGCGTCTCATGCGCGTTGGTGAAACGGCGGCCGCGGAAATTCGGCATCGGATTGGTCTTCCGCCAGACGACATCGTTGAGAAGCCAGAAGCCGAGATCCTGGAGCGCGCAGCCGAGCCGGAAGATATTGTGATAGCTGCCGATCACCCAGATCGCCCCGTCGGGCTTCAGAATACGGCGGCATTCGGCAAGCCACGCCCGGCAGAAAGCGTCATAGGCGGCGAAATTGTTGAACTTGTCCCAATCCTGATGCACGCCGTCGACGCGCGTGTTGTTGGGCCTGAGCAAATCGCGCGAAAGTTGCAGATTATACGGGGGATCGGCGAAAATGAGAGCGACCGATGCGCTCTGTATCTTCTTCAATTCGGTCAGGCAGTCGCCGACAACGACCCGATCCAGAAACTCCGACAGACGGGATTTCAACGCGGTCATAAACAAAACACCCAAACGCAACGGTAAACGAAACAGGCAATGTCATACAGACTTCAGACGGGCAAGGCAAAACCCGCTTGCAGCAGGCGGACACAACCCAGAGCTGTCTTGATGAGATTTAAGCGGCGGTGGTTAACGATCGGTTAACGCCATCACCGCGCGCATCTGTCCTTGACTTTGACACGCTTCAAAAGGATATAAACATATCTTTATATCGTAGCGAGGCAGTTAATGCGAGGACGCCTTTCCTCGGGAGTGTTGGTCGACAGTTTGCGCGCGGCGGGCGAGCCGACGCGGCTGCGCCTCCTGTTGCTGCTGTCTCACGGCGAGTTCAACGTCAAGGATCTGACCCAGATTCTCGGCCAGAGCCAGCCGCGCCTGAGCCGCCATTTGAAGCTCCTGACCGATGCGGGGCTGATCGAGCGTTTCCAGGAGGGCAGCGCGGTCTTCTATCGCTTCTCGGAAGCCAGCCCGAATGCACGGCTGCTGGTGCCGCTTCTCAATGCGCTGGACGAGGCGGATTCGGTTCTGGTCCGCGATCTTGCGCGTGCCGAGGCGCTGAGCGAGGAAAAGCACCGCGCGGCGCAGGCATATTTCGAAACGCACGCCGCCGCCTGGGACGAGATCCGGTCCCATCACGCGCCGGAGGCTGCGGTCGAGGCGGCGATGCTGGAGGCGGTGGGGGCCGGTCAGTTCGATCTGCTGATCGACCTCGGAACGGGCACAGGCCGCATTCTCGAGCTTTTTCGCGGCCATGCCCGGCGGGCTATCGGTTTCGACATCAACCGCGAGATGCTCGCTCATGCGCGGGCGCGGCTCGCGGCCAGCGGCGTTCGCAATTCCCAGCTCCGGCTGGGGGACATTTTTAACCTGCCGGTGGAAGACAATGCCGCCGACGCGGTGGTGATCCATCAGGTGCTGCATTTCCTTGACGATCCCGCCCATGCCGTGGCCGAGGCCGCCCGGGTTCTGAAGCCCTCGGGACGGCTGCTGATCGTCGATTTTGCCCCGCACGACATCGAAGCGATGCGGGACGATTATGCGCACCGCCGGCTCGGCTTCGAGCGGCAGCAGATCGAGGACTGGATCAAGCGGAGCGGACTGCGCTCCGGCGACTACCAGGCGATCCGCCCGCCTGTGGGGAGCGACGGCAAGCTGACGGTCTCGCTCTGGCTTGCGCACAAGCCCTCAGGGCCGGTCAGAAACAAGCATCAAGCGGCAGAAATACTCTCGGAAGGCTAAGACATGCAGAACCTCCCAAAAGAGACGAAGCCGGCAGCGGAGGAGCGCCACGATTTCGGCGTTTCCTTCGAATTCTTCCCGCCCAAGACCGCGAAGATGGAAAGCAATCTCTGGGCCGCGATCGAAAAGCTCACCCCGCTGCAGCCGCATTTCGTCTCCGTCACCTACGGGGCAGGCGGATCGACGCGGGAGCGCACCCACGCGACGGTTGCGCGGCTGATCAGAGAGACGGATCTGAAGCCGGCTGCCCATCTGACCTGCGTCGACGCAACGCGCCAGGAGATCGACGAGGTGATCCGCTCCTATTGGGATGCGGGCGTGCGCCATATCGTTGCGCTCCGCGGCGATGCGCCGGGCGGGGCTGGCGAGCCCTATGCGCCGCATCCGGGTGGCTATTGCAATGCGGCCGACCTTGTTCCGGGGATCAGGGCGATCGGCGATTTCGAGATTTCCGTCGCGGCCTATCCGGAAAAGCATCCCGAACTCGCCGAGCATCGCCGCCGATATCGACAATCTGAAAGCGAAGATCGACGCGGGCGCGACGCGGGCGATCACGCAGTTCTTCTTCGATAACGACATCTACTTCCGTTACGTCGACGCCGTCCGCGCGGCGGGCATCGATGTCCCGATCGTGCCGGGGGTCATTCCCGTCCACAATTTCGCGCAGGTCTCGCGCTTTGCGAAACAGTGCGGCGCGACCATTCCCGGCCGCATGGCCGAGCGGTTCGACGGTCTCGACGACGACGTGGAGACAACCCATCTGATCGCGGCGACCGTTGCCGCCGAACAGGTCCTCGGCCTTTCGGAACAGGGCGTTCGCGAATTTCACTTCTACACACTGAACCGGGCCAGCCTTGTCTATGCCATCTGCCATCTTCTCGGCATCCGTCCCGAGGAGGAGGCGCGGCATGCCAAGGCGGAAGAGATCACAACGGCGATGGCGTAACCCATGTCAGGCAAACAGCGGCAATTGATCAAGAAAGACAATCGCATGACCCGCGACGAACGTATCGAGGCGCTAAAAAAAGCCGCAAGCGAGCGCATCCTTTTTCTCGACGGCGCGATGGGAACGATGATCCAGCGCCGCGGCTTCGGCGAAGGCGATTATCGCGGCGAGCGCTTCGCCGACTGGCCGTCCGACATCAAGGGCAACAATGATCTTCTGGTGCTGAGCCAGCTCGACGCCATTCGCGAGATCCATGAAGCCTATCTTGAGGCCGGTTCCGACATATTGGAAACCAACACCTTCAATGCGCAGGCGATTTCACTCGCCGACTATGGCATGGCCGATCTTGCTTATGAGATCAATGTCGCGGCGGCGCAGCTTGCGCGCGAGGCCGCCGACAAATGGACGGCCAAGACCCCGGACCGCCCCCGGTTCGTTGCGGGCGCCATCGGCCCGACCAACCGGACCGCGTCGCTTTCCCCGGACGTCAACAATCCCGGCTTCCGCAATATCACCTTCGAGGAGCTGGTGGCCGCCTATGACGAGCAGACGCGCGGACTGATCGAGGGCGGGGTGGATGCCATCATGATCGAGACGGTCTTCGATACGCTCAACGCAAAGGCCGCCGGTTTTGCCGTGCTCGAAGCGTTTGAGAAGGCCGGCGTGACCTTGCCGATCATGATTTCCGGAACGATCACCGACCTGTCGGGCCGCAACCTCTCCGGCCAGACGCCGGAGGCCTTCTGGTACTCGATGCGCCATCTGAGGCCGTTTTCCATCGGGCTGAACTGCTCCTTCGGTGCGGAGCATCTGCGCCCGGCCGTCGCCGAAATCGCGGGGCTCGCCGAATGCTACGTCTCGGCCTATCCCAATGCGGGGTTGCCCAACGAGATGGGCGAATATGATGAGACATCCGAGGAAATGGCGGGGAAGATGGAGGGATGGGCCCGCGACGGGCTGGTCAATCTTGTCGGCGGCTGCTGCGGATCGACGCCGGAGCACATCGCCGAGATCAAGGCGCGCATGGAGAAATATCCGCCGCGCGGTTTAGCGAAGGTGGAGCGCAAGATGCGCCTTTCCGGGCTGGAGCCCTTCGTGCACAGCTAAACGCTCGCACCTTCGCCGGGATCGGCCATTAGTGAGGTTTCTTAGGGGCCGACTTCGACTTTGCTGCAAGTTTCGCGGAAGCCTTCTTCGCCGGAGCGGCTTTGGCTTTGCTGCTTGTCTTCATGGAAGCGCCGTTCGCGGCAGCCTTGCTGCGCGGCTTTGCAACTTTCTTCGGCTTCGCGGATTTACCGGCCTTCGGGGCCTTTGCGGTCTTCGCCTTATTGGCCTGCGGGCCGAGCTGGGATTGCATCCAGTTGATGAAAGCGTCCCACTTGACCGCGACGTCCTTGGCGGACTTGACGCCGTTGCTCCAGACGAGACCCTTGTTGGTCACTGCGATGTCGCCAAGACGCTTGGAGCCATTGCCATAGACGCCGAAAGCGATGGCGGTGTTTTTAATCTGATGTGCTTTGCCAGCCTGTGTTTTGACCTGCATGGTTCGATCCCGTAGTTCGTTTGTTGCTGTCCTGCCCGAGAATGCCCCCCTGGTATCGGTGCGAGTTCTGCGGACGCTTTTTGAATGCAGACCGTTTATCTGTGATTGCATTTAAGATGAGCTTCACGCTGCCGCCGCAGTTTTAGCGGCGTCTTTAACGATTGTTTGCGCTTGCCGAAGGCTTGCTATAGGGAGAAATGCCTTATCAGCCTTGCACCTTGCACGATGGGGCGGAGTGAAAGCGCGGCGTCCGCGTTTACGATGTGCGAGCGACCTGAAAAAATTTCGGAATTTTAATGGCTTAGTTGAGGTAAGTGATTCGAATCACAGCAACGAGAGTTAAGGGCTCAGAGTAGTCCGTCCGCTGCTGGAGTTTGCTGACACTAACGACGCAGCAAAGCTGCCGTTTAAACCCAGAGATTGATGGCGATCGCGATCAGGGCCAAAGCGCCAAGCCAGAGCGCCAGCCGGGTCGGCCAGCCCCGCGTCGCCTGCGCGGCCGCCATGCGCTCGACCGTCGAGTCATCGAGATGCAGGCCCATTTCGCTGACATCGGCGAGCGCCGCGCTGGCGCGCTTGGCCTGTTCGGCAAGCCTCGGCGCTTCGGCGACCAACCCGGCGAGCGCGCTCAAGCCCTCGGCCGCTTCATTGAGCCGGGCGCGCGGCCCGATCTGCTGCTCCACCCACTCTTTGACCACCGGTTCCGCCGCAGTCCAGATATTCAGCTTGGGGTCGAGCGAACGCGCAACGCCCTCGACAACCACCATCGTCTTCTGCAGAAGAAGCAGCTCCGGGCGTGTCTTCATGTCGAAGAGCTCCGTCACCTCGAAGAGCTGCGACAGGAGCCGCGCCATCGAGATTTCCTCGGCCGTCCGGTTCATCAGCGGTTCCCCGATCGAGCGCAGCGCCTGAGCAAAGGACTCGACACTGTGATGCGGCGGCACATAGCCGGCATCCAGGTGCATTTGCGCCGAGCGGCGATAATCCCGCATCAGAAAGCCGTAGAGGATCTCGGCAAGGAAGCGTTTCTCCTTCGGTCCGAGCCGGCCCATAATGCCGAAATCGACAGGCACCAGCGTGCCGTCCGGCTCCACGAACAGATTGCCCTGATGCATATCGGCGTGAAAAAAGCCGTCGCGCATCGCCTGGCGCAGAAAGGAGCGGATCACGTGGTTACCCAGCGTCTCGCGGTCGATGCCGGCGCGGTCGATGGCATCGAGATCGGCAATGGATATGGCGCTGATCCATTCAGTGGTCAGAACGCGGGCCGAGGTCCGCTCCCAGTCGACCTTGGGCACGCGGAAACCTGGATCGCCGGCGCGGGCGACATTCTCGGCCATTTCCGACATGGCTGCGGCTTCGAGCCGGAGGTCCATTTCCAGACGGGTCCACTCGGCGAGCGTGTCGACCACCGCAACCGGGCGCAGTCGCCGCGACGGCGCATAGACGCGCTCGATCAGCCGGGCGGCGAAATAGAAGCTGTCGAGGTCGCGCTGGAAGCGCTTTTCGATGCCGGGCCGCAGGATCTTGACGGCGACGGGCCGCAGGCTGCCATCCGCATCGCGGACGGTTGCCTTATGAACCTGGGCGATGGAGGCGGCGGCGATCGGCTCGCTGAAGCTGGTGAATAGAGCCTCGACATCTGCCCCGAGCGACTCGCGGATGGAGCGCCGGGCATCCGCCATTGAGAAGGGCGGCAGCTTGTCCTGAAGCTGCACGAGGTCGCCCGCAAGGTCCGGCCCGATGATGTCGCGCCTCGTGGCAAAGAACTGACCGAGCTTGATGTAGCTCGGTCCCAGCGCCGTCAGGGCCTTGGCGAGACGGACCTTCCGGCCTTTGCGGGCGTCGCGCAGGGGGGCAGTCAGACGGCGGAGCAGGCGGATGGGCGGCGGCGCATCCGGCCCGTCCGGCAGCAGATGAACGCCATGCCAGGCCAGCGTGACGCCGGCACGGCCAAGCCGGAAGATATTGACGATTGCGCCGAACATGGGCGCCTTATAGCAAGATGGAAGTAAATTTAGAGCCTCAATCTTTGAAGAAAGAGGCGAAAAGTCACGGGCTTGTCGCCCTTCCGGCGAGAATGTCATCGTCGCGCCGCCGCGAGGCCGGCCCGATCGCCTGATTACCGAGCTGCGAGGGAAGACCGAACAGCCCTTCGGGTCATCTAAATCCGCCAGCCCGAATGCAGAGCCGCGATGCCGCCGCTTAAGTTTCGGTATTGAACGCGCTCGAAGCCTGCCGCGCGGATCATCTCGGCGAAGCGCTGCTGATCGGGAAAGCGACGGATGCTTTCCACCAGATAGCGGTAGGCTTCTGCATCCTTTGCGACGAGTTCGCCGAGACGCGGAATGACTTGAAAGGAATACGCCTCGTAAACGCGATCGAGCATCGGCGTCTGCACCTCGGAGAACTCCAGGCACAGGAACCGCCCGCCGCGCTTAAGGATGCGAAAGGCTTCCGCCAGTGCGGCTTCGATATTCGTGACGTTCCGGATGCCGAAGGCGATGGTGTAGGCATCGAAGCCGCGGTCCGGGAAGGGCAGGGCTTCCGCGTTCCCCTGAACGAAGTCGATCCTGTCCCCATATCGGGGTCCGAGCTTGCGCCGTCCCTCATCGAGCATCTCGGCGCTGATATCGCAATTGGTCGCCCGTGATTGCGGACCGGCGGCATCGAGGAAGCGACGCGCAATGTCGCCCGTCCCGCCCGCGACGTCGAGAAGATGCTGCGGCGCGGTCTTCGAAGGGGCGAGCCAGTTGATCAGGTCGTTCTTCCAGAGCCGGTGCATGCCGCCGGACATCAGATCGTTCATCAGATCGTAGCGGCCGGCGACGCGGGCGAAGACGTTGTTGACGAGCCCCTGTCGCTCGCCCGCCTCCACCGTCTGAAAGCCGAAGCTCGTCTCAGATGCCGTAGAGTTGTTGTCCTTCATCCGGCAAACCTAGATCAACCCTCGTTGAATTGGAATCAATTGAACGAGGTCAAGTTGATCTATATCCATAAATTACCGCAACAGTCCGCGTCCGTTCGGACGCGCGTAGCGCTAGCCTGTTTCGCCGAGTGGGGCTATGGTCTCAGCGTCCGAGGAGACGCATGAGCGAAGATGCCCGAACTTCCCGAAGTTGAAACCGTCCGGCTTGGCCTTGCGCCGGTTCTCGAAGGCGCCTTGTTCGCGCGCGTGGAGCAGCGCCGGGCGGATTTGCGGTTTCCGCTGCCCTTGCGGTTTGCCGCAAGGCTTGAGGGCCGCCGCGTCGACAGCCTGACGCGCCGCGCGAAATATCTGCTGGCCCATCTCGATGACGGGCAGATCCTCGCCATGCATCTCGGCATGAGCGGGCGTTTTCTGATCGGCAGCCTCGTCAATGGCGAGGGGGCGCAGCCGCGCATGCCCGGCGCGTTCACCCATGAAGTCGGCGTCAGCGACAAACATGACCATATCATCTTCGAGATGAGCAATCTGGCGGTCATCCGCTACAATGACGCACGCCGCTTCGGCTATATGACGCTGATCGGCGCAGGCGAACTCGGCGCGCATCCGCATTTCCGCGATCTCGGCGTCGAACCGCTGGATGCGGCCATGAACGCCGCCTATCTCGCCGCGCGCGGGCAGGGACGGAAGCAGCCGCTCAAGGCCTTTCTGCTCGATCAGCATGTCATCGCCGGACTCGGCAATATCTATGTCTGCGAGGCGCTGTTCCGGGCGCGGCTGTCGCCCGAGGCGCCGGCGGCGCAGCTCGCCACGAAAAACGGCGCGCCCTCGGCGGCGGCGAGGCGGCTTGCGCCGGCGATCCGCGCTGTGCTGGAGGACGCGATTGCGGCCGGCGGCTCGTCCTTGCGCGATTACCGGAAAGCGGATGGCTCGCTGGGGTACTTCCAGCATCGATTTTCGGTCTATGGCCGGGAAGGCGAGGCCTGTCCGCGGAAGGGCTGCCGGGGGACGATAGGCCGGATCGTTCAAAGCGGCCGCTCGACCTTCTATTGCAGTCAATGTCAGACATAGCCGGCCTGGAGGAGGTGCGTGATGAGCTATCAAACCATCATCGTGGAGAAGAGGAACAGGGTTGGATTGATCACGTTCAACCGGCCCGAGGCTTTGAACGCTCTATGCGCCGCGCTGGTCAAGGAGCTGAACGCCGCGCTCGACGATTTCGAAGCCGATGACGGGATCGGCTGCATCGTGATAACCGGCTCGGAGCGCGCCTTTGCGGCCGGCGCCGATATCAAAGAGATGCAGAATCTCACCCTTACCGATGTGATGCACCACGATTTCATCGCGCCATGGGAGCGGCTCAGCCGCTGCCGCAAGCCGGTCATTGCGGCGGTCGCCGGCTATGCGCTGGGCGGCGGCTGCGAAACGGCAATGATGTGCGATTTCATCATTGCGGCGGACACGGCCAAGTTCGGCCAGCCGGAGATCAGTCTGGGCGTCATTCCCGGAGCTGGCGGCACGCAGCGCCTGGCGCGGTCCGTCGGCAAGTCCAAGGCCATGGATCTGTGCCTGACCGGCCGGATGATGGATGCCGAGGAAGCCGAGCGCTGCGGCCTCGTCTCCCGCATCGTGCCACAGGCGGAGCTCATGAACGAAGCGATGAAGGCGGCGGAAAAAATTGCCGGCTTTTCGCTGATCGCCGTCATGTCGGCCAAGGAGTCCGTCAATCGCGCCTTCGAGACGACTTTGAGCGAAGGCGTGCGTTTCGAACGCCGCGTCTTCCAGTCGCTCTTCGGGACCGAGGATCAAAAGGAAGGCATGGCGGCGTTCGTCGAGAAACGGAAGCCGGATTTCAAACATCGCTGAGGACCGGCACGCCTATGGACGAGACCCGCAGACAGATGACCGCGCTTGCCTATGAGCTGGCGCTGACGCGGCTGCAGGCCGGTCGCGATCCGGGCGAGCTGTGTCTTGAGACGACGCAATGCTTCAGTCAGGGGCCCGAGGACGGCGTTATCGCTGAGATTTTCCACCGGGTTGGCGCAGGCGGGCGCTTTTTCGTCGAGATCGGGGCGGGCGATGGGCAGGAGAATACGACGCGGCTGCTCCTGATGCTTGGCTGGTCCGGCATCTGGCTTGAGGGAAGCCCCAAAAGCTGCGCGGCGATCCGGGACAATTTTGCCGGGCCGCTCGGGTCAGGCCAGCTGCGGCTCGTCGAAGCGATCGTCACGGCTGAGAATGTCGAGACGCTGCTTGAGGAGGCGCGCGCGCCGGCGCGTTTCGATCACCTGACGATCGATCTCGACATGAACACCTATCATGTCTGGCGCGCGCTTGAGCGCTACAAGGCGCGCGTCGCCTGCATCGAATATAACGCCTCGATCCCGCCCAGCTATGAGTTCGTCGTTCCCTACGAGCCGGATGCGGTCTGGGACGGCTCGAACTTCTACGGGGCAAGCCTGAAATCGCTGGAGCTTCTCGGCGCGGCGCGAGGGTACAGCCTCGTCGGCTGCGATTTCTACGGTGTCAACGCCTTCTTCGTGTCCTCTGAGGAGGATCTGTCCGGCTTCGCCCAGCCATTCACGGCCGAGAAGCACTATCAGGCGACGAACTATTTCGCGCCGCTCCGCCGGGGCCACTGGCCGGCATCGCCGAAGCTCACCAATCCAACGGGCGGTCAGACGCGGTAATAATCGCGATACCAGTCGACGAAGCGGCCGATGCCTTCGTCAATGGGTGTGTCGGGCGCAAAACCGACATCCCGCATGAGGTCGTCGACATCGGCATAGGTTGCCAGCACATCGCCCGGCTGCATCGGCAGGAAGGTCTTTTCCGCCACCCGGCCGGTGGCCTTTTCGATGGCCGCGATGAAATCCATTAGCTCCACCGCATTGTGATTGCCGATATTGTAGAGCCGGTAAGGCGCCGCGGACCGCCCCGGATCGGGCGAAGCGCTGTCCCAGGCCGGGTCCGGCTTCGGCACGCGATCGAGCACCCGGATGACCCCTTCGACAATATCGTCGATATAGGTGAAGTCGCGCGCGTGCTTGCCGTGATTGAAGACCTCGATCGGCTCGCCGGCGAGGATCTTCTTTGTGAAAGAGAAATAGGCCATGTCGGGCCGGCCCCACGGCCCGTAGACGGTGAAGAAGCGCAGTCCGGTGACGGGCAGAGCGTAAAGATGGGCATAGCTGTGCGCCATCAGCTCATTGGACTTCTTCGTCGCCCCATAAAGGCTCAAAGGGTGATCGACATTGTGGTGCACGCTGAACGGCATTTCGGTATTGGCGCCATAGACGGAGGAGGAGGAGGCGAAAACGAGGTGCTCCACGCTGCTCGCCCGGCAGCCTTCCAGAATGTTGAGGAAGCCGGTTATGTTCGAATCGACATAGGCGTGCGGATTGACGAGGGAGTAACGCACCCCGGCCTGCGCGGCGAGATGGATGACGCGCTGCGGCTTCTCGCTTCTGAAGACGGCTTCCATCGCCGCGCGGTCCGCAAGGTCCGCCCGCTCGAAATAAAAGCCGTTGCGGCCCCCAAGCTGGGCGAGCCTGTCGCGCTTCAGCGCCGGGTCATAATAGTCGTTCAGATTATCGAGGCCGACGACTTCATGTCCGAGATCGAGGAGCCTCTTTGCCGTGAAGAAGCCGATGAAGCCAGCGGCGCCGGTGACAAGAATTTTCATGATTCACTCGAGACGAGCCGAAGAAGACGTGTAAAGCGCCCGGCTGAGGCGCTCTCCGATTGACGTCATAAGTGACCAGTATTATACACGCAACAAAGTTTCCTTGCCCTCGCGGCCCCGTTGCCGCGGCGAAGGTTGATCTTCGCGGTCCAAGCCGGGCAAGTCCGACATCAGATTTTCAAGGTAATAGTGAGCAATGGCCAACACCAAGTCCGCTAAGAAGGCGGTTCGCGTAACTGAACGCCGCACGGCAATGAACAAAGATCGCCGCAGCCGCATCCGCACCTTTATTCGCAGGGTCGAGGAGGCGATCGCATCCGGCGACAAGACCGCAGCCGAATCGGCGCTGAGGGCCGCGCAGCCCGAGATTATGCGCGGAGCGCAAAAAGGTGTCATGCACAAGGCAAACGCCTCCCGCAAAATCTCCCGGCTTTCGGCGCGAATCCGTGCTCTGGCGAGCTGAGTTTTACGCCCATTTGCGACTCTCAAGTCCCTGTTGCTTTTCTGCCACGCCCAGCATTTGCTGGGCGTTTCTGCTTTTCGCGCTTGCAAATTAGATTCTGTTTCGAATCAACGCGTTAACTCTTTGCTAACGAAATGCAACCTAAGATTGATGAGCAGTGTTTTCGGCAATCAAGTAAAAAATTGACCAATATGAGCGGATTCGTATTGACCCGTAGGAATTGATTGCCGACTCAGTGGCTGTAGCGTTTTTCGTTGTTTTTCAATTGGTTGGCGTAACAATGGTGAGTTGAATGAATGGCGAATTTGAGTTCCCGCCTCTTCGCTCGCGAGCCTCCGGAAATCGTCCCCGACGGGTGGGTTGATTGCAACCCAGAGGTAGGCCGTGTATATTTTCGGCCATCCGAACGGGGACACAATCCCCTCCTGATACTTTTCAATTTGTATTGCGTACCGCCGTTCCCGGTGTTTGCAAATTGGCATTGCGAGCACCCGGGGATGAATTAGTCAAAGGTTTTGTAGTTTACTAGATAGGCTGCTTTCACGCAGTATGTAATTGTCTATTGGTGCGGCGTTGGACGAGTCACATGCGCGAAGGCGGTCGGCGAGCAGGAGGTCTCAATGTTTAGCGGGTTAGAGCGACAGCGCGTGGCTCGTTGCCGCCAAAGAAGGGTCACGTGGGCCTGGATCAAGGCACGTGGTCTCATGAACCGGCATCCGGCACCAGTGCCTTCAATGCTGACGACAAGCGTTCTCTCTGTGGGTGACAGTTTTCCCGCCGCAGAAGCCGAGAGCTGGCGGGACAGACTGGCGGCGATCACCTGTCGCAAGCTTGCCCGTCAGATCTGCGAACAATTCTACGATCTCTCAATCTTTCAAGCCTGGCGCAGCCGGATGCCCGACACTGTCGCCACCAGCCGCATGCTGAGCCCAGCCCTTCCATCTTACTGCACGGATGCGGCCTCGGAGCAGGCGGAGAGCTTTGACTTAAAGCGGCTTAAGAAAACGCGCATCCTGACTGCGGTGCTGGCCGATGAGGCCGAAGGGCGCGGAGCCGTGCTCATTCCGCTGAGATCAAAGGCGGCATAGGCCCGTCAGTTCTGATTTTCTCATTCAGTTGAACAGCCGTTCGTCAAGAAACGGTTCGGATGACTTTGCGCAGTTTTGACTGCTGCGGAGCGTATTAGCGGGGTATTCCAGTGACAACGTTAGAATTAAGTACCGACGCGATCGAAGGGAAATGGCGGAGGATTCAGGCTCGACTGCGCGCTGAGCTTGGAGAAGATGTCTTCACGAGCTGGTTTGGCCGAATGGAGCTCGATACTTATGAAGCCGGCGTCGTGCAGGTTTCCGTCCCGACCAAATTTCTGCGTAACTGGCTGCAATCGCACTACGCCGATCGCTTGATGGCTTGCTGCTGCGCCGAGCTTTCCGGCGTCGATCGCGTGGAATTTCGCGTGCGCCAGCCGCACGATGCCGCGCTTGCTGAGCGTCGGCGCCACGAGCAGCTTGCCGCGAAACCTTCGGCTCCGAGAACCGATTTCGGGCGGCCCCGACGAAACCGTGCTTCGCGACAGCCGCACCGGCTGGGAGGGATTTGAAGGCTCCCCGCTCGAGGCAAGGTTCACCTTCTCATCCTTTCTCGTGGGCTCCTCGAACCGGCTCGCCCATGCCGCGGCTCTTCAGGTGACCGAGGCTGTGGCGGACCAGCCGCTCCGATATAATCCGCTCTATATTCACGCAAAGGTGGGCCTCGGCAAGACGCATCTGCTTCACGCCATCGCCTGGGAAGTCAAGCGCATCAAGCCGAAAGCCAAGCTCCTCTATCTGACGGCGGAACGCTTCATGTACAGTTTCGCCGAGGCGCTGCAGGCCCGCGACGCGGTCGCCTTCAAAGACAAAATCCGGGCGATCGACATTCTGCTGATCGACGACATCGAATTTCTGCAGGGCCGGACCTTCCAGCAGGAATTCTGCCACACGCTCAATTCGCTGATCGATGGCGGCAAGCAGGTGGTCGTGGCGGCCGATTGCCCGCCGATGCAGCTCGAAAGCTTCGATGCGCGGATGCGCTCGCGCCTTTCGGGCGGCCTCGTCGCCGAGATCGCGCCGATGGATTACGACCTCCGCTATAAGATCCTGAAGCGCCGGGCCGCCGAGAAAGCCGAGAAGGAGCGGGGCTTTGGCGTTCCCGAGCCGGTGATCGAGTATCTCGCATCGCAGCTGACCGAGAGCGGCCGCGAGCTCGAAGGCGCAATCACCCGTATCCACGCCGCCTATCAGCTCACCGCGCAGCCGATCACCGTCGAAAGCGCCGAGCAGATCATTGGTGATCTGATCCGGGGCAAAGAGCCGAGGCGTGTCAAGATCGACGACATTCTGCGGGTAGTGATGAAGCATTTCGGGGTGCATCGCGGCGACCTCTTGTCGAGCCGCCGCAACCGGTCGATCGTCCGGCCCCGGCAGATCGGCATGTATCTCGCCAAATCGCTGACGTCTCGCTCGCTGCCGGAGATCGGGCGGCGCTTCGGCGGACGCGATCATACGACAGTGCTTCATGCGATCAGGAAGATCGATTTACTTCTGCAGGAGGATGCGGGGCTCAGAGAAGAAGTTGAGGTCCTCAAGCGGCTCCTGAGAGAATAGCCGTCTGCAAGCGCCGGACGCCTTATGCTTTGCAAGGGTGCGAATCATGTCACCCGCGCATAAGGTGTTGGCCGTTTGGCTGCGGTTTGCCTCGGGTGCGCAGGGGCTCGAAGTACAGATGGCTTTCGGATGGGACGGCGTGCTGGATCAACCCTCGTTCAAGTGGAGTCACTTGAACGAGGTCAAGTTGATCTATATCGATGAGTTAGCGCAACTGTTCCCGCGTCCATCCCCGCCTTCGCGGGGACATGCTTGGACGCGCGTTGCGCGAGGCTCACTTTGGCGACCGCGAGCCGTTCCCAGCGAATGCCGCGCAGGCGATGCCAATGATGTGCGGTTGGCGGGAAATGCTGCCGACCGCCACAGCGTCTCAGGGCCGAGGGCGGGGGCGTATTAAAGGGGTTGACGATGCGGTTGTTGATCGAAAAGAGCGCGCTCGTGAAGGCGCTGCAGCACGTGACCAGCGTGGTCGAACGGCGCAATACGATCCCCATTCTGGCCAATGTCTCGCTCCGCGCGGAAAATGATGCGCTGCATCTGAAGGCGACCGATCTCGACATCGAGGTCACCGAAACCGCCAAAGCCGAAACGACCGTTGCCGGCGGCACGACCGTTGCCGCCCATACGCTCCATGACATCGTGCGCAAGCTGCCCGAAGGAGCCCAGATCGAGCTGGTCAGCAAGGCCGATGAAGGGCGCCTTGCGATCACGGCAGGCTCCTCGCGCTTTCTGCTAGCCTGTCTTCCGGCCGATGATTTTCCCGAGCTCGGGCTTGACGGCATGTCGCATCATTTCGAGCTTCCCGCCAGCGAACTCGCCCGGCTGCTCGAAAAAACGCGCTTCGCCATCTCGACGGATGAGACGCGCTACTATCTCAACGGCATCTATTTTCACGCCATCGAGACCCCGGACGGCGCTTTTCTCCGCGCCGTCGCAACCGATGGCCATCGCCTTGCCCGCATGGATGTTGCACTGCCGGACGGGGCGGCCGGGATGCCCGGTATCATTCTACCGCGCAAGACGGTTCAGGAGCTCGCCAAGCTGCTGGCGGACTATACTGACAACGTCTCCGTCGATCTGTCGGCGAACAAGATACGATTCACGGCAGGCGATATCGTTTTGACGTCAAAGTTGATCGACGGCACATTTCCCGACTATCAGCGCGTGATCCCGCAGAACAACGACAAGATCATGCAGATCGGCAATGCTGGCTTTACCAGCGCCGTCGACCGCGTTTCGACCCTGTCGAGCGAAAAAGGACGGGCGGTCAAGCTCAACATCGCCGACGGCAAGCTCGTCCTTTCGGTCAATAATCCCGAATCCGGCTCTGCGACCGAGGAATTAGAGCTCGATTATAGCGGCGAGCCCCTGGAAATTGGCTTCAACGCTCGCTATCTATTAGACATTGCAGCTCAATTCGACGGCGACCGTGCGGTTTTCGAACTATCCGACCCGAGCGCACCGACCGTGCTTCATGACGAGAACGATACCACCGCTCTCTACGTTCTGATGCCGATGCGGGTCTGAGCCGGGTTGCGAAAGATCTGACCGCGCCGCGGAGCTATGCGGAAATTGTGGATCGACGGGAATTGCCTTGGCGGTTTTGACATCACATGGCTGCTGGGCCAATGGCGATGATGGCTCGGCGAGAAATCCCTTCCTCGCCCGTTTAAGCCTTTCAAATTTCAGGAATTACGCCCGGTGCAGCTTTGCGCTTGATGGGCGGCCGGTGGTCTTGACCGGCCGGAACGGCGCCGGAAAGACGAACATTCTCGAATCGATCTCAATGCTGACGCCCGGCCGCGGTCTGCGAAGCGTGCCGTTTGCAGATCTGGCCCGGCTCACCGGGGATGGGGGCTGGGCGGTCTCGGCGCATCTGTCGCTGAATGGCGATCTGGTAAACCTCGGCACGGGCCAGCAGGCGGAGGCGATGCGTGCCGCAAATGGCCGTATCGTTCGCATCGACGGTGAACAGGCGGGCAGCTCGGGGGCGCTTGGCGATTATTTGCAGGTTCTATGGCTTATTCCGGCGATGGATGGGCTTTTTGCCGGGCCGGGTTCCGAACGCCGCCGTTTTCTTGACCGCATGGTTGCGAGTTTCGACGGCGCGCATCGCCGCCGCCTCAATCAGTTCGAGCGGGCCATGCGCCAGCGGAATCGTCTGCTTGAGATGAATGAGCGCGCCGCGCGCATGTTCGAGGCGATCGAAAGCCAGATGGCCGAGATCGGCACCGCGATCGCCGCCGCGCGCATCGAGGCCGTGGCGCGCCTTCGCAGTTTCGATATGCGCCCGGCGCCGCCCGAGACAGGGGCTTTTCCTCACGCTCTCTTGGCTCTTGAGGGGACGCTCGAAGAGGCGCTTGGCGAAAAGCCTGCGGTCGATGTGGAGGATGATTATGCGCGCATGCTCGCCGAAAGCCGTGAACGCGACCGTGCGGCCGGACGCACGCTGATCGGTCCGCATCGGGCCGACCTGCGGGTGCGCCACGGACCAAAAGACATGCCGGCCGAGCTCTGCTCGACAGGCGAGCAAAAAGCGTTGCTGATCGGTTTGGTTCTCGCTCATGCGAAAGCGGTGAAAGACGCGCGGGGCGGCCTTGCGCCACTCCTTCTTTTAGACGAAATTGCGGCGCATCTCGATGCGCTGCGCCGTGAGGCATTATTTGAGGAAATCGACCAGCTCGGCGCACAGACCTGGCTCACCGGCACCGACGAAGCCGTCTTTGCGCCACTTCGCGAGAGGGCCCAGTTTTTCATCATTGCCGATGGTTCCGTCGCGAGGGGGGCGAAGGCGCGCGGCGCGAAGATCGGCATTTAAGCACCGGGTAAAGGATTGGTTCGAATGAGTGCGAATCCCGCACGGAAGACAGCCGCGGAAGGCGATTATGGCGCGGGCGCGATCAAGGTTCTGAAGGGCCTCGATGCGGTCCGCAAGCGCCCCGGCATGTATATCGGCGACACCGATGACGGCTCCGGGCTGCACCATATGGTCTATGAGGTGGTCGACAACGCCATCGACGAGGCGCTCGCCGGCTATTGCGACCGCGTGCTGGTGATGCTCAATGCCGACGGCTCGGTGACGGTGGAGGACAATGGCCGCGGCATTCCGACCGAGATGCATGAAGAGGGTGTGTCGGCCGCCGAGGTGATCATGACGCAGCTCCATGCGGGCGGCAAATTCGATCAGAACTCCTACAAGGTCTCCGGCGGCCTGCATGGCGTCGGCGTTTCGGTCGTCAATGCCCTCTCCGCCCGCCTCGATCTGACGATTTGGCGCGGCGGCAAGGAACATGCGATGGCGTTCGAGCATGGCGTCAGCGTCGAGCCGCTGAAAGTGGTCGGCGAAGCGCCGGACCGCAGCGGCACGCGCGTGACCTTCCTGCCTTCGCTCGAGACTTTCTCGAAGACCGATTTCGACTATGCGACGCTCGAACACCGGCTGCGCGAGCTCGCCTTCCTCAATTCGGGCGTTCGCATCGTGCTCTCCGACCTGCGCGGCGTCGAGCCGAAAACGGAAGAGCTGATGTATGAAGGCGGGCTCGAAGCCTTCGTGCGCTATCTCGATCGCGCGCGGACCCCGCTTATCGACACCCCCATTACCATCAAAGCCGAACGCGAAGGGGTGACGGTCGAGTCCGCCCTCCGGTGGAACAGCGGCTATCACGAGAGCGTGCTCTGCTTCACGAACAACATTCCCCAGCGCGACGGCGGCACGCATATGGCCGGCTTCCGGGCCGCCTTGACCCGGACGATCAATACCTATGCGGCCGAGTTGGGGCTGGCGAAAAAAGAGAAGGTGCAGCTCACCGGGGACGATGCGCGCGAGGGCCTGACCTGCGTCCTGTCGGTCAAAGTGCCGGACCCGAAATTTTCCAGCCAAACGAAGGACAAGCTGGTCTCCTCCGAGGTTCGCCCGATCGTCGAAAGCACCATGGTGGAGGCGCTGGGCGCCTGGTTCGAAGAGCATCCGAGCGAAGCCAAGACCATCGTCCAGAAGATCGTCGAGGCGGCCGTCGCGCGCGAAGCGGCCCGCAAGGCCCGCGAGCTGACGCGCCGGAAAGGCGCGCTCGATGTCGCCAACCTGCCGGGCAAGCTTGCCGATTGTCAGGAGCGCGATCCGGCGAAGGCCGAGCTGTTCCTGGTCGAGGGCGACAGTGCCGGCGGTTCCGCCAAACAGGGGCGCGATCGCGCCTTCCAGGCTGTGCTTCCCTTGCGCGGCAAGATTTTGAATGTGGAACGCGCGCGATTCGACAAGATGCTGTCGAGCCAGGAGATCGGCACGCTGATCACGGCGCTCGGCACCGGCATTGGCCGAGACGATTTCAACATCGAGAAGCTGCGCTATCACCGCATCATCATCATGACCGACGCCGATGTCGACGGCGCCCATATCCGCACGCTTCTCCTGACCTTCTTTTACCGGCAAATGCCGCAGCTGATCGAAGGCGGTTATCTCTATATCGCTCAGCCGCCGCTCTATAAGGTCAAACGCGGCAATTCCGAGCAATATCTGAAGGACGAGCGTGCCTTTGAGAATTATCTGATTGCCGGCGGCATCGAGGACGCCGTGCTCGAACTCGGCAGCGGTGAGACGGTTGCCGGCAACGATTTGCGCCAGATTGTCGAGAAGGCGCGTGCGGCGGTCGGGATTCTCGAAGGGCTTCACAGCCGCTATGCCCGTTTCGTCATCGAACAGGCCGCTATCAGCGGGGCGCTCGACCCGAAAGTGCTGGCCGACGAGGCGCAAGCGCGGACGCTCGCCGAGCGCATTGCAGGCCGGCTGGACAGTTGCTCCGAGGAGACCGAACGCGGCTGGCGCGGGGAGGTCACCGACGAAGGCGGGCTTGCCTTTACGCGCGAAGTTCGGGGCGTGACCGAGGTGCATGTCATCGACCGTGCGCTGATCGCCTCGGCCGATGCGCGCAAGCTCAACCAGCTCGCACAGCATCTCCTCGATGTCTATGGCACCACCGGCTGGCTGAAACGTAAGGGGCAGGATACGGCGATCCATGGGCCGGTAAGCCTGCTCAATGCTGTTTATGCCGCCGGTCGCAAGGGCATCGCCATGCAGCGCTATAAAGGCCTGGGCGAGATGAACCCCGAACAGCTTTGGGAGACGACGCTCGATATAAATGCCCGCACGCTGATGCAGGTGAAGATCGGCGAGCTGGACGAGGCCGACGAGATCTTCTCCAAGCTCATGGGCGACATCGTCGAGCCGCGGCGCGAGTTCATCCAGGAGAACGCGCTGGCGGTGGCGAATCTGGATGTTTGAGGCGATTCACTCCGGGAAAGCCTGTTAGAACGGATCCCCACGAAACAATAAGATGCAAGCTCTCGCTCGTGTCCGGCCGGTTCGGCAGGGTCTGCGGGACCTTGTTTGCTTTCGCGGATTCCTCTATTCCGATATTTCAGTTCGAGTGCCTGATAAATGAGGGAAACCAACAGCCTATGGCGCTTTGCGCGGTTCTTAAAAGCACCACGGATACATTGGGCTATCATGGTTGCAAGATGTTTTCCGATCCCAGGAACGAGATGTGACGATTTACGTAAACAAGCCCCGCGTTTGCCGTGTATTTAGAAGTATTCTCAAATGAAAAATCCCCTGCGTCTTCTAATTGTTCAGGACAACAGTCCCGGGCACTACAATCAAAGCGAGGGGGTGGCGAAAGCAATACAGCGGGTTCATGCCTGTGATGTCGCGCGGATGAGGGCTGTTAAAAATTCAATTCCGTCCTGGCATCTTTTATACTATCTTTATAATAAGAAAATTCTACCAGATAAGCTATTTCTAAAAATGGCATACGACGAGTTCGTTTGCGAATTTGATCCGGACATAATCGTATCAGCTGGTGGCGATACTTTGTTGTTAAATGTGATTCTCTCGAAGTTGTATCGATGCAAGAATATATTTTCGGGGTCGGTGCGCAATCTGGACCGACATCTATTCTCAGCAATTCTGATTCCTTATCGAAGATATTCAGGCCAATCGCCATTCATTGAGTGTCTAAAGCCTAGTCCGATCGATCCGGATGAACCATCGAAGGCCGCGCAGCGTTTCGACTTCTGCTTTCTGATTGGTGGACCGAGCGGAACGCATTCCTATTCGGGTGATGACTGGCATCGCCTCTTGCTGCTGATTTAACAGATGGCCGCAAGCCATTCCGTTGCGGTCTTCAGTTCGCGGCGAACGCCGCCGGATATCGCCGTTCAATTGCGGCAGGTGCAGAGCGAGAATATCAGCTTCTTCGATCCTGCAGATGCGGGAACCGTGGAGCTATTCGACTATTGCAAGCGGTCAAGCGGGATCATCGTGACGGAAGATTCAAACTCGATGATTACTGAGGCCGTGTGTTGTCGCAAACCTGTCCTGGCGCTTGCGCCGGCGCGGACTTGAATGAATGCTAACGAGGCGGACTACCTAGCCGGTCTGATGTCGAAAAATTGGCTCGCGCGCCAGGTGCTCGACGAAAATGCCGCCGTCCATGAACTCATCACAAAGTTGGACGCCTTACAGCCCATGAGATCCAATCATTTGGACATACTCGCAAAAAAACTGCAGCCACTTCTTCCGATCCCCGCAAGCGCTCCAGTGATGTCGTAGAGAGTGTCACGGAGTTGAGGTTCTGGGACGGCGGATCTTCGATTCGAAGGCGTCCCGGTGTTGCGCACCTGACGGCAACGGTTCGCGCTCCAATATTTTCGCGATCCGGCTGGTGCGCATGAAAGCATGGGATAGTGAAAAATAGAATCCCTTCCAGCCACCCGTACAATGCAACCGGCAGATATAATATTTCACAAAACTAATCGGAAATTCAAATATAAGGCGGACCCGCAAAGTTGCCGGTCCATAGGTCTTCGAACTGTTTGCACGAAATGTGCTGAACCGATTGTTTTTCTCAATAACGTGTTCGAGTGAGAGATAGGGGTAGTGGAGAATCGGCGCCCGAAGCTGTTTGGGCGCTATGTGCTTGAGCGCGACACGGTCATAGACTGAGTGGTCCCGATAGCTGCCGACCGCGCGGTGATAAAAGCGTACGACATTATAATCCGTCGCAAACGGCCTCGGCTTCTCATCGCCCGGGTAGATCGTCAATATCTTCGCCTTATAGGCATCGGGTTCGGGCGGGAGGCCGTCCCGAAACAAGCTTTGAATCTCCCTCGCCAGATCGGGCGTCACGACTTCGTCGGCATCGACATTGAGAACCCACTCATTGCGGCAGCACTGTTCGGCGTAGCGCTTCTGCGGTCCATAGCCGGTCCAATCGCGGTGCAGAACCGTCGCGCCCATCGACCGGGCGATTTCGACGGTCCGGTCCGTACTGCCGGAATCCACGACGATTATCTCGTCGACCCAGGATCGCAGCGCGACGAGCGTCCGGGGCAGCCGCGCTTCTTCATTCTTGGTGATGATAAAGGCCGAGACGGGGATGGGCACGGCATCTCCACAACTTAAAATTGCATTAATGCCGGCGTACGCGCAAATGATGGGGCGGGCAAGCTGCGCAGAGCGGGCGTCCACAGCTCGGGCAAAGAAAATCAGCCACTGCGTCTTATCGGCAACTTTTCGGCTTTGAAGGACTTGAGGAAGGGCGGCCCGTCTGCGGCCGTGCGGCGGAAATACTGCTTTGGCAGCACACTCGGCGGCTTGCTGCTAACCTACTGAATTTTAAAACAGATTTGCGTATCCTTGGATACGCAGGCTATAATTTTGCCTGATGGCTTTGTCAACCGAAGAGGTGCCGATGACGGATCAGCATTTGCTCCACCAGTTGCGGGGCTACAGTCTTACCACCGCGGAGATTCTCTATCGCATGCCGGATCATCCCGGCCTTCTGCAATCTTTCGTTTGGCAGGACTACGACATGGCGCCGCGTTTTCCTCGTCTCGAAGCGTTTCTGACCTATTGGCAGGATCACCTTGAAGGCCCGTTGTACAAGGTGACCGTCGCGCATAAGAAGCTCGTCTCCCCTACGGAATTTCAGTTTATCGACGGCCGGTTCGTGCTGCATTGAGCGGCGGCCTCTCCGTCACCCGGCATTGTGAGCCTGCACGCGCCCGCTTGATCCGGCGCGGCAAGGGCTGTATTCAGCGCTGATATATCTGAACCGGATCGGGGGCTGAACTCGGCGCATGATCAGACAGGCCAAGAGACTGACGCGTCCTTATCTGCGCGCAGTCCAGGGAAGCTATCGCTCGGTCCGGCATTCCATATCGGCCAATTCGCCGCCATGGCTGAGAGGGGCGCTCGACCGCGTTCTCGACCATTTCGATCTTATCTTTGTGGATCACGGCGTCTTTCGGGCGATCTATCCGAACCGTCACCGCATCTCGCCTCTCGCCTGGCGCTCGGCTCAGCCCTCGCCTCGCGACATCCGGCGTCTTGCCCGTCGCGGCATCAAGACGATCGTCAATCTGCGCGGCGAGCGCGATTGCGGCAGCTACCGTCTTCAGCAGCGCGCATGCGAAAAATACGGCATCCGCATGGTCGATTTCGTCGTCAAATCGCGGCAAGCCCCGCAGCGCCAAATCTTTCATGACGCGAAGGCGCTTTTCAAGACGATCGAATATCCCATGCTGCTCCACTGCAAATCCGGTGCTGACCGTGCTGGTCTGATGAGCGTGCTTTATCTCATCTTAAAGGAAGGGCGGCCCGTCGAGGACGCCAGGCGCCAGCTCAGTCTCAGATATGGCCATATCAGACAGGCCGATACCGGCGTGCTGGACATGGTCTTCGACAGTTATCTGGCCCATAGCAGCGAGGAGCCGATCACATTCCTCGACTGGGTCGACCAGCATTACGATTCCAAGGCGATCAGCACGCGGTTCCGGGCGCGCTCCTGGGCCAATCTGTTGGTCAACCGGCTAATGCGCCGAGAATGAGTGTCTTAACCAGCCAGAAGCGCGCCGCGCAGGTCGGTTCCTGCGACAAGATCGATGAGCGCAGCGACCGGATAGGCAAATGCACTCCAGAAACCCAGGCCGGTTTCGCCGCGAATAATATCCGGGACGATCTGAAAACGGTAATAGGCCCACGCCGCCGCGGCGGGGATCAGAACCATGATCGTCTGCGTCACGCCATGGCACACCATTTCCGGCGCGATCTGGTCCGCAAGCTGAAACGCCAGCCCTTCCCAGCTGGAAGGACGGCCGGAGAACTTAAGCGCATAGCGCGTGACGCGCCCTGCGAGCGACGGCTTGCCTTCTTCACTCGTGAAGGCTTCGCGCAGGCGCGTGAGAATGAGCTCGTAAAGCAAGAGGCGCGCGAGTTTGCGCGGGCCGATGCGCGTTGCGGCCCAGACGGCGAGAACAGGCAGAATATCGATGAAACCGCTCGCGAGCGCCCAGCCGCCATAGAGCCCGGCAGCGAGAACGATGGTCGACACGGCAAGGCGCAAGGTCTCCGGATCGTTGATAAAGACGGCAGCGCCTTCGACAAGGGCGAAAGCCGTGCCGACGACGAAGGACGGGATCAGAATGCCGCGCACACGGGTTTGAATGACCGCATCGACCTCGGCGAGCGCGAGCCGCACCGCGACCTCTTCGCCCGCGGCAAGCGCGCCCTGAAGCCCTGTGCGGAGTTGATCGATCGACTTCAAAACCATGGCGCGACGTCCCAGATTGCATAAAGTCCTAGATCAACCCTCGTTCAAGTGAACTCACTTGAACGAGGGTTGATCTAGCATGAGGGGAGCCGCGGCCCAATGCGCACCGACGAACAGATCGCCGCAGCGTTCAAGGATCCCGGCGATCTCCTTGGCCTCTTGCTCGGTTCACGAAAGACCGAACTTGCCCCGCTCTATGAGGCGGCGGGCGTCGAGACGCAAGCGGGTCCGGATGCGCTCGCCATTGCGATCGAGGCGCTGATTGCGGGCAGCCTCAAGGATAGGCAAGAGCAGGCGGGGCCGCTCGGGCTCGCAAGCTGGGCCGCGAGGCGTCTGGGATCCGTTTCGCATCTGCGGGATCTTGCCGAGGCCGATCGCGAGATCCTTCGCCTGTCGCAGGCGCGCGAAGGCGGCGTCACCGGTACGAGCGAGACCAGCGAATTTCTCGCGACCGACGGCCGCGCTCTGCTCAAAATCGCGATCGTGCTTGCCCATTTAAGGCAAACGAAGACGATGCATCTTCGCCGATGGCGTCCACTCCTCGACCGGCTGGTTGGCCACCCGGAATCGGCCGTAACCGCCACGGCGAAGCGGAAAGCCCCGCCATTCGGACCAGAGGCGAAAGAACGCGGTGGCGGGGCGGGCGATGAGGCATTATGGGAGATTATCCAAGGCGCGGGCGGACGCCTGCCATTGTCAGTATGGGAAGCGAGATTGACGGAAGCCCGTAAGGCGCTCGGCCGCTTCAACATCATCGTCGCGGGCCGGACCGGCGTCGGCAAGACGACGCTGATCGGGGCGATTTTCGGCGAGGAGGTCGGCAACACGCTGATGGGCCGGCCCCGGACGCGCGGCCGGATCTGGTATCCGGCCGACCCCGGCGAGGCCGACATTCTCCGGCTTTGCGATACGGAAGGGCTCGAAATGGAGCGTTATCAGGAAACGCTCGAAGGGCTCAAGCGCGAGATTGAAAACCGCAACGCGTCAAACGATCCGTTCGACCATATTCATATCGCCTGGCTGTGCATCGACGAACCCTCGCTGACGGTGCAGCCCGGGGAGGAGGCGCTCGTTAAGCTGCTCACGCGCGAGGGCATCCCGGTGATCGTCGTTCTGACGAAAGCGGGGATGGCGCCGGCCTTCCAGGAGACGGTCGAAAAGCTGCTGCCGGACGCAGTGGCGGTCATTCGCGTGCGGGCCGCGCCGATTGTGATGGAGGAGCAAAGCTTTCCGCAGATGGGGCTCGACGCGCTCATGCAGGCGACCGAAAGGGCCATTCCCTCGGCGGTCGAAGCGGCCTGGCATGTCGCCTCGCGCAATCTCGAAGCCAATTTGAAGCGTTCCGAGACGATCCTGCGGCGCGCGGCCGCGGCGGCCGGCGCGGCGGGCGCTGCGCCGATCCCGCTCGCCGATGCCGCCGGCGTCTTCGGCGTTCAGGTCGGAATGATCATCGCCATCAGCCTGAATATGGGCGTGAAGCTGAAGCGGTCCGATCTTCAGGCGATGGCTGTGACGCTGCTCGGCGCCTTGGGCCTCACTGCGGGCGGCCGTTTCCTTGCCGGCCAGTTCGCAAAGCTGATCCCCGGTCTCGGGACCATTGCGGGCTCGGCCGTAACAGGGACGACGGCGGCCACCCTGACTTACGGGCTCGGCCGCGCCTATGTGGAGTATCTGCGCAGCTTTTTCGAGAAGAACCGGCGTATGCCGAACCCCGACGAGCTTGTCACCGGCTTCCGATCCTTTTGGAGCCGGTGGAAAAACAAATACGAGCCGCCTCCGAAAGCTGCCGATTCTTGAAAGATTTAACGGTTTCGACCAAGCTGGTTTCGATATGAGGGTGCGAGAAAGCGAGTAACCATGCCAAAAGCCATGAAAATCGGCTATGACGCGCTGATTGCGGCGGCAAAGCGGGAAATCAAGGAGCTGGAGCCGGAAGACGTGATGGCGCAGGTCGAGAGCGGCGAGGCCATCCTTGTGGATCTGCGCGATATTCGCGAATTGCAGCGCGACGGCCGCATTCCCGGCTCGTTCCATTGCCCCCGTGGGATGCTCGAATTCTGGATTGATCCGGCGAGTCCCTATTTCAAATCGGTTTTCGGCGAGCCCAAGCGTTTCGTGTTTCACTGCGCCCTGGACTGGCGCTCGGCCCTTGCGACGCAGACGGCGCAGACCATGGGGCTGGAAAATGTCGCTCACCTGAAGGGCGGTTTTAAAGCGTGGAAGGAAGGCGGCTGGCCGGTGGAAATGCTCACGAAAAAATCATAAGCTCGCGGTGCCCGGCCCTTCATCACCGGGGCAGCCAAGGATGCGCGCGTGGGCAGGATCCGCAGCAAAATCTCCACTTCAAGCAAAGAGTTCGCCGACAATCGGGCGGCGTTCGGTGCCCTCAACGCCGAGCTTGCCGCTCATCGCGCCGCCGCCAGCCTTGGCGGTCCCGAAGCCGCGCGCAACCGGCACACGGCGAGAGGCAAGCTGCTGCCGCGCGACCGCGTGCGCAAGCTCATCGATCCGGGGTCGCCCTTTCTCGAACTGTCACCGCTCGCCGCTCATGGCCTTTATGAGGGCGACGTTGCCGGCGCCGGGCTCATCACCGGCATCGGGCGCGTCTCTGGCCGGGAATGCGTGATCGTCTGCAACGATGCGACCATCAAGGGCGGCACCTACTATCCGATGACGGTCAAAAAGCATCTGCGCGCTCAGGAGATCGCCGAGGCGAATCGGCTGCCCTGCCTCTATCTGGTCGATAGCGGCGGCGCAAATCTGCCCTATCACACCGAGGTCTTTCCGGATCGCGATCATTTCGGCCGCATCTTTTACAATCAGGCGCGCATGTCGGCGGCGGGGATCCCGCAGATTGCCGTCGTCATGGGATCATGCACGGCCGGGGGAGCCTATGTGCCGGCGATGTCCGATGAAACGATCATCGTGCGCAATCAGGGCACGATCTTTCTCGGCGGACCGCCGCTCGTCAAAGCGGCGACCGGCGAGACCGTGACCGCCGAGGAGCTTGGCGGCGCCGACATTCATACGCGCAAATCCGGCGTCGCCGATCATTATGCTGAGGATGACGAGGATGCGCTGGCGATCGCGCGCCGCACCGTCTCGCATCTCAATACGCGCAAGTCGCCTGATCTGGTTTTCGCCGAGCCGCGCCTGCCCGCTTACGATGCCGGCGAACTGAGCGGCATCGTGCCGGCGCGCCTTGCCGTGCAATATGACGTTCGCGAAGTGATCGCCCGGCTTGTGGACGGCTCGGAGCTTGACGAGTTCAAGGCCAATTATGCGACCACGATCGTGACCGGCTTCGCCCATCTCGAAGGCATTCCGATCGGCGTCGTCGCCAATAACGGCATCCTTTATTCCGAATCCGCGCTCAAGGCGGCGCATTTCATCGAGCTGTGCTGCAAGCGGCGCATCCCTCTGCTCTTCCTGCAGAACATTGCGGGCTTCATTGTCGGCAAGGCCTATGAAGCCGGAGGCATCGCCAAGGACGGGGCGAAAATGGTGACCGCCGTCGCCTGTGCGAATGTGCCCAAGATCACCCTGATCATCGGCGGGTCCTATGGGGCCGGCAATTACGCCATGTGCGGCCGCGCCTACGCTCCGCGCTTCCTGTTCTCCTGGCCGAATGCGCGGATCTCGGTCATGGGCGGCGAGCAGGCCGCCAGCGTCCTTGCCACGGTGCGCCGGGAGCGGATCGAGGCGGAGGGCAAGAGCTGGTCGCCCGAGGATGAAGAGGCCTTCAAGGCGCCGATCCGCGAGCAATATGACCGCGAGGGCAGCCCCTATTTCGCCACGGCAAGGCTGTGGGATGACGGCATCATCATGCCGTCCGAGAGCCGCCGCGTGCTTTCTCTTGCCTTTTCCGCCGCCCTCAATGCGCCGATCTCGGAGACGACATTCGGTGTCTTCCGTATGTAATACTACCTATTTGTATGTATTTTCGGCAAATTTATAATATTCTGAATTCATAGTGATGGATGGTCGGTCATTTTTTGGGCTGAGCCGTGTATTTCGTGTTTCAGACTCACTCGTTTTTCTGTAGGGTTGCTTGATAGGTTTCGCTCATTCTTGGGAATTTGAGCGTGTGGCATGAGAAACCGATCGACTTGCGAAGCAGCCCATGATGATTGGAGCTCTTCATTGCACCGTGAGCGTGGCCGTCGAGCCCGTCTGACGCCGACGCTGCCATAGCGGCCCCGGCGCCACCTTTTCCATCCCATTCGAAATCAATGCGCGGTTGAGAGCTCAGCATGGAATTCACCTATGATCCGGCTTTGGTGGCCGTCTCGATAGCGATTGCAATCCTGGGCTCCTTCACAGGGCTGGTGATGACCTCTGGAATTCAACGCATTCGCGGGCCAGAGGCGTTCCTGCGCATCATCCTGGCCGGGATCGCTGTTGGCGGCGGGATCTGGGCGATGCATTTTGTGGCAATGCTGGCGGTGATTTTGCCGATCCCGCTCGGCTATAACGTCGCCCAGACGGCGATTTCGGCGCTGATCGCCATGAGCTTCACCGCCATCGCTTTCTCGATCATGAGCCGGAAAAGGCTGGGCGCCTATACGCTTCCCGCTGGCGCCGTGCTTCTCGGCGCGGCGATCGGGGCGATGCATTATCTCGGCATGTATGCCGTTCGCGGAGCGTGTCAGCTCGAATTTTCCTGGCTGGGCGTTGCGATTTCCATGATCATCGCGGTCCAGGCCTCGGCCATTGCGCTATGGTTCGCCTTCCGCGAGCGCGGCCTGCTCGATAGTCTGCTCGGCGCCGTCGCCCTCGGCCTTGCTATTGCCTCGATGCACTATTCTGCCATGGAAGCGACGCGCTTTCTTCCGGCGGAGACGCCAAGCGAGGCGCTCCAGAATGTGCTGTCGCACCAGGTGCTCGCCCTGGCGGTGTCGATCACGGTCTACATCCTTTGCGGCTCTTGCATCGTTATTTTCGCGCTCCTGACCTTTACCCGGCGCGCAAAGCTCCGCAGACAGCGCGTTCCGGCGGAATAGGGCCTGCCGCACCGGACTGGATCCGGGGCCGGGACGACACGGGACGACGTCATTTCGCGGAACTTTCCATGGGGAGAGAGCCCGTCTCCATGGAAGGCGGGGATCGGGATGCGTCAGCTATCCGGGTCAGCGGATCACGCATTGATAGGGTATCATCCTTCGCCTCAACCCCTCCGCACAAAGAGGGGCGCTGGTGCGACACCGATCGATTCGGTCTGAAATGATCCCGCTTTAAATACTTTACGGCAGGATTGTGGCTGCTAAATTAGCTCTGTGGGCGGGACGAACGGGCGCAAAGCCTGTCTTTCGAAAGGCTTATTGTGACAGAGCGGATGGATCGACGCAGCCGCGCGCCACGGATCGGAGACCCACCGACCCCCGGCGCGGCGGCATCGGCTAGTGCGGCCCCAGCCCCGGAGACCGCGCAACCATCCGTCGATGAGAGCCGCCCCATTCCGTTCAACGGTGAAGCGAAGATTTCCGTCGCCCGACCGGCGGAGCGGCGAACGCCTTCGGCCTACGGCGCGCTTGATCTTGGCACGAATAATTGCCGCCTGCTCGTTGCCCGGCCCTCGCGGCGCGGATTTCAGGTCATCGACGCTTTTTCGCGCATCATCCGGCTGGGCGAGGGGGTCACCCAGACCGGGCGGCTGTCCGATGCCGCCATCGAGCGCACCCTGGAGGCGCTGAAGGTCTGCTCGGACAAGATGAAGCGCCGCAATGTTCGCCGCTCCCGGCTGATCGCCACCGAAGCCTGCCGGGTCGCGGAGAATGGCGGGGCGTTTGTCGAGCGCGTCTTCGAGGCGACGGGCTTGAGGATCGAGGTTATCGACCGCGAAACCGAGGCAAAGCTTGCGGTCGCCGGTTGCGCCTCTCTGCTCGACCGGCGCTGCGACTGGGCCGTTGTCTTCGATATTGGCGGCGGCTCGACCGAGCTGATCTGGGTCGATCTGCGCCGGGTCAGCTATTCGAAGCGGCATGCGCTCTGGGACCGCACCGAGGTGCAGGCCGCAATCGCTGCCTGGACCTCCCTGCCGGTCGGCGTGGTCACGCTTGCGGAGCAGTTCGGCGGGCGCGCCGTGGATGCAGGGCTCTTTGAAGCGATGGTCGAGTTCGTGCTTCAAAAGCTGACGCCGTTCGAGGAGGAACACGGGTTTCTGCGCAATGTGGCGCTGAAGAACGTCCATCTGCTGGGCACCTCCGGCACGGTCACGACGATTGCCGGCGTCCATCTCGCCCTGCCGGCCTATAACCGGAACAAGGTTGACGGCTGCTGGCTGAACGAGAATGAGGTCAGGGCGGTCAGCGGCAGGTTGCTGGGCTTATCCTATCAGGATCGTGCGCTTGAGCCCTGCATCGGCCCGGATCGCGCCGATCTCGTCCTTGCGGGCTGTGCGATTCTGGAGGCGATCATGCGACTCTGGCCATGCCATCGTCTGCGCGTCGCCGATCGGGGCCTGCGCGAGGGCATTCTGACGAGCCTGATGGCGGAAGACATGCGCAAAGGCCGCAATGGACGCGGCCGCGGCTGAGCGCGGGGGCCCTAGCGCAACGCGCGTCCAAATGGACGCGGGCAGTTGCTCTAACCTTTTGAAATAGATCAACTTAACCTCGTTCAAGTGATTTCATTTGAACGAGGGTTGATCTAGGCAGTCTTCCATTTTCCGTGGTAACGAGGCGGCATGCCGAAATCTTCCGGTCGCAAAGGCGGCGGCAAATCGCAATCCGCGGGCGGCGAGCGCGGCCTGAAGGTGCGCGTGCGGACGGCGAGACATCGCAAGCCATCCTCGACGAGGTGGCTCCAGCGCCAGCTCAACGATCCTTTCGTCGCGGCGGCAAAGCGCGAAGGCTTCCGGTCGCGCGCGGCCTACAAGCTCATCGAGATCGATGACAAATACCGGCTTATGAAGCCCGGCGATGTGGTCGTCGATCTCGGCGCGGCGCCCGGAGGCTGGTCCCAGATCGCGGCCATGCGGGTCAAGGCCGACGAGGGCAGGGGAAGCGTGGTCGCCATCGACGTGACGCCGATCGATCCGATTCCCGGCGTTTCGTTCCTCAATGCCGATTTCATGGATGCCGGGGCGCCGGACGCCCTGATTGCAGCGCTTGGGGGGCGCCGCGCTGATCTTGTCCTTTCCGACATGGCCGCGCCCGCGACAGGCCATCGCCAGACCGATCATCTGCGGATCATGGCGCTATGCGAGGCGGCGCTCGATTTCGCCGTTTCGGTGCTTGCGCCGGGCGGGGCCTTCCTGTGCAAAGTGCTGCAGGGCGGCACGGCTCACGAACTTCTGGGCGAAATGAAACGCCGCTTTGCGACGGTGCGGCACGTCAAGCCCAAGGCCAGCCGCGCCGATTCCTCCGAACTTTACGTGCTTGCGACGGGTTTTCGCGGAAAAACCGACGCAGAAGAGGGAGCGCCGGGCGCGCCTATCTAGGCAGAAGCGCGTCGAGGTGGTAAAGAACGGCTGCAAACTGCTGTGCTAGTGTGATGATCCAGAAGTTCGTCAGCCTTCTCAGCGGGCGCCGAACGAATTTCTGGATCTGAATCACACTAGCCATATTAATAGGCGAGTGTCCCTTGAGAGTCCGAAGTTCGCTTCAGAGGGCGCTGAGACGACAGTGCGAACTTCGGAATCGGGACACTCGCCTATTGCGAAAGTCCCATGAAGAGAATTGATCATATGGCGAACCTGAGGCCGGACACCGCGCTCACTTTTGACGATGTGCTATTGTGCCCGGGCCATTCAGAAGTTCTCCCGACCTCCGTTGACGTTTCCTCCTGGGTGACGCGAAGTCTCAGACTGAGCATCCCGATCATATCCTCGGCGATGGACACGGTGACCGAGGCGCGTCTGGCGATCGCTATGGCCCAGGCGGGAGGCATGGGCGTCATTCACCGCAATCTCGAACCGGCCGAGCAGGCGGAAGAGGTGCGCAAGGTCAAGAAGTTCGAATCCGGCATGGTGGTCGATCCCTTGACGATCGCCCCGCAGGCGACATTGCGGGAGGCGCTCGATCTGATGAGGCGGAACAGCATTTCCGGCGTTCCCGTGGTCAAGCCGCCGGTGAACGGGGCATTGGACGGCAAGCTGCTCGGCATCCTGACGAACCGGGATGTGCGTTTTGCCACCGATATGGAACAGCCGGTTTCGGAGCTGATGACGAAGGAGAACCTCGTCACCGTCCGCAAGGGGGTCAGCGGCGAAGAAGCGATGCGGCTCCTGCATCAGCACCGTATCGAAAAGCTGCTGGTTGTGGATGACGAATATCACTGCATCGGCCTGATCACGGTTAAGGACATCGAGAAGGCCCAGCAGCATCCGAACGCCGCAAAGGACGAGCAGGGCCGGCTGCTGGTTGCTGCCGCCACCACGGTCGGCGATGCCGGCCTTGAGCGGAGCGAAAGGCTGATCGATGCGGGCTGCGACATGGTGGTGGTCGATACGGCGCATGGCCATTCGAGCCGCGTTCTCGAAGCGGTGGGACGGATCAAGAAACTGTCCAATTCGGTGCAGGTCCTGGCCGGCAATGTGGCGACTGGAGACGGCGCGCGGGCCCTGATCGACGCCGGCGCGGATGCGATCAAGATCGGCATCGGCCCCGGTTCGATCTGCACGACGCGGGTCGTTGCGGGCGTCGGCGTGCCGCAGCTTACGGCGATCATGGATTGTGTGGAGGTTGCGGGCAAGGCCGGCATTCCGGCGATCGCGGATGGCGGCATCAAATATTCCGGCGATCTCGCCAAAGCGATTGCCGCCGGGGCGAATTGCGCCATGATCGGCTCGCTTCTCGCGGGCACCGACGAGAGCCCGGGCGAGGTTTATCTCTATCAGGGCCGGTCTTACAAGGCCTATCGCGGGATGGGATCGATCGGGGCGATGGCGCGGGGCTCGGCGGATCGCTATTTCCAGCAAGAGGTCCACGATACGCTTAAGCTGGTTCCGGAAGGCATCGAGGGGCAGGTGCCGTATAAAGGGCCGGTGGGCAGTGTCCTGCATCAGCTGGTCGGCGGGCTCCGGGCCGCGATGGGCTATACCGGCGCGCGGACGATCGAGGTCTTCCACGAGCGCGCCGAGTTCATTCAGATCACGAATGCCGGATTTCGCGAGAGCCACAGTCACGATGTGACGATCACCCGCGAAAGCCCGAACTACCCGACCTTCAGCTGACCTTGCCCGCGCAGGCGCGGCGGCGTTTTTGCTGTCGGCTTCGTCATTGTCCTCGCGATGACCGCGCTGATCGCCGGGCATCTTCTGATTTCGGCGGCTTAGGAGCGGGAAATGCGTCTTGCCGGACAGATCTCGGCAGCCATAGAGGTTCTGCATGAGATCCAGGAACGCCACCGGCCGGCCTCGCTCGCTCTCGCCGATTGGGGACGCAGCCACCGCTTCGCCGGCTCGCGGGACCGTTCGGTCATCGGCACTCTGGTTTTTGACACGCTCCGAAAGCGGGCCTCGCTGGGCTGGCGCATGGGCGAGGAAAGTCCCAGGGCGCTGACTTTGGCGGCGCTTCGCTTCGCCTGGCAGCGATCGGCGGATGAGGTGTCCGGCCTGTGCGATGGCTCGGCCTATGCGCCGGCGCCATTGACCGATTCGGAAGCGGAGCGCCTGCGGGCCGATGACGGCGCGCTCGCGGCGGCTCCCGACTGGGTGCGCGCCGACGTGCCGGAATGGCTGTACGGCGAGTTCCGGTCGGTTTTCGGCGAGCTGGCCGTTACGGAGGGCCAGGGGCTGGCGGAGCGCGCGCCGATCGATTTGCGGGTCAACACGCTGAAGGCCGACCGCGAGCGGGTGCTCAAGGCGCTGGCAAGATACAGACCGGTGCCGACCGCGTTCTCGCCGGTCGGCATTCGCATCCCTGCGCCCGGTCCTCAGGAGAAAAACCCCAATGTGGAGGCCGAGGCGGCGCACGGGCGCGGCTGGTTCGAGGTGCAGGACGAGGCGTCGCAGATCGCCGTTCTCTTGTCCGGGACCGGACCGCGCCTGCAGCTTCTCGATATTTGCGCCGGTTCGGGAGGCAAGACGCTCGGCTTTGCGGCGCTGATGCAGAATACCGGACAGATATACGCCTATGATGCTGACAAGCAGCGGTTGCGCCCGATTTTCGACCGGCTGAAACGGGCCGGTGCGCGCAATGTCCAGGTGCTGCCCGCCGGCGAAACGGAGGCGCTGGAGGCGCTGCGTGGGCGGATGGATATCGTCTTTGTCGATGCGCCCTGTTCGGGCTCGGGAGTCTGGCGCCGGCGGCCGGACGCGAAATGGCGGCTGACCCCGGATGCGCTCGGCGCCCGTATCGAGGATCAGCGCCGCGTGCTCGAACTTGCGGCGCCCCTCGTCAAGCCAGGCGGCCGGCTCCTATACGCGACCTGTTCGGTGCTCCCATCGGAGAATGAGCAGCAGATGCGCTGGTTCCTTGAGGCCCGGCCGCAATTCCGGCGGCTCGACTGGCGCGATCTGTGGGAAAGCGCCGGGCTCGGTCCGGCTCCTGCCCAAACGGGTGGTGAATTTGCGCTTCAGCTCACCCCCGCAAGGCATTCTACGGATGGTTTTTATATCAGCAGCGTGGAATGTCTTGACTGATACCGCGCTTCTTTGGCATCAGCCAGACAGCCGATTGTGAAATCTGATCCGCCTGCCGCATTCTTGCCCCTGTGCTTGTGTTGGGTTCTGACACCTTCGGATGGCTGAAGCGCAATACAGGTCATATTCACATTCGCCCGATCATTGATCTTTTCATTCGGGCGACCAGCGACCTGAAAACAAGGCAATAAGAAAAAGCGAGTTACTAAGATGGGCTTCATCAAAACGCTTTTGGGAATCGCCATTCTCCTGGCGATCGTCGTGTTCGGCTACTGGCTCTACGCGACCTATACAATGGCCTCTGCTGACGACGAGATCTGGGTCAAGGTCAACAGCAACCTGCCCGATCCTCTTCGGAAATGGGCCTGTGCCGAGGTGAACGGACGAATGACCGACGCCGATGCGCCGGTAGGATGCGGCGATGTCTGGCGGTCGGCCGGCGGCCCGCAGACCGGTCTGACAGAGCCTGATTCCTCGATACCGGTCGAGCAGCCGGCAGACAAAGCGCCGAACGCGACGGGGTCGGGTATTCAGGACTATTAGCGGGAGAAGCCCCGGTCCTGTAAGTGGCGCTGGCCGTGCAGGGCGGGGCAATCGCTCCTCATGCCGCTTTCGCACCTGCACCACCCGCTTGACGCGCCGTGCCCCCGGTGCTACCGGCGCTTATGCCTGACACGATCCTCATCATCGACTTTGGCAGCCAGGTCACCCAGCTGATTGCACGGCGCGTGCGAGAAACGGGCGTCTATTCCGAAATCGTGCCTTTTCAGCTTGCCGCCGAGGCCTTCGCGCGGCTGAAGCCGAAAGCCGTCATCCTTTCCGGCGGTCCGGCGAGCGTGCATGAGGCCGGAACGCCGCGCGCCCCGGACGCTGTCTTCAAAGCCGGCATCCCGGTTCTGGGGATCTGTTACGGCCAGATGACCATGGCCGATCAGCTCGGCGGCGTCACCGAGCCGGCAGAGCAGCGGGAATTCGGCCGCGCCTTCGTCGAAATCGTTAAGGACAGCCCGATTTTCGAGGGCGTTTGGAAGAAAGGGGAGCAGCATCAGGTCTGGATGAGCCATGGCGACCGGGTGATCGCGCTGCCGCCGGGATTTGAGGTCTGCGCGGCCTCGCCCAATGCGCCTTTCGCCGTGGCGGCGGACGAAAGCCGCCGCTTCTATTCCTTCATGTTCCACCCCGAAGTCATGCACACGCCGGATGGCGCGAAGCTGCTCTCCAATTTCGTTCACCGCATCGTGGGCTGCGACGGAAGCTGGACGATGGGCCGGTTCCGCGACGAAATGATCCCGAAAATCCGGGCGCAGATCGGCGATGCAAAAGTGATCTGCGGACTGTCGGGCGGGGTCGACTCCGCCGTTGCCGCCGTGCTGATCCACGAGGCGATCGGCGAGCAGCTCACCTGCATCTTCGTCGATCACGGACTCTGCGCCAGGGCGAAGCGGAGGAGGTGATTGCGCTTTTCCGCGGCGCCTACAACATTCCGCTGGTTCATGTCGATGCTTCGGAGCGTTTTCTGACAGCACTCGCCGGCGTCGACGATCCCGAGCGCAAACGCAAGATCATCGGCGGCCTGTTCATCGACGTTTTCGATGAGGAGGCGGCCAAGCTCGGCGGCGCGGACTTCCTCGCCCAGGGCACGCTTTATCCCGACGTCATCGAGAGCGTCTCTTTCACCGGCGGACCGTCGGTCACGATCAAATCGCACCATAATGTCGGCGGGCTGCCGGAGCGGATGAAGCTTAAACTGCTGGAGCCCTTGCGCGAACTGTTTAAGGACGAGGTGCGCGAGCTGGGCCGTGAACTTGGCTTGCCGGAGAGTTTCGTCGGGCGTCATCCATTCCCGGGGCCGGGCCTTGCCATCCGAGTGCCGGGCGAAGTGACTGCTGAGCGGCTAGACATTCTGCGAAAGGCCGACGCCATCTATCTGGACGAGATCCGCAAGGCCGGGCTTTACGACGCGATCTGGCAGGCGTTCGCCGTGCTGCTGCCGGTCCGCACGGTCGGCGTGATGGGCGATGCGCGTACTTACGATTATGTCTGCGCTTTGCGGGCCGTGACGTCTACGGACGGGATGACGGCGGACTATTTCGACTACAGCCACGATTTCCTCGGGCGCGCGGCGACCCGGATCATCAATGAGGTCAAGGGTATCAACCGCGTCGTCTACGACATCACGTCGAAGCCGCCGGGGACGATCGAGTGGGAGTGACGAAAACGCTCACTACTGCTTGAAGCAGTGTTCGCGATGCCACTTCAGGAAATTAGGATGGGGCCTTTCAAAGGGTCGTTTTGGGGCCAGTGCGTGGCCGGTCCGGTTAATGAAACTCCGAACACTGTCTATATCATTGACCTGCCTTGAGGTCAGTATCTTAAGATCGTCGCTGAAACTAGGCTGCGTTGACAAAAGCGGGTAGCCAGATATGGGCGGCAGCGAGCGCGAGGAATCCAGCGTAAGACAGTTTCGTTTTGTCATAGCGCGTGGCGATGCGCCGGAACTGTTTCAGTTTACCAAACATGCGCTCGATCCGATTGCGATCCTTGTAGGCTTTGAAGTCGCAGGCAGGCGGATCTTTGCGATTTGTTTTCGGCGGAATGACTGGTCCAATGCCTTTCATGAGCAGGGCAGATCGAACGTCGTCGCTGTCAAACCCTTTGTCCGCCAACATGATTTTCGGTTTGTTGACCGGCAATTTCAACAGGTCGTCTACGCCGCGATAGTCCGAGGTTTCGCCGCCTGTGAGGACAAAGCCAAGAGGGCGTCCTTTACCGTCTGACCGGGCGTGGATCTTTGTCGAAAAGCCGCCGCGGCTTCGACCAAGAGCATTTGAATGAGTCCCCCTTTTCCGCCCGCTGCCTGAGCATGAGCGCGAACGGTGGTGCTGTCCATCATGTGAGCCCAGTCGTCGGTGAGCCCCAGTTCGACAAGCGTTTCGAGGATCGCATCCCACACACCCATCTCCGCCCAGCGCCTGAAACGGACGTAGACGGAATTCCATTTGCCATAGTCTGGCGGCAGGTATCGCCACGGTGCGCCCGTGCGCATGATCCACATCATGCCATTGAAATATCTGCGATTATCCTGTGCTGGTCGCGCCCACCGGCCACGTTCTGATGGAAGGAGCGGGGCAATGATTTCCCACGCTGCATCGCTGACGTCACTCGGATATCCCAAAGATGCCTCCCCTAAAAGACATCCTTGAATCAAAACTCAACTGATTTGGGAATCCCTTTTGTCAACGCAGCCTAATTAGTCCGCGGTCAAACATCCAGTGCGCCGTTCCAGAAAGCGCAACTCCGTTGCTTACTATGTCTGGACCGTTGGCCTCAACAGACTTTATGTGTGCCGCGTCAACTTCAGCGCGGCCTCTGCCATTGATCAGCTTAATGCCGGTGACGGCACATCGCTTATCATACGCGCGCAAGATGAGTTGTCGAAAAACTCGATCTCGTACAGCGCGAGATGTTAAATAGCTAATCCGTTTGCGGTCTTTCTCAAGAAAATACGGCGCCTGATTCTCTTCAAAGGCGGGAGTGGAAGTAGCGATATCAAGACGAGGCAGAGCAGGTTCCGAGTTTGACAACCCCTGTTCAACGATCCGAGAAAAATCGGCAGGCAATAAGGAGCGAACCGCAGCCTGCGCTCGTCCGGAAATTCGCCCATCCTCGTTTATTAACCCTCTCTCGACAAGCCCATCGGAATCGCTAAAGGGAACGGGATTGACAAAGTCCAGATAGGAGCCCGGTTCGATGACAGCAATGTACATGTTGGCAGCTGTTGGGTCAGGTATGACCTCATAGACCTTGGCGACCGCGAAGTAGCCCCTCGTTTCAGCGACTTTTGTGGGTTCGTAATATATTATCCAATCGCCGATGCACGCCTCAACGCGCCCGAGATATTGGCGTGGAAACTGGTATTGCTCAGCCGGGCCGTCGTCATAAATCGAATCTGGTCGGTGGATAAAAACCCCGAATCCCATTTTCCAATCCTCTGCGGCGGGAAATGATCGTCTGCTCTTGAACAAAATGAAATTTGCAAACGGGTACGGTAGAACAAGAGGTAATAAAACACGCAAGAAAACATACAAGAGTATGTCGACAAATTCACAGGGCGATTCTCGAACCGACGGTTCTCTCCTTGTGATCCTATGAGAAGAAAAATCAAACAGTGGAAGAAGCAGTTATGACCATCACGATCTACGGCATCAAGAACTGCGACACGATGAAGAAGGCGCGGGGCTGGCTGGACGGCCACGGCGTCGAATATGCGTTTCACGATTATAAGTCAGCCGGTATCGACCGCGAGCGCCTGGAACGCTGGTGCAAGACTGTCGGCTGGGAGACCTTGCTTAATCGCGCCGGCACAACCTTTCGCAAGCTTCCCGAGAAGGACAAGCAGGAGCTCGATGCGGTGCGGGCGATGGCGCTAATGCTGGAGCAGCCGTCGATGATCAAGCGCCCTGTCCTCGACCTCGGCGGCGGCGAGCTTCTGGTCGGTTTCAAGCCCGACGCGTACAGTGCGGCAATCGGCGCGGCGAGTTGAACGCGGGCGCTCATTTTCTGCAGCGTTTCGATTTGATCGGAGACGCCTATGCCCAATGGAATTTCCGCTCGCATGGGAATAACACCGGGATGTTTGGTGGGTGCGCGCCTCTATACGCCACGCCGGGATGGATGAAATGTCTTAGAGGTTCGGTTCGCCCGCCGCCGCCTTACCAGCCGCAGCGGACTCGGCAGCGTTTGCAGTCGGCGCTCTCTTCGCCGCCTTCGCAAGTCGAACGGCAGGTCTCGCAAGGATGCCCCCAACGAGGACCATAGCCCCAATAGGGTCCGCCCCAGAAACCGGCACCTGCGCCCTTGCGCTTCGGCTTCTCTTCATCCTTCCTGCCCCAATCGAAGAGCCTCCAACGCCCTTTCTTGCCACCGATTTCCGTAAGAGCCGCCCCATCGAGGGCAATAAGGGTCAGATTCGGTAAGGGAACTGCGAAAGCCGGCGCTTCACCGGCAAAGATCAGCGCGGCCGACAGGAGCAGAATATGTATGCGCCGTTTCATCCATTCTCCTTGAAGACGACGGGAATCTCGTCATCCTGGCCACGAGAAGAGGGGAACAGGAATGAATACGCAATGAATACAATTAGGGGGACTTGAGCCGTGCGGGCAAGTCTAATCTCGCATAAGCCGGGACAAGTCTTTACAGATTCAGAAAAGAAAGCACCAACTGCGTAGCCACGGGCCTCAATGCTCGCGGCATGCAAGCCGTCTACGCCCATCGCCGTAGAGTTTGCCTTCGGGATATTCGTAGAACCGGTAGTGGTAATAGTCGCAGCCGCGCCCGCAATAGCCCGCACGCAGCCGGGCGAACCAGCAGGCGATCCCGCATGTCGCGTCGTAGCGCCGGTCATAATGCTCCCGCGGGGGCAGCGCCTGTTTGTCATAGGCGCGAGAGGCGTAACGCTCATCGTCGCAGGGGGGCAGCTCCTCGACCGGCTCGGCATGGTCATAAGGGCCGGGCGCCGGATCCCAGCGGCTGACATGTTCGCGAGGCGGGTGCTCGGGCGGCACATAAGCCGGACAGCCATAGCTGCCATCCGGGCAGAGCCCGACTTGGAGCAACTGCGGGCCGGCAATCCGGCCGATGAGATCACTTCCCGCCCAGACCGAATGCGAAACCATCTGGGCGCTCGCACTGCCGGCCGACAGCGCGATCAGGCCTGCCGCCAGCAGAAAGTTCTGGACGTGCCGGCGAAAGACGGATTTCAACATCCGGCGAATGGTGTAAAACTGCCGGACCATGGCTGCTCCCTACGGTCGTGCCCCAATCGAAGACGGGGGAGGCCGATCCCCATGCGGCCTTCCATCGCTGCTCTTTCGGTCCTATTTAAGAGCGGCGGAACAAACAACTCCTTAACGCAGCACAAATACGGGCCCGAAAATTAAGGTAAAATGTCTCAGCAAGCACAGATACAGCGCCTGACCGCGCCGGACATCGCAAGACGCAAAGGCGGCGAGCCGATCGCGTCGCTCACAGCTTACCACGCCCATACGGCGCGGATCATCGACCCTTATGTGGATTTTCTGCTGGTTGGCGATTTGCTCGGCATGGTGATGCATGGCTATGAATCGACCGTGCCGGTGCCGCTCGATCTGATGATCATGCACGGCGCAGCGGTGGTGCGGGGCTCTTCCCATGCTCTGATCGTCGTCGATATGCCGTTCGGCTCCTATGAGGAAAGCCCGCCGGTCGCCTTCCGTAGCGCTGCGCGCGTCATGAAAGAGACCGGCTGCGGCGCCGTTAAGCTCGAAGGCGGGGCGCGCATGGCCGAGACTATCCGCTATCTGACCGAGCGCGGCATTCCGGTGATGGCGCATATTGGCCTGACGCCGCAGTCGATCAACATGATGGGAGGCTTCAAGACGCAAGGCCGGCGCCAGGAGGAATGGGCCGCGATCGAAGCCGATGCGGCAGCGGTCTCGGAAGCCGGCGCTTTTGCCGTGGTCCTGGAAGGCATGGCCGAGTTGCTTGCGGCCCGCATCACCAAGCAGATTCCGATCCCAACCATCGGGATCGGGGCGTCGGCCTCTTGCGACGGGCAGATCCTTGTGCTTGAGGATATGCTGGGTCTGAGCCCGCGCGTGCCGAAATTCGTCAAGAAATTCGCCCAGCTTGGCGCGGCGATCGAGGACGCGGTGAAGTGCTACACGGAGGAGGTTCGCGCGCGCACCTTCCCCGGTGCCGGCCATGTTTATGGCATGCGCGGCGAGAGCGGCGACCAGAGCAAGGCAAAAGCCAGGAAATCGAAGACCGCCGGCTAAGAAAGTGCTAGAAGTCTTGCCCTGACTTTGCCGTCCCGCGCCGCCAGAGCTGGTTTGATGGGCGCGGACGCGCTATGGAATGACATTGAACGGAAGGTGGCGGCTGCCGGCCGCGTAGAACAATGAGCGAAGAAGACAATATTTTCCGCGAAGTCGAGGAGGATTTGCGCCGCGAACAGCTCGCGGCGATGTGGGACAAATATGGGGTCTTCGTGCTCATCGGCGCGGCGCTCATTGTAGCGATTGTCGGCGGCTACAACGGCTATCAATGGTGGTCGCAGAAGCAGGCGGCCCAGTCCGGCCAGGCCTTCTACGAGGCGAGTGAGCTGCTCGATCAGAACAAGTCCTCCGATGCCCTCGAAGCGTTCCGCAAGCTGGCCGAGCGTTCCGGCAGCGGCTATCGAACGCTCAGCCGGCTCAAAATGGCTGCCATTCAAGCCGATCAGGGCCATAAAGCGGAAGCCGTTGCGCTTTATGACGAAATCGCGCAAGAGGGCGCCGACCCGATGCTGCGCAATTATGCAAAATTGCAGGCTGCGGCCCTGCGGCTCGACGAGGCGGACAGGGCCGAGATCGAGAAACGCCTCGAAGGACTTATTACGGACACGAATCCGTGGCGTTATTCTGCGCGAGAGCTGTTAGCTTTGGCGGCTTTTCGCTCCGGCGATTCGAGCGAATCGGAGAAACTGTTCAGCGAGATCCTTGGCGATCCTTCGGCTCCGTCTGACATCCGTCGGCGCGCCGAAGCCATGCTGTCCCTGCTTGTAAAGGCGCCGAAGCAAGTCAGCAGCGCCACGGCGGCGGACAAGGAAAGCCGAACGCAATAAGGGAGGACCCATGACCGGGCGGCTTCGTAGGAGCTTCGCAACCTGCTGCGCCTTTACGGCCGCGCTCGCTCTTGCAGGCTGCGGCGGAGGGAGTCTTCCTTCAATTCCGGGTGTTTCCAACCTTTTCGAAGAGACCGAGACACCGCTCCCCGGCGAGCGGGTTTCCGTTCTCACCTCGAATGCCACTGGTACGGCAACCGAGGCTGAATCGAAAGAACCGATCACATTGCCCGCCCCGCAGCAGAACGCGTCCTGGAGCCAGCCGGGCGGCGTTCCGAGCAATGCGCCGGGGCATCTGGCCTTTTCCGGCGCCGGCAAAACGGTCTGGAGCGGCGACGCGGGATCGGGGTCGGACTCCGATGGGCGCGTGAGCGCGCTTCCCGTCGTTCACGACGGCAAGGTCTTCACCCTCGACCGGCAGGGGCAGGTCAGCGCTTTCTCCTTGAGCGGCAGCCGGGTTTGGCGGGTGGACCTCACGCCGGAGGAGGAAAAGTCCGACTCCGGTTTCGGCGGAGGCCTGGCAGCCGAGGGCAATCAGCTCTTTGTTGCGACCGGCTTCGGCACGCTCGTTTCGCTGAACACCAGCAACGGCAAACCGAACTGGACCAAGAAGCTCGGCGTTCCGATCCGCACCTCGCCGACGGCCGCCAACGGCAAGGTGTTTGTCGTGAACACCGACAGCGAGCTCTACGCGCTGTCCGAGGCAAATGGCGACGAGATCTGGCGCAGCCGCGGCCTGCCGGAATCCGCCGCCATCCTCAGCAATGTCAGCCCCGCTGTTGAAGGCAAGACGCTGGTTGTCTCCTATCCTTCCGGAGAAGTTACCGCGCTCGACACGGCGACAGGCGAGCCGCGCTGGAAGGACTCCGTATCGGGCGGCGTGATCGGGTCATCCCTGACCACGATCGGCGATGCCGCGCGTCCCGTCATCGAAGGCGGTGTGGTTTACGCGGGGAACCGCACGGGCCGTCTCGTCGCGACGAAGCTGACGAACGGCGAGCGTGTTTGGTCGCGCGATATTCGCGCCGCGCAGACGCCCTGGGTCGCCGGCGATTCCCTGTTCGTCGTCGATACGAATAGGCGGCTTTACGCGCTCAACCGCAAGACCGGAAAGGTCCGCTGGGTGACGACCTTGCCGGATGCGAAGACGTGGAGCGGCCCGACTTTGGCCGGCGGCAAGCTCTGGCTGGCCTCGAATAAAGGACTGCTCGTCGGCGTCGACGCCAAGACCGGCCAGGTGGCAACGAAGCGCGATCTCGACGATGCGATCTATATTTCGCCTATCGTGGCAAGCGGCCGCATGTTTGTCCTGACGGATGAAGCGCGTCTCATCGCTATGAATTAGCGACTGGCCGTTGATCGGCTATAGTCTCCTGACGGGCCTCGGTGGCCCGTCTTTGCTGTCTTGACCGCCATGACCGCCTCCATTGTCATTGCCGGACGCCCGAATGTCGGCAAGTCCACGCTGTTCAACCGCCTTGCGGGCAAACGGCTCGCTCTGGTCGATGACATGCCCGGGCTGACGCGCGACCGGAAGGAGGCCGAAGCTGCGGTCGGCGAGCGCGCGATCCGCCTTATCGATACGGCCGGGCTCGAAGAAGCGGCGGAAGGCTCGATTGCCGCCCGTATGAGCGATCGGAGCCTCGGCGCGATCCAGTCGGCCGATCTCGTCCTGTTCCTGATCGACGCCCGCGCCGGGGTGACGCCTGCCGACGAGCAATTTGCCGGGCAGATCCGCGCCTCCGGACGCCCCGTTATCCTGGTTGCGAATAAATGCGAAGGCCGCGCCAGCGATGCAGGCTTCTATGAGGCGTTCAAGCTGGGCTTCGGCGAGCCCGTCGCGATCTCGGCCGAACATGGTGAGGGTATTGGCGAGCTTCACGAACGGATCGACGAAGCGCTTCAGGAACGCGGCGACGCGACCGGCGAGCCGGCGGCCAAAGAGGAAATCCCGGCGCGCGACCGTCCCCTGAAACTCGCCATCGTCGGCCGCCCGAATGCGGGCAAATCGACGCTGGTCAATACGCTTCTGGGCGAAGAGCGGATGATCACCGGTCCTGAGCCGGGACTGACCCGCGACGCGGTCGCAAGCGAATTCGCCTGGAATGACCGCAAGGTCCAGCTCTTCGACACGGCCGGGCTCCGGCGCAAGTCGCGCGTCGCGGAGCGTGCCGAAAAGCTCGCCGTCGGCGACGCGCTCAATGCGATCCGCTTTGCCGAAGTGGTCGTGTTGCTAATCGAGGTCGAACGGGCGCTCGACAAGCAGGATCTGCAGCTCGCCGCGCTGGCGGAACGCGAGGGCAGGGCGCTTGTCATCGGCATCAATAAATGGGATCTGGTGGAGGATCGCGACAGGCATCTGCGGGCCTTGCGCGCCGCCATCGCACGTCAGTTGCCGCAGCTCAAAGGCGTGCCGGTCGTGCCGGTGAGCGCGCTCAGCGGACGAGGCACGGTGAAGCTGATGAAAGCGGTTTTCGATGTCTACGACGCCTGGAACCGCCGCATTCCGACCGCGACGCTCAATCGCTGGTTCAGCGAGGCCGTGGAGGGGCACCCGCCGCCGGCGGTCGCGGGCCGGCGCATCCGGCTGCGCTACATAACACAGCCCCATGCACGCCCGCCCACCTTCGTGATCTTCTGCTCACGGCCCGAGGCGTTGCCCGACAGCTATAAGCGCTATCTCGTCAATTCCCTGCGCGAGGAATTAGGGCTTGCCGCTGTGCCGGTCCGGGTTCATCTGCGCAAACCGAAAAACCCTTACGCGCCTGACCGCTCATAAGCGCGTCCAGGTGCGGAGTCGTGACACATGTCAGCGAAGCGGAAGGCGGCCGGTCTTGCAGCAGAACCGGCCGGCCCTCAGCTATTCGCTGGATGACTGAGAGTCCCAGAACGCACGGACACCCCAAAGGGTGTTCGGGCCATGTCCGCCATAGGGATCTGTATTGTCGCACCAGATACCCGCATGATGGATCTTCTTGGACTGCTCCGGAATGGGAGTGCTGTCGGCAGCGGCTGCCACTGTGGAAGCGCTGGTCTGATCAGTTTGCTCCGCAGCCGGAGCATTATTGGACGCAGCGGTCTCTGTGGAAGCGTCGGCCTGAACAGGCTGCTCGTCGACGGAAGGGGAGTAGGACTGAGCCATCGCAGGAGAGGCGCCGGTCAGCAGAAGAGCTGCGCCAAGAACGGAACGAACGACTGAGCTCATGATGAACTCCTATCAAAAGATTTCCATAATGCGATTCTTGGAAGCGATTTCACTTCCACCCAGGATAGGTGAATGAGGATTCGGTTGGTTTCAGGGTGGTTTGACGGCGGATTTAAGATCGTCAACGGATAACGGAAAATTGAATTTTTGTGATTGCCGTTTGAATGGAACCGCGATGTTGTCAAGACAATGCAACCTTCCCTAAGAATTAGGAGCCATGACCGACATCCTCTTCTATCAGCTTGAACGGCAACCGCTCGACAGGGTGCTGCCCGGTCTGCTTGAGAAGACGCTGGAGCGGGGCTGGCGCGCCGTGGTGCAAGCGGGCGGCGAGGAACGGCTCGAATCCCTCGATGCGCTGCTGTGGAGCTATCGCGAAGACAGTTTTCTCCCGCATGGGACGGTGAAGGACGGCTTTGCCGATCAGCAGCCGATTTTCCTGACGATCGGTGACGGCAATCCCAACGGCGCGCATGTCCGTTTTCTGGTGGATGGCGCCGATTGCGGCGAACGCGATGGCTATGCCCGTATTGTCTATCTGTTCGACGGCCGCGACGAGGATGCGCGCGCCAAGGCCCGCGAGCAGTGGAAAGCGGCGAAAGGCGCCGGATTTTCGGTCACATACTGGCTGCAGAATGAAAAAGGCCGTTGGGAGAAAAAGGCATGAGGCCATGGATTAGATTCAAATCAATCCAAGGCGGGCCAAGAGGTGCTAACAAGACAGGAAATGCGCAGCGACGGAGGATTGTAGGGAAGGATATGATGGAGAGATTGAGTTTGATCATGGGTGCGGCTTTGGCGATCGGTATCATGAGCAGTGCACAGGCGGCCGATATAGCATCGGGGCGGGACCTTGCGCGCAAGCTTTGTGTGAATTGTCATATCGTCGAGCTGGACGGCCAACAGCGCCAGGTAACGGCCGGTATTCCGAGCTTCATGGCCGTTGCGAACAAGGCCGGCCAGACGGAAGACAAGCTTAAGGGGTTCATCCTCAACCCTCACCCGCCGATGCCTGACGTTCAGCTCAAGACAAATGAGATCGAGAATGTCGTGAGCTACATCCTGTCATTGAAGAAAGAAAAGTAATCTCCACTCCATAGATCATAGATCAACCTTTGTTCAATTGGAGTCAATTGAACGAGGTCAAGTTGATCTATATCCACGAGTTAGCGCAACTGTCCGCGTCCGTTTGGACGCGGACAGTTGCGCTCGGATCGAACGGGACATAGGCGCGCAAGGGCCGCGCAGGCGTCTTTGCGGGCGCAATCGTCTGGCAATCTGCGGGATTGCGGCTCATTGCGTGTCAAGGGTAAAACGGAACACAGAATATCGCCCATAACAACCGATTGCCCGCCCGAAGGACCGCCGATGTTCCAGAAGATCCTGATCGCCAATCGCGGCGAGATCGCCTGCCGCGTCATCAAGACTGCGCGCCAGATGGGCATCAAGACGGTCGCCGTCTATTCCGATGCGGACAATGACGCTCTGCACAAGGAAATGGCGGACGAGGCGGTGCATATCGGCCCGGCTCCGGCGGCGGACTCCTATCTGGTCATCGACAGGATCATCGAAGCGGCAAAAGCGACCGGCGCCGAGGCCATCCATCCCGGCTACGGTTTTCTCTCGGAGAACGCCGCTTTTGCCGAAGCGCTCAAACGCGAGGGCATCGCCTTTATCGGCCCGAATATCGAAGCAATCCGGGCGATGGGCGACAAGATCGAGTCGAAGAAATTCGCCAATGCGGCGAAGGTCAACACCGTGCCCGGCTATCTGGGCGTGATCGCGGATGCGGGCGAAGCGGTCAAGATCGCCGGGGAGATCGGCTATCCGGTGATGATCAAAGCCTCGGCCGGCGGCGGCGGCAAGGGCATGCGCATCGCTCACAGTGCCGAGGAGGTGGAGGCGGGCTTCACCTCGTCGAAGTCCGAGGCCAAATCCAGCTTCGGCGATGACCGCGTCTTCATCGAGAAATTCATCGAGAATCCGCGCCATATCGAAATTCAGGTGCTGGGCGACAAGCACGGCAATGTCGTGCATCTCTTCGAGCGCGAATGTTCGATCCAGCGGCGCAATCAGAAGGTGATCGAGGAAGCGCCGAGCCCGTTTCTCGACTCCAAAACGCGCGAGGCTATGGGCGCGCAGGCGGTGGCGCTGGCGAAGGCGGTGCATTATGAGAGCGCCGGGACGGTCGAGTTTATCGTCGATCAGAACCGGAATTTCTACTTTCTGGAAATGAATACCCGGCTCCAGGTCGAGCATCCCGTGACGGAGCTGATCACCGGCATCGATCTGGTCGAGCAGATGATCCGCGTCGCGGCCGGCGAGACGCTGCCATTTACGCAAGCCGATCTGGAAATCCGGGGCTGGGCGATCGAATTCCGCGTCTATGCGGAAGACCCGGTGCGCGGCTTTCTGCCCTCGACCGGGCGGCTCGTCCGCTATCAGCCTCCGCGGGAGGGCACGCGCGACGGGCTGACCGTGCGCAACGACACCGGCGTCTATGAGGGCGGCGAGATCTCGCTCTATTACGATCCGATGATCGCCAAGCTCATCACGCACGGGCCGACCCGCGAGGACGCCATTGCGGAGATGGCGCGCGCGCTCGACGATTTCTATATCGATGGTATTCGTCACAATATCCCGTTTCTGTCGGCGATCATGCAGAACCCGCGCTGGCGGTCGGGCGCGCTCTCGACCAATTTCATCGCGGAGGAATTTCCGGACGGCTTCGCTCCGCGCAAGCCGGATGGCGAGGAGGCGGAGCGGCTCGCCTGCGTCGCCGCCGCCATCGATCATTTGTCCAATCAGCGCCGCCGGGAGATCTCCGGCCAGATGCAGGGCGAGCCGGTTCGCTTCAGCGACAAGCGCATCGTGGATCTTGGTCGGAGCCGCGTGACCCTGTCGATTTCCGGTCAGAACTTCGCCCCCTTCATCGCCACCCTGAGCGGGCGGAATGGCGCGGGGCGCCGCGTGGCGGTCGAGTTCGACTGGTGGCCGGGCGACCCTGTGTGGCGCGGACTGCTCGACGGCAAGCCGCTTACGGTTCAGGTGCGGCCGATCCTCAACGGGTTCGAGCTGACGCATTCCGGCGTGGTCGTGCCCGCCCGCGTCTATACAGAGCGCGAGGCGCAGCTCGCGGCGATCATGCCGGAGAGGAAGGCCGCCGACAGCTCCAAGGCGCTGCGCTGCCCGATGCCGGGCCTTGTCCGCGCGATCAATGTGACCGAGGGGCAGGAGGTCAAGGCCGGCGAGCCGCTCTGCACGGTCGAGGCGATGAAGATGGAGAACATCCTGCGCGCCGAGCGCGATGCGACGGTGAAGTCCATCAAGGCCAAGCCGGGCGACAGTCTGGCGGTGGACGCAGTGATTATGGAGTTTGCTTGAACGGCTATATGGATTTCAGTCTCGGCCTGCAAGGCTTATAGCTGCGTCTCGCCCGGAGCCGGCTCCACGCGCTCGGGTGGCCCGTCAAATTTGCGCTCCGCCTCCTTCGTGAGCGCCTCCAGCCTGGCGAAAGAGCGTTCCAGCCCCTCGCGGGTCTCCGGCGAGAGGCGGTTCCACAGCCTGAGCCGCCATGTCTCGGCGAGCGCCTCCCATTCCGCCTCCATCAGCGCCTTCGCCCCGGGCCCGATCTCGGATCTCTGCGCGTCCGCCTGTTCGGCAAGCGCGCGGAACTCGTGAATATCCTGCACGGTGAAGGAGGTCGCCTCGCGGACCACGTTGTAGAGCAGCCCGAAGCCTTTGGCCATGACGGGGGAAAGGATCATCAGGTGAAACTGGTCGAGCTGCTCGTCATTGAGCGCCGACGCGAGCGCGGAGGGCGCAACCGCGACGGACATGGATTTCCCCAGATTATAGAAGAACTCGAATTGCTGGACTCCCGCGCGGATCTGATCCCGCTCCGCCTCATTCAGCGTCTTGACCTTGAGCAGCACGTCGTTTGTGAAGCGGACGACATCGCCCACCATGTCGTCGATCCGGGAGACCCGGATGAAATCCGAAACGATGGCTTCGGCTTTTTCGACACGTTCGCGCGGCGGCGGGGGCGCGTCTTTATCGGCGAAGGGCGTGTTGTCCAGATCGAAACCAAGGCCGCGTATCCACTCCGACATCTTCTGAGAGCTGCGCATGTCTTCCCGGCTGTAGCCGGTGATGAGGCGCGACACCGCATAGAGAATGTTGAAGCCCTTGCGCGCGGCCGGCGTCCTCAGCATCTCGCCGGTCAGCCGGATCTCCTCGGGCGTCATATATTTGGCGAGAAGCGCGGCCGCATCGCCGATCATGGCCTCCCGATTCTCCTCCAGCACCGGCTCGAGCTCATCGGCCGCCTTCAGGGAATATTCGATGGCCGGGACGAGCGCGGCGATCCGCTCGGCGACCTCCGGGTTGGGATGAGGGCCGCTCTTCCGCTTCAGGAATTCGTTGAAATAGGGAAGATAAAGCTCGCGCAGCGTATAGCGCAGATCCGCATAGATCTCCGGCACACGGGCGGCATAGATCGTTTCCTCGATAAGAGCAGCAACGCGGCGCTCCTTGGCTGTGGCCGCCTGGCTCTCGCCTTGCTCCTCCGGTTGCTGAGCGAAAGCCGCCGTCCCACTGCCGCCAAGGGGAAAGATCATCGCCAGAAGGAGGATGCAAAGAAAGCGTTTCATCACTCTGTCTCCAAACGGATGCGTGCGGCGGCGCCTACAGCTCGGGAGGCTCGGCCACTTCCTCTTCCGCTTTCTGCCGCTTCAGCCTGTGGCTGAGGAAGAAGCGCATCATCTCGCGCGAGGCGTCCGGTCCATCGGGGTCGGTATAGGAGCCGGCCGGATCGCCGCCCGACCAGCCATGGCCGGAATCGTGAACAACCCACATCTCCAGAACCGAGCGGCCACGCCGGTCATAATAATTCGTCCGCGTATAGCTGTGGCCGCCTCGCGCGCGGCGCTGGCTGCGATTGTGGCGCAGGAGCGTCTGCGCCCCCGGCCAGGCCTGCTCGAGGAGCTGCTCGCTATTGCGTAAATGAACTGTATCGTCGGCATCGCCATGGAAGATGATCATCGGCACCTGACGGCGTTTGCCGAGGGAAAAGGGCGAGAGCGTCACCTCGGGCGCAATTTCGGCGGCGCCGCTGCGCATTGCGGTATAGGCGGAGGGCACGTTTCGCGCCGCGCCGCGCGCCAGGCCCGAATGCACGCCGGCGGCGGCATAGAGATCGGAATAGGCCGAGGCCAGGACGGCGGTCATGGCCCCGCCAGCCGAAAGGCCGGCAATGTAGATGCGCTCAGGGTCGATATTGTAATCGCGCATGATCTGCCGCGTGATGCCGGCAATGAGAGACGGCTCGCCGCGTCCGCGATGCTGATGGCGCGGATTAAACCAGTTCCAGCACTTCAGCCCATTTGCGGATCTCGACTGGCTCGGATAGGCAACGAAACAGCCCTCTTCTTCGCCAAGGAAGTTCATCCGCGTTCCGGCGGCGAAATCGTCCGGCCATTGCCTGCAGCCATGCAGCATTACGACGAGCGGCAATTGCTGTCCGCGATAGGCGCTGGGGATATAGAGCCGGTATCGCCGCATGCCCGCGAAATTGACGAAGACTTCCGTCAGCCACCGGCCCTTCTCGGGGGTAATCGATTCATCGCCGGTCCGGGGCGCGCTCTCGAGCGCGGCGCCGTCCCTCCGCCGATTGCGCGGCCCGGCAATGAGACGCCTCAGAAATGCCCCGGCCCGCCGGAAATTGCCGCCTCGCCGCCGCCCCGGCCTCTTGTTTATGAACGGTGCTATGACGACTCCTCGTGTCCTGTGACCCGCATGAGATTAGCGCATATGGGGACCGAATGTGGCATTTGCGCAGTTTTGACCATGATGCTGAAGGCACCCTGTGGAAAGGGTGTTTTGCCCGATCTGCGGCGTCCCGGCAATCCGCGGCGCGGACCTCGCCGCCCCGGAAACCGCGCGTTGAGAAAGCTGTCCTCGTTGCATTATGGGCGCACCGGATTTCGTCGCCAGATCGATGCGTTGAGCGCGCCGGCATAGGTGACCCAGATGAGATAGGGTACGAACAGCAAGGAGGCGCGCTGATTGACATCCCACCCCAGAAGGATGAAGGCGGCGATGAGGAGCCACAGCACCGCGATGTCGAAAAACGCCAGCGCGATCTCCTTGCGCCCGAAAAATATGTATGACCAGACGGCATTGGCGACGAGCTGCGCGCCCCACAAGCCGAGCAGCAGATTGCGGCTTTCGTAAGCTGTCTCCCAGGTCAGCCAGCCGGCGATAGCGATCATCAGATAGAGCAGGGTCCAGGCGATCGGGAACAGGCGGTCGGGCGGCGTCCAGCTCGGCTTCGACAGCGCTCTGTACCATGGGTCGGCGCCCCATTGTCCGCCGAAGGCTGCGGCGGCGATCACCAGCCCGACAAAGACGGCGAATGAGAGCAGATCCGGTGAGATCCAATCCATGATGAGTAGGCCGCCTATGTGTTTTCCAATCGTTCCCGTGGTCTAAGCGAGGCGCTTGCCCGTGGTCATCACCCCGCAATCTTATTAACCGTTCTGAGGCGCAGCGGCAAAGGGGGTTTGTCCGACATGCGATCGGGGCTTGACTTCGACGCGGCGGCGGGGCCAATGCGTCATGAGGCATCCTAACCGGCCAAATCTTTTTCGGAACTTATTATGGAAAATTATTTAATTGCCGCGCTGCTCGGCGTGATCGAGGGGCTTACCGAATTTCTACCTGTCTCCTCGACCGGCCATCTCATTCTTTTCGTCGATCTACTCGGATTTCAGGCCCCGCCCGGTCAGACCTTCGAGGTCATGATCCAGCTCGGGGCGATTCTGGCGCTGATCGCGATCTATTTCCGCAAGATCTTCAGCACCATTTTCGGCCTGCCGACCGATCCTGCCGCCCGGCGTTTTGCATTGCTGATCCTCTTGGCTTTCCTGCCGGCAATGGTGCTTGGCGCCAGCCTTCACGGCCTCATCAAGAGCGTGCTGTTCTCGCCGACGGTGGTTGCCACCGCGCTGATCATCGGCGGAGTCGTCATCATGATCGTGGAGGTAATGCAGAAACAGATCCTTTATCGCGAGGCGGACGTCATACCGCTCCGGACCGGCTTCCTTGTCGGCGTAGCGCAGTGTCTGGCGCTGATACCGGGCGTGTCGCGATCGGGTGCGACGATTGTCGGCGGCCTGCTTCTCGGGCTGGAGCGCCGCGCGGCGGCGGAATTCTCCTTCTTTTTGTCCATCCCGACCATGTCGGCCGCCTTCGCCTATGATGCGTTTAAAAACCGCAATGCGCTCAATTTCGACGATGCCGAACTGATTGCGGTCGGCTTCATCGCCGCCTTCATTGCGGCGCTGCTCGTGGTGAAGCCGTTTCTCGCCGTCGTCAGCCGGATGGGTTTCGCGCCCTTCGCCTTCTACCGCATTGCGCTGGGGACGTTCGTCCTGGTGCTGCTGTATGTCTAGTGCAGGGTGGAAAGGATTATCCCGCCTAGTACCACTAGCCAAACAACGAAAATACCAAGAGGAACCCACCAGGCTAAATCGGTTGAAGAATAGCGGTAGTCAGTGTCGATTTGTGATTTTATGCCAATGAGTTCGCGTTCAGCGTGAAAGGCTGGTTTCCATCGATCGACATATTTTAGGCTGATGTGCTGGACGGCAAACCAGATTATCGCGAGGCATATCGACAAGATTGAAATCAGCAAGCTGGACCAGAATCGGCTTACGGTCAGCGTTGCCGTCACAAGTACAAACAATGCGGCGTGTAAGGTTGCGAAAGCGGTGAAGCGCTGCCAATAAAAATCTTGCTCTCGATAGGTCAATTCCATCAAGATTTGGAGTTTATTGTAATTAACGCTTTGTGTCATTTGTGTAAAGATCGCAAAGTGATTTGAGTTTTGTTGAGCCGTGTCCTCGAAAATCGAAGATTACGACAGCGCTTCAGCTTTGATGGCACCAATGTTTACTTCATCGTCGGAATGACGAACTCGGCGCCCTCCTTGACGCCGGAGGGCCAGCGTGCCGTCACGGTCTTGGTCTTGGTGTAGAAACGGAAGGCGTCGGGGCCGTGCTGGTTCAGGTCGCCGAAGACGGAGCGCTTCCAGCCGCCGAATGTGTAATAGGCGAGCGGCACCGGGATCGGCACGTTGACGCCGACCATGCCGGTGTCGACCTTGCTGGCGAAGTCGCGGGCCGCATCCCCGTCGCGGGTGAAGATCGCGACGCCATTGCCATATTCATGGGACGAAGGCAGACGCACGGCCTCCTCGTAATCCTTCGCGCGGGCGATGGAGAGGACGGGACCGAAGATCTCCTCCTTGTAAATGCGCATCTCGGGCTTGACGTGATCGAACAGGCAGCCGCGCATGAAATGGCCGTTCTCATAGCCCTGCATGGTGAAGTCGCGGCCATCGACGACCAGCGTGGCGCCCTCGCGCACTCCGAGATCGACATAGTCCTTCACCTTCTGCAAATGCGCCTTGGTGACCAGCGGACCGAAATCGGCGTTCTCATCGGTGTAAGGCCCGATCTTCAGCGCTTCGACGCGGGGGCTGAGCTTCTCGACCAGTGTCTCCGCCGTCGCCTCGCCGACCGGCACGGCGACGGAAATCGCCATGCAACGCTCACCGGCCGAGCCGTAGCCGGCGCCGATCAGCGCATCGACCGCCTGGTCCATATCGGCGTCGGGCATGACGATCATGTGGTTCTTCGCCCCGCCGAAACATTGCACGCGCTTGCCATGCGCCGTTCCCGTCACATAGACATATTCGGCGATCGGCGTTGAACCGACAAAGCCGACGGCCTTGATGTCGGGATGGGTCAGAATCGCATCGACCGCTTCCTTGTCGCCATTGACGACATTGAAGACGCCTTCCGGCAGGCCGGCCTCCAAGAGCAATTCGGCAATGCGCATCGGCACGGACGGATCGCGCTCGGACGGCTTGAGAATATAGGCGTTGCCGCAGGCCAGGGCGGGCGCGGCCTTCCATAAGGGGATCATGGCGGGGAAGTTGAACGGCGTAATGCCGGCGACAACGCCGAGCGGCTGTCGCATGGAATAGATGTCGATACCTGGCCCCGCGCCCTCGGTGAATTCGCCCTTCAGCAGATGCGGCGCGCCGCAGCAGAATTCGACCACCTCGAGCCCGCGCTGAACATCGCCGACCGAATCCGCAACGGTCTTGCCATGCTCGGATGAAAGCATTTCGGCGAGCGATCGCATTTCCTTTTGCGCAAGCTCCAGGAATTTGAACATCACGCGCGCCCGGCGCTGCGGGTTGAGCGCGGCCCAGCCGGGCTGGGCGGCCTTCGCATTTTCCACAGCTTTGCCAAGCTCGCCGGCCGAGGCGAGCGCAACTTTCGCCTGCACCTCGCCCGTGTGAGGCGCATAGATGTCGCCAAAACGGCCGCTTTCTCCAGGGACCGTCTTGCCGCCGATAAAATGCCCGATTTCCTTCATGCGCCGCCTCCTAGGGGGATGATTTTTCTCGTTTCGATGATGGTCGTAAGCCTGGATTGTGCCGCCGCGCGCGCCCTCGCGCAAGCCGGGCGCGCCGGATGGGGGAATGCGCTGACCGCATGGCTGCCATGCCGTAATCTCAGTTAGACTTCTTACGCACTTCATCTCGCCGCCACAGAACGCATATAGTTGTGCGCTGCAGCGAGGCGGCGTCCGGCGAAACGGTCAAACGCCCACCCCGCAGCGATCAACCAGTTGGAGATTTCGGAAATGCCTGAAACTCGCATCTGGGGAGGTACTGTCGGTAAATTGTGGTTTACGGAAACAGAGAAATTCCGGGATCACTTGCTCAGACTCGATAAGGAAAGCCGGCGGATGCGCTTTGGCATGAGCGTGGATGATGCCTTCATCCGCAGCTATTCCGCGCATATCAACCGCCTTGAGAGCGTCGTCTATGGGTTTTTCGTCGAACGCGATATGCGTGCGGCCGCGGAACTGCGCATGATCGGCGATAGCTGGCACGACGAGGCGGAGGCGGCGTTCTCGGTCGAGCCGGAATTTCAGAATTCGGGCGTCGGCACGGAATTGCTCGGTCGGATTATTGTTGCGGCGCGGAATCGCGGCGTCAGCAGGCTTTACATGAACTGCCTGGCCGAAAACCGCCGCATGCAGCGCATCGCGAAGAAATATGAGGCCGAACTTTATTTCGATCATGGGGAGGTGATCGGCCAGCTCAAGCCCACCTTTCCGACCCCGCTCTCCCTCTGGAGCGAGGCGATCGACCATGGCAGCGGCTTTGTCATGGCGGTCCTGGAGTTCCCGCTTCACGGCTTCAGCCGGGCTGCGTAAGCCGCATCTTGCGAAAATCCGAATGTCAGATCTCTCCGCCGCGCCTAGCTGGGCCTCAGCTGGTGCGGCGGAGTTCTGGACTGGCGCGGGTCTGCCGATGTGCCGTCTCGGTTGCGGCTGTAAAAGGCCGGCGCATTTCGCTAAAGTGGCGTTGCCGCAATGACTTGAGGAGATCCGATCCATGCAGGAGTTCATCAAAGACGCCGTTCGCGACAATTATGGCGCGCTCGCCCGCCAGCGCGATGGCATGGACGACGCCAAGCTTGCCGCCGTTGCCGAAGCCTTCGGCTATTCGCCGGACGAACTGGCCAGTCTCCCCTCCGGCGCCAATCTGGGCGTTTCCTGTGGCAATCCGATTGCCATGGCTTCGATCGGGCCCGGCGAGACCGTTGTCGATCTGGGCTCGGGCGGCGGGCTTGACGTCTTTCTCGCCGCGAAGGCCGTCGGCCCCGAGGGGCGCGCGATCGGCATCGACATGACCGACGACATGGTGGCGCTCGCCCGCAAGAACGCGGCAGCCGGTGGCTACACGAACACGGAATTTCACCATGCGCCGATCGAAGCCATGCCGCTTGGCGATGGGACGGTCGATTGCGTGATCTCGAACTGCGTCATCAATCTGGTGCCCGACAAGAACGCCGCCTACGCCGAAATCTTCCGGATTTTGAAGCCCGGCGGCCGGCTCGCCGTCAGTGACATCGCGCTGAAGAAGATCCTGCCGGACGAACTGGCAAGCGCTGCCCGCGCCTGGACCGCCTGCATTGCGGGCGCGGTGCCGGTCGAGGAGACGCGCGCCTCACTGGAGGCGGCCGGATTTGCCGATATCGCGATCCTCGATGCCCAGCTCGATCTGAATGTCTACAAAGATAAATCGGGTGCCGAAGGCTGCTGCGCGCCCACGCCGGAGCCGGATGCTCAGGCGGCCGGTTGCTGTGGCGCCGGGGCAAGCGCAGTGGAGACAGTGGAGCCGGCGGCGTCGTTTCATCACGAGGTCGGGCGCTTTTTCGAAAGCGTCGATTTGAACGACTACGCCGCCAGCGTGAAGATTTTCGCGGTCAAGCCGCGCTGATCGGCTGCCTAGCGCAACGCGCGTCCAAGCATGTCCCCGCGAAGGCGGGGATGGACGTGGGAACAGTTGCGCTCGTCTTTTGAAATAGATCAACTTGACCTCGTCCAAGTGATTCCACTTGAGCGAGGGTTGATCTAGCTCCTATTTGCCGGTGCCCGAAACCATATAAAGGCGAGCCAGGCACCGACGGCGGCGACCAATTGCACCGCCAAAATCACGAGAGCATCCTCAAGACGGATGGCCGTGAAGCTGTCGGTGAGGGCGCGCGCAAGGGTCAAGGCGGGGTTGGCGAAGCTGATCGATGGGGTCGTGAGCGCGATCGCAAGAAGGGCCAAGGCTCCTATCACGGATGCGCGCTCGGGCGATTTTTCTGCAATGAAGAGCATGGCGAGGACGAACAGGGCGGTGCCGAGCGCTTCGCCGAGCCAGACGCCCTCGCCGGTCTGAATTTGTGTGGCCACCTGAACGAGCCCCGTATTGGTGACGAGGTGGGCCGTCATCACGCCGAGAAACGCCGCTGCGATCTGCGCGGCAGCGCAGAGCAGGGCGGTTGTCAGGCCGATCCGCCCGGCGAGACCGAAGGCGAGCGCGAGCGCCGGGTTGAAGAACGTCGGGGCGATCGCGCCAAGCGTCCGGGCGAGGACGAAAAAGGCCGAGGCGCCGGTGAGCGCGGTAATCAGCAGGGCAAGGCCGACATTGTGAATGGCGTAGCGCTCTCCGAGGATCCCGGCGGCGACGACGAAAAAGGCAAGGAGGCCCGAACCGGCGGCCTCCGCGACGATGATCCGGCTGAGATCCGCCGGCTCTGCTTGCCGGCCTCGCCTGCGCGGCCCCGAGCCGTCCGTCCGCCCGCGTCGTCAGCGGCCATTGCCTTGCTCGTCCGGCGTCTGCGCGGTCACGGCAAGGGCATGCACCGGTCCGGCCAGCTCCTCGGCGAGCACCTCATAGACCATGCGGTGGCGTTCGACCCGCGGCCGGCCTGCGAAGCGTTCGGAGACGATGGTTATGGAAAAATGCGTCTCCCCGGTATTGGCCGCGCCCTGCATCGCCGCATGGCCCGCATGTTTCTGAGAGTCGTTCAAAATCTTCAGCTCGACGGGCGAAAATGCCTCGTTCAGTTTTTCCCGGATCCGCGTTTCAACTTGCATTGATTTCACCGCTCGCTGCGAACACTTATAAGGCCTCGCTCCTGCCATATGCCGCGCCACTTTGCCTTGTGCGGCGCAGCGCGAAGCAGCATAATTTGGGGCCAAGTGTCCCGATTCCGAAGCTCGCCCTTTCGTCTCGGCACGCTCTGTAGCGAACTTCGGAATCTCAAGGGACACTAGCCTATTGATATGGTTAGTGTGATTCAGATCCAGAAGTTCGTTCGGCGCCTGCTGCGAAGGATGACGAACTTCTGGATCATCACGCTAAGGCTACCGTTCAAATGTAACGTTGCTTTGGTATAACGGCGCGATGGTGACTTGGATAGACGAAGCATGAAGTTGGATTCCAAATATTTCGACTGCATCCGAGTCAAGCCGGATCAGGATCGGCTCAAGAGCCAGCACGCTGCGGTCTGCAGCTGGCCCGGCTGCGACAAGCCCGGCATGCACCGTGCGCCGAAGGGGCGGGGCCGCGAGGGCGAGTATCATCTGTTCTGCCTCGACCATGTGCGCGATTACAACAAGTCGTACAATTATTTCTCCGGCATGAGCGATGATGAGGTCGCCGCCTATCAGAAAGCCTCGATGACGGGCCACCGGCCGACCTGGTCCTCCGGCATCAATGCCTGGGCGGCGACCGGCTTCAAATCCGCCGCCGAGGGGCATATGCGCGGCTTCAAGCGCGATTTTGAAACGATCGACCCGTTCGGCTTCTTCAAGGGAGCCGAGCGCCATTCGGCAGGCGGCCAGGCCGCGCCGCCGCGTCCCATTCGCAATGCCGAGCGAAAATGCTTTAGGGCCTTGGACTTACCCGAGGACAGCACGCAGGAGGAGATCAAGGCGCGCTTCAAGGCGCTCGTGAAACTCCACCACCCGGACAGCAATGGCGGCGACCGGGGACATGAGGACCGGTTGCGCGAGGTCATCCAAGCCTATAACTATCTTAAGCAGGCCGGCTTTTGCTGAGATTTTCCGAAAGATTTGGAGTCGCGGGGCGGCTCTGCCGATGGCAAGCCGCCTTACCCCGTGAGTTGAAACAAGTTCCAGCTAGGACGTCCATATGGCTGTCGTAAGTTCAGAGGTGAATGATCTTCCCGACATGAAAGTTTCGGTCCGTCAGCTTTTCGGCTTTGACGGCGATCTGGAGGTGCCCGCCTTTTCACAAGCCAATGAGCATGTGCCCGATATCGATCCCGACTATCAGTTCAATCGCGAAACCACCCTGGCGATCCTGGCCGGCTTTGCACATAACCGGCGCGTCATGATCCAGGGTTATCACGGCACCGGTAAGTCGACCCATATCGAGCAGGTGGCTGCGCGTCTGAACTGGCCTTGCGTGCGCATCAATCTCGACAGCCATGTGTCCCGTATCGATCTGGTCGGCAAGGATGCTATCGTGCTGACGGACGGCCAGCAGGTGACCGAATTCCGGGAGGGCATCCTGCCCTGGGCGCTGCAATCCAATACCGCGCTCGTTTTCGACGAATATGACGCCGGCCGGCCCGATGTCATGTTCGTGATCCAGCGCGTGCTTGAGCAATCGGGGCGGCTGACGCTGCTCGATCAGAGCAAGGTGATCCGTCCGCATCCGGCCTTCCGGCTGTTCTCGACCACCAACACGATCGGACTTGGCGACACCTCCGGCCTCTATCATGGCACGCAGCAGATCAACCAGGGCCAGATGGACCGCTGGTCGATCGTGGTGACCCTCAACTACCTGCCGCATGACGATGAGGTCCGCATCGTGCTCGCCAAGGCGAAGAGCTACGACACCGATGAGGGACGCAAGCTCGTCGGCGCCATGGTGCGCCTCGCCGACCTGACGCGCAGCGCCTTCATCAATGGCGATCTGTCGACGGTGATGAGCCCGCGCACCGTGATCACCTGGGCGGAGAATGCGCAGATTTTCGGCGGCGATATCGGCTTTGCGTTCCGCTTAAGCTTTCTCAACAAATGCGACGAGCTGGAGCGCGCCATGGTTGCCGAGTTCTATCAGCGCTGCTTCGGCGAGGAGTTGCCGGAATCCTCCGTGAACATTGCCTTGAGCTAAGGTGGCCGGTCATGGAGGTTGGCGAGACATTCTCCAAGCCCTATGTCTTTACCCTCGAAGGGATCAAACGCTTCGCCGAGGAAGCTGGCGATTTGAACCCCTTGCATACGGACGAGGCCGCCGCGGCGGCGTCCCGTTTCGGCGGGATCATCGCCAGCGGCGCGCATATGTCGGGCGTTCTGATGTCGCTTGCCGCTTCCCATCTTGCAGGGAGGAAGGAAAGCGTGGGGCTGGAGTTCACATTCCGCTTTCGGAAAGCGATTCCGGCGGGAACGGCGACGGTCCTGTCATGGAAGGTCAAGAGCAAAGAGCCGCATGAGAAGTTGAAGGGCGAAATCGTCACGATGGATGGCCAGATTGCCGATGAGGCAGGCACTCTCTACGTGACGGGCCAGTCCAAGGGCATCGTCTGGCCATGAGCCTTTCGCGGTTCGGTTCGACGTATGCTCGCCTGGGCAGGTGCTCATGGTGAGAATTTGAATGAGTAGCATCGGTTGACATGCCGGCACCGCCAAAACGCAAGAGTGATCCCGGCCTGCCGTTCAAGCAGGCGCTGACGCAGGCGACCCGAGCCCTTGCGGGCGACGGCGAGCTGCAGGTCGTCTTTTCGAGCGATGCGCCGAACCTGAAAGGTCACACGGCGACGCTTCCGCAACCCTCGCGCGCTCCCACGAAAAAGGAAATCGCGGTCTTGCGCGGCCATGCGGATTCGATGGCGCTTACGATCGCCTGCCACGATGCCGGCGTGCATTCACGGCTGGCGCCTCGGGGAGGCCTTGCCCGGTCGGTGTTCGAAGCGGTCGAACGCATGCGGGTCGAAGCGGTCGGCGCGACGCGCATGAAGGGCGTTGCCGCCAATCTGACGGCCAAGACCGAGGCGAAGTTCGAGGGCCAGGCCGGGCTTCCGACCGAGCGCGAGGATGCGCCGCTCGATGAGTGCCTCGCTCTCATCGTCCGCGAACGGATGCTTGGCCAGAAGCCCCCGAAACGCGCCGCGCCGATGGTCGAGGCGTGGCGGTCCTGGATCGACGACCGCGCCAGCGGCCTGATCGACTCGCTCGGTGAGAATGTCGACGATCAGGAAGCGTTCGGCCGCCTGCTGCGCGACGTTCTCTCGGCGCTGGAGCTGATGGAGGAGGAGGCGCAGGGCAGCGAAGACGAGACGAGAGGCGAGGACGAGGAGAGCGATCAGGCCCAGGGCGAGTCGGAGGAGGCCGGACAGGAGCAGGAGACCAAGCCTGTCGATGCCGACGAGGATACCGAGGCTGACTCCGATGCGGGCGAGGACGACGCCGAGCTTGCCGAGACCAGCGACCAGGCCGAGCTTGAAGGCGAGACCGATATCGACGACCGCACGCGGGCGCCGCCGCGCCGGCCGAATGTGTCGGTGCTCGATGACCCTGGCGCCTTCGGCTATCAGGTCTATACGCGCCAGTTCGACGAGACCGTCGCGGCCGAAAATCTCTGCGATCCGGACGAGCTGGAAAGGCTGCGCAGCTTCCTCGATAAACAGCTCACCCATCTTCATGTCGCGGTCTCCCGGCTCGCCAACCGGCTGCAAAGGCGGCTGATGGCCCAGCAGAGCCGGGCCTGGGATTTCGACCTGGAGGAAGGCATTCTAGACGCCGCCCGCCTGTCGCGCGTGGTCACGGACCCTCTGCATCCGCTGTCGTTCAAGGCCGAGCGCGACATGACCTTCCGCGACACGGTGGTCACGCTGGTGCTCGACAATTCCGGCTCGATGCGCGGCCGGCCGATTATGGTTGCCGCCTCCTGCGCCGACATTCTCGCCCGGACGCTGGAGCGCTGCGGCGTAAAGGTCGAAATTCTCGGCTTCACCACCCGGCAGTGGAAGGGCGGTCAGACCCGCGAGCGATGGCTGGCGGACGGCAAGCCCGCGGCGCCGGGCCGGCTGAACGATCTGCGCCATATCATCTATAAGGCGGCCGATGTTCCCTGGCGCCGCGCGCGCCGTAATCTCGGCCTGATGATGCGCGAAGGGCTCCTGAAAGAGAATATTGACGGCGAGGCGCTGGCCTGGGCGCACAACCGCCTGATGGCAAGGCCGGAGCAGCGCCGCATCCTGATGATGATCTCCGACGGCGCGCCGGTGGACGATTCCACCCTCTCGGTCAATTCCGGCGCTTATCTGGAACGCCATCTGCGCCAGGTCATCCACGAGATCGAGACACGCTCGCCGATCCAGCTTATCGCGATCGGGATCGGGCATGATGTGACGCGCTATTACAGCCGCGCCGTGACGATCACGGATGCGGAGGAGCTGGGCGGCGCCATGACCGAGAAGCTGGCCGAGCTGTTCGCGGAACAGACCGAGCCAGAGCGCGGACGGGGCGAGGCGCGGATGGGCGGCAGGCGCTGAGCCGTTTGCGGAGGGTTGACGCGGACGCTGCGGCCACTTGCCTTTCGGCAAAGCGTCATCCCGGCGACATGCCAATACCCCCTAATCGGGCAGCGCACGGATCAGCCGGTCGAGCGTATCGATTGTCGAGCGATCGGCGCGACCGCTGACCTGGGCCGGGCGAAAGTGCTGCTGAAAGGCCGTCACGACCGCTTCCGTTTGAGCGCAATAGCGGCCTGCGACCGGGATCTCATAGCCGTAAGCGGCAAGCTGGCTTTGCAGGCGCTCGACCTCATCGCCTTCGTCGCCAAGGCATAGTCCCGCATCGCCCTCGACTTGCGCCGGCTCGACCCAATGCCCGACGCCGGCCCGCGCGAGCCGTCCCCAGTCGAACTTTTCCCCCGGATCGTTCTTTCTGTGCGGCGCGACATCGGAATGGCCAAGGACATATCTGGCCGCGATACCGTGCCGGGCGACGATATCGGCGGCGAGCGCTTCCACGGCCTGCATTTGCGCTTCGAGGAAATCCCGATAGCCGAATTCACGGCCGGGATTGTGGATCTCGATGCCGATCGAGGCGGAGTTGATATCGCGTTCGCCCGCCCAGAACGCCTCGCCGGCATGCCAGGCGCGCATTTCCTCGCGCACCATTTGCGTGATGCGTCCGGCGTCATCGATCAGGTAATGGCAGGAGACGTCGGAATCCGCGGCGCAGAGCCACTCGATCGCCCGCTCGGCCGATTTCATGCCCGTATAATGCAGGAGCAGGATGGTCGGCCGCCGACCGCCTTTCCGATCTTCGAAATTCGCAGCCGGCCGCCAATCGGCATCGAGGCAGGTATCGAGCGCCATGCATCCTCCGGCCATATTGTGAGGGTTGCGATTTCCCGGCGGCTAATTCAGCCTGCTCTTGCGGATTTCGTCATAGGCTTCGTTGATCGCGGCGATCTTCTTATTGGCGATGTCGATCATCTCCTGTGGCAGTCCGCGCGCGATCAGCTTATCGGGGTGGTTCTCGACCATCAGCTTGCGGTAATGGCGATGCAGGTCCTCCTCGGAAATATCCGGGGTGGCGCCGAGCACTTCATAAGGGCTTTGCCGTTCCGCGGAGCAATGACGGGCAAGAATATATTGGAACTCGATGTCGCTGATGCCGAAATGGCGTGCGACCGTCGCCAGATAATCGCGTTCGCTCGGATGCAGCACCGTGTCGGCCTCGGCGATGTGAAAGAGCCCTTCCAGCACGTTCTTCAGCATGTCCGGGTCGTCCTTGAACAGCCGCGCAAGCTGCTTGGCGTAGGATTCGAAGCCCGCCGTGTCCTGCTTCGCCAGGTTGAAGACGCGCGCGACATTGTCGCGCTCGCTTTCGGGGACCCGGAAGACCTCCTTGAAGGCCTGCACTTCATCCTTGGTGACATGGCCGTCGGCCTTGGCCATTTTCGCGCCGAGGGCGATCACGCCGATGGTGAAGGCGAGCTGCTTGTCGACGCCTTTGGCATCGCGCTCGCGGTCAACGACCAAATGCCCGGCAAGGCCCCCCACCAAGGCGCCCAGCGGCCCTCCCACGGCCAGCCCGGCGGCGGCGCCGGCCAATTTTCCAAAGATCGACATGCTTGCATCCTAAGCCGGTTCGGCAAAATAACGGGTTACAATCAATGAAACGCGATGAATTGCCCTGCTAACGCCTCATGCCCACATTCTTGATCTTTCGCCGGACAATGCAACAATTTCTCGGTTACATGTTTTTCATGCCGGAGCGGTGAGCGATCCGATGCGCTCATTGTTGAACGGCAATTGCGTGCAGAAAGGCCCGCCCGATCATGACTGACCGCAAGCCCCGGAATGGGTTCGGCGTGCGCTCCGACTATAAGCATTTTTCGGCGATCACGACGCGCTGGATGGACAATGATGCCTACGGCCACATCAACAATGTCGTCTACTATTCCTTCTTCGACACGGTCGTGAACCGCTATCTGATCGAGGGCGGGTTTCTCGACATCGAGCGAAGCGGGGTCATCGGGCTGGTGGTGGAGACGGCCTGCCGCTATGCGAGGCCGATTGCCTTCCCTGAGAGCGTGACGGCGGCCTTACGCGTTGCGCATATCGGCAACAGCTCGGTGCGCTATGAGGTCGGGCTGTTTCGCGGCGAGGAGGATGGCGCGGCGGCGGAAGGACATTTCGTGCATGTCTATGTGGACCGCGAAAGCCGGCGTCCGGCGCCGCTTCCGGATGCGCTGCGCAGGATTCTGGAACCATTGTTTGTCGGCTCCGGGACGGCCGAGAACTGATCGCGCTCCAAGGCCGGTGCCGATTGGCTTCGCCCGCTTTTCACGGCTGTTGCGCCTCGTTGAACTTCGAGCGCGTCACGGAAATTCCCCTTCCTCAACCCAGGTTGCAGAAGTAGAAAATTCCAATCCGATTGGGGCCGGTTTTGAGGTGGCAGATCAATACCGCTCCAGCCTGCTTGCGAGCTCATCTGCGAACATTTTGTAGCCTCGAGGCGATAAGTGTCCTCCTTTTATTGCATATGCACGCTCGCCCAAGGTTCTCAACGACTGTGTAGCATCAAAAAATTGAAGCCCCTTACTCCTCGCATATTCTGAAAGCAACTTTGAATAAAGTCTGGCGTCAGGATCCGGGTTCCATTTATCACTTGGAGGAATAAAAGCAATAATAGGAGTGCAGTGATTGCGTTTGCAAACGTCGATCGTCGTATCAATAGCGAGTCTTGTACTGAAAGGCATACTAGCATTGGGGAAAAATCTTCGGATAAGTCCGACGAATTGCTCTCTCAGGAGCCTTAGTTCAAACCTTTTTCCCGATAAGTAGCGATTGGTTGGAGCGAAACGCTTCTTTAAAGCTGCTCCGTCCAGATCACGCATAACCTCGGAGATTACGATTTTTTCGGCGTCCTTGTAGAAGTTCATCATCGATTCGCTTAATTCAAGCTTATCTTTTTTAGCTTCGAAATAGTTTGGAGAATTTACAAAATTCATCAGGTAATTAAACGAAAACATACTTCCAGAGTCGAAATCATTTGCATAAAATACCAAGACTACAACTTTGGCCTTTATCTTGGGCAAAAATGTCTTTGCAATTGCAGCATAGTTAACCGGATTATTGCCGATTGTTCCTAAGTTCAAAACTCTAAACCTGCTTCTCAAATGGCCGGCAATTGTATCGGCATCTCCGACGCATGCTCCATGAACAAATGAGTCGCCGATCAAAATCACGTCAGCGCTGTTCTGCCATACGTCGTCCGGGTTCCGAAACCCGAAGCGGTCCGATGTGTAACGGACGAGGCCATATCCTTCGTTGCACAGGTAAAGATTGGAGTGGGGCTGCGGACCAAGCGGCGCTACGTTATATTTCAGTGCTAAAGATTTGAGCGTGGTGCTGGATTCAATGTTGCCTGGACTGATCACAGGCTTGAAACCTTCACTTAAGGCCGCTTTACGCTGTTGAATATCCTGTTGTTCTATGCGCTCGCTTAGGCTTTTTAGCCGTTCTAGCTCAGCGCCGGTGGGGCGCGTCATATAGGCGAGCGCAAATTCTCCGCAGAGTAAAGTTAGGTAAATTAAGAACGCCGTGAATAGGACGGCCATGAATGCAAAGCGGATACGCGATAAATCAATCCGACGCATCTTTCTCAACTTTCTGAACTCAATAGCAGCATTCAGACATTGAGGCGCGACGAACAAACATTTCAGAAGCTTCCGTCAAAGCTGATCGCGCTCCAAGGCCGGCGCCGATGGCTTCGCCTGCTTTTCACGACTGCTGCGCCTCGTCCGCGATCTCCTGATTTCGTGCGTCGGCGCGTTGCAGGGCAGGGCGTGCGGCGAGCCGCGCCGCGTATGCCTCGAACTCCGGCTGCTTCGGAATGGCGCCGAACATCATGCCATAGCGCAGCGTTGAGCCGAGTACGACATCGGCGGCGCTGAACCGGTCACCGAGCAGGTAGTCGCCCTGTGATACGGCTCCGGAAATCACTTCCATCACCGTATCGAAATCGCCATAGCCGACCGCGCTGGCCGGGGCGGGCGGATATTGAAAGGCTTTGGCCGTCATGGCCGGTTCGATACAGCTCGGAGCGAAAAACAGCCAGCGCAGATATGTCCCGCGCTGCGGATCGCCGACCAGTGGCGACAGGCCCGCTTGCGGATATTCATCGGCGAGATAGCAGCAGATCGCCGCCGCCTCGGTCACGACCGTGCCGCCATGCTTGATCGCCGGGACTTTGCCCATCGGATTAACGCCCAGATAGTCCGGCGATTTGTGCTCGCCCTTTTTGAGGTCAAGGACCTCCATCCTGTAGGGTACGCCGAGCTCTTCCAGCATCCACAGCACGATACCCGCGCGGCTCTGCGGTGCGAAGTAAAAAACCAGCTCCCGGTCCGCCATGGAATTGCTCCTCCAATAACAAAGCCCGGCCGCCAGAGACGGCCGGGACAGTGTGCAATGAAGAATGGACCTTTATTGTTGTTTTGAACTCTTTACCGGCCTTTTTCGCCGCCTCTGCCTGCGCCTTCTTCGCCAGCTCGATCTGGTGCTGGCGGATCTGCAGCATCAGGCGTTTGCGGGCTTCCTTATATTTCTCGTTATCGACGGGCTTACCTGTGAGGGCCTTGTTAAAGCCGGTCAGCGGAACCGGGAAGCCGATGGCCTTTCCCGCGAGATTGATCGCGGCAACGATAACCTGCTTGCCCTTTTTCATCTCATCGATGATGGCCGGGGTCGCCTCGGCCTCGGCGGTGCAGCCCGCCGCGTAGCAAAGCGTATATTGCAGCTTGACCGGCTTATTGTCGTCGACCTTCATCTGAACGCCGGGCGGCAGAGCCATTCCGAGCGGCACCATGACCATGAGCGCCTGCTTTTCCTGCCCTTCCACCTGACGGATCGCGGCCGAGACCAGAACGCGTCCGGAATTGCCGTCAAGACGCTCGTGATGGGTCAGACAGACATTCAGCGTGCCTTTTTTCGGATCGACCACATTCGGCGCCTTTTCGCAAAGCTTGACCCAGGCGCTTTGCTCACCTTTCTTGCCAGCGTTCGCAGCCGCCTTTTTATCCTGCGCCATGGCGGGCATTGCGGCGAAGCTTGCTCCAAGCACAAGCGCGAATGTCAAGAGGCCGGCGCGGACGCCCGTTCTCTTCTTCCCTACACTGTATGCAACCATGCTGTTGACCTTTCAATTCGCATGCGGGTGTAGGCCGAAATCTTAAAGACCTACGATCTCAAACCCCCGACAGGTCCCTTGGAGTCCTAGTCGCTCTTCGCGCTCCCCAAACAACCGGCTCCGCGATTACGATCCTTCAAACGGGCGTCCAATCATTCAAATGCGGCATTCCCGTGGCGGCCGGCACTCGGAGGGGGCGGGCTCCACAATTCGATCGTGAGGGATCGGCCAGCGAAAAAGCTTGCTCCCGTTGAGCGATCCCTACATAGCACGCTGAAAAATGAAGACGATAGCAAAGGCGCATCAGTAAGAGAGTTTTTGTCGCCGGGAAATGTGCTATGCGGGGGAAATGGTTCAGCCCCAGATCACAAAGCCTGCGGGAATTCGTCTAGATCAACCCTCGTTCAAGTGGGATCACTTGAACGAGGTCAAGTTGATCTATTTCAAGAGACGAGCGCAACTGTCCGCGTCCAACTGGACGCGCGTTGCGCTAGCGCTTTTCGGCATGTTGGCGATTTGCGCCGCCGCGAGGGCGGAAGCGGCGCCCAGTCACGGCATCGCGATGCATGGCGAGGTGAAATACGGCGCCGATTTCAGCCATTTCGACTATGTCAATCCCTCGGCGCCGAAGGGCGGGCGAGCCGTGTTCGGCGTGCAGGGCTCGTTCGACAGTCTCAACCCCATGATCGTGAAGGGCAATCCCGGGCCAGGGATTCGCGAATATGTTCACGAAAGCCTGCTCGCGCGGTCCTATGATGAGCCTTTCTCACTCTATGGTCTGCTGGCCGAGAGCGTCGAGACGCCGGAAGACCGCTCCTGGGTCACCTTCACCCTGAACCCGAAGGCGCGCTTTTCCGACGGTCATCCGGTCACCGTCGAGGATGTGATCTTCTCCCTGAAGCTGCTGCGCGAAAAGGGCCGTCCGAACCACCGGACCTATTATTCGAAAGTGGAGAAGATCGAGCGGATCGGCGAGCGCGGCATAAAGCTGATCTTCAAGCCCGATGGCGATCGCGAGATGCCGCTGATCATGGGCCTCATGCCGGTCCTGCCGAAACATCTCATCGATCCTGAGACATTCGACAAGACCAGCCTTGAGGCTCCCGTCGGAAGCGGTCCTTATATTGTCGATAGCGTCGAACCGGGCACACGTCTCACTTTGAAACGCGATCCCGACTATTGGGGGCGCGACCTGCCGGTCAATCGCGGGCTCTATAATTTCGACGAGATCGTCTATGAGTTCTACCGCGACGGCAATACGATGTTCGAGGCGTTCAAAAAGGGCCTCTTTCTTTTCAACCAGGAGAGCGATCCGAGCCGCTGGGCGCGCGAATATAATTTTCCGGCCGTCCGGGACGGACGGGTTCTGAAGACGAGCTTTCGGACAGGGGTTCCGGCGGGCATGAACGCGCTGGTCTTCAACACCCGCAGGCCGTTCTTTGCGGAGAAGCGCGTGCGCGAGGCGCTGATCCTGCTCTTCGATTTCGAATGGCTGAACCAGAATCTCTATCACGGTCTCTACGAGCGGACCCAAAGCTATTTCCACGGCTCCGAGCTCTCATCCTATGGCCGCCCGGCCGATGAGCGCGAGCGCGACTTGCTCGCCCCGTTCAAGGACGCCGTGACCGAGGCGGCGCTGGAAGGGCTCCTGACGCAGCCGGTCACGGATGGCTCTGGCCGCGACCGGAGGAATTGGCGCAAGGCGCTGACGCTTCTGGAGGCGGCGGGATACGAGCTGCAAGGCGGAAGGCTGGTGAACAAAGCGACGGGCGCGCCCTTCAGCTTTGAGATGCTGGCCGCGACCCGCGAGCAGGAACGGCTGTTTCTGAACTATGCGCGATCGCTCCGGCGCATCGGCGTCAATGTCACCATCCGGCAGGTCGATTCCGCGCAATATCAGAGCCGGAAGACCGCGTTCGATTTCGATATGATCCAAAATCGATGGCCGGCATCGCTCTCGCCCGGGAATGAGCAGAGCTTTCGCTGGTCGTCCGCCGCGGCGGATGCAGAAGGCAGCTTCAACTATCCCGGCGTGAAAAGTCCGGCGGTGGACGCCATGATTGCGGCGCTCCTGGCGGCAAAAACGCGCGAGGATTTCGTCTCGGCGGTGCGGACGCTCGACCGCGTGCTGATGAGCGGCGCTTACGTCCTGCCGCTCTTTCATTTGCCCGAACAATGGATCGCGTATTGGCGCCAGCTCCATTACCCGAAGGTCACGCCGGGTTACGGTGCTCAGATCGACAGCTGGTGGATTGAAAACGGAGCAGGCGGCGAAACGAATTAGCGCAACGCGCGTCCGAATGGACGCGGGAACAGGGCGCTCGTCTTTTGAAATAGATCAACCCTCGTTCAAGTGATTCCACTTGAACGAGGGTTGATCTAGGCTGCGTTGACAAAAGGGATTCCCAAATCAGTTGAGTTTTGATTCAAGGATGTCTTTTAGGGGAGGCATCTTTGGGATATCCGAGTGACGTCAGCGATGCAGCGTGGGAAATCATTGCCCCGCTCCTTCCATCAGAACGTGGCCGGTGGGCGCGACCAGCACAGGATAATCGCAGATATTTCAATGGCATGATGTGGATCATGCGCACGGGCGCACCGTGGCGATACCTGCCGCCAGACTATGGCAAATGGAATTCCGTCTACGTCCGTTTCAGGCGCTGGGCGGAGATGGGTGTGTGGGATGCGATCCTCGAAACGCTTGTCGAACTGGGGCTCACCGACGACTGGGCTCACATGATGGACAGCACCACCGTTCGCGCTCATGCTCAGGCAGCGGGCGGAAAAGGGGGACTTATTCAAATGCTCTTGGTCGAAGCCGCGGCGGCTTTTCGACAAAGATCCACGCCCGGTCAGACGGTAAAGGACGCCCTCTTGGCTTTGTCCTCACAGGCGGCGAAACCTCGGACTATCGCGGCGTAGACGACCTGTTGAAATTGCCGGTCAACAAACCGAAAATCATGTTGGCGGACAAAGGGTTTGACAGCGACGACGTTCGATCTGCCCTGCTCATGAAAGGCATTGGACCAGTCATTCCGCCGAAAACAAATCGCAAAGATCCGCCTGCCTGCGACTTCAAAGCCTACAAGGATCGCAATCGGATCGAGCGCATGTTTGGTAAACTGAAACAGTTCCGGCGCATCGCCACGCGCTATGACAAAACGAAACTGTCTTACGCTGGATTCCTCGCGCTCGCTGCCGCCCATATCTGGCTACCCGCTTTTGTCAACGCAGCCTAGTGGAGCGACTTTAACATTTGCTTCCCACGCCTGACGCTTTCGATGATCCGATCTGGATCGGCTGTCCAGGCGAAGGGTTTCGGCTCGGCATTGTTTTCCTGGATAAAGCGGTTGATAGCCGTTTGCAGCTCAACGAGGGATCGGAACACGCCCCGTTTCAACCGTTGCCGCGTGAGTTTTGCGAAGAAGCCCTCGACAGCATTGAGCCAGGACGCTGAAGTTGGCGTAAAATGGAATGTCCAACGCGGATGGCGCGCCAGCCAGGCCCTGACTTTGGAGTGTTTATGCGTCGCGTAGTTGTCGACAATGGCGTGGACGAGCTTGCCTGCCGGAACCTGCGCCTCGATGGTATTCAGGAAGCGGATGAATTCCTGATGACGATGGCGCTGCATGTTGCGGCCAATGACCGTTCCTTCCAGCACATTGAGCGCGGCGAATAAGGTCGTCGTCCCGTTCCGCTTGTAATCATGGGTCATGGTTCCGGCTCGCCCCTTCTTCATTGGCAGTCCCGGTTGGGTACGGTCCAGCGCCTGGATTTGGCTCTTCTCATCAACCGAGAAAACGACGGCATGAGCGGGCGGATCAACGTAGAGACCGACAATGTCTCTGAGCTTGTCGGCAAAGTGGGGATCTTTGGAAAGCTTGAACGTCCGGATCCGGTGCGGAGAAAGCTGATGGGCTTCAAGAATGCGCTGAACCGAACGCAGGCTGACATTGGCAGCCCTGGCCAACATCCGGCCGGTCCAATGCGTGGTCTCTCCCGGCGGCCTGCTCAGCGCCAGATCAACGACACGTTGCACGGTCGTTGCGGGCAAAGGCTTCTTCCCTGGCCGCCGCGTCTTGTCGCGAAGCAGCCCATCCACGCCCTCATGCATGAAGCGCTCCTGCCAACGCCAGACGACGGGTTTGGATTTGCCGGACCGGCGCATGATCTCGGTGGTGCCGCAACCATCGGCGGTGGCCAGAATAATCTGCGCGCGCCAGACGTGTTTCTGAGGCGCACAACGATCCGCAACGATGGTTTCAAGACGAAGCCGCTCATCGCGCGTAACAGTCACGGTGATCCCTGATCTCATTGCGCAAGAATGAGCTGCTTCGGAGAATTTGGGAATCGCCTGAATGGATCAGACCACTAGGGCATCAGCCGTCCTGGCCTCCCCCGAGTGCTCTGGTTTCTCCCAAGATCATCGGGGCCCGGCGCAGCCATCAGACGGCGCCGGTTTCGACCTTCGCTTTCAGCCGCTTCAGCCCTTCCTCATAGTCGGCGCCGATCAGGTGGTCGAGCAAGAGCCCCATCCATCGGGCGAGGGGGTCTGCGGAGAGGCTCGCATCGAGCGACCAGACAACCCTCGTTCCGCCATCTTCCGGCCGCAGCTGAAAGGACGCCCGCGCCTTGCCCATTTCGCCGAAGTCGAGAGCCGTGACGACGCGCTCATTCGACGTGCTCTCAACGATTTCCTGGCTGCCCGATCCGACCTTCTCATCATCGCTGTGCCAGGCCATTTTCGCACCGGTGCCTTCCTCCGGCCCCGAGAAAGTGTACGGCGTATTCGGGTCGCGCGCCGCCCAAGGAGACCATTCGTTGAAGCGGCGGAAATTGTTGAGATAGGGGAAGATTTGCGAGGCGTCCGCCTGAATAACGGTTGAGCGTTCGACATGAATATCGCCCGGGAGCAGCATACCGCCGCCGACAAAAAATGCCGCAAGAATGGCGATCACAATCAACAACCATCTGAAAAATCTCATAATTCTTCTCCTTCCCTGAGAGAGGGGCAGGCGATATGATCGCCCCACAAAGGGACCGGACAGATTTGGCTGGAAATCGTTTCGTGCAAATATCCCAACCAGGCGCGTTGCGACCCAGCAGAACGAAACGGGGAATATCAGATGCGTCTCACGCCGCCAACCAATATGACATTCTTCATCTCCATGCTGCTCGCGGCGCTTTCGATCGTGGGCCAGTTCGTCAGCATGGTGTCGAATTACATCCCGATCAGCATGTTCTGGGTGGCGCTCGTCGCCTATATCGTGCTCTGGCTCGGCAATCTGGTACGCGGATTCTAACGCCGACCCGGCGTGACTTGTGCGTGCGTGGTTTCTGTGCGGCCTGCTCCGGCGAGCAGGTCGAAGGGACGGGTGCGTCTTTCGTCTGTCATCTCCGCTCCTCATGCTGATAGGCTGGATGGGCGCGTTGCAGAGTTTGCGGCGGCGGCCAGGAGGATTGCCTGATGAGTGAGAGCCGCAAGGGTATCGGCTATTCGATTCCCAACGATGAGGATTACGGACTTCTGAAGCTGGGGCCGGCGCTCGACGAGGCGGCCGGGCATGGCGTGGACTATGTGGAGCTGCCGCTCTACGCATTGGAGCTCGTCGCCAATGGCCGCATTATGCGCGACCGGCTCAGGCGGGCGAAGGCGCTGACCGAGGGGCGGCCTTTCGGCTACACGATGCACGGTCCCTTAGGCCTCAATCTGATGGAGCGTCCCGAGACGCTCGCTCTCCACACGGACGTGCTGAAGGCGACGCTGGAGATCACTGCCGAGCTTGGCGGGGTGCACTATGTCGCTCATGCCGGGACGAAACTGGCGGATGACGAAGCCAACGCGGAGGTGCGTTTCGCCCAGCAGCGCGAGGTTCTTGCCGAGATGGGCCCCTTTGCGGCGGATCATGGCATTACCATTGCTGTTGAGAATTTGTTCGGCGGCGCGGAGCGGGCGACGCTCCCCTCGCGACTGGCGCAGGAGATTGCAGCGATCGGCCATCCGGCGGTGCGGGCATGCCTCGATTTCTCGCACGCCTTTCTGCTTTCCACTCACCGCGGCGTGAATTTTCTCGACGAGGCCGGCGCGCTCGCCCCTTATGCGAAGCACTTGCACGTCCACGATTCCTTCGGGAAGCTGACCGGCCCCCGCTTCGGCTACCGCGCCGAACGGCTCGCCTATGGCGCGGGCGATCTGCACCTTCCGCTCGGGCTGGGCTCCATCCCGTGGGATGCGCTCACCGAACGGTGCCGCTTCCCCGAGGGAGCGATTTTCATCAATGAGCTTGCGCCGCCCTATTGGACGGATCTTGCCGAGACATTGCAGCGAACGCGCGAGGTCGCCGCCAACGCCAAGATCGGCGAGGGGCGGGCGAGCGGATAATTGGCGGCCGAATCGCCGGCGGAAGATCAGCAAAGGCGAAAGCGTTTTCCGGGCTCAAAGCTTTCAGTTCAGCTCTGCGGCGGATTTCTTCGCTACGATCGGTGCCGCTGTCTCGACCGACAGCCGTGCCTGAAGATCATTCGGTGCCGGCTCTACGCTGAGCGCGAACAAACCCAGAAACATTGCCATAACGGCAATGCATGCCGCCAGAATGCCGTACATGCCGCGTGTTCTCCCGATAGTGCCGGTTCAAGCGTCTAGGATGGATGGGTTTTATTGATAAACGCTTAGAACGCCCCCAAGGCTTCAGCCTTTTACGGTGCGTCGCAGAGCCGTGCAAGCGGCAAGCCTGCGCGGGCGTGGTTTTGGCGATCGCATTTGTCTTTGCGGCCACGCTTGAACCGCGTTTGCGCCGTCAAGACTGCGCATCTTCAACACTGACGGACGCGTGACTATTCGGCGTGGGCGGCGTCCGAGTAGCGAAAATGTCATCGCATTGTGAGACGGTGCGCGGGCCCGGCATGCTAGATTTCCGCGTCGTAGCCAGGGGACGAAATGGGTTTGCAAGAAATCAGCATCGGTGTTGAAGAAAACGCGACGCTTCCGGCGAAATTCTCCGATCCCGACATCACGGCCAAGGGCGAACGCCGGGCAAGCGTCGGGCTGGAAAGCCTCAGAACGCTTTGGATCAATACGGGCAGTCTCTGCAATATCGAATGCGTGAATTGCTATATCGAATCGAGCCCGAAAAATGACCGGCTCGCCTATATCAGCGCCGACGAGGTTATCGCCTATCTGGATGAAATCACGGCGCTCGGCTTGGAGACGACCGAGATCGGCTTCACGGGCGGCGAGCCGTTTCTGAATAACGACATCATCGCGATTGCGGAAGCGGCGCTGCTGCGCGGCCTAAAGGTGCTTATCCTGACGAACGCCATGGTCCCGATGCAGCGGCCGCGCATGAAGAAGGGGCTTCTGCGGCTCCGGGAGGCCTATGGCGATGAGCTGACCGTCCGCGTCAGCCTGGATCACTACACGAAGGCGCTGCACGAAACGGAACGCGGCGCGGGGAGCTGGGCGCCCTCGATCGCCGGCACGGACTGGCTGGCGGAGAACGGCTTCAATCTCGCCATTTGCGGGCGCACCCGCTGGCACGAGGATGAGGCCGCGGCAAGGGCCGGCTATGCGGCGCTTTTTTCGGAGCGCGGATGGCCGGGCGATGCGCAAAATCCGTCCGAACTCGTGCTGCTTCCGGAAATGGACGAGCGGGCCGAGGTGCCGGAGATCACGACCGCTTGCTGGGGTATTCTGGGCAAATCGCCGGGCGACGTCATGTGCGCCAGCAGCCGGATGATCGTCAAGCGCCGCGGTGCGGACAAGCCGGTCGTGCTGCCCTGCACACTTCTGCCCTACGACGAAGCGTTCGAAATGGGCGCGACCCTCGCCGAGGCCGCTGACGCGGATGGCGGCATGTTCGACAAGGGCGCGGTCAAGCTCTGCCATCCGCATTGCGCGAAATTCTGCGTGCTCGGCGGCGGAAGCTGTTCCGGCTGAGGCTTATTTGTCTGAAGTGGAAGCATTCGCTCTGCTGAAGGGTCTGCGAAGCGGCATATCACGTGTCGCCCCGGCCGAAGAGCCGGGGCCCACTCGCTTCTCCGTCTGCCGCAGTGCTTGCCGACCTGCGAGTGGATCCCGGACAGCCCTGCGGGCTTCCGGGATGACGAATTGATAGGCCCCGTTTCGCGGCGATCGCCGTTCGGAGAGGGACTTCCGGCGCGAGGCTGATCGTTTCGGCGTGACGTGATCCTGCGCTAAGCAAACCTCGCCAGAGCTTCGCCCATGAAGACGAGACGGCGACCCCGCCACTCAGCCGTGGCGCGCGGCGAGAGACCGCATTTGGCGAAAAACCCGGCCGCCGCGCTGTCGGCGGCGGTGACCGCATGGAAGCCAGGGCTGTGATGGTCAATGCAATAGGTCCGGAACGCGCCGACGAGCGCCGATCCGATCGACTGTCCCCGGCGGTCCCCGCGCACATTCACATGGATATGGGCGGGATAGGTGTCGATCAGCGCGGCGGGGAAACTGTCATAGTAGTCCGGTCCGGTGAGCGGCGCCTGATTGCTGATCAGGCTGCCGGCAAGGTATCCGATCACGTCGTCACTCGCCTCTAGCGCGATGAAGACGCTTTCCGCGCAATGGCGAATATAGCGGCCGAGCCAGAGCTCGCCATATTCGGCGCGCGCTCTGTCCGACGCGAATTCCTGCGTCACGGCGCTCGTGGCGAAGATGGCCTCGATCTGGCTGTGCACGCGCTCGGTATCGTCCCAATCGGCGAGCGGCAGGATGCGCGTCATCTCGGTCTCAAAGCCGGAAATGTTTCGAGAGCTTCAGCTTCTGCGCCTGGTAATTCGAGCCGATGCCCTCGCCATAAAGATGATCGGGCACCTCGGTCAGCTGCTCATAGATGACGCGGCCGATGATCTGCCCGTCCTCGAGAATGAAGGGCACTTTGTGGCTGCGCACTTCGAGAACCACGCGGCTCCCGGCGCCTCCGGCGGCCGCATGGCCGAAGCCGGGATCGAGGAAGCCGGCATAATGCACGCGAAATTCGCCGACCAGCGGATTGAAGGGCACCATCTCCGCGGCATGGGTCGGCGGGACGTGAACCGCTTCCTTGGACGCGAGAATATAAAACTGGTCGGGATCGAGGATCAGCCGGCGCTCATGGCGGGGCGTGATCGGTTCCCAGAAATCATCGACGGCGTAAGCGTTCGGCCGGTCCACATCGACCAGGCCCGTATGCCGTTTCGCCCGGAAGCCGATCGCGTCGCTGCCGTCTTCGCCTGAGAGATCGACGGATAGGGCGATGCCGCCTGCAATGTCGGCGGTCTCGCTCGACACGAGACGCTGTTCGCGATGCAGCCGTGCAAGCTCGGCATCGGTCCGTTCGGCCACGCCACGCCGGAAACGGATTTGCGCCAGCAATGAGCCGGACCGGACGAGCACCGGAAAGGTCTGCGGACAGATCTCGGCGTAGAGCGGCCCCTCATAGCCGTCCGGGATCTGATCGAAGGAGGGGCCGGTATTGGTGATGATCCGCGTGAAGACGTCGAGCCGGCCGGTGGAGCTTTTCGGATTGGCGGCGGCGGAGACACCCGCCGGCAGCGAAAGCTGCTCCTGCAGCGGCACGAGATAGACGCAGCCCGTCTCCAGCACGGCGCCGCCGCTGAGATCGATCTCATGCAGCGCGAAGGCGGCGAGTTTTGCCGCAACGCTCATGCGCGCCGAGGGCAGAAAGCTGGCACGCACCCGATAGGCGGTGGCCCCGAGGCGCAGATCGAGGCTGGCGGGCTGCACCTGGGTAGGCGAAATCGGCGCGGCGGCGAAGATATGTCCGGCGTCGATCATCGCGCGCAGCGTTTGCGCGGGGAGAAGGCCGTCCTTTAGGTATGGCATGTTGGGTCTCGGAGGGACGTTGCCCCTGGTTGTCGGTTGGCGTCCGCTTTCTGCCACATAACCAAAATCGTAAACTTTCTCCAACAGTTAGCTGCCATTGCTACGTCTGCGGAGTGGGGGAGACGGACCTCCCATATTCGAATGCGATACAGACCCGAGGACTGGTTTGTCGTCGGCCACTGGTATTTGTCCGATACCACAGATATTTTAAACATATTGCAAGAGCGATCGACCTACGTCGATGGTTTAGTGAGTAAAAATTACAGTTTTATTTGCTTTTATGGTTTTATAACAGAAACTGGATGGCGCTCACCACCTGAATGATTGTCAATAATGTCAGAATAGATGAAAATAGAAAATAAATATACGGGATAACGCTTTGCAGTTCACTCGTCGTTTTGGGACCCCAGCGCGATGCCGCCATTTCTACTTTTGCTCGGTGCTCGCGGTCCAATGCATAGGGATTGAGTCTGGCGCGCGCAGATTATTCTGGCCACCGCCGATGGTTGCGGCACCACCGAGATCATGCGCCGGTCCGGCAAATCCAAACCCGTCGTCTGGCGTTGGCAGGAGCGCTTCATGCATGAGGGCGTGGATGGGCTGCTTCGCGACAAGACGCGGCGGCCAGGGAAGAAGCCTTTGCCCGCAACGACCGTGCAACGTGTCGTCGATCTGGCGCTGAGCAGGCCGCCGGAAGAGTCCAACATTGACGGCCTAAGTCGCTAAGCGCTGCCTATAGCGTGCTTTAATCGTTCCGCATCTTGAAGCCTATCAGCATTTGCGCACCGGATCCAGACGAAAAAGCTAAAGAGCAAGACTTTGCCAACAATGCGATCAAAGAAATTGTCAGTCTCTACGTTGATGCGCCCGCTCATGCCGTCGTTTTCTCGGTTGATGAGAAGAGCCAAATCCAGGCGCTGGACCGTATCCAACCGGGACTGCAAAGAAAGTAGGGGCGACCTTGACCCATCAATCGTTACTGAAATGAACCCGTAAGCGGCGCTCAGAGCTATTGCCAGCGTCTGGAAGCGCTGACTCTGAAAATTTCGATCGTCCTGTAGATCTTTAATGCCGGAACGGAGCGTGGCATACAGCTCTGCGCGTTCAAGCGGTGTTCCTTGCTCTTGATTATCCTGCATTCCGGTCCCTTCTCGCGAACAGTCATTCCTCGGCAATATATGAATAAGGTCCATTCACAGGGACCGTGCTACACTATCTCTTCTCGCAAAAAAACGACATGCTGTCTTCTCCCTTGACGCCAACCCCTCCGCCCGGATAATCCACCCTTACCCCGTGGTGATTTGGCTGGCCGGCTTGCAGCCACGTAAAAGAACTCGCTAAAAAGGCCGTGTCGCGACGCATCCGGCCCGGCTTTATAAGTCCGGCCTTTTTTATTTGCGAAAGGCAAGGCCGATGGCAGACGATCGCGGCAATTCTCCTGAAGAGTCCTGGGCGCAGGCGACCGCGCTGGTTCATGGCGGAACGCTCCGCAGTCCCTATGGCGAGACGTCGGAGGCGCTCTATCTCAACTCCGGCTTCGTTTACGAGACGGCGCGCGATGCCGAACTGCGCTTCAAGGGTGAGCAGGACGGCTATATCTATACGCGCTATTCCAATCCGACGCTTTCGATGTTCGAGAGGCGCGTGGCGTTGCTCGAAGGCGCGGAAGAAGCGCGCGGGACGGCCTGCGGGATGGCGGCGGTCACGGCGGCGCTCTTTTGCTATCTGAAAACGGGCGATCATGTCGTCGCCAGTCAGGTGCTGTTCGGCTCCTGCCGCTATGTGATTGAGGAATTACTGCCTCGCTTCGGCGTGAGCTGCACCCTCGTCGATGGGCGCGACCTCAACGCCTGGCGCGGCGCCGTTCGGCCGAATACGCGCGTATTCTTCTGCGAAACGCCCGCAAACCCGACGCTTGAGCTGGTGGATCTTGCCGGCGTCGCGGCGATTGCGAAGGATTGCGGCGCGCTCTTCATCGTCGATAATGTGTTCGCCACGCCGATGCTGCAGAAGCCGCTCGCTTTGGGCGCCGATATCGTCGTCTATTCCGCGACCAAACATATCGATGGGCAGGGCCGCTGTCTCGGCGGGGTCATTCTTTGCAGTACTGAATTCCTGAAAGATTATCTCAAGGTCTATATGCGCCAGACCGGCCCCTGCATGAGCCCGTTCAACGCCTGGGTGCTGCTCAAGGGGCTGGAGACATTGCCGCTGCGCGTCGAGCGCATGACATCGACGGCGGCGACGCTCGCCGATCTCCTGGCCGAGCGCTCCGGGATCGAAAGCGTGCTCTACCCGTGGCGTTCGGATTTCCCGCAATATGAGCTGGCGCGGCGGCAGATGAAGGCGGGCAGCACCTTGGTGACATTCTCCGTCAAGGGCGACAAGGAGACGGCGTTCCGGGTGATGGATGCGCTGAAGATCATCAAGATCTCCAACAATCTCGGTGATGCCAAGAGCCTCATCGCGCATCCGGCGACGACGACGCATCAACGCTTCACGCCGGAGGTCAGGGCGGCTATGGGTATTGGGGACAATATGCTTCGCCTGTCGGTCGGGCTCGAGGACCCGGCCGACCTGATCGGCGATCTGGACCAGGCATTCCGCAGCGCCTTTGCCTGAGCTGCACGGAATGTGAGCGGAGGGGAGCTGCGGGTGATTTACGAGGCCACGACGCGCGGCATTACGGTGAAAGTCGTTCCGGATTTTCTCGAAGACGACTCCGCGCCGCTTCGGGACTATTATTTCTGGGCCTATACCGTCGAGATCTATAATGGCGGCAAGGAACGTGTGCAGCTCATGGCCCGTCACTGGAAGATTACCGATTCACAAGGGCGGATGCAGGAAGTGCGCGGGGCGGGTGTCGTCGGAGAGCAGCCGGCGCTCGAGCCGGGCGAAAGCTTTCGCTATACGAGCGGCGCGCCGCTCCGCACCCCTTCAGGCATCATGCTCGGCTGGTACACGATGGAAACCGAGGATGGAGAGAGTTTCGAAGTGGAGATCCCGGCCTTCTCGCTCGACAGCCCTTATACGGCGCAGCGGATGAATTAGATCGGGCGGATACTGATAATTTAATCGGGGCTCTTTATTGAGTGGGGGGCCATCATTCGGGAGAATAGAGGAGAATCATCGGTGAGGGATCTGACGATATTTTCAACGCGAATGATCGTGGGGCTGCTGGCGATGGTCTTCGCCGCTCAATCCGCACTGGCGCAGAGCAAACCATCCTCCTGTGTGGCCGAGCTGCAAAAGGAATACGGCACGGCCGCCGGCCTGAGCGCCGATTGCCCGACGAAATCGGATTGCACCTTCCAGGCGCCAACGGGAAACGCTTCGGCCCGCGCGCTGATCGAGACCATCGCCAAGCGGGCGGAGTCCTGTTTCACGGGCGCCGGGCTCAAGGTCGCGAAAGAAGAAACGCTCGCCTTGGGAACGACCCGGCTCTTCGATGGGGATGGGGAGGCCAAATGCGCGGTCCTCGTCAGCACGCCGAACGGTTCCCCGCCCGAGGGCGTCCGCGCCGTCTGCCAACCCAAATAGAGCGAAATCGTTTCAGGCCGGACCGATCAGGCTCGCACCGGCAGCCCTTCTCCCTTGGGACATCTCTGCGAAACAGCATACTCTGCGTCGCCCCGGCCCAAGGTGAGCGCTTGTCGCGATGTCTTGCTGATCGCGACCAGACAAGCGTCGCTCACCGTAAAGGTTCGCGAGCCGGGGCCTACTCGCTTCTCCGTCCGGCCCAGTGCTTGCCGAACTGCAAGTGGATCCCGGACAGCCCTCCCGGGTTTCCGGGACGACGAAAAAAGCGATCAGCGCAGACGACGGGGCAGTTACCTTTCGGACCGATCGTCCACCGAGCCGTCCCTTATTGAAGCGTTGTGTTCTTGCCGAGAAGTTCGTCGACGGTGAATTCATACTCGCTGTTGCAGAACTCGCAGGTGACTTTCACCAGCCCGTCCTCCGCCATGTCGGAAATGTCTTCGGCGGAAAAATTGTCAAGCATCTGCTCCACCCGCTCACGTGAGCAGCGGCAGAATGCCGAGAGGGCCGTCGCGTCGAAGGCGCGGACGCGCTCCTCGTGGAAAAGCCGGTAGAGCAGGCGCTCAGGCTCCAGCATCGGATCGAGAAGCTCGTGATCCTCGACCGTCGCGGCAAGGAGCCGTGCCCGGACCCACGCATCCTCCGCATCATGGCCATTGCTGCGCGCCAATCCACCCTCGCTCGTCAGCTTCTGCACCATGAGGCCGCCGGCGCGCCATGACCAGGAGCCGGGCTGATCCTCCCTGCCGCCTTCATAATGCCGCGCAATGGCGATCTTGATGAAAGTCGGAAGCTGCTCCGACTGGCGGAAATAGAGATCGGCCGCCTCGGCAAGATTGCTTCCCTCCAGCGGCACGACGCCCTGATAGCGCTCCATTTCAGGCCCCTGATCGATCGTCATGGCCAGATGGCCCTGGCCCAGAAGACGCGCCTGCTCCGATGCGCTGCCCGCAACGGCGTCGACCGCGCTTTCATCATAGCTGGCATAGCCGCGGATGTTTCCCGGTGCGTAGTAATGCGCGACCAGAAAGCTGACCGGCCCTTCGCTGCTCGTTTGCAGGATGAACTTGCCGTCGAATTTCAGCGAGGCGCCAAGCATCGCCGTGAGTGTCATCGCCTCGCCGAGCAGATTGGAGACGGGCTCGGGATAGTCGTGCTTGCCGAGAACCGCGCTGATCGCCGGACCCATGCGAACAAGCCGCCCCCTGGCGCCGGACGATTCGATCTGAAAGGGGAGAACGAAATCATCTGCCGTGCGCTTGATGTGGTCTGCCATAAGGCTTTTCGCCGTGAATTGGATTTACGTTTTACCCAGGCACCACGCCAGAATTGCCCGCTGGGCGTGGACCCGGTTTTCGGCTTCGTCGAATACGACGGATTGAGGCCCGTCGATCACCTCGTCCGTCACCTCCCGTCCGCGCTGGGCGGGGAGACAATGCATAAATATAGCGCTTGGCCCGGCCAATTTCATCAGTTGGTCGTCGACTTGATAGTCCTTTAGCAAGGCAAGCCGGCGTTCCTCATCGCTCTGGCCCATGGACACCCAGACGTCGGTGACGATGCAGTCCACCCCCGCCACAGCCTCGCTCGGATCCTCGAAGAGGGCGAGCCTTGCGCCTTCGCGCTCCGCCCAGGCCAGCGTCTCCTGCAGCGGCTGCAGCGATTTCGGCGCACCGATATGGAGCGTAAAGCCGAACCTTGCCGCGGCGTGGATCCAGGAGGTCGCCACATTGTTGCAGCCATCGCCGATCCAGCTGATGACGCGGTCGGCGACCGGGCCTTTCTTTTCCTCGAAGGTCATGACATCGGCGAATATCTGGCAAGGATGCGAGCGGTCGGTCAGCCCGTTGATGACCGGAATATCGGCATGGCCCGCGAGCTGCTCCAGATTTTCCTGTTTCATTGTCCGGAGCATCAGAATGTCGGCATAGCGCGAGAGAACGCGCGCGGTGTCGGCGATGGTTTCGCCCCGTCCGAGCTGCATGTCGGTACTGTTCAGAACGATGGATTCCCCGCCCAGCTTCCGCATGGCGACGTCGAAGGAGACGCGCGTGCGCGTGGACGGTTTCTCGAACATCATGACCAGTGTCTTGCCTTCGGCAAGCCGCCCGTAGCGTCCGCCGCCGTCCCGCAGGTCGCGCTTCATCAGATGGGCATTCGCCAGGATGTGCTTCAGCGTGTCCCTGTCGAATGTGTCGATGTCGAGAAAATGCCGTATTGCCATCTTCAGGCGCTATCTTCGTTCTTGAGCTGCCCGCTTACCCTTGTGCAGGCGGCGCTGAATTTCTGACAAGCCTCGACGATCTCGGCCTCGCTTATGGTCAGCGGCGGAAGCAGGCGGACAACATTGTCGGCCGCGCCGATCCCGAGCAGATGTTCCTGCAGCATCGCCCCGATCAGCAAGTCGCTCGGCGGTTTGCATTTCAACCCGATCATCAGCCCCTCACCCCTCACTTCTTCGATGACGTCACCATGCATGTCATGGATCTCGGCGAGCTTCTGCTTCAGAAGCAGTGCTTTCTTCTGGACCTCGTCGAGGAATCCGTCGGCCAGCAGCACATCGAGCACGGCGTTGCCGGCCGCCATGGCCATCGGATTGCCCCCGAAGGTCGTGCCGTGGCTGCCGACCGTCATGCCTTCGGCAGCTTCGTCCGTTGCAAGGACAGCGCCGACCGGAAAGCCACCCCCAAGGCCCTTTGCGGCGGCCAGGATATCGGGCGTGACGTCTGTCCACTGATGGGCAAAGAGCCGCCCGGTGCGCCCCATGCCGGTCTGCACCTCATCCAAAATCAGGAGGAGGCCGTGTTCATCGGCCAGATCGCGCAAGGCCCGCAGAAACGGCCATCCCGCATGGCGCACACCGCCTTCGCCCTGAATCGGCTCGATGAGGATCGCGCCCGTCTGCGGACCTATGGCGGCGCGCGTCGCGGCAAGATCGCCGAGCGGCACCTGGTCGAAGCCGTCCACCTTCGGGCCGAAACCGGCAACGTGCTTCGGCTGATTTCCCGCGGCGATGGTCGCAAGCGTGCGCCCGTGAAATGCGCCCTCGAAAGTGATGATGCGGTAACGATCCGGCGCGTCATTGTGGCTGTGATATCGGCGCGCCATCTTGATCGCGCCCTCCATCGCCTCCGCGCCGGAATTGCAGAAGAAGACCTTCTCGGCGAAGCTGGCCGCACAGAGCCGTTCGGCAAGCCGTTGCTGGCCCGGAATCTGATAGAGGTTGGAGGTGTGCAGGAGCTTTCCGGCCTGCTCCTGGATCGCCGCGACGAGATGCGGATGCGAATGGCCGAGCGCCGTCACCGCGACACCGGCGCCGAAGTCGAGATAGCGCTCACCTGTCGTCGTATAGAGGGAAGCGCCCTCGCCGCGCTCGAAGGCGAGCTCTGCTCTGGCATATGTGGGCAGCAATGCGGACATGGCAGAAAGAAATCTCTCCTAGGCGAAAAGCCGGGGCCGAATGTCGGGAATTCAATTATGCCAGGATCATTCGGTGATTGCAGCAGGACTGTCAATTGTGTCATCGAGACCGCCCGCCACCGCCGATTGGCACAAAAGACACAGTATGCCGAAAAATGCCGAGCCCGATGCCGCATTAACCATTCGTTTATTTGTGTTCGCGAAGCAGCCGTGCCATTATGAAGTCTGCGATGACGTTGCGGGGTATATTTTGAATACCTCCTGGTAATTCGTTCCTGTCATTGCTCATTCGGCAGCAGATTGTTCTCTCCTTGTCCCGCTCGCCGGATCAATTCTCAAGTATAGCGTCAAGTCCTGCGTAGCCCTTTGCGGGCCTTTGCTCCGTGTAGCCGCGCCGCGTCCGCCTGTTCGCGTGATGTGTGCCTGCCGCCACGGATGCGAGTGCTCGTGTCAAAAACGAATTCGCAGACGTATTGAGGAGGCAAGAAATGGGGTGGACCGAAGAGCGCGTGGAGCTTCTCAAGAAGCTCTGGGCTGACGGACTCAGCGCGAGCCAGATCGCCGGCCGTCTTGGCGAAGTGACGCGCAATGCCGTCATCGGCAAAGTTCACAGGCTTGGTCTGGCGGGACGCGCCACGACGTCCAGAATGCGTTCGTCGCGTCCGCGCAATCGTGTTTCGCATCTGCCCTTGCGGCCGACGCGCATGCAATACAGAACGCACGGCAATGTCGCGCTGAAGCCGGTTCTCGCGCCCGTCGAAAGGCCGGCCGTTGCGCTGAGTATCGTCCCCTCGGTCGTTCCGGAGGACATGCCCGCGCCCCTGCGGGTGCCGCTTCTCGACCTTAAGGAGAATATGTGCCGCTGGCCGATTGGTGATCCGCAGGACGAGGATTTCCACTTTTGCGGCCATGCGAAGGTGGCCGGCATTTCCTATTGCGAGCATCATGCGCGGGCCGCATTCCAGCCGGCTGCGCGCCGCCGGAAATAGCGGGTCAAAGCGGGGGTGAGAGCCGGAAGCGGATGAGGGTCATGCTTCCGGCTCTCAAAACCTGAGAAGCGGGACGCGGGGGACAAAAGCATCGCGGGCGGCAGGAGCGGTCAGAGCGTCGGCTCGTTTGTCCGCTCGCCGAAAGCATATCCCGCGCCTCTGACGGTGCGAATGGGATCACGGTCACGGCCACGGTTGATGGCTTTGCGCAGACGGCCGATATGCACATCGACGGTGCGCTCATCGACATAGACGTCATGGCCCCAGACGCCATCGAGAAGCTGGGTTCGCGAAAAGACCCGGCCCGGACTTTCCATCAGAAATTCAAGCAGGCGGAATTCGGTCGGCCCGAGCCTGACCTCCCGGCCGTTGCGCGTCACGCGATGCGCGTCGCGGTCGAGAACGATGTCGTAAACGCTCAGTGTGCTGGCGATGCGCTCCGGCCGCGACCGGCGCATGATCGCCTTGATCCGCGCCATCAATTCCGGCACGGAGAACGGCTTGACGACGTAATCATCGGCGCCCGTGGTCAGGCCGCGTATGCGGTCGACCTCCTCGCCGCGCGCCGTCAGAATGATAATCGGAATGTTCCGCGACGACCGGCCGCTCCGCCAGCGCCGGCACAGCTCCAGACCGGACAGGCCCGGCAGCATCCAATCCAGAACGATGAGATCCGGCGGGGATTCCGCGACCGCAATTTCCGCCTCGTCACCGCGGTGAACGGCTTTGACTTCGAAGCCCTCGGCTTCGAGATTATACCGCAGGAGGAGCGCCAACGGCTCCTCATCCTCCACCACTAAGATCTTCGCCGTCATCGATCAGCTGGTCTTCTCTCATTGGCCGGATCGTGTCCCGCACTATTCCTTTGCTTACGCATCGGACCGAAAACCGGTACCCACTTTTCGGTCCGATAATCTATTTCAAAAAGTTAGCGCAACTGTTCCCGCGTCCATTCGGACGCGCGTTGCGCTAGCGCGCCGGCGGCTCCGGCAAGGTGTAGCTTGTCGTGTCGCCTTTCGGGCGCTCCTCCGCGATCGGAACGCCTTTGACGAGAAAATGGATCATCTCGGCCATATTGGTCGCGTGATCCCCGATCCGTTCCAGGTTCTTAGCGCCGAACAGAAGATGGGTGCACAGACCGATATTGCGGGGATCTTCCATCATGTAGGTGAGCAGCTCACGGAAGATCGAATTGTAGATCGCGTCGAGATCCTTGTCGCGCGCCCAGACATCGAGGGCCTTTTCGGCGTCGCGCTGAGAATAGGCGTCCAGCGCCATCTGCAGCTGTTCCAACGCCTTGCTGCCAATATGCTGGAGCCCGATCATGAGCTGCTTCGGACGGCTTTCCTCCGCCGTCGCCGTCGCCCGTTTGGCAATGTTCTTGCTGAGATCGCCAATGCGCTCCAGATTGGCCGCGACGCGGATGGCCGTCATGATCTGGCGCAGATCGAGCGCGACGGGCTGACGCCGCGCGATGATATCGATGGCGAGGTCTTCCACTTCCTGTTCGAGGCGATCGATATGCTGATCCTGCTCGATCGTTCTTGCGGCAAGATCAGGATCGCGCTGCTGCAGCGCATCGATCGCACGGGCGAGAAGCTGTTCGGCGAGGCCGCCCATCTGAGCGATCTTGTTGTCGAGCGTTTTCAGCTCTTCATCATAAGCGACGACTGTATGTTCCGTCATCATGAGCCTCTTTCCCGCAAAGTGCGTCTAGCCGGTCCGTTCCCTCGTTCGGGGCTGTGGAGAGGAAGCGATCAGGCCGTAGCCGAAACGATCCGTCCTCCCACGGCCCGCTAGCCGAAGCGTCCTGTAATATAGTCCTGCGTCCGGCTCTCCTTCGGCGAGGTGAACACGGTCGACGTCTCGTCAAATTCGACGAGATTTCCCAGATACATGAAAGCGGTATAGTTGGAGACGCGCGCCGCCTGCTGCATGTTGTGCGTGACGATGGCGATCGTGTAGTCCTTCTTCAACTCGTCGATTGTCTCTTCGATCTTCGCGGTCGAGATCGGGTCGAGGGCCGAGGCCGGCTCGTCCAGCAGGATGACTTCGGGCGACAATGCGATTGTGCGCGCAATGCACAGGCGCTGCTGTTGACCGCCCGACAGGCTGAGGCCGCTGGAGCCGAGCTTGTCCTTGACCTCCGACCACAGGGCCGCCCTTTGCAGGCTGGTCTCCACGCGCTCGTCCAGATCGGATTTCCGCAGCTTTTCATAGAGCCTGATGCCGAAGGCGATATTGTCGTAGATGGACATCGGAAACGGCGTCGGTTTCTGAAACACCATGCCGACCCTGGCGCGCAGCAGATTGACGTCCTGCCTGTCGGCCAGAATGTTCTCGCCGTCGAGCAGCACCTCGCCCTCGGCCCGCTGACGCGGATAAAGGTCGTACATCCGGTTCAGGACACGAAGGAGGGTCGACTTGCCGCAGCCGGACGGTCCGATGAAGGCGGTCACCTTGTTCTCGTAAACCGACATGTTGATGTCGTAAAGCGCCTGGGAGTCGCCATAGAAGAAGTCGAGTTTGCGGAACTCAACCTTGGCGTGGAGCTTATCGGATCCATTGTCCCTCGGCATCATTTACTACCTCGCGTCGCTCCGAGCGCTCGCGCGATGATGCTCGTGATTAGAACAAACAATGTAATGATAAGAGCGCCGGCCCAGGCCAGATCCTGCCATTCGGCATAAGGACTCATGGCGAACTGAAAGATCACGACGGGAAGGCTGGCGATTGGCTGGTTCAGGTCGGCATTCCAGAACTGGTTGTTCAGAGCCGTGAACAGCAGCGGAGCCGTCTCGCCGCTGACGCGCGCAATGGCGAGAAGAACGCCGGTAATCAACCCTGCGCGCGCAGCTTTGTAGGCCACGCGGCGGATGACGTAGGAGCGCGGCGTTCCGAGAGCTGACGCCGCCTCGCGAAGCTCGTTCGGCACGAGCAGGAGCATATCCTCGGTGGTGCGAACCATGATCGGGATCGCCAGCACGGCGAGCGCCAGAATGCCCGCCCAGCCCGAGAAATGCCCCATCGGCACGACGGTGACTTCATAGATGAAGAGGCCAATGACGATCGAAGGCGCGCTCAGCAGAATATCGTTGATGAAGCGTATGGTCGGCGTTACGCGGGAATAGCGCCCATATTCGGCGAGGTATGTCCCCGCGAGAATGCCGATCGGCGCGCTGATCAGGATCGCCGCGCCAACGAGCATAGCACTGCCGACGATGGGATTGAGAAGCCCTCCCGCGCTTCCAGGTGGCGGGGTCATTTCCGTGAAGACCTGGAGAGACATGCCGCCGAAGCCTTGCCAGATCAGAGCGCCCAGGATCAACGCCAGCCAGGTCAGCCCCAACAGCGCGGCGATGACGCTCAACGACATGGCGACGTTATTCCGGATACGCCGTCTGCGGTAAAACGGGTTGTCGGCCGTAATCGATGCGCGCGCCATGGCTTAGCTCCCGCTGCGCCGCTCAAGCCGCATGAGCATGATCCGGGCGGCGGCGAGGACAAGGAAGGTTATGATAAAGAGGATCAGGCCGAGCGCGATCAGCGAGGAGGTATAAATTTCGCCGTCGGCCTCGGTGAATTCGTTTGCGATACTGGCCGAAATGGTCGTGCCTGGCGCTAGCAGCGAGGCCGAGATCCGGTGGGCGTTGCCGATCACGAAGGTAACGGCCATGGTCTCGCCGAGGGCCCGGCCGAGCCCCAGCATGGTTCCGCCGATGATGCCGACACGCGTATAGGGGATGGTGATGCTACGAAGCACTTCCCAGCGGGTGCAGCCGACGCCGTAGGCGGCTTCTTTGAGCATTGCAGGGACGGCTTCGAACACATCACGCGTGATGGCCGCGATGAAAGGGAGAACCATGATCGCCAGGATCAAACTCGCGGTCAGGATGCCGATGCCATAAGGCGGCCCCGCAAACAGCGCGGACAGGATCGGGATCGATCCGAAGATCGAGATCAGCGCAGGCTGAACCACCTTCTGAAGAAACGGCGCCAGAATGAAGAGGCCCCAAATGCCGTAGATAATGCTCGGAATGCCCGCCAGAAGCTCGATCGCGATGCCGATCGGGCGGCGCAGGCGCGGTGGGCACAGCTCGGTCAGGAAGATTGCGACCCCGATGCCGACCGGAACGGCGATCAGCATGGCGATGGCCGAGGTGACGAGCGTCCCGTAGATCGGAGCGGCGGCGCCGAATTTCTCGGTGACCGGATTCCAGACTTCCGTGTAGAAGAAGCTGAGGCCGAATTTGGCGAAGGCGGGCCATGCGCCGAGGGCAAGCGAAATCATCGTCGCCCCGAGAACGGCAAGAACGCCGATTGCGGCGGCGTAGGTCAGATACCGGAATGTCGTATCGCTGAAACGGAAGCGGCGTGCGATTTTCGCTCGATTGGTAACGTCTCTCGCCAATGAGATGTCGCCGCTCATCAAGGCTCCAGCTTCCACAGAGGCATCGGTCATCTGGCCACCTTTTAACTACCACAAGAATCACGCCAATTCACGCTCTAGCCTCCAACTCTCGGCGGCGATATTCGACTTATGCCCATGCAACAAGAAAGACCGGACGAGACGATCCCGGCCGGTCTCTCCAAACACCTCAGTTCGACGCGAAGACCGGATTGCCCTTCGAGTCTTTGATTTCCTTCTTCCAGTAAGCCTCGATGTCCTTGACGACGTTGTCGGGCATCGGGACATAGTCGAGTTCGCTAGCCATCTTGTCGCCATTAGCGTAGCACCAGGCGAAGAACTTGAGGGCTTCTGCGGACGCATTCGGATCCTTCGGTTGCTTGTACGTCAGGATCCAGGTCGCAGCCGTCATCGGCCAGGAGTCGTCGCCAGGCTGGTTGGCGAGGATGACGCCATAACCAGGCTTGGAGCTCCAGTCGGCATTCGCTGCGGCCGCTGCGAAAGCTTCGGCGGTCGGAGCGACGACCTTGCCGGCCTTATTCGCCATCTTCGCGTAGGTCAGCTTGTTCTGCAGCGCATAGGCGTATTCGACATAGCCGATCGAGCCGCCCGTATTGCCGACATTGTTGGCAACGCCTTCATTGCCCTTGGCGCCGATACCGACAGGCCACTGAACCGACTTCTCAACACCGACCTTGGACTTCCAGTCGGCACTCACGTCAGCCAGATAGTAGGTGAAGTTGAAGGTGGTGCCCGATCCGTCGGAGCGGTGCACAACGGCGATCGCCTGTTTCGGCAGCTTGACGTCCGGATTCAGCTTCTTGATCGCTGCATCGTCCCAGCTCTTGATGTCGCCGAGGAAGATCTTGGCCAGCATCGGGCCGTCGAGGACGAGTTCGCCGGCCTTGAGGCCCTCGACGTTCACGACCGGAACGATACCGCCCATGACCATCGGAAACTGAGCGAGGCCGATCGACTTGAGGTCTTCGCCGGAAAGCGGAGCGTCCGAAGCGCCGAAGGTCACGGTCTTGGCCTTGATCTGCTTGATGCCGCCGCCGGAGCCGATCGACTGATAGTTCATACCGATGCCCGTCTCTTTCTTGTAGGCGTCGGCCCATTTGGCGTAGATCGGGTAAGGGAAAGTGGCGCCAGCCCCCGAAATGTCGGCGGCGGAGACCTGTCCGATCGCAGCAAAGGAAAAAGCGACCGCGGTGGCGAGCGCGATGATAGGTTTATTCACTGATCCTCTCCTTGATTTGCGCGTTGGAGGGAGGACGGCCTGCAAGCCATCCTCGAGTCGACCTTAACAACGGCGCATCCTCATTATTATGACAACTGCATTAAGTTATTGTGACAGCACAAGTCACTGATTCAAAAGAAAAATCTTGAGGATAAACGGAAGATCGGCGTCGGCTTGTTAACCGGCGTTTTCCAAGCCGCCTGCGGTGCTGGAGGCGGGGGCTTGGTCCAGGACGATCTTGAAAGTGGAGCCTTTTCCGACCTTGGAGGAAACCTGCAGCTCTCCCCTGTGACGGGTGACGACATGCTTGACGATCGCGAGGCCCAGTCCGGTTCCCGATTTCTCTCCACCCTTGTCGCTGGCGCGGTAAAAGCGCTCGGTGAGGCGCGGCAGATGCTTCTCATCGATGCCCGGCCCGTCATCGCGTACGGTCAGGACAATTTTGCCGGCGCCGGCTTCGCTCCCGCTTTCGATGGTCAGCCAGACATTGCCGCCGGGCTTTCCGTATTTGATGCTGTTCTCCACCAGGTTGGAGACCATCTGAATCAGCTCGTCCTGGTCGCCGAGAACCCAGGCTCCCTCGGTCTCGCCGCCGAAATGCAGACTGATCTCACTTTGTTCCGCGACCGGCTCCAGATCGATCAGGGCATGCTCGACCACATCGCCGAGATCGACGCGGTTCTGCGGCCTGAGATGGATCCGCATCTCGATCCGGCTCAATGACAGCAGATTGTCGATCAGCCGCGCCATGCGCCGCGCCTGACGGGCCATAATGTCGAGGAAATGATCGCGCGCCGCGTCGTCGTTTCGCGCCGCGCCCTGGAGGGTTTCGATAAAGCCGATCACGGACGATAAAGGCGTGCGCAGTTCGTGGCTTGCATTGGCGACGAAGTCCGTGCGCAGCGTGTCCATGCGGTCCTGTTCGGTGAGGTCTCGCAGATGCAGCATGATGGCGGGCGCGCGGCTGTTGGGCTCGGCGGCATTCTTGCCGATCCAGCTTATGACCGCTTCCATGTGGCGCTCGATCGGGACCCGCTGCTCATAGGCCACCATCTGCTTGGGCTGCGCTGGGCTGACGGTCGCGGCCGCTTCGAGAACGCCCGGGTCCCGTATGACGCTGGAGATATGATCCAGCTCCCGAAGCGCGGGCCATAGATCCCTGGCGAGACCGTTGAAGGTCAGGATGCGTCGTTGTGCATCCAGAAGGATGACGGGCGAGGGCAGCCCCTCCAGCACACCCGCAAGCGCCTGTTCGGCGCCCCGGCGTTCGCCAGCCCGCAAATCCAGCCGGAGAGGACGGAAGACGCCCTCACGCGGAATGAAGGCTGCGCCGGCCGTCATCAGAAGGATGCCCGACACAGCCGGCAAAGCCGGAAGCTGGTAAAAGACGACGAAAACCAGGATGAGACAGTAGCTGAGCCCCAAGAGCCAGCGGCGCAAATAGAGGCGCTGGACGACACGCTGAGCAAGGGCCTCGGCGCCTGCTGGAAGATCAGGAAGCACGATATCGCCAATATAGCCGCCCAATGGGCTCTGTTGATCGTGTGGGTGGTCTACCATGACACGCGCTTGGTTGTTGAATTGTTGTTATGACGCGACTGGCCGCCCGGCGGCATTCGATAGGGGTCAAGCCATGAGTCCTATCACAGCGATACGACAGTTTCTTCACAGCCGCCGTGGCGGTTTAACCTGAGACCGGTCCCTAGGGGCCGCCCTCATGGCACTGGCGATAGGCTGCGCCCGTCAATCACGGCTGAGACCGCGCGCCTCCAGGTCGCGCAGATATTGCTGCCATAGCGCGTCCTGGTCTTCGCCGATCTCAAACAGATACGGCCAGGAATAGATCCCGGTGCTGTGGCCGTCGCTGAAGGTCAGCCGGACCGCATAATTGCCGGTCGGCTGGATGTCCGCAATCATCACGCTCCGCTTGCCGCCGATGATCTTGCGCTCGTCCGCACCATGCCCCTTCACTTCGGCGCTCGGACTATGCACGCGCAGGAACTCGGCCGTATAGGTGAAGGCGCTCCCGTCGTCGAATGCGACATGCAGTTGATCCCTGGCCGGGTTCAGACGAATCTCCGTGGGCCAGGCCGTCTTGTCATCCGTCATTATTTTCCTCGCTCGGCGTTAAGGATAATCTTAACGGAACCCCATGTAGCGTCGCCTGCATGCGTAACGCCCGATCCTCGGTTAAGGCCCGTTTCCCGATGCCGCCCATCCAGCTCTCGCGCCGCGAACGCGCATCCTTATGGAAATTGCAGGACCGTCCACGCCAGCTTGGGGAAATTCCTGCCGATCACGCCGAAAAGCTGGTCAATTACGCGCTCGCCAGGAAATACGTGCTTCTATTCTACATTACCCCACTCGGGCAAATTGAGCTCTTGCGCCAACGCTTCCGTGACGTCAAGCCGGCCAAGCCGCCGCGCAGGATCGCGCTGCCGCCCTTCCGGCATCAATTGTTGCTGCCGAGCCATATACGCGACGGCGCCTGAGAAGGTACGATCATCGATACTGCCGGATCGAACTGCGCTCGCCCTCCGGCGTTATGACGTAAAGCGCAGAACATAGTCGTGGCGCAACCCGGCTTTACCCGAGCCGGACAGGAGAAAGCGATGAAAAGAGTAACTGCATTGATCGCAATTTGTGCGCTGGCCGTCACGTCGGGCACGGCCTTGGCCGGCGGCTTCGGAAAGCGGAGCGGCGAGAGAGTCGGGAACGAGGCCCTGTCCAAGCGCGAACCGCAGGTGCGCGGATTTCTGTTCCGTCCCGGCGGGCATCGCTATGAGTTCGAATTCGAACCGTATATCCGCAAGAATGGGCCTTATGGCTATTATCCGGATTACGATCCGCGATCGTTTTCGGAACGTGTCCTGAGCGATCCCCGTCTCCCGACGACGGCCCCATCGGCATTTTAGGCCGGCTGAACGCCAGGCATGATATTGCGAGCGCAACGCGTGTCCAAGCATGTCCCCACGAAGGCGGGGATGGACGCGGGAACAGTTGCGCTCGTCTTTTGAAATCGATCGGCTTGACCTCGTTCAAGTGATTCAACTTGAACGAGGGTTGATCTAGTGGTCTGATCCATTCAGGCGATTCCCAAATTCTCCGAAGCAGCTCATTCTTGCGCAATGAGATCAGGGATCACCGTGACTGTTACGCGCGATGAGCGGCTTCGTCTTGAAACCATCATTGCGGATCGTTGTGCGCCTCAGAAACACGTCTGGCGCGCGCAGATTATTCTGGCCACCGCCGATGGTTGCGGCACCACCGAGATCATGCGCCGGTCCGGCAAATCCAAACCCGTCGTCTGGCGTTGGCAGGAGCGCTTCATGCATGAGGGCGTGGATGGGCTGCTTCGCGACAAGACGCGGCGGCCAGGGAAGAAGCCTTTGCCCGCAACGACCGTGCAACGTGTCGTTGATCTGGCGCTGAGCAGGCCGCCGGGAGAGACCACGCATTGGACCGGCCGGATGTTGGCCAGGGCTGCCAATGTCAGCCTGCGTTCGGTTCAGCGCATTCTTGAAGCCCATCAGCTTTCTCCGCACCGGATCCGGACGTTCAAGCTTTCCAAAGATCCCCACTTTGCCGACAAGCTCAGAGACATTGTCGGTCTCTACGTTGATCCGCCCGCTCATGCCGTCGTTTTCTCGGTTGATGAGAAGAGCCAAATCCAGGCGCTGGACCGTACCCAACCGGGACTGCCAATGAAGAAGGGGCGAGCCGGAACCATGACCCATGATTACAAGCGGAACGGGACGACGACCTTATTCGCCGCGCTCAATGTGCTGGAAGGAACGGTCATTGGCCGCAACATGCAGCGCCATCGTCATCAGGAATTCATCCGCTTCCTGAATACCATCGAGGCGCAGGTTCCGGCAGGCAAGCTCGTCCACGCCATTGTCGACAACTACGCGACGCATAAACACTCCAAAGTCAGGGCCTGGCTGGCGCGCCATCCGCGTTGGACATTCCATTTTACGCCAACTTCAGCGTCCTGGCTCAATGCTGTCGAGGGCTTCTTCGCAAAACTCACGCGGCAACGGTTGAAACGGGGCGTGTTCCGATCCCTCGTTGAGCTGCAAACGGCTATCAACCGCTTTATCCAGGAAAACAATGCCGAGCCGAAACCCTTCGCCTGGACAGCCGATCCAGATCGGATCATCGAAAGCGTCAAGCGTGGGAAGCAAATGTTAGAGTCGCTCCACTAGTGTGATTCAGATCCAGACGTTCGTCGTCCCTCGCAGCAGGTGACGAACGAACGTCTGGATCGTGACATTCGCCGCATAGCCAGAGCGGCGGCTTGGCCGTGCGGAAGAGCATTTGCCGACGTAAGGGTTCGCGATGAAGACTGCAATTCGGTGCCTGTTCATTTCGTCGCTGCTCGCGCTCGCGCCTGCCGCGGCATTTGCCGACAAGGCGGAGAGTTTGGCCGCGGCCGTGCCGGCGGAGGTTTCCGAGATCGTCAGCGGCGGCACCTGGTCCGATAAAGGGAAGAGCGGCTTTTACCGGGCGATGGTGATCACGCCGGGGGAAGGCGCTGCGGCCGCGGTCGTCGTGCAGCTTCTCTCGCTTGAGAGCGAAGATGCGACGCCCAAGATTGCCAAGACCGTTCCGATCAAGGAAATCGCGGAGAAGGGCTTTTCGAGCGCGGTCCTGGCGATGGACGCGGAAAACGAAAATGAAATGACGCTGATCGTGACGGCTTACGGTTCGAGCACCGATCAGGACACGGCGCTTCAGGTCAAGTTCGACGGAAAAGGCGCCTATGAGATCCTTCCGATGACGGCGGACGGTGCCGATCCCGCGGCGGCGGAAACGCCGAACAATTGAGGCCGATGCCGGCCGGCGGCTGAAGAGGCATAGCCGGAGGGCGAGCGCACGCGACCTCGTGCAGCAATCCGTCAGATTCTGCTTGCATACGATCCTCAGCGTCTTATATGCAGCGTTAAGACAGGTGCGTGGTTGAAAATCCTCAACACAGCAATAATTTCGTGTGCGGCGCAGGTCGGCGTTTGACAATCGGGGCTTGGGCTCTATTGTCTCGCCTTAAAGCTACGGGCCCGCACCTTTAACCAACGTTCACATTAACCTTGAATAGTTCGACAGCTTAATTGCTGCGAACACGCGGACATGACATTTAATCATCTCGGTCTCAGTCAACAAACTCTGGACGCTATATCAGCTGCCGGTTTTACGACGCCCACCCCTATCCAGGAACAGGCGATCCCGATAGCCAATAGCGGCGGCGACGTCGTCGGTATCGCCCAGACGGGAACCGGCAAGACGGCGTCCTTCGTTCTTCCCATGCTGACGAAGCTTGAAAGCGGGCGCGCCCGTGCCCGGATGCCGCGCTCGCTCATCCTGGAGCCGACGCGCGAACTCGCGGCGCAGGTGGCCGAAGCCTTCGATCAGCTCGGCGTCAATCACAAGCTCAACGTGGCTTTGCTGATCGGCGGCGTGTCATTCGATGAGCAATTCCGCACACTCGATCGCGGTGCGGACGTTCTGATCGCGACGCCCGGCCGTCTTATGGACCATTTTTCGCGCGGCAAGCTGCTCTTGTCGGGCGTGGAAATCCTCGTGATCGACGAAGCGGACCGGATGCTCGATATGGGCTTCATCCCGGACATCGAGAAGATCTGCGGCATGTTGCCGGTCGCACGGCAGACCTTGTTCTTCTCGGCAACCATGCCCAAAGAAGTCCGGAAGCTTGCGGACAAATTCCTGAAGGATCCGCAACGCGTCGACATTACGCCCGACAGCTCCGCAGCCAAGACGATCACCCAAAAACTGAAACTCGCTCCTTCCGACGTCGCATCGAAGCGCCAGGTTCTGCGTGATCTGATCAACGGATCGGGCGTCAAGAATGCGATCATCTTCTGTAACCGCAAGCGCGACGTTGCAATCCTCCACAAATCCTTGTGCAAGCATGGCTTCAACGCCGGAGCGCTGCATGGCGATATGGAACAGCGCGAACGCACAGCGACGCTGGACGCCTTCCGCCGCGGCGACATCAGTCTGCTGGCGGCGAGCGATGTGGCGGCGCGCGGGCTCGATATTCCCGACGTCAGCCATATTTTCAATTTCGACGTGCCGATCACGCCGGAAGATTACGTTCACCGCATCGGCCGGACCGGCCGGGCGGGCCGCGAGGGCTATGCCGCGACAATCGTGACCCCCGGCGACATTGTGGCCATTCGCGCTATCGAAAAGCTCTGCCGTCAAAAAATCGAATGGCTCGACGGCGAACCGTCACCGGAAGAGCTCGAGGAGTATAGGAAGTCGGGCAACCGCCGGGGACGCCCCCGTCGTTCGAACGACAGGCCGCAAAAGGCCGATCGGCCGAAAAAGGGCGAAGGACGCGCAAGCGCTTCGAAGGCATCCAGCCGTTCAAAACCGGCGAAGACGGCGAAGGCGGAACCGGAAAAGCATCTCAATGGGGACAATCCCGCGAACGGCCCCATTTCCCAGCGTCCCAATGAAAATGATCCGCCCCGCCGCGAGCGGCCCCGCGAGCGCAAATCGCGCGAGCCCGAGGTCGTCGGAATGGGCGACCATGTTCCCGCATTTCTCTTGAACCCGATCCGCCGCGCGAGATAATCCCAACCCGTTCAGCGGCCGGTAGATCAACCTTCGTCCAAGTGATTCCACTTGGACGCGCGTTCCGCTAGCGGACTCAATCGCCGGCCGCTCCGCTCTTTCAGATCATCGCCGTCCGATTGCCGCGCCTGCCTTCGTGTCTCGATCGCCGCGAAAACGGTGGAGCAATCCCGTTTGTCCCGCTAAATATTAGTGAAGGCCCCATGCGCGATTTGGGCGCCTGCCGGAGGCAATGATGAATCAAAAAGAAGCGCTGACGAATGAACTCGACCTGTCCGCCTATTGGATGCCGTTCACGGCGAACCGCCAGTTCAAGGCCGACCCGCGCCTTCTGGTCTCGGCCGAGGGCATGTGGTTCACCACCGCCGACGGGCGCAAGGTCCTGGACGCCACGGCGGGGCTCTGGTGCGTGAATGCGGGCCATTGCCGCCCCGAAATCTCCGCCGCCGTCCGGCATCAGATCGAAACGCTCGACTATGCGCCGGCCTTTCAGATGGCGCACCCGCTTGGCTTCCAGCTCGCCAGCCGGCTGACGCAGATCACCCCCGGCGGGCTCAACCGCGTGTTTTTCACCAATTCAGGCTCGGAAGCCGTCGATACGGCGCTGAAAATCGCGCTGGCCTATCACAAGGCGCGGGGCGAAGGGGGACGCGTGCGTTTCATCGGCCGGGAGCGCGGCTATCACGGCGTTGGCTTCGGCGGCATCTCCATCGGCGGAATGGTCGCCAACCGGCGGGCCTTCGGGGCGATGCTTCCCGGTGTCGATCATCTGCCGCACACGCATGATCCGGCGCGCAACGCGTTCTCGAAAGGGCAGCCGGAGCACGGCACCGAGTTCGCCGATGCGTTGGAGGACCTGGTTGCGCTGCACGGCGCCGATACGATCGCCGCCGTCATTGTGGAGCCGATGGCGGGCTCGACCGGCGTCCTCATTCCGCCGAAGGGCTATCTCGAAAGGCTGCGGGCGATTTGTGATAAGCACGGCCTGCTTCTGATCTTCGATGAGGTCATCACCGGCTTCGGCCGGCTCGGCGCGCCTTTTGCCGCAAGCCGCTTCGGCATCACGCCCGACTTGATGACGGTCGCCAAGGGACTGACCAATGCCGCGGTGCCGATGGGGGCGGTCGTGGCGCGGCAAGAGATCCACGACGCGATGATGCAGGGGCCGGAGCATATGATCGAGCTGTTCCACGGCTACACCTATTCCGCCCATCCGGTGGCCTGCGCGGCAGGGCTTGCGGCCCTGGAGATCTACGCGAAAGAGGGGCTTTTCGATCGCGCCGCCTCGATCGCTCCCGCCTGGGAGGCGGCGGTGCACTCGCTCAAAGGGCTGCCCCATGTGGTCGATATCCGAAATCTGGGGCTCGTTGCGGGCATTGAGCTTGAGCCACGCTCCGATGGTGCGGGCAAGCGCGGCTACGACGTTTTTCTCGACTGCTTCCGGAACGGGCTGCAAGTGCGGGTGAGCGGCGATATCGTCGCCATGTCGCCGCCGCTCATTATCGAAGAGAAGGAGATTGGGCTGGCCGTCGAGCGGCTGGGCGAGGCCATTCGCAGGGTCGCCTGAAGCGGCGTCACGATGTCCTGCTGATCACCAATCCCAGCATTCCGGGGGGGTGCGCGCCCAATAATAGCGGGGCTCACAGCTGCAGTCGCAGCGCCCGTCGGCGCATTCATAATCATCGGTGCGCCGCCATGCCTTGCGATAATCGGCGCGCCTCAGATAGCGGTGGGGGCGGCGAGCATCGTCCCGGTCATCATCATAGGCCATGGGGGGCGTCCGCTCGATGCGCGTCACGTTCTCACGCGTTGCCGACTTCGCCTCTGCAACGGTCGATTCCCGCAGCCGGCCCCGGGTCTTTTTCACCACCTTCTGCTTCACCCGCTTCTGAGCGGATTTCGGAACGCTGGACTTTTCCGGTGCTCTGGCCGTCTCCATCTTCTTCTCCGCGGGCGCGGGTGTTTTCTTGGGCGGAGGCGTGCCCGGGTTCGGAACGACCGGCGGCGTGCGCTCCGCCTGCATTTGCGGCTTGGGCTTCTCCGCCTTTAAAGTCCGTTCCGTCGGCTGCTGCGTCTGCGTCTCCACGGTCCGATCCGTCCGCGTCTCGACACCCCGCTTCGCCTGCGTCTCCACGGCCGGCTCGTTTTCCGTGCGCACAAGATCGCGGCCATTCTTGTTGAAGGCGAGAAACATGACGATGACCAGCATCCCGAGGATGATGAGAGATGCCAGCACTCTTTCGATCATCTGGAGCACGGCGGCCCTTCTCCACGTCTCATGGCCAAGCTAGGGCATCGGACCGAAAAGTGGCATCCACTTTTCGGATAAATCCGATGCCAAAACAAACAGTTAGGGCGGCGCTTCCGGTTCCGACCAAGAATCCGCCGCTCTAACGACACATCCTTTCAACCGGCCTCATCATGCCAGCTTCCGGGCCGGAAATAAGGCGCTCGCCGCATTATGGGCCGATCGGCAGGCGAGGTCTCGCATTTTATTAAAATGAGATTAAGATCGCCCGCCGCCTCATCGGGCAGTCTCGTCCGCACCAGCTCTGCGCCGTACTTGCAACTAATTGTCCAGCCGCGTCGCGACGAGATCGAGCTTGATCTTGACGATATCCCCGATAATCACGCCGGAGACCGGACCATTCGGACCGATCCCGAAATCGCTTCGGCTTATCGCCGTTTCGCCTGTGACGGTCGCTTCGCCCTGGTCGATCTCCAGACTGAAGGGAATGGTCACAGGTCTGGTGTTGCCCTTGATGGTGAGTTCGCCCTCCATGACGTAAGAGCCGTCCGCATCGCCCGCCGTCACCGACTTTGCCCGAAATCCGGCCGACGGGTAGGTCTGGGTGTCGAACCACTCCTTGTTCATCAGGCCGGCATCGACCTGTGGCTGGCCGGTGCTGACCGTGTTGGTGTCGATGGCCGCGGCGATCTCCGCAACCTCGAGATAGTCGGGGTCGAAGTGGATCTCGGCCCTGAACTGCCCGAATGCGCCCGTCACCGCCTGTCCGCCTGCCTCGACTTCGAAAGTGAGCCGGCTCTTCTCTTTATTGATCGCCCATTCCTGCGCAGCAGCAGGAGACGCGCCAGCGGCAAGAACCGTCATCAGCGCGCAAGGCAGGATCAAAACAGCCCAAGCTTTCAAGAAACGCGGCACCATACGCAACATCACACCATCCTTGAAAATGAGAGCATGCCGCAGAGCTGCGGCGACATGGAGCAGGATGAGCGCAAGAAGCGCCCAACTCAGCGCTGCGTGCACATTTTTCAAAAGCGGTTCAACCGTTTTCTTCCGCTCTGCGCTCAACTTTTCGGTGGCGGGGATATGAGGCCACGGTGGGGTCTTACGGAGCAGCGTCGGGAAGCGGAGAGGCGGCAGCGCCGCCGATACGATCGTTCAGCCGGACTGCGCAGCGCGGAGCCGCCAAAGAGCGCGTGGCAGCATCAGGGCGACGAGGGCCGCAATCAGCCAATGCAACAGCTTGGCCGTTGCGGTGTGCTCGCTAGATCAACCCTCGTTCAAGTGGAATCACTTGGACGAGGTTAAGTTGATCGACATCCATAAGTTAGCGCAACTGTTCCCACGTCCATCCCCGCCTTCGCGGGGACATGCCTGGACGCGCGTTGCGCTAACGCTGCCATCCATGGATAGCGGCTACCACTCGCCCGTATTCGGCATGGACGTCCAGGGTTCCTTCGGCTCGAGCGCGTCCCCCTTTTGCAGCAGCTCGATCGAAATCTTGTCAGGGGACCGGATAAAGGCCATACGGCCGTCGCGCGGCGGGCGATTGATCGTCACGCCGGCTTTCATCAGCCGCTCGCAGGTCTCGTAAATGTCGTCGACCGCATAGGCCAAATGACCGAAATTCCGCCCGCTCGTATAAGCCTCCGGGTCCCAATTATAGGTCAGCTCGACCTGGGCGGACTCATCGCCCGGCGCGGCCAGGAAAATGAGCGTGTAGCGGCCTTTCTCATTCTCCATCCGCCGGACCTCTGTCAGGCCCAGCTTGTTGCAGTAGAAATCCAATGACTTGTCGATATCGGTGATGCGCACCATCGTGTGCAGATATTTCATCGGTGCCTCTTGGCTTGCTCTCTTCGCGTTGAACTGTAGCGCAACGCGCGTCCAAACATGTCCCCGCGAAGGCGGGGATGGACGCGGGAACAGTTGCGCTCGTCTTTTGAAATAGATCAACCCTCATTCAAGTGATTTTACTTGAATGAGGGTTGATCTAGCCGGGGTGTGCCGTGATCGGCAATGCGTTGCGCAATTCACAAATGCGTTAAATCCCCAGCCAGGACCGATATGGTGATAAAACGGGGGAAATCCACAATTCCGCCCCAAGCCGCCGGAAAGATCTTCCATTCACCGCAGATGCGACGCAGGCGGAGGTTGCGAACCGCCTGTGAGAAGCTCGTGATTCGTAAAAAAAGCGTTTCATGACTGCACGCTGGGGTTGTATAAGGGGGTGCCCGGTCCGGCGTTTTCGCGTGAATGGCTCGCGGCGATTACGCAATCGGTGACAAAACGTTAAGAGAAAAAAGAAATGTAAATCAATGACTTATCCTACCAGTGTGTCGACCGTCACGTCAGGCGACCGGTGTTTCGGAGGGCAACTTATCCAGACGAGCAGAAATTTCGCTGGCAACCCATCCATCGGATGGTATGTTCCGTTCATGATTTGCAGTGGTCGGGCCTTGGCGGAAGGCCTGAGCAAGCAAGTTGGTAAAACAGTCAAGTAAACGCGGGGGATCACAAAATGGGGGAAAAATTACCTCCAGTTGTCTCGTCGTTCGGTCAAACATCCGAACAAGCCGGTGTCGACGTAACGGTTGTCGCCGGTCATATTAAATGGTTCGATGCTTCAAAAGGCTTCGGGTTTATCGTACCGGATAACGGTATGCCCGACGTTCTCCTGCATGTGACGGTCCTGCGCCGCGACGGGTATCAGACCGCTTATGAGGGGGCGCGCGTCGTCTGCGAGGTTCTCGAACGCGATCGGGGGCTTCAGGCGTTTCGCGTGCTGGGAATGGACGAGAGCACGGCTATTCACCCGTCGCAATTGCCGCAACGCACCCATGTCACCGTAAACCCGGAAAGCGATTGGGAACGGGCCATGGTGAAATGGTTCAACAGGATCAAAGGCTTCGGCTTCCTGACACGCGGTGAGGGCACGGAAGACATTTTTGTCCATATGGAAACACTACGCCGCTTCGGTTTTGCCGAGTTGCGTCCCGGACAGATCGTCCAGGTTCGCCACGGGCGCGGGTCGAAGGGGTTGATGGCGGCGGAACTTAAGCCAGATGGGGTGGCTTCGACTTTCCCTACGTCCCACTGACGTGACGTCTGTTGCGTCAGTGAACCGTCTGAGCGGGGCAGTCTTGGCTGCCCTGCTTGCATTTTGCGTGGGCTACGGCCCGTTGGTGCCCGCCCGGGCGCTCGAAATGCAGCCGCTGACCTTCGTCACCTCCAGCGGACGCCATGCCATCACGGTCGAAGTCGCCGACACCGAACAGGAGCGCAGCACCGGCCTGATGTTCCGGCGCACATTGGGCGATGATGAAGGGATGATCTTTCTTTATCCGCAGGATGAGCAGATCTCCATGTGGATGAAGAACACCTATCTGCCCCTCGACATGATCTTCGTTCGCGCGAATGGCGCCATTCACCGCATCGAAGAGAATACCGAGCCCTTTTCCGAGAGCACCATCGGTTCGAACGGCAAGGTGCGCGCCGTCATCGAGATGAAAGCGGGCAGTGCCGAGCGCCTCGGCCTGAAGCCCGGCGACAAGGTCGAATATCCCGCTTTTCACTAAGCGCACGCGTCTGGCCGGCCTCTCATTGCGCGGTCTGTCCCCGAGCGTCCCCGCCGCCCTGCGCGCCAAAGACGAAGCGCCCGTAGAAATAGCTGATCGCCAGAAGGCTGAGCCCCAATCCCAGAAATGAGAACACCCGGTACAGGCCGGTGAGATTGCCTGCATCGAGCAGGAAGACCTTGCTCACCGTCACGAGCATGATGGCGAGCGAGGCATAGCGAAGCAGCTGGCTGCCTTTCAGCGTGCCATAAAAGAGCAGTGTCAGACCGTAGACGAGCCAGGCAACGGAATAGCTGTAGAATTCCGCATCGGTCGTGTTCGCGCCATCCAGAACAGGACCTTGATAGAGCTTGCGGATTTCCAGACTGATCCAGGCAAAGACAAGGATCAGCGTCAGGGTGCGCATGATCTGTGCGAAACGGAGAAGCCAGGGCGCCTGAGCCTGCCGGCCGATCTCCGCCGCCGACAGCCAGCACCAGAGGATCGGCAGGGCGAAAGTCACCGTCAGCGCGTCGAAAGGCGACGTGCCGGCCACCTCGCCGCCGAACCAGAGCGGATTTTTGATCAGCAGATCGAAATAGAGAATCCGGAACAGCGCAACGCCGGCGAGCAGCACCCCCGCCTGGAAGAAGGTGCTTCGCGCGAAGATGCGCCCGATGACCAGACAGCCAAACCCGTAGGCGAAGAGCACATTGGTGATGACGCCGCGCTCGAAGAAGCTCGCCTCGGCAAAAAGCACGTTCTCGTCCGGATGGAAAAGCTTTGCGGTCGTGTAAAAGCCCCAAAGCGCAATCAGCCCGAGCGAGCCGAACTCCAATGTCCGTATCAGAACGCCATCGCGCGCCTGCCGCAGCACATAGCCGGCGATGAGAAACAGCGCGGCGGGCAAAGCGAGCTGGAAGGCCGGATAATCGACAATCGGGATGCTCTCCTGGAGATGCCATTCAATTCCGAGAATGCTGTAGGCCGAGAGCTGCACGAGCAGAATGATCTGCGGCAGGAGGAGAAGGGCGAAGGTAAGGCCGAGAAGGCCGGCAATGGGGCGCAGCGACCGGATCTCGGTTTTGGTCGCGACCCATGCCACGGCGAGCAGTTCGGCGGCGATGGCGACGGAGAGAAATTCGCGGTCGAGCTCGATGAAGAAGGCGAGTGCGACGAATGCGGAGGTGGCGAGCGCGTAGATGGCAAGGACGCGCTCTTTCACCAGCGAGGCCGGCAGACGCCGCGCGGCCCAGAGGGCTGCGCCGAAGAACAGAAGCGCCAGCGCCATGGCGAGGATCGCCCAGCCATGCGAGACGGAGGCGGCGGTCTCCTTGATGCCTTCGACGAGCGGTTCGACGGGTTCGCGGGATGGCGGGACATCGATGGGGAGCGGCTCCGGCGGAGGCGGCGCGACCGGCGTCAGCCGGAAATAGGCGATGAGGTAATAGCCGAGCGCGGCGGAAGCGGAAAGGCCTGCCCACAGCAGGGGCGTGGCGGCGCTTGAGACCAGCAGGAAGCCGCTCGTCACATAGAGCGCGCCGAAGGCGGCCAGAGCAATCGACAGGCCGACCCCCTCTCCGGGCGACCAGCCCGCCAGCATCAGCGCGTTGATCGCCATCGCAGCCCAGGGCGCAAAGCCGTAGAGCCGCGGATCGAAGAAGGCGAGCGCCACCGCGCCCACCGCGAGCACGGCGAACAGCACCCACTCATTGAGGCCGAAATCGGCGTTGAAGGCGAGCAACGCCATCACGCCCATGGCGCCTGCGATGCTGAGGACATTGAGCGCAAGCGTCCGGTTGCGCAGCGACAGGAGGTCGCGCCAGCGCGAGACGTGTTCGATTTCCTCTTCATAGCGTTCGCGGCTCGCAAGAACGATGGTCGCCGCCACCGCGATCAGGAAGAGGCCCAGCCAGGCATTTTCGCCGGTCTGCGCGCCGACCGAGAAGATCCATGCCACCGCCCAGCCGAGGGCGAAGATCATTGCCGGCCAGGCGAGCAGCCACCAGCCTTTGCGGCGGATGGCGAGCATCAGCGCGGCGAAGACGAAATAGAGATAGGTGAAAAACGGAAAGGCCGCCGGCTCGCCCGATGAGATCAGGGCGGGCGTCAGGAAGCCGCCGACCATGCCGAGCAGCGCGATGGGCGGCCCGTGCAGCAGCGCGAGCAGGACCGCCGTGGCCGTAATCGCCGCCATGCAGAGAAAGCCGAGAACCGGCGGGATGAGCTCATAGAGCGCGGCGGCGGCATAGGCGGAGACATAAAGAACGGCGATGCCGGCTCCGGCCAGCGCCTGGGCGATGCGGTGACTGTCCGATCCGCTGACGCGTGCCGTCACCCATCGCGCCCCGGCAAGCAGGGCCACACCGAGCAGCCCCCCGAGGATCACCCGCATTTGCGGACCGATCAGGTCGTTCTCGATGGAATATTTGACGAGGAAAAAGCCGGCAAAGGCTATCGCGATCCCGCCGATCCAAACGGGAAGCACGGCGCCGACCTGGCGTTCGAGGCCGCCCTGCGTCCAGATACGCCAGCGGCTCGGAGGGGCGGCTGAAGGTTCGGCGGCGATCGGTTCCGGCCGTTCGCTCTCGGGCGGCACTGCGGCGGCTTCGGTCTTTTCCTCGCCGGCAGCCGTTGCCGGGGTGGCGGTCGGTGCTTTCTCGGCAAGGCCTGCATCTTCCACGGCGGGCCCGCCCTGAAGCATACGGATCTGCGTCCGCAGGCTGGCGATTTCGTCATCGCGCGCATCCGCGGCCGTCTTGAGCAAATCGATCTGGCGTTGCCACTCCTCGGCGCGCCGCTCCAGCCGCGCGGCGCGAAGGTGCGCCCAGCCACTCACTGCGTAAGGGGCGAGAATGAGCGCGATGACGAGCAGGAAGAGGAATTCCATCTCAGGGCTCCCCGGCCGCGATCATCAGCCCGTGTGCGCGCATCGCGCGCTCAGTTGCCATCACTGTCCGGGCCGGCATCATCGGGCTCCTCGCTCTCGGATTGATAGTCGCGCCTGGCCGCAGGCCCTCCATTGCCCCGGCTGGCACGCCATTCTTTTAGCTCTTCCTTGATCCAGTCTAAATCACGAAGATGAATATCGGTCTGCGGATAGGGGATCTCGATGCCATGTTCGCGGAAGGCCTTGACGATGGCGATGCGCAGATCGGTCCGCACCGCGAAGGAACGGTTCACATTGGACAGATAGACGAAAAGAATGAAATTGAGCGCGCTGTCGCCGAAATCTTCAAAGAATACGAAAGGCGCAGGGTTCGACAGCACGTGCGGGTGCTGGTTTGCAACCTCAAGGAGGATGTCCCGGACCTTCTCCGGATCGCTGTCATAATGGACGCCGACCGGGATCGGCATTCGGCCGGTGCTGTTGTGAAGCGTCCAGTTCTTCACCGTGTCCGTGATCAGCATCGAGTTCGGCACGATGACATTGGCGCGGTCGAAGGTTTCGATTTCCGTCGAGCGCACGCTGATCTTGCGGACGATGCCCTCATGCGCGCCGACGATGATCCAGTCGCCGGCCTTGATCGGCCGTTCCGCCAGCAGGATCAGCCCTGAGACGAAATTGTTCACGATGCTTTGCAGGCCGAAGCCGACACCGACCGACAGGGCGCCGGCGACGATGGCAAGGTTGGAGAAATCAAGGCCCAGATAGGACACGGCCAGGAGTGCCGCCAGCGCCACGCCAAGATAGCCGACGCCGGTGCGCACGGAATCGCGCACGCCAGCATCGACGCCGGCCCCTTCCAGGACATAGCGGTCAAGCCATTCCTGGAAGAACTTTGCCGCAATATAGCCGAGCACGAACAGCAGGAGCGCGACGACGACCGCGATGACCGAGATCCTGACGCCGCCGATATCGAAGCCGAACAGCGCTTGCCGAAGCCAGCTTCCGATGTCGTACCGGTCGAAGCCCCAGAGGAGCAGGATCAAAGGGACGGCGCCGATGATGATCGCGGCCTTGAGAACCAGCATGACGGGAAGGGCGAGGCGCCTGCGTCCATTTTCTTCGAGGCCCGTATGGTCGCGAAGCCAGGCGCCGACACGGCTCTCTTCATCGCCGATGCCCTGGCCGAAAGCGCTGACGGAGATGATCAGCAGGTAGGCGACGATGAAGATCGTACTGGTGACGATGAGCTGCCCAGCAATGAAGCGGGCAAAGGAGACATAGCCGATGAGCGCCGCGCCGAGGATGGTGAGCGCGATCAGCCAGAGCGGCGTTCGAATATAGCTGCGCCCGATCGGGCGCGCCGCTAAGTCTTCCTCGCCATTTTCCCTGATGCGCAGGATCGAGATGATCAGCCCCGCAATCAGCAGGCTGGCGATGAAGCTCTGGCCGAGACTGACGGAAAACGGCGTGGACGCCGTCCGGCCGAGGGCGCTGATGAAGAAGTCCAGCCCGTAGACGGCCGAAAGGATCATCAGGTGCCAGTAAAGCTTGAGCGCGGCTCTGTGCGACAGCGTCATCAGGCGCCAATGGGGCCGGTTGATGGCCAGCATCGTCATCGTCACGGCTTGAACGGTGGCAACGATCACCAGGCTCGCAATGGCGGCGATGATGATCCGCTCGGCAGGCGGCGTCAGCAGATCTCCGCCGACAAGACTGAAATAGAGAAAACCGCTCGCAACGATGGTCGGAAGCAGACGGAGCAGGATGACGCGGCCTGCTGATGCCGCCCGGCGCCATTCAGATGGCGGCTCACTGTGCGTCCATTCCCGCACATGGTCGATCCGCCGCCAGGCCAGGAGGGACAGCGCGGCCCAGATCGCGAGGGTCCCGAGCATGATGCCGAAGAACGCCGCTCTGCTGGAGACGCCATCCCACCAATTGGAGACAAGAAAGCCGATGCGCTTGAGGCCGATCGGGGCGTCCCGGGAAATGTTGCGCCAAAGCGATGGTGACAGAGGGCTCCTGCCGCGCTCGAAGATCTGCTCTTCGAAGAGCGTCCGTCGCTTCTCGCGTGCGCGGTCGCTCAAGGTCTCGAGGCGCAGAAGCGCTTCCTCGGCCGCTTTGAGGACACCTTTCAGATCGCCCACAGCCTTTTCCAGCTCGGCGCGCTGCGCGGCGACCGGCGCCGGTTCAGGCGGCTCATTCTCTCCGGGCGCCTTACCGAGACTTTCCAGTCGTGCTTCCAGCTCCGGAAGGCGGGGACGCTGCTCGGCAACGTAAGACTGAATCCGCGTGCGCAGATCCTCAAGCTCGTTGCGGGTCAGATCGAGACTGTTCGCCGAAGCCTTCGGCGCGTTCAGCTCTGCGCTGATCCGGTTCAGCGTCTCGTTCCAATCCGCAACCTGCGAGGCGACGCCTTGCGGGGCGGGCTCCGTCGCCGCGCCCGGTGCAGCTTGTTCCGATTCCGTCGATTGCTGGGGGGCGGGCGAAGGCTCTTCCGCCCATGCAGGCGGCGTGAGGACGCCCGATGCGGCGATAAGGACGGCAGCGAAGAGCCTCACGCGGATGGACGCTGCCATGGCATTTCAGTTCGTTTGCTCGCGCTGAAGAACGAGGGAGTTCTTCCTCGGACGTGAAGGACTGCCCGCTGTCGAGATCATTGTCCGCGCGCGCCAGCACCTCGCCGAGCCCGTTCAGCCCTTGCGCCCGCACGGGAATTCCCGTTTCGACAACCAGATCGATCGGACCGCCGGTCAAAATGAGATGTTCGACATCGTCGCGCCGGACAAGCAGCAGCCGGTGTTTGCTGTCGACCGATGTGGATTCGATGAGCGCGAGCCGTTTCTGCTTGTTCTGGAAGAACATGGCGCCCGGCCCCCCAAGGCTTTGCCGTGCGATCCAGAATGCTAGGCCGGCCAGCGCGATCAACAGGGTGATGCTGATGATATAGACAACGCTATCAGACATGTGGTCTGCCTTTTCCCAAATGGCTGCCGGGACGCGACCCGGCCTCCATACGTCCCCCAAAAGCAGGTTCTTACGATCGAGCCTGGCTATTCCTCATGCGGGTATAGCGGCTTCAGCGCATAATTTTAACCGTTAAGTTCGAGCTTAAGGTTGGCTTTTGGCGTCTGGTGCCTTGGAATCGGCGTGCGATGATCCACCGGAGTTGTTTATTTCGCCGGAATTTGCCGAAGAAGGCCAAGGCCCCGCGCGGAGAATCGGATAGGAAAGAGCCATGATGCGAGGGCGAATGAGCGCGCAAGAGACAGCGCCTTTTCTGCAGCGCGCCGGCGAAGACCGGGCGCCGGCGCGCCGGGTTTTGGCGGTATCGATGGCTTTGATCGGCTGCGTCTTTCTTGCGGTTCTGCTACGTGAGCAGGCGACGCCCCTCATCTTCGGCCTCTTTGCCCTGTTCGCGATGATCGGCGTCGCCGCCTTGTTCTTCACCGCGGCCGGTTTCCTGCAGTTCGGCCTGAAAACCGCCTCCGCGACGCCCGATCTGCTGCGCCTCTATGCGGAGAATGCGAGCCACGGCATCGCGCTGACCAGGGTGGACGGCTCGACCGTCTTCTGCAATGGGGCTTACCGGCAGCTCGTCGGCGCCGCGGATGTTTCCACCTTCAGCGTGGAATCCGCGCTCGTGCGCCAGTTCGGCGGGTCCGAGCCGCTCTTCCGGCTGATTCGGGCCGCCCGTCGCGGCGAGACGGCGCAGGAGGACTTTCAGGCTCTCGGTGCCCCGGGGGCGGGGCGATGGTTCCGGGCCTCGGTCCAGCGCGTGTCCGTGCATCCGGAAAGCGATCCTCAGGAGGGGATCTGCCTTTGGGAAGTCACCGACATTACCAAGCGGGTTCAGCGGGAAACGGCTCTCAGCCAGAGGCTTCGCGGATTTCGCGCGCTTCTCGATGATGCGCCGGTCGGCATTTTCCTCGCGCGTCCGGACGGACAAGTGTCGTTCGCCAATGCGACCTTGCGCAGCTGGATCGACCTCGGCGATCCCGAAAAGGACACCGCGCTTGAGCTTTCGGCCCTCTTTCCGGACCAGGCCGCGACGATGCTGATGCCGAGCCCGGAAGGCGGTAAGACCCGGACCTTCCATTTCGAACTCGTCAAACGGGACGGGACGGCATTGCCGGTTTCGGTCGTGCTGACGTGGGAGAGCAGGGCCGGACAGGACCAGGACGCCGAGATTTTCGGCACGGTGCTGGAACGCTACGGCGCAGCCGATCGCGATGCGATGCAAAGCGAGATCGAGGCGCTGTTCGCGTTCCTCAAGTCGGCGCCGGTTGCCATCGCCGCCATCGCCAAGGATGGTCGCATTACCTGCAGCAATCCCGCCTTCGCCAAATTCATAGGCGTGCCGAAAGACCCTGAAATTACGAGCCTTTTCGAACTGGTGGACGACGGCACGCGGGGAAAACTGCATCAAGCGGTGGAGAAGCTGTCGGCGCGGAAAGTTGCGATCCCGCCGGTCGATGTGAAGGCCAGGGAAGGGGATCATACCGGACGGCTGTTTTTCGGTCCGCTCCTTGCCGCGGGCGAGACGGACAGCGCAGCGCTGGTCTTCGGCATCGACACCTCCGAGCAGCGGCTGCTCGAGGAGCAGATCGCGCAAGGGCAGAAGATGCAGGCGATCGGTCAGCTTGCCGGCGGCATCGCGCACGATTTCAACAATGTGCTGACGGCGATCATCGGCTTTTCCGATCTGCTGCTCGCCAATCATCGCCCGTCCGATCCGTCCTTTGCGGACATTATGAACATCAAGAACAATGCCAATCGCGCAGCGGGCCTCGTCCGTCATCTTTTGGCGTTTTCGCGCAAGCAGACCTTGCGTCCGCAGGTCATGTCCCTGACCGATGCGCTGGAAGACCTGATGATCCTGCTGGACCAGCTGCTCGGAGAGAAGGTCAAGGCGAAGGTGGTGCATGGCCGCGATCTCTGGCTGGTGAAAGTGGACCCGACGCAGTTTCAGCAGGTGATCATCAACCTTGCCGTCAATGCGCGAGACGCCATGTCCGGTGGCGGCGAGTTGACGATCCGCACGGCCAATATCAGCGAAAGAGAATCGGCTCAGCTCGGCCATGCGGTAATGGAGCCCGGCGAATATGTGCTCTGCGAGGTGAGCGATACCGGCACGGGCATGCCGCAGGAGGTGATGGACAAGATTTTCGAGCCGTTCTTTTCCACCAAGGACGTCGGCAAGGGCACCGGGCTCGGGCTTTCGACGGTCTACGGCATTGTCAAGCAGACGGGCGGCTATATCTTTGCTGAGAGCGAAGTCGGCAGCGGAACGATCTTCCGCATCTATCTGCCCCGCTGCGAGCAGCAGGCCGTTGCGCTGACGCCTGCGGCGGACAAGCCGGCGAAGAAGGAGACCTCGCGCGACCTGACGGGGTCGGCGACGGTGCTGCTCGTCGAAGATGAGGACGCCGTGCGCAGTTTTGCCGCGCGTGCGCTTACGACCCGCGGCTATCGGGTTCTGGAGGCGGTGAGCGGCGTCGACGCCCTCGACGTCATGAACGAGCACGGAGAGGACGTCGATATCGTGGTCAGTGATGTGGTCATGCCGGAGATGGACGGCCCGACGCTTTTGAAACATCTGCGAAAGACCAATCCGCAAATCAAGATCATCTTCGTCTCGGGCTATGCGGAGGATGCCTTCCGCAACAATCTGAGCGAAGGCGAGACATTTACTTTTCTCCCGAAGCCTTTCTCGCTGAAGAAGCTGGCGGCTGCGGTGAAGGAAGTTCTGGAAGCGGATTAGGGGACGGTGCGCGTCAACTCGTGGAATCCTCCATCAGTAATGATCCGCGCGCCTGTAAGTAAAAAAAGCGGAGTGTTCTTGCACCTGCCTGCTTGCAATAAGGAACAAAATGTGTACGCTCGTGCAAAGTTTGCATTTCGGCTGGCGATATGAAATAAAGGAGCACGACAATGGCGAAGGCGGATTTGCGCCTCGTAGAGGGGGCTGACATGGATAAGCAGAAAGCGCTCGAAGCCGCACTGGGCCAGATCGAAAAGAATTTCGGCAAAGGTTCGATCATGCGTCTCGGTAAAAACGAGGCGCCCGTCGAGATCGAAGCCATCTCGACGGGCTCTCTTGGGCTCGATATTGCGCTTGGGATTGGCGGCCTTCCGCGTGGCCGCGTCGTCGAAATTTTCGGGCCGGAATCCTCCGGCAAGACCACGCTGGCGCTGCAGGTCGTCGCCGAGGCGCAGAAGCGGGGCGGCATTTGCGGCTTCGTGGACGCCGAGCACGCGCTCGACCCGATCTATGCGCGCAAGCTGGGCGTCAATCTTGAGGATCTGATCTTCTCGCAGCCCGATAGCGGCGAGCAGGCGCTGGAGATCACGGACACGCTGATTCGGTCCGGCGCGATGGATGTGATCGTCGTCGACTCCGTTGCGGCGCTGACGCCCAAGGCGGAAATCGAAGGCGAGATGGGCGATGTGCTGCCCGGCATGCAGGCGCGTCTCATGAGCCAGGCGCTGCGCAAGCTGACCGGCTCGATCTCGAAATCGCACACCATCGTCATCTTCATCAATCAGATTCGCATGAAGATCGGGGTGATGTTCGGCAATCCCGAGACGACCACGGGCGGCAATGCGCTGAAATTCTACTCCTCCGTTCGCCTCGACATCCGCCGGATCGGCCAGATCAAGGAACGCGACGAGGTGGTCGGCAATCAGACGCGCGTCAAAGTGGTGAAGAATAAGATCGCGCCGCCCTTCAAGCAGATCGAATTCGATATCATGTATGGTGAAGGGATCTCCAAAGAGGGCGAGATCATCGACCTCGGCGTGAAAGCGGGCGTGGTGGAAAAGGCCGGCTCCTGGTTCTCCTATGACGGCCAGCGCATCGGACAGGGCCGCGAGAATGCCAAGCTGTTCCTGAAGAGCAATCCCGAGATCGCCCGCAAGATCGAAAATGCGGTCCGGGAGAATGCCGGGCTGATCGCCGAGCGGATACTCGGGGAGGTCGAGGAAGACGGCGATGCGGAGTCGCCCGATGCCCCCGCCGAGCCCATGAAGCCGAAAAAGGCCGGATAGGCCGAATCCGGCTGTGGACGCCGCGGCGCCCCATCCCCAGATGGCTATTATGTGGCGCGGCTGTCGCTAGACAGCTTGGCTCCCGGGCGTTAGGAAAGAATACGATTTCCGCCAAAGTTCCCAATCCGGCGCCTCGTTTCCCGGCGCCGGATCTTCGGTTGTTGGTTAAGCCGAGACAGGCGCCAGGCGGCATGGAAGACATTCGATGACTCGCACGAACGAAATCCGATCGGCTTTTCTCAATTATTTCAAACGTCACGATCATGAGATCGTGTCGTCGAGCCCCCTTGTGCCGCAGAACGACCCGACATTGATGTTCACCAATGCCGGAATGGTGCAGTTCAAGAACGTCTTCACCGGTCTTGAGAAGCGTCACTACAGCCGGGCCGTCACCTCGCAGAAATGCGTCCGCGCGGGCGGCAAGCACAACGATCTCGACAATGTCGGCTATACGGCGCGGCATCACACCTTCTTCGAGATGCTCGGTAATTTCTCCTTCGGCGACTATTTCAAGGACTTCGCGATCGAGCTGGCCTGGAACCTGATCACCAAGGAGTTCGGCCTCGACAAAAAGCGCCTGCTCGCCACGGTCTATGCCGAGGATGACGAGGCGTTCACGCTCTGGCGGAAGATCAGCGGCCTGCCCGAATCCCGCATCATCCGGATCGGCACGTCCGATAATTTCTGGGCCATGGGCGATACCGGCCCCTGCGGGCCATGTTCGGAGATCTTCTACGATCATGGCGAGGACATCCCCGGCGGCCCGCCCGGCAGCCCCGACGAGGATGGCGACCGTTTCATCGAGATCTGGAATCTCGTCTTCATGCAATATGAGCAGCTCACGCCGGAAAAGCGCGTGGACCTGCCGCGACCGTCGATCGACACGGGCATGGGGCTCGAGCGCATCGCAGCTGTGCTGCAGGGCGTGCATGACAATTACGATATCGACCTGTTCAAGGCGCTGATCGCGGCATCGGTCGAGGCGAGCGGGGTGCCGTCCAAGGGCGATCATGCGACAAGTCACCGTGTCATCGCCGACCATCTGCGCGCGGTCAGCTTCCTGATCGCGGATGGCGTCCTGCCGTCCAATGAAGGCCGCGGCTATGTGCTGCGCCGGATCATGCGCCGCGCGATGCGTCACGCCCATCTGCTCGGCGCGCAGGAGCCGCTGATGTGGCGGCTGGTGCCGGCGCTCATTCGCGAAATGGGCCAGGCCTTTCCGGAGCTGATCCGCGCCGAGCCGCTGATCACCGAAACCCTGCAGCTTGAGGAGACCCGCTTCCGCAAGACGCTGGAGCGCGGACTGACATTGCTGGACGAGGCGACGGGGGGGCTTGGCAAGGGCGATACGCTCTCCGGCGATGTCGCCTTCAAGCTTTACGATACTTACGGATTCCCCTTCGATCTCACCGAGGATGCGCTCAAGGCGCGCAATATCGGTATCGACCGGGAAGGCTTCGATGCCGCCATGGAGCGGCAACGCGCCGAGGCGCGCAAGGCCTGGGCCGGCTCGGGCGAGGCCGCGACCGAGCGCGTCTGGTTCGAGGTGCGCGAGCGCGCCGGCGCTACCGAATTTCTCGGCTATGAGACCGAGAAGGCGGAAGGTTACATCGTCGCCATCGTGAAGGGCGGCAAGGAAATCAAGCAACTCAGAAAGGGCGAAGAGGGCGCGATTATCGTCAATCAAACGCCCTTTTACGGCATGTCGGGCGGCCAGGTCGGCGATAAGGGCGAAATCCGCGGCGCGAAAGGCGCACTGTTCGCGGTCCGCGACACGGAGAAGAAGCTCGGTGACCTGTTCGTGCATATCGGCGCGGTCGAGAAGGGGCCGTTGAAGGTCGGCGATACGGTCGAGCTTGAGGTGGATCACACCCGCCGGACCGCGATCCGCGCCAACCACTCGGCGACCCATCTTGTGCATGAAGCCCTGCGGCAGGTGCTCGGCACGCACGTCGCGCAGAAGGGCTCGGCTGTAGAGCCCGGCCGGCTGCGCTTCGACTTCTCCCATCCCAAGCCGATGACGGCGGAAGAGATCCAGACCGTTGAAGACCTTGCCAATGCCATGGTCCTGCAGAATGAGGCGGTGGTCACGCGGCTGATGGCGGTCGATGAAGCCATCGAGTCCGGCGCCATGGCGCTGTTCGGGGAAAAATATGGCGATGAGGTGCGCGTCGTCTCGATGGGCACGGCGGTGGCGGGCGAGAAATCCAGCAAGCCCTATTCCATCGAGCTCTGCGGCGGCACCCATGTCCGGCGCCTGGGCGATATCGGCCTCATCAAGATCGTCGCCGAAAGCGCCGTCGCGGCCGGCGTGCGGCGCATCGAGGCGCTGACCGGCGCGGGCGCGCGCGCCTATCTGAGCGAACGGGACCGTTTGATCCGCAATGCGGCCGGCGCGCTGAAGGTCAAGCCGGAAGAGCTTCCCACGCGCCTCTCGGCTCTGGTCGAAGAAAAGCGCCGTCTCGAACGGGAACTGACGGAAGCGAAAAAGGCGATCGCGCTTGGCGCCGGCGGCCCGGCCAGGGCGGACGGCGCCGATGTCCGGCAGATCGGCGACGTCAAGCTGATGGCGCGCACCGTTCAGGGCATTCCGCCGAAAGAGCTGCGCGGCCTCGTCGATGAGGGCAAGCGCAAGATCGAATCCGGCATCGTCGCCATCATCGGGGTCTCCGAGGAAGGCAAGGCTGGCATTGTCGTCGGCGTCACCGACGATCTCACCGGGGATTACAACGCGGTCGATCTCGTCCGGGCGGGGGCGGAAGCCCTCGGAGGGGCTGGCGGCGGCGGGCGCCCGGACATGGCGCAGGCCGGCGGTCCGGACGGCGCGAAAGCCGATGCGGCGCTGGCGGCAATTGAAAGCCGTGTCGCCGCAGGCGCGAAAAGCGTCGCCGCGCAGGCGTAATACCCTCTCCGGATAATCCGTTCCGTAGGTTGGGTCGAGCCCCATGCGAGACTCAACAAACGGAGCACGCCAGACAGAGAGTTGTTGGGTCTGCGCTTCGCTTGACCCAACCTACAAGGAAGCCGTCCTGCGGAGGCGGTATAAAGCAGGAGCTTTTCAGCAAAGTGCTGGAAGCGCTTCAACACTATCGATTGCCTGAGAACATATGCGCTTCGTTTGAGGCTCTGTCCGCGTTGAGTATGTGTTTCATCCAATGGCGGCGGCCAAGCAGTGCTCGGGCGCAAGGGAAGCAGCGGATTTTTCCAGCATTCGCCGCCAGCCGAGATAGTTGGGTAGATATTTCGTCGCCACGCCGTTGAAGCGGTTGAGCCATTTCTTGAAGCGGCTGATATAGCTATTGACGGTCTGGATGTGCAGCACCTTTTCATGCACGTGCTCGCCGTGGCTGGCGAGGATCAGCTCGTATTCGATCGCTTCTGCCTTGGCGAAAGCGATCAGCGCCGGATCGCCGTCCATGCACAGCAGCACGTCAGTGTTCGAAACTGCTCCCTTCAAAACCGCGTTGACGGCGTCCTCCGAGCGATTGTGCAACACCGCATCCAGATGATGGCCGTAGCGGTCGCGGGCGATCAGGATCGGCGTTTGTTCGCTGGACAAGCCTGGCTTTTCAGCCTTGCCGCCGCGCTTCCTCGCCTTGCGCGGCAAGCGCCGCTCACCTTTCCGGCTTTGCAGAACGAAACATTCGTCGACCTCGACGATGCCGGTCAGCCGCTGGTCCTTAAGGTCTTTCTGCGCCTTCAAAAAACGATGCCTCCAGCGGAAGGACGTGCTCTTGTCGATCCCGGTCCGCACCGCCGCGGCGCGGACGGTCTCCGAGCCGTTGAGCGCTTCGGCGAATTTCAGCCAGCGGTCCCGCTTTCGAAGCCGGGCCAGCGGCGTGCCGGTCAGAGCGTTGAACGTCCTGGCGCAGGCCAGGCATTTGTAACGCCACAGACCCCGCGCCATACCATGGCGATGAATACGACGCCCCTTGCAATGCGGGCATTTCAGATCGGTCTGAAACTGGCCATCGATGAGCTTTTGCGTTTCATTTCCAGCGCTCCGCTCGCGAAGAGTATCGATCAGCTTGCGGCCCTGCGCGGGCGTGAGTTCCGCGATAAGTTCCGCTAGCCGCTGTTTGAATTTTCGGTGCTCCATGATCGGTCTCCCTTAATGGGAACAAATCAGGAACTTGAGCTGCCGTCAATCCCCATACTCAGCGCGGACAGAGCTTCGTTTGAAGCGGCCTTTGGAATGCCGGCTTTGGCTAGCGCATCGGACCGAAAAGTGGCATCCACTTTTCGGGTAAATCCGATGCCAAAACAAACAGTTAGAGCGACGGTGCGGATTCCGATTAAGGGTCCGGCGCTCTAGCGCAACGCGCGTCCAAGCATGTCCCCGCGAAGGCGGGGATGGACGCGGGAACAGTTGCGCTCGCCTTTTGATCTAGGATGTGCTTATCCCGTGGATCGCCGCCGCGCGGCCCGCTCAGTTGGCCGCCTTAGCCGCCGGCTTCAGCTCCTTGATACGCTGCTCATAGGATTTCCGGATGCATGGCGCATCGGCTGCGCAGGCATTTCGCTGCTTCAGCCATTCGCGCTGCGCCTTCTGCAGGCGGACGCCGTCATCCCGGCTGGCGCGGCCAAAGCTGCGGAAATAGAGTTCGGAAAGTTCGACGTCGAGCCGCGCCAAAGCTGCATTGTTGCAGATGACTTGCTCTGTTTGCCCCTGATCCTCCTGGCAATTGAAGCTCGGGGCGATCCGCGGCTGAGACATCTCGGAGCGGGCGTCGGCAGGCGCCGGCGCACTCGGCTCTTTCGGCTTCCCTTTCGAGAGCTTTGCAATCATGGTCTCCGCAATGGTCACATAGCGGCCATTGGGAAATTCCTCGACATAGCTCTTCAGCAGCCCGACGTCGCCCAAATTCCGGACGCTCTCCCAGTACAGCCGATCATCTTCCCCGTTTGGTCTTGTCGCTGCGGTCGAATTGGGAATGATTCGGCTTTCCTGCGGCTGGGCGGCGGACATATTGGCGCGCTGGAACTGGAAGCGATGCTCCAGCCGCAGCCACATTTCCGGCAATTGCTGGTTTCGCGTCGCTTCCCGGACGTCGCGCCGCACCTCGCGGAAGACATCCTCAATCGATGCAGACGGGCTTTCGATGTGATTGAGCAGCGCGACCGTAAACGGGCTGTGCGCACCGCGGCCGTCGGCGGCGACATCTCCGGGGGCTGTGGCGAACAGAATGACGGACTCCCTGCCGACCGGTGCCATGACGCTCAGACCTCTTGCAACATCGGCCGAACGCGATGCCGGTCCGAGCGAACGCGCGAGCTCGGTGGCGAGTGGATTGTTTCGGCAGGCGTCCAGAATGACGATGTTCAACCTGACCGACCGCGCCATTTCCTCGGCAATCCGGTCAATCGGGGTCATCTGAAACTTGACGTAGATGGCGCTTTCCGCCCTGGCATCGACCGGGACCAGATAGTTTCGGCCCTCGAAGCTAAGGCCATGTCCGGCGTAAAACAGCAGCGCCACATCGGCCCCTTGAAGCAGCTTTGCAAATTCGCTCAAAGGCTGCGCCATCTCGCTTTGCGTCACATCGAGGGCGAGAACGACATCGAAGCCGAGCCGCTTCAATGCGGCTGCGATGGCCCGCGCATCATTGGCCGGATTGGCAAGGGGCGCGGTATGGACGTAATTGGAGTTGCCGATGACAAGCGCGACCCTGCGCTCGGCCAGGGAAGCGCCTGACGAAAGCAGGATGGCCCCGACACAGATAAGCGTGCGCAAAGTGATAGAGTGCATGTCTTTGCCCCCATCGCCCATACGGGCGACCCCAAAACGAACCCCATCACCCTTCACGGGAAGGATGCCGACAGCCGGCATTATTGCGGACCGTCTGGCCCGTGTAAATCGGCCTATTGCATCGCCTTCTGCAGATTTTCGTCGATCTTGTCGATGAAGTCTTCCGTCGATAGCCACGCCTGGTCGTCGCCGACGAGCAGCGCCAGATCCTTGGTCATGGAACCAGCCTCGATCGTATCGACGACGACCTTTTCGAGCGTCTCGGCGAAGCGGGCGAGCTCGGCATTGTCATCCAGCTTGGCGCGGTGCTTCAGACCGCGCGACCAGGCAAAGATCGACGCGGTCGAATTGGTCGAGGTCGGATTGCCCTTCTGATGCTCGCGGTAATGCCGCGTGACGGTCCCATGCGCCGCCTCCGCCTCCACCGTCTTGCCGTCCGGCGACATCAGAACGCTGGTCATCAGACCGAGCGACCCATAGCCCTGCGCAATGATATCGGACTGCACGTCGCCATCATAGTTCTTGCAGGCCCAGACGAAGCCGCCCGACCATTTCAGCGCCGCCGCCACCATGTCGTCAATCAGGCGGTGCTCATAGGTGATCTTCTTCGCCGCGAATTTGTCCTTGAACTCGGCCTCATAGATTTCGGCAAAGATGTCCTTGAAACGCCCGTCATAGGCTTTGAGGATGGTGTTCTTCGTCGACAGATAGAGCGGGTAGCCGCGCGAGAGCGCGTAATTCATGCTGGCGCGGGCGAAATCGCGGATCGAGCCGTCGAGATTGTACATCGCCATGGCGACGCCGCTGTCGGGGAAATCGAAGACCTCATGCTCGATCGTCTCGCTGCCGTCCGCCGCCTGCCACCGGATGATCATCCGGCCCTTGCCCGGTACCCTGAAATCGGTGGCGCGATACTGGTCGCCGAAGGCGTGACGGCCGACGATGATCGGCTGGGTCCAGCCGGGAACGAGGCGGGGGATGTTCTTGCAGATGATCGGCTCACGGAAGATGACGCCGCCCAGAATGTTGCGGATCGTCCCGTTGGGCGACCGCCACATCTTCTTCAGGCCGAACTCCTCGACGCGCGCCTCGTCCGGGGTGATCGTTGCGCATTTGATGCCGACGCCGTGCTCCTTGATCGCGTTGGCGGCATCCACCGTCACCTGATCGTCGGTCGCATCGCGGTTCTCGACGGACAAATCATAATAGAGCAGGTTGACGTCCAGATAGGGATGGATGAGCTTGTCTTTGATAAGTTGCCAGATGATGCGGGTCATTTCGTCGCCGTCGAGCTCGACGACAGGGTTGGCTACTTTGATTTTGCCCATAATGATCCTCAAACCTGCTATGTAAGACGCGGCTGATCGCCAGCCTGTGCAATGCACCATAATCGAGCCGTGAATGCGCGCCAAGTCGCCTAAAGGTGAGTCTTCGTGGAAAATAGCGAGCCGTCGGCACCGAAGAGCGAGAGCGGGGGCCGGAACGGACGGCCGGCGCCACCGGCCGTGATCCTCGTCGAGCCGCAGCTTGGCGAGAACATCGGCCAGGCCGCTCGCGCCATGGCCAATTTCGGTCTGACCGATCTGCGTCTGGTTGCGCCCCGTGACGGCTGGCCGAACGAGAAAGCGCTGGCCAACGCCGCCGGCGCCTCGGCGATTGTGGAAAAAGCCAAGGTTTTTTCCACAGTGGAGCAGGCCATCGCCGACCTCCATTATCTCGCGGCAACGACCGCGCGCATCCGTGAAATGATCAAGCCGGTCGCGACGCCCGAAAGCGCCGTGCGCGAATTTGCCGGCAGAGCGGCGAGAGGCGAGCGGTGCGGCGTGCTCTTCGGGCGCGAGCGTTCGGGGCTGGAAAATGATGAGGTTTCGCTTGCAGATACGATCGTCATCGCCCCGGTCGATCCTCATTTCGCTTCGCTCAATCTGGCGCAGGCGGTGCTGCTGATCGGCTATGAGTGGCGGAAACTGACGGCGGGCGGATCGCTCGGACGGGCGACACAATTCGACGGTCCGGCGCGTGAGGGGCTAGCGCTAAATCGATGCATTCCGGCCACAGGTGAGGAGCTTCTGCATTTCTTTTCACATATCGAAACAGAATTGTCCGAAGCGGGCTTTTTCAAAACTGACGGGAAACGGTCAAACATGATACGAAATATCCGCAATATGTTTCTGCGGGCGTCTCTGACCTCTCAAGAGGTGAGCACTTTGAGAGGGATGGTGACAGCATTGACCAGATTGAGGCGATCGCGCCACAGGGTGGAGTAACGGGGTCACAGCTGTCATAGTTATGCCGCCTTTATGGTATTGCGGTTGCGTTGAGAGAGTGGCAGTTTTCGGCCCGCGCAAGACGACAGGGCAGGGGATGCAAATGATCAAGTTGAGACGATTGGGATCTATCATCGGGCTGTTGGCCGGGCTCGCATTCGCTGCGGCCGCAACGGCTCAGACCAGCGCCGCTTCGAAGGGCGACAAGGAGTCCGGCGGCAACGACCAGCTGAGTGCGAAATCGGTTCGGCTGATCACCGGCTTTGCACTGACGACCATTCCTAGCGAGATCAAGCAGCCTGACGGCACAGTTCTGAAAATCGACACGAAGAATCTCAAGAACATCCTCGTTCCCCTCGAGGACGCCCGCCGCATCATTCTGGTTGCCCGCAATTCGGCGCATGCCCAGATGTGCGACATGCCCGAGCTTCAGGCGGAAAATTATCTGGCCATGATGCGTCAGGAGCATGCCAAGAAGAAATGGTCCAAGGAGCAGATGCTCTTCATCAACCGGCTGCATCTGTTCACGGTGATGTGGCTCACCGGCAATGTGCGCTTCCTGGAAAAGGACGGCAAGAAGGAGCCTCAGGTCATCGCCGAGCCGGATAAGAACAAAAAGAAAGAATGCAGCGCCGAAGAGAAAGAGAAGGTCAAGGCCAATATCGAGGCCTTCCTCAAGACGGTGCAGAAATCTTAAGGCGTGTCAGCGCAAGGCGGCGTTGACAGCGCGCTGCGAGTTCAGCTATCAAAAGTGCAGGCGGGCCATCGGTCCGCCTTTTCTCATGCCTGTGGCGGCAGAAAATTGAGATGCCGCCTGTCGTTCTCCGGATGAAATTCGCTCGGTCGAAGCCGGAGAAAGAAGGAGGGCATGGTCAATTTGTCCAATCTCATTGGTTTTGGAGACAAACATGACCAAGCGCGTTAGCGCCAAACACAAGATCGACCGCCGTCTCGGCGAGAATATCTGGGGCCGGCCGAAAAGCCCGGTCAATAAGCGCGAATACGGTCCCGGCCAGCATGGTCAGCGCCGCCGCGGCAAGCCGTCCGACTTCGGCGTGCAGCTTCGCGCCAAACAGAAGCTCAAAGGCTATTACGGCAATATCACCGAGCGCCAGTTCAGAAAGATTTACGCCGAGGCGACGCGCCTGAAGGGCGATACCTCAGAAAATCTGATCGGCCTGCTCGAACGGCGCCTCGACGCTATCGTCTACCGGGCCAAATTCGTGCCGACCGTCTTTGCCGCACGCCAGTTCGTGAGCCACGGCCATGTGATGGTCAACGGCAAGCGCGTGAACATTCCGAGCTACCGTTGCCGCCCGGGCGATGTCATCGAAATCAAGGAAGGTTCGCGCGAAATGATCCTGGTTCTGGAGGCCGCGCAGAGCGGCGAGCGCGATGTGCCGGACTATATCGATGCGGACCATTCCAAGATGAAGGCGACCTTCGCGCGTGTGCCGCAGCTTTCGGATGTGCCTTATCCGGTGCGCATGGAGCCGAATCTGGTGATCGAGTACTATTCGCGCTGACGGTCGCGGCCGGCTGCGGGTGTCTTCGGCGCTCCGCTATATCTTCTGCGAATCGCTCTGTGCCTTCCCTGGCCAAGCGGGGAGGCACTTATGCTTCTGGCCTTGGGCTGTCCAGAACGGCGTGAAAGGCCAGCCTGTCGCGATCGACGCCGTTCCCGGCTTCATGGCCGCTCTTCTCCTTCTCACCCGCACCGGCATGCCGCTCCATGTCATGTTCGATTATGGCAGTGGCGATCATCGTCAGAATGACGGCGGAGGCGAAAAGGTAGACGCCGGGCATCGAAGTGGCGTCGGCAAGATTGGTGGCCTTGGCGTAGAAGACCACGAGCGCGAGCACCAGCACATCCAGCATCGACCATTTGCCGAGCCAGGAGAGGCGCCTCAGCCAATCCGAGGTGCGGTTCGGCTGAACATGCCGGATGGAATAAAGCGCCAGCAGATAGAGCAGCTTCAGGAAAGGGAAGATAATCGAGAACACGCAGATCACGGCCGCAAGCACGAATTCGCCGGAGAGATAGAGCTCCCTGACGACCGAGACCAGCGAATGAACATCGGTCCAGATATAGAACCGGGTCAGTCGGATGATCGGCAGCGTGAGGCCCAGAACCAGGCAAATCGTTGCGCCGATGATCAGAAGGCCGAGCAGAAAGGATTGCCTGCTGCCACTCATAAAGCGCACCCTTTGCCGGCGCGGGATTTCGGCACGATGGTCCCGAGGCGGGTGCGCCCGCACTCCGGTCCCGAAAGAATGCCGTTGCCGATCTGGACTCCGGCGTCACGCTGCCGCTTCAATGCACGCTTTCCCGCATTCGGCCCTTGTCAAGCCATGGCTTTCGAGAATTCGACCCCTTTTTCCCGCAAATGCTGCTCAAGCTCGCCCGACTGAAACATCTCCGTGACGATGTCGGCGCCGCCAAGGAACTCGCCCTTGACGTAAAGTTGCGGGATGGTCGGCCACTTCGCGTAGCTTTTCACGCCCTCGCGAACGCTCATATCTTCCAGAACGTTAATGTCCTTAAAGTCCAGTCCGAGATAGTTGAGGATCTGCGCCACGCGCCCCGAGAAGCCGCATTGCGGAAAATCCTTGGTGCCCTTCATGAACAGCACCACATCGTTGCTCTTGACCTGATTGTCGATCCAGTTCTGCACCTGATCTTCGCTCATAATCGTCCTTTCGTCGGTTTGCGTGCCGCAGCCGCGATCCGGGCCCGTGTCGGGTCCACGCGGATCAAGCCGCTCATCACGAATGGTTTTTGCATCCTACATCAATTTCCATATGGGGGCTATCGGCCTTGGACATACCCTCGGCGCGGAAAAGAGCAAGCCCCTAAGGATTCCCATGCCCTATTCCGGCGCGGCGGTCTGCAGGGCCAGGGCGTGCAGCGCGCCGCCCATATTGCCGCCGAGCGCGTCATAGACCATCTGATGCTGCTGGACGCGCGTTTTGCCACGAAAAGCGGCCGACACGACAAGCGCCGCATAATGGTCGCCGTCGCCGGCAAGATCTTTTATCGTGACCTCCGCATCCGGCAGCTTTGTCCGGATCAGCTCTTCGATCTCCTTGGCGCTCATCGGCATGGCAGCCTCCTTGCGGATCGTGGTGTTGCCAGTATAGACGGGCTCAGCGCTCGCCGAAATAGCCCGGAAACCAGCCTTCATATGCGGCTCTGAGCCGTTCGAGGGGCAAGGGCTGCTCGCCCGGCAGGATGATATCATGCCCGCCCGCATGTCCGAGGAGCCGGGCCGGCAGATCCGCCGTGCTCGCCCTCTCCAGGACCATGTCGGCCTTCCCGGCCGCAACGCCGAGCAGATAACGGCCCTGCTCCTCGCCGAAATAAAGGGCGTGGAGCGGCAGCGGTCCCTCGTGAGGCTCCAGCGCCAGGCCCGTGCCGCCCGCGAGCGCCATTTCGGCGAGCGCCACCAGCATGCCGCCGTCGGAGACATCGTGAGCCGTTTCGCAATGCCCCTCGCGGATGAGCGCCCTCACGAGATCGCCTGCGGCCTTTTCCGCCATAAGATCGACCGGGGGAGGCGCCCCGGCATTGCTGCCCGCAAACAGCTTCTGATAGACGGACTGGCCGAGATGGCCGGTCGCCGCGCCGAGCAGGATGATGGCCTGGTCCGGCTTCAGCGCGATGGTCGCTGTCCGGCTCAGATCGGGAATGAGGCCGATGGCGCCGATCCCCGGCGTCGGCGGGATCGCGACACCATTCGTCTCATTATAGAGCGAGACATTGCCTGAGACGACCGGGAAGCTGAGCGCGCGGCAGGCCAGCGCCATGCCCTGAATGCAGCCGACGAACTCGCCCATGATTTCGGGGCGCTCGGGATTGCCGAAATTCAGGCAGTCCGTTACGGCCAGCGGATCGGCGCCCGTTGCGGTCAGATTGCGCCAGCTTTCGACGATGGCCTGTTTGCCGCCTTCGAACGGATCGGCCTGGGCATAGCGCGGCGTCACATCGCAAGTGGTGGCGAGGCCCTTGTTCGTCCCGTGAATGCGCACGACCGCCGCATCGCCGCCCGGGCGCTGCACCGTGTCGGCCATGACCATGTGGTCATATTGCTCCCAGATCCAGCGGCGCGAGCAAAGATGCGGCGAGCTCATCAGCGCAATGAGCGCCTCGGCGTTGGAATTGGCGGCGGGCACATCATCGGCCCCGATGACGGCCGGAGGCTTCTTGAGTTGATAAGGCCGCTCATAGACCGGCGCCTCATCGGCCAGGGCCGGGATGGGAATATCGGCTTGGCGTTCGCCTTGGTGGAGAATTTCCAGCCGGCCGGTTTCGGTCGTCCGGCCGATCACGGCGAAATCCAGCTCCCATTTGCGGAAAATCGCCTCCGCGCGCGCCTCCGAGCCGGGCCGCAATACCATCAGCATGCGCTCCTGGCTTTCCGAGAGCATCATCTCATAGGCGGTCATGCCCGTTTCGCGCTGGGGGACATGGTCGAGATCGAGCCGGATGCCGACGCCGCCCTTGCTCGCCATCTCGACGGACGAGGAGGTCAGGCCCGCCGCGCCCATGTCCTGAATGGCGATGATCGCATCCTCGCGCATCAGCTCCAGGCACGCTTCGAGCAGCAATTTCTCTGTGAACGGGTCGCCGACCTGGACGGTGGGGCGCTTTTCCGCCGAGGCGTCGTCGAATTCGGCCGAGGCCATGGTGGCGCCGTGAATGCCGTCGCGCCCCGTCTTCGAGCCGACATAAACGACCGGATTGCCGGCGCCGGCAGCAGCCGAATAGAAGATGCGGTTCGCATCGACCAGCCCGACGCACATGGCGTTGACGAGAATATTGCCGTTATAGCGCTCATCGAAATTCGTCTCGCCGCCCACGGTCGGCACGCCGATGCAATTGCCATAGTCGCCGATACCGGCAACGACGCCCGCCACCAGATGGCGCGTCTTCGGATGATCGGGCGAGCCGAAGCGCAGCGCGTTCAGATTGGCGACGGGACGCGCGCCCATGGTGAACACGTCGCGCATGATGCCGCCGACGCCGGTCGCCGCGCCCTGATAGGGCTCGATATAGGAGGGGTGATTGTGGCTCTCCATTTTGAAGACGGCGGCCAGCCCCTCGCCGAGATCGACGACGCCGGCATTTTCTCCCGGTCCCTGAATGACCTGCGGCCCGTCCGTCGGAAGCTGCTTCAGCCAGACTTTCGAGGATTTGTAGGAGCAATGCTCCGACCACATCACGGAGACAATTCCGAGCTCGGTCAGATTGGGCTCGCGGCCGAGCAGCGAAACGAGCCGCTCATATTCCTCCAGCCTCAGGCCGTGCTCGGCGATGATTTCGGGCCGGAGCGCTTGCATCGATTTCTGGGAAGCGTTTGCCGTCATGGAATGGTCCGCGAGCTGGACGGAAGGTTCGGCCCTGCGATCCGCCTTGCCCGGACGTGCCGCTTGCGGTGGCAAAGGCGCGCGCAGGCGGGCCAGGTCGGTTGCCAAGCTCTCAGCTGTCTTCTTCCTGGTCGAGCTCGAATTCGGCGATGCCCTGCTTCAGCATTTCCGGCGCCTCTTCCAGAAACTCCTCCTCGTCGTAATATTCGACATAGGGCGGGAAATAGCCGGCATCGTCAAAATCGTCCTGGCCATCCGCCTCGCCGAGCGAGGACTGGAAGGTGACGCTGCCGTCCTCATTGACGGTGATGGTGGCGACCTTCTCCCTGCTCGGTATGTGGGTGATGTGGACGGCGGGCCCGTTCTCTTCGCTCACCGCGAATTCCAGCCGGCGGCTCTGAATGCGCTCGCTGAGCTTTGCCTGCAGCGCCGCGGTCGCCGATTTCACGCCGGCCGCGTCGAGCTTGGGTGTCTGCAGCTCCCGCTTCAGTTGATCGACTTCGTCATCAAACCCCATATCTCTTCCCCTTGGCGTGCGAAAGGCGCGTCGGATGCGCGCTGCCATTATTGCGATGTTTCGATCAGAGATTCGAACAGACGCCGTCCATCGGTGCCGCCATGCACGGCGTCGGCCGCGCGCTCCGGATGCGGCATCATGCCGAGAATGCGGCCGCGCTCATCGTAGAGCCCGGCGATGCCGCGCTGCGAGCCATTCGGATTGGCGGCGTCCGTCACCGCGCCGTCCTCCTCGCAATAGCGGAATGCGATCCGGCCTTCGCTTTCCAGCCGGGTGAGCGTTTCATCATCGGCAAAATAATTGCCGTCCTTATGGGCTATGGGGATTCGGATGGCGCGTTCGGTTTCGTAGAGCCTGGTGAATGCCGTGTCGTTCCGCTCTGGCCGGATATGCACGTCCTTGCAGATGAATTTGAGGGATGCGTTGCGCATCAGCGTGCCGGGCAGAAGCCCTGTTTCGGTCAGCACCTGAAAGCCGTTGCAAATGCCGAGCACGGCGACGCCCTTGCGCGCTTCCGTCACCACCGCGCGCGTCACCGGCGAATGCGCGGCCATCGCGCCCGAGCGCAGATAATCGCCATAGGAAAAGCCGCCGGGCAGAACGATCAGATCGCTTTTCGGCAGCTCGCTCTCGCCGTGCCAGACCATTTGCGGCGGTTTGCCGGTCACCGATTGGAGCGCGACCGCCGCATCACGGTCGCAATTCGAACCGGGGAAGACGATGACACTGGCCTTCATGCGCCCTCCAGCTCATAGCGGTAATTCTCGATCACCGGATTGGCGAGCAGCTCTTTGCACATGCGCTCAAGCGCCTCGCGGGCGCGCGCCGGGTCGGTCTCGGCGAGTTCGACCTCGATGAATTTGCCCTGGCGGACGTTTTCGACCCCCTCGATGCCGAGCGCGGCCAGCGCATTGGCAATCGCCTTGCCCTGAGGGTCGAGTACGCCGTTTTTCAAGGTAACCGTAACTCGAGCCTTCATGCCGCCTACCTCAGCCGAGTTTGTTAAGACTTACCTCAATTGGAGCGAACCAGCACCGGCCCTGTCGTCTTTTGCAATCCATTCTCCACAAGAATGCCGAGCCGCCGGGCGACCTCCTGATAGGCCTCGACCAGCCCGCCCATATCGCGGCGGAACCGATCCTTATCGAGCTTGTTCTGGGTCTCGACATCCCAGAGCCGGCAACTGTCCGGGCTGATTTCGTCAGCCAGCACGATGCGGATCATCTCGTTCTCGAATAGCCGGCCGAATTCGATCTTGAAGTCGACCAGCCGGATACCGATCGCGACAAACATGCCGCAGAGGAAATCATTGACCCGGAGCGCCAGCGCCATGATCTCGTCGATTTCCTGCGGGTTCGCCCAGCCGAAGGCGGTGATGTGCTCCTCGGAGACCATCGGGTCGCCGAGCTCATCATTCTTGTAATAGAATTCGATGATCGAGCGGGGCAGGCTGGAGCCCTCCTCCAGTCCCAGGCGCTGGGCGATCGAGCCGGCGGCAACGTTGCGCACGACGACTTCCAGCGGAATGATTTCCACCTCGCGCACAAGCTGTTCGCGCATGTTCAGGCGCTTGATGAAATGGGTCGGCACACCGATCTCATTGAGCCGGCTGAACACATATTCCGAGATCCGGTTGTTCAGAACCCCTTTGCCTTCGATACGCTCGTGCTTCTTGTTGTTGAAGGCGGTGGCATCGTCCTTGAAGTGCTGGATCAGGGTGCCGGGTTCGGGTCCTTCATAAAGGATCTTCGCCTTTCCCTCATAGACTTTGCGACGGCGATTTATCGGGATCGAACCTCGCTGGATATCCAAATATAAAAGGCCGCGTCGCGCGTCGGCGCGCGGCTTCTCGATCTACGGCATATATGGCCCTGGCCGGTTGCCGAACAAGCACCGGTCCCCAAGGCGGCGCATCTTAGCACATCCCTCAAGCTGGAATTACGCCGGCCATCTTCCGTGCGCAGAAACTAGCCGCTTTATGGACGGGAAACAATCTTTTGATCCGCGGGGCGCTGCGGCATGCCCTCTCGTTGAATTCGCAGGTCCGACAGGTTATTTGTGGTCGGCATTGGCCGCCGGTCGGATCTGGCGTGCTTTTTGCCCTTGCGGCTCTTTGGCCGGCCAAATTCAGAAGAGGACAGCGGCATGACGACGTTCGACGAGCGGGAAAAGGCTTTTGAGAAGAGATTTGCGCATGACGAGGAACTCCGCTTCCGGGCGACGGCCCGGCGCAACAGGCTTTTCGGCCTTTGGGCGGCGGAGAAGCTCGGTCTTTCCGGCACGGAAGCCGACGAATATGCCAAGAGCGTCGTCAGGGCCGATTTTCAGGAGCCTGGCGATGGGGACGTGCTGCGCAAGGTGCGCGGCGATTTCGACGCCAAGAATGTCGATCAGTCCGACCATCAGCTCCAGCGCACCCTTATCGATATGATGGCCGAGGCGGTCCGCCAGATCGAAAACGAACGCGGTCAGGCCTCCTGAGATGAGCGTGGAGCCGCGGGAGGCCTCGATTCGCGCCAAAGTCGCCGCGGGAAAGCCGCTTTTCAACGCCTGGATGCAACTCGGGCTGTCTTACGCGGTCGAACTGGCCGCCGAGGCGGGCGCCGATCTTGTCACCATCGATCAGCAGCATGGCATTGGCGGCCATGCGGAGCTGATGGGCTGCCTGACGGCGGCGGGCGCGGCGCGGCTTCCGGCGCTTGTGCGTGTCGCCAGGAACGATTTCGGACTCATCGGCCGGGCGCTCGATGCCGGGGCGCAGGGCGTGATCTGTCCGATGATCAACAGCGCGGACGATGCAGAGGCCTTCGTCGATGCGGTCAAATACCCTCCACTCGGGAGCCGCAGCCTTGGCCCGTTCCGCGCCCGGCTGGCCGTGCCGGATTATATCTCCGTCGCCAATGGTTGGACGATCGCCTGTGGGCAGGTGGAGACCAAGACGGCGCTCGACAATCTCGACGCAATTCTGGCAACGCCCGGCTTCGACATGATCTGCGTCGGCCCGAACGATCTGGCGCTGACGCTGTCCGGCGGCGTGCATGCGGATATCCGGGCGGCGGAAACGATTGCGGCAATCGATCTGGTGCTGGCCAAATGCCGGGAGCATGGCGTCATCGCCGGGATCTTCGCCAATGATGTGGACTATGCTAAGTCATTGATCAAAAAGGGCTGGCAGATCCTAGCGGTTTCGTCCGATGCGCGCTGGCTGACATGGGGCGCGAATGCGGCCCGCGGCGCCTTCGACGGCGGCTCGTGAGGGAGGGAAGAGGGCGTTTACCAAAGGAGCGCGGCGCGGTCGCGGCGGGGCGACAGGGCGTTTAGAAACGAAGCAAGAAAGAGTTACGGCAATAGCTTGGCCTCTTCCTATGGAGAGGGGAAAATCGGCGGCAGGGCCGCAGTTTTGGGGAAGTGTAAATGAGTATCGTCTATAATATTCTTCTGCTTGCCTTGGTATTCATCATTATGAAGGCTGTCCAGATCGCCTTCGACTTTTTCTACACCACCTATAAATCCGTCACCATTCACAAGAACCTCGAGCACGCCTTCAATCCCGGCTTCACCTATCGGCTGAAGCGCGGCCTGATCGGCGATATCTGCTATTTCATCGCCGGCATCGTGGTCGCGGTGAATGCGGACACGATCAGGAGCGCCATCGCCGGCTGATCGTCATCGGTCCCAAGAACCCAGAGCCGGCGAGCGTGCTCGCCGGGCCCCGGTTCTGCACCTCAATAGTCGTAATCGTTATAGTAACGATAGTGGCGCCGATAGCGGTGGCGATACGGATAGTAGTCGCCAGAAGAACTCATAATGATAGGTGCGGCGGTAATGGCGCGGATAATCGCCATAGCCGTAATGCTTCCTACGGTACCGATACCCCGAATAATGGGGGCGGTAGCAGCCGCAACAGCTCCGGTCGTAATAGGAAACCGGCTGGACGGCATGGGCTACGGCAACCGACGTGGCCGAGGCACCGATAACCGTCGCCTTTGCCGCCGGTGCGCCCGTCATTGAGACGCACAGCGCGGCGAGGGCTGGCAGAATGACACCGGATAGACGCATGAGAACCTCCAATCGCTCTGCGCTGAAAGCGCTGCTGTCGCACGCGCGACTTGCAGCGCTTCCGGGAACAACCATGAGATTGCGCCGAATGTCCGGCCATTGCAGGGAATTTAGTTAAATAAGGTTAAACATTTTACGAATATGGTTAACGGACGGGCCGATGCCCACAGTCGTCATACGCATTTTCCTGTATGCGCGACGGGTATTTTGGGAGCCACATCCCATAACGGCGAATGCGGACGAAAGGACGGGGCAGGCCAATGATCACAATGCGGGCGTTCGATCATATCGTGCTCTGCGTCGCGGACGTTGCGAAGACGTGCCGCTTCTATGAACGTGTTCTCGGCATGGAGGCCCGCGAGGAACGGCCCGGCAAGTGGTCGCTCTATTTCGGCGCGAACAAGATCAGCCTGCAGGACGCGGCCGCGGCGCCCACCCTCGCAAGCGGGACCGTGCCGGGCAGCGGCAATTTCTGCCTGCTGACCGATGTGCCTCTGGACGAGGTCGTGTCACACCTGCGGACCGAAGGCGTCGCCATCGTTGACGGTCCCGGTGAGCGGACCGGCGCTGTGGGACCGATCCGCTCGGTTTATTTCCGCGACCCGGACGGGAATCTGGTCGAGGTGAGTAATCTTGTTAAGCCCATAAAGGGCTTTAGCGGTCGGTGAAAGCAATGCGTGATTATTTACTTAGGGCCGCAGGCGCCGAGTAAACGTTTCTTCTGCAGCATGAAATGCGCCGAGCCCGATGAGGTTCTCACCGGGCTCGAATTCTCATGCACGCGCTGCAGTGTCTAGTAGCGCCTGCGGCGATGCTCACCATATCTCTTGTGATGGCCATGGTGCTCGCCGTGCCATCTTTGGTGACGGTGATGCCTGCGCCAATGCCCGAATTCTCTCCCCCAGCGGCGATCATAACGGGAGTGGTGCTTCCTATAATGGCGACGGTAGTGCTTATGGCGCTTCCAGCGATAGTCGACCTTCGCTACAGCCTTGTCATTCGCCGATACTGAATCGTTTACCGCCTGAGCGATACCTGCCGCTGGATTGGCGGCTTGGGCATTGACTGCGCCCAGCAATGATGCAGCCGCCATCGCTGCTGCAGTGAACAGGATTTTTAAACGCATCTGAACCTCATTGTTTGTGCGGTTACAGGAAATATTCGCAACGACGTTGTTCGCGATGTTCCCTATAACGAAATATATGCTAGTGAGGTTTCAGACGTTGTGTAGATAGATTATGTAATGTTCATGCAATATAGACGAATATGACACATTTTATAAAACTTTTAAGACATGTAATCTCCGGTATTGTTATGTGCTGGGGGCTGGGCATGGCAAAATTTTATGAAAGCGGGAATTTTTGTTACAATTGCAGTTCATATTGGGCATGCGTCTCGATCGCCGGTGCGGTTGGCCGCAAGGGCGCCATTCGGCTCCGCCTCCGCGGGCGCGCGCTTGGCTAATATGCTTCAGCTGAATACGCGCGCGAAAATACTGTCAACGGCTTTGGTATGATGCGCCAGATCGAAGCACGCCTCGATCTGCTCCGGGGTTAGCGCCTTCGTCACCTCCTCATCCGCCTTCAGCAGAGCCAGAAAATCGCCCTTGCCCTGCCAGGCGGTCATGGCGTTGCGCTGCACGAGCCGATAGGCGTCCTCGCGGGAGACGCCCGCCTGCGTCAGCGCCAGCATGACACGCTGCGAATGCACGATGCCGCCGCCTTTCTCCAGGTTCTCGCGCATCCTCTCCGGATAGACGACGAGCTTGTCGATCACGCCGGCAAGGCGGGCGAGGGCGAAATCGAGCGTGACCGTGGCGTCCGGGCCGATCATGCGCTCGACGGAGGAATGCGAGATGTCCCGCTCATGCCAGAGCGCGACGTTTTCCATCGCAGGCAGCGCGTAGGCGCGCACCATGCGGGCGAGGCCGGTCAGATTCTCGGTCAGCACCGGATTGCGCTTATGCGGCATGGCCGAGGAGCCCTTCTGGCCCTCGGAGAAGAACTCTTCCGCCTCGCCGACCTCGGTGCGCTGCAGATGGCGGATTTCGGTCGCCAGCCGCTCAACGGACGACGCGATCACGGCGAGTGTGGCGAAGTATGCAGCATGACGGTCGCGGGGGATAATCTGGGTCGAGATCGGCTCCGGCTTGAGGCCGAGCTTTTCGGCCACATAAGCCTCAACAAACGGGTCGATGTTCGCAAACGTGCCGACCGCGCCGGAGATTTTGGCCGTCGCCACCTCCGCGCGCGCCGCGACCAGCCGCTCGCGCCCGCGGGCGAATTCGGCATAGGCATAGGCGAGCTTGAGGCCGAAAGTGGTCGGCTCGGCGTGGATGCCGTGGCTGCGGCCGATGCAGACCGTGTCCTTGTGTTCGAGCGCCCGGCGCTTCAGCGCGGCGAGCAGCGCGTCGAGGTCAGCCAGCAGCAGATCGGTCGCGCGGACGAGTTGCACATTGAGGCAGGTGTCCAGAACGTCCGACGAGGTCATGCCCTGATGCACGAAGCGCGCTTCCGGTCCGACATGCTCGGAAAGGCTCGTCAGAAAGGCGATGACGTCGTGCTTCACCTCGCGCTCGATGGCGTCGATCCGGGCGATGTCGAAGCCGCCGCGCTCGCGCACGGCTTGGGCGGCCTCTTTCGGCACGACGCCCAGCTCCGCCATGGCTTCCGTCGCCAGCGTCTCGATCTCCAGCCAGATGCTGAATTTGGTCTCCGGCGACCAGATTTCGGCCATTTGCGGGCGTGAATAGCGTGGGATCATGAGGAGCCGTCCGTTGGCGGGTTTTTCGCCTTTGATATTGCCGCTTGGCTCCCCCTCACCCGGCGCTTCGCGCCGCCCTCTCCCTCCAGGGGAAAGGGCAAGAACTGTGCAGCGAATTCCGTGATCGTCAGCGAACGAAGCGGATGCTGCCAGGAAGCCTTCTCCCCAAAGGTGAACGCTTGTCGTTCACCGTAAAGGTTCGCGGCTGGGAGAGGGCAGAATGCGCAAGCATTCCGGGTGAAGGGGCTCTCAAGGGCACACTAGCCGTATTGTTCTTCCTTGACCAGCGCCAGGCCATACTGCTCCAGCCGTGCGGCGAGGCCGGCAGACGGCACTTTGCCGGAGGTGAAAATCATCCGGCCCGGCTCGCGCGCGAAACCGACGCCGACCGCGAAGCCTCGTTCGGCGAGAATATTTGCCGTGTGGCGCGCGATTGCCGGAGCGGGGTCGAGCCATGCGACGGGCCAGGGCGCAAGCCGGTCGAAGGCATCGCGCAGCAGCGGATAATGCGTACAGGCGAGCACCACCACATCGGTGCGGCGGCCCTCCGTTTCAACGAAACTGGGCGCAATCTCCGTGCGGATCGCGGCGTCCGGCACCTCGCCGCCGGACATCGCCGCTTCCGCCAGCGCCGCCAGCCGCGCCGAACCGACAAGCTTGAAAGTGCGGCCCTGGCCGAATTCGGAGATAAGCGCGCGCGTATAGTCCCGTCGGATCGTTGCGGACGTGCCCAGCACCGAGACCAGACCGCTCCGGCTCAGCAAGGCGGCAGGCTTGACGGCAGGCACCGTCCCGATGATCGGCTGCGCATAGGTGGCGCGCAGAGCCGGCAGGGCGATGGTCGAGGCGGTGTTGCAGGCGATGACGATCGCGTCAGGCGCAAAGGCCGCGGCCGGCTGCCGCAAAACCTCGCAAACGCGCTCCGCAAGGTCTGCATCGCTGAGGGCCGCATAGGGGAAGCGGGCATCGTCGGCGAGATAAAGGATTGCGGCTTCTGGCGCGGCTTGGCGCAAGGCGCGCAGAACGGTCAGCCCGCCCAGGCCGGAATCGAAAATCAGAAGACGTGGCGGTCTCGTCTGCGCCATGTTCGTTCGCCGGTGAAACGCCTCCGGCCGCAGTCGCGGACCGAAGACTTCATACCGATCAAATAGCCCACATTCGGGCTTACGGCAAACACCGCGTGACCGCCAGGAACCGGCTGTTCGGCCCTTCGAAGCCGACGGTCTGCACATGGAGCAGCACGGCCCAGCTCGTTTTGCCGCCGTCCTCATAGCTCAGAATATCGGCGATCGCATAGCCGAGCGTGCAGCCTCTGCTGGTCGGCACTTGGGTCTCGTCATGCAATGTGATGGGTTTTCCCCCCTCGGGTTCCATCATCAGGTTGAAGCCTTTGATCGGCCTGTCCGTATATTGGCCGCACTCGCCCGGATCGATCGGCTTCTCCGTCAGCCGAAAGACGATGGGCTCCCGCTTGGGCGGCGTGAACTGATGGGCTGCGTTGACCACAACGCGGCGCGGGTCGGCGCCGAGCTCGGCGCGCGGATTGCTGGCCAGCAGATCGCCCGCCCGCGAAATGCCGAATTTCCCCAGGATCGGCCTGGCCGCCGACAGGGCCTCTTTGCGCACGTTCGACAGCTTGGCCGTTTCATTGTCTTTCCGCTTGCGTATCGGGGTGCCTTCCAGCCATGTGTCGTCAGTTGCGTCGAGAATGAAGATCTCCGAATAGGGGAAGCCGGAGCCATCCTGAACGCCATATTGCTCGAATGCGAAATAGCGTCCATCGGGCGAAAAGCCGATGATATTGCGGGAGGCGTAGTCGCCGGCACAGGCAATTGATTTGGCCAGCCCGGTAAAAAGTAGGAAACTAAGTCCGAATAGTCTGATTTGTCTGGTTCGGGTCACGGATTTTTCCTCCGGAGGTCCTGGGGTGCGCGCTCACTTGATCTTTTATGATCTCCAGATATAGGGAAGCCGGGCTGAACACTTTCGAAAAGGGTCATTCATGCTCGCACGCGACGAGGAAACGGCCAACCGCCCCATCGAGAGCAAAGACGAATTGGTGGCCTATCTGGAAGCGGGGTGCAAGCCCCGCGCGGATTGGCGGATCGGGACGGAACACGAGAAATTCGGTTTCCACAAAGCCGATCTGACGCCCGTCGCCTATGAAGGGCCCGCCGGTATTGCATCGCTTCTGACCGAGATGTGCACCCGTTTCGGCTGGGAGCCGGTCTATGAGGGCGACAAGGTCATCGCGCTCAAGGATCCCTGTTGCGAGGCGGGCGGGTCGGTGACGCTGGAGCCGGGCGGGCAGTTCGAGCTTTCCGGCGCGCCTTTGCAGACCATCCATGAGACCTGCAACGAGGTGAATTCGCATTTGGAGCAGGTCCGTGAAGCGGGCGATGCGCTGGGCATCGGCATGCTCGGCCTCGGCTTCTCGCCGAAATGGACGATGGCGGAGACGCCGCGCATGCCAAAGGGCCGCTATAAGATCATGGCGGCCTATATGCCCAAGGTGGGCAAGCTCGGTCTCGACATGATGTTCCGCTCCTGCACGGTGCAAGTCAATCTCGACTATGCCGACGAAGCGGACATGGTGCGCAAGCTGCGGGCGAGCTTGGCGCTCCAGCCGGTCGCCACCGCGCTTTTCGCCAATTCGCCGTTCAAAGAGGGCAAGCCGAACGGTTTTCTCTCCTACCGGAGCGAGATCTGGCGCGACACCGACAACGCGCGCGCGGGCATGCTGCCATTCGCTTTTGAGCCAGGGATGGGTTTTGAGCGCTATGTCGACTATGCGCTCGATGTTCCCATGTATTTTGTCTATCGCCATGGCCGCTATTTCGATGCGGCCGGCGCCTCCTTCCGGGACTTTCTCGCGGGCAAGCTTGCGCAGCTGCCGGGCGAGCGCGCGACGCTGTCGGACTGGTCGGATCATCTGACCACGCTCTTCCCGGAGGTGCGGCTGAAGAAATTCCTCGAAATGCGCGGCGCCGATGGCGGCCCCTGGCGGCGGCTTTGTGCATTACCGGCATTATGGACCGGTCTGCTCTATGGCGATCCGAGCCTTGAGGCCGCTTGTGAGCTGGTGAAAGACTGGACCGGGGAGGAACGCCAAAACCTGCGGGATACAGTGCCTCGCCTCGGTCTCGATGCACCGTTCCGCGGCGGCACCCTGCTTCCGATTGCGCGCGACGTTGTGCAAATCGCCAAGCAAGGCCTTCAGAATCGCGCACGCATCGGCAGCGGCGGCGATGACGAGACGATCTTCCTCGAAAGCCTTGAGGAGATCGTCGGCAGCCAGAAAACACCCGCCGAAATGCTGCTCCGGAAATATGAGCAGGAATGGCGCGGCGATATCGACAAGATTTTCACGGCGGAGGCCTATTAAGGCCTCACGCCGCGCGCTTCGCCTCAGGACGCGCAAAGAGCGCCCCGAAGACGGCGGCAATTCCCGAGCGGCGCTCCGAATCGCCATCATCGGCCGCACTGCGCCGCCGCCGGATCTCCAGCGCCAGCGCCTTATAGGGATTCGCCGCCGCGACCGGATCGGCCCGGCCTCGCAGCAGGCTCACCAGAATCTCCTTGAGCGGCTGCCGCGTCTTCACCTCGATCGCGCCGAGCGCCATGATTGCGACATAGGGGAGCATCTTCTCCAGCAGATCCGGCGGCAGCGGCAGGACCTTGGCGCGATTGCCGATGATCTTCTGAAGATGCCTGGGGTTCGGGAAAAGCGTTGCCAGGGCTGCCCGCCCTTCGGCCTCGACCTGGGGATGACCGAAAATGCCCGGATCGGCCAGATAGCGGTCATATCTGCGCGCGCCGAGCATCTCGAGGAAATAGATCAGGCCTTGCACGCGCTCCGTGCGCCTGGAGACGCTCTTGGTGATGGGGGGCAGAAAATAGCGGACGACCTGGGCGGCGAGTTCGTCACTCATGCCGAAAGCCACTCCCAGATTCGCGAACACCCGTCCCCCCTGGGCGCCTGCTATGCTGCGGAAAAGTCTCATCCGGTTTCTCTCGTAATGCCTCGATGTGAGGCGCGGCCGAGCGCGCCTCGAGGTTGAAAGCCACAACGCGGGACGCAGGAACCGAACGCAACTGAACTGATGAAAACGACTCGGGAGGAACGGCTTGCCGTCTACGCAAACGAAGATCGACCCGAATCACACATAAGGAATTGTAGAACAATTCGGCCTCAACCGAACGGGTCCCGCCGGGATTCCACAGCGTCAGGTGCCTAATGGACACGCGACTGTGGCCCATCAGATACAGCCATGCTGGTAGGGGCTAAGAAACGGCTTAATTCAGCTCGCCCAATCCGTCCGCGAAGCCGCCGAGCGAAATCGGTACGCCGATACCGAATTCAGGCGTCTGAAAAATAATGAAAACCGCGCTTGAGCCGGTCTTCATTTTCTCGATCAGATCGTCATTGGCCACGACTTCGGCGACGCATCCGACCGGGCCGCATTTCAGGAAAGGGGCATGACCCACATCGGCATTGTCGATCTTGAGCCCCAATCCGGTGGGCAGCAGAACGCCGAGCGGGGCGACGACGCGTAAGATCCGCGTCTTGCCGTCGAAGGAGCGCAGGAAGATGACGGTCAGCGAGACATTCGGCCGGTCCTCGGCCTTCACGCTTTGCACGAGCGCGCATTTTTCCACGCGGGCGCCGGGCGGCTTGCCGCAGCGCAATTGCCATGCTCCGTGCGTCGCTTTGATTTGGCTGGAGCTAAGGTCGGGGCCTGCGCCTTGTGCGAAAGCCGAGGAACACATTGCCAGGAGAACCGCGCAAATCCCTATGACCCGTCTATATGCAACCACGCTGTGTTCTCTCCGCAATCCCGGCTTCGTTCGATCCGCCTCGTAAGCCTCCGCTTAAACATGGCGTGCCGCCAGGTCAATAGGGTGGCGCGTTCCTCGCATCTCGGCCAGGAGCATGGTCAAAGTGAGGCGGCGGCAATAGCGGACGCCGTCTTCGGGGCGGTTGCGCGAAAATATGTCGCGAAGATCAGGCTGACCTTTATGGCTAACATTGTTGTACACGTGGTTAGAGCGGTTTATGAGGGTCTGGCGCAAGTTGGGTTTGCCTGAGCATTGAGTTCTCATCTGGGCCTCTGGCTGCCAACAAGAAAAGCCTACGAAGGAATAAGCGATGCTACCAAGCTCAACCAGATTGGGTTCCAGAATTGCTGCCGGGTTCGGCGCCCTGACGCTGTCCGCCGGCGCAGCGCTTGCCGCGGAGGGGCGCGCGGAGGACTGGCAGCTCGGCTTTCAGCCTGCGGCGACGGCGATCGCCGAGCAGATGCATGAATTTCATAATCTGCTCCTGGTTATCATCATCCCGATCACGCTGTTCGTCCTCGGACTGCTGCTATGGGTGATGCTGCGCTATAACGCCAAGGCCAATCCTGAGCCGTCCAAAACGTCCCACAATACCACGATTGAGATCGTCTGGACCGTCGTTCCGGTCCTTATCCTGCTTGTCATCGCCATCCCGTCATTCCGTTTGCTCTTTGCGCAATATGATGTGCCCAAGGCGGACGTGACGATCAAGGCCACGGGACATCAATGGTATTGGAGCTACAGCTATCCCGACCAAGGCGGGTTCTCATTCGACTCGCTCCTGGTCGAAGAGCCGGATCTGAAGCCAGGCCAGCCCTATCTGCTGGCCGTTGACAATGAAGTGGTGGTCCCTGTTAACAAGGTCGTGCACGTTCTGATAACCTCGGCCGATGTCATTCACGACTGGGCGGTCCCCTCGTTCGGCATCAAGGTCGACGCCGTCCAGGGGCGCAATGCCCTTGCCTGGTTCAAGGCTGAGCGCCCAGGGGTCTATTACGGCCAATGCTCCGAGCTGTGCGGCGCGCGCCACGCCTTCATGCCGATCACCGTGCGCGTGGTAACGGACGAAGAATTTGCCGCCTGGGTAACAAAGGCCCAAGGGCAATATGCGTCGACCATGCCGAAGCCGGCTGAGCTGGCAAAGGCCGAGAGCCGGGACCGATCCGTTCATGAGCAGGATGTTGCGTCCGCTGAGAGACGATAATCGAGATCTGGCGCTGGCCGTTTGCGGCGAAAGCATGCCGGAAGATGAAGGAAGCGAAAATGGCGACAAAAGCTGAAAGTGGCTATCACGACGACCACAAGCCGGGCTTTGTGAGGCGCTGGTTTTTCTCCACCAATCACAAAGACATCGGAACGCTCTATCTGATCTTTGCGATCGTGGCCGGGCTGATCGGCGCCGCTCTGTCGGTTGGCATGCGCATGGAGCTGCAAGAGCCGGGACTGCAGATTTTCGGCGACCCGCATACCTACAACGTGTTCGTGACGGCTCATGGCCTGATCATGATCTTCTTCATGGTCATGCCGGCAATGATCGGCGGCTTCGGCAATTGGTTCGTGCCGCTCATGATCGGGGCGCCGGACATGGCCTTCCCACGCATGAACAACATTTCCTTCTGGCTGCTTCCGGCGTCTTTCACGCTTCTTCTTTTGTCGCTCTTCGTCGAAGGTGATTCGGGCGGATTGGGCGTGGGTGGCGGGTGGACGCTCTATGCGCCGCTCTCGACCACGGGCAGTCCCGGCCCGGCAATGGATTTCGCCATTCTGTCGATCCACCTTGCCGGCGCATCGTCCATCCTCGGCGCGATCAATTTCATCACCACCATTTTCAATATGCGCGCGCCGGGCATGACGCTGCATAAGATGCCGCTCTTCGTCTGGTCGATCCTCGTCACGGCTTTTCTGCTGCTGCTGTCGCTGCCCGTTCTGGCCGGCGCCATCACCATGCTGCTGACGGACCGGAATTTCGGCACCACCTTCTTCGAAGCCGCTGGCGGCGGCGATCCGCTTCTGTTCCAGCACCTGTTCTGGTTTTTCGGCCATCCGGAGGTCTACATCCTGATCCTTCCCGGTTTCGGCATGATCAGCCAGGTCATCTCCACCTTCTCGCGCAAGCCCATCTTCGGCTATCTCGGCATGGCCTATGCCATGGTGGCGATCGGCGTGATCGGCTTCATCGTCTGGGCGCATCACATGTATGCGGCCGGCATCAGCGTTGATACGCAGGCCTATTTCGTGTTCGCGACGATGGTGATTGCCGTCCCGACCGGCATCAAGATCTTTTCCTGGATCGCCACGATGTGGGGTGGCTCGATCGAGTTCAAGACGCCGATGCTCTGGGCGATCGGTTTTATCTTCCTGTTCACCATCGGCGGCGTGACCGGCGTCGTGCTGGCCAATGCAGGGATCGACCGGGCATTCCACGACACCTATTACGTGGTCGCGCATTTCCACTATGTGCTCTCGCTCGGCGCGGTGTTCGCCATCTTCGCGGGCTGGTATTACTGGTTCCCGAAAATGACCGGCTATACCTATTCGGAGTTTCTCGGAAAGCTGCATTTCTGGGGCACGTTCATCGGCGTCAACCTGATCTTCTTCCCGCAGCATTTCCTGGGGCTGGCCGGCATGCCGCGCCGCTATGCGGATTATCCGGTCGAGTTCTCTGGCTGGAACTTCGTGTCTTCGATCGGCGCTTATATTTCGGCTTTCAGTGTCCTCATCTTCCTGTTCGCCATGGTTCAGGCCTTTATGCGGCGTGAAAAAGCTGCGGCGAATCCGTGGGGGCCGGCCGCGACGACGCTGGAGTGGACCGTGTCCTCGCCGCCGCCGTTCCATGCCTTCGAAGAGCTGCCGCAGATAAAATAGGCAACCGGCCCGGCGGTCCCTTTGATCGCCGGGTTTTCTTCAAGCTTAACCTTGGGCGGCCGTTTCGTGCTTAGCGAAGGGCCGCTCATCGATCATTGTCGAAGATCGCGATCGATGACCGACATCAGCACGAGCCGGACGGACGGACTGACAGCCAGCGCCGCAGTGCATGGCGCGCTGCGCGATTATCTCCTGCTGCTCAAGCCCCGGGTCATGTCCCTGGCGGTTTTCACGGCGCTGGCTGGCCTCGTTGCCGCGCCGGGTGAGATTCACCCGCTGATGGGGTTTGTCGCACTGGTCTTCATTGCCCTCGGCGCGGGCGCGGCGGGTGCGCTCAATATGTGGTACGACGCCGATATCGACGGGGTGATGAGCCGGACCGCGATGCGGCCGATCCCGCGCAATCGTGTGCCCCCGGATGAAGCCTTGACGCTCGGGCTCGTCCTGGCGGGCGGATCGGTTTTCTGCCTGGGCGTGCTGATCAACTGGGTGGCGGCAGGGCTGCTCGCCTTCACCATCGCCTATTATTTCGTCATATACACGATGTGGCTGAAGCGCAGAACGCCGCAAAACATCGTGATTGGCGGCGCGGCGGGCGCGTTCCCGCCAATGATCGGCTGGGCCGCTGCAACGGGCACGGTTTCCCTCGACAGTATCCTGCTTTTCGCGATCATCTTCCTTTGGACGCCGGCGCATTTCTGGGCGCTCGCGCTCAATCGCTCGCGCGACTATGAGCGGGCCGGCGTGCCGATGCTTCCCGTCGTCGCCGGCAAGGACGCCACGCGCACGCAGATCCTGATCTATAGCGTCTTGACCGCGCTCGCCGGCATCGCTCCTGCCATCACGGGGCTCGGCGGCAAGCTTTACCTGGTGACCTCAGCCCTGACCGGCGCGGCGTTCGTCGCCCTCGCGCTAAGCGTCTATATCCGCCGCGAAGGCCATGCGTCGGACAAAGCGGCACGGTCGCTCTTCACCTATTCGATCTTCTACCTTTTCATGCTGTTTGCGATCCTGCTGGCCGAGCACGCATTGGGGCTGGTCTCATGACGGAAAACAGCGACACCCACGGCGTCGTTCTGACCGCTGAGGAAAAACGCCGCCGGCGGATTCGCTCATTGGTCATTGCATTGAGCCTCGGCGCGATCGCCATTCTGTTCTTTCTTGTGACGATCATTCGCCTTGGCAGCAATGTCGCAAACCGGCCGCTTTAGGGAGCGCTTGATGACAGACGACCATAAGGAACGGCAAAAGGCCACCGGCGGCATGGCCAATCAGTGGCTCGCGCTCGGACTTCTGGCGCTGACGGCAGGCATGGTCGGCCTTTCCTTCGCAGCCGTCCCGCTCTACCAGATCTTCTGCCAGACGACCGGCTATGCCGGCACGACCCAGCGCGGAACCGGGCCCGCCGACAAGGTGCTCGACCGCACCATCTCGGTTCGCTTCGACGCGAATGTGTCGCCCGGCCTCGACTGGTCATTCCACCCGGCCCAGAACAAAATCAACCTGAAGATCGGCGAAAACGTCATCGCCTTTTACAAGGCGGTCAACCACAGCGATAAGCGCATAACGGGCAGCGCGACCTTCAATGTGACGCCGGAGCTCGCCGGAAGCTATTTCGTTAAAATCGACTGCTTCTGTTTCACCGAGCAGACGCTTGACCCAGGCCAACATGCCGACATGCCGGTCTCCTTCTATGTCGATCCGGCGATCGTCGATGATCCGGAAGCGAAAACCATCGAGGAAATTACCCTGTCCTATACGTTCTTTAAGGTCGACAAGCCGGATCAACCCGTTCAGTCCCAACCGGCCAAGGGCGCGGCAACAAGGTCATTTGAAAAAGAAAACGGGTCCGGGTAGAAGCTTTAGGACATTGATCGGGCCTGCACACCAAGGGAAATAGAGGCATGGCGGACTCTCACGCGAAACACCACGATTACCATCTCGTCGATCCGAGCCCTTGGCCGCTCGTCGGCGCCGCCGCAGCGCTGGTCATGGCGATCGGCGCGATTGCCTGGTTCAAAACCTCTGCCGGCGGCGTATTCGGCCTCGAGGGACCGTGGGTCTTTGCGATCGGGGCGCTCGGTGTCCTTCTGACGATGATCCTCTGGTGGCGGGATGTGATCTCCGAGGCGGAGTATCGCAAGCTGCACACGCCCGCGGTTCAGCTCCATTTGCGCTACGGCATGATCCTGTTCATTGCCTCCGAGGTGATGTTCTTCGTCGCCTGGTTCTGGGCCTATTTCGACGTGGCGCTCTTCCCCGCCGACGTTCACCACATTCAGGGCGCGAGCGAAATGCTCGGCGTCGTTGGCCGCGATCAGGTAACCGGCGGGCAGTGGCCGCCCGTTGCCACGGGAGACGGCCGCTTCACCTCCACCTTCGATCCCTGGACACTGCCCCTGGTGAACACGCTGATCCTGCTCACCTCGGGCACGACCGTCACCTGGGCGCATTATGCGCTGCAGGAAGGCAATCGCCGCGGTCTGGTATGGGGCCTTGCGCTGACCATCGTGCTTGGCATTATGTTTACCTCGCTCCAGGCCTTTGAATATCACCACGCCCAGTTCCAGTTTGCCGGACATATTTACGGTTCGACCTTCTTCATGGCGACCGGCTTCCATGGCTTCCACGTCATTGTCGGCACGATCTTTCTGACCGTGATATTGTTCCGCGCGCTGGCAGGCCATTTCACCGAGAAGCATCATTTCGGCTTCGAGGCTGCGGCCTGGTACTGGCATTTCGTTGACGTCGTGTGGCTGTTCCTGTTCGTCAGCATCTATGTCTGGGGCGCGGGAACGCCTGCCGCGCATTAGATCAACCTTCGTTCAATTGATTCCAATTGAGCGAAGTGAAGTTGATCTATATCCAAAGGCGAGCGCAACCGTTCCTGCGTCCATCCCCGCCTTCGCGGGGACATGCTTGAACGCGCGTTGCGCTAGCCGGCGCTCAATTCGGATGAAGGCGGCGCAAACCGCCTTTAGCAGTTGATGGAACACGAAAGCGCTCACGCACATTCGGAAGTATCGCCCTTTTTCGCAGGGCTTCTGGGCCGTTGCCCGCGCTGCGGCAAGGGACGCCTGTTCAGCGGCTATCTGACGGTTGCCGAGCGCTGCGACCATTGCGGCCTCGACTATTCCTTCGCCAATTCCGGCGACGGTCCGGCCGTCTTCATCATTCTCATCGCCGGTTTCATCGTCACCGGCGCCGCTCTGTTTGTGGAAGTCTCCTACCAGCCGCCGCTTTGGGTTCATGCCGCGCTCTGGCTGCCTCTGGGGCTCGGCCTTCCGCTTCTGTTACTGCGGCCGTTCAAGGCGACGCTCCTGGCGCTGCAATACAAGTTCCGTGCCGAAGAGGGGCGCCGGCACGACAGCGACCATTAAGATCGTCAGGTTGCCTATGACCCTTTACCGGCCTCTTGTCCTGCCGATTGTCATGACGCTGATCGGCCTTGCCGTGCTGGTCAGCCTTGGAAAATGGCAGCTCGACCGGCGCGAATGGAAGCTGGGGCTGATCGAGCGCATCGACACCCGCGCCCATGGCGAGCCGATCTCCCTATCGGCAGCCAAGGAGAAATGGGAGCGAAATCAGGACGTCGAGTATTATCGCGTTCGGCTTGGCGGCCACTTCCTGCATGAGCATGAGCGCTATCTTTACACGATCGTCGACGGCCAGGCCGGCTGGCGCGTTCTGACGCCCTTTGAGACCCCGAGAGGCGATATCATCTTCGTCGATCGCGGATTCGTGCCGGAGGCGTTGAAGGATCCCGCCGCTCGCCGGGAGGGTCAGATCGAGGGCAGGGTGGAGCTGGTCGGTCTTGCCCGCGCGCCCGAAAGGCAAGGCTTGTTCACGCCCGATAATCAGCCGGGCGCCAATCGCTGGTTCTGGCGCGACCTCGCCGGGCTGATTGCATCATTGCCGCCGGAGCCGGCGCGGAAGGCGCTCCCCTTCATGGTCGAGGCCGAACGGATGCCGGTGCCGGGCGGTTGGCCCCGCAGCGGCGTCACGCGTCTGAGCCTTCCGAACCGGCATCTGGAATATGCGATCACCTGGTTCGGCCTCGCCGCAGCTCTGATTGCCATCTTCGCGCTTTACGCAAGACGTCGCCTGTCGCAGCCGGGCCAATCCGAGTATGAGGCAAGCATTGCGGACAAAGGCGGCAGCGTATAGTCTGCCTCACACTTCGACATCTTGAGGATTTCTCATTGCTCTACATCAGCACGCGCGGCCGGGCGGCAAGCCTCGATTTCGAAGCCGTGCTTTTGGCCGGGCTCGCCCGTGACGGCGGATTGTACAATCCCGAAAGCTGGCCGCGCATTCCGCCGGAGGATGTTTCCAGCCTCGCCGGCCAGAGCTATGTCGAGGCCGCAGCCCGCATCATGCAGCCATTGATCGGTGAGCAAATTGCGTTCGACGAGCTAAGGGCGCTGATCGCCGCAGCCTATGGCCGCTTCGCGCATCAGGCGGTCGCGCCGCTCGTGCAGCTTGACAGCAATCTCTGGCTGTTGGAACTTTTCCACGGGCCGACCCTCGCCTTCAAAGATCTGGCGATGCAGCTCCTGGGGTTGTTAATGGACCGCTCGCTGAAGCGCAGCGGCGATCGCACGATGATCCTGGTGGCAACCTCCGGAGACACCGGGGCGGCGGCGGTCGAAGCTTTCAAGAACCGCGAGGCGATCGATCTGTTCGTCCTGTTCCCGGATGGCCGCATCAGCGAGATCCAGCGCCGGCAAATGACGACCTCGGACGCAGCGAATGTCCATCCGATCGCCGTCAAGGGAACCTTTGACGACTGCCAGGCGATCGTAAAGACGCTGTTCAGCGATCTGGCCTTTCGCGACGAGGCCGGGCTGTCGGCGGTCAATTCGATCAACTGGGCGCGGATCTTGGCGCAAACGGTCTATTACTTCACCGCCGCCGCCGCGCTCGGCGCCCCGCATCGGCCGGTGCGCTTTGCCGTTCCGACCGGGAATTTCGGCGACATATTCGCCGGCTATGTCGCCTTCCGCATGGGCCTGCCGGTCGAGCGGCTTGTCATCGCGACCAACACCAATGACATTCTCGCCCGGACACTTGCCACCGGGCGCTACGAGCCGCGCGCCGTCGTGCCGACCTCGAGCCCAAGCATGGACATCCAGGTCTCGTCGAATTTCGAGAGGCTGCTCTTTGAGGTGAGCGGCCGGGACAGCGAGCGCGTCAATGCGCTGATGAACGCGTTCAAAGAGGGGGGCGCCTTCGCTCTGAGCGAGAGTGAGCTTGCCGCGATCCGAGGCATTTTCGCCGCCCATCGCTGCGACGAAGCGGAAACCGCTGAAGTCATGCGCCGCCTTTATCGGCGGACGGGCTATCTCGCCGACCCGCATACCGCTGTCGGGATCGGGGCGGCTGAACGGGAATTGGCGCAATCGGCGGCCCCGATGATTGCGCTGGCGACCGCCCATCCGGCAAAGTTCCCCGAGGCGATTGAGCGCGCCGTAGGCCGTGTGCCGCAAATGCCGGAACGGCTCGAACATGTGCTCGCCGGACGCGAGACCTATATAACGCTCGAACCCGAGAGCGACGCGGTCAGGTCCGTTATTCGTGATCGGGGGCGCTTCGCGGAATCAAGGACAATCCGATGACAATCGAAACGACGACGCTTCCGAGCGGTCTGCGGGTCGTCACCTGCCATATGCCCCAGCTGGAGACGGCCTCGCTCGGCGTCTGGGTCAATTCGGGCGCGCGCTCGGAATCGCCGGACGAGCACGGCCTTGCCCATCTGCTCGAACATATGGCCTTCAAAGGCACCAAGACGCGCAGCGCCTTGCAGATCGCCGAGGAGATCGAAGCGGTCGGCGGCGCCGTCAATGCGATGACCAGCTTCGAGACAACCGATTATTTCGCGCGCGTCTTGCGCGAGCATGTGCCGCTGGCGCTCGAGATTCTGGCTGACATCCTCCAGAACCCCGTCTTTGCGCCCGAGGATATGGTCCGGGAGAAAAAGGTCATCCTCCAGGAGATCGCTTCGGTTCAGGATGCGCCCGACGAGCTGGTTTTTGAGTTGGCCCAGGAAGCCGCCTTTCCGGATCAGCCGCTCGGCCGGTCGATTTTGGGAACCGCGGACAGCGTGCGCGCATTGACGCGCGATGATCTTGCCGCTTATCGCGAGGCCGCCTATTCCGCGCCGCGCATGGTTCTGGGAGCCGCGGGAGCGGTGGACCACGACGAGATCGTGATTGCCGCCGAAAGCCTGTTCACCGCCTTCCCCGGCAATGAAGGGCGACCCCTCGCGCCGGCCCGTTTCGTCGGTGGCCATCGCAGCCTCAAGCGCCGCTTCGAGCAGAGCCACATCGTCATCGGCTTCGAAGCGCCCTCCTTCCGGGACGATGCCTATTTCACCTCGCTGATCTATTCGGTCCTGCTTGGCGGCGGCATGTCCTCGCGCCTCTTTCAGGAAGCACGCGAACGGCGTGGATTATGCTACGATATCCACGCCTTCGGATGGGGGTTCTCCGACAGCGGACTTTTCGGCGTCCATGCGGCGACTGTCGATGCCCAGGTCGAGGAATTGGTGCAGGTGATCATGACAGAGTTGCGTTCCGTCGCGCTTGAAGGTCCCAATGCCGCCGAGCTTGAGCGGGCGAAGGCTCAGCTCAAGGCGTCGCTCCTGATGAGCCTGGAGAGCTCGGAGGCGCGCGCCGCGCAGGTGGCAAGGGACACGCTGGTTTTCGGCCGGCAGTTGACGACCAAAGAGCTGATCGAGCGGATCGAGAATGTCAACGCGGCCGATGTCGGGGCGCTTGCCGCCGGTTTCGCGCTCGTCAAGGAGCCGGTGACCGCAAGCATTGGGCCTGCAGGTGTGTCGGAGCGTCTCCGCGAGGCGGTCGTGGAGCGTGCGGCCCGCGAAACGGTACACTAAAGGCATAGGTAATGGCGTTTCTGCGTTCCGTTCCTTTGAGTGAAAACGGTCCGGTCATCCGGGGCGAGCGGGTATGGCTCCGCGTGCCGCAGACGGGCGACTATGCGGAATGGGCGAATCTTCGTGGCATGAGCGAGGAATTTCTCCGGCCATGGGAACCGGAATGGGCGCCCGACGAATTATCGCGCTCCGCCTTCCGGCGCCGGCTCCGCTACTACCAGCGCGACCTCAGGGACGGGACGGGCTATGCCTTTTTTCTGTTCCGAAACGGTGATAATAAGCTTCTTGGTGGAGTTACGCTTTCAAATGCTCGCAGAGGGGTCAGTCAGTCGATCTCGATCGGATATTGGATCGGCGAACCCTTCAGTAGACAGGGATTTATGACGAGCGCGCTGCGCTACGTCGTTCCGTTCGTATTCAACAGTCTCGGATTTCATCGCCTCGAAGCCGCCTGTCTGCCCAGCAATGTGGCGTCGCGCAGGCTCCTGGAGATATGCAGTTTCGAGCATGAGGGATTTGCCAGAAAATACCTCAAAATTAACGGATTATGGCAAGATCACTTGCTTTTTGCCGCAATCGCGGACGAATTGCGGACGTAAGCGCGCGGCAGGCTCGGCATACGATCATGAAAAGGCTGGGCAGCTTTCAAGGATCGTGCCAGAACGGGTCGGGGCGAAGGGAGCTTCGGAATGTCTGTCACTGAAGTGATGAAGGCCGGGACGCGCCCGTTTTGCGGTGCCCGTCCCCGGCTTGGCATTTCCATCTGCTGCCTGATTTTCGTAGCAATCGCCGTTTTTCTTGCCACCGCCCCTGCGCGCGCGCTCAATTCGATCGTGATCGGTCCCGATCAGGAGCGGATCGATATCACCTTGCTCGGCGAGCTCTATGAAGGGCGCGGCGACCGCATCAGCGTCGAGACCGCCGCCGGCCAGGATGGCGTCGCGGGCCGTTTGTCGGTCTCGGCCAAAACACCCGGCACGGACCCGAACTGGACGATTTTTGCGCTCAACAATCCGACCGACCAGACGATCACGCTCTGGCTTATGGCCCAGCGCTATGACCTGGTCGGGTCGCAGGTGATCTGGCCGGATCTCGATGCACCACGGATCGAGAATGTCACTGTCTCACTCGGCTTCAAGCCGGAGCGCGTTCAAAACGATTATGCCGATATTTACCGCCTCGTTCTCGAGCCCGGATCGACCATTACCTATATCGTCGAACTCAGCGCGACGGGTTTTCCGCGTCTTTATCTCGCCAACCCCGCGGTCTTCGGCAAGAAGAGCATCGACCTGACGCTGTTCAACGGCATTCTGCTCGGGATCACCGGCGTTCTTGCGATCTATCTGACGGCGATTTTCGGCGCCAATCACAACCCCATATTTCCCGCGGCGGCGCTCGTCGCGTGGACCGTGGTCGGCTATCTCTGCGTCGATTTCGGCTTCTGGCATAAGATTTTCCAGCTCAGCGCAGCGGACAATGCGATCTATCGGGCGGCAATGGAGGCCGCCATCGCCGCAAGCGTGGTCATCTTCCTTTATGTGTTCCTGCAGCTTAGGCGATGGCACCCCTCGCTCACGGTGATTTTCGGCGTCTGGGCGCTTGTGCAGCTTGGGCTGGTCGCTGTGTCGCTGGTCGATGCCAAGCTGGTTTCGGGCCTGGCGCGTCTTTCCTATCTGCCGATTGCGGCGATCGGGTCGCTGCTCATGACCGTCCTTGCCCTGAGGGGGCAGGAACGCGCCCTGTCGCTTCTGCCGACCTGGATGCTGTTTCTGGTCTGGCTGTTTGGCGCAGGAGTGGCGATCGTCGGCCAGCTTTCGGGCGATGTTGTCGTCCCTGCGCTCAATGCCGGCCTCGTCCTGATCGTGTCGCTGCTCAGCTTCACCGTTACCCAATACGCCTTTCACGGCGGCGATCACATCTATGGCGATGAGGCGGGCGAGCTGCAACTCGGGGCGGTCGCCCTGGAGGCGTCGGGCGCGTCGATCTGGGAGTGGAATGTCCGCCGTGACGAGATCTTCGTCGGACCGGAAATCGATGCGGCGCTCGGCCATCCGCCCGGAACGCTGCGCGGCAGCGTGCAGGACTGGCTTCAGCATCTCCACGCCTCCGATCGCGAGAGAATGCGGATGATTCTCGCTGGCATCCGCGAGAAGCAGGGCGGAGAGATCTCGAGCGATTTTCGTCTGCGCAGGGCCGATGGCAGCTATCTCCATTATGAGCTCCGGGCGCAGACCGTCGCGGCGCGGCCGACGCGAATGCTGCGCTGCACCGGCTTGCTGCGCGATGTCACGGCCCAGAAACGGGCGCAGGAGCGTCTGCTTCACAATGCGATCCACGACAGTCTGACCGGCTTGCCGAACCGGGAGCTGTTTACCGACCGCGTTCACTGCTCCATCGCCCGCGCCCATGAGGACGGCTCCAAGCCCACCGTCATCTATGTCGACATCGACGCCTTCCAGTCGCTCAGCCGGTCGACCGATTTCACGGTCAGCGACAGCATGCTGCTCACGATTTCGCGGCGCCTTTCGCGTCATCTGGGGCCGCAGGACACGCTGGCCCGGATCGGCACGGAACAATTCGCGATTTTACTGTCGGCCGAGACGGAGCCGCGTCAGATCGCGATGCTCGCCGAGCGGGTCCGGCGGTCGCTGCGCGCGCCGATGAAGATCGCCGGACGCGATGTCGTCCTGACCGGAAGCGTCGGCATTTCCGTCTATGACGGGCAGCAGGCGACACCGGCCGACCTGATCCGTGACGCGGAAACGGCGATGTACCGCGCCAAGCGCTCAGGCACGGACCGGATCGAGCTCTACAAGCCGGAAATGCGCGGCGAGCGCTCCGAGCGCGAGATCATCGAAAGCGACCTCAAACAGGCGATCGAGAAGCGCCAGATCCGCGTCTATTATCAGCCGATCATGCGGCTCGGCGATGAGCAACTCGCCGGTTTCGCCGCGCAGGTCCGCTGGGAGCACCCCAAGCTCGGCTCGCTCAGCACCGCCGAATTTCTGTCGATCGCCGAGGATACCGGCCGGATCTCGGAGATCAGCACCTATGTCATGGAACGCGCGATCCGGCAGGTGGCGCGCTGGCACCGGACGCTGACCCGCCATGAGGATCCCTTATTCGTCAGCATCAACATATCGAGCCGGCATCTGTTCAAGCAGGATCTGGTCCAGGATCTGCGGCTGATCATCGGCCGGGAAAGCGTTCCCAAGGGCTGTCTGCGGCTGGAGGTCACCGAGTTCTCTGGTGATGGAGAACCCGGAGCAGGCGATCGAGATCCTCGAATGGCTGAAGGGGCTGGGCGCCGGAATTGCGCTTGATGAGTTCGGAGCGGGCTATTCCTCGCTTGCCTATCTGCATCGTCTCGCCGTCGATATGATCAAGATCGACCGGTCGCTGATCAGCCATGGCAGTGACAACAAATCCGGCGCCGTCGTGCTGCGCGCCGCGCTTGCCATGGCGCGCGAGCTCGGCAAGGACGTGGTGGCCGTCGGGATGGAACGGGATGAAGACGTCGCCTATGTCCGCGCGCTCGGCTGCGACTATGCGCAAGGCTTCTATTTCGGCGAGCCGATGACCGAGCGCGAGGTGATGACTCTGCTGAACGCGCTTGCCAAGACCACGAGGCGCGACGAAAAGCGCGAAAAGAAGAAGAAACGGGCGGAGGAAGACTCACCGCCCGCCACGCAGACCCCGGCCGCGGCAGAGCAGGGGGCTTTGAAGCCTGTGCCGGGCCAGACATCCGCGACCGGGGCGGTCTATCCCCTGCCGGTTCCGATTCCGAAGCCCGCGTCCGACGACGCCGGCAAGCGCGGCCGGCGCGGCGCTATGTTCGGTTTCCTGCGCAGAGCGGTCGGCGGCGTCTCCTCTGCCGGGACGGCGTTCGGCACCATGCTGCGCGGTCTGTTCAAGCCGGCCAGGAAGCCGCGGCCGAGACCGGCGCAACAAAGGCCCGAACGGCCGAAAGTTCCGCCTGCTCTCCAGCAGGCTCCATCGCCCCGTGACCGTTTTGCCGGGATCGATCCGGCGGTTGCCGACCGGAATCCGCGTCAGCCGGTTCCGACGGCACGTCAACCCGCCCCGCCGCCGCCACCACCGCCACCGCCTTCCGCGCGGCCCCCGGCTCAGCCGCCTCAAATGGCCGAAACCCTGCCGGAGAGTCCGCCAGAGTTTCATCAGGCCGAAGGGACGCACGGACGCCGCCGCCGCGGTTGAGCGAGCGACAGCCGGGGCGACGTTCGTTTCCACCGAACGTGATCGTGCATGCATCAGGCCGCGTCGCCGAGGATCATGTCGGCGGCCTTCTCCGCGATCATGATGGTCGGCGAATTGGTATTGCCCGAGGTGATCGTCGGCATGACCGACGCGTCCACGACGCGCAAGCCCTCCATCCCGCGCACGCGCAGGCGCTCGTCGACGACGGAAAATTCGTCCTGGCCCATCTTGCAGGTGCCGACCGGGTGAAAGATCGTCGTGCCGATATCGCCAGCCGCCCGCGCGAGGTCCTCATCGCTCGCGAGCGCGGCGCCGGGCAAATATTCCTCCGGCTCGTACCGGCTCAACGCCCGCGCCGCCAGAATCTGCCGCGTCACGCGAATGGATTGGCCAGCGACCTGCCGGTCGGTCTCGGCGGAGAGGTAGTTCGGCTGAATTACCGGATGGTCGCGCGCCTCCGAACAGGCAATGTGCGTCGATCCGCGGCTTTCGGGGCGCAGATTGGCGACGCTCGCCGTAATCGCCGAGAAGCGATGCAGCGGTTCGCCGAACCTGTCGAGTGAAAGCGGCTGGACATGATATTGGATGTTCGGCGTCTCGTAGGACGGGTCGGAACGCGTGAACACGCCGAGCTGGCTGGGCGCCATCGACATCGGTCCGCTGCGCCGCAAGGCATATTCGAGCGCAATGCCGGCCTTGCCGACGAGGCTTCCCGCCCCGTCGTTCAGTGTCCTGGCATTTTTCACCTTGAAAATGGTGCGGATCTGCAAATGATCCTGCAGATTTTCCCCGACGCCGGGCAGCTCGTGCAGAACGGGTACGCCCGCCGCGCTCAGCACGTCGCCCGAGCCGATGCCCGACAATTCGAGCAGCTGCGGCGAGCCGATCGCGCCGGCGGCGAGGATGACCTCGCCCGCGGCCTTCGCCTCCGAGAACGCGCCCTTCCGCCAGAATGTGACACCCTTCGCGCGCCGGTCCTCGACGACGATCTCCTCGACCTCCGCGTTTGAGAGCACGGTGAGGTTCTTGCGGGCGAAGGCCGGGCGCAGAAAGGCCTTGGCCGTGTTCACCCGGATGCCGCGCCGCTGGTTGACGCGGAAATAGGCGACGCCGAAATTGTCGCCGCGGTTGAAGTCGTCCGTACGCGGAATGCCCACCTCCTCGCAGGCCTCGATAAACGCATCGAGGATCGGCCATGAGAGGCGCTGCGCCTCGACCCGCCATTCGCCGCCCGACCCGTGCATGTCGTCTTCGCCGAGGGCGTAATCCTCCGACTTGCGGAAATAGGGCAGCACGTCGTCCCAGCCCCAGCCCGTATTGCCGAGCTGACGCCAGCCATCATAGTCGCGCGCCTGTCCGCGCATATAGATCATGCCGTTGATGGAGGAGGAGCCGCCGAGCACACGGCCGCGCGGATAGGCGAGCGCCCGGCCGTTGAGCCCCGGCACGGGCTCGGTCTTGAAGCCCCAATCCGTGCGCGGATTGCCCATGCAATAGAGGTAGCCGACAGGGACATGGATCCAGAAATAATTGTCGCTGCCGCCCGCTTCGAGCAGCAAGACCCGGTTGCGGGGATCAGCGCTCAGCCGGTTGGCCAGCACACAGCCCGCCGACCCCGCGCCGACAATGATGTAGTCGAACTCTCCGATGGTCTGCAAAGGCGTGTCCGTCCCTTGAGGCTTTTGGGCAGGGTAAGCATTTTTTCGGGGGAGTGGAAGCGCTGAGGGATTTTGGGGCGTGTCGAGGTTCAACGGCGATTGACGCGAGATCATGGCCATCGGCCTCGCCTTGGCAAGGGACATCCGCAGACGTAGCCGCTTCAACTTCAGGTTACAGGCCAGGCCAGCCTGATCTAAAATGCGCCGCTTTCGCTGCCCCGCGCCTAGGCACAACAGGAAATGCTTTTATTGCTATTCAGCGCAATAGCGTAATCCTTGATCCCATGCGAAACGATGGGCAGGCTGCCCGTGGCAGTGGGTAGCTATGCGAAACGCGGCGTGCTTGATACCATTACCCGATACTGCCGCCATCGCGCCTACGACATGGGCATGTTGAGATTTTGCATGTCGGTCTGTCCTCCCCCACCGCCACTTGGCTCTTCAATATTCCGCATTGTGTCCCTGATAATGGTAAGAAGCTTATAGGGCCGGTTGTGTTTTTCGAGATAGGCAATGCGGCGCCGAATGATCTGGCCCGGCGGAAGCCCGCGCTCCGTTCAATGGTAACAAGCGCATGAACGGGGATTGTTCCGGCTGGAAAGAAGACCTGGTACAGATAGTTTAAACTCAGTCGGTACTTTTTGATTCAGGTCATGGCAGGTTCACCGGCGCGGTGTTAACATTCTACTTGGCTCAATGGGGAGCCTCAATGCACAGGGGGTACAAACAATGAATCTATCTAGAAGAAGTTTGCTGATATTGGTTCCGATGGTGCTGACGCTAGCACAAATCGGGCCGTCCTTTGCGGCCGGAACTGTTGTCAAAGTCTCGCTTTGGGATAGCGGCCCCGATGCAATGGACATGCTTGGCAAAGGCACGAACTGGGCCATGGGCGTGGTGCCCAAAGATGCGCCGAAGCCGTCAATGGGCATTGATATCGAGCCCAAAGAGGTTGCGGCTGGGGAGGTCACATTCGATGTGACCAACGTTTCCAAGGACTCCCTGCATGAAATGATCGTCGCGCCTGTGCCAGACGAGGGGCAGCTACTGCCTTATATCCAGGCGGAGGAAAGAGTTGATGAAGAGGCTACCCACGACTTAGGCGAAGTTTCGGAGCTGGATCCCGGAAAATCTGGTTCGCTAACGGTAACTATGAAGCCAGGCAAATATATCCTCTTTTGCAACATCCCCGGACATTACGTGCTGGGCATGTGGACGCTGATTACCGTCAAGCCCTGAGGCGCAACGAGCTCGTATTTCGCTCTTTGACCTGCGTCAACGTCAACATTGGTCGGCTTCGTTGACGCAGGTCGTCCCAATACAACAAGTTTCCATCGATCTGGCTGGTGAATCTTGCCGAATGTCCAATATGAGGCGCAACCAGACCCATATCTGCCATCTTGGACTTCCAGCGTTGGCCTAACACGGGGCCAGCGCTCCTTCACCCCTCCTTCCTCAGCCGTGCGGCATAAAACCCGTCCATGCCGCTCAACTCCGGATCGCTGAGCTGCAGATAATGGGGCAGGGTGCGCAGCGTGCCGTCCTCGTTTAGCCATTCCGGGCGCCCGCCGATCTCTTCCGGCTCGATCGGGGAAAGCCGGACGTCGTCACGCTTGCCGATCAGATGCGCAATCTGATCCGGGCCTTCGGCGGGTTCCAGCGAGCAGGTGCAAAAGACGAGAACGCCGCCTGGCCTGACGACGTCGAGCGCCTTGATCAGCATCTCCTGCTGACGTTTCGCCAGCTCGGCAATATCGGAGGCGCTCTTCAGATAGGGAATATCGGGATTGCGGCGGATGGTGCCGGTGGCGGAGCAGGGCGCATCCAGAAGCACGGCATCGAACGGCGCGTCCGGCGTCCAGCTCATGAGATCGGCGGCGATCGCTTCGGCGTCCAGCTTCAGCCGGGCAAGGTTCTGCTTCAGCCGCTCAAGGCGTTTCCCGGAGATGTCCAGGGCAGTTACCGTCGCGCCGGCATGAGCGAGCTGCGCGGTCTTACCGCCCGGCGCGGCGCAAAGATCGGCAACGCACTTGTCCTTCACATCGCCGAGCAGCCGCGCCGGCAGGCTGGCGGCGGCGTCCTGCACCCACCATTCGCCTTCGCTGAAACCGTCCAGCTCCTCGATCCGGCCCTTGCTGGCAAGGCGGACGCTGCCTGTCGGCAAGACGATGCCGCCCAGGCGCTTCGCCCAGCCTTCGGGCCCCGATTTCACGGTGAGGTCAAGCGGTGGCTCGTTCAGATGCTGGCTTGCAATGCGCGCGGCCTCATCGGCGCCATAGGCGCGCGACCAGCTCTCCCACAGCCAGTCCGGCGTGTTGAGCCGCCCGGCGTCCTGCTCCAGGGCGATCGCCGCGCCCCGCTCGGAGACGCGCCGCAAGACCGCATTGGCAAGGCGGCTGAAGCGGCGGGCCTGGGCGTCCTGGCGCACCTGGAACACGGCGAGATTGATGACGGCGTGCGGCGGGCTTTTCAGGAAGACGAGCTGGGCGGCGGCGCAAAGCAGGATCGCATCGAGCCGGCCGCGCTTTTCCGGCAGCGGCTTTGCGATGAAACTCTTGATGATTTCCGCGAGCTGGCCTTTCCGGCGCAATGTGGTGGCCGAAATGGCGCGGGCAAAGGCACGGTCGCGCGGGGCCAGCTCGGCAAATCGCTCATCCGCGGCAAGCCGCTCGAAAGCGTCATCGAAAGCACGGCGATGCGTCAGCACCTCGGTCAGAAGCGCAACGGCCATTCGCCTGGCTTTGAGGCCGGCGCGATCCTCTGCGGTCAAGCGATCCTCATTGGGGCCGAATAGCCGTGAGCCGAACACATCCCCCGCCAGTCTGCCGATTTACAAGCGGCTCTCATCCTTGCCGGGTCGGTGCCGCCGTTGCAAGATGCGGGGCTACCCCCACGGGTCCTTATCCCCCTCTTGCACGCGCCGGCCCCAAGGTCCGCGTGCGGTCGTCTCGGCCGCCGGCGCGGCGGCTGCCTCACCCATCTCGCGGGCGATCTCCTGCAGTGCGGCAATGCGGTTTTCGGTATTCGGGTGGGTCGAGAAGAGATTGTCCATGCCCTGACCGCTCAGCGGGTTGATGATGAACAGATGCGCGGTCGCGGGATTGCGCTCGGCGCGGCCATAGGGGATCTGGTGCGCCAAGCCGGCAATCTTCTGCAAAGCGGAGGCCAGCCAGAGCGGGCGCTGGGAGATATAGGCGCCCATCTTGTCGGCCTGATATTCGCGCGAGCGGCTGATCGCCATCTGGATCAGGCCGGCGGCAAGCGGGGCGAGAAACACCATGAGAAGCGTGCCGACCAGTCCGAAGCCGCCATTATTGTTGCGGCTGCCGCCGAAAAACAGGCCGAAATTGGCAAGCATGGAGATCGCCGCACCGAGTGTGGCGGCAACCGTCATGATGAGCGTGTCGCGGTTTTTGACGTGGGCCAGCTCATGCGCTACGACGCCCGCCACCTCCTCGCGCGACAGGCGCTCGAGCAGGCCTGTGGTCGCGGCGACGGCCGCGTTTTCCGGATTGCGGCCGGTTGCAAAGGCGTTCGGCTGGTCGGCGTGGATGATGTAGACCTTCGGCATGGGCAGTTCGGCATTGGCGGCGAGCTGGCGCACAATGTCGTAATATTCGGGCGCCGTGCGCGCATTCACCTCCTGGGCTTTGTGCATCCGCAAAACGACCTTGTCGGAATTCCAATAGCTGAAGAGGTTCATGACGAGCGCGACCAGGAACGCGATCACCATGCCCGTCTGGCCGCCGATGAGGTAGCCGACGGCCATGAACAGGGCGGTCAGCGTGGCGAGAAGCAGTGTTGTGCGAAAATAGTTCATTGCTATGCCTCGAGGGGACGTATGGCCCGCAATTGCGGAGCAGGCCGGCGCTCGGATGAGGCCGCCGCTCCGCGAAATCAGTCGACGGTTTGACAGGCCTCATCGGCGTTAAGATATAGTGTCGGAAGGCCGGAGTACAAAATTATGGCGCGGGAGCCGTCGAAAGCCGGGGAAAATCATGCTGCCGATCGAGGCGAGGGATCGTCTCCGGCTGAACGCGCCCTGGCGGAGGCTGAAGAGCGCCGCAAGAAGACCGCGAGCCGTGGGAACGCCCGGCCAAAGGAGATCGGCGGCCGGGAAGGGCTGGAGCCGACCCGTTACGGCGATTGGGAGAAGGGCGGCATCGCTTCCGATTTTTGATGCGGGCGTTAACGGCCGAGAGTGCCCACGCACTCACGCATTAATCGGCAGCTGTATGGTCGCGCTCAGCCCGCCGCCTGCGCGGTTCTTGATCCGGATATCGCCGCCATGTCCCCGCGCGATCGAGCGCGCGATGGCAAGGCCCAGCCCGATGCCGCCCGTTTCCTGACCGCGCAATTCATCCAGCCGGACGAACGGCATGAAGACCTGGGACATGTTTTCCTCGGGAATGCCGAGGCCGTCATCCTCGACCGTAATCCAAACCTCGCTTGCCGGCCTGTTCAGCGAAACCCGGGCCGATTTGCCGTGAATGACCGCGTTCTCGACCAGATTGCGGACGGCGCGCCTGAGACTATGCGGCCGGCAGCGATAGAGCAGGCGGCCATTTTCCCGATAGGTGACGCTCCGGTTCATATCCGCCTGGTCCTCGCAGACGGTCTGAACCAGCGCGTTGAGATCGACGATCCGCGTCGGTTCGGCGGCGGACTCCTCTCGGGCAAAGGCGAGCGCCCCTTCGGCCATCTGCTGCATCTCGTCAAGCGAAGAAAGAATCCGAGCGCGCGTCTCCTCATCCTCGATGAACTCCGCCCTGAGGCGCATGGTGGTTATGGGCGTGCGCAGATCGTGCCCCACCGCGGCGAGCATCTTCATGCGGTCGAGCACGAATCGGGAAAGCCGCTCCCGCATATTGTTGAACGCATCGATCGCCTCGCGGATTTCCGCCGGCCCCGTCGGCCGGACGGGGCGGATCTCTTCGCCGCGCCCGAACGCATCCGCGGCCTCGGCCAGCCGGTTGATGGGGCGGGTAATCTGGCGGATCACGACCGCCAGCGCCGATCCGAAAACGAAAACCATGGTTCCGATGGGCACCAGGAGGAGAGCGATGGAAGGCGGCCGCACCTTCCGCGCCACTTCCAGCGTCAGCCATTTGCCGTTTATGAGCTGAACGGACGCCTCAAGCCAGGGATCGCTCTCCGGAACCGGCCAGTCCAGCCACGCCGCCGTCCAATATTGGAGGATCTCCAGCGTGGAAGGCGGGTCGGCGACATCGACGAATACCTGATGCGGCGCTTTCCCGACCATCTCCCGCAATTCGCGCAGATAGACGGATTTCTTATCGATGCCGGTCTGGGGATCCGGGCCTTTCGGTGTGATTACGAATGTCAGAAGCGGCGTATCGGAGGCGTCGAGGACCGCCTGGTGCAGATTGTCGGGCATCCCATCGAGCAGCTCCGTGATCGATGCGATCCGCGAAAGGATATAATCCGTCCACCAGCGTCTTATCGCGTTCTGCCGTTCATCGACGGTGATCGCAAAGAGAGCGGTCTGGGCAACAACAAGCGCCAGCAATGCGACAGCGACGAGCTGCCCCGAAACGGTACGCGGCACGATGCGCTTCATGGCGGCTCACCCGTGCATCATAGTGGCTCAACCACACCCGCAAATTTATAGCCGCCGCCCCACACCGTTTGTATCAGCTTCGGGTTCTTCGGGTCATCTTCAATCTTGCGGCGCAGCCGGCTGACCTGATTGTCGATGCTGCGGTCGAACAGATTGGCCATGCGCCCTTTGGTGAGATCCAGAAGCTGATCGCGATTGAGGACAATGTTGGGACGCTCCAGAAAAACGGTCAGGAGCAGGCACTCGCCATGCGACAGCGGCATGATCACGCCGTCCTCGCCATTTGTGATCTCCCGCCGGTCGGCGCAGAAGGTCCAGCCGCCGAAGCGCAGCGTCTTGCCCAGATCGGGCTCCCGGGAAGGCGGAATGCTGTTCGTGCGGCGCAAGACCGCCTTGATGCGGGCGACGAGCTCGCGCGGATTGAATGGTTTGGTGACATAATCGTCCGCGCCGAGCTCAAGTCCGATGATGCGGTCGGTTTCCTCGGTCAGCGCGGTGAGCAGGATGATCGGAATGTCCATGCTGGCGCGAACATAACGCGCAAAAGCAAGGCCATCCTCGCCGGGCATCATGATGTCGAGGACAATCAGATCGATTGCGCTTGTCTTGAGGTGCTTTCTCGCCTCCCCTGCGTCCGAAGCGGTGGTAACCCGCAAGGCGTGTTTGCGGAGAAATCTTGCGAGCAGATCCCGGATCTCGCGGTGATCATCGACGATGAGAATATGCGGTGTCGGTTCCATCATTTTGCTACGCCGTCCAGCGGTCAATTCGAGACATCTGCCATCGCTCCGCGACGCTTTGCGTCCCCTGCGCAGCGAGCCCAACGCGGGTCCAAGCATGTCCCCGCGAAGGCGGGGATGGATGCGGGAACAGTTGCGCTCGTCTTTCGAAATGGATCAACTGAACCTCGTTCAATTGATTTCAATTGAACGAGGGTTGATCTAGGGGAAGCGCATGGCATTAGACGCCATTCGTAGCGTTTGGGTTCTGTACGGCGGATGAACCGAATGGTTCAGCGCGAATAAGAGCCCCGTTTCATGCCATTAGCAGTGAGGGGTCGAGCAACTGACGAGCCGGCCGCCGCTGGGGCAAGCGGTTATCCCTCGCGGCGCGGCGCGACCCGGCGTGGCGACGAAATCGTCCCCCTCACAGATGCGAGGTTGCGCCGACGGTCTCTCGACAATCGCGAACTGGGTCGGTATGGGCCTGGCTGACGCCGCCGCCTTATCCTGTCGCGATATATTCACGCATCGATGCGGCTTCCATCTCCGCCGCCGCGATGCGCTGCTTCACCACATCGCCGATCGAGACGATACCGATTAGGCATCCGCTCTCGACGACCGGCAGGTGCCGGAATCGATGGGCGGTCATCGTCTCCATGAGCCATTCGACCGTGTCGCGCTCGGTGCAGGTTCTCACGTCTTTCGTCATGTGATTTTCGACTGGCTCGTCGAAGATGCTCGCTCCGCTGCCTGCCAGGATTTGCATAATGTCCCGTTCGGAAATAATGCCCCTCACATGCCGCTTGTCATCGCAAACGACGACAGCGCCGATCTTTTTCTCTGCAAGCAACCTGACGATTTCCATGAGCGTCGCGTTCGGCGAAATGGTCGCAACGTGACGGCCCTTGTCTTTGAGAATTCTGGCGACGTTCATCGGGTTCTCCCTTAGGGCTGGCAATGGCTTGCCCAGTGCAGGTCGAAGGGCGGCACGCGCCCGTGAACCTTAAATGATGCGTCAGCTTGACGCTGGCGGCAAGACCTCATCGGGGCGCCTCTTGCGTGCAGTTCTACCGTTCGGCCATTACCGAGCGGTGGAAAATCAGCGTGTATCGACTCAAAATTGCAATCATAGATTGATTTTTGTGTCAATCCGGAACATTATCCAGGAAGGCATTGTCGCGTTCCGCTTTTTGTTCCTCCGGTTGAGTTATGGTGTTGTGGAGTTTATGGCCGGGTTCCATTCGGAGATCGCCCGTGAGCGCATCGCCGGCTCGCGGGAATCCGCCTGCATGCGAGAGTCCCGCCTTCTTCAGAGTTGCAATGCAAGCGCACGCAATGCGCGGCGAGGCGTCTTCGCGCCTCGCCATTTGCTTTTCCAGGACACCGAATTCTCTAACAGCGACTTTCGCCGGCGCTCATGAATGGCGAAGGGATGTTCAGCGGAGCGATAACCCAAAAAATGCAATTATAAGTAATCCTATGTATGGAAAACACATCTAAAGGTTGTAAAATTTTAATCAAAATGAACACAGGATCGTGGAAGAGTTGGAGGGTAGCGCGGCGTGTCTCATTCAATAAAAAAACAATTTAAAAGACGGATCGAAATATCCGCCTCAACTTATCCGAGTGTCAAAACTCTTTTGCGACATTCTGCTCGGAGCACGAGGAGATGTCGATGAAGTTCTGGTCCCTGGCAATCTTGATAAGCGCGGCCGCGTACGGGATCTCCGAGGGTGCAAACGCACGAAGCGTGACTTTGAGGCACGGCGCATCGGTTCCGCAGACGCGCCTGGTGGCGCATGGACTCACCGACGCACCGATCGGCCATGTCAATTTTTGCCGGGCTCACCCGAATCAGTGCAGCGGCGGGATGAGCGGCAAGTCCGAAGTGATCCTGACGACCCGTCGCTGGAAGGAGCTGCAATCGGTGAACCAGCAGGTCAATCTCGCGATCAAGCCGGTCAGCGATCAAGCGCAATACGGGGAGGTCGAATATTGGACCTATCCGACGAGCGGCCGGGGCGATTGTGAGGACTACGTCCTGTTGAAGAAGCGCAAGCTCATCGAAATGGGCTGGCCGGCGGCCTCCCTGCTGATCACGGTCGTTCGCGATGAGAATGACGAAGGCCATGCCGTCCTGACGGTCCGCACCCATCGAGGCGACCTTATTCTCGACAACAAGCATTCCCGCATCCTGGCGTGGCAGAACACGGGATACACCTTCATCAAGAGGCAATCGGCGTTCAATCCGCGGGGGTGGGTCTCGCTCATTCCGCTGCAATCGGATCCGACCGTCGCGGCATCGGGAGCTGACGCACAGAAATAGGCACCAGATTATTTAGAGGTTCGAGCCCGGATACCCTCGCCCCTCATATCCTGCCCCTTCCGGGCTCGTTGCGAGCCGGCGCTTCCCCCCAACGCCGGCTCGCCCCCTTTTTTGAGGCGCCGCGAAGAGCGCTCGATCGCGGATGAACCCTCGTCCCCATGTGCCGATGCGCATCGGCATGATGCTCTTAGGAGCGGGGCGAAAGCCCGGCGGCGAAGCGGCGCCAATTCCTTTGATAGATTCGGGCCGCCTCGGTGAGTTGGTGGGCATCCGCCTCGCTGATCTGCCGGATGATGCGGCCTGGCGCGCCGACGACGAGCGAATTATCCGGAATCGTCTTGCCTTCCTGCACGAGGGCCTGGGCGCCGATCAGGCAATTGCGGCCGATCTTCGCGCCATTCAGCACGGTCGCCCCCATTCCGATGAGGGTGTTTTCCCCGATCGTACAGCCATGCAGGATGACGCCGTGTCCCACGGTGCAACTTGGCCCGACCGTGAGCGGAAAGCCCATATCGGTGTGAAAAACGCAGCGGTCCTGGACGTTGCTGCCTTCCTGGATATGGATCAGCTCATTATCGCCGCGCAGCACCGAGCCGAACCAGACGCTGGCGTCACGATCCAGCCGGACTTTGCCGATCAGAACCGCATCCGGCGCCACCCAACAGGCGCCGTTGGCCGGCAGTTCCGGGGCAACGCCATCAAGCTCGTATATCGGCAAGGGGTGTTCTCCGTTCGGGGGCGTCGGTTCTCGTGGCTATTTTCGGCCGCTGGTCCCACCGCCGCAAGGATCGGAAGATTGCCGCGCGTAAACAGCCCGGCTCAGCCGCGGGTGCGCAGCCCGGCTCAGCCTGAATTACGACGCAAGATCGAATTCGAGGATGGCCATCTGAAACTGGTAGGAGACCTCGCCGTCCTCGTCATCGCGATAGAGGACGCCGACAAATTCGTCTGCGATGTAGACCTCCGCAGAATCCTTCTTCTTCGGCCGGGCGCGGACCTCGATCGTGTCGTTCTGGAATGTCTTGCGAAGATAGGTCTCGATCTGCACGAGTTCGTCACGGGTCATGGGAATCCTGTCGGGATAGAATTTTCAGCGCCCTGTTTCGCCCGTCCCATCCTCAGCGTCAAGCCCAAGCATCTGATTCATCGTCCGGCCCGGCTCCGGGCAGCCCGATGTCCCCACGACGCGTGCCGGGACGCCGGCGACGGTGGTGTTGGGCGGCACATCTTTCAGCACGACGCTGCCGGCCGCAACCCGCGCGCAGTCCCCCACCGTAATATTCCCTAGGATTTTTGCGCCTGCACCGATCATGACGCAGCGGCCGACCTTGGGATGGCGGTCACCGCTCTCCTTGCCGCTGCCGCCGAGCGTGACCGAATGCAGGATCGAGCTCATATCGCCGATCGCGGCCGTTTCCCCAACGACAATGCCGCTTGCGTGATCGAACATGATGCCGCGGCCGATCCGGGCCGCCGGATGAATATCGACGCTGAACACGCGCGAGGATTGGCTTTGCAGGTAAAGAGCGAAATCACGCTCGCCATTTTGATGGAGCCAATGGGCGAAGCGATGCGTTTGCAGCGCGTGAAATCCCTTGAAATAGAGCAGCGGATCGATCAGCCGCTTGCAGGCGGGGTCGCGGTCGGCGACGGCGGAAAGATCGGCCCGGAACGCCTCGCCAATGGCGGGGTCGGCATCCAGCACCCGGTCGAAGGTCTGGCGAATGAGATCCGCCATGACGTCGTCATGGTCCAGCCGCTGGGCCAGGCGGTGGCAAATCGCGTCTTCCAGACTCTTATGATTGAGCACATTGGCGAAGATGAAGCTTGCCAGCGCCGGTTCGCGACGCAAGATCTCTTCGGCCTCGGTGCGGATCGCCTGCCAGACCGGATCGTAAGACTGAACAGAGGGGCGGTGCTGCTTCGAGGGATGCTGCGGCATTGGACGCTTTCCCTGGCTTCGGGTCGGTTTTCGCTTTACCGGCAGCGGCCGGCCCTTTTTATATGGGGCTGGCACTAGACCGAAGAAGCGTTTGGGCCGCCCGTTCATCCAGGTGAAAGAATTACCATGGAAACGAGGTGCGCCCAAGCCTTCTCGATCAGAATGCGTGAATGAGACCTATCGGGATCGGCTTCCTCGCGGATCTCTCGCCGCGTTGCTGAAAGATGTTTTGCATTAAGGGGTGGGGGCCCATGAAATCGCTAAAGCTTATCGGTTTCAATATTCTAATCACTCTGATCTTACTCGAGTTTGGTCTTTTCCTGGCGGCGAAGATGGACTTGCTGCGTATGGACCTGCCAAGCTACAGCACCGCAAACATCACGCCGTTCTGGATGGATATGGATCCGAATTTCGGTGTCTGGCGGCCGGCGAACAGTCAATACCGGCATCTGAAATCGTGTTTCGACATTACCTATCGAACCAATTCACACGGCATGAGAGACGCCGAACGGCCGCTCAAGAGGCAAGGGCCTCGGGTCGTCGTGCTGGGCGATTCTTTCATAGAAGGGTACGGCGTAGAAAGGCAAGACCGGCTCACGAATATGTTGGAGCGGCGAACCGGGATTCCGCATCTGAACTTCGGCACGTCGGGGAATTTCGGCCTGACCCAGTCGCTGCTTCTCTACAAGACGCTTGCCAGTCGCTTCGACCATGACGCCGTGATCATCAGCGTGCTTCCCGACAATGATTTTTCCGACGACGATCCGGGAAAGGCTGAGACGATCTTTCACGATCGGTACCGCCCCTATCTGGCCGGTACATATCCGAATTACAAGCTGTTCTATTCCAATCCAAATATCATTAAGACCCACCTGCGGGAATATTCGAAATATGTCGAAGTGGCGTTCAATGAGTTCTCTTATACCGTCCGGGCCTATTCTTACTTCAAAAACTACCTGAAAATGATGAGGCGGCGAAACGCTCAGCCTGACCGGGGCGCCATGGCAAACAGGAAACCCGTAAGGTCAGAATATTTCGATTTCACCTCCGAAGAATTCGATCGGATGCGCTACGCGATCGAGCAAATCGTTGCCCTGGCCGCGCCGCGTCCGGTCCTTGTCATGTCGATCCCCCGGCGGAGCGACTATCGTAGAGCCGGAAATGAGCCCGGGAAGGCGCCGCTGACCCGGCGCCTTGAGGCACTGAGCAAGACAGCGAATTACACCTATCTCGATCTGCTCGAATATTCGCGTGGCCACGATGATCTCGACCGGCTCTTTCATTCCTGCGACCCCCATTGGAGCCCTGCCGGTCATGCAATGGCCGCCGCTGCCGTCAGCAAATGGGATTATTACCGCAATGCGACGGCCCGGACCGCAACCTCGGCCATAAAATGAGGACTTGCTGTTCGCGAGCAGAGCTGGGGATGACGGGCATTGATTTTCATCAACCCTTCCGCCGTCCCCGCATGTGAGACATCTTCAGCCGCAGATTCATCGTCCGAGAGCTCATGCCGCGAACAATTCTCATCATCCAGGGGCATCCCGACCCGGCCGGGGGGCATCTCTGTCACGCCCTGGCCGACGCTTATGAGGAGGGCGCGCGCGGCGCCGGCCACAAGGTCGAGCGCGTTGCCGTGGCGCAAATCGCATTTCCCCTCCTCCGCACCGAGGCGGAGTTCGAGAAGGGCGCGCTTCCCGAGAGTTTGACGGAGGCGCGCGACAAGCTCCTCGCCGCCGACCATGTGGTCATCATCTTTCCGCTCTGGCTCGGGACGATGCCGGCCTTGCTGAAGGGCTTCCTCGAACAGCTCCTGCGGCCGGGCATCGCTTTCTCCTATCCCGAAAAAGGCTTCATGCCGAAGAAGCTGCTTGCGGGCCGCTCGGCGCGCTTGATCGTGACAATGGGAATGCCGGCCCTGGCCTATCGCTTCTATTTCTTCGCCCACAGCGTGCGGTCATTGAAACGCAACATCCTCCGCTTCGTCGGCTTCTCGCCCGTCCGCGACACGTTCTTCGGCATGGTCGCGAATGCCGATCAGGCAAAGGTCGAAAGCTGGCTCGGAAAGATGAAGGCGCTCGGGGCGAAGGGCGCTTGACGCGTCGCAAACGCGTTTGCGGGCCGTCGTGCTCTCCCCAATCTCACCAGCTTGTTTTCCCACCGTTCGTTCTTAAATTTCTAAGCGCTCGTTCTTAAATATTGTCCACGGAATCGAAGCGAGGCATCATCGCGCGGCGAGCGGGATGGCACATGCCCGGAGCCGCTATTCATTAAGAGCCATTCCAGAACGTAATAGGTTAATTCGATTGAACCTCTGAAAGCCAAGGGGTCGATATGGCGATCAAAGATACGGAGCGTTGGATGTGGTCGGAGGCATGCGAAATGCTGATGCGCGCCGAACGGCTCCATCGGCAGCTCTTTCAGCCGCAAGGCGTGACGCATCGGGCCCCGGCCTGGGAACCGCCGGCCGATGTGTTCGAGACCGCGAGCCATGTGGTGATCTATGTCGCCTTGCCCGGCGTCGATCCCGAACATTTGGAGCTGGCGATCGAGGGCACCGAACTGGTGATTGCCGGCGTCCGGCTGATCCCGGCCGAGCTGCGTGATGCCGCCATTCATCGCCTCGAGCTGCCGCAGGGCCGATTCCTGCGCCGCATCCCGTTGCCGCCGGGAGCCTATGATCAGGTCGCCAAGAAAACGGCCGACGGTTGTCTTCTCATCAGCCTGCGCAAACACCGCTAAAGCACAACAAGAAGGAGCGCCCCAGTGAGCGCTGACGCCATGCAAATGAAAGGCGAGCAGGGCGAACAACGCCCCGCCGAACCGATCCCGGAGCTTCCCGAGGATGCCGTCATCATTCTGCCGGTTCGCCAAACCGTGCTGTTCCCCGGCGTGATCCTGCCGATCACGGTCGGACGGCCCCGCTCGATCGAAGCGGCTCAGCGCGCCGTCAGGGAGCAGAGCCAGCTCGGCGTCCTGATGCAGCGGGACGGCAATGTCGCGGAGCCCGGCGCGCTCGACATGCACCGCACCGGCGTCATCGCCAATGTCGTCCGCTACGTCACGACGCCCGACGGGCAGCATCATCTCGTCTGCCAGGGCGAGCAGCGCTTCCGTGTGGTCGAATTCCTCGAAGGCTGGCCGTTCATGGTCGCGCGTGTGACGCGGCTGGAGGAAGCCGACGAACGGTCCGCCGAGATCGAGGCGCGCTATCTCAATCTGCAACGCATGGCGGTCGAGGCGCTCGAGCTGTTGCCGCAAACGCCCCCGGAACTGATCGCGACCGTGCAGGCGACGACGTCGCCCGGCGCGCTGGCCGATCTCGTCTCGGCCTATCTCGACATCAAGCCGGAGGAAAAGCAGGAGGTCCTGGAGACGATCGACGTCGAAGCCCGGATCGATCGCGTGACCAAGCTGCTTGCCGAGCGTATCGAGGTGCTGCGCCTCTCGGCCGAGATCGGCAAGCAGACCAAGGCCGCGTTCGACGAGCGCCAGCGCGAGGCCGTGCTGCGCGAGCAACTCGCCGCCATCCAGCGTCAGCTCGGCGAGGAGGACGGCAAGACGGCCGAAATCGAGGAGCTGAACAAGGCGATCGCCGAAGCAGGAATGCCTCAGGAGGTTGAGGAGCAGGCCAGGAAAGAGCTGCGGCGCCTTGAGCGCACGCCCGAGGCCGCCGGCGAATACGGCATGATCCGCAACTATCTCGACTGGCTGATCGAGCTGCCCTGGAAGCTGCCCGAGGAAAAGCCGATCGATATCGCCGAGGCGCGGCGCATTCTCGATGAGGATCATTACGGCCTGGACAAGATCAAGCAGCGCATTGTCGAATATCTGGCCGTGCGGAAGCTCGCGCCCGCGGGCCGTGCGCCGATCCTCTGCTTTGTCGGCCCGCCCGGCACCGGCAAGACGTCGCTCGGCCAGTCGATCGCCAGGGCCATGGAGCGTCCGTTCACGCGGATCGCGCTTGGCGGCGTGCATGACGAGGCGGAAATCCGCGGCCACCGGCGCACCTATATCGGCGCGCTGCCCGGCAATATCATCCAGGGCATCCGCAAGGCGAAGGCGCGCAATTGCGTGATGATGCTCGATGAGATCGACAAGCTCGGCCAGGGCATTCAGGGCAGCCCGGCGGCGGCGCTCCTGGAGGTGCTCGACCCGGAACAGAATCACAGCTTCCGGGATAATTATCTCGGCGTGCCGTTCGATTTGAGCAAGGTCGTCTTCATCACCACCGCGAACATCCTGGACGGGATCCCCGAGCCGCTGCTCGACCGTATGGAGGTGGTGCAGCTCGCCGGCTATACCCAGTCGGAGAAGCTTCAGATCGCGCGGCGCTTTCTGGTGAAGCGGCAGCTCGAAGCGGTCGGTCTCAATGCCGACCAGGTCGAGATCAGCGACGATGCGCTCGCCAGGATCGTCGCCGACTACACCTATGAGGCCGGTGTGCGCAATCTGGAGCGCCAGATCGGTCAGGTCATGCGCCATGCGGCTTTGCGCATCGCCGAGGGGAGCGCGACCAAGGTCAGCATCGAGACCTCCGACATCCCGGCAATTCTCGGCGCGCCGCGCTATGAGAACGAAGTCGCCATGCGCACCAGCGTTCCGGGCGTCGCCACGGGACTGGCCTGGACCCGGGCCGGCGGCGACATCCTCTTCATCGAGGCGACACGCTCGCCCGGCAGCGGCAAGCTGATCCTGACCGGCCAGCTCGGCGATGTGATGCGCGAAAGCGCGCAGGCTGCCCTTAGCCTCGTGAAGAACCGCGCGGCCTCCATCGGCATCGATCCGGCGCAGTTCGAGAAAAGCGACATCCACATTCACATCCCGGCGGGCGCGATCCCGAAAGACGGGCCGAGCGCGGGCGTTGCCCTCTTCTCCGCGCTGGTGTCGCTGCTGACCGGGCGCAATGTGCGCAGCGACACGGCGATGACCGGCGAAATCAGCCTGCGTGGCCTGGTGCTGCCGGTTGGCGGCATCAAGGAGAAGACGGCTGCGGCCGTTCGGGCGGGGCTGAAGCGTGTCATTCTGCCGGCGCGGAACAAGAAGGATCTGGAGGAAATCTCCGAGGACGTGCGCGCAAAGCTCGAATTCCTCTGGGCGAGCGAGGTCGGCGAAGTGCTGGACGTGGTTCTCGAAGACGAGTCCGCGGGCAGCGAGGGTCCTGCGCACGCGGGCTGATTGCGAGATCGCCTCGGGCGGCTTCATGCGCGTTGCGAGCCATTCGCTTTTGACCATCGTCCGGTTCGAATGAAAACGGCCTCCGTGAGGGAGGCCGTTTGCTTGTCACGGCCGCAGCTGCTTAGTAGCAGCCGTGATATTTCAGGCAGCCGAAATAGTCGTTTGTGCGAAAGCCCCAATTTCTCGCACAGGCCTCGCGCCAGCCGCCGCAGCCATAGACACGGACCGCGGTGACCGCCCGATAGCGCAGATAGGCCGTCCAGCGGGCCGCGGCTTTCATGCAGCGGCGAAAGCGCTGGTTCGCGCGCCAGCGGTCGCGGCAGATGACATAGCGCTGGGCGCAGTATGGCTGGGCGACGGGCGTCATCGGCGAGGACTGTGCGTTCAGCTCCTTGAATTTGCGGGAAATCGATATTTATGCTTCCTGTGCATTGTTGGCGACGACGATTGCAGAGCGCGTCTGCGCATTTCGAGATACGTTCTGTGGTCGCTATGTACGAGAAAGTCGCATTTCGAGCGGCGCGAGCTTTTCGATATTGAGCGCCGCTGCCGCGATACCGACTTGGTCGGCCGTCTTATCGATCTCCTCAAGCAGGGGATTTTGACCCAAAATCATATCCATCCTCTCTTGACAATGCCCTATCGTCAAAGCAATGACTGGCAGTTGGGTTTGATTAACATCAAAAAGATTTGCCGCGAATGATTCTACTAATGTCGAGCCTTGGAAAGAAATGCATCGGAACGCGGCAGGGAAGAGGGGGACCCAGGACAGGAAAAAGAGGCCGAACGGAGGTCAACTTCGCCTGAGTGACGCGCGCATCTGCAAATCGGAATGGGAGCGGCCCAATCCTGAATCGCAAGGTTCGCTACCTCGTCATCAGCGTGCGCGTCGTGGCAACCGTGGTCTTCGGCTATCAGCTCTGCCGGGAGCGGCAGAAGACCACCGGTATCGAGATCAATGTCGGCAAAAGCGGTATTTCCGTCGAGAAGAAGTAGGGCGGCATTTCCAGGGTGCCGCCTCCGACCGGACGGCGCCAAGGTACGTCGACCAAGACTTAAGCTATAGAGTTGCGAAGGGCCTCCAATGTTCAGGGAGATCCTACTAAAGGGGATAACATCATGTCGCTCGGACTCATACTCATCATCATCTTGGTCATTTTCCTGCTTGGAGGCTTCAGTGGCCGCTTCGGCGGCTATGGCTACGGTTACGGCCACGGCGGCGTCGGTGTCATCGGCGCCATCCTGATCATCCTCGTCGTCCTCGTACTGCTTGGGCGGCTCTGACCCGCAAAATGGCGTCCTGATCGCGGGTGGCGCCGGCTTGGTGGCCGGCGCCATTTCGATGGCCGTCGGCGAATATGTGTCGATCAGCTCGCAATCCGACACCGAACAGGCGCTTGAGCGCGCGGAGTTGGGAGTTGAGCGAGAGCCCTGCGTACGAGCTGAATGAGCTTGCCGAAATCGATGTCGAGCGTGGCGTCGATCAAGCGCTTGCGCGGCAGGTCGCCCAGCAGCTGATGGGCAAGGATGCCCTGACCGCCCACGCGCGCGATGAGCTTGGGATTTCGAAAATCACCAACGCGCGTCCCGTGTAGGCGGCGCTGACATCGGCCTTGACGTTTTCCGTCGGCGCGGCCATGCCGCCCGCGAGCGGGGTCGCTTGTCCCCATCGTCTCCGGCGCGTCTCTGGGCTTTCTCGCACTTCTGGGTGCGATCGGGGCAAAAACGGGCGGAGCAAACATTCTGCGCGCCACGGCCCGCGTGACATTCTGGGGCGTCTTGCCGATGGCGCTCACCGCCGGAATCGGTAAATTATTCGGCACGGTTGTCTGAAGATCGGGCGCGACGCAGGAGACTCCCTAACAAGGTTCGTCAATAGCAAGCCCTCAACAGCCTAGGGAGCTATGAGATGCCGCTCTGGCAGAGATTACTGATCACGGTCGCGACATGTTCGTGACGAGTTTCGTCGCCGACCTCTTATGGCGCTGGCTCTTCAATTCAGGCATTCGAGTTATCTGAGCGGGGTTGTCGGCGGCGTTACGGCGCCGCCGATATGGGGGCTGCTGAAAAGGATTCAAATACGGTGACGGCCTAGCCCGGCTGCGCATCGAAAGGGGGAGACCCGATGGCGCTGCGCTTGATTGAGATGGTGTTGCTGGAGAAGGACGGCGACGACGTCCGCGCGCTTCTGGAAGGGTGCAAAATGCTCGAACACCGGCAGATCCAATTGGCGGACGGAGAAGTTCTGGTGCGCATCCTGTTGGACGCGGAACAGAGCGAGACGGTGCTGGATCTGCTGGAGAAACGTTACACCAATTCGGAGGGCAACCGGGTGGTGATTCTGCCGGTCGAAGCGACATTGCCGCGCGCCCAGGCGGAGCCGGAACCGGAGGTCGCTGCTACGTCCGAGCAGTCGCAGCCCGAGGAAAAACCGCCGGAGCGGATCGGCCGGGAGGAGTTGTACGAGGACATCAAGAATAGCGCGCGATTGTCGCGGATCTTTATGTCGATGGTGGCGCTGTCCACCGTGGTGGCGGCTACCGGTCTGAATCACAACAGCGTGGCCGTCATCATCGGGGCCATGGTGATTGCGCCTCTGCTCGGACCGAACGTGGCGCTGTCGCTTGGCATTACCTTGGGCGACCTGTTGCTGCTTCGGCAGGGCCTCCTGACGGCGCTGGCGGGAGTTGCGGCGGCACTGGTGTTGTCCGTGATCATCGGCATGCTGCTGAATGTGGACCCGACATTATCCGAAATGGCGTCGCGCACGACCGTCGGGACGGGCGACATCGCGGTGGCATTGGCGTCGGGCAGCGCGGGCGCACTGGCGTTCACGACCGGCGTGTCGGCGGCCTTGATCGGCGTCATGGTTGCGGTGGCGTTGTTGCCGCCGCTAGTGACGTCCGGATTGCTGCTCGGCGGCGGGCATCCCGTTCTGGCAATCGGCGCCTTCTCGCTGTTTCTGGTGAACCTGATTTGCGTGAACCTTGCCGGCGTGACGACGTTTGTGCTGCAAGGCATCAAGCCGACGAATTGGTGGGAGAAGGATCGGGCCGTGAAAGCCACGCGCATCGCCATTGCGCTGTCGGTGGTGCTGTTGGCGGTGCTGGTCGGCATGATCATGCTGATACGAAAGGGTTGAATATGGTCAGAGCAAAAGCGGTGAGGGTGCAACGGACGTATTGTCATGCGTCGGTTTGCCTATGCTCTATCTATGCTATGCTATGCTATGCTTTGTTTTCCACGCTGCTTGCCGTAACGTCGGTCGGCGCGCAAAGTAAAACGCCAGTCGGCGCCGGGCTGCACGCAAACAAGCGCATCCGGGTCCAGATTGGTCCCTGCGGCAACCGACTGTGCGGGAAAATCGTTTGGTTCAAATCGACCAACGACGCACAAGGCCTGCCGTTGGTCGATTTGAAGGGCGCCCGCTTACGCGAGAGCTAGCTCCGCCGACGCAAGTCAGCGTGCCGCGTAAGTCCCGTCAAGAGGCCTCCCAAACGGAGACCGTTTCCTTCATGGCGCTTTGCTGCCGGACCGGCTCAGTTGCAGCGATGATATCTCAGGCAGCCATAATAGTCGTTGTTGCCATAGCCCCAATTCTCGGCGCAGGCCTGCCGGTAATAATCGCAGCTATATTCCCGCCGCGGCGGAAGATTGTCGTCATCGTCGTCGCGCAGGGGGACATCGAGATAGTTCCAATAATCCCAGCAGCCGCGCCATCTCATACAGTTCCGGAAAAGATAGGCGCCGCCATAGAGGTTGCGGCACCGCCGATAGGTGTAAACGCAGCGGTTCCGATAAGTCACCGGTTTGGCCGATGCGAGCCTGTCGATGAGCTGGTTTAAATTGGCGGTTCCGGCCGCCGGCTGAGCGGCGAATGCGCCTGTCGGGGCAAGCCCCATAACGGAAAATCCAATCGCTAAGAATAGAAAGGCTGCGATCTCCCTTCGCATCGAATATCTCCCTTCAAATGTGCCTGGTCGTAGCTCGAGCATATGAGCTCCCGGCCGCTGAATGCCGCCCGCGCCGGTTTTGCCGAATGACGGTGGTAAATCCGTTCCTGAGCGCGCGCGGCAATGTGGCGAGTGATGCCGGTTCTCAAAGCTAAGCGCGCGGTCGTGAACGCGAAATGAACCCCCGCAGCGTCGCAATTTGAGGCATTCTGTCGGATGGATTTTCCATCTCCGTTGCGCCGGCCTTCAGCAAATGCAAACGTGCCCGCGCTTGCCATGATTGCTTGCAAGCTGACGGAAACCGAGAGGATAAGCGGTTCCGCTGTACGGCGTGACACGCTAAACAACAGGGTACGGCAGACCCTCTGACACTGCCCGCAGGGAGACCATCGGAATGTCAGCGCCCCAACCCGAGAATATGAGCCGGAAGCCGGCTGCGCGCCAGGCTATGAGTAGCTGGGACGACCTACTGCTTCTGGACGACCAGCTGACCGAGGAAGAGCGGCTGGTGCGCGATACGGCGCGCGGCTATGCGCAGGACAAGCTGATGCCGCGGGTCATCAGCGCCTATCGCGAGGAACGCTTCGACCGCGAGATCATCACCGAGATGGGCGCGCTCGGCCTGCTCGGCGCGACCATTCCGGAGGCCTATGGCGGCGCAGGTCTGGGCTATGTGTCCTACGGGCTGGCGACGCGCGAGATCGAGCGCGTCGACTCCGGCTATCGCTCGGCGATGAGCGTGCAGTCCTCCCTGGTCATGTATCCGATCTACGCCTATGGCACCGAGGCCCAGCGGCAGAAATATCTGCCCAAACTCGCGGCCGGCGAGTGGGTCGGCTGTTTCGGCCTCACCGAGCCCGATGCCGGCTCCGATCCGGGCAGCATGCGCACCCGCGCCGAGAAGGTGAGCGATGGCTACAGGCTCAGCGGCGCCAAGACCTGGATCAGCAACAGTCCGGTGGCTGATCTGGCGGTCGTCTGGGCGAAGTCGGCTGCGCATAATGACGAGATCCGCGGCTTCATCGTCGAGCGCGGAACGCAAGGCTTCTCCAGCCCCAAGATCGAAGGCAAACTGTCTCTACGCGCCTCGATCACCGGAGAAATCGTGCTCGACGGCGCGGTCGTCCCGGAGGAAAATCTGCTGCCGAATGTTTCGGGGCTGAAAGGGCCGTTCGGCTGTCTAAATCGCGCCCGCTACGGCATCGCGTGGGGTGCGCTGGGCGCGGCCGAATTCTGCTGGCACCGGGCGCGCGACTATGTGCTGGAGCGCAAGCAGTTCGGCCGGCCGCTCGCGGCGACCCAGCTCGTGCAGAAGAAGCTCGCCGACATGCAGACCGAGATCACCATCGGACTCCAGGCCTGTCTGCGCGCCGGGCGATTGATGGACGAGGACCGGCTCGCTGTCGAGGCGATCTCGCTCCTGAAGCGCAATAGCTGCGGCAAGGCGCTGGCGATCGCCCGCGAGGCGCGCGACATGCATGGCGGCAACGGCATTTCCGAGGAATATCACGTCATGCGCGTCCTGCAGAACCTTGAGACGGTGAACACCTATGAAGGCACGCACGATATTCACGCGCTGATCCTCGGCCGGTCGCAGACGGGGATACAGGCATTTTTCTGAGCTGCCCCATGCCGGCGGGAGCCGTTGGTTGAGCCGACAAAGCTTGCCGGCTCTTCTCTCGTCAGTTGGGTGCGTCTTGTCCGCTTGCCAGGCGCGCGACCGCCACGACGTAGTTCTTCCCATAGGCCTGCGCGCATTTCAGGCAGGTCGTATAGAAGAAATAGACCTTGTCCGTTTCGAGGCCTTTCTCCTTCAGCTCCGCGATAAGCTGACCGTGCCATTTTGCGGCGTCTTCAAAGGGCCCTTCAAAGACCTTGGTGACGTAGTCGCCGCTCCAGCGCACCATCTCCTCTCCCGGAACCGGCTTTGCGACCGCGAAGAAATGCTCCGCTTCCGATGGCGAGACATCGCGGCTCAGGACGATGAAGTTCCTGTCGTTGAAGGCCCGCGCGTTCTCCATGGCTTCGAATGTCTTGACGAAAACCGCCCCCATGTCGGTCGGGACATAGTTTTCGCTGGCGGTCTTGGCCTTGAGGAACAGCTTGTCTTCGAAGTGCAACTCGCGATCGTCCCATCCTTCCGGATTGAATTGCGGGCAGCAGCCGGTTGGATTGTCGCTCATGTCGTATGTTGGCAGGGCGTTGGTTTCCATCTTCGGTCTCCCTTGCTGAGTGCCGCCGATCTTGCCGCTTTCGGGACCGAGCGAAATGACCTGCATCAACCCGGCCACAATCCGGTGCCGACTCCTCGGCTATCGTTCATCGGAAACAGTATAGACCCACCATTTCAGGCGGATGCCGGTGATCGGCGACATGGGGCGCATCGGTAAACTCCAGATCACCAGCATGTGGCTCGACAGGAGCGGGCGGAGACTTTATTCCCTTAAGTCGAAGGGAAAGGATTGCGATGGATAAACCGCTCGAAGGCATCCGTGTTCTGGAACTTGCGCGCATTCTGGCCGGCCCGTGGGCTTCGCAGCTCCTCGCCGATATGGGCGCGGGCGTCATCAAGGTCGAGCGTCCCGGCGCGGGTGATGATACGCGCGGTTGGGGGCCGCCTTTCGTGACGGGCGAGGGCGGCGAAATTCTGTCTGCCGCCTATTATCACGCCGCCAATCGCGGCAAGCGCTCCGTCGCGCTCGATCTGGAAAGCAAGGAGGGGCAGGCGGCCGTCCGTGCGCTCGCTGCGGAATTGGATGTGCTGATCGAGAATTTCAAGCTCGGCGGCCTGAAGAAATACGGTCTCGATTATGAGAGCCTGAAGGACGTCAATCCGCGCCTCATCTATTGCTCGATTACCGGCTTCGGTCAGACCGGCCCTTATGCGCCCCGTGCGGGCTATGACTTCCTCATCCAGGGCATGGGCGGAGTGATGAGCCTGACCGGCGATCCGGAAGGCCAGCCCGTGAAAGTCGGCCTGCCGGTCGCCGATCTCGTCACTGGTCTTTATGCGTCCAATGCCATTCTTGCCGCTCTGCGCCGGCGCGATCTGACCGGGGAAGGCGCTTTCATCGACATGGCGCTGCTCGACTGCCAGATTGCGGTGCTCGCCAATCAGGCGATGAATTATCTTGCCTCGGGCACGCCGCCGGCCCGTCTCGGCAATGGCCACCCCAATATCGTGCCCTATCAGGTCTTTCCCGCGGCGGACGGCCATCTGATCATCGCCGTCGGCAATGACGGGCAATATGCCCGGCTCTGCGAGGTGCTCGAAGCGGAGGAACTGGCGGATCCGGCCTATCGCACGAATGAAGGCCGCGTCCGCGACCGCGACACTTTGTGCGCGCGGATTTCCGAGCTGACGGGCGAATGGAAGCGGGACAAGCTGCTCGCCGAGCTGGAGCGCCGCGGCATTCCGGCCGGGCCGATCAATAATATCGCCGAGGTCTTCGCCGATCCGCATGTGATCGCGCGCGGCATGCGGCGGGATCTGCCGTTGGCGGGCGGGACGGTGCCGAGTGTCGGCAGTCCGATCGTGATCGACGGCGTTCGCATGATGGCGGAAAGCGCAAGCCCGCGTCTCGGCGCGGACAGCGAGGCCGTCCTTTCAGAACTGAGCGCGGAGCGTTCAACGGAGAGACGCGCATGACGGAAACGCTCCGCGAGCGCACGGGCGGACAAATCCTCATCGATCAGCTTATCGCACAGGGTGTCGACCGGCTGACCTGCGTGCCGGGCGAGAGTTATCTGGCCGCGCTCGACGCGCTGCACGGCGCTCCGATCGACGTGATCGTCTGCCGGCAGGAAGGCGGCGCGGCGATCATGGCCGAAGCGGACGGAAAGCTGACCGGCCGGCCCGGCATCTGCTTCGTGACGCGCGGTCCCGGCGCGACCAACGCCTCGCACGGTCTCCATATCGCGGCGCAGGAACTCAAGCCCGATGATCCTGTTCGCCGGACAGGTCGCCCGAGGCATGCGCGACCGCGAGGCGTTCCAGGAGATCGATTTCCAGGCCGTCTTCGGCTCGATCGCGAAATGGGTGGTGGAGGTGGACGATCCCGCGCGCCTGCCGGAATTCGTCGCGCGCGCCTTCCGCACCGCGATGCAGGGGCGGCCCGGTCCGGTCGTTGTCTCTCTGCCCGAAGACATGTTGATGGAGACGGCGAAGGTCGCCGACGCCCCGCGCGTCGAACCCGCCGCGATCTGGCCCGCGCCTCACAATCTGGAACGCTTCGGTGAGCTGCTCGGCGAGGCCGAGCGTCCGATCGTCATTCTGGGCGGCTCGCGCTGGAGTGCGAAAGCCACGGAACAGTTCGTCCGGTTCGCCGAGCGCCACGATCTGCCGGTCACCTGCTCCTTCCGCCGGGCTCAGCTCTTTCCGGCCGATCATCCCAATTTTGTCGGCGAGGTCGGCATCGCGCCCAATCCGGCCCTGGCCGAGCGGATCAAATCGGCCGATCTCGTTCTGCTGCTGGGCGGGCGGTTCTCCGAAATGCCGTCCTCCTCCTATTCGCTGCTGGACGTGCCCACGCCGCGCCAGCGCCTCATTCACGTTCACCCAAGCGCGGAGGAGCTGGGTCGTATCTATCAGCCGACGCTCGCCATCCAGGCCGCGCCCGCCGATTTCTGCGCGGCGCTGGACGCGCAGGCCATGGAACCGGCGCAGCGAAACGGCAGCGATAGGGAAGCGCTGCGGGCGAGCTACATCGCCTGGTCCGAGAGCCCGCCTCCGCTGCCGGGCAAATTCCAGTATGGCGAGGTCATGACCTGGCTGCGCGACCGGCTTCCGCGCGAGGCGATCGTGACGAACGGCGCCGGTAATTTTGCCGGATGGGTCAACCGCTATTACCGTTTCCGCGCCTATGGCACGCAGCTTGCGCCGACATCGGGGTCGATGGGCTATGGCGTGCCGTCGGCGATCATCGCGAAGAGGCGGCATCCGGACCGGCCGGTCGTGGCGTTCACGGGCGATGGCGATTTCCTGATGAACGGGCAGGAATTTGCCACTGCCGTGCAATATGGCATTCCCGTCATCGTCGTCGTCATCGACAACGGCATGTACGGCACGATCCGCATGCATCAGGAGGTCCACTATCCGGGCCGGATTTCGGCGACCGAACTCAAGAACCCGGATTTCGCCGCTTATGCGCATGCCTTCGGCGGACATGGCGAGCGTGTCGAGACGACGGAGGAGTTCGCCCCGGCCTTCGAGCGGGCTCTCGCCTTGGGCAAGCCGGCGATCCTGCACTGCCTTCTCGATCCGCAAGCAATCACGCCGACGAAAACCCTCGATCAGCTGGCCAAGCGGGCTTAGCGCGGGATCAGCCATTTGCGCCGAAGAATGATCGGTTCGGATGCGGCTCCGATGGGAGACCTTCGCGAAAAACGCTTTCGTCGCCCCGGCCGAAGAGCCGGGGCTTGCTCGCTTGTCCCCCAGCCCAGCGGTTGCTGAATGGCGAGTGGGCTCCGGATAGCCCTTCAGGCTTCCGGGGCGACGGAGAAAAACGGGCCTATTTTCGCCGACCGCTCGCTTAAGAGAGGGACTGTCTCCACAATGATGGGGCGACCGGTCTTTCGGGCAAGGGGTTCAGGTCGATAGGATGTAAACCATCGCACTGCTGCCAAGAACAAGCGGTGTCGGCGCAAGCCTGACCGGCTCGGCTTGAACTTATCCCGCGCTAATGGCTGAAGAGAAGTTCGAGCGAGTCTTTGTTGCTTGCGGGGGCCGGCCGGCCGTGGTCGTCTGGCAGGGACGGCGCCACGGCTTCCGCCTTCATTACACGGGCCATCGACTCTGCGATCACCTCGCAGGCCCACATCCAAGCCTCGGCGGTTTTCTGGTCGAAAGCCTCGCCGAGATGGCGGTCGACGCTCCACAGCAGCGCTTCCTTGACGGCGGGCAGGTGCTCCGGCCTTCCGCCCTTGCGGGCGTAGCGTTCGGCGAGTTCCCCGACCCCCGTGATCAAGACTTCGCGGCTGCCCGATTTCGTCACCGGCAAGGTGAGCATGGACCGCACCTCATGCTTCACCAGCGCTTTGAAAACAGCCGTGAGCCTTCGCCATTGTAGCTCGGTTTCCCCGGCGAATACGACGCGCGTCTCCGGCTCCAATTCGAAGAGCTTAGCGTAAAAACTATGTGCAAGTCGGGCGTCGTTCGGCCCGATCACTTTGAAGCTGCGCTGAAGCAGCTCGACCTGTCCCGGCGTCATCAAGTCCCCGCTACGCGATACAAGAATTTGATAAGCCTAGCGGATCGGGCGCATCACCGAAATTGTAAATGGGTTACAGTTTTGCGAAATTATGCAGACGATCAGTAGCCGGAATATCTCACCAAGGGCGATCCTCCCGGGCCTCAGCCCGCTTTCGCAATCGCCGCATCGACCGCTTCGCCCAGACGCTCGACAATCGTGCCGATCAGCGCTTCGTCCACAATGAAGGGTGGCGCAAGGAGCACGTGGTCACCCCGCACGCCGTCGATCGTGCCGCTCATGGGATAAACCATCAGGCCGCGCGCCATCGCCTCGGCCTTGATGCTGGCGTGAAGCTTCCGTGCCGGATCGAACGGCTCCTTCGTCGTCCGGTCGGCGACGAACTCCAGCGCCTGGAAGAAGCCGCGCCCGCGAATGTCGCCGACATGGGTATGATCGCCGAAACGCTCATGCAGTCTTTCGGTCAGAACCGGGCCGAGCCGTCTGACATTCTCCAGCAGCTTGTCACGCCGGATGACGCGCTGGACTTCGAGGGCGGCCGCGCAGGCGATCGGATGACCGATATAGGTGTGGCCGTGCTGGAAGAGCTTGGAGCCCTGAAGAAAGGCGTCCATCACCTTTCCGGAAACCAGCATGGCGCCGATCGCCACGAACCCGCCGCCGAGGCCTTTCGCGACTGCCATGATATCCGGAGCGATGCCTTCCTGCTCGCAGGCATGGAGCGTGCCGGTGCGGCCCATGCCGGACATGACCTCGTCGAGAATGAGCAGGATGCCGTGCCGGTCGCAGATTTCGCGGATGCGTTTGAAATAGCCGGGAACCGGGGTAAGCGCGCCGGCCGTTGCGCCGACGACGGTTTCCGCCACGAAGGCGATCACATTCTCCGCGCCGATCTCGGTGATTTTCTCTTCAAGCTCGTTCGCCAGACGCTCGCCATAGACCTCCGGCGTCTCGCCCGGAGCGCGCCCGCGATATTCGTAGCAGGGCGACACGTGATGGACATCCATCAGCAGCGGGGCGAACTGCCTGCGGCGCCATTCATTGCCGCCGACCGCCAGCGCGCCAAGCGTATTGCCGTGATAGCTCTGCTTGCGGGCGATGAAGAAGCGTTTCTCCGGCTTGCCGATCTCGACGAAATATTGCCGCGCCATTTTCAGGGCCGATTCCATCGCTTCGGAGCCGCCGCTGACGAAATAGACATGGCTGATGCCGGCAGGGGCGTGCTCGACCAGATCGTCGGCCAGCGCTTCCGACGCCTCGGTCGTAAAGAACGCGGTATGCGCATAAGCGACCTTGTCCATCTGCGCCTTCATTGCCGCCAGCACGTCGGGGTGGTTGTGCCCGAGGCAGGAGACGGCCGCGCCGCCGCAAGCGTCGATATAGCGCTTGCCGTCCTTGTCGGTGATGGAGACGCCTTCCGCCGCAACGGCGACGGGCGGAATGCTGGACAGCTGGCGATGAATAACGCGGGTCATGGATAAGCCTTTGTTCACCAAAGCTTCGTCATCATGTGCAAGCGGTGGCGCAAGCACTTCGATTGGAGTTGCAATTTGCGGTGTGTCGCGCAAACATTCGGTCTGAAGGTGCTGAAATTATGAATGATGAAACCAAGGCTGACAATCGGCACCGGGTCATATTGGCGATTGCCCCCAATGGCAGCCGCCGCGGCAAGTCCGACCATCCCGCGCTTCCTCTGACGAAAGAGGAGATTCTGCGCGAGGCCCCCGATTGGCGCGATGCCGGGGCGAGCCTCTTGCATCTCCATATCAGGGACAAGGATGGCGGGCACAGCCTCGACGCCGAGACCTATAAGGACATCTTCGCCGCGCTGCGCAAGGTGATCGGGCAGGACATGGTCCTGCAGATGACCACGGAATCGGGCGGCATTTTCGGGCGCGAGGCCCAGATGGCCGCCGTGCGCGCCGTCCGCCCCGACGCGGTCTCGCTCGCCTTGCGCGAGATGGCGCCGAGCGACGCGGAGAAAGGCGAATTTGCCGATTTTCTCAGTTGGATGCACGGGCAAGGCATCGCGCCGCAGATCATTCTCTATGATCATGAGGATGTCGCAAGGCTGGTCGCCTTCGCCAGAGAGGGCACGATCGACGGCGACGAGACGTCGGTGCTCTATGTGCTCGGGCGCTATACGACGGGCCAGAGGAGCAATCCTGTCGATCTGCTCAGTTTCCTGGGAACGGAGCTGCGTCCCTTCCGCGACTGGATGGTTTGCGCCTTCGGGCCGAATGAGAGCCGCTGCGCCGCGCTGGCTGCGCTTCTGGGCGGTCATGTGCGGGTCGGATTTGAGAATAATTATTATCTGCCCAGCGGCGAGATCGCCCAAAGCAACGCGCAATTGATCGACGCGACGGCCGAGATGCTGAAAGGCCTTCACCTTTCCTTAGCCTCGGTGAGCGACGTCCGGGCCTTATGGCGCATTTGATTGCCCGGGAATCGTAATTATCTTCAGCCCATGAAAAACCAAAAGGCGGACTTGCGCCTGGCGTAGCTGTCGGTTAAGCCGTTTGCGGAACGGCTCGGCCCCTGTGGCGCGCGGCCCGTTGCCTTGTGCATGCATGCAAGGGAAAGCGGACCGGCGGTGCTTCGCCTAAAAATGCGGTGATCAATGAACGCGCTTCTTTCTGATTATCTGCCTTTGGTCATCTTCTTCGGCGTTGCGTCCTTTATCGGCCTGGCGGTTCTGATTGCGCCGTTCCTGCTGGCGCCGAGCAACCCGGATTCAGAGAAGCTGTCGGCCTATGAATGCGGCTTCCCGGCGTTCGACGATGCGCGGATGAAATTCGACGTCCGCTTCTATCTCGTCTCGATCCTCTTCATCATCTTCGATCTCGAAGTCGCATTTCTCTTCCCCTGGGCGGTGTCCTTCAAGGAGGCCGGCCTTTACGGCTTCTGGTCGATGATGGTGTTTCTCGCCGTGCTGACCATCGGCTTCATCTATGAATGGCGCAAAGGAGCACTGGAATGGGATTGATCTCAGATCCGCAAGACGGTGCCGTTCTGCGCGATGCCTCCGGCCGCCCGGTTTCGGGCGGGGGAGAAAAGAACGATCCGTTTTTCACCGACGTGTCGAACGAGCTGGCCGATCGCGGTTTTCTCGTCACCTCGGCCGATGACCTCATCCAATGGGCGCGCACCGGCTCGCTGATGTGGATGACCTTCGGCCTTGCCTGTTGCGCGGTCGAGATGATGCAGGCCTCCATGCCGCGCTATGATCTTGAGCGCTTCGGCTTTGCCCCACGCGCCTCACCCCGACAGTCCGACGTGATGATTGTGGCGGGCACGCTCTGCAACAAGATGGCGCCGGCGATCCGCAAGGTCTACGACCAGATGCCCGATCCGCGCTATGTGATCTCCATGGGCTCCTGCGCGAATGGCGGCGGCTATTACCACTATTCCTATTCGGTGGTGCGGGGCTGCGACCGCGTCCTGCCGGTGGACATCTATGTGCCCGGATGCCCGCCAAGCGCGGAGGCGCTGGTCTATGGCGTGATGCTGCTGCAGAAGAAGATCCGGCGCACGGGGACGATTGAGCGGTAAATGAGCGAAGACAAACTCAAAGAACTCGGCGCCGCATTGGCTCAGGCGCATCCGCAGGCAATCAAGGGCTGGCATGTGGCGTTCGGTGAGCTGACGCTCGAGGTCGAACGGGAGCAGATCGCGCATATGCTGCGTTATCTTCGCGACGATCCGCGCTCTCTGTTCACCTGCCTGATCGACATTTGCGGCGTCGATTATCCCGGCCGGGAGAAACGTTTCGACGTCGTCTATCACCTGCTGAGCCCTCAGCTCAATCACCGCATCCGCCTCAAATTGCAGACCGACGATCAGACGCCGGTGCCGAGCGTCGTTGGCGTTTTCCTCGCCGCCAACTGGTTTGAGCGCGAGGCGTTCGACCTTTACGGCATTCTGTTCTCAGGCCATCCCGATCTCCGCCGCCTGCTGACCGATTACGGCTTTCAGGGCCATCCGCTGCGCAAGGACTTTCCGCTGACCGGCTATGTCGAGGTGCGCTATAGCGAGGAGCAGAAGCGCGTGGTCTACGAGCCGGTCAAGCTGCCGCAGGAATTCCGCAATTTCGATTTCCTCAGCCCCTGGGAAGGCGCCGATTACCACCTCCCCGGCGATGAGAAAGCGTCTAAATCCTGAACTCTTTTGAGGAGAATCCCCGCATGGCGGACCAAACCACATTTACGCTGGCCGAGGTGCTGAATGCGCAGCAGGCGCTTCGGGACACTGCGGGCGCCAAGGAGGAAGCCATGGATCTGACCGATCTCGTCGGCATTGCCGCCGAGGAGGTCGATCTTCTGCAGGAGCAGGGCAAGTCCTGGGACGAGATTGCGGCCGTCATCCAATCGACGACCGGCAAGACCGTGACCGGCAGCGACGTGGAGAAGGCCTATGCCAGCCTCGAAGAGAGTGATGAGTGGGATGACGACTACGAAGATGATCGATGAAGGCCACGCTGCAGCCCGGCATTAAGGCAAGCTTTTCCTATACGGTCCCGGCCGAAAAGACGGTTCCCTATGTGTATTTGGAATCGGCCGAGATGCAGGCCATGCCGGCGGTTTTCGCCACCGGCTTCATGATCGCGCTGATGGAATGGACTTGCGTGCAGGCGCTTGCGCCCCACCTGAATGAAGGGGAGGGCAGCCTCGGCGTGCATGTCGATGTCTCGCATGATGCGGCGACGCCGGCGGGGTTCACGGTGACGGTCAATGTGGAAGCGACCGAGGTCGAGGGGCGGCGCGTCTGGTTTTATGTGCGCGCCCATGACGGCGTCGACCAGATCGGCGAGGGCTATCACCAGCGGGCGATTGTGAGCTGGGACAAGTTCAATGAGAGCGTTGCGAAGAAGCAGGCGAAGGCGGCGGCCTGATGGAATCGGATTTTGCGACCAGTAGATCTCGATTGGAACCGTAAATGGCTGACAGCGACACGATAGAGGAAGCCGGAAAGACGTCGGGCGAGCGCGTGCGTCCCGAACCCGGCTCGGGCAATGTCGATCTGCGCAATTTCACCATCAATTTCGGCCCGCAGCATCCGGCCGCGCATGGCGTCTTGCGCCTCGTGCTGGAGCTGGACGGCGAGGTGGTCGAGCGCGTCGATCCGCATATCGGCTTACTCCATCGCGGCACCGAGAAGCTGATCGAATATAAGACCTATCTCCAGGCGATCCCCTATTTCGACCGGCTCGACTATGTCGCGCCGATGAACCAGGAGCACGCCTTCTGCCTGGCGATCGAAAGGCTGGTCGGCGTCGAGGTGCCCCGCCGCGGCCAGCTCATCCGCGTGCTTTATTGCGAGATCGGCCGGATTCTCAGCCATCTGCTGAATGTGACGACCCAGGCCCTGGATGTCGGCGCGCTGACGCCGCCGCTTTGGGGCTTCGAGGAGCGCGAGAAGCTGATGGTGTTCTATGAGCGCGCATCCGGCTCGCGGCTGCACGCCAACTATTTCCGCCCCGGCGGCGTTCATCAGGATCTGCCGCAGGCGCTCGTCGACGATATCGACGCCTGGTGTGTTAGCTTTCTCCCCGTGCTCGACGATATTGACAGCTTGCTGACCCCGAACCGCATCTTCAAGCAGCGCAATGTCGATATCGGCGTGGTGGCGCTGAAGGATTGCCTCGCCTGGGGCTTTTCCGGCGTGATGCTGCGCGGATCGGGCGCGGCCTGGGATTTGCGCAAATCGCAGCCCTATGAGTGCTATGCGGAGCTCGATTTCGACATTCCGGTCGGCAAGAACGGCGATTGCTACGACCGCTATCTGATCCGCATGGAGGAGATGCGCCAGTCGGTGCACATCATGAAGCAGTGCATCGAGAAGCTGAACGCGCCCGACGGCAAGGGCCCGGTGCTCGCGCCCAACCATAAGGTGACGCCGCCCCGGCGCGGTGAGATGAAGCGCTCCATGGAGGCGCTCATTCACCACTTCAAGCTTTACACCGAGGGCTTTCACGTGCCGGAGGGCGAAGTCTACGCGCCCGTCGAGGCGCCGAAGGGGGAGTTCGGCGTCTATCTCGTCGCGGACGGCACCAACAAGCCTTATCGCTGCAAGATCCGGGCACCCGGCTTCCCGCATCTCCAGGCCATGGACTTCGTCAATAAGGGCCACATGCTGGCCGACGTCTCCGCGATCCTGGGCTCGCTCGATATCGTGTTCGGGGAGATTGATCGTTAGGTGGTGTAAAGCCCTCTCCCTGGGGGAGAGGGTTAGGTGAGGGGATGTGAACCCGCGAGGGATACAAGCCGCCAGAGAATTGCGCCGTAATGAGACGGATGCTGAAAGGGCGCTTTGGCGAATATTGAGGGGAAGGCAGCTCCACGGCGCGAAGTTCAGACGGCAGGTTCCGATTGGTAGCTATGTCGCCGATTTTCTTTGCCGGGATGCGAAGCTGGTTATTGAAATTGACGGTGGCCGGCATGCAGATTGCGTAGGAGATGCCGCCCGTACGAAAGAGTTAGAGAATTCTGGTTTCGTCATTTTACGATTTTGGAATAATGACGTCCTGACGAATGAAGATGGAGTGTTGGAGAAGATAAACGAGATGTTGGAGATTGCCCGGCAAGCCTCGAAATCTTGATCCCCTCACTCACCCCTCTCCCAATGGGAGGAGGGCTAGAATGAAAATGGAAAGCTAAATCATGTCGGTTCGCCGCCTCGATCCAGCACAACCAGCGAGCTTTGAGTTCACGCCCGAAAATCTTGCCTGGGCGAAAGAGCAGATCGCCAAATATCCGAAAGGGCGCCAATGGGCGGCGGTCATCCCTCTGCTCTGGCGCGCGCAGGAGCAGCAGGAGGGCTGGCTTCCGGAGCCCGCGATCCGCGATGTGTCGGACATGCTGGACATGCCCTATATCCGCACCTACGAGATCGCGACCTTCTACACGATGTTCAACCTGTCGCCGATCGGCAAATATCATGTGCAGCTTTGCGGCACGACGCCCTGCATGCTGCGCGGCGCCGAAGAGATCCGGCAGATCTGCCTGGAGAAGATCGGACCGGAAGGCAAGGTTTCGCCGGACGGTCTGTTTTCCTGGATCGAGGTCGAATGCTTGGGGGCCTGCGTGAACGCGCCGATGGTCCAGATCAACAAGGATTATTTCGAGGATCTGACGCCCGATATCTTCACCAATATCCTGGAGAAGCTGAGAACCGGTGTCGCGGTGAAGCCGGGACCGCAGATCAACCGCCAATTCTCCGCGCCCGCCAGTGGGCCGCGCACGCTTCTGACGACGGAATAGCAGCCCATGCTTTCGGACAAGGACCGCATCTTTAAAAATCTCTACGGCCAGCTCGACTGGCGTCTGCCCGCAGCGCAGAAGCGCGGCGTCTGGGACGGCACCAAGGGCTTTCTCGAAAAGGGGCCGGACTGGATCATCGAGGAGGTGAAAGCCTCCGGGCTACGCGGACGCGGCGGCGCCGGCTTCCCGACCGGGCTCAAATGGTCCTTCATGCCGAAAAACGATCCGCGCCCGTCCTATCTCGTCGTCAATGCCGATGAATCGGAGCCCGGCACCTGCAAGGACCGTGACATCATGCGCCACGATCCGCATCTGCTGATCGAAGGCTGCCTTCTGGCCGGTTTCGCCATGCGCGCCCATGCCTGCTACATCTATTTGCGCGGCGAATATATCCGCGAGCGCGAGCGGCTGCAGGCGGCGGTGGACGAGGCCTACGCCGCCAAGCTGATCGGCAAGAACAACGTGCATGGCTGGGATTTCGACATATACCTCCATCATGGCGCGGGCGCTTATATTTGCGGCGAGGAAACCGCGCTGCTGGAGAGTCTCGAAGGCAAGAAGGGCCAGCCGCGCCTGAAGCCGCCTTTCCCGGCCAATGCGGGGCTGTGGGGCGCGCCGACGACCGTTAACAATGTCGAATCGATCGCCGTAGTGCCGGACATTTTGCGGCGCGGCTCGGCCTGGTTCGCCGCGCTCGGCCGGCCCAACAACACCGGCACCAAGCTGTTCTGCATCTCCGGCCATGTGAACGAGCCCTGCAATGTCGAAGAGGAAATGGGCATCCCCTTGCGCGAGCTGATCGAAAAACATGCGGGCGGCGTTCGCGGCGGCTGGGACAACCTGCTTGCGGTTATTCCCGGCGGCTCCTCGGTCCCTTGCGTCCCGGCGACGATGTGCCAGGAGCTGCTGATGGATTTCGATAGCTTGCGCGACGTGCAGTCCGGCCTCGGCACGGCGGCGGTCATCGTCATGGACAAGTCGACCGACATCATCAAGGCGATCTCGCGCATCGCCTATTTCTACAAGCACGAGAGCTGCGGCCAATGCACGCCCTGCCGCGAGGGTACGGGCTGGATGTGGCGCGTTCTCGAACGGATGGTGAAAGGCGAGGCGACGCCCAAAGAGATCGATATGCTGTACGATGTCTCCAAGCAGATCGAGGGGCATACGATCTGCGCGCTTGGCGATGCGGCGGCCTGGCCGGTGCAGGGCCTGATCCGCCATTTCCGCCATGTCATCGAGGAGCGCATGGAGCAGCGCGCCAAGGAGGAGGGCCAGGTTCTGGCGGCGGAATAGTCATGAAACATCTCGCTCAGATCAACATCGCCAGACTGCTCTATCCGCAGGGCGACCCGCGTGTGGCCGGCTTCTTCGACAATCTCGACCGCGTCAATGCCGCCGCCGAGCGCATGCCCGGCTTCGTGTGGCGGCTGAAGGATGACAGCGGCAATGCCACATCCATCAGCGCGTATGACGACCCCGCGATCCTGGTGAATATGTCGGTCTGGGAGAGCGTCGAGACCTTCGAGACATTCGTCTGGCAGACGGTCCACGCCAATATCTACCGGCTGCGCACGGGCTGGTTCGAGCCGATGAAGAGCCCGCATTTCGCCATGTGGTGGATCGAGTCCGGCCACATCCCCACTCCCGCCGAGGGTCGCGCCCGGCTTGAATATCTGGAGCAGCACGGGCCGAGCGACCATGCCTTCGGCTGGGAAAGCCTGCCTGCTGCCAAGCTCTGGCGCGAGGGCCGCTGCGCCTGATCCCGAGTTTGCGCCTTTTATTGCGTACAAAATGCCACTATTCGGCCTGGCGGTTGGATTGTGCAGTTGCGAAACACGGGTGAGACGTGTTGTAGAAAGGGCGGGAACATCCTCGACGCATGGTCGGCGCGGCAGGATAGGGCGCGGCGTCAAGGTGCGTCCACTGGCTCGGTTGCGCTTGCTGCGAGCGCATCCTACAAGCTGCGAAACGGGTCTGGCGTCTTAGAAATGAGCGGCATATGCCAAAACTGATCATCAACGATGAGCCGATCGAGGTCGAAGACGGTCTCAATCTTCTGCAGGCCTGCGAGCTTGCCGGGGCGGAGATTCCCCGCTTCTGCTACCATGAGCGGCTTTCGATCGCCGGCAATTGCCGCATGTGTCTCGTCGAGGTCGTGGGCATGCCGAAGCCCGTCGCCTCCTGCCATATGAGCGTCAACGATCTGCGTCCCGGCCGCGACGGCACACCGCCGACCATCCGCACCGACAGCGCCGTCACCAAGAAGGCGCGCGAAGGGGTGATGGAGTTTCTGCTGATCAACCATCCGCTCGATTGCCCGATCTGCGATCAGGGCGGGGAGTGCGACCTGCAGGACCAGGCCATGGCCTATGGCGTCGATGGCAGCCGCTTTCACGAGAACAAGCGCGCCGTCGAGGACAAGAATATCGGCCCGCTCATCAAGACGATCATGACGCGCTGCATTCATTGCACGCGCTGCGTCCGCTTCATGACCGAGGTGGCCGGCGTGTCCGAGCTTGGCGCGATCGGGCGCGGCGAGGACATGGAGATCACCACCTATCTCGAACATGGGATGACCTCGGAGCTGTCCGGCAATGTGATCGACCTTTGCCCGGTCGGCGCGCTGACCTCGAAACCCTATGCGTTCAAGGCGCGTCCCTGGGAGCTGCGCAAGACCGAGACGATCGACGTCATGGATGCGGTCGGCTCGAACATCCGCGTCGATGCGCGCGACCGCGAGATCATGCGGATCATGCCGCGCAATCATGACAATGTGAATGAGGAATGGATCTCCGATAAGTCGCGCTTCGTCTGGGACGGCTTGCGGCGCGCCCGGCTCGACCGCCCCTATATCCGCCGCGACGGTAAGCTGCGCGAGGCGAGCTGGAGCGAAGCCTTCGCCGAGATTGCGGAGAAGGTGAATGCGGCGGGCGCGAAAAAAATCGGCGCGATCGCCGGCGATCTGGCGGCGGTGGAGGATATCTATGCGCTGAAATCGCTGTTCCTCGGCCTCGGTTCGCCGCATCTGGATTGCCGCCAGGACGGCGCAGCCCTCGATCCGGCGCAGGGCCGGGCACCCTATCTGTTCAATTCAACGATTGCCGGCCTTGACGCGGCGGACAGGATCCTGCTCGTCGGCACGAATCCGCGCCTCGAAGCGGCCGTGCTCAACGCCCGTATCCTCAAAGGCTGGCGCAGCGGCCGCGTAAAGGTCGGCCTGATCGGCCAGCGGGCGGATCTGACCTATGATTACGACTATCTCGGCGCGGGGCCGCAGACGCTGCGGGAGATTGCCGAGGGCAAGCACGCCTTTGCGCAGGAATTGAAAGACGCCGCCCGTCCGATGATCATTCTCGGCGAGGCAGCGGCCGGGCGTCCCGATGGCGCCGGCATTGTCAAACTCGCGGCGCAGGCGGCCAAGAAATTGGGCATGCTGCGGCCCGAGGAGGGCTGGAACGGCTTCAATATGCTGCACAACGCCGCCGGACGGGTCGGCGGGCTCGATCTCGGCTTCGTGCCGCAAGAGGGCGGGCTGGCGCTCGGGCCGATGCTGGAAGCCGCGCAGGCCGGCGATATCGCAGTTCTCTATCTGCTCGGCGCCGACGAGCTCGATATGAGCCAGACAGGCAATGCCTTCCTCATCTATCAGGGCAGCCATGGTGACCGCGGCGCACGTTTCGCGGACGTCATCCTTCCGGGCGCCGCATATACGGAGAAGAGCGGCACCTATGTGAATACCGAAGGCCGGGTGCAGATCGCGCCGCGCGCCGTCTTCCCGCCCGGCGATGCCCGCGAGGATTGGACCATTCTCCGCGCGCTGTCGGAGCATTTGGGCGCCAAGCTGCCCTTCGACAGTCTCGCCGAGTTGAGGACGGGGCTCTATACGGATTATCCGCATTTCGCCGCCGGCAACGACATTGCGCCGGGCAATATTTCTGATATTGAGGCCCTTGCCGAGGGGGAGGCGCGCGTCGATGACGCCGCTTTCGTGGCGGCGGTGGAGGATTACTACCTCACCAATCCAATTGCGCGGGCCTCGGCGATCATGAACGAGCTTTCCGCCCTGGCGCACGAGCAGGATCACGGAGCGACCGGCACCGATGGCTGAGTTTTGGACCCATTACGGCTTTCCGCTGCTGATCATCATCGTCCAGAGTCTCGGGCTTCTGGTCTCTCTCCTGCTGATCATCGCCTATTTGCTGCTTGCCGACCGCAAGATCTGGGCGGCGGTTCAGCTTCGGCGCGGGCCGAACGTCGTCGGCGCCTGGGGGCTGCTGCAGAGTTTTGCCGATTTCGCCAAATTCATCCTGAAAGAGCCGGTCATTCCGGCGGGCTCCGACAAGATGGTGTTTCTGCTGGCGCCGATCGTGAGCGCCGTTCTGGCGCTCTCGGCCTGGGCCGTCATCCCGATCGCCGACAATTGGGTCGTCGCCGACATCAATGTGGGCATTCTCTATATTTTCGCCATCTCCTCGCTGGGCGTATATGGGGTGATCATGGGCGGATGGGCGTCGAACTCGAAATATCCGTTCCTGGGCGCGCTGCGCTCGGCCGCGCAGATGGTCTCTTATGAGGTCTCCATCGGTTTTGTGATCATCACCGTGCTCTTATGCGCCGGCTCGTTGAATCTGACCGATATCGTCAAAGCCCAGGACACCTCCTATGGGCTTTTCGGCTGGTACTGGCTGCCGCTCTTTCCGATGTTCATCATCTTCTTTGTTTCCGCGCTGGCCGAGACGAACCGGCCGCCTTTCGACCTGCCGGAAGCGGAATCCGAGCTGGTGGCCGGCTTCATGGTGGAATATTCCTCCACGCCCTATCTCTTGTTCATGCTCGGAGAATATGTGGCGATCACCACCATGTGCGCCCTGATGACGATCCTCTTTCTCGGCGGCTGGCTGCCGCCGGTTGATCTGCCGCCCTTCACCTGGGTGCCGGGCGTCATCTGGTTCGTGCTGAAGCTGTGCTTGTGTTTCTTCCTGTTTGCGATGGTGAAGGCGATCGTTCCACGCTATCGCTATGACCAGCTCATGCGGCTGGGGTGGAAGGTGTTTCTGCCGGCCTCGCTGGCGATGGTCGTGATTGTGGCGGGCGTGCTGCAATATTTCGATCTGGCGCCGTGACGTAAGGAGCCACTGATGAGTGGACTGGCACAATCGATCAAATCCGCCATGCTGGCCGAGTTTTTCTCGGCCTTCTGGCTGGGGATGAAATATTTTTTCAAGCCGAAGGCGACGGTGAATTACCCCTTCGAGAAAGGGCCGATCAGCCCGCGTTTCCGGGGCGAGCATGTGCTGCGCCGCTATCCGAACGGCGCGGAGCGCTGCATCGCCTGCAAGCTCTGCGAGGCGATCTGCCCGGCCCAGGCGATCACCATCGAAGCCGGCCCCCGCCGCAATGACGGCACACGCCGGACCACCCGCTATGATATCGACATGGTGAAGTGCATCTATTGCGGCTATTGCCAGGAAGCCTGCCCAGTCGACGCGGTCGTGGAAGGCCCGAATTTCGAATTCGCCACCGAGACGCGCGAGGAGCTGCTCTATGACAAGGAAAAACTGCTCGCGAATGGCGACCGCTGGGAGCGCCTGATCGCCAAGAATCTCGAACTGGACGCACCCTATCGCTGATCCTTTTGTAAGAGTGTCCGGCCATGGAAGAGGGCCGGGATAAGACGAGCCGCGTGACACTTATTGGGGAGGTGACACAACTCGCAAAGGCATTCGCAACCGCCAATCCCACGATGACCAGCCTCAGGATGCGGCCATAGCCGACTTCGAAACCGACGAATCAGGCGATAACGGGAAGGGGCCCGTTTAACCTGTTCCCAAACCAAGCCGCGGCGCCGCCGGCCGCGCAAAGGCTTGAGCACAGGCAAGCAAGCAGGTAAGACGCACAGCATGTCCATCGCCAGCGCCTTCTTCTATCTCTTCGCCATTATGACCGTTGCCTCGGCGGTCATGGTCATCACCGTGCGCAATCCGGTTCATTCCGTGCTCTTCCTCATCCTCGCCTTCTTCAATTCGGCGGGCCTGTTCATCCTGCTGGGCGCGGAATTCATCGCCATGATCCTCGTCGTCGTCTATGTGGGCGCGGTGGCGGTGCTGTTCCTGTTCGTCGTGATGATGCTCGATGTCGACTTCGCCGAGCTGCGCGGGGGCTTTGCCAAATATCTTCCGGTCGCCGGGCTGATCGGCGGCATCCTGCTGGCGCAGCTCTTGCTCGTCGTGAGCGCCTGGACCTTCGCACCGGAAGGCGTGCTTCATATCACCGAGCCCATTCCGGCAGTGGCCAGCGTGCCCAATGCGGAGGCGATCGGACGGGTTCTTTACACGCGCTACATCTATTTCTTCCAATTGGCCGGGCTCATTCTGCTCGTTGCGATGGTGGGCGCGATCGTGCTGACGCTCCGGCACCGCGTTGGCGTCAAACGGCAGAATATCGGCGAGCAGGTCGGGCGCGATCCGAACAGCGCGATCGAGGTCAAAAAGGTTGAAACCGGCCGCGGGATCGGGATGGGCTAAGGCGGGAAGCGATCACACCCATGGACATCGGACTGTCTCACTATCTCAGCATCGGCGCGATCCTCTTCACGATCGGCGTCTTCGGCATTTTCCTCAACAGGAAGAACGTCATCATCATTCTGATGTCGATCGAGCTGATGCTGCTCGCCGTGAATATCAACTTCGTCGCTTTCTCGGCATTTCTCGGCGATCTCATCGGCCAGATCTTCGTGCTCCTGATCCTGACCGTCGCCGCCGCGGAAGCCGCCATCGGCCTTGCCATCGTCGTTGTCTATTTCCGGAATCGCGGTTCGATCGCCGTCGATGACATCAATCTGATGAAAGGATAGGGCGGGAAGCATGTATTCGGCGATCGTCTTTCTCCCGCTCACCGGCGCACTGCTCGCCGGCTTTCTCGGACGCTGGATCGGCGCCAAGGGCTCCGGCATCCTCACCAGCACATTGCTGACCATCGCGGCGGTCCTCTCCTGGATCGCTTTTTACCGTGTCGGCTACACGGGCGAGGAATTGCGCGTGCCCCTCATGGAATGGGTCACCTCCGGCGATCTCCAGACGGGCTGGCAATTGCGGATCGACACGCTCACCGCGGTCATGCTGGTCGTCGTCAATACGGTCTCGGCGCTCGTCCATATCTACTCGATCGGCTATATGGCGCATGATGACGGTCAGCCGCGCTTTTTCGCCTTCCTGTCGCTCTTTACCTTCGCCATGCTGGCGCTGGTCACGGCGGACAATCTCCTGCAGCTCTTTTTCGGCTGGGAGGGCGTGGGCCTCGCCTCCTACCTGCTGATCGGCTTCTGGTATCACAAACCCTCGGCCAATGAGGCCGCGATCAAGGCCTTCATCGTCAACCGCGTCGGCGATTTCGGCTTCGCGCTCGGCATCTTCGCGACATTCGCCGTCTTCAATACGATCTCGCTCGACGCCATCTTCGCCTCAGCGCCCGATCAGGTCGGCACCACGATCGCGTTTCTGGGCTATCAGCTTGATACGCTGACGGTGATCTGCCTCCTGCTGTTCCTCGGCGCGATGGGCAAATCGGCGCAGTTCCTGCTGCACACCTGGCTGCCGGACGCAATGGAAGGCCCCACGCCCGTCTCCGCGCTCATCCATGCCGCAACCATGGTGACGGCCGGCGTGTTCATGGTCGCCCGCCTGTCGCCGCTGTTCGAGCTGGCGCCCATCGCCCTGCAGGTGGTGATCGCCATCGGCGCAATCACGGCCTTCTTTGCGGCGACCGTCGGCGTGGCCCAAAACGACATTAAGCGCGTCATCGCCTATTCGACCTGCTCACAGCTCGGCTATATGTTCGTCGCGCTCGGCGTCGGCGCCTATTCGGCGGGCATCTTTCACCTCTTCACCCATGCCTTCTTCAAGGCGCTCCTGTTCCTCGGCGCAGGCTCTGTGATCCACGCGCTGCATGAGGAGCAGGATCTGCGCAACATGGGCGGCCTGCGCAAGAGCATCCCCTCGACCTTCCTCCTGATGGTGGTCGGCACGCTGGCTTTGACCGGCTTTCCGCTGACCGCCGGCTATTTCTCCAAGGACATGATCATCGAGGCCTCGCACGCCGCTCATGGCGAAGTTGCGCATTACGCCTACATCCTCCTGGTGATCGCCGCGTTCCTCACCAGCTTCTACAGCTGGCGGCTGATCTTCATGGCGTTTTTCGGCGAGCCGCGCCATGATGAGGAGACGGCCAAACATGTGCATGAATCGCCCTACGTCATGCTTGTTCCGCTGGCCGTCCTCGCCGCCGGATCGCTCGGCGCCGGCTATCTCGCCAAGGGCTTCTTCGTCGGCGAGCACTATTCGGCCTTCTGGCGCGGCGCACTGTTTACCGGCCCGGAAAATCACATTCTCGAAGAGGCCCACCATACACCGGAGCTGATTGCCTTGTTGCCGACAATCATGATGGTTGCCGGCTTCGCGCTCGCCTGGTTCTCTTATATTTACGCGCCATCGACCCCGGCCTGGGCAATGCGGACCTTCAAGCCGATCCACGCCTTCCTCTACAATAAATGGTATTTCGATGAGCTCTATGACTGGCTGTTCGTGCGGCCGTTCAAATGGCTGTCGCGGCAGCTCTGGAAGACCGGCGACGGCGCGATCATCGACGGGCTCGGCCCTGACGGCATTTCGGCCCGCGTCATCGACATCACCAACCGCGTCGTGCGGCTGCAGACCGGCTTCGTCTATCACTACGCCTTCGTCATGCTGATCGGCATCGCCCTCATCATCACCTATTTCGCCTATGTCTATTGGGCGCTGGTCTGGAAAGGGTTTTAAGCCATGACAAGCTGGCCGGTCCTTTCCACCGTCGTCTTCCTGCCCTTCCTCGGCGCGCTGTTCATCTTCCTTTTGCGCGGCGAGGACGAAGCCGCCAAGCGCAATGCGCGCTATATCGCGCTGTGGACGACCATCGTCACCTTCGTCGTCTCGCTCCTAATCTGGCGCGATTTCGATCCGACCACGGCCGATTTCCAGTTCGTCGAGAAGCACGACTGGATCGGCGGCGCCATCACCTACCATCTCGGCGTCGACGGCATTTCGATGCTGTTCATCATCCTGACGACCTTCCTGATGCCGCTTTGCATTCTGGCGAGCTGGCGGTCCGTCGAGGAGCGGGTGCGCGAATATATGATCGCGTTCCTCGTTCTGGAGACGCTGATGATCGGCGTCTTCTGCGCGCTCGACCTGATCGTCTTCTATCTTTTCTTCGAGGGCGGCCTCATCCCGATGTTCATCATCATCGGCGTCTGGGGCGGAAAGCGGCGCGTTTATGCCAGCTTCAAATTCTTCCTCTATACGCTGCTCGGGTCGGTTCTGATGCTGCTCGCCATTATGGCGATGTATCTCCAGGCCGGAACGACCGACATTCCGACATTGCTGGCCTATGATTTCCCGGCGGATCTGCAATTCTGGCTGTGGATCGCCTTCTTCGCCTCATTCGCGGTAAAGCTGCCGATGTGGCCGGTCCATACCTGGCTGCCGGATGCTCACGTCGAGGCGCCGACAGCGGGCTCGGTCATTCTGGCCGGCGTGCTTCTGAAAATGGGCGGCTACGGATTCTTGCGCTTCTCCATCCCGATGTTCCCGATTGCGTCGGCCGACCTCGCGCCCTTCATCTTCGCGCTCAGCATCATCGCCATCATCTACACCTCCATGGTCGCCTTTGCGCAGGAGGACGTGAAAAAGCTGATCGCCTATTCCTCCGTCGCCCATATGGGTTTCGTGACCATGGGTGTCTTCACGCTGACGACACAGGGCGTGCAGGGCGGCATCTTCCTGATGCTCAGCCACGGCATCGTCTCGGCCGCGCTTTTCCTCTGCGTCGGCGTCATATACGATCGCATGCATACGCGCGAGATTTCGGCCTATGGCGGGCTTGCCGACCGGATGCCGCTCTATGCCTTCTGCTTCATGGTCTTCACCATGGCCAATGTCGGCCTGCCGGGCACTAGCGGCTTTGTCGGCGAGTTTCTGTCGCTGCTCGGCGCGTTCCGGCTCAACACATGGGTGGCGCTGTTCGCCACGACCGGCGTCATCCTTTCGGCTGCCTACGCGCTCTGGCTCTACCGGCGGGTGATCTTCGGCAAGCTGGAGAAGCCGAGCCTTGCCAATATTCTCGATCTGACGCCGCGCGAGACGGCGGTGCTTGCGCCGCTCGTGATCCTCACCATCCTATTCGGCGTCTATCCCAAGCCGGTCATGGATGTGACCGCCGTATCCGTCGACAAGCTGATCGCGGAGTATAAACAGGACGTCGAAACCGCCCGGCAGGCGCGGCTTGCAGCGCTGGAGGAGAGGTGATGCCTTTACCGGCCCTTGACCATTTTGCGCCGATCTTCCCGGAGATGTTCCTCGCTTCGGCGACGATGGTGCTGCTGATGTACGGCGTCTTCAGAGGCGGGGAGGACAGCGAGACGGCCGGCTGGCTCGCCATCCTCCTGATCATCGTCACGGGTGTCATGATCGTCGGGCAGGGCGCCGGGACCGAGCAACTCTTCGAAGGGGCGGTCATCGTCGATGATTTCGCCCGCTTCATGAAGCTTTTGATTCTCGGCGGGGCGGCGTTCGCGTTGATCCTGTCCTTCGATTATCTCCGCGGCGCCGGGATCCTCAAATTCGAGTTTCCGGTTCTGGTCCTGCTCTCGACTGTCGGCATGCTGCTGCTGGCCTCGGCGAATAATCTCATTTCGCTCTATCTGGCGCTCGAATTGCAGAGCCTTGCGCTTTACGTCCTGGCGAGCTTCCGGCGCGACTCCGTACTGTCCGCCGAGGCCGGGCTGAAATATTTCGTGCTCGGCGCGCTCGCCTCGGGCCTGCTGCTCTATGGCTGCTCGCTGATCTACGGCTTCACCGGAACCACCAGCTTTTCCGGCATCGCCGCGGTGCTGCAAGGGACAGAGCGGTCGATCGGGGTGATTTTCGGGCTGGTCTTCATTCTGACCGGCATCGCCTTCAAACTGTCGGCCGTCCCCTTCCATATGTGGACGCCGGACGTCTATCAGGGCGCGCCGACGCCGGTCACGGCCTTTTTCGCCGCCGCGCCGAAAGTGGCGGCTTTCGCCATGCTGATCCGCGTCGTTCTCGACGCCTTTCCCGCAGTCAGCCCCGACTGGCAGCAGATCATCATCGCAATCTCCGTCGCCTCGATGGCGCTCGGCGCCTTCGCCGCCATCGGCCAGACCAATATCAAGCGGCTGATGGCTTACTCCTCGATCGGTCATGTCGGCTATGCGCTTGTCGGCCTTGCTGCGGGGACGCCGCAGGGCATTCAGGGAATTCTGATCTATTTGGTGATCTATGTCGTCATGACGCTCGGCACCTTCGCCTGCATTCTCGCCATGCGCCGCGAGGACGGGCATGTTGAGGAGATCTCCGAGCTCGTGGGACTGTCGCGGCACAAGCCGATGCTGGCCTTCATGCTTGCCATGCTGCTCTTCTCGATGGCCGGCATTCCGCCGCTCGCCGGTTTCTTTGCGAAATTCTATGTGTTCCTCGCCGCCATCGAGGCCGGGCTGTTCTGGCTCGCCGTGTTCGGTGTCGTCACCTCGGTCGTCAGCGCTTTTTATTATCTGGCGATCATCGCCAAGATGTATTTCCAGGAGCCTGCGGCGGAGTTCGAGCCGATGACCGGCAAGCTGCGCTTCGTGCTGGCGGTGACCGGCATCATCACGCTACTGCTTTTCATCCCGATCGATTTCCTGGTCCAGGCAGCCGACGTCGCCGCCAGATCTTTGTTTGCATAAGGCGCGCTCATGGAAGATGGCGGCATTCAACTGCCGAGCGGTTATCGGCTGGCCCTTTACGAAACCATCGACTCAACCAATAGCGAGGCGCTGAGACTGGCGAGCCGGGGCGAACCGGGGGGGCTTTGGATCCGGGCGGCGCGCCAGGAAGCCGGAAAAGGGCGCGTCGGGCGGGAATGGGTCTCTTCGAGCGGCAATCTCTATGCAAGCCTGCTGATCCGTCCCCATGTTCCGCTGACGACGGCGCTGCAGCTTTCGCTGCTGGCCGGTGTCGCCGCCTATGACGCGCTTGCTAGCCTGGCATCGGGCGCCGGCAGAGAGATCGACCTGCGCCTGAAATGGCCGAACGACATTCTGCTCGGGACGGCCAAGCTCGGCGGCATTCTGCTCGAAAGCACGACCACCTCCAATTCCGCTTCGTCCGCCATCATCATCGGAACCGGCATCAATCTTGCCCAAAGCCCCGGCGAACTCAGCCGTCCCGCGGCATCGCTCGCCGGCGCGGGCGTGACCGCCACGGCGGAGCAGGCCTTCGCGGCGCTCGCCTGGACGACCGCCGAATGGATTGCACTCTGGCGCGAGGGCGAAGGTTTTGCGACCGTCCGCTCCGCCTGGCTCGACCGCGCCCAGCCGATCGGCAATGCGATCTCGGTGAAGCTCGGAGGGGACCTCCTTAGCGGCACATTCCTCGGCATCGATGAGACCGGCGCGCTGCGCTTGTCGCTGACGACCGGCGAGGAGCGCCGGATTACGGCGGGCGATGTCGCGATCGGCGCGGGAGCCTGACCGGATGGGGCAGCGCACCGACGAGAACGAAATGGTCTTTCTCCCGCTTGGAGGCGTCGGCGAGATCGGCATGAATGTCTATCTCTACGGTCTCGGGCCGCCGCGCCGCCGGGAATGGCTGATGGTCGATCTCGGCGTGACCTTCCCCGACGATCGCGAGCCGGGCATCGACATCGTCCTGCCCGATCTCCGTTTCATTCAGGAAGAGCGCGGCAGTCTCGCCGGCATCCTCCTCACCCATGCGCATGAGGATCATTACGGCGCCGTGGCCGAGCTCTGGCCCTCGCTCGGCGTACCCGTCTACGGCACGCACTTCACCCTGGCGATGCTGAAGGAAAAGCTTGAGGAGACACCCTGGCGCGGTGACGTGCCGCTGCATGAGATCCCGCGCGGCGGCCGTCTGACCATCGGCCGGTTCGACATCGAACTAATCGACATGGCGCATTCCATTCCCGACACCAGCGCCGTCGCCATCCGGTCCGAGCTCGGCACCGTGCTGCACTCGGCCGATTTCAAGCTCGACGACGCCCCCGGCGCCGGCGCCGCGACCGATGCCGCCAAGCTGCGCCGCCTTGGCGATGAGGGGGTCGAAGTGTTCATCTGCGACAGCACCAACATATTGAGCGCCGGGCACACTGCGTCCGAAGCGACGGTGGCGCAATCACTAGCCGCGATCATCGGCGGCGCGCGGGGACGTGTGGCGATCACCAGCTTTGCCTCCAGCGTCGGCCGGCTGCTCAATATCGCCAAAGCCGCCGCGGCGGCGGGGCGGCATCTGGTCCTGGTCGGACGCTCCATGCACCGCATTGTCGAGCTGGCGCGCGAGACGGGTTTCTGGCCCGAGGGCCTGAAGACGCTTGGCGAGGAGGATTACGGGCATTTGCCGGCCGAGACCGTCGTGGCTTTGCTGACCGGCAGTCAGGGCGAGCCGCGCGCGGCCCTTGCCCGCGTCGCCGACGATCAGCATCCCAATGTCAGCCTGTCGCGCGGGGACGTGGTGATCTTTTCCGCGCGCGCCATTCCCGGCAATGAGGCCGCGATCATCCGTATCCAGAACAAACTCGCCGATATGGGCGTCGAGGTCCTGACCGAATGGCCGGGCGGGCCGATCCACGCCTCGGGCCATCCGCGGCAGGGCGAGTTGGCGCAGGTCTATGAATGGGTGCGCCCGAAAGCGCTGATCCCCATGCATGGCGAGCCGCGTCATCTGGAAAATCATGCCGTCTTCGCGCAGTCCCGCGGAATTTCGGCCGTCCGTCCGGTGCGCAACGGCACCATGGTCCGGCTGCTGCCCGGCGAGCCGGGGATCATCGACGACGCTCCGGTCGGGCGGATCTACCGGGATGGCGATCTGATCATTCCGGGCGATGAGGACTGTCTCCGTCAGCGGCGAAAGCTGAGCTTTGTAGGCAGCGTGGTCGTTTCGGTGGTGATGACCCGGCAGGGCGAGCTCGCGGCGGATCCGCTTGTCGCCCTCATGGGCGTGCCGCAGCTCAGTTCCGATGGCGAAAGCTTCCGCGAAATTGCCGAGAAAGCCGCGACCGGCGCGATCGAGAGCATTCCGCGCCCGCGCCGCAAGAGCACCGATCTCGTCGGCGAAGCGGTGCGTAAATCGGTGCGGGCCGCGATCAATGCCGCCTGGGGCAAGAAGCCCATATGCAGCGTTCTGGTTTCTGTTGTTTAATTGCGCCCGGGGCAGCCGCAGACAAGACCGGGAGAATGCTTTTGATTGGACGCCTGAACCATGTCGCGATCGCGGTTCCTGACCTGGAAGCGGCGGCGGCCACCTATCGGACCGTGCTCGGCGCGAAGCTGTCCGAGGCCGTGCCGCAGCCCGATCATGGCGTGACAACGATTTTCGTCGAATTGCCGAATACGAAGATCGAGCTGCTGGAGCCGCTCGGCGAGGACTCGCCGATCGCCAAATTCCTCCAGCGCAATCCGGCCGGCGGCATTCACCACATCTGCTATGAGGTCGATGATATTCACGCCGCCGCGCGTTCGCTGGCCGAGCACGGCGCCCGCATTCTCGGCGACGGCGAGCCCAAGATCGGCGCCCATGGCAAGCCCGTGCTGTTCCTTCATCCGAAGGATTTTTGCGGGACGCTGACCGAACTGGAACAGGCCTAGAGCATCGGACCGAAAAGTGGCATCCACTTTTCGGGTAAACCCGACGCAAAACAAACAGTTAGAGCGACGCCTCCGATTCCGATCAAGGGTCCGGCGCTCTAAAGGAGAGCGGAAATGAGCCTGGCGATGTCGGTTGGGATTTATTTCGTCTGCTGGTGGCTGGCTTTCTTCATCGTGCTGCCGATCGGCGTGCGCACACATGCCGATCACGGTACGGTCGAACCCGGCACGGCCGACAGCGCTCCGATCGCGCCGCATCTGTGGATCAAGGCGGCCGCCGCCACGGTCCTGTCGGCAATCATCTTCGCCGTCATCTATGTCGTAATCGCGTACCAGCTCATCCCGTTGGAGAGCGTTGCCATGGCGCTGTAGCGCCCCCTGCAGGGCGGCTGGACACCATGCCTGCCACCGCTATCCGCCTTCGACGTGCCTGACGGCCGTCCGCACGCCGCGAAGACGCTTCTGCGCTGCCGCCAGCTTGTTCATCTTGCGCAACTCACCCTCCGACAGTTGCATGGCGACCGACACCCACTCCTCGGCAATATCGGCCATTTCCTGGAAGGTGATCGGAAAGGCGCGCCGGCGGGCATTGTAGACGGCGCGGGAAGCGTTGAAGCGGCGGAGAAGTCTGGCCAGATAGCCGTTCATCTCTTTGAACCCCGCCTCCCGTGGCGCGACCCGGTCGATGAGCCCCATTTCCGCAAGCTCTTCGGCGCTGTGGAGATTGCCGTGGGAGATGAGAACCTCCGCGCGTGCCTGGCCCAGGCGGCGCATCAGAAAGGAATAGGCGCCCATGCCGGGAAAAAGGCCGTAGAGCATTTCCGGCAAGCCGAATTTGGACTGTTCCTCGGCGAGGATGAAATCGCAGGACAGCGCCAACTCCATGCCGCCGCCCAGCGCGTCGCCCGCAACGAGCGATCCGGTGATCATGGGCGCGTTGAGAGCGCTGTAATTGGCAAAGCACACATCGATGCAGCTCAGCGCATACGCCCTGAGCCGCCGCTGATCCCGCTGCCGCACGAGCGTTTCGAAATAGCGCAGATCGCCGCCGAGATTGAAGACGCCTTCCAGATCCGAGGCCCAGATCAGGAATTTGGCGAGCTGCGCGGCGTCGGACGGCTCGTCGCGATGAAAATCCTGCAAGGCGCGCTGCACCTTGCGGATGTCCTTCAGCAGGCGCGGCGCGAAGCTCAGCCCGTTGTGATGCTGCTGGAAACACCAGATTGCGGCGAGATCGATGTCGAATGCCACTCTGAGTTCATAGAGCTCGAGGTCGTGCAAGAGGGTGAGCAGTTTGACGGCGCCGGGGTTCTCGCCGATCGCGGCGGGGAGAAGGGTCTTTTGCAACGCTCCCGCACCTGGTGCAGCAGGCCAATCGTAATGTTGTCCTTCAACCGTGATCTGCATGCGCCCGCTCGACCGAAAGGTTGCCCTTACAATCTTAGGTAAAAGTTTTCGCAACGCAATGCAATCACAGGTTTAGTTTGGCGCCGCAATAATGGCCTCACCCGCGCATGGCTAATGATGTCATTCGAGGACGGATAGAATTTTCTGCAGATTTTATGGCTGGCGATCACCGGATATTTCTTAGAACGGTGCTATGATTTTGAGGGATACAACAAAAATGAAGAGAATATTCAGATTTCTGATCGTCACCGTTATGTCGTGCGTAGATGATGTATCAAAGATTAAAGAACCTGGATAATTTCCTAAAGCAGCGAATAGCGCTCGACTCCTTTTGATTCGTCGATTGCAATCATCGACGATCTCGAAAGCAACAGAAGTTTTCTGCAGCACCTTGCGCAGCGGTTGCCCGGCGTTCGCTATGTTTCGACCTTTTCCTCCGCATCCGACGCACTGGACACGTTCTCATATGCCGCCCCCGATCTTGTAATTACCGATTTCAGCATGCCCGGCATGAACGCTGCCGAATTTCTTGAGAAATTCAGGCGCGCGCCGGAATTCGAAGACGTGCCCGTCATCGTGGTGTCTTCCCACAACGAGACCGAAAACCGGCACCGCGCGCTGCTCGCCGGCGCTACGGATTTTCTGATGGTGCCGTTCGACACGTTCGAGTTCCAGGCGCGGACCTGCAATCTCCTGAAGCTCAGCCTTCATCAGAAAAGCCTGAGGACGCAGAGTGTTGCGCTCCGCAGCCAGCTGCTTGAAACACGGCATCGCTCGCTGGAGACCCAGCATCGTTTCACCAGCATCATCGACAGCGTTCCGGCCCTGGTCTTCGCGATCAATGCGGAAGGCGAATGCCTCTTCGCCAATCAGTTTTGCTTCGACTTCTTCGGACTGGATTCGTCAAAGGGGCCTCCGGCGCTCCAGTTCCTTGCGGACGAGATCACGGCCACAAATCTCGGCGGCCCTCAAACGCCCCAGGACGCTCAGGAGATCGGCTTCACCGGTCTCGACGCGGAAGAGCATATATTTCTGGTTGCCCCGAAGGCGATCAAGGATGGCGGCGATCAGAACACCCCCTTCATTGTCTATTCCGGCATCGAGATTACGCGGCTGAAGGACACCGAACGGTCGCTGCGGCGGGCCAAGGAGGCCGCGGAAGCAGCCAACCGGGCGAAAAGCGCGTTCCTGTCAAATATGACCCACGAAATTCGCACGCCGCTCAACGCCATTATCGGCTTTACCGACGTCATCTGTAACGAGCTTCACGGACCGATCGGGAATGAGAAATATAAGAGCTATCTCGGCGACATCCGGTCGAGCGCCGCACATCTTCTGGCGGTCATTAACGAAATCCTCGATTTTTCCCAGATCGAGGCACAGCGCCACAAGCTCAACCTGACCCGGTTCTATTTGCGGGATTGTCTGAGCGACGCCATACGCCTTGCAAGGCATCAGATCAGAGCCAGGCGCAACCGCCTCGTCATCGAGACCATTCCCGATCTTCGTCTGCGAACCGATCGCCAGAAGCTCCATCAGGTGTTGCTCAACATTCTGATGAACGCCAACCGGGCGACCCCTGGCGGAACGATCACCCTGTCGGCCGAGCGCCGCAAGACCGGGAAGCTAGTGTTCCTCATCAAGGATACCGGCACCGGTATGGACAAGGACGAACTGGCGCTCGCGGTGACCGAATTCGGCCGGGCGATGACATCGGCATTCATCAGCGACGGCCAGTCGGGGACCGGGCTCGGCCTGCCCATTTCGATCCGCTGCATGAAGCTGCTTGGCGGCGATCTGAAAATCGGAAGCGAAAAAGGGGTCGGAACGGCTGTGCGCCTGACGCTGCCGGCGGATGCGGTTTGGACAGGCACCAGGGGGAAGCGGAAAGCGGTGCGCCTGGCTGCGGCGAAGCGCAGAAATAGAGCACTGGCTTCGAGAGGCACTTAGCCGATGTCCGTCACTCGCCTGATCCGTCTGGACATGGCGCGGCCGGCAAGGACATTGCTTCGGCGGATCAGGACCGGCATCGCCAGGGCAAGAGCCGCCGAGCCGCTCGAATTCGAGCAGATCATCGTCCGCTATCTCGTCGGCCTCCTGATCACAGCCTACGCCGTCTATTCCTATCTGTTCGAGGGAGTCCATCAACGCGTCGGCCTATCGGTTTTCATCCTCATCCTCTGCGCCTGGATTCTCGGCGTTCTCCTGCTGCTTCATCTGGCGATCCGGCCCGAGCGCAAGATCCGGCGGCGGACCGCGTCCATTGTCGGCGACGCGGTGGCCATGAGCTTGCTGCTTGGCCTTGGCGAGAAGACCGCCGCGCTTTTCTTTCCCATCTATCTCTGGGTTATTCTCGGCAATGGCTTTCGTTACGGCATTCCCTATCTTTACGCCGCTATCGCCGCGAATTTCATCGGCTTCGTCACCATGGTGCTCGTCACGCCCTATTGGCGGGAGGCCTGGCAATTCTCCGCGGGGCTTGCTGCGGCCATCATCGTCATCCCGCTCTATGTCGCAAAGCTGATCCGGAATTTGCGCCATGCCATGAACGTGGCGGAGGAAGCCAGCCTCGCCAAGACCGAATTTCTTTCCATGATGAGCCATGAGCTGCGGACCCCGCTCACGGCGATCCTTGGCCTTGCCCATGTCAGCAAAGTGACCGCCGCCACCGCCAATGAGCGGTTCAGCGCGATTTCGACCGAACTCGCAGCGAGCCGCCTTCTGCGCATGCTCGATACGATCCTGAAATTTCAGCGCATCGAGAGCGGCGCAACGGAGCGCGAGGACAAGCCCTTCGACATTCTGGAGCTGCTCAACGAGGTCCGCGCGATCACCGAGCCGCTCGCACGGACAAAGGGGCTCGATTTCCGCATTCGCTTCACGAGCGCCATTCCCGGCACGCTGCAATCCGACCCGGATCACGTCCAGACGATCATCCTCAATCTCGTGACCAATGCGGTGAAATATACGGTCGAGGGCTCGGTCTCGCTGTCCGTCGGGATGATCGGAACCGGCGAGGATCTAAGGCTCCGGATTTCCGTCCGCGACACCGGCACCGGCATTTCGCAGGAAGCGCAGTTAAGGATCTTCGACCGCTTCGTACGTGCCCAGGAGCACAACATTGCCGCCGAGCCCGGCGTCGGCCTTGGCCTGGCCATGTGCCGATCGCTGACCGAGCTGCTCGGCGGCAAGCTGGATTTCGAAAGCACGCCGGGCGCGGGCTCGCATTTCTGGGCCGAGCTGCCGATGGTCGTCCCGGAGGATGCTCCGGCACAGCATGCGGAAGCCGCGCCGATGGCGCCGATCCTGCTCATAGGAGGCGCCGCCAGCGGCGAGGACGCCGAGGCTGTCAGCGCGACCGCGATCACGGAAGCTGACGCGCTGCGCAGAATCGCGCAAACTGACGGCGATCTGGCAGGGCTTGTGCTTGTCGCCGATGCCGATCTTCTCCCTGCAACCCGCACGGCGATTGCCGATGTCATGTCCAAGCCAGGCCAACATCCATCGCTTGTATTGATCAGCAAGAGTCCTACCGCGATCCCTAAATTGCGGCCCTTTGCGACCGCGGTGGCAGGGACGATGGCGAGCGGCGAAATCGTCCCTTTGCTCGAGACGGTCTCGCGGTGGCACAGACACATCTCCAAGGATTTCGGGGAGGGTGCGCCCGAGGCAGTGCCGCTCATGCGGCGGTTGACGGTGCTTCTTGCCGATGACAATGAGCTCAACCGCCAGGTCGTCCGCCGTATGCTCGAACTCGACGGGCATGACGTCATCCTTGCCTCGACGGGCGATGAGGCGCTTCAGCAGCTTCTCGACGGCCGGGCGGATGTTGCGCTGATCGACGTCAATATGCCGGGCATGAGCGGGATCGACGTGAGCCGGGCCTATAAGACAGGCCTGGGCAGTACCTCGCTCACCCCGCTTCTTGCGCTCACCGCCGATATTTCGGAGCAAACCCGCAAGGAATGCCTCGCGGCCGGTATGGTGGATGTGCTGCCGAAACCGCTTGGCTCCGACCAGCTCCGCGAGTCGCTCCGCCGGCATGTGCCCGGCGCTGGCGGAGCGGAGGAGCGGCCCGCCTCCGCTGTCCCGGCCGCAAGGCCGGAGCACCGTTCTTCCCGGATGCAGATCGATGAGCAGCGCATCGCGGCCTTGCGCGAACTCTTCGGGGAAGAAGGCGTCCGCGATCACTTCCTGTCGAGTTTCGAACGCGATCTCGTCTCGAGTCTCGCGCGGCTGAGGCACGCGGCCGAGAGCGGGAGGCCGCAGCTCATCCGCGACGCCATTCACGCCATCAAGAGCAGCGCGAGCACGGCGGGCGCGCAGCAGATCCTCGATGATGTCGACCGTTTCCAGCGCGAGGGCGCCCACTCGGAGATTTCCGATCTCGAGGCGCGGATCGAGGCCGCCTTCGGGCGCTATTGCATGGCGGCATTCGGCGAACGGCGCAAATTACCTACGGGCTTCACCGAGCGGTCTGCGTCGGCGGGCTAGATCAACCCTCGTTCAAGTGGAATCACTTGAACGAGGGTTGATCTATTTCAAAAGGCGAGCGCAACGCGCGGTCCGTGCCGCAAGGTGCAGCGCGGGCGGTCTCATCCGGATCGTCCAAGCCGCGCGCGTTCCCGCGGGCACCCTGGCCGATCGCTTCTACTTCGAGAATGTCTTCAGATAGGCAATGACGTCGCGCCGTTCCTTCTCATCCTTCAGCCGGAACGTCATGCGCGTGGAACCCTTGGCGAGATCTTCCTTGCCGGCCTTCTTCAGGAATTCTTTGAGAAAGGCGTTCGGGTCGGGGAGATATTTGAAAATATTCTCCTCGGTCCAGACCAGACCGTTTTCTCCGGCCGCGTGATTGAGTTTGGAGTAGCGATATCCCTCGACCGTGCCCGCATGTCGTCCGATGACGTTATTCATCTGAGGGCCCACAAGATTTTTCGCGCCCTCGCCAATCCGGTGACAGGCCATGCATTTGCGAAAGACCTTTTTGCCCGCCCCTGCATCGCCGGTGTCCTGCGCCATTGCCGGCGCGGCGAATGCGGCGAGTAAAAGAGTGGTTGCGAGCAGTTTTTCTCCTATGGTCACGGTGTTTCCTCGCTTTCTTGGACGGGTGGGAATAATAACGATGCCCCAGAGAGACGTGCCTCATAAAGTCTGAAACATTATGAGATTTCAAGCATTGCGACGTTGGAATGAATAGCGCCTAAATCGCAAAGCGCCAGTGGGCGGATCGACGCAATTTTCTGCTTTCGGATGGTAAAATAGCCGTTACAGGGCCTCGTTTGTGCCGGTGAGCTGCGCTCTGCTCATGGCGGCTAACGGCTGTGATGGGTCACGCAAGGTCGAACAGGCCCGGCGGGTCCGCCGCCGTGGCCGGACCGAGATCGTCGACACCGACGCCGATCAGCCGGAATGTCTCCCCGGTGGCGTTGCGCCTGATCAGGAACTCGGCCGCCTCGGCGATCACCTCGGCGCGCTGCGTGGGGTGAGAAAGCCGTCTGGCGCGCGTCAACAGGTGGAAATGGGACGTCTTCAATTTGAGCGTGACGACCCGGCCGCCGAGCGCCTTGCGCTGAAGGCTGGCGGCGACGCGGTCGCTCAGGCGCCTGGCGATGGCGACAAGCTCCTCCGCCGACCCGGTATCGTGGCGGAACGTCGTTTCGGCCGAAATGCTCTTGGCAGGCCGGAAGGGCGTGACCCGCCGGTCATCTTCGCCATGCGCGAATTGTGCGAGCCGGCGGCCGAACTTTCCGAACCGCGTCGCAAGCTGCATTTCGCTTAAGGATTGCAGCTGGCCGATGGTCTCGATCCCGCTTTCCTCCAGCCGCCTGGCGGTCGCCGCGCCGACGCCGTTGATCTTGCGCACCGGGAGCGGCGCGAGCACGGATTTTGCCTCGGCCCTGCCGATGACGGAATAGCCGCGCGGTTTTTGCATGTCCGATGCGAGCTTGGCCAGGAATTTGTTGCAGGACAGACCGATCGAAACGGAAATGCCGATCTCCCGTTCCACGCTTTGCGAGATTCTCGCAAGGGCCGGTGCGGCGCTCCCGGGCTCGGCCTGCGCGGCCTCCGTCAGATCCAGATAGGCCTCGTCGAGCGAAAGCGGCTCGACCAAATCTGTTGCGGCGAGGAAGATTGCCCGTATATCGTCGCTGACCGCTTTGTATTTCGCCATGTCCGGCGGGATCACGACGGCTTGCGGGCAGAGCCTTTCCGCCTTGAACATCGGCATGGCCGAGCGCACGCCATAGCGTCGCGCCAGATAGCAGGCGGTCATCACGACGCCGCGCCCGCCCGAATGGCCGATGATGAGCGGCTGATCGGTCAGTTCCGGCCTGCCGCGCTTTTCGACGGAGGCATAAAAGGCGTCGCAATCGATATGGGCGATCGTCAGGCCGCACAGGTCGGTGTGCGTAACGAGACGGTCGCCCGCGCAATCGGGGCAGGTTCCCGAGCCCGGCTCGATAAGCTGACAGCAATCGCGGCAGAGAGTTGGCAGCATGGTCATTGAGGTAGCATAATTCGCCGGAAGCGGCGATATAGGGGGCTGCGAGGTTCGGCGGGCATTGGCCGGGTCGGGCACAAGGATGCGCTATTTCGCTTTTGATGGAAGTTGACCGCGATGACATTGGACAAGAACGGGACCGCGACGATTACCGAAATTGCCGGAAAACTGGCCAGCGGCGAATCGACGTCGGAAAGCCTGACCGCCGCCTGTCTGGAGCGGATCGCCGATCCGCAAGGGGAGGGCGCGCGGTGCTTCATCGCGGTCAATCGCGAAAAGGCGCTCGATCAGGCGCGCGCAAGCGACAGGATGCGCGGCTATGGGGTCGTTCCGTCGCCGCTCGCCGGCGTCCCGATCTCGATCAAGGATTTGTTCGACGTTGCCGGGGAAGTGACGAGCGCGGCGTCGGCCGTTCTGGCGGAGGAGCCGCCTGCGAGGCGGGATGCGCCCGCCATTGCGCGCCTGCGCGCCGCCGGTGCCGTCTTCGTTGGCCGCACCAATATGACCGAGTTCGCCTTTTCCGGTGTGGGGATCAATCCGCATTTCGGAACGCCGGCCAATCCGTGGGACCGCACGACGGGGCGCATTCCCGGCGGCTCAACCTCGGGCGGCGCGGTGTCGGTGACAGACGGCATGGCCGCGCTTGCCATTGGCAGCGATACGGGCGGCTCATGCCGGATCCCGGCGGCGCTCTGCGGTCTCGTCGGTTTCAAGCCGACGGCGTCGCGCATTCCTCTCGCCGGGGCATTTCCGCTTTCGAAATCGCTCGACAGTATCGGCGCCTTCGGCCGGAGCGTCGCCTGCATTGCGCTCGCTGATGCTATCATGGCGGGTGAAGACAGCCGCGCCCCGGTCGCCGGCGCAGCGTCGCGTCTGAGCCTCGCCCTGCCGCAAACATTCCTTCTCGAAGGGCTGGACGACACCGTTGCGGGCGCGTTTGAGAAGGCACTGAAGGCTTTGCGTGACGCGGGCGCCGGGATCGATGAAATTGCGGTGGAAGAGATCGGCGAATTGCCGACGATCGCGCGGGGCGGCGGCATTGTCACGACGGAGGCGCTTGCCGTTCATCGGGCGCGGATCGAGTCGCGTGGCGACGCCATCGATCCACGGGTGCGGGCAAGGATCTTGATGGCGTCGGAGGTGTCGGGCGCGGACTATGTCAGCTTCGTTGAGAAACGCGCCGAGCTGATCGCGCGCTTTGCCCGGCGCATGGCGCATTATGATGCGCTGATCATGCCGACCGTGCCTATCGTTGCGCCACCCTTCAGCGCCTTCGAAGAGGATGAGGATTATGTCCGGCTGAACCGTCTGCTGCTGCGCAATCCGAGCTGCTTCAACCTGCTCGACGGCTGCGCCATTTCGCTCCCGTGTCATCGCGCGGGTGGAGCGCCGGTCGGGCTCATGCTTGCCTCATCGCAGGGCCGCGATCAGCATTTGCTCGACACGGCCGCAACGGTTGAGGCTGCATTGGCCCCGTGCCGTGTATGAGACGCGACCCGGCGCAAAAAGCCTTATCGCTCCGGATCAGATCAACCCTCGTTCAAGCGGAATCACTTGGACGAGGTTAAGTTGATCTATCCCAATAGGTTAGCGCAACTGTTCCCGCGTTCATCCCCGCCTTCGCGGGGACATGCTTGGACGCGCGTTGCGCTAACCTTCCGGCCAGGGCTTCCAGGGAAACGGCTTTTCATCCGTAGCGCCGGAGAGAAAATGGGCCGTTTCGGCGAGCCATGCGCCAAGGCTGTGGCCAAACTGGGCAAGAAAGGCGTTGCGTTCCGATTTGATCAGCATCCAAAGGAACTGGATGACGGCAAGGACGTAGAGCACCCATTGGGCGACGCTGAAACAGACCATGAGGAGCAGCATGATCAGGCCGCGCGTCCAGATCGCTCCCGACCCTCCGCCGGAATAGCCGTCACGATCTTTGTCGTGATATTGGTATGACATCGTTCTTGCCTTTTCTTGTTTTGCGCGTCGCACCTATTCAACGCGGTTTCAATGTCCATTTCGCGGAGCCATATGCAGGATTTGGGCCATCCGCGGCCTTTGGAGTGTGAGACGCCAGGATGCGCGAAGTCCGACGCCGGATCAATCCAATGGCTGACAAAGCTTCACAGCCAGGCGCAAAGGCAATCGCCTTGCCACGGTGGCTCCAGGCGCGCATCGAGGCGGAGGCGCAGAAATTTCTGTGCGACGAGAGCGGCGTGCGTCTTCAGTTCCGCGAACCGGAAGGCGAGCCGGCGCTGACCGACCCGGAATCGATCTCCTGGCAGGTCTTCAAGAATCCTCTGACCCTGTTCATCGGCGGTGTCACGGCTGTCATTCTGGAACTCGCCGAGCCGCGCGTGAGGTCGGGTGTCTGGGACCATACGAGCTTTCGCACCGATCCGGTCCGGCGGCTAAAGCGCACCGGGCTGGCCGCGATGATGACAGTCTACGGGCCGAGGAGCGAGGCCGAAGCCATGATTGCCGGCATTCGCCGATTGCACGAGCGCGTGAAGGGTGTCACGCCTGGGGGTCGGCCCTACAGCGCAAGCGATCCGGAGTTGCTCGATTGGGTGCATGCAACGGCGGCGTTCGGCTTCCTCGAAGCCTATCGCAATTATGTGCGCCCGCTCGGCGCCGGCGAGGCGTCGCGGTTCTATGCCGAGAGCGAGGCGGCCGCAAAGCTCTATGGCGCGATCGGAGTGCCGAAATCGGAAGGTGAGCTTCTGGCTCTGTTTGCGCGGATGGCGCCCAATCTGGAGCCGTCCCCGATCATCTTTGAGTTCCTGGACATTATGCGTCATGCACCGGTTCTGCCGCGCGGCATCAGGGCTCTGCAAGGCGTTCTCGTTCGCAGCGCCGTCGGAATCCTGCCCGGTTGGGTGCGAGACCGTTTGACGCTCGGCGCGGAGCGAGGGCTGCGCTCCTGGGAGCGGCCGCTGGTCAGAGCCGCCGCCCGGCTCGCGGACCGCATTCCGCTTGCGGACACCCCGCCGGTCGAGGCCTGTCTCCGCCTCGGCCTTCCGCGCGATTTCCTGTATGGTAAGCCGTCTGATGAGCAACTCGCCTCAGAAGCGCCGTAGGGAGCGATGAAAGGATCTACAATGACGAGACCGCCCGTTTTCGGCGTGATCGGCTGGAAGAGTTCGGGGAAGACCAAGCTGATGGGGGGTCTGATCGAGGAGTTTGCGCGGCGCGGCTATAAGGTTGCGGCCGTGAAGCACGCCCATCACGGGTTCGACATCGATCAGCCGGGGCGCGATTCCTACCACTATCGGGAGGCGGGCGCGCGGGAAGTTGCCGTCGTATCGGCAAATCGCGTGGCGATCATGCAGGAGCTGCGCAGCGAAGAGGAGCCGGGGCTCGATGAGATCATCGCCAGGCTGCGCGGGTCCGACCTGGTTCTTGTCGAAGGTTTCAAGGCCCATGACCACGCAAAGATCGAAGCCCGCCGCCGTGAGGCCGTCCAGAGCGATCCCTTGGCCGGGGCGGTCCCAGGGGTCGTCGCCATCGCCGCCGATTACGAGCCGGAGCCTGCGGGGCTGCCGCTCTTTCAACTCGACGATATTTCCGGCATCGCCGACTTCATTACAAGCTATACCCGCCTGAACGTCCGGTGAGCGTAACCTCATGACATATCCGATGACGGTCGTCTGCGATCTCGACGGGACGCTCGCCCACACATCGCCCGACATAGCGGTTGCGCTCAATGCGGCGCTTGCCCCCTTCGGCAAACAGGTCAGCCTTGCGGAAACCGAGCGCATGGTCGGCGGCGGTTTGCGCCTGCTGCTCGACAAGGCCTTGCGGCTGACTTCGCTCGACCTTCCTCCCGCCGATGTCGAGGCCGTTTTCGGCCGGCTCGGCGCGCATTACCGGGCCTCGCCCGCCGCAATGTCGAGCCTGCATGGCTGGGTGGCTGAAACGATGCGCGCCCTTCATGACGAGGGCGCCCGCATCGCGGTTTGCAGCAACAAGCCCGAGGACATCTGCCAGCCGATCCTCGAAGCGCTCGGGGCGATGTCCTGGCTCGATGCGGTGGTCGGTCATGTCGAGGGCCGCAAGAAGAAGCCCGATCCGGAGCCGCTGCTGCTGGCGATCTCCGCTGCGGGCGGCGATCTCTCCCGCGCCGTGATGATCGGCAACTCCGCTGCCGATGTTTCGGCGGCAAGGGCGGCCGGCATCCCCGTTATCCTCGTGCCGCATGGTTATGGAAGCGATGACATTCGCACGCTGGACGCCGATCGCATCGTCTCCGACCGGCAGAACTTGCGGGACGCCATCGACGAATTGGCGTCCGCCTTCAGGGGGTCCGCTCGATAGGGCGTCACGGAAGCGTTATTCCCCTGTGCGCCAATTCCTGGCAAACTGCTTTGTGGAGCAGCTTGGGAGCGTGAGCCGGATGCGCTGGATCGTTTTCGTCGCCATCATCCTCGCCTGGGGCCCCGCCAACGCTTGCGGGGTCCGAAGCGACTGCAAGCTTGGTGATCGCATCTACCGGATCTACCTGCCCCATCGGGCCGACGACAGCCGGATCGGCGCCATCATCTTTGCGCATGGCTGGCGAGGGACCGCCGCGGGCGTCATGAACGACAAGTCGCTCATTGCTCTTGCCGATGAACTCGGCGTCGCATTGGTCGCGCCGCAATCGGTCGGCCAAGGCTGGCAGCTTCCGGGCCGTCCCCGCCACCGGGACAATACAGGCAAGGAGGAATTTGCCTATTTCCGCAAGCTGGTCGACGAGCTCGAACGGCGCTTTTCCATCGACCGCAAGAAGCTGCTTGTCAGCGGTTTCTCGTCCGGCGGCATGATGGTGTGGGATCTTGCCTGCTACGAGGGAGACCTGTTCGCCGGGTTCGCGCCGATCTCGGGAACATTCTGGGCCCCGGTTCCGAAAAAATGCCCGAGCCCTACGATCAGCTTGATCCATTTTCACGGAATGAGGGACAAGGTCGTTCCGATCGTGGGCCGCAAAATCGCCGACAGCAAGCAAGGCAATGTCATGAACGCGCTCGCACTCTTTGCCAGGAGCGGCCGTTTCGGTAAGGCAAAACCGGTGCCGGCGAAGGGACTGAACTGCATGCGGCGTGGAAATCCCGAAGGCAAGATCCTCGAATTCTGTATCCATCCCGGCGGTCATTTTTACAAAGCGAACTACGTCCGCCTCGCTTGGCGGCTGCTGATGGCCGACAAATTCGGTTGCAGCCCTTGCGAGCCGCGAAGGCTGCGGTAAAACTCGGGCCTGAGACATCCCGGCGGACGCCGGGGGATAGATGCCGCGACGGTCCGGAGTCCGATCCCATGAAAGCGATACTCAGCAAGGCGCCTGGTGGTCCCGAAACGCTCGTTTTGGAGGAGGTCGTCAACCCGGCGCCCGGTGCCGGCGAGGTCGTGCTCGACGTCAAGGCATGCGGCGTCAACTACCCGGACAGCCTCATCATCGAGGACCGTTACCAGTTCAAGCCCGAGCGGCCGTTTTCGCCCGGCGGCGAGGTCAGCGGCGTGATCGCGGCGGTCGGTGACGGCGTGAGCGGGCTCAAGCCGGGTGATCGCGTGATCGGCTCGATCGGCTGGGGCGGCATGGCGGAAAAGGTCAGAACGGACGCCGCCAAGTGCATCCCGATCCCGGATTCGATGCCTTTCGACCATGCCGCCGCGTTCATCATGACCTACGGCACCTCATATTACGCATTGAAACAGCGAGGGGCGCTCAAGAGCGGCGAAACGCTCCTGGTGCTCGGCGCGGCGGGCGGCGTCGGGCTGGCGGCGGTCGAGCTGGGCAAGATCATGGGCGGGCGCGTCATCGCCGCGGTCTCCTCGGAGGACAAGCGCGCCCTCGCCAAGGCCCACGGCGCCGACGAAGGCGTGATCTATCCGTCCGGACCTTTCGACAAGGATGGCGAGAGGGCGCTGCGGGACCTTTTCAAGAGCGCTTGCGGCCCTGATGGCGCCAATGTGATCTATGATCCTGTCGGCGGCGCTTATACCGAGGCGTCCCTGCGTGCGATCGCCTGGGAGGGCCGTTTTCTGGTCATCGGCTTCCCCGCCGGCATTCCGAAATTGCCGCTCAATCTGACGCTTCTGAAGTCCTGTCAGGTCGTCGGCGTGTTTTGGGGCGAATGGGTGCGCCGCCGCCCGCAGGAGAATGCCGAGAATGTGCGCGAATTGCTGGCCTTCTACGACGAGGGCAGGATCAAGCCGGTCGTCTCGGAGACCTTCCCCCTGGAGCGCGCTGGCGAGGCCATCAATTGGCTGGCCGGGCGCAAAGCCATGGGCAAGGTCGTCGTGACGATAGACTAAGCAGCGGAGAACAAGCCCCTTGATAGCCGCGGATGCCCTCGCACAGATCGGTGTCATCTCGGACACGCACGGAGTTCTGCGGCCGGAGGCGATCGACGCGCTCAGCGGGTCGCAGCTCATCATCCATGCGGGCGATGTCGGCGCGCCGGACATTCTCGATCGGCTCCGGCAACTGGCGCCGGTCGTGGCGGTGCGCGGCAATAACGATCATGGCGGCTGGGCGGCGAAATTGCCGATGACCGAGGATGTGACCATCGGCGCGCAGCGCTTTCACGTGCTTCATATTTTGAGCAGTCTCACGGTTGATCCCGCCGCAACCGAGATCACGACGGTGATCTACGGTCACAGCCATAAGCCCGATATTGGCTATTCGGACGGCGTCTTATATTTCAATCCCGGCAGCGCCGGTCCTCGCCGCTTCAGCCTTCCCATCACCGTCGGCCGGCTCCGGCTGACGGATGGCCGTCTGGAGCCTGAGATCATCAATATTGAGCGGTAATGTCTCTTCATCACCCGCGAGACGAGGAAATGATCGCTATTGTCCGATCGACAGCCGCGTCCTCGACGAAGACGCCGTCGCGCGCGGCGGCTTCGCGGAGAGCAAGGCGACTCGTGCCGGGCAAGCGCGCGCCTTCCTCGCCCTCGATCGCGCCTGCAAGCTGTTCCAGCCGCTCGGCAGCCGCATCGCCACCAAACGCGGTGGGATCGATGACAAGCATAAACTGCCCGATGCCGGGCGGCGCGCCCTCCGCATTGAAGAATGAGCTGGCCTGAAAAGCCAGATTGGCGCCTGTCAGCGCGGCCGACAGGATTTCGACCATGAGGCCGAGCGCAGCCCCCTTCGGGCCGCCGATGGGCACGAGCGTGCCCGTCAGCGCCGCGGCCGCGTCGGTCGTCGGATGGCCGTCCGCATCCATCGCCCAGCCTTCCGGGATCGGCTTGCCTTTTTGCGCAGCCGTCATGATCTTGCCGCGTGCGACCTCCGACAGCGCCAGGTCGACGACGATCGGCGGCTTTCCGGCACGCGGTGCGGCGAATGCGATGGGGTTGGTCCCGAGCAGGCCGCGCTTGCCGCCCCAGGCAGCCATGGCGTGCGGCGAGTTGGAGACCATGAGGCCGATCATGCCCGCCCCGGCGATCCGCTCGACGACAAGGCCCAGCGCGCCCGCATGATGCGAGCGCGTGAAGCCCGCCGCCGCGATGCCGGTCTTGCGCGCAATGCCCGGCAGCTCTCTCGTCGCCAGCTCGAATGCCGGATAGGCGAAACCATGCGCGGCGTCGATCATCACGCTGGCGCTTCGCGTCCGGTTCATTCGCGGGACGGCATGGCCATCGACCTTGCCTGCGCGGGCTTGCGCGGCATAGGCGGCGACGCGCGACAGGCCATGGCCCTTCTGGCCGTCGATCTCGGCAGCGATCAGCGCGCGGGCGACGGCGCCGGCATTTTCCGGGCTCGTATTCGATGCAATCAGCGCCCCGGTGACGAGCTCGATCAACTCCTGGGGCGCATAATTTCGGCCGCTCATGCGCCGCGCTCCTTCAAAACCTTCAGGACATTCTCGACGGTGATTGCGCTGATCCGGCGGTTCGATTCGACCGTAATCCCGGCGATGTGCGGTGTCAGCATAAGATTGGGGAGGCCGGCGAAGAGCGCCGCCGTCTCGGCGGTCATCGGCTCGCTGTCGAAGACGTCGAGCGCTGCGCCGCCGAGCTGTCCGGAGCGCAGGGCGGCGGCGAGCGCCGTCTCATCGACAATCCCGCCGCGCGCCGTATTGATGAGGAGCGCGCCGGGCTTCATGGCGGCGATCTCCGCCGGGCCGATCAGCCCGCGCGTTTCCGGCGTCAACGGGCAATGCAGGCTGACGATGTCTGCGCGGCCGAGCAGATCCTGGAGACCGACACGCGCCGTCTCGCGCCAGGCGGGGTGGTCGTCGCCGAGATTGCTGTCCGAGGCGATCGTCGCCATTCCGAGGCAGCGCGCCTTTGCGGCTGCGCCCTGTCCGATCGCACCGAAGCCGATCAGGCCCAGCGTCTTGCCCGACAGCTCGCGGCCTTCGCCCATCTCCTGGCGCGGCCACTCCCCGTGCAGGAGGCGCCCGGAGCTGGAAAAAGCGGCCCAGCGCAGCAGCGTCATCGCTGCCGCGATGACATATTCCGCGACGGCCTGCGCATTGGCGCCGACAGCCGGGCAGACGGCGATGCCGCGCGCTTTGCAGATCGCAAGGTCGATATTGTCCAGGCCGACGCCGAGCCGTCCGACAACCTGCAATTTCGGCGCCTTGGCGAGCAGCTCCGCGTCAAGCTGCGTCCGGTTGCGCAGGATGATCGCGAGCGCATCCCTCAGCAATGCGCCGAGCTCGTCCCGCCTGGTCCAGAGCTCATCGTCCCGGTGGACGGAATAGGTCGTCTTGAGCCGTTCCACCGACGCTGTGTCAATGAACTCGCTGATGACGATGTCGGCCATCGGCCCGTCCCCCAGCTCGGCCTGCAAAGCGTTGCTTGGCGGGCGCGAGCCATTATTTCAATATGCCGCCGTCTTTTGCCGCAGTGATATAGTCCTGCGACTTCTCCTGCATGAACTCCGCATTCTCGCTCAGCGGCACATCCACCATGGCAAAGCCGCCATCGATCATCTTCTGTTGAAACTCCGGGTCGGCATTGATCTGCCCGATCATATCGGAAAGCCTCTTCTTGATGCGCTTAGGAGTGCCCTTCGGGACGGCAATACCGCGATAGGCTCCGGAGACGAGATCGAAGCCAAGCTCCCTGAAGGTCGGCGTGCCGGGATATTTCGGATGACGCTTCTCCATTGCGACCGCGAGAATGCGGGCCGTCTCTCCGATAGCGGCGGCGCTGGTCGTATAGCCCCAGGCAGCCTCGACCTGATCGCCGAGCAGGGCCGTGTTCGACGCGCCCGTCCCCTTGAACGGCACATAGGCCGTCCTGATGCCCGCCATCTTGTCGAAACGGACCTGCGCGAGTTGGTTGGCGGTGCCCTTGCCGCTGCCGGAGAAGATCAGCTTGCCGGGATTTTCCTTTGCGTAATCGATCAGATCCTGAAGCGTTTTGAAGCGGCTGTCCGATTTCACCACGATGGCGTCCGGCGTGTAGTGAAACCAATAGACCGTGTCGATGTCTTCGGTCTTGTAGCCGACGTCGCTTTGAACCGGCTGCAGCACGATATGGGGCAGGTTGACGCCCATGATCGTATAGCCGTCCGGCTTGAGCTTGTTCAGCCCCGACCAGGCGGCCGCGCCGCCCTTGCCCGGCCGATAGGAAACCACCAGGTCCTGGCCGAACATCTTCTTGAAGAAGGGCTGCTGCAGCCGGGCCGTGATGTCGGACTCGCCGCCCGGCCCGAACGGAATGATGTAGTTGATCGGTTTGTCCGGATAGGCGAAAGCCGTCGCCGCCAGGCCGGCGAGAGCGGCAGCGGCCGCAAGGCCCAGAATTGTGCGGCGCCTCCAAGCCATCAATCGTCCTCCCTTGACACGCCGGTCGCGGCGCCCCCGGGACCTTATCGCACGAGCGCCCCTTTTGCGGCACCCAAATCGCTCATTATGTCGAACGTAACATGCTCGCTGTTAAGCGCTCCGGTAGAGTTTCGTCATGACGAACTCGCGGTGGCCGAGGGCTTCGGCCGCCGTGTTGCGTCCATTGGCCGTGCGCACGATCATCTCGATGAGTGCGTCGCCCGCCTGATCGAGCGTCATGTCGCGGCGCAGAATGCCGGAGACGTCCAGATCGATATGCTCGCTCATCGTGCGGACGGTGCGCGGATTGGCGCTGATCTTGATGACCGGGACGATCGGATTGCCGACGACATTGCCCTGGCCGGTCGGGAAAGTATGGACCGCATAGCCCGCGGCGGCCATGAGCGTCACGCATTCGGCCGCGGCGGAGGAGGTGTCCATATAATAGAGGCCGGGACCGGATCTGGGCGCTTCGGCCGGGTCAAGAATGTCGATATACTGGCTCGTCTGGCCGATCTTTTCCAGATTGCCGAGGGCTTTTTCTTCGATCGTCGTTAAGCCGCCCTCAATATTGCCCTTGGTCGGCTGGCTTTCGGAGAGATCGTCGACCCTGTGGGCCTCGATGACATCGTCATGATAGGCCTTCCACATGCTGTACCAGCGCTCGCCAAGCTCGGGCGTCGCCGCGCGTGCCTTGCAGATATGCTCCGCGCCGGTGATCTCGGAGGTTTCGCCGAAAACCCCATAAATGCCCTCGGGCAGCAGCTTGTCGTACATATTGCCGACGGTCGGGCAGGAGCCGAGGCCGGTCGTCGTATCGCTCTCGCCGCATTTGGTCGAAACCCAAAGCTCCGAGATGGCGCATTCCTCGCGCTGAAGCTCGGTGGCGTAGTGAACGAAGTCCTTTGCCCGGCGCGAGGCGTCCATGATCGTCTTCAGATCGCCGTTCTGCTCGATCGAGAAGCCCGCCACCGGCTTGCCCGTCTCGGCGATGCCGTCCACGATCCGCTTCGTCCAGCCCGGCTCGATGCCGATCACGACGCAGGCGGCGACATTCGGATTGGAGCCGGTGCCGATCATGGTGCGGAAATGCAGGTCGAGATCGGCGCCGAATTGCAGCCGCCCATAGGAGTGGGGCAGGACCATCGTCCCTTTGATATTGGCGGCGACGAACTCGCAGGCGGCGTTTGAAATATCGTCCACCGGCAGGATCACCACATGGTTGCGGACGCCGACCCGGCCATTGTCGCGGCGGTAGCCCTTGAAGGTGTAATTGGCATATCTTGAAGCCATCAATTCATCTCCGGAAATCGCTATTTCAGCGGGCGGCGGGCTTGCGTCTCGACCGGCTACCAGCGCTTGGTCTTGAGATTGTGGATGTGCACATGTTCGCCGGCCGTGGCGTCGGCGACCATCTGGCCGATATCCTCGCCATATTTGATGACGGTGTCGCCGTTCTGGAGCGCCTGCAGTGCGACTTTGTGCCCGATCGGTATGTCGTGCTTCGCGGTGAGGGTGACCGTTTCATCCGTTTGCGTAATGACGCCGAGCATGTCGGTGCCGGCCGTCAGTCCCTCCACGACCACCACGCCGACATTGTCTTTCGGTGTGTGAACCAGGAAATGCGGATTTGACATCGGTTTCGTTCTCCATCCCGGCGGGCGCCGATCGTATTGTCGTATCTCATAGTCAATCGATCAGTGGTCAGCAAGGTTGCGGCCTGATCGTTCCATATCGTCTGCCCAAACGGTTCACAATGCAACAAGGCGGCACGGCTGGCCGCCTTGTGTGGGACAGCAAAAGCCGCCTTACTCGCAAGCGGCATCCTTTATGCGTACGGACGGATGTCCTCAACGGGACTGAATCTCGATCCGTTTCTCTTTCTGCTGCGCTTCCGGCGTCTTCGGTATAGAGATCTTCAGCACGCCGTTCTTGAACTCGGCCGAGATCTTCTCAGGATCGATGCCTTCAGGCACGGCGAATGAGCGCTGGAACGAACCGAAGCGCCGCTCGGAGAGGTAATAGCCCTCCTTCTCTTCTTCCTTTTCTTCCTTCTTCTCTCCTTTGATCGTGAGCCGCCCATCGGCCAGTTTCACCTCGACCTGCTCGGGGTCCATGCCCGGCAATTCGGCCGTCACCTCATATTGGCCATTGGCCTCGGCGATATCGACAGCGGGCGCCATGACCTCTCCGCCCACGGACGGCCATGTCGAGGCGAGCTCCGAGCCGCGTCCGCCCTGCCAGAAATTGCTTCGGAGCGAGTTGAAAAGCTCATCCATTTCACGGTGAAGACTGCCGAACGGGTCCCATTGCCGACCCGGCTCCGTCATGGAGCGTGAGGTTCCCTGGCGACTTATGGGGACGCTCTTTTCATTTTCAGCCATCGTCTATCCTCCACAACTATTGCTAATTTTACTGCGGGATTTGCGACCGCAGTCTGTCCATTTCAATAGGCCAGACGAACAGGCGCGGCTTTGACAAAAATCAAAGCTTGAACTCTGCATGATCACTGCTTGAGCGGCGGCTGGATCGGGAGAGGGGCGGCGTGCGTATCCTTGGGCTGGCTTGGCCGGCATTGCGATCGTTGCCGTGGACATGAGAAAATGGCGGTCGCCGCGGTTCGAGGGCCGTTAACCGGCCAACTAGTCCTATCTGTCATCTTATAGTATGATTTGATGACGGTCCGGTTTGGACGGCCGGCATCAGGCTTGTATGAGGTGGGACGCCCATGAATCCATTCGACTTTCCGCGCCAGGTAGAGGATGCCGGAGTACGGCGGAAGGTCATTAACCTATTGCGCGAGCGGCGGATCGCCCTGCCGCGCTTTGCGGAGCTGTCCGACCCGGAGACCGTCCCTTCAGGACGTCGTGACGATTGGCGCGAGGCGGGCCCCGATACGGCGGACCCTCGCAATCTGTTCCGTGTCCATTGGTTCAACGACGAAGCGCGCACCGGCCGGGCGCCCGTGCCGGTTCATCTTGTTTTGCCCGAGGCCCTGACCGGCGTCCGGGCAAAGATCGTCGTCGCGCTTGGCGCGTTTTTCCCGATGATCGGCGCGCATAAGGTGCTTGCCGCCTATGCCTGCCTCGTGCCGCGACTGGTCTCGGGTCGTTTCGACCCCTCCGCGCAACTTGCGGTCTGGCCCTCCACCGGGAATTACTGCCGCGGGGGAGTCGCGATCTCGCGCATTCTCGGTTGCCGGGGCGTCGCCGTGCTTCCCGAGGGGATGAGCCGGGAACGGTTCGACTGGCTGTCGGAATGGGTGAGCGATCCGGCCGACATCGTCCGCACGCCGGGCACGGAAAGCAATGTCAAGGAGATCTATGACGCCTGCGACGCGCTCGCGCGCGATCCTTCTTGCGAGATCATCAACCAGTTCAGCGAGTTCGGGAATTATCTCGGCCATTATGCCTGCACCGGCCCGGCGCTGGAGACCATTTTCGAGACCCTGAGCCAAGGCCGGCAGGGCTTGCGCCCCTTTGCCTTCGTCGCGGCGAGCGGCTCGTCCGGAACGCTGGGGGCGGGCGATTATCTCAAGGACCGGCTGGGCGCGAGGATCGCCGTTGTCGAGCCGGTCGAATGCCCGACGCTGCTCTCTAACGGCTTCGGCGAGCACAACATCCAGGGCATCGGCGACAAGCATGTGCCGCTGATCCACAATGTGATGAATAACGACTATGTGTTGGCGGTCAGCGACAAGGCGACCGACGCGCTGAACGCGGTCTTCAACTCCGATAGTGGCAGGCGCCATCTTGGCGAAAGGGGGATTCCCTCCGATCTCGTGGCTTCGCTTCGCTTCATCGGACTTTCCGGCATCGCCAATATTCTGGCGGCCATCAAACTGGCGAAATACCACGATCTCGGCGAGACCGACGCCGTCCTCACGCTTGCGACCGATGGCGCCCGGCTCTATGAGAGCGAGCGTCAAGCCTACCTCGCCCGGCATTTTCCCGCCGGCTTCCACGACGCCGACGCGGCCGGCCTGGCGGCCCGCCATCTTGACGCGGTCTCCACCGATCACATGCTGGAGCTCAGCGAAGCGGACCGCAACCGCATCTTCAATCTCGGCTATTACACCTGGGTCGAGCAGCGTGGCGTGCCACTGGCCGATTTTGAGAAGCGCCGCCGTCAGGGCTTCTGGCGCGATCTGCGGGAGCTGTTGCCCGTCTGGGACGATCTGATTCAGAGCGCCAATGTCGATGCCGGCGTTCTTGCTGCGTAAAGGGAAGCCAAATGGCGAATTTGACGAATGACGAGGCGCGCCCGAAGCCCTATCTGGAATTGCGGCACGAGACGCAGGCGCGCGATCGAAGCCTGCGTGAAAAGGTCATGTCGCTGGAGGAAGCAGCCACGCTCGTCAACAATGGAGAACATGTGGCGATCGGCGGCTGCACCATGTCGCGCACGCCGATGGCGATGATCTGGGCACTGATCAGGGCAGGGCGCCGCGATCTCACCGTCTCGCGAAGCATCACCTCCAGCGACGGCGACTGGCTGTTTGCCTCGGGCGCCTGCTCCCACATCATCACGAGCTGGTTCACCCAAGGGATCGTCTGGGGCATCTCGAAAGTGATGCGCCATTATACCGAGACGAAGATGGCGCGGTTCACCGAGTGGAGCCATATGGCCATGGGCCTGCGTTACAGGGCCGGCGCCATGGGCGTGCCCTTCATGCCGGTGCGCTCGATGATCGGCTCCGATGTCGCGCGGGCGGCTCGGCGAGGCGGTGAAGGAGATGATTTGTCCGTTCACGGGCGAGCGGCTTCTCCTGCTGCCGGCGCTCAATCCTGATGTCGCGCTGATCCATGTCCAGCGCGCCGATCCTTACGGCAATGCGCAGATCGACGGGCTGCAATTCATGGATATCGATATCGCCATGGCGGCGAAGCGGGTCATTCTGACGACGGAGCGTATCATCTCCAACGATCGGATCCGCCGCGCGCCGGATCGGACCCTGATCCCCTTCTTCACGGTCGATGCGGTGGTGGAGGTTCCCTTCGGCTGCGCGCCGCATGAGTGTTACGGGCTTTACGAGCCGTTCTTCGATCATATGGGCTTCTATACGAGCCAGGTGAACGGCGACCCGGTGGACGGCATGCAGGCCTATCTCAGAGACTATATTCGCGAGCCGAAGAACTGGACGGACTATCTCGCGAAGCTCGGCGTCGAGGCGATGCTCGACGCGGCGCGCCGAGGACGGAGTATCGACAATGACTGAGCGCGCCAACTACACCGCCTCGGAGCTGCTTGCGGTCATGAGCGCGCGGCTCCTGAAAGAGGGGCAGATCGTTTTTGCCGGCGTCGGCATCCCGCTCCTTGCCGCAACGCTCGCGCAGCGCACTCACGCGCCGGGCCTGACGATTCTCTTCGAAGGCGGCGTCATCGGCCCTTTCATCGTGCCGGGCGAGTTGCCGCCCTCCACCAACGAGCAGCGCTGCGCGCGCCGCGCCAATATGGTGATGCCGATCACCGACGTGCTGCTGCTGCTCCAGCGCGGCTATGTCGATGTCGGCTTCATGGGCGGCGCACAGATCGACCGGCACGGCAATCTGAACAGCTCCTTCATCGGCGACGCCGACAATCCGAAAGTCCGCCTGCCGGGCACGGGCGGCGGCAATGACATCTCCAGCCTGACGCAGATGATCGTGGCGATGAAGCATGAGAAGCGGCGGTTCGTGGATAAGGTCGACTATCGTCACGAGCCCGGGCTATCTTTCCGGCGGTGACAGCCGCGCGCAGTCGGGCCTGATCGCCGGCGGCATGTACCGTGTCGTGACCGACCTCGCCATTCTCGGCTTCGACAGCCAAAGCCATGAAATGGTGGTCTGCGCCCTCCATCCCGGCGTGGAGATGGACCGGGTCAGAGACAATACCGGCTTCGAGATTGTCGCCAGTCCCGAGATTACGCGGACGGAGCCGCCGCGGCTCGATGAGTTGAAGGTTCTGCGCGAACTCGACCCGGAACGTCTGTATACCGCTTAGGATAGCGCAAGAGAAAGGCAGCTTCATGGGCAAGACGGTTTTTGGCATCGCGATGCGCAATTTCACGCGCTATCCGGAAATGCCGGACGCAAACCAACTGATCGACTATGGCGTGCGGATGGAGGAGCTTGGCTATGAGTCGATCTGGGCCTGGGACCATATCCTCCTGGGCGTCGAGCCGTGTTTTCCGCTGCATGAAGCGCTGACCATCCTGACGGCCGTCGCGGCGCGCACCTCGAAGATCAAGCTTGGGACCGGCGTGCTGGTCATGCCGATGCGCAATCCGGTCATCCTTGCCAAAGAGCTGGCCACGATGGATCACATCTCCAATGGCCGCGTGATCCTGGGAACGGCGGTCGGCTGGTACAAGCGGGAGTTCAAATCGCTCGGCGCCGATTTTCACCGGCGCGGCAAGATCATGGAACAGAGCCTGGAGATCATCAACCGTCTCTGGACGGAGGAGAAGGTCGACGGCGAATATCCGCCCTATAATCTGCGCGGCGCGGTGATGTATCCCAAGCCGGTGCAGAAACCGCGCCCCCCGATCCTGATCGGCGGCTATGTGGACGCCGTGCTGAAGCGCGCCGCGACCAAGGGCGACGGTTGGATCACCTATTATTACACCGCCGAGAGCTTCGCCCGCACCTGGGAGAAGGTCCGCGGCTTTGCGGAAGAGGCGGGGCGCAATCCGGATGAGCTGAATTCGACCAACCAGCTGCCGATCATCATCGGGCCGCGCGACAAGGTCGAGGCGCCGATGAAGGAATGGCTGCAGACCGAATGGGATTACGCCGCCTGGTCGGAATCCACCATGGAGAGCGCGATCATCGGCACGGCGGAGGAATGCGTCGAGCAGCTTCAAGCGCACATCGCGACAGGCATCGACCGCATCATCTTCGTGCCCTATCGCTATGAGCCGGAGCAGGTGGAAGCGGTCGCCAGGGAGATCATCCCGCGGCTGTCGGCCTGACGGAGGCGCAGCGGCGGCGTTACCCGAGCAGGCTCCTCTACGGCGGCGAGAAGACGGACAGAAGCAAAGCTTCGGGGACACGCCGTCCCGCGGAGGGTATGGCGAGGTCATTGATTCTCGCCCTCTCCCAAGGTGAGCGCTTGTCGCTCACCGTAAAGGTTCGCGAGCCGGGAGAGGGCAAAAGCGCTCACCGGGCACACTCGCAGCGGCGACGAGTAAAGAGAAAGGACGATCAAAGCGGTCCGGCAAACGCACTGCGCCGGACCTGCCGCCCCTCACGGCCACTTCACCACGGGCGGCATCGACGACAGGATGCTGTCGACATTGCCGCCGGTCTTCAGGCCGAAGATGGTGCCGCGGTCATAGAGCAGGTTGAACTCGACATAGCGGCCGCGGCGGATGAGCTGCTCCTCGCGCTGCGCTTCGCTCCAGGGCTCGGCCATGTTGCGGCGGACGATCTGCGGGTAGATCTCGGCAAAGGCGCTTCCGACCTCGCGGGTGAAGCCGAAGTCGGCCGTCCAGTCCCCCGAATTGTGATAGTCGTAGAAGATGCCGCCGACGCCGCGCGGCTCCTTGCGGTGGGCGAGATAGAAATAGTCGTCGCACCAGCTCCGATAGCGCTCGTAATCGGCGACGGCGTGCTTGTCGCAGGCGGCTTTCATCGCCGCGTGGAAGGCGAGCGTGTCGGGGTCTTCCTGAGTGCGCCGCGCATCCAGAACCGGCGTCAGATCCGCCCCGCCGCCGAACCACCATTTGGTCGTGACGACGAAGCGCGTATTCATGTGCACGGTCGGGACATGCGGGCTCTGCGGATGGATGATGAGCGAGATGCCCGCAGCCCAGAAGCGGGGATTTTCCTCCGCGCCGGGAATCTGCGCCCGAAACTCGGAGGAAAACTCGCCGTGAACCGTCGAGACATGCACGCCCGCCTTCTCGAACAGCCGGCCGTGCAGCATCGACATTTCTCCGCCGCCGCCGTCGCTGCCGTCCTCGCCGGTGCGCTTCCAGGGCCTGCGCGCGAAACGGCCGGGCGGCATATCGGCGAGCTGGGGCGCGCCGGCTTCGTCTTCGAGCCGTTCGAGCTCGGCGCAGATCCGGTCGCGCAGCGCCGCGAACCATTCGGCGGCCTGCGCCCTCTCCGGCTCCAATTCCGGCGCGGGTCCGAGGGCGGAGTCGGTCGTTTCGGTCGTGGCGGTCGCCGCCTTGGGCGCGGACAATCCGGCTCCGCCCTTAGCCGTGTTCGTGCTCATCGCTCATCCCCGTCGGCGTCTGCGAGTTGCGGAAACTGCTCCGTCTGTCTCAAGGCCTCCCCCAATACCATCGCGCCGGCCACCGCAACATTGATCGAACGCAAGCCTGGCCGCATCGGAATGAGGATGCGCGCATCCGCCGCAGCGTGGACGCTCTCCGGCACGCCCGCGCTTTCCCGCCCGAGGAGAAGACTGTCATCCGGCCGGAAGGTGAATGCCGTATAAGGCGTCACCGCATGGGTCGTCAGCAGGATGAGCCGCCGTCCCCCGGCCCGGCGCAGCGAATCGAACGCGGCGAAGGAAACATGCCGCGCGATCCGGGCCTTATCGAGATAGTCGAGCCCGGCGCGCCTCAGCGCCCGGTCCGACATATCGAAGCCTGCCGGACCGATGATGTCGCAGGCAACACCCAGGCAGGCGGCGAGCCTCAGGATGGTGCCTGTGTTTTGCGGAATATCCGGCTGATAGAGCGCCACGCGCATGAAAAGCTGCATCCTGTCATCTAAGACCCCCGATATGCGGCGAATTTACCACGGGATTGCGCCGATTTGTCCCCTTCCCCTCGCTGGACATATGGCGGTGGACAATGCGATATGTCCTGCTTAGAACCATCAACGCAATCCTCGATGCGGTTCACAGCTAAGAACGATGCCCGTGCCACAATCCTCCTTCTTTCTTCTGTTAGCGGGCAGAGACAGGGAATACGCTTTCATGGCCACGACAATGGATGATCCCGTTACCAGGCGCGACTTCATTCATATCGCCGCCACGGCGTTTGCAGGTGTCGGTGCGGCAGCCGCGCTCTGGCCGCTGATCGATCAGATGAATCCGGACGCAACCGCGTTGTCGCTCGGCAGCGTCGAAATCGATCTCGCGCCGGTCCAGGAAGGCCAGGCGATTACGGTCATGTGGCGCGGCAAGCCGATCTTCGTGCGCAACCGCACCCCGAAGGAAGTCGAAGAGGCGAAGGCCGTGCCCATCGATGAGTTGAAAGATCCGATCGCGCGCGTCATGGGCCTGACCGGGCAGGAGCCGGCGACCGATCAGAATCTGACCAAGGGCGGCCATGAAAAATGGCTGATAGCGATCGGCATCTGCACCCATCTCGGCTGCATTCCCAAAGGCCAGAAGCGTCGGCGATGAGCGCGGCGAATATGGCGGCTGGTTCTGCCCCTGCCATGGATCTCATATACGACACTGCCGGCCGCATCCGTAAAGGGCCCGCGCCGCGCAATCTCGAAATCCCGCCCTACCAGTTCGTGTCGGACACCAAGATCAAGATCGGTTAAGCCCAAGAGACACATCATGGCGCACCAATCAAATTACGAGCCGAAGACGGCTTTCACCCGCTGGATGGACAGCCGTTTGCCTGTCATCCGGATGGCGTATGACACAATTCTCGATTTCCCGACGCCGCGAAACCTCAACTATATGTGGACCTTCGGCGGCATCCTGGCTTTCTGCCTGGGCATTACAGATCATCACCGGCATCGTGCTGGCGATGCATTATACCGCCGATACCTCCGTTGCGTTCGATTCCATCGAACATCTGATGCGCAACGTCAATTATGGCTGGCTGATGCGCTATACGCACGCCGTCGGCGCGTCGATGTTCTTCCTTGCCGTCTATCTGCACATCTTCCGCGGCCTCTATTACGGCTCCTACAAGGCGCCGCGCGAAATACTCTGGATCATCGGCGTGCTCATCTTCCTTGCGATGATGGCGACGGCGTTCATGGGCTATTCGCTGGTCTGGGGGCAGATGAGCTTCTGGGCGGTGACCGTGATCACCAACCTGTTCTCCTCGCTCGACTCGATCGTCTACGGTCTCGGCACGGCCATCGTGCAGTGGATCTGGGGCGGCTTCTCGGTCAATGACGCAACGCTCAACCGTCTGTTCAGCCTGCATTATCTGCTGCCCTTCGTGATTGCCGGGCTGGTCGGCCTGCATATCTGGGCGCTGCATGTTCCCGGCAACAACAACCCGATCGGCGTCGATCTGCGCGATCCGAAGCGCGAAGCCGTGCCGTTCCATCCCTATTACACGGCCAAGGATCTGCTTCGCGCTGACCGTGTTCCGCCTGCTCTTCGCCTATTTCGTCTTCTACATGCCGAACTATCTCGGGCATGCGGACAATTACATCGAGGCGAACCCGCTGCAGACGCCGCCGCATATCGTGCCAGAATGGTATTTCCTGCCGTTTTACGCGATCCTGCGCGCCATTCCCGTCCAAGCTTGGCGGCGTCATCGCGATGTTCGGCTCGATCGCCGTGCTGTTCTTCATTCCCTGGCTCGATACGTCGCGCGAGCGTTCGGCCCGTTATCGTCCGATCTACAAATGGTTCTTCTGGCTGCTGGTGATCGCCTGCGTGGCGCTCGGCTATCTCGGCTCGAAGCCGCCAGAGGGAGGCTATCTGGTCGCGGCGCGGATTTTCACGGCCTATTACTTCATCCACTTCCTGATCATCATGCCGATTGTCGGTGTGATCGAGACGCCGAAGCCGAGGCCGCGAACGATTGCGGATGCGATCTTCAAAGGCGGCGGGCAGGCCAGCGGCTATGCCGCCCAACCGGCCGCGGCCGCGGCGGAGAAGCGCTAAGGAGAGGTTTGAGATGAGAAGAGATCTTTTCAACGCGCGCTATCCGTTTCGCTCTCGGCGGCATCGTTCTGGCTGGGAGTCTTGCGGCGGCTAATCCCGGCTGGGCCGCCGAAGGGGGGGCGACGATCCCCCGGCAGGACTGGACCTTCGGCGGCGTGACCGGCTATTTCGACAGAGAGCAGCTTCGGCGGGGCTACCAAGTCTATAAGAATGTCTGCTCCGCCTGCCACGGAATGCGCCAGCTCTACTACCGGAACCTGTCCGAACCGGGCGGACCGGAATATCTCCGAAGGCAGCGTCAAGCAATTCGCGGCCGAAGCGCAGGTCACCGATGGGCCGAATGATGACGGCGAGATGTTCACGCGTCCGGGCCGTCCATCCGACAAATTCGTGTCGCCCTATCCGAACGACAAGGCCGCCGCCGCCGCTCAGGGCGGCGCGGTGCCGCCGGATCTTTCGCTGATCGCGAAGGCGCGGACGGTCACGCGCGCGGCGCCCTGGTACATGGAGCCTTTTTATTGGCTCTACGATATTGCCACCGTCTATCAGGAGCAGGGGCCCGATTATGTTCACGCGCTGCTGACCAGCTATACCGAGCCTCCGGAGGGGGTGAAGGTGCTGGCCGGCACGAACTACAACACCGCTTTCCCCGGACACCAGATCGCCATGCCTCCTCCGCTCGTCGAAGGCGCCGTCGAATATCCGGAAGGCGTGCCCGCAACGGTCGACAATTATGCGCGCGACGTCTCCGCCTTCCTGATGTGGGCGGCCGAGCCGAAGCTGGAAGAGCGCAAGCGCATGGGCCTGAAGGTGCTCGTCTACCTGGCGATCCTCACCCTTCTGCTCTATCTGTCGAAGCGCGCGCTCTGGCGGAATGTCGAGCATTAGATCAACCCTCGTTCAAGTGGAATTCCTTGAACGAGGTCAAGTTGATCTATTTCAAAAGGCGAGCGCAACTGTTCCCGCGTCCATCTCCGCCTTCGCGGGGACATGTTTGGACGCGCGTTGCGCTAGCGCAGTGGCAAGGAACGCGATTCTCAAAAGCCCCGCCAATGGCGGGGCTTTTTCCTTTCCGCGGGCGGGCCGGTTCACGGCTTAGCCGTATGGAGGCGGGCACGCAATTACAAACAAGCGCCGAAAGCGCTTTGATACTGCCGTCTCATCGTTATTCTGGCCTATGATCATCTGAGAGCAGCGGTGCGAAACCGGATGCGGGTTGAAAGGACAGCGCATGGCGAAGGCGGTATTGGGCATTATCGGCGGCTCGGGACTCTATGACCTGCCCGGGCTGGAGAAAAAACGCCAGGAGCGCGTGCACACGCCCTGGGGCGAACCGTCGAGCGACTTGTTCTATGGCGAAATCGGCGGCTTGCCGGTCGTCTTTCTGCCGCGCCACGCCCAGGGCCATCGGGTCCCGCCCTCCAATATCAATTACCGCGCCAATATCGATGCGCTGAAGCGCGCCGGCGTCACCGATCTCATTTCGGTCTCGGCCTGTGGATCGTTTCGCGAGGAACTGCCGCCCGGCACGTTCGTGCTCGTCGACCAGTTCATCGACCGGACCTTTGCCCGCGAGAAAAGCTTCTTCGGACAAGGATGCGTCGCCCATGTTTCCATGGCCGACCCCGTCAGTCCGCTCCTCATCGACAAGCTCGAAGCGGCGGCAAAGGCCGAAGGCATCCCCCATCACCGGGGCGGCACATATCTGGCGATGGAAGGCCCGCAATTCTCCACCCGCGCCGAGTCTTTTCTCTACCGCCAATGGGGCTGCGACGTCATCGGCATGACCAACATGCCCGAAGCCAAGCTCGCAAGAGAGGCCGAGATCTGCTACGCGACCGTTGCGATGGTGACCGATTTCGATTGCTGGCACGACGAGCACACAGATGTCGACATTACCGAGATCATCCGCGTGATGGGGCAGAATTCGGAAAAGGCGGGACGGCTGATCGCCCATCTGGCCAAGAGCTTTCCACGTGAGCACGAAGCCTGCCCGGTCGGTTCGGACAAGGCGCTCGAATTTGCGATCATCACGCCGCCGGAAGCGCGCGACCCTGCCTTGCTCACCAAGCTCGACGCCGTTGCGGGCCGGGTTCTCGGGGACCAAGGCTAAGTGACCGTTTGAGAATGCAGTTTGCAAATCAGCGCGTTTGTGATTCACGATATTTATGTGGACACGAGAGACGCGGGGCCGGATGGCCGAGATTGAGCGGCGCACGAAGCGCTATCCCACGGATTTGACTGATGCGGAATGGGCGCGGATCGCGCCTTTGTTGCCGGCGCCGCGGCGGCGCGGGCGCAAGCCGGGCGTGGATTTGCGCGAGATCCTCAACGCCATTCGCTACATGGCGCGCTCCGGTGGCGGCTGGCGGATGCTGCCGAAGGATTTTCCGCCTTGGCAGACCGTTTACTGGTGGTTCCGGCGGTTTGTCCGGCTCATGCTGTTCAGGACGATCCATGATGTCGCCTTGATGCTTGACCGGGAGCGTGCGGGGCGTGAGGCAAGTCCCGAGGGTGGCGTGCTCGACAGCCAGACTGTCAAGGCTCCGGCGGCGCAGGAAAGGGGCTTCGACGGCGGCAAGCGGATCGTGGGACGCAAGCGCCATATCGCGGTCGATACGGACGGACGGCTCCTGCTGGTGAACCTTACGCCCGCCGACATCTCCGACAGCGCCGGGGCGCAGATGATCCTCGACGCCATCCGCAAGCGCTGGCCATGGCTCAAGCATCTGTTCGCCGATGGCGGCTATAACCGTACCCAGCTTATGGACAAGGCCGTCTTCCTCGACTTCGTTGTCGAAATCGTTCGCAGGATGGAAGGGCAAAAAGGCTTCGAAGTTCTGCCCCGGCGCTGGGTCGTCGAGCGCACCTTTGCCTGGATGACCCGATGGCGGCGTCTCATACGCGACTACGAACAACGCATCGACGTCTCCGAGGCCATGATCCATGTCGCCATGGGAAGTCTCCTACTGCGAAGGATCAGCCATTGAGGGATTTCTCAAACGGACTCTAAGGCCTTCGGCAATTGTTTGGACGTTCGGCAATGGGCGGGTACAACGGCCCGGACGACTGTTGAGAAGATTTGCGGGGTGATCCTATGAATATGCGCGTCGATCTCGATCTGAAATCCCTGGTCCGCACCATTCCCGATTATCCCAAGCCGGGCATCATGTTCCGCGATGTCACGACGCTTCTGAAGGACGCGGCGGGTTTCAATGCCTGCATCGAACTGCTGGCCGAGCCCTACCGGACGGCAGGCGTCGAAGCGGTCGTCGGCATCGAGGCGCGCGGCTTCATCCTCGGCGGCGCGGTGGCGGATCGTTTGGGGACCGGTTTCATCCCATTGCGCAAGAAAGGCAAATTGCCCTGGCGCGCCATCGGGCAGGACTACGAGCTGGAATATGGCGCCGACGTCATCGAGGTGCATGAGGACGCCATTCGGCAGGGCGAGCGCGTCCTGATCGTCGATGATCTGATCGCCACGGGCGGCACGGCGGAAGCCGCGGCCAAGCTGATTGCGCGTGTCGGCGGCGTCACGATCGGCGCCGCCTTCGTCATCGATCTGCCGGAACTCGGCGGAGCCAAGCGGCTCGAAGCGTATGGCGTGCCCTGTCATTCGCTGATCGCGTTCGAGGGACATTGAGGCTTGAACAAGCGCTTCCCTCATTGGGGATTTCCCGCGCCACTCGGGATGCAAAACGCCCCGCCCGCCATTGCCTCGGCGCCTGTGATCCGCTAAGAGCGCTCCATCTGCAATTCGTCAAAAAATGCCAGGAGCGCCTTTCCATGCGCATGAGCCGCTATTTCCTGCCGATATTGCGTGATGACCCGAAAGAGGCCGAGATCGTCTCGCACCGGCTGATGCTGCGCGCCGGGCTGATCCGCCAGTCGAGCGCGGGCATCTATTCCTGGCTGCCGCTCGGCCTTCGCGTGCTGAAGAAGATCGAGCAAATCGTCCGCGAGGAGCAGGACCGCTCAGGCGCCATCGAGCTGCTCATGCCGACCATCCAGCCCGCCGATCTGTGGCGCGAGAGCGGGCGCTATGACGATTACGGCGCGGAGATGCTGCGCATCCAGGACCGGCACGAGCGCGACATGCTCTACGGACCGACCAACGAAGAGCAGATCACGCAGATCTTCCGCGACAATGTGAAGAGCTATCGCGACCTGCCGCGCAATCTCTACCACATCCAATGGAAATTCCGTGACGAGATCCGTCCGCGTTTCGGCGTCATGCGCGGGCGGGAATTTCTGATGAAGGACGCCTATTCCTTCGATCTCAGTCGCGAAGGCGCCCGGCGCGCCTACAATAAGATGTTCGTCGCCTATCTGCGCACCTTTCATCGGATGGGCCTGAAGGCGATCCCGATGAAGGCGGAGACCGGTCCGATCGGCGGCGATCTCAGCCACGAATTCATTATTCTGGCCGAGACCGGCGAAAGCGAGGTGTTCTGCCACCGGGATTTGGTCGAAATGGATGTGCCGCCCGAAGACACCGATTACGATCAGGATCTCTCGCCGATCATCAAGCAATGGACGAGCCTTTACGCGGCGACCGACGACATGCACGACGCGGCGCGTTTCAAAAGGGAAGTGCCGGAGAAAAAGCGCCTTTCCGCGCGTGGCATCGAGGTCGGCCATATTTTTTATTTCGGCACCAAATATTCCAAGCCGATGAAGGCGCAGGTGCAGGGGCCGGAGGGCGATCTGATCCTGGTCGAAAGTGGCTCTTACGGCATCGGTGTTTCCCGTCTTGTCGGCGCGATCATCGAGGCGAGCCACGATGAGGCCGGCATCATCTGGCCGCAATCGGTTGCGCCCTTCGCGATCGGCCTGATCAATCTGAAAGCCGGCGACTCCGCGACTGACGGGGCCTGCGAGGCGCTTTACCGGGGCCTGAGCGCCGCCGGGATCGAGGTGCTTTACGACGATACGGACGAGCGCGCCGGGGCGAAATTCAAGACCATGGACCTGATCGGCCTGCCCTGGCAGGTGATCGTCGGCCCGAAGGGGCTGGAAAAGGGCGAAGTCGAGCTGAAGAACCGGGCGAGCGGCGCGCGGGAAGCGCTCAAACTCGAAACTGCCATAAATTCGCTGCAAAAGAGGCTGTCTCTCTAGTGTGACGATCCAGAAGTTCGTCATGCCTCGCAGCAAGTGCCGAACGAACGTCTGGATCTGAATCACACTAGTAATATCAATAGGCTAGTGTCCCTTGAGATTCCGAAGTTCGCTACGGAGCGTGCCGAGACGACAGGGCGAACTTCGGAATCGGGACATTAGCCACGTTCGGCGGGGCCGCGGCCGGATGCAAGAGGGGATCGCCGCCGGTTTTGCCGCAAATCGGCGCGCAAATGGGTAAAATGCAGGATCGTACCGATTCGATCCCGAAATCGGCGCTCAGCGCCAAAAGGATCGAGAAAGCGAAGCATAGTGGCTGACCTCGCCGATACCAGGCCATTTGCGCCGTTTGAATGGATGCTCGCCCTGCGCTATTTGCGGGCGCGGCGCAAGGAAGGCTTCATCTCCGTCATTGCCGGTTTCTCCTTTGTCGGCATCATGCTCGGCGTCGCCACGCTTATCATCGTGATGTCGGTGATGAACGGCTTCCGCACCGAGCTTTTCCATAAGATCCTGGGCCTCAACGGCCATATGCTGGTCCGTCCTCTGGGCAAGGATTTCACCGATTATGCCGAGGTGGCGAACCGGCTCCGGCAGGTCGACGGTGTCGTGGAGGTGCTGCCGATCGTCGAAGGCCAGGTGCTGATGACGACCAATCTCGCCTCCAACGGCGTCTTCGTGCGCGGCGTGCGCGAGGCCGACCTCAAAGCGCTCAAGGGCGTCTCCTCGAATGTCCGTTTCGGCAGTCTGGACGGCTTCGACGGCCGGCAAGGCATTGCCATCGGCATCCGGCTGGCCAATACGCTGGGCGTCCGTCTGGGGGACCCCGTCACCATCGTCTCCCCGCGCGGCTCCTCCACGCCTTTCGGCACCACGCCGCGCGTGAAACGCTATCCGGTGACGGCGATCTTCGAGATCGGAATGTCGGAATATGATGCGACCATCGCCTTCCTGCCGCTCGCCGAGGCGCAGAAATTCTTCAATCTCAAGAACGCCGTGCAGATCGTCGAGGTGCTGATCGACGATCCCGATCAGGTCGAGGCCATGCGCCCCGCAATCGCCGCCGCCGCCGGCAATGAAATGCACATCACCGATTGGCGCCAGCGCCACGCCACCTTCTACAACACGCTGCAGATCGAGCGGAACGTGATGTTCCTGATCCTGATGCTGATCGTCCTGGTCGCCGCGCTCAACATCATCAGCGGCCTGATCATGCTCGTCAAGGACAAGGGCCGCGACATCGGCATTCTGCGGACCATGGGCGCGGGCCGCGGCGCGATCATGCGGGTCTTCTTCATCACCGGCGCCAGCATCGGCATCATCGGCACGATGGCCGGGCTCATTCTCGGCGTCCTCGTCTGCCTCAATATCGAGGAGATTCGCCAGTTCATCTCCTGGCTGACCAGCACGCAGCTCTTCTCGCCCGAGGTCTATTTCCTGACCCGCATGCCGGCCGAGATGGATCTGCAAGAGGTCGCAGCCGTCGTCATCATGGCACTGAGCCTGTCCATCCTTGCGACGCTCTATCCGTCATGGCGCGCGGCCCGTCTCGATCCGGTCGACGCTTTGCGAAATGAGTGACGCCATGGAGCAGCGCATCAGACATCCAATCCTGAGACTCATCGACCTCAAACGCAGCTTCCGGCAGGGCGACAGGGAGCTGCGCGTGCTCGACGGCGCCTCGGCTGATTTTTATGAGGGTGAGGCGATTGCACTGGTTGCCCCTTCCGGCGGCGGTAAATCGACGCTCCTGCAGGTCGCCGGGCTGCTTGACAGAGCCGACAGCGGCTCGATCATGCTGGGCGGCCGCGACTGCGCCCAGCTCAACGACAGTGAACGCACCAGGATCCGGCGCACCGAGATCGGCTTTGTCTACCAGTTTCACCATCTCCTGCCCGAATTCACCGCGCTGGAAAATGTCGTCATCCCGCAGCGCATTGCCGGGCTGAGCCGGGTCGAGGCGGAAAAGCGCGCCACCGATCTGCTCACCCTCTTCGGCCTCAAAGAGCGGATGACGCACCGGCCCGGCGAACTCTCCGGCGGTGAGCAACAGCGTGTCGCCATCGCCCGGGCCGTGGCCAATGGGCCGCTGATCCTGCTTGCCGACGAGCCGACGGGCAATCTCGATCCCGAGACCGCCGAGCGCGTCTTCCAGCAGCTCCTGCAATTCGTCCGCAAGGCCGGTGTTGTCGCGCTCATCGCCACGCACAATTATGAGCTCGCCCAGCGCATGGATCGTGTGCTGCGGCTCGATCACGGCAAGCTCGTCGAGCACACGTTCACCGAGGTTGCGCAGGAAGCCTCTTGAAGGCAGCGCGGCAAGCCCGGAGACGCCTTTATGCGGGTAAGCTTTGACGGAGCCGTCCGAAAGACTTTATTTGTCGCGCCGGACCTGATCCCGCGCCCAATCTTCTATCAACCGCGCACTGACGTTGCGGATATGCCAATAGGCCCCGGATCTCCGCTTCGCTCCGTCCGGGGCGACGTTCGTTTCCACCAAACATGATCGTGCATTAGGAGACCAGCCGGCCCCAGCAATCATATTCGTCCGTCTCCTCGACCACGACCTGCACGATATCACCCGGCGCCAGCCCATCGGCATCTTCCAGAAACACCGAGCCGTCAATGTCCGGCGCGTCCCAGGTCGAACGGCCGATCGCGCCGTCCTCATCGACCTCGTCGATGATCACCTCAATCTCCTGGCCTTGGCGTGCCGCCATGACCTCGGCGCTGACCGCTTTCTGCGCCTCCATGAAGCGCTCATAGCGCTCGGCCTTGACCTCTTCCGGCACCTGGCCCTCAAAGGCGCGCGAAGCCGCGCCCTCGACATTTTCATATTTGAAGCAGCCCACGCGGGCGAGCCTGGCTTCCTTCATCCAGTCGAGCAGAAAGGCGAAATCCGCCTCGGTCTCGCCGGGAAAGCCGACAATGAAGGTGGAGCGGATGGCAAGGTCGGGCACGATTTCGCGCCAGCGGGCAATGCGCTCCAGCGTCTTTTCCTGGTTTGCCGGGCGGCGCATGGCCTTGAGCACGCTTGGCGCGGCGTGCTGGAAGGGGATGTCAAGATAGGGCAGGATCCTGCCCTCCGCCATCAGTGGCAGCACCTCATCGACATGCGGATAAGGGTAGACGTAATGCAGCCGCACCCAGGCGCCGAGGCTCCCCAGCGCCGCGCAGAGATCATAGAAGCGCGCCTTGAGCGGTTCGCCCCGCCAGTCGCTTTCGGCGAATTTCACGTCGACGCCGTAAGCGCTGGTGTCCTGGCTGATGACGAGCAACTCGCGCACGCCGCGGCGAGCGAGTTGTTCGGCCTCCTGCATGACATCCGCCGCCGGGCGGCTGGCGAGCGGGCCCGCGCAATTGCGGGATGATGCAGAAGGCGCACTTGTTGTTGCAGCCTTCGGAGATCTTCAGATAGGCGAAATGGTCCGGCGTCAGGCGCAGCCCCGAAGGCGGCACGAGGTCGAGGAAGGCGCATGCGGCGGCAGGGGCGGCCTCGCGGACGGCCTCCATGACGCGCTCATATTGATGCGGGCCGGTGACGGCGAGCACGTCCGGGAAGGCGGCGCGGATGCGCTTGTCCTCGACGCCGAAACAGCCCGTGACGACGACGCGGCCATTCTCCGCCATGGCCTCGCCGATGGCATCCAGGCTCTCGGCCTTGGCGCTGTCGAGAAAGCCGCAAGTGTTGACGATGACGACATCGGCGCCGTCATAGCTCGGGGCGATCTCATAGCCTTCCGCGCGCAGCCGCGTGATGATGCGCTCACTATCGACCAGCGCCTTGGCGCAGCCGAGGCTGACGAAGCCGACCTTGGGAGCGGCTTTCGATGCGGGTGTCTCTGCGGCCTTGGAAGCCGCGATCGTTTCGGTCATATGCGGAGAACTCTCAGCCAGCGGGCGATGTTGATCAAGCTCATAAGGGCTGCGGCGACATAGGTAAAGGCCGCCGCGCGTAAAATGGAACGGGCGGCTGGGAAATCGCGCTCCGGAATGTAGCGGCCCGCCTTGAGGACCGGGAGCGCGCGGCCGAAGCTGGCGTCGAATTCGACGGGCAGTGTGGTCAGATGCAGGACGGCGCCCATGCTCATGATGCCAATGCCGGCGGCGATCGGGATCAGCGCACCGGCCGGATGCCGGGTCAGCGCCGCCGCGAATGGCGCGGCGATCATGACGATGCTACCCACACGCTGGATGATGATGGCGGTTTTGGCGAGCCGGGTGCGTGCCTTGAGCGGCTTGTAATTCGTGGCGTCCTGCATGGCGTGGCCGACTTCATGGGCGGCGATCACAACGGCGGTGAGGGAACGGCCGCCATAATGTTGGGGAAGCAAGCGGACGATCTTCGCGCTCGGGTCATAATGGTCGCCCTGCGCCGTTTCTTCGACCTTGACGTCGCCGAGCCCCATCTCGTCGAGCAAATGGCGCGCCAATTCACCGCCCGTGCCCGGAAAGTCGGACCGCTCACGGCTGTGACGCGCCAGCACGGACTGCACCCAGAAAGACGGCAGAACGGCGAGCGTCAGAATGACGAGCAAGATGAGGATTGCGACCAGGTGGATACACTCACGCAGATGACTATTCCAGATCAACCCTCGTTCAAGCGGAGTCACTTGAACGAGGTTAAGTTGATCTATTTCAAAAGACGAGCGCAACTGTTCCCACGTCCATCCCCGCTTTCGCGGGGACATGCCCGGACGCGCGTTGCGCTAGCGGCTTTTCGTGCGCCATAGGTCAGTCTTCGCTCGCGCCTTTTCCACGGTGTTTCTTCTTCTTTTTCTTCCCGAAGAGCCCGTCGATCACTTTGCCGAAATCATCTGCCTTGATTTGCCCGTCGGTGAGCTTCTCCACCGATTTGCCGAAAAGCTTTGCCGTGCCCCGCAAAGATTCGGAGTCCTCGATCGCATTTTCCAGGTCGGGATAGATGTCGGGCTTCTCCCAATCGCCCTTGACGATCAGCGGGATTGAAAGCGCCGCTTCCCGATCCTGCGGATCGGCGGCGCCATTGCCGTTTGTCGCCGTGATTTTGGTCTTGAGGCGATATTTGATGCGCCCGCGCGGAATATTCGTCCTGCCCTCGCCCGTCACGGCGATATTGGGTCCGGTCAGCGACAAATCCTTCGTCGTCGCCACGCCCTGCTCGACCGTGAAGCTCGCCGCCAGCCGATCGAACGGTGTCCGCCGTCCCGCTTCCCGGCGCCATTTTCCGAATTCGCCTTCTCTGACATCGGCGACGATCAGCGGAAGATCGAGCCCCTCGATCGCACCATCGGCAATCGACAGGCTTCCTTGCCCCTTAAGCGTCTTCACAATAGCGTCCGCCGTCCTGCCGCCACCGGCAAGTTCGATCTCGGCATTTGCGCGGCCAGAGAGCCAGTCAAAACCGGACACGCCCTGGGTCAGCACAAGCGCATCGATGTTCGACATCGAGAAAGCCCCGGCGAGGATGGCCTCCGGCTGGCGCATATCGAGCGTTAGCACGCCGCTCGCCGTTCCTCCATGCAGAGCCAGATTTTTGAGCGTCACCCGCGTGGCGCCGTTGAGGCGGGCCAGGATCGTAATATCGCCCCTCGCTCCCGGCGCGGTCAGCAGGCCGTCGGAAAGCGCGATCCGCTCATCGGAAATCTCCAAGTGACCGGAAATTGCCGTACCCTCGAAGCGCGATACGAGCTCCGCGCTCGCGCCGATCATTGTCGCAAAGCTCGGTCCCGCGGTCATTTCGAGGCGAGCCGATCCGGCAAAGCGAGGCGCGGTGTCGAAAATCAGGGCGCCGTCGAGTTCGGTGCGCATTCCTTCGGAGTGAAGGGCGGCGCGCAGGGCCATCGACCCGTCCCGCCGCTCCTGCGACCGCTCGGCCTGCGCGCTCAAGTTCACCAGCTCGCCCTTGAGCCGAAGACTGCCCTCAAGCGTCGCGCTGTTCGCCGCCCGGTTGCTGCTGAAAACGAGGTTGGCGTCCGAGACGGGCGCGCCCTGGCGCTGATCGTCTGCCTCGCTGAGCGAGCCATTGATGATGGCGATATCAACGGTCGGCAGGCGCGGCGCTCGACGCGACCGGTTCGCAGCCGTGATGGATGTCGCTTCCGCATCTTGCCTGTCGGCCAGCGCAGAATGAGAGCGGCCGGGCGCCCATTCGCTTCGCTTCAACGCCCCTGGGTCAAGCACGAGCGAGGGATTGATGAACGTGATCTTATCCAGTTCGAGCCGCCCCTCGAACAATGCCGACGGCCGAATCGCGATGACAATGCGATCGGCGCTGACCTGCGGAGCCGCTGCCTCGTCAGCCGGCAGAGTGGCGCGAACGCCTTCGAAGGCAACGGCGGGCGCGGGAATCAGCGACAAGCGCACGCCTCCTGCGTCCTGCAGCCGCAGCCCGGTCGCCTCGGCGAGCAAGGGCCCCAGATGCCGCTTCACGGTGCTTGCCGGGATCAGAAAGGGCAGGAGAAAGACGGCGAGCGCCAGGATAGCCAGCAATCCCGCAAAAATGGCTATTAATCGCTTCATTTTTTTGCGCCGATGCACCCGTTCCTTGGAATTATGTCAATATCGGAGAATTGGAGCAGCTTTATAGCAGCAGGAAAGGCTTAAAGGGCAGGCCGCTTGCGCTTTTCCCACATCTGCCGGTCGATCCGGTAAAGCCGCAGCGGAACATAGCGGCCAAGCTGTAGAACCATGCCCCGCCCATATCCGATGCGCGCCATTCCCGCCGCGAGGAGAACGCGCTGTGAGGCGACGTTCGTCGTTCTGGCGGTGGCCACGACGGCGGGCGCATCGCTTTTGGTGAAGATACGGGCGATGAGCGCCCTGGCCGCTTCGGCCGCGAAGCCCTTCCGGCGATAGTCGCGCCCCAGCCAATAGCCGATTTCCGGCGGCCCGCCGGATCCGACCGTAATCCCCGCCGCACCGGCGAAATGGCGCGGGTTGGACCGCAGGGTCAGCAGATAGGCGATGTGAAAGGCGCTATTCTTGATCCGGCCTTGGCTGGAAAGCCATCGCCAGCCGGAAATCGGCGGATAGGGATAGCGGATTGTGCTGACATTGAATGCGATGGTCGGATCGTTGACGATCCGACACGCGGTCCGAAGGTCGTTCCGCGTGGGCCGTCGCAGGATAAGCCGCCGCGTTCCTATGGGCGCGCTAAGCAATTCCGGCGTCAAGCCGCCGAACATCTGGTCCGCGGCTTCCACTCACGCCGCCTTTCCTCGAAGCGATGCGCCGCTTAGGACGCAGCGCCCTGGCCGGCGACGACGGAAACATACACCTTGCCGTTGCCGCGCGTCTGGAAATGCACCTGGCCCTCCTGCACGGCAAAAATCGTATAGTCGGTGCCGATATCGACGCCGGTGCCGGGATGCCATTTGGTGCCGCGCTGACGGACGATGATGTTGCCGGGGATCACCCGCTCACCGCCGAACTTCTTGATCCCGAGGCGGCGGCCCGCACTGTCGCGGCCATTGCGGGACGAGCCGCCTGCTTTCTTATGAGCCATGCTTCACGTTCCTTATTTCTTCGACTTGTCCGCAGCCTTCTTGGCCGCTTCCTGGTCAACCTTGGCGCGCGGCGGCTTGCCGGCGATCAAATCCTTAGCCTGCTGGACCCATTCATCGCGCTCGATCCGCCCCTTCAGGGCAAGCTCGCTATCCAGGCGCTCGATGTCGGCAGCGGTAAATTCGGCGATCTGCTTGAGCGAGGTGATGTCCTGAGCCGCCAGCTTCTTCTCAAGCGCCGGACCGATGCCGCCGATCAGCTTCACATCATCATTGAAATCCGCCGCGGCGGGCGTCTCCGTCGTCTCCGCCTTTTCGGCTTTTTCCGCGGCCCGCTGCGCCTTAGCTGCTTTCTTCGGCTTGGCTCCGCCGGTCAGAATATCGGTGATGCGGACCTTCGTCAGCTCCTGGCGGTGACCCTGCTTGCGGCGATAGGTCGTCCGGCGCTTCTTTTTGAAGATCGTGATTTTCTCGCCGCGGAATTGCTCAACCAGCTCAGCCGCAACGCTTGCGCCATCGACAAGCGGTGTGCCGACCTGCGGCTCGGCATCGCCGGCAATCATCAGAATATCGGCAAATTCGACGGTATCGCCGGCCTCGCCGGGGATACGCTCAATGTCCAGGACATCGTCAGGGGCGACCCGATATTGCTTGCCGCCTGTGCGAATGACAGCGTACATCTTTCAGACCTTTTCCTTATGATAACGCGCCCTTCGGCGCCGTGGCATGGCCACGGACTTCACCTGCCATTCGGAATGCTTAGAGCCTGGGGCAGCGCATTAGGCACGGCGACAATCTGAGCCGCGCGATGCGGAATATAGAAAGGCGCCGGAGTCCTTGTCAATCCCGGCATCGTGCCGAGAATTAAGATCTTTCCGCATTTTGCCTTCCACTCGGGGCCGTTTTCTGCAATTCAGCCCTGGGAAGCGCGGGGTCCGGCAATCCGCGCCGCCCCGCTAGATCAACTTAACCTCGTTCAAGTGAAAGCACTTGAACGAGGTTAAGTTGATCTATTTCTATAAGTTAGCGCTACTGTTCCCGCGTCCATCCCCGCCTTGGCGGGGACATGCCTTGACGCGCATTGCGCTAGGACCGCAATCTCGTCAGATCTTACGGCGACCGCAACCCGATCTTCGGCATGATGAGCAACCGGCGAACAGGCTCGAAACTCCCGCTTGCGGCGGCATTTCTGTTCATTTTGACAGCCATTTCCGCCAGTGCGCAGCAATGCAATTCCAAGACGGCGGGCTATTTCAAGCAGATGCCGGCCTTCAGCCGGGCAGGTCCCTCGCCGATCGCGCTTGCCGGCATCATCCGGTCGTTGACAGGGGCGATCGGCAACCCCGCACGCGGCCGGCAGATCATGGCCGACGAGGCCCAAGGCAATTGCCTTGCCTGCCATCCCGTTCCGGCTCTCGGCGACCGGCCGGCTCACGGCAATCTCGGCCCCAGCCTCGCCGGCGTGGGCGGGCGCTATACCGAGCCGCAACTCCGGCAGATTCTCGTCGATCCCGGCGTGTTGTTTCCCGAGACGGTGATGCCCGCCTATCACAAACCGCCGACATTCGACCGGATTCCCCAAGCGCTCGCCGGAAAGACGATCCTCTCCGCAAGTGAGGTTGAGGACATTGTCGCCTTCCTGAAGAACCTCAAATGACGCGGCCGGCAGCAAGAATGGGACGGGCGAAGACAGACATCATCCGGATCGGCCTGGTCGTTCTTTTTGCCTTGGCCGTTCCGGCGAGCCAGGCGGCTGCTCAGACGCGGAACGCGATCACGCCGGCCGACAGCCGCAATCCGCTCTCCGAGTTGATCTCCGGTTATGAATTCAGCCCGATAAACGTCCGCGCGCTTCAGGATGACGATTTTGACAATCCGGCCTTCAAATGGGTTTCGCGGGGCGAGGCGCTCTGGTCGAAGCCTGAGGGGACACCGCTAAAATCATGCGCCTCCTGTCACGGCGAGAGAGAAAACGCGATGCGCGGGCGCGCGGCTGAATATCCGAAATTCTCGCAGGCGGCGGGCAAAGTCATCAATCTGGCGCAGCGCATCAATATTTGCCGCAGCGATAAGATGAACGCCGAGCCCTGGGCGTATGATTCGCAGGAGATGCTCGGAATGACCGCGTTCCTCAGTCTTCAGTCGCGCGGTCTGCCGAAGACGATCCGCATTGACGGACCGGCGCAATCGGCCTTCGAGAAGGGGCGGCAAATTTATAATGGCCGGATGGGGCAACTCGGCCTCTCATGCGCCCTGTGCCATGACAAATATTACGGCAAAACCTATGGCGATCGGGTCATCAGCCAGGGACACTCCAATGGGTATCCCAGCTATCAGCTCGGGGAGAAATCATTCCTCTCTCTGCATGAGCGCTTCACAAGCTGCTATCGCCGGATGAAGGCGGCCCCTTACCCCTCCGGCTCTGATGAATATGTGGCGCTTGAGCTCTATCTTGCCTGGCGCGGCGCGGAGCTGCCATTGGAGGCGCCGGCCGTCCGCCGCTGACCCCCGAGACCGGTCGCAGGAGATTCTCAGCCGCACCGCCGGTGCGATTTTTCCCGGCTAGGCTCGCGCCGAAGCGCAGCTTTGCCTATCTTAATGGAACTATGACCACGCCTATTGCACTGACCATCGCGGGCTCGGACTCCTCCGGCGGCGCCGGGATCCAGGCCGACCTCAAGACATTCTCGGCGCTCGGCGTCTACGGCGCTTCGGCGATTACCGCGCTGACCGCGCAGAACACGCAAGGGGTCAGCGCCATTCACGCCGTACCGCCTGAATTCGTTCGCGCGCAGATCGATGCCGTCTTTTCCGACCTGAACGTGCGGGCAACAAAGATCGGAATGCTGGGAAACGAGCATACGATCGTCGCGGTGGCGGAAGCCCTGCATGCCTGGCAGGGCCCGCCGATCATTCTCGATCCGGTCATGGTTGCCGGGAGCGGCGATACCCTGCTCGATGAAGGCGCCGAATTCGCGCTGCGCGCCCACCTCCTGCCGATCGCCGATCTGATCACGCCCAACATCCCGGAAGCGGCGCGGCTGCTCGGCGCAAGCGTGGCGGTCGATGAAGGGATGATGGTCCGTCAGGGGGAGTTACTTCTCTCCTTGGGGGCGAAAGCGGTGCTGGTGAAAGGCGGACATGGGAGCAGTGAGGAAGCCGTCGATATTTTCCTCGACGGCACGAACATCGTCCGGCTCGCGGCCGACCGCGTCGTGACCACGAATACCCACGGAACGGGGTGCACCCTTTCCTCCGCCATTACCGCGCTCATGGCAAAGGGTATACCCATGCTTGACGCGGTCAGGGAGGCAAAGATCTATCTGACGAACGCGCTGGCGAAAGCGGATGAGCTTGGTGTCGGCCACGGAAAGGGGCCCGTTCACCATTTCCATGCGCTATGGCCGAAGCTTGGATAAGACAAAATGGCTCGAGCCGGGTCGATGCCGCTTTTCTTGTCGCGGCAGGTGCCCTATCTAAGTCTTAAGAAGCACAAGAAGGCCGCGACGTTCGTGCCGGCGGAAATTCCTACGGGATGACCATTGCTGCCGCGCGATATTTGGTTCAAGAAGGCACGGGGTCAATCGGGTAAAACACGTCATCGACGACAAGTAGGGATTTTCCATGAAACGCGTTCGATTTTTGAGATTATCACTCGCGGGAATCGCGATCGCATCAATCGCAGCCGGGATTGGGGTGAGCCCGGCGATGGCGGCCTGTGACTCGAAAGCGCAGTCGCTGATAGAAGATCTGAAGGGCAATTGGCGCGGTTCCGGAAAGGTAAAGCCGATCGGCGGGGCTGAGGAACGGATTTCCTGCCGCGTCAACTATCGGACATCCGGCGCCCGTGTCTCGCAAAAGATCTCCTGCGCAGGCACAGACTATAAGATCGACGCCGGCGCCGATGTGACCTGTGAGAACAGCTCCGTCTCCGGGACATGGACGGAGAAGGTTGCCAATAACACCGGACGGATCACAGGCAACATCCGGGATCATAAGCTCAATATCGAAGTGGACGGACCGAATTTTCAGGGCCGCTTCGCCGTGACGGTCGAAGGGCACTCCCGGCACTCTCTGACGATCAGCCAGTTCGATCCCAGCCGCGGCCGCCACGTCCCCGTCGCGGAGATATCGTTAAGGCGCTAAAGGCGAATGCGATCCGGTTCCGGCAGCCGCATCTCGCCGGACCCGGATGACGGAAGCAGGCGTGATGGCTGGAATCGACGAGACACTGCCTTTCAAACCGGTTCATATCGCGGTTCTCACCGTGTCCGACACGCGGTCGCTGGCCGACGATAAGTCCGGCGACACGCTCGCGAGGCTTCTGACGGAGGCGGGTCACGAGTTGATCGACCGCGCGATCGTCAAGGACGAGGTGGCTCAGATCCAGGAAACGATCCGGCGATGGGCGGCAGACCCCCGGATCGACGCCATCCTGACCACCGGCGGCACGGGGCTGACCGGCCGCGACGTGACGCCTGAAGCGGTGCGTCCGCTTTTCGAGAAGGAAATCGACGGCTTCTCGGCGCTGATGCACATGATCAGCTTCCAAAAGGTCGGGACATCGACCGTCCAATCCCGGTCTCTCGCCGGGGTCATTGCCGGAACCTATGTCTTCTGCGTGCCCGGATCGCCTGGCGCCTGCCGCGACGCGTGGGAAGGCATTCTGAAATATCAGCTCGACTATCGCCACAGGCCTTGCAATTTCGTCGAGATCATGCCCCGGCTCGAAGAGCACCGGGCACCGTCGGCATAGAGCGGGATGAGGAACAGTGGGCACCACTTTTCCGCTCGCCAGCCCGCTCTAAACGATTGGACGCGGGAACAGTCGCGCTCGTCTTTTGAAATAGATTAACTTGACCTCGTCCAAGTGACTCCGCTTGAACGAGGGTTGATCCAGCCGTCCCCTATTCGGCCGCCTTATCCGTGATCCAGCGTTCGGCCGCCGCGTCGTCGGATGCGTTCGCCGCGACCCAGCCGCTATCGCCGCTTGCCAACTCTTCCTTTTTCCAGAACGGCGCGCCGGTTTTTAAATAGTCCATCAAGAAGGCGGCGGCTTCGAAGGCCGCTTGCCGGTGAGGTGATGCGGTAATCACCAGAACGATATTGTCGCCCGGCAGGAGACGTCCGTGACGATGAACGATCAGGCTCGCGCTTAACGGCCAGCGGTCCTGCGCCTGCCGCTCGATCCGCTCAAGCTCGGTTTCGGTCATTCCGGGATAATGCTCCAGCGTCATGGCCCGGATCTCCTGCGCGCCGGGGCCCGCCCGCACGATCCCGGTGAAGGTGACGACCGCACCGATGTCGCTCCGGCCTGCGCTTAAAGCACGGACTTCAGTGCCGATGTCGAAATCTTCGACTTGCACGCGGATCATGGCAACAGTCCCTATTCAAAAGCCTTGGATGCCACCTTCTTGCCCTCCATTTTTTCCAATTCACGGTCTATGGTGGCGCGCGATAACGACGGAGGACACAATGGCCAAGGGATATTGGATCGCACGCGTGACCGTCACCGATCCCAATGAATACCCGAAATATGTCGAGGCCGCCAAGGCGGCGTTCGAGAAATATAGCGCACGATTCATTGTGCGGGGTGGACGATACGATGCCGTAGAAGGTGACGCCCGGCCGCGCAATGTCGTTATCGAGTTCGAGAATTTCGACAAAGCGGTTGCCTGCTATTACTCACTGGAATATCAGGCTGCGGCGGCCATTCGGCAAGCCTGCGCCGAGGGGGAAATCGTTGTCGTCGAAGGCGTGGACTGACCCTTTCCGCAGGACATTTCAGCTAGCGAAACGAACGTGAAGGTGACGAGACTTTCGGGAAGAAGAGCCCTTGTAACGGGCGGAAGCCGTGGCATCGGGGCGGCCATCGCCAAGGCGGTTGCCGCAGCGGGCGCCGATGTCGCCTTCACCTACTCCCGCTCCTCCGAGGCCGCCCAGGAGACTCTCGCCGCGATCCGCGCCTCCGCTGTGCACGGCGAGGCGATCAGGGCGGATGCGGCGGACGGCGACGCCGTAAAGCAGGCCGTCACCCACGCCCGTGATGCGCTTGGCGGATTGGACATTCTCGTCAACAATGCCGGCATTTTCGAGCTGCGTCTGCTGCAGGATACGACCGAGGCCGAGTTCGACCGGGTGATGGCCGTCAATCTACGCGGCGCTTATATCGCGATCAAGGCGGCCATCCCCTATCTGCCAAAAGGCGGACGCATCATCAATCTGAGCAGCACTTTCGGCGCGCGCGTACCGGCAACGGGCATCGGGCTCTATGCGATCAGCAAATTTGCCGTTGCCGGCATGACCCGCGCCTTCGCCCGCGATCTCGCCTCGCTCGGCATCACCGTCAACGCGATCCAGCCCGGCCCCATCGCCACCGATATGAATCCGGACGACACGCGCCACGCGCGCCTGATGACGATGATGACGGCGCTTGGCCGCTATGGCAACCCGGAGGAGGTGGCGAGCGCCGCCGTCTTTCTGGCCAGCGCGGAAAGCGCTTACATTACCGGTACCATCCTGAACGTCGATGGCGGGTTCGAGACCTGAGAGCTTGCCAGCTCATCTTTGGAACCAACCCGCTTTCCAGACATTTCTATCTGCAAGGGTGGGGGCGCCGGCGATCCATTCACCCAGCAGTCAGCATCGCCACGCGATGTTGAACCTAAAATCGACGCAATCCGGCTCTTTGACAGACTGGGTCGTCCAGTAATCTTTCGAACAAACGTATCGAGGCAAGGAAATGCCCATTTCAGGCACAAGAGAGACATTCATCATCATCGCAGCCGCGATTGGGGTCGCCGCTGCCGGGACCGCCCAGGCCAAGCCGGCTGGGCAGGATCAGAGGCCGCTGCTGCTTGCACAGAATGCCCAGCAACAGGAGCAGGACGCGGAGGCGCGAAGAAAAAAAGGGCGCAAGCCTACAGAGGAACGGCGAGAGCAGCCGCCGGAGCGTCAAGATCGCAGCGTGCAAAGGAGCCACAAGCGCGACCTGCGCGATGCCGTAAAGGAAGAGCGTCAGCGCACGCGCCGCGACCAAGCGGATGCCGAAAGCAAGCGGCGTCAGGAACAGGCGGAGCAGGAGCGTCGGCGCCGCGAGGAAGCCGGCGCCAAGCGTGATCGCAGGCAGGTGGACCAGGACCGGCTTGACCGTAAGCGAAAGCAGGAGCAGGCCGAGCAGAAGGAACGGCAGCGCCGGAAAGCCCAGGAGGATCGCGACCGCCAGCAGGCGGATCGGGATAAGCGCCGCCGCGAGAAACGTGATCAGGCGCAAGAGGAGCAGGACGGTCGCAAGGCTAAACAAGACCAGCGCGATCGCACGCCGCAGCGCGCCGAAGACCGCCGCGAGCGGATCAAGGAGCGTGTCGAGCGGCGTGCAATCTCCCGTGAAGAGCTTCAGAAGCGCCGGCGGGGACGCCAGGAGTTCACCCGCGAAAAGCTCAAGGATATTGTCCGTGAGCGGCGTGAGCGGCGCGAGGCAGGCGGGCGCGTCGTCATTGAAGAGCCGGGCGAGCGCCGGATCACCCGTGACAAAGGCCGCGTCGTCATCGAGCATAATGAGACGAAGCGTCTGCGCGGAGCCACCCGCGATGTTCGCACCGAAAGCGGTCCTCGGGGAAGAACACGGACAATCATCACCCGGCCGAATGGCGTCCAGATCATCTCGATCGAGGACCGCGACGGCCGGCTTCTTCGCCGTATCAAGCGCCTGCCCAGTGGCCGCGAAATCCTCCTCATCAACAATGAATGGAAAGGCCGGAAGCGTGGCCACGACCGCGATCGCCGCGGCTTCGGCTTCTCCATCGATCTCCCGGATCTGCAAATCGATCTTGGCCGTCGCGACTATTATGTCTATGCGGATGAGGCGGATGAGGCTCGGATCTACGAGGTTCTGACGGCGCCGCCTGTGGAAGACCTCGAAGAGGATTACACGCTCGACGAAATCCGCTACAGCCCGGACATTCGCAAGCGGCTGCGCAAACTCAACCTGAATACGGTAAATTTCGAATTCGGATCCTGGGAAGTGCCCGACGAACAGATCGGCAAGCTGGACGTCGTTGCCCGGGTGATCAATCGCATTGTGGATGAAGACCCCGAGCAGATCATCATGATCGCGGGATACACCGACGCCGTCGGCTCCGAAGAGGACAATCTCTCGCTCTCGGATCGCCGCGCGGAAACGGTTGCACGCATCCTGACCGACGAGTTCGACGTCCCGCCGGAAAACCTTGTCACGCAAGGCTATGGAGAGGCGGGCCTTCTGATCGATACGGAAAAGGCGGAAGCGCGGAACCGCCGGGTCGAATTCATGCGGATCACGCCATATCTCGCTCAAAGCGATAAATAGATCAACCCTCGTTCAAGTGGAATCACTTGAACGAGGTCAAGTTGATCTATTTCTATCGGTTAGCGCAACTGTTCCCACGTCCATCGCTGCCTTCGCGGGGACATGTTTGGACGCGCGTTGCGCTAGGCAACCCGCGATTTCTGCTGACAAAAGCGCCGCCGGAATCACCTCCCGGCGGCGCTTGTCTTGAATTGCGTAAGCCGCCAATGGCGGCTCAGATGCCGCCGCCGAACGCATCGCAGGCCTCAAACTGCCCGCTCTCGAATCCGCGCCGAAACCAGCGGACGCGCTGTTCGGATGTTCCGTGGGTGAATGCATCAGGGACGACATAGCCTTGTGTTCGCTTCTGAAGGCGGTCATCGCCGATGGCCGCAGCGGCGTTCAGCGCCTCGTCGATGTCGCCGGGCTCCACGATCTGGAGCTCGCGCTGGGCGTGATGCGCCCATAATCCGGCCAGACAGTCGGCCTGAAGCTCCATCCGAACCTGAAGCGCGTTGCTCTCGCGTTCGCTGCTCCGCGCCCGGGCGCGCGTCACCTGCTCGGTAATGCCAAGCAGGGTCTGCACGTGATGGCCGATTTCATGCGCAATGACATAGGCCTGCGCGAAATCGCCGGGCGCGCGGAAACGGTTCTTCAGATCATCGTAGAAAGAGAGGTCGATATAGACCTTCTGATCGATCGGACAATAGAACGGCCCCATCTGGGTGACGCCGGTGCCGCATCGGGAGTCCGTTCCGCCGCGGAACAGGACGAGGGTCGGTTTTGTGTAGCGACGGCCCGAGGCTTGAAACCGCTGCGACCAGACATCTTCCGTCGTCTTGAGCACGACGGACACGAATTGTTTCAGCTCCTGCTCCTCCGGACTGGCAGGCCGCGACGGCTGTCGTGGGCCTTCCCCGACCGATATCGGACCGCCTCCATTCTCCAGGATGACGCGCGGATCGACCCCGAAGAAAAACATGAGCCCGAGAATGGCCAGCAACCCGACGAGCCCAATTCCGCCGGCCCGGCCTCGCGGCATCGGAATGGGCCTGCCGCGGCCCGGAAAGCCGCCGCGGGGAAACGGGAACGGCATGCGCCGCCGTCCCGGCTGCCCTCTGCGGTCTTCGACATTCTCGCTGCCTTTGCGACCGCGCCAGCGCATCGGTCCCTCCCCTTAAAATTTATATCAATAAGTTAGCGCAACTGTTCCCGCGTCCATCGCCGCCTTCGCGGGGACATGCTTGGACGGGCGTTGCGCTAGCCGGCCTCTTCCTCCGCCGGCACAAGCGCCTGAGATGCCTCGGGAACGCGCAAATAAGAGCGAACGGACTTGGAAGCGACGACCGTCCCCGAATTGGCAAGCAGCTCATGATTGCGTTCGATGTCGCGCAGATCATAGCGGTAATTGACCATGAGGCCATGCGCTTCCTTCATACCGCGTAACGAGGTGTTCGCCATCCAGTTAATGCGTTCCAGCCTTGCGCCGTTGCCGAGGTGGAAGCGCGCCACCGGATCGACCGGGCGGCCATGAATGTTTTTCGCCGCGAGGAAATAATGCGACGACGCCGCCATCAGCAAAGGCCGCATGGCGTTCGCCAGCGCCTCATCCGCGATCCAGTCCTCGTCAGACAGATTGTCCAGGATCGCCAGGTCGGTGGCATCGAAATAGTTGAGCAGATTGCTTGTCCTTGCCCGCTGCAGCCATGCGGCAAAGCCCGGGATCGGGGACAATGTCACGAAGTTCTTCAGGCTCGGGATGGGGCGCGTCAGATCCTCCACGACCTGCTTGATGAGGAAATTGCCGAAACTGATGCCGCGCAGGCCCGGCTGACAGTTGGAGATCGAATAAAAGACCGCAGTGGTGGGGTCGCGCATCTCGGCGGGCGCGCGCCGCTCTTCCTCGAGCACCTGACGAATGGAGCCCGGCACATCGCGGCTGAGGGCGACCTGGACGAAGATCAGCGGATCGTCCACCAGCGACGGGTGGAAGAAGGCGAAACATCGGCGGTCCGCGGGGTCGAGGCGGCGGCGAAGGTCGTCCCAACCCTGGATTTCGTGGACGGCCTCATAGCGGATGATTTTCTCCAGAATATTCGCCGGTGTCGACCAGTCGATCCGCTGCAGGACGAGGAAGCCGCGATTGAACCACGATGTCAGCGCGCTCACGAAATCACGGTCCACCGCGGCAAGGGCTTCGGTCGAGCTGGCATGCCGCAGAAGATCGTTGCGCATCTCGACGATTTCGGCCGTCGCGCCAGGGGCAAGATTGAGACGATGCAGAAATTCCTGACGCGGGGACTCGACCGCCTTCGTCAGCCGCCTGAGAGCGTCCGGCCCGGGCGTCTCCAAATAGGCTTGGGCGGCGTTCGCGACCGTCGCCGGGTCCGCCGCGAACCGATCTGCCAGAAAAAGAAAGAAATTCAGGCGCGCCTCGTCATCCAATTTCCGATAGAGCGCCAGAATCTCCTGCGCGAGAGCGACGCCGGAGGCTTCGCCCCGGCCCGAAAGCAGCGCCTCCGACAGGCTTTCGATGGTCTCTCCCTGGCTTGGCGCGATGCCGGACAAATCCAGAAGATGCCGGCCGCGCTCGGAAATCGCCGTCAGCAGCTCACCGAAAAACGAAACATTCATATCCGCGCTCCTGCCCGCGCCTCTGAAACGGCGGTCCGGGAATCATTCTTAATATCTCGCACGGCGAAAAGCGCCGACTATTAAAATTGTTCGCTAATTTGCCTCTAGGAGCGGCTTAGACTTTCGTATAAGGTTGGAGCTTCGCTTTGTGAGAAAGACCCTCATAGGCAATTTGCGAAGTCCGGATCATTGGCTCTTCAATCTCACTCAGAGTTGGATATGACCTCGTCTCTAGCAGAACACCTCAAACTGAAGATCGAGAACGAAATTCTGATGTTCAACCTCAAGCCCGGCGACCGGCTTGACGAGTGCCGATTGGCCGATCGCTATGGTAGCTCGCGAACCCCGGTTCGTGAAGCGCTGAGGCTGCTTGCGGCGGAAGGGCTCGTGCGCATCAGGCCGCATCGCAGTGCGGTCGTCGCCGGCCTCAGCATCGCCGAGCTCATGGATCTGTTCGAGATGATGGCGATCTATGAGGGCGCGTGCGCGCGGCTCGCGGCGAGTCATGCGACCCCTGAGGAAATCGCCGAGATGGAAAGGGCAAACGAGGCATGCCGTCAGAACAGCGAGGCCGATGACGTCGAGAGCTATTGCCTGACCAACGCGCAGTTCCACGAGGCGATCTATAATGCCAGTCACAATCGCCATCTGATCAAACAGACGGTTTCGACACGGAACCGCCTTGGCGCCTATCGCCAAATCCACCTTCGGCACAATTACCCCTTGAAGGAGCTGGTCGGGGAACATGAGAGCGTGTTGCAGGCCATCAAGAAAGGTGACGCAGAAGAGGCCGACCGGCTCATGCGAAAACATATCGCAACACAAGGCGTGCAGCTCGCCTCTCTGGTGACGAATCTTCCGCCGGAATATTTTGCCGACACTTCGAGAAACCACTCCACGAGCGTCCTGTCCCGGCAAGAGGGCGCCGCCTACCCGGCCGTGGCGCTCGCATTCGAGTAGCCTACGGCAAGCGGAACGCTTTGGAGAGAAACCGCATGACCTCGGGGAATTGCTGGCGCCAGAGATCCCAGTCGTGCCCGCCATCGTCGACGCGCAGCTCCGCGGCCAGTCCGGCCCGCCGCAGCGCAATGAAAAGCGCGCAGCTGCCCTCATAGAATTTGAAATAGTCGTCGTCACCCGCGGTGATCAGGATCTTCGGCGGTGCCTTCATCCGGCGCAATTCGTCGATCCGGGAGAACGGGCTGCGCTCGACATAGATACCGATGTCGAAAGGGCGTCCATAGGCGCCGTGATACCATTTTTCCGCCTCCTCCAAGGCGTTGGCGACCGGCCGGTCCACACCGGGAATGCCGACGGCTTGGAACAGGGCGCCGCTGAGGCTTGCCACGGCGATGAAGCGCTCGGGATGAAAGAATGCCATGCGGAGCGCGCCATATCCGCCCATGGACAGGCCGGCGGTCGCCCGGGCGTGCCGATCCGGAATGGCGCGGTATCGGCTCTCAATATAGCTGACGAGGTCACGCATGATTGCGGTCTCATAATCGCCCGGCCCGCCCAGCGCGGCGCTGTCGACATACCAGCTTTTCGCGCCATCAGGCATGACGGCGATGACCGCCGGGATTTCGCCGCTGCCGATCAGCGTGTCGAGCATCCGACCGACCCGGCCGCGTTCGATCCATTCGCGCTCGTTTCCGCCATAGCCGTGGAGGAGATAGACGACCGGGAAACGCCGCTCGGGCTCGCCGGCATAAGCATCCGGCAGATAGAGACTGAAGCGCATCGGCGCATGAAGCGCGCCACTTTCGAAGCTGAGGCCGATCCGTAGATCTCCGGCCCATGCCGGCGCGGCCGAAATCAGGAGGGCTGCGACGGCGAAGGCGCGCGCGGCAAGATGGATGGCGGAGCGTCTCATCGGACTGTCTGCTTCGACTGCGCCACCTCGCGCGACAGCTTTCCGAGCCACCGCTCGACCCTGGCATGGTTGACGCCGAGATCGTTCCGCCCGAATTGCGAACGCGAATAGATGGCGACCGTCGATCCGCCTCCCGGCCGGGCGACATAGCGCACGTCGATCGTATCGGGAAAGCGCATCGTCTCGCTGCGCTGGACATAGCGCTCCTGCGGCGTCTTATCGTCGATATCGACAAGCGTCAGCCGGCGCTCCGTCATCAACGCCCGGTTCATGGCCTTGCGCAGCGCCGGCACATCGACCGGATAGTCGCGCGGGAGAATATCGGTATCGATCGGGCAAAGGTTGTTCGGACAGGCGAGCGCGTCGGTCGAAGTCGATCGCCGCTCCAGATCCTCGAAACTGACCGGGCCGAGATCGGCCGGGCCGAATAGCTCCCAGATCCGCTCCGGCCCTAAGAGCCACCACGATCCCCCCGCCGCAAGCGCCAGACCTGCAACGAGCGCGATCATAACAAGCCAAAGGCTCATTTTTCGCCCTGCCTGCTGTTCTCCTAAAAATTCTAGCATGTCAGCAATCGGGCTTATAGACTCCGCAAAAAGCCAGAAAAATGGCCACGGGGCGGAGGCGGGTCAAAACCAGAGGAAAAGAAAGAACAGGCCGAATAGGCCCAAGGGGACCAGAATCGGCCAGATTTCCGGCGATTTGCGCCGCTTTGCCGGCTTCGTCTCTTCCGCCGGCTTCCGCTCCGGTTCCGGCGCGGGCACCTGTCCTATGCCCTTGCAGATCGGGCAATCGACCAATTCGATGGAGGATTTTCCCTCCTGCGGCACGATGATGTAATTCACGCCCGTTCCTTTGCAATGCGGGCAGGTCACCATTTCGGCCATCGGTTCTGTTCCTCGCGCGACGACTTAGATCAACCTTCGTTCAATTGGACTCACTTGGACGAGGTTAAGTTGATCTATTTCAAAAGACGAGCGCAACTGTTCCCGCATCCATCCCCGCCTTCGCGGGGACATGCTTGGATACGCGTTGCGCTAGCCGCAATTGAATTAAATTGAAGATGATTGTGAGAGGGTTAATCGCGAGAGGCCGTGATGCGTTTTCGGGCCGAGGCTGTGCCGGATTGGCCGCAGGACGCATCAGCTCCCTTTCGGCGATGATTTCGCGGTCCGGCCCTCGACGGCGCCGAGATGGCGGACGCCGCGTCGTTCCGCAAGCTCGACTTGTCTCTGCCGCTCGGCGAAACGCGCTTTCTGGCTCACGCTGAATGCGTCATGGCAATGCGGGCAGCTCACACCGGCAATGTAGTGCTCCGACTTCTTGTCGGCGTCGCTGATCGGCATCCGGCAGGCATGGCAGAGCCCATATGACCCCGGCGCAACGCCGTGAGCGACCGCCGTGCGCTGATCGAAGACGAAACATTCTCCCCGCCAACGGCTCTCAGCCTCCGGCACCCTCTCCAGATATTTCAGAATGCCGCCTTTGAGGTGGTAGACTTCGTCGAACCCTTGCCGCTTCAAAAAGGCGGTGGCTTTTTCACAGCGTATGCCGCCAGTGCAGAACATGGCGAATTTGCGCTTGCCGTGCAGCTCCGGCTGGCGGGCGAACCAGGCGGGAAAGTCGCGGAAGGAGGCGGTTTCCGGATTGATCGCGCCTTCGAACGTCCCGATCCGCACCTCATAATCATTGCGCGCGTCGATCAGGGCGAGGTCCGGATCGGCAATCAGCGCGTTCCAGTCCTCCGGCTCGACATAGGTCCCCACCTCCTCATTCGGATCGACGCCTTCGACGCCCATCGTGACGATCTCTTTTTTGAGGCGCACCTTCATCCGGTAGAAGGGCATCTCTTCGGCGGAGGATTCCTTGTGCTCTAGGTCGGCGCATCCCGGAATGGCCCTGATGGCGCCGAGCACGGCGTCGATCCCGGCCCGCGACCCGGCGATCGTGCCGTTGATCCCTTCCGGCGCGAGCAGCAGCGTCCCGCGCAGCCCGGCCTCGCCGCAGGCGCGCTCCAATGCGCCTTTCAGCGATGGCAGCTCTTCGAGCGGGGCAAATTTGTAAAGCGCCGCGACAACAATCTCCGTCATGCCCCTAAGGATGCAAAAATGCCTTTCACGTCAAGCCGGCATTGAAGGCGCGCGGGGCTCTCATTGCCGAACGCGGCCTTGTCCCTGCCCAACACAAGACCCTCCGCGGGAGACGGCCTGTCCCCGAAGCTTTGCGTCGTCGTCTCGTCGTCTCGCCGCCGTGAGGGGGCGGCGCGGGCAGCCGGTCGGCTGGTCTCTATGTCTTTAACGTGTATCAGCCTTCCAGCTGCCCACGCGCGGCGATATTCCGGCTCCATCCGCAGCATTTACCCAGCTAGCCGTACACGACCCGGAATTTTGCATCGGGAGCGCATCACGCGGGCGAGGGCTTGGACCTCGATCCTCCGCGTCGCACGACCACGGGCACTGCGCATCCCAGCGAACAGGCAGCCCGGGGAGGAGCCCCTGAGTGCGGGTTCGTTACACCCACGCCGAGGCCGGTTTTTGGCCGTGTCCCTCAACTCCTCAGGCGCCGCACCGCAACCCCACCAGACGAGACGGTCTCGAGCCCGGCGCCGCTCATGGGATGGCGACGGGGGTGAGCATAAGCGAGGCGCGACGAGCGGGGATAAGTTCGGGGCGGAATTCGCGCGGGATGGTTTGTCGATCGTTAACGTCTCCTGGCCGCTTCCGCCCCGCCTGCGCATCTCTTCCTGGTCTTCACAATGGCGGTAGGGATCAAAGCATGTGGGTATTGGAGAACTATGTCCGCGGCGAGAAGGACTACCCGCCAATTCGCTAGCACACCGGCACGGTAGTGTGTTGTGGACCTTCTTATGGTTGCATAATGTTCTTGTTGGACAATCTGCCAATGGTTTATTCAAAATGATAAAATCAGGTTTAATAGGCACGCAGCACCTTCCGCTATCCATAGGCAGTATGCTGTGGATAGCGTGGGTTTCGGGAGGCATCCGGCACATTCTCTTGATTCCAACAGGTTTGTACCACAGTCTTAATGGATGTTTAACCGAACGTGCGTAGGGAGTGCCACAGGCAAGCCCAATATCGTTTTGTCCCACAGGAAAGTCCCTGACGGAGATCGAGTGAAACAGATCGATCTCTTCGGTAGCACCGGTGCGCTTGAACCGAGCGTTAGGGGAATTGTGCAGCGCGTGAGGAACCGTTCGATGCAAGGTGAAATGAAACTGGCCATAGTTATCCGGGTCGAGGTTGTCGAACGCAAAACGCAATATACGGCCAAAAGCCCAGATTTGCCTGGCCTGTTTGTCAGTGCGCATGACGTTGGTGGTCTGCTTGCGGGACTGCCGCGCTGGATCGAGAAGCATTTTGCCGCCCAGGGCGAGCGGGTGATTGCCGTCCGAGCGCATAGCGAAACGCCCGGATATGCGGCATATGTTGCAGTTCCGGCCGGTGTTGCAGAAGAGGCGCTGCGCCGTGTCGCGGAGCTTGTTTGAGTTACCGCGGCGCGCGTCGGGACTCGATGACGGATTGGTAAATGTCCTCGAACTTCTCGCCGCGCTCCTCTGGCGTGGGAGGATCTATGAAGCCGACCGTGTATGTGGTACCGGTCGCGTCGTCTATGAAGCTCTCGCTGCTAATTTTGCGCAGGCCAATTCGCATTAGCGCGTTGTGCAATTCTGCATCTGATTGGTATTTGCGCATAAGTCTGCCTCATCTGCCCCCTGTGGGTTCGTGCTTAAGTTTGCCTGAACTCGCCCCCGCGTGGCAGTTGCAGACTGTGGAGTACTCGTCGCGTGACCAGAACCCCGGTCAAACACGCAATCTGTAAAATTGTACGAAAATTGGGTCGGTTGCGGCCGCCCTGGCCGGACGCTCAACGCTCTAATTATCCTTCAAATTTGGGTCTAACGACAAGGGCTGTGGCTTCGCTTTACACAAGATAAAACCGGTTCTTGCATCAAAGACTTGCCGATTTTTGAGAAACGCTGTCGCCAACTCCTTTGTGACGCTTTATTCGACACCTGCTGTTTTCACTTGCCGGAAATGGCGGTAACAAATCTCGCGTTTGCTCCGAACTTTCGTCTCATAGAACGCTGATTTGCTTGGGTCAAGAATGCTGAGACTGTGTTCCGGAGCGCTCAGCTGCGGCGGACAGCAATGGCAGCAATCCGAGGAACAGGCTTCATCCATCTCCGCGTCCACTCCACCTATTTGCTCCTCAAAGGCGCGCTGCCGGTCAAGCTGCTGGCCAAGCTCGCTGCCGAAGACGCCCAGCCGGCCCTTGCCGTCACCGATCCGAAAGGCGCGCTGTCGCCATAACCCATGCCGAGGAAACGGCTCCTTCTGCATCCGCTCACGCCGTGCTAATCTCTACATATGACCGGTTTCGCGCGTTTCACTCTGCCGTTATCCATAGCCTGCGTGTTGATCGCCGTCGCCCCGTTGGCCGCCGCCGCACAATCTCCACAGCCATCGACACAAGCCGGCGACACAGCCCGCGCAGCCCTGCGCGAGAAGCTGTTCGACGCCTTGAAGCATGCGGGCAGCGAGTTCGAAGCGCGCCGGATCGAAAACGAGATCTGGATGTTCTGGACGCAAGGGCCGGACGCCGAAGCCACGCGGCAGATGTCCGAGATCTTCGCCGCGCGCAGCGCCTACGATCTGGAGAAAGCGCTGCGCATCGCAAACGCGCTGACCGAGCGCGTGCCGGACTATGCGGAGGGCTGGAACCAGAAGGCGACGGTGCTGTTCTTGCAGGGCAAGCTGGACGAGTCGCTCGATGCCGTCGCGCGCGTGCTGGAACTGGAGCCGAAACATTTCGGCGCGCTGTCGGGCAAAGCCTTGATCCTGATGCGGCAGGGGCGGATGGAACTCGCTCAGGAGGCGCTGCGCAAGGCGGTTGAGATCCACCCGTTTCTCAAAGAGCGCCACCTGCTTATCGAGCCGCAGGGCCAGCGGATTTAGAGCATCGGACCGAAAAGTGGCATCCACTTTTCGGGTCAATCCGATGCCCGAACAAACCGATAGAGCGGCGCTTCCAATTCCGATAAAAAGTCCGCCGCTCCAGCGCGCGCAAGCCGCGGCATAGGGCGGGGCGCTCTCGCGGGCTGTCGACAATCCCGGGAAGACGTTTTCAGAGCTGCACGCTGCGGCTAAGCTTTGCTCGAATTCGATGCGAAGAGGGGCAATAATGGCAGCAGCGACATCAGGACCAGGCTTCATCCATCTCCGCGTCCACTCCGCCTATTCCCTCCTGGAAGGCGCGCTGCCGGTCAAGCTGCTGGCCAAGCTTGCCGTCAAGGACGGCCAGCCCGCCCTCGCTATCACCGACCGCAACAATCTGTTCGGCGCGCTGGAGATTGCCGAGACGCTCTCCGGCGCCGGCATTCAGCCGATCACCGGCGCGACGCTCGCCCTCGGCGTGCATGAGAGCGAGGCGGGCGAGACTGGGCCGCGCGGCGGTGGCAATGGCCGGCCGGCCCATTCCGGTTTCGTCGCGCTTCTGGTCAAGGATGCGGAGGGTTACCGGAACCTCCTGAAACTGACCAGCGCCGCCTTTCTCGACCATTCCGAGGAGGGCCAGCCGCATATTACCTGGGACGAGCTGGCCGCGCACAATGCCGGTTTGATCGCGCTGACCGGCGGGCCGGACGGTCCGATCGATCGGCTGTTGCGCGACGACAACGGGGCTGCCGCCCGCGCGCAGCTTCAGGCGCTCAAAGGCATTTTCGGCAACCGGCTCTATGTCGAGATCCAGCGCCACCACACCGCAGAGGAACGCCGCGTCGAGCCGGAGCTGATCAAGCTCGCCTATGCCGAGGATCTGCCGCTCGTCGCCACCAATCAGTGCTATTTTCCCTCGCGTGAGGATTTCGACGCGCATGACGCGCTGATCTGCATCGCGGAAGGCCGCTACATCTCCGAGGACGACCGCCGCAAGCTGACGCCGGAACACGGCTTCAAATCGCGCGCCGAGATGATGGCGCTGTTCGCCGATCTGCCCGAGGCGCTGGACAATACGATCGAGATCGCCCGCCGCTGCGCCTTCCGCCCGCGCACCCGTCCGCCGATCCTGCCGCAATTCGCCCGCACGCGGGCCAAGAGCAAGAGCGCGATCGACAAGGCGGAAAGCGAGGAGCTGCGCGCCCAAGCGCGCGAAGGGCTCGCCGAGCGTTTGCGCGTGGTCGGCGTGGCGGAAGGGCATTCGGAGGAGGACTATAAGGAGCGGCTGGAATTCGAGCTCGGCATCATCGCCAGGATGAAATATGCCGGCTACTTCCTGATCGTCTCCGACTTCATCAAATGGGCCAAGTCGAAAGGCATCCCCGTCGGACCGGGCCGTGGTTCGGGCGCGGGCTCGGTCGTCGCCTGGTCGCTCTCGATCACCGACCTTGACCCGCTACGCTTTGGCCTGCTCTTTGAGCGCTTTCTCAACCCGGAACGCGTCTCCATGCCGGACTTCGACGTCGACTTCTGTCAGGACCGGCGCGACGAAGTCATTCGCTATGTGCAGGCGAAATACGGACAGGACCGCGTCGCGCAGATCATCACCTTCGGTAAGCTTCAGGCGCGCGCCGTGCTGCGTGATGTCGGCCGCGTGCTGCAGATGCCTTACGGGCAGGTCGACCGGCTCTGCAAGCTGGTGCCGAACAACCCGGCCAATCCGGTGACGCTGGACGAGGCGATCGAGGGCGAGCCGAAGCTGCAGGAGGAACGCGACAAGGACCCGGTCGTCGCCCAGCTCCTCGAAATCGCGCAGAAGCTGGAAGGGCTCTACCGCCACGCCTCGACCCATGCGGCGGGCGTCGTGATCGGCGACCGCGAACTCGCCGAGCTGGTGCCGCTCTATCGCGACCCACGCTCGACGCTTCCCGTGACCCAGTTCAACATGAAATGGGTGGAGCCGGCGGGGCTGGTGAAGTTCGATTTTCTCGGCCTGAAAACGCTGACCGTCATCCAGCGCGCCCTGGTGCTCCTCAAGCAGCGCGGCGTCGCGCTGGATTTCGCCACGCTCGCCCTCGACGACAGGAGGACTTATGAGCTTCTCTCGCGCGGCGACACGGTCGGCGTGTTCCAGCTTGAAAGCACGGGCATGCGGAAGTCCTTGCGCAAGCTCAAGCCCGACCGTTTCGAGGACATCATCGCCATGGTGTCGCTCTACCGTCCCGGCCCGATGGACAACATCCCCAATTACATCAACCGCAAATACGGTCTGGAGGAGCCGGACTATCTGCACCCGCTGATCGAGGATGTGCTGAAGGAGACCTACGGCGTCATCATCTATCAGGAGCAGGTGATGCAGATCGCCCAGCGCCTCTCCGGCTATTCGCTCGGTGAAGCCGATCTCCTGCGCCGCGCCATGGGCAAGAAGATCAAGGCGGAGATGGACAAGCAGAAGGCCCGCTTCGTCGAGGGCGCGCTTGAGAACGGCGTCGATAAGGGCAGGGCGGACTATATTTTCGAGCTGGTGGCCAAATTCGCCGGCTACGGCTTCAACAAATCGCACGCCGCCGCCTACGCGCTGCTCGCCTATCAGACCGCCTGGCTGAAGGCGAATTATCCGGTCGAATTCCTCGCCGCCACCATGACCTACGATATGGCGAACACGGACAAACTCTATATGTTCGTGCAGGAAGCGCGCCGGCAGAAGATCGCGGTGCTGCCGCCGGAGCTGAACGCCTCGGGCGTCGATTTCCTGCCCGAGGAGGGTGCGATCCGCTATTGCTTGTCGGCGCTGAAGAATTTCGGGCGCGGCGCGGCGGAGCAGATTGCGGCCACGCGCCAGGCGGGCGGCCTTTACCGCGACCTCACCGATTTCGCCGAGCGGCTGAACCCGAAAGCGCTGAACAAGCGGGCGCTGGAGACGCTGGCGGCGGCGGGCGTGTTCGACGCGCTCGAGCCGAACCGGGCGCGCGTTTTCGCCAATTGCGACCATATCCTCTCATTCGCCGGACGGCTGGCGGAGGACCGCGCCTCCGGCCAGGTCAGCCTCTTCGGCGGCGATACGGGGCTGGCGGCGGCGGCGAGCGCGCTGCATCTGCGCGAGGTGCCGCAATGGGATCTGATCGAGACGCTCAGCCATGAGCTCGACGCCATCGGCTTCTATCTCTCCGGCCATCCGCTCGATGATTATTCCGATGCGCTTGTGAGGCTCGGCGTGATGCGCTGGTCGGAGCTGGAAGCCAAGCTCCGCGACGCCTCCCGCGCCGACGCCCGGATCGCCGCGACCGTCACCTATCGCCAGGACCGCAAATCCAAATCCGGCAACCGCTTCGCCTTCGGCGGCTTCTCCGACCCGACCGGCCAGTTCGAGGCGGTGATCTTCTCCGACACGCTGGCGCTTGCGGGCGAGGCGCTGGAGCCGGGCAAGGCGGTGCTCCTGGAGGTCGAGGCCGAGGCGGACGGCGAGAACATCAAGACCCGCGTGAAGACCGCGCAGGATCTGGACGCCGCGCTGGGCCGCGCGCGTTCCGGCCTCTGCATCGTCGCCGACACGCGCCTGTCGGTCGATACGCTGATCAAGACTGTTGGCGATGGCGGCTCGACCGCGCTAAGGCTGAAGCTGCAGCTCGCCGACCCGGCGCGCGAGGTGGAGCTGAATCTGGGCGGGAATTTCGACGTCACGCCGAGGCAGGCGGGCGCGCTGAAGGCACTGCCGGGAGTGATTGAGGTGGTGGGGTTTTGAGTGTGCCAACCTCGGTAGACTACACGGGCGGAATTTGACCGCCCGTGTATCAGTGGATTAGCTAACGAAGATCCTGGTTGACGTGGGGGACCCCAACCTGCTGTCGTATGCTTAGGACGTGAACCATCGCCAAAATGAAATGGGCTACAGCTAAAAGCGCATAAGCAAAATTGCTGATGAGCCCGAAGTACGCGAAAGCATAGACTATTGCACAGGCTCTGTCCGCGCTGAGTATGGGGATTGACGGCAGCTCAAGTTCCTGATTTGTTCCCATTAAGGGAGACCGATCATGGAGCACCGAAAATTCAAACAGCGGCTAGCGGAACTTATCGCGGAACTCACGCCCGCGCAGGGCCGCAAGCTGATCGATACTCTTCGCGAGCGGAGCGCTGGAAATGAAACGCAAAAGCTCATCGATGGCCAGTTTCAGACCGATCTGAAATGCCCGCATTGCAAGGGGCGTCGCATCCATCGCCATGGTATGGCGCGGGGTCTGTGGCGTTACAAATGCCTGGCCTGCGCCAGGACGTTCAACGCTCTGACCGGCACGCCGCTGGCCCGGCTTCGAAAGCGGGACCGCTGGCTGAAATTCGCCGAAGCGCTCAACGGCTCGGAGACCGTCCGCGCCGCGGCGGTGCGGACCGGGATCGACAAGAGCACGTCCTTCCGCTGGAGGCATCGTTTTTTGAAGGCGCAGAAAGACCTTAAGGACCAGCGGCTGACCGGCATCGTCGAGGTCGACGAATGTTTCGTTCTGCAAAGCCGGAAAGGTGAGCGGCGCTTGCCGCGCAAGGCGAGGAAGCGCGGCGGCAAGGCTGAAAAGCCAGGCTTGTCCAGCGAACAAACGCCGATCCTGATCGCCCGCGACCGCTACGGCCATCATCTGGATGCGGTGTTGCACAATCGCTCGGAGGACGCCGTCAACGCGGTTTTGAAGGGAGCAGTTTCGAACACTGACGTGCTGCTGTGCATGGACGGCGATCCGGCGCTGATCGCTTTCGCCAAGGCAGAAGCGATCGAATACGAGCTGATCCTCGCCAGCCACGGCGAGCACGTGCATGAAAAGGTGCTGCACATCCAGACCGTCAATAGCTATATCAGCCGCTTCAAGAAATGGCTCAACCGCTTCAACGGCGTGGCGACGAAATATCTACCCAACTATCTCGGCTGGCGGCGAATGCTGGAAAAATCCGCTGCTTCCCTTGCGCCCGAGCACTGCTTGGCCGCCGCCATTGGATGAAACACATACTCAACGCGGACAGAGCCATTGCACAAATGAGGTAGATAACTGCATTTAGCACGGCACTCTATCCTTTTGTTGGAGTGAATGCCGCCCGGGCGGTACGTTTGTTCGAACGTCACGATTTTAGGAAAGCGCTGCGGATGGGTCGTTCGGGAAAAAACGTGAAAATTCGGGACCCAAATTCTTTCGGTTTTCGTTTTGGCGAGTTGGTGCGCAGGCGTATCTATGCGCTGGGCCTACGCCACGAAGACGTTGCTAGGCTCGTCTATCAGAATGAGCTAAGAACATCATCGGTTTCAGATGTATTGGCAGGTCGCAGTAATCCCACTGCTGACACTGTGGCGCTCTATAGGGAAGCCTTGGGAATCGCTCAGGCGGAAATTGATGAGATCATTTCTCCAAATCCAGACAACGAGCGTTTGCTACGCGTCGAGGAGGTCCTGACCTCGTTGGCAAGTTCGCGTCAGGCCGATCAATCGACGATTGCCGCATTAGCCGAGACCATCGCCGTCCTTAATCAGCAACTCGAACAAAATGCGTTTACTCGTGATGAGCTCACAGCCTCGCTGGAAGAATTTGTGCAGCAGGTGAGTGGGTCGAGAATTGATCCCATACTTTGGCCCGCAACGCTGCGTGCCACGGCCGAGGAACTGCAAATGTTGCGCAGTTCACTGCAACAGCGCACAGATTTGCCTTCCGAGATCGATGCGTTACGAACTGATGCCAGTAATGCGATCAAACACGGGAATTTTGCAGAGGCTCGCAAGAATTTAGAGGCGGTCTCTAAGTGGACCGGTGCGCGTCTTCGCGAGCATCAAGACGAGTATCTCGATGCTGCGGCGAAGCATGCACGAGCACTTGGGGATCTGGCTTCGGTCGCTTTCGCACAGTTCGACTTCCAGACTGCAAAGGAAATTCTTCAGGAAGTTATGCATATTGAGGGTCTTGGTCCCGAACGAACCCGCTACGAACGGTCGCTTCGTGTTGCGTTCAATGCCCTGATCGCGGCGGCCAAGGAGTATGAGCAGGGGCGGGCCGTTTTCGATGAGATGATCGAGGCCGGGGTCGAGCCCGATGTGGTGACCTACAACACCCTGATCGCGGCGGCCAAGGAGTATGAGCAGGGGCGGGCCGTTTTCGATGAGATGATCGAGGCCGGGGTCGAGCCCGATGTGGTGACCTACAGCACCCTGATCGCGGCGGCCAAGGAGTATGAGCAGGGGCGGGCCGTTTTCGATGAGATGATCGAGGCCGGGGTCGAGCCCAATGTCATGACCTACAACACCCTGATCGCGGCGGCCAAGGAGTATGAGCAGGGGCGGGCCGTTTTCGATGAGATGATCGAGGCCGGGGTCGAGCCCGATGTGGTGACCTACAACACCCTGATCGCGGCGGCCAAGGAGTATGAGCAGGGGCGGGCCGTTTTCGATGAGATGATCGAGGCCGGGGTCGAGCCCGATGTGGTGACCTACAACACCCTGATCGCGGCGGCCAAGGAGTATGAGCAGGGGCGGGCCGTTTTCGATGAGATGATCGAGGCCGGGGTCGAGCCCAATGTCATGACCTACAACACCCTGATCGCGGCGGCCAAGGAGTATGAGCAGGGGCGGGCCGTTTTCGATGAGATGATCGAGGCCGGGGTCGAGCCCGATGTGGTGACCTACAACACCCTGATCGCGGCGGCCAAGGAGTATGAGCAGGGGCGGGCCGTTTTCGATGAGATGATCGAGGCCGGGGTCGAGCCCGATGAACTCACCCACTCGACCTTGGTATCGCTAGTGCCGGAGTTTGAAAGCGGTTGCGATTTGGCTCGTGAGTTGTCTGAGCGCAGTCTATTTTGCGGGCTAGGCTTTTATTCCGCTTTATTTGCACGGCCCGTATTGCATCTAACGAGTATGGAGCTGCTGGCCGCCTATCAATCGCTTCCATTTAGGTTTGAAAAATCTCTGCAGAACCCTATACGCCAGTACGTAAATTCCGGCCGCCTGGAGGACGCAATCCAAATATGCCTGTTTTCACCCCATCTCCAGTCGGCGCAGAAATTTTACAAGGATAGTTATGAATTTTGTTTCTCTTATCTTGAAAACCTGGAACAGGACGGAGAGGACTCTGACAATTTTCACTATTGTTTTGGAATTGTCTCATTTTTAAACGATGATTTTTCACGCGCAAACAAACATCTCCGAGTTGCACTTGAGCGCGCCTATGCTACCGCCCGCATCGATCACATTTCCTGCATGCTCAAAGCAATTCCGGAGATAGAAGCGGAAAATTAACAATGCCGACCGTTTTTTATTCAACCTGCGCCGGAACACGTACCCGCGGCCCCGCGCATATCCGCAGAGCTTCAACGTCGTGTGCCTTTTACGCTGTGTGCCCGGATCAAATCGTCTCCCCGCGATCGCGCCAAAATCTGACGCGCAGGCGCGGCGCCATGAGCCAGCCGATGATCGCCGCAACAAGAATGCTCGCAACCCCTGCGGCTGGAAACCAATAAACGGCTTCGGCCTTCAGCTCGGGGATCGTCATGATGGCCGCCGCTGCGCTCCCGAACAGCACCACCGAAATGATCATCGCCAGCATGGCGGCGATATAAGCGCGTGTCTTCATGGCGAACGCTCCTTTCCTTGACGTAGGAACGCTCCGCAGCCGCGCCTGATCCGGCCGGCGCCGCTCGATGACGCATCAAGCCGCCTGCTTCAGAACCTCATCCATCTCCTTGCCCAAATCCACGCGCACCAGCGCCGTGAGCAGCCTCGGCAGATCCTCGCGGCTCACCAGCCGCGCCAGCGCCTTTGGATCGCCGCCGAGGCCCAGCTTTTCCGCCGCCGCGAGCGCCCTCTTGTCCGCAAACGGATAAAGCTCGTCCCACGCGACCTGCGCCTCGCGGAAAAAAATGTCCGCGCCGACCTCGCCGATGCCTTTGAACTTTTTCAGCAGGTCTCGCTCGCGCGCCGGGTCGCGCTCCGCGGCCTCGCGTAGCTTGCGCAGATCGCCGTCATAGCGGTCGAGCAGCAGAGTGGTCGTATCGGCAATATAGCGGGAGGTGCTCTCATCATAGCGGGCATAGCCGGAGCGGTTGAGCACCTTGGTGCGCTCCGCCCAGCTCACCGCGGCCATGGCCTTCGGCGTCCGCCAGCCCTCCTCGAACGTAAGCGGTGTTCTCAGGCCACGGCGCGTTCTGAGATCCTCGCAGCATAAGCCCATGGCATCAGTTCATCGATTTTGCTCATGGGCCAGCTATTGACAAGGCGTGCGAGGACATTGGCGAGATAAGCTTGGGGATCATCAACTCAGGATCAATCGAGGGGCGTCCGGTTGAGCTATAATACGGCGCCAGGCTTTGATGCAGGCCGGCAAACACCGGGACGATCACGGCGTTGATCCGGCGCAGCAGATGCTTCTCGGGGATCCGATCTTCAAGCCGGAACTCGTAGAACAATGCCCCTTGATCCGCCGTCTATCGTCCCATCATCGCTGCCTCCCGCTGTAACCTCAGCAACAGGAATCAGTGTTCGAACCGGCTATCAAGCGAGTTTTTCAACGGTATCACCCGATACCGGAAACGTTTAAAGACGGTGTTCCAATGGCCGAAATGCGCAGGCAGATCACGCCAGGGGCTCCCGGTCCGCGCAATCCAGAGAACGGCTTCGATGAACAGACGGCCGTCGCCGCCTGTTCGACCGGGGTCGCTCTTCTTCCCCAAACAATGCGGTTCGATCCTCGCCCATTGGGCGTCCGTCAGGCGGAAACGATCCATGCTAAGCTCCCTTTTCGGAGCATGAATCACTGTTCGCCCAATCTGTAAATCCTAAATCTCAACAGGCCCTAGTCAGGAACGATACGCGATGGACACGAACGCAAACGCGCCCCGAACTCTCAGCCTGCACAAGGACGACAATGTGCGGGTTACCGTGGACGCAATCCAAGCGGGCGATCGTCTGCCCGGCGGGATTATTGCCGCCATGCGGGTGCCGCGCGGCCATAAGATTGCGTCCCGCGCCATCGGCGCCGGCGAGCCGATCATCAAATTCGGACAGATTATCGGCTTTGCCTCCGACGCCATCGCGCCGGGAAGCTGGGTGCACGAGCATAATGTCGTGATGAGTGATTTCGCCCGCGACTATGCGTTCGGCGCCGATGCGGAGCGGGTCCGCGCCGAGCCGGCTGGCGATCGTCTGACATTCGAAGGCTACAGGCGCGTGAGTGGCAAGGCCGGCACGCGCAATTATATCGGCATCCTCACCAGCGTGAATTGCTCGGCGAGCGTGGCGATGTTCATGGCGGAGGCGGTGCGCCGCTCCGGCATTCTGAAGGACTATCCCAACATCGACGGCGTCATCCCGCTCGTTCATGGAGGCGGCTGCGCGCTCGATGTGAAGGGTGAGGGTTATCATGCATTGAAGCGCACCCAGTGGGGCTATGCGGCCAATCCGAATATGGCGGCGGTGGTCATGGTCGGGCTGGGCTGCGAAGGCTTTCAGATCGCGCGCTGGAAGGAGCTTTATGGCATTGAGGAGAGCGACGCCTTCCGCTCCATGACCATTCAGGAAGTCGGCGGAACGAGGAAGACCGTCGATCGCGGTGTCGGCACGATTCGGGAGATGCTGCCGAAAGCCAATGGCGTCGCGCGTGAGACCATGCCGGTTTCGGCACTGACCCTCGCGCTGCAATGCGGCGGCTCGGACGGCTATTCGGGCATTACCGCCAATCCGGCGCTCGGCGCGGCGGCCGACCTGCTCGTCGCCCATGGCGGGACGGCAATCCTCTCGGAGACGCCGGAGATTTACGGCGCCGAGCATTTGCTGACCCGCCGCGCCGTCAGCCGCGAAGTCGGCGAGAAGCTCGTCGAGCGCATCAAATGGTGGGAGGACTACACCGCCCGCAACAGGATGGAGATGAACAACAATCCCTCGCCGGGCAATAAGCTGGGCGGGCTGACGACCATATTGGAGAAGTCGCTCGGGGCGGCGGCGAAGGGCGGAACGACGCCGCTGACGGCGGTCTATGAATATGCCGAGCCCGTGGAGGAGAAGGGTTTCGTGTTCATGGACACGCCCGGCTATGATCCGGTCTCGGTGACGGGGCAAGTCGCGGGCGGGGCCAATCTCATCGCCTTCACGACCGGCCGCGGCTCCGCCTATGGCTGCAAGCCTGTGCCATCGCTCAAGCTCGCCACCAATACGCCGACCTATGAGAAAATGATCGACGACATGGACATCAATTGCGGCGATGTGCTGGACGGCGTCTCGATCGAGGCCAAGGGCCGCGAGATTTTCGACCGCCTTTTACAGGTGGCGTCGGGCGCGCGGACCAAGTCCGAAGAGCTCGGCTATGGCGACGCCGAATTCGTTCCCTGGATCATCGGCGCGACGATGTAAAGGGCAGTTGCCATTTCCAAGAGAGCCGACACGTTTCGGAATATCCACAGCCGTAAGCGGACTCGCGAAAAGTTCCGAGCAATTCGATCGCGGCTTGAACTGCGTGTTGTTCACTTGAATGTCGATTTGCCGACTTGTTACAGCACGGTTGCCCAATGGGCAGGGATGACCTTGCTGACCCGCCGCATCAATTCGCTATCAGGGGCCGATTTCGGGAGCGCCAGCCCGATATAGCCGTGATCCAGACCGATCCCGGCGATCAGCCACAATTTCCAATCGATCTGATCGAACGCTGATTTGATGTAATCTTCGCTCCAACCGGTCTCGAACCATCCGTATTTTCTCATGCAGTATACGGAAAGGGGGTCTAACCTCATCCCCCAATCCTTCCACCAGGCACTCGTAATCGGTTCGCCAGCAAAGACGATGCAGCCGTCATCTTTCACGAAAGAGGAGAGGTGTCTTAATGTGCGGACCACAGATGTGGAATGATGAAGACATTCATAGAAGAATATCATGTCGTACTGAAGCTCAGATCTGAATGTATCGAATTCAGAAACCTCAGCTCTGACCGACATACTTCTGACTTTGCAACGTTGGTCGACCAATTCAACGAATTTAGGATTGATATCAATAGCATGGACATTTGCGCCGGCATATGCGATCACTTCGGTGCTGGAACCCCAGCCGCACCCAACGTCCAATACCCATGCGCCTTCTTTTAAGTCGGCGAGCATAAGGGCGTTGAGTATAGTGCGCGCATGCTTTTCAACGAAGCTTATATCGGTTGATCCATAAGGATTGCAAAGATTTATATTGTCCGGTACGTCAGCTTGCTCATTTTCTATTTGATTTAACGTTCTTGCCGAAATTTCTTCGTATAATTTGATCTGTTGATTGCGATATTCGCCGGAATTCGCATCGGTTCTGCAATCAATTTTTGTATCGAATCTTAGCTCGAACCCGGTAATCAAATCCGCTGCGTTCTGATGCTGAACTCCACCGTGTTTGTCACACTTGCTTACAAAAGCATCAAGCTCCGACGTGTGCCAGGCGTTTTTTGGTCTTAGGAAGTTCAACATTTCATTTCTTCTGCAAGGTCAAGATATCCCGGGAGGCGATCGAAACCAGCTTTCCCTCCGAATGACGCAATAAGAGGAACGCACGCACGCTGGACCACCTTGTGTAAGGCGCACGGCAATTTCGCACAACCAGAAGTAGAATTTCTATACACAGGAATTGGACTTTCCCGTGCTATCCGTGAAAGGCGCTTCCATGTCGCGGAGCATATATGAAGAAGCCCGGAAAGTAGGGCTTAGACACATCCTGCGATCGAAACGCCGGCCAAGGTGTCGGCCTTGAGACTTGCGAATGCGCGAATGCGTGCGAATGGCTGCTTTCCTGCCGCGCAGGACGGCCTTACAGCAGGTTCCGCGCTGCAAGATTGCGCATCAGATCGGCCATTCCGAACGTCCAGGGCGGACAGTTCGTCGAAAGATCGACGCCGTTCGTCAAAGTCCCCAACTCCGCGCTTGTGATCGTGACCACGTCTCCGATTTCATGGGTGAAGCCTTCGCCCGCCGCGCGGCGGTCCTTGACCGGTGTGAAGCTGGTGCCCAGGAACAGCATGAAGCCGTCGGGATATTGATGGTGCCGGCCGATGGTCTGCGCGACGAGCAATTCTGGGTCCCGGCTCAGCTCCCGCATGGCGGTCCGATCGGAGAGCTGAAACCCGTCCTTGCCCTCGACGGTGATTTCGAACTCCGCTGCGCGAACGCTGTCGAGCGTGAACCGGCCGTCAAACAGGCGGATGAACGGCCCGATGGCGCATGAGGCGTTGTTGTCCTTCGCCTTGCCGAGAAGCAGGGCCGAGCGCCCCTCGACATCTCTCAGATTGACGTCATTGCCGAGCGTGGCGCCGCAGATCCGGCCGCCGCTACTGACGGCAAGCACGATTTCCGGCTCGGGGTTATTCCAGTTCGATATGGGATGCAGGCCGACCTTGGCGCCCCAGCCGACCGACGACATGGGTTGCGACTTGGTGAAGACCTCCGCATCCGGTCCGATCCCGACCTCGAGATATTGCGACCATATCCCCAACTCGATCAGCGCGGCCTTGGCCTGGGCCGATTGGGGCGAGCCGGGTTCGATACTGGACAGGCTCTCGCCGACCAGCGCCTTGACCTTGGCGCGGATGCTCTCCGCTTGCGCCGGATCGCCGCCCGCGCGCTCCTCGATGACGCGCTCGATCAGCGAGCGGGCAAAGGTCACGCCGCTGGCCTTGAGCGCCTGAAGATCGCAGGGCGCCAGCAGGGTCGGCCCGTCGCGCCCGCTCACGGTCGCCTCGGCCATCGCCGAAAGGTCGCACAGCGCCTCGCCCCCGACCGAACCCACATAGGCGGCCGGGTCATTCATCTCGAGAACATCGCGGACGGTCGGCGCCTGCTTCGAAGTGATATCGATGACGGCGCCGTCGTGGACGGTTATGACCGCAGGGCCAATGGAGGGACGCAAGGCGCGCCCGAGAAGGACGGCGGTCTCGTCGAGCGGGAGCATATTGGCGTTCACGATTTCATCTCTCTTCAATGGACGGCTTCAAGCGCGGTGACGACGCCCGGCAATCCGGCCAGGCGCTCCAGCCGGCCGATGCGGGGAATAACCAGGATTGCCCTTTTTGCCGGTGTCGTCCAGTGGGGCAACGACGATGGGCCCGGCCCCGGTCATCGCTGCGTCATCCAAGCTACCGAGATGTCTTGCGGATCGGCTCGCCCGTCGTTCCGTCTACGAGCGTGAGAAGTCCTCTAAGAAGCTCAAGCGGCGGCGGCGGACATCCCGGAATGTGAACGTCCACCGGAATGACCGCCGAGACCGGCCCGACGCAGGCCGGGCTGCCCGCGAATACGCCGCAATTCATAGCGCAATCCCCGGCGGCGGCCACCCATTTCGGCTCCGACGTGGCCGCATAGGTGCGCTCCAGCGCCTCCTTCATGTTCCAGGTCACGGGGCCTGTCACGAGCAGCACGTCGGCATGACGGGGCGAGGCTACGAACTTCAGGCCGAACCGCTCGACGTCATAGACCGGGTTGTTCAGCGCATGGATTTCGAGCTCGCAGCCATTGCACGAGCCGGCATCGACTTCGCGAATGGCCAGCGACCGGCCGAGCCGGCGCCTTGCCCGCTCGGCAAGCGCCCGAGCGGCTTCGGCCAGCATGTCCGGGCTGTCTGCCGGCGGGTCCGTGACCGCCGTCCCTTCCAGCAAGGCTTGAAACAGGAGTTTGTACATGGCCCCTCAGATGTCGTGGCCCGAATAGGAGCAATTGAACGATTTGTTGCACAAAGGGAAATCGGCGACGATATTGCCCTCGATCGCAACTTCCAGAAGCGGCCATTGGAACCATGAGGCGTCGCGTGCGTGGCAGTGTGCGACACGGCCCGCTTCATCGAGGCGGACGGTGATGAAGACATCGCCGCGAAACGCCTCCGCCAGCGCCGCCCCTTCGCCGGCGGCCGGCGTCGAGCTCGTCGCGCGAACCGGCCCCGGCTCAAGCCGGCCGAGAAGCTGACGGATGATTGCCATGCTCTGCCGGACCTCTTCGACGCGAATCCGGGCGCGCGCGTCGACATCGCCTTGAGGACGGACGGGCACCTCGAATTCGAGCGCGTCATAGGGGGAATAAGGCGTATCGCGGCGGCTGTCGAAGTCGCGCCCCGATGCGCGGCCGACATGACCGCCGGCTGCGAACTGCCGGGCGAGTTCGGCGCGTAGAATTCCCGTCGTCACCGTGCGGTCCTGGATCGAGGGCGATTCATCATAGATGCGAACGACCATCTCGAAGCTCCGCTCGCAATCCGAAAGCACCTGCCGCAGCCGCCCGATCCCGTCCTCGCCGAGGTCGGCCGCAACGCCGCCGGGCAGGATGCGGTCCATCATCATCCGGTGGCCGAAGCAGCGTTCCGCCGCCTGAAGGAGCCGCTCGCGCAACAAGGTGCAGCTTGCATGGATCGCCGCGGCGCTGACATCGTTGCAGATCGCGCCGAAGTCGTTGATGTGGTGGGATATGCGCTCCAGCTCCGCCAGGATGCCCCGCAGGATCTGCGCGCGGGCAGGAACTTCGATGCCGCAGGCCGCTTCGACGGCGCGGGCAAAGGCGAAGGCATAGGCAATGGTGCTGTCGCCGGATATACGCCCGACGATCCGCGCCGCCTCTTCGACGGATCGCCCGGCACAGAGCGCTTCGATGCCCTTATGGGCGTAGCCGAGACGCTCCTCGAGCCGGACGACCGTTTCGCCATTGGCGGTGAAGCGGAAATGCCCGGGCTCGATGATGCCGGCGTGGACCGGACCGACCGGGATCTGATGCAGCCCTTCACCCTCGACGGGGAGGAAGCGGTATTTCTGCTTGTCTTCCATTGCCGCAGTCGGCTCCAGCCCGCGCCGCGCCGGCCAGACCCCATGGTCGAGCCATGGCCGTTCATCGGGCAGGCCGATCGGGATCGTGCCGTAAAGGTCGCGCATGGCGCGTTCGAGGCGGATCGCCGGGGGATGAATGCGGCCGACCGACGGATAATGCCCTCCGTCGCATCTCAGCGAGGCGATGGCGCGCCCATGGTTACGGCTGAGCAGGGCCATGCGCGCGCGGTCGCCGTCGATCCAGAGTGCGGTGAGATCGTACTGCCCCTCTGCGCAGGCGTAAGCCAGTCCGTTCCATTCCTCCGCCGTCACTTCGGTGCGGACAAATCCGTCCCGGTCGGGCGCGCCGTTGGAGGCGATTTCGGACGGTTCTCTCATAGCCGAAGCGCTCATCCCAGGAACTCCGCCGCGCGCTCGAACCAGTTTACCAGCGAACCGGGAAGATAGAGCCCCGCAATCAGCACAAGCACCAGATGGAAAGCGAAGGGAAATGGCGACGCCTTGACCGTATGCGAGGCGCCGCCCGCCGCCCCGAACAGCATTCCTTGCATGCGCAAAAGCAGCGCGCCGAACGCCAGAACGAGGCCGAATGCCGGCAGGGGCGCAAGCCACGGCTCGCGGGCAAAGGTGGTGGTGAGAATGAGAAATTCGCTCATGAAGATGCCGAAAGGAGGCAGCCCGGCAATCGCAAGCACGCCCGCGCCGAGCCCGATCGCCAGAGCCGGATGGGTGATGCTCAGCCCGTTGATGTCAGCAATGCGCTGCGTGCCTTTTGCCTGGGCGACATGGCCCACGGCAAAGAAGATCGCCGATTTGGTGAGGCTGTGCATCGTCATATGCAGGAGCCCGGCGAAATTGGCGAGCGGTCCGCCCATGCCGAAGGCGAAGGTGATCAGCCCCATATGCTCGATCGAGGAATAGGCGAACAGCCGTTTAATGTCGCGGCGCTGATAGAGCATGAACGCCGCAAAGATCAGCGAGACGAGCCCCATCACGATCAGGATCGGGCCGGGCCGCATGGCGAGAGGATTGGCCGCGATCAGCATTTTGAAACGCAGGAGGGCATAGAGCGCGACGTTGAGCAAAAGCCCCGACAGAACCGCGCTGATCGGCGTCGGGCCTTCCGAATGCGCATCGGGCAGCCAGGCGTGGAGCGGCGCCAGGCCGACCTTGGTGCCATAGCCGACGAGCAGAAAAACGAATGCGAGGTTGAGCAGCGCGACATCCAGCTTGCCGGCATTTGCGTGCAACAGAGTCCAGGACATGGCCGGCAGCCCGTCGCCGAGCGTGGCCTGACCGGCGAGATAGGCGAGGATGGTCCCGAAGAAGGCCAGCGAGATGCCGACACTGCCGAGGATGAAATATTTCCAGGCCGCCTCGATCGCTTCCGGCGTGCGGTAAAGGCCGACCATCACCACGGTGATGAGCGTCGCGAGTTCGAGACCGACCCAGAGCAGCCCGATATTGTTCGAAAGCAGCGCGACATTCATCGCTCCGATCATCGCCTGGTACATGGCGTGGTAGAAGCGGACCGACAGAGCCGTGACCCGGCCCGTTTCGATCTCATGTCCGATATAGCTGGCGCTGAACCAGGCGGCGGTGAAGCCGACCAGCGTATTGAGGATGATGAAGACGATATTGACGTCGTCGACGATCAGATAGGGATCGGCGCCCGGTTCGATCCTCAGCAGATTGAGGCCGGCAAGGAATGTCAGGAAGGAGGCCAGCACATTGAGCGCGGCGGTGAGCCGATAGCCGGGCAGCACGACCAGGATCGCGGCGGCGGCGAATGGGATGGCGATGAGCGCGTAGACCCCAGGGCTCATTGCCGGTCCCCCCGGACGGATTTCGAGCGCGGCGACATCGACGGTATCGAAGCGCTCGCGAATGCGGAAAACGAAGACAGCGAAGACGAAAAGCGCAATCAGCACGGAAAACGCCACGCTGATCTCAACCACGAGCGGCATTCCGCGTGCGCCCGTCGCGCCCAGAATGAGGCCGTTCTCGATCGACATGAAGCCGATGATCTGGGTCACCGCATTGCGCCGCGTGATCATCATGAGGAGGCCGAGCAGGATAATCGCGAGAGCGATGGCGAGCCCCTCGCGCGCCAATGAGGGCGCCCCTGTCGTTGCCTTCAATGTCAGTGAAAGCGACAAGGCGACGAGGCCGAGACCGAAAAGCATGGTCAGGCCGACGCCCACCACTTGCTCGACCTCACGGTGAATGCCGAGCCTGAAGATCATCCGGTGGAGCGCCATCGGGATCACGAAGCCCTTCAGCCCGAAGGCGAGCCCGGCCGTAATGAACAGATGCGGCCGGTCCTGCACCCATGCTTCCCAGGCGACCGCGAGGGCGAGGATGATCGCCTGAACGGCAAAGGTGCGCAGCACGGCCAGGATACGGTCCTGATAAAGCAGCGCGAAACTGGCAACCAGCATCAGTCCGGCGAGGAAATGCGAGACGTCATAAGCACTATTCACCGCAGGACCTCCTGCGTAAGGAAGGAAAGCATGATGGCCAGGAAAGCGAAGATGAAGGCGACGCTTAAGAATTCGCTGACGCGGAAGACACGCATCTTGGCGATGCTGACCTCCCATACCCCCAGAAGGATCGCCGTGAGGCTGAGCTTGCCGGCAAAGATCGCAAAGCCGGCGATCCAGGCGAGGAAACCGTCATTAACCGTCGCAATGCCGAAGGGGAGGAAAAGGCAGACAATGAGCGAGATATACATCACCAGCTTCAACTGGCTCGCCGCTTCGATCATGGCGAGGTGACGCCCGGAATATTCGAGCACCATGGCTTCGTGCACCATGGTCAATTCCAGATGCGTCGCCGGATTATCGACGGGAATGCGCGCATTCTCCGCCAGCGCGACGATGACCAGCGACATGAGCGCAAGCGCCAGCGAAATGCGGATGGCGAGCGGCTGAGCGACGAAATGATCGGCAATCGCCGGCAGGCGGCTCGATCCGGCCGCGAGCGCGAGATTGAGCACGACGAGCAGCATTGCCGGTTCCGCGAGGGTCGCAATCATGACCTCCCGCGACGAGCCGATGCCGCCGAATGCCGTACCGACGTCCATGCCCGCAAGCGTCTGGAAGAAACGCGCACTGCCCAACAGGGCGATGATCACGATGACGTCGCCGGTCCAGCTGAACATGAGGCCCGTGGCGAAGGTCGGCACAAGAGCGGCGGCGACCCAGGAGAAAGCGAAAATCAGGTACGGCGCCACGCGGAACAGCCAGGACGCGCTTTCGGCAATGATGGCTTCCTTGCGGATCAGCTTGTGCAGGTCGTGATAGGGCTGAAGCAGGGGTGGGCCCCGGCGCCGCATCAGGCGTGCTTTGACGATCCGGGTGAGGCCGGCGATGCCGGGGGCGAGCACCAGCACCAGCACCATCTGCATACCCTGTCCGAGGAATGATGTCAGAGACGGCAGCATCAGGTCCCCACCGTGACTGTGATGAGCAGGATGACGAGGACGACGAACATCAGGATGAGATAGCGGCGGATGGTAAGGAACTGCAGGACGTTCAGCCTCCGCGCCTGGCTGAGCACCTGCTGGGCGGGCGCCGCATAGAGCGCATCCCAGATGTGGTCGCGCAGCGTTACGTGGAAGCGCGCAGGCGCCATGCTGCCGGGCGGCGGCATTTCGACATGCTCCTCGGCGCTGAATACCGTTTTGCCATACACCCGGCGGATGGGCTGGGCGAAGCTGCTGGCCGTGTACTGCGTATTGGGGCTCAAATCCGGAAAACCGCAGTCCCATGCGGGCGCGCGCCGCACGGCGTGCGAGGCGATGCGGCGAACCACGAATGCCGTCAGTCCGGCGGAGACGATGATGAAAAGGAAGATCAAGAGCCCGTTATAGGAGCTTTGAGAGGCGCCGATGGGCGCGATCGACAGCCAGGGCATGCTCGTTTGCGTCGGCATGTGCGCCCCGAGCAGGGCCGAATTCAGCGGCGCCAAAGCATCGATCACCAGTCCCGGGAAGAGGCCCGCCAGCAGGCAGGCCGCCGCGAGGATGCCCATCGCCGTGAGGGCGAATCTGTTGGTCTCCTCGGCCTGTCGCGCCGCATCGGTGCGTGGACGGCCGAGAAAGGTGATGCCGAACGCCTTGACGAAACAAGCCGCTGCGAGCGCCGCCGAAAGCGCAAGCGCTGCGCCGATCGTCGGCACGAGCACTTTCAGCGGCAGAAGATGCAGATTGGGGCTTTGCAGAATCGCCTGAAATGTCAGCCATTCGGAGACGAAGCCGTTCAGGGGCGGCAGCGCCGAAATAGCGACGCAGCCGACGAGAAAGAGAATGCTCGTCCCCGGCATGCGGTGAATGAGCCCGCCGAGCTCTTCCAGATCCCGCTTGCCCGTGGAGTGAAGCACGGCGCCAGAGCCCAGGAACAGCAGCGCCTTGAAGAGGGAATGATTGAAGACATGAAAGAGCGCCGCCGTCAGAGCCAAGGCCGCGAGTTCCGGATAATTGCTCGCGGCGAAGGCCAATGACAGCCCGAGGCCGATGAAGATGATGCCGATATTCTCGACCGTATGATAGGCGAGCAGACGTTTCAGATCATGCTGCATCAATGCGTAGAGAACGCCGAGCAATGCGCTCGCTCCGCCGAGAATGAGGATCGTCGCGCTCGCCCATAGTGAGGGCTCTCCAAGCAGGTCGAAGACGATGCGGACGAGGCCGTAAACCGCGACCTTCGTCATGACGCCGCTCATAAGCGCGGAGACATGGCTCGGCGCCGCCGGATGGGCGAGCGGCAGCCAGACGTGCAGCGGAATGATGCCGGCTTTGGAGCCGGTTCCGACGAGCACTGCCGCGAGAACGAGGCCGGCCAGCAGCGGATCGAGCCGGGCCGCTCGGATCGTTGCGAAATCGTAGCCGCCCGCGGGGCCCGCCATTCCGCCGAAAGCGAAGAGCAGGGCGATCGTCCCGATGCTGGCCATGATGAGGTAAAGATGCGCGGCCCGGCGCGACTCGGCGTCCTCATGGCGCGCGAGGACCAGGGCCCAGGAGGTGACCGACATCAATTCCCAGGAGAACAGGAAGCTGTAGGCGTCATCCGCGAGCAGAACGGCGTTCATTGCGGCGGCGAAAGCGGCAAAGAACGGCTCCACCCGCGGAGACAGTTCGCTCTCGCGGTTGAGCCCGAGCCCGTAGAGGGAGGCGGTCAGGATGCCGAAATTGACGACCACGCCGAAGAAGGCGCTGAGCGCGTCGAGCCGGACGTTTAGTCCGATCGTCGGCAAGCCGAGCGGCAGACGCCCGGAGAGGACGGATCCGGTCAGCATGACGGTCAGATCGACGGCGAGGGCCAGCAGCGCGGCGGCGATGCACAAAATGTAAACGAAGGCGAAGGTGCGCCTGGGGGCAATCACCGCCAGTCCGGCGCAGCCGCCGAAGAGCGCCAGGGCGACGGCCATAAGCTGCAGAGACGCGCCCGGATCAATCATCCCCGGGCTGCTCCCTCAGCCTGACGCCGCGCCCGCCGACATAAAGAAGTTCGATGCCGGCGGCGTCGAGCGCTTCCACGACCTTGGTGAGGGTATCGACATTGCCGCGCACGGTTCCCTCGCTCGCTTCCATACGCTGAATCGTGGGCAGGGAGACACCGGCCATATCGGCAAGCGTCTTCTGGTCGATTCCGAGCAGCGCACGGGCTGCCCTGAGCTGTCCCGCCGTGATCAAAAAGGAGCCTCTCAGCCTCTCCGGGGCTTACCCAATATCCATCGATACTGATTTGTCAAGCATCAGTATTGGGATGTGAACCTTGATTATTGAATCCCGCGGCGCGACGCCGCACAGCCGTGACGCGCCAGCCTGAGACTTGCTCTTTTGAGCGGTTTCCAAGAGAGCTAAAGGCGCTTGCCCGTCGCGGCGTCGAAGATCTTGGCCCTGGGCATATCGACCTCAAATCTGTAGGTCGCGCCCATCGGCGCGCGGTCTTCGGGGCGCACCCGCGCCACCGCCGCAGGGCCGCCGAGAGTGAAGACGAGCATCGTGTCCGGGCCGGTTGGCTCCACCAGATCGATGGCACGCTCGAAGGTGAAAAGATCGGGGCTCGGCTCCGACACGCCGGCACGGCTGATCGTTTCCGGCCTCAAGCCCAGCTTGACCTCCCGTCCCAGATAAGCCTCGACTGCAGCGCATTGCCGTGCGGGAACCGGAAAGTGGATCGTCCCCTCGTCGTCGCTCACCACGATCTTCAAACCGTCATCCTGAATGACGCGGCCGGTCAGAATATTCATTGGCGGCGAGCCCATGAACCCCGCGACGAAGAGATCGGTCGGGTTTTCATAGACCATCTCGGGCGTGTCGAACTGACGAATGTGGCCGTTGTCCATGACGGCGATGCGCGACGCCAGCGTCATGGCCTCCACCTGATCATGCGTCACATAGACGACCGTCTTGCCGAGCCGCTGATGCAGCTTCTTGATCTCGGTGCGCATCTCGATCCGCAATTTCGCATCGAGATTGGAGAGCGGCTCATCGAACAGGAACACATCCGGATCGCGCACGAGCGCCCGGCCCATCGCAACGCGCTGACGCTGCCCGCCCGACAGCTCGGCGGGCTTGCGGTCGAGAAACGCCTCGATATGCAGAAGATTGCTGACCTCGCTGACCGCGCGTTTCTGCTCGTCACGCGGCACCCCCCGGCTCGCCATGCCGAAGGTGATGTTTTCACGCACGGTTTTCGTCGGATAGAGCGCGTAGGACTGGAACACCATGGCGATGTTCCGGTCCTTCGGCGCGACTTCGTTCACCAGCCTGTCGCCGATGAAAATGCGCCCCTCCGAGACGGTTTCGAGGCCCGCGATCAGATTGAGGAGCGTCGATTTCCCGCAGCCCGACGGCCCGACCAGAACGACGAACTCACCGTCCTCCAGTTCGAGACCGATCCCTTTCAGCACTTCCGTGCGGCCGAAGCGCTTCCACAGTTTCTCGATCCTGAGCTTTGCCATCCCCCGCGCCTCTAGCCTTTCAGTGCTCCGGCCGACAGGCCACGGAGAAAATAGTTGCCCGCAATGATGTAGACCAGCAGTGTCGGCAAGCCGGCGATGATCGCCGCCGCCATATCGACATTGTATTCCTTTACCCCCGTCGATGAGGCCACGAGATTGTTGAGCGCCACGGTCACCGGATTCGAGAAGGACGCCGTAAAGGCGACGCCGAACAGGAAGTCGTTCCAGATCTGGGTGAACTGCCAGATGATCGTGACCACGAAGGCGGGCGGCGCCATCGGCAGCAGGATTCTGAAATAGATGCCGAAAAAGCCGGCCCCGTCGATCCGGGCCGCCTGGACGATGCCGTTCGGGACGCTGATGAAGAAGTTGCGGAAGAACAGAGTCGTGAAGGCGAGCCCGTAGACCGTGTGCACGAGAACGAGCCCGGTGACCGTCCCGGCAAGGCCGAGCACGCCGAGCGTGCGCGCCATCGGCAGAAGAACGACCTGGAACGGGATGAACGCGCCGAACAGCATCAGCACGAAGACCGCATTGGCGCCGGGAAACCGCCATTTGGTGAGCGCATAGCCATTGATCGAGCCGAGGAAGGTGGACAGGATCACGGCCGGGACGACCATGGCCACCGAGTTCCACATATAGGGGCTGAGCCCGACGCAGCGCACGCCGACACAGGCGCTGGCCCAGGCCTTTTGCCAGGGCTCGAAGGTGACGGCGTCCGGCAGGCTGATCAGCGATCCGGTGCGGATTTCCTCCAGGCTTTTCAGCGAGGTGGAGATCATCACGATGAGCGGCATCAGATAATAGATGACGAAGAGCCCCAGGATCACGAACAGCCCGATACGGAATATCCGGGTGCTTAACGTCCTTGGCCGGACGATGCCGTGCCTCTCAGCGCGTCTCACCGGCGTTCCTCCCGCAGCTCCGAATAAAGATAGGGCACGACGACGGCCAGAACGGTCGCCAGCATCATAATGGCGCTTGCCGCGGCCACGCCCAGCTCGCTGCGTTGAAAGGCGAAGGCATACATGAAGGTCGCGGGCATGTCGGTTGCATAGCCCGGCCCGCCCCCCGTCAGGGCGACGACAAGATCGAAGCTCTTGATCGACAGATGCGCCAAGACGACGAAGGCGGAGAAAAAGATGGGGCGCATCAGCGGCAGGACGATGCTCGTATAGGTCCGCCAGGGTCCCGCGCCATCGACGGCCGCCGCCTTCAACAGCTCGTCGTCGACGGACCGCAGCCCCGCCAGAAACAGCGCCATGACATAGCCGGACGACTGCCAAATTCCTGCGATGACGATGGTGTAGATTGCAAGATTCCGGTCTACCAGCCAATCGAAGGTGAAGCTCTCAAAGCCCCATCCGCGGACCGTATGCTCAATGCCGAGGCCTGGATTGAGGATCCATTTCCAGGCCGTTCCCGTGACGATGAAGGAAAGCGCCATCGGGTAGAGATAGATCGTGCGGATCGCCCCCTCGACCCGGATGCGCTGGTCGAGCAGGATCGCCAGAAAAAGGCCGATGACCGTGCAGCCGACGATGAAAAGCGTGCTGAAGATGACAAGGTTCTTCAGCGCAACATACCAGCGCGGCGTGTCCCAGAGCCTTTCATATTGCACCAGCCCGGCAAAATCATAATTGGGCAACACGCCGGATTTCGTGAAGGAGATGTAGAACGTCCAGGCGATGAAGCCGTAGACGAAGAAGAGGCTGGCGGCGAAGGATGGCGTGACGACGATCCGTGGCAGCCAGCGTTCAAATCGCTGCCGGAGTGAAACGGAGCCCGTCAGAGCATGCATGGCCGGTCACCTCGCGAAGCGGATTTTGCGGCGCGATCGAGATCGCCGCGGGGGAAGGCGGGCGTCCGCGAGCGAAGGATCACCTCGCTCGTGGACGGGATACGCGCCCTTACTTCGTGGCCCGCGCGATTGCGGCGGCGAGGCGTTTCACGGCCTCATCGGATGTCATGTCCGAGTTGAAATGCTCGGTCACGACATCGAGGAACTCGCCGCGCACGGAGCGCGGGACGGCCATTTCGTGCGCCATGCTCGGCACGAGCGTATTGGCGGCCGTGGCGGCTTTGAGGTCGTCCATCGACTTCTGGCCGCAACTGTCGAACTTGTCGCGCGGCACCCCGATGCGCGCCGGGATGGAGCCTTTGGCCAGATTGAAGATCTCCTGAAACTTGGGCGACATGATCAGACGCGCCAGCACCTTCTGTCCTTCCTGGCGCTCTTTCCCCTCGACCTTGAACATGGCGAAGCTGTCGCTGTTCAGGATGAAACCCGGTTTGCCGGGCGTCGGCGCGCAGAGGAAGTCGGTCCCTGGCTTCTTGCCTGCGGCCAGGAACTCGCCCTTGGCCCAGTCGCCCATGATTTGGAAGGCGGCCTCTCCCTTGATGATCATCGTGGTGGCAAGGTTCCAGTCGCGGCCGGAAAAGGCCGGATCGACATAGCCGCGCAGCTTGCGCATCTGGTCGAACACCTTGACCATCGTGTCGCTCTTCAGCGCGGCCTCATCGAGTTCGACCAGCGCCTTGCGATAGAAATTGGCCCCGCCGAGGCCGAGAACGACGGTTTCGAAGATGGTCGCGTCCTGCCAGGGCTGACCGCCATGGGCAAGCGGCGTAATCCCGGCGGCCTTCAGCTTGTCCGCCGTGGCGTTGAATTCGTCCCATGTCTTGGGCATGGACGCACCGACCTTGGCCAAAACCGCCGGATTCGCCCAGACCCAGTTCACCCGGTGGATATTGACCGGGGCGGCGACATATTTGCCGTTATATTTCATAATCTTGGCAAGCGTCGGGGGTAGGACCTTTTCCCAGCCTTCCGCTTTGGCGACATCGTCGATGCTGGCGAGCACGCCCTGCGCGCCCCATTCCTCGATATTCGGTCCCTTGAGCTGCACGGCGGTGGGCGGATTGCCGGCCACCACGCGGGCGCGCAGCGCGGTCATGGCCGCATCGCCGCCGCCGCCGGCAACCGGCGAGTTGATCCACTTGCCGCCTTCCGCCTCGAACATGGTTTTGAGCTCGCCGACGGCCTTGGCTTCGCCGCCCGATGTCCACCAGTGCAGCACTTCGACCGTGCCGTCGGCCCACGCCGCTGCCGGCACGAGCATTGCCCCCGCCATTGCGAGTGCAATCGTCATTCTTCCCAGACAGTTCATGGACGTCTCCCTTGCGCTTCCTTGATGACGCATGCGCATTATCCTGCGCCGCTTGGCCTGCATCCGGCTTTGACACCGATCAAAACAGACGAAGACGAAAGTCTGGTGACTATTGTAGAGGCGCCGGTCCGTTTGCCGTCAATCCGAGTTTGCGAATGTCACTTTTGCCGGCGGGAGGGGAGGGCCGCGTGTCAATGGGCTGCTTGTTAAGATAACCAATCCGCCAGAGGCTCGATTTTCGCAACGCTTCGCCCGGAAACGCCTCGGACATCTCCCGCTTTGTCATCGGCAACCGCTTCTGGTAAAGAATTAGGCCACTTTGCCGGTTTATGCGCTAGCCAATCGAAAACGACCCCTCCCAAGGGAGACGGAGACGCCCCTATATGACGTCGGAAACACCTCTCGTCATTGTCACCAGAAAGCTGCCCCAGCCCGTCGAGGCACGGATGCGGGAGCTTTTCAACGTGCAGTTCAATGAAGACGACAAGCCGATGACGAAGGAGGATCTCGTCCGCGCGATGCAGACGGCGACCATTCTCGTCCCCACCGTGACCGACCGCATCGACCGCGCGGTGCTGTCGCAAAGCGGACCGAATTTGAAACTCATCGCGAATTTCGGCACCGGCGTTGACAATATCGATCTGGAGACGGCGCGAAATCGCGGCATCATCGTCACCAACACGCCCGGCGTGCTGACCGAGGATACGGCCGACATGACGATGGCGCTGATCCTCGCCGTGCCGCGCCGGCTGGCCGAAGGCACGCGCTATCTGAAGGAGCACGCCGACGAGTGGCGCGGATGGTCGCCGACCTGGATGCTGGGGCACCGCATCTATGGGAAAAATCTCGGCATTGTCGGCATGGGCCGGATCGGCCAGGCGGTTGCGCGCCGTGCACGCGCTTTCGGTCTCAGCATCAATTATCATAACCGCCGGCACGTTTCGGCCGATGTCGAGGCGGCGCTGGAGGCAACCTATTGGGAAAGCCTCGACCAGATGCTGGCCAATGTGGACATTATTTCGATCAACTGCCCGCACACGCCGGCGACCTATCATCTGCTGTCGGCGCGGCGCCTGGCCCTGCTCAAGCCCACGACTTACATCGTCAATACGGCGCGCGGCGAAGTGATCGACGAGAATGCGCTCGCCCGGATGATCGAGGCGCGCGAGATCGCCGGCGCCGGGCTGGACGTTTTCGAGCATGAGCCGGCGATCAATCCGCGCCTTCTGAAGAACGAACACGTCGTTGTCCTGCCGCATATGGGATCGGCGACGATCGAGGGGCGCGTCGATATGGGCGAAAAGGTCATCATCAATGTGAAAACCTTCCTCGACGGACATGCGCCGCCGGACCGGGTCTACCCGGCGATGTTCTAACCGGCCGGAAGAGTCTTGCGCGGGAGTGAATGGGGGGCGCAATGGACGCAGCGAAACTGCTTGAAGCGATGGTGCAGACCGGCAATCAGATCGACAGCGAATGGTCGATGTATATTGTCGTGCATCTGGGGTTGTTCTGGTTCTTCTTTCTCGTGCACCGGCCGCTGCTTCTCATCGAACGCGCAATTGCGCTCATCGCCTATGGCGCCTTCGACTTCATCAACGGCAACTCCCTGCTTGCGGCCTATCGGCTTCTGGAGTTGATGCGCGTGGACCTGCTGACCAATTTCCAAAGCGAGCTCGCCAATACGCCGCGCATGGCAGAGGTTCTGGCCTCTGTGGAATATGGCAACCGGGGCGAGCTCATTCTTATGTCCCATGCAGGAGCCTTTGCGGTCGTTGCGCTGCTCCTCATCTTCCGCAATGTGATGATCCGGCGCTATGACCGGGTTTTCCCGCGGCACGTGCAAAAGGGCGGCGGGCTGCTGGGGTGACGAGCGGCAGCGCTCAGCGGGAAGCCCGCGAGTCATGCTCCCCGACGAGCAGCAGCGCGCCATAGGCGTCGGTCAGGCCTGCGCCGAATTCGACGTCCCGGCCTTCTGTCCCAAGGTCATGCGCGGCACCGACGAGGGCGCTGCGCACCGTCTCCGCCGTCAGATTGGGGTTGCGTTCCATGAGCAGAGCGATGACGCCCGTCACATGCGCGGCCGCAAAGGATGTGCCGGACAGATAGTCGAAGCCCTGGCCCAAGACCGGCGCCAGAATGTCCACCCCCGGCGCTGCGGCGAGCACATAGCCGCCCCGATTGGCGCGGTCGTAGAGCGCATCGGTTTCGTCCGTTGCCGTAATGGCGATGACCTTATCGTAGGCCGCGGGATAGGCGGGCGGCGCATCAGGCCCCTCATTGCCCGCTGCGGCCACGAACACCGCGCCGCGCTCATAGGCGGCATCGATCATTTCGCTGAGCACTGGGTTCCGTTCGCCGGCAAAGCTCATATTGAAGATGCGTGCGCCCCGGCTGAAGGCTTCGTCGATCGCCCGGGCAAGCGCATCGGTCGTCGTCACCGGCGGGTCTCCGAGCCGCTGCGGCGCGAAGGCGCGCACGGCGATGATGTGGGCCGCTGGCGCGATCCCCACCAGATCCCCGCTCGCAGCGATGATGCCGGTGATTGCCGTGCCGTGCATGCCGGGACCGTCGATGCCATGCTGAACGACATCGACCAGCGTGAGATCGGCGTTCTTCAGCGCCGGATGGCTGGCATCGACGCCGGAATCGATCACCGCGACCGACATGCCGCGCCCGCGCGCGATCGCTTGAGCGGCCGGGACGCGCATCTTCGGCAGAGCATATTGCGGATCGGGCGTGGCCGACCCCGCCTCGCCTTCGAGGAAGTATAGACTATTGGCAGCGACGGTGGCGTCCGGGACCGCCGCCAGAGCCGCGACGACGGTCGGCACGGCACGATTATCGGGAATGCTGAACCGGTAGATCCGGCTCGTCTGAAGAAGGGCGAGGCTGATCGTCTCTTCCAGGACCAGGTTAAAGGTCTGTGCGATCTGCGTAGCGGCCGCATCCGGCTCCGCCCCGCGAATGAGCACCAGAATCTCGCTAGGCCTGAATTGCGGCCTCTCGGCTAAGGCACTTGCACGCCGGAGAGGTGTCGGCGGTGTGCTCGGGGGCGGAGGCGGCGTGAAGCGCTCGGGCGGAATGATCGGCAGCGGCGGGATCGCCACGACACGGGGGCGGGGCTCACGGCGCGCCGGTTTCGTCTTGCGCCGAGGATGACGTCGCCGGGGTTCGTATTCTTCCTCGTCATCGTCATAGGTGCGAACCCGTTTCCGGCGGCGCTCCTCGTAATTGTTCAGGCCTCTCAAAATCTGAGGAGCGAAGCGCAGGATCAAGCCGCCGACATTGCCGCCTCCGCCACCGCCGCGACGTCGTCCGCCGCCTCCACTACCTCCGCCGTCCCCGCGGTGACGATCAACGGAGTTGCCGCCGGTCGGATACCGGCTTTGAGCTGACGCCGCGGCCAATGCGCCGCTGACGATCATTGCGATGCCGCATATGCTCAGAAATCGGGCGGCTGCTGAAAGACGGAGCGGGATCATCGCGCCCTCCCTGGGTAAGCGATCGCGGCTCGGTGCGGGACCGGGATCATCTTGTAGCTAGTCTACCGCGAGGCGGCGACAAAGGCCACAATTGCCTTATTCTCGCGAAGCCGGCTCAAGATTGCGTTACGGTCTTCCTCCGGCAGGACTTTGTCGGAAATGCGGATCTTGAAAATGCCGCCCGGTTTCGGTCCGTCCACGATCGTGCCCTTGATCGACCGGAGTAGCCCCGCGATCTCCTTCGCCTGGGCGTTTTCGGCAAAGCGAATGAGAGCGAAGGTGCCGGTTGAGGCCGATGTCTCCTGACCGGAGGCGAGGCGGGGGCCCCGATCGCCACCGTTCGTGGAGAGGAGCGAGATCAGCAATACGGCCTGCACGAAAATCACGAGTGCGGCCGCCGCCCCGGCCATCGCCAGCCCCGGTGAGAGTCCCGCCGGTATCAGGCCCGACAGCCATGTTCTGAGGCTGGACGAGACGTTGGGTGTGGTGCTTGCTTCCGCCGCGATCTGCTCCATCAGGCGGTCTCCTGCCACGGCGCTCGGCATTCCCAGACGCTCATTGCTGGCGATCGTCTCGGAGGCTTCCTCGCGGATCAGCGCAAGCCGCTCGCGCAGCTCGGGATCGGCCGCAAGATGGGTTTCGACGCGCCGCATCTCTTCGGGCGTGAGCGTTCCGCGTTCATACCACGGCAGCAGAAGCTCGATGTCTTCGCGTTCGTTCTGCATTTGATCGATCATGGCCACCCCCGGTCGACGCCGGCCTCGCGCATAAATTCCGCCAGCTTCTTGCGGGCATAAAACATCCGGGTCTTGACCGTGTTTTCCGGGATTTCGAGGATCTCGGCGGCCTCGAATACGGATTTGTCGTGGTAATAGACGAGATCGATGATTTCCCGGTGATCGGCCGAGAGGCGGTCCATACAGGCGCGCATGACCTCGGCCTTGCTGCGTTTCTGCACGGCGATCTCCGGTGTGTCGTCCTCGTCGGCGAGTTGGGCGGCAACGCCTTCGTCCAGCGGCTCTTCCCCCCGTTTGCGCATCGAACTGACGGCTTTGTTGTGAGCGATCGACATCAGCCAGGTCGATACCGCCGAGCGCCCCTCGAATTTGTCAGCCTTGCGCCAGGTCTCCAAAAATACCTCATTCATGAGCTCTTCCGCCATGGCTTCGTTTCGGATCAGCCTCACCAGATAACGGTAGAGGCGAACGTGATGGCGCGCATAGAGGGCGCTCATGGCGGTCTGGTCGCGGTCAGCGATCCGGCGTATCAGCTCCTGATCGTCGGAGCCCGTCATGATTGCGCCGTCCTGTCCGGCGCGCCATTTGTATCCATTTGTCGCCTCGGCAAGCGAAAAGGTTCATGAAAACTGCACCGCGCGATTCACGGTAGACGCTTCTTTAACCACATCAATGTGAGCCGATCTGGATTCTCGCTCGGGAGCACTGGCGAATAGGTAAAGTCCACGTGGCGACGAGGCAACAGTCGCCACAAATGCGCCGAGAGCCCCTTAAGCCGATTGCGCCAGATTTGCCTACCATTGGTTGTATAAGTGGTATTTCTTACGTGTTTTTCGTGTATTGACAATTTACGCCTCGCGAAAATTCGCCATCTCACCTGCGGTTGTATCAAGTAAAACGCGAAAATGTCAGCGAATTTTGTGTGCATAAGACCTCGCTTGTCGAAAGATAAGCTCTTTGGCAATTTGCATATTCACTATTCGTTAACTGTTCGAGCGTTGTTCCATGAGTGCCCCCGGTGTAGAGGGAAAAACCTCGTTACCGCTTTATCGCACCGAGCGTGTGATCGCGTCGTTGACGATGGCATGGGTCATAATTCTGACGACCTATATGATCTTTCAGGATCATGCGCTGTCCCATACCAGCATTTACTTCTTGAAGATAATTTTGGCGCTTTCCGGCGCCGTCATGCTGGCAACGCTGCCCGGCTTTTTCGACGTCACCTATAGTCTGGGCGGATTTTCCGTGAGAGCGGCGGGCGGAGCGGCCGCATTCGTCTTCATCTACACACAATCCCCGAACCTGCCCTCGTTCGACGTCGTTCCGGCACAGGCCGCGCCCCATCGCCAGGAAAAGCCTGTCCGCAGGGAACCGGGACGGCTGTCCTCCCGTGCTGACGGGTTTCCGGTCCTGATGGCTCTTGCGATCTCGCCGGCCATGATGGTGCCGGCGCCCGCCCGGCCCGGCTATTCCGGAGCATCGGCGCAGGCCGGCGTCGGGACGCAGGCCGGCGAGGCCGTGTTCGGCGCCACTACCGGACGGATGAGCATTGGCCAAGCCGTCGGCGCGGATTTCCGGGCTCTCGCGTCGACCGCGGCGGCCTATGCCCGAAGCGCTTTGTATATGATGAAAGGCTGGCTGGACGTTGTGGCGGGCGCTCTGCGCCGGAGCGTCGGCAAGCTGCTGACCGCCGTGAAAAATCTTCTCGGCCTCGATGCGGCAATCGGTGAAACACCGCCGACGATCGGTGTCTTCGAAGAAGATGTCACCGCACGGCTCGACACCCTCACCGATCCTTTGCCAAGCCCGGTCGGCCAGACCATCGACGGCCTGCTGGTCGGTTTGAACGATCTGGGATCCTGGCTTGGCGGCGGCCTCTCGCACACGGTGAGCGGCGTCGTGGGCGTCACGGAACAGACGGTCGGCACGGTCCTGACCGGCGTCCAGGACACCTCGCATCAGCTGCTCGACGGCACGGACAGGCTCGTCGGCGGCGTCACGGGCTTGCTCAACGATACGACCGGCGGCCTGACCTCGGGCCTGACGGCACCCGTTCAGAAACTGACAAGCGGCGTCACCGGGACGACTGGCAAGCTGGTCGATCAAGCCATTCCGACGGTCGCGACGACGACCGGCAGTGTGCTGCAAAGCGTCAATGCCGGCGTCAACAAGATTACGGAGCGTTTGAATTCGGTATCTCCCGCCATCGTGTCGCGCATCGATCCGGAGTTCGTTGCCGCTCATGACACGCCCAACGTCCTGGATGGGGATGCGCTCGGCAGTGTGGGCAGTCTTCCGGAGAGGCTCGACACTGCGGTCGGCGAGCTCGCGGACGGGTTGGGCACAGCCGGGCCGTATCAGCTCCTCGGCGGTTTTGATGAGGTCGTGCCTGTTTTAGGCCGGGACGCAGAGACGCAGAGCGGCGGACAAGCCGCTGCCGGCGCGCTCTGCGTCAGCGGCTGCAACGATGATGCCGGCCTGATCGGCACTGGTAACAGCCGGGGGCAGCGACGTCTTCTCGGTGGTTTGCGCGGTGGAGGTACATCCTCGGGAGGCGCCGTGCTTTTTGGTGTCAGCGATTTGGGGGGCGGCAATTCGATCGGAGGAAGCGATCCGGGCGACGGCGCCGCTGCGGCATCGACCGGGGGCGGACTGGTCTCATCGACCGTGAACGCGACCGGTTCGATCGTCGGCGGAGCCGTGAAATCACTCAAGCGGCATTAGATCAACCCTCGTTCAAGTGGAATCACTTGGACGAGGTTAAGTTGATCTATTTCAATAAGTTAGCGCAACTGTCCGCGTCCATTTGGACCCGTGTTGCGCTAGAACCGCAATTCCAAGCGTTTTTTTAATGGTGACCGATATGCTGAAAAGATCTCTATTCCACGGCGTTGTTGCAATTCTCCTGATGCAGACGATCGGTGCCGCCGAGGCCATGCCGGGTGCATCGGGCAAGACATATTCCTGTCTGGGAAGTGGAGCCACGCAAACCCGCGCCTGTATTGGGCAACCCGGCGCGGCATTGCTGTTCGTCCGCGACACGCGGGCCGCTGCCAGCGGCGGGGGAGGACGCGGCGCGAGCAGTTGCTGGAGCGCCTGCTTCAGCGACTATAATGCCTGCGTGGATGCCGGGCCGAAAAATGTCTGTGTCTCGCGGATGAAGACCTGCCTGGCGATCTGCGACAGCCTCTCCAACCGGCCCGGCATGTAGCCATACGCGTCTTCGCGACGGTCGCTCCAGGCGGCGCTCATCCGGCCGCCAGGATTGGCGGGGATCCCGCGCCCTTATCAGAGGCTTCGTAGTTCAGGATCGGCGCGAGCCACTTCTCGGCGGTCTCCATGGGCCATCCCTTGCGGCGTGCGTAATCCTCGACCTGATCGCGCTCGATCTTGCCGACGCCGAAATAATGGCTGTCCGGATGCGAGAAATAGAGGCCGGAAACGGCCGCGCCCGGCATCATTGCAAAGCTCTCCGTCAGCGCGATGCCGGTGGCTTTTTCCGCATCGAGCAGCCGGAACAGCGTTGCCTTTTCCGTGTGTTCGGGCTGGGCCGGATAGCCGGGCGCCGGACGGATGCCGCGATAGCGCTCCTTGATCAGCTCCTCCGCCGTCAGATCTTCATCGGGTGCATAGGCCCAGAACTCACGGCGCACGCGCTCATGCATCAGCTCGGCGAAGGCTTCGGCCAGCCGGTCGGCGAGGGCCTTTGCCATGATCTTGGAATAATCGTCATTGGCCCGCTCGAAGCGTTCGGCAATGGTCTGCTCGCCAATTCCCGCGGTGACGGCGAAGCCGCCGATATAGTCGGCAGCGGCCCCTTCCGGCGCGATGAAGTCGGCCAGCGCGGTATTCGCCCGCTCGCTCGTGCCGCGGCTGATCTGCTGGCGCAGTGTGTGGAGGGTGGCAAGCGTTTCCCGCCGCTCATCATCGGTGTAAAGCCGGATATCGTCATCGCCGACGCTATTGGCCGGCCAGAAGCCGATCACGCCGTTCGCCACAAGCCATTTCTCGGCCAGCATCTGTTTCAGCATCTGCTGAGCGTCCTCGAACAGCGGACGCGCGGCCTGCCCGTAGCGGCTGTCGTCGAGCACCATCGGATAGGTGCCCTTGATCTCCCAGGTGGCGAAGAACGGTGTCCAGTCGATATAGGGGGCGATGGCCGCCAGATCGTAGCTCTCGAATATGCGCGTGCCGAGAAAGGTCGGACGCGGCGGCGTATAGCTGTCCCAGTCGATGGCGAATTTGTTTGCCCGCGCGGCAGCGATGGAGGTTCGCGTCTTTGCGCCGCGGCTGCGCTCATGCGCGAGCTTCAGCTTGGAATAGTTGGAGCGCACCGATTTGATATAGGCGCCGCTCTCCTCGCTCAGAAGCTTGGAGACGACGCCGACCGCGCGGCTGGCATCCAGAACGTGGATCGCTTGGTTGCGCGCATAGCTCGGGCTGATCTTCACGGCCGTGTGGACCTGGCTCGTCGTCGCCCCGCCGATCAGCAGCGGGATCGAGAAGCCTTCGCGCTCCATCTCGGCGGCCACATGGCACATTTCGTCAAGGCTCGGGGTGATCAGGCCGGACAGGCCGATAATATCCGCCTCCACCTCGCGGGCCTTGTTGAGGATCGTCTGCGCATGGACCATGACACCCAGATCGATCACCTCGTAATTGTTGCATTGGAGAACGACGCCGACGATGTTCTTGCCGATGTCGTGCACGTCGCCCTTCACCGTCGCCATCACCACCGTGCCGTTGGCCGGTCTGTGAGCGATGCCCATCTCCTCCTTTTCCTTCTCCATGAAGGGCATGAGATAGGCCACAGCCTTCTTCATCACGCGGGCCGACTTCACCACTTGCGGCAGGAACATTTTGCCAGACCCGAACAGATCGCCCACGACATTCATGCCGTCCATCAGCGGGCCTTCGATGACATGCAGGGGCCGGTCGAATTGCTGGCGCGCCTCTTCGGTGTCTCCCTCGATGTAATCGGCGATGCCGTGAACCAGAGAATGGGTCAGCCGCTCGCCGACCGGCTTCTCGCGCCAGGAAAGGTCGACCGTGCTCGCGCGCTTGCCGCCCGACTTGAAACGCTCGGCGGCTTCCAGCAGCCGGTCGGTCGCATCGGGGCGCCGGTTCAGGATCACATCCTCGACCAGTTCGCGCAGCTCCGGCTCGATATCGTCATAGACCGCAAGCTGGCCCGGATTGACGATGCCCATATCCATCCCGGCCTGGATGGCGTGGTAGAGAAACACCGAATGCATCGCCTGACGCACGGTCTCGTTGCCGCGGAAGGAGAAGGACAGGTTCGAAACGCCGCCGGAGATATGGGCGAAGGGCAGTCCGGCCCGAATGCGCCGCGTCGCCTCGATGAACTCGATCGCGTAATTATTGTGCTCCTCGATGCCGGTGGCGACCGCGAAAATGTTGGGATCGAAAATGATGTCTTCGGGCGGGAAGCCGACGCGCTCGGTCAAAATGTCATAGGCGCGCTTGCAGATCTCGAATTTGCGGTCAGCCGTATCGGCCTGGCCGGCTTCGTCGAAGGCCATGACCACCACCGCCGCCCCGTAGCGCAGGATCTTTTTGGCCTGCTCAATAAACGGCTCCTCGCCTTCCTTCAGACTGATGGAATTGACGATCGCCTTGCCCTGCATGCATCGCAGCCCCGCCTCGATGACGGGCCATTTCGATAAATCGATCATCACCGGCACACGGGCGATATCGGGCTCGGCAGCGATCATGTTCAGGAACGTCACCATCGCCTTCTCGCTGTCGAGCAGGCCCTCGTCCATATTGACGTCGATGATATTGGCGCCGTTCTCCACCTGCTCGCGCGCGACCGCCAGCGCGGCGTCATAATCGTCGGCCTCGATCAGCTTGCGGAATTTCGCCGAGCCCGTGACGTTCGTCCGCTCGCCGATATTGATGAAGGTGCTGCCGCTGCTTGCTAAATCCACGATTAACTCACACTCCTTCCTTTGCCGTCCGGTCCGCGCCTTCGGAAGCCTTCGGCGCTTTGCCGGCTTTTTTGGCGACCGGTGGTTCCGGTTTCACCTCATCGTCCGCCACGTCCTGGGCGAACAGTTCTTCAAGCTCCTGGGTCTGCTTGCGTGCGTGAAGCTGGACCTTCTCAAGGTCAGTGTAATGCTTGTAATCGTCGTAAAGACGACGCTCGTCACTTTCCTTGAACATTTCAATAATCCATTTGGCGCGTCCGTCCGGTGTTCCAAGCTCTCTCAGGAGTTCTTTCGTCAGCTCGAGCGAGGCGGGAAACGTTTCCCGCTCGATCTCCTCGATGCCCAGATCCATGAGGCGATGAACATGCTGCCGGTTGCGTGCGCGTGCGTAGATCGGCACGTGAGGAAAATGCGTCCGTACCACTTGTGCAGTGCGGATCGACGTTTCAACATCGTCGATCGCAAGAACAAATGCACGTGCGTCCTGTGTTCTTGCAGCTTCCAATATGCCTAGACGGCTTGCATCCCCGTAATAAATCTTATTTCCAAATTGGTTAACAAGATTAACCTGCTCGGAATTAATATCAAGTGCGGTAAACGGGATTTTCGTTGCGCGCAAGATGCGGGCCACGATTTGCCCGAAACGGCCGAAACCTGCGATAACGACGTGGCCGTCGGCTTTCGGAGGCGTGTCGAACCGAGGTTCTGTCTTTTGCAGGCGGTCGGTGATGAACTCGTCGGCGAGGAGGAGCAGCGGGGTGATCGCCATCGATATGGTGATCGCAACGGCAATGCCGCTCGCCAGGCTCTGGTCGATCACCGCGCCCGAGGCCGCGGCCGCTAAAAGCACGAAGCCGAATTCGCCGCCTTGCGACAGGACGAGCGCCAGACGCCGTGCCGAACGGTCGCTCAGATCCTGCGACCGGCCGACACCATAAAGGATCGCGACCTTTATGAAGGTAATGATCGCCACGGCCGAAAAGATCTGGCCGGGTTCGGTCAACAGGAGATCCAGATCCAGCGACATCCCGACCGTAATGAAGAAGAGCCCCAACAGCAGCCCCTCGAACGGCGCGATATCGGATTCGATCTGATGGCGGAATTCGGAGTCGGCGAGCAGAATCCCGGCCATGAAAGCGCCGAGCGAGGCCGACAAGCCGATCTGATCCATCAGATAGACCACGGCCACGATGGTCAGCAGCGCGCAAGCCGTCATGGCCTCCCGCACGCCTGTCGAGGCTATGATGCGGTAGATGGGATTAAGGAGATAGCGCCCGGCAAGAATGATCGCAGCAAAGCCGAGGATCGCCTGGGCTATTCCGATGAAGGAAAAGGTGGCGTTCGACGGATTGAGCGCCAGAAACGGAACCATCGCAATCATCGGGATCGCGGCGATGTCCTGAAAGAGCAGGACCGAAAAGGCGAGCCGTCCGTGGCGTGCCGTCAGTTCGCCCTTTTCATCGAGCGTCTGGAGCGCGAATGCGGTCGAGGACAAGGACAATGCAAGGCCCACGATAAGGGCCTGGCCAAAATCGAGCGTATAGAGTGCAAGCAGCGTGAAGACCACGATCGTAACGCCGACCTGCATACCGCCTGCGCCGAATACGGCGTTGCGCATGGCCCAGAGCCGGCGCGGCCGCAGCTCGAGACCGACCAGGAAGAGAAACATGGCAACGCCGAGTTCCGCCGTGTGCCGCAGGTCTTCCGGATCGCCGAGCATGGCGTTTAAGCCGCTGACGCTGATGACGATGCCGGCGAACAGATAGCCGAGGATCGACCCCACATGGCACCGCTTGCCGAGCGGCGCTCCGATGGCCGCGGCCGCGAGAAACACGATAAACTGCAAGAGAAAGCCGTCCATGGCCACTCCTTCGTTAACTGCCCGGTGCCGTGATCAAGATGGTGGACAGGCGCATTGTGCAGTGCGCTAGTGTGATGATCCAGTGTACCTTTCATGCCGGTGCGGCGAAAGCGTCCTTGCGGGTGCCATTTTGTCGGATTACGAGTTGGGCAACCGAATGAGATTGTTGACCGAATGGTTTTGAGGGGATTAATGGCGTCAGCCAAGGCCAGAGCGCTTTCGCTCCCGATTGGCATCGGTCTCGGCCTTGCCTGTGCGTTCGTCTTTCCGAGCTTCGCTCAAACGGCTTGTGTGCAGTGCACAGGCCCGGACGCGACCTATCTTTGCAGCATGACGGCGCCAGATGGCGTTTCCGAGAAAGCCGCCGGCTATTTCTGCATGTCGCGCCTTGCACGAGAGCGCGGGCATCGAAGCTGCGCCGTGCAACGAACCGCGACGGATTGCGACGGAATCCCCGTTCATTACGTTTACGATCCGGGGGGCGCGGCATTCGAGACGCAAGCCCGGCAGCAGGAGCGACAGAGCCAGGACGCCGAGGCGCGCGAGCCCGAAACGCTCGGCGAATTTGCCGAGGAGACGGCCGATAGCTCGGCAAAGGCGATAAAAAAAGCGGGGGAAACGATCGGTGACGCCGCCCAGGGGGCGGGCAAAGCGACCGCGAATGCGCTAAAAGGCGCGGGTAAAGCGATCGGTGATGCAACCAAAAAGACACTGAAATGTCTCGGGAGCGCCTTAAACGGTTGCTAGGCACGAGACAAATTCCGGCGAAGTCCGGACATCTTTTTCGACAGGTGAGGTTTGAATCCATGCCAGCTCTCGCCAGCTGGGCTTGCTCTTGGGGTGTTTCCGCAAGTCACCGGAGGCACCGGCTCATGCGTATAATGTGCGCCGTTCTGCTTCTGGCAGTCCCGGTGCTCCTCGGGGCTTGCGGCACATCCATACGCAACAGCCCGATCAATGCCGCGCTTGCCGAGCCCGTCCCATCCGCAGAAACCGGGATTGCGGCTCCGAAAGAAGATTTCGACGATACGGCCATCGGCCTCAGCTTCTCGGGCGGCGGCAGCCGGGCGGCCGCTTTCGCCTATGGGGTGCTGCACGAGCTGAGCCGGACCCAGATCACCAGTCAGGGCAAGCGGTCTCCGCTCATCGACCAGGTCGATTTCGTCTCCAGCGTGTCCGGCGGGTCGGTGACGGCAGCCTATTTTGCCCTGAAGGGCAAGGCCATGCTCGACGATTTCGAGGAGAAGTTCCTCAAATTGGACATCGAGGCCGCCCTGCGGACTTCGGTCTCGCTGCAAAACCTCGTCCGGTTGTCGAGCGGCGGCGTCAATGATTCCACGGGGCTGCAAAGCTGGCTCGATGAAAATCTGTTCCGCAGCGCGACCTATAAGGACGTCTTGAAGCCGGGCCGCCCGACCTTGTGGATCAACGCATCGGACATCTATAACCGGACGCCATTCGTCTTCAACGGAACCACATTTGCCGCCCTTTGCAGCGATCTCAGCACCTTCCCGCTATCGGAAGCCGTCGCGGCCTCCGCCGCCGTGCCGCTCGTCTTTGCGCCGGTCGTGATTCGGAACTATGCCGAGCGCTGTGACTATGCGATGCCCAACTGGGCCGAGAGCGCGCTGGTCAATACCAACATGCCCTCCATTCTTCGGGCGAACGCGGAAGCGATCAAGCGCTATCGCGACGCGGGACAGGTCAAATATGTGAAACTGCTCGACGGCGGTCTGACCGACAATCTCGGCCTTACCGGCCTGCTTATCGAGCGGCTGGCCGCCAAGACGCCTTACGAGCCCATGACGGAGGCGCAGGCGGTGCGGATGCGGCGGCTCTTGTTCATTGTCGTCGATGCGGGGCGTCCGCCGAGCGGCGACTGGGCCAAAGAAGTCAAGACCGATGCCAGCGACCTGATCCAGGCCGTTGCGGACACCGCGGTGGATGCCAATGTGCGCAGCACCTATGACAGTTTCGCCGCTCAGCTCAGGAACTGGAACCGCGATCTCGTCGAATGGCGCTGCAAATTGCCGCTCGCCCGCGCAAGGGCGCTTCTCGGCGATGAGCGTGCGTGGAACTGCCGCGATCTGAGCTTCCATGTCGTCAAGGTGACGTTCGACCAGATGCCGGATGCGGCCGTGCGGTCGAGGCTCGAGAAGATCCCCACGCGCTTCAAGATCGACAAGGGGAACGTCGATCTTCTGGTCGATTCAGCGGGCGCGATCCTGAGGCGGAACAGCGCTTATCAGCGTTTCCTTGCGTTGGACCGCTAGATCAAAAGGCGCGCGCAACTGTTCCCGCGTCCATCCCCGCCTTCGCGGGGACATGCTTGGACGCGCGTTGCGCGAGCGGGCGCGCTTCTATGCGCAGACGCGGGCGAAGGCTTTGGCGCTGCGCAGCGCCTGCGCCTGTCTGCGGACATAGATCGGTCTCACGACCGCAGTGTCGGAGGTCTCGCTCTGTTTGGCCGGCTCGTTTCGGCTCCAGAGCCAGGCGCGCGCCTGCTTCTGCGCCTCGGCGATCTGTTCCGCTGTCATTTCGCGTGCAAGCTCGGCCCGGGCCGAAAGCGCGCCCTCATGCCCCATCATCGCGGCGAGATTGAACCATTTATGCGCCGCGACCAGATCTTGTTCGACATCGCGTCCGGTGGAATAACGGATGCCGAGGACAAAGAGCGCATCGGCATCATTCGTCTTTGCGTCGTCGTCGGACGCTTTATTTCCTTGTACGGCAAACTCACTCATTGACGCATTTCCTGAAATCAAGGTCTCGATAAGACCAGGACGTGATCCGATTCGCGATCCCTCGGGATCTGATAGAACCGTGCCACCTCACTGGAAACATTCCGTAAATACGAACTGAGAAAACTGGATTTCTGCGTTAACAGAGTGCTCTCGGCGCGTTAATAATACTTAGGTATATTTAACGAGTTTTTGCGAGGTCACTGTTTTCGACGCTATCTGAACGAGCCGCGCCATTCTCGATGATCAGCAATCGCCAGACCGAGACACGGTATCCGTCAGGCTTCCAGAGATGTCCGCGCCACGGAATGCGGATCGTTGCGGCTTTTGTGAGATCGGAGGCGTCCAGTTCAGGCAGGAACGTGCGGAGCCCCGCCGCTACCCGCTCTTGCTTGTCGTCGGCGGGCCAGAGCAGCGCCGTCGGTTCTGCGGGCGTTTTCTTCGCCGGCGCATAGGTGTACCGCCCGGCAAGCGCGATCGCGGCTGCCGGAAAGAAGCGGCGCAAATTGCCGCCCAATTCCGGGTCGGTGACGGTGATGCGCCCCGCCGTGAAGCCCTGGTGCTTGATCTCGGCCGCGAGCCCGGCATAGGGAACGCCCCAGCGGCAAATATTGCAGACCGGCGCGAGCACGAACATGTTCGCGGCGCGGGCGAAGAATGCGAATATGGCGACCGCGACCGCCATGATTATGAATCGTTGGATCTGCCGGTGATCTTTTGCGGCCCGCCTGGCCTGTGCGGTGAGCCAGATCGAGGTGATCAGGAAAAGCGGCATTAAGCGGTGCGTCGGATAGCGCTCATATCCGAAAAGGACCGCGCCGGTAACGAGAGACGCAACGCTCAAGAGCGTCATATGCAGGATGAGCTGCTCGTAATCCGGTCGCATTCCGGTATTCGGCGCCAGGCGCGCGGTATGACGGGCCGTCGTCGCCATGGCCGGGAAGAAGATTGGATAAAGAAAGATTAGCGGCGCCAGATACATGATCGGCTCGGTAAAGGCGCGCCGGACGCCGGCGAGCGCGCGGTGGATGTAGGGACCCTCGGCCCCGCTAGGCGCCGAGGGCAGGATCGCTGCGAGACCCTCCGGCGTGCCGGCGAGCCAGATGAAATGCGGCGCGGCGATGAGCGTGGCAATCCCGATCGCAATGGCCAGTCCCGGCCGGTACAGAACGCGCCGCATCGAAGGCTGCATGCCGGCCGCGACGAGCAACGTCGCCAGATAGACCCAGAACGCGCCGACGGTTAGAACGCCGAGCCCGATAATGGCGCCGAAAAGCGCGTAATTTTTGCCGCGCGGGTCCTCGACGAGACGCAGCAACGCCCAAAAGCACGCCGCGACGGCGCACATCGCCCCGACCGCATGCGTAAAGCCCTCATGAAAGCGCCAGCTGATCTGGTAGATCAACGCCAGCGCTTCGACCGACAGGAACGCCCATAGCGCATCCCCTTTCATGACACGCCGGGCGGCGAGAAAAATGAAGCCGCAAGTGCCGGTCAGCAGCCCATATTTCAGAAGCTGAAAGCGCAGCGCACCGGGCCCCGTGACCTGTTCCAGGAGCCACAACACCCAGTCGTAAAGGGGCCGATGGTCGGGCAGATAGCCGAGCGCGAGGGTCTGCGTAAGGATCGCATCGAGCGGGTCGTCCTCGCCGAGATTTCCCGAGGCGATGAGACGCGCGGTAATGTGAAGGGCGGAATAGAGCCCGACGGTGCAAATGACGCCGCCCAGGCTGTAGAGCCAGCCCGTCCCTTCTTTCGCCGCGGCACCCGTTCCTGTCTGCGCGCGCTCCAGCACTGCCTCGCCAGTCCCCCCGAAGCGCGCCTTAGGCGCCGACCGTCAGGACCGTCGAGCCGGTCGTCTTGCGGTCAGCGAGATCACGATGCGCGTTAGCCGCCTCCTTCAGCGGATAGGTCTGATTGACCGAGATCTTCACATGCCCGTTCATGACCACGTCGAACAGGTCCTGCGCCGTCGCCAGCAGGTCATCGCGCTTCGCGACATAGCTGTTCAAGGTCGGACGGGTCGCAAAGAGCGAGCCTTTCTGCGCCAGAATGCCGATCTCGAATGGCGGTACCGGGCCGGAGGCATTGCCGAAGGTCACCCAGAGCCCGAGCGGCTTCAGACAGTCGAGGGAGCCGGGAAACGTGTCCTTGCCGATCGAGTCGTAGACCACGTCCACACCTTTCCCGCCCGTGATCTCCTTCACGCGCTCGACAAAATTCTCGGTCTTGTAGTTGATCACGTGCGTGCATCCGTGGGATTTGGCGAGATCGGCCTTTTCCTGCGATCCCACCGTGCCGATGATCGTCGCGCCAAGATGCGCCGCCCATTGGGTCGCGATCAATCCGACGCCGCCCGCGGCGGCATGGAGAAGCATCGTCGTATCCGGTCCGACCTTGTAAGTCCGCCGGATCAGATATTGCACCGTCATGCCCTGAAGCAGCATCGCGGCTGCAATCTTGCTGTTGATCCCATCGGGCAGTTTGACCAGGCGACCCGCCGGGATCAGCCGCTCCTCCGAATAGGAGCCGATGACGCTGGCATAGCCGACGCGGTCGCCGGGCGCGACCTCCGTGACGCCGGGTCCGACTTCAAGCACGACCCCGGCGCCTTCGGTGCCGAGCACGAAGGGGAAATTAGGCTGCGGGTAAAGGCCGGTGCGGTGATAGATGTCGATGAAGTTCAGGCCGGAATAGTCGTGCCGGATCTTCGCCTGGCCGGGCCCCGGTGCGGGCACGTCCACCTCTTCCCACTTCATCACCTCCGGACCGCCATATTCATGGACTCTGATCGCGTAGCTCATTGGCCGCTCCTTTCCTGTTGGCTCTAGTGGAGCGAATTTGACATTTGAGAACGAGCCCGGCCGCCACCGGGACTTAAATGTCAAATGTAAAAGCTCCACTAGAAACAAATATTTAGCTAGTGGTTCTTGTGACTGAAACATTTGCAAATGTGGGTGCCGCAAGGGGATGCAAATGTTTCAGTCGAACCACTAGGATTAAACGAGCGGCATGAAGATGGAAAGAGCTTGAGCACGGCGGAATCCTTTCAATTGAAGGGTGACCCGGACCGACAGAGCCGGTATTGTCTCGCCAAACGAAGAGAGAACAGCTCCGTCATCGGCGGGATGATCATGGAGCGAGCGCCTTTGGGAGAACCGCGCCATGTCAGCAGATCACCTTATTCCGACGACCGTTGCAGGCAGTCTGCCGAAGCCGCGCTGGCTCGCCGAACCGGAAAAGCTATGGGCGGCCTGGCTCGCCAGCGGGGCGGAGCTCGTCGAGGCGAAACAGGACGCCGCCCTCTTGTGGCTGAAGATCCAGGAAGACGCCGGCATCGACATCGTGTCGGATGGCGAGCAGTTCCGGGTCCATTTCGTGCATGGCTTTCTCGAACAGATCGAGGGCATTGACTGGAGCCGGAAAACCAGGATGGGCATCCGCAACAACCGCTATGAGGCCGAGGTGCCGACCGTGACCGGGCCGGTCGCCCGCCGGAAGCCCGTTCATGTCGAGGATGTGCGCTTCGCCAGGGCGCATACCAAGCGCGGATTGAAATTCACCCTCCCGGGTCCGATGACGATCTGTGACACGATCGCCGATGCGCATTACGGCCGGCGCGCCGATATGGCCATGGCCTTTGCGAAGCTGCTCAATGAAGAGGCCCGCGAAATCGCGGCGCTCGGCGTCGATGTGATCCAGTTCGACGAGCCGGCGTTCAACGTATTCATGGACGACGTCAAGGAGTGGGGCATTGCGGCGCTCGAAGCGGCGGCGGACGGTCTCAAATGCAGGACCGCCGTGCATATCTGCTATGGCTACGGCATTGAGGCGAATGTCAAATGGAAAGAAACGCTCGGCTCGGAATGGCGGCAATATGAGGAGATCTTTCCGGCAATCAATGAAAGCCGCATCGATCAGGTATCGCTGGAATGCCAGGGCTCCAAAGTCCCGATCTCGCTCATCCGCCTGCTGAGCAATAAGACGATTCTGGTCGGCGCCATCGACGTTGCAACCGAGACCATCGAAACGCCGGAAGCCGTCGCCGCCATATTGAGCGAAGCGCTGAAACATGCCGATGTGGAGCGTATCCAGGCTTGCACGAATTGCGGCATGGCTCCGCTTCCGCGCCGCGTCGCCGTTGACAAACTTACCGCTCTCGGCGCCGGCGCGGAGTTCATGCGCTCAAGGCTTTAATGCGGGCTCATATTGAGCTGGCTCGGCCAGTCCAACCGTCACGGCGCCCGTTTCGCCACCGAATATGAACGCTTTCTCCACCGGCCTCTTGCCAGGCCCGGGCGCATGCGGATAACAAGCGATAGAGCAGCGGAATCTGAAATCGGAAGCGGATGCGCTGCTCTATCTTATTGTTTACGCATCGGATTTATCCGAAAAACCGGTACCCACTTTTCGGTCCGATGCGCTATCGACATGATCGGGCGGCAAAGGAGGTTGATTCTTGAAGCGTTTTGCGTTCGCTCTGGCTTTGATCCTGGCTGGCGGAAGCCTGATTTCGGCTCATCCGGCATCGGCGCAAAAGGCGCCGGTCGATCTCGCGTCCCGCAAGGCGGGGCCGAGCACCGGATTGCCGATACCGCGCTTTGTGAGCCTGAAGGCGGATGAGGTGAATGTGCGGCGCGGGCCGGGATGGGATCATGCCATTGCCTGGGTATTCCGCCGGGCGGGCCTGCCGGTCGAAATCATTGCCGAGTTCGATGTCTGGCGGCAGGTTCGCGATAGTGAGGGCGCGACCGGCTGGGTGCTCGGTTCGCTTCTCAGCGGCCGGCGCACGGTTCTCGTCGCGCCGTGGAAGAGCAAAAAGGAAACCATCGACATGCACGAGTTGGCGAGCCGGTCCTCAGCGATCCTCGCTAAGCTTTCCCCCGGCGTTCTCGGTGATGTGAATGAGTGTGACGGCAGCTGGTGCCGCGTCACGATCGCTGGCGAATCGGGGTATATCGCCCAGGACTATGTGTGGGGCGCCTATCCGGGTGAGACAATCGATTGAAGGGGCGGACGCGGCTAGGACTTCTTGCGGGCCAGCCTGACGAGCACGTCGATGCGCGAAATCTCCATGCCCTCCGGCGGCAGCGGTACCGACAGAACCGGCGAATCGGTGCAATTGATGTCCATTAGCGCGCCGTCATGCTCGAAATAGAAATGGTGATGATCGGAGGTGTTGGTGTCGAAATAGGTCTTCGACCCTTCGATCGCCACCTCGCGCAGCAGCCCGGCTTCAGTAAACTGATGCAGCGTATTATAGACGGTCGCCAGAGAGACCGGGATATTTTCGCGCAGGGCTTCGTCGTGCAACATCTCTGCCGTGAGATGCCGGTCGCCCGGGCCGAACAGCAAGACACCCAGCGCAAGGCGCTGCCGCGTCGGGCGCAGGCCCGCAGCCTTAAGCCGTTCGGAGATCGTCTCTTCGGATACGCTAGCGGTCATTACCTATGAATGTCTTTATGTTGAGCCCGCCAAAAATATATTGTTTTGTCGCCCCTTTCGCAACTAGATGCTTTTCGGACCGTTTCCGGTGATGGCCAGAGCAGGCGTTTTGCAAACGCAATCTCATATGTTAGCTAACGGGGCTCACAAGAAAATCTCTTTGTCTCCTAATCAGGGATGGTAGCAAGATACGATGGCAGAACGCCAACAGGCATATGAATATGAGGATCTCCTGGCCTGCGGGCGAGGGGAACTGTTCGGTCCGGGCAATCCGCAATTGCCGCTGCCGCCAATGCTGATGTTCGACCGGATCGCGAGGATTTCCGAGACGGGCGGCGAGAACGACAAGGGCCAGGTCGTGGCGGAGCTGGACGTGAAGCCCGATCTCTGGTTCTTCGCCTGTCATTTCAAGGGCGACCCGGTGATGCCGGGGTGCCTCGGTCTTGACGCGCTCTGGCAGATGCTCGGCTTTTTTCTCGGCTGGATCGGCGGGAAAGGGCGCGGGCGGGCGCTCGGCGTTGGAGAGGTGAAGCTTTCCGGCCAGGTTCTGCCGAGCGTCAAAAAGCTCGAATATATCGTCGATCTCAAACGGGTGATCCGCCGCAAGCTGACGCTCGGCATTGGCGACGGCCATCTCAAAGCCGATGGCGAAATCATTTACATCGCAAAGGATTTGCGCGTCGGCCTTATCGACCCCGCTTCGGCGGGAGGAACGGCAGTGGCGGCTTCGTAGCGCTTTTTGCAAGAAAGGCTCCGCGAGGCGGTTTCCCGAACGGTATGCTAAGCTGTTGAATGGGAACCTTTGACCTCGCATCTCGCAAGAGAGAGGCTTTATAAACTGGTTCGGCTGCTGCCGGCCCTCAAACGATCTGGGAAACAAGAGGGGTTTCCATGAGACGCGTTGCGGTCACGGGCATGGGCATAGTGTCCTCCATCGGAGCCAATACCGGTGAGGTGTCGGCTTCACTGAGAGAGGCCCGCTCAGGCATCGTCGTGGCGGAGAAATATGCCGAGCTGGGCTTTCGGTGCCAAGTGCATGGCGCTCCGACCGTGGATTGGGAAGCCGCGCTGGACCGCAAGGTTCGTCGTTTCATGGGCGCGGGCGCCGCATGGAATTATATCGCCATGGAGCAGGCGATTGCGGATGCGGGGCTGGAAGAGCGCGAGATCTCGCATGAGCGGACCGGTCTCATCATGGGCTCGGGCGGGCCGTCGACACGCGCCATCGTGCAGGCCGCGGATACGACGCGGTCCAGGGGACCGCGCAAGGTTGGGCCGTTCGAGGTGCCGAAATCCATGTCGAGCACCAATTCCGCCACCCTTGCCACACCTTTCGGGATACACGGCGTCAATTATTCGATTTCCTCGGCTTGTTCGACATCGGCGCATTGTATCGGCAATGCGGCTGAGCTCATTCAATGGGGCAAGCAGGATATCATGTTCGCCGGCGGCGGCGAGGAACTCGACTGGACCTTGTCGATCCTGTTCGACGCGATGAACGCCATGTCGTCGGCCTTCAACGATACGCCGGAGAAAGCGAGCCGCGCCTATGATATCCGCCGCGACGGCTTTGTGATCGCCGGCGGCGGCGGCGTTCTCGTGCTGGAAGAGCTGGAACGCGCAAAGGCGCGGGGTGCGAAGATCTATGCCGAGCTCGCCGGGTATGGCGCGACATCGGATGGCTACGACATGGTCCAGCCATCCGGCGAAGGCGCGGTCCGGTGCATGAAGCTCGCCATGGCAGGGCTCGATTGCAAGATCGACTACATCAACCCCCACGCCACCTCTACTCCGATCGGCGATCTGAAGGAGATCGAGGCGGTTCGCGAGGTGTTCGGAAGCGATATTCCGCCTATATCGGCGACGAAGTCGCTGACCGGCCATTCTCTTGGCGCAGCGGGCGTTCATGAGGCGATCTATTCGCTTCTGATGATGAAAGAGGGTTTTATTTGCCAGTCCGTGAATATTGAGGAACTTGATCCGGCATTTAATGATGTGCCGATCGTCCGAGAGCGGCTGGACAACGCTCAGTTAAATTGCGTAATGTCGAATAGCTTTGGGTTCGGGGGCACGAACGCGACGCTGATCTTCAAGCGCTTCGACGCTTAAGGGCTTCAATGAGCGGCCGCCGCGCCGCTCAAGGCCAAGCTGACATCGAGAGCAGGGATGACAGGGATCGATATCGCCAAGCCGGGCGCGCTCATGGCGGGCAAGCGCGGTCTTATTATGGGAGTGGCCAACGAACGCTCCATCGCCTACGGCATTGCCCGGGTGCTTGCCGGACATGGGGCGGAACTGGCCTTCACCTACCAGGGCGATGCGTTCGGCCGGCGCGCGGTACCGCTCGCGCAATCGCTCGGCGGCAAGATCATCGTTTCCTGCGATGTGATAGACCTGGCCTCGGTCGACAGGGTTTTTGACGAAATCCGCGAGAAATGGGGCTCGCTGGACTTCGTCGTTCATGCCCTTGCCTTTTCCGACCGCAACGAATTGAAGGGCCGCTACGCCGATACGAGCCGGGAGAACTTCATCAATTCGATGGTGATCTCCTGCTTCTCCTTCACTGAAGTGGCCAAGCGGGCTGAGGCGCTGATGACCCATGGCGGCTCGATGATCACGCTGACCTATGGCGGCTCGACCCGCGTCGTGCCGCGTTACAACGTGATGGGCGTGGCGAAGGCCGCGCTTGAGGCCTCCGTCCGCTATCTGGCCATGGATTTCGGGCCGCAGCACATTCGCGTGAATGCCCTGTCGCCCGGACCGATGCGCACGCTCGCCGGCGCCGGGATTGCCGATGCGCGGGTGCTGTTCAACTATCAGAAGATGCATTCCCCGCTTGGCCGCACGCCCACACTCGATGAGGTCGGCGGCGCAGCGCTATATCTCTTGTCCGACCTTTCGACGGCGGTCACCGGCGAAATCCATTACGTCGATTCCGGCTACAACACCGTTGCCATGCCGCGTCCGGAAACCATCAAGGAGACGGGCGAGGGCACGGCCCATCTGAACGGCAATGGCAATGGCGGCCAGGGCGGCGAGCCGATCAAGGCCGAGGCGGCGGAATAGCTCCTAACCACACGCCTCATATTCTTTGAAGCGATTGCGCAACAATGCCTTGCGCAAGGCCGGGTGCGCGCATGCAACAGCGCCCCATTATGCTCGCTGGCGATGCTGGCGGCATTTGACTCCCATGGCAGATGATGCTGCTAAAAAAGGCGCGCTTGCGTAAGTGCGTGCGTGTGCGTGTTGGCCGAGGGGCAATAGGGGGACCGGCATGAGTGAAGAGTTTGATGCAAGCCTTGTCTATACCGATCCGGTCAGCGAGGAGGCTCTTGCCGAGCAGGAGCGGGCGATAGAGCAGCTGATGCTGAAGCCGAATGCGCTGGCGAATGCCAGGCTGCACGCCGAAAACGAGCTGCGCCGGCTGATCTCCGCCTGCAATCGCCTGGCCTGGCGGTCGGTGCCCGCCGATCTGCGCCAGCCGACGCCGGAAGAAGCCGCCGCCCTGCTTGAGCGGCTGTCCCCGGAGGATCGCGATAAGCTGATGACGGATGCCCGCCTGACGGCCGAGCAGCGCGTCATGGTCGTTCGGGTGCAGGAAGCGCATGAGCAGTGCATGGCGCAAATGCAGGCCGAGCAGGAAGAACTTGCCCAGCGCGAGGAGGAAGCCAAGCTGCGGGCCGAGTTCGAGGCCTACGACAACGAAGGAAAGCAAGAGCGTTTCGAGGCCTGGCGCGCCGCGCGGCAGGGCTGAGTTCAGGCGGCCTTCTTCATATGGATGCTGAGATCCTTGATGGTCGGGTTTTCGCCGTTGAGGGCGTTCTCCGGGTCCCAGCCATAATTCATCGTCTCGAAACGGCCGCCCAGCGCGTCATAGATCAAAAGCCGTCCCGTCAGTGACGTGCCGATGCCGAGCAGTTCCTTCAGCACCTCGGTCGCCTGAAGCGTGCCGATGACGCCGGCGACGGCGCCGAGAATGCCCGCTTCCTCGCAGCGCGCGACGGTCCCCGGCGGCGGCGGTTCCGGAAACAGGCAGCGATAGGAGGGTTTGGGCGTGCCGTCATCATCCGTCTCGAAAGCCCGGAAGGTGGAGAGATAGCCGTCGAACGGCCCGAGCGCGCCGAACACCAGCGGCTTCCTGGCGAAGAAACAGGCATCGTTGACCAGATAGCGCGTGTCGAAATTGTCCGAGCCGTCCGCGACGATGTCATAGGCCGAAATCAGCTCGATGGCGTTTTCCGCGGTGATCTTCTCTGGGATGGCCTCGACCGTCACATGCGGATTGATGGCGTCCAGCGTTTTGGCCGCGCTTTCGACCTTCGGCGTTCCGATCCGCCCGGTCGCATGCACGATCTGGCGCTGCAGATTGTCGAGCGAGACATGGTCGTGATCGGCGACCCCGATATGGCCGATGCCGGCGGCCGCCAGATACATCAGCAGGGGCGAGCCAAGTCCGCCCGCGCCGATGACCAGCACGCGGGCATCCTTCAGCGTCTGCTGTCCCGCGCCGCCGACCTCCTTGAGCAGCAGATGCCGCTTATAGCGCTGGATCTCCAGATCGCTCAGACTCATGATGACTCCAACAGCTACCGCCCGGTCGAGCCGAAGCCCCCGCTGCCGCGCGGACTGTCGCCAACCTCGGTCACGATCTCCAATGATGCGCGCGAAACCGGGGCGATGACAAGCTGCGCGACCCGCGTGCCGCGCTCGATGGTGAAGGTCTCCAGCCCCACATTGGCGAGCAGGACTTTGACCTCGCCGCGATAATCGGCATCGATCGTACCCGGACTGTTGAGCACCGTCACGCCATAGGTCAGCGCGATGCCGGAACGCGGCCGGATCTGGCCTTCGAAGCCTTGCGGGATCTCCATGATCAGCCCGGTCGGCACCAGCAGCCGTTCGCCCAGCGGCAGAAAAATCGTCTCCTCCTCGGCGAGCGCGGCGATCAGATCCATGCCGGCGGCGTTCTCGGTCTGGTATCCCGGCAGAGGCAGCCCTTCGGCATGCGGCAGACGCTGCACGCGGATGACCGGCTGTCGGGTGTTGTGAAAGAAAGGCAGCATGGCTTATTCCGCCGCGGCGGCCGACAGGCGCGGCCCGTTGTCCTGCAGAAAGAGCGCCGCGCGCCGCATGAGCTTCTCCGCGACCTCGTCCTTGCGCATCGGAGGCCAGCTCTCCGCGCCGTCCCCCGTCACGAGCACCACCTCATTGGCATTTCCCCCCATCACGCCCTTCTCCGTGGAAACGTCATTCGCCACGATCCAGTCGCACCCCTTCGCCGCCAGCTTCTTCTCAGCGTGCTCTCTGAGATTTTCGGTCTCGGCAGCGAAGCCGATGACCAGTCTGGGCCGAAGCGAATTGTGCTGGGCAATCGTGCGTAGAATATCCGGATTCTCCGCAAGGGCGAGGGCCGGTGTCTTTCCATTCCCAGCTTTTTTGATCTTCTGGGCGTGACTGGTCTTGCTGCGCCAGTCCGCGACGGCGGCGGTGAACACGCCGATATCGGCCGGCAGGGCCTTCTTGACGGCGGAAAGCATCTCGCGCGCTGTCTCGACTTGCACCAGCTCGACCTGGTCCGGCGCGGGGATATGCACCGGACCGGAGACCAGCGTCACCCGCGCGCCGAGACGGGCGGCGGCGTCCGCAATCGCGTAGCCCTGCTTGCCGGAGGAACGGTTGGCGATATAGCGGACCGGGTCGATCGGCTCATAGGTCGGCCCGGCGGTAACGAGCACATGCGCGCCTTCCAGCGGGCCCGCCGGCCGATGGAGAATGGCGCCGGCGGCAGCGAGGATTTCAGCCGGCTCCGCCATCCGCCCGATGCCCCATTCATTGCAGGCCATCACGCCCTCGGCCGGCCCGACGAAGCGGACGCCGTCGGCGTGGAGCTGGGCAAGATTGCGCTGCGTTGCCGGGTTCTCCCACATTTTCCAGTTCATCGCGGGGGCGGCAAGGATCGGCTTGTTGGCGGCGAGCAGCACCGAGGTCGCCAGATCGTCGGCGAGTTCGTTCGCCATGCGGGCGAGGAGATTGGCGGTCGCGGGCGCGATGATAATGATGTCGGCCTCGCGCGAAAGCTGGATGTGACCGATTTCCGTCTCGTCCTTCAGATCGAACAGATCGGTGAAGGCTTTCTCCTCGCAGAGCGTGGAGACGGTGAGGGGCGTGACGAATTGCTGCGCGCTCGGCGTCAGCACGGCCCGCACCCGCGCGCCGCGCTCCCGGGCGCGCCGGATCAGGTCGAGCGCCTTATAGGCAGCGATGCCGCCGCCGATGACGAGCAGGATGGATTTGCCTTGCATGGACTGTCCTGCCGGAATGTGAGCCGGTCGTTAGGGGACTATATCATGAAGATGTTGGGAAATTGCTAGGGTGGGGTATGTGGGGAAGGCGGTGGTGGTTCAACGAGAAAAACTCTCCTGAAACATTATGATCGACTTTCGCTCAGTCGTGAAAACTTCTATGAAATCGAGCGAAGGGCGTTTTCCATCTCAAGCACATATCGTAATAGAACACTCGCTTCTCGCTCAGCGCTAAGATTGTGTGCCTTAGACAAGCAATCCGTGCGGCAAGCGGCCTTGCGTCGAGGAAGCGCTCGTTATTGGCCGCACGGATTTTGAGTTTGGAAAGTATGAATTCATGAAGACCCTGACCACCACGCTCCTCTGCATTCTGCTGTCTTTTGCGCTCAACGCATGCACTTCCAGAACAGTCCTTGAGCCGCAGAAAACGCTTCGGGATCCCGGAACGGCGCGGCTTCATTTTATTCGTCCGAGCACGTTCGTGGGGGCGTTGCAGTCGATGCGTGTGACAGTCAATGATAAGAAGGTAGGAAACTTAGGTGTCGGAACTCATCTCTATGTAGATCGGCCTCCTGGAGAGTATAATTTGGTCGTTGAGCACGAGTTCGACCTCGGCAAATGGGAGTTGAACATAAATATTGCCGCAGAAAAGGAATATTATTTTAAGATTGTTCCAACGGACATCGGCGTAATTCCTGTAGGGGCTTCGAATGTCGTAGTTACCGGTGATATGATTTTTGCCGCTGTCAGCGAGGATGAAGGAAAAGCTCTGATCAGCGCTACGGAAGATTAAGGAGTTGTCGTCAGGCGATATTGGACGATGACAGCAGTGGTGACGGTATCCACGCGCTAACGATTACCTCGCCATCCCCCTTGGCCAGTCTTGGGGTGTTCCTAATCCTCTACGCAACGAATGCTGCGTTTTGCTTCATCGCATGCATCACCCGCCTCAAGCGCTCCCAATCAGCACGCCCGCCCCGAACACGATCAGCCCGCCGACGACGACCTCGAACGCCGCCCGCAGGAAGCGCGTATCCATATAGCGCGCGCGTATCCAGGCGATGATCCAGAGCTCGACCATCACGACCAGCACCGCGATCGTCGTCGCCAGGTTGAAATTGCCGATGAGGTAGGGAAGGGTGTGGCCGATGCCGCCGACGGTGGTCATGAGCCCGGTGATGATGCCGCGAATGAGCGGTTTGCCTCGCCCGGTCATCGAGCCGTCATCGGACAGGGCCTCGGCAAAGCCCATGGAAATGCCCGCGCCGACCGAGGCCGCCATGCCAACCAGGAAGGTTTCCCAGGTGCTGTGCGTGGCGAAAGCGGCGGCGAAGAGCGGGGCGAGTGTCGAGACCGAGCCGTCCATCAGTCCGGCAAGGCCGGGCTGGATCACCTGCAGCACGAAGATGCGATGCCGCGTCGCTTCCTCCTCGCTGCGCGCGGAGGTGGTCAGATGCAGCTCGGTCAGCCGCTGGGCGAGCGACTCATGGCTGCGTTCCGCCGCCACGAGATCGCCGAGGAGCTGACGGGTCTCGGCATCGGTGGTCCGTTCCATCGCGCGCTCGTAGAAGCGGCGGGTCTCATATTCGATTTCCTCCGCCTGCCGGCGAACGGCATCGAGGCCGAGAGGACGTACCAGCCAGAGCGGGCGGTGATTGACGAAGCCGCGCACATCCCCCGGCCGGATGAGGGGAATATGCTCGCCGAATTTCTGGCGGTAGAGCGCGATGAGCCAGCCGCGGTGCTCGTTCTCCTCTTCCGCCAATTCGACGAAGACCTGGGCGGAGGCCGGATAATTCTCCCTGAGCCCGTCGGCATAATCCTGGTATATGCGGGAATGCTCCTCCTCCAGCGAGATGGCCAGCGCCAGAATCTCGCGCTCATCGAGCTGGGCGAATTGTCTCACGTCATGATCCCTCAAATTGTTCGTAATTAGAATAATTCTAAATACGCATTGCGAGCCGCGCAAGCCCGCCTTTGGACTGAAGGACGCCTGCGCGGCAAAAGGCGCATCTCCGTTGATCCCCCGGTGAAGACTCTTATCTATTCTAGTGTCCCGATTCCGAAGTTCGCCCGCATATCTCGGCACCCTCCATAGCGAACTTCGGAATCTCAAGGGACACTAGGCTATTGATAAAACTAGTGTGATTCAGCGATGATGGGGAAAGCCGTTGAGCGGCGAAAACGGAACCGGCAAAGTCATTCCTTTCTCGCGCGCCGCCACGGCTGCGGTCGCGGCGCCGGCGCCCGACGAGCGGATGCTGGAACTTGTGCGCAAGCTGCGTGTTTTGTGGAGAAGCAGTCAGCTCGGCGGCCGCGCCGATTTCGATCGGGCCTGTCTGTTGATCGTCGGAGACGAGACGACGACGGCCGAGCGATATGCCGCCGCCTTCTTTCAGGGCACACAGATATTCGCACACCGCCGGCTGAAGTTTTTCAACACCAAGTCGGAAGCTGTGAGCGAGGACGAAATGTGGCTGGCGCGCATTTTGTTCTCTTTGCAGAAGGAGGACTACACCAGCGCCCGCTATTTGATGGCGCTTCGGATTGCCCCGGCCGGACGGAGGCGTCTTATGTTTCTGGCGCAAGGCCTGGCGGCCCGCCTATGCGACGAGGAGATCGAGGAGACCGTCTGACGATCCGACACGTCGCGCGTTTTTTGAAGCCAAGGAGATGAAGTCATGAAGAACATCAAGGTCGAAATCGCCCCGGATGCAAAAACCGAGATTATCGAAGCCCTGCACCAGTCCCTCGCGGAGACGGCCATCGCGACGCTCAAGGCGCAGAGCTTCCACTGGAATGTGACCGGGATGTCGTTCGGCGCCCTGCATGCCTTGTTCGAAGAGATCTATGAGGATCACTTCAAGGGCCAGGATGCGCTGGCGGAGCGCGTCAAGGCGCTGGACGGTCATGCGGATGGCCGCTTTGCCGAATTTCTGAAGCGCAGCGCCGTGGAGGAAGCCAAGGGTGAGAAGTCGGCCAAGGAGATGGTCGAGAGGCTGAAAGCCGACGAAGAGACGCTTTCGGCGACGCTTAGGGCGCTTGCGGAGGTCGCCGATCAGCATGGCGACATGGTCACGAACGATATGGCCATCGAGCGCGCCAATACGCACGACAAATTCGCCTGGATGCTCCGCGCGCATCTGCAGGGCTAACATTCATCTCGATGCGGGTTGCGTCCGGAGCGGCGCGACCCGGCCGGATTGGTTGATGGGTCTTAATCGTCCTGGAGGATGAGCCGGCGGGCGTCGGGGCGGGCATCGTCCCATGGCCAGCGGGCACCCTTCTTCAGGCACTTCCGTCGGTACTCTCTCAGCCACAGCGCCTGGGTCCCCATGGCTTCAGTCTTCTGCAAACACGCCTGAACCAGCGCGAGCCGCTCCTCATCCGTCTCGGCTTTTTTCCAGGCCTTCTGTTCCTTTTTCGTCCGTCCGCATCCGATGCACACCCCGCGAATGTCTTTGCAGACATCGATGCACGGCGAAGCGATCTTTCCGTTCTTCTTACCCAAATTGACCCGTCCTGACTGTCACCCGCGCGGGCTTCGCCGCTGGATATTGCCCTTGCGCGATAGGTAAGGAGCCAGCGCTTTCGGATCAACGCAGGTTAGCGCAACGCGCGTCCAAGCATGTCCCCGCGAAGGCGGGGATGGACGTGGGAACAGTTGCGCTAACTTATTGATATGGATCAACTTAACCTCGTTCAATTCGAACCAATTGGACGAGGGTTGATCTAGCATTCTCCATTCCGCCGAACGGGGTTATGCTCCCGCCAGCTCAACAAGCCAAGCGAGGGGATCGGCGATGGTGTGGCTTGCGATTGCGGGATTGGTGTTTCTGGGCATGCATGTCGTGCCGGCGACGCCGCTGCGGCAGAAAGCGGTCGCGGCAATGGGGGAGGGCCGCTATCTCGGGCTGTTCTCGTTTCTCTCGCTTGTCGTCTTCGTCCTCTGGGTGCGCGCATTCAACCAGACGCCCTATGACGACACGCTCTGGACCTATGCCGAATGGTGGCCCTGGGTGAAGGCCGTGATCATGCTGTTCGCGGCGGTGCTGTTCGTCTGCGGCCTCTCCGCGCCGAACCCGACCTTGCCGCAGCGCGGCAAGCTGCTTGAGCGGCCGGATGTCGGGGCTGGCATTTTCGCCATCACCCGGCATCCGTTGATGTGGAGCTTTGGGCTCTGGGGCATCGCGCATTTCATCAGCCAGCCGAACTGGCGCGGCTTCTGGTTCTTCGGCCTCTTCGCGATCACGGCGATTTTCGGCGCTGTCCTGCAGGACCACCGCAAGGCGGCGGCCTATGGCTCAAGCTGGGACAGCTTTGCGGCCAAGACGTCGTTCGTCCCGTTCCTCGCCATTCTCCAGGGCCGCGCGCGGCTCAGCCTCGGCGAGATTGGATGGTGGCGCATAGGCCTCGCCGTGGTGATCTGGGCGATCATCCTGCATCTGCATCGATGGCTGTTCGGCGTCCCGCCGCTGCTGGGGATCGGGTGAGACTCGGGCGAGAATTTGATTTCCTGCGTGTCGAGTAGCGCGGGGCGTCAGACGGGGGCGCCCCGTGGATCGGCTTTCGCATGGCTTAACTGCGGCGTTGTGCGCGGCGCCGCTATGCCGCCGCCGGAGGCCCTTCCCGCCGCGCCGCTTTTCCACTATCTAACCGCCATGAGCACACAGACCCCAACGATGACCAGCGCGGCGGCCCAAAAATCCTCATCGACCGAGGCTATTCCGATTTCGCATATCCGCAATTTCTCCATCGTTGCCCATATCGATCATGGCAAATCGACGCTTGCCGACCGGCTGATCCAGATCTGCGGCGGGCTCTCCGAGCGCGAGATGAAACAACAGGTGCTCGACTCCATGGAGCTTGAGCGCGAGCGCGGCATCACCATCAAGGCGCAGACCGTGCGGCTCAATTACCGGGCGCGCAACGGGCAGGATTATCAGCTCAATCTGATCGACACGCCCGGCCATGTCGATTTCAGCTATGAGGTGAGCCGGTCGCTCGCCGCCTGCGAGGGCTCGCTGCTCGTCGTCGATGCGAGCCAGGGCGTCGAGGCGCAGACGCTGGCCAATGTCTATAAGGCGCTCGACAATGATCACGAGATCATCCCCGTGCTCAACAAGATCGATCTGCCCGCCGCCGAGCCGGACCGCGTGCGCCAGCAGATCGAGGATGTGATTGGCCTCGACGCCACCGACGCGCTGGAGATCTCCGCCAAGTCCGGGCTCGGCGTCGAGGAGGTGCTGGAGGCGATCGTTCACCGGCTGCCCGCGCCCGAGGGCGATCCGGATGCGCCGCTCAAGGCTATGCTGGTCGATAGCTGGTACGATCTCTATCTCGGCGTGGTGGTGCTCGTGCGTGTCATGGACGGCAAGCTCTTCAAGGGCCAGCGCATCAAGCTCCTGCGGACCGGCGGCACCTATCAGATCGACCGGGTCGGCATTTTCCGCCCGAAGAAAGAGACCTGCGATCAGCTCTCCGCCGGCGAGATCGGCTTTTTCACCGCCGCCATCAAGGAGGTCGCGCATACCCGCGTCGGCGATACGATCACCGAGGAAAAGCGCCCGACCGACAAACCGCTGCCGGGCTTTCAGGAAGCGCAGCCCGTGGTCTTCTGCGGCCTCTTCCCGGTCGACAGCGCGCAGTTCGAGGATCTGCGTGACGCGATGGGCCGCCTGCGGCTGAACGATGCCTCGTTCCAATATGAAATGGAGACCTCCGCCGCGCTCGGCTTCGGTTTTCGCTGCGGCTGCCTCGGCCTCTTGCATCTTGAGATCATTCGCGAGCGGCTCGAACGCGAGTTCAAGATCGATCTGATCACCACCGCGCCGAGTGTCGTCTACCATCTCTACATGACCGATGGCAGCCATATCGAGATGCACAATCCGGCGGACATGCCGGACGTCGTCAAGGTCGAACGGATCGAAGAGCCCTGGATCAGCGCCACCATCCTCGTTCCGGACGAATATCTCGGCGCGGTGCTGAAGCTTTGCGAGGACCGGCGCGGGCGGCAGAAGACCCTGTCTTACGCCGGCAGCCGGGCCATGGTGGTTTACGATCTGCCGCTCAACGAGGTGGTGTTCGATTTCTATGACCGGCTGAAATCGGTCACCAGCGGCTACGCGTCATTCGATTATGAGATCACCGGCTATGAGCCGGGCGACCTGGTGCGCATGTCCATCCTCGTGAACGCCGAGCCGGTCGATGCGCTCTCCATGATCGTGCACCGTTCGCGCGCCGACCAGCGGGGCCGGGCGATGTGCGAAAAGCTGAAGGAGCTGATCCCGCGCCATATGTTCCAGATCCCGATCCAGGCGGCGATCGGGGCGAAGATTATTGCGCGCGAGACGATCTCGGCCCTGCGCAAGGATGTGACGGCGAAGTGCTATGGCGGCGACGTCACCCGCAAGCGGAAGCTGCTCGACAAGCAGAAGGAGGGCAAGAAGCGCATGCGCCAGTTCGGCCGCGTCGAGATCCCGCAGGAGGCGTTTATCGCTGCGCTGAAGATGGATGAGAATTGACCGGCGCAGCGTCGATCGGACTCTGACCCGAGTTCGAAACGAGCTCGAAACGACCCCGAACGTCACGCCGCCCGGTAGAGCACGGAACTGGCGGGAGAGAGTGTGCCGGAGATTCGCTCAAGCTGGTCGAACAGTCCCATCGCCGCGTTTGCGCCGTCCGCGACCTCTCTCCTGTTCGCCTTGCACAGGAGTTTCAATCGATCGTCGAGTGCGGTGGCGGCACGGCTGATCTCGTGAAAGCCGGCGGTGCCGCTGCTGCCTTTGAGCTGGTGCGCCAGAGCCTCCGCCGATTGAACCGCGCCGAGCGGGTCGGGCGCGGAGCCTTTGGCGATTTCGGCAAGCTGACTGCCAAGGGCCGTGACGCTGCTCTTGATCGTCTCGCAATGCCGCTCGAGCAGATTGTTGAGCTGGGTCTGCATCGCTAGTTGATCTGTGCGCTTTGGTTGCGCTGCCAGATGCCCCGGATTTCGGACGGCAGGGTGACCGGGTCGAAGGGTTTCGGAATGACCTCGATTGCGCCAAGGGATTTATATTGCTGGATCTCGTGCTTCTGCGCTTTTGCGGTGACGAAGATGATCGGCGTGTCCGCGAATTCCGGAATTTGCTTCAGTGAACGGAATGTCTGAATTCCGTTCATTCCGGGCATCATGACATCGAGCAGCACGAGATCGGGGTGAAATTGCGGAGCCGTGTCGAGGGCCTGCATTCCGCTTTCGCAGCACTGCAATTTGAACCCGCCGAGCTCTTCGAGCGCGAGCTGTACAATCTCACGTATATGAGGTTCGTCCTCGACATAGGTAATCCGTTGCAGCTCTTTCATGGCTCTTGCTCTCTTTCCATGAGATCTCACACCGGTATTATTGTTAAGCGACGCCGTTTAAGAAGGGTTTGAACGAGCGGTTAAAATTGGCGGAATCGCCCGATTTGCGCAGCGCCCGTTTAGATTAACCCTCGTTCAAGTGGAATCACTTGGACGAGGTCAAGTTGATCCATTTCAAGAGACGAGCGCAACTGTTCCCGCGTCCATCCCCGCCTTCGCGGGGACATGTTTGGACGCGCATTGCGCTAGGCGGCGCCTTTCCGCCCCTCATTCGAGGCTTTTGCGTCGTGGAGCGGCAGGTCGAAATAAAAGGTCGTGCCTTGCCCTTCCCCCGTTTCGAATGAAATTGTCCCTCCATGGCGTTCGATAATCGTCTTTGTGATACTCAGCCCCAGGCCGGTGCCGCCCTTTTGCCTGGTGTCCGAGCCGTCTGCCTGGGAGAACCTCTGGAAAATCCGATCGCGGAAGCCTTCGGGAATACCCGGCCCTTCATCTTTCACCCAGATGCGTAGCGACTTGCCTTGCGTCGTCGCGCCGAGCGTGATCGTGCCGCCTTCGGGTGAATATTTCGCCGCGTTCGAGTACAGATTGGCCATTGCCTGCATCAGCCGGCCAGAATCGCCGAGGATCGCTGTGTCCGGCGCTTCATTGACGACCTCCAGATTCAGTTTGAACTGGTCGAGAAAGGTGCGATTCTCCAGAACGACCGCATTGAGGAAGGCATCCGTTTCAATGGGCTTATAGGCGAAGTCCGTTGTGCCGGATTCGATCTTCTCCATGTCGAGAATGTCGTTGATGAGCCGGAGAAGGCGCTCGCAGTTCAGCAGGCCGATAGACACCATCGAGCGGGCACGCTCGGGCAGTTCGCCGACGACGCGCGTGTTCAGCAGGGCCAAAGCACCGCGAATTGAAGTCAGCGGCGTGCGCAATTCGTGGCTGACGACCGAGACGAACTCGTTTTTCATGCGATCGAGCTTCGCGCGTTCCGTCACGTCGCGAATGATGCCGGTGTAAATGCAGCGGGAGCGCAGTTTGACGGGGCTGATGGTCAACTCGATCGGGAATGCCTTGCCGTCTTTCCGCCAGCCGGTCACGAGCCTCAGGCTGGTGTCTTGCGTGCCTGCGACCGGCGGCGCGTCTGGTGCAGGTTCGGCAGACTGATGAATTAGGGGTTCGCCGAGCAGCATGAGATGATGGATGTGCAGGCCCTTCAACTCGTCGGCGCTGTAGCCGAAGATCGTCTCTGCCGCCGGATTGACCGTCTCGATCAGAAAATTCTCGTTGAAGGTGATCACGCCATCCACGGCGCGTTCAAAAATGGCCCTTGCGCGGCTTTCGCTCTCCCTGAGCGCGTCCTCGATCGCCTCCCGGCGCTGGATCTCGTGCACGAGATCGTCATTGATCCTGGCCAATTCCGCCGTTTGCTGCATGAGCGCCGCTTCGCGCTTCTTATTCTCGGTAATATCCGTGGTAACGGTTACGATGCCGCCATCCTCGGTCGGAAAGCGCCCCACTTTCAGCCAGCGTCCGTCATGGTGCTGCAGTTCCAGCGGTCGATCGCCCGTTGGCCTGTCATAGGCCAGGAGGCACGCCAAGATCGGGTCATCCACCTCATCCGAGAGATGGAACTGGCCCTTCTCAAAGGCGAGATTTAAAAGATCTCCATACCACACGCCGGGAACGACAGCTTCTGAGAAGCGGTCGAGGCCGTATTTATAGCGGTTGTTGCAGGTGATGAGCCGGGCATCGGCGTCGTAAAGGGCAACGCCCTGGTCCAGATTTTCGATCGCGGCCGCCAGCCGGAGCTCTGCCTCCGTCTTGGCCCGGCGGCTTTGCGCCAGGGCGAGTTCTCTGCCGATGACTGTCTTCAGTCGGGGCAGATCGTCCTTCAGCGCGACGTCCTGAACGCCATATCGAAGCAGCTCGATGGCTGTATCGTCGGAAATGGTGCCGGTGACGATGATGAAAGGAATGTCGGGATTGATTTTACGCACACAGTCGAGCGCCAGATACGGCGTCAGCTGAGGCATCGCCAGATCGCACAGGACGAGATCCCACCGGCGATCTTCGACCGCTTCCGCAAGCTCGTTCTCACGGTCCACACGTTGCCATCGCGGGTCGAAGCCACAGCTTTTCAAATAGTGGCTGAGCAGGGCCGCATCGTCTTCGGAGTCCTCGATGATGAGAACCTTCAAATACATGAGCGGCTAATCTCCAGATGGCGTATCGGCTGCCGGTTTCTCGTTCAAGAGAAGCCAATAGATGCCGAGTTGCCGCGCAACGTTGGTGAATTCGGTAAAATCGACCGGCTTGCGTATGAAGCTGTTCACGCCCGATTTGTAGGAACGGAGGACATCGCTCTGCTGATCGGAGGTGGTCAGCATCACGACGGGCAAGCTTTGTGTCGCCGGATTCGCTCTGATCCGATTGAGCGTCTCGATCCCGTCAAGCCTGGGCAATTTCGGGTCCATCAGCACGACATACGGCTTGACGGGCGGCTGACCATCCTTGCCGAATAGGAGATCGAGCGCCTCGACGCCGTCCCGGGCGACGACGATCTCGTTGGTGATCTTGTTCTTCCTCAAGGCGCGCATGCAAAGAGCCTCATCATCAGGGTTGTCCTCGACGAGGAGAATCACTCTGTCAGGCATGGTGCGGTCTTCCGCTGTTGGCGCCATTGACCCCAGCCTATAGCGAGATCGTAAACAATGTCCCTTTAGCCGGGCTGGACTCTGTATCGATATGGCAGCCATGGCGCTGAATGATCCGCCATACGATCGCGAGCCCGATGCCGTTTCCGGCAAATTCGTCCGGGCGATGGAGGCGCTGAAACGGCAGAAAGAGCTTGTCGGCATAGGCCATGTCGAAGCCGACGCCATTGTCCCGAACACGGATTGTGGTTTCCTTATCCTTAATCTCACCGCCAAACTCGATTCTGGCGTCCTCATTTTTTGAGGTGAATTTCCAGGCATTTTCCAGAAGATGCTTCAGGGCGATGCGCATCAGTTCGCGGTCGCATTTGGCGACCAGGCCGTCTGCGACCACCGTTTCCACGCTGCGGTTTGGCGTCTCCTCGCGAAGTTCGGCGTGAATGGATCTTTCCATCTCGGAGAGGTCCGCAGAGGATTTCGCGAGCGGGACCTGCCTGATGCGGGCCAGGAATAAGAGGTCGTCGATCAGCCGGCTCATATGCAGGCTGGCGAGCCGGACGCGGTCCAGCATTTCATGGCCACAGGAATTGAGCTGCTCGCCATATTCATCGGTCAGGAGCTGGGAAAAGCCATTTATGCTTCGCAAAGGGCCGCGCAAATCGTGAGCGACAGAGTGGGCAAAATCGTTCAGATCCCGGTTCGCGGCCGTCAGACCGGAAATCAGCGCCTCTCGCTCCGCAACGGCCTTGTCGACTTGCTCCTTCGCATCTCGCAACCCGTCCAGGCCTGGTATGGCCAGAGCATTGGGGATGACCGGCCATAAGGAGTATGCCGCGACCAGCGAGACGGCGGCGGTTGCGGCCTTGACCAGGCCCTCCACGCCGTAGATCGGCGCCCAGAGCGTTATGAGCCCGATGATGTGGGTCAGCCCGCATCACAAGATGAAGGCGGCAAAAAGCAGGAAAAGCCGGCGAAACTGAAGGTCGGGGCGCTGACGGGCGAAATACCAGAGCCCGATGGGAATGCTGAAATAGGCGAGCCCAATGAGCAAATCGGAGACGGCGTGAAGCGCCACAAGATCGGGACGCCACAACAGGCAGTAACCGTGCGGAAAGTAAGAGGCGGTGCCGAACAGATATTCGAGAACGGAGTTCATCGATCACCTAGCCCCATTTGCCTGCGCGCAGCGGCACGACGCGGTCCGCGTTCGCCACGTCATCCGGCGCGTCCGGAGCCGGATCCGCTCCTATCGCCTCGCCGGCCCGCATGCTGTCCGCCTGCCCGAAACAGAAATAGAATGTCGCCCCTTCGCCGGGATAGGATTTGGCCCAGATCTTTCCTCCGTGAAGGCTGATAATGCGCTCGACCGTGGCAAGCCCAATCCCGGTTCCGGGAAAGTCCGAAACGGAGTGAAGCCGCTTGAACGGTTTGAACAGATTGCTGCTGAACGCCATGTCGAAGCCGGCGCCATTGTCACGGATGAAGAAAGTCCGGCGCCTCTTGCCGCGCAGTTCGCCGAACGCGATCTCGGCATCCTCGGTCCGGGATGTGAATTTCCAGGCATTTCCGATGAGGTTGCTGAGTACGATTCGCGTCAGCCGCTCGTCGCATCGCGCCGTGATGCCGGGCTCGATGGTGATCCGGACAAGACGCTCCGGTTCCTGTTCCTCCAGGGTTTTGATGACGTCCGAAACGAGCCCGGTGAGGTCGACGTCGGTCCTCTCCAGCGACCTCTGGCCGAGCTCTGACAGCTTGAGGAGATCCTCGATGAGCTCGTGCATTTGCCGCGTTGCACGGTGAATCCGGCCGAGCATCGTCTTGCCGTCTTCATCGAGCTGCTCGGCATGGTCTTCGAGCACCGCCTGGCTGAAGCCGGAAATCGTGCGCAGAGGCGCGCGCAGGTCGTGGGAGACGGCCGATGCGAAGGCCTCAAGGTCCCTGTTGGCTGCTTCGAGGCCGGCGGTGCGGTCCTCGAGCTTTGCCTTGATCGAGATGAGCTCAAGATTGGCACGCCCGAGTTCGCTCATCGTTTCCAGAAGATTGCGGCGCATCCCGTCGAGCTCGCGAAACACGTCGCCGATTTCGTTGCGGGCGTCTTGGGGGATCTCGGCTTCCAGATCGCCATGGCTGATCTGCCGGATCATCGTGCGCAGTTTCAGAATGTGAAACAGCATTCCCGTGCTGAGCAACAGGGGGATGAGGCCGCCGCCGAACATGACGGCGAGGCATGCCGCGCCAAGGCCGAGCAGAACAACCCTTCGCGTTCGGGCCGCCGACGACGCCATCATGTCGTGCAGCTCAGTCGCGTCGGAGACGATTGCGTTCGATTGGCCGAAGGCTGCGGATAAGATGATGCTTCGGACCTCGGCCGACTGTTCTGGACGGCGAGGCGAATCGATGCGATCGACGAGATGTCTCAGTGCCTGGAGCCGCTTTTCGATTTCATCGAGCAGGACATCGGCCCGGTTTTGAAAATGGGCGGCGGCGGCCAACCGCCTTGTGAGCGAATTGTAATGGCGCGTCCATTGCCGCCGCACACGCCGCGAACCATGAACGAGGAGTTCCGTGGTCAGAATGTTGAGTCTGCTGACATCCGTGTTGAGGGAATTCGCAAAACCGACCCCGGTCTGGGCGCGTTCGAGCAGAAAATAGGCGCCCGCCATCGCCGCCACGACAAGCGCACAGCCGGCCGCGGCCCCGATCGTGACCGCCCTGACTGTTGCGCTCAAAGAGATGGTTGGCATTGGATCGGTCCTATTTCACGATACCGACGCTTCCCGGACGGAGGGCTGTAAGCGGTTCCGTGGAAACGAAATCGGGAAGCGGTGCGGCGTCTTGGCGGTCGCGAGCCCCTTCTTGACCTGCCAGGCCGTCTTCTCCTCGAGCTTGAACAGCAAACCTTGAGGGAGGCTAATGTGGAGGCGATGGAGTGTCCAAAGCCTATGGATCTGACTCTCCGGATATTTGAATTCCGACTTAATGACGTCTTGTGCATCTGAAGGGTTGTTTGACGCATAGCTCTCGGCTGCAATGAGGCTACGCAATATTTTCTGGATCTTATCTGTTTGCTGCTCGATGAGATCTTCCCGGGTCAACAAAAGGAAATAGAAGAACTGCTCAAGCTGCTCCGGCAAGATGACCGCATTGGCTTGAAGCGCCTGTTCGGCATCGCCGACAAACGGTTCCCAGGTCAGCCCTGCGTCGATCGATCCGCTGGTGAGATCTGCGACAATTTCCTCCGGGCGCAGATCGACCACGACCGGCGCCGTGGCCGGTATGCCGTGCAAACTCAGATAACGCGTGAAGAGAAATTCGCCGGCCGTTGACAGCGTTATGCCGATACGCTTTCCAGCGAGATCGCCGGGCTTGCGGATGCCGCGGTCCTTCCGTCCGATCAGCCGTGCGGACTTCGACGTCGAAATGACGGCGAGGATTCGCAGATCGGGATTGTTGAAACGATTGCCGGCAAGGACCGCGTCCGATGAGGTCGAAAAGTCCACTTCACCCTTGATGAGCGCATCGGCCGCCTCGAGCCCTGACGAGAACATCTTCGCTTCGATGTCGAGGCCTTGTTGCCGGAACAATCCACGCGCTTCGGCGATCCAAACCAGGAGCGCCGTCTGCGTCGCGCCGATCGTGAGCCGGTCAGCGGCGAAGCCAGGACGCGGCGCGGCCCAGCTCACGGACAAAGCGGCCATTGCGGCGGCGAACAGCCGTGTCAGCGACCTTCTGATCACTGCCCGCCGACGGTTTTCAGCATGTGCTGAGCCATAACGAATTTGAAACACTCCCGTGCTAAATCAGGAAAAACACGCAGAAGATGCATTGCGCATTTTTGCAATCAAAGGTAAAGGGCGGCTTATCTATCCGGAAGTGTAAAAAAGGCGGCGTTTAGAGCAGCGTCGGAGCTCGTGGCAGTTCCCGCTTGGCCCATAGCCTCGCCTGCCTTCTTGATGAGGCGTCCCGTTCAGTGCTGCGTCGGCGAACGAGGCCAGGCGTGCAGTCACAAGTCAGAACAAGAAGACAACAGAAATTTGAAAGACGCTTTCGTGATTGAAGCCCAGCAGATTGAAACGGACGAAATCCCAGCAGTTCCACGGCGGGTCTTGGTTGCCGAGGACAGCCCGGTTACCCAGGATTTGTTGAAGCTGATCCTGACGCAAAGGGGCCATGCGGTCGATATCGCCCATGACGGCGAGCAGGCCCTGAGCGCCCTTGAGCGTGATGCTTATGACGTTGCGCTGATCGACTTCCACTTGCCCAAGCTCGACGGCCTGCAAGTTGCCCAGCGATATCGCAGTGAGAAGGGCGGCGATGCGCGGGCCCGTCTGATCGCAATCACGGCCGATGTGGAAGGCCTCTTATCGCACAAGGAAAATTGCGAGAATTTCGACCAGATCGTCCCCAAGCCGCTGGACATTTACGAAGTCTCTAACCTCATTGAGCAAGCCGCTGCTTCCGGGGAGCCGGATCAGGACGGCGTCGCAGGCGGCGAAGCGGAGGGTGCCGCCACGCGCGGGCGCGGCGCCGCGATCGCAACGCTGCGCCAGACTAGGCCCGCCTGGGCGCTTGGCCTGGAACTCCTGCAATGGCCCGACGACTTCGGCGAGGGCCGGTTTCCCGGTACGGCGACATCGGGCTTCAAGGCTGTCGATTCAATCGATGCCATTCTGGTCCGCGGCAAGGCGCGGGTCGGAGACCTTGCTTCGATCTGGGAGCGCAAGCCGCTTCATCTCTATCCGATTATCGATCTCGGCGGACAGCTCGGCAGGCACGCCGATTTCGATGCCTCCTGGGAAGATCACACGGACGGCGACGCCATAAGGCAGCTTGTTCAGGGATTTCATCAGCGCCGGACACAGCTCCACAAAGACCTGATGACCACCTCCGAATTAAGCGAAAAGATATTGGCGCGCCTGTTCGTGCAGAATGCGCCTCTGAACGCTTCCTACGACGCGAATGAGCTTTCCCTGATCCGCTACAACCTTTCCCTTCCCGCCGGCGAGGTGATCCGAGAGGCCGAAAAAGAATGCAGGAATGGCTTCTTAAGGCGGGAATTCTTTGATCGCTTTCACCTCTGCCATCGCTGCTCTTCCTCACGGCTGCATGTTCGTGAGGAATGCCCGGACTGCCATTCCTCGCAGCTTCGCGAGGAAACCTACATTCACCACTTCAAATGCGGCAATCAGGGCGTCGCTTCGGATTTCCAGCGCGGCAACAAGCTGATCTGTCCGAAATGCCGCCAGGAACTGGCCCATTTCAGTGTCGATTACGACAAGCCCGGCTCGGCCCTGGTCTGCGGCCGGTGCGGTCATGCCGGTTCGGAACCGGCGATCGGATTCGTCTGCATGGATTGCGACGCGCATTTCGACAGCGAAACGGCGGCGACGAAGGATATCTATTCCTACTCACTGACCGATGAGGGGATCGCCTTTCTGCAGATGGGGCAGGCGCTACGCGGCCCGGCACAGCGAACCTTGCGGTTCTCCGAATTGCCGCTCGAATTCGTCGTTGCCCTGAACGCGGCGGCGAAGCGCTACAACGAGGAGAAGACGCTATTTACGGTCGTCAATCTGTCTTACGCCCATGAGCGCGAAATCGTTCGCGAGGTCGGCCTGCGCCAATTCGGCCAGGCGCGTGATCTCTTCCTGGAGACTCTGAAGAACGAGCTCGGCGATCGCGGGCTCGTGATCAAAGGCCATTCCTACGATTTCTGCCTGCTCTATCAGTTGCCCCCTGTCGAAGCAGAGGACTTCATCACGCAGTTGAGCGCCTCGGCGATGAGCAATCTTCGCGTCGATCTCGGTGCCTCGGTTCAGCTCTTCGGTCCTGAGGATTTTGCCTGATGCGGGCCATGTCCCGGAGTTGTCTTTGCGAATTGGAAAGCGCCTGAAAGCGCCCAACAGGATTTGGAGGTCGGGATGATCCATGCCTTAAAAAAGCGGCCGCGATCCGACAATCTCGTGAACGAGAAACGCGCAACGCCGCAATCTGCCGGACGCATTATCTACTTAACTGCATTGACCATATTCGGCCTAGTCGTCCTGAACTACCTGTTCGGTGATCTCGTCTTCTTGCGAGCGGACGGGCTCGTTCTGAAGAATCAGACGGTAATTTCGCCGACCTATGTAGCGCGCGTCGAGGCGGTTCACATCGAGCAGGGGCAGACAGTCAAAAAAGGACAGGTCCTCATCAATCTTCAATCATTGGAGATGCTGGAACGGCTTGCAGACCTCTCCGCGCGCCGTGCGCGAATCGTTGCCGACACGGTCGAATTCCGGATTCGGGCCGAAACCGTGGCCGCGGTTCTGCCGCTTGCGAAAAAGCGACAGGAGGAGGCGTCCCGAGTGGTCGGCAAGTTCGACCGGCTTGCGCAAGCGGGCCTGGCGTTGGCATCGAGCTATGACGATGCGCTGACCGCAGATTTCAACGCCCAGCAGGACCACGTCAAGCTCGCGACTCAACTGAAGACGTTGGAGCGAGAGCTGGTCACCCTCCGGGAAGCGCGTGAAGTTGCCGAAATGGCGTTGGGCCGGCTTCAGGATAGCTACGCGGATGGCGTTGTACGCGCACCCGTCGGCGGATCGGTGGGGGCATCCGTGCCATCGCTCGGAAATGTCTACCGTACCGGCGACTCAATTCTATCGATCTATTCCGGCGAGCCCTATATCCTGACCTATCTGCCGCATCGTTATCTGTTTTCCATCGAAGCCGGCCAGAAAGTGACCGTTTCGGACGGGCGCACATCGGTGCCCGGCGTTCTCGACGAACTCCTGCCGGTGACGGACGCTCTGGCGAAAGAGTTCCAAAACACCTTCAAGCCGACGGATCGCAGCCAGCTTGCGAAAATCAAGCTGCTGAAGGCCTCGCCTTTTGCCCTCCACGAAAAGGTCAGCATTACTGCCCGCTATTTCTAGATCAACCCTCGTTCAAGTGGGTTCGCTTGAACGAGGTCAAGTTGATCTATTTCAGTAGGTTAGCGCAACTGTTCCCGCGTCCATCCCCGCCTTTGCAGGGACATGCTTGGACGCGCGTCGCGCTAAGGGCGATGCGCTGGGGTCTGGGCGCTTGTGTTCCACCGAGCTTACACGGCGATTCCCCGACAAAAGGCCGGCTTGAGAGCTCCAAGCCGGCCTTCGACTTCTCCCGCACCGAACTCACGGCCCCGAATAAGCGGATACCGCAAGAGCCACAGGCGCTCGTCTATGCAGCAAGACCCGGCAAGGTGCTTTGCATTTTTGTCACAGAGTGACCAAGAAACCTGTGACATGGGCCGGATTAGGATTGCTGCAACCTATAAATGCATATAAGCCGACCAATGCAACTTTGAATTGCAAATGCCGATTCCCACCATGAGTGACCGCGTATTCAGCGGAAAGGCAGAGGGCAGGCAAGAATCCTGCAAAATTTAACATGGAGCCCGCTTAGCGGTGAAAATGATGACTCGCGGATTCATGATGAAAACAAGTCTAACGACGTTAGTCGCGGCGGCTGGTATACTCATGGGCAACTCTGCTTATGCTCCGGCAATTGCGGCTGATCTGGGCGGCGGATGCTGCGCGGATCTGGAAGAGCGTGTTGCGGAACTTGAGGCCACGACGGCGCGGAAAGGAAACCGCGTTGTTTCCCTGCAGATCTACGGTCAGGTCAATAAGGCGTTGCTGTTCTTCGATACGGACTTCGACAGCGATACCTATGTTGTCGACAATGACGCATCGGGAACGCGCGTTGGCTTCAAGGGGTCGGCCTCGATGCGGCCGGGCTGGACTGCCGGCTATACGATTGAGCTGGATATTCAGGACGCCGCCTCGAATGTGGTGGATGACGGGGCGGTCATAGGGCTCAATGACGATGGCGAATATGGCGACGCCTCGTTTTGGGACGATCCTGCCGATCAGATCCTGATTCGCCATAGCTTCGTCTATATCGAGAGCGAGCGGATGGGGCGTTTCTCGATCGGCCAGCAGTCCGCGGCGACGGACGGTATTGCCGGCATTGTTCTGGGCAATTCGCTCGTGACGGCTGCGCCCGATCATGGCACCAGCCTGACGGTCGCGGCCGGCGGCCTGGGTCTTCCGACGGTCGGTTTCGCAAGCCTCGCTCTCGGTGATTTCGCGGGCGACCTGGACGGCCCTCGCGAGGACGTGATTCGCTATGATTCACCTTCGCTTCACGGGTTCATTCTGTCCGCGTCTTGGGGGGACGATGATTTCTGGGATGTCGCGCTCAGGTTCCAGAGAGAGTGGAACTCGATCCGGCTTGCCGCGGGTATCGGCTACCAGGAAGGTGACGATGATGGTGGTGGCAGCGACTTCCAGTATGTCTCCGGTTCGGCGTCCATCATGCATGTTCCGACGGGCATCTATGTGGCCTTTGCCGCAGGTGATGCCGAAGACAATGGTTTCGATACGGGTGATTACTGGTACATCCAGGGTCGGCATCGAGCGGCGTTGGTTCCCTCACGGCACGACGACGATCTATGGCGAATATGGCGATTATAACGACTTCGCCGTCGGTGTCCCGACGAGCCGGTACACCGCATTGGCGACTTTCGATCATTTCGAGCGAAGCGAACCGTTGGGGCTTCGGCATCGTCCAGAATATCGAAGCGCTGCCATGGATCTCTATGCGAACGTGATCTTCTGGGACTTTGACTGGACGGACACGGCCCGACGAGCCTTCACCTCCGATATCTCGACGGTGATGGTCGGTACACGCATCAAATTCTAAGCGGTGCGCCTCTAAAAACAACAATAGCACCTAGAACCTAAAGCCGCTGGTCAACAGCGGCTTTTTTCGTTTACAGCTACTGGCGGCGTGCAAATTGAGGGACGCGCAGGCCGATGATGACGAATATGGGCGTTCTCGACGGCGTCTTCCGCTTTACGGTTGGCGTGGCGCTCCTGGCCTGGAGCTATGGCAGAATCGGACCCGTGACTCGTCGGACATGGGCAGCTGGCTGCTCTGGATTGGCGGGCGCCGTGTTCGCGCTGACGGGGCTTTTCCGCCATTGTCCGCTATATGCCTACTTCAAAATCGACAGCTGCGCGATCTATCCTGGAGATGATGAGGAATAGATTGCCTCCGCTATTTGAGATCGCAGCCGGCGTCTTTCCAGCGAGCCATTTCGGATGAGCGAACCGCCCGAATTAGAGGTACAGCACATGACCTCTCAGCCCTGGCTCTCCGTTATCCTTGCGGCCGGACTCGGCACACGCATGAAATCGGCAATGCCGAAAGTGCTGCATCCGATCGCCGGCCGGCCCATGCTTGCCTACAGCGCGGCGGCGGCGCTGGAGGCTGGAGCCGCGCAGCTCGCCGTGGTCGTCGGTCCGGACATGGAAGCGGCGCAGGGGCCATTGGCGGCCTCGCGCCCGCGCCAGTTTTTTCTTCAAAACGAGAGGCTCGGAACCGCCCATGCGGTCTTGGCCGCGCGGGCGCTGCTTGCTGAATGCGGCAATGATGTACTCATCCTTTATGGCGACACGCCTCTGCTGCGTGCCGAAATGCTGCTTCGCCGCTGCGGCCTTGCTTGACCGAAGGCGCCAGCATCGCCGTGCTCGGCTTCGAGGCGGCGGATCCCATCGGCTATGGCGGCTGCTTCTCGACGAAGAGCGGCAGGCTCGAGGCCATCCGCGAAGAGAAGGATGCCAGCGATGCGGAGCGGGCGCTGACCGGCTCTGCAATTCCGGCGTCATGGCTTTCAGGGCCGGGCTGCTCTTGCCGCTGCTGGAAGCGCATCGGCAACGACAACGCCAAAGGCGAATATTACCTGACTGATGCCGTCGGCTGGCTAGCCGCGACGGCGTGAGTGTGGGCGTTGTATCTGTGACGAAGAGGAGGTTGCGGCGTCAATGACCGCATCCAGCTGGCGCGGACCGAAGCGATGATGCAGATGCGTCTTCGTGAGGCCGCGATGCGCGGCGGCGCGACCTGATCGCGCCTGAGACGGTGACAATGGGTTATGACACGCAGCTCGGCCGGGACGTGCTGATCGAGCCGAACGTGTTTTTCGGGCCTGGCGTCACAGTCGAGGACAATGCCGAAATCAGAGCCAATTGCTATATGGAGCAGGCCGTATATCGGCAGGGGCGCGATCGTGGGGCCGTTTGCCCGGCTGCGGCCCGGCGCACGACATCGGAGCCGGCGTGAAGATCGGCAATTTCGTCGAGATCAAGAACGGCCAGCCGTAGAGGCCGGCGTCAAGGTCAGCCACCTCGCCTATGTCGGCGATGCGCGAGTCGGCACTGGTGCCAATATCGGCGCGGGAACCATCATCTGCAATTATGACGGCTTCGCCAAGCATCTCACCGACATTGGCGAGGGGGCGTTCATCGGCTCCAACAGTGCGCTCGTTGCGCCGGTAAAAATCGGCGATGGCGCCTATATCGCTACTGGAAGCGTCATCACGGATGATGTGGAATCCGACGCGCTGGCTTTCGGCCGCGTGCGGCAGGTGGTCAAACCCGGACGGGCCGCCCAGAAGCGGGCGGCCATGCAGAAGAAATGACCGGATCTTCGGCACCTGAAACAGTCTGTAACCGGCTTTGATTTGGTTTTGCCCGCGCCGTGGCGCTAAAGAGCGTCAGGCATCGGCGGCGGACGATTGCCAAGGACCAGCGAGGTGAGGAGGGACTATGTGCGGAATCATCGGCATTCTGGGCAAAGCGCCGGTCGCCGGCGGTCTGGTCGATGCGCTGAAACGGCTCGAATATCGCGGATATGATTCCGCGGGCATCGCCACGCTGGAGGACGGCGTCCTGGTCCGGCGCCGCGCCGAGGGCAAGATCCGCAATCTCGAACAGCTTCTCGCGGAACAGCCGCTTCAAGGGACGTCCGGCATCGGGCATACGCGCTGGGCGACGCATGGCGTGCCGAGCGAGCGCAATGCTCACCCGCATATGACGTCGCGCGTCTCCGTCGTCCATAACGGCATCATCGAGAATTTCCGCGAGCTTGCGCCGGGAACTCGAAGACAGAGGCGCGGCATTCGAAACCGAGACCGATACCGAAGTCATCGTCCATCTGATCAGCCAGGAATTGGAGCGCGGCGCCAACCCGGAAGCGGCGGTTGCGGAAACGCTCCGGCGGCTCGAAGGCGCCTTCGCGCTCGCCATTCTGTTCGCCGGCGAGCAAGACCTGCTGATCGGCGCCCGGCGCGGCAGTCCGCTGGCCGTCGGCTATGGCGAGGGCGAAATGTTTCTCGGCTCAGATGCCATGGCGCTTGCGCCGTTTACGGGCCGCGTCGTCTATCTGGAGGAAGGCGATTGGGCGATCGTGAACCGCGCCGGCGTCCTTATTCGCGATGAGAGCGGCCGCGAGGTGCACCGTCCGGTGCAGATGACGCAGGTCAGCACGCTCCTCGCCGATAAGGGCAATCATCGGCACTTCATGTCCAAGGAGATCCACGAGCAGCCCGACGTGATCAGCCGGACGCTTGGATATTACGTCCATTTCGCCGAGGAACGGGTGGTCCTGCCGGAGGTCAATATCGATTTCGCAAAGCTCCCGCGTCTGACGATCACGGCCTGCGGCACGGCATTCTATGCGGGCCTGATCGGGAAATACTGGTTCGAGCGCTATGCGCGCTTGCCCGTCGAGATCGACGTCGCTTCGGAATTCCGCTACCGCGAGGCCCCGCTGCCGGCCGATGGTCTGGCGCTGTTCATCTCCCAATCCGGCGAAACCGCCGATACGCTTGCCGGCCTGCGCTATTGCCGCGAACGGAAACAGACCATTCTGTCCATCGTCAATGTGCCGCAATCGACGATCGCCAGGGAGTCCGATGCCGTCCTGCCGACGCTTGCAGGCCCCGAAATCGGCGTTGCCTCGACCAAGGCCTTCACCGGCCAGCTCACCGTTCTGGCCACGATGGCCATTGCCGCCGGCCGGGCGCGGGGCACATTGGACGCCAGGCAGGAGAGCGAGCTGGTCGGCAGCCTGATCGAGCTTCCTCGTCTGATGAATGATGTCCTGCGCCGTGAAGACGAGATCGAGCAACTCGCCCATATCCTGTCTCATGCAAGCAATGTCCTCTATCTGGGGCGCGGCGTTCACTTCCCGCTTGCGCTTGAAGGGGCGTTGAAGCTGAAAGAGATTTCCTACATCCATGCGGAGGGCTACGCCGCGGGCGAGCTGAAGCATGGCCCGATCGCCCTCATTGACGAGGAGATGCCGGTCATCGTCGTCGCGCCGCGCGATGCGCTTTACGACAAGACCATCTCGAACATGCAGGAAGTGGCGGCCCGCGGAGGCCGGATCATTCTCATCACCAGCGATGATGCCGGCTCGCCCGGCACAGAGCTTGCCGCCGATATGCGTCTGCCGACCGCACATGAATTCATCACGCCCATTCTGTACGCTTTGCCTGTACAGCTTTTAGCCTATCACACGGCGGTTCATCTCGGAACCGATGTCGATCAGCCGCGTAATCTGGCAAAATCGGTGACTGTGGAGTAGCTGGCGCCTCCGATCCGGCATCCGTAAGTTGCGCCGGTCTCAATTTCGCCGCGGGAATATGGCAGGCGGATGAGGACAAGAGAATCATTCTCTTGTCGCATTTTGCTATTTTGTTGCATAAAAATAGAGAGTTGAACTCCGGCCCGCGTCTGCGTAAGAGTCCGCCCTGAGATGTTTCGGTTTCTCCGCATACGGTTTGCGCTTCTGGCGGCGTTCGCATTATTCGCCGCGCCGGGCGCTCCTGCCTATGCCGATGAGGTGACCGCGGCCTTGACCCAGGCCAGCAAGCTGCTCGACGAGGGCGTTCCCGTCAAAGCCATCGAGATCATCAACAGGGCGCTGACCTCCGGCAAGGTCCCATCGGATCTGGCGGCCAAGGCCTTGCTGATGCGCGCGCGTGCGCAGGAGAAGCTCGGCAAATACGCCTATGCCCTTGCCGATTATAATCAGGCTTTGTGGATGGAGGGCTTGTCGGCCAACGATAAGAATGAAGCTCAAGGGGGGCGTAACCGGATATTGGCCACGCTTGGCGTGAGCGATGGCGGCAAGAAAACGGCTGCGGCTTCGGCGCCATCGCCGGCGGCGCGGACTGCTTCGGCCTCGCCCAGCTCCTCCGGCCGGGCCGCCCAGGTCGGCGAGACACGGGTCGAGACATCGCCATCCGAGGAACGGACGGGCGGTATCGGCAGTATCTTCGCCGGGCTGTTCGACTCGTCGACGCAATCTCAGCCCGAAAAGGTTGTGAAAAAGGCGCCGCGGCCGAACCCCGCACCCAGTGTTTCCGCCCAGCCTGTCAATGTGGCCTCATCTTCTCCCGCACCCAGCACCGCCAATGACAGCGTGGCAAATAATGCTGGAGCCGCTGCGCCGCAACCCGAACCGACCGGGGACTTCGCCATTCAGTTTGCGGCACTTCGTTCCGAGGACAGAGCCATCTACGAGGTGGACCGAGTTGAGAAGCGCTATGGCGAATGGCTTGGCGGCCGGACGCCCTCGATCACCATCCGGCCGACGAGTGAAGGCGGAACGCTTTATAAGATCATTGCTGAGCCCTATAAGCATGGGGAAGGCGTCGCCACCTGCGAGCTTCTCAAGACCAAGGGCGTTGACTGCATGCTGATCTCGCGCTGAGCGCCCGCGTCCGATCAGCCGGCGCGGAGCAGCCGGATCGCTTCATCCTTCTCGAACAGATAGAGACAGAGCCGGGCGGCCTTGCCCTGTTCGGAGCCGAGCTCGGGGTCGCGGGCGAGCAGATATTTGGTTTGATCGCGCGCCGTTTGCAGCAGCTCTTCATCGCCCGGCAGATCGGCGACGCGAAAGCCGGGATCGCCCGATTGGCGCGTGCCCAGGATTTCCCCGCCTCCGCGCAGCCGCAAATCCTCCTCCGCAATCCGGAAGCCATCCTCGGTCTGCCGCATAATATCGAGCCGCGCGCGCGCCGTGTCGGCAAGGGGCGTTGCGTAAAGCAGGATGCATGAGCTTTGCGCCGCGCCGCGCCCGACCCTCCCGCGAAGCTGGTGGAGTTGAGCGAGGCCGTAGCGCTCGGCATGTTCGATGACCATGATCGTTGCGGCCGGAACGTTGACGCCGACCTCGATGACCGTCGTTGCCACCAGGATTTTGAGGCTGCCTTCGCCGAAGGCGCGCATCACCTGGTCTTTCTCCGTCCCCTTGGTCCGTCCGTGAACCAGACCGACGCTGTCGCCGAAATGCTGGCGCAGATGCGCGGCGCGTTCTTCGGCGGCCGCCAGATCGAGCTTCGCCGAGGTCTCGACGAGCGGGCAGACCCAATAGACCTGCGCGCCCTGGCGGATCGCCCGGCCGATGCCGCGGATGACCTCCTCGATCCGTTCGAGCGGCACGGCGCGCGTTAGCACCGGCTTCCGCCCGGCCGGCTTTTCGGTCAGCTTGGAGACATCCATATCGCCATAATGGGTCATCTGCAGCGTGCGCGGGATCGGTGTCGCCGTCATCACGAGGATGTCCGCGCCGCCCTGCTTGCCCTTGGCCTGAAGCGCAAAGCGCTGATGCACGCCGAAGCGATGCTGCTCGTCGATCACGGCGAGCGCCAGATCGGCGAAAGCGATATCCTCCTGAAACAGCGCATGGGTGCCGATGGCGATGTCGGTCTCCCCGCTTTCGAGCCCATGGGCGATCCTCTCGCGGGCCTTGCCCTTCTCGCGCCCGGTGAGCAGCGCGGTGCGGATGCCGGCGGTCTCGCAAAGCGGCGCGATGGTTTCAAAATGCTGGCGGGCGAGAATTCTCAGTCGGCGCCATGATCGCGGCCTGCGCCCCCGCTTCGACGGCGCGGGTCATGGCGAGCAGCGCAACGATCGTCTTGCCGCTGCCGACATCGCCGTGCAGGAGCCGCAACATCCGGCGCGGCGCTTCCATATCGTCGCTAATCTCATCGAGGGCGATGCGCTGCGACCGCGTCAAGGCAAAGGGCAGGGCGTCCTCGATTTTCTTCGCCAGGTGCCCGTCGCCGACAATGGCCCGCCCGCCCGTGCGCCGGAAGCGGCGGCGCAGGAGCGCAAGCGCCAGCTGCCCGGCAAACAGCTCGTCGCAAGCAAGCCGCTGGCGCGCCAGGCCGCTCATATCGACATCGCGGTCATCCGCAGGCCGGTGCAGAACCTTGAGCGCGGCCTCGAAATCCAGCCAGCCCCGCCCCTCGATCAGCCGCCGGTCCAGCCATTCGGGCATTTCCGGCAGGCGAGCGAGCGCCTGGGTGAAGAGCTTGAAGAGCACCTTCTGGCTGAGCCCCTGCGAGAGCGGATAATGCGGCTCCAGCTTTGGCAGCCTGTCGCGCTGATCCTCGGGCAGAATGTAATCCGGATGCGGCATCTGCAGCTTTTCGCCATAGCGCTCGATGCGTCCTGAAATGATGCGGATCTCGCCGACGGGAAGCTGGCGCTCGATATAGCTGCGCTCGACGTGAAAGAAGATCAGTTCGATCTCGCCGGTCTCGTCCTCGCAAACCACCTTGTAGGGCGCGCGGCTGTTGCGTGGCGGGCCGGGATAATGCTTCTTCACCCGGACACTTAGCGTGGCGAGCTGGCCTTGCACCGTGTCTCTAATGGCGGGCTCGGCGCGGCGATCGGTCAGCCCCGTCGGGAAATGCCACAGGAGGTCGATGACCCGCGCTTCATCACTACCCACCGGCCGCAGCAATTTCGAGAGCGCGGCCTTATAGCGCGGCCCGACGCCCTCTAGTCCGCCAATGCCGGCGAAGAGCGAATTGAGCAGGGCGGGCCGTGTTCTCGTGCGTTCCGCAGGTTGCGCGCTTGGCTGCAATGGCTGTCACAACTCCACAGCGTATCGATAAATTCCGCAAGTCTTGATCGCTGGCTGACACCAGCCACATTAGGCGCTATATCACGGCGTGGGATCGTCCGGCCATAGCGGCGCGTTTTTGCGGTCCGGCATCCCCAAAATTCAGACCAGCGCCTCACGCCATGACAGCCACGACAAGCCGGATCAAACGCGCGCTCTACCGGGCCAGCCATCGCGGTACGAAAGAACTCGACCTGATGCTCGGGCGTTTCGCCGATGCCGAGCTTCAGCGTTTGAGCGAAGCCGAGCTCGGCGCCTTCGAGGCGCTGCTGGCGCTTCCGGACCCACAGATCGACGGCTGGATCAAGGGTGATGCGCCGCCGCCGGCAATCGGTACGATCATCGAGAAAATTCGGCGCTATCACGGGCTTGAAGACTGATGCTTGGGAAGACGCAGGAGCGAGCGGAAGGGACGCCTGAGACGAGCGGCGCATCGCGTGGCTCGGCGGCCATTGCCGCGCTCGTCGCCCAGGAAAAGCCGTTGATCGCGGCCGGCGTGCCGGAAGGGTTCGATGCCTATTTGATCGCCCGCATGGCGGCGACAGCGCATAAAGAGTTGTCCATCCCGGTCAGTGTCCTGCATGTGGCGCGCGACGACCAGCGGATGGCGGCGCTGCGCGATCAGCTCCGGTTCTTCGCGCCGAATATCGACGTGCTGACCTTGCCGGCCTGGGATACGGTGCCTTACGACCGTGTCTCGCCGCACAGCGAGCTGTCCAGCCGCCGGATTGCGACGCTCGCCCAGCTGGCCCGGCTGAAATCGCCGAAGCGCCCGATCATTCTCCTGACGACGGTCAACGCCGCTCTGCAGCGCGTGCCGCCGCGCGGGGAGATGAAAAAAGCACTGATCAGGCTCAAGGCCGGGATGACGGTCGATATGGCGACGCTTGCCAGGCGGCTGGAGCGCTGGGGCTATCGGCGCGTCGGCACAGTGATGGAGCCGGGCGAATACGCCATGCGCGGCGGTATTCTCGATCTGTTCCCGCCGGCTTCCTCGCGGCCCGCGCGGCTCGATTTTTTCGGCGATACGCTCGAGACGATGCGCGCCTTCGATCCGGCCTCCCAGCGCACGCAAGGGTCGAGACAGCAGCTCACCCTGATGCCCGCGAGCGAGTTACCGACCGGACCGGACGTCATCCGCCGTTTCCGCCAGCGCTATATGGAGCTGTTCGGTGCGGTGACGGGCGACGACCCGCTTTACGAGGCGGTCTCGCAGGGCATGGCCTATGCGGGCGCGGAACATTGGCTGCCGCTGTTCTACGAGCAGCTGGAGACGCTGTTCGACTATGTGCCGGACGCGATCGTGAGCTTCGATCATCTGGTGACGGATGCGCGCCGGCAGCGCTCCGAGCAGATCGAGGATCATTACGAGGCCCGCAAAATGGCCCTCGAACAGACGGCCTTCGGCACCCCGCCCTATAAGCCGGTGCCGCCGGAGCTGATGTATCTGCAAGGCGGCGAATGGGACGCGGCCGTAGAGCGCCGCAAGGTCCGGCTGTTCTCACCTTTCGATGGCATGGAAGGCGAAGGGGACGCCGCGAGCCTCAATTTCGGCGCCAAGATCGGCCGCAATTTCGCACTGGAGCGGGCGGAAAAAGCCGACACGCTGTTCGATGCGGTGAATGCGCATATCGCCAACCTTCAAGGCGCGAACAAGCGCGTGCTGGTGGCCGGCTGGTCGGCGGGCTCACGCGAGCGGCTCGCCCATATGCTTGGCGCGCACGGGCTGAAGACGGCCGAGCCGGTCGAGAGCTTCGGCGAAGCCGCAAAGCTGGATCGCGGCACGACCGCCTTTGCCGTGCTCGGACTCGAACAGGGTTTCGAAACGCCCGACCTCGCCATTATCGGCGAGCAGGATATTCTCGGCGACCGGCTGGTCCGCCGCCGCAAGGCCCGCAAGGGCAGCGACGTTCTCACCGAAGCTTCCGCGCTTTCGCCCGGAGATCTCGTCGTTCATGCCGATCACGGCATCGGGCGCTTTGTCGGCCTGCAGGCGATCACTGCGGCGGGCGCACCGCATGACTGCCTGGAAATCGAATATCATGGCGGCGACAAGCTCTATCTGCCGGTGGAGAATATCGAGCTGCTGACCCGCTATGGTTCGGACGACGCCGCCATCCCGCTCGACCGGCTGGGTGGTGCGGCCTGGCAAGGGCGCAAGGCGCGGCTCAAGAAGCGCATCCGCGACATCGCCGACAGCCTGATCAAGGTCGCCGCCGAGCGCGAGCTGAAGGACGCGCCGGTCCTGGCGCTCACCGACGGCGCCTTCGACGAATTCACCGCGCGCTTCGCTTATGACGAAACCGACGATCAGCTGGCGAGCATCGAAGCCGTGATCGATGATCTGGCGCGCGGCCGGCCGATGGACCGGCTGATCTGCGGCGATGTCGGCTTCGGCAAGACCGAGGTGGCGCTGCGGGCGGCGTTCATCGGCGTCATGGCGGGCAAGCAGGTCGCCGTCGTCGCACCAACGACGCTGCTGGCGCGGCAGCATTACGCCACCTTCACCGAGCGCTTCAAAGGCTTGCCGGTGCGCATCGATCACGCCTCGCGGCTGGTTGGGGCGAAGGAATTGGCGGCGGTGCGCGAACGGCTGAAATCCGGCCAGACCGATATCGTTATCGGGACGCATGCGCTGCTCGGGAAAGCCATTCAATTCGCCGATCTGGGCCTCCTCATTATCGACGAGGAGCAACATTTCGGCGTTCAGCATAAGGAGCGGCTGAAACTGCTTCGTTCCGACGTTCATGTGCTGACGCTGACGGCCACGCCGATTCCGCGCACGCTGCAATTGGCACTCTCCGGCGTTCGCGAAATGTCGATCATCGCCACGCCCCCGGTCGACCGGCTCGCCGTGCGCACCTTCATCACGCCTTTCGATCCGGTGACGATCCGCGAGGCGCTGCTCCGCGAGCGCTATCGCGGCGGCCAGAGCTTTTACGTCTGTCCGCGCATTTCCGATCTGGATGAGGTCGCCGCCTTCCTGCGCGAGCAGCTGCCGGAGCTGAAATTCACTATCGCGCATGGCCAAATGGCCGCCGGCCAGCTCGAAGATGTGATGAGCGCCTTCTACGACCAGCAATTCGACGTCCTGCTTTCGACGACGATCGTTGAGTCCGGCCTCGACATCCCGACGGCGAACACGCTGATCGTCCACCGCGCCGATATGTTCGGCCTCTCCCAGCTCTATCAGCTTCGCGGGCGCGTCGGCCGCTCCAAGACGCGCGCCTATGCGCTGTTCACCATTCCGCCGAACCAGAAACTGACGCCGACGGCGGAGAAGCGGCTGAAAGTGCTGCATTCGCTCGATAGTCTCGGTGCAGGCTTCAGCCTGGCGAGCCACGATCTCGACATTCGCGGTGCGGGCAATCTGCTCGGGGAGGAGCAGTCGGGCCATATCCGCGAAGTCGGTTTCGAGCTCTATCAGCAGATGCTCGAGGAAGCGATCGCCTCGCAGCGCGATGGCGGGCTTGAGGAGCGCTCGGAGCAATGGTCGCCGCAGATCAATGTCGGCAGCGCGGTGCTGATCCCGGAAGGCTATGTTTCGGATCTCCAGGCGCGGCTCGGACTTTATCGCCGGCTGTCGATGCTGACCGAGCGTGATGAAATCGAGGCTTTCGCGGCCGAGCTGGTGGACCGGTTCGGCCCGCTGCCGGAAGAAGTCAAGCACCTGCTCGCCGTCGTGCAGATCAAGGGCTATTGCCGCAAGGCGGGCATCGCCCAGGTCGAAGCCGGGCCGAAAGGGGCTGTGATCAGCTTCCGTGGCAACAGTTTTGCCAACCCCGCAGGAACTCGTTGCGTTTATCCATGAAAATAGCGATGCTGTAAAAATGCAGAAGGACCATAAGCTGGTATTCAAGGCGGACTGGCCCGATGCAGACGAGCGGCTGAAGGGAACGCGGAATTTGGCGCGCCATCTGGCCGAGATTGCAAGTGACGTGAAGGCGGCGGCGTGACGACAATCTTCAAGATTTGCGACAGCGACGAGTGGGCGGCGGCGAAAGCGGCGGGTGTCTATGAGGGGTCGGACGATGACCGGCGCGACGGCTTCATCCATTTCTGTACCGCGCCTCAGCTCGCCCGCACGCTCGCAAAACATTATGCGGGGCGCGATAATCTCGTGCTGATTGCGATCGACGCCGATTATCTCGGCGATGCGCTGAAATGGGAGCTGGCCGGAAGTGGCGAGCTTTACCCGCATCTTTATTCCAGCTTAACGACCTTTGCGGCGGAATGGACCAAGCCGTTGCCGCTTGGGGCGGATGGGGTGCACATTCTGCCTCTCGAGGCTCAGCCTTGATCGGCGGGCTGCTCAATATTGCGCAGTCCGGCCTTTTGTTTCTCGATCCCGAACGCGCCCATGAGCTGACCCTGCGTGCGCTCGAACGCGGTATCTATCTCGGGGGCGAGGCTGACGATCCGCGATTGCGCCAGACGATCTGGGGCCTCGACTTCCCGAACCCGATCGGCATCGCGGCGGGCTTCGACAAGGATGCGCGTGTCCCGGCGGCGCTTCTGGCGATGGGATTCGGCTTCACCGAGATCGGCACGGTGACACCCCGGCCCCAGCCCGGCAATCCGCGCCCGCGCGTTTTTCGGCTGATCCGCGAGCGCGGCACGATCAACCGGCTGGGCTTCAATAGCGGCGGCTACGACGCGGCCCGCGCGCGGCTTGAGCATCGGCCGGCCGGCGTCGTCGGCGTCAATATCGGTGCGAATAAGGACAGTGCCGATCCGGTCGGGGACTACGTCGCGGGCCTGCATGTCTTCTACGATGTCGCCGACTATTTCACCGTCAACATCTCCTCGCCCAATACGCCTGGTCTTCGCGATCTCCAGGCGCCGGACCGGCTGAACCATCTGCTGAGCCGTTTGATGAGTGAGCGCGCGGCGTTTGGGCGCGCGGGCAAGCCGTCTCGTCCCATTCTCGTGAAGCTCGCGCCGGACATTCATGATGAGGACCTGCCGCCGATCGTGGCCTGCCTTCTCTCGAACAGTGCCGACGGCGTCATTCTGACCAATACGACAATTGCGCGCGATGGCGTCCGGAGATCCGCTTATCGGGATGAGGCGGGCGGGCTGTCGGGCCGGCCGCTGTTCCGACGCGCGACGCGGATGCTGGCCAGGGTCTCGCTGCTGATCGAGGGGAGGGTGCCGCTGATCGGTGTCGGCGGCATCGACTCCGGCGAGACGGCTCTTACGAAAATGCGCGCCGGCGCCTCGCTGCTTCAGCTCTATACGGGGCTCATCTATGAGGGCATCAGCCTGATCGGCGATATAAAGCGCGCGCTTGTCGAAGAGATGGAGAAGACCGGCGCGGAAAATCTGGCGCCGCTCATCGGGACGGATGCGGAGCGCTGGGCGCACGCCGTGCTCTGACCGCGGCTTATCGCGGCGCAGCCTCGAACATCTCCCGTTCAAGAGCGGGGTAATGGAGGCCGAGCGTCGCCGCGCGGATCTGGAAGAAGATGATGAGCGTCGCCCATAGGCCGTGATTGCCATAGGCGGGCGTCAGGATGGCCCAGGCGGCCATGAACACGGCGAGGCTGACGATCATCATATTGCGCATGTCGCGTGTCCGGGTCGCCCCGATAAAGATCCCGTCGAGCTGGAAGCAGGCGACGCCTGCGACGGGGGCGGCAATGGCCCAGGGGAGATAGACCCGCGCCAGCTCCCGTGTCGTCATGTCCGTCGTCATGGCGTCGATGATCGCCCCGCCGGCCGCCCAATAGAGGAAACTGACGGCGACGCTGACGCCAAGCGCCCAGACGGAGGACAGCCGGACGGCGCGGCGGAAATGCTCCCTGTCGGCCGCTCCGATGGCCCGGCCCGTGAGCGCTTCGGTCGCAAAGGCGAAGCCGTCGAGCAGATAGGCTGAAATGTTCAGAAACTGGAGCAGGATGGCGTTGGCGGCAAGCACGAGATCGCCCGCCTTGGCGGCCTGCGCCGTGAAGAAGGTGAAGGCGAACAGCAGGCAGAGGGTGCGGATCATCAGGTCCGAATTGACAGCGAGCATCCGCTTGAGGCCGGCCAATTCGAGCGTCTGCTCCCATGAAACGGACGCGCCGCGCTCCCGTAGTTCACGAATGGCGATGACCGCGCCGAGCGATGCGGCTGCGAATTCCGCAATCACCGTGCTGATCGCAACGCCCGCTACGCCCCAGCCGAGGCCGGAGACGAGCGCGATGCTGAGCAGAACGTTTAGACCGTTGAGCACGATCTGCAGCAGGAAAGCGATGCGCGTTTTTGCCAGGCCGATAAACCAGCCGAGAAACGCATAATTCGCGAGCGCAAATGGCGCGCTCCAGATGCGGATGGCGAAATAGCCTTGCGTTTCCCCTTCGACGGCTGCGGTGCCCTCCAGCAGTTCGATGGCAATCCGGTCGATCGGCATCTGGAGGAGAATGAGGGCCGCCCCGGCAGCCGCGCTGAGAAGCAGGGCCCGCGCCAGGACGGCGGCGGCGAGCGTCTGATCGCCCGCGCCCTCGGCTTGTGCGCAAAGGCCGGTCGTGCCCATGCGCAGAAACCCGAAGGCCCAGAAGAGCAGGTTGAAGATCGTGGTGCCGAGCGCGACGGCGCCGATCAGATGGGGCTGGCCGAGCTGTCCGACGACGGCGGTATGGGTGACGCCGAGAAGCGGCGTCGTGACATTGGAGAGGATGATCGGGAGGCTGATCGCCAGAACCTGGCCGTAGGTCAGCTCCGGATGGTCCGGCCCTTCGGCAGGTGCGGGCGTCAGCGTCATTTGTCCCACGGCGGATCAGGGGGGCGAGCCGGAGCCTCCCTTGTCGGTATCGCCGACGATGAATTTGACGAAGCGCAGCAGCAGCCAGACGGGAATGACGATGACCGCGCCGAGCAGGAAATATTGAAGCGCGGTTTCGACCCAACCGAAGCCGAGTTCGAGGACGGCCTGAATCAGCCGCGGTATGCTTTCAAGCAGGTCGCGCGGGTCGAAGCCGGCGGCTTTGAGTGCGATGCCCGCTACAATCGAGATGATGATGAGCCGTAAAGTTACGGCCAGCGGATTGCCGCCAAAAAACCGTTTCATGATGCTTCCAGCGCGCTGATCTGACGTGATGCTCTCATCCGCCTTTTTCAAACGAAATGGCGTCCGGGTCAATTGCGGGCTGACATGGGGGCTGGCCAGCCGGCGTTCACCTCAAGCCAGGACAAGAAATCGCGTCATACGTAACTTTCCGGACCGCCCTGCCGCCATGAGCCGCCGCAGGGTTGTATTCCGGTGCGCACGTCCATGGAAATTTGGCACAAAAATGGCAGTTTTAACCGATTTTAACGATATTATTTGCTTTCCCAGAGACTTTTTCGTAACAGGGCCTCTAGCGAATCAGGCATAGTTTTAACCTATAGTGTTATCACGGCCTGCATGTCAGTCCCTCGCGTTAGTCGCGGGTCGCGCTGCGGAACAGTTTACGGCAGCCAAAGGGGCACCGATATATGCACAGCGCAGTTTATCTGCGAACCGTTGATGAGACGTATCTCGACAGCGGCTCTTGTCGAATCCTACTTTGCGGGAAATCCTTCATCGCCGATCAGACCGGCGGGCTCTATTGGCCTGCGGAGAAGACACTGATCGTTTCGGATCTGCATCTGGAAAGGGGCTCTTACCTGACGGATGAGGGCGTCGTCCTTCCGCCTTACGACACGTCCTCCGTCTTCGAAAAGCTCGAAGAGGCCCTCGACCGTTATGATCCCCATCGCGTCATCGCGCTCGGTGACAGCTTTTGCGCCGATGGCGAGGCCCGGCTCTCTGCGCATGACGCCGATTGGCTCTACGACCTGATGGAGGATCGCGACTGGTACTGGATCGCCGGGCCGGATCAGACCGTCCCCGAATGCTTCGGCGGCACAGTGCTTCCGCACGTGACGCTCGGCGGGATCAAATTCCGCTATGAGCCCGTGCGCGCGCCGGTCAGCCATGAGATTGCCGGGCGGATGCACCCGGTCGCGCAGATCTCCGAATATGGCCATGTGATGCGCGGGCGCTGCTATGTCTCGAACGGCATGCGGCTGATCCTGCCGTCGATGGGCAAATATTCCGCCGGCGCCAATGTGCTCGGCTCGGCCTTCAACTCGCTGCTCGGTCATGAAGGGCTGTTCGTCTGGTCCATCAATGCGGGGCGTGTGACACAGGTCGCATCGGGCCAGCTTCTGGAAGAAATCGCGGCCTGATCGCTGCCATGCCGTGGCCTGCGTAGGCGGAGTTGCGCTCGTCTTTTGAAATAGATCAACCCTCGTCCAAGTGATTCCACTTGAACGAGGGTTGATCTAGAGCGCCGGACCCTTAATCGGAATCGGAAGCGGCGCTCTAACTGTTTGTTTTGGCATCGGATTGACCCGAAAACCGGTACCCGCTTTTCGGTCCGATGCGCTAATTGCGGCCGAAGAGGGTCCATCCGAGGAACCCGCTGGCTACCGCAACGGCAACGGACAGCAAGCCGTAACCCCATGGGTGGTCCATTGCGAGCGTGTACAGATAACGCTCGATGCCCGCCTTCTTGACCTCAACCAGCGATTTGTCCCAGCTCAGCAGCTTGCCCGAGTGGAACAGGTAGATCTGCGCGGTGTAAGTCCCTTCGAGCACCTGAGCCGGCATCTTGAGCGTCGCGCGAAAGAGACTTTTGCTTAAGAACACGACTGCGAAGGGCGCCTTGACATACATCCCCTGCCTGTTCTTCAGCCGGATTAGTGCCTTTTCGAATTTGTCCGGCGGCGTTCGCGTCTCTTTCAGCGGCTGCGGGTTGAATTCAATGTCGAAACGGCGCAGCGTTTCTTCATCGACAATGTCCGTAATCGGCCGGTTCGAGAGAACCCCATAAAAGCTCGGGACTTTCTCGAACATCCGGGAAGCGCCGTTGATCCACACGCCCGCGAAACGCTGCTTCTGGCGGGTGACGATGGTCTCCGCCGGGCCGCGGATGACGATAATGATGTCGTAATAACCGGATGCGCTGGTCGCCTGCTTGCTGTTGTCGATCGAGCCGAAAATCACAATCTGGGCGCCGTTGAAATCGGGCTCGATGGCGATTTCCCGTGCCGAGGTGTCGAGCTCGACGGACTCGTTCTGCGCATGGGCCGGCCCGCCGGCGCCGATCAATATCGCGGTGAGCAAAGCGGGCAGCGCCAGGCCGAATGCACGTTCCGTGAGAGCCAGCATGCTCATGGTTCTTGCCTTACAATGGGCGTGTCGAGCGTGAAATTATCGGGCGGCGTGGTGACCAAGTCTATAACCAGCCGCAGGGCCACGCCAAGAACCAGAAGCGAGAGTAGGGCACGCAGCTGCTCGCCCCGTAATTTCTGGCCCGCGCTGGCGCCGAATTGGGCTCCGATCACCCCGCCGACCATGAGTATGAATGCGAGCAGCACGTCGACCGCATAGTTCGTGACGGCGTGCAGAATGGTGGTGAAGCCGGCCACGAATATGATCTGGAACAGCGAGGTGCCGATCACGACTTTCGTCGGCATGCGCAGCAGATAGATCATGGCGGGCACCATGATGAAGCCACCACCGACGCCGAGTATGCCGGACAGAAGGCCGACGGCGAAGCCGATCATCAAAGGCGGAATCGCGCTGATATAGAGCTTTGAGCGCGTAAAACGCAGCTTGAAAGGCAGGCCGTGGATCCAATGATGCTGGCCCGGACGCCGGGCGGAGGGCGGCTTGCCGGACCGCCTGATCTGCATCGCCCGGAGGCTTTCGGCCAGCATCAGTAGGCCGATGCCTCCGAGAAAGAAGATATAGAGCGACGAAATGACGATCCCGACCTGGCCGGTATTCTGAAGAACCTGAACCAGCTGGACGCCCAATATCGCGCCGACGGCGCCTCCGACAACCAATATGGTACCCATCTTGAAATCGACATTGCCCCGCCGCCATTGGGTGATCGTGCCCGAAACCGAGCTGGCCACGACCTGATTGGCGCCTGTGGCAACGGCGACCGCTGCCGGAATCCCGGACAGGATGAGAAGCGGCGTGATCAGAAATCCGCCGCCGACGCCGAACATGCCGGAGAGGAACCCAACCGCCGTCCCCATGCCGAAGATGGTGAAGATGTTGACCGAGGTCTCGGCGATCGGCAGATAAATCTGCATTGACGTGCCATCCAGTGACCGCTAGCGCGCAAGCTGAAAAGGCGTTCACGGTATGAAACTTAGGCAAATGTGCCAGCGGGTTGGGGCAGATAAAACAAGAGCTGGCCTCGCCCGTCAATGCACGCGGCCTGCGTGAGGCAATTTATCCGCTATCTCGTGTGCACAGGCGCGCAAATAGGGCGCTCAGAGTGCGAACGCCATTTTCGCGACAAGCGCTTCGGTAAGCTTGCCGGTGCTTGCGCGCCCGATCTTCCGCTCAAAGGCGCGAATGGCGGCAATGGTCCTCGGGCCGAGGATGCCATCGACCGGGCCCGGCGCAAAGTCCAGCTTCTGCAGGAGCCTCTGCGCTTCCGCCACGATTGTATTCTGCGGCGCGATCCGGGTGGACCAGCTTGCTTTCATAAGCTGAGCGCCGGTTGTTTTCGGCTTGATCGCCGCTTGGACCCGATGTGGCCGTTCAGCCGGCGGCTCCGGGGCTTTGCTGTTGGCTGCGGCGTCGGTCTCGATTGCGGTCCAGGCGGTCATTTCCAGATCTTGCCGGCGCAACTCGTCGGCGGACAGTTCCGCGGCCAGCTGATCGCGCTTCTGAGCCGCCTTCTCGTCCCCCTGTTGCGCGGCAAGCGCAAACCAGCGATAGGCTTGCGCCGGATCTTTGGCGACGCCGAGTCCACGCTCATACAGCACCGCAAGATTATACTGGCTGTCCTTGAGCCCATGCTCGGCCGCTTTGGTGAACCACTTTGCCGCGGCAAGATAATTCGCCGAGCGCTTATCGCCGATCACGGAAAGGACGGCCAGATTGTGCATGGCTTTGACATGGCCGGCATCGGCCGCGCGGCGGTACCAGACCATTGCCTTGGCATAATCTTTCGGCGCGCCCTGTCCGAGCTCATAGAGCGTCGCAAGGCGGTATTGCGAGGGAACATGGCCCTTTTCCGCCGCGCGGCGGAACCAGCGGGCCGCTTTGGAAAGGCGTTCGGCGACGGGGAGTTTTTGACCGATATTGCGCCCTTCCAGATAGGTTTCGCCGACCGAGAACTGTGCTTCCGCGTCGCCGGCAATGGCCGCACTGCTGAGATTGTCTCTCGTTGCATCCCCGCCAAGCGATGCCGGTCCTTTTTGTTCGTCCTCCGGACCGATGCCCGCCGGTGCAACGGGTTCCGCGGCTGCGGCGGCATGGGCGCCCGGCACCGCTTCCATCGCGGCGCCGGATGCGGCCGGCATAGACGCACCAATCGTCAGACGGCTTTCGGATTTCGTCAGGGACGGAGCCGGTTCGATGATCTCGGTCCTGACCGATGCGGTGGTGAGGGGGGCGGTCGGGACCTTTTCAGCGCTACCCTCCGGCTGGACATAGGAAAGCCAGGCGCTCGACAGCGATCCGCCGCTGGCCTTGTCGCGCAGATTCAGATAGAGCATTGCGGCGCTGGCGAGAAGTAGGATGATTGCCGCGATGATCAGTCCGATACGGGAGTTATGGCGCTCCTCGGCCGGAAGAAATTCGCCATAGGGAATATGGTATCGCACCGGCTCGCTCCCTTGCGGATCACGATCCGCCGGAGCATCGGCAAGCCGGGCGGCGCGGCGCGCGGCCGCGATCGTCTTGCCGTCGCGATCGTCATCGAAAGCGTTGTACTCGCCCTGGCCGGTCCAGCTCTTCTCGGAGCGCGGCGGGTCTTCCCGGTTCTCGAACTCGTCCAGGCGGTCGAGCCCCTCATCGAGGCAGTTCTGGAGCTGCTTCAGCCGCTCATCGGCCGTCCATGCGAAATGTTTGGATTGTTCTGAAATTTTCGAGACCTCGTCGCTCAGCCGGATGATGGGCTCGCTTTGATCGAGCACGGCGAGCCGCGGCTCAAGCTTCTCCGCGACCAGATTTGCCGTATTATGCGCAAGATGTGCGCCCGTGCCGCGGGCGACGATTTCCAGGCCCTTGGCCGTCTCCGCCAGCGCGGCATGGGATTGCGCAACCAGACCGCTCAGCCGGTCCAGGCGCTCCTCGACGCCGTTCATCCGCGCATCCTGAACGACCGTCCACTGCTTGTTGTCCTCCAAATAGGCCGCCAGCTTCTTCAACCCGGCCTCGACCGCGGCCATGGAGCGGTTGCTGTCGCGAGCCTCCAGCTTCTCCATGAGCTGATGGAACTGGTTCTCAAGTTTTTCCAGGCGGCGGATCGGAATTTTTTCTGCGAGCTGGTCGATCGAGGCGCGCATGGTCGCGAAGCGCTCCTCAAACCATGGGCGGTCGAGAATGGGGGCATTCGGCGCCTTGTGCGCGGTATTCGACCTCGGAGTGCCGCCGGCGTCTTGCGTCCCTTCCTGAGCGGCGGGGGCGGCCCGGCGCCCCTCGTCCCAGCCATTGCGGCTTTCCTCCGCCTCGACCCTCGACGCGGCTCTTGCTTTTTGCTGGCGCGACAAGTCGGCATCGAGATAGGCGGAAAGCTCCCGGAGCCGATCGTTGAGTTTGGCATTTTTTGGCGCGCCAAGCGCGCTTCGCTGAAGCGAACGGCGCGGCGGGGGCGCCTCGCGGGACGGGCGGCTCTCTTCGCGCGGCGCGGTCCGCGCGTCCGGCCCGGAAAGCGCCTGAAGCCGCTTCTCCAGCTCCCTGAGCGCGACATTGCCGAGCTCCCGGTAGCTATGGATCTCGGAGAGATAGCGGCACAGAAGCTCTTCCGCCTTCGGATCATGATGTTTTTGCTGCCCGAACGCGTTGCCGCCGTCCGGGGGCGATCGATCCCGGCCAAGACCGGCGCCGAGCGGAGCCTCCGAGGAGGAAGAACTGGGGCGCTCAGCGCCGATATTGGCAGATGAAGTCATGTCACGTTCCGGCTGCGCTCAATCTCAGAGCATTGCGGCTCCTTCCGGCGGCGGAAAGACTTCGGGCGGATTCGAAGTGAGAGCGATCCGACCTGCTTTCGGGAGCGTAAAAAATTTGACCCGCGGCACCATTCGAACAATTCTTTTCAGACTGTTGCCTGTGCGAGTAAACATTCAGTAAAACATTGCAGTGTCTGATAAAAAATCTGTCCCGAAATGAGATTTGGACAACACGGCCTTAAGGTCCAACGGCATCTGCGCGCCGGATAAGCACAGTTTGCGTAACAGGCACCGCTTGAGTTGCGTCGCCAAGTTTGAAATGCTGTTTGGGAAGGCGACGAAGCGCCGTGAAAAGATGAAAGCCGAATGAACGATCACAACCCGCCGCAATCTGCTGGCTTCCCCTCGGCCGAAAGCCAGGCGGCCTTCGCGCAGGCGAATCATTCATTGCGGGTTTCGACGCGTGCTCAGGGCTTCACCGATATCACGCAAGACGTGTCGGCCTGGCTCAGCAAGATCGGCGCCGTCAACGGCCTGCTTACGATTTTCATCGCCCATACATCGGCGTCGCTGACCATCCAGGAAAATGCGGATCCCGATGTCCGATTCGATCTGAAATCAGCGCTCGACAGGCTGGCTCCGGAAAGCGGAGCCTACCGCCATTCGACCGAGGGACCGGACGATATGCCGGCTCATATCAAGGCGATGCTGACATCGGTCAGCCTGTCGATACCGGTTTTGGAGGGACGAACCGCGCTCGGCATTTGGCAGGGCATTTATGTCATCGAGCATCGCGCGCAGCCGCATAAACGCAATGTTGAGTTGCATTTCATCGGAATGCGTCAAACTTCCGCCGTTTAGGGTGCATAACTTAGGAGTTTAGTGAGGTCTTGTTAACCCATACAGGTAAGGTTAACTGAATGATACCCCTCGCTTTTGTTCGCAAATTGAGTAATTTGAGTGGCATTGAAAAAGGTTTGCAAGACAGGCAACGCCGGGTTGTACTGTAGAATTTAGAGCGAGACGCCGTGAGCATGACGATGCCTTGTATTCTCCTTGCCGAAGATGACGAGTCGATGCGCCGGTTCTTAGTTAAGGCGCTAGAGCGGGCAGGCTATGACGTTGTTTCATTTTCGAACGGCGCAGACGCCTATCATTGTTTGCGCACGCGCAAATTCACACTTCTCCTGACCGATATTGTCATGCCCGAGATGGATGGCATCGAGTTGGCGAAACGCGCCTCGGAGCTTCAGCCGGAGCTGAAGATCATGTTCATCACCGGCTTTGCCGCGGTCGCGCTCCATCCTGATTCGAATGCGCCCCGCGAGGCGCGCATCCTATCGAAGCCCGTGCATCTGCGCGAGTTGGTCAATGAAGTGGACCGGCTGCTGGCGGCTTAGATCAACCCTCGTTCAAATGGACTCAACTGAACGAGGTCAAGTTGATCTATTTCAATAAATGAGCGCAACTGTTCCCGCGTCCATCCCCGCCTTCGCGGGGACAGGCTTGGACGCGCGTTGCGCTAACGCATCGGACCGAAAAGTGGCATCCACTTTTCGGGTCAATCCGATGCCAAAACAAACAGTTAGAGCGACGGTGCAGATTCCGATTAAGAGTCCGGCGCTCTAATGTGGAAGCGGCTGATTCGCCAGGGCAAAGGCAAGCCGGCGGTCTGAAGACGGCGACGGCGCGTCCGAGACGATCTCGCCCCAATCCGAAAGCAGGAATGGCTCCTCCGCGTCCGCGTCGATGAGGGCGATCTGGGCGTCCTCGACAATCCGCGATTGCAGTGCCAGGGCCGGCGCCTCAAAGCCGTAACGCGCCGACAGGCTGAAATGCAGCGCCGCACAGGCATCGAGCAGCAGTCTGACGTCGAACTGGCCCGCGATCTTATAGCCCACGAAGGCGTCCTCCGCTCCCAGATCGCCGAACTCGGATTGGCAGCGTGCCGTCAGAAACTTTCTCGGCTGCACGGCTCCGTTAAAGACCGTCTCATCATTCGGCATGAGTTTGTCGAGCAGATCGGCCGCCATGACGGTTGCGAGCCGGAATGTGTCAATCTCCGGCTTCAGCGCGGGCTCATGCATCCGCAATTCCTTGGCCAGATCGCGGGCCCGAAGGATCTTGGTGAGAACAGCGACCTCCAGGCTCCACAGCTCGCCCACCTGCTGGCGGAGTTCCGCCAAGGACTCGGCGATTTCGGAGCAATCCATGCCCGGTGTGAATTTCGGCAGCTGATAAGCGGTCTGCTGCAGCTCGTCGCCGGTCTCGATCGCCGCACGCAGCGATTCGCTCAGAAAATAGACGATCAACTCAAGATGGCTTTCGCCCTCGGGAGAGAAAAATCCCATGTACCCTGCCAGCCGCTAAGGCTGCCCCCCGCATTCCATTTCAGGATTCACTGAAACGCGCCAACTCCGATTGACGGCTGGGCAGCTCAAGGACAGCCCAGCCCCATCTCGGCGGCATCGGACGCAACTTACGCAATCAAACTCAGGAACATCCGCTGGTCGAGCCGCAAGTGTCGCACTTCAGGCAGGTGCCGTTTCTCACCAGCGTGAAATTGCCGCAATCACCGCAAGCTTCCCCTTCATAGCCCTTGATCCGGGCCTCCACACGAAGGGCGCTCGCCGAGCGCTCAACCGACGCAACTGTACTTGTTACCAGGGGGTCTGGCTCAATGGCCATTGCAGTGTTGCCAGTCACATGACCGATCGAAGCGGCGAGTTCCCGCCTGATCTTGGCAACCGGGCCTTCGCCCCCGCTGTCTTCGACAGCCTGACCCGATACGACGACAACTTTATTATTTAGTGCCCCGCGCATCAAGCCCCGGCTCATATAACGGTCCGCGACCAGGGCCGCATGGCCTTTATCGTCCTCGACCCCGCCGCCGACCGTCATATTGTCGATGTCGTCGGGATTGACATGGGCGAGGTCCGTGCGGCCGAGATAGGAGACGGCAAGCTCGCGGAAAATATAATCAAGAATGGAGGTTGCGTTCTTGATCGTATCATTTCCTTGAACAAGGCCGGCCGGCTCGAAGCGTGTGAAGGTGAAGGCGTCGACATATTCCTCAAGCGGCACGCCATATTGCAGACCGAGGCTGATAGCGATGGCAAAGTTGTTCATAAGTGACCGAAAAGCTGCGCCTTCCTTGTGCATATCTATGAATAACTCGCCGAGGCTGCCGTCCTCATATTCGCCGGTGCGCAAATAGACCTTATGGCCGCCGACATTGGCCTTCTGCGTATAGCCCTTGCGCCGGTTGGGAAGTTTGTGCCGCCGGGCGACCTCGCGCTCGCGCTCGATGATCCGCTCCACGATCCGCTCGGCGACCAGCTCGACATGCTTCTGCGTCGCCTTCTCCGCAATCAGCGGCTCCGCCTCGTCCTCGGTCTCCTCGTCGCTGAGGAGTTGGGCCTGCAGCGGTTGAGAGAGCTTGGACCCGTCGCGATAAAGCGCATTGGCCTTCAGCCCCAGCTTCCAGGAAAGCTCATAAGCGCGCTTGCAATCCTCGACCGTCGCATTGTTCGGCATGTTGATGGTCTTGGAGATGGCGCCGGAAATGAAGGGCTGCACGGCCGCCAGCATCCGAATATGGCTTTTGGCGGAAAGGAACCGTTTGCCCTTGCGGCCGCAAGGATTGGCGCAGTCGAAGACAGGGAGATGCTCCTCTTTCAGCCCCGGCGCGCAGTCGAGCGTCATCGCGCCGCAGCAATATTCATTCGCCGCCTCGATCTGCGCTCTGGTGAAGCCGAGATGGGTGAGCAGGTCGAAGCCCGGCGTGTTGAGCGCTTCTTTTTCAATGCCGAGCGTTTCGACACAGAACTCTTCGCCCAGCGTCCATTTATTGAACGCGAATTTGATGTCGAATGCGCTTTTGAGGCCGCCCTCGACCTTATCGATCAGCGCCTGGGGGAGCCCCTTTGCCAGCAGCGTCTGGTGATTGACATGCGGCGCGCCGTCGAGCGTGCCGTGACCGACGGCGTAATCGACGATCCCCCGAATGGTCTCCTCGTCATAGCCGAGCGTCTCAAGCGCTTCCGGCACGGCGCGGTTGATGATCTTGAAATAGCCGCCGCCGGCCAGCTTCTTGAACTTCACGATGGCGAAGTCGGGCTCGATCCCGGTCGTATCGCAGTCCATGACGAGGCCGATCGTGCCGGTCGGCGCGATGACCGTCGCCTGCGCATTGCGGAAGCCGTGGCGCTGGCCGAGCGCGATGGCGCGGTCCCAGGCCTGGCGGGCGGCAAAGATCAGCCGCTGGTTCGGGCAGGCATGTTTGTCGAGCGGCACCGGTAATGTGTGGAGGCCCTCATAGCAGGAGCTCTCGCCATAGGCCGCGCGGCGGTGATTGCGGATCACGCGTTGCATATGGGGCGCATTCTGCTCATAGCCGGCGAACGCGCCGAGACCTGCCGCCATTTCGGCCGAGGTGGCATAAGCCGTGCCGGTCATCAGCGAGGCGAGCGCGGCGGCCAGTGCCCGGCCTTCGTCGGAGTCATAGGCGATGCCGGAAACCATCAGCAGGCCGCCAATATTGGCATAGCCGAGACCCAAAGTGCGGTAGCGGTAGGAGAGCTCGGCAATCTGCTGGGACGGAAACTGCGCCATCAGCACCGAGATTTCCAGAACCATGGTCCAAAGCCGCGTGGCATGGGCGAAACCGTCGACATCGAAGCGCTTGCTCTCATCGCGGAACGCCATCAGGTTCAGCGACGCCAGATTGCACGCCGTATCGTCCAGGAACATATATTCCGAGCACGGATTGGAAGCGCGGATCGGCCCGGATGCCGGGCAGGTGTGCCAGTCATTGATGGTCGTGTGGTACTGAATGCCGGGATCGGCGGAGGCCCAGGCCGCATAGGAGATCTTGTCCCACAGCTCGCGGGCTTTGACCGTCTTGACGGTTTCCCCGGTGATGCGCCCCTTCAGCTCCCAATCGCAATCAGCTTCCACCGCGTTGAGAAAATCGTCGCTGACGCGCACCGAATTGTTTGAGTTCTGGCCCGAGACGCTGCGATAGGCTTCGCCTTCCCAATCGGTGTCGAAGACGGGAAATTCGAGGCCGTCAAAACCCTGCCGCGCAAATTGAACGACGCGCTGAATATAGCTGTCGGGCACATGCGCCTTGCGGGCCATGCGGATTTCGCGCTTCAGCGCCGGGTTCTTTGCCGGATCGAAGCAGGCCTCGCCCTCGCCGTCGCAATGGGTGCAGGCACGCATGATCGCCGTCAGATGCTTCGCGCAGGCCTTGGAGCCGGCGACGAGCGCGGCAACCTTCTGCTCCTCCGCCACCTTCCACTCGATGAACTGCTCGATATCCGGATGATCGGCGTCGACGATAACCATCTTCGCGGCGCGCCGCGTCGTGCCGCCCGATTTGATCGCGCCGGCCGCCCGGTCGCCGATCTTGAGGAAGCTCATCAGGCCGGAGGACTTGCCGCCGCCCGACAGCTTCTCGCCTTCGCCGCGCAGATGGGAGAAATTCGTGCCGGTGCCAGAGCCGTATTTAAAGAGGCGCGCTTCGCGGACCCAGAGGTCCATGATGCCGCCTTCATTGACGAGATCGTCTTCGACGGACTGGATGAAGCAGGCATGCGGCTGGGGATGCTCGTAGGCCGATTGGGCGCGGGTCAGCTCGCCGGTCTCGTAATCCACATAATAGTGGCCCTGGCTCGGCCCATCGATGCCATAGGCCCAATGCATGCCGGTGTTGAACCATTGCGGGCTGTTCGGGGCGACCATCTGCATGGCGAGCATGTAGCAAAGCTCGTCGTAAAAGGCGCGCGCATCCTCCTCGGAGGAGAAATAGCCGCCCTTCCAGCCCCAATAGGTCCAGGTGCCGGCGAGGCGGTTGAAGACCTGGCGCGCGTCGGTCTCGGAGCTGTGGCTCTGATCGGCGGGCAGTTCGGCGAGCGCGGCGGCATCGGCGGTCGAGCGCCACAGCCAGGACGGGACGGAATTCTCCTCGACCTTTTTCAGCCGGGCCGGAACGCCGGCTTTGCGAAAATATTTCTGCGCGAGAATGTCCGTGGCGACCTGGCTCCAATGGGCCGGCACTTCGATATTCTCCAGCCGGAAGACGATCGAGCCGTCCGGGTTGCGGATCTCGCTGGTCGCTCTGCGAAATTCGATGCCTGCATAGGGGGATTGTTCTGATTTCGTGAAGCGCCGCTCGATCCGCATCTCTCGTCCTCTCGAATAGTAATCTCGTATGTTCCGAAACGCTCCTACTTAGATCCTCCCTGTACAATTCGCGCTGCGATGATGTTCAGTCTACGCATTACCATTCTCTTATTCGAGCAATGTGAATGCATGACTAGACATTCAGGCGGCCCGATTTAGTCGGCGATCTTCTGCCCCACTACCTCGGATGCTTCCTGCGCAAATCTGATTGGGAAACGCGAACACAACTCGGACCGAAAAACAGCTGCGAAGCCATCTCTCGGTGGACGCGACTGACTACAATGGAAAGTCCGGCACGAAGCCGGCCCGAAGACCTGGCACGCTGGTGCCAGGGAAGAGGCCGATGGTGGCCTCCAACGCCATCCGACAAAGAGCCTGTCTGATTCACGCCAATCAGACCAGCCCTAGCGTCAGAAAATTTTTCCCCCACTAGATATCGTTGTTTTCTTGCACCATTTGGTTAACGGGCCGGTCGTCCGAGCCCCCCGCAGAAAGCAAGATATGGCGATTCTCACTGATCCGGTCGCCCGTCATTTTCGCCTTTCCAAAGGGCATCAACAGCTTAAGTCCTTTCCCGGGAATTCCGATTTTCCTGCTTGGTGTGGTGCCGAATCGCTCAGGCTGGACAGAGTTTCGCGCCGATGCGATAGTCCGGCCAAAATCAGCAGGCGGTCTTGATGAGTCTCTTGAGCGATATTTTCACCTGGTGGAACGGCACGACGCTTTCGACCCAACTCTATACCCAGAAATATGGCCGACTGGTCGGCGAGGATAGCTTCGGCAACACATATTACGAGGACAAGGACGGCTCGGGGCCCGCAGGCAGGCCGCGCCGCTGGGTCATCTATAATGGCGAGGCCGAGGCGTCCAAAGTGCCGCCGGAATGGCACGGCTGGCTGCACTATATTCTGGATGAGCCGCCAAGCGCCGGCTATCAGCCCAGGCAGTGGCAGAAGCCGCATGTCGCGAACATGACCGGCACACCGCAAGCCTATCGTCCCGCCGGGAGCATCCTGCACCCGACGCGGCGGAAAGCGGCCGCGCCGGATTACGAGCCGTGGCAGGCCGAATAGATCTCTGACGCCGGCGGCTTTGCTCGCTTGCCGGACCGGAGCCCAATCAGCACATTTCGATCGCGACCGCCGTCGCTTCGCCGCCGCCGATGCAGATGCCGGCGACGCCGCGTTTGCCGCCGCCGCGCTTCAGTGCATTGACAAGCGTGACGAGGATGCGCGCGCCCGACGCGCCAATCGGATGGCCGAGTGCACAGGCGCCGCCATTTACATTGACCACGTCATGCGGAAGGCCGAGATCGCGCATTGCCGCCATCGCGACCACGGCGAAGGCCTCGTTGATTTCGTAAAGGTCGGCGTCCGTGGCATTCCACCCGACGTCCTCATAGAGCTTGCGGATCGCTTGAATGGGAGCGGTCGTAAACCAGGCAGGCTCCTGCGCATGGCTTGCGGTCCCGACGATGCGGGCGATGGGTGCGATGCCCCGCCGCTCCGCTTCACGCTCGCGCATCAGCACGAGCGCCGCAGCGCCATCGGAAATCGAGCTTGAATTGGCCGCCGTGACGGTTCCGTCTTCGCGGAAGGCCGGTTTGAGCTGCGGGATCTTTTCAGGCTTTGCGGCAAAGGGCTGCTCGTCTTTTTCGACCGTGATCTTGGACTTGCCGGCGCTCGCCGCAACCGGCGTGATTTCATCGGCGAAACTGCCATCGCTATTTGCGCGCTTCGCCCGTTCGAGCGAGGTCAGGGCAAACGCGTCCTGGGCGTCCCTGGTGAACTGATAATGCTGCGCGGTGTCTTCGGCAAAAGTGCCCATCAGCCGGCCGGGGTCATAGGCGTCCTCCAGCCCGTCCAGGAATATATGGTCGAGAACCCGGCCATGTCCCAGGCGCATACCGCGCCGCGCCTTGGGGAGAAGATAGGGGGCATTCGACATGCTCTCCATACCGCCCGCAAGGATGATGTCGTCGGGCCGGACATGGAGGGCGTCGAAGGCCATCATCACCGTCTTCATGCCCGAGCCGCACATCTTGTTCACGGTCGTGCAGCCAACGGATTTCGGCAGTCCCGCCCCAAGCGCGGCCTGGCGCGCCGGTGCCTGTCCCTGGCCGGCCGGGAGCACGCAGCCCATCAGCGCCTCGTTGATGTCGCCGGGTGCAAGGCCCGACTTCTGCGTTGCCGCCTTGATGGCTTCCGCCCCGATCTGCGGCGCCGTCAATGACGACAACTCGCCTTGAAAGCCGCCGATCGCGGTCCGAGCCGCGCCCGTAATGACCACGGGATCGCTGCCGTTCGAGCTCATAGGAGGGGATCCTTGCTGATTGCTATGCACAAACAGCTTAACGCCGGACGGTGCGGCGCGCTACCTCAATGCCGGGACGCATCAGCGAAGCAGGGTTTCGAGCTGGTCTTCGGGAATGGCCTTGCTGAGCTGATTGAAATGGCCGAAGGCAAGAAGCTCTTCACCTTTCAATCGCATATTTCCGAGAAGCGAGCGCAGAAGGCTGGAGCCGAGCGTAATGCAGGAAATGCCGATTTCGGCAAAGGCCTTGACCTCGGGCGCCGGACTATAGCCGACCGAAACTGCAAGCGGTCCGTCGACGACGCCGGCGAGCTTTTCGAGAATTTGAAGATGCTGGACACCGGGCACCAGGACGCAATCGGCCCCAGATGCGAAATAGGCTTCGGACCGCTCAACCGTCGTCTCGAACGGCGAGTGAACCTGGGGTCCGAGCAGAAAACCCTCGGTGCTGATAGTAATGACGGCAGGCATTTTGACCTCGGCGGTCGCAGCCTTCACGGCGCGGACACACTCCGCCATTTCTTCCACCGGCATGATCCCATGCCCTCCGTTCCGCCCGCCATCGCTCAAGGTAATGCCGACGCAGCCGGCCGAGATGGCGGCGCTCACGGCATATTTGACCTCTTCGAGGGACCGTCCGGAGGCGCCTTCCAGATCGGCATTGATCGGCGTCTCGAAGCCGCGCGTAATCCGGGCCACGATACTGAGGAGATCGTCGGTCGCGACGCGCTCCTCGTTGGAGTATCCCAGACACCACCCGATCGCCGTGGCGGATGTGCCGATGAACTCAAATCCGGCGTCGGCCATGACGCGCGAACTCGCCACATCCCAAACCTCGGGCATGACAAAGGTTTCGGATGTCTGCAAACGCCGCCTGAATTTACGGATGCGCTCCTTCTGGCCGCTCGTCGAAACCTGGTCCATGAGTAAACTTTGGTCCATCATACAACGCTTCACTCAAATTAGGCGCCAGGCAGCCCAAGAGACATCTAAACCAAATAGCAACGCGACAAAAGACCGTTTCCTGCCAGCGTTATGGCCACCACGCGATATGTTTGATTTTTGAACGCCCCCTGAACATGATTGGCTTCGTATTTTGACAAATATTTGTCATTTGGCCGGCCAAATGCGGCTTCCTGCCCTATGCCCGATTGTTTTTATAGCCCTGTATCTTCGAGATTGGAAGATGCGATGGAGAAGTCGGTTTGCGATGTTTGCTCGATCGCACCACCGAAATGATGCTGGAGTTCTAAGGCGAGCGCCTGGTCGAGATCGGCCATAGGCCGGGCATGTCCGAGGTCCGCAAGGCTCGTGACGCCCTGATCGCGAATGCCGCAAGGCGCGATCCCGTCATAATGGCTGAGATCCGGCGAGACATTGATGCTGACGCCGTGAAAGCTGACCCAGCGGCGGACCCGTATGCCAATGGCGGCGATTTTGTCCTCTGCCAGCAAGCCTTTCTCCGGACGCGCCACCCAAATGCCCGTCCGGCCCTCGCGGATATGTCCCTGAACGCCGAGGCGCGCGAGCGCGGCAATCACCCAATCCTCGATCCGGCGAACGAAGGCGCGCACATCCTTCCCGCGTTTCGTGAGGTTGAGCATGAGATAGACCACGCGCTGGCCGGGGCCGTGATAGGTATATTGGCCGCCGCGTCCCGTTTGAAAGACGGGGAAACGGCCGGGGTCCAGAAGATCGCCGGGCTTGGCGCTCGTGCCGGCGGTATAGACGGGCGGATGCTCGACAAGCCAGACCCTTTCGGGGCCTCCTTCATGTCGAATGGCCTCGACCTGGCGCTCCATCGCGGCGACGGCGTCAGGGTAGGGCGTGAGACCGGGACTTATCTGCCACAGGACCGGCGATCGCGCATCCGGGCCGCCAAAATTTTTCTCGAGCGCCGCAAGCTTTACCAAATCGAAACTCCGTTATGAGACATTCACGCATGTCAAGCGTTGGCGGTGCGGTCCGCAACGATCAAGCCCCGCGTACGTTGCGGCCGCCTGACCTCCTCAGCGCCATTTCCGGCGCGCATCGGGGCATGGCCTGCTTGCATTAGACCCCTCCCTTTGCTAAATGCTTCCGAACGCGCTGCGGTCATCGTGCTGGAGCATACGCCTTCAGGGCCGATGATGCCAGGCGCGCAATTTCGTGCGGTCGTGGCGGAACAGGTAGACGCGCAGCGTTGAGGTCGCTGTGGGGCAACCCGTGGAGGTTCGAGTCCTCTCGACCGCACCATTTTTGTTTGCGCGATGCCGCCCGCCAACCTATCGCGCGGTTTGCGGTTCGAGGATACTCCTCTCGACCGCACTAGAGTCCGTGGACAATTATCTCAGTGCGATCACGATAGCGGCAAGGTTGATCGTGGCTTTGTAGCTCAGGTCTGTTTTGTCGTATCGCATATTCACGGATCGAAAGTCTTTGATTTTGCTAAAGTAATTCTCGATGAGATGACGCCACCGATATTTGACCCGATCGTGCGGGATCGGCTGTTTTCGATCCGCTTTTGATGGAATGACGGCCTCCGCTTCGCGCCTCTCCAGCTCGTCTCGTATAGCGTTATTGTCGAAGGCTTTGTCGCCGAGCAGAGCCTCAAATGTCAGTCCCCCGATAAGGTCCGAGGCACCGATGCTGTCATGGCGCTGCCCTGGCCACAAGGAAAAGCGCACGAGATTGCCCAAGGCATCGACCAGCGCCAAAATCTTCGTTGTCAGGCCGCCTTTTGAGCGGCCGATGGCCTGATCGAGAGTCCCCCTTTTGCGCCGCTTGCCTTCTGATGCACGCTAACGATCGTTCCGTCGATGAGGATATATTCGAAATCGGGCTCTCCGGACAAGGCATTGAAAATGCGATCGAAAACACCGGCCATCGCCCAACGGCGAAACCGCCGGAAGATGCTGTTCCAAGCCCCAAAGCCAGATGGCAAATCCCGCCAGGGTGCGCCGGTACGAACGCGCCACAGCACGGCTTCGAGAAACAGCCGGTTATCCCGAGCCGTCACACCGCAATCGCTCGCCTTGCCCGGCAAGAGCGGAGCGATAACACTCCATTGAGAATCCGAAAGCACGAAGCGTTCCCAGCGCATGCAAACCTCCCAAAAGGAAGTTTGAATCACTGTTCGAGGAAAATGTGAATCCCTTGATTGTCCACGGGCCCTAAATTCCCCTTCAAAATGAAGCCCTTCACAAATTGTTGACCCATTGGCGGCCAAGCGCGCAACTGAGCCCGCTTACAGGACCTTACGGCACAGATTGCGACAATTCCTGCTGGAACCTTATCCACGAACCCGTTGTTTTACGCTCAGGTATAGGCAGTCGCTTCCCACAGGCTGCCGAAATCCAATGAAAGGAGAATTTCCGGATGAACTTTGTCAAGACAATCGGCGCTGCAAGTCTTATGGGCGCGGCGTTCGCCCTCACTCCGCTTCCGGCGAGTCCGTCTGCTCAGGCTATGCCGAATATCCTGGAGCAGGCACAGCTCGCTCCGAACCACGACGCGACTTTACAGAGGGTCGCTCGCGACCGCCGTTGGGGCCGTCATGGCAGCGATTGGCGCCGCCGGCATTGGCGCCGTAATCATCACCGCTATGATGACGACTGGAATCCGGGCGCTTATATCGCACTTGGCATTCTCGGCGCTCTGGTAAACCAGGGGCTGAGCGAAAGCGAAGCCAGGTCGGCGATGCAGCGCTGTGACGACCGTTTCCGCTCCTTCGAGCTGGATACGGGTCTTTACACGACTTATGGCGGCGAGAAGAGGCTTTGCCCCTATCTCCGCTAATATCGTCTCGTAAGACGGAAAAGGCTGGCGTGAAGCCAGCCTTTTTCATGTTGGAACGGGATTGACCGCTCAGTTCGTGGCGTCAAGTTGCGCTGGATTGATGGAAACCGATTCACCGCAGCCGCAGGCGCTCGTCTCGTTCGGGTTATGGAAAACGAAGCCGGAATTCAGCTTCTCGGTCTTATAGTCCATCTGCGTCCCGAGCAGGAACAGAATGGCCTTGGGCTCGATGAAGATCCGGACGCCGTTATCCTCCACCACCTCCTCATTCGGAGCCTGCTCGCTGGCATATTCCATCGTATATTCCATGCCTGCGCAGCCGCCTTTTTTTACGCCGACGCGCAAGCCCGCGACCGGCGTCGGGCTTCCTGCCATGATCTGCCGCACGCGCTCAGCGGCGGCGTCGGTCAAGGTCATCACTTTCGGGCGTTCGCGGAGAGCCATAGCTTACCTCTTGCGTTCACACCAATATGTGCGTCCTCGTGGGATAAATGCAAGTCCGACCATAATTTGGTATGCATTGCGCCAGCGAATGACCAGCATCCCGTTTTTGCATAGCTGAACCATTGGCGGGACTGACAGTTTAGGTGCTAAGTTTTTACTATCTACCAAAGTCGATGCGCCGGAATTAACCTGCTCCCGCGCCCAGCAGCGATCACAAATGGCAAATGCCGTCCCCACCGCCGCCAATCCGAACGGCGCCAAATCCAGCGACTCCCCGCTTTTGGGCATGGCGGCGGCCATGGTCGCATTCTTTGCGCTTGCCGTGATGACATTATGCGCCAAGCTGCTCAGCGAGACGCATCATGTCATAGACATCGCCTTCTGGCGCAATCTCATCGCCCTACTGCCATTCGCGGTGACGATTATGCTGCTCGGCCGGTGGGACACGCTGAAGATCCGTAGCTCTCCGCGTGTGCTGATCATCCGCTCGTTGGTGGGCACGCTGAATCTCCTGCTGGTTTTCGGCGCGTTCTCGCTGCTGCCGATGGCCAACGCCACGGCGCTGGTCTTCACCTCGTCGCTGTTTACGCCGATCCTCGGCTTTTTCGCTCTCGGCGAGCGCGTCGGCCCCTATCGGTGGGGCGCGGTGGCCGTCGGATTTGTCGGCGTGCTCATCGTCGCGCAGCCGGGTGGCGAAAGCGGCTGGAACATGCTCGGCGTAAGCATGGGGCTTCTGGCGGCCTTTGTGGTTTCCACATTGGGCCTGATGCTGCGCTTCCTTGGCCGGAGCGAGTCGCCTGAGACCGTGACCTTCTATTTCCTGCTGATCGGCGCGCTAATGGTCACGCCGGCTATGCCGTTCGTTGCGACAGCGCCGACGGTCGGCGAGATTATTCCGCTCGTGGGGCTTGGCCTGTCGGGCGCCGCAATGCAGCTCTTCATGTCGGTGGCATTCAAATATGCGCCCGCCGCGCTCGTCTCGCCCTTCAACTACACGCAGATCATCTGGGCCACGCTGTTCGGCTGGGCGGTGTTCGACGACTGGCCAACCGCGAATATCTTGGCTGGCTCGGCGGTCATCATCGCCGCCAGCCTCATCGTCCTGCTCCGCGAACGTCATCTCGCGCGGAAGGGCCAGCTCGCGCGGGCAGGCGCCGGGGAATAGAGAAGCGCGGCGCATGCTGGCGATCTAGGCGCGCTCGAACCGCCGGAAGGTGACGCGATGCGGCTCGACGGCGGCATCGCCGAGGCGCTGGCGTTTGTCCTCCTCGTAAGCCTCGAAATTGCCCTCGAACCACTCGACATGGCTGTCGCCCTCGAAGGCAAGGATGTGCGTCGCGATGCGGTCCAGAAAGAAGCGATCATGGGTGATGATCACGGCGCAGCCGGGGAAGTCTTCCAGTGCGGCTTCGAGCGAGGACAGCGTCTCGACATCGAGGTCGTTGGTCGGCTCGTCGAGCAGCATCAGATTGCCGCCCTCTTTGAGCATCTTCGCCAGATGCACGCGGTTCCGCTCGCCACCCGAGAGCTGCCCGACCTTCTTCTGCTGATCCGGCCCGCGGAAATTGAACCAGCCGCAATAGGCGCGGCTCGGCACTTCCCTCTTCCCGAGCATGATCATGTCGTTGCCGCCCGAAATTTCCTCCCAGACGTTCTTCTTCGAATCGAGCGCATCGCGCGACTGATCGACATAGCCGAGCTTGACCGTCTCGCCGATGCGGATGCTGCCGCTATCCGGCTCCTCCTGCCCGACGATCATACGGAACAAAGTGGTCTTGCCCGCGCCGTTCGGACCGATCACCCCGACGATGCCGCCTGGCGGCAAACGGAAGCTCAGATCGTCTATCAGCAGCCTGTCGCCAAAGCCCTTGGCCAGATGTTCCGCTTCGATAACCACGCCGCCAAGCCGCTGGCCGGGCGGAATGGTGATCTGGGCCTTGCCCGTCTGCTCGCGCCCGGCCTGATCGGCAAGCTGCTCATAGGCCTTGATGCGCGCCTTCGATTTCGCTTGCCGCGCTTTCGGGCTCGCTCTGATCCACTCCAGTTCGCGCGCCAGCGTGCGCAGCTTGGCCTCTTCCTCGCGGCCCTCCTGCTCGAGGCGCTTCGCTTTCTGCTCGAGCCAGCTTGAATAATTGCCTTTGTACGGAATGCCCTGGCCGCGATCGAGTTCGAGCGTCCATTCGGTGAGATTGTCGAGGAAATAGCGGTCATGGGTGACGAGAATGACGCAGCCGGGGTAATCCTTGAGATAGCGTTCGAGCCAGGCGACGCTCTCCGCATCAAGGTGATTGGTCGGCTCGTCGAGCATCAGAATGTCGGGCTTCGACAGCAGCAGGCGGCAGAGCGCCACGCGCCGCCTCTCGCCGCCCGAGAGCGACGAGACCTCGGCATCGCCTGGCGGGCAGCGCAGGGCGTCCATCGCCTGCTCGACCTGCGCATCGAGGTCCCAAAGGTTCTGTGCGTCGATAATGTCCTGGAGCCGCGCCATCTCCTCGGCGGTCTCGTCGGAATAATTCATCGCAAGCTCGTTATAGCGGTCGAGCATCGCCTTCTTCTCGGCGACGCCTTCCATGGCGTTGCCCATCACATCCTTCGACGGGTCGAGCTGCGGCTCTTGCGGCAGATAGCCGACCTTGACGCCTTCTGCCGCCCACGCCTCGCCGGTAAATTCGGTATCCTGCCCGGCCATGATGCGCAGGAGCGTCGATTTGCCCGCCCCGTTGATGCCGACGACGCCGATCTTGGCGCCGGGCAGAAAGGACAGGCTGACGTCTTTCAAAACCTGTTTCCCGCCGGGAAAGGTTTTTGAGAGACGTTGAAGCGTATAGACATATTGAACAGCAACCATGGGCACCGTCACAGTGTTTTAGGGGATTTAGAGCGGTTTTAGACTTGTCGGCGTCCGACCTCAAGGGCGGTCTGTGGGAGCGGCGAAATGATCCGGATCGCAGGAAGCCGATCTTATGGGTCAAGGATCGACGAATGCGAAACGGATCGAGTCCTTGATCTGCGGCAATCCCGCCTCGTGCAGGAAGTCCCGTGTGAGCTGCATGAAGGCCGCGCGTCTTTGCGCCTCGGGGACGTGCGATCGCAGGATCGCCTGGATGCGCCGCAGCATGCTCAGAGCGAAGAACATGTCGCCGCCATCGAATGCCTCGCCGAGAAAATCGCTCATCGTCTGGGGGATGGGCAGACGCGGACGGGATGACGGGGCTTCCTTGCCGCTTCGCTCCACGCAAATGGGCAGAAGCAGCTCACCGGCCGCAGCCAGGCTCTCACCAATGATCATGTGGATTTCCGGCAGGGCGAGCCGCCGCCCGGCGTCCGGCCGGGAGAGTATCGTATCAAAGGCATCGGAGAGAGCCAGCTTTGCCGAGCGCATATGGAGATCGACGATCAGCGCGGTCACCTTCGGATCCAGGATCTGACGCCCGTGGAGATATCGGGATGCGGAACGTCCTTCATCGATCGTCGCGGGCGCCCCGTCAGTCTCCGGGGGCAGCCAGCGCCAGACAAGCACCGGGTCGGCGATGTTTTTGAGCTGGCGCTCGCCTATTGGCAGCAAATCTTCGCCGAGTGAGTTTTTCGTCTGTATATAGATGCTGTGCGAAAGGCAAATTCCGCCGGGTGGGGCAATTTCTTCCAGACGGACGGCAACATTTATGCCTTCTCCGTGGATATCGTCTCTTTCCTGAACAATATCGCCAAGATTTGCCCCCATTCTGAAGTTTATTTGAACATCGGTGGGGGCGGATGTTTCGCGCTTGGCCATCAGGCGCTGGACGTCGACGGCGAATTTGACCGCATTTAAGGCGCTGCTGAAGGCGAGAAGCGATCCATCGCCCATGAGCCGGACAACCCGACCCTGATATTGTGCAATGGCGGGAGCTATGACTTCGTCCTGGAGGCGGTTCAGTTCAGCGAGAGTTCCAAGCTCGTTCTGACCGATGAGAATGCTGTAGTTCGCAATGTCCGCTGCGACGATTGCGGCCAATCTCCGCTCCATAGCTTCCTCTGAGGACTGATGACGAATGTGAAAAAGCGTGCGAGCGCTCGTAATGACTAAACCACTGGTTGCAGAAATCAATCTTCTCGACTTGATGTCAACCAAAAATATGAGAATGTACCTGTGTGATATCCGGGCGGGGGTGGAATTGGGTTTATTTTCCGGCATGGCTGCAGATGAGACACGACATGCGCCTCAGGGCACTAGGGGATATGAATATGCGCAACGAGAACTTCGAGCGGAGTAGATTTCCGCTTCGTCAGATTCCGCTTCTGGAATCCGTCTCAAAAGAAACGCTCAGATTGATTGAGCGGAATGCGAAACTGCTCAGCTTCAAAAAGGGGCAGGAGATCGTCGAGCGCTCGGAGGATATGAGCGACGTCTTCATTCTGCTGTCCGGCCTTGCGCGTGTGATTATCATCTCCGCGAGCGGGAAGGCGGTGAACTTCCGCCGCATCGATCCCGGCGACATCTTCGGGGAGTTCTCGGCCATCGACGGAAAGAAACGGTCGGCCTCGGTCGAGGTTATGGAGCCGTGCACCGCGCTGTGTATGCGCTCGGCATTCTTCCGTGAGCTGATGGAACGTGACCCCGCCTTCATGAATGCGGTTTTGAACCATCTGGTGTCCCTGCTCCGGGGTCTGACGTCCCGCATCGTTGAGTTCAGCACGCTGGCCGTGGCCAATCGCATTCAGAGCGAGATCCTGCGTATGGCCCGGAGCTCCGTCAATGGGAGCGGGGTCCCCGAAATAAGTCCCGTACCGACGCATTCCGAAATTGCCGGCCGGATCAGCACCCATCGGGAGGCCGTCTCGCGGGAGATCACTCGCCTGAAGAATTTGGGCATCATCGAACGGCGCGGCCGTGCGCTGATCGTGAAGGATGTCTCCCGGCTGGAGCGCATGGTCCATGACGCCACCGGCGAGTAGTGTGGACGCAGCTCGGCCCGTGGTTGTAATTGCAAAAATGTCACAACCGTTCTGCAATGGCGCAAGTTGTGTCGAATCGCACTTCACACGCACAGCGATCGTGGTAATGTTGGCTCAACAATAAGAAACGCAAATCAGAATACACGACGAGGTTAGACGGGGCGCGACAAAGTATCCAGTAGGTTAATTTAAGCGCCATATTTCCATAATTGATTTTGTATAGAGTAATTAAGGGGTGTCGTTAGAAATTAATGGGCGGCTTGCGGCTATGCGGAATGGCCCGTGGCAAAAACGTTTCAGATTTGGCCTGTTATATTTTGGGTCAGTGATTTTAAGCCCGTTCGTTTACTTGCCTGCCCCGTCCGTGATTTTGATATTTCTCAGAGTTGCGGAAAAGCACCACTCGAAATTGGCGGGTTCGCCCGCTGAAATTGAGTGTAATACCTCCCGGTAGTAGCATCCTTGTGAATTGGCTCCCCTTCATCGAAGGGGAGCCTTTTTCCGTTTGAGCGGTTTGATCTATTTCGAAAGATAAGCGCAACTGTTCCCGCGTCCATCTCCGCCTTCGCGGGGACATGCTTGGACGAGCGTTGCGCTAGGCGGGTCAGCGCCGTGCAAAAAGCTTCTCGATGTCGGTGAGCCTCAGTTCGACGAATGTCGGGCGGCCATGATTGCACTGGCCGGCGGCGGGGGTGGCTTCCATCTCTCGCAGAAGCGCGTTCATTTCGTCCGGCTTAAGCAGACGGCCGGCGCGGACGCTGCCATGGCAGGCGATTCGTGCGCAGAGTTCGTGCAACCGGTCTTGCAGCGCGGAGGCGGTGCCGAGCACCTCCGTCTCTTCGGCCAGATCGCGGACGAGCGCCTTGATGTTGGCATTCGCGAGCAGGGCAGGGACTTCGCGCACCAGGATGGCCCCCTCACCGAAGGGCTCAAGAACGAGGCCGAGGCTGGTTAGCTCCTCGGCGCGGCCCGCGAGAAGTGCGGCGCCATCAGCATCGAGTTCGACCACCTCGGGTATGAGCAGCATCTGCCGTTCGATGCCGCCATTGGCGAGCGCGGCTTTCAGCTTCTCGTAAACGAGGCGCTCATGCGCCGCGTGCTGATCGACGATGACGACCGAATTCTCGGTTTCGGCGACGATATAGGTCTCGTGAAGTTGGGCGCGCGCCGCGCCGAGCGGGCGCGAAACCAATTCGGCGGGCGGCACATCGCTCGCGGCAGCCGCATTGGCGCTAATGGCGTCGACACCTTCCAACGGCATTTGCCAGTCTTCCGCAAAGCCGGTGTGGGCGCGCATGGCTTGCCCAGGGGCGGCGCGATAAGCTGTCGGCTGCGCCCAGGCGGCATTTGTGGGCCGGGCTGCCGGGCTCGGGCCGTCGCCGCGATTGCCGTATGCCATCGCCGCCCCGGTGAGCGCGGTGCTCGTTCGCACGCCGGCCTCTTCCAGAGTCCGCCGGATGGCGCCGACGACGAGTCCGCGCACAAGGCTGCTATCGCGGAAGCGCACCTCCGATTTCGCCGGGTGCACATTGACATCGACCTGCGCCGCCGGAACTGTCAGGAACAGAACCAGCATCGGGTGGCGCCCACGCGGCACGAGATCCCCATAGGCGGCGCGGATCGATGCCATCAGCAGGCGGTCCGTGACCGGACGGCCATTGATGAAGAGATATTGCATCTGCTGCGTCGGCCGGTTGAGCGTCGGCAAGCCGGCAAATCCGCGAGCCGCAACGCCTTCGCGTTCGGCACCGATCAGCAGCGCGTCGGCGGCGAACTCCTTGCCCATCACTTTCGCAAGCCGGAGCCGCAGCGCTTCCTCATCTCCCTCCATTACCGCCGGGAATGTCAGGCTGGCGCGCTCGCCATTGGTCAGCGAGAAGGCGATCGACGGGAAGGCGAGGGCGAAACGCTTGACGAGCTGCCCGATTGCAGTGTTCTCGGCCTGCTCGGATTTCATGAATTTCAGCCGGGCGGGCGTTGCATAGAATAGGTCACGGACCTCGATGCAGCTCCCTGCATTCAATGCCGCCGGCCTCGGGCCGTCCTTTTTTCCGGCATCGATTTCGATCTCATGGCCGGCCTTGCCGCCGCGGGGTTTGGACGCGATGCGGAGCCTTGCGACCGCCCCGATGGAGGGAAGGGCTTCGCCGCGAAAGCCAAGCGTTGAGATGTTCAGCAGATCCTCGCCGGCAAGCTTCGACGTGGCGTGACGTTCGACGGAAAGGACGAGATCGTCCGCATCCATCCCGCAGCCGTCGTCGATTACACGGATCAGGCCGAGCCCGCCATTGGCGGTGACGATTTCGATCGTTCTCGCACCCGCATCGATTGCGTTCTCGACCAGCTCCTTGACGACGCTGGCCGGCCGCTCGATGACCTCACCCGCCGCGATCCGGTTGATCAGCTCCGGCGGAAGCTGACGTATCGGCATGGTGCCCAACCCCCGTCGCCATGCGTGCAAGATAGTCCTTCGTCAGACGCTTGCCGAGCTCCACAGCAGGCTGATCGAACGGATCGACGCCGAGGAGGCTGGCGGCAAGAATCGTCTCCAGCATATAATGCATCATCAGCCAGCCGAGGGTCCATTCATCAAGGCGCTCGATCTCGATGATCCTCACAGGTCTTTTATGCGCGATGAAGGCGTCGCCGATCGCATGGGTCTGGGCCAGCACCAGCTCGCCCACCGTATGGCCGGCGAGATAAGGGGCGCCGGCGAGGCCTGCGAGATCGGCGGGAATTGGCGGCGTGTCCACCTCCGGAACCGATGCGTGGCGGATGATCGTCATCAGGTGGTGCTGCGCCCCGCCGAGATAGAGCTGGAGCTGGGAGTGCTGATCGACGGGGCCGAGCGCGCCGACGGGCGTCGTGCCTTCGCTGTCATTCTTGCCGAGGCTTTCCGCCCAGAGCTGAACATACCAGTGCGAGAAACGGGCGAGCCGGTCAGCATAAGGCATCAGCACATTGACCTTGACCCCGTGTTCCCTGGCAAAAGCGACGGCCAGCGCTGCGCCGACCGCGGGCGGGAATTGCGACGGATCGCCCTTGGCGCTCTCGAGCTGTTCGATGACGGCGCGTCCGCCGGCCCGGAAGGCTTCAAAGTCGAGACCGCGCGCAAAGGCTGGGATCATACCGACATTGGTGAAGGCGGAATAGCGGCCGCCTATGTCGGTCCGATGCGGCAGGATGGGGGCGCCGAGCGCGGTCATCAGCTCGCGCAGGCCGTTGGCGACGCCGGGTTTTTCCGGTTCGGTCAGGGCAAGGAACAGCTCGGGCAGCTTCGCCTCGAGGCCCTGGCGCTTGACCCGGTCGATGGCGGTGAGCGCCTGGCTGAGCGTCTCGGCCGTCCCGCCGGACTTCGAGATGACGACGAAGCGGGTGCGCTCCAGATTGAGGATGTCGAGACCTTTGGACAGCGAAAGCGCATCGAGATTGTCGTAGAAGCGCAGGCGCGGCCGGCCGTTCTTGCCGGTCCGGTCGTCGCCGGGAATGAACCAGCCGCCGAGCTGAGCGAGCGCCTGGCCTCCAAGGCTCGACCCGCCGGTGCCGAAGATGACGACGATATCGGCGCCCTCGACGAGCCGGTCATAGGCGGCGCGGGCCTCCGCAATATCGCTTTTTTCGTAGAGCACGCCGATATGCGGCAGGCTCCGCTGCCGTGCTTCCTGGCTCAGCTTGTCGAGCGGCGGGCGGAGCTTGTCCAGCCAGCGGGCAAGTTCATCCCTTTGCAGGCCGGCGGAACCGATCGCTTCTTCCAGACAACCGCTGATCGAATGGGTGACCGTCATGCGCCGCCTTTGTTATCCGCGCGGTGAAGCGTTCTCCGCAGCCGGTTCGACCTTGGTTGGCGTCAGCCCGGCCGGTTGGCCGACGATCGTCATGACCAAGCCATCCGGTTTCATGAAGCCGGCCACACGCTTGATGTCGTCAAGCGTGACCGCCTCGATGAGGCCGTTCCGCTTCTCGACATAGTCGATACCGAGTTCTTCGATCTGAATCCAGAGCAAAGCCTGCGCGATCCGCGCGCTCGAGCTGAAGCGCAGCGCATAGGAGCCGGTCAGATAGCGTTTTGCATTGTCGAGCTCTTCGGCTGTCGGGCCGTCTTTGGCTACGCGCGCCAGAACCTGCTTGATCACCTCGATCAATTCGGCAACCCGCTCATTTTTCGTGGCGACGCCGCCCAGAAAGATACCGGCATGATCGAGCGGAGAGAGATAGCTATAGACGGAATAGGCCAATCCGCGCTTCTCGCGCACCTCTTCCATCAGCTTCGACGCAAAACCGCCTCCGCCCACGATGTAGTTGAGGACATAGGCGGGAATGAAATCCTCATCCTTGCGCTTGGGCCCCGGCAAGCCGAAATTCACGATGGTCTGCGGCGTGGGCATCGGGATGACGATCTGGCGCTGTTCGGTTTGCCATATCGCTTCCGGAACGGGCCGAAGCTCAGCCTTTTCCGGCAAAGCGCCGAAGACGTCATCGAGGGCCGCCGCGAGTTCGGCGGCGGTAATGTCGCCGACCACCGAGACGTAGAGATTGTCGCGCGCGAAATTCTGCTTCACATAGGCCTTCAGAACGCCGGGCGTCATTGCGTGGATCGCCTTAAGCGAGCCCTTCGTCCGCGTGCCGTAAGGGTGGCCGGCAAAGACCTGGCTGAACCAGGCGTTGGCGGCGACGTTCTCCGGATTTTCATTGTCCGTCTTCAGGATCGAGATAATCTGCTCGCGCACGCGCTCGAAGGCGTCGGGGTCCATGCGGGGCTCGGTCAGGGCAAGCCGCATCAGCCGGAAGGCTTCATCCTTGTTCTTGGTCAGCGTCTTGAGGCCGCCCGCCATCACGTCCCGATGGGCATCGAACGACATCTGAATGGCGAGATCCTGCAGTTTCTCCTGGAAGGCCTCGCTGGGGATGTCGCCTGCGCCCTCGTCGAGCATTCCGCTGACGAAGTAGGACACGCCTTCCTTCCCGGCGGGGTCTTGCGCGCTGCCGCCGCGGAAACCGAACTGCATGGCGATGAGCGGCAAGGTGTGATCTTCAACGAGCCAGGCGGTAATACCCTTCGGGCTGACCACTTTCTGAATGTTCATAGCGTGCGCGGAGGTGAGGAGTCCGGTTAGGAAAAGAAGGCTGCATAGAGCCAGCAGAGAAAATCGCGGGCGGCTACGGCGCAAACTCATTCGGTAACGCCAGGACATGAAGCTGTTCCTAATGAAGGGTTTGGCCGGCAGTGGGGATTGTCACCGGCATGGCTGCGGCGAGCGCCTTATTGACGGCCAGCAGCTCGCCGGTCACCGAACGCTTGAGATCAAGATATTTCTTTGCAGCGGCCTGGATGTCGGCGAGCGTCACGGCCTCGAGTCGAGCCGCCCGGTTCTTCACGTCCTCGATCGAGCGCCCTGTGGCCAGCGCCCAGCCATAGGTGCGTGCCTGATTGAACTGGCTATCCTGATCGTAGACCAGTTGGGCGACCTCCGAATTGCGTGCCCGCTCCAATTCCGCCTCGGTAACGCCGTTCTCCTTGATTTCTGCGATCACGGCGTCGGCGGATGTCTCGATATCCGCAAGCGGTGTGTCGCCGGCGGCAACGGCATAAAGGCCGATCCGTCCGTAATCCAGATAGTCGCCCGAAAACCAGGCGCTGGCCGATGAGGCCTTTTTCTCTCCCACGACGAGCTTCTTATACAGCCGGCCGGTGCTTTGCGAGCCCAGGATGACCGACAAGAGCTCGAGCGCTTCGGCCTCTCTTCCCTCCGCGGTTCGATCGCTCGGCGTCAGATATTGCCGGGACAGGGTGTCCTGGGCAACGCGTTCATCCTTGAGAATGACGCGCCGCGGCGCCCGCGGTTTCGGCTCCCGGACACGAAAACGCGGCGGCAGCGTCTCCGATGGCTTCAGCTTGCCATAGGTTTCCTTCGCCAGCCTGATGACGTCGTCGGCCTCAACATCGCCAGCGACGACGAGGATCGCATTATTCGGCGCATAATAGCGCTTGTAGAAATTGATCGCGTCCGCTTGCGTCAGCCCTTTGATCTCATGCTCCCAGCCGATGGTCGGGATCTGGTAGGGATGCGACAGGAACAGCGTGGCGCCCATCTGCTCCGAGAGGATGCTGCTCGGGTCGTTATCCACCCGGGAGCGGCGCTCCTCGAGGATGACATTGCGCTCGTTGAGGACGTCCTCCTCGCCAAGCTTCAGATTCGCCATCCGGTCCGCTTCCATTTCCATGACGAGCTGCAGGCGGTCCTTCGCCACCCGCTGGAAATAAGCCGTGACATCCTGAGTGGTGAAGGCGTTGTCCTGGCCGCCGTTGCGCGCGACGATCTTGGAGAATTCGCCCGGCGCGATCTTCTTGGTTCCTTTGAACATCAGATGTTCGAGGAAATGCGCGATACCCGATTTGCCGCGCGGCTCATCGGCGCTGCCCACCTTGTACCAGATGATGTGGGTAACGACCGGGGCGCGACGATCGGGAATAACGACGATTTCCAGGCCATTCGGCAAGGTTGCCTGGGTGATCTCTGCCGGAGCGGCAAAGCTGGGGGAAACGGTTGCTGTAAGAGCCATTAAGAAGACCAAGAGCGCGGGAAGCGTCCGTGTGTTCGAAGCGATCATGAGCTGCAGCGAGCCTTTATCTGTACTGTAAAAGGCTTATCGCAGGGGAGAACGGTGCGACAAGTTACAAATTCGACAGACCCCGTGTGGCGCACGGGGCATTTCTGAGAGAAGCGGGATCGCCCGGCAGCAGGGCTTCAGCTAGTCGGAGGTCGCGGGGCCGCCGCCGACCCCCTTGCTGATGGCCTCGCCAACCTTCGACGGACAGCGGGCTTCTCGGCCGACATTCTTTTCAAACTCGGATATGTCTACATCCGAATCCCATTTGCCTTCCCGGCAATATTTTTCGTAGGCCGCAGCCTCTTCTTCCGCCTTGCGCTTCTTGATCTTGTCAGGATCATGAGGCCAGTTTTGCTCTGCGGCGGCAGTGCGCGTGCCGGGCTCGGGAAGTTTTTCGGTCGAGGGCGGGATGACGATGCCGGGCCGTTCGGGCACGTCTTCGTCGTCGGCTTTCTTCGAGGTCAGATGGATGCCTGCGGCTTCGAGGATCGGCGCGTCGATCTGAACGTCGGCAGCATTGCAGCCGCCAAGGCTGAGAGCAGCGCCCATAAGGGCGGCCAAGGCAAGATTGCGCTGCCCGATGTCGATGAGTGCCATTCGATTTCCCCCGAATCGCGTTTCTGCCCGTCACTATACGCTTTTTGGGACTTTTGTGTGACCCGGTCTTAGCCAGTCCAGGACGAGGCCAATGACGCCCGCCGTGATCGCGACATCGGCGATATTGAACACATACCAGTAATATCCGGCATAATGAAAGGAGAAGAAATCGGCAACCGCGCCGTAAACGAGCCGGTCGATCAGGTTTCCGAGCGCTCCCCCGATGATCAGACCGATGGAAATGGCGGCAAGCCGCGAGGCGGCGTTGCTCATCCATAGAAGAAGCGCGCCAACAGCCGCCAGCGAGACGCCCATTAGCGCGATGCGGCCGGCCACATTATCCTGCGGGAGGAGCCCATAGGAGATGCCGGGGTTCCAGACCATGATGAGGTCGAAAAACGAGGTGACGGCAACGCGCCCCCGTTCGGTGATGTGGTAGATTTCCATCATCCAGAATTTGTGGAGCTGATCGGCAATAAGGGCGATCGCCGCCACGATCAGGCCGAGCAGGCTATGGCGGCCCCAGATCCGGATATCCCTGATGCTTGCCTTGATGCCGTGCTCGCGTGCCTCGGACATGGTGCGCATTCTTGTCCCGCTTGTTCGGATCGAATGAGCCAATCCGCTTACCGGGCAAGACCGGCGCCGTCAAGGTGAGGGCAAAGGCGCATCCAATGCCGCATCAGCCAATCTTGCGGGAAAATCGGCGTTTTGCGGCGTTTTCGGTCCGCTTGACGAGCAGCATGCAGGCGGGCAGCAAGAGGAGCCCGCCGATCATTGCCGCAATCAGGGTTGTCGCGCTCAGCCGGCCGAATAGCCGCAAGGAGGGCAAATCCGAGAAGATGGTGACGGCAAGACCGCAGGCCAGCACGATGCTTGTGAGAATCAGCGCGGGTCCGATCAGTTCGGCGGCACGGGCTGCCGCCAGGACCGGATCGCTGCCGGGCGTGTCCTCCAGCCGCAGCCGGTTGAGGTAGTGAACCGTGGCGTTCAGGCCCAGGCCGAATGCGACGGTGAGCGCAATAATGCTGGCGAATTGAAGGCCCTCGCCGGTCAGGGCGAGCGTGGCTCCGGAGGTAACGACCGGGAAGAGCCCTGGCAAGAGGCTTACCGCACCCATGAGGACGGAGCGAAAGGCAAGCCCGATGAGAAGGGAGACGAGCACCATCTCCGCCGTCAGCATCATATTGATCTTCTGAATCATGGCGGCGCTGTTGCGCGCGGCAATGACCGAGAGGCCGCTGACCGAAATCCGGTAGTCGGGATGGGCTGCGCGGATCGGATCGAGCTTCCGGTCCAGCGTATTGACCGTCGGCAGGAGGGCGCTTGCATCGACATCCGGGATGCGCCCGGTCACGACGGCGGCGTCCTGTTCGGCGGTGACGAAGCGGCGGGTCAGATGGGCCGGCAGGAGGCCGACATATTGCATCAATGTCGGGATATTGTTCTGGCCCGTTTCGGCGAGCCACCGCATCAGCGTTTCGACCGACCAGACATTGCCGACGCCCGCCTGCTGCTCGACGACCCGGTGCACCTTGGCAATGACGGCGAGCGGCTGCGGTTCATAGAGCGTTGTTCCGGCGGGCAATTCGATCATCACATCGACCGGGTTCGCCCCGGTCAGCTTGGCGTCGAGCCGGCTCGTGGCGGCAACCGCCTGCTCGCGGTCGGGGACCTGGTCGGCCAGGCGGTAGCGCGGCTCCAGCGTCAGATGAGCAACGCCGAGGCCCACGGCAAGCCCCAGCCCCAGCCCCGCGAAAGCCCATGCCCGGCGGGTCACATTGTCCGCCACCCATGTGCAAAAGCGCCGCAGGATCGCCATCGGCGCGTCCTGCTCGGCCAGTCTTGCCGCAATCTCCGCGTCCTTGCCGATGACCAGCATGGCCACCAGCGGCAGAACGATGATGACGGCGAGGAAAGCGACGGCCATGCAGATTGCGCCGGCTTTGCCGAAGATCTGGATCGAGGCGGAATCGGCGAAGGTCAGCGCGACGAAGGACAGGGCGGCCGTGGCGCTGCTGAGGAAACAGGCCGGGCCGACGACCAGCAGCGCATATCGGATCGCCTGGACACGGCTGTCGCCCGCCAAGAGCCTTTCGCGCAGCGCGAAGGTGATCTGCATCGAATCGGCAAAGCCCATGACCATGGTCAAAGGCGAGATGACATTGAGGAAGAGGTTGAGACGGAAATCGGCCCAGCCGAGCGTGCCGAGCGACCAGAGAATTGCGATGGCGGGCGGTATGACGGCAATCGCGATGAACGAAAAATGCCGGAAGAAGACCAGCGCGATGATGACGCCGATCAGAAAGCCGAGGCCATTATAGATGATCCGGTCATGCTGGACGGCGTTGCGGATTTCCTGCTGCATCACGGGCGCGCCGGCGAGCTGGGCCCTGAGTCCGGTGCCTTCGAGCTGGGTGGCGACCGTGTCCTGAATGTCGCTGATCGTCTGTTTCAGGCCGCTGCTTTGCGTAAGCTCCGGCGCGAGCGCGACGACGATCAATGTCAGCTGGCCATCGGAGGAAAGCAGCTTGCCGTCCAGGATGCGATTGGCGCGGACCTCGCTGATAAGCTGCCGATAGGCGTCACCTTCCGGCAGGGTCGCAGGGAAGAGCGGCGCCGGTAATCTTCCCGGCTGGGGCGATGCGCGCGCGGAAAAGATCGATATGAGGCCGCGTAGCCCGTCGACGAATTGCAGCTCGATGACGGCGCTGCGAAGGGCTTCGATGGTGGACCGTTCGAGCAGCGTCGGCCCTTCGATAACGACGAGAACGTCATGCTCGCTCGATGGGAATCGGCGCGTGAAGGTCTCGAACTGCCTGAATTCAGGTGTGTCCGCGCGGAACAGCTCCGAAAGGGAATCGTCGACCTTGATACGATTGACGCCGAATGCCGCCAGGATTGAGATGACGAGAACGGCGAGCAGAGTCGCCAGCCGGAAGCGTAAAGGGACGAGCCCGATCCGCTCAAGTCCGAAGCTGAACGACATCCCGCGCTTGGGCGCGGTTTGCTCCCCGATATGTTTCTGCATCTCGGCGTGCCCCAGATTCGCCCCCGCCGACAGAGGCATCTATAAGCCTTAGTCTAATTTGCATTTGCGCCGCAAGGCCGGCGTTAACAAAAATTCATCCGGCGCCTTCATGGGGCCGGGCCGAAAGCGGAATCTCCTTCCTTAGACGGAGAAAATGGACGGCCGTGTCGCCATAGATTCGGCGGTCCAGGGCGACGAACGCTTCGGGCGGCGCGAGATCCGCATCCGCCCGCTCCTCGACAACGCAAACCGCGCCCGGTACGAGCCAGCCGCCGGAAAGCGCCGAGGCGAGCGCTTTTTCCGCCAGCCCTCTGCCGTAAGGAGGATCGGCCAGCAAGAGCCCGAAAGGACGCAAGGTTCCGATGTCGCCGAGCTTTGTCGCATCGCGCCGGTAAATTCTGGTGGAGCCCGTGCCGTTCAGCGTCTCGATATTGCGGCGAATGAGGCCGCGCGCCTCGGCGCTGTCTTCGACGAAATGCACATAGGTCGCGCCGCGGGAGAGCGCTTCAAGCCCGAGCGCGCCTGTGCCGGCGAACAGATCGAGGACGCGCAGGCCTTCGAGCGAGAAATCGTCAATGCTGTGGGCAAGAATATTGAAGATGGCCTCGCGCGCACGGTCGCTGGTCGGACGAATGGCATGGTTCTTCGGTGTTGCGAGGGCGGTGCCCCGGAAACGGCCGGCGACAATTCTCATTTTTGGCGCTGCCTGCGGCGTGCCGGAGTGGGACGCTTCTCGGCCGAAGGCGCGCTGCCGCCTTTGCTCGGCACGGCCGCCGACGACCTTTTCTGCTTCAGCCCCAGGCGCTCCGTTTCCTTCTGGCCGAGTTGGTCGGCAAGCACCTTTCTTTTGACCTCGGCCACCGCGCCGGGCGCCAGATCTCCAAGCATGAACGGGCCGAAAGACAAGCGAATGAGCCGGTTCACCTCCAGGCCGAGCGCCTCCAATATCCTGCGAACCTCACGGTTCTTGCCTTCCCGAAGTCCGATGGTCAGCCAGCTATTGGCGCCTTGCTGCCGGTCGAGCTTGGCCTCGATCGGCCCGTAGCGGACGCCGTCAACCTCGAATCCGCCGCCAAGCGCGTCTAGCGCGGATTGCGTCACCTGCCCGCGCGCCCTCACCCTGTAACGCCTGAGCCAGCCTGTTGCGGGCGCTTCCAGATGCCGGGCAAGGTCCCCGTCATTGGTGAGAAGCAGCAACCCTTCCGTGTTGAAATCGAGTCGGCCGACGGAGATCACGCGGGGCATCTCCGGCGGCAGCGCCTCGAAAACGGTGGGCCGGCCCTGCGGGTCGCGATGGGTGGTGACGCGCCCCTTCGGCTTGTGATAGCGCCAAAGCCGGGACGGCTCGGCCAAAGGCAAAGCTTTGCCGTCCACCAGGATCTTGTCGCTCGGGGTGACATTGACCGCAGGCGTGTCAAGCCGGCGCCCGTTCAGGGAGACCCGGCCCGCCTCGATCAGCCTTTCCGCATCACGCCGCGAGCAGAGGCCGGAACGCGCGATGATTTTGGCGATTCGCTCGCCTGGCAAGGCTTCAGTGGTGTGAGTATCTCGGCCAAGACGCATCTTTGCCTCTTTTAAGTTGCTATAATCACAAAACTGATTCTTGACATAATGGGGATATTGGATGCGTCGAGATCGCATAATAAGAGCCGTCAACACGCTGAAAGACGCTCTGCAAGCCGCGCAGATCCGGGAGCTGTTACGGGCCGCGCGAAATGGTCAGCAGGCCGAAGGGGTCAACCGGACCCAGAAGATCCTGCTCGCCTACAATGTGTTCATGCGTCATTACCAGGAATTCGACGAAGAGGAAAAGGAGATGATGACCTTCTTCGGTCTCACTCCTCTGCTCGACATCGCCTTCTGGTCCGCGCTCGTCGACGGCGAGCAGGCGGTTTCCCGCAAGGTCATGGCGGACGTCGATGTCGGCGCCTATAATGTGATTTTCGTGATGCCGAAGCTGCGCGAGCTTCTGCTGCGCGAAACGGATCGCGAGCAGCTTATCGTCGCCGACGCTTCAGGCAGCGATCAGGAGATCAAGCGCCTGCGCCTCCTGGTGGCCGAGCGCGACCGCTCGCTGACCGATCCGCATGTGATCATCAATGTCATGCGCTCGATCGATGAGTTCTACGAAGGCATGGGCGCTTTGCGCGGCGGCGACCATCCGGGATTGTCAGTCGGCGCGATCAACTCCGGTAGCACCAAGAGCTTCGACTTCTTCGGCTCCACCACCATCATGGATGAGATTTCAGAACTGCTCATCGCCGTTTGGGATCGCATCAAATATTCCGCGGAGGAGAATTTCCGTTACCAGATCGAAGTCGCTATGATGGCGGCGGGCTTCATCAATCGCGTCAAGGATGCCCAGGCGGCCGGCCGCATCAGTGACGATCAGGGGCAGCGCATTACCCGTTCTGTCGCCAAGGCGATCGAGACGCTGTTCCGCGCCGGCGCTTACACGGAAAGCATGGATGAGGTCCGCGAGGTCCGGGCCAGCGAGTTCCTCATTCCGAAAACGCAGCTGCTGGAATATCGCCGCGAGGAGGCTCGCGTTGAATTCAAGTCGATCGAAATGCGTGACGGTCTGGAGACGGCCGAGAAAGCCGAACCGCTCACCCGCGTTCAGGACGGCAATGAGGCTTCCGCTAAGGAGTTCTTCCGCTAAGGAGCCTTCCGCCGATGAGCCGGGCGCGGCGGCTGCGCAGTCTGCAAGCGGAACGTCGGACGAGGAGGATGGGGACGAAGCCGCCTGACCTTTCGGCATATAGGCCCGGCGGACGGCTCTGCCCGGCCCGATGACCGATCCCTCCTTCATGGCTCTCGCACTCGACGAGGCTAGAGCTGCATATTCTCGTGGCGAAGTGCCGGTGGGGGCGGCGCTGGTGGCGCCGGATGGCGCGGTTCTGGCGTGCGATGGCAACCGCACCCTCGAATTCCGCGACCCGACGGCCCATGCCGAGCTGCTGGTCATCAGGGCCGGCGCGAAGATAATCGGCAGCGAACGGCTTATCGGTTGCCAGCTTTATGTGACGCTGGAGCCATGCACCATGTGCACGGCCGCGATCTCCTTCGCACGCATTGGCCGACTCTATTTCGGCGCCCCGGACGAGAAGGCCGGCGCGGTGGAACATGGCGTGCGGTTCTTCTCCCAGCCGACCTGCCACCACGCCCCGGAGGTCTACGGCGGAATCGCGGAAAGCAAATCCGCCGAACTGCTCCGTGCCTTCTTCAAAGCGCGACGCTAGATCAACCCTCGTTCAAGTGGAATCACCTGGACGAGGTCAAGCTGATCTATATCAAAAGGCGAGCGCAACTGTCCTCGCGTCCATCCCCGCCTTCGCGGGGACATGCCTGGACGCGCGTTGCGCTAAGCGCCGCCAGAACCGTTATCCGGCCGCGGCGAGCTTCTGTGCCGGAGGCTGCACCTCCGCGGCATAATCTTCCATGAGCGTCTTGGTGATTTCGCCGACGATGAATCGGTGGTCCCCGATCTCCGACACCGGCGTGACCTCGGCAGCGCTGCCGGTGAGGAAGCACTGTTCGAAATTGCCCATCTCTTCCGGCATGATCACGCGTTCGATGACCTTCCAGCCGCGCTTTTCGGCGAGGCCGATGACCGTGCGGCGGGTGATGCCGTCGAGGAAACAATCAGGCGTCGGTGTGTGCAGCTCTTCGCCTTTGACGAAGAAGATGTTGGCGCCGGTCGACTCGGCGACCTGTCCGCGCCAGTCCAGCATCAGCGCGTCGGCATAGCCCATGCGCTCCGCCCGGTGCTTCTCAATCGTGCAGATCATGTAAAGGCCGGTGGCCTTGGATCGCGACGGCGCGGTGCGCGGGTCGGGCCGGCGATATTCGGCCATGCAGAGACGAATGCCCTTCAGCCGCTGCTCCATATCGAAATAGGTGCCCCAATACCAGGAGGCGATCGCCAGATGGATGGTGTTCTTCTGCGCCGAGACGCCCATCATTTCCGAGCCGCGCCACGCAATCGGACGGACATAGCCATCGACGATGCCGTTCGCGCGCACGGCGTCTCGGCACGCCTGATCGACGTCCGCCACGCTGTAGGGGATCTCGAACCCTAAAACGCCCGCGGAGCGGTGCAGGCGCTCGGAATGTTCGGTCAGTTTGAATATCTCGCCGCCATAGACGCGCTCCCCTTCGAACACCGCGCTGGCATAATGCAGGCCGTGGGTCAGGACATGGAGCTTGGCTTCGCGCCACGGAACGAGCTCGCCATCGTACCAGATATGCCCATCACGTTGATCATAGGGGTCGACTGTCATAATTTCCTCCAGCGGCGAGCGTAATTATCGGCGTCAATCCTCAAAGCCATAGGAACTTCGAATCACTATCACCCTGTAATGCCGATGTGCAGGGAATTTCGCCGAAGACTGACGTATGGTGTCAGGTTAGACTTGCTTCGGCTAGCAAAAAGGCCAAATATGTCAACATGGCTGACGTAATTCCCGAAACGCGGCGACGCCGGACGGGCGACTCCTTCGTGAGCGCCGAAGAATCGCGCCCATCCCAGGACATTCCGGCGGACGACGACCTCTACAAATATGTGGAGGCCCTGTTTTTCGCTTATCGCGACTTCATCAGCGAACCCGACCGCATTCTGAGCGAAATCGGCTTTGGGCGCGCGCATCATCGCGTGCTGCATTTCGTCGATCGGTATCCGGGGATGCGCGTCGCCGACCTTCTTGATATTTTGCAGATCACCAAGCAAAGCTTGGCCAGAGTGCTTCGCGAGCTGGTCCGGGAAGGCTATGTCACGCAGAAATCCGGCAAGGCGGACAAGCGCGAGCGGCTGCTTTATGTTACGGAGAAAGGCGCCATTCTGGCGCGGCGGTTGGTGGCGCCGCAGCTCGCGAGGATCCGGAACGCGCTTGTGGTCGCGGGCAAGGATGGCGACAAGGCGGTCGCACATTTTCTGGATGCGATGATAGGCGAGGCGAACCGCTTTCCCTTCAAGCAGAGTCCGGAAGCGCTGGGGCGCGGCGACAAGGGGCCGGTGAGGGAGAGATGAGCGAGGACGTCAATTTGCCGGATTGTGCGGCTGCCGTCGCCGATGACGCGCCGCACATTCTCGTTGTCGATGACGACAAGCGGATCAGAGATTTGATTGCGCGTTTTCTCCTGGAGAACGGCTATCGGGTCTCCACGGCCGAGGATGCGAGCGCGGCGCGCGCCAGCATGCGGGGGCTGAGCTTCGATCTTCTCATTCTCGACATCATGATGCCGGGCGAGTCCGGCTTGTCCCTCGCCCAGGATCTGCGCAGCAATTCGCAGGTGCCGATCCTTATGCTGACCGCGCGCACCGAGCCGGAAGACCGGATCGCCGGTCTCGAAATCGGGGCGGACGACTATCTGGCGAAGCCCTTCGAGCCGCGTGAGCTGCTCTTGCGCATGAAGAATATTCTGAACCGGCGGGTGGAGGTGGCGGCCGGGCCGGATGAGGTTACCTTCGGCAAGTTCGTGTTCTATCCGGTTCGCGGCGAGCTGCGGGCGGACGGAGAGTCGGTCAAGCTGACCGAAATCGAGCGCAATCTTCTGCGCCATTTCGCGCTCCACCCGGGCGTGCCCGTCGAACGCGAAGAGCTTGCCCAGCTTTCCGGACATGACAGCGAGCGGGCGGTTGACGTTCAAATCAACCGGCTGCGGCGAAAAATCGAGACCGATCCGGCAAATCCGTCCTATTTGCAGACGGTGAGAGGACGCGGCTATATCTTTTATGTCGATTGATGACTTCCATCTCTGATCGTCACGCGGGAACCCCTCAGCGGTTCAGGCAAAAGGCGCAGCTCTTCCTCAAGAAGCTGGGGCGTCACAGCTCGTCCTTGTTGCCGAAGGGGCTTTACGCCCGCGCGCTTCTCATCATCATTGCGCCGATCGTCCTCCTCCAGTCCGTCCTGGTGCTGGTGTTCATGGACCGCCATTGGGAATATGTGACGCGCAGGCTGTCCGCAGCGACCGTGCAGGACATCTCCATGCTGGTCTCGCTTTACGACACCTATCCCCACAATGACGGCTATGTGCGGCTCACCGATATGGCGCGCCAGGAACTCGGACTCGTCGTCCAGATCGTGCCGGACGCCGAGCTGCCTCCGCGCAAGGAACGGCCGTTCTTCGGTTTCCTCGACCGGACGCTATCCAAGACGATCCGGGCAAAAATCGGCCGGCCCTACTGGATCGATACGGTGGGGGCGTCGGACTATGTCGATATCCGCATCCAGCTCGATAAGGCGGTCATGAAGGTGCTGGCGCGGCGGAGCCAGACCTATGCGTCCAACACCCATATCTTCCTTTTGTGGATGGTCACCACCTCTCTCATCCTCTTGACCGTCGCCATCCTGTTTCTGCGAAACCAGATCCGGCCCATCCTTTCATTGGCGCAGGCGGCGGACAGCTTCGGCCGTGGCCAGCCCGCGCCGAAAGATTTCCGTATCCGCGGCGCGCGCGAGGTGCGGCAGGCCTCGATCGCCTTCATGGAGATGCGCGACCGGATCGAACGCCATGTCGAACAGCGGACCACCATGCTGGCCGGCGTGAGCCATGACCTGCGGACGGTGCTCACACGCTTCCGGCTTCAGCTTGCCATGCTCGGCAACGAGCCGGAAGTCAGCGAGCTGGTCTCCGATGTCGACGAAATGCAGCAGATGCTCGAAGACTATCTCGCCTTCTCCAAGGGCGGCAGCGGCGAGGAGGCAACTCGGATCGACTTCTTTGGGCTGCTGAAGGAGGTCTACGACGCTTATGCCGGCGATCCCGGCCTCACCGTTACGCTCAATGCGCCCAACCATCATTTCTTTGCCACCGTTCGCCGGAACGCCTTCAAACGGGCGCTGATGAACCTGGTCAGCAACGCTGTGCGCTACGGGAAGAAGATCTCGATCACGGCGGTGACCTCGCGCCGCAACCTCGTTGTGACGATCGAGGATGACGGGCCGGGCATTCCGCCGGGGCTTCGGGAGGCGGTGTTCAGGCCGTTCTACAGCCGCGACAAGGCGCGCAACCAGAATGTGAAGCGCACAGGCCTTGGGCTTGCGATCGCGCGCGACATCATCCGCGCCCATGGCGGCGAGATCCATCTCGGTGAAAGCCGCATGGGCGGACTCAAGGCGACGATCCGAATCCCCCTATAGAGATGGACGGGCAATGCCTCGAATCGGCTTGTACCAACGGCGGACTTCCAAAGAGTCACTGGTTCGGATGGAAACGGCGCCGTAAAGTCCGCTCGTTACCTCTCCCACGGGAGAGGGAGAACACGCCTGATCGGTTCTGCTAAAAAATGATCCCGCGCGAGCTTGCCTATAGGCCGCCGGCGAGGATGTCCGACACCGCCTGCTTACGAAACGCCGGCTCGGGCTGAGGAGCGGCAACTTTCGGCGGCTTCCCGCTGATCGCCTTGGACGAACCGGCTGTCACCTTGGCTCGAACGGGAACGGCGGGCGTGGGCGTGGAAAGATGGTCTCTCTCCAGCCTTTTTGTCTTAAGGATGCTTGGCCACGGCCGCCCCGCGCTTTCCCCCTGATCAGGAACCGAGTGCGTGTAGACGTCCCAGACTTCGTCCTCTTCGCCGATATGCTCAGCTGCCGGTAGGCTATCGACACTCGCAGTAGCCTGGCCCTCGTCCGGCGCCAGTGCTTCCTGGATCGCGCGCTGCCGGAACAGTTCCGAGATCGGGTCTTGCCCCAACTTCCGGCCATTCGTTTTACGCAGGAGGATTTCGCTATGCAGGCTTTGCCGGAATGCCATGCTTGCCAGATCCTCGCCTTCTTGTGCCTCTTCCTCTCGCTTTTCAGCCGTGCTGGAACGGGCCGCGTCGGCTTGCGCCGGACGAGCCTCGTCTTGCCGGCGCGATTGGCCACGAGGGTGCGGAATGTTCTTCTCTTCCACTTGAGGCGTTGCCGCTGGCGCGGTCGCTCTCGGCTCGGTCGCTGCCGGCGGCGCACCGGCTTGCGACTCTTCGGGAAGCAGGTTCGTTTCCAGCTGGTTTACGGGGGGAGCCGCGCTCGCCTCGGGAGCTTGAGCATCGCCGGGATCCGTCAGGCTCGCCAGCTCCTCGGCTCCATCGTCCAATCCCGCATCAGCCTTGGCTTGTGGCTCGTTTCCGGACCCTGAAGGACGCCCCGCCCTGTTCGTATAATCGGCGGCGGTTTCGACGATCTTGTCGTCGGCATAGGGCTTGGCTGTGTTGTGCTTTTCCTCCGCTGCCGGACCGCTCTCATCCGCAGTGATATTCGTCCCGGCATTCGGAGTCTCATCATCTTCGTCGGCGGTCGTCGCTTCCGCGCCAGCCGCCGCCGGGCGGTCTCCGCCTCCAGTATCAGGCGACGGGGCCGGGGCGGAGCGGGGCTCGGCCAGAGCCGTCTTTCGTTCCGTACCGGCCTTCTCTTCAGCGGTTTCGGACTCGTTGCCGGAAACCGTGTCTCGCTCCGAATTGCTGGTTGCGCCACCTTTCGACGAAGCCGGCGCATCGATGTCCTCCGATTCCGCCGAAGCCTCGGCCATCTTCGCGGGACGGGCGGGCGATGGCAGTGAGGACAGACGGTCCGAATGTTTCGGAGGCGCGCCGACGGCGATCTCCAGCCGGTTGCTTTCCGCGCCATCATGGGTCAGGAATGTGTACCAGACACCGCCCAAGGCCCCCGCCGCCAGCAGGAGCGAGCCGGCCGCAGCCGCATAGAACCGGAACGCATAACGGCGGAATTGCCGCCTCGCCTCAAATTCCCGGCTGACTTCGCCCTCGCCGTCGATCTCGCCCCGGTCGTAACGCGCCCGCTTGTCCGGGCTGTTGAGAATCCGGTAAGCGATCGAGACACGCTTAAAGGTCTCCTGCGCCTCGGCATCATCCGGATTGAGGTCGGGATGAACCTTCTTCACCAGATTGCGGAACGCCGTTCGTATCTCGTCCTGACTTCGCAAGACGTTCGACGCCAAGCACATCATAGGGATCGTTGTTGAAAATCGGGGGCGGCGTCGGATAGCCTTCGAAGGCCTCATCGTCGAAGGTGGGAAACCAGGTCTCCGGCGGCAGCAATGTCGCCGGCAGGACCGTGCTGGAATTGCCGTAAGCGGCCGCGATCTGCTCATGGGTCAAGCCACGGGCATTGGCGAAGCTCGCTCCGACCAGAATCGCGCCTTCCAGATCGGCGCCGGTAAGATCGGCATAGTCAAGCACCGCGTCCGTGAGATCGGCGCCGGTGAGGTCGGCACCGTCCAGCCGCGCGTGAACAAGGTCCGCCGCGACGAGGTTGGCGCGCCGAAAATCGGCTCCGATCAGCGTCGCGTTGCGGAACTCGGCACCATCGAGATCGGCGTTTTGGAAATTGACCGGACCGCCATTGCTGGGACCGAGCTGGCGCTGGCTGAGCGTCAGACGCAGATCCCTGAGATCGGGTACACCTCCCGGGTTTTCCTCACGCCAGGCATTCCAAACCTTTGGACCTTGGCAGAGCTTCTCCAGATCCTGAGAATTCGCCACAAGTGGAGCTTCCCTATCAGCAGTGTACTTTTACGCAAGCCGCGCATTCAGCCTTGCAAACCAAGCTTCATCCATATGTGGGCATTTATGAGGCACAATTCTCACCAAAGTGGAAAAGTCCTTTCAACAAGAGAAGGATTGCGCTGGTGCGTTGCCATTCGGAACCACTATAGTTGAATGCGGAGCCAGACCTCTTCCTCACCCACTGATGCCTTAAATTGCGGAAATTTTTCCAATTACGCAATATCTCTTATTGCGGATGCACAGTATCTTGACGGGCGCCTCGGGCTGTTTGCTCCGGCCCGGATCTTGCCGCATTCGCTATCGTCTCCAGAATATGCGGGATATTGTCGAACACCCAGTAATGCCCTGCGCCCGGAATCTCGCATGTTCGGCACTGCGGAATCAGTTTCCCCAGACGTAATGCGGCGCTGACCGGGACGTTGCGGTCGCTAAGGCCCTGCCAAAGATATGTCGGCGCGGTGATCCGGTCCAGCGGCACATTCCATGGGCGGGAGAATATCACCATTTCCTGAAGTCCGGCGCGAATGCCGGGCCGGCAGCCCTCGGCTACCCCGCTCAGCAGATTCCGGCGGACTTCGGGGCGCCGCAGAATGGCCCAATCGGACGGCGCCGCCCGGCTCAGGAGAAAGCCGAAAATGAGGCCGGGCGCGTGGAGAAAGGCGAGCCTGCCAATGCCGAATATTGCGGCTATGAGCGGGGTTATGCGAGGCAAGAGGCGAAAAGCGGTGTAGTGGCCGAACCCGATCGAGGGCGGTCTTTCGGCGCCGGCCATCGGTCCGATCGGGCTGACGAGAGCAAGCGCCGTTATCCGGTCCCCGAGCAGAGCCGCACATGCGGCGGCGTAAGGCGCGCCTCCCGAAACGCCGGCGACGGCAAAACGCTCGATGCCAAGCGCATCGGCAAAATCCGCCAGATCTTGCGCGTAGCTCGCAAGGTCACGGCCGGGCGAATAGCAGGATATCCCGAAACCGGGCCGTTCCGGCGCGAGGAGTCTGATGTTCAAGGCCCTGGCGTCGTCGTCGGCGATCCGGAACATGAGCCGCGACCCCGGCGTGCCGTGCAGTCCGAAGATGGGCGTCCCCTTCGGGTCGCCATATTCCGCATAGCCCAGGCGGCGCCCGTCCGGCAATGTGACGGTGAGATCCGTGGACGGGGATGGATCGCACGCGCCGGTCGTGGCAGGCGCCATTGGACCTGTATGTCGCATCAGGTGGCAGTCAATCTCGTTGAGCGCTGAAGGGATAGGCCAAGCCGGATGCGCTGGCAAGCGGAAGGAGGCGGGAATTGCTTAGGCGTCTGGCCTCAAATGACAATGGGGCCGCAACGCACTTTCCGGTTGCGGCCCCATTGTAAGCTGTTCATTCCTGCGCCGAGGCGCCTCAGTTGTTTGGCGCCGTCGTGGTCGTGGTGTCGGGCGCCGTAAGCGCGGCACCGGGTGCATCCGGTGACGGTGTTGAGCTGACGGACATTTCGATGCGGCCATAGCCGAAATAGACCAGCGCACCGAAAATCAAGCCGAAGATCAGCGCCGTCACGAAGGCATTGATTATGCGGTTGCTGAAGGTGATCGTATTCCCGATCCAGTCGACGAAGAAGACGACGATCGCCGCGATCAGCACCGGCTCAAGCCACAAATATTCTGCTGGTAAGAACATCTCTATCCCCCATTGATCCCTTTGTAAGATTGATTCCAGCGGACCCCTTATAGCAGGTCACGGTGACACGGGTAACATTTACTTTACCGCCCGGTTGCGGCCGATTGAAAATCATTTGGAATAGCTGTCTCTTTGAAAAGATGGGAGTTTTGGCGGTCCGATCACCAATGCGAATACCGGTTTGCCGCGATCGTCGGGCCGGGCCCGTAATTACTCAATTTGAACGCAAAGACCGGAGTTTGGTTCCGATTCGTGCAGACTATTTTCCTCCGGAACGCATCATTTGAGGCGAGCTTTTCGCGCTCGCGCCGGAGACCGATATGGTGATTGAGGACATTCCATTGGCAGACGCATTGAACGAAGAGGCTTGCTGGACCGCGATTCTCGACCGTGACGATGAGGCCGCGGGTCCGTTTGTATTTGCGGTTTTGACGACCGGGATCTACTGCCGTCCGTCCTGCCCGGCGCGGCGGCCGAAGCGGGAGAATCTGCGCCTCTTCAGGACCGCGGGCGAGGCGAAGCGGGCCGGATTTCGCCCATGCAGGCGATGCGCGCCCGATGGCGTCTCGCCGGCCGATCGCCGGGCCGAGACCATCGCGACGCTTTGCCGGCGGATCGAGGAAGCCGAGGAAATGCCTTCCTTCGGCGATCTGGCCCGCGATGCCGGGCTGAGCCCGTTTCACCTCCACCGGCTGTTCAAGAAAATCACCGGGGTGACGCCGAAGGCCTATATGGCCGCGGTCAAGGCGCAGCGTATGCGCGGCGGCCTTTCGGGTGCGCAATCCGTGACCGAGGCGATCTATGAGGCCGGTTATGCCTCCAGCAGCCGCTTTTATGAACATGCTGACGGCATTCTAGGAATGAAACCGCAGCAATATAAGGCTGGCGGCGCCGATGTTCGGATTCGCTATGCGATCGAGCGCTGCTGGCTCGGAATGGTGCTCATTGCGGCGACCGATCGCGGCATTTGCTCCATACTCTTCGGTGATAGGCAAGATGAACTGCTCGCCGACCTGCGGGCGCGTTTCCCGGCCGCGGCAATCGAGGCTGCGACGGCGGATTTTGCCGGCCGGGTGAGCGAGGTGATGGCGGCACTCGAACGACCGAGTCTCGCCGGCCGCCTGCCGCTCGACATTATCGGAACCGCCTTCCAGCAGCGCATCTGGCAGGCCTTGCGGACGATCCCTCACGGCCAGACCGCGAGCTATGCCGAGATCGCCGAGCGAGCCGGCGCCCCGAATGCGGCGCGTGCGGTTGCAGGCGCCTGCGCGGCCAATCCGATTGCTGTCGCGATCCCGTGCCACCGCGTGGTTCGCGCGGATGGCGATCTGGCGGGATACCGCTGGGGGCTGGAGCGCAAGAAGATGCTGCTGGCCCGCGAAGCCGGATCGGCCGCAGAATCAGAGCCCGCCGGCGAACGGATCTCAGGCGATGTGCCGCCGAACGTGCGGGGGCGTCGCGGACAGTGAGGAAGCGACGGACTGTCCCGCGATAGCCGCGCTACTCTTCTATATGGGCGAGGTAATGGGCCAGATCGGCGAGATCCTTTTCGCCGAGCGGCGTGACCACCTCGACCATGGCGGCGCGGTTGCCGAGCCGGCGCTCGGCCTTGAAGTCGAGAAGCGCCTTCAGGAGATAGTCCTCGCGCTGGTTCCGCAGCGGCGGCATCTGCTCGCCGCCAAGGAATTTCTTGCCGTGGCACTGGCCGCAGCGCGCCTTGGCAGCCAGCTCTACGCCGCGCTGCATGCGGGCGGGATTGCCGGGGTCTTCCGGCGCGGGCGGACGCGGCTGCTCAGCGACGAAGGTTGCCGCGGCGCGCAAATCATCGTCGGTCATATCCTTGACCATCTCGCGCATGATGTCCGATTTGCGGTTGCCGTCGCGAAATTCGACGAGTTGCAAGAGCGCGTAATATTCGGGAATGCCGCCGAGCGATGGCGTCTGCGGTGTCGGCGAAACGCCGTTCTGCCCGTGGCAGCCGAGGCAGAGCTCCTTCCGTTCAGGGAAGTGTTTGGTCTCGGCGAAGGCCGTGCCGGCAAACAGCATCAGCGCGATCAGGGCGAGGCGCAAGGTCGTCTCCAGGACAGATCACGGAACGGCGCGGCGAGGACGTCATCGCCCCCGCCGGTCATGGTTTTCTCAGGCGGCCGGTCGGGCCCGCCGCCTCACTTCGTATAGCTCACGCGGTAGACCGCGCCGTTCCAGTCATCGGACACCAGGAGCGAGCCGTCGTGCATCACGGTCACGTCGACCGGGCGGCCGATATATTTATTGTTCTCGATCAGGCCTGTCAGGAACGGCTCCATCGATTCGAAATTGCCCTCATCGTTGAGCTGCACCACGACGACATCCGCAGCGATCTTCTTGGTGCGGTTCCAGGGGCCGTGCCGCGCAATGAAGATGGCGCCGTCATATTTTTCAGGGAACATGTCGCTGGTGTAGAAGCGCATGCCGAGCGGGGCGACGTGTGGTCCGAGCTTGGCGATCGGCGGCGTGAAGTCCTTGCAGTCATAGCCCCAGCCGAATTCCGGATCGGCCAGATCGCCCTGATGACAGAAGGGAAAGCCGAAATGCTGCTTGCCGGGCTCGGTCACCCGGTTCAACTCGCCATTCGGTAGATCTTCCGAGAGCCAGTCGCGATTATTGTCGGTGAAATAGAGCTGATTGTTTGCCGGATTCCAGTCGAAGCCGACAGTGTTGCGCACGCCGCGCACAATTGCTTCGGCGCCACTGCCGTCGAGGTTCATCCTCCGGATTTCGCCGAAGCCGGGCTCGGGCATGCAGATGTTACAAGGCGAGCTGTTCGAGACATAGAGCTTCTCGTCCGGCCCGACGCCGAGGAAACGCCAGCCATGCGGACGCGGATTGCCGAGCTTGTCGTAGATGGTGACCAGCTTGGGCGGATTATCGAGATTGGCTTCGATATTCTCCGCCTTGGAGATCTTCTTATGCTCGGCGATGTAGAGCGTGCCGTTATGGAAGGCGAGCCCGTTCGGCCAGTCGAGATCTTCGTAGAGGACCTTGGCTTCGCGCTTGCCGTCCTTCTCGGTAATGGCCCAGACCTTGTTCGCCTGCCAGTTGCCGACGAAGACCGTGCCCTCGTCGCCGACGCGCAGTGTGCGCGCATTCTTGATCCCGCTCGCAAAAACTTCGACCTTGAAGCCGTCCGGCACCTTGATCTTGTCGATCGGCAATTTGTCCGCCGGCGTGACGAGCGGCGGCGGAGCCAACGGGGCAAGCGCTTGAGCGCCGGGCGTCTCCGGACGGCCCATAAGCGGGCCTTCCGCAGGCGGCGGATTCTCCACCGCGGGCGGCGCTTTCGGATCCTGTTGCGCTCCGGCGGGCGATCCCGCCAACATTGCCGCGCTCGCGCCAACCGCGATAAGCATGCCGAGATGTGCAGGCCTGATGACCGACATGGTGATTTCCTCCCTGGTTTGTGTTTTGTTGCCGTGAACTATGGTCACGGATCGCGTGGCCCACGACAAGCTTAATTAAGCGCCTATATGCGAGCGGATGTAAGGACCGAGATTCATTTTTGTTGCTTTACCTGTCGGCCGGATGTGCGGATAGCGAACGACGGGACGTCCGTAGATCGGCGGCTCGGTAGGTGGAAATGTGATTAAAGGCAGGCGGTTAGGATGCCGCGACGGGACCCGCTTGTCGCCCGTCCAGGCGAAGTCAGAGCCGCGTCCCGATCGGGGCAAGTTTCGCGGGCATCATATTATGCTAAGACTGTACGGGATGAATGAATTTGCGAAATGCGCGGCGACCCTTGCGTTGAAAGGAGCCGTGCAATGAGCGTTGCGGAATCGCCTGCGCCCACTTTGCGAGTGCCTTCGACCGGCGGCAAAGAACGGCCGGTGGCAATCATTGGCGGCGGTCTTGCCGGGCTGTTTACCGCTCTGAAGCTGGCGCCGCTGCCTGTTATGATCGTCACGCCGCGGCCGCTCGGCGAGGGCGCATCGAGCGCCTGGGCGCAGGCGGGGATCGCGGCAGCGGTCGGAGAGGGCGACAGTTTCGAGCAGCATGCTGCCGATACGATTCGCGCGGGAGCAGGGCTGTGCGACCTGGCGATGGTCGACATGATCGTCCGTGAGGCGCCGGCCAGAGTCGAGGATCTCCTGCGCTTCGGCGTGCCCTTCGACCGGGACCTGGAAGGCCGGCTGCGCCAGTCCCAGGAGGCGGCGCATAGTGCGCGCCGGGTGATCGGCGTGCAGGGCGACCGGGCGGGCAAGGCGATCATGGCGGCGCTCATTGCGGCGACCCGTGCCACGCCATCGATCACCGTCATGGAGGAGGTCAGCGCCGTTGATCTGGCGGTATCGGATGACGACGGACACGTCACGGGGCTTTATCATGCGCCCAGGCGGGGTGGTCCGGCTCCCAGCATTTACCTGCCTGCGCGGGCGGTGGTGCTCGCGACCGGCGGCATCGGCCAGCTCTATACGCTGACGACGAACCCGCCCGAGGCGCGCGGGGACGGGATCGCAATCGGCGCACGCGCCGGAGCGGTGATCGCCGACGCCGAATTCGTGCAGTTCCACCCGACGGCACTCGGCATCAGCAAGCATCCCGCCCCGCTCGCGACCGAAGCGCTCAGGGGCGACGGCGCGACGCTGGTAAACGGGGCTGGCGAGCGGTTCATGCTGGCGCTGCACGCCGATGCCGAGCTGGCACCGCGCGATGTGGTGGCAAGGGGCGTGCAGACCGAGCGGGCGGCGAGGCGCGGGGCGTTTCTCGACTGCCGCGGGGCGCTTGGCGCCGAAATGGCGGAGCGTTTTCCGACCGTCTATGCCGCCTGTGCAGAGGCTGGGATCGAGCCGGCCACGGACCTCATCCCCGTGGCGTCCGCTGCGCATTATCATATGGGCGGGGTGGCGACGGATCAGACTGCGCGCAGCTCCGTCCCCGGTCTCTGGGCGGTCGGTGAGGTAGCGTCGACCGGTCTCCATGGCGCGAACCGGCTCGCTTCGAATTCGCTGCTGGAGGCCGTCGTCATGGCGGCCAAGGCGGCGGAGGACATATCGGGCGCCGAGCCGCTGGGTGGCGGCGCGGCAAGCGAGGGGATCGCCTATTCGCCCGAGCTGGACGGCGCGCGCGTGGCGGCGCTCGAAGAGGTGATGACCGCGCATGTGGGCGTGGTGCGATCGGCGGAGAGCCTGATGGCAGCGATGCACTTCATCGAAGAGCTGGCGGCCGGAGCCGTCCCCTCCTCGCCCCTGATGAATATGGCCCAGGCGGCGCGCTTCATGACGGTCTGCGCCTTCTACCGAGAGGAAAGCCGGGGCGGACATTACCGCGAGGACTTCCCGGAGCCCGGTGCGGAGGCCCGCCGCAGCATGACTACCTGGAGCGCCGCGCGCGCCCTGTCCGACGAAGCTTTGGGGATCGCATGAAGACCATGACCGGTTTTCCCGACTATCTGATCGCCTCGGCGCTGGAGGTCGCTCTTGTCGAGGATCTCGGGTCTGCGGGGGACATCACGACGAACGCCATCATCCCGGCGGACGCGACATCCCGCGCCGTAATCGCCGCCCGCAAGCCGGGCCGCATTGCGGGTCTGCCGATCGCTGAAGCGGCTTTCCGCCGTCTCGATCCGGCCATCGAATTCCGCGTCATCATCCCGGATGGGGGTGACGTTGAGGCCGGCGCCGTGGTGGCTGAATTGTCGGGGAGGACGCGCGCCATTCTGACGGCCGAACGTGTCGCGCTTAATTTCCTCGGCCACTTAAGCGGGATCGCGACCCAGACCTACGCCTTCGTGTGCGCGATCGAAGGCACGAACGCCCGGATCTGCTGTACACGGAAGACGACGCCCGGACTGCGCGCCTTCGAAAAATATGCCGTGCGGATGGGCGGTGGCGTCAATCACCGTTTCGGCCTGTTCGACGCCGTGCTGATCAAGGACAATCACATTGCGGCAGCCGGCGGCATCGGTCCCGCGATCGAGCGGGCGCGGGAAGGCGTCGGCCACCTCGTCAAGATCGAGGTCGAGGTCGATGGGCTGGGCCAGCTCGAAGAGGCCCTGCGCCACAGGATCGATGCTGCCCTGCTCGACAATATGAGCCTAGAGGACCTCCGCCGCGCCGTCGCCATGGCGGACGGGAAAGTCGTGCTGGAAGCCTCCGGCGCCGTCACGCTCGAGACGGTGCGCGGTATTGCGGAAACCGGGGTGGACCTGGTTTCCTCCGGCGCCTTGACGCATTCGTCGCAGGTGCTGGATCTAGGATTGGATTTCGTGTCCTGATCCGATAGCTCAGGGCTGTTGCGTAACTTTTAATCAAATTATACTTTTGGGCGAGCGAGCTGACGTGGTGGCCGAACCGAACCGCGCGCAAACTATCTGTCCTGCTTATTGGAGCAATCCGTATGGCGGACGTCTTCATCAGTTACTCAAAGCGCGAGCCTCAGCTGACAGCCGAGTTGGCAAAAGACCTGGAAGCGCGCGGATATACCACTTGGTGGGACACAAGCCTGCTTCCAGGCGATGAGTTTCCTGAGAAGATTAGAGAAGAGTTGTCAAAGGCGAAGGCTCTGTTCGCGTTGAGTATGTGTTTCATCCAATGGCGGCGGCCAAGCAGTGCTCGGGCGCAAGGGAAGCAGCGGATTTTTCCAGCATTCGCCGCCAGCCGAGATAGTTGGGCAGATATTTCGTCGCCACGCCGTTGAAGCGGTTGAGCCATTTCTTGAAGCGGCTGATATAGCTATTGACGGTCTGGATGTGCAGCACCTTTTCATGCACGTGCTCGCCGTGGCTGGCGAGGATCAGCTCGTATTCGATCGCTTCTGCCTTGGCGAAAGCGATCAGCGCCGGATCGCCGTCCATGCACAGCAGCACGTCAGTGTTCGAAACTGCTCCCTTCAAAACCGCGTTGACGGCGTCCTCCGAGCGATTGTGCAACACCGCATCCAGATGATGGCCGTAGCGGTCGCGGGCGATCAGGATCGGCGTTTGTTCGCTGGACAAGCCTGGCTTTTCAGCCTTGCCGCCGCGCTTCCTCGCCTTGCGCGGCAAGCGCCGCTCACCTTTCCGGCTTTGCAGAACGAAACATTCGTCGACCTCGACGATGCCGGTCAGCCGCTGGTCCTTAAGGTCTTTCTGCGCCTTCAAAAAACGATGCCTCCAGCGGAAGGACGTGCTCTTGTCGATCCCGGTCCGCACCGCCGCGGCGCGGACGGTCTCCGAGCCGTTGAGCGCTTCGGCGAATTTCAGCCAGCGGTCCCGCTTTCGAAGCCGGGCCAGCGGCGTGCCGGTCAGAGCGTTGAACGTCCTGGCGCAGGCCAGGCATTTGTAACGCCACAGACCCCGCGCCATACCATGGCGATGGATGCGACGCCCCTTGCAATGCGGGCATTTCAGATCGGTCTGAAACTGGCCATCGATGAGCTTTTGCGTTTCATTTCCAGCGCTCCGCTCGCGAAGAGTATCGATCAGCTTGCGGCCCTGCGCGGGCGTGAGTTCCGCGATAAGTTCCGCTAGTGTCCTGGTTCAGAGATACGTGCCATTATCGGGGTGAGCAATTCGCTGATAAGGGGAGAGGGATGATGGCGCGGCGCGCACCGGAAGTCGAGTTGAGCGAGGCACAGCGGCGAGCGCTTGTTGCGCTGGCGCGGCGCCGAATTACGGCGCAGGCGCTGGCGATGCGCGCGCGCATCGTGCTGGCGTGCGCCACGGGCGCCGAGAACAAGCAGGTGGCCGCGGAGCTCGGCGTCGATCAGGCGACCGCCGGCAAGTGGCGGCGGCGGTTCATCGCGCGCGGTGTGGATGGCTTGTACGACGAGCCGAAGCCCGGCGTTCCGCGCAAGATCACCGACGAACAGGTCGAGGCCGTGATTGTACGCACGCTGGAAAGCGCGCCCAAGGGGGCGACGCATTGGAGTTCGCGCCTGATGGCCCGGCAGAGCGGCATCTCAACCTCGAGCGTGCAACGGATCTGGCGCGCCTTCGGCCTGCAGCCGCACCGCACCGAGACGTTCAAGCTCTCCACCGATCCGCTGTTCATCGACAAGGTGCGCGACGTGGTGGGGCTGTATCTGGACCCGCCGGAGCGGGCGGTTGTGCTGTGCGTCGACGAGAAGAGCCAGGTTCAGGCGCTGGACCGCGCGCAGCCGGTGCTGCCGTTGCGGCCCGGGCAGGTGGAGCGGCGCACGCATGACTATGTCCGTCACGGCACGACCTCGCTGTTCGCGGCCCTGAACGCCGCAACCGGAGACGTCATCGGCAAATGCTACAAGCGCCACCGCGCGGTCGAGTTCAAGAGGTTCCTCGCCGAGATCGAACGCCGCGTGCCCGGGGACCTCGACATCCACATCGTCATGGACAACTACGCCACCCACAAGACCCCGGCGATCCGCGCCTGGTTTGCCCGGCGGCCGCGCTGGCACGTCCACTTCACGCCGACCGGCTCGTCATGGCTGAACATGGTTGAGCGGTTTTTCGCCGAGATCACCGAACGACAGATCAAGCGCGGTGTCCATCGCAGCGAACGCGAGTTGGAGCAGGCGATCCTCGCCTATATCGACGCCCGCAACGAAGACCCGAAGCCGTTCAAATGGGTTCGCACCGCCGACGACATCCTTGAAGCCGTCAACAGGTTCTGTCTCAGAACCAGCCCGGAAAATTATGAAGCATACCTCTGATTCAGGACACTAGCCGCTGTTTGAATTTTCGGTGCTCCATGATCGGTCTCCCTTAATGGGAACAAATCAGGAACTTGAGCTGCCGTCAATCCCCATACTCAGCGCGGACAGAGCCAAGGCGAAGGCTGCCATAGTTATATGGACTCAGGCGTCAGTTGCCTCGGCTTGGGTTCGAGCAGAAGCCCATCTCGCAAATGAACAGGATAAGTTGATAACGGTCATGGATGCAGGGCTAGATCCGCGGCTGATTCCCCTGCCGTTTAATACCAGACATGCAACATTATTGAGCGACCGAAAAGCAATCTATGACGCGTTAGGACAGCGTGAGTCGCTAAGCCCCTACGGTGATGGGCTTGACGCTGAAATTATTGGTCTGCGTCAGGATATGGAAGATATCGTTCGTAGTGCGAGAAATATCAGTACCTATCTTTACCCCTCGAAGGACCGCCGACGTCCTAAATTCGATTTCAAAAAGATCATTGTAGAGTACCTAATTTCTAAGAAGGGCGACACAGACGTTCACGCGAGATATCAGGTTACTTGCACGGAAGAACCAGCTCACTATTTCGAGTATTGGATTAGCGCTGATCTGGAGTCAGACGCAATAATGGCATTGCGCCGGCTAAATTTCGTAGTCTCTGATGAAGACACTTGGCAAGCATTAGATGCCATTCCGGTCGAAAACAGCCCGAAAACGAAGAAGTTTAACATCTATTTTCCGGATTTTAAGCCAAGCACATCTAAAACGATGAGTATCTCGTATTCATGGCCCGGCTTTATGAAGAAGTTGCTTCTCTCAAGGACAGCCGAGTTTAGTTGGGAATACGTCTCTCAGAACCCCAAGGCGCGCACAATGGTCCGTAAAACGGTAAGCGGTGCTCTGATCACAGGGTAGCGGCAGTGGCATAGGTCCAGGGCATGAGTTTGTCGATACGACTTGCTGGCCAGCGGTTGATGAGCTTGGTCAGCACATCGTTTAGCCAGGCGTGCGGGTTGACGCCATTGAGCTTGCAGGTCTCGACAAACGAGGCGATACGCGCCCAATTGCGGGCTCCCTGATCATGTCCCGCGAACAGACTATTTTTCCTGCTCAGGGCAATAGGACGGATTGATCGCTCGACCGTGTTGGAGTCGATTTCGATGCGACCATCTTCCAGGAAGCGAACCAACCCGTTCCATTGGTTCAAGCCGTAATTCATGGCATCGCGCACCGGCGAGGCTTTGGAGAGGCGCTTGAGGCAGTCCTCGAACCAGGCCTTCAGTTTTTCAACCTCGGGCCGGGACTTCGCCTGGCGGACGGAACATCGCTCTTCCGGCGGTCGTCCGCGGATTTCCTCCTCGATCTCATACAGCGTCTGAATGCGCGCCAGTGCCTGAGAGGCGATGGGCGCGGGACCTTTGTTGGCGATCTCATAAAATCGCCGCCGCAGGTGTGCCCAGCAATAGGCGAGCGTCACTGGCCCGCCCTTGCGACCGGCACGGGTGAGGATGTTATAGCCGTTATAGCCATCAACCTGGAGGATGCCGCCGAAGCCTTCCAGCAGTGTCGCCGCATGTTTGCCGCCGCATCCTGGCGCATAGGAATAGATGACGGCAGGTGACGTGGCATTGTCCCAGGGCCGATCATCGCTGGCCAGCGCCCAAAAAAACCGGGCTTGGTCTTCCCGCGCCCCGGATCGAGAACGGGGCAGCGCGTCTCGTCCGCAAACAGCTTGTCTTTGCCTTTCATGATGGCAAGCAGGCGGTCATGGAGCGGCTCCAACTCAGACGCCGCCGCGCCCACCCACGCAGCTAAGGTTGAGCGGTCAAGGCGGATGCCCTGACGGTTGAAGATCTGCGCCTGGCGGTACAACGGTAAGTGATCGGCATATTTCGATATGACCACATCGGCGACAAGCGTTTCGGTCGGAATGCCTCCCTCGATCAGCCGCGGCGGTGCCGGGGCCTGCACCACGGCCTCCTCGCAGTTGCAGCCATATTTAGGGCGGCGAGTGACGATAACGCGCAAGCTGGCCGGCACCTTGTCGAGGCGCTCGGACTTATCCTCGCCGATGACGTGCATGGCCTTACCGCAACAAGGGCAAATCGTGCTTTCCGGTTCAATGACCTGCTCGATGCGCGGCAAGTTTTCCGGCAGCGAACCGCGGTTGGCGCGACGCTGCTTTACGCGCGCGCTTGAGGCTCTCGTCCTTCTTATCCTCTTCCGCGTCGGCCTTGGCGCTGGCTGTCTCCAACTCCTCCAGCACCAGATTGAGCTGGTCTTCGCTCAGCCGTTCGGATTTACGGCCGAAGCGCGCCCGCCGCAGCACGGCGATGATGTGATGAAGCTTGTCGTTGGCGGCGGTGAGTTGATCGCACTCTGTAATGATGAGCTGCTTCTCCGCCCGCTCAGCGAGAATGATCGCGCGTAGGGCGTCAAGATCATCGGGCAGCGTATCTGACGAAGCAACTGTCATGAGGCCAATTTGGCTGATTTGCCCAGCAACAGCCATCCGAAATTGGCTGGCTGAGCAAACGATCACAGGATCATTGCGTCGCCGTTGGCCGCACAATCCGCCGCGTGTGCACGCGGGTCCAATTCAGACCTTCGAGAAGCGCGGATAATTGCGCTGGAGAAAGACGCATGACGCCGTCTTCGATCCGTGCCCAGTGGAACCTGGAATCTTCCAGGCGTTTGATCAGCAGGCAAATGCCGGTGCCGTCCCAGAACAGCAGTTTGATCCGGTCTGCCCGTTTAGAACGGAAGACGTAGATCACGCCCGAGAACGGATCGGCCTTGAACTCGGCCTGCACGATCGCCGCCAACCCGATGGCTCCTTTGCGGAAATCGACCGGCTTCGTGGCGATCAGTACCCGCACATTGGTTGGCGGCACAATCATGTGACGGTCTTCACAGCGCGAAGAACGGCCGCCAGCACTTTGCTATCAACGCCGCTATGCACACGGACGGTTACGCCGCCAAGCATGATTTCGATCACAGTGGAGCTCGCAGCCGTAGCAGACGTTTCAACCGGCGCCGAGCCAGAACAGTCAGTGGTGATCATCACCGGTGCAAACGCTGGCTCGCCAACATCGCCTCCGGCAGCAGGCGGCAAACCGCATTGGAGCCCATTCGCATTGCGTTTGCGAAACTCATTCCGCCAGTTAAACAGCTGTTGCGGCCGAAGGCCATGACGACGGGCGACGTCCGAAATCACCACCCCGTCCCGGCAGCTCTCGGCAATGAGAGCCAGCTTCTTCTCGTCCGTCCACTCCCGACGACGCTCGACGCCCGTGATCACCTCGACCCGCTGCACCCGAGCGGCCTCGGTTTTGACCTTACGGTCGACATTATGGTTGAAACGATAGGTATCCATGGCCACGCATCATGCCCGTGCGCGAGACAGCCGAGAAGATGGCGTGGGAGCACCGCTTACGTCGTAAGCGCTGATCCGTGCACTGAAGAGCAGCGAGGCGATCAGCCATTGATAGAGCGGGGGGGCGTGTTCCTGGCGAGGTCGATGCGCAGCGCGTCGGCATAGCTCTTCGGGTGGAGCGCGATCACGGCGCGCGCGATTTTCGTCTTGCTCGGTCTTGCCATGCTGCCCGTCTCCTTTATGGGCGAACGCGCGCAAGGCTAAGATGTTTCAGGCTACGATTTTTCGCAATTGGCGAGCCGATCATCCGGCGCCGATCTTGCGCCGCCCGGCATATCGATCTTCCCCCGGAAATCGCCGCGCCGCGTCACTGCGCCACCGGCACATCGACGGCGATGATGCCGACGCAGCGGTTGAGCGGCTCCAACTCACCGTCCGGGATCTTGTACGGCCCGCCTTCCTCGCCCCGTCCCTCGACCTCCAGCGGTAGGTCGATCCCGGCCTCCTCCAGAAAACGCGCGACATTATTGGCTCTGGCGGCAGCCATGGCCTTGTTCGCGGTGGCATCGCCTTTGGTGTCGGTGAAGCCGAGAATGCGGATCTTACGCGGGTTCTGCTTCTTGATCGCCTCGATCGCCTCTTTGATCTTTCGCTTGCCGACAACCGTGACCTGCGCGCTGCTGGGGTCGAAATGCACCTCGGTCAGCAGCTTGGTGGCGAGCTTCGGCGCGGGTTTCACGGCGGCGGTGGTCTGCACGTCGAGAGCGGCGGCGGTGTTGACGGCCTGGTCCGGCTTGGGGATCGGCAGGGGAACCGGTTCGGCCGCGGCTTCGATCTCCGCTGGGCCGGTCGGAGTGAAATCGGTTCTCGCCACCGGCAGGTCATATCGCCCGCTCTCGCCGATCACGCGGCCCGTGCCGTCGCGGAGCTTGATATAAGCCACGACGCCTTTGGAAATCGGAATATAGGTGGCCTCCAGGATGAGAACGTTCCTGCCCTGGGATCTCACGCGGGTGAACAGCCTGTCGGCGCCGTCGCGGCCAAGCTCATGGATTTCGAGGCGGCAATTGTCGAGCTGATCGTCGCCGAGAACGCCGCGCGCCAGGGTCCGGTTCATCGCATCGAATGTGGCGCTTTCGAAGAGCTCGCGGCCGCTGGCGATCGCCACGATGTGCAGGCTGCACGGGCTGGGGACGCGCGCATCTTTCGTCGTGCGGGCGGCGACCTCCATCATGGCCGTGGTCAGCGCGCGCTGGCTCTTGAAGGCGTAGATCTCCTGAGCGGTAGCCGGCGCCGCAAAGATGAGAGCTGTAAATATCGCAGAAACTCTCTCCGGCTACGAACCATTTGGAGATGATAAATCGAAGCTGAGAAAAGGATAATATCCGGGTCATGTCATCTCTCCCCAGTAACCCAGTCCACAGTAAAGCAGTGATTCGGGCATCGCAATTCAATATCTTAATCAATTTATCGTTAGAATTATTACGATCTCCTTCTTTGCTTCGAAAATCAGTGCAGGGGGCGACATGGGCTCGCCGGCTCAGCTCTTGGCAACCGTCAGGGGCGAGGCGGCGCGGAATTCCGTCCTTGTCCGGATGACATCCGGCCCGTCCGAAATCGGCGTGCGGAAGCGGATCAAAGAGCTGTGAATCGACGCAAATACCCTTATCGTGCCCGCAATTCGCGCAGGAGCCGCGCCGAAAGCGGCGGAGAATGACATGGCAGATGAAGGCCAGGCGATCCTGATCAAGGACACACTCGTTTTTCTGTTCGCGGCGGGCGTCGTGGTGCCGCTCTTCCGGCTTTTCCGCGTGCCGGCGGTCGTCGGCTTCGTCATCGCCGGCGTCGCTCTCGGCCCGAACGGGCTCGGCGCGCTGGCGAAGCATTGGCCCGCCCTGGAGTTCATCACCATTACGGACCCGAAGGCGGCGGAGCCCTTCGCCGAGCTCGGCGTCCTGTTTTTGCTCTTCCTGCTCGGGCTGGAGCTGTCCTTCGACCGGCTCTGGGGGCTGCGCCGCGTCGTCTTCGGGGCGGGCGCGCTTCAGGCGGGTGTGAGCGCGGCGCTCATCGGCGTGGCGGCCTACGCTCTGGGGCTCTCCCCGCCGGCGGCCGTCATCGTCGGCCTTGCGCTCGCCCTGTCCTCGACCGCCGTCGTCATGCAGCATCTGATCGATGAGCGCCAGGCCGCCACGCCGGTGGGACGGACGGCGCTTGGCGTGCTGCTGTTTCAGGATCTGCTGGTCGCGCCGATCCTGATCTTCGTCGGGTTCGTGACCAAGGATGCCGAAGGGGGGCTCGCCTGGATGATCGTCGAGGCGCTGATCAACGGCGTCATCGGCATTCTGGCGATCCTGCTGATCGGACAGTTCCTGCTGCACCGCGTCTTCCGTCTTGCGGCGCGGGCAGGCGGGCGCGACTTTCTGATGGCGCTGACGCTGCTTGCGGTGGTGGGCGCGGCGGTTCTCACGGCGGGTGCCGGCCTCTCGCTGGCGCTCGGGGCTTTCCTTGCCGGACTGCTTCTCAGCGAGACCGAGTTCAAGCATCAGGCGGAGGTCGATCTTGAGCCGTTCAAGGGCCTGCTGCTCGGGCTTTTTTTCATGACGGTCGGGATGGGTATCGATCTCGCCAGCGTCGCGCCGGTCCTGCACTGGGCGCTCGGCGGGCTCGTCGTTCTGCTCGTGGCGAAGGCGCTGATCGCCGCGATGGCCTGCCGTCTGTTTGCCGGCGGGAATGCGCTCTCGATCGAAGCGGCCTCCCTTTTGGCGCCTGCGGGCGAGTTTGCCTTCGTGATCCTGTCCACCGCCGCCGTCAGCGGCATTCTTGCATCCGAGACGATGACGGTGCTCACGGCGATTGCGGGCCTCTCCATGCTGCTTGTGCCGATTCTCGGGCGGGCCGGCCGGATTGCGGCCTCCAATTTCGCCGAAGCCACGCCCGGCGCGCCCAAGATCAACGATTACAGCCGGCTCGAAGGGCACGTCATCATTGCTGGGTTCGGCCGGGTCGGCTGCGCCATTGCGCGCATTCTGCGCGCGGAGGAGGTCGAGGTCGTCGCGCTGGAGCGCAATGCGATCCATGTTGCGCGCGAGCGCGAGCGAGGGTGGAAGGTCTATCTGGGCGATGCCGCCCGTCCGGAGATCGTGACCAGGGCGGGGGCGCAGGGCGCCGCCATGTTCATCGTGACCGTCGATGATCCCGAAAGCGCCGAGGCCATGGTGCGGGCGGTGCGCAGCGTTCGCCGCGACGCGCCGATCATCGCAAGGGCGCGCGACGCCGATCACGCCCGCAAACTGTCCGAGGCCGGCGCGGATTTCGTCATTCCCGACGCGATCGAGGCGGGGCTTCAGATGGCGGGATATGCGCTGCAGGGCTTTGGCTATGAAGGTGAAACGGTGCGCGACCGGATCGCGGCGGAGCGCGATGCCGAGTACCGCAAGGCGGCCAGAGCATAAGGTGCTGGGCTACGCTTCTGAGGCTGTCGGCACGCCGGTTGGAGCCGGTCCTCGCGCGATGCCCGCCCGCATCTTGCCATTTCGCGCGGCGCACCCTATAAGAGCAGCATCACGCACGCGGAATTGACGGATGAAGGGCCCTTTGCAGGCTTTATTCATTCGATCCGGTGCCGGCCCATGAGTGCCGCGAATTCCAAAAGCACCCCATGAAGCCGGACGATGTATTCCGCGGAGGATTAACCGGAAAAGAGGAGAGCAGGCCCATGGCGCTGCCACAATTCACCATGCGTCAGTTGCTCGAGGCTGGCGTGCATTTCGGCCATCAGACGCATCGCTGGAACCCGAAAATGGAGCGCTTCATTTTCGGCGACCGCAATAATATTCACATTATCGACCTTGCGCAGACCGTGCCGCTGTTTCACCAGGCGCTCGTCACCATCAGCGACATCGTGGCGCGCGGCGGCCGCGTCCTTTTCGTCGGCACCAAACGCCAGGCCTCGGAGGCCGTGGCCGAGGCCGCCAAGCGCTCGGCGCAATATTTCGTCAACCATCGCTGGCTCGGCGGCATGTTGACGAATTGGAAGACGATCACCAATTCGATCAAGCGGCTGCGTCAGCTCGACGAGCTTCTGGGCGGCGCCGCCCAGGGGCTGACGAAGAAGGAGCTTCTGCAGCTCACCCGCGAGCGCGACAAGCTCGAGCAGGCGCTCGGCGGCATTCGCGATATGGGCGGTCTGCCGGACCTGATGTTCATCATCGACACCAATAAGGAATCCATCGCCGTCGCGGAGGCGCGCAAGCTCGGCATTCCGGTGGTCGCGGTCGTGGACAGCAATTCCGATCCGGACGGCATCGACCATGTCATTCCCGGCAATGACGACGCGGGACGCGCGATCACTCTCTATTGCGATCTGATTGCGCGCGCGGCGCTCGACGGCATCGAACGTGCGGCCGTCAAGGGCGGCATCGATATCGGCGCGTCCGAGGAACCCGCCGCGGAGGATCTCGGCGAGGCGGAACCGGAGGCGGCTGCCGCGGCGGAACCGGAGGCAGCCACTGCGGCGGAAGAGCCTGCCGCTGCCGAAGGGAAGCCAGCAGAGGCGGAGGCTGCGGAGGCGTCAAGCTTCACGCCGCTTTCCGCACCGGAAGGCGAGCCGGACGATCTGACCAAGCTGACAGGCGTCGGCAAGAGCTGGGCCGGCAAGTTGAACGAGCAGGGCATCTTCCATTTCTGGCAGATCGCTGCGCTGACACCTCAGGGTTTGGAAGAATTGGATGAATCGCTCAGTGCCAAGGGCAAAGTCGTAAAGAGCGGCTGGATCGAGGAAGCCAAAAAGCTTAAGGAGGAAGCAGCTTCCGAAGCAGCGGCATAGACAGGTTGGATGGGCAAGGCGCGCGAAGGGCGCACGAGGCCCGATGTAACACGGCTTAAGAGGCGGATATGGCGGCAATTACTGCACAATTGGTCAAAGACCTGCGCGAGAAGACCGGCGCGGGCATGATGGACTGCAAGGCGGCTCTGACAGAGACGGACGGCGATATGGAGGCCGCGGTCGACTGGCTCCGCGCCAAGGGGCTTTCAAAGGCGGCCAAAAAGGCCGACCGCGTCGCCGCCGAAGGGCTGATCGGCGTAGCGCTCGGCAAGAAGGCGGGCGCGGTCGTCGAGGTCAATTCGGAGACGGACTTCGTGGCGCGGAACGAGGCGTTCCAGCAAATGGTCAAGGACGTTGCCGAGCTGGGCCTGAAGGCCAAGGGCGATGTGACCAAGCTCGCTGCCGCCAAGATGCCTGGCGGAAAGCCTGTTGCGGACTACATTCAGGAGATGGTCGGCAAGATCGGCGAGAATATGAACCTGCGCCGGACGGCCTGTCTTGGGGTCTCCGACGGCGTGGTTGTGAGCTATGTCCATAATTCCGTGGCGCCCAATCTGGGCAAAATCGGCGTGCTCGTCGGGATCGAATCGAGCGGCGACAAAGACAAGCTGACCGAGATCGGCCGGCAGGTCGCCATGCATGTCGCGGCGACAAGTCCGCTGGCTCTGACGGCCGAAGAGGTCGATCCGGACATTGTCGAGCGCGAGCGCGCGATTTTCACCGAGCAGGCCAAGGAAAGCGGCAAGCCCGACAATGTGATCGAGAAGATGGTCACCGGCCGCATTCAGAAGTTCTTCAAAGAGTCCGTCTTGCTGAAACAGCAATTCGTGATCGATACGGAGAAGACGGTCGAGCAGGCGGTCGCCGAGGCCGGAAAGGAAATCGGCAAGCCGGTTAAGGTGGCGGGCTTCGTTCGCTACGCGCTCGGCGAGGGCATCGAGAAGGAAGAGAGTGATTTCGCTGCTGAGGTCGCCGCCGCAGCGGCTGGCTAAAGCAGCCATCGGCAAGGGGCTGGCGGGGCGATCTTTGCCTCTGCCTTGCCCCGCCATTCTCAGGAGAGCCGCAGCCAATGGTCGCTAAAGCCTCTCACGCGCCGCCCTACAAACGGGCGCTTCTCAAGCTCTCAGGTGAGGCTCTGCTCGGCACCGGCGCCTATGGCATCGACACCGACGCGGCCATCGGCCTCGCCCGCGAAATCCAACTCGCATCGCAAATGGGCACGCAGCTCTGCATCGTCATCGGCGGCGGCAATATTTTCCGCGGCATGGCCGGCGTCGCCTCCGGCATGGACCGGGTGAAGGCCGACTATATCGGCATGCTCGCCACGCTCATGAACGCCGTCGCGCTGGGCAATGCGCTTGAGCGCATCGGCGCGCGCGCGGCCATCCATTCGGCCATTCCGGCCGATGCGGTCGCCCGGCGCTTCAATCGCGACGAGGCGCTTGCCGATCTCGAAGCCGGCAAGATCGTGATCTTCGCCGGCGGCACCGGCAACCCTTACTTCACCACGGACACGACCTCCGCTTTGCGCGCGGCCGAAATGGGCTGTGACGTGATCCTCAAAGCGACGCAGGTCGATGGCATCTACTCGGACGATCCCAAGCGCAATCCGGAGGCAGTGCGATACGACCGGCTCAGCTACGATGAGGCGCTTGCGCGTAATCTGAAGGTCATGGACGGGGCGGCGTTCGCCCTTGCGCGCGATGCAGCCATTCCGATCGTGGTATTTTCCGCCGAGTCCGAGGGCGCCATCGCCCGTGTCCTGTCCGGGGACCTGCCGGCGACGATCGTTTCCGCGGGCTAGCGCAACGCGCGTCCAAGCATGTCCCCGCGAAGGCGGGGATGGACGCGGGAACAGTTGCGCTAATTTATTGAAATAGATCAACCCTCGTTCCAGTGATTCCACTGGAACGAGGGTTGATCTGGTGGTTCGACTGATACATTTGCACCCCCGTGCAGCACCCACATTTGCTAATGTTTCAGTCATAAGAACCACTAGCTAAATATATGTTTCTAGTGGAGCTTTTGAATTTGACATTTGAGCACGAGCCTGGCGGCCACTGGGACTCAAATGTCAAATTCGCTCCACTAGCGCAACGCGCGTCCGAGCATGTCCCCGCGAAGGCGGGGATGGACGGGGGCAGTTGCGCTAACTTATTGATATAGATCAACTTAACCTCGTCCAAGTGAGTCCACTTGAACGAGGGTTGATCCAGGGCGCGTTGAGCGTGGCCCGGCGCGAGCGCGGGAACCCTTACGGCAAGGCGATGATATTGCGCTCAATGGCGCAAGGCATTACCACAGAAGACCGGGTCTGCACTGGCATCGCAGGAATGAGGAACGAACAAGATGGCCGATGAGAGTTTCGACATTAAGGATCTTGAGAAACGGATGGGCGGCGCCGTCTCGGTGCTGAAGCAGGAGTTCGGCGGCTTGCGGACTGGCCGGGCGAGCGCGAGCCTTCTCGATCCGATCATGGTCAATGCCTATGGGGCAAAGATGCCGCTCAACCAGGTCGCGACCGTCTCGGTGCCGGAGGCGCGGATGATATCGGTCTCGGTGTGGGATAAGAGCCAGGTCTCGGCAGTAGAGAAGGCGATCCGCGAGTCCGATCTCGGCCTCAATCCGGTCGTCGATGGCACGACATTGCGTCTGCCGATCCCGGAGCTCAACCAGGAACGCCGCCAGGAGCTGTCCAAGATCGCCGCCAAATACGCCGAACAGGCCCGCGTCTCGGTCCGCAATGTCCGGCGCGACGGAATGGACACGCTGAAGCGGCTCGAGAAGGACCACGAAATCGGGGAAGACGAGCACCGCTCGCTTTCAAGCAAAGTACAGGAGCTCACCGACAAGGTGATCAAGGAGATCGATACCGCGCTGGCGGCCAAAGAAGCCGAGATCATGCAGGTTTGAGGCTTGGGCGCGAAGTGCAAAACCTTTTCCACTTGTTCAACGGGCTGAAACTGTGACAGATTCCGGCAGACAACACAAATTCGCTAGACGCAGCCGCACCAGTCCCGCGCCATGTGGCAATCATCATGGACGGCAACGGGCGCTGGGCGATGAACCGCGGCCTGCCGCGGATAGAGGGGCATCGGCGCGGCGTCGAGGCGGTCCGGTCCTGCGTCAGAGGCGCGATCGAACTCGGGATCGATTATCTGACGCTCTATACATTCTCATCCGAGAATTGGAGACGGCCCCACGACGAAATCAACGATCTGATGGGGCTGCTCAAACTCTTCATCAAGCGCGATCTTGCCGAGCTGCATCAGCAGAACGTCAAGATCAGATCGATTGGGACGACGGAGGGGGTCGATGGCGATGTCGTCAAGCTGATCCGCGAGGCGGTCGAACTGACAAAGGACAATACCGGCCTGAAGCTGACCACCGCCTTCAACTATGGCGCGCGCGACGAAATCGTCCGCGCCGCGCGCGCGCTTGCGGCCAAGGTGCAGGCCGGCGAGCTTGCCCCGGAGGAGATTACGGCGGAGTGTTTTGAGACCCATCTGGATACCGCCGGATTGCCCGAACCGGATCTCCTCATCAGAACCGGCGGCGATCAGCGCATCAGCAATTTCCTGCTTTGGCAGTCGGCCTATACCGAGTTCGTCTTTCTCGACAGTTTTTGGCCGGAATTTTCGAAGGACATGCTTGCAAAGGCCATATCAGAATTCCAGAGCCGGGAGCGCCGGTTCGGGGGTCTGGGCGCGAGATGCAGCGCGTGATAGGGCGCAGGGCTTTGTCCGGGGAGGACAACACGGTCTCGAAACGCGCCTCGCGGGAGTTGGTGGTCCGGATCTATTCGGCTCTCTTTCTCATTGCCGCCGCGGTCTTCATGACGCTGACGAGCGTCGAGAGTTTTGCGGCGCTGATTACGCTCTTCATTGCCGCGATGGCCTGGGAATGGGCACGGCTCGTACGGGGAACCGGGTTCGATTTCGCCTTTGCCGCCCAGCTTGCCGTAACGGCGGCATCGGCCTGGGCGACGGTGCGCGGCTATCCGGCCTCGGCGCTGCTGATCGTCCTCGCCGGCACGGGGCTCGCCTTTCTGATCCAGCGTTTCGGGAAGGGACGTTCGCGCGCATGGTGGTCGGCGGGCGGTGTCGCCTATGCGGGTCTCCCGGCAATCGCCCTGATCTGGCTGCGGGGCGATGAGGCTTACGGCACGGTCGCGATCTTCTATCTGTTTGCGATCGTATGGACCGCCGACAGCGCCGCCTTTCTGTTCGGGCGCTGGATTGGCGGGCCGAAACTGGCGCCGCGCATTTCGCCCAAGAAAACCTGGGCAGGTCTTACCGGCGCGGTGCTTTCCGCCGGCCTCATCGGATTCGTCTTCGGGATCGCCGCCGGACTGAACAGCGCCTGGCTGGCTGTGTTCGCGGTCGCGGTCTCACTGATTGCCCAGCTGGGCGATCTTGGTGAATTTGCGGTCAAGCGCAAATTCGGGATCAAGGACTCAAGCCACCTCATCCCAGGGCATGGCGGCGTTCTGGACCGGATCGACGGATTGATTTTTGCAGCCATTGCCGCGGCCGCTCTGGCGTGGATGCTTGATCCCGCGCAACCCGGCCGCGCCATCCTGTTCTGGCCATAAGGCAACGGCTTGAGCGACGCCGGGAGCGCGTTTCCGATTTGGCGGGATTAGGACCGGCGCTCCGAGGCGAAGGCGAGTGAGGCGACCGATGCAGCCGCGAAAAGTCACTATTCTGGGCGCGACGGGCTCCATCGGTGAGAGCACGCTGGATCTCATCGGGCGGTCGCCGGACGATTTCGAGGTTGTCGCCCTGACAGCCGGCGCAAATGCGACGAAGCTTGCCGAGCTTGCGATCCGTCACCGGGCCAAATATGCGGCGATTTCCGAAACGGCCCAATATCCGCTTCTGAAGGAGCTGTTGGCGGGCACGGGCATTGAAATCTCGGCAGGCGAGGCGGCGATCTGCGAAGCCGCGCAAAGGCCGGCCGACTGGATTATGGCGTCGATCGTCGGGGCGGCCGGGCTAAGGCCGACATTCGCGGCGGTCAGCCAGGGGAGCTGCATCGCCCTTGCCAATAAGGAATGCCTGGTTTCGGCGGGCGAGGTGTTTCTGTCCGCCGTCAAGGAAGCGGGCGCAACGCTGTTTCCGGTCAACTCGGAGCATTCGGGCGTCTTTCAGGCAATCGATCCCTCGCCGTCCGACTGCATCGAGGCGATCACGCTGACGGCCTCCGGCGGACCGTTTCGGGATTGGAGCATCGACCGGCTCAAGACGGTCAGGCCCGAACAGGCGCTCAAACATCCCAACTGGTCCATGGGGCCGAAGATCACGGTCAATTCCGCGACGCTGATGAACAAAGGGCTGGAAGTCATCGAAGCCTTTCACCTTTTCCCCGTCGGAGCCGATCAGCTCCGGATCCTCGTCCATCCGCAATCCGTTATCCATTGCCTTGTGCATTATTGCGACGGCTCGGTGCTCGCCCAGATGAGCGCACCTGACATGCGAACGCCCATCGCCTACAGCCTTGCCTGGCCGGAGCGGATGGCGTGCCCGACCGAACGGCTCGATCTGGCGCGGCTCAGCCAGCTGACATTCGAGGCCGCGGACGAGGTGCGTTTCCCCGCTCTCAGAATTGCGCGCGAGGCCTTGCAGACGGGCGGGACGGCGCCGACCGTGCTGAATGCCGCAAACGAAATTGCAGTCGAACGCTTCCTTGCTGGCCAAATCGGCTTTATGACTATACCTAAGGTCGTAGAAGCAGCGATCGAGGCGTCGATTTCGGAAATCGGCATGACGCGCGCTGCCACGCTGGATGAGGTGATCGAGACTGACAGGGCGGCACGGAGGCTCGCCGAACGTTTTTGCGGTGCTTATGGCAGCTCTTCATAAGGAAGCCGCTGAAATGGTGCGCAGAAGGCAGCCGGAATGCTGCGCGGAGGCCGCGCGAGCCGCTGAGCGGCCTTCAGAAATGAACTGGAGTTAATTTCGCATGACGATGCTTGCCGACACAGGCCTCTGGACGACAGCCTGGTATTATCTTTCCTGGGTGGTTCCCTTCTTCTTCGTGCTCGGAGTTGTCGTCTTCGTTCACGAAATGGGTCACTTCCTGGTCGCACGCTATTTCGGCGTCACCGTCGAGACCTTCTCGATCGGCTTCGGACCGGAGATCCATGGCTTTTACGATCGTCACGGCACGAGATGGCGGATCGCCTGGGTTCCGCTCGGGGGCTATGTGAAGTTCAAGGGCGACGAGAACGCCGCCAGCGTTCCCAGCCAGGAGCATATCAGCGACCTTTCGGAGGATGAACGGCGCGGCAATTTCCATGCAAAGCCGATCGCCCAGCGCGCCGCGGTCGTTGCGGCGGGACCGGCCGCAAATTTTGTCCTCTCCATCGTGATCCTCACGGTCTGGTTCATGTATATGGGCAAGCCGATAGTTGAGCCGCTCGTCTCGACGGTCCAGCCCGGAAGCGTGGCCGCCGAAGCCGGTTTTGAGCCCGGCGACGTCATCCGCGAGATCGACGGCACCAAGATTCAAAGCTTCGACGAGGTCCAGCGCATCGTGATGCTCAACGCCCAAACCGAGCTTACGATCACGGTGGACCGCAATGGCAAGCCGGTGACGATTAAAGCGTCACCGGAGCTCAAGGAGACCAAGGACAGATTCGGCAATGTCGTGCAGATTGGCCTCCTCGGGATCGCCAGCCGGAACCAGAAGCCGGTCATCAAGCGGTTCGGCCCGGTCGAGGCTGTCGGCCAGAGCCTGTCGGAGACCTATTTCTGGCTGAAACAGCCGCTCATTTTCATTCAGAAGGTGGCGGTCGGCCAGGCATCGGGCGATCAGGTGCGCGGCGTGGTCGGCATCGCACAACTTTCGCGGGAAGTCGCCTCGATCGGATTCGCCGAATTGTTCCGATGGATCGCGATCATTTCGATCAATATCGGCTTGCTCAATCTTTTCCCGATTCCGCTGCTCGATGGCGGCCACCTTCTGTTCTATGGCATAGAAGCCATACGTGGCCGTCCTTTGAGCGAAAGGATGATGGAAATCGGTTTTAGAATTGGCTTTGCACTTGTGATCATGTTAATGCTCTTCGCGACGCGCAACGATGTGATTCACCTGTTGCGTCAAATGGGATAGGGCAGGCAGCAAGAGCTTATGGTGACACGTATTTTGCCGCCTGTTTAAGACGACTTGACGAGCCTAAGCGGGCGTGGCCGGGGGGCCACATCCGTGCATGATTTGGCAGACGCCGGTAAAGGTCACGTTGCGGACACAAAAACGTGGCGTTTAGTAGTGTGGCGTCTTGGGGGACCGGCGTAACGGGGGCAAGAAAAACCTATGCTGCGGACGGCAATGAATAGCCTGAGATTCCTCGCATGCTTGCTGCTGGCAAGCTGCGTTTGGTCCGGTGGCTTTATTGGTGTGGTCGGGGTGAGTGAAGCCCAGGCACAATCCGGATCGGTCATTCGCGACATTCGGGTCATCGGCAACAAGCGTATCGCCCCGGAGACCGTTCGAAGCTATCTCACCTTCAATGTCGGGGATCGCTATGATCCATACCAAGCGAATGAAAGCGTAAAGGCGCTCATCGCCACCGGGCTGTTCGAAAACGTCAATATCAATCAGAACAGCGGGATCGTCACCGTCACGATCATCAACGAAAACCCGGTCATCAATAAGGTGGTTTTCGAGGGGAACCGCGACATCAAGGACGAGACTCTCTCGCCGGAGGTCCAGCTCAAACCGCGCTCGGTCTTCACGCGCGCCAAGGTGCAGGCCGACGTTCAGCGAATTCTCGATGTCTACCGCCGTTCCGGCTATTACGCCGTTCAGGTCGACGCGCAGATCATCCAGCTGGACAATGACCGTGTAAACCTCGTCTTCGTCATTCGCGAAGGGCCGGAGACCAAGGTTCTCAGCATCGCTTTCATCGGCAATCGCGCCTTCTCCGATTCGCAGCTTCGCGGCGTCATTACGACGACGGAATCCAATCTGCTGAGCTTCCTCAAATCGACGGACATCTACGATCCGGACCGTCTCAATTTGGACCGGGAATTGCTGCGCCGCTACTATCTGAAAAACGGCTATGCGGATGCCCGCGTCATTTCGGCGGTCGCCGATCTCGATCCTGAGGGCAAGGGCTTTTTCATCACCTTCACGGTCGAGGAGGGCGAGCTCTACAATTTCGGCAAGATCGATGTCGAAATCGACCTTGCCGTCGGTCGACCCCAACTCGCTCCGGCCCGAACTCCTGACCGAGGAAGGCGAGATCTATAATGCTGAACAGATCGATAACACGACGGAGAAGCTGACGATCGCCGTTGCCGAGCAGGGCTATGCCTTCGGCCGGATAAGGCCGCGTATCGAGCGCGATCCGATCGGCCGCTTGATCCACATCACCTTTGTCGTCGAGCAAGGTCCGCGCGTCTATATCGAGCGCATCAACATTGTCGGCAATGCGCGCACGAGGGATTATGTTATCCGGCGTGAAATCCGCCTTGCCGAAGGCGACGCCTATAACCGGCTGCTCGTCGACCAGGCCAGGCTGCGCCTGCAGAAGCTCAGCTTTTTCAAGACTGTGAAGGTGGCCCGCGAGCAAGGAACCGCACCTGATCGCGTGATCTTGAACTTCATCGTGGAAGAGCAGCCGACGGGCGAGCTGTCGATTGCCGCTGGCTTCTCCTCCAGCGTTGGTGTGATCGGCGAGGTCGCCTATACCGAGCGCAATCTGCTCGGCAAGGGACAGTTCCTGCGGCTCAAGCTGGGCGGCAGTGCCGAGAATCTACAGATCGATCTGAGCTTCACCGAGCCACGTTTCCTGGATCAGAACCTCTCGGCCGGCTTCGACGTGTTCCATAAGGAGAATGATTTCACCCGCCAATCCGGCTACAAGCAGCGCAAGACCGGCGGCACCCTTCGTCTCGGCTTCGCCCTGACCGACAATCTCTTCTTCCAGCCGAATTACAGCCTCGTGCAGGATGAAGTCTTCGATGTGGATGCCAACGCTTCCACTCCGATTCAGCAGATCGCGGACCAGGGAGAGCGCCTTATTTCGTCGGTGGGTTACTCCTTGATCTATGATACGCGGAATAACCGGCTGAAGCCTTCACGCGGTGTCTTTCTGGCCTTCAATCAACAGTTGGCGGGCGCAGGCGGCGATGTGAACTATCTTCAAACTGTCGGCGAGGCGCGAGGCTATTATCCGGCCTATGAAGGCATCACCCTGGTTGGCCGGTTGATCGGTGGATATATCACCGGCTGGGGCGGCCAGGATGTTCAGTCTGTGGATGCGTTCTTCAAAGGCGGCGAGACAATCCGTGGCTTTGATACGGCCGGCATTGGGCCACGTGTGGCCGCCGTTGATGGTGTGGGCGTGGCTCAGGTCGGCGCAGGCGACGCGCTCGGCGGCAAGATCTTCTACGCCGGCACGGTTGAGGTGCGTTTCCCAATTCCTCTGTTGCCGGATGAGCTCGGCTTCAGCGGTGCGGTCTTTGCCGACGCCGCCAATCTTTACGATACCGACGTGGGCAGCGTTGTCGTTGACGACGACAATCTGCTTCGGACATCCGTTGGCGCAAGCCTTCTGTGGAACTCGCCGCTTGGTCCGCTCCGCGCAGATTTTGCCTGGGCTTTGACGAAGGCGGACTTCGACGAAGAGGAACTCTTCAGGTTTGGAGCCTCGACCAAATTCTAGATCAACCCTCGTTCAATTGGCTCCAATTGAACGAGGTTAAGTTGGTCTATCCCAATAGGTTAGCGCAACTGTCCGCGTCCATTTGGACGCGCGTTGCGCTAAGGACGGGCTCATTGGCGAATTGGCGGAGGCCCCGACGCGCGGGGCCTTCTTCATTTCGCAAGACAAAGAAAAACAATGGAACACCCCGGCTTCTATGATCGCGCAGGACCATTTTCGCTTGCGCGCATTGCCGAAGTAACAAGCGCAACTTTACCGGATCAAGATCACGGATCGTTGGAGATCGTCGATGTTCGGCCCCTGGACGCGGCCGGCTCCGCCGATCTCGCTTTCCTCGACAACCCCAAATATCTGCCGCAACTGGCGTCCACGAAGGCGGCGGCCTGTTTCGTGCAGGAGAAATTCGTAAAGCGCGTGCCGGCGGGCACGGTCGCGCTCCTCTCGCCCGAACCATACCGTGCCTATGCCAAGGCGCTCACCTTGTTCTATCCCGATGCCGGCATGCCGAAAGCGGCCGCTGCCGCCGAGCCGGGTGCCGCCCATATCGATCCGAGCGCCAGGCTCGAAGAGGGCGTCACCGTCGAGCCGGGCGCAATCATCGGCCCAGAGGCACAGATCGGCCGGGGCAGCAGGATCGCGGCCGGCGCGGTTATCGGCTATCGCTGCGCGCTGGGCCGGAATTGCTATATCGGCCCGCGGGCGGTCATCACCCATGCGCTGATCGGCAACAATGTGATCATCCATGCCGGCGCGGCGATCGGACAGGACGGCTTCGGCTTCGCCATGGGCCGCGAAGGACATCTCAAGGTCCGGCAGATCGGCCGCGTGATCATTCAGGACTGGGTCGAGATCGGCGCCAATTCGGCCGTAGACCGCGGAGCCTTGCGGGATACGGTGATCGGCGAGGGCACAAAGATTGATAATCTCGTGCAGATTGGCCATAACGTGACGATCGGCAGGAACTGCGTCCTCACAGGCCAGGTCGGTATCTCAGGAAGCACCGTCTTGGAAGATTTCGTCGTCATGGGCGGCCAAAGCGGCACGGTCGGACATATCAGGATCGGTGCGGGTGCTCAGATTGCAGGAAACAGCGGCGTCGCCGGAAGCATCCCGCGCGGCGAACGCTGGGGCGGAACGCCGGCGAAGCCGCTCAAGAACTGGGCGCGCGAGATCGCGCTGCTGAAGCGGCTGACCGAGGCTCTGAGTGGACGGAATTTGAAGAACCTGACCAAGCTCGGCGAGTGAGGGTGGCGGGATGAGGGCGCGCCACGGACCGCAAGGAGTAAATCGGAATGACTGAGGCCACCTCCGGGGATGCGCTTGAGACAGCGGATATTGCGCGCATTCTCAAACTCCTGCCGCACCGTTATCCCTTTCTCATGATCGACCGCATCATCGAAATGGACCGCGACAAATCCGCGATCGGCATCAAGAACGTCACGGTCAACGAGCCCTATTTTCAAGGCCATTTCCCGGGCTTTCCGGTCATGCCGGGCGTGATGCTCGTCGAGGGGATGGCGCAGACCGCGGGAGCGATCTGCGTGGCGGCGCTTGGCGCGGAATATAAGCCGCAGCTCGTTTATTTCATGACCATCGATAGGGCAAAATTCCGCCGTCCGGTCAGGCCGGGTGATTGCGTTCATTTCCATATTCGAAAAATCCGAAATCGAGGTCCGGTCTGGCGCTTTCATGGCGAGGCGAAGGTCGACGGCGCATTGGTCGCCGAAGCGGAGGTGAGCGCTATGATCGTGATGGACGAAAGTGAGAAACAGTCGGATGCGGTGAGCTGATGGTTCACTCCTCCTCCTCCGCCAGCGCACTGTCCGGCGCCGATACGAAAATCCACCCTTCCGCCATTATCGAACCGGGCGCGCAGATCGGCGCAGGCGTTGAAATCGGCGCATTTTCGGTGATCGGCCCGGAGGTCGTCCTGCATGACAATGTCCGGCTGGCCGCCCATGTCGTCGTTGCCGGCAAGACCGAAATCGGCGAGGGAACGCAGGTCTTCCCCTTCGCCTCGCTTGGGCACGCGCCTCAGGACCGGAAATTCCGTGGTGAGGAAAGCCGGCTGATAATCGGCTCGGGAAATGTGATCCGCGAATATGTGACGATGAATCCGGGCACGGAGCAGGGCGGTCTGGTCACCCGGATCGGCGATGGCGGGCTTTTCCTGACCGGCGCGCATGTCGCGCATGACTGCCAGATCGGCAATCATGTGCTGCTGGTCAACAATGCGACGCTTGGCGGACACTGCGTTGTCGAGGACTTCGCCAGCGTCGGAGGACTGTCCGCAGTGCATCAATATGTGCGGATCGGCGCCTATGCCTTCATCGGCGGCATGTCGGGGGTCGAGAACGACGTCATCCCCTTCGGCATGGCGCTCGGCAATCGCGCGCATCTTGCCGGGCTCAACATCGTCGGCATGAAGCGGCATAATTTCGACCGCGAGCAGATCCACAGTCTCCGCAAGGCCTATCGCATGCTGTTTGCAACGGAGGGCACATTGCTGGAGAGGCTGGAGGACGTCGAAAAGATGTTCAGCGATGATGGCGAAGTGCAGCGCGTCGTGCAGTTCGTCAAAGCGGATTCCAGCAGGTCGCTTTGCGTGCCGCGCAACGGCGCCTGAGCCCGGGAACCGGGCCGGGAGTGGTCATGACAGCACAACCGCTTCCATCCTGCCTCGGCGTCGTCGCGGCGGCCGGCTCCATCCCGATCGCGGTTTGCGAAGCCGCCCGGAAACAGGGTATCGACGTCTTCGTCGTTGCGCTGAAGGGGCAGGCGGCCCCGTCTATCGAACGCTTTCCGCATAGATGGGTGCGGCTCGGTCAGGTCGGCGGCCTGTTGGGTGCGCTCCGGGGTGCGAAGTGCGACGATGTGGTCATCGTCGGGGCGCTCAGGCGTCCGGATCTATGGCGCATCGGCGTCGATTTCGGCTTCATCCGCCATTTGCCGACGATCCTGTCCCTCGCGCGTGGCGGAGACGATGCGATCCTGAGGCGGGTCGTGCGGTTCTTTGAAGGGCAGGGCTTTACGGTTCGCGGCGCGCATGAAATTGCGCCCTCGCTTCTGGCGCCGGCCGGTCCATTCGGCGCGCAGATGCCGAATGAGGAGCATCACGCGGACATCGCCCGCGGCGTTGCCTTGCTCGACGCGCTTGGCCCGTTCGATGTCGGCCAGTCCGTCGTCGTCGCGCGCGGCCATGTTCTTGCCATCGAAGCCGCCGAGGGTACGGACAAGATGCTGAGGCGGTGCAAGACTCTCCACCAATCGGGGCGGCAGAGACGCGTCGGCGTCTTGATCAAAGCACCGAAACGCGGCCAGGAGTTACGGGTCGACATGCCGGTTATCGGCCCGAGGACCGTCGAAATGGCTGCCGTGGCCGGACTTGCAGGGATTGCGGTCATGAGCGGAGAAGTTATGATTGCTGATCAGGCCGAGACCGTCCGCCTGGCGGATCGCAATCGGCTTTTCATCCTAGGGATTGATCGGACGGTGTAGACGGCAGAGATCAGCAAAGCGCTAGAGCGGCGGACTCTTAATCGGAATCGGAAGCGCCACTCTAACTGTTTGTTTTGGCATCGGATTGACCCGAAAAGTGGGTGCCACTTTTCAGTCCGATGCTCTAGCTGGCACGCCGCGACCCAAGGAGGCCGTCTTGAAACCGAGAGTGCGCCGCATCTTCATTGTCGCCGGCGAGCATTCCGGCGATCAGCTCGGCGCCAAGCTGATGGCGGCGCTCAAGAGGAAATCGGAAATCCCGATCGTGTTCTCCGGCGTCGGCGGCGAGGCCATGGAAGCGGAGGGCCTGCGTTCGATCTTTCCGCTCTCCGATGTCGCCGTCATGGGGCCGCTCGCCATATTGGCCAGGCTGCCGAGGCTCGTCCGGCGCGTTTACCAGGCCGTCGATGCCGGGCTGAAATCCGAGCCGGACGGCGTCATCATCATCGACAGCCCCGAATTCACGCACCCAATCGCCAAGCGCATCCACAAGCGTCAGCCGAAGATCCCGATCATCGATTACGTCTCGCCGAGCGTCTGGGCGTGGCGGCCTGGCCGGGCGCGCAAGATGCGCCCCTTCGTCGATCATCTCATGGCGATCCTGCCTTTCGAACCGGAGGCGCATCAGCGGCTTGGCGGGCCGCCCTGCACCTATGTCGGCCATCCGCTGATCGAGAGGCTGGACTGGATCAGAAATCTCGACCAATCCGAGCTGGCCAACCGGATCGGGCTCGACTCGGCCAAGCCGGTTCTGGCCGTCCTGCCGGGCAGCCGGCAGACGGAGGTGCGGCGTCTCATGCAGCCATTCGGCGAAACGGTCGGCCGGCTCACAGGTATGATCGGGCCGGTGGAGGTCATCATACCGGCGGTCGACTCGGTTCGTCCGCACATCGAAGAGGCGCTGACCTCATGGCCGGTTCGGCCGCATCTGGTCTCCGGCGAAACCGACAAGTTCAAGGCCTTTCGCCTCGCCAATGCGGCGCTGGCGGCGTCGGGCACGGTGACGCTGGAACTGGCGCTGGCGGGCACGCCCATGGTGGTCGCCTATCGCGTCGATCATGTCGCCGCCAGCCTGCGTTTCCTGGTGAAGGTGCCGTCCATCGTGCTCGCCAACCTCGTCATCGGCGAAAATGTCTTCCCGGAGTTCATTCAGGACGATTGCACGCCGGAGAAGCTGGCCGGAGCGCTCGCACCGCTCTTCTCCGATACGCCGGAGCGGAGGCGCCAGCTTGCCGGACTGGAAACCATCGCCGCGAAAATGGTCCTCGACAATTCGACGCCCAGCGAACGCGCCGCCGAAACGGCGATTGCGGTGATCGAGTTCAGGGATCAAGAAGCGGCTGACGGTGCCGAACTGAGCCGGAACCGATTGACAGAGCGCGGATCATCTTAGGCCGGGTCGATTGGGCTTGCATCGTTACCACAAATCAGCCGGGGACAGCGAGCTTGACGCGGCCATCCGGGGTCTGTTCCGGCAGGCCGTATTCGCGTCCGGCGAGCGCCAGCAGGCACCAGAGGTAATCCGCGTGCGACCGGCGGATGACGAGGTCGAAATCGGGGGCATCGGCGCTCGCGCCTGTCGGGCAATGCAGGACCGCTGGAACCCGGCCGAAAATCGAGCCCTTGACCGCGCCCTCGGGGAATTTCGCCGGGTGCATGTCGAGCGTCGTCAGCTTCATCAGCATCTCGCGCGCTTTCGCGCCGCCGATCCGGATGACGGTGTAATAATCGGTGACGTCGGTCACCTGATGATACTGCCCGGCGAGCGCGGTTTCGATGGCGGTCGAGACCGTCCGTTCCTCGCTCTCCGGCGTCAGCAGCATCCATTCGCTCGGGCCGAGCCAGAGGGCGATGCGTTCGCCCGCGACGACGGACGTGCAGGGCACGGTCGGCAGCGTGATGCCGCTTGCGCTTTCCATGAGCGGACCGATCTGTCCCGCATCCCCGCGAATGATCAGCTTGCCGATGAATTTCCGCTCTGTGAGCGTCGCCTCGCCGTTGCCGGAGGAAATCGGCTGGCGATGCTCCAGCGGCGAGCGCCGGACCGGTTGCGAGACGAAGCCGGTTGCGTCAAGCATGGGCGGTCTCCTGCGGCTTTTCGGCGGTCGATTTCGGGGCGGGCTTTGCCTCGCCCGATGGCGCACCCGGTTCGGCGAGGAAATCGGTCTCCGTCACGACGACCGGCGCCGGCGCGCCGCCTTCCCATGTGGCGTAAAGCGTTTCGCCCATGCGCTTGCCGCCCGCCTCGACCAATGCAAGAGCGAAGGAGCGGTCCAGCGTCGGGCTGAAATAGCTCGATGTGACATGGCCGAGCATCTTGACCGGCGGTTTCGGCTCTGCGGCGCTAGCGATGATATGCGCGCCCTCGACCAGCACCAGATTGGGATCGGCCGGCAGGAGGCCGACGAGCTGCCTGTGGTCCTCCCGGATCGTGTCGGCGCGGAAGAGCGAGCGCCGCCCAATGAAATCACCGTCCTTCTTCACCGCCCAGCCCATGCGCAGATCGTGCGGCGTCACCGTGCCGTCCGTATCCTGACCGACGATGATGAAGCCCTTCTCCGCGCGCAGGAGATGCATCCCCTCCGTGCCATAGGGCGTGATGCCGTATTTCTCGCCGACGGCAAAGATCCGCTCCCAGAGCCAAAGGCCGAGCGAGGCCGGAATATTGATTTCGTAGGACAATTCACCGGTAAAGGAGATCCGGAAGACTCGGACCGGCACACCGCCGATATGGGCATCGCGCAGACTCATGAAGGGGAAAGTCTCCGGATCGGGATCGAGATCGTCGCAAAGCTCGGCAACCAGCTTCGCCGACTCCGGTCCGCAAATGCTGGCGACGGCCCATTGCTCCGTCACTGAAGTCAGCCAGACCTGCAGCTCCGGCCATTCCGTCTGCAGATAATCCTCAAGGATGGACAGCACGCGGGCCGCGCCGCCGGTCGTCGTCGTCATATGGAAATGATCGTCGGCGAGGCAGGCGGTGACGCCGTCATCGAGCACCATGCCGTCCTCGCCCAGCATGAGTCCATAGCGACACCGCCCGGGTTTCAACTTTTTCCAGCTATTCGTGTAGACGCGGTTCAGGAATTCCCGCGCATCGGGGCCGCGAATGTCGATCTTGCCCAGCGTCGAGGCGTCGAGCACGGCGACAGACTGGCGCGCGGCCTTGCATTCGCGCATCAACGCATCCTGGAAGCTCTCGCCGGCGCGCGGATAGACACGCGGGCGCAGCCAGTCGCCGACCGTCTCGAACTCCGCGCTATGAGCGACATGCCACTCATGCATCGCCGTGGTGCGGCGGGCTTCGAAATGGGCGCCCGTATGCTGAGCGGCGAGCGCGCCGAAAGTGACCGGCTTATAAGGCTGGCGGTAGGTCGTCACCCCGACATCGGGGATAGTTCGCTTCGTCGCATCGGCCAGAATGCCGAAAGCGTTGATGCCGACCGTCTTACCCTGATCGGTGCCCATGCCGGTCGTCGTGTAGCGCTTGGCGTGCTCGACCGAGCGATAGCCTTCCTGCACGGCGAGATGCAGATCCTTGGTCGTCACGTCGTTCTGCAGATCGACGAAGGCGCGCGTCTTGTGTTTCGGCTTGTGCGAGGGCAGCGACCAGAGCGCGCGGATCGTGTAAGGGGCGGGCTCTGTCTTCCATTCGATGGCGGGCAGCTCGGTCGGCGCGGTGGCAAACCCTGCCGCGCTCGCTGCCTCGGCGCCACAGCGCAAACCTTCCGCGATCCGTTCCGAGAGGTCCAGCGTCCCGTTGCAAAGCCCCGCCGAGCGTTCGCGCTGCCAGGACGGGCCGGGCCGGAAGGCAGCGATTCCAGCATCGTGGCGTAGCTTGCCGCGCGACTGGGCAAACAGGGCGACATTCGGCGAAAGCCCGCCGGAGACGGCCAGCAGATCGCAGGCGATCTCGACAGCTTTGTCGCCGACGGAGCTCTCGCTTGCAAGCGAGCGGATGCTGACGTTCGCGATGCGCCTGCGCCCTGCGGTTCCGTCGATCACGGAATTGGCGAAGACCGGAATGCCCTTTTCATGAGCGCGCGCCTGCATCTCCGGCTCGATCTTGCTACGGACATCGACGATGCCGGCGACGCCCCATCCGGCGCGATGCATGTCGAAAGCGGTCTGCCAGGCGGCATTGTTGTTGGTGAACAGGACAGCGTTGCGTCCGGGGAGCACGCCGTAGCGGTGAATATAGCTGCTGACGGCGCTGGCTAGCATGATGCCGGGGCGGTCATTGCCGTCGAAGATCAACGGTCGCTCGATGGCGCCGGTCGCGAGCACGGTCTGCGCCGCCCGGATGCGCCACAGGCGCTGGCGCGGCATGAGCGGGTCGCGCACCGACAGGGGGAGATGATCCTGAAGCTGCTGATTGAAGACGAGGAGATTGTCGCCGTAATAGCCGACCGGGGCGGCGCGTTTAAGGATCATTACGTCCGGATGGCTGGCGAGCTCGGCCTCGATATCGGCGGCCCATGCGGACGGGCTGTGGCCGCCAATGGCGACATCGCCTTCAGCCAGGGACAGGAGCGCGCCGCCAAGCTCGCGCGTTTCTTCCGTCAGAATGACGCGAGCACCGGATCGTGCCGCGGCGAGCGCCGCCATTAGCCCCGCCGGTCCTGTGCCGATAACCAGCACGTCGCAATGCCGGTTGGTGCTCTCATAACGGTCCGGGTCGGGCGCTTCCGGCGCGCGGCCCAGACCGGCGGCGCGGCGGATGAAAGTCTCGAACATCATCCAGTTACCGGGCGGTCCCATGAAGGTCTTGTAGTAGAAGCCGGACGGCATGAAGCGCGAGAAGGCGTCGTTGATCGCGCCCGCATCGAAGTTCAGCGACGGCCAGCAATTTTGCGGGAACGCTTCCAGCCCGTCATAAATCTCGACCTCGGTCGCGCGCATATTCGGATCGGTGCGCGCCGCGTCCCGGCCGATCTGCACGAGGCCCGCCGGCTCTTCCGCGCCCGCGCCGAACAGCCCACGCGGCCGGTGATATTTGAAGCTGCGCGCCACCATATGGACGCCGTTCGCTAGGAGGGCCGAGGCCAGCGTGTCGCCCGCAAAGCCGGAAAAGCTCCGGCCGTCAAAGGAAAAGCTGACCGGCCGCGACCGGTCGATCCGGCCGCCGCTTGCCAGACGGAAAGGTTGGCCTGCCCCGCTTGCCCCGCTGTTCATGCCGCCTCGCTTTTGTCCATCAGAGCGGCCTCGCGTTCGATCTTCGCCGCGTCATTGCCCGAGCCGATGGGGGCTTCGCCGCATGGCGTCGCCGGCCCCTTGCCGCCGATCTCCGCCGGACGCTCCGCGCCCATCGGATAGATGGCGAGGATCTCGTCGGTCGCGGTGTTGCGCAGCATGTTGAACCAGCGCCGGCAGCCCGCCGCATGGTTCCAGCGCTCGGCGAAGACGCCCTTCGTGTTCGTCCGCATAAAGAGGAATTCAGCCCATTCCTCGTCGGTCATCTGCTCGCTGTCGGTCAGACGCGCCCGATGAGCCTCGCCGCCATAATGGAATTCGGCCTGATCGCGCGGACCGCAATGGGGGCACTCGATGATGAACATGGCCTTTGCCTTCACGTTCCTCGAAATCCCCGCGTAGATGGGGATCCAGTCCTTCAGAAATTTGCCGTCTACTGGATGCCCACTTTCGCGGGCATTTCGCTGATTTTCTTTCTACACTCCAACTAATGCGCAACAGCCGCCGCGCCATGCTCGGCGACGAGACGTCCGGTGACGAAACGCTCAAGCGCAAAGGGCGCCGCGATGGCGTTGGGTTCGTCATTGGCGACAAGGTCGGCGAAGGCGTGGCCCGAGCCGGGGGTCGCCTTCCAGCCGCCGGTGCCCCAGCCGCCATTGATGTAGAAGCCTTTCACGCGCGTCTTGGAGATGATCGGGCTGGCATCCGGGCAGACATCGACGATGCCGCCCCATTGCCGCATCATCCTGAGCCGCGAGAAGGTCGGGAACAGCTCCAGGAGCGCCGCGATCTCGTGCTCGATAATGTCGAAGCCGCCCCGCTGGGTGTAGGAGAGATAGGGATCGATCCCCGCGCCGATCACCAGCTCGCCCTTGTCGGACTGGCTGCAATAGGCGTGTACGGCGTTCGACATGACGACGCAGTTCAGCACCGGCTTGACCGGCTCGGAGACGAGCGCCTGCAGCGGGTGGCTTTCGATCGGAAGGCGCAGGCCCACCATCCGCGCGATGACGCTGGAATGACCAGCGGCGACGCTGGCGACTTTCGGTGTGCGGATGAAGCCGCGCGTCGTCTCGACGCCCGTGACGCTGCCCGCCTCGACGCGGATGCCGGTCACCTCGCAATTCTGCACGATGTCGACGCCCATCGCCGACGCCGCGCGCGCATAGCCCCAGACCACCGCGTCATGCCGGTTGACGCCGCCGCGCCGCTGCAGAGTCGCGCCGATCACCGGATAGCGGACGTCCTGAGAAATGCTGATCGCCGGGCAGAATTCCTTGACCTGCTTGGCGTCGAGATATTCGCTGTCGATGCCGTTCAGCCGGTTCGCCTCGACGCGGCGCTTGAGCTGTCGCGCCTCATGGTCGTCATGCGCCAGATTGAGCACGCCGCGATGGCTCATCATGATGTTGTAGTTCAGCTCGCGGCCCAAGCCTTCCCAGAGCTTCAGCGCGTGCTCATAGATCGCGGCGCTCTCGTCATAGAGATAGTTGGAGCGGATGATGGTGGTGTTGCGGCCCGCATTGCCGCCGCCAATCCAGCCCTTTTCCAGAATGGCGATATTCGTCATGCCGTGCTGAGTGGCGAGGTAATAGGCGGTCGCAAGCCCATGCCCGCCGCCGCCGATGATCACGGCGTCATAGGCGGGCTTCGGCTCGGCGTCGCGCCAGGCCGGCTCCCAGCCGGAATGGCCGCGCAGGCCCTCGCGGATGAGATTGAAGAAGGAGTAATGCCGCGTCATTGGCCTTCGACCCGAATATGCGCCAATCGCAAGCGCCGATTTTTCTATGCTCCCTCTCCCGTGGGGAGAGGGGTGGGGTGAGGGGATTTTGCCTATCAGTAGCGCTCTAACCCCTCACCCGGAACGCTTCGCATCCCGGCCTCTCCCAATGGGAGAGGTAGCGTCCGTGCACGTCTTATTGCCCTTGCCTTTAAGACAAATTCTCGATTTGCCCCGCATCGTTGATATACATCGCGTTGGCCGCCGGGACTTTCGGCAGGCCCGGCATTGTCATCATCGTTCCGCAAAGAACCGGCAGGAAGCCCGCCCCCGCCGAGAGCCGCACCTCGCGGATCGGCAGCACGTGCTCGCCCGGATTGCCGCCCGCCGCCGCGTCGGCCGCGAAGCTGTATTGCGTCTTCGCCATGCAGACGGGGAGTTGCCCGAAGCCGAGCTTGGTGATGCGCCTGATCTGCTGCTCCGCCTCGGCGGACAGGACGATGTCGCTGGCGCCGTAAAGCTCGCGGGCGATCTTGCGGATCTTGTCCGTGGCAGGCAGGTCTTCATCGTAGAGCGGGTGGAACATGCTCAGCGTGTCGCTGTCGGCGATCTCCTTCGCGCGGCGGGCGAGCGGCTCAATCCCGGCGCTGCCGTCTGCCCAGTGCGAGCAGAGATGCGCCTCCACGCCCTCATCCGCGCAGAAATCGATCACCGCCTGCGTCTCTTCCTCGGTGTCGGCATTGAAGCGATTGATGCCGACGAGGATCGGCACGCCGAAGCGCTTCAGATTGGAAATATGCCGGCCGAGATTGGCCAACCCGCGTTTGACGGCCTCGACATTGGGCGTGCCCAGATCGGATTTGGCGACGCCGCCATGCATCTTGAGCGCGCGCACCGTCGCGACCAGCACAGCCAGATTCGGCGTCAGCCCGGCCTTGCGGCATTTGATGTCGAAGAACTTCTCCGCGCCCAGATCCGCGCCGAACCCGGCCTCGGTGATGACATAGTCGGCAAGCTTCAGGGCCGCCCGCGTCGCGCGCACCGAATTGCAGCCATGGGCGATATTGGCGAACGGCCCGCCATGAATGAAGACCGGGTTATTTTCCAGACTCTGCACCAGATTGGGCATGAATGCCTGTTTGAGCAGCACCGACATCGCCCCGTCGGCGTCGAGATCCGCCGCGTAGACCGGAGATTTGTCCGGCCGGTAGCCGATGATCATGGCCCCGAGCCGGTCGCGCAGATCGTTGAAATTCTTCGCGAGACAGAAAATCGCCATGACCTCGCTGGCCACGGTGATGTCGAAGCCGTCCTCGCGCGGCACGCCTTCCGTCGCCCCGCCCAGCCCGATCACGATCCGGCGCAAGGCGCGGTCATTCATGTCCATGACCCGGCGCCAGACGATGCGGCGCACATCGAGACCGGCGGCATTGCCCCAATGCAAATGATTGTCGAGCAGCGCCGAAAGAAGGTTATGCGCGCTTGTGATGGCGTGAAAATCACCGGTGAAGTGAAGGTTGATATCCTCCATCGGCACGACCTGGCTGTAGCCGCCGCCCGCCGCGCCGCCTTTCATGCCGAAACAGGGGCCGAGGCTGGGCTCGCGGATGCAGGTCGCCGCGCGCGCGCCGAGCCGGGCGAGCCCGTCGCCGAGGCCGATCGTGGTGGTGGTCTTGCCTTCGCCCGCCGGCGTCGGCGTCAGCGCCGTCACGAGGATCAGTTTGCCGTCCGGGCGCTCTTCCAGCCCTTCCAGAAACGACTCCTCGACCTTGGCGATATGCCGTCCGTAAGGGTAAAGCGCGTCCTCCGGGATCCCTAGCCGCGCCCCGATTTCCGCAATCGGCCGCATATTGGCCTTGCGTGCGATCTCCAGATCCGTCGCAGGCTTGTCTGGCGCGGCCTTGAAGGGAGAAGGAATGGGCGGAGTGGATTCAGGTTTCAGCATCGCGTCTTGGTCCTTGCGCCGAAATATCGCTACCCTTCGGACACTTACGCCTATGGCGCAAGCCCGGCAACCATAAGCTCATCATGCATCCGCCAGGGCGGCGGCCACGTGCTCAACTCGTCCGATTTTGGTCCGAAAACGACATGGGTGATTTTGGCACTTTCTTTTTCAACTCAGGCTGAAAATGCTGTGAGAGGGGAGCCGGGAAAGCAAAATTCGATTGATCAGGGATAGGAAGTTGAGCAACGATCACTAAGTCTTATTAACCTGAGATCAATAAGATTGCTAAACTCAGGTGCCCGGTGCAATGGGTGCGACCATGGGAAACAGCCGTTCCGATCGCCAGACGATCCTCTTCCTGCTCATCCCCAAATTCTCGATGATCGCCTTTTCCTCAGCGATCGAAGCGTTGCGTCTCGCGAACAGAGCGGCGGGCAGAACGGTCTATGACTGGCGGCTCCTCTCGAAGGGCGGCATGCCTGTCGAGGCGAGCAACGGCGTTGTCCTCAATATCGATGCCTCGCTGCGTGAAGTGCTCGACGAACCCGTCGACAGCGAAACGACACGCATGGTTATCGTCTGCTCGGGGGTTGACGTCGAGAACTATAACGATCCGAGCGTCTTTGCCTGGCTGCGGAGAATGGATAGCCGCGGCGTCAGTATCGGCGGGCTTTGCACGGGGGCATGGGTGCTGGCCGAGGCGGGGCTGCTCGAAGACCGGCGCTGCGCCATCCATTGGGAGCTTATCCCGAGTTTTGCCGAGCGCTTTCCCGATGTCGATGTCAGGTCCTCGCTCTTCGAGGTGGACGACGACATCTTTACCTCCGCGGGCGGCACGGTTGCGCTCGATATGATGCTCTATTTCATCGGCCTGCGCTTCGGCACGGGCATGGCGGAAAAGGTCTGCGACATCTGCCTGATGGACCGCGTCCGGCCGTCCCATGACAGGCAGCGCCTGCCGATCGGCGCGCGGCTCGGTATTCAGAATCCGCGGCTCCTGTCGATCATCGAAATCATGGAAGCCAATATCGCCGAGCCGATTTCGCTGGCCGAGATCGCGCAGGTGACTTCGATCTCGCGCCGTCATATCGAAAGGCTGTTCCGGCATCATCTCGGACGCTCGCCCGCACGCTATTATCTCGAAGTGCGTCTGGAGCGCGCCCGGCGTCTCTTGCGGCATTCCAATCTGCCGATCATCGAGGTGGCGGTGGCCAGCGGCTTTCTGTCGGCGTCGCATTTCTCCAAGCGCTACCGCGAATATTACAGCCGCCAGCCGCATGTCGATCGCTATACGCCTGACATCGTCGACGAGGCGATCGCGCATGAGCAGATGAATGGGCCGGACCTGGAAACCGGCCTGGAGGCCGGCACCTCGGGCGACTAACCCTCGGCGGCGGCCAGACATTCTGTCGGGAGCGGCGAGCCGACCTCGAAACCAGCGCCATTCGGCTTGAGCGCGAACTCGCCGCGCTGGAGCGCGGTCATCCATGCGGCCGACTGGCTGAAGCCGCCGAACGTATAGACATGCAGCCCCGCAATGGTGTCCGGGCCGGCCGGCGTGTCTGCCACGTCTCCCAAGGGAGAGGGTTGGGCATGGGCCAGATGGGCGATCAGCGCATCGGGCGCGGCCTCGGTGGCGAGTTGCGTCAGCTTGGCGCCGTAGCGGCGCATGGCGCGCAATGACGCCGACGCGCCAGTCAATGCCGCAAATTTCAGGAGTGTCGTCAGGCTCGTCGGCCCCGCAATCCCGATATGAAGCGGCAGGCGATTGCCGAGCTGAGCCAGCCGGTTCCGCCAGCTCGCAAGCGCCTGGATATCGAGCGTGAATTGGCTGACGAGGTGAACGGATGCGGCGGTTGATCGGGCATAGTCGTTCTTGCGCAGGAGGGCGCGGTCCACCGCCTCACGCGCCACGCCGGGAATGCCTCCCGGCTGGCCGCCGACGAAGATGGTCTGGATGCCGCATGTCTCCAGCAGGCCCGTCTCCAGAACCGCCAGACTGTCCGCGAAGGGGCCCACGGGGCTTTTCGGATCGCCGGCAATGACGAGGCATTCGGTGACGCCCGCCTCGCCGCGCAGGCGGCCCAGCGTCTCTCTCAGCTCGGTATGGGAGGCGACCCGCCGGGCGGCAATATGCGGAACCGGCTCCATTCCCTCGCGCCGCAACCGGATCGCGAGCGGAACGCAGTCCGCAAAGCGGCTTGCCGGAAGAAACGGGATGAAGACGCGGCTATGCTCAGGCAGGACATTGGCGAAATGCTTCACCTTCTGCGCCGTGCGGGGGACGATCTCGATGGAGAATCCCTGCGCCAGCTTCTGGATCTTTTCGTGAAGGCACTCGTCTGGGGCGAATGCCGCAGGCGCGGCGCTGGCTACGGCGCTGTCGGCGCGTTCATTTGCATCGGCGGCGACCACTTCCATGTCCTCATATAGTCCCATGCACCTGGCTCCCGCTTTGCATCTGCCGCCACCGTTCACATAAGCTTAGTGCAAGCGCCGGAAAAGCGAGGTTTTCGGCACGGCGGGCGATAGTCGATTTGCGACGCGCCAGACGTTCGCGAAGCAGCAAATGTCGTGTTTGGAACAGGCGCGGAGAAGAGGCGGCTCATGTCGTTTCTTTGTTGCGGACTTGAAAAAAAGAACCGCGTGAAGACGGTCATCACGCGGTTCCAAACCTAGGATCGGCATCCGGTTCGCAGCCAAATCCCTTCAGCGGGAGGACGGGTCGTGCTCTAACGCAGGATCACCTTTGACGGAACGGTCCGAAACGCTTATTCGTGGCGCCGGACCTGATCCGGCGCCCAATTCTCTATCCGTCACGCATTGACGCGGCAGATAGGCCAATCGTCCCCGGATCTCCACTTCGCTCCGTCCGGGGCGACGGTCGTTTTCACCAAACAGGTTCCCGCTCTAAGCGCGAAGCCGTTCGTTGTCCGGATCGAACGCGCTCTCCGGTATGACGATGGCCGGATAGCGCTTGCCGAGGATCTCGACCTCGAATTCCTCGCCTTCCTCGCCGACATCCGGTGGCACCATGCCCAGCGCGACCGACTTGCCGAGCCGCCAGCCATAGGCGCCGCTGGTGCAGCGCCCGACCATCGCACCGTTGTGGTAGATCGGTTCGTTGCCGCGCGGATCGACATCGCTGATCTCGCCGACCTCCATGGTGACCAGGCGATTTTTGAAGCTGCGCTGCTGCCATTCGATCAGCGCCTCACGTCCGATGAATTGCTCCTTATTCAGCCGGACAAAGCGGTCGAGCCCCAATTCCAGCGCCGCATATTCGATGGACAGCTCGCGCGGGATCAGGCGGTAGGATTTCTCGATGCGCAGGGAGTCCATCGCCCTTATGCCGAAGGGCTTGAGGTCATGGCCGGCCCCCGCCTCGAAGAGCAGGTCGAAGATCGTATTCTGCATCTCGATCGGGTGATGCAGCTCCCAGCCCAGCTCGCCGACGAAATTGACGCGGAGCGCATGCGCCATGGCGTGGCCGACATTGATCGGCTTGCCGGTCAGCCAGGGGAAGGCGTCGTTGCTCAGATCCGCATCGGTGAGCTGCTGCAGCACGGCGCGCGCCTTGGGGCCGGCGAGGACAAGCACGCCATATTGCGTCGTGACCGGCTGCAGCCGCACGCTGCCGTCGGTCGGGGCCAGCTTTCTCAAATAGTCGTGGTCGTGCCGCTCGAAAGCGCCGGCCGAGACAAGGTAATAGGATTGCGGCCCGGTCTTGTAGATGGTGAATTCCGAGCGAACGCCGCCATTCTGCGACAGCATATGGCAGAGGCCGATGCGCCCGATCTTTTTCGGAATCCGGTTGGCGACGAGCGATTCCAGCCAGCTTTCGGCCCCCGGCCCCGAAACCGTCATCTTGGCGAAGGCCGACATATCCAGCACACCGACATTTTCATGCACATTGCGGCACTCATTGCCGACATGCTCGAAATAGTTCGACCGCCGGAAGCTCCACAGCTCACGGACCTTGCCGTCCGCATCCGGCTCGGGATGATTGTGATTGAGCAGGACATCCGGCTTCGTCAACTCATCGGCCTTGAGCCCATAACCCGCCGGCGCGAACCAGTTCGGCCGCTCCCAGCCATAGACCGAGCCGAACACTGCGCCTTTCGCCGCCATGCGCTCATAGCAGGGCGAGCGCTTCAGCGGCCTGGCGGCGATGCGCTCTTCGTCGGGATAATGCGGCGTGAAGACGTTGGCATACGCCTCCTCGTTCTTCTTCCGCAGATAGCCGCGCGAGGCGTAAGGCCCGAAACGCCGCGGATCGACGCCCATCATGTCGATGGAGGGCTCGCCCTCGACGATCCATTCGGCGAGCTGCCAGCCGGCGCCGCCCGCGGCGGTGATGCCGAAGCTATGGCCCTCATTGAGCCAGAAATTCTTCAGATCCCAGGCCGGGCCGATGATCGGCGAGCCGTCGGGCGTATAGGGGATCGCACCATTATAGACCTGCTTGATGCCGACCTCGCCGAAGGCAGGAACGCGCTCGATGGCGGTCGCGACATACGGCTCCAGGCGCTCCAGATCCTCCTGGAACAGCTCATATTCGGATTGCGCATCCGGCCCGTCCACATAGCAGCAGGGCGCGCCGACCTCATAGGGGCCTAGCAGCAGCCCGCCCGCTTCCTCGCGCATATACCAGGAGCTGTCGGATTCGCGCAGCACACCCATTTCCGGCAGGCCCTGGCGCTTGCGCGCCTGAATTTCGGGGTGCGGCTCGGTGACGATGAACTGATGCTCCACGGGCACGACGGGGATGTCGAGACCGACCATCGCGCCGGTCTTGCGGGCGAAGTTCCCCGTCGCAGAGATGACATGCGTGGCGGTGATCTCGCCCTTATCCGTCTCGATCAGCCATTTGCCGTCCGCGAGCTGGCGGATGCCGGTGACGGTGGTATTGCGATAGATCTCGGCGCCGCGGCTGCGCGCGCCCTTGGCCAGCGCCTGGGTCAGATCGGCGGGCTGGATATAGCCGTCCTCCGGGTGCTGAATGGCGCCGACGATCCCGTCAATATTGCAGAGCGGCCAGATCTCTTTCAGCTGCTCGGGCGTGAGCCAGCGCACATCGATGCCGATGGTCCGCGCGACGCCCGCATAGTAATGATATTCGTCCATCCGGTCCTGCGTCCGCGCCAGCCGGATATTGGAGCAGACGGAAAAACCCACATTCTGGCCGGTCTCCTGCTCGAGCGTCTTGTAAAGCGCCACGGAGTATTTGTGGATCTGGCCGACGCTATAGCTCATATTGAACAAGGGCAGCAGTCCCGCCGCGTGCCATGTCGAGCCGGAGGTCAGCTCCTTGCGCTCTACAAGCACGCAATCGGTCACGCCTTTCTTCGCCAAGTGATAGAGCGTCGATACGCCGACGACACCGCCGCCGATTACCACTGCATGCGCATCTGTTTTCATCATGGGTCATCCCGCAATTCGCCCGCGCGCGTCTCTCGGCGCGGGAGCACCGGCCCTAAATGCGTAGGATGCGCCGCGTTCGATCCGTGGGGCGCGAGAATTGCGACCTCGGCTGTGCAATTTACGACATGAGAGCATGGGCAAGCGAGATGCACAGGCATGTGAGATTGGCCGCATCGGCGCGTGCGGGACACGGTTGCGCGAGCGCTCAGCTCGCATAGATTATCGACCACCGGCCCACCACTCAGGAGCGACGGCATGTCTCTATCATTGTCTCATGTGATCGCTGGATTGTCTGTCACGACACTGCTGGGGTTCGGTGTGCCCTTTCTGTTCAAGCTTGCAACCAGATCTATGTCTCTGTCGCCACCGAGCGAAGCCACAGACAAGCAGAAACAGCAATGGAATGAGCTCGTTAGAGGCAATGAAGGTGGCGCCATTCTCGGCTGC